>NZ_CP108084.1:4800000-6864289 GCF_036184225.1 Micromonospora globbae
TCATGGAGGACGCGGGAGACCAGCTCGACGGTGGGCAGCAGCGCCAGGGGCGGCCAGACGGCGACGAGCTGGGTGATGTGGTTCGGCCGGGCGTGCAGGACGTTGGCCGCCACCGACGCGGCGACGCCGAGGGGGAGGGTGGCCCGTACCGCCCATCGCAGCCTGCGTAGCTGCTTGCTGGTCATGGTGCTCTCGGCGGTGGGCGTCGCGACCGGGACGGCTGCCGGTTGTGGCGTGTTGCTCATCGCGCGGGCCTGTCGGCGGAGCGGCGCGGGTCGCGCGGGGGGGGACTGTAAGACGAACGGTGTAACTCCTGATCAAGGAGCAGCACCTGATGTCTGAAGGATCGATGGCCGCCGTGGATACTTCCGCGGTGGCGAAGAATGGGCCGGGACTACCGGCGGACGGTGTCGACGCAGGCCTGGTCGCGCAGTTGGTGGAGCAGGCCCGGGCGGCCGGGTTGCAGTTGACTGGTGATGGCGGGCTGCTGCAGCAGCTCACCAAGCGGGTCCTGGAGTCAGCGCTTGAGGGTGAGATCACCGACCATCTGGGCTATGACAAGGGCGACCCGGCGGGCAAGAACGGCGGGAACTCCCGCAACGGTGTGCGGGCCAAGACTGTGCTGACCGACGTCGGCCCGGTAGAGATCGACGTGCCACGGGATCGCGACGGGAGCTTCTCGCCGCAGATCGTGCGCAAGCGTCAGCGCCGGTTGTCCGGGGTGGACGACATGGTGATTTCCCTGTCCGCCAAGGGCTTGACCACCGGGGAGATCCAGGCCCACCTGGCCAAGGTCTACGGCGCCGACGTGTCGCGGCAGACCATCTCGACGATCACCGACAAGGTCATCGACGGGATGACCGAGTGGCAGAACCGTCCCCTCGATGCGGTCTACCCAGTGATCTTCCTCGACGCGGTGCACGTGAAGATCCGGGTTCTGTCGCCGATCTTGTGAAGTCTCAGTGCGCGAGTAGGACGCGTTTGCGGAGTAGGTCGAGGCCGGCGCGGCCGAACATCTGTCGTTTGATCATTTTCAGGCGGTTGATGGTGCCTTCGACGGCGCCGGAGCTGTGCGGCAGGGTCAGGCCGTTGCGGATGGCGTCGAGGTCGCGGCGCATGTTGCGGGCGAACGCGGCCAGCGGCGCGAGGGTGTCGTGTTCGACGGCGACGATCCATTCGTCGAGGCGGTTGCCGTGGCGGCCGGTCATCATCACCGCGAACGCGCGCACGTGTTTGACCAGCCGGTTCAGGTCACGGTCGCGGTGGCGCAGGTCGCGCAGCTTGGCGGCGTCGCGAGGATCGAGGTGGTCGGGATGGGTCATGATCCACGAAGTGACCTGGCGGACGGTGGGTGGTTTCGGACCGGGGTGCGGGGCGTGACCGCGGCCGGTGCGGAAGCGGCGCAGGTAGCGCTGAACGGCGAGTTCCCCGCCGGGGTAGCCCTGTTGCTGGATCTCGCGGAACAGTTGGGTGGCGTTGCGTTCGCCGTCGTTCCAGCGCTGGTGCAGGTAGCCGGTGAACGGGTCGACCAGGTGTGAGCGTTGCTCGGTGACGGCGGTCAGGTCGGCGAGGCTGCGGGCGTTGACGAACTTGCGCACCGTGGCCTGGTGCAGCCCCAGCTTGCGGCCGATCGCCGCCTTGGACATGCCCTGCGCTGCCAGTTCCTGCACGGCGGTGTAGTGCTCACGCAGCCGGGTCACGATCTTCTTCTCCGGTAGCGGCCGCACCAACTGCGGCGGCGTGTCCTCGGGAGGCGGAGGTCCTGGCCGGGCGAGCTGGGCGCGATGGGCGTTGACTGTCTTCTCCACCGCTTGGCCCAGGTTCTGCCAGAGGTGGAACCGGTCGGCGACCTGCACCGCGTGCGGGGCGCCCTGCCGGGCGCCTTCGCCATAGCCACCGGCACGGTCGCGGCAGATGATCTCCACCTCTGGGTGCTGCGCGAGCCAGCCGGCGAGGCTGTCACCGTCACGACCGTCGAAGACCTCGACTGGGCGGCGGGTGGCCATGTCGACCAGGATGGTGCCGTAGTGGCGTCCGCGCCGGAACGCGAAGTCGTCGACACCCAGGACCGTCACCGCGGTCCCTGCCGGGTCCGGCAGGCCTTTCACCAGCCGCAACAGGGTGTCACGGCCCACGTTCACTCCGACGGCGGCAGCCAGCCGTGCGCCGGCACGCCCGGCCAACGCAAGCCCGATCCGGGTGAGCAGTTCCCGCAGCCCCTGGGTGAGACGGGCATGCGGAGCGGTCAAGCCGTCGACCTGCTCGACGAAGGTCACCGCCGGGCAACCGCGGTTGCCGCAGCGGAACCGCCGCACCCGCACCTGAAGCAGCACAGCCACCCCGGCAACCGTGAGGTCGCGCAATCGCCGCAGGTAACGGCCATGAACGCGACTCGATGACTGCCGGCAGCTACCGCACTGCGCCGTCGCTGATCGGACCCGGGCGGAGATCACAACTGCCTCGTGGCGCTGTTCAACGCCGTCGATCAGCAGGTCGGACAGGTGAGGCAGCAACTGCTCCACAAGCGAACACGCCGAACATGATCAGTGGGTGGCGCGTCGACTTGCCACGACCGTCCACATCACAAGATCGGCGACAGAGCCAAGATCCGCGATGGGAAGGTCGCCAACCGGCCCATCTACCTGGCCCTGGCCGTCACGGTCGAGGGCACCCGGGACATCCTGGGCCTGTGGGCCGGCGACGGCGGCGAAGGCGCCAAATTCTGGCTGCAGGTCCTCACCGAATTGAAGAACCGGGGCGTCGCCGACGCGTGCATGGTGGTCTGTGACGGGCTCAAAGGGCTGCCCGATGCCATCGGCGAGGTGTGGCCCGAAGCTGTCGTGCAAACCTGTGTGATCCATCTGCTGCGCGCCAGCTTCCGGTATGCCGGTCGGCAGCACTGGGATGCCATCGCCAAAGCCCTGCGCCCGGTCTACACCGCGCCCACCGAAGCCGCCGCCCGAGCTCGGTTCGCCGAGTTCGTCGAGGCCTGGGGCGACAGGTATCCGGCGATCGCCCGGTTGTGGGAGCAGGCGTGGGCGGAGTTCGTGCCGTTCCTGGCCTTCGACACCGAGATCCGCACCGTCGTCTGCAGCACGAATGCCATCGAGTCGGTCAACGCCCGCATCCGCCGGGCCGTGCGAGCCCGCGGTCACTTCCCCAACGAGGCCGCGGCGCTCAAGTGCGTCTACCTGGCGATCATGAGCCTCGACCCGACCGGGCAGGGCCGCCGGCGCTGGACCATGCGCTGGAAACCAGCCCTCAACGCCTTCGACATCGCCTTCGAAGGACGCCTGTCCGCAGGCCGAAAGTAGTCGTCAACAACCCGAGTTACACCGTTCGTTTGACAGACCCCTAGCTGGCGTGCATCCGCAGCGCCGCGCGGTGCCTTCGACACCGCACGAACCGCATGATCTTCACCGTCAAGATCTGGTCGACGCGGTCCCGCTGGCTCTACTGGCCGCCTTGTGCTGGTAGTAGGCAGACCGATTGCAGAGCTCGCACGCATACTTGACGTTGCGCCGGCCGGCCTGCTCGCCCTTGGCGAACGGAATACATCCATCGGGGTTTCCCTCACGAAGAAGCCCGTCGCCCGCTTCAAGTCCACGTCCTCGCGCAGCCGGCGGTTCTCCCGTCGCAGCTGGGCCAGCTCGGCCCGTTCTTCGCTGGTCAGCCTGTCGTTACGCGCGTGCCAGCATCGCGTTCGGCCTGCCTCCACTCAGTCCCGCACCACGGTCCCGGTCAGAGAGAAGTCCTTGGATACCTGCCCGATCATGCGGTCCCCGCCGGCATGGCTCCATGATCTCAACCTCGAACTCCGCCTTGGACGATCGCCTACGCCGAAGCGGCTTCCTCCACCGCGCTCTCCGGGTTGCTTGACATCCTCTCCACCCACCGCCATTGATCTCAGACGTCCGTCAAGAAGATCAAGCCCAGTCCATCTCGGCCGATCTGGGCCTCTGAGCATCGCTATTCTGATTGCACCGTGCACAAGACCGATGATCAATGTCGCCATGGCGGGTGGCGGAGGCGCTTGCCTGCCGAGAGAGGGACCGAGTATGGCGTCGTTAGCCAGGGGCGCGTTGACCTGCGCAACCGTGACATCGCTGCTGCTATCCCTTGGGTGCACAGGTGCCTCGCCGCGACCAGGCAGCGATGTAGAAGGAGTCCGGGTATACGAGCCGGCCGCGAGGTCGGACGCCCCCGCCATCACCGGCCAGACATTGAGTGGCCAGATGGTTCGGCCCGATGATCTTACAGGGAAGGTCGTCGTGCTCAACTTCTGGGCCTCATGGTGCGCTCCCTGTCGGCTGGAGACACCGGATTTGGTCGAAGTAGCGCACGAATCGCATGACCAAGGGGTGGAGTTCGTCGGCGTCAATGTCCAGGATGCGTCGGAGAAGGCTGAAGCCTTCGTATCGGCCTACGGAATCCCCTACGAGAACATTTTCGACCCAGCGGGTCGCGTCGCCATGAGTTTCTCCGGCGATGCGCCCAACTCGATTCCCGCAACTGTGGTGATCGACTCGACAGGGCGGGTTGCGAGCGTGCACAACGGTCCGATCCGGCGCGAAGCGCTCCTAGCCGTAATCAAGCACGTAAAGTAACAGAACCACACACAATCCCGATTTCAGTCTCGGCATTACGCGGATGGCGCCACCATTAAGAGGTCCTAACAAAGTCGGGCGACGTGTCGGTACGTGATGATGCAGGTGGCGAGGGTGAGGAAGGCTTCGTGGATGTCATCACGGCGTTCCCACCGGATGCGTAGCCGTCGCATGCCGTGGTACCAGGCGATCGTCCGCTCGATCACCCACCGGAACACACCGAGTCCGGAGCCGTGGGGCTGGCCGCGGCGGGCGATACGCGGGCGGATGCCCTTGCCGCCTACCGCCTTGCGGTACTTGTCGTGGTCGTAGGCGCGGTCGCCGAACAGCTGGTCAGGGCGCCGGCGGGGCCGACCACGCCTCCCGCGGACCGGCGGGATCTTGTCGATCAGCGGGAGCAGTTCGGTGACGTCGTGGCGGTTGCCGCCGGTCAACGACACGGCCAGGGGGATGCCGGCGCCCTCGGTCAGGACGTGGTGCTTCGAGCCCGGGCGGGCGCGGTCGACCGGGCTCGGCCCACTTTTGGGCCACGTCGAGCGGACCGTACATGCGAGGAGTCGATCACGGCGCGGGACCAGTCCAGCTTCCCGGCCGCCTGGAGCTCTGCCAGCAGCAACTCGTGCAGCCGCTGCCACACCCCAGCCCGGTTCCACTCCTCCAACCGCCGCCAGCAGGTCATCCCGGAGCCGAACCCCAACTCCTGGGGCAGGAACTCCCACTGGATGCCGGTGTGCAGCACGAACAAGATCCCACACAGCACCTGCCGATCCGGGATCCGCTTCCGTCCCGGGTGCCGAGGATTGCGCTCAGGCTTGGGCAGCAACGGCTCGATGCGCTGCCACAGCCCGTCCGACACGATCCACGGCGGCTGCTCACCACGCCTCACGGCCGAACACTGTAGATCATCGTCTACACCGGACAAGCCCCTAGACCATTTTGTTAGGACCTCTAAGAGCTCCTAACGAAATGATGTTGGGCGTGTCCTTGGACGTGAGGATCGTTCTGTCTGAACGTGAGGAGGGGTGAGCAGCCGCCGTGGATCGGCTCGGACGAACTGTGGGCCGAGATCGAACCTTTGCTGCCACCCCGACCACCCCGTCGGCGCCGCTACCCCGGGCGCAAGGCGCTGGATGATCGCAAGGTGTTGTGCGGGATCCTGTTCGGGGTCTGTCAAACGAACGGTGTAACTCGGGTTGTTGACGACTACTTTCGGCCTGCGGACAGGCGTCCTTCGAAGGCGATGTCGAAGGCGTTGAGGGCTGGTTTCCAGCGCATGGTCCAGCGCCGGCGGCCCTGCCCGGTCGGGTCGAGGCTCATGATCGCCAGGTAGACGCACTTGAGCGCCGCGGCCTCGTTGGGGAAGTGACCGCGGGCTCGCACGGCCCGGCGGATGCGGGCGTTGACCGACTCGATGGCATTCGTGCTGCAGACGACGGTGCGGATCTCGGTGTCGAAGGCCAGGAACGGCACGAACTCCGCCCACGCCTGCTCCCACAACCGGGCGATCGCCGGATACCTGTCGCCCCAGGCCTCGACGAACTCGGCGAACCGAGCTCGGGCGGCGGCTTCGGTGGGCGCGGTGTAGACCGGGCGCAGGGCTTTGGCGATGGCATCCCAGTGCTGCCGACCGGCATACCGGAAGCTGGCGCGCAGCAGATGGATCACACAGGTTTGCACGACAGCTTCGGGCCACACCTCGCCGATGGCATCGGGCAGCCCTTTGAGCCCGTCACAGACCACCATGCACGCGTCGGCGACGCCCCGGTTCTTCAATTCGGTGAGGACCTGCAGCTCTTGCCGACGTACTGCAGGAGAAGTCGCAGCGTCTCGCCGAGCGTTTGAACTGGCATGCCGAAGTCATCCAGCGTTCCGGCAACAATCTTCAATACTCTCTCTCGGGCTACACGATCGGCGCCGAAACCTTCACTCCTGCAGAGGCTGCGACAGCCCGCTTCTGGCGGATGCTCATCGCTGACGGGAACGGACCGACGGCGAAGTTCACCCGCTACGGCTCGGTCTGGACGGTTCCCATCCCTATCGGCGACATTCGTGAGCTGTTCCGGGACGAACTCGACCTGAACGACTGGGACTCCCGCGAACGTCAGGCGTTAGACGCCGAGTGTGAGGAAGCAATCACCGAGATCGCGGCGCTGCGCAAGGCCGACTTCGCCGACCTCGCCGCGAACCCCGCCTTCACCCTCTCGCGGGACACCGGGGAGGCCACCTTCGAGACCCTCCTCGGGGAGACGATCCGCTCCGAGGTCGCCCGCGACCTGATCCGCCGCGGCTTCATCGACCAGAACTTCGCCCTCTACGTGGCCCAGTACTACGGCGAGCGCGTCTCCATCCGCGCCATGAACTTCATCGTGCAGCACGTGCAGCCCAACATCCCCGACACGTACTACGCCTTCGAGGGACCGGACGACATCGTCGGCGTCCTGCGGGAGACCAACGCAGACTTCCTCGACCTCAACAGCGCCTACAACATCGAGATCCTGGACCACCTGTTAGCAAATCAGCAGCCTGGCGCCCGGACCGTCCTCAACCGCCTCGCCGAGACCGACGGCCCGGCCGAGCAGGCCTTCCTCCAGGCCTACCTAAGTGGCGGAGCGCAGACGGCGGAGGCCGTCCGGCGACTGTCCGCCACGTGGCCGCCGATCCTGAGCCGGATCCTGCAGGTCCCGGACCTGCAGCCGGAACGCCGGCGGGAGTTGGTTGACGAGGCAGTCGCGCACGCCAATCCGGACCTCGATCGGCAGATCGAGGAGCAGGTGACGACCTACCTCCAGGACAATTACGCCCGCCTGGCCTGCCTGACCCGGCCCGCTGATGAGCCGTCGACACGCAACGCGGTCGCGCTGCTGCGACAGGCTCGGGTGGTGATCGACGACCTGACCGTTCTTGATCACAACGCACGTGCCCTGGTCGTCGCCGACAGCCTGTACACCCTGACCGCAGGGAACCTGCGCAGCGCGCTGCACGATCCGCCGGCCCTGAGCCTGGACATCGTCCGGGCGATCGATCTCACCGTTTACGGCTACTGCATCGCCAATCCCGCCGCCTACCTCACCGCAGTCGAAAACGACAGGCCCACCACGATGACGGTCGCGGATCCCGGCACCTTCGCGGACATTGTCACGGAGATCGCTGGCTGGGAAAGCGGGCTGGTAGAGCAACTCTGCCGTGCCGCCGCGCCGGGATGCTGGGTCGAGTCTCTCGCCGATGTCCCTGAGGTGGTCTGGCCCGCCCTGGCCCGGTCCCGACGGTTCCCGGCGGCGCTGACGAATATCGCCGCTTACATCGAGCAGGCCGGCGAGGTCGACGTCGATCTGGCCGGGCTGCTCGTCGACGCGCGTTCGATCAGAGACCATGACGGAGAGGCGGATCGGCTCGCCGAGCAGACGACCCAGGTCGCCGTGACGATCCTTCGCAGCAGGGAGACGATTCCCTCCGCCGAAACCCGTGCCGCTCTGGTCGCCACGCTCCACCTGACCGAGCCGATCGCTGCCAGCCGCATTGAGCCGGAGAACGGTCGCCTACTCGGCGAGCTACTCCACCACCAGATCTGCGACGACACTGCCGACCTGTTCCAGTCGTTCGCCAGCGGCGACTGGGACACCCTGCGGCACGGCATCGACTGCTCGGCGAAGTTCGCCGACTTCGTCACGCCCGCCCTGCTCGACGAGGACATGACCGCCCGGTTGTTGAGCAGCACCCGGATCAGCCCGACGGTCCGGCAGGCTGTCTTGTCCCGGCTGGACGAATTCGTACCGACCGATCACCACGAAGCGCTGCGAGCAGCCGGGCGCTTCGCCGCGACGGCCCAGGTGCCACTGAGCCCCGCCCAGTTGGAGCGGATCGCCCGGGTGACCTGCGACGCGGAGCTGGTGGTCCCGCTGGTCGATCAGCTCGGGAGCGCCATCTCGACTGACCAGATCCTCGCCGTCCTCGCGTACCTCGGGCGCGGGTACGCCGATCTGAGCACCTCTGGCGCAACACCGGCCTTTCCGAACGACTCCCATCACTTCCAGGTTCTCACCCGGCTCAAGCAGGAGGAACATCTGTCGAGAGTGACCCGGCACCGGACCAAATCCCAGATCAGCGTCACGGTCGCCTGAGAATCGGCCCCCAAACCTCGTCGCGTGCGCCGGCCAACCATGCTGCCCCATCTCATGCGCCAGCAGCGGCGTGACAGGAGCCCCCGATGACGAACCCCGATGACGAGCACACCCATCACAGACACACTTCTGCCTGCAGGTGGTTTCCCGATGGGCTGGACACCTCCGGTCGCCCCCATTGGCGAGCGGCCGACTGTCCGGGCAAGGAGTAACGACCTATTCGGTGGCGGTCGGGGATGTATCGGGCAGACAGGCCCGACGACGGAGCCTGCGCAGTACCCACCGGCGCCACATCAGGCGGCGCAGTCCGAAGCGGTAGATGATCGCGCACTCCATCCGCGCGACGATGGCGTTGATCCCGCGGGGGCCGAAGTCGCCGAGCAGCATCTCGGCGCTCTTGGTGATGGGTGGCTGCTGCAGGCGATCGCGCAAGCGGGTCCGACCAGGGGGTTGATGTCGGCGAGGCAGTAGGTCCGTGACCACCGGGCCAGTTCCTTTCGCATCGCGATCGTGGCGATCCGGTGTGGAGCCTGCCGGTTGTCGCCGTGGGGGGCATCCTCGCACGGCCATTCGCCACTGCGCCGCCACGCCTCCTCGAAGATCATGTGTCGGTGCACGAGGGTGACCAGGGGTTCTAGCCCATCTTCGGCGAGCCACCGCAGCGCAGGGTCGTCGCGGTTGTACTGCAGGCAGAGATCCCCGAGCTGCGGGTTGCGGTGCTTGAAGAGACGACTGCTGCCACTGCGGGGGTAGGCATGCACTCGCTGGCCGGGCGGCAGGATGACCAGCCGGATTCGCTCGACTGGATAGCCGTCGGCGGCGAAGGCGGGAAGTGGCAGCAGGGTCAGTTCAAGCCGGGCGGCGCCCAGCGCGGCGGTGTGGCCGGCGGCCTGCGCCACGCCGAACACGTCGGCGTGGCGCAGGAGGTGGTCGGCTGCCGCGGCGGGGTCCCGCAGGACCGCCGTTACCGGGTACGCCATGACCTCGCCGGCCGGTTGGTCTGGGCGCCGCGCTGCGAGGTCACGGCCCGGCCGGTGGAGGTGATGCTGCCCGCGCTCAGCGCGGCCAGCGCCTGCGCGGCGGGCTGGGCGGTCGGGGCGGGGAACGGCTCGCCGAACACCGCGTGCCAGATATCGATGGCTGCCTGATGGTCACCATCGGCGGCGAGTCGCTGCGCCTCGCGGCCCCGCTTGGCCGCGATGCTGAACGTCTGGCTGAACCGCGACCTCTCGCCCGGCGTCCAGTCCTTGGCGAGGTCGTCCACGCCGGTCGGGTCATACACGTTGCCCATGACCGCCTCGGCGGCGTAGTCGAGCGCGGTGACCGTGGCGGTGGCGTGGGACATCTTCGTCGTGATCGCCGCGTACCACAAGGATTCGATGACCAGGCCGCACAGCTTCTCCAGCGTGGGCTGGTTGGTCTTGAGCGACTTGCCCATACGCACCTGGTGGACGAAGGCGCCGACGGTGGCCAAGTTACGTTCAGTGATCAGTCGCCGCAGGGTGCGGGTGTTTGACCACTCCCACCGGTCGAGGTCGCGGTCGGCGATGAACACTCCCTCCACGGTGTCGTGGTCCTCGAAGGCGGGCACCAGGTCTGCGCCGCAGGGGCGGCATCCGCTGCACCCCACTGAACGACGGCACCCTTGGGCCGGACCGGTCGACGTGACGGTCAGCCGCTGACAACCGGCCACCACCACCGACTGGCCGTCTGACATCGGCCGATGATCGCCCTCAGGCAGCGCCGACGTCGGTGGTGAAGGTCGCGAAGGCGAGCAGGCCGGAGTAGGCGGCCAGGCCGACGGTGAACCAGGTGAGGCTGGAGTGCCGTTCGGGGGCCAGTTCGTCGACGAAAACGTTGAGCAGGATCCCGCCACCCAGGAACGCGGTGAGCACGTTCATCAGCACGCCGGTGGGCTGGACGGCGACCGCGGTCACCCAGCCGCCGGCGGCGCCGGCGACCAGGACGAGACGCCACCCGGTGGTGAGGCTGACCGGGAAGTGCTCGGCCAGGACGCCGTCGGTGGCCAGCACGTGCAGCCCCATGGCGACGGCGAACAGCACCGCCGGCCCGAGCCCCGCGTCCAGCTTGGTCGCCAGGGTGTACGTGATCAGGCCGCTGTACAGGGCGAAGAAGCCGAGCTGGAACCCGAAGACCAGCCGGGTGGGCTCCTGCCGGCGCTGCTGCGAGCGGTGAGTGACACGTTCCAGGGCGTAGAACGTGAAGAAACCGACCAGCGCGACGAGGAACAGCACGAACCCGCGGGCCGGGGTGGCCGTGACCTCCTCCTCCAGGACGTGGGCCACCGCCTGGTTGCCCTCCGCGAGGCGCGGCAGCAGGTAGAGGAACACGTACGCGGCGGCGATGCCGCCACCGAGGGAGGTCGCCGCGTGGGTGGGCACCGGCAGTCTCCGGCGGATGGCCGGCGCGAGCACGTGCAGGGCTCCCAGCGCCACCGCCGCCGCCAGCGCCGCCCACAGACTGCCCGCCCGGGTGAGCGTCACCGGGGCGGTGGGTTGCCGGCGGCCGGCTTGGAGCGCTGGAAAATGCCGAACAGCCAGAACAGGGAGGGCGCCAGCAGCAGCGCTCCGACCGCGAGGACGGCGAGCACCGTGGCAAGCACGGTGGGATCACCGGCCGCCTCGGTGACGGTCAGGTCGGGCGGCAGCAGGTCTGGGTACTGGGCGGCGCCCCAGGCCCAGAGGACCGCCGCGACCGCGAGGGCCGCGGTCACCCGCACCGCCCGGTAGCGGCCGGCGGCGATCAGCACCAGCGACCCGAGCCCCGCGGCGAACGAGAGCAGCACCAGGGCGAGCGCCCGGCCCCGAAGATCGGCGAAAAGGTCCGGCGCGTCGGCGGCCACGACGGCCAGCCCGGCCGCCGCGCCGACGCCCACCACCATGCCGGTGACCAGGGCGCGGCGGCGGAACTGGGCCACCAGGTCGGCGGCACCGGCGCGGCGCGCGTCGTGGATGAGGTAGACCGCGGCGAGGTACGCGCACACGCCGATCGCGAGCAGGCCGGCGTAGATGGAGGTGGGATTGAGCCAGCTGCGCCAGATGTCACCCTCGGCGATGCCGGGTGGGACGCGACCGGAGGCGACCGCGCCGACGATGGAGCCGAGGAAGAACGGGGTGGCCACCGAGGAGAGCGCGAACGTGGCGCCGTAGAGGCGTTGCTCGGTGAGGGTGTGACTGGCCTTGCGGAAGGCGAAGGCCGCGCCACGACCGATGATGCCCAGCGCGGCCAGGGTCAGCGGGATGTAAAGGGTGGAGGCGAACGCGGCGAACGCGGGCGGAAAGGTGGTCCAGAACAGGGTGATCACCAGGATCAGCCAGACGTGGTTGGCCTCCCACACCGGGCCGATCGAGTGCGCGATCAGTTCCCGGCGGGCTGCGCCGCGGCGCGCCCCGCCGGCGAGGAGGTCCCAGATCCCGGCGCCGAAGTCCGCGCCGGCGAGCAGGGTGTAGAGCGTCAGACCGCCCAGCAGCGCCCCGAGCAGGACGTCAGCGACGGTCATCGGCCGCTGTCCACCGGTTCGGGTACGCCCTCCTGCGGAGCGACCGGCTCGTCGCGGTGCCGGGCCATCCGCCACAGCACCGCGACGGTGGAGACGGTGAGCACCGCGTAGACGGCGGCGACCAGGGCCAGGCCGGTGGCCAGGCCCGGCGCCGGATTTACCGCCTCGGCGGTGCGCAGCACCCCGTACACGATCCAGGGTTGCCGCCCCACCTCGGTGACGACCCAGCCGGCCTCGACCGCGACGGCGGCGGCGACCCCGGACACGGCGGCGGCCCGCAGGAACCACGGCGAGCGCGGCGGACCCCGACGCCGCCACCACGCAAGCGCCCACCAGGCGGAGAGCGCCACCAGCCCGAAGCCGATGGCCACCATCAGCTGGAACGCCCACTTGACCACCGTCACCGGTGGCTCCTGATCGTCGGGCACCTGGTCCAGGCCCATCACGACCGCGTCCGGGTCCCACTTTGCCAGCAAGGACAGGGCGTTGGGGACCTCGACGGCATACCGCAGTTCGCCATCGACGTAGACGCCGCCGAGCGAGAGCGGCGCGCCGGCCTGGGTGCGGGCCAGCCCCTCCATCGCGGCGAGCTTGGTGGGCTGGTACTCCCCGACGAAGTGCGCGGCCCAGTCGCCGACCACCACCTGCACCGGGGACAGCACCGCGGCGACGGTGAACGGGATGGCGAAGCCGAGCCGGTGGTAGCGGTCCCGGCGGCCGCGCAGCAGGGCCACCGCGTAGACGCTGGCGATGCCGAAGCCGGTCACCATGAACGCTGCCACGATCATGTGCACGGTCTGCGGCGGCGTCGCCGGGTTGAACATCGCCTCCCACGGCCTGACGTCGGTGACCTCGCCGGAGACCAGGTCGAAGCCGCGGGGCTGGTTCATCCAGGCGTTCGCCGACACCACGAAGAACGCGGACGCCACGCCCGCGACACAGACCGGCAGTCCGGAGAGCAGGTGCACCCGGGGTGGCACCCGGTCCCAGGCGTACAGGTAGATCCCGACGAAGATCGCCTCGACGAAGAACGCGATGCCCTCCATCGCGAACGGCAGGCCGATCACGTCGCCGAAGCGGCCCATCAGGCCGGGCCAGAGCAGCCCCATCTCGAACGACAGGATGGTCCCCGACACCGCGCCGACCGCGAACAGCACGCCCATCGCCTTGGCCCAGCGGCGCGCCAGCCGGGTGAAGGTCGGGTCCCCGGTGCGCAGCCCGCGCCACTCGGCGAAGACGGTGACCGCCGGCATGCCGACGCCGAACGAGGCGATGACGATGTGCCAGCCCAGGGACAGGGCCATCTGCACCCGCGCCGCCATGAGGTCTCCCGGTGCGGCGTCCTGGGCGAGCAGGTCAACCAGCATCGGGTTCCCCACCTTCGTTGCGTGTCAGCCCCATGGTGGTCTAACGGCCCGGCTGCTGGTCGGCAACGCGAATGCCGCATCCCGGGCGCGGAATCAGGGCTTGTACTCGCTGCGGGTGCGGGGCAGCCACTGCGGGTGGTTCTCCCGCAGGTAGCGAACCATCGCCTCGCGCAGGTCGCAGCGGAGGTCCCAGGCGCTCGGCCCGTCGGCGGCGGAAGCCTGGAGCTGGATGACGACGGTCTGCGGGTTGGCATCGACCATCTGGAGCACCCACTGGTGCCGGTCCCACAGCGGCGACGCCTCGATCAGGCGCTGCGCCTCGACGCGCAGGTCGTCCAGGTTGGCGGTGTGGTCGACGTGGATCTGGACCTTGCCGACCACCCGGGTCTCGTGTCGCGTCCAGTTCTGGAACGGGCGCTCGGTGAAGTAGGTCGTGGGCAGAATGAGCCGGCGGTCGTCCCAGAGCCGGATCACGACGTTGGTCAGTTTCACCTCCTCGACGCGACCCCACTCGCCGTCGATGACGAGCACGTCACCGACGTAGAGGCCGTCCGCGAAGGCGACCTGGATGCCAGCGAAGGCGTTGCCCAGCGCGGTCCGGGCGGACAGGCCGATCACGGCGCCGATCACACCGGCCGAGGTGAGCACCGAGATGCCGAACAGGCGTATCGGCTCGAAGGTGGTCATGATCAGACCGATCGCGACGATCGTGACCGCCGTCGAGGTCAACCGTCGCACCGGCCGGATCTGGGTGCGGGTGCGGCGGATCCGACGGTCGGCCACCCCCCCGGCCGGCAGCCGGCTGAACGCCACATTCTCGGCGACGTGCAGCGCCCTGACCACCAGCAAGGCGACGCTGCCGATCAGCAACAACAGGATGGCGTGGCGGCCCTCGCGCAGCCACGGGCCCGGCCCTCCCGGCAGCGCGGCGTAGAGGCCCGCGAGTAGCAGAACGGCGGTCGTCGGGCGGCGGCAGGCCTGGCGCAGCGGCGCCAGCAGCCATGCGTAGCGACCACGGGCGATCCGGTTGACGAGTACGCCGCTGAGCACGTCCACCAGCGCGGCCGCCACCACCGCGGCCAGCATGACCACCGCTCGGCCCATCAGCTGCCGTTCACCGCGGTACCGATGATCATTACTTCCGCTCCCGTCCGGGTCGTCCCCCACGGCAGCGTGTCACGAGACGGCCGATCACCGGGCGTACATCGCGACCGGCCGAAGTCCCCCGGCGGCCGCGGCACGCGGCGCCGCCGCCCGGGGCTCGGGTGGCGAGGAGGTCACCGTGATAAGCCGCGCCCGCTAGGAGTGCTTTGTTAGGTTAGGTGGCGTTTGTTGCCGGTGTAGGGGTTTCACGGGTTGGTGGCAGGTGATGCAGGCGCCGGTCCAGGACGGGAGGAGTCGTTGCAGCTCGCGGATGACGGTGTAGAGGGTCAGGCCGGCGCGGCCGCTCAGACGAAACTGACCGTGGTGGGCAGGCGACAGCATCGGGGCCCAGCCTCGATGGGTCTTGTACCGGCTGTGGTTCAGGCTGTGAGGGCGAGTTCGACGGTGTAGCCGAGGTCTTGGAGTTGGTGAAGGCGGCGGTTCTTGCGGGTCTGAGGGTCGTCACGGCGGAGGTAGTAGTCCGCGCCGAGGTCGACGTATGAGGTGTTGGTGGTTAGGACGTGCCACACGATGACCAGGATGTTGTGGGCCAGGACGACGGCTGCCTTGTTCGCTCCGTTCTTGCCGAAGCGGCGGTGTAGGCGACGGAACCGGGCGCCGAGGTAGGTCCGGGTTCGAAACGCGGACCAGGCGGCTTCGACCAGTACGCTGCAGAGGTCCATGTTGCCCTTGCGGGTCTTGCCGGTGGTGCGTTTGCCTGCGGATTCGTGGTTGCCTGGACACAGCGCGGCCCAGGAGGCCAGGTGCGCGGCGCTGGGAACCAGCCCATATCCACGCCGATCTCGGAGATGATGGCCTGCGCGGCCCGTTCACCGATGCCGGGGATGCCCTTCAGTAGCTGCACCTGAGGGGCGAAAGGGACGATTAGCCGCTCGATCTGATGGTCCAACCGTCCGATCATGTTGAGATGGTCGATGTGGTCGAGATGCAGGCGGGCCAGCAGGGCGTGGTGTTCGACGAAGCGCCGGCCAACGCCATGGTCAGGTCGGGGATCTTGCGGCGGAGCGTCCCCTTGGCCAGCTGGGCCAACACGTGCGGGTCGCGTTCCCCGCCAATGAGAGCCTCGATCATGGCCCGTCCAGACACGCCGAACGTGCGCGACGCGACCAAGTCCAGCTTGATCCCGCCGTCTTCGAGGACCTTGGTCAGCCGCTGAGTCTCG
The DNA here is from genome assembly GCF_036184225.1 of Micromonospora globbae. Taxonomy (NCBI): domain Bacteria; kingdom Bacillati; phylum Actinomycetota; class Actinomycetes; order Micromonosporales; family Micromonosporaceae; genus Micromonospora; species Micromonospora globbae. The sequence goes on from NZ_CP108084.1 coordinate 4,815,939, forward strand.
CGAGTGCGTTCCTCGATGAACTTCTTGCGATAGCTGGCTGGCGTCGTAGACGTGACTGCTCAGGAGTCGGTCGGACAGCAGGCCGAGAAGCGCGGCGGACAGCAGGGGGAACACCACGATCGCCATCAGCGTGGTGATGAACATGGCCCAGGTGAACAGCGGTAGCCGCCACATCGTCATCCCGGGCGCGCGCAGGGTGATTACCGTGGTGATCAGGTTGACCGACCCGAGGATGGTCCCGATGCCGGAGAGCACTAGGCCGATGATCCACGCGTTCGCGCCGACGCCGGGGGTGTGTTGGGACTGGCTGAGCGGGGTGTAGGCGGTCCAGCCAAAGTCCGCGGCGCCGCCCGGGCTGGCGAACGAGCCGAGCACGATCAGCCCGCCGAACAGGTACAGCCAGTAGGCGAGGGCGTTGAGCCGGGGAAACGAGACGTCCGGTGCGCCGATCTGCAGTGGCACGAGGTAGTTCCCGAAGGCGAACGCCAGTGGGGTGGCGAAGAGGAACATCATGATCGTGCCGTGTGAGGTGAACAACTGGTTGTACTGCTCTGGGGACAGGAACTGCAACTCGGGCCGGGCCAGTTCCGCGCGCATGAGCAGCGCCTCGATACCTGCGGCGATGAAGAAGAAGAACGAGGTGCTCAGATAGAGCAGGCCGATCTGCTTGGCGTCGGTTGTGGCGAGCAGCCGTAGCAGCGTGTTGCCTGGCACCGGCCGACGAAGCGGGCCGGGATAGCCACCGAACTCCGCCGGGGCGAGGATCGCGGGCTGGCGGTCCTGGCGAGGTTCGGTAGTTGACCGCTTGGGCATGGTTACCCCGCTGTGGGCTGAGGCGGATGACTCACCGAGCGTAGGAACAACAGGCCGGCAAGAAGTCTATATTGGTTGAAATCGCCCTAACGTGTGAAGCGAGGGTGGGGGCGGCAGCGGGCAGGAAGCCATCCGGACGCCCCCTGTTCCGCTGGCAGTTGCGAGGGGATCTGGGTCCGCGAAGGCGGAGAGAAGGTCAACGCTTGAGCATGACCTTCGCGCAGTCCTCATACCTGTTCTTCGAGATGTCGTAGCGGTGCGGAGTGTCGTCGAGCCGTAGCGTGTGGGTGATGATGCAGCTGGGATCGATCTCGCCCTTGCGGATCCGTTCCAGCAATGGCCGCATGTAGCGTTGCACGTGGGTCTGCCCGGATTTCATGTTCAGGGACCGGATGAACGACCCGATCGGGAACTTGTCGATGAAGCGGCCGTACATGGCGGTGGCCGAGATCGTGCCGCCGTTGCGGCAGCACCGCTTCCGCGAGGGCGTGGGGCCGGTCGGTCCCGCCTTCCGCCTGCTTGGCCTGGTCGTCCGGGTGCAGCACGGGTCAAACGGGCGCCGAGCTGTATACCGAGACTGGGGATGCTGGTCACGACCTTCGCATCGGAATGGGCGATGGACGCCTCGTCGATGCGCTGCTCCAGCTGCTACAGCGTCTGACAGACCGCGTCGAGTTGCCGCACCAGGCCTTGGAGGTGCACGCCCATGGCCTGCTCGGCGGCCGCTGGTTGGTGCATCTGCTCGTTACGGACGATGCCGTGCAGCTTGTCCGCCTCCGCGGCGGCGCCCCGTTGACGGCCAGCGGTGTCCAGCAACGCCGCGAGATCGCTGGGCGTTAGCGCGGCGGCCGCCATCGGGGTCGGCGCTGCGGCGACGATCCATGCGCTGCCGCCGAATCGAGCCGTGCCGCCGGCCGCGGGTGCGGAACGGCAAGTGGCACCCCAGCAACCCCCGAGCGTCCAGCGCCTCGGCCTGCAACGCGCAGCCGGATGCGCGATCAGGGCCGGGCCGGTACGACATCCAGAGCAACTCGTGCGATGTTGAGCGTGCCGACTCCCACCTCGTATCGAGCTGCCAGTTCATCCGGTTGATCGGCTCGAGGGATTTGCTCAAGCAGTCCTAGACATTCACGGCAGCGCGTCGGTAGATCTGCTCGTAGCCGCGGGCCATCCGCTGCGTGGAAAAGTTCTCCTCCACGTGGGCGACGCACGCTGCCGGGTCGAGGGTGCTCGCCTCGTGCAGCGCCGCCGGCAGTTCCTCGTCGGCCTCGCAGACCAGCCCGGTCAGGCCGGGTCGGAGGAGTTCCGGGACGGCGCCGCGGTTGAACGCGACCACTGGGGTGCCGGTCGCCATGGCCTCCAACATGACCATGCCGAAGGGCTCCTCCCACTGGATCGGCATGATGAGGCAGCGGGCGTCGACCAGTATCTGCAGCACCGCCTCCCGATCGGCGTTGAACACCACCGTGACGTCCTCGTCGAGCAGCGGCCGGATGACCTCGTCGTAGTAGCGGCGCTCGATCGGCTCATTGCACTTGCCAACCAGCATCAGCGTCAGGCCGGCGGCCCGGCACGCCCGGATGGCAACGTCCGGTCCCTTGTCCGGGCTGAACCGGGCCAGCCAGAGCACCGGCCCCCGGCCAGGCGCCGTCTTGCGGGGGATGCCGGCGAGGTCCATCGCGTTGTGCACGGTGCCGGCCCAGGGCAGCTGCGGGTTCAGTCGGCGCTGGGCGTGCGAGATGGCGACCAGGGCGACGCCCTGGTCGGTGAAGCTGAGTACCTCGCCGTACTCGCCTACCGGGTTGCCGTGCACGGTCGCCACGGTGGGCACGGCGCGCCGGCCAGCGATGATCGGTCCGATGGTGGTGTGGTCGTGGACGACATCGAAGTCGTCGGCGCTGATCAGGCCGGTGACCCGGGCCACGTGGGCCACCTCGGGCAACGTCTCGCCGAGCCGCTCGTACTGCAGTTCCGGCACCGTCGAAACGAAGTAGGCGGCGGTGCCATGCTGCGGCCCGGCCCCGAACACGGTCACCTGGTGACCCCGATCGACCAGCGCATCCACGAGACCGGCCACCAGGTGCTCCACCCCGCCGTAGCCCGATGGGGGCACCGACAGCCAGGGCGGGAGCACCATCGCGATCCGCAGCGGCCGCTGCTGCGAGCGGTCGGCCAGCCGGTGGTTGGTGCCCACCATGTCCTCCCGTTGATCCACTGGCGTGGAGTTCCATGTGCGTCGTGCTGTCGTTTCCCGTCGCCGACATGAGATAACGTCGGCTTCCTCGATGCAGGGATGCTGTGCAGGCAGGCCGCGTCCGGAACGTGGTCATTCCGAGTGGGCGCATGTGGTGATCAGGTTGACTGACACGGGGACGGTGCCGAGCCGGACAGCACCAAGCCGATGATCCGCCGATTCTTCCGGCGCCGCTACCGCCCGAGCTTTCTGGGGTCCGCGCGCCCTAGTTAGGTGCCGACCCGGCGGGGCTCGAGCCGTCCCGTCCCCGGCCCGGTCACCTGCCAGAACTCCTGCGGCAACTGGTCGACAAGGTCCCCGTACTCCTTGGCGCTGGCCGACTCACGAAGGGTATCCAACACGGCCTGTGCTCCGTCGGTGGCCACCTGGCGATCCACCCCGGCCCGTGACTGCACCCGTTTGAAGAACTCGGCGAGCCCGAACCGTTCCGGATCTTCGGTGGGCCTACGCACCAGGCCTCGTAGCTCCTCAGGGAGCTGGGAGGCGAGGTCCCTTGCCTGGCCGCCAGTGATCCGTTCTGCCAACGTCTCGAGCGTGGCGCGGGTGATCGGTTCCGCCTGCCCCGGCGGAACCTTCGGTCGCGCTGCCACGGACTGGATGAACTCGGTGTAGTTCACCTCGGATCCCTTCTCGAACCGGATTGCGGCGTGTACCCGCGCCCGCCGGGGTGAAACGGCGATTCGCCCGCCCTCAGGCGCGGGGTGGCGGAGGGCGGTGGGTGATCCGGTGGGTCACCCAAAGCTGGTACAGGCCGGCGCTGGTGATGGCGTAGAAGACGGACAGCAGGAGGACCGCCGTCTCCTCGGCCGCACCTCTAAGCCGTTTGATGCGTCGGGACACGGGTAGACCGCGACCCGGTCCGAGGGGGTGGGCCGAGGGCCGGAGCCACACAGCGATGGTGGGCTCCATCCGGTCCGCATGCGAGGCGAGGCCCGAGGAGTGCGGGATGGCCGAACCGGAGAGCCGGGACACGGGCGCACGGGAGTCGCCCCCAGAACAGCGCGAGCAGGTCGATCGGCAGCGCGACGCCGAGGAGGGCGCGGAGGTCGCCGGTCGGGGCCAGAACTTCAGTCGCGGCGGCGAGCCAACGGGTGCCGAGCCCGGCAACCGCCCCGCCGCCACCAAGCGTGGTGAGCACGACCTTCCCCAGCCGGCTGGCGGGCACAGCAGCAAGACGATGTCAGACCCAGACGTCGTCCTCCAGATCCCGCAGGTCAAGGTCGAACAGATCTACGTCGAGGTCGACAACCTGGACGCCTCCGTCTCCCTGCGAGCCCGGCTGGGTAGCCTGCTCCAGCTCGACGTGGGCGTTCAGGCGCATCTCGGCACGGTGAAAATCGACATCAAGGGCGTTGAGGCCGAGGCGATGCTCGAGGTTCGACTCGAAGAGCTCCGCGGCATTCTCGACAGCGCCCTGCGCACCATCGAGCGCAACCCTCAGATCATCGAGTCGGTGGTGAAGACGGTGGACACCGCCGTGAACCAGGTCGGGCAGACAGCTCAGCAGGTGCTCGGGCCGCAGGGGCCGCTAGCACGGACGCTCGACCACGTCGGGCAGACGGCGCAGGAGGCGCTGGGACCCCATGGGCCGCTGTCGCAGACGCTGCAGCAGGCCACCCAGCAGGTTGGTCAACAACTCGGGCAGACCACCCAGCAACTGGCTCAGAACCAGCGGGCGGCGGCTGGCGGCGGTGCGGGGGGCCTGGGTGGCGCGAGGGGCGGATCTCCGGCCCGAGCGGCGTGGCAACAGATGAAGAAGATCGTCAACAACAGCCAACCGCTGAGGCAAGTCACGGCGCGGCTGGTAGGACAGCAGGGGCAACAGTCGCAGAGCTGATCGACGTCCGCCGTGGTGCCAAACGCTAAATAGCGTCGGGTTGCCGATGTTTTATGAAAACGACCGGGAGAAGTCGGTGCACCGGATCTAGGCAGTGTCTCGAAGTGCGTGTAGCCACTCGTTGATCACGGTGACGTGGATGGTCGCTTGGTAGCGGACGGCCAGCTTTTCGTATCGGGTGGCCAGCCCGCGGTGGCGCTTGAGGCGGTTGATGCCGCACTCGACGGCGTGTCGCTGCCGGTAGACCTCGGGGTCGAAGGCTGGTGGCCGCCCACCGGCGGAGCCCTTGGCCCGCCGGTGGGCGTCCTGGTCGGCCTTGCTCGGTATGCACGCTTGGATCCCACGGCGGCGCAGGTAGGTCCGGTTGGCGCGGGAGGTGTAGGCCCGGTCGGCGATGACTCGCTCGGGTCGCACGCGGGGACGACCGACACCGAGACGGGGCACGCGGATGCCGGCCAGCACGGCGGCGAACTGCGGACTGTCACCGCGGTGTCCGGCGGTCAACAGCATCGACAGCGGTTTGCCGCCCTGCTCACAGGCCAGGTGCAGCTTGGTGGTCCACCCGCCGCGGGACCGGCCCAAGGCGTGGTCGCCTGGCTCGGCATGGACTCCGCCGGGCGGCTCGATCTGCTCCTGCGGGCGCCGACGTGCGCCCGCGGCGTGCTGATGGGCCCGAGCGATGGTGGAATCAACGCTCACATCCCACGTGATCAACCCGGCCGCGTCCGCGCGAGCCTGCAAGCCGGTGACGATCTGCTGCCAGACCCCGGCCCGCTGCCAGCGCCGGAACAACGCGTAGATCGCCTGCCAGGAGCCGTAACACGCCGGCACGTCCCGCCACGGCGCACCGACACGCACCCGCCACCGGATACCGTCAATGAGTTGCCGCTTGCTCCACTGCGACGGTCGTCCCGGCCGCTTACCCGCAGGCAGCAGCGACTCCAACACCCGCCACTGGACGTCGGTCAGGTCGTGCCGCCTCGTCACCGCTATGGTGGCCACGAGGTCTCCGGTATTCAGGTTCTTCTTGGTCGATGAACCCTCTACCGGAGACCTCGCCGTCTATCGATCATCGACACGCCGCACCCGACTTCGAGACACTGCCTAGAACGACGGCGTCGGGCGTGCTGAGCAGTGGCAGGATCCCGGTCATCGACACCACGCGCCGGACATGGCCGGTGGGATTGACCAGGGCGAGGCTGACGCCCCTGCCGGAGGCACGGCCGTGGGCGTTGACAAACGCGTTCAACACGGTGGAGTCGATGAAGCTGACCCGCGCCAAGTCGACCTGGACGCGGGGCGCGCGGGCGATCGCGCCCAGCAGGACGTGCCCTAGCGGGTTGGCTGCGGCGATGTCGAGTTCGCCAAACAGTGTCACGACGGCGGTCCCGTCGCTCACAGTCGTCTCCGACTGCCACGTCCGTTCCACGCCGCTCCTGATCCGTTCCCGCTCGACTGTATGCCGGGGAGGCGGGCGGTGACGGTGGCTCTCGTCCCGTCCGGCCCGCTGTCTATGACCATGCTCTCGGTCAGCTGCTGCGCTAGCCACAGGCCCCGGCGGCCCGTGGTTCGGGGTCGCGGCAGGGCGATCGGAACATCCTCTGTCCCGGGGCCGTAGTCGATGACCTGACAGGACAGGGATACCGCGTCGCGCAGCAGGCGGAGCCGTCCGCTGCCACCGCCGTGGCGCACGACATTGGTGACCAGCTCATGCACGGCCAAGACGAAGTCCTGCAACGCGTCGCCGGCGAGCCCGGCCGCGCCGGCGGCCGCGGCGACGACGTGCCGAAGCCGCGTCACCGCCACCTCGGTGATCGATTCCGACAGTAGCCCAGCGACGCGCTGCGGTAGGACTCCAGGACGTTCCGGCTGACCATCGCGGTGCAGGACAGCAAGCGCACCGACGCCAGCGGGCTCCCGCCACCATCTCGCCGAGGGACAGCCCGGCTGCGCAAGGCCAACCTGTTCGGCGCGGTTACTGGCGTGCTGGAGCTGAACGACCTGTACCGACTGCCAGCCGGCGCCCGCGTGACCTTCGCCCGGGTAGGGGACTGATCCCCGGGCAGCTCAGCCCAGGGCGGGCACCTGAACAGCCATCAACGACCTTCATGCTGTGCCAACCGCACCTCGGTGACCCGCCGCTGAAAGTCGCGCCTTGGGGCCGTTCGGCGGCGGGACGCCACCGCGCGCCGCCGCTGTCACGGCAGACGTACGGCGCGTCGGGCAGGGTTCATGTCGTGAGCGACCTGGGCGAGCAGGGATGAGTCAGCGGAGCTGAAGCCTCTGGAGAAAGAATCCGGAGCTGGGCCAAACTACATCGCTTCCAGTTCTCGTCCCTTCGTTTCGGGGAGAAAGCGCTGGACGAAGACGAGGGCGAGGGCCGCGAATGCGGTGAATATGCCGTACGTGAGGGGCAGGCTGACGTCGGCGAGGCTCGGGAACGAGATAGTGACCAGCCAGTTGGCGATCCACTGTGCTGCCCCGGCGACCGCGACCGCCGTGACGCGGATCTGGTTGTTGAACATCTCGCCGAGCAACACCCAGAGCGTCGGCCCCCAACTCGCCGCGAAAGACAGGACGTAGAGGTTGGCCGCGAGGAGCGCGACGACATCCACGCCGGGCGCAAGGGTGAGGTTCTCCCCGGTGCCGGTGGCGCGGCTGAAGCACCAGACGAGGGTAGCCAGAGTGAGCGCCATGCCGGCAGCGCCGACCGTCAGCAACGGCTTGCGACCGACCCGGTCGATGAGGGCGATCGCCACGAAAGTGCCGGTGAGGTTGATCAGGCTGGTGATGACGCTCGTCAGGAGGGCATCGTTCTCGGTGAAGCCGACGGCCCGCCAGAGGGTGGTGGAGTAGTAGAAGATCACGTTGATGCCGACCAACTGCTGCAAGGCTGCGAGAACGATGCCGATCCACACGATCGGCAGCAGTCCGAAGCGTCGGTCCCGAGCGGAACGGCCACGGAGGTCAGCGAGTTCGATGGTCTGCTTGGTGCCGGCGAGGGACCGTCTGATTTCCCCGAGGCGCTCGCCGTCGCCGACATACCGCTGCAGCACCTCACGTGCTTGCTCGTCGCGGTGGCGTCGGACCAGGTAACGCGGGGACTCGGGGATCCGCAGCGCCAGTAGGCCGTAGAGTGCCGCGGGAAACGCGGCCGAGGCCAACATCCACCGCCACGCCGTCCCGCCCCACGGCACGTCGTTCCTGGCACCACCGGCCGAGGTGGCCAAGGCGTAGTCCGTCAGAAGGGCGGCGCAGATCCCTATCACAATGGCCAGTTGTTGCAGGGAGCCCAATCGCCCCCTCTTGCCTGCAGGAGAGATCTCGGCGATGTAGGCGGGGACGACGACGCTGGCAGCGCCGACGGCCATTCCAGCGACGGCCCGCCAGGCGGTCAAGCTGATGGGACCTATGGCGAGTCCCGAGCCGACGGCGCTCACCGCGAACATGAGCGCCGTGATCAGCATCACCCGTACACGACCGATCCGATCAGCCAGCGGACCGGCGAACCACGCACCGATCGCACCGCCGAGCAGCGCTGCGGATACCGCGGTGCCCAGCACCAATGCCGAGAGGTGAAACTCCGCCTTGATCGCATCGACGGCACCATTGATCACCGCGGTGTCGTAGCCGAAGAGGAAGCCGCCGATGGCTGCGGCCGCAGCGATCAGAACCGCCCCACCTGGCCTTCTGGCTGGCGGGTGCGAGGTATCTTCGTCGGGGGTGACACTCGGCGGATCCATGCTGTTCATCGTGCCGCAATAGAGTAGGATTTGTCCTAATTTCCGGGGGCTGTCCGACAAACCGGCTGCCCCGCCGCCGAGTGCATTGGACACCCCTCCCACACATGGTGGCAGGGCTGCCGCTCCGCAGTGCGAGGACGTGTCGGACCCGCACGACGAGTCCTACCAGCCCGAGGACGCCTACCCAGAGCCCGGAGGGCGACACGCAAGGCACCGGCACCAGCAGTACGAGCACCACCTCGCAACCGATCGTCAGGACGAGTAGCGCGAGGTACGCCGGGACCACGAGCCGTACGGATGATCCGTGCCGGTTCGGTTCGCGAGACGGCGCGCACCGGCGGACGAGTTCGCCCGGCCGGCGGTGATGGCGCCGAATCTGTCTGTAAGGCCACGGCCGCAACTGCCCGCGGCGGACGACCGGTTGTAATGAATGGGCACCCGCCTCCTGCCGGCGTACTCTCACGCCAGGCGGCGGGCAGGCCAACGCGCCGATCAGCCGGCCGGCTCAGCAGGCAGCCGGTCGCCGGAACCCCATTCCTACCTCGACTGTGCGTGTTACGAGCCGGAGCGCCGCCCGCCACCGACAGGGGCCGGTTCGATGGCCTGCCGGAACTCCTTCGGAAGTTGGGCCAGCGCATTCTCGAACTCGTCGCGGGTGACAGCCTCACGCAGCGTGGTGAGTACCGCACCGACCCCGGCATCCGCGAGCGCAGGGTCGACGTCCGGGCGATCCGCCACCCGCTGCATGAAATCGTCGAACCCGAGTGACGCCTCGACGTGGTCCTGTCTAAACGGTTTGCGCAGGCAGTCGTCAAGCCCGTCGGGAAGTTGATAAGCAAGATCCTCGGCCTGGCCGGCGCTGATCCGATCTGCCAATGCCTGCAACGTCGCGCGAGTGACTGTTGCCGCCTGATCGGGCGACACCTTTGCCCGCGTGGCCACTGCATTGATGAAGTCCTGGTATTCCACCTGGTTCCTCCCCTCGGAGCGCCGTCGAAGCACCAGTTACGAGCCGCTTCGGTGGGCCTTGTTCACATCCTCCTGTAGCGGTGGGTGACCCTGCCTCATCCCAATCGGGCGACTACGGCTCCGGCCTCGGCACCCGACGCTGGGTCGTCGAACAAACATCGCCCTGCCGCACTGGTTCCGCCGGCTCCGCATCCGCTGGGAGATCCGCGGCGACATCCACGAAGCCTTCCTCACCCTCGCCTGCACCATCATCTGCTGGCGACGACTCCAACGCTCAAAGAGCTAGGAGTTCTGAGTAACGGCGGAACCTGACGCCCCGCGTATCCAGGTCGGTGGGGATCTCCGGCGGCGTCGATGTGGCTGAGGTGCGAGAACGCCTGAGGAACGTTGCCGAGGGCTATCCCGCCATACGGGCAATCTGCCCGGCGAGTAGGCCGAGGTCGTCGACCCGGTCGGCGCCGCCCGAAAGCTGCCCGGCCTGGTCGCGCTTTGCCAGCGCCGGCAGCTGAGCCGCTGAGGAGTTGAGGAGCTGAACGAAAAGCTCACGAATGATCTGCTCCTGCTGGGCGAGATGGACGAGGTCCGGGGCTCGCGGCAGCGCACCGGGTCGATGCGGTGGGGGCTGTTCCGCAGGGGCGAGTGCCTTGACCGCTTCGCGGAGGTATACCTGGTTCCGTCCTGGGACGAGCATCTCGCGCAGGTCGCAGCGGAGGTCCACGCACTCGGACCGTCGGCCGCCGATGCCTGGATCTGGACGACGACGGTCTGGGGCGTCGCGTCCACCATCTGTAGCACCCACTGGTGCCGATCCCACAGCGGTGACGATTCGACGAGCCGCCTCGTCTCGGCACGGAGGTCGTCCAGGTCGGCGGTGTGATCGACGTGGATCCGGACCTGGCCGACCACCCGCGTCTCGTGCCGGGTTGGAAGGGTTCGGTGAAGCAGGTGGGTGGGCAGGATGAGCATCCGGTCGTCCCAGAGCCGGATGACCACGTTCGTCAGCTTCACCTCCTCGACGCGCCCCCACTGCCCGTCGATCACGATGACGTCCCCCACTTGGAGGCCATCGGCGAAGGCGACCTGTATGCCGGCGAAGGCGTTGCCGAGCGCGGTGCGCGCGGACAGGCCGAGCAGCGCGCCGATAGCACCCGCCGAGGTGAGCACGGACAGCCCGATGGTGCGCAGGGGCGGGAAGGTGGTGAGGATCAGGCCGATGGCCGCGACCGTCACTGCGATCGAGGCGAGGCGCCGCACCGGTCGGATCTGGGTGCGGGCGCGTCGGACCCGACCGTCGGCCCGCGTCTGGCCCGGCAGCCGGCTGAAGGCGACCCCTTCGGCGACGTGCAGGGCGCGCAGCACCAGCCACGCCGCGCTCGCAATCAACAGCACCACGACGACGCGCCGGATTGTCGTGTCCCACGCCGGGATACGCGCGACTTCCCACGTACAGCGCCGCGATGAGCAGCACGGCGACGGCGGGGACCCGGGATGCGCGGTACAGCGGCACGAGCAGCCACCGGTAGCGACGACCACCTACCCGACGCTGGACCAGCACGCGGGCCAGCAGGCCTGCTGTGACAACTAAGGCCACCGCGACCACCGGGGCCATCCTCGTGGTCATCAACCGACTTCCCTGCCGGCGGCGATCGTCACCGTGCACTCCCATCCGTTCCGCTCGCGGTCACGTGGCGCGTCCCGGCGGGCCTGAGTGGCGATCTGCCCGGGCACCATCGACCCTCCCGGGTGCGACCAGCGCCTTCGTCCGCCACAGGCGTCGTCCAGCGTCATCGTGTGGGTGATGATGAGGCTCGATCTTGCCCTTGCGGACCGCTCCAGCAGCGGGTGCTTCTAACGCTTAGTGAGGTCATGACTGACCAAGGTTGGTGACCAGGTTGACGGCGACGGCCAGGATGCCGGTTCCGAAGGCGTACGAGAGCAGCGCGTGCCCGAGCGCGACGCGGCGCATGTGGTTATTCGTCGGTTCGTTCTCGCCCGGGCCGAAGGACATGCCTATCGTGAAGGCGATGTACGCGAAGTCGGCGTACGCCGGTCGGTCCTCCCGCTTGAAGTCGATGCCACTGCCGTCGTCGCGGTAGTACAGCCGGGCGTACTTCAACGCGAAGACCGTGTTCACCAGCGCCCACGCCAGGACCACCGCGACGACGCTGAGGATCACCAGCGTGACAGCCACTGCGTCCTGCTGGTTCGAGGCGCGGACGAGCGCCTCGGCCACGGCGGCGAGGCTGATCACGGACGCGATCAGGATCGCCGAGTCGGTGGAACGGGAGTGCTGTTCCGCCTCGGCAAGCTGCTCGGTACGCTCCGGGCTCGCCGACCAGCAGGCCCGCCACACCCACACGAGGATCATGCCCGCCGCGATCGTCCAGATCACCAGCGGCGTCAGCTCCGGCGCCCCAACCAGCGCGGTGGCCGTCCCGGCAACAACACCGACCGCCAGCGACCACAGGGCACGCCCGACGGACAACAGGCGTCCCAGCGCCGGTCGTCCCGATCGTTGCTCCACCCGTTCAGCGTCCCGCCTCGACCGGGTCGCGCAGGGGAAACCCCCGAGCGATCACCGGATCGGGCTGCATCGAGGGTGGCGAGTCGGCGACGATCCACGCTCGGGCCTTGGCCGACCTTCATCCGCCAAAGGCCCTGGCATATAGAGCGTGTTTGAGATGGCGTGATCAGGTCCGGCTGAAGGTGAGGCGGTTTTGTCGGCGAGCGGGTTCGCCGTGGGTGATGCAGCGCGCCATGCCGGCGATGGCGGCCCACCGGATGAGCGCTTCGGAGACGGCCGGTTGGTGTTCGTAGTCGCGGACCAGCCGCCGATGGGCGGTGAGCCAAGCTAGTGCGGTGGCCACTTACGTTCGCCGGGGCGGTCGGGTTGGGGAAAGTGTCGTAGGGGTGGTGTTGGGTTTGGTTCGTGCCTCGTCGTCGGGATGCTGCCGCGCCGCGGGTCGTGTATCGCACGGCCCGGGTGGGGTGCGGGTGACGGCGGGGCAGTGGCGGCGCTGTTTTAGCCTGCTGCGTTCGGCGGGTGACGTGTGGGCGTGCGTGTTGGAGGTCAACGCGTGGCGGCGCCGCCGCGGCGACGCGCCGCTGGTCGGCTATCAGGGGTTGTGTCGGGAGTTGGCCGTCTCCGGGCCTGGCACGTTCGGCGAGGTGGACACGACTGGTGCCCGGTCGGTGCTGCGTAGGTTCTCCGATGCGTGGTTCGCGGCGGCGAAACGCCGAGCGGCGGGTGACGTGTCGGCGCGGTTTTCGCGACGTCGGCGGGGGCTGGTGCCGCTGCGCTGGTATCACGGCACCTTCGCCTTGGAGGGGCGTCGGGTGCGGATCCGGACGGCGAAGGGCAGTGCGCCGTTGTGGGTGCGCCTGTCGCGGGAGGTGCCGTACCCGGTAGAGCAGGTCCGGTCGATCACGCTGCTGTGTGAGGGTGGTCGGCTGTTCCTCGATGTCACCGCCGAAGTCCCCGTGGCGGTCTACCCGCCGGGTGCGCAGCTGGATCCGGGCCGGGTAGCCGGGGTCGATGTGGGGATCATCCACCCGTACGCGGTGGCCGGCCCCGATGGGAAAGCGCTGTTGGTGTCGGGGCGGGCGATCCGCGCCGAGCACCGCATGCACCTGGCCGACACCAAGACCCGCCGTCGCCCGTCGGGGCCCGAAGCTGGGCCAGCGGGGCTCACGGCGGCCGGCGTCGTGCGCGGCTGGTGGAGGGCCGGCATCGGCGGCGGGTCCGCCAGGCCCAACACGAAGCCGTCCACACCGTGATCACCTGGGCCCAACAGCAGGGGGTGGGTGTGCTGCACGTGGGTGACCCGCGCGGGGTGCTCGAGATCGCTGCGGGGCGGCGGCACAACCTGCGGCTACGACAGTGGCAGATCGGCCGACTCCTGCAGGTCCTCACCGACAAGGCCACCCTCGCCGGCATCACCGTCCGACTCGTCGACGAACGTGGCACCTCCTCCACCTGCCACCGGCGGGTCCCGAAACCGCGTGGGCGACCCTGACCTGCCCCCACTGCACCTTCACCGGGCACCGCGACCTCGTCGCGGCCGCCACCATCGCCACCCCTTTACCGGCCGCGGACCCATCACCCCGCCAGCCAGCGTCGTGCTGCCAGGGGTGGTCACGCACCGTCGAGCCGGCCTGCACCTACCCGGCGCCGGCCAGTCACGACGTGACCCCCGCCGCCCACCCCGGGCGGCGCGAGGATCAGTTGGCCCGCGCAGGCCCGCCCCACCACCCGACGGTGGGGAGTCGCTCACCCCAACGGTGAGGATCCACAACACCCACCGGACACCCGGCGAACGTTAGTGGAACCGCACTAGGGAGCGTTCCACCACCCACCGGCGGGGGTGCACGGCGAAGCCGCGCTGCTCGGTCGGCTTGCGGACGATCTCCAGGGTGGTACGCAGGCTGTCTCGGGTCCAATCGACCAAGCGTCCGGTGAAGCCTTGATCGGCGAAGACGTGCCGGATCGGGGTGGCCAGGTATGCGCCGAGCAGCGCCCGCTTGGCGCCGTCGCGATCCTGCCACGAGACGCGGCGAGGACGGTCACGGTGACCAACATGCCCAGGGTGTCAGTGACGATCAACCGCTTCCGTCCGTTCACCTTCTTGCCCGCGTCGTAGCCTCGGCTGTCCCGCCCGACGGTGCCAGCGCCCTTCACGCTCTGCGAGTCGATGATCTCCGCCGACGGCTCCGGTTCACGACCCTGCTGCACCCGCGCCTTGACCCTCAGCGCGGTCAGGAGCTTCTCGGTTAGGCCAGCGTCCTCCCACCGGGTGTGAAGTACCAGTACACGGTCTGCCACGGTGGCAGGTCAGCGGGCAAGTACCGCCACGGACAACCCGACCGCACGACATAATGAATCGCGTTCACGATCTCCCGCCGCGGATGCTTTTCCCGCCGGCCATCGGTGCTCGGCTCCGGCAGCAGCGGCTCGATCAGCGCCACTGGGCGTCGGTCAGGTCCGAGGGGTAATCAGGACGAGCAGACATCCGCGCCACACTGCCAAGCAGACCAACGGATGTCACGACGCCATGCCATGCACATCAGACCAAAGATCGCTCTCAGGGCAGTTCGCTCGCTTTGGCCCTGACCAGGCAGAACGGATGGCCGGCCGGATCGGTGAAGACCCTCCACCTACCCTCTCCCGGCTGGTTAGCCGGCTTGCCCGCGCCCAATTCCAGCAGCCTGGCCTCAGCCTCGTCCAGGTCCTCGACCGCGAAGTCGAGGTGGATCTGCTGGGGAAAAGTTTGATCTGGCCAGTGCGGTGCCCGGTAGTCCTCGACTCGTTGGAAGCCGATGAACATCCCGTCCTGACAGTTGAGGCCAGCAAACTCCGCGTCTGACTTCGGATGGGGTTCGAGGCCGGTGGCCTGCTGATAGAACGCCGCCAAAGCAAGCGGATCAGGGCAATCGAGTGTGACCGCGTTCAACTTCATCTGCAGGGCCATGGCACCTTCAAGCCGATCGATGAACCTCCGCGATGCACACCCTAGATCCACCGCTCGGTTTCCAGAGCTGCAGGCTAGGGTCAACGACAGTGAGCCACATCGAACCTTCTCAAACACGCTCTTAGCTACGTGCCGGCGCCGTGCAGCAAGCCGTGTCCTGGGTGCGCTGACCCAGTCCAACACCCGGACTACGGCGTCTCACGACGGCCGGACGCCGGTTACAGCGGCGGTGGGGCGGGGTGCCGCCCGGTGTGCTGCGGGGAGCGTTCCTCATCCGCGACCGCGACCGCACGTACACCGCTGCCTTCGATCACGTCTTCGACGCCCGAGTTCGGCGGAGATGTCTGGGGGCGCAAGACGGCGGATTGCGTGGTGCTGTCGGAACACCGAGCGAAATTCGGTCGCTCGCCGATGGCCTATTCGGACGCCTGCCGGGTGGTGGGTCAAGTCCACCGGTAACAACGCAGCGCTCGTGGGGGTAGGCCGCAGGGTCCGGGGGTACCGGGAGTCCCGCGCCTCCCGGTCTGCCGATCAAGGCGCGGTCCTTGACCTTGGCCGGGCTCCGATGGCGCGCGGCTGGGGCGAGGTTCCTTGGAGTTCCTGGAGTTCGGGACTGGTCGCGGATCCGATGGTGGGCAGGCCGCAGCCGCCGACGGGCCCCCGCGCCTGGGACCTCCGCTGCGACCTCCGCGACAACCACCCGCAGTGGCTTCCCCGCGGCCGCAGCGAGTACAAACCCTGACCTCCCCACAAACCCACAAAAGCCGCCTTGACGGGCGAAAGGTGCGTAGCGTTCAGGTGGGCCTGTGCCCGAGGACCCACCCACCGACAGGAAGGTATGAGATGTCGCTCGACGCGTTCCGCATCCCCGGCGGCTCCTTGGACGACCTGATCAGTCGGTTCTTCGGTGGAGACCCGTTCGCGGGACGTCCGGTGGAGCGCGTGGACCTGTCCCGGCTGCTCTCCACCGAATCGCGGCAACTGCTGCAACGGGCAGCCGAGCAGGCTGCGGCGTGGGGCAGCCCGTACCTCAACGTCGAGCACCTGCTGTGGGCCGCCGCCCAGTCCGACCCCACCCGCCGGATCCTCGACGCGAGCGGCGCCGACCCCGACGGCCTGGCCCGCCAGATCGAGGCGGCCGTCCCCAGAGGCAGGCCACGCGAGGACACGCCTCCGCTCGCGCCAGCGGCGAAGCGCGCCCTACTCGACGCGCACCGCGAGTCGCGACGGTCCGGCGCGACGTACATCGGCCCCGAACACATCCTGCTCGGCATCGCCGCGAACCCGGAGACGACCGCGGGCCAGGCGTTGCGCGCGCTCGGCGGGGCCGTCACCGGCCCCGCTCGGCCGGCGGGCGGCGCCGACGGGCGCGGCCTTAGCACCACCCCCACCTTGGACCAGTACGGGCGGGACCTCACCGAGGACGCCCGGGCGGGGCGGCTCGATCCGGTCGTCGGGCGTGACGACGAGATCGACGACACGATCGAGGTGCTCTCTCGGCGTACGAAGAACAATCCGGTGCTCACCGGCGAGCCGGGCGTCGGCAAGACGGCGATCGTCGAGGGCATCGCGCAGCGCATCGTCAACGACGACGTGCCCGAAACCCTGGCCAACCGGCGGGTGGTTGCCCTCGACCTGTCGGGGATGGTGGCGGGCGCCAAGTACCGCGGTGAGTTCGAAGAGCGACTGAAGAACGTGATCCAGGAGGTGACGTCCGCCGAGGACGGGTTGATCCTCTTCATCGACGAACTGCACGCCGTTGTCGGCGCGGGCGGCGGCGGCGAGGGGGCGATGGATGCCAGCAACATGCTCAAGCCCGCCCTGGCCCGCGGCGAACTGCACGTGGTCGGCGCGACGACGCTGAACGAGTACCGTCGCTACATCGAGAAGGACGCGGCGCTGGAGCGCCGGTTCCAGCCGATCCTGGTGTCGGAGCCGAGCGTGGAGGACACCGTCGCGATCCTCAAGGGCGTACGCGACCGGTACGAGGCGCACCATCAGGTGCGCTACACGGACGAAGCCCTGGACGCCGCGGCCGAGTTGTCCCACCGCTACATCACCGACCGGTTCCTGCCGGACAAGGCGATCGACCTGCTCGACCAGGCGGGGGCGCGGGTCCGGCTGCGTTCCCGCACCCCGGCTCCGGACAAGAAGGAGATCGAGAAGCGGCTGTCCCAGTTGCGCCGGGAGAAGGACAGCGCGGTGGCGAACGAGGACTACCAGCGCGCGGGTGCGCTGAAAGCCGAGATCAGTGCGGCCGAGCGGGACCTGGCGGCGGCGCAGGAGGGCACGCCACCGGTGCCCGAGGTGCACATGAGCGACATCGCCGAGGTGGTCAGCCGCCGTACCGGTGTTCCCGTCACCCAGCTCACGGAGGTGGAGAAGCAGAGGCTGCGGCGCATCGAGGAGCAACTGCACGAGCGCGTGGTCGGCCAGCACGAGGCCGTACGGGCCGTGGCGGCCGCCGTACGCCGGTCGCGTTCCGGGCTGAGTGACCCCCAGCGACCCGACGGGTCGTTCCTCTTCCTCGGACCCACCGGTGTCGGCAAGACCGAACTGGCCCGGGCCCTCGCCGCGGCGCTCTTCGGCGACGAGTCCAGCATGATCCGCTTCGACATGAGCGAGTTCCAGGAGCGGCACACGGTCAGCCGGCTGGTCGGGGCGCCCCCGGGCTACGTAGGGTACGAGGAGGCCGGCCAGCTCACCGAGGCGGTCCGGCGCCGGCCGTACTCGGTGCTGCTCTTCGACGAGGTGGAGAAGGCGCACGCGGATGTGTTCAACACGCTGCTGCAGGTGCTCGACGACGGTCGCCTCACCGACTCGCAGGGTCGCACGGTCGACTTCAGCAACACCATCCTGATCATGACGAGCAACATCGGCGCGGACCGCATTCTGGCCGCCCAGACGGCAGGGCGTCCGGTCAGCGACCTGCGCGAGGAACTGATGGGGCTGCTGGGGCAGCGGTTCCGGCCGGAGTTCCTCAACCGGATCGATGAGATCATCATCTTCACCGGCCTGGACCGGGAGCAACTCCGCGAGATCACCGGCCTGTTGCTTGACCGTACCCGCCGCCGGTTGCACGCACAGGACATCAACCTTGAGGTCAGTCCGGACGCCGTGCAGTGGCTGGCCAATCGGGGCTACCAGCCCGAGTACGGGGCGCGGCCACTGCGGCGCAGCATCCAGCGCGAGCTGGAAGACCGGCTGTCCACCCTGCTGCTCGAGGACGGGGCGAATCCGGGCGACACCATCGAGGTCAACGTCGTCGGCGGCGAACTCGACCTCTCGGTTCGGCCCGCCGCCGTGCCGGCCGGCGCGTGACGCCCACCCTCAGGAGCCGGTTCGGGAGTGGACCTGGGAAGGGTGTGCCCCAGATGTCACCGGTCGTTGACTGGGAGGGGCATGTCGCCACCCTGGCCCAGGGGTACGGGCACGTCATCGTCGACGAATGCCATGACCTCGACGCCGCCTCGTACGAGCACTCGGTCAAACGGATCGCCGCGCAGTTCTGGCTCGGCCTCACCGCCACCCCACCCGACGCGACGGCCTCGGCCAACTCGTCACCTGGCAACTCGGACCCGTCCGCCATACCCTGACCGACGAGAAACAAGGCACCCTGGCAGCAGCGATGCACACCGACGCCGGACCCCGACGAGCGCTGTTCATCCACGAGACCACATTCCAGCCCGGCGACATCGACCTGGACGAGGCCGGCGCGCTCGCCGAGGTGCACCGGCGACTGGCCCACGACGAGCCCCGCAACACCCGGATCGCCGACGACGTCGTCGCGGCCCTGAACCGTGGACGCAACTGTCTCGTCCTGACCCGGCGGGTCGCCCAGGTCGAAGCTCTCACCGCTCTGCTCGCCGCACGCGAACACCAGCCGCTCGTGCTTCAAGGCGCGATGAGCACCAGCGAACGCCGGATCATCGTTGACCGGCTCGACGGTGCCAAAGCCGGCGACGGACTGCTCGTCATCGGCACCACACCGTTCATCGGTGAAGGCTTCGATGCCCCCGCCCTCGACACCCTCTTCCTCGCCGGCCCGATCTCCTACGACGGCCCACTCGTCCAATGCGCCGGCCGCGTCATCCGCGCCGCACCCGGCATGGACCTCGCCGAGGTCCACGACTACCACGACCCGACCACCCCCATCCTCGCCGCCTCACTCCAACGCCGCATGCCCGGATACCGAACACTCGGCTTCACCCGGATATGAACGCACCGCACTCCCGGGCGTCTGCCATGACCCCCGGAAAGTCGACGCGTGGGAGACTGGCAGGGTGGTGAGCGTCCTGGAGCGTGAGGTCTTCTCGGAGGCGGAGGCTGCCCGGCTTCTGCGGGTGGCGCAGTCGACGCTGCACTACTGGCTGGAGGGCGACGAGCGTAAGGGGCGCAGACACAAACCCGTGCTGCGCACGGAGCCGCGCGGTGCCCGCTCGGTGACGTGGGCCGAGTTCGTCGAGGCGGGGCTGTTGCGGGAGTACCGCCGTACCCACCGGGTGCCGATGGTCGAGTTGCGGGCGTTCATCGACCTGCTCCGCGAGCGGTTCGGGGTGCCCTACCCGCTCGCCGACCGCCGACCCTACGTCGCCGGCAAGAAACTCGTGCTGCAAGCCCAGGCCGACGCCGGTCTCGACCCCGAATACTGCCTGGTGGCTGCGGTCGGGAATCAGTTGCTGCTCACTCCTCCGTCGGCGGCGTTCGTCGAGCGGGTCACCTGGGACGGCGACGTCGCCGCCGGCTGGCGACCGGACTCCAATCCCCAGTCGCCGGTGCGGATCCTGCCGGATGTCCGATTCGGTCGGCCGTCGATCAAGGGGATCAGCACCGAGGTGCTCTGGGAGCAGGACGAGGCAGGGCTGGACGTCGAGGAGATCGCCGAGACGTACCAGCTCGACGTGCCCGACGTGCGGTGGGCGTTGGCGTACGAGAACTCTCAGCGCGCGGCGTGAGCAGGATCAAGCCTGCCGAGGTCCGGTTCTACATCGATGCCGACCTTCTCGGGCTCGCTCGTGTCCTCGCCGGTCTCCGCTCCGACGTCACCTTTCCGGGCGACCCCGGCACGGTCATCCACAAGCGCCAACGCCCGCCGTGCCCGATCGCCTCGCCCGCGGTGAAGGACTCGGAATGGATCCCTCAGGTCGCTGGCCGCGGCTGGCTGATCGTCACCCGAGATCGCCACATCCAGGAGCACCGACTAGAGATCGCCGCCGTACGAGAGCACCGGGCCAAGATGGTCGCCCTCACAGCCGCCGACGCGGGCAGCGTCTTCGGCCAGTTGGAGGTCATGATGAGTCGCTGGCGCGATATCGAGCGCTGCCTCGCCGAGCCGCCGCCCTTCATCTACGCAGCTACCCGAACCACGATGAGGCAGATCCCGCTGATCTAACTGGGCGTGAAATTCGCTAGATCCCAGTTAGCAAATGGCGTTGCCCAAAGCGCCGCCTGAGCAGGACTTAGGTCCGGCGCTGCTGATCTTCAGCAAGCGAGCACAGCAACGCCTGCGTGCGACACACTAATACTGTAAAACAAATAGGAACCCGCTGGTGATTTGCCTGTGGAAACAGATAGAGCGTCGGGTTAGGAAACCGTTGCTCTATCCCCTGAGCTACGAGGGCGCGAGCGCCCAGTCTAGCGACCTGCGCGTCGACCCGGGGTGGCAGGGACTGGCCCGCGTTGACCTGGGTTGATCGGCCCGATGCGGGCGAGCGTCGACCACACGGATCGCGTCGACGACCGGGACCCGTGGCCCGGGTTGGCGGGCGGTGCAACTGGTTGACCCGGGATGGCACCTGCTGGAGAGCCTCCGCCCCGCTCATCCGATGATCTTGGGCTCCATCATCCGACGCCTCCTCGCGGCCTGTCCATGCTTAGCCTCGGTGATCATCGACCCGAAGGACCCGATGGCCGCGCGACGTTACAGACCACAGGTTCAGGCAACCCGTGCCGCGGTCCTCGTCGAGTGCGGTGGGCACCTTGCGCCCCATGTGGGAGACCAGTTGCTTGATGTAGCGGTGAGGGCGGTGGGTGACGACGCGTGTGGTCGAGTAGAGCATCTGATGCCTTTCCGCTCTACCTGGTGTTGATGAGCCTCGACCCGACCGGTGCCAACCACTGAGCACCTCCACAACCAGGATCAGCCGTTGACGTGGCACTCCCGATTGACTCCCCCATTTAGTGGACATACGGTGTCCACTATGAGAATGGGCAAGGGGGTCGAAGCGGCGCTCCACTGCTGTCTGGTCATGCACTGGCTGGATGGACGCCCCGTCACCTCGGCGCAACTCGCCGAGTTCTTCGACCTGCCGCCGGCCTACCTGCAGAAGACCCTGCGGGCACTGGTGGCCGACGGGCTAGCGGAAGCGGTTCGCGGCCAGTCCGGCGGTTTCACGCTGGCGCGCTCCGGCGCATCGATCTCCCTCATGGACGTCGTGGCAGCAGTGGAAGGGCGCGAACCGGCCTTCCACTGCGAGGAGATTCGGCTAGCTGGTCGATCCGGCACACTCGGCCCCCGCTCCGGTCAGTGCGCCATCGCGCACGCCATGAACCGTGCTGAGCTGACCTATCGCGCCGCCCTGGCGGCACAGAGCATCGCCGACCTCGCCGACCAGACCGGGCCGGGCGTCCGCGCTCGCACCATCGCTGCCCTGACCT
Source organism: Micromonospora globbae (assembly GCF_036184225.1). Lineage (NCBI taxonomy): Bacteria > Bacillati > Actinomycetota > Actinomycetes > Micromonosporales > Micromonosporaceae > Micromonospora > Micromonospora globbae. Next base: position 4,837,680 of record NZ_CP108084.1, read on the forward strand.
GACCTCACCGTTGGCTCAGCGAGCCCCGCGCTCGCACGATCATCGAAGAATTATGGACATCGCATGTCGATTATTGTGTTGCGGTGGTGGCCTCGACTGCTGCCCCTTCTCGCCGCGACGATCTCGGTTGGAACCGACGCCTGGGTTGTCGCAGGCTTCCTGCCGAGGCTGGCGGACGACATGGGGGTGTCGATCGCCACCGCAGGGCTGTCCGTGACCGTCTTCGCTGTGGCGTACGCGCTCGCCGCGCCGGTACTCGCGGCGCTGACCAGCACGATCCGACCGCGTCTGGTTATCACTGTTGCCTTGGCGGTCCTTTCCGTGGCGAACATCGCGTGCGCCGTGAGCACTGGGTTCACGCTGTTTCTCGGCGGGCGGGTGCTGGCGGCCCTGGCCGCCTCGATCGTGACGCCCGCCGCAGGCGTTCTCGCCGCACGTGTCGCTGGCGAGCAACACCGCGGCCGCGCGTTGGCCTTGGTAATCGCGGGCCTGACGATCGCAACCGCCGTCGGCGTCCCGGTGGGCAGTGCCCTGGCCAGCGTTGCAAGCTGGCGGGCCGCCCTCCTCGGGGTCGCAGTGCTGGGCATTACTGCGGGACTGCTGATCCACAGGACGGCGCCGAACCCGCCCGCCGGCGCACGCCAGCGCGTTGCCGAACGCCTTGCACCCCTGATGCAGCCGCGAATCGTGGCCATTCTCGGCCTCACCACCCTGGGAATGGCAGCTGCTTACGTCCCGTACGCCTATGTCGCCAGGTTGCTGCCGACCGGGAACAGCGGATGGCTCGTCGGAGTCCTGACGGCCTATGGCATCGGCGCGGTCGCTGGATCGTTGGCCAGCGGGAATCTGACCGACAAGCTCGGGTCGAACCGCACCCTGGCAATCGCGTACGTACTGATGGCCCTGTCCTTCGCCGCCCTGGCCGCTCGTCCATCCGCGATCGCCGTGGTCGCCGCAGCCGCGGTCTGGGGTGCCGCGAGCTGGATGCAGACCCCACCCCAGCAGCATCGGCTACTTGCCGCCGCGCCGACGAACGGACCGGTGACCATCGGCACCAACGCCTCAGCCTTGTACGCCGGGATCGCCGCGGGTAACGCGCTGGGCGCAACACTCCTTACGGCGGGTAGCACGTACATGTGCCTGGTCGCGGCCGCCGGTGCCGTGGCGGCCCTGATGTGGAACCTCGTGCTGTCGCTCAGGCCCCGGCGAGCGGAGGTTGTCCTGTGACAGCTGCGACGACATCACACCAACAGCTCGACGACGGCTCCCGTTCATCGGCGGGGCGTCCTCCGTCGACGAACATTCCACGACGGAGAGTGAACCGGATGTAGACGGAGCGCGTGCATTCCAGTGGGACCTGAGGTCGACGCCCTCCCCGACCGCGTGTCGGTGGGTGTCGCCGGTCTTGGGCCCTGCCGGTGCCCGGTGCTCGTGAGACCGGTCGCCACCGGCGGGTTCTGCCGGCCGTAACGCACCGGGCCTCGGCCGGAGTTGGACGAAGGAGGGTCACCGAACCCGCCGTGCGGCGGCAGTCGGGCTCGCGACCGGCCGCCCGCGAAACACGTCGCCACCCGGCAAGGAGGAAGCTTGGCATGAACGAAGGACATTCCCGCACCGTCGTCCCACGCCGCGGCAACCCGGTGGTACCGAGCGGATCACCCGGGGCCGACCCGGCACCGAGGCGTGCCCGCCGCCGGGCGCGGGCGGGCATCGCCGTGCTGGCCCTGGTCGCATCCGGACTGCCCCTGACGGTCGCCACCCCGGCCAGCGCCGAGGAGGACGGCCCGACGATGCTCGACCGGAGGCTGGCGGTCCGGACGGCCGCCACCGGGCTGGTCAGCCCTACCGGCCTGGCACACATCGGCGACGACGACATGCTCGTGATCGAGAAGACGACCGGTCGGGTCCAACGTGTCGTCGACGGGACCGTCGCCGGCACGGCGCTGGACCTCGCCGTCAACTCCGCCTCCGAGCGGGGTCTGCTCGGGATCGCCCTGCACCCGCGCTTCCCGGCGGATCCCGGCGTCTACCTGTACTGGACGGAGAGCACGACCGGCGCGGACACCACGGCCATCGGCGAGACTCCGCTGCTCGGCAACCGGGTCGACCGGTTCGAGTGGAACGGAAGCACGCTCACGTTCGACCGCAACCTGATCCGCATCCGCGCCCCGCAGGAGGACGCCGGCCAGCCCGCACGCGGCAACCACAACGGCGGGGTGATCGCCTTCGGCCGGGACAGGAAGCTGTACGTCTTCACCGGCGACCTCGGCCGCCGCGGACACCTGCAGAACCTGACCTGCGGCCCCACCGCCGTCTGCCCGGGGCCGACCGTGCCCGACGACCAGTTCGGCGGCCCGCAGCCCGACAGCACCCACCTCAGCGGCGTCGTGCTGCGCCTCGACGACGACGGCGGCACGCCGCGCGACAACCCCTTCTTCCGCGCCGGTAGGGCCATGGGCGGCGAGGTCGGCGCCACCGTTCAGAAGATCTTCTCGTACGGCCACCGCAACGGCTTCGGCATGGCCGTCGATCCCGACACCGGCTACGTGTGGATGCAGGAGAACGGCGACGACAGCTTCAGCGAGATCAACCGGCTCGAACCGGGCATGAACGGCGGCTGGATCCAGATCGCGGGGCCGGTGCGGCGGGTCGGCCAGTTCAAGGAGATCGAGACGACGTTCGGCGGGCAGAATCTCCAGCAGCTGCGCTGGCCGCCCGCCAACATCGCGGACAGCCCGATCGAGGCGCTCCGCCGGCTCCACATGCTCCCCGGGGCGCACTACAGCGATCCCGAGTTCAGCTGGAAGTGGGAGGTCGCGCCCGGCGGGATGGGCTTCCTCGACAGCCGGAAGCTCGGGCCGCAGTTCGAGGGCGACCTGTTCATGGGTGCCGCGACGGGCGCTCTCGAAGGGGGCTACCTCTTCCGCTTCAACCTGACCGGCAACGGTCGGAAGATCGCCGTGGATGATCCGCGGCTGGCGGACCGGGTGGCGGACAACCTCGCCAAGCACGAGATCACGGAGAGCGAGAGCCTGCTGATCGGCCGGGACTTCGGCACCGTCACGGACATCGAGACCGACCCCGACGGCAACCTGTCCGTCCTGTCGCTCACGAACGGCACGGTCTACACGGTCTACCGGCGCTGACCCGACGGGGTGACCCGCCGGTCCGCGTGTCGGGCGGGCGGGTCACCCGCCCGCCCGACACCTAGCGGGTCGCCGGGTGCCCGTCCCCTGGGCCGGACCGCGGCGCCGTCGCGGTCCGGCGCCCGGCGGTGGGGTCAGCGGGCCAGGAACCCGCCCTCGATGAACAACTCCTGCGCGTTGACACCGCTGTTGCGCAGGAGGAAGTCGGTCGCGTCGACGACCTCCGCCATCGTCACCAGCCGGCCGATCGGGGTGCGGGCGAGGTGCGGGTGGTCGGACACGTCACGCCACTTCGGGCTGTCGCCCACGATGCCGGGGTGCACGACGTTGACCCGGTGCGGGGCGATCTCGACGGCCAGGGTCTTCACCAGGCCGGTGAGACCCGCGTTGTGAGTCGTGACCATGGTGGATCCGGGGTAGGGACGGTCCTTCGCCACCCCGCCGAAGAGCACCACCGAGGCGCCCGGGCGGAAGCGGTCGCGCAGGACCCGTACCGTCTCGGCGTAGCCGACCAGCTTGATGGTCAGCGCGGTGACCGCCGCGTCGAGATCGAACTCGCCCAGACTGTTCGGTACCTGGCTGGTGGCGGTGATGACCAGGTGGTCGACCTCCGTGACGTCGCCGAACGCGGAGGCGATGGTGTCCGGCTGGGAGAGGTCGACGCCAAGACCTCGGGTGGCGCCACCGATCTCGGCGGCCACGACCTCGGCGCGCGCCTTGTCCCGGCTGGTGACGACGACCGTGTCACCGCGGTCCGCGAAATGCTGGGCGATCACCCGCCCCAGCCCGCTACTTCCTCCGACGACGATGGACGTGCTCATGCGGCCCTGTTCCTCTCACCGGTCATACCTTGATCAGCAGCTACTGACAGTAGCGCGGCGAGGAGCGGCGCTGCGGTCGCGCGGGACGCCGTCCGGCCGGTTTTCGAGAGACGTGCCTCACCTTCGTCGAACCGGCGTCCGCGGGTCGACGTGTGGGTGAACGAACGGCCAAGGGCCGGTGTCGCCGGGCTCGCGGGGCGGGAGGGGAGCGGGTCTGCGGGCGGCGGCACGTGGTGCCGTACCCCTTCCGGTCCACGCCTGCCGCCGTGGCGATGGCGCCTTCCCGAAAGCCGGTCGACAACACGGAGAGTGATCGCCGTCGCATCGAAGTCGCCTCCGGCCCGGGCGCGCGGGATGAGGGCCGGCGTACGCGGGCACGGGCGCACGGAGCGGCGGCAGGCTCTCGGGTCGGGAGCCTGCCGCCGCGCCGGTGGTCAGCCGTGGACGGCTCAGGTGCAGGTGATCACCGGGATCGCCCAGTCGGCGTGGTCGTAGTCCTGGCCGTCAACCGGTTCCGTTCGGAGTTCGATGAGATCCACCCCGTCGACCGGGACGTCCAGCGGTACGCCGTCGCCCGCGCCGGTGGCCTCGGCCTCGGCGAGCCGTTCACCGTTCCAAGCCTCGAAGCAGACCTGGCCCCGGTCACCGACCTCGGCGTCGATCCCGACGGTCCCGGTGAACGGGCTGCATCGCGAGCCGAGGAAGTAGTCGATCACGCCCGGCGCGTGGGTGCCCAGGCCCGCGACGGGTGTGGCGCCACACATGCTCATCGACACCGACGCCAACACGTTGTCGAACCGGCCGACGTCGTCAATCAGCACCCGCTTGCCCTCGGCCACCCGCCGCAGCCCACGACGCGACAACTTGGCCCGAGGCTCGGCAGCGAGGGTGGTGTCTTGCCGCTACACGTGCCCGCAGCCGGTACACCGGTAGCGGCGCACGACCACCTCCGGTGGCACGTCGGTCACGCGGACAGGGTGCCAGAAGACACCAGGCCGGCTGGCGCCCAAGTGCTGACACCGATCGACGCCCTCCCCGAAGGGCCCGAGGTTAGTCGTTTTCAGCCCACCGGCCGGGGTATCGGCGAGTCACGAGTTCAACCAGTTCGGGATCGGTCCGACGCACAACGTCGACGATGCTTCGGGAGTTGAGCGAGTCAAGTACGTACATGTTGAACGTGTAGGACACGCTCAACCTGTCCGGGCCGGAGTACTTGAGCACATCGCGACAGAATAGGCAGAAACGCTCGACCAGATCTTGGTCTATGTCGACCACGCCCAGCTTGTGAAATATCGTGGGACCAATAGCGTGGATCACATACTCGTAGTCGTCTACTGGCTTCGGCGTTTCATCTTCGTCGATTGCTCGCTGAAGTTCGTCACAGAGAAGCTCCTTGATGTCCTCGCGGGCTTCCGGGAAGTGCTGCCAGGCCGCATTGCCGATGGCACCAAGATCCACACCTTACTCAACTGTCACGACCTCCAAGCGAATGACTAACCACATGCACAGGCCGCCGCCCAGCCACCCTCGAGCGTCAGCCGATGCAATCGGGGACACCATCACCGTTTGAGATCCTCGTCAACCGGGCCAGCGACGACGGCGGGAGTGGACTTCGGCTTTGTCGCAGCTGGGCCGGCAGGGTCGGGGCGCTCACGATCACCGCGAGCGCCACGGCGCGGTCCAGGCGAGCAGGCGCCGGGACGGGAAGAAATTGGACGAGGTTCCCCCATGCTGAGAGTTCCCGGATCGGGTGCGCCTGGGCGGGCCGGGCGTGTTCGCAGACGCCTGGGCGGCGGACGCCGAAGCGGTACCGGCACGTGGCACTGGGACTTGCCGTGGCGTGGCGTGGTTGGGCCGGTCGACAAGCCCATCAGGCTCAACTCAAGGGGCGAGTCGCCTGCACGAAGGTGATCCGGCCGAACCTGTGGTCGGCGTGCGCGATCTCCCGGGCGTCGCCGAACCCGGCGTCCGCCAGGAGGTTGACGATGCCATCGCCGTGGTTGCGTGCCACGACCGGGCTGTGCGCCACCCGGGAAGGCCTGAGGCGGGTCAGATGCCGGAGGACGTGGACAAGGCTGCCACCATGGCGGTGCGTTGGTTGTCCAGGGTCCTCAAGGTGGGAAGCTGGGCCGCCGAAATCGACGATCGTGACCTTTCCTCCCGGCCGAAGAGCACGCAGCACGTCGCGCGCGAACGCGATCCGACCGTCGTCATCGACGTGATGCAGGGCCAACGACGAGACCACGTGGTCGAGCGAGGCGTCCTCAGCGGGGATCCGGTCGGCGTAGCCCTGGACGAGGGTGAGAGCGACGTTGCGGCGTCGCGCCTTGCGCGCTGCCCTGCGCAGGGCGTCTCCGTCGGGGTCGAGGCCGGTCACCCATGCGCTCGGCTGGGCCGCGAGCACAGCGAACGAGAGGTTGCCCGTGCCGCAACCGACGTCAACCACCGTCTGGCCGGGCTCGATTCCGGCGAGCTCGACCGCGCGTTCGTGCAGTGCCCGGACACCAGCCACCCGGGTGAGGGCGTCGTAGAACGGGAGAAGCCAGCTCTTTCGCGCGCCCGGCAGGAACGGACGGTCCCGGTCCTCCGGAGTCCGCCGGTCGAGGATGCGTACGCGGTTCGAAGCTGCCATGGGTGCCTCCTGCGCGGTGTCGGTCTGCCGCGGCGGCCCGTGACAGACTCGGTGTCGTCACCGTCAATTCTTGGATATTCTGCGGTTACCGAGCAGGATTTAAGTTGGAAGCCATGGGACATTCCTCGGTCAGTGACTCGCCGGGCATCCGATCGAGGCTACGCACGGTGCGGGCCGACGGGACGCCGGTCTACCGCTACCGGCAGCGCCCCGGCCTCCCTCCTGTCTCGGTGACCCGCTTCGACACCGAAGCCGCCCACTCCGGCCCCCTGCCGGACCACCGGCATGCCCACGACTTCTTCGTCCTGGTCTACGTCGAGGAGGGCATGGGCTCGTTCACCCTCGACGGTGCCGAACGACCGCTGCGCGCCGGCGAGGTCCACGCGGTATCGCCCGGGCAGGTCATCGGCGTCGCGACCATGGCCGAGCTCACCCGCGGTCGCGCGTGGTCGGTAGCGTTCACACCGGACGCCGTTCCCGCCCTGAGATCGGTCTCCCCACTGGTCTGGACGCACCATCCCCTCCTCGCCCTGTTCGCCTCCAGCGCGGGGCACGGGCGGATCGCCGAGCCCGACCGGGCCAACTGGTCGGCGTGGCTGGCGGACCTGGCCGAGGAACTCGCCGACCCTGGCCGTCTCGGCGCCCCCGAGGCCGTCGCCGCGCTGCTCACCCGGCTTCTGGTCGCGGCCGCGCGACTGGCAGCCAGCGCTCCGGCCACGCCGGACCCACTCGTCGAGCGGGTCTTCGCCGAGATCGAGGCAACCTTCCGCGAACCGGTCTCCGCCGCCGATGTCGCTCGCACGCTCGGCTACACCCCGGGGCACCTCACGACCGTGCTCCGCCGGCGCACCGGCCGCCCCCTGCTTGAATGGATCACCGAACGGCGCATGACCGAGGTCCGGCGAATGCTGCGCGAGACCGACCTGCCGCTCGACGCCGTGGCCGCCCAAACCGGCCTGCGCGACGCCACGTATCTCGTCCGCCGCTTCCGCGACCGCTACGGCATCACCCCTCAGCGATGGCGCCGCACCCAGCGAGCATGGCCATGACAGTGGCTACCCGCACATGGCGCAGTCCAGACGCTCGCCATGGCCGGTAAGCGACTCGCCATGCCGATGAGAGTGCGTCCCAAGGCGGCAATGAACCCGTCATAGCCAGGGAACCAATGGGCGAGGTCGCCGACTCGACGGACCGCGCCTGGGCCGCGGGTGTCAATGCCGAGGTGCGCCGGCCGGAATGGCCCTTGCGGCGTCCGGCGCGGGATCTCGCCAGCCACCGACGCCGCCGATCCAATGGGCTTATGGTGACAAACTGGGTGGAAGTGGTGCGTTGATCTCGGGCGGGTGCGCGCTCCACACGACGTGTCTGTGAACGGAGGGTGGACCGTTGACCGAGAGGATCTCGGCGTGCCCGCCGACGGCTCGCCGTTCGGCAGCTCGCCGCCTCGCCGCGGTTGACGCAGGTCGCGGGAGACCCGGCGTCGCCGACGCCCGCGGCGCGTCCCGGGGAACGCTCGCCGTGACGACCGGGAACGCCCGCGGCGTCCGCCACTGCTGAGATGGACTGGGCCGGATGGGCGTTGTTTGGTCTGGTCGCCACCACGGCGCTCACCGCGGCGCTCGTTGCCGCGCAACTGGCCGGCCTCACCCGGCTCGACTTTCCCCTGGTGCTCGGGACCGTCGTCACCGAGGATCCCGACCGGGCCCGGATCGTCGGGTTCCTCATGCACCTGGGCATCGGTCAGGGCTTCGCCCTCGGGTACGCCGCCACGTTCGCCCTGCTACACCGCGCCACGTGGTGGATCGGGGCGCTGCTCGGTGCGGTCCACGTGGGCATCGCGCTCACGGTGATCCTGCCGCTGCTTCCGGGTGTGCACCCGCGCATGGCCTCACCGCGCGCGGGCCCCGCCAGCACCGCCGTGCTGGAGCCGCCCGGCCTGTTCGCCGTCAACTACGGCGTCCAGACTCCCACGGTCGCCGTGGTCGTCCACATCCTCTACGGGGCCGTCCTCGGACTGCTCCTCGACGCCACGTGACCCGCTCTCCCGGCCCGACGAGGACGTGCTGGCCAGCGCACCGCGGATGCCGAGGCCGACGGCGCGCGATCGTCCGGAGGCGATGTCATGACCGGTGAGCCCCTGGTGGCGCGTCCGCGATCCTCCATGGGGATCGCGGACTACGGGCTGCTGGGTGACACGCGCACCGCCGCCCTGGTGGCCGCTGACGGCGGGATCGACTGGCTCTGCGTCCCCCGCTTCGACGGCGAGCCCCTGTTCGGCCGCCTGGTCGGGGGGTCGGAGGCGGGAACGTTCCGGGTCGGCCCGGCCGGGCCGGTACTTGCCGTCGAGCGCCGCTACCGGCAGCACACCGCCACCGTGGAGACGACCTGGACGGTGGGCGACGGCCGCCTCGGCCTCACCGAGGGCATGGTGGCCGAGGTCAGCGGCCGTCTGCTGCCCGGAACCCTGCTCGTGCGGCGGCTGTCGGCCGAGGGGGCGCCCGTCGCCGCCGTCATCGAGTTCGATCCACGCCTCGGCGTACGGCACCGGCGTCCCCGGGTCGATCAGCGACGCTGGGCCCTGGTGTGCCAGTGGGGGTCGCTGGCGGTCTCGCTGCGCAGCTCGCCCGAGCTGGCCATCGAGCCGGGTCGACCCACCTCGATCACGGTCACACCGGGCCGTCCGGTCACCCTGGTGCTGGCCGTGGCCGACCGCGAACCGCTGGTCCACGTCGAGCCGGCAGCCGCCTGGGCATTGCTCGGCGAGGACGAGGAGCGCTGGCGGGAGTGGTCCGCCGGGATCGACGAATCGCTGCCCTTCCGTGAGCACGTCGTCCGAAGCCTGCTGACCACGCGGCTGCTGACCTACTCGCCCTCGCGATCCCCGGTGGCGGCGCCCACCACGTCACTGCCCGAGGATCCGGGCGGGGTACGCAACTGGGACTACCGGTACGTGTGGCCGCGCGACGCCAGCATCAGCGTCAGTGCCTTCCTCAGCGTCGGCAAGGCCGACGAGGCCCGCGGTTTCCTCGCGTGGCTGCTGCATGCCAGCCGGTTGCAGCGGCCCCGCCTGCCGGCGCTGCTCACGCTGCACGGCCGCCACGTACCGGCCGAGCGGGAGCTGCCCGGCTGGCCCGGCTATCTCGACAGCGTCCCGGTACGAGTCGGCAACGGTGCCGCCGGCCAGCACCAGCTCGACGGGTACGGCTGGGTGATCGACGCCGCCTGGGCGTTCGCGCAGGCCGGTCACCGCCTCTACAGCGAGACCTGGCGGGCGGTGCGCGGCTTCGCCGACGTGGTGGCCCGTTGCTGGCAGGAGCCCGACGCCGGCATCTGGGAAGTCCGCGAACCCGCCCACCACGTCCACTCCAAGCTCATGGGTTGGCTCGCCCTGGACCGGGCCCTGCGCATCGCCGAGACCCACCCGCTGCGGGATCGTCAACGGCGACGCTGGCAGGCGGCGCGGGATGCCATCGCCGCCGAGGTCCGGACGCGCGGCTTCGACCCGACACAGGCCAGCTACGTCCGCAGCTACGGCTCCGCGGACCTCGACGCGGCCCTGCTCGTCCTGCCGCTGCTCGACATGGACGACATCGACTCGCCCCGGGTACACGGCACCATCGACGCCATCCGCGACAGGCTCTCGGCCGGCGGCCCGCTCCTCTACCGCTACCCGCCGGGACGTGACGGCTTCCCCGGCAGCGAGGCCGCCTTCCTCCCGTGCTCGTTCTGGCTGGTGCAGGCCCTGGCCCGCACGGGGCGCCACCGCGAGGCGGTCGAGCTGTTCCAGGAAATGGTCGAGTACGCCACCCCGCTCGGCCTCTACGCCGAGGAGCTGGACCCCGCGACCGGCGCCCATCTCGGCAACTTCCCGCAGACGCTCACCCACGCCGCGCTCGTCCAGGCCGCGCTCGCGATTCGAGACGCCCCGCGCCCGTGATCCCGGATCGCCGGGCCCGTGGCCTCCGGGCCCGTGGCTTTCGGAGCCCGTGGCTTCCGGACCAGGAGTCACCCCGGTCCCGGTCAGGGACGTGATGGCGAGCCGCTGTGCGTTGGCGTGCAGCCCTGACCGGGGGCTGGAGTGGCCTCGTCACCGGGCTCCGCGGCGAGGCGGGGTCGGCGGACGTCCGAGCGGACTGGTTGCGGCGTTCCTGTCCCGTGATCTCACCCAGGCGGTGAACGCCTCGACGGCGTCGACGACGGCCTCGAAGCGGAGCGAGTGGAACAGGTCGAAGGCGTGGTGCCCGCCCTTCAGCTCGGCGTACACGACGGGGGCGGCCGAGGTCCGGCGGAGCTGGCGGGCGAAATGCCGGGCGTCCGCCACGCGGACCAGCGTGTCCTTGTCGCCGTGCGCCAGGAAGAAGGGCGGTGCGTCCGCGGTGATGTGCGGTTCCGGCGAGGACTCGGGCCCCTGGCCGTAGTAGGGGCCGTACCAGGCGTTCAGGCAGATGGCGCCGCTCACGGACGTGTCGACGTCCGCGAAGCCCGGCTGGAAGGCGGGGTCGTTCTGGGTGAGTGCGGCCAGCGCCGCCAGGTGTCCGCCGGCCGAACTGCCCGCGACGAACAACGTCGTGGGGTCGGCTCCGTACTCGTGGGCGTGCCTCCGCACCCAGCCGATGACCTTCTTGAGGTCGATCAGGTGGTCCGGATGCTGGGCCTGTGGCCGGAGCCGGTAGTTGGCGCTCACGCACACCCAGCCCTGGCTGGCGAGCCGGTGGAGCAGCGGCAGCGACTGGCTGTTCTTGTGGCCGCCGGAGTAGCCGCCGCCGTGCAGGTGGATCATGACGGGCGCGCCGTGCGGGCGCGCGCGGTGGTGGTAGAGGTCGAGCAGGTTGCGCCGGCCCGCGTCGCCGTAGGCGCGGTTGGCCACGCGCCGGACGTCCAGGCGGCGCCGGAAGACGGGCAGGAGCAGGATGCGGGCCAGCGGAAGGCGGCGCCGCAGTCCCGCGGCGAGGTCGGCGTCCACGGCGGCACGCCACCCCGCCCCCAGCCCTTCGTCCAAGGCGCGTCTGATCCTGTCCCGCTCGCCCAGCGCCTGACAGGCGACGACCGCGAGCCCGGTCGCGGTCACGGCGGCCAGGGCCACGATCGCCCAACCACCCGCCGAGTCGATGTCACCCTCGGCGAACGCCAGCGCCGTCGGGAGCAGCAGCATCCAGAAGAAGGCCGCGAACGGCAGTTCGTTGGCGGCGACGCCGGCGAAGTAGCTGACGCGGCCGAGCGGGCGCGACCACGGCACTGGCCGCAGCGCGAACAGCGTGCCGATCGCGACCAACACCACGGTGATCAGATAACCGACCGGCACGGAGCCTCCCGGGGATCGTCGACGGCCGGGAGCGCGCAGGCCGCTCCCGCGGCGACGGTGACCGCGCGGCCCGTGTGCCCCGGGATCGTCCAGGTCGTGCCGGTCGGTTGCGTGTCGTTCCTCATGCCGATGAGCCTCGCAGCCCGGCCGACCGGTGACATCCGACCGCGCGCCGCGCCGGCGCTCACCTAGGTAGGGCCGACCTCCGACTTTGGAAGGTGCCAACGCCCGGCCCCGCGACCGGCGTGTGAACAGCACTTCCGCAAGCTGTCGTGCAGAGTTCGTGCCGGCGTAGCCCGGGCCCCGAGGACAGGGCCCGGACCGGGTGGACGGGCCGGGTCAGCGGGCCGGGAAGGTAGGGGTGGCCATACCCCGATGGTGGACGCAGCGGGCTGGGTCGGCGCCGCCGCCGTCGATAGCGTCGCCGCATGACATCGGCTCAGCCTCCACACCTGGCCGCGGCACTGCGCCACCGCGGCTACCTGCTCTCCTGGTGGCCGTGGCGGGCACTGGCGTACGTGCTGACCACCGTCCCGATCGCCGGCGTGCTTTCCGTCGGTCTGCTCGTGGTCGGCGCGCCCCTACTGGCGGCCGTCAACGCGGTCCGCCAGCACGACCGCCCGGTCTCGCTGCCCCTCGCGCTCTTCCTGGCCGTGGGGACGCTCATCGTGGTGGCCCTGGCCCCGCTGGTGAGCGCCGCGGTGGCGGCGCTGGAACGCTGGCGGCTCGGCGTCGTCGACGGGCGGCCGGTGCCGGCCCGGCCCTGGTCGGGCCTCGCCGCCCGCTACACGAGCGCGGACGCCTGGCGGGAGGCGGCGTACGCGGCGCTGCTGGGCAGCGTGGTGCCGCTCGCGTACTGGGTGTACCTCCTGCTCGTGCTCGTCGACCTCATGCTGGTCGCCAGCCCGTGGCTGGCCGGGGACGCCGACCAGGTCATCGTGGTCTGGTCCACCGTCGACACGCCGGCCGAGGCCGCCCCGTACGCCATCGTGGGCGTCCTGCTGCTGCCGGTGCTCTGGTACGGCCTCGGGGTGGTCGCCGCGGCCCAGGCCGCGATGGCGCGCAGGCTGCTGGGATCCGCGGGCGACACGGCGGCGCTGCGGGAGGTCACGCGGTCGCGGGCCCGCCTGGTCGACAGCTACGAGGCCGAGCGCCGCCGCATCGAACGCGACCTGCACGACGCCGCCCAGCCCCGGCTCACCAGCCTGACCCTGCAACTGGGCCTGGCCCGCCTCGACGTGCCCGAGGACTCCCCCGCGGCCCGGCCGCTCGCGGTGGCGCACGAGCAGGCGAAGGGACTCATGGTCCTGCTCCGGCAGATCGTGCACGGCATCCGCCCGCAGAGCCTCACCGACCTCGGCCTCGCCGGGGCGGTCCGGGAACTGGCCGGCGAGGCCACCATCCCCGTCACCGTGCACGCCGACCTCGACCGGCCCCTGCCCGAGACCGTCGAGACGACCGCCTGGTACGCGGTCTCGGAGGCCCTGAACAACGTGACCCGGCACGCGGCGGCGACCCGGGCCGAGGTGCGGCTCGCGCGGGCCGGCGACCGGCTGGTGGTGGAGGTCTCCGACGACGGCCGGGGCGGCGCCGACCCGGCGCGGGGCACCGGGCTGACCGGCCTCGCCGACCGGGTGGGCGCCGCCGGCGGCCGGTTGCTGCTCGCGAGCCCGCCGGGCGGACCTACGCTCGTCCGGGTGGAGCTGCCATGCCGGTGACCCGGGTCGTGCTCGCCGAGGACGAGGTCCTCCTGCGGGAGGGGCTCGTCGGCCTGCTGGACCGGTTCGGTTTCCAGGTGCTGGCCGCCGTCGGCTCGGCGCCGGAACTGATGGACGCCGCCCGTACGCACGGCCCCGACCTCGTGGTGACCGACATCCGGATGCCCCCCGGCGGACGCGACGACGGCCTGCGCGCGGCGGTCGCGTTGCGGGACGAGCGGCCGGACCTCGCGGTCGTGGTGCTCAGCCAGCACGTGCAGGCCGAGTACGCCGCCGCCCTGCTCGACAGCGGGGACGGCCGCCGCGTCGGCTACCTGCTCAAGGACCGGGTGGCCGACGTGGCCGAGTTCGTCGGGCATCTGCGTACCGTCGCCGGCGGCGGCACCGTCGTCGACCCCGACGTCGTACGCCGGCTGCTGCACCGCCCGCGCGACCCCCTCGCCGCGCTCTCCGCCCGGGAGCGGGAGGTGCTCGCGCTGATCGCGGAGGGCCGGTCGAACGCGGCCATCGCCGCGGCGCTGCACGTCACCGAGGCGGCCGTCGGCAAGCACGTCGGCAACATCCTCACCAAGCTCGGCCTGCTGCCGAGCGACGACACCAACCGCCGGGTGCTGGCGGTGCTCACCTACCTGCGTACGCAACCGTCCGGCGGACCGCCGCGGTAGGCCGAGTCGCGCGACCGGCCCGACCAGCGACCACCGGGGCGGCCGCCTCCCACGGAAGGGAGACGGCCGCCCACGTCTCGACACTCAGCCGATGGCGAGGTTGTCCACCCACGCCTGCCACGCCTGCTCGGCACGCGCCGGGTCCTGGTCGGCCGCGAAGAGGTGGTGGCCGAGCACCAGGACGTTGCCCCGGTCGGTGCCGGAGTGCAGGAACCGGTAGAGCGCGTCGTCGGTGCGGACCCCGAAGTAGGTGGGCAGGCCGGCGAGGTCGACCACGCCGTCGATCGGGGGCAGGCCGTCGACGGTGAGCCGGGCGCGCTGCCCCTCGGCGACCGGGCCGGAGATGCCGAAGGCACCGGCCACGGCGGCCCAGACCTGGTCGGGGGTGCCGGCGCCCGGACGGAACGCCGCGACCGGTGCGCCGGAGCGGCCGGCGAAGTGGGCGACGTACGCGGCGAGCGTGCCGAGGTACATGTCCCAGCCGACCTTCATGGCCTCGTACTCGGTCTCCCAGTTGTCGCCGAGCACGCCGCTCTGGACCATACGCAGCACCGTCGAGCCCTGGTCACGCCCCTCGATCAGGTACTCCAGTGCCATGAACGTGCCGTCCGGCCCGGGGTCGCTGCGGTACGCGAACCGCTTCCCCGGCTCCCACGACGTGACCGTCGCCTCCTCGGTCTGGCCGGCCATCGTGAAGCGGGTCCGGCCGCCCTCACGCGGCTCCACCTCGCTCCGGCCCATGAACCAGGAGTCGATGCCGGGCCCCGTGGCGATCGCGTCCCACACCTCCTCGGGGGTGGCGGCCAGCTCGATGTCCTTCTGAAGCTCGAAGTGGTGTCCCATCGTGGTGAACCTTTCGTGTGCGGGTGTCGGTGGCGGGTCGAAGGTGCGTGCCGGTCCGGACGGCCGGCGGGCAGGCCCCGGCGGGACGTCGGTCCGTGCCGGGGGCGGTCAGGACTCCTCGGGGGCGTCGGTGGTCGCCGGATTGACGCTGGGGTGCAGGGCGATCACGACGCGGTGCTCGCGGCCGCCGGGTGCGTTCTCGTCGTGGTAGCGGCCGACCAGGGAGGCGACAGTGGCGGCCAGCTCCTCGGCGAACGCGGACCGGTCGCTCGCCGACGCGAACCTCACCGTCGCGTCCACGGTGAAGGTCGCCAGTCGCTTCTTCGCCCGCTCGGCACCGGTGATGAGGGCGCCGACGTCCTGAACGAGCCGGGCCGCGACCGCGAGCAGCCACCGCGCCGACAGGCGGTCGGGCGCTCGGGCCGGATCGGGCCGCACGGCGGCCAGGGCCGCGGGCGAGATCACGTACGACGCCGCGGTGGCGCGCATGACCCGCTCGGTGACGTTGCCCTTGCGCCGCTCCTCCACCAGCTCGATGAGGCCGTGCTGCTCGAGAGCGCGGAGGTGGTAGTTGACCTTCTGCCGGGGCAGGCCGACCCGGGCGGCGAGCATCGTCGCCGAGGCCGGCTCGGCGAGCTCGGCGAGGAGCCGGGCCCGCATCGGGTCCAGCGACGCCTCGGCCGCCGCCGGGTCCTCGATCACTGCGATGTCGAACATGCCATGACTCTCCTACCGACAAATCCTCTTGTCAAGACAAAAAATCTCGTCGGTGCGAGATCAGCACCCGCGATCTTGCAGTTTCGGCCCCGACAAAAAACCCGAAATGCCGCAAAACGAGGGCACAAAGTGCAAGATCGCGGGGGGTTCGGCGGGGAGAGAGAGCGCGGGGGCGTCAGGGTTTGGGGGTGGGGCGGCGATAGACGCCGTACCACCAGGTGGCGGCCAGCTCACGGGCGGCTGTCTCGTCGCCGCTGCCGTCGTCGCTGGTCACGTGGTCGGCCACGAACCGCTCGCCGCCGACCACGATCAGGCGGCTCGCGATGACCGGGTCGAGGTCGGCGGGAGCACGGCCCGCCCGCTGCTCGGCGATCAACAACTCTTCGGTACGGGCCGCGAACTGGTCGACCCGGGCGTGCCAGAACCGGCGGATCATCGGGTCGTACGCGGAGACCTCGGTGATCGCGGCGAGCACCGCGGCGTGCCGCCGGTAGACGGCGATGATCTGCCGGAACGTCTCGACCAACCCCTCGAACGCGTCCGGCCCGCCCGGCTCCCACGCCGCCGCCACCTCGAAGGACTCGGCGCTGAACGAGCCCGCGAGCCGCATGAGGAGCTGCGACTTGTCCGCGAAGTGGGTGTAGAAGGTCGACCGGGCGACGCCCGCCTCCCGGGCGAGGCGCTGCACGCCCAGTTCGGTGAAGGTCTCCCCCTCGCTCAGTAGGCGTTCGGCGGTGGCGAGGATCCGCGCCTCGACCGTGAGACGTCGGTCGGCGCCGCCGGAGCGTCGTCGCGTGATCGAAGGCATATCCCGATCCTAGGCAGCTCGCGATGGGCCTGGGTACGCTTGCCCGGACACAGTGTCCGACAGAGTGTCCGACACCTTGACCGACGCGCGGCCCGACCGCGCACCACGCAGGGAGCTGTCAGCGTGAAGTACCGACTCCTCGGCCCCACCGGCGTCTGGGTCTCCGAGCTCTCGCTCGGCGCCATGACCTTCGGCGGCACGAACCACCCCGTCTACTCCACCCTGGGCGCGCTGGGCCGCGAGGACACCGACCGCATGGTCGGCACGGCGCTCGAGGCCGGGATCAACTTCATCGACACGGCGGACGTCTACAGCGACGGGGAGAGCGAGGAACTGCTCGGCCACGCGCTACGGCACCGGCGGGACGACGTCGTGCTGGCCACGAAGGTGTACGCCCCGACCGGCCCCGGCCCCAACGACGTCGGCTGGTCGCGGCTGCACGTGACGCGGGCGCTGGACGCCAGCCTCCGCCGGCTCGGCACCGATCACATCGACCTCTACCAGCTGCACAACATCGACCCCGTGACCCCCTTCGAGGAGGTCCTCGCCGCGCTCGACGACGCGGTGCACCAGGGCAAGGTCCGCTACATCGGCTGCGCCAACCTCGCCGCCTGGCAGATCAGCAAGGCCCTCGGCGTCTCGGCGCTGCGGAACCTGAACCGGTTCGTCTCGGTCCAGGCGTACTACTCGCTGGTCGGCCGGGACGTCGAGCGCGACCTGCTGCCGATGGCGCAGGCCGAGAACCTCGCGGTCACCGTCTGGAGCCCGCTCGCCGGCGGCTTCCTCACCGGGAAGATCAGCCGCGACGGGGCCTCCACCGGCCCCTCCCGCCGCACGGCCGAGGGCGGGCAGGACTTCCCGCCCGTGGACCGCGAGCGCGGTCACGAGGTGCTCGACGTGCTGCGTACCGTCGCCGGCCGGCACGGGGTGAGCATCCCCCGGGTCGCGATCGCCTGGCTGCTGGCCCAGCCGGCCGTCACCAGCGTCATCGTCGGCGCGCGCACGACCGACCAGCTCACCGACAACATCGCGGCCAGCGGGCTCACCCTGAGCGAGCAGGACCTGGCCGAGCTGGACGCGGTCAGCCGGCAGGCCCCGGCGTACCCGAACTGGATCCACGAGATGTTCGCGCCGGTGCGCAACCCGAACGCCTGACCGCCGCCCGGCCGTGGGCCCGGGGGTCCACGGCCGGCCGGCAGGCCGCGGGCAGCGCGGGCGACAGGCCACGGGCCGCGCGGGGCGACAGGCCACCGGCCGCGCACGGCGACAGGCCGCGGGCCGCGCAGGCCGGCAGGCCGCCGCGCCGGCCGCGGGCCCGAACGCCGGGCACCCGGCGTCACCGTCGTGGCCCGCGCTCCGGCTGGGATAAGATGCGTCCGGAAGGCGTAGATGGGGACGAGTACCGTCGCACGCAGCCAGGAGCGATCCGGGGATGGTGGAAGCCCGGAGGCGTGCGCGGCGGGAAGATCACCCCGGAGCCGTCGGAAGAAAGGCCGCGAGGCCGAGTAGAACCGACCACACCCGAAACGAGAGGGCCGGCACACCGGTCAAGGAGGGTGGTACCGCGGGGCCACGGCCTCGTCCCTCCGGCGGAGCTTCAGCACACGCGCCGACGGAGGAGCGATGTACCGCAGCGTACCGACCCAGGTCGATCTGCCCGACCTCGATCACCAGGTCCTGCACTTCTGGCACGCCAACAGCATCTTCAGGCGCAGCCTGGAGCAGTCCGAGGGCCGGCCGGAGTGGGTCTTCTACGAGGGCCCGCCCACGGCCAACGGCATGCCCGGCGCCCACCACATCGAGGCGCGCGTCTTCAAGGACGTGTTCCCGCGCTACAAGACGATGAAGGGGTTCCACGTCGCCCGTAAGGCCGGCTGGGACTGCCACGGCCTGCCCGTGGAGCTCGCCGTCGAGCGGGAACTCGGCTTCTCCGGCAAGCAGGACATCGAGAAGTACGGCATCGCCGAGTTCAACGCCCGGTGCCGGGAGTCGGTGACCCGGCACACCGACGCGTTCGCCGAGCTGACCGAGCGCATGGGCTACTGGGTCGACATGGACGACGCCTACCGGACCATGGACCCGGAGTACATCGAGTCCGTCTGGTGGTCGTTGAAGCAGATCTTCGACAAGGGTCTGCTGGTGGAGGACTTCCGGGTCGCGCCGTGGTGCCCGCGCGACGAGACCGGCCTGTCCGACCACGAGCTCGCCCAGGGGTACGAGACGGTCGTCGACCCGTCCGTCTTCGTCCGCTTCCCGCTCACCTCCGGGCCCCTGGCCGGCCGCGCCGCCCTCCTGGTCTGGACGACGACCCCGTGGACGCTGCCCTCGAACGTCGCCGTGGCCGTGCACCCCGACGTGCGGTACGTGGTCGCGAGCGACGGCAACGAGCAGCTCGTCGTCGCCGAGCCGCTGCTGGCGTACGCGCTGGGCGACGGCTGGGAGCTGACCGGCGAGTCGTTCAAGGGCAAGGAGCTGGAGCGCTGGACGTACCGGCCGCCGTTCGACCTCGTTGAGGTGCCCGACGCGCACTTCGTGGTCCTCGCCTCGTACGTGACGACGGACAGCGGCACCGGCCTGGTCCACCAGGCGCCGGCGTTCGGCGCGGACGACCTCGCGACCGCCCGGACGTACGGGCTGCCGATGGTGAACCCGGTGCAGTCGAACGGGCGGTTCTCCCCGGAGATCCCGCTGGTGGGCGGGAAGTTCTTCAAGGAGGCCGACCGGCCCCTCATCGAGGACCTCCAGCTACGCGGGCTGCTCTTCAAGAACGTCCCGTACGAGCACACCTACCCGCACTGCTGGCGCTGCCACACGGCGCTCATCTACTACGCCCAGCCGTCCTGGTACGTGCGGACCACCGCCATCCGGGACGCGCTGCTGCGCGAGAACGAGCGCACCACCTGGCACCCCGCCACCGTCAAGTACGGCCGCTACGGCGACTGGCTGAACAACAACGTCGACTGGGCACTGTCCCGGCGGCGCTACTGGGGCACTCCCCTGCCCATCTGGCGCTGCCCGAACGACCACCTGACCTGCGTCGGCTCGTTGACCGAGCTGAGCGAGCTGACCGGGACGGACGTGACCGGCCTCGACCCGCACCGGCCGTTCATCGACGAGGTCACCCTCGCCTGCCACTGCGGCGAGACCGCCCGCCGCGTGCCCGAGGTCATCGACGCCTGGTACGACTCGGGTTCCATGCCGTTCGCCCAGTTCGGGTACCCGTACCGCAACGCCGACCTGTTCGAGAAGCGCTACCCGGCCCAGTTCATCTCCGAGGCCATCGACCAGACGCGCGGCTGGTTCTACACCCTCATGGCGGTCGGCACGCTGGTGTTCGACCGGTCGTCGTACGAGAACGTGGTCTGCCTCGGCCACATCCTCGCCGAGGACGGCCGGAAGATGTCCAAGCACCTGGGCAACATCCTCGAACCCATCCCGCTGATGGACCAGCACGGCGCGGACGCGGTGCGCTGGTTCATGGCCGCGGTCGGTTCCCCGTGGTCGGCCCGGCGGGTCGGGCACACGGCGCTCCAGGAGGTCGTCCGCAAGATCCTTCTGACCTACTGGAACACCGTCGCCTTCCAGTCCCTCTACGGCCGTACGGCCGGGTGGACCCCGTCGGCGGCCGACCCGGCGCCGGCCGACCGGCCGGTGCTGGACCGCTGGCTGCTCTCCGAGCTGAACACCCTGGTCCAGCAGGTCGACGCGGCGATGGCCGCGTTCGACACGCACCAGGCCGGCCGGCTGCTCGCCGCGTTCATCGACGACATGTCGAACTGGTACGTCCGGCGCAGCCGGCGGCGGTTCTGGCGCGGTGACCCGGCGGCGCTCGCCACCCTGCACGAGGCGCTCACCACCGTCACCCTGCTGCTGGCGCCGCTCACGCCGTTCATCACCGAGCGGGTCTGGCAGGACATGGTCGTGGTCGTCGACCCGGAGGCGCCGCAGTCGGTGCACCTGGCGCCGTACCCGGTGGCCGACGAGTCGCTGATCGACCCGGCGCTGTCCCGGCAGATGGCGCTCGCCCGCCGGCTCGTCGAGCTGGGCCGGGCGGCCCGGGCCGACTCCGGCATGAAGGTCCGCCAGCCGCTGTCGCGGGCGCTGGCCTCGGCTCCCGGCTTCGAGGAGCTGTCGCCGGAGCTGCTCGCCGAGGTGGCCGCCGAGCTCAACGTCGGCGCGGTCGACCCGGTGGGCGGGGCCGGCGGATCGCTCGTCGACACCACCGCGAAGGCCAACTTCCGTACGCTCGGCCGGCGGTTCGGCAAGACGGTGCAGCAGGTGGCCAAGGCGATCGCCGCGGCCGACGCCGCCGCCCTCCGCGACTCGTTGCGGGACACCGGTTCGGCGACCGTCCAGGTGGGCGACGAGACCGTGACGCTCGGCCCGGACGAGGTGGTCGTGACGGAGACCCCGCGGGAGGGTTGGGCGGTGGCCAGCGAGGCCGGCGCGACGGTGGCGCTGGACCTGCACCTCACGCCGGAGCTGCGCCGCGCCGGTGTGGCGCGGGACGCGATCCGGCAGATCCAGGAGGCGCGCAAGTCCAGCGGCCTGGAGGTGACCGACCGGATCGAGCTGCGCTACCGCACCGACCGGGAGGAGACCGCGCTGGCGCTGCGCGAGCACCGCGACCTCGTCGCCGAGGAGGTGCTGGCCACCGACTGCGCCGAGGGCGAGCCGACCTGGGCCGACCCGCGGCCGTTCACGGAGGAGTCGCTGGGCCTGACCTTCTGGATCCGCCGGTCCTGACCGCGGAAGAAAAATCCGCGGGGCCTGTCGATTCGCGCCGGAGCCGTTCGTCGTCAGGTCGTACGGCAACGGAGACGACAGGAGTCGGACATGAAGTACATGCTGCTCATCTACGGTTCCACCGACACGCAGAACGCCTGCACGGTGGAGGACTGGATGGCCTACGACAAGGAGGTCCAGGAGGCGGGCATCTTCGTCACCGGGCACTCGCTGGCGGACCTGACGACGGCCACCACGGTCCGGGTCGACGACTCCGGCGAGCGGACCGTCACCGACGGCCCGTTCGCCGAGACCCGCGAGGTCCTCGGCGGCTACTACGTCATCGACGTGCCGGACCTCGACGTGGCCCTCGACTGGGCCGCCCGCTGCCCCGGCGCCCGTGACGGCGGGACCGTCGAGGTGCGGCCGGTCGCCGAGTTCTGAGGCGAGGTCGGGATGGACGAGCGAGCCGCCGGCACGCGCGCCTCGGTCGAGGCGGTGTTCCGCGAGGAGCGCGGCCGGCTGCTCGCCACACTGGTGCACCGCTTCGGCGACCTCGACCTCGCCGAGGACGTCGCCTCCGAGGCGGTCGAGGCGGCCCTGGTGCACTGGCCGGTCGAGGGCGTACCGGCCCGGCCCGGGGCGTGGTTGCTCACCACGGCCCGGCGCAAGGCCGTGGACCGGCTCCGGCGCGACCAGGCGTACGCCGCCCGGCTGGCCCTGCTCGCGGCGGAGGCGGAGCGGACCGGCGGCGCGGTGCCGGAGGAGGCCGACGGCGGCCTGCCGGACGAGCGGCTGCGCCTGTTCTTCACCTGTGCCCACCCGGCGCTGCCGTCCGCCGACCGCGGTGCGCTGACCCTGCGCTACCTCGCCGGCCTGACCACGCAGGAGGTGGCACGGGCGTACCTGGTGCCGAACGCGACCATGGCCCAGCGGCTGGTCCGGGCCAAGAAGAAGATCGTGAGGCACGGATCCCGTTCCGGGTGCCCGAACCGCACGAGCTGCCCGGGCGGCTGCCGGGAGTGCTCCAGGCGGTGTACTCGATCTTCACGGAGGGGTACGCCGCCAGCTCCGGTCCTCTGCTCCAGCGGCTCGACCTCGCCGAGGAGGCCGTCCGGCTGGGCCGGATCCTCCACCGGCTGCTCCCCGCCGAGCGGGAGGTGACCGGCCTGCTCGCGCTCATGCTGCTGGTGCACGCCCGGCGGGACGCCCGGACCGGTCCGGACGGCGAGCTGGTGCTCCTCGACGCCCAGGACCGCGGGCGCTGGGACCGGGACATGATCGCCGAGGGAGAGGCGTTGGCGGTCGCCGCGCTGACCGGCGGTCCACCCGGCCCGTACGGGGTGCAGGCCGCCATCGCCGCGCTGCACGACGAGGCCGCCGACGCGGCGTCCACCGACTGGCCGCAGGTGGTGGCGCTGTACGACGTCCTCCTCGCGCTGAACCCCTCGCCCGTCGTGGCGTTGAACCGGGCCGTGGCGGTCGCCATGCGCGACGGCCCCGCGGCCGGCCTCGCGCTGCTCGACGAGCTGGCGGGCGAACCGCGGCTGCGCGCGTACCACCCGTGGGTGGCGGCCCGGGCCGAGCTGCTGCACCGGCTCGGCCGGGACGCGGAGGCGGCGGACGCCTACCGCCGGGCGCTGGAGCTGGCCGGTACCGAGCCGGAGCGGTCACACCTGCGCCGGCGGCTGGCCGCCGTCGCGCCGCCCGAGCGCTGAGCCCGGGCGGGCCTGGGCCAGGAGGGGATCCCTTCGGGAAGGGTCCCCTCCTTCCGCTCAGGCGGCGGTGCGGGCGCGCTCCTCGGCGACCAGTTCCCGGGTCGCCGGGGCGACCTCCGCGGCGAAGACCTCGATGGCGGCGGGATCGTCGGTGGCCAGGATGAACGCGCTCACCCCGTGCTCCAGGGCCAGCCCGGCGAGGTCCTCCGCCCACTGCTCCGGCGGCCCGTCGAGCAGCGCCCGGCCGGTCGGCGCGAACCGGCCGGCGACGTTGAGCAGCCGCCGGATCCGCGCCGGCTCCCGACCCGCCGCCGTGGCGGCCTCGTCGATCTGCGCGTTCATGGCGGTCAGGTCGGCCGGCCCGCCGGGCAGGTACTGGAGGCTGGGCAGCCACCCGTCGCCCACCCGACCGGTGAGGCGCAGCATCCGCGGCTTGTACGCGCCGATCCACACGTTGACGTGGTGGGCCGGGGCGGGCCCGCGCTTGGCGCCCTCGACCCGGTAGAAGTCGCCGTCGACGCGTACGCCGCCGGGCCGGTCGGCGGCCCAGACCTCGCGGATCACCCGGATCGCCTCGTCCAGGGCGGTGATCGCCTGGCCGGGGGCGAGCCGCCGGCCGCCCATCGCCTCGATGGCCTCCCAGAACGCGCCCGCGCCGATGCCGAGTTCGAACCGGCCGCCGCTCAGCAGGTCGAGGCTGGCCGCGGCGCGCGCGAGCACGGCCGGTTGCCGCAGCGGCAGGTTGAGCACGTTGCCGCTGAGGTGGACCCGTTCGGTGCGCGCGGCCACGTACGACAGCAGGGTCCAGGTGTCGTGGAACCGCGGCTGGTACGGGTGGTCCTGGAAGGTGACCAGGTCCAGCCCGGCGCGGTCGGCCAGCACGGCCAGGTCGACGGCGTGCCGCACGGGTTGCGCGGCGGGCGTCGTGAACGTGCCGAACAGCAGGTCGTGCCCGTAGTCGGTCATGGCGTCGTCCTCGATGCGGTGTCGGGTGTGATGGCGAAGTTGTCGTGGAACAGGCGGTCCGGGTCGTACCGCGACTTCAGGGCGCGCAGCCGGTCCAGCGTGGCGGGCGGGAACGCGTCGCGCAGGCGTTCCGGGCGCGGGTCGGTCTCGAAGCTGAGGTAGAGGCCGCGCTGGTGCGTCCCGAGAAGCTCGTCCCAGAGCGCGTCCAGCCGTCCGCGGTGCCGCCCGAACGCGGTCACGTGGAAGTTGGCCCCCCGGTGGCTCCAGGCCATCGCGTCGGGCGCCACGTCGTTGACCGCCCCGCCGACCGAGCGGATGTGGAAGAAGTAGACCACCCCGCTGGCGAGCAGGCGGGCCGCGGCCTCGGCGAAGTCGGGCGTGATGTGGTCGACGAAGCCCGAGCGGGTGATGGGCTCGCCCTGACCGTGGTGCGGGCCGTCGGTCGCGTTGGCCATCACCGACGCGTACGAGGTGAGCACCACCTGCTGGTCGTAGCCGGGCGCGACGTCGGCGAGCGGCTGGAGCTGCCGGACGATCGTCTCCGGGTCGTCGGAGTCGACCATCGCCATCACCTGCGCCACCCGCGGCTGGCCCATCCGGGGCGGGCCCATGATGATCGCGCTGGTGAGGTCGCGGGGCGCCGCCTCGACCGCGGCCCCCCACCGGGTCAGCAGGCCCACCGGGTCGCTGGCGTCGAGGGCGAACTGCGCCCAGCCGACCGGGCCCACCTCGTCGACCTCGAACTCGAACGCGGTCACCACGCCGAAGTTCGCGCCGGCTCCGCGTACCGCCCAGAACAGGTCCGGGTTCTCGGTCTCGCTGGCCCGCACCCGCGTGCCGTCGGCGAGGACCATCTCGACGGCCCGCAGGTGGTCGATGGTCAGGCCGTGCTTGCGCGCCATCCAGCCGACGCCGCCGGCGGTGGCGAGGCCGCCGACGCCCACGCCGCCGTAGTCACCGGAGGTGAGCGCCCAGCCGTACGGGTGCAGCGCGGCGGCCACGTCCATCCACCGCGCGCCGGGGCCGATCCGCACCCGGCGGGTGGCCCGATCGAGCACCTCGATCTCGTTCAGCGCGCCGACGTCGATCACGATGCCGCCGTCGTTGGTGGAGCGCCCGCTGATGCCGTGCCCGCCGCTGCGGACGCCCAACGGCAGGTGCCGGTGCGCCCGGGCGAACGCGAGCGCGTCGGCCACCTCGGCGGGGGTACGCGGGCGCAGGACGAGCCCGGGCGCGCCGCCGCGCAGGTAGTTCGACCGGACCCGGGCGTACGCCACGTCACCGGGTTCCACGGCGGTGTCGGCCAGCGAGGCCGGCACCTCGTCGTACGCGATGCCCGGACGCCGCTTGGCGCGGACGGCGGCGCTGCGTCCCACGGTGCGCGGCAGCGGCGCGGGCAGGGCCCGGTCGACCGCCTCGCGCAGTGCGGGAACCACCTCGCGGGCGAACCTCTCCATCGTCCCGGTGTCGTCCGTCGCGACGACGAGGGTGCCGACGCCGTCCTCGACGACCAGCGGCAGCAGGTCCTCGACCCACGCGGCCGGCGGCCCGTCGAGGAAGCCCCGGCGGGTGTCGGCGAAGACACCGGAGATGGTCACGAGCCGCCGGATCTCGGCAGGGTCGCGGCCCGCCTCCCGCGCCGCCTCGTCGATGATCTTGTTCCCGGCGCGGAGGCCGTCCGGTCCCGTGCGGTCGAGCGTGGCGAGCCACCCGTCGGCCTTCGTCCCGACGAGCCGCAGCAACCGGCCGTCGTCCCCGTCGAGCCAGAACGGGATGTGGTGCGCCGGCAGCGGACCGCGCTCGGCGCCGGCGAGGCGGTGGTGGGCACCGGAGTAGCGGAGGGCGTCCTGCCGGTCGGTGTCCAGCATGTCCCGGATGACGTCGAGGGCCTCGCCGACGGACTCGACCGCCTGGTGCGGGTCGAGCCGGGGGCCGCCCATCGCCTCGACGGCCTCCGGGGCGTCGCCGACGCCGAGGGCCAGCTCCAGCCGGCCGCCGGAGAGCAGGTCCAGGCTGGCGGCGGAGCGGGCCAGCACCGCCGGGGAGCGCAGCGGGACGCTGCGCACGCTCGCGGCGAGGTGGATCCGTTCGGTCCGCCCGGCCACCCAGGCCAGCAGTGTCCAGATGTCGAGGTGCGCCGGCTGGTCCGGGTCGTCCCGGAAGGCCACGAGGTCGTACCCCAGTTCCTCGCTGCGCCGCGCGAGCGCCACCGGCGTGGCGGGCGACGTGGCCACGGGCGTGACGAGTGTGCCGAACTCGAGCCGGTGGCCGTAGTTAGCAGTCACGACTTCCCCCAAAGGTTGATACGTCAACCAGAATACGGCCGCGGCGTCCCACCCGCGTGTGAGCCTCGTCATCCCCGCCGGACCCGGATTCTTCCCGACAGGCCCGGTCGTGCCAGCCGAACTACGCTGGCCGTGTGGGCGGATCGGTAACTCGGCTCGACGAGCGCGAGCAGCAGGTCTGGCGCACCTTCCGCCGGATGCGCGACCAGCTCGCGCTCGCCCTCAACCAGTCCCTCCAGCAGGATTCCGGCATCTCCGAACCGGACTTCGAGGTGCTCGCCGCGCTGGAGGAGGCGCCGGAGCACGCCCTGCGCGCCCGTACGCTGCGCCAGGAACTCCAGTGGGAGAAGAGCCGCCTCGCACACCAGATCCGCCGGATGGAGCAGCGCGGCCTGGTCGCCCGTGACGAGTGCCCGGAGGACGGCCGCGCCGCGACGGTGCGACTCACCGACGCCGGCCTCGCCGCCATCCGCGCCGCCACCGCGGCCCACGCCGCCCGGGTGCGCGAACTCTTCCTCGACGCGCTCACCCCCGCCCAACTCGACGCCCTGCACGAGGCCGGAACGGCCGTGCTGGCTCGGCTGCACCAGAACTGCCCGGCCGAGGCGCCGTGACCCGGTTGTGCCTAGACTGCCGGCATGAGGCACAGGGCGTGACCCGGCACGTGCGCGCCTCGACACCGCACGGCCACGTCTGCTCGGTCCGTGACGACCCGATCGGGCCCACCGTGGAGGTGGCCGGATGAGGACGGGCGCCGCCGCCGGGCACCAGGGCTACTTCCACGAGGCGGTCCGCTACGACTCGGACGAGGAGTTCCTCGCCGTCGTGGTGCCGTTCCTGCGCGGCGGGATCGAGGCGGGTGAGCCGACGTTCGTGGCGCTCGGCGAGCGCACCGCCGACCTCGTCCGGCGCGCCCTGCCCGCCGGCTCCGGCGTCGAGTTCCTGAGCGGCAGCGGCATGTACGCCCGCCCGACCGCCGCGATCCGCTCCTACCGCCGGTTGCTCGCCGACCGGACGGCCGCCGGGGCCGCCCAGATCCGGATCATCGGGGAACTGCCCCCCGTCGCGTTCGGCGCCACCTGGGACTGGTGGGCACGGTACGAGTCGGCGATCAACCACGCGTACGACGACTACCCGCTCTGGAGCATGTGCGCGTACGACAACCGCACCACCCCGCCGCACGTCCTCGACGAGGTCGCCCGCACCCATCCGCGGTTCGCCACGCCGGACGGCCGGCACCCACCCAGCCCCGCGTACACCGAGCCCGCCGTCTACCTGCGCGAGGAGCGCGCCGCGCCGCCCGACCCGCTCCAGGCGACGCCGCCGCTGGTGGAACTCACCGACCCGACGGCGGCGCAGGCCCGCGCCGCCGTCGAGGCCGTGGGCCGCGGCGTGCTGCCGCGGGACGACGTGGACGACCTGATCGTCGCCGTGAGCGAGACCGTCAGCAACGCGCTGCGGCACGGATGCCCCCCGGTCCGGCTGCGCCTCTGGACCGGCCCCGACCGGATCGTGGCCACCGTCAGCGACTGCGGTGACGGCCCGAAGGACCCGTTCGCCGGGCTGCTCCCCGCCGGCACCGGGGTGACCGGCGGCCTGGGCCTCTGGATCACCTACCAGTCCTGCAACCACGTGAGCCTGCAGCGGGGGGCCGCCGGCTTCACGCTGCGCCTCACCGCCGGCAACCCGCACTGACCGGCGGCGGGACGACCGTCACTCGGCCACCACGAGCGCCTGCGGTGCGGCCTGCTTCATCCGCGTACGCAGCCACTTGAGCTGCATGGCGGTCTCCCCCTCGCAGCGGCGGACCACGGCGAGCAGCTCCCGGTCCCGGGCCCCGTACGCGGCCTGCCCGACGATCGTCCAGCAGATGTCGCACTCCGCCGCCATCAGGTAGAGGTCCTGGAGGTCGCGGAGCAGCCCGATCCCGCCGGTACGGGTGCCCCGGAACAGCTCCGAGTGCAGCCGGTCCGGCTCGGCCGGCGCCTCCTCGGCGTACCGCTCGGCGAAGGGGCGCAGCTGTTCGGCGTACCCGTCGCAGCGCTTCGCCTGCTGCTCGCACAGGTGGAAGACGTCCGGCTCCTCGCCGTGCGCCGCGCCGACCTGCCGGAACGCGTCGGCGAGGTTCAGCTGGGCCCGGTGCAGCAGACCGAGGTAGTGGGCGAGATGCATCGTCACTCCCCTCCCGCTCGGCTGGTCGCCTCGGCGGCGGGTCCACCCACCGTGGCCGGGACACCGGCCACCACGGGCGCGCTGCCCCCGACGGTCGGCGCCGGGGACGGTACGCCCCGCCCGTCGCCGAGCCGGGCCACGGCGACCGCGGCGACCTTGAAGAGCGGCTGTTTGGACACGGGATCCCAGGCGGTGATGGTCAGCTCGTTGGCCGCCCGCGGCGTACGGTCGGCCGGGTCCTGGTCGAACCAGCCGTAGTGGAACGGCAGGAAGACCACGCCGGGGCGGATGCCGCTGAGCCGGGCCCGCGCCTGCACCCCGCCGCGCGCCGAGGCGATCCCCACCAGGTCCCCCTCGGCGATGCCGAGGCGATCGGCGTCGGCCGCGTTGAGTTCCACCCACACGTCCGGCGCGGCGGCGTTCAGTTGCGGTGCCCGCCCGGTCTTCGTGCGCGTGTGGAACTGGTAGACGGTGCGACCCGTGGTGAGCAGCAGCGGATGTTCCGCGTCGGGCACCTCCGGTGAGGGCTGGTAGTCGACCGCGTGCAGGAACGCCCGCCCGCCCGGCTGCTTCGCCCGGTACTCGGCGGCCGTGAACTCGGCACCCGTGGCCAGGTCCTGGCCGTAGGTCTCGCACACCTCCGGGTCGGTGGGGAACACGCCGTCGGTGTAGAGCCGTTCCGTGCCGTCGGGGCGCTCCTCGGTGCACGGCCACTGGATGCCGCTGCCGCCGCGCAGCTTCTCGTAGCTGAGGCCGGTGTAGTCGCAGGGCCGCCCCCGCGAGCACTCCTTCCACGCCTCGAACGCCTCCTCCGGGGTCGTCCACCGGATCAGCGGCTGGCCGTCGCGGTCGCGGAAGTCCATCCGCCGCGCGTAGTCGAGGAAGATGTCCAGGTCGGCGCGGGCCTCGCCGGGCGGGTCGACGGCCTTCTCACTGAGGTGGACGGTGCGGTCCACGTTCGTGAAGGTGCCGGTCTTCTCGCCCCAGGTCGCGCCGGGCAGCACCACGTCGGCCAACTCGGCGGTCTCGGTCAGGAACAGGTCCTGCACCACGACGAACAGCTCCGGCCGGCGCAGGATGTTCCGGATGCGGGACAGGTCCGGCAGGGACACGGCCGGGTTGGTGGCGCTGATCCAGAGCAGCTTGATCGAGCCCTGCTCGGCGTACCGGAATATCTGCATGGCGTGCGTCGGCGGCGCCCAGTGCGGGATCATCTCCGGCTCCACGTTCCACAGCCGGGCCAGTTCGGCGATGTGCTCGGGGTTCTCCCAGTTCCGCAGGCCGGGCAGGTCCCCGTCGGCGCCCGTCTCCCGGGTGTTCTGCGCGGTGGGCTGGCCGTTCATCTGGTAGATGCCCGCGCCCGGACGGCCGATCATCCCGCGGATCAGGTGCAGGTTATTGACCTGGCAGGACGCCGCGGTGGCCTGGTTGGACTGGTAGAAGCCCTGGAGGACGGTGGAGAGCAGCCGTTGCGACCCGCCGAGCAGCTCGGCGGCCCGGCGGACGTCGGCGGCGGGCACGTCGCAGATCTCGGCCACCCGCTCGGGCGGGTACGCGTCGACCGTCCGGCACAGCTCGTCGAAGCCGAGGGTGTGCGCGGCCACGTACTGCTCGTCGTACCAGCCGTTGCGGATGATCTCCCGCAGCAGGCCGTTCATCAGCGCCATGTTGGTGCCGTTGCGGATCGCCAGGTGCAGGTCCGCCTCGCGGGCGACCGCCGTGGCCCGGGGATCCACCGCCAGCATGGCCGGCGGGTTCGGGCCGCGCCGCCGGTCGAGCATCCGCATCCAGAGCACCGTCTGGGTCTCCGCGACGTTGTGCCCCCAGAGCGCCATCGCGTCGCAGTGGTCGATGTCGGTGTACGAGCCGGGCTGCCCGTCGGCGCCGAAGGTCGCCTTGAGCGCCGCCGCGGCCGTGGCCGTGCAGAGCCGGGTGTTGCCGTCCATGTGCGGGGTGCCGATACCCGCCTTGCCGATCACGCCGAGCGTGTAGTACTCCTCCAGGAACAGCTGTCCCGTGGTGTAGAACCCGAAGTGCCCCCACCCGCCGGGGCCCTTCAGCAGCTCCTGCGAGCGGGCCACGATCCGGCCCATGGCCGTGTCCCAGTCGGTCTCCACCAGCCGTCCGCCCTCGCGGACGAGGGGCCGCGTCAGCCGGTCCGGGCTGTGGTTGGCCTGCCAGCCGTAGAGGTCCTTCGGATCGACCCGGCCCCGGTTGACCCGGTCCACCGCCCGGCCCCGTACGCCGACGATCCGGCCGTCCTTCACGGCGATGTCGAGCGCGTCCCCGTTGGAGTGCAGGATGGACGCCGACTGCACCCAGCGGTCGACGTCCGACTCCCGCAGGCCGGCGTCGAGGAACGTGTCCACCCGCACCGGCCACTCCTGCCCCGGCCCGTACGGAGTGCGGTCCCCCCACGGGTCGGCGATCCGGTCAACCACGATCCACTCCCTCCACGTCAGGCCGCCCACACGGGCATCGCCCGACCCGTCGCCCGGTTGTACGCCCAGTCCACGACCGTCACCAGCAGCACCGAGGCGGCCGCCACGACCAGTTGGACCGGGGTGTGCAGCAGTCCGAGGCTCACGATCAACGTGGTGGCGCCAGCCGGCGGGTGCGACGCCCGCAGCAGGTACAGCACCACGGCCGTGACCGCGAGCGAGCCGGCCGCAGCGACGATCCGCCACCCGCTGACGCCCTCCTCCAGCGCGGACGGGTGATCGGCGAGACCGCAGGCCAGCAGGAAGGCGTACCCGGCCAGCAGCGCCACGACGTGCCCGATGAGGGTGCTGCGCGGTGACGACTGCGGCGCCCGCGGCTTCTCCACGTGCAGCATGACGGCGGGGCCGAGGCTCGGGAAGAGCCAGGGCTGCCCGGTGGCGATCGCGACCGCGCCGGCCACCACGACGGCGACGGCGCCGCCCACGAGGATGTGGGTGGCGTCCCGCGCGTTCGCCATCGCCGTGCCACCTCCTCGCGGGCTCAGCCGGCTTTCTCCACCGGTCCGATCCTCACACCTGCCCGGCGTGAAGCGGCCCAAACGGGAGAGACGGGTCGAACCCCGGCCCGGGCGGGGAATGGCCCCGCCGCGGACGGGTAGCCAACGCCGTGATCGACTGGGGGCAGGTGTTCGTTCCGAGCACGCCGCTGCTGGAGACGGTCGTCCGGGGCAGCGTGATGTACCTGACCCTCTTCGGGCTGCTCCGGGTCATCCTCAAGCGCGAGAGCGGCACCACCGGCGTCACGGACCTGCTGGTCATCGTGCTGCTGGCCGACGCCGCCCAGAACGGCATGTCGGGCAACTACACCTCGATCACCGACGGGGTGCTGCTCGTCGCGGTGATCATCGGTTGGTCGTACCTGCTCGACGCCGTCGCGTACCGCTGGCCGGCCGCCGCCCGGGTGATCCGGCCCAGCTCGCTCGTCCTGGTCCGCGACGGGCGCATGTTGCACCGGAACATGCGGCGGGAGCTGATCACGGACGAGGAGCTGCGCCAGAAACTACGCGAACAGGGCGTCGACGACATCGCGAAGGTCCGGGAGGCCCGGATGGAGTCCGACGGGCAGGTGAGCGTCACCACGTCGAGCGGCGACGACGACCAGCCCCGCTCGCAGAGCCGACGCCGCGGCGTCCCCTGACCGGCGGGCCGGCGCGTCCCCTGACCGGCGGCCCGTTTGCCCGTACCGGCACCGGGAAACCGTGTGCTGCCCGGCGCGAGGCCGCGCCTCGTGCGAGTCACACGGATGGAGGCTGAGATGACCAGCCGGGAGCAACTGCACGATCTGCGTCAGCGCGCCCACAACGCGGGCATCGAGGGCAACTCCAAGATGACGGAGAGTCAGCTGAAGGACGCCCTCAAGAAGGTCGGCAAGGGCATGGACCCGCAGGCCGCGAAGCAGCAGACCCGCCGCTGACCCCAGGCATCCCGCCGACCGCCCCGGCTGTGCCGGCAGGCGGTCGGCGGTCGTCGCTCAGCTGATCGTCGCCAGCAGATCCCGGCAGGCCCGCTCGCACTCCCGGCAGGCGTCGGCGCAGATCCGGCAGTGCTCGTGCCGGTCGGCGTGCCGGGCGCACTCGTCGCCGCAGGAACGGCAGGTGGTGGCGCACGCCTCCAGGAGGCTGCGGGTCACGTTGGCGTCGTATCCGGTGTGCCGGGACAGCACCCGGGCGGTGGTCGTGCAGACGTCCGCGCAGTCAAGGTTCGAGCGGACGCACCTCGCCAGCTCGGCCACCATGTCCTCGCTGAGGCAGGCGTCCGCACAGGTGGTGCACGCCTGGGCGCAGGAGTTGAGCGTGTCGATGACCGCCGCCAGCTTCGCGCGGTCCAGGTTGATCGACTTCGGGTACGCCTCGAGCATCGACATCGTCACGCTGGCCACTGACTGCCTCCGATCGTGGTGGACAAGGGCTCCGCCAGCCGTACCCGAACACCTCCCGGACATGCCTACCGGCCCCCGGGGCCCACCCCACGGCGACGTGGCCGTCCCACCCCGGCCGCACGAGGGTCAGGGACGGTAGCGGTAGCCCATCCCCGGTTCGGTGATGAGGTGCCGGGGACGGGCGGGGTCGTCCTCCAGCTTGCGGCGCAGCTGGGCCAGGTACTGCCGCAGGTAGTTGCTCTCGTTCTCGTACTCCGGCCCCCACACCTCGTGCAGGAGCTGCCGCTGGCTGACCAGCTTGCCGGGGTGGCGCAGCAGCTTCTCCAGCACCGACCACTGGATCGGCGTCAGCTTGACCTCGGCGCCGTCGTCGCGGGTGACCGTCCGGTCGGCGAGGTTGACGGTGTGCCGACCGACCCGCAGGGCGGCGTTCGCGTCGCCGCCGGGGCCGAGCCGTCGGGTGACCGCCCGGATGCGGGCGAGCAGCTCCTCCACCCCGAACGGCTTGGTCACGTAGTCGTCGGCCCCCGCGTCCAGCGCGCCCACCTTGTCCTCGCTGCCGGCCCGCCCGGACAGGACGATGATCGGCGCGCTGGTCCAGCCCCGCAGACCACGGATGACGTCCACGCCGTCCATGTCCGGCAGGCCGAGGTCGAGGATGACCAGGTCCGGCGGGTGGCCGGCGGCGGTCTTGAGCGCGGCCGCGCCGCTGTCGGCCACGTCGACGTCGTACCGGCGGGCGCGCAGGTTGATCCGCAGGGCACGCAGGATCTGCGGCTCGTCGTCGACGACCAGGATGCGCGTCATTCCTGTGGTCCCTCCACCATGCCGTGGGTGGCGGCGGGCAGCCGCAGCACCATGGTCAGTCCACCACCCGGCGTGGTCTCCGGGGTGAGGCTGCCGCCCATCGCCTCGGCCAGCCCGCGGGAGAGCGCCAGCCCCAGCCCGACGCCGGTCTGGTTGTCCCGGTCGCCGAGCCGCTGGAAGGGCAGGAAGACGTGCTCCCACTGGTCCTCCGGGATGCCCGGGCCGGTGTCGATGACCCGTAGCTCGACCTGACCGGCGTGGGCGCTCGCGGTGATCGTCGGCGGCTGGCCGGGCGGGCTGTACCGCAGGGCGTTGGCGACGACGTTGACGAGCACCCGTTCCAGCAGTCCCGGGTCGGCGGTGGCGGCGGGCAGGTCGGCGGCGATGTCGGTGGCGACACCGGCGGCCTGGGGCCCGAGTTCGTCCAGGGCGCGCGGCACCGCGTCCTCCAGCCCGATGACGGCCGGCGTGACACCGAGCGCTCCGGCCTGGAGCCGGCTCATGTCGAGCAGGTTGGCCACCAGCCGGGCCAGCCGGTCCAGCGACTCCTCGGCGGTGGCGAGCAGCTCCGCCCGGTCCTCCTCGTCGAAGTCGATGTCGGGGCTGCGCAGGCTCGTCACCGCCGCCTTGGCCGAGGCGAGCGGCGTACGCAGGTCGTGGCTGACCGCGGCGAGCAGCGCCGTGCGCATCCGGTCGGCCTCGGCGAGCGGCCGGGCCGTGGCCGCCTCCTCGGCGAGGCGTTCCTGGCGCAGCGCCACGGCGGCCTGGGCGGCGAACGCCTCGACGAGTCGGCGGTCGGCGGCCTCCAGCCGGGCGCCGGAGAGCACGACGGTGATCCGCTCGTCGACCGGCACCGCCGTCTCCCCGCCGTCCGGCGTGGTGGCCGGCTGGTCGCCGACGCTCGCCACCACGCACCAGGCCCGCTCCTCGTGGGCCCGGGCCGGGCGCCCCACCGCCTCCTCGGCCAGCTCCAGGACGCTCACCGCGCGCAGCCCGAACGTCTCCCGCAGCTGGTCCAGCAGCGCGGTGAGCGGGCGCCCGCCGCGCAGCACGCCGCCGGCCACGGCGGCGAGGGTCTGCGCGTCCGCGGCGGCGCGGGCGGCCTCGCGGGTGCGCCGCGCCGCCACGTCCACGATCCAGCTCACTGCGAGCGCCACCCCGACGAAGACGGCCAGGGCGAGCAGATTGTCCGGCTCGGCGATGGTCAGGGTGTGGAACGGCGGGGTGAAGTACCAGTTGAGCAGCAGCGACCCGCCGAGCGCGGCGACCAGTGCCGGCCAGAGCCCGCCGACCAGCGCCACGGCGACCACGCCGGCGAGGAAGAGCAGGATGTCGCTGGCCAGGGTGAGGTCGGGCACCACGGTGAGCAGCACGGTCAGCAGCGGCATACCGAGCGCCGCGAGGGCGAAGCCGAGCAGCCGCCGGCGGCCGGACAGCGCCGCCGGCACCCCGGCGGTCCGGCGTCCCCGGCCGGCCTCCGTGTGGGTGACGAGGTGCACGTCGATGGCGCCGGACTGCGCGATGGTCGTCACCCCGACGCCGCGGGAGAGCAGTTGGGCGAGGCGGCCCCGGCGGCTGGCGCCGAGCACCAGCTGGGTGGCGTTGACGCCCCGGGCGAAGTCGAGCAGCGCGGCCGGCACGTCGGTGCCGAGGACCTGGTGGTACGTCCCGCCGAGGCTTTCCACCAGCACCCGCTGCCGGGCGAGCTGCGCCGGGTCGGCGCCGACCAGCCCGTCGCTGCGGGCCACGTGCACGGCGAGCAGGTCGGCGCCCTTGCTGCGGGCGGCGATCCGGGCGGCCCGGCGGATGAGCGTCTCGCCCTCGGGGCCGCCGGTCAGCGCCACGACCACCCGTTCGCGGGCCTCCCAGGTCTCGGCGATGCCCTGCTGGTCGCGGTAGCGGCCGAGCTGCTCGTCCACCTTGTCGGCCAGCCAGAGCAGCGCCAGCTCCCGCAGCGCCGTGAGGTTGCCGACCCGGAAGTAGTTGCCCAGCGCGGCGTCGATCTTGTCGGGCCGGTAGATGTTGCCGTGCGCCATCCGCCGGCGCAGCGCCTCCGGCGTCATGTCGACCAGCTCGACCTGTTCGGCGGCCCGCACGATCTCGTCCGGGACGGTCTCCCGCTGGACGGTGCCGGTGATCTGCGCGACCACGTCGTTGACCGACTCGAGGTGCTGGATGTTGACGGTCGACAGCACGTCGATCCCGGCGTCGAGCAGCTCCTGCACGTCCTGCCAGCGCTTGCCGTTACGGGAACCGGGCACGTTGGTGTGCGCCAGCTCGTCGACGACGGCGACCTGCGGCCGGCGGGCGAGGACGGCGTCGACGTCCATCTCGGTGAACTCGGCGCCGCGGTACTCGACGGTGCGACGGGGCACCTGCTCCAGGTCGCCGATCATGGCCGCCGTGTGCTTGCGGCCGTGCGTCTCGACGAGCCCGATGACCACGTCGGTGCCCCGCTCGGCCCGCCGGTGGGCCTCCTCCAGCATGGCGTACGTCTTGCCGACGCCCGGAGCGGCCCCGAGGTAGATGCGGAGCTCTCCCCTTGCCACGGGCACATCCTCTCCGATGCGCGGAAGGAGGGGCCCCTTCTTCACGCCGGACGCGGCGAAGGGGCCCCTTCCCGACAGATCAGCGGGCCGGGAACTCCCGGTCCAGGGCCAGGTTGAGTTCGAGCACGTTCACCCCGGGCTCGCCCATGAAGCCGAGCGCCCGGCCGGTCGTGTGCTCCTCGACGAGCCGGCGGACCGCGGCCGGGTCCGCGCCGCGCTCGCGGGCGACGCGGTTCACCTGCAACTCGGCGTACGCCGGGCTGATGTGCGGGTCGAGGCCGCTGCCGCTGGCGGTGACGGCGTCGGCGGGCACCGCGGGGTCGGCCGGCGCGTCGCCCCGGATCGGGGTGACGATCCCACCCTCGGCCACGTAGTCGTGGCCCGGCTGGGCCAGCTCCACCGGCACCCCCTCGTAGGTCGCGAGGAACGGGGTGGCCGGAGCCGTCTGGTTGACGCTCACCACCCGGGTGACCGGGCCGGTGAACCCGTCGGCGCGGAACACCGCGAGCACGGCGCCGACCCCGTCCGGCGTGCAGAACGGCCGGCTGCCGTCCACACCGTCGAGCTCACCGACCGCCCGGCTCCGGGCGCAGACCTGGGTGAGCAGGCTCTGCGTGGACTCCCCGGGATCGGTGGCGACGGTGTCCACCACGCTCTCCGGCCCGAGGTTGCTGGCCGACGTGGCGGTGGGGTCGTAGCCGTCCCCCGCCGCCGACGGACGGCTCTGGAAGTAGCGGGCGATCGGGTTGCCGTCGCCGTCGGTGAAGGACTGGCCGATCAGGCCGCTGCCGACCGTACGCCCGTCGACGGTGACGAGAGAGCCGTCCGCCCTGGCGTCGAGGCCGGGGATCCGGCCGACGGCGACCATCGCGAGCGGGTAGGCCAGGCCGAGCACGACGGTGAGGACGAGCACGGCCCGCAGTGCGGCGAGATGCTGGGCGAGCCAGGTTGGTAGGCGCATCACGAGATCCCTGGGATGAACTGGACGAGCAGGTCGATGAGCTTGATGCCGACGAACGGCACGACGAGGCCGCCCAGGCCGTAGAGCCAAAGGTTGCGGCTGAGCAGCTTCGACGCGCTGGCCGGCCGGTACCGCACGCCGCGCAGGGCGAGCGGGATCAGCGCGACGATGACGACCGCGTTGAAGATCACCGCCGACAGGATCGCCGACTCCGGGCTGGCCAGGCGCATGACGTTCAGCGCGTCCAGGCTCGGGTAGAGGCCGGCGAACATGGCCGGGATGATCGCGAAGTACTTCGCCACGTCGTTGGCGATGGAGAACGTGGTGAGCGCGCCCCGGGTGATGAGCAACTGCTTGCCGATCTCGACGATCTCGATGAGCTTCGTCGGGTCCGAGTCGAGGTCGACCATGTTGCCGGCCTCCTTGGCGGCCGACGTGCCGGTGTTCATGGCGACACCGACGTCCGCCTGGGCGAGCGCCGGCGCGTCGTTGGTGCCGTCGCCGGTCATGGCGACCAGCCGGCCGCCCTCCTGTTCCTTCCTGATGAGGGCGAGCTTGTCCTCCGGCGTGGCCTCGGCGAGGAAGTCGTCGACTCCCGCCTCGTCGGCGATGGCCTTCGCGGTCCGCGGGTTGTCGCCGGTGATCATGACGGTCCGGATGCCCATCCGGCGCATCTCGTCGAACCGCTCGCGCATGCCGGACTTGACGACGTCCTTGAGGTGGATGACGCCGAGCGCGCGGGCGGGCCGGCCGTCGAGGTGCTCGGCGACCACCAGCGGGGTGCCGCCGGTGCCGCTGATCGCGTCGACCACCTCGCCGACCTGCGCCGTGGGGTGGCCGCCGTTGTCGCGTACCCACTTCATGACGGCGGCCGCCGCGCCCTTGCGGATCCGGCGTACGCCGCCGTCGACGCTCTCCGCGCCGAGGTCGACACCGCTCATCCGGGTCTCCGCGCTGAACGGCACGAACGTGGCGTGCGGCATGACGCCGGGCTCGCGCTCACGCAGCCCGTACGCCTTCTTGGCGAGCACCACCACCGAGCGGCCCTCCGGCGTCTCGTCGGCCAGGCTGGAGAGCTGGGCGGCGTCCGCGACCTCCGCGGCCTCGACCCCCTCGACGGGCAGGAACTCGGCGGCCTGCCGGTTGCCGAGCGTGATCGTGCCGGTCTTGTCGAGCAGCAGGGTGTTCACGTCGCCCGCCGCCTCGACCGCCCGACCGCTCACCGCCAGCACGTTGCGCTGCACGAGGCGGTCCATGCCGGCGATGCCGATGGCCGACAGCAGCGCGCCGATGGTGGTGGGGATCAGGCAGACGAGCAGGGAGACCAGCACCACGCCGGTGACACCGGCGTCGGTGATGGCGCCGGTGTCCGGCGCGGCGGCCTGGAAGCCCTTCGAGAAGATCGCCAGCGGCTGGAGGGTGACGACCGCGAGCAGGAAGATGATCGTGAGCGCGGCGAGCAGGATGTTCAGCGCGATCTCGTTCGGTGTCTTCTGCCGGTTGGCGCCCTCGACCAGGGCGATCATGCGGTCGATGAAGCTCTCGCCCGGCTTCTGGGTGATCTTCACGACGATCCGGTCGGACAGCACCCTGGTGCCGCCGGTGACCGCGCTGCGGTCGCCGCCGGACTCCCGGATCACCGGGGCGGACTCACCGGTGATGGCCGACTCGTCGACGCTGGCGATGCCCTCGACGACGTCCCCGTCGCCGGGGATGACGCCGCCGGCCTCGACCAGGACGATGTCGCCCTGCCGCAGCTCCGGCGCGGGCACCGCCTCGTCCCGGTACGCGTTCGCCGGGGCGCCCGGCCGCCAGCCGATCAGCCGCGTGGCGATGGTGTCCCGCTTCGCCTGGCGCAGGGTGGCGGCCTGCGCCTTGCCCCGGCCCTCCGCCACGGCCTCGGCGAGGTTGGCGAAGACCACCGTCAGCCAGAGCCAGACGGTGATGGCCCAGCCGAACACGGACGGGTCCGTCACCGCGAGCACGGTCGTGAAGGCGGCGCCGATCTCGACGATCAGCATCACAGGGTTGCGCCACAGCGTGCGCGGGTCGAGCTTGCGCAGCGCGTCCGGCAGGGACCGGAGCAGCTGCCCCGGGTCGAGCAGGCCGCCGCCGACCCGGTCGCCCTGGGTGGCGGGGGTGCCGGGGGTGGGCGACTCGCCGGCCCCGGATGTCACGGACGTGACGGACATGTTCTCGTTCCTCATGGGAGATCAGAGCCCCTCGGCCAGCGGGCCGAGCGCGAGGGCGGGGAGGAAGGTCAGCGCGACGAGGACGACGGTGACGCCGACGACCATCCCGACGAACAGCGGCCGGTGGGTCGGCAGGGTGCCCTCGGAGGCGGGCGTCGGCTGCTGGCGGGCCAGCGAGCCGGCCAGGGCGAGCACGAAGATGATCGGCAGGAACCGGCCGAGCAGCATGCACAGGCCGAGCGCGGTGTCCCACCAGGTGGTGTTCACGGTGATGCCGGCGAACGCGGACCCGTTGTTGTTGCTGGCCGACGTGAACGCGTAGAGCACCTC
The DNA here is from genome assembly GCF_036184225.1 of Micromonospora globbae. Classification (NCBI taxonomy): domain Bacteria; kingdom Bacillati; phylum Actinomycetota; class Actinomycetes; order Micromonosporales; family Micromonosporaceae; genus Micromonospora; species Micromonospora globbae. The sequence continues at coordinate 4,877,417 of NZ_CP108084.1, forward strand.
GGAGAGCCCGTGCGGGCCGGCGTTGAGCGCCGTGGCGGCGTTGCCGGTGGCGAAGGCCGCCGCCGTGCCGATCAGCACCAGCGCCGGGGTGACGAGGAAGTACATCGAGGCGAACTTGATCTCTCGGGCGCCGATCTTCTTCCCCAGGTACTCCGGCGTCCGGCCGACCATGAGCCCCGCCACGAAGACCGTGATCACGGCGAGGGTCAGCAGGCCGTAGAGGCCGGAGCCGACGCCGCCCGGGGCCACCTCGCCGAGCATCATGTTGAGCAGCGGCACCATGCCGCCGAGCGCGGTGTACGAGTCGTGGAACGAGTTCACCGCGCCGGTGGAGGTCAGCGTGGTCGCCGCGGCGAAGGTCGCCGAGTTCGAGACGTCGAAGCGGACCTCCTTGCCCTCCAGCGCCGCGCCGACCGCCTGCGGGACGGTGCCGTGGCCGGTCAGCTCGAAGACGTTGGTCAGCGTGACGCTGGCCAGCGCGAGGATGGCCATCACGGCGACGATGGCGTACCCCTGCCGGTTCTGCCCGACCATCCGGCCGAACACCCGGGGCAGGCTGAACGGGATCACGAGGATCAGGAACAGCTCGATCCAGTTGGTCCACGACGTCGGGTTCTCGAACGGGTGGGCGCTGTTGGCGTTGTAGAAGCCGCCACCGTTCGTGCCCAGCAGCTTGACGACCTCCTGGCTGGCCACCGGCCCGCCGGTGATCGTCTGGCTGCCGCCGGTCAGCGTGGTCACGTCGGTGCCGCCCGAGAGGTTCTGCACGACCCCGCCGAGCATCAGCGCGAACGCGCCGAGCACGGCGACGGGCAGCAGGACGCGCAGGGTGATCCGGGTCAGGTCGACCCAGAAGTTGCCCAGGTGCCCGGTGCGGTGCCGGGCGAAGCCACGGACCAGGGCGACGGCGACCGCGATGCCGACGGCGGCGGAGACGAAGTTCTGCACGGCGAGGCCGGCCATCTGGACGAGGTGGCCCATGGTCGACTCACCCGAGTACGACTGCCAGTTCGTGTTCGTCACGAACGACACGGCGGTGTTCCAGGCGCCGTGCGGCACCACCGGGTCGAAGCCCAGCGAGAGCCAGAGCCGGTCCTGCACCCGCTGGAGCAGGTAGAGGAACAGGAGCGAGACGACCGAGAAGGCCAGCACGCCGCGGGCGTACACGCCCCAGCTCTGCTCGGCGGCCGGGTCGACGCCGACGAGCTTGTAGATCCCGCGTTCGACGCGGGCGTGCCGGGTGCCGGTGACCACCCGGTACATGTGGTCGCCGAACGGCTTGTGGACGGCGACCAGCGCCACCACCAGCGACAGGACGAAGACCGCACCGGCTGCTGTCATGGTCATCAGAAGCGCTCCGGAAAGAGCAGGGCGGCCACCAGGAAGATCCCGAGGCCGATCGCCAGCACCAGGCCGACGGCATTGACCGCGCTCACAGCTTCTCCACCGCCCGGACCACGAGGGCGAGCGCCGCGAAGAGCGCCACCGTCAGGACCACGAACACCACGTCAGACACGCTGACTCCTCGTACGGAAAGGTTCGTCCGCGACCGCCTTCCGGTCGCGCCGGGCAATCAAAACCCCGGGGTCACAGGGGCGACAGGGCCCATAACGGAAGCATGACGAAACGACCCCCTTTTTTGACGCCCCTTTCACACCCCCGCCCCCGCGCCCGCCCCCCACCCCCGCGCCCCGCGCCCCCGCGCCCCACCCCCTCCCGCGATCTTGCAGTTTCTGCCCCGGCATTCCGGGTAGAAGCCGCGAAACGAGGGCCGGAAGTGCAAGATCGACGCGGTGGGGGGCGGGGGGCCTAACCTTGTCGCGTGACCGCCGAGCTGATCCTGCTTGCGGGCGTCTCCTACCGGGGCCGGGAGATCACCGGCTCCCGGCTCCGCGGGCTGCTCGCGCTGCTCGCCACGGACCTCCGCACCGGTTGCGGCACCGGCCGCCTCATCGCCGGGCTCTGGCCCGACGAGCTGCCGGAGAACCCCGCCAAGGCGTTACAGGTCCTGGTCTCCCGTGCCCGGGCACAGCTCGGCGCGGACGTCATCGAGCGGACGCCCACCGGCTACCGGCTCGCCCTGACCGAGGAGCAGGTGGACGCCGCCGCCGTACGCGGCCTCGCCGCCGCGAGCGCCGACCGGGCACGCGCGGGCGACCACGCGGCGGCCCTCGCCCACGCCGAGGCCGGGCTCGCGCACTGGGCCGGGCCGCCCGAGGAGACCGAGGCCGTCGACCCGCTCGCGGCGCTGCGGGCGGAACGGGCGGCCACGTACCGCGCGTTGGTGCGCGCCCGGGCGCTCGCGCTGGCCCGGCTCGGCCGGCACGCCGAGGCGGTCGGGCCGCTCGGCGCGCTGGCCGCCCAGCGTCCACGGGACGAGGAGGTGCTGGCCGAACTGCTGCGCGCCGAGGCGGCCACCGCCGGCCCGTCGGCGGCGCTGGCCCGGTACGAGGCGTACCGCCGGAGGCTGCGCGACGAGCTGGGCTCGGACCCGGGCGCCGCACTTCAGGCCGTGCAGCGGGACCTGCTGCGCGGCGAGTCGCCCACGGTCCGGCAGGGCGTGCCGTACGAGCCGAATCCGCTGCTCGGCCGGGACGCCGACATCGCGGCGGTGACCGACCTGCTCCGCACCTCGCGGGTGACCTCCATCGTGGGGCCGGGCGGGCTGGGCAAGACCCGGCTCGCGAACCTCGTGGCCCGGCGGGCCGAGCAACGGGTCGTCCACCTCGTGCCGCTCGCCGGCGTCCGGACGGACGACGACGTGGTTCCCGAGGTGGCCGCCGCCCTCGGCGTCGGAGAGTCCCGCGCCACCGGCGCCTCCGCCCACCCCGGCGGGCGGGACCTCCTGGCCGGCATCGCCGCGGCGCTCGGCACCGGCCCCGCGCTGCTGGTGCTGGACAACTGCGAGCACGTCGTACGGGGCGCCGCCGACCTCGTTGGTGGGCTGGTGGCGATGACCCACGACGTGCGGGTGCTCACCACCAGCCGTACGCCCCTGGGCCTGTCCTCGGAGGCGGTCCACCTGCTCCCGGAGCTGACGCTGTCGACCAGTGTCGAGCTGTTCGGGCAGCGTGCCCGCGCGGCGCGGCCGGGCGTCGAACTGCACGGCGACACCGTGGCCTCGCTCTGCCGGCACCTCGACGGGCTGCCGCTCGCCGTGGAACTGGCGGCGGCCCGGGTCCGGACCATGTCGGTGGCGGAGATCGCCCGCCGGCTGGACGACCGGTTCGCCCTGCTGCGCGGCGGGCCACGGGACGCGCCGCAGCGGCACCACACCCTGCACGCGGTGGTCGACTGGAGCTGGAACCTGCTCGACGAGGCCGGCCGGACGGCGATGCGGGCCCTCTCGGTCTTCCCGGGCGGCTTCACCGCCGACGCGGCGCGCTTCGTGGTCGACGGCGACCCGCTGCCCGTCCTGGAGCATCTCGTCGACCAGTCCCTGCTGAAGGTCGACGAGACCGTGACCGGCGTACGGTTCCGGATGCTCGAGACGGTCCGCGAGTTCAGCGCCGCCCGGCGGGACGAGGCCGGGGAGACCGAGGTGGTGACCGGCCGCTTCCTGGCCTGGGCGCGGAGTGTCGGGCTGGAGCACCACGAGGCGCTGCTCGGCCCCGAGGCGTTCCGCACCGCCGAACTGGTCCGCGCCGAGCAGGACAACATCGTGCAGGCGTACCGGATGGGACTTGCCCGGGACGACGGCGCCACCGTGGCGGCCACCGCCGCGGTCCTGGCCAGCATGTGGACGCTGGAGGCCGCCTACACCCGGATGCTCACCCTCGCCGAGGAGACCGGGCCGCTGCTGTCGCACTACCGGCCGACGCCGGAGTTCGTCGAGGTGACCAGGACCGCGTCGGCCCTCTCCGCGGCGAACCTGTTGATGCTCCAGGGCGCCCGGCCCGTCCGCCCGCTGGTCACGCTGCGCCGCCTGCCACCGCCGTCGGCGGCCACGTTGACCGGGGCGTTGTCGATCCTGCTGGACGCCCTCCCGGCGATCGGCGCGGACCGCGCCGCGCTGCGCGCGCTCCAGGACGGCCCGGAACCGGTCGTGGCCTGTCTCGCCCACTGCCTCGGCACCTACCTCTACGAGCGGGACGGCGACCCGGAGGAGGCGCTGGACGCGGCCCGGCGCATGGTCGACGGCGTCGGGACGGGCGTCAACCCGTGGTTCCGGATCCTCGCCCACACCCGGCTCAGCGAACTGCTCGCGCAGCAGGAGGAGTGGAAGCAGGCCCGGCACCACCTCACGGTCGCGCTCGGTCTGCTGGAGGAGACGGGGCCGTGGGCCGACGTGATCCAGCTCCGCTGGGCGCTCGCGCTCGCCAACCTCGGGGCCGGTGACGTCGACGCCGCGGAGCGCTGGCTCGACCTGGCGGCCCGGGACGACCTCGGCGACGCGTACGGGCTGGCGTCGTTCGCGCTGGGCGTCCGGGCGGAGGTCCGGCTGTGGCGCGGCGAGGCCGACCGCGGACTCGACCTGTGGCGGCAGGCGGTCGCGCAGGTCACCGCGTCCGTCGATCCGCTGTTCGAGGCGGACACGTCCGGTGCGACCCCGTGGGGCCTCCAGATCCAGGCGGTCGCCGTCGTCGCGCACGCGCGGTGCGGCCGGCTCGACCTCGTTCCCGCGTTGCCCGACGAGTTGGCCGGCCACCTGTGCCGGATGCTCGCGAACCCGGCCGTGAACCCGCCCGCGTTCGTGGCGGAGCAGCCCACCTGCGGCACGCTCCTCCTGGCGCTCGCCATGGTGGACATCGAGCGGGCCCGGCGCACCGGCGACGCGGTGGCCGCCGCCACCGGCGCCCGGTTGGTCGCCCTGGCGGAGCGGTTCCGCTTCCTCAAGGACTTCCAGCCCACGATGTCCTCGGTCACGGCCCGGCACGAGGCCGAGCAGGCGGACAAGGCGGCGTACGCCGACGCGGTGTCGTCGTACGCCGCCCTCGATCCGGCCGAGCTGCGGGCGGCCGCGCTGTCGGTGCTGGCCGCCCGCGCCGGCGGTCACCGCGAGGCGTCCCGGTCGTAGAGGCGGCGTGCCCAGAGGTAGCCGAGCAACGAGATGGCGGCGCACCAGGCGAGCGCCTGCGTCGCGCTGGAGCCGATCGGTCCGCCGACGAGCAGGCCGCGCAGCGTCTCCATCACCGGCGTGAACGGCTGGTACTCGGCGAACCAGCGCAGTCCCGCGGGCATCGAGTCGGTGGGGACGAACCCGCTGCCGAGGAACGGGAGCAGCAGCAGCGGCATGGGCAGGTTGCTCGCGGTCTCCACGCTCTTGCTCACCATGCCGAGGGCGACCGACAGCCAGGTGATCGCGAAGGTGACGGCGGCGAGCAGCCCGGTGGCCGCCAGCCACTCGACCGGATTCGCGGTGGGGCGGAAGCCGACCAGCAGGGCGATCCCGGTGACCGCCGCGAGACCGAGCATGGTCTGGATGAGGCTGCCGACGACGTGACCGGTCAGCACCGACACCCGGGCGATCGACATGGTGCGGAAGCGGGCCACGATGCCCTCGGTCATGTCCATCGCCACCGAGATGGCCGTGCCCTGCGCCACCCCGGCGATGGTGATCAGGAGGATGCCGGGGGTGACGTACGTGGCGTACTCGGCCCGGCCGCCGGACGTGCCGCCGAGCCCGGCGCCGAGGGTGCCGCCGAAGACGTAGACGAAGAGCAGCAGGAAGACCACCGGCATTCCGATGATCATCAGGGTCAGTGACGGGTAGCGCTGCATGTGGCGCAGGTTGCGCCGCAGCATGGTCGCGGAGTCGCTGAGGGTGTGGGCCATGGTGCTCATGCGCTGACCTTCTCCTGGGTCGGGTGGCCGGTGAGGGTGAGGAAGACGTCGTCGAGGTCGGGGGTGTGCACGCTCAGCGACTCGACCTCCACGGCCGCGTCGTCGAGCCGGTCGAGCAGGGCGCGCAGCGAGCGGACGCCGCCGTCGCTGGGCACCCGGAGGGTGAGCGCCTCCTCGTCGCGTGGTGCGTCGCCGAGGACGCGGGAGGCCAGCGCCAGTGCGTCGCCGTCGGCGAAGCGCAGCCGGATGTGCCCGCCGGGCACCCTCCGCTTCAGCTCCTCGGCGGTGCCCTCGGCGACCAGCCGGCCGTGGTCCAGCACGGCGATCCGGTCGGCGAGCTGGTCGGCCTCCTCCAGGTACTGGGTCGTGAGGAAGATGGTCACCCCGCCCGCCACCAGGTCGCGGATGATCTGCCACATCGCCCGGCGGCTGCGCGGGTCCAGGCCGGTGGTCGGCTCGTCGAGGAAGATCAGCCGTGGCTCGCCGACGAGCGTCATCGCCAGGTCGAGCCGGCGGCGCATCCCGCCGGAGTAGGTGGCCGCCGGCTTGCCCGCCGCGTCGACGAGATCGAAGCGCTCCAGCAGGTCGGCGGTCCGCCGCCGGCCCGCCGCCCGGCCCAGATGGAGCAGGTCGGCCATGAGCTTCAGGTTCTCGGCGCCGGTGAGCAGCCCGTCGACCGCCGAGAACTGCCCCGTCACACCGATGCCGGCGCGGACCCGGTCCGGTTCCCGGGTGAGGTCGTGACCCAGCACCCGCACGTCGCCGGCGTCGGCCCGGATCAGCGTGGAGAGGATGTGGACGGTGGTCGTCTTGCCGGCCCCGTTCGGGCCGAGCAGCGCGAACACGGTCCCCTCGGCGACATGGAGGTCGATGCCGTCGAGCACGACGTGTTCGCCGTACGTCTTGCGGAGGCCGGTCGCGGCGATCGCCGGCCGTCGTGAGGTCGTCGTCATGGGAGAAGCGTGCGGCCGGCCGGGATCACGGCGGTTTCACCGCGGTTTCACGGCCCCCGTCCCGGGGCTCCCGGGGCGAAACCCCGACGCTCCGCCGCCCCTTTCGGAGCTGATCGAGGGCTGTTGACACGCCGGTGACCGGGCACGAGGGTGGGGCCATGCCGACGCCCCACCCCTGGCGCAAGCCGGAGCACGACGACCTGGCCGACCTGGCCCGCACCTTCTTCACGAAGGAGGTGCTGCCGCACACCGAGCGGCTGCTCGCGCAGGGCCACCCCGACCGGGAGCACTACCGCCGCGCCGGCGAGCTGGGCCTACTCGGCCTCTCCGTCCCCGAGCAGTACGGCGGCGGGGGCGGCGACTTCACCCACGAGGCGGTGCTGCTCCACGAACAGGCGTACGCCGGGGAGACCAGCCTCGGCCTGGCCGTGCACAGCGGCATCGTGACCGGCTACCTGGTGGCGTACGGCACCGAGGAGCAGAAGCGCCGGTGGTTGCCCGGCCTGTGCAGTGGCGAGCTGGTCGGCGCGATCGCGATGACCGAGCCCGACGGCGGCTCGGACCTCCAGGCGATGCGTACCCGTGCGGTCCGCGACGGCGACGACTACGTGATCAGCGGCGCGAAGACGTTCATCACCAACGGCGGGCTGGCCGACCTGGTCATCGTGGCCGCGAAGACCGACCCGGAGCAGCGCGCCGCCGGGATCTCGCTGCTCGTCTGCGAGGTCGGCGACGCGCCGGAGGGCTTCCGCCGGGGCCGGCTGCTCTCCAAGATCGGTCTGCACGCCAACGACACCGCCGAGCTGTTCTTCGACGGGCTCCGGGTGCCGGCGGCGAACCTGCTGGGCGGCGCCGAGGGCCTCGGCTTCGTGCAGCTCATGCAGCAGCTCCCGCAGGAGCGGCTGGTGATCGGGATCGGCGCGGTCGCCGCCATGGAGCGAGCCGTCGAGCTGACCGTGGCGTACGCCAAGGAGCGGACGGCGTTCGGCAAGCCGCTGCTCGGGCACCAGAACACCCGCATGGTGCTCGCCGAGTGCGCCACCCGGGCCCGGGCCAGCCGGGTCTTCCTGGACGACTGCGTCGCCCGGCACGCGCGCGGCGACCTCGACGTGGCCACGGCCGCCATGGCGAAGTACTGGCTCACCGAGGGGCAGTGCGAGGTCGTCGACCGCTGCCTGCAACTGTTCGGCGGCTACGGCTACACCACCGAGTACCCCATCGCGCGCATGTACGCCGACGCCCGCGCCCAGAAGATCTACGGCGGGACCAACGAGATCATGAAGGAGCTGATCGCCCGTGCCCTCTGAGGCGGGCACCTCCCGTCCACGGTCCGGGGGCCCGCTGGCGGGCGTACGCGTGGTGGAGCTGGCGAGCCTCGCGCCGGCGCCGTTCGGCTGCATGGTCCTCGCCGACCTCGGCGCCGACGTGCTCCGGGTGGACCGGCCCGGTGGCCCCGCCGCCGGGCGCCTGGCCGCCCCGGCGGGCGGGCCGTTGCAGCGCGGCCGGCGGGTCACCCAGCTGGACCTGAAGTCGCCGGAGGGCGTGGCCGACCTGCTGCGTCTCGTGGAGCGTGCGGACGTGCTGGTCGAGGCGTACCGGCCGGGGGTGGCCGAGCGGCTGGGCCTCGGGCCGGAGGTCTGCCGGGCCCGCAACCCGCGCCTCGTGTACGCGCGGATGACCGGCTGGGGTCAGGACGGGCCGCTGGCGGCACGGGCCGGTCACGACATCGACTACATCGCGGTGGCCGGCGCGCTGGAGCCGCTGGGCCGCGCCGGGGAGCGCCCGCACGCCCCGCTGAACCTGCTCGGCGACTTCGCCGGGGGCGGGATGCTGCTCGCCGTCGGGGTGCTGGCCGCGTTGCTGGAGCGGGAACGCTCCGGTGTCGGGCAGGTGGTGGACGCCGCCATGGTGGACGGTTCGGCGCTGCTCACCGCGTTCCTGCACGGGATGATGGGCAGCGGCCTCTGGCCCGCGCCCCGGGGGCGGAACCTCCTCGACGGCGGCGCACCGTTCTACGACACGTACCGCACCGCCGACGGCGGTTTCATGGCGGTCGGCGCGCTGGAACCGGCCTTCTACACGGCCCTGCTCACCGGCCTCGGGCTGGCCGACGATCCCGACCTGCCGCCCCAGTACGACCCGGCCGGCTGGGACGAGTTGCGCCGCCGGTTCGCCGAACGGTTCGGGAGCCGGACGCGCGACGAGTGGACCGCTGTCTTCGCCGACCTCGACGCGTGCGTGGCGCCGGTGCTCGCCCCCACCGAGGCGCACCGGCACCCGCACAACGCCGCCCGGGGCACGTTCGTCGAGGTCGGCGGGCAGATCCAGCCGGCGCCGGCGCCCCGGTTCGACCGTACGCCGGCACCGCCCCCGCGCCCCGCGCCCGATCCGGACCGGGACGTGCTGCCCGTGTCGTCCGTGCTGGAGAGCTGGCCGGCCCGCCCCTGACGGCGGCCGTGCGGACGCCGGCGCCGCCGGCGTCGCCCGTGGTCGGGAGCCGACCGGCCCGCCCGTGCTCACGCCGGCGCCGCCGGCGTCGTCCATGCCCTGACCGGCCCGCACGGACGCCGGTGCTGCCGGCGGCACCGGGACCGTGCCGCCGGCAGCGGACGGCGGGGGCGCTGGCGCCCCCGCCGCCGGTCAGCGCCCGCCCGTGCCGACCTTCTCGGCCGGCTCCGCGCCCGCCGGCTGTTCCGGCTCGGGATCGGGCCCGTCGTGGTGCTCGTCGAGCATGGTGGCCTCGTCGAACGGCCGTTCGCCGGAGAGGACCGCGAGAGCCTGTTCCCGGTCGAACTCGCCGGTCCAGCGGCCGATGAGGACGGTGGCCACCGCGTTGCCGGCGAAGTTGGTGAGCGCGCGCGCCTCGGACATGAACCGGTCGATGCCCACGATGAGGCCGACGCCGTCGACCAGGTCCGGCCGGTGCGACTGGAGGCCGCCCGCGAGGGTGGCGAGGCCGGCGCCGGTGATGCCGGCGGCGCCCTTGGACGCGATGATCATGAAGACGAGCAGCGAGACCTGCTCACCCACGGAGAGCGGGTCGCCCATGGCGGCGGCGATGAACAACGAGGCCATCGTCAGGTAGATGGCGGTGCCGTCGAGGTTGAAGGAGTACCCGGTGGGCACCGTGATGCCGACGACCGGCCGGCTGACCCCGACGTGCTCCATCTTGGCGATCAGCCGCGGCAGCGCGGACTCCGAGGACGACGTGGACACGATCAGCAGGAACTCCCGACCCAGGTACCGCAGCAGCGAGAAGATCGAGATCCGGGCCACGAACCAGAGCAGCGCGCCGAGCACCACCAGTACGAAGATCAGGCAGGTGGCGTAGAAGCCGAGCATGATCTGGGCGAGGCTCTTCAGCGCGTCCACCCCGGTGGCGCCGACCACGGCGGCGATGGCGCCGAAGGCGCCGATGGGCGCCAGCCACATGACCATGGTGAGGATCTTGAAGACCAGGCGCTGGGCGATGCCGACGGCCCGCAGCACGGGCTCGCCCCGGCTGCCCATCCCCTGCACCGCGAACCCGACCAGGAGGGCGACCAGCAGGGTCTGGAGCACCTCGCCACCGGTGAGCGCCGACAGCAGCGAGGTCGGGATGATGCCGAGCAGGAAGTCGACCGTCCCCTCGCTCTCGGCGCCCGCGGCCTTCTGGCCCGCCTCGGCCAGCTCGCTGCTCAGCTGGAGCCCGCTCCCGGGGTGGATCACGTTGCCGACCACCAGGCCGATGGCCAGCGCGACGGTCGACATGACCAGGAAGTAGCCCAGCGCCAGTCCGCCGACCTTGCCCACCTTGGCGGCCTGCCGTACGGAGCCGACGCCGAGCACGATGGTGCAGAAGATGACCGGGCTGATCATCATCTTGATCAGCGCGACGAAGCCGGTGCCCAGGGGCTTGAGTTCCTGCGCCGCGTCGGGGGCCACGAAGCCGAGGACGATGCCCGCCAGGACGGCGACGATCACCGCGAGATAGAGGAGGTGGGTGCGGTCCCGCCGGGGCCGCGCAGCCGGTGTGCTGGTGGTGGGGGTCTGCATGGCAGAGACTGTGGCGCAGGTCTCAACCGGAATCAGCCTTGCGTTCATTCTGTTCACCGGACCTGTACGCCGGCCGTGCCGCACGCCCGCCACGACGAGGAGACATGACCCGACGGAAGTGGAGCATCGCGGGGCAGCTGTTCGCCCTCCAGGTCGTCGTGGTCACGCTGCTGGTGGCGGCGGCCACCGTGGGCGTCGCGCTGGTCGCCCGTGCCGACGCGCGGCACGCCGCCCGCGAGGAGGTGCTGTCCGTCGCCGAGACCGTGGCCCGGTCACCCGAGGTGGCCGTGGCGTTGCGTTCCGCCGACCCGTCCGCCACCCTCCAGCCGTACGCGGAGTCGATCCGGCTCGCCACACGGACCGACTTCGTGGTGGTCATGGCCCCGGACCGGACCCGCTACTCGCACACCGACCCGGCCCAGATCGGCCGCCCGTTCATCGGCGAGATCGCACCGGCCCTGGCCGGGCGACCCTTCACCGTCATCAACACGGGAACGCTCGGCGAGTCGGTCCGTGCCGTGGTCCCGGTCCGCGCCGCCGACGGCACGGTGATCGGGTTGGTGTCGGTCGGCATCACCACCGAGGCGATCAACCGGGAACTGCTCGCGAGGTCGCCCGTGCTCATCGCCGCCACCGCCGCCGCGCTGGCCCTGGCCGCCGCCGGCTCCTGGCTGCTCAGCCGCCGGCTGCGGCGGCAGACCCACGGGCTCGGCCCGGAGCAGATGACCCGGATGTACGAGTACTACGACGCGGTCCTGCACTCGGTGGGCGAGGGTCTCGTGGTGATCGGCCCGGACCGGCGGATCGCGTTGATCAACGACGAGGGCCGCCGCCTGCTGGGGCTGTCCGCCGACGCGCCGCTGGTCGACCGGCCGGTGGCCGAGGTCGACCTCCCCGCCGCCCTGGCCGACCTCATCACGGCCGGTCAGCCCGCTCGGGACGAGCTGATCCTGACGGCGGACCGCGCCCTGGTGGCCAACCTGCGGCCCACCGGCAGCGGCGGGCGGGCCATGGGCACGGTGCTCACCCTGCGCGACCACACCGACCTGCGGGCCCTGACGAGTGAGCTGGACTCGGTGCGAGGGCTCACCGAGGCGCTCCGGTCCCAGGCGCACGAGGCCGCGAACCGGCTGCACACCGTGCTCACCCTGGTCGAGCTGGGCCGTACCGAGGAGGCCGTCCGGCTCGCCACCGAGGAGCTGGCGCTCGCCCAGCAGCTCACCGACCAGGTCGTCGGTGCCATCGCCGAACCGGCGCTCGCCGCGCTGCTGCTCGGCAAGTCGGCGCAGGCCGCCGAACGCGGCGTCGAGCTGACCGTCGACCCGGCCTCCCGGCTCGACGTCGGCGCGCTGCCGGCGGGGGATCTGCTCACCGTCGTGGGCAACCTCGTCGACAACGCGCTGGAGGCCGTCGCCGCCGGGGAACCGCCCCGACGGGTACGCGTCCACGTGGCCGAGGCCGACGGCGAGGTGCTGGTCGAGGTGACCGACAGCGGCGCCGGGCTGCCGCCCGAGCGGGTCGCCGACGCGTTCCGCCGGGGCTGGTCGACCAAGGCCAGCGGCCGGGGGCTGGGCCTGGCCCTGGTCGGCCAGGTGCTCGCCCGGCACGGCGGCCGGCACGAGGTGCACGCGGCTCCCGAGGGCGGGACGGTGTTCCGGGTCCGGCTGCCCGTGGCCCCGTCCGGCGCCGAGCGCGGCGAGGTGCCGGCGTGAGCGACGTCCGGGTGCTCGTCGTCGAGGACGAGGAGCTGATCGCCGAGGCGCACCGCGCGTACACGGAACGGGTGACCGGATTCCGGGTGGTCGGGGTGGCGCGCACCGCGCGGGACGCGCTGCGGGCGCTGCGGCGTACCGGAGACGACGCCGTCGACCTGGTGCTGCTCGACCTGCACCTGCCCGACATGCCCGGTCTGGACCTGTGCCGGGCGATGCGGGCGGCGGGCAACGACGCGGACGTGCTGGCCGTCACCTCGGCCCGCGACCTCGCCATGGTCCGTGCCGCGGTGGCCCTCGGCGTGACCCACTACCTGCTCAAGCCGTTCACGTTCGCCGCGTTCCGGGACAAGCTCGAACGCTACGCCGAGTACCGGCGGCAGACCTCGGCCGGCGGGGCGGTCGCCGCCCAGCACGAGGTGGACCGGATGCTCGCCACCCTGCGCGGCACCGCGCCGGGCACACTGCCGAAGGGGCTCGTCGCGCCGACCCTCGACGCCGTGCTGGACGTGCTGCGCCGCCGGCCCGGGCTCTCCGCCTCCGAGGTCGCCGAACACACCGGGATGTCCCGCGTCACCGCCCGGCGCTACCTGGAACACCTCGCCGACACCGGCCGGGTGACCCGGAACCCGCGCTACGGCACGCCCGGACGCCCCGAGGTGGAGTACCGGCCCACCTGACGGCCGGTCGCGCCGCCGGCCTGCCCGTGGCGGCCACAGCGGGCCGGGGCGCGGAGGTCGACCGACGGCGGGGTCAGGCCCGCCGCGGCTGACCCGTCCGGTCCCGGCCAAGCAGCCACCGCCAGCGCGGCACCTCCAGCACCACGGTCAGCCCGGCCAGGGCGGTCACCACCGCCGCGACCGGCGCCGGCCAGGCCAGCCAGGACGACACCACCGCCGCCACGAGCTGGAGCAGCACGAGACCGACGGTGACCGGGCCCGGAGCGGGCACCATCACCCGCGGCTTGTCGCCGGGTGTCGCGAAGACGGTGGGCAGGCCGACGAGGACGACGACCGAGGCGACCGCCAGCGCCACCGAGTGCGGCGCGAGCGCCCACGGCGTGGCCACCCAGGCGACCAGTTCGGTGACGAAACGCAGGGCGGACGCGGCACCCGGACGGTTCGGCGAGGTCGGCGCGGTCACGCCCGCCAGTATTCCCCGGCATGATCATGGGAGGCCAGTCGGCCGATCGGCCGGGTGTGGGGCGGGGTGCCGGCCCGGCCGCCGGCCCGCGGAGCCCTTCGGCGGTACCAGGCGACGAAGAGCGCGGTGGCGAGCAGCAGTTCGGCGAGGTCGCCGCCGTAGTACATGAGGCGGGCGGCCTCGCGCAGCGCGGCGACGTCCCGCCCGCCGAGACCCGGCGGGAGCGTGTCGGCGCGGGCGTAGAGGTACTTGGCGAGCACCGCGTGCCCGGCCGCCGAGACGAACAGGGCGCCGGCGCGTACCGGCAGGCCGGGGCGCCGGGGCGCCGGGTCGGGGCCGGCGACCGACCAGGCGAACAGGTACCCGGCGAGCAGGTAGTGCAGGTGCAGCCCGTGGTGCAGCCACCGGTGGCTCTCCGCCGCGGCGTACAGCGGGGTGAGCAGGACGAGGTAGAGCCCGCCCGTGCCGAGCAGCACCGCCGTGGCGGGATGGCCGAGCAGGTGCACCGGGCGGGAGCGCAGCAGGCGCCCCACGGCGCGGCGTACCGGCGGGCGCGCGACGCGCAGCAGCAGCGTCACCGGGGCGCCGAACACCAGCGCGACGGGGGCCAGCATCCCGAGCAGCAGGTGCTGGGCCATGTGGCCGCTCGGACCGGCCGGCAACAGGGCCGGCGGGCCCAGGGCGACCGCCAGCAGGGCGCAGCCGGCGAGCCAGGCCGCGGTCCGCCGGCGGCGCCAGCCGCGCCGGTCGCGGGAGACCCCGAAGAGGTACGCGGACGCCAGGAGGGCGACGGCCGCCAGTGGCAGCGGGTCCGCGCCCACGGTCACGGGGTGCCGGCCGGCCGGGACCAGGCCCGCCAGGTGAGCGCCGCGCCGGCGAGCAGGAGTACGGCGCCCGCCACGTTCCACACCACGTCGTACGGCAGCAGGTGCACCCCGTACCGGATCTGGTGCAGCCGCAGCACCTTGTGGTCCACGATCCCGTCGAAGAGCTGGAACGCGCCGGCACCGAGCAGGAACCCGCCCCAGGCGGACCGTGCGGCCAGCACGCCCCGGCGGCGCAGGTCGGCGAACCAGAAGAAGCCGCCGACCAGGGCCAGCAGTTCGGCCGCGTGCAGCAGCCCGTCGGAGAGCAGCGCCACCGACGGGGTGGACCGGTCGTAGAAGTGGTGCCAGCCGAGCACCTGGTGGAAGACGATCTCGTCCACGGCGGCCATCACCGCGACCCCGATCACCGCACCGGCCGCCGTCGACCGCCGATCGTCCATCGCGTACCCGCCTCACCTCGCGTTCGGTCCCGCACTACCCCGAACGGGACGGGACATGCTCAGAGGGCACGTTCGGACTCCCGCTCCGACGCCGGCGGCCGGGCGGGGCATGATCCTGGTGGCGGCACCGGGCCGCCGCCGAGGAGGGACCACGCCGTGCCGGACGCCGACGAGTTGATCGCCGACGCGCTCGCGGCGGCCCGCGGCAGCGACGTACGCCTCGCGGAGCGGCAGCTGGACCGGCTCGTGGTGGGCACCGGCGCCGCGGACGGCGCGGCGGACGTGGACGCCGCGCTCCTGCGGCGCCTCGCCCGCGACGTGGGTCAGCTCTGGCCGCGCGGCTGGCAGCCGGCCGACCTGGCGCGCATCGCGCAGCGCCGCCTCGGCCCCCGGGCGGCCGGGCTGCTGCGGGACGCGATGGCCGCGCAGCGACGTGACCTGCCCGAGCCGGTCCCGGCGTGGTGGGACGACCAGTTGCGAGACCTGGACGCCCGGGTGTGGTGGGACGACGACCGGCACCTCGCCGCCTGGGCGCGGCGGGAGGGCGTGGACCGGGTGACCGCGCTACGGGAGGCGGTCGACGCGCTGGCGCTCGTGGCGGGGCTGCCGCCGATCGCCGTGCTGCGTCCACCACCGGGGGCGACGGCGACCACCCAGCCGGCCCGCCTCGGCGCCGGTGGCAGCGGCTCCCGGATCCTCGACCGGGTGCGGGCGCTGCTGGCGAAGGCGGAGTCGACGACGTTCCCGGCCGAGGCCGAGGCGCTGACCGGCAAGGCCCAGGAGCTGATCGCCCGGCACAGCCTCGACGAGGCGCTGCTGGCGGCCGGGGCGCCGCGCGACGACCTGCCCGGCGGCGTGCGACTCGGCACCGACGCCCCGTACGCCGGCGCGAAGGCGCTGCTGGTGCAGGAGGTGGCGGCGGCGAACCGCTGCGAGTCGGTGTGGTCCGAGGAGCTCGGCTTCGCCACCGTGCTGGGCTGGCCGGCCGACCTGGAAGCGGTCGAGTTGCTCTACACGTCGCTGCTCGTGCAGGCCACCGCCGCGATGCTGCGTGGCCGGGGCGAGCGCCGCGCGGCGACCGGCGGGCGGCGGACGCGCGGCTACGACGAGTCCTTCCTGAACGCGTTCGCGCTGCGGATCGGGGAGCGGCTGCGCGCGGCCACCGAAGCCGCGGACCGGCAGGCCGCGGAGGAGTCCGGCGGGGAGCGCCTGCTTCCGGTGCTCGCCGCGCGGAGCGACGCGGTCCGGGAGCGGATGGAGGTGTTCTTCCCGGGGGTCACCCGGCAGCGGCTGACCATCCGGGACGCGGAGGGCTGGGCGTCCGGCACGTCGGCCGCCGACCGGGCGTCCCTCGACGGGCGGCCGTCCCGTCAGGTCCAGGGCCGACGCCGCCGCCGCTGACCCACCGACCCGCCGCCACCCCGTGGATCATGCCCTTGTGATGCCCGGTATGAGCACCGTCAAGGCTTTTGTCACCCACCACAACGCGTGATCGACGAGGAACCGGCACCAGGCGGCCGTGGCACCGCCCTGTCGGCGCGACATTTCTGGGATCTTCTTTCGGGCGGGTGTAGGGAACGGGGCGTCGGCTCCGACCCCTGGGTGAGCCGCCCCCACCGGGTGCGGCCAGGACACGAGGAGCAGACCGTGAAGTACATGCTGTTGATCTGGAACCGGCCCGGTTTCGTCGAGGAGCTGTCCGAGCAGGAGCGCGTCGCCCTCTTCGGCGAGGTCGACGAGATCATGAAGGAGCTCACCGAGTCCGGGGAGCTGATCGGCGGGCAGGCGCTGGCCGACCCGTCGCAGACGAGGACGATCCGGCTGGGCGGTGGGCACCCCGAGGTCGTCGACGGGCCGTTCATGGAGAGCAAGGAGCAGTTCGCCGGGTACGTGGCCGTCGACTGCGACACCCCGGAGCGGGCCGTGGAGATCGCGCGGCGCTGGCCGGACGTGCGCTACGGCGGCGTCATGGAGGTCCGGCCGATCATGGACGAGGCCGGGACGGAGATGTGAGCGACGGGTCGCGCGAGGTCGAGGAGCTGCTGCGCGTCATGGCGCCGCAGGTCCTCGGCCTGCTCGTCCGCCGGCACGGCCAGTTCGACCTCTGCGAGGACGCGGTCCAGGAGGCGCTGCTCGCCGCCGCCCTCCAGTGGCCGGAGCAGGGGGTGCCGGACAACCCCCGCGCATGGCTGCTCACCGTGGCCACCCGGCGGCTCACCGACGAGTGGCGCAGCGAGCGCGCCCGGCGGGACCGCGAGGTCGCGGTGGCCGTACGCGAGCCGGCGGCGGTGGCGCCCCCGGCGGACGCGGAGCCCCCGGTCGGCGACGACACGCTGCGCCTGCTGTTCCTGTGCTGCCACCCCGCGCTGGCCCGGTCGGCGCAGGTGGCGCTGACCCTGCGTGCCGTGGGTGGCCTCAGCACGGCGCAGATCGCCCGGGCGTACCTGGTCCCCGAGGCGACGATGAGCCAGCGGATCCGGCGGGCCAAGCAGCGGATCGAGGCGACGGGGGCGCGGTTCACCATGCCGTCGCCGGCCGAGCGGGACCAGCGGCTGGGCGCCGTGCTCCAGGTGCTCTACCTGATCTTCAACGAGGGGTACACGGCCTCCAGCGGGCCCGACCTGCACCGCGCCGAACTGACCGGCGAGGCCATCCGGTTGACCCGGATGCTGCACACACTCCTCCCCCACGAGGGCGAGGTGAGCGGACTGCTCGCGCTCATGCTGCTCACCGACGCGCACCGGGCCGCCCGGGTCGGGCCGGGCGGGGAACTGGTGCCCCTGGCCGAGCAGGACCGCACCCTGTGGGACGCGGCCGCCATCGAGGAGGGCGTCGCCCTCGTCACCGAATCGCTGACCTGGTCGGCGCCCGGCCCGTACCAGCTCCAGGCGGCGATCGCCGCGGTCCACGCGGAGGCGCCCTCGGCCGCCGAAACCGACTGGCCGCAGATCCTCGCGCTCTACCGGCTGCTCGCGAGGATCGCGCCCAACCCGATGGTCACCCTGAACCAGGCGGTCGCGGTGGCCATGGTGGACGGTCCCCGGGCGGGGCTCGCCCTGCTCGCACCGCTCGCCGAGGACGCGCGTACGGCCGGGCACCACCGGGTCGACGCCGTCCGCGCCCACCTGCTGGAGCTGGCCGGCGAGCCCGGGCCGGCGCGGAAGGCGTACCTGGCCGCGGCGCGGGCCACCACGAGCCTCCCCGAACAGCGCTACCTCGAACTGCGGGCCGCCCGGCTCGCCGCCGAAGCGACGGCGGCCGATCCATGAGTACGGTGACCAGCTACGTGGCCGTGCGGCGCTGACCGGTCGTGCCCGGCGGCCGGAGATGCCGGCCGGCCGCACCTGCCGGCGCCGGGCCGTCGCAGGCTGGGCCGGACGTGCCTGCGTCCGGCGCCGGAGGTGGCGCCGCACGTGCCGGCGCCCGGCCGTCGGACGGGGGACGCCCGGGAGCCGGCACCGGCTCAGGAGGTGAGATCCACCGCGGGGCACCGGGTGCCCCGGGCCGGTGCCACGCCGCCGACGAGGTACCGGTCCACGACCGCTTCCATGCAGGGGCTCGTCGTGTAGCTGCCGTGTCCCGAACCCTCGTACGTCACGAGCACACCGTGCCGGCCGAGCTGCCGCGCGACGTTGGTCGCCCACTCGTAGCCGCTGGCCGGGTCGTGCCGGGTGGCGGCCAGCAGCAACGGCACGTCGGTGCGTACCTTCAGGCGGTGCTGCGGGTTCGCGACCGTCGGCGTGCCCAGGCAGGTCGAGACCGCGAAGACCGCCTGCGGATACCGCAGGTCGGGGGCGAGGCGGGTGAGCCGGCGCAGGTGCTTCGCGTACTCCCGGTGGTCGCGCACCGGCAGCGACCAGTCCTGGCAGAAGACCGCGAAGGGGTACGGGGTGGCCTGGTCCTCTGCACCGGTCACGGGCGCCGCCGGGTGAGCCGCCGTCGCGGCGGACGCCACCGGGGCGACGGCGGCGGCCGGGGAGGCCGGGACGACGGCGGCGGCCAGGGAGGCCGGGGCGACGGCGGCGGCCGGGGCGGTCGCCATGGTGGCGATGTCGTCGGCGAGCCCGGGCCAGTCCGGGCCGTAGAGCGCCCGTTGCGCGAGCCGGCTGAGCAGGTACGGCGTCAGCCGCGTTCCGGGCCGGTCGGGGTCGGTGAGGTCACCGCGCTCGGCGCGGGCCCGCAGGCCCGCCCAGACCTCACGGACGTCCTGCCCGTGCAGGGCGCACCGGGTGGCCGCCGCGCACCAGGCCACGAACTCGTCGAACGAGTCCTGGGCGGCGACGGCCTGGGTGTCCAGGAAGGACCGGGTGCCGAGGCTGTGGTCGACCACGCTCTCCAGCACCATGGCGCGTACCCGGTGGGGGAACAGCTCGGCGTACTGGAGCCCGAGCAGCGTGCCGTACGAGCTGCCGTGGAAGGTCAGCCGGGATTCCCCCAGCGCGGCCCGGACGGCGTCCAGGTCCCGCGCCGCGCTCCGGGTGTCGACGTGGTCGAAGAGCGGGCCGGTCCGGGCGCGGCAGTCGGCCCGCAGCAGCGCGTTGTTCTCGATCGTGGCCGCGAACTGCGCCTGGTCGGCGATCACGTGCGGCTGTGCGGCGAGCAGGTCGGTGGCGCACCGGACGGGGTTGCTGCCGCCGACGCCGCGCGGGTCGAAACTGACGATGTCGAAGCGACGCCGCAGGTCGTCGCTGAAGCGGTGCATGCCGGTCAGCACTCGCTGCACACCGCTGTCGCCCGGCCCTCCCGGACCGAACACCAGCGAGCCGACCCGGGCCGCCGGGTCCGTGGCGGCGCGCCGGGCCAGCGCCAGCGTGAACCGCTCACCGTCCGGCTCGTCCCAGTCGACCGGCAACGACAGCGTCCCGCACTCGGCGGTCGGGTCCGCCGCACAGGGCTGCCAGGAGATCGTCCACTCGCGGTGCGGTCCGGCCGCCTGTGCCGCCGGCGCGGCGGGGCCGACCAGCGCGACGGCCGTCGCGGCCACCGCCGCCCAGCCGGCGAATCTGCGTGTCCACATGCCGAGGGAAGCTAGCCGCGTCGATCCATGGTGCACAGAGCCGCCGGCGCGGTCGAGGGGGAAGTGGGGGTTGGCACCCAGGGGTGGCGGACGTGCGTCACGGGGCCACCTCAGGGACGCGTCCTCAGGGGCGGCACTCCCGCATGAGGGTGGCCGGGATCCTCGTGAAGGTGCTGTCCAGCCATGCGGCCGGGCGCTGGGCGCGGGCGCCCGCGTCGATCCGGTCCGCGGTGTCACCGAGCAGCGCCCGGACCTCCTGGTCCTGCGCGCGGCGGGCCTGTGCGCGTACGTCGTCGGCGAGGTCGCCGAGGGTCCGCCGGAGCTGGGCGCTGATCTGCTCGCCGGTCAGCTCGCGCTCGGTCGCCGCGGTCGAGTCCGCGGCGATCTTCCGGCTGGCGGCGATGACGAGCCGGTCGACGGCCTGACACACCTCGACGGTGTTGGCCGCCGTGACCGGTGAGGGGCTGGTGGTGGGCGTCGACGCGGCACCGGTCGTGGGCGCGGCGGGTGTGGTGGGTGCGGGTCCGCCCGTCTCCGTCCCGGACGTCTGGCAGCCGGTGAGCAGCGCCAGCGCGGCCGCCGCGGCGGCCCACCGGACGATCGACGTGGGCTGGGACATGCTGTCTCCCGTTCCGTGGTCGGCGTCCCCGTCCGCGCGTCACCCCGACCTGCCAAACGATCGCGCGGTGGGCCGGGACACGCGGGGGCGGGACGGCGGCGCGCCGGGCCGGTGGTCACCGGCCCGGCGCGCGTACGCCGATGTGTCAGCTCTTGAAGGCGTCCTTGACCTTCTCGCCGGCCTGCTTGAGGTTCGCGGCCGTCTGGTCGTTGCGGCCCTCGGCCTCCAGCCGCTCGTCGTCGGTGGCGCGGCCCGCGTGCTCCTTGACCTTGCCGGCCGCGTCCTCCGCCGCATTGTTGATCTTGTCGTCGATGCCCATGGGATCCCCTTCCTGACGTCGCTACGACCGGGTTACCCGGCCGCCCACCCGCTCAACCCCACCCCACCGACCGCGCCCACCCCACCGACCGCCCCCCGACCGCGACGATCATGAGGTTGACGGGGGTTTCGGAGATCGAACACCCCGCCAACCTCATGATCATCGGTGAGCCGGGCCGGGCCGGGGCGGGTCGGGGCGGGCCGGGCGGTGGCGCGGGCGGGCGGCGGCGGTCAGCTGGGGTCCAGCGGGCGGAACCGGCGGAGGCGGAGACTGTTGGCCACCACGAAGACCGAGGACAGGGCCATCGTGGCCCCGGCGATCATAGGGTTGAGCAGCCCGGCCGCCGCGAGCGGCAGGGCCGCCACGTTGTAGCCGAACGCCCAGAACAGGTTCCCCCGGATCGTGTTCAACGTGCGCCGGGCCAGCCGGATGGCGTCCGCCGCCACGGTGAGGTCGCCCCGGACCAGGGTGAGGTCCGACGCCTCGATGGCCACGTCGGTGCCGGTCCCCATGGCGAGGCCCAGGTCGGCCTGGGCCAGCGCGGCCGCGTCGTTGACGCCGTCACCGACCATCGCGACGGTCCGTCCCTCGCGCTGCAGGCGGGCGACGACGTCCACCTTGTCGGCCGGGAGCACCTCGGCGATCACCTCGTCGATGCCGACCTCGGCGGCCACCGCGCGGGCGACGGTGGCGTTGTCGCCGGTCAGCAGGACGGGGCGGAGTCCGAGCTCGCGCAGCCGGGCCACGGCGAGCGCACTGGTCGGCTTGACCACGTCGGCCACCGCGAGGACGCCCCGCGCCCGGCCGTCCCAGCCGGCCAGCACAGCCGTACGCCCGGCGGCCTCCGCGTCGGTCACGGCCCGCTCCACCTCCGCGGGTACGTCGAACCCGCGCTCGCGCAGCAGCCGCAGCCGGCCGACCAGCACGGCGCGCCCCTCCACGGTGCCGGTCACGCCGAGCCCTTCGACGTTGGCGAAGTCGGTGACCGGCGGAAGCGTGCCGGCCTCGGCGGCGCCGGTGGCGACCGCCCGGGCGATCGGGTGCTCGGACGCCGCCTCGAGCGCGCCGGCCAGGCGGAGCAGGTCGGCCGGGTCCGTGCCCTCGGCGGGCCGTACGTCGACGAGGGTCATCCGGCCCGTGGTCACGGTGCCGGTCTTGTCCAGCACCACCGTGTCGACCTTCCGGGTGCTCTCCAGCACCTCCGGCCCCTTGATCAGGATGCCGAGCTGGGCGCCGCGCCCGGTGCCGACCAGCAGCGCGGTCGGCGTGGCGAGGCCGAGCGCGCACGGGCAGGCGATGATCAGCACGGCCACCGCCGCGGTGAACGCGGCGGTCGGCCCGGCCCCGGTGCCGAGCCACCAGCCCAGCGTGCCGACGGCCAGGGCGATGACGATCGGGACGAACACGCCGGAGATCCGGTCGGCGAGCCGCTGCACGGCCGCCTTGCCGCTCTGGGCCTGCTCGACCAGGCGCGCCATCTGGGCGAGCTGGGTGTCGGCGCCCACCCGGGTCGCCGAGACGACCAGCCGGCCGCCGGCGTTGACCGTGGCGCCCACGACGGCGTCGCCGGGGCCGACCTCGACCGGTACGGACTCGCCGGTCAGCATGCTCGCGTCGACCGCCGACGTGCCCTCCTCCACCACTCCGTCGGTGGCGATCTTCTCCCCCGGCCGGACCACGAACCGGTCCCCGACGGCGAGCTGGTCGACCGGGATGCGGGTCTCCGCCCCGCCGCGCAGCACGGCGACGTCCCGGGCGCCGAGTTCGAGCAGGGCGCGCAGCGCCGCTCCGGCCGTCCGCTTCGAGCGGGCCTCGAAGTAGCGGCCGGCGAGGATGAACGTGGTCACGCCCGCGGCGGCCTCCAGGTAGATGTTCCCGGCGCCGTCGGAGCGGGTGATGTCGAAACGGAAGGGGTGCGTCATCCCGGGCATCCCCGCGTCGCCCAGGAAGAGCGCCCAGAGTGACCAGCCGAACGCGGCGAGGGTGCCGACCGAGACCAGGGTGTCCATGGTCGCGGCGCCGTGCCGCAGGTTGACGAGCGCGGCCCGGTGGAACGGCAGGCCACCCCAGACCACCACCGGAGCGGCCAGGGTCAGGGACAGCCACTGCCAGTAGTCGAACTGCCAGGCGGGCACCATGGCCAGCACGATCACGGGTACGGTCAGCGCCACCGACGCCCACAGCCGCGTCCGCAGCCCGCGCAGCTCGTCGACCGGCGCCTCGGCGGCCGGCTCGGCCGCCGAGGCGGGCGGCGGGGGCAGCTTCGCCGTGTAGCCGGTCTTCTCGACGGTGGCGATCAGGTCGTCCGGGGTGACGTCGTCGGCGTACCGGACGGTGGCCTTCTCGGTCGCGTAGTTGACCGACGCGGAGACGCCGTCCATCCGGTTGAGCTTCTTCTCGATGCGGGCGGCGCAGGAGGCGCAGGTCATCCCGCCGATGGACAGTTCGATGAGGTTCGGCGCCGTCGGCAGCGGGCTGCTGCTGGTGGTGGTCATCACGGCTCCTGTCAGTTGTGCCCGTGGCCGGGTTCGCCGTGCGTGGCGGTGCCGGTCGGGGCGGGTGCGGCGGTCGCCGCCGCGGTGCCGGCCACCACGGTGAACTCCGCGGTGCGCACCGTCCCGCCGTGCTTGAAGTCGAGGTAGAGCCGGTAGGCGCCGGCGGACGGCACCTCGGCCAGGAACCTGACGGCCGGCCCGGGCGGGGTCCGCCCGTCGCCGGGCGCGCCCTCCGGGTGCACGTGCAGGTACGCGAGGTCGCCCTGGCGCAGCGCCACCAGGTGGCCGTACGCGCCGAGGTAGGGCTCCAGGTCGGTGACCGGCACGCCGTCCCGGCTGACGGTGAGGGTCAACTCCGTCGTCCGGCCCGGCTGCGGGTCGCCGGCCAGCGTGACCGTGTAGCCGTCGACCGTGGTGCTGGTCGCCGGGGCGGGCAGCGGCCGGGCGGTGAGCGGGCCCGGCACGGTCACGTCGACACCGAGGGTCAGGGGTTCGCCACCGGTCGGGGTGAAGTCGGCGAACGCCCGCCACACCCCGGGGCCGTCGAGCGGCGAGGCGACCCGCCAGGTGCCGTCCGACCCGAGGTCGGGGTGCACGTGCCGGAAGCCGGAGAGGTCGCGCCGCGCCACGATCAGGTGCATGCGCTTGTCGTGCGCCACGTCGTACGCCGTGACGGGCCGTCCGTCGGGCCCGAGGACGCGGAAGGCGAACTCGCCCGCCGGGGCGGCGACCGGCGTGAGGGTGTAACCACGGTCGGAGACGAGAAGGCCCGCCGGCAGGTGCGGGCCCTCGGTGCCGTGCCCGGCGCCGTGCTCGCTGTCGGTGCCGTGCGCGCTGTCGGCGCCGGTGCCGTGCCCGGCCTCCTCGGCGCCGTCGTGGCGGGATTCGGCGGTGGGGGTGACGGGGCCGGCCACCTGGCCGACCCCGTACGCCGCGCCGAACACCGCCGCCAGGCCGAGGGCGAAGCCGCTCAGCTTCATCGCGGTGTTCATCTGAGGTACCTCGATCTGCGTCGGGCGCCGGTCACTCGCCGACGAGGTCGTATCCGGCCTCGTCGACGGCGGCGCGAACGGAAGCGGTGTCCAGCGGCTTGTCGCTGGTGACGGTGACCTGGCCGGTCGCCAGGTCGACCCGGACGTCGCTGACGCCCTGGATGGCGCCGACCTCGGCGCTGACCGCGCTCACGCAGTGCCCGCACGTCATGCCCTGCACCTGGTACGTCGTGGTGACCATCGGACCTCTCCTTCCCTTGCCCAGCATATACCCCCCTGGGGTAATTGCCGGACAGACTGCTCCCCTGTCGGTGCACCGGTACCCCGTGGGGGTATCGGCCACGTGGTCACCGTAGCATACCCCCCAGGGGTACGCTATCCTTGTCGACATGACCACACCGACCCCGACCCGCGGGTACACCGCCAGCAAGGACCAGTTGCTCGCACGGCTGCGCCGCATCGAGGGACAGGTGCGCGGCGTCGAGAAGATGGTCGAGGACGACCGCTACTGCATCGACGTGCTCACCCAGATCTCCGCCGTCCAGGCCGCGCTCGACAAGGTCGCCCTGGGGCTGCTCGACGGGCACGCCCGGCACTGCATGCACGAGGGGGCGGCCGAGGGCCGCGCCGACGAGATGGCCACCGAGATGATGGCCGCCGTCGGTCGCCTCATGAAGCGCGGCTGAATCCCCGGCCCCCACCCGGCGACCGTCCGGCCCGGCGGTTACCCTCACGGCCCAGCCCCGCCGGGCCGTCGGTACTGAACCGATCGTCCCGCCGGCACGTATCCCGCCCCGGACTCGTTGGGAGATTCGTATGGGCGCCGACCATTCCCGTCCCGCACCGCCCGCCCCGCGCCGGGTGCGGCGGATCCTCGTGGCGGCGGTGGTCCCCCTCGTCCTCGGCACCCTGGTCGCCGCTCTGCTGCTCTGGCCCCGCGACGCCCCGACGCCGGCCGACGTCAGCGACCCGGCCCGCTACCACGGCACGGTGACCCGCGTGGTGAGCGAGGCCTGCCCGGCCCTGCCGGAGACGCCGGAGGAGGCGCCCGGCGCCCGGCCGCAGCGGTGCGGCACGGTGAGCGTACGGGTGGAGGACGGCCCGGCCGCCGGGCAGGAGGTCGTCACGCCGATGCCCGACGGGCCGGGTGCGCCGGTCGTCGAGGCCGGCGACGAGGTCGTCCTGGTGGAG
Organism: Micromonospora globbae; assembly: GCF_036184225.1. Classification (NCBI taxonomy): domain Bacteria; kingdom Bacillati; phylum Actinomycetota; class Actinomycetes; order Micromonosporales; family Micromonosporaceae; genus Micromonospora; species Micromonospora globbae. Next base: position 4,902,944 of record NZ_CP108084.1, read on the forward strand.
CTGACCGATCCGGCCGACCCGGCCTCGGTGACCTGGAACATCGCCGAGCACCAGCGCGGCATGCCGCTGATCTGGCTGGCGCTGGTCTTCGCCGCCGCCATCGTCGTGTTCGGCCGGTGGCGGGGCCTCGCGGCGCTCGCCGGCCTGGCCGCGAGCTTCGCCATCCTGCTGACGTTCGTGCTCCCCGGCATCAGCGCCGGCCGCCCGCCGCTGCTGGTGGCGGTGGTCGGCGCCGCGCTGATCATGTTCGTGGTGCTCTACCTGACGCACGGCGTCACGGCGCAGACCTCGGTGGCGGTGCTGGGCACGCTGGGCAGCCTGGTGCTCACCGGCGTGCTCGGCGTGGTGGCCACCGCCGCCACCCACCTCACCGGCTTCGGCAGCGAGGACGCCACGACCCTGTCGATGTTCCAGGCCGACGTGGACCTGCACGGCCTGCTGCTGGCCGGCATCATCATCGGCTCGCTGGGCGTGCTCGACGACGTCACGGTCACCCAGGCCGCCACCGTCACGGAGCTGGCCCACGCGAACCCGGGGCTGTCCCGGCTCCAGCTCTACCGCGCCGCGACGCGGGTCGGCCGGGCGCACATCGCGTCCACCGTGAACACCATCGTGCTCGCGTACGCCGGCGCCTCCCTGCCGTTGCTGCTCCTGCTCACCGCCGATTCGCGTCCGGTGAGCCAGATCCTCACGAGCGAGTTCCTGGCCCAGGAGATCGTCCGCAGCGCGGTGGCCACGCTCGGCCTGATCGCCGCCGTACCGCTCACCACCGGGCTGGCCGCGGTCGTCACGACCGCCGGACGCGGCAGGCCGGCCGCCGACGGCGGTACGGACACCACGCCGGACCCCACCGCGAACGCACACCCCGCGCCCGCCACCCCGGCCACCCGGCGTCCCGCGCACGACCGGGCGGACGTCCTGCGGGCCCTCGGCGCGGACGGCTCCGACCCGACCGCATCCCCCGCCGGCCGTCGCGGCTGGCCCGACCCGGACAGGAGCACGGACAGCGCATGGTGACACTCCTCAACGTGACCAAGTGGGCTGGAAGGCCTGACGACTGGGTCACTCGTTACCCAGCGCTATGGCGAAATGACGCTTTTAGCGGGCATCGGGACGTAGATCCCCAGGAGGGCTCTCGGGTAACCTCGCTGCCGGTCACCGCCGAAGGCGCGCAGCGGCGCCTGCGGTGCCACCGCCCAATCGCCATCCGGCGAGCCGGGAACCCAGGTACGTGGGGTGAATCCGCGCCAGCGGTAGGGGCCACTTCCGCCCCGAACCCGTCAGCTAACCCGGTCGGCGGTCGACGGAAGGGAAGACTGTGACGGCACCCCTACGCCGCTGGTTGACACCCGTGGTGGCCGTGTTCGCCGCGCTGACCGTGCTCGCCGGGCCCCTCCCGGTGTCCGCCGCGCCCAAGCCGGCAACGCCGTCCGGCCACGAGGACGACGATCCACCCCTGCTCAACGAGGTCATCGAGACGACCAACCGCAACTACAGCGCCGCCAAGGCCAAGCTGGCCAAGTCCGAGAAGCGCCAGCTGGAGCTGAGCCTGGAGGTCAAGCGGGCCGAGGCCGAGCTGCAGGCGCTGGCGCCGCAGGTCAGCGAGATCGCGGCACAGTCGTACCGCACGGGCCGGATCGGCGCGGTCGCCATGCTCCTGTCGAGCAACAGCCCCAACACCTTCGTCGAGCGGGCCACCGGCCTCGACGAGCTCAACATGGTGAACGCCCAGAAGCTCGCCCAGATCAACGAGATCAAGCGCCGCGCCGAGCTGGCCAAGCTCGCGATCGACGCCGAGGTCCGCGAGCAGCAGAAGCAGACCGCCATCATGGCGAAGCAGAAGCGGGAGGCCGAGAAGGCCCTCGCCCTCGTCGGCGGCAAGGGCTTCACCGGCGGCCTGGTCTCCGCCACCTCGCCGGTGGCCCGGATCGGCCCCGGGCGCACCGCCGACGGCGACTGGAAGCCCGAGTCCTGCAGCGAGCCCGACCCCACCACCTCGGGGTGCGTCACCCCGCGCACGCTGCACGCGTACAAGGAGGTCAAGCGGGCCGGCTTCAACCGCTTCGTCGGCTGCTACCGGCCCGGCGGGCCCTGGGAGCACCCGAAGGGCCGGGCCTGCGACTGGTCGCTGCAGAAGAGCGGCTTCTCGCCGTGGCACAACAACGACACCCGGATGTACGGCAACAACCTGGCGGCCTTCCTGATCCGCAACGCCGACCGGCTCGGCATCTACTACGTGATCTGGAACCGGCAGATCTGGTTCCCGGCGACCGGCTGGAAGTCGTACAGCGGGCCGTCCAACCACACCGACCACGTCCACATGTCACTGCTGTAGCGACGGCACGCCGAAAGGGCCGCCCCGCACCGGGGCGGCCCTTTTCGCGTACGGTCTCCCGTGGCTCTGCGGGCCCTGCGCGCACGGCCTCCTGCGGCGCCGCGCTCGGCGGCCTGGCCTTCGGTCGCCGGGGACGCCTCAGCCGCGTACGCCGGCCGCCGGGCCGACCCCGCCGAGCGCCGCGGGCGCGGCGGCGACCTGGCGGACCTCACCGGCGGCGAGCCGGTACGACATGCCCACCACCCCGCACCGCCCGGCCACGACCTCGGCGGCCAGGACGGGCGAGCTGTCGAGCAGCGCCTCGACGGTCTGCGCGATGTGGATGTCGACGATTCCGTTGATGTCGTCCACGCCGTCGGCGGCGGCCCTGCGGAGGCTCGGCACCACGGCGTCCACCACCGCACCGAGGTGACCGGCGGGCGGCGTGCCGGTGGCGACGGCCTCCCGCGCCGCCTGCACGGCCCCGCACGAGTCGTGGCCGAGCACCACCACCAACGGCGTTCCCAGGACGGTGACGGCGTACTCGACGCTGCCGAGCACCTCCGGCCCGGTGGTGTGTCCGGCCGTCCGGACCACGAACAGGTCGCCGAGCCCCCGGTCGAAGATGATCTCGGCGGCGAGGCGTGAGTCGGAGCAGCCGACGATCACCGCGAACGGGTGCTGCTGCTCGGCGACGGCGGCTCGCCGGCCGGCGTCCTGGTTGGGGTGGCGCGGGGCGCCGGTGACGAAGCGGCGGTTGCCGTCGAGCAGCTCGGCGAGCGCCTGCTCGGGACCGATGGCCGGGGGCAGGTCCGTCTCCGGCCCGCCCGGCCCGCGCTGGGCGTCCGGCTGCACCACGGTCGATTCCGCTCCGCTCATCCCCGCACCTCGATCCCCCACCTGATCGATCCGCCCACCCGGATCCCGACTCCGGTCCAACGGTCACACCGCCCTCAAGACACGTCAAGGGATACGTGATTTGCATTTCAGGTGTCCCCCATCCCCCATCCCCACGGCTAGCCCCCGCCCCCGCCCCCGCGCTGGCCCCGCCCCCGCTCCGGCCCCGCCTTCGCCCCGATGATCATGAGGTTGTTGTCGCGACACGCCGATGCGGCTGACAACAACTTCATGATCAACGCGCCGGGAGGTGGGGGCACCTACGATGACGGCCATGGCGACGACCGGGAGCGGGTACGGGAGCCCCCGAAACTGGACCTTCCTCACCAATCACGGGCACGTGCTGCTCGCCATCGCCCGCAACCCCACCGCCCGCCTCCGTGACCTGGCCGACGAGGTCGGGGTCACCGAGCGGGCCGCGCAGGCGATCGTCGCCGACCTGGAGGCGGGCGGTTACCTGAGCCGGACCCGGGTGGGTCGCCGCAACGAGTACACGCTCAACCCGGCCGGGCGGTTCCGGCACCCGGCGGAGGCGGACCAACAGGTGGGTGCCCTGCTCGCCCTCTTCACCGACGTGCCCGACCGCCCCGACGGCGACACCGATGTCGGAGAGTCGGTCACCGACCGCTCCGCCGCGACTGGCGACCCCACCGGCCCCTCCGCCGTCACCGGCGATGCCGCCACCACCGACGGCCCCACCGGCCCCTCCGCCGCCACCGGCGATGCGGCCGACACCTCGACGGCCTGAACGTGGACCACCGCAGCCGACCGCGCCCCCGCACCACTACCGCGCCCCCGCACCGCTGCGGCGCTCCCGTCACCGCGCCGTCCCTCCGGCGGCGGTAGTCTCACCGCGTGCGCGAGAGCTTGCGGCTGGACGGGAGCGATGTGCCGCGTCACACCGGACGCGGCCTTCGGGCCGTCCTGTGTGGAGCGGTCAGTGTCCTGCTCGGCACCGCGGTCGTGCCGCCGTCACCCGCCGTGGCGGCACCGACGTGCGGCCCGGCCGGCGAGGCGGCGCCGAGCGCGGAACCGTGGGGGCTGCGGCGGCTCGAACCGTCCTCGGTGTGGCACCTCACCCGCGGTGCCGGGGTGACCGTCGCCGTCATCGACTCCGGCGTATCGGCCACCCACCCGCTGCTGAAGGGGCAGGTCCGCGAGGGCGCCGACTTCAACGGCCTCCCGTCGAGCAAGGGCCAGTGCGACCTAGTGGGGCACGGCACGATGGTGGCCGGCATCATCGCCGGGAAGGCGGACACCGGGGTTCCGTTCAACGGTGTCGCACCGGAGGCCCGGATCCTGCCGATCCGGGTGTTGGCGGAGCGCCGCGCACCGAACGACGAGGCGCTGCCGGGTGAGATCGCCCAGGCGATCCGCTGGGCGGTCGACCACGACGCCGATGTCATCAATCTGTCCCTGGTGACCCTGCCCCGCCCGCAGCTCGCCTCCGCCGTCGACTACGCCCTGAGTCGGGGGGTCGTCGTGGTGGCCGCCTCCGGTAACCGGGAGGAGCAGCAGCAGGACTATCTGGCCTACCCGGCCGCCTACCCGGGGGTCATCGCCGTCGCCGGCATGGACGAGCAGGGTGCGCACGTCGGCAGCTCCGTGAGCGGCGACTACGTCGACATCGCCGCACCCGGGCTCAACATCCTGGGCCCGGCACCGCGCGGCTCGGGCTACGTCCTCGAGCCGCAGGGCGGCACCAGCTTCGCCGCCGCGTACGTCTCCGGCGTGGCCGCGCTCGTCCGCGCCGCCCACCCGGATCTCACGCCTCAGCAGGTGGCCGACCGGCTGATCAAGACGGCGGACAACCCGCCGGAGGGCCACAACGCCGAGGTCGGCTACGGCATGGTGAACCCCTATCGGGCGGTGACGGCGCTGCTCGGCACCCGCACGAACCCGCCGGTGGGGGCCATGCCGGCACCCGCCGCGCCGGAGGATCCGTTGGGCTGGCAGCGGGTCGTCGCCGTCTGGGTGGCGGCGGTCGGGGCGCTGCTCGCCGCCGTGCTGCTCACGGTGAGGCCGATCCTGGCCCGCGGCCGGAGCCGCGGCTGGCGTCCGGGCCGGCGCCCCACCGAGACCGGGCCCTCCGCCGCCGGCTGACGACGCAGGTACGCGTCGCCCTGCCGGCCCCGTTACGGCCGCGGACGCGACCTGCCGTACGGGTCGCCGCTGGCCGGCGTGCTCCCAAGCCGCGCGTGACGCGCCACAACGACCCGCCGTACGCCCGCTGGCCGGCGTGCTCGCAGCCCCGCGAAACAGCCACAACGACCCGCCGTACGCCCTCTGGCCGGCGTGCTCGCCGGCCCCGCGTGGCGGCGGCAACGACCTGCGGTACGGCCGCTGCGTCCGCCCTGTCCTAGCAGCGGCGACGGCCCTGGCAGCCCCGGCGGCCCTTGAACGGCCCGTGAACGCGGACGGCTCCGGCCCGGCAGAGCCGGACCGGAGCCGTGCAGACCGTCGGTCAGAGCCTGCGGCCGCCGCCGCCACTCCAGACCTTGGAGTTGCTCATCTCGGTGGTGACGTAGTTCTCGCGGGCGATGCCGACCGCGCCACCGATCTCGTTGAGGATGCGGTTGATGTCGCGCACCGCCGCGTCCCACTGGGCCTGGTGCTGCTCGTACGCGACCCGGTCCTCGCCCTCCCACTGGAGCTTGCTCAGCATCTGGCGGAGCGTGTCCAGCTTCTCGTCGATCGTCCGCGAGATCGTCTGCATCTGCTGGTTGGCGCTCTCGAGGACCGCGTAGTCAACCTTGATCGTCACGACTTCCTCCTCTGCTCCTGGATTCGGGTCACGGGTTGAGGGCAGAGTGGAACTTGTCCAGCATCTGCTGCTGCTCTTCGTCGTTGACCTGGTGCGTCGTCCCCGACTGGTCGAGCAGGTCGGCGATGTTGTCCATCGCCGTCAACAGCTTCGCCGTGTCCTCGTTCCAGCGCGTCATCAGGTTCTGGAAGCCCGTGGACGCCGCGCCCTTCCAGGCCATGGCCAGATCGTCCACGACGTTCCACAGCTTCTTCAGCTCGCCGTCGACCTCGCTGCGCGTGGACCGCACGTCACTCGCGGCGGTATGTAGGGTCGCAGCTTCGACCTCGAACGCCATGCTTCACACCCTTCCGTCATCTTGTGGCGGCGGATCTGCCGCGCCCTCCCCCGCGGCAAGGCGAAACACCCCACCGACGGACACTCCTGAGAGAACCGTAGCGGACCGGCTCCAGCGCGCGCAGCCCCGGTCCTACGGAAATCAATGGGTTTGCGCCATTCCCCTCTCACCATCTGGCGCAAAGTGCTTTCTACCAGCGCGTGTGCGACCCGCCACAGTGGATCATCTCCCCTACGTCGGCTCGGACCACGCGGTCTGGATGAGCTGCTGGCCGTCACGCCGGCGTACGAGCGTGCCCCGGCCCGGCGGCTGCGGGCTCGGCCGCAACGTGCCGAAGACGGCGCCCTCCTCCCGGTTGCCGGACATCAGCAGACCCGGCGAGTCCAGCTCGCGCAGGCGTTGCAGGACCGGCTCGTAGAGCGCGCGGGCGACGCCACCCACCCGCCGGGTGATGATGAGGTGCAACCCGATGTCGCGCGCCTGCGGCAGCAGCTCGTGCAGGGCGCTGAGCGGGTTGTTGCCGCCGCTGGCCACCAGGTCGTAGTCGTCGACCAGGATGTAGAGGTCCGGGCCCTTCCACCAGCTGCGGTCGCGCAGCTGGGCGGTGGTCACGTCCGGGCCGGGCAGCCGGTTGGACAGCGCGCTGCGGATGGAGGCCAGGCCCTGCGCGAAGACCTGGTTCGACGGCGCGTAGTCGAGGAGGTGGTCCCCCTCCACGGCGCCGAGCAGACCGCGCCGGTAGTCGGCGATCACCAGACGGGCCTCGGCCGGCGTGTACCGCTCCACGATCCCGCGGGCGATCAGCCGGAGCAGGTTGGTCTTGCCGCACTCGGAGTCGCCGAAGACGGTCAGGTGCGGCTCGTTGACCAGGTCGAGGTAGACCGGCGCCAGCGCCGACTCGTTGACCCCGATCGGGAGGCCGGGCACCGACCGGTCGGCGATCCGGAGAAGCTCGCTCACGGGAAGCTTGCGGGGCAGCAGCCGGACCTTGGGCGCGGGGCGGCCGGGCCAGTTCTCCGCCACGTGCCGGGCCAGCGCGGCCGACGCCTCGGTGAGGTCGTCGATGTCCCGCCGGCCGTCGATCCGCGAGATCGCCGCGAGGAAGTGCAGCTTGTCGCGGGTCATACCCCGGCCCGGGGAGCCCACCGGCACGTTCTGCGCGGTCCGCCGGTCGATCTCCGACTCCGACGGGTCACCGAGGCGCAGCTCCAGCTTGGTGCCGAGCAGGTCCCGCATGTTGATCCGGATCTCCGCCCAGCGGACGGCGGTGATCACGACGTGGACGCCGAAGCCCAGCCCGCGGTTGGCCAGGTTGGTGATGGTCTGCTCGAGTTCCTCGTACTCCTGGCGCAGCGTGTTCCAGCCGTCCACCACGAGGAAGACGTCACCGAACGGGTCGTCGGCGAACTCGCCCGCCGCGCGGCGCCGGCGGTAGCTGGCCACCGAGTCGATGCCGTGCTGGGCGAACCGGGCCTCCCGGTCGTCCAGGATGGCCACCACCTCGGCGACCGTACGGCGGACCGCCTCGACGTCACGCCGCCCGGCCACGCCGGACATGTGCGGCAGCGCCTCCAGGCTGCGCAGGGCGCCACCGCCGAAGTCCAGGCAGAAGAACTGCACCTCGCGCGGCGTGTGGGTGAGCGCCAGCGAGGCGAGCATCGAGCGCAGCATGGTGCTCTTGCCGCTCAGCGACGCACCCACGATGACGACGTTGCCGCCCGCGCCGGCCAGGTCCACCATCATCGGGTCGCGGCGCTGCTCGTACGGGCGGTCGACGATGCCGACGGGCACGGCGAGCCGGCCCCGGCCGGGCCAGTTCGCGCAGAGGCCGAACTCGGGATGAACGGCCAGCGGCGGCAGCAGCTCGGCCAGGCCGGGCGGGTCGGCCAGCGGCGGCAACCAGACCTGGTGCGCCGGGCGGCCCCGGCCCTTGAGCCGGTCGATGAGCACGTCCAGCATCGCCACGGCCTTGCCGTCGGCCGGCTCCTCCGGCTCCGGCAGGGTCTCGACCGCCACCTGCGGGGTCTGCACGGGGACGAAGTTCACCCCGTACGGCACGATCCGGCGCTGCACCAGCGCCTGGGAGCGGGACTTCTGCTGCCCCGGCGCCCGGTACGGCCCGGAGACGTACGCGGCCCGGAACCGCAGCATGGTGCTGGTGTCCGTCTTCAGGTAGCCGTGGCCGGGCGCGCTCGGCAGCTCGTACGCGTCGGGCACGCCGAGCACGATCCGGCTCTCCACGGCCGAGAAGGTGCGCAGACCGATCCGGTACGACAGGTGGGTGTCCAGGCCGCGCAGCTTGCCCTCCTCCAGCCGCTGGCTGGCCAGCAGCAGGTGCACGCCGAGCGACCGGCCCAGCCGGCCGATCATCACGAAGAGGTCGATGAAGTCGGGCTTCGCGGCGAGCAGCTCGCTGAACTCGTCACAGATGATGAGCAGGCTGGGCATCGGTTCGAGCGGCTCACCGGCGGCCCGGGCCTTCTCGTACTCGAAGCGGGAGATGTAGTTGCCCGCAGCCCGCAGCACCTCCTGCCGGCGGTTCATCTCACCGGCCAGGGCGTCACGCATACGGTCGACCAGGGGCAGCTCGTCGGCCAGGTTGGTGATCACCGCGCTGGTGTGCGGCAGCGCCTCCAGGGACGCGAACGTCGCGCCGCCCTTGAAGTCGACCAGGACGAAGTTCAGCTCCTCCGAGGAGTGGGTGACCGCCAGTGCGGCCACCACCGTACGCAGCAGCTCGCTCTTGCCCGAACCGGTCGCGCCGATCACCAGGCCGTGCGGGCCCATGCCCTCGTGCGCGGACTCCTTGAAGTCCAGCTCGACCACGCTGCCGTCCGGCCCCACGCCGAGCGGGATGCGCAGCCGCTCGCGGTGGCTCCGCGGCCGCCACGTCTGCTGCACGTCCACGGCGGCGGCGTCGCCCACGCCGAGCAGGTCGGGCAGTTCCATGCTGCGGGCCAGCGGCTCCTCGGAGGTGGCCTGCTGCTGCGAGAGCCGGTACGGCGCGATCTGCCGGGCGAGCCCCTCGGCCGCCGCCGCGCCCAGCCGGTCCGGCCTGCCCAGCCGCGTCGAGGAGGTGCCCCGGATCAGTTCGAGGGAACTGCCGTCGCCCGTGTCGAGGCAGAGCAGCCAGCGGCCCGCGTCCCGGGGCACGGCGCCGGAGAGGTCGAAGACCGTGGTGCCCAGCAGGCCCGGACCGGTCAGGTGGCAGGTGGGCGACACCTCGCCGCCGTCGAGCACCACCACGACGTGCGGTGCCGTCGTCAGGGGCTTCGCCTCGGGCGCGAAGCGGGGCCGGCTGGTCAGCGTCTCGCCCAACGCCTCCTCGGCCTCGGCGAGGCTCGCGTACACCAGCCGCCGGGCGCCCGCGGCGTCCGTCCGCGCGGGGTGCTGCGCGTGCGGCAGCCACTTCACCCAGTCCCAGTCCGGCTGCCGGTCCGGCGCCGCGACCACCACGATGACCAGGTCGTCCGGTGCGTGGAACGTGGCGAGCTGCCCCAGCGCGGCGCGGGTCAGGTCGAGCACCGGCTCCCGGTCGCCGCGCAGCGCCACCCGGCTGAACGACCGCACCGACAGCGCCGTGGGCAGGTCGGGCACCGTGGAGTGCGCGCGGACGAACCGGCGCAGCGCGATGGCGCTCATCGGCTCCAGGTCCTCCACCGGCTTGGTCTCCGGTGGAACGATCTCCACGGCCAGCCGCTGCGGGCCCAGGGCGATCCGCGTGTCGCCGAAGTCGTCGTCGGTGATCCGACGCTCCCACAACCGTCGCGACGCCGCGATCGACCAGAGCGCGTCCGGCTCCGGGTGCCGCCACGCCATCGCCTCCCGCTGCTGCTCGGCGGCGCGCCGGGTCCGCTTGCGCATCTGCGCCAGGTAGCGCATGTAGTCGCGGCGGTTCGCGTTCAGCTCGGCCTTGTCGGTGCCGCCGTTGGCCAGCGAGCCGATCGCCATGCCGAGCATGGAGACACCGAAGAGGCCACCCGCGACGTACGTCATCATGCCGCCGCCGCGGCCGGCGTAGAGGAACGCCATCGCGCCGACGCCGCAGACCATGGGCAGGATCATCAGCAGCTGGCCGAGCCCGCGCGGTGTCGGTTCGGGGAGTTCCGGTGGGGACTCCAGCAGCACCTCGCCCCGCGGCAGGGCCGGCCCCGGCTGACGCGGGAGCCGGCGGAACACCACCGTGCTCACGGCTGTCTCCTCCCCAGAAGCGGCCCTGACGAAGGTCCGCGACGTGCCGGACCCGTCGGGTGGGCATCGTACGTGGCTGCCATCGTAGGTAATCTCCCGTGGGCGTCGCGGACCCGTGGTCGACGCCCGGGCCGGGGATCGTACGGAGAGCACGAGGAGGCCACAGTGGCGACGAAGACGGCTACCGGCGGTCTCAGCCGGATCACTATCGTGGCTCCCCGCACGCGCATGGATCTCGCGCTGCCGTCCGACGTACCCCTCGCCGACCTGCTGCCGACGCTGCTGCGTTACGCCGGTGAGGACCTCGCCGACGAGGGCGTACGGCATGGTGGCTGGAGCCTCGCGCGGCTCGGCGGGCAACCGTTGGACGGCGGCCGCACCGTCGCCCAGCTCGGCATCCGCGACGGCGAGGTGCTCTACTTCAACCCGCGCGCGGCGGCCGCGCCCGAGGTCGTCTTCGACGACGTGGTGGACGCGGTCGCGACGGCCACCAACCGGCGGGCCGGCGCCTGGCAGGTGGGTACCACCCGGTCGTTCGCCGTGCTCTTCGCGGCGGCGGCGCTCGGCGCCGGCGCGGTGGCCGCGCTCTTCGCCGGCCCGCCCCAGCTGCCCGGTGCGCTGGCCGCCCTGCTGATCGCGGTGGCGCTGCTCGTGAGCGCCGCGGTGCTCTCCCGCGCCGCGGGCGACAGCCGGACGGGCGCGGTGCTGGCCACGGTCGGTCTGGGGTACGCGGCCGTCGGTGGTCTGCTGCTGCTGGCCGGTGACCGGCGGCTGTCCGAACTCGCGAGCCCGCACGTCCTGCTCGCCGCCACGGCGGTGGTGATCTTCGCGGCGGTGGCGGCGCTGGCCGTCGGCGACCGGCTGCCCCTGTTCCTCGGTGCCACGGCGGTCGGCGCGGCCACCGGTCTGGGCGCCGTGCTCTGCCTCGTGTTCGGCATCGGCCCGGCGGCCGCGGCGGCGGTGCTGGCCGCGGTGGCGTTCGGCACCGTGCCCGCGCTGCCGATGGCGTCCTACCGGCTGGCCCGGCTTCCCGTGCCCTCCATCCCCACCGGGCCGGACGACCTGAAGACCGACAACGAGTCGGTCGACGGGCGGCGGGTTCTGCAGCTCAGCGAGCGGGCCGACGAGTTCCTCACGGGTCTGCTGTGGACGGTGTCGCTCGTGGTGCTCGGCGCGCAGGTCGTGCTCGCCCTCAACGGGCGGCTCCCGGCCGTGCTGCTCTGCCTCGTGCTCGCCCTGCTGGCGCTGCTGCGGGCGCGGCCGTTCCTCAGCCGCGCGCAGCGCACGCCGGTGCTGTTCACGGGCACCGTCGGCCTCGGCCTGACCGCGGCGGCCACCTTCGCCGACGGTGGGATGCCGCTGCGGCTCGGCCTGATCGTCGGCGGCCTGCTGGTGGCCGCCGTGATCAGCCTGATCTACGGCCTCACGGTGGCCGGCAAGCGCATCTCGCCGGTCTGGGGCCGGCTGCTGGACATCGTCGAGATCCTGCTGATCATCGCGCTGGTGCCGTTGGCCGTCTGGGTCCTCGGCCTCTACGGCTGGATCGTCAACCTGCGGCCCTGACCGACCCGGTCCCGTCGACGAGCGCCCCGGCCGGGGTGGCCGCCCAGACGCCCGGCCCGTGCTGGCCGTCCAGCGGCCGGGCCGGGGCGCCGGAGCGCCGCGCCACGTCCCGGACCACCTTCACCAGCGCCTCGACGTGACCGTCCATGGCGGCCACCCGCAGCAGCGGGGTCGGGGCCCGGCCGGGCAGCACCACGGCGGCCACGGTGTGCGAGGGCGCCGAGGTAGCCGTCACCGCGTCGACCACGGGACCGAGCGGCGCGTCGGGCCGGACCCGCAGGGCCAGGCAGCGGTGGGTCCAGCCGCCGCCGCGCAGCCCGGTCCACGTCTCGACCGGCGCCTCGGGCGTGAGGTCCAGGCCGGCCGCCGAGACCACCGCGGCGCGCAACTCGTCACGGCTGAGCGCCCGGTGCGGGAGGCCGGCGGCGTTCAGTGCCTTGCCCAGCCGCCCGATCCCGGCGGTGAGGGTGCGGTGCACGCCGGCCAGGCCACCGCCGCGGGCGACGGCCTCCGCACGGGCGTCCCGCACGGACAGCCGCAGCGCCACCCACACGGTCCGGTGCGCGGCCGGCGGCGCGCCGGGCGCCGGGTACCAGACCAGGGTGTGCGAGACCACCTGGGCGAGGGTGACGGGCGCGGTGAACTCGCTGAGGACCCGCAGGGCCCGGTCCACCACCGAGGACTCCACGGAGCCGGCCGGCGCGCCGGCACGGCCGTGCAGCGCCACGGCGGCGAACCAGCCGTGCTCGTCCTGGCCGATGCCGAGCCGGGTGCCCCGGTCGGTCAGCTCGATGACGGACAGCTGCGGGGCGAGCGACACCAGCCGCGGGTCGCTCCCGCCGCCGGCGGACAGGGCGGCCCGTGCCCGCTCCCGCCGCTCGCGCAGCCGGCGGCGCAGCAGGACGTCCTCGTACCACCAGCGGCCGCCGCGCCGGGCGAACACCGCCACCAGGACGGCCAGCGCCACGGCGGTCACGACACCGAGCACCCACGCCGGCCCGCTCAGCGCGGCCCAGACGGCCACCGCGCAGAGTTCCACCGCCACCAGCTGGCCCACCACCAGCGGCCCGACGCGCCCGCGGCGGCGCTGGTCGGGAGCGGCGGCGGGCCGTTCCGGTACGGCGGACGGTTCGGCGGCCGTACGCGCGGGTGGCGCCTGTAGCTGCGTCATCGCTGACTGTCCCTCCTGCACGGTGCGGTCTGCCGCCACCTCGGTACGCTGCCGGTCGCGGGCGCGGGTCCCGATGACCCGTCGACGGCCCCTTATCGTAGGGAAGCCCGCGACACGACCCGGACCTGATCGTCGCGGACCCACCCCTCCGGAGGTAAGTCATGCGGACCCGCCGCGATCAGGTGCAGGCGTACCGCTTCGTCACCCGCCGCATCGTCTCCGCGCTGCTGTCGGGCGACCCGGAGACCAGCAACCTGCCGATGCGGCGGCTCGGCATGGCGGTGTTCGGCAGCGTCATCGCCGCGGCCGTGGTGCTCGGCGGCGCCGGCGCATACGGGCAGTTGACGGGCAACACCGCGCCGCTGGAGGAGAACACGCTGGTCATCGAACGGGAGACCGGCGCGACGTACGTCTTCTACGAGGGCCGGCTGCACCCGACGCTGAACTACGCGTCCGCCCGGCTCATCCTGAACGAGGCCGACCCGGAGGTCCGCACGATGTCGCGCGCCTCGATCGAGGACCGGCCGCGTGGGCGGACGGTCGGCATCGTCGGCGCGCCGGACGACCTGCCGGACCGCGAGTCGCTGGCGGGTCTGCCCTGGTCGGTGTGCCAGGTGCCGGACCCGACCGACCCCCGCCGGTCGAGCACCCACCTGGTGATCGACCGGCCGCTCCCCGGCGGTACGCCGCTGGGTGACCGGGCGGTGCTCGCGAACATCGACGGCCAGCGCTACCTGCTCACCCACGACCTCCGGATGCAGCTCGCCGGCGAGAGCCGCCTGGCCGCGCTGCGGATGGCGAACGCGCCCACCCTCACCGTGGGACCGCAACTGCTCAACGCGGTGCCGGCCGGTCCCGCCCTGCGCGAGCCGGAGCTGGCGGGCATGAACCAGCCGAGCGGCCTGTCGGTGGGGGGCCGGCCGGGCCGGATCGGCCAGGTCTACCGGGCGGCCGGCCAGCACTACGTGCTGACGCGGGACGGGCTGGCCTCGATCGGCGAGGTCACCACACAGCTGCTGCTGCGCCAGGGCGGCCAGGTGATCGACATCACTCCGGAGCAGGCGGGTCGGCACCTCACGGACGAGCGGGTGGAGGAGGCCGGCATGCCGGCGACGCTGCCCGAGCTCTACCCGACGCAGGAGGGGCGGACCGTGGTGTGCGCGACCTACCGGGCGGGCGCGGGCGGGGGCCCGCCGGTCACCACCCTGGAGGTGTTCGACCGGCCGCCGGCGGACCTCGCGGGCGGCGAGCCGGAGTCGCTGCCGGTGGAGCAGACCAGCCGGGACACGGTACGCACGGCGGACCGCGTGCTGCTCCCGGGCGGCAAGGGCGTCGTGGCCCAGGCCGCACCGGGTGCGGGCGAGAGCGGCGCCGGCGCGCCGGGCTCGACGGTCTACCTGATCAGCGCGCAGGGCGTCCGGTACCCGCTCGGCACGCGTTCGGGCGACGCGCTCACCGCGCTGGGCTACGGCGGTGTCACGCCGCTCGCCGTGCCGGGCTCGCTGCTCGCCCTCATACCCACCGGCCCCACGCTGGAACGCGACGACGCCCGGACGTACTACGAGCCCGGTACGCCGGCCGGGGGAGCGGCGAAGCCCTCCGCCCAGGCCCCGTCGTCGAGCCCCTCGGCGTCCACCGACCCGGACACGGACGGGTCGCCGTCGCCGGGCGCCGGCACTACGCCCACCGGCACGCCGAGCGGCGGTACGCCCGCCTCCGGCGGGCCGGCGGACGCGGACTGACCGCCGGGGCGGCACACGGCGACGGGCGGGTCGCCCGTGTCGTCCGCGTGCACTAACCTGAGGCTGGCCAACGGTTGTCGATTACCACTACGGGGATGTTGCCATGACCGGGCGCACGGAAGTCGATCTGCTGTCCCTTGAGGACTTCCACAAGCGGTTGGCCGATCGGCTGACCCAGGCCGACTCGCTGCTGCGGAAACTCAACACGGAGATGCAGTGCCAGCCTCCGGCGTTGGGGACGTTCGCCCACGCCACCAGCAACTCCCAGCGCTACTCGGAGATCCACCAGTCCTATGTGGAGCAGGTCGGTCGTCTCCAGCGGGCGGTGAAGGCCGCGCAGGAGGCGACGAGCACGATCCTGACCAACTACCGGACGGCCGAGGCCCGCAACGCCGCCACCGCGGACGACATCAGGGCCGCCCTCGACGGAGTCAACGAGGCGCTCAATCCGGAGGAGAAGCCGCGTGTCTGAGTACACCCAGCGCTACGAGGGCGCGAGCCACCAGGAGCTCTACGACGCCGTGATGGCCGGCAAGCCGGGGCAGATCGACGATCTCGCCGCGGACTGGTCGTCGCTGAAGGGCACCGTCGAGGCCCTCGGTCGCGACCTCGGCGACGACCTGGAGAAGCTGTCCCACACCTGGACGGGTTCGGCCGCGCAGGAGTTCCAGCGTCGGCTGACGTACATCGTCGACTACGCGGGCACGCTGGGCGAGGGCATGGCGGACGTCAAGCAGGCGCTCACCATGATGGCCGGCCAGTTGCGCACGGCGCAGCGGTCCGCGGAGAGCCCGGAGGAGACCGACGACCACGACCAGGCCCTTTCCGGGGCGGTCAAGGGCGGCATCATGTTCGGCGTGCCGGGCGCCGTGGTCGGCGGTCTGCTCGGTCACCAGCAGGACAAGGAAGAGCAGCAGAAGGCGCACCAGCGCATGATCAAGGTCGTGGCCGACCTGGCCGAGGGGTACGACCTCTCCGCCTACGGGCGGGTCGTCGCGCCCCCGCCGCCGGACCCGGACCTCCCGGGCACCGTGGACGGCAGCGGCCCGGCCCCGCGCAGCGGCCCGAACGTCGGCACGCCGACGACCGTGGCGCACCTCGGCGCCGCCGACCCGCAGACCGGCCGCGCCTCGATCAGCACTCCCGAGCACGTGAGCAGCGGGCCCACCAGCACCCACGGGGGCGGCAGCGGCCTGACCACGGTGGGCGGCGGCGCGCCCACGCCCGCGTCCGTGACCGGGCCGGGCTCCGGCGAGCCGGAGTACGGGACGTCGCTGGCCGGCGCCGGTCCGCTCACCAACAGCACGCTGATGCCCGGCGGCGGCGGCCCCGGCGGGGTCGGCCTCGCCGGTGCGGGCACCGGGACGGCCGGTGCCGGCGTGCTGGGCGCCACCGGCATGTCCCCGGGCGCCGGCCTGGTCGGCACGGCCGCGCTCGCCGGCTCCAGCAGCACCGCGCCGACGACCACGGGCCGGCCGGCCGGCGGCCCCGCCGGGCCGGAGAACCGCTCGGCGACCGGCGTGGGACGCAGCTTCGACGGCCGGCGCGGCGACGGCACCGGCCGCGGCGCGGCGGCCACCCGGCCGGGCGTCCTCGGCGGCCGCGGCCAGCAGCACGAGGACGAGTCCGACGAGCGCCTGACCTGGCTCACCGAGGACGAGATGGTGTGGGGTGACGGCAAGGACGCGGCGCCCCCGGTGCTCGGCGGCTGACCCCTTCGCATCGCCGACGGCCCACCCGGTCCAGTTCCGGGTGGGCCGTCGCCGTACCGGCCCTCGTCGGCGCGGGCCGGCGTCCGTCCACATTCGCCGGCGTGGGCACGGTCACGTTCCTCACGTCCCGGTACGCGCTGCGCCCGGTCGCCAAGAGCGATAGGTTGGTGACGTGCTGTCCGTAGCGTTCGCCCGCCCCGCCTGGCGGGCCACGCTGCGTTCGCTGCGCGAGTTGACGCGCCTGGCCGTCGCGGCGCTGGCCCTCACCGTCGGCCTCAACGCCGCCACTCTCGCGTCCGCCCCGACGCCGGCCGCCGTGGCCGCGCCGGCGAGCACGGTGAGCAGCCGGGCCCTCGTGGGATCGCCCGACAGCGCACCGACCGCGGATCAGCTGGCCGACACCGACGTCTCCGCCCACCCGCCGACGGACGAGCACAGCTCCGTCGCTCCGGCCGCCGACGTCGTGCTGCCGGCCGCGGTCGCCACGCCGGCCGCCGAGCCCGGCCGCCGCACGCCCGGCCGCCGCGGGCCACCGACCGCCTGATCCGAGGGCCACGACGACCGCCCGCTGAGCGCCGCTCCCGGCGACGACGGCCCGCACCGGTCCCCGCCCGACCGCCCCGCCCTGCCCGGACCTCCGGACGGCGGCCATCCGTCGCGGCACGCCGGTGCGACCGCCCGTCGGGAATCGCCCGGACCGGCCCGTCACGGTCCTGGCGCGGCGCGGGTGTGACGCCCACCGGTCCGCACGTCGTCGCCGGCGCCCGACGCGGCCCTCCTCACCGGCTCTCCGCCCACCGGCGGGTCACATCGTCCACTCCCGACACACGACCACGAGGTGCAGATGATGCAGACCGTCCTCTCCGCCGTCCTGCCCGACGTCCCGCGCGCCGCCGTGATCTGGCTGAGCCTGCTCGCCGTGGTGGCCGTCACCGTCGCCGTCCTGCTGCTGCGGCCCGGCCGGCTCGCGAGCGACGCCGCCGCCGCACGGATCCGGAGCGCCGCGATGCCGAGCCCGCTCGAATCCGCCGAGGAGGAACGGGAACGGGCCCGCTACGCCCAGGAGGTTGCCGTGGCCGCGGAACGCGCCACGACGACCGCGCAGCGCCGGCGGGAGGAGTGGTTGGCCGCGCAGGAGGCCGTCGAGACGGCCTGGCAGGCGTACGAGGCGGCCGAGGCGGACGTACGCCGGCTGAGCGCCGCCGCCGCGATGCCGCTGCCCCGCACGGCCCGCACCCCGGCCGAGTACGTCGACCGTGAGCGCTTCCTGCACCGCGCGGCGCTGGACGCGTACTGGCGGCGGGAGCTGTCGGTGGAGCAGCTCAGCGACGTCTTCGCGCACCGCAACGGCTGGGACCCGCGGCTGCACCCCGTGGAGCAGGAGCTGGTGCTGCGACGGGCGGTACGGGACAACCTGTTCGCCCGGCACCAGGCCGCACGGGAGCGGGAGCAGGCTGCCTGGCGGGCTGCCGAGGTGGCCGCGGAGGCGGCCCGCAGCCTGCGGGAGGAGGCGTTCGCGGCCACGGGCCGGCGCGTCGAGGACTCGCAGTCGGTGCTGCCGCTCGACGAGGTCGTGGCCTCGGCCGAGGGGCAGACCCGGGAGAACCCGGTGGTCGCGCGGGGCCGCGCGGCGGTGCCCGCGTACTGATCGGCGGTCCGGACGGCGGCCGCGCATCGGGTGGCCGCCGTCGGCATTCGCGGCGGGCGGAGGGGCGGGGCCACGGTCCGTCCACCCGCGTGGCGGGCCGGGATGGTCCGGCTGGGTTAGCGTGACCGCATGTCCCGGGAAGCGTGGATCGTCATCGTCATCGTCGGCGTCGTGGCGCTCGCCACGTTGGTCGGGGCCGTGCTGCTCGCGATCCGGCTGGTCCGCGCCCACCGCCTGCTCACCTCCCTCGGCGCGGGCGGCAAGGTGGCCCTCTACGGAGCGCTGATCTACACGATCTTCCCGGTGGACCTGCTGCCCGACCCCATCTACCTGGACGACATGGGAGTCCTGGCCGGCGCGCTGATCTACGTGACCCGGCTCGTCCACCAGCACCGGGCGGCGACCCGCCGGCTGCCCGGCCAGGCGGGCCCCCCGCCGGATCCCGGGCGCGCCCACCGACCGGTGCGATGATCGCCGGGCGCTCGGCGGCCGTGGCCCGTGCCGGGTGGCCGGGGACCATCGGGATACGGAGGACGGGACATGCCGGTCGGGCATCATCTGGACATGCGTGACGAGCGGGTCGTCGCGTTCTTCCGGGAGCGGCACCTCGCCACGCTCACCACGCTGCGTGCGGACGGCACCCCGCACGTGGTGCCCGTCGGGGTGACCCTGGACGCCGACGCCGGCCTGGCCCGCGTCATCACGTCCGCCGCCTCCCGCAAGGCCCGCCACGTGGCGGCGGCCGGCCCGCAGGGCGCCCCCGTGGCGCTCTGCCACGTCGACGGCCGGCGGTGGCTCACCATCGAGGGCCGGGCGGTCGTACGGGCGGACGCGGCCGCCGTGGCCGAGGCCGAGCGCCGGTACGCCGAGCGTTACCGGACGCCCCGCCCCAATCCGCAGCGCGTCGTCCTGGAGATCGCCGTCACCCGCCTGCTGGGCAGTCTGTGACCTTCCGCGTCGCCTGACCGGTTCCGGGCGCCACGGGTGCCTCACGTCACTCCCTGGCACGTCACCGCGCCTGGAATGGCGCCGCTCCTGCCGCCGTTGCACGAGACCGCGACGCCACCCGCCGTGACGGTCCTGGTCACCCTCCGTGGCCGAACCGGAATGCCGGCCGGGGCAGGGCCGTTACGTCCCGGGTGAGCCCAGGCGCCCGTCCCTGGGCGTCGCGTGCTGCTGAGCCGAGCGCCGGTCCCGGTGCCTGCGCCTCCGACCGGAGGCGTCATACCCCCCGATTGGAGCCCGACCCATGAATCCGATCATTCACAAGAGCGGCCTGTCCGTCGCCGGTCTGCTGGTCGCCGGTGGGTGCGCGCTGGGTCCCGCCGTGGCGGCCCACGCCGCTCCGGTCCACACCAACCCGTCGACGTTCGCCCCGGCCGGTAGGTCCGACAAGGCGAACAACGGGGGCAAGGCCGACAAGGTTGGTCACGACCGCCGGGCCGAGCGCCTCGTGGGCGTCGACTACCAGGCCCAGCCCAACTTCTTCTACTGCGGGCCGGCCGCCACCCGGATGGCGCTCTCCGCGCAGGGCAAGGCGATCTCCCAGGACGAGGTGGCCCGGCTGCTGGGCACCACCGAGGCCGGTACGCCCTCCGCGCTGGACACCACCCGGGTGCTCAACGAGCTGACCGGCGGCGGGTACCGCACCACCGAGATTCCCGACCCGGTGGCCCGGCCGGACCAGGTCGAGCGGCTGCGTACCGACGTGATGAAGGCCCTGGACGCCGGCCGCCCGGTGGTCGCCAACGTCAAGGGCACTGCCGTGGACACCGACGGCAACCCGCACTCGTACGAGGGCGGCCACTACCTGACCCTGGTGGGCTACCGCGACGGCGGTGACACCATCCGGATCGCCGACCCGGCGGACCCGGGCAACGGCGAGTACTGGATGCCGCTGGCCAAGGTCGCCAACTGGATCGCGGAGCGCGGCTACTCCGCCTGATCCACGAACGTCACCGGGCCGGGCTCCCCTTTCGGGCGGGCCCGGCCTGTTCGTCCCTCGCCCGGCCGGGCCGACCCCGCCGGGCGGCGCGGCGCGCCATCCGCTCGGTACGGGTCGAGAAGTTCTGCTGGGCGGCCCGGTGCAGGCGGCGGCGTGCCGGAGGGCGGATCGCCCGTTGGCCGGCCCCGGCGGCCGTACGCACCATCCGGTTGGCTTCCTCCGGCTCGTGACCGATGGCCCGGAGCAGGTCGCTGGCGCCCGACCGGAGGTCCGTGATCACGGAGTCCCCGTAGGAGTGGACCCCCTGCGCCCACGCGCGGCCCGCGAGGTCGGCCGCCTCCAGGATGAGCTTCCGGGTCCGCTCGGGCCGCTCCCTCTCCCGGCAGTCCTCGCGCATCTGGTGGACGGCCGCGCCGAGCCGCGCCATCGCCGCGGGCAGTTCCTCCGGGATCGGTTCCTGGTACTGGATGGTGGTCGCGGAACGCCGGGCGAGGACCCGCACGTCCAGCGCCAGCCGCTCCAGGTGCTCGATGGTCCGGGCGTACGTGTGGAACTGCGCCCGGCGGTGCCAGCGGGCCGGCGCCAGGGTGACCACCTCCTCCGCGCCGCTGAGTGCCTCGTTCAGGCGGCCCAGGTCCGGTTCCAGTCCGCGTACCTGCTCCAGGGCCCGGATGGCCCGGTCCGCGTCCCGCTGCCGCAGCGCGGCGGCGATCTCCTTGAGCTGGGTGGTGACCGTCAGGAAGACGGGCATCGCGGCCCGGTCCAGCACCCGGATGGGGTTGACCGGCAGCAGCAGCGCGACGACCAGCAGACCCGCGCCACCGCCGATGAGGGCGTCGAGGATCCGGGGCAGCTCCAGGCCCCGCTCCGTGGGTGTCAGGGTGGAGATCAGGACGGCGGTACCGCCCGCCTGACCGACCAACGCTCCGCCGCGGCCGGCGACCACCAGTGCGGTGGCGATGGCCAGTCCCACCACGAGCCCCGTCTGCCAGGGACCGCTGCCGAGCAGGAGGCGCAGTAGGTCTCCGATCATGATGCCGAGTCCCACCCCGGCGAGCAGTTCGAAGGTACGGCGGGCCCGCTGCCCGATCGCCGTGGCGATGGTGGCGACGGCGGCCGCCGGCGCGAAGACGTGCGCCCCGTGGCCGAGCAGTTTCTGCGCGACGAGGGCGGCGAGTGCGGCCGCGAGCCCGGCCTGCGCCGCGATGACGACGGTGACCTCGAGCTGGCGCAGGCGTACCTTGCCCGCCTCGCCACCGCGGTGCCGAGCCTGCGCGAGGTGTTCACCGCCCCGCTCGGCGGCCGTGCCGAGCGGCGACCGCGCGTGATCGGTGTCCGGACGGTCCTCGACCATAGCGGCGGTTACCCCACCCCGAGCGGGTGATTCCTGGGCCGCCCGCCGTCACCCGGCCGGACGCCTCCCGCCCGCCGAAAACCGGTCGCCACCGGGACACCGGTGCCGCCAGGATCGGCGGGTGAGGATGCACCCCGACCAGGTCGACGTCACATCCGGGGTCGTCGCCGCCCTCGTCGCCGCGCAGTTCCCCCGGTGGCGGCACCACCCGGTACGTCCGGTCGTCTCGCACGGCACGGTGAACGCGCTGTTCCGGCTCGGCGAGGGGATCGTGCTGCGATTCCCGTTGCGGCCGAGCCCCGAGCACCGGGACGAGCTGGTACGCGAGCAGGAGGTCGCCCGCCGGATCGCCCCGCAGGTCCCGCTGCCGGTTCCCGAGCCCCTGGCGCTGGGCGAGCCGGGACCGGGCTATCCGGGCGTCTGGACGGCGTACCGCTGGATTCCCGGCACACCGCTGGACGACGCCGCGGTCGGCGACCCGGTCCGCGTCGCCCGCGATCTCGCCGGTTTCGTCACCGCCCTGCACGGCATGGACACGGCCGGGGCGGTCTGGCCCGGTCGGGGGCGCGGGGGGCCGCTGCACCTCATGGACGGGTTCGTCCAGCGGTGCCTCGCGGGGAGCGTCGATCTGGTGGACACGGCCCGGCTCGGCAGGATCTGGGCCGGGTGCCGGGACGCCCCCGCGCACACCGGCGCGGACGTGTGGGTGCACGCCGACCTCATGCCGGGCAACCTGCTCGTCCGCGACGGGCGGCTGGCCGCCGTCATCGACCTCGGCACGGTGAACTTCGGCGACCCGGCCGTGGACCTCATGCCGGCCTGGAACCTGATGGGACCTGCGGCCCGGGACGCCTATCGGCGCGCGCTCGGCGTCGACGACGCGACCTGGGAGCGCGGGCGCGGTTGGGCGTTGGTCCAGGCGATCGGCGCGCTCCCCTACTACGTGGACACCAACCCGGTCATGGCCGCGACGGCGCGACGCACCCTGGGCGCCCTCCTCGACGCATCGGGGTGACGGAGCCGTCGGATACCCCGGCCGGCGACGATTCGCCCGACCGGGGGAGGGTACCCACTCCGGCACCGACCGTTCCGCAACCGGTAAGGGGCCACGACATGACCAGTCCGTCGTATGCCGACCAGGACGTCGTCGACGTCCTCACGGCCGACCACCGCGAGATCGAGGCGCTCTTCGTCGAGCTGGAGAGCCGGCAGGGCACCCCGGAGCACCGCCGCCAGCTGGCCGACGTGGTGATCGCGGAGCTCGTCCGGCACGCGGTGGCGGAGGAGATGTACGTCTACCCGGCCGCCCGCAAGGCGTTGCCGGACGGCCGCAAGGTCGCCGAGCACGAGATCTCCGAGCACTCCGACGCCGAACGGACCATGAAGGACCTGGAGGGTGTCGACCCGTCCGATCCGCGCTTCGACGAACTCCTCGGCCATCTCACGAGCACGATCCGCCACCACGTGCAGGACGAGGAGGGCGACCTGTTCCCCCGGCTGCGGGCCGCCGTGGCCCGGGAGGAGCTGGTCGAGCTGGCCGGCAAGGTCGCCACCGCCAAGAAGGCCGCCCCGACCCGGCCGCACCCCGCCGCGCCGGACCACCCGCCGGCGAACAAGCTGCTCGGACCGGGCGCCGGGCTGGTCGACCGGATGCGTGACGCGCTGACGGGACGCACCACCTCGATGGCGGAACTGCGCGAACACCCGCGGTGAGGCTGGTGCGACGCTCCCGGGTCGCGCGGACCCGGGAGCGTCGGTCACTCACCGCACCTGGTCGCCGCCGCCGGTACGCGTCTGAGCCTGGTCGACGGCCTTGTCGATGCGGTCCTTGTACTTGCCGCCGGTGCGCTTGTCGGCCATCTCGCCGGCCTTCCGCAGCCCCTGGTCGATCTGCTGGTCGTGCTTCTTGGCGAAGTCCTTGGCCTTGTCCATGAAGTTGCCCACGACGTCCTCCTCGCTACGGTTGTCGATTCGTTGCCTTCCCGACGGCCCGGACCGCAAACACCGCCCGGCACCCGGACGCCGGGACGGACACCCGCGCCGGGACCGGCCGACAGCGCCCGACCCGGCCGAGGGCGGACAGCGCCGACACCCGGTCGCGGACAGCGAACGACATCCGGGCGGGCACGGCCGTCGGGCCGACCCACCGCACGTCCGGCACGGCCGACGGTGCGGCCGGGCCCGCGATCAGCGCGCGAGGTGCGTGGCGAACCAGTCGGCGGCCGCGTCGGCGACCCGTTCGAGCGTGCCGGGCTCCTCGAAGAGGTGCGTGGCGCCCGGCACCACCTCCAGCTCGACGAGGCCGGGCAGGGCGGCCCGCGCCTGCTCGTTGAGTTCGAGCACCTGATCGTCCAGGCCGCCCACGAGCAGCAGCGTCGGCACCTGCACCGAGTCGAGCGCGGGGCCCGCCAGGTCGGGCCGGCCACCGCGGGAGACCACCGCACGGACCTGCTCCGGCCGCGCCGCGGCGCTGACCAGGGCCGCGGCGGCGCCGGTGCTGGCCCCGAAGAGGCCGATGGGTAGTCCGCGGGTCCCCGGCTCGGTGGTGAGCCAGTCGACGATCGCGGCGAGCCGTTCGGCGAGCAACCGGATGTCGAAGCGGAGTTCGGCGGTCCGGGCGTCGACGGCGTCCTCGGCCGGCGTCAGCAGGTCGACCAGGACGGTGCCGAGGGACCGGTCGTTGAGCGCCCGGGCCACCGCCGTGTTCCGGGGGCTGTGCCGGGAACTGCCGCTGCCGTGCGCGAAGAGCACCACCCCGGCCGGATCGGCGGGTAGGACCAGGTCGGCCGGGAGTTCGGCCTGCCCGACCGGGATCGTCACCTCACTGGTTCGTACGTCCATCCCGTCACCTCCACCCACCGGCCGGCACGCGCCGGCGCCGTCGACTTACCCGGAGCGGCCGGCGCCACGCATGGACGGGCGTTTGCCTGCGGGCGGGTCGGGTAGGCGGCAGGCGACCGCAGACCGTGTCGGCGCGAGATCGCGCCCCGACGGATCGCGAGGATCACCATGGCCGAGCAGCGGCAGACGTCCCAGCAGCAGGCGTCCCGGCAGCAGCAGAGGTCCGAGGAGGAGCGCCGGCTCCAGGCCGCGGAACGCAACAAGGACTGGGCGGACCGGGCGGCGCACGCGCGTACCGCCGACGATCCCCGGGCCGTCGCGCCCCGGGACGCGGCCGGCCGCCCGTCCACGGGCGAACGCTTCTGACGCCGGTGCGGACGGCCGGGGCAGGTGGCCCCGGCCGTTCGTCACGACTGCGCCTCGGGCAACCGGAGCAGCGGTGACCGCCCGGGCGGTTGCTCCGGCATCGGACCCGTGGGGTCGGCCGGGGGCACGGGTACGGTCACCGGCTGGTCGCGGCTGACCTGGATCTTCTCCCCGTGATGGCGTAGTTCGACCACGTCGTCCGGGTCGGCGTGGCGCAGCGAGTACGTCGTCTGGTGCGGCCGGACGTCGACCCGCAGCCGCCGCCCGCGCCACTGGAGGGAGAACTCCAGACGGCTCAAGCGGCTGGAGAGCCGGGGCGAGAACGAGAGCGTCCCGTCGTGGTCGCGCAGGCCGCCGAACCCGGCCACCAGGGCGATCCACGCGCCGGCGAGCGAGGCCATGTGCACGCCGTCCCGGGTGTTCTCGTTGAGGTCGTGCAGGTCCATGAGGGCGGCCTCGCGCAGGTAGGTGTGCGCCAGCTCGGGGTGGCCCACCTCGGCGGCGAGCACCGCCTGGGTGCAGGCGGAGAGCGAGGAGTCCCGCACGGTGCGCCGCTCGTAGTAGAGGAAGTTGCGCGTCTTCTCGTCCGGCGTGAACGCGTCGCCGCGCCAGTGCATCGCCAGCACCAGGTCCGCCTGCTTGATCACCTGCTTGCGGTAGAGGTCGAAGTACGGGTAGTGCAGCAGCAGCGGGTACTTCTCCGCCGGCGTGTGCAGGAAGTCCCACTCCTGGAGGCGGGTGAAGCCTTCGACCTGCTGGTGGACGCCGATGTCGTCGTCGTACGGGATGTGCATGTCCGCCGCCGCGTCCCGCCAGCTCGCCGCCTCCTCGTCGGTGACACCGAGGTGCAGCGCCTCGTCCCGGTAGCGGTTCACCGCGTCGGCGGCGGCCAGCAGGTTCCGCTGCGCCATGAGGTTGGTGTAGATGTTGTCGTTCTTCACGGCGGTGTACTCGTCCGGCCCCGTCACCCCGTCGATGTGGAACACGCCGTTGCGGTCGTGGTGGCCGAGCGAGCGCCACAGCCGGGCGGTCTCCACGAGCAGTTCCAGGCCGATCTCCCGCTCCAGCTGGGTGTCCCCGGTGACGAGCACGTACCGGCGCAGCGCGTCGGCGATGTCGGCGGCGATGTGGAACGCGGCGGTGCCGGCCGGCCAGTAGCCGGACGACTCAGGTCCCTCGATGGTGCGCCACGGGAAGGCGGCGCCCTCGAGGTTGAGCGTCCGAGCCCGTTCGCGCGCCTGTTCGAGGGTCGCGTGCCGCCAGTGCAGGGCGTCGCGGACGGCGTTGGGCTGGGTGTACGTGAGCACCGGCAGCACGAACATCTCCGTGTCCCAGAACGCGTGCCCGTCGTAGCCCGGACCGGTGAGGCCCTTTGCCGAGATCGGCCGCCGTTCGGCCCGCGCGCCGGCCTGGAGCACGTGGTAGAGACCGAACCGGACCGCCTGCTGCACCTCCGGGTCGCCCTCGACGAGCACGTCCGCGGCGTCCCAGAACTCGTCGAGGTAGGCCCGCTGCTCCCGGCAGAGCCCCTCCCACCCGTCGAGCCGGGCCGCGGCGAGCGCCGCCCCGACCTGGTCGCGCAGGGCCGGCAGCGAGCGCCGGCTGGACCAGCCGTACGTCAGGTACTTGACCACGCGCAGCGTCTCACCGGGTTTGAGAACGCAGCCGATGGTGGTGCGCACCCAGTCCTCGTACCCCTCGGACTCGATGGTCGCGTGTTCCGGCCCCTGCACCTCGTGCTCCATGGCGGCGGCGACCCGAAGGCCCGAGACCTTCGTCCGGTGGATGAGCAGCCCGCCGTCGTCGGTGGTCAGCTCCTCCTCGGCCAGCAACGGCGATTCGAGGACCGCCGCCACCCGGGGGTCGCGGCTCTGCGCCGGCAACGACTCGTTGGCCACCAGCTCCGACTGGACGATGAGCCGCAGCGGCCCGTCCACCGCCTCGACCTCGTAGTTGATGGCGGCGGCCGCCCGCTGGGTGAACGAGACCAGCCGGGTGCTGCGCACCTTGACCTCGCGCCCGGCCGGCGACCGCCAGTGCAGCTCCCGGTGCAGGGTGCCGGCGCGCATGTCGAGGACCCGCTCGTGGGAGAGCAGCTCGCCGTACCGGACGTCGAGCGGCTCGTCGTCGACCAGCAGCCGGATCAGCTTGCCGTTGGTCACGTTGACGATGGTCTGGCCCGACTCGGGGAAGCCGAACCCCGCCTCGGCGTACGGCAGCGGCCGCAGCTCGTAGAACGAGTTCAGGTACGTGCCGGGCAGGCCGTGCGGCTCCCCCTCGTCCAGGTTGCCGCGCAGGCCGACGTGGCCGTTGGAGAGCGCGAAGACGGACTCGGACTGCGCGAGCACGTCCATGTCGAGCCGGATCTCCCGCACGTGCCACGGCTCGACCGGATAGGCCCTCTCCCTGATCATGCAGCGCGCCCTTCGTCCAGAAGCTCGACCAGGTCCCGGACCACCACGTCGGCGCCGTGCGCCCGCAGCGCGTCCGCCTGGCCGACCCGGTCGACACCGACCACGTAACCGAAACCGCCGGCGCGCCCGGCCTCCACCCCGGCCAGCGCGTCCTCGAAGACGGCGGCCTGGGCCGGCTCGACGCCGAGCAGCCGGGCCCCGGCGAGGAACGTGTCCGGGTGGGGCTTGCCGCGCAGGCCCTCGGCCCGGGCGACGAGCCCGTCCACCCGGACCTCGATGAGCGGCTCCAGGCCGGCGGCGGCGACGACCTCCCGGCCGTTGGCGCTCGCCGTGACCACGGCACGGTGCAGCCCGGCCGCCGCGGCGGCCTTCACGTAGGTCACCGAGCCGGGGTAGACGTCCACGCCGCGCGTACGCAGCTCGTGCAGCAGCAGCACGTTCTTGCGGTTGCCGAGCCCGTTCACGGTCTCGGCCTCGGGCGGGTCGTCCGGCGAGCCCTCGGGGAGCACGATGCCCCGCGAGGCCAGGAAGGTCCGGACGCCGTCGGCGCGAGGCCGGCCGTCGACGTAGCGGTTGTAGTCGGGGCCCGGGTCGAACGGCCGGTACGGCTCACCCGTGGCCGCCGCCCGTTGCCGGAGGTAGGCGTTGAACGTCTCGGTCCAGGCGGCGTTGTGCACCCGGGCGGTCTGCGTCAGCACGCCATCGAGGTCGAAGAGACAGGCGGTCACGTGAGCAGGTAGGCCCAGCACGTTACGAATCTATCCACCCGATCGGGCCCACAAACGCGTTTCCGGCCGCCCGTCGCCGACGTGACCGCTTCGACCGTTCAGGGCTCACTGGGGGCGCAGCGTCCAGATCACCGTCATCTCGGACGTCGGCGTGCCGTCGTCCGTGCTGATCTCGACCTCGACGGGGAACTCGGGCCGCCGGCCCGACTCCAGCTCCGCGACCACCTCGGCGGGCGGGCGGCCCAGGCGGGCGGTGGCGCGTACCGGGCCGAGCGCCAGCTTGCGGTAG
Organism: Micromonospora globbae; assembly: GCF_036184225.1. NCBI lineage: Bacteria > Bacillati > Actinomycetota > Actinomycetes > Micromonosporales > Micromonosporaceae > Micromonospora > Micromonospora globbae. The sequence goes on from NZ_CP108084.1 coordinate 4,931,220, forward strand.
GCGATGTCGGCGCGGACGGCCAGCGGCACGGCACGGTCGAGCACCTGCCCGAAGGCGGCCAGCACCACGGCACCCGAGGCGGTCTCGCCGAGCGTGAACATGGCGCCGGCGTGTGGGCCGCCGACATGGTTGTGGGTGGCCGGGGAGTCGGGCAGCCGGACGACGGCCCGGACCCCGCCGTCGGCCTCCGGCGCGATCTCGACGAACTCGAAGCCGAGCGTACGGGCGAACGGCACGGCTTCGAGCATCCCGGCCGCCACCTGGCGTGAGTCGATGGACATGACCAGACGCTACTCGCCGGTAACATGCTCGGGCAAGCCGTCGGGGGCCCGCGGTCGAGGGGTCAGCGCCACCCCACGTCGATGCGGTCGCCCCGTTCGTCGAAGAAGTGCAGCGCGTCCATCCGCACCCGTACGGAGAGCGGGTGGCCTGCGGAGACCGCCGGGTACGGCGCCAGCCGCACCGCGAGTTCCGCCGGGCGCCGGTGGTGCCGGCCCGGGTCGGGGAGCACGCTCGTCGACGCGCGGCCCACCGCCGGCTCGGGCGCGTCGCCCGGCCTGCCGGCCAGCCGCTGCATGACCTGGCCCAGGCGGCGCAGGCCGCGCTGGCCGCCGTCGCCCGGGTCGCCCCGGCTGGCCATCTCGTCCACGACGACGGCCGTCGCGCCGATGTCGAGGAACGCCAGCGATTCGTGGCCGTGGTGTTCGAGGTAGCGGATCCGTCCGTGCAGCACGTCGCCGGGGCTCTCCGGGGCGACGGGCGTGAGCGCCTCGGCGCGCATCCCGACCACGATCCGCTCGCCGTGGTAGTGCGCCACCGCCCGGGTGCGGATGTCGTTCCACGGCAGGTAGAGCGCCTGCTCGCCGAGCGTGAGGGTGACGTAGCGGTCGAGGTGGACGTAGACCGACGCCTCCAGCAGGTTCATCCGCGGGCTGCCCAGGAACGCGGCCACGTAGAGGGTGGCCGGACGGCCGTACACCTGGGTGGGCGTGCCGACGTCCTGGAGGACGCCGCGACGCATGATCGCCACCCGGTCGGCCATGGTGAGCGCTTCGGCCTGGTCGTGCGTGACGTAGATGGTGGTGACGCCCAGCTCGCGGGTCAGACCGGAGATCTCCGCGCGCAGTTCGGCGCGGAGCCCGCTGTCCAGGTTGGACAGCGGCTCGTCCATGAGGAACAGGCCCGGCCTGCGGACGATGGCCCGACCCATCGCCACCCGCTGGCGCTGCCCGCCGCTGAGCTGGCTGGGCCGGCGGGAGAGCACGTCACCGATACCCAGGGCGCTGGCCACGTCGCTGACCCGCTCGCCCCGCGGGCCCGGCTCGACGCCGGCGAGCCGCAGCGGGAAGGCGATGTTGTCGCCGACCGTCATGTGTGGATAGAGGGCGAAGTCCTGGAAGACCATGGCGATCCTGCGGTCCCGCGGCGAGAGGTCGTTGGCCAGCTCGCCGTCGAGCAGGACGGCGCCCTGGGTCGGATCCTCCAGACCCGCGATCATCCGCAGGACGGTCGACTTCCCGCAGCCCGACGGGCCGAGCAGCACCATGAACTCGCCGTCGTTGACGTCCAGGTTGATGCTGTCGACGGCGACGGTGCCGTCCTTGAAGACCTTCGTGACATCCTTGAGCGCGACGGTGGTCACCGCCACCTCCCCCCACGAACACGCAGCGAACCCGAATGACTGTGACGAAGATCATGAGGTCGGCACATCGGGTAAACGTGCCATGTTCGTAACGTGACGGCCCTGTTACGGACCCATCGAGTGGCGGCGATGGCCCCGCGCGGCGGCGCCGGCCCCCGCGCTCAGCAGCCCTGACGCGGCGCGGCCGACTCGCCGAGGAACACCTGACGCACCACGCGTTCGGCCGCGTGCCCGTCGTCCAGTCCGCAGAACCGGGCGCGGAACTGCTGTCGGGCCTTGGTCGCCGCGTCCGACCAGACCTCGCCCGTGCGGAACAGGTCGAGCAGATCCGGGAAGGTCATCGCCACGGCGCCGGGCGGCTCCGCCGTCACGTCGAAGTAGACACCGCGCGCCAGGCGGTACGCCTCCCAGTCGGGCGCGTAGACGACGATGGGACGGTCCAGGACGGCGTAGTCGAACATCGCCGAGGAGTAGTCGGTGACCAGCACGTCCGCGACCAGGTAGAGGTCCTCCACCCGCTGGTACGCGCTCACGTCGGTGACCCGGCTCCACCGCACGTCCCGGCGGGGTCGGCGGTCCCGGTCGTGGAAGTAGTGGCTGCGCATCAGCAGCCGGGCGGACGGGCCGAGCGCCTCGACGAACCGCTCCGGGTCGAACGGCGGCCGGTAGTTCGGCAGGTGCTCGCGGTGCGTCGGCGCGTACAGCACCACCTGCTCGGTCGGGTCGATGCCGAGGTCGGCACGCAGCCGCCGCACCTCCTCGGGGGTCGCCGTGACGAGCCGGTCGTTGCGCGGGTAGCCGACCTCCAACGTGGTGTACGAGGCCGGGTAGGCCCGGTCCCACATCTGGGTGGAGAAGCTGTTCGAGGTGATGCTGTAGTCCCAGCGGTCCACCCGGCGCAGCAGGCCCGCGAAGTCCATCCGGCCGGCGCCGATCGGGTACCGCTGCTGGTCGAGCCCCATCACCTTCACGGGCGTGCCGTGGTGGGTCTGCACGTGCACGGTGCCGGGTCGCTTGCGGACGAAGTCCGGGAAGTTGACGTTGTTCACGAGCCAGCGGGCCCGCGCCAGCATCCGGTAGTACGCCGCCGTGCCGGCGACGACGTACTCCACGCCGGGCGGGAGGGTGCCCACGCGGTCCCGCCGTACGATCCAGACGCCACGGACCTGCGGGGCGAGCCGGCGGGCCGCCTCGTAGATGGCCGCCGGGTTGCAGGCGTACCCGCGGTACCAGTACGCGGCGTAGACGGCGAGCGTCGGGTCGACGGGCCGGTGCAGTTCCGCCCGGTAGTACTCGCGCAGCAGCACGTCCCGGGCCCGGCGGGCGTTGCGGCGCGCCACCGGGGCCACCCGCCGCTTGGCGGTACGCGCCGAGCGCCGCGCCGCGTCCCGGGCCCGGTTGGCGGCGCGCAACGCGCTGAACGTACGCCAGCGGCCGGTCGCCACCAGGCGGTGCTTGAGCCCCTCCACCCCGTCCGGCGTCGGGTAGCCCGCGGGCGGCAACCAGCGGGCGTAGTCGGCGGTGATCTGCGCGAAGAACGCGGGGCGCAGCTCCGGGGCGATCCGCTGGCCGTTCCCGAGCACGGTGAGGTAGTGCCAGATCATCCGCTCGAAGACCGCGGGACGCAGCTCGTCGACCGCCGGACCCCACCGGTCCATGAGGTGGAACACCCGGTGCCACTGCGGGAACACCTCGAAGTGCCGGTCGCCGCGGGTGCGGGTGATCGCCCCGACCCGGCGCTGCCGGTAGTTCACGCAGACCCGGTCCAGCACACCGATCCGGTCGGCCGCCATCAGCACGGGATAGCTGAACGAGACGTCCTCGTACCAGCCGGGGGCGAAACGCAGCCCGTGCTCGACGAGGAACTGCCGGCGGACCACGCGGTTCCAGGCGGTGTGCAGCAGACGCAACGTCTCCGGCCGGTCCCGCAGCCGGAACGTCCCCTCGCCGGGCGGCTCGGGGAACACGTCCCGCATGGCGCTGCGCGTGGCGGCGTTGTTCCAGTGCGTCCGGACGTGGTCGACCATCAGCACGTCCGGCCTCGTGCCGGTCAGCCGCTCGGCGACCGCCGGCAGGCAGTCCGGCGCGAGCCAGTCGTCACCGTCGACGAACCAGACGTACTCGCCGACGGCCCGGTCCAGCCCGACGTTGCGGGCCGGACCGAGCCCGACGTTCTCCGTCAACCGGATCGCGCGGACCCGCTGGTCGCGCGCCGCGTACTCGTCGATGATCTCGCCGCTGTCGTCGGGCGAGCAGTCGTCGACGGCCACGACCTCCAGGTCGGTGAAGGGCTGGTCGAGGATCGAGTCCAGGCATTCCCGCAGGTAGCCCTGCACCCGGTAGGCCGGAACGACGAAGCTCACCAGTGTCATCCGGCCGTCCCTCCGTCAGCCCGGCACGCCTCCCGTCCGCACCGGCAGCGTCGACGCCCGCGCCGCGCGGGCCGGCAGGACGACCCAGGCAAGGACGACGCTCGCCACGAAAACCACGAGAAGGTACGTACCGAGTGTAGCCATCCCGATACCCGCGAACCCGGCGATTGCCGCCAGGGCCAGCAGCACCGAACGCCCGTCCCAGCCGAACGTGGCCGGGTGCAGCGGGGGCGCTGCCTGCCGCTTCTCCAGCCGCGCCGTGAGGTCGTAGTGGTGGACCGTGAGCACGAAGACGTACCCGAAGATCAGCCACGGCGGGACGGCGCCGATCACGCCCACGGCGATGGCGAACAGGTACTCGCCGGCCCGCAGCGCGGCCGGCACCAGCCAGTCCAGGCCCCCGTCGTGGGTCGCGCCGGACCCCAGGGCGCCGACCAGCAGCACCAGCAGCGCCGCCGGAACGAGCCACACCAGGTCGCCCGCCCCGTCGCCGGAACGCGCGGCGACCAGCGCCGCCACGAGCAGCACCGCCGGGCCGAGGGCCGCGACCACCGCGAGGGCCAGCGGCGCCACGCGCGGCAGCACCGGCAGCCGGGTGGCCAGCGCGCCGTCGTCGCGGTGCAGGGTCGCGTCGACCGTGCCCAGCACGGGTACGCGCATCCAGCGCGCCCGCAGCGTCCGCAGCGCGCCCGTGTACGCGAACGCCAACGTGCCCCACACCAGCACCGCGATCAGGCTCACCCACGGGTTGAACAGCGCCACGGTCAGCGCGACCAGCGCCCACCGCTCGCCGATGGGGAAGACCACGGTCCGCTTCAGCCAGTACGACAGGGAACCGGTGTCGGCCTGCACCCGGGTCGAGGCGGCGTTCAGCCGGTCGCCGATGCCCCCGCCCGTGGCGGCGGGACGGGGCCGGCGGGCCGCCTCGTCGTGCAGTACGCCGTACCAGGTGTCGGTCATGTGCCGCACCGTCTGGAGGGTCATCGCGGCGATCGCCAGCGCCCAGCCGTACCGGTGGCCGGCCTGCGTGGCGCCGACGCCCAGGCCCGCGTAGACCACGTACTCCTTCGCACGGTCGGCCATGGTGTCCAGCCAGCCGCCCCAGGCGCTGAAGTTGCGGGTGTAGCGGGCGAGCTGGCCGTCCACGCAGTCGAGCACGAACCCGAGGTAGAGCAGGACCGCCCCGGCGACCAGCGCGGGCCGGCCGCCGACGGCGAACAGCACCGCGGCGGCCACCGCGAACGCCACCGAGATCATCGTGACGACCGTCGGGGTGAGGCGCAGGCGGGCCGCGACCCGCACCACGTACGGCGACCAGGTGCTCACGAAGAACGTGGTGAAGAAGTCGTCGCGCTCCTTCACCGACAGGCGCAGCTCGGCCCGGTCCTCGTCGACGGCGGCCACCGCCGCCTCGGCGGCGGACAGCTCCGCCGCGTCGCCCACCCGTCGGGCGACGAGCAGGCGTACCCGGTGGGCGAACACCAGCGTGCCGAGCGCGCTGAGCGCCGCGAAGAGCCGGTCCACGACGCCCGCCGGCGCCCCCGGTGCGACGGCGCCGGACCGCACGGCGCGGGCGGCGGTGACCAGCGCCGGCAGGTCGTCCACGCCGACGCGCAGCGCGCCGCCGAAGAAGCCGGTCGGACCGTCGGTGGCCGGACCGGCCTCGACCACCTGCCCCCGCTCCTCCCGCACCCGGGTGGCGCCGCCGGCGGGCGGGTCGGCGAGCACCAGCGCGACGGTGGGCCCGACCGGGCTGGTGGCGAGGTGGCGCAGCACGGCCGTGTGCGCCACCAGGTCCGCGCCGGTCACCAGGACCGGCCCCCGGGCGGCGCCGGCCAGCGCGGCCAGCTCGTCGAGGTCGGCGGCGAACCGCACCTCGTCCGCTCCGGCCCGGCGGCACTGCGCGGCGATCCGGTCGGCGAGCGGCTCCCCGGTACGGGTCGTCAGGCTCGCGGCGGCGTCGCCGGCGAGCACGATCGCGAGCGTCACCGCGGTACCGCGCTCTGGTAGGCGTCGAGCGCCTCGGCGATGGTGCCGTCCAGGCGGAGCCGGCCCCCGTCGAGGAACAACCCCCGGCGGCAGAACCGGGTCAGGTCCTTTTGGTTGTGTGACACCAGCACCAGAGTGCGCCCCTCCCCGAGCAGACGGTCGATCGTCGCATAACACTTCTTTCGGAACTCCGCGTCCCCGACCGCGGTCACCTCGTCCATGAGCAGGATCGGGTGCGGCAGGTGAGAGATGATCGCGAAGCCGAGCCGTACCTTCATGCCGGACGAGTAGTGGCGCACCGACGTGTCGATGGCCCGCTCCACCTGCTCGCCGGCGAACGAGACGATGTCGTCGAAGTGCCGCCTCAGGTAGCCCGGCGAGAGCCCGTGCAGGCCGCCGACGAGGTGCAGGTTCTCTCGTCCGGTGAGGTCGTTGGAGAAGCCCGCGGACAGCTCCAGCAGCGGCGCGACGTCGCCGTGGACGCGGATGCTCCCCTCGTCGGGGATCAGCACCCCGGCGATCAGGCGCAGCAGGGTGCTCTTGCCGGTGCCGTTGCGGCCGATCACGCCGACCGTCTCGCCCGGCCGTACGGTGAACGACACGTCGCGCAGCGGCCAGAACTGGCCCGAGGACGCAGAGCGCCCGCCCCGGTGGATGAACAGCTCACGCAGCCGCAGCTGGCGGCGCCGGTTACGGACGAACCGGATGCCCAGACCCTCCGCCTCGATGATCGGGTCGGCCATCTCAGAGTTCCTTGAGCACGGCGGGTTCGAGCCGGCGGAACGACCACCACCCGACGACCAGCACGAGCACGCTCCCGGCGACGGTGGTGGCGAGCAGCCGGGCGTCGGGGAACTCGTCCGGGTACCAGATCGCGTGGTGCAGCTGGAAGATGCCGACCAGCGGGTTCACCTCGTATGCGATCTTCAGCCAGCCGGGCAGGTCGGAATCCCGTACGAGACTCAGCGGGTAGATGATCGGCGTGGCGTAGAAGAGCACCCGGATGACCAGGCGCATCACCCGCTCGACGTCGCGCATCAGCACGTTGAACGCGGACAGCAGCAGGGCGAGGCCGATCAGCAGGACGCCCTGGACGGCCACGGCGAGCGGCAGGGCGAGCAGCGACCAGCCCGGGTGGACGCGACCGTGCAGGGCGTAGGCCAACGCCACGGCCGCGAGGATCGGCAGGCCGGCCGCGTACTCGGCGAAGCGGCCGGTGACCCGACCGATCGGGAAGATCTGCCGGGGCACGTTCATCGTGGTGATCAGCCGGGACTGGCCGGTGAGCGCGTTGGTGGCCTCGCTCAGCGCCGAACTCGTCCACATCCAGGCGAAGATCCCCGTGATGAGGAACAGCGGGTACGACTCCGCCGCCTCGCCGAGGTGGCGGCCCGTGTCACGGGAGTAGAGGACGCCGAAGACGAACCAGTAGATGGCGCCCATGCCGAGCGGCTCGATCAACGACCAGACGTACCCGAGGACGGACTGCTGGTACTTCACCGCGAGGTCGCGTCTGACCAGGATGCGCAGTGAGTTGCGGTGCGACCACAACGTCGCGACGCCAGAGGTCACCGCCGCCTCCCGCCTTCAAACGGACGACAGGTTAGCAGTCGGTGAACGAAAGCTCCGAGTCGGGCGCGCTCAGCACTCGATCACGTTGACGGCCAGACCGCCGCGTGCCGTCTCCTTGTACTTGACCTTCATGTCCGCGCCGGTCTCCCGCATGGTCTTGATGACCTTGTCCAGCGAGACGGCGTGCACCCCGTCACCGCGCAGCGCGAGCCGGGCGGCCGTGATCGCCTTGATGCTAGCCACCGCGTTCCGCTCGATGCAGGGGATCTGCACGAGGCCACCGACCGGGTCACACGTCAGGCCCAGGTTGTGCTCCATGCCGATCTCGGCGGCGTTCTCCACCTGCGCGGGCGTGCCGCCCAGCGCCTCGGCCAGGCCGGCGGCCGCCATCGAGCAGGCCGACCCCACCTCGCCCTGGCACCCGACCTCGGCGCCGGAGATCGACGCGTTCTCCTTGAACAGCACGCCGATGGCGCCGGCAGCCAGCAGGAAGCGGATCACGCCCTCGTCCGAGGCGTCCGGCACGAACCGGGTGTAGTAGTGCAGGACGGCGGGGATGATCCCGGCCGCGCCGTTGGTCGGCGCGGTGACCACCCGGCCGCCCGCCGCGTTCTCCTCGTTGACGGCCAGGGCGAAGAGGGTCACCCAGTCCATGGCGCGCAGCGGGTCGCCGGCGTCGCCCTCCGCCTCCAGACTCCGGCGCAGCTCCGCGGCTCGGCGGCGGACCTTCAGGCCCCCGGGCAGCACCCCGTCCCGCTCGCAGCCCCGCTGGACGCACTCCCGCATCACCCGCCAGATCTCCAGCAGGCCGGCGCGCACCTCGGCCTCGCTACGCCAGGAACGCTCGTTGGCGAGCATCACCTCGCTGATCGACAGGCCGGTGGCGGCCGTGACCTCGAGCAGTTCGGCGCCGGTGAGGAAGGGGTGCGGCACCGGGGTGGTGTCGGGGACGATCCGGTCCGCGCCGGCCGCCGCCTCGTCCACCACGAAGCCGCCGCCCACGGAGTAGTAGGTGCGGGCCCGCAGTTCCGCGCCGGTGTCGTCGTACGCCACGAACGTCATCCCGTTCGGGTGGTACGGCAGCGAGCGGCGGCGGTGCAGCACCAGGTCACGGTCGGGGTCGAAGTCGATCTCGTGCGCGTCGAGGAGGCTGATCCGCCGCTCGGCGCGGATCCGGGCGACGCGGGGCGCCACGCTGTCGGTGTCGACGGTCTCCGGCGCCTCCCCGGCCAGCCCGAGCAGCACCGCGCGGTCGCTGCCGTGGCCGTGCCCCGTGGCGCCGAGCGACCCGAAGAGCTCGGCCTGCACGCGGGCGGTGGCGGTGAGGAGCCCGTCGGCCTTGAGGCCGGTCACGAACGTGCGGGCGGCCCGCATCGGCCCGACGGTGTGCGAGCTGGACGGCCCGATGCCGACGCTGAAGAGGTCGAAGACACTGATCATGGATGCACTTCCCTCGCCGTCGCCCCCGTCGTGCGGGTTGCGCCCCGATGGTGGCCGTGACCTGGCGGGCACCAGGGGTGTGGACGCCCAACCGGCGAGCCTACCCGCCCAGCTCACGCCCCGCCCGGCGGTCCGCCCGCCCCGCCGCCGCCCCGCCCCCGGCCCGGGCCTGGTCGCCCCGCCCCCGGCCATGATCGCGCTGCTTCCGGGAAGCAGTGGCATCCGGCCGTCGACGAGGCCACTACATCCATGTTCCCGCGTGATCTCCGCAGGGGGGCGCGGCGCACGCGGCGGCGCGTCGCGCCCGGCCCTGCCGGGTAACCACCTACGGGTACGCGGGTCGCCGATCGTCCTGCGGACTGAGGGCGAGGTGGCCGCCCGTTCCTACCGTGGATGTCAGACGCGGCGCACGCCGCAGAGTGGGAGTACGACGATGAGTCGCAAACTGGTCCGGCCCCGCCAGGGGCGCATGCTCGCCGGTGTCTGCGCCGGCCTCGCCCAGCGGTTCGGCGTGTCGGCCGGCATGGTCCGGCTGCTGTTCCTGCTGTCGCTGCTGCTGCCCGGCACCCAGGTGATCGTCTACCTGATCCTCTGGATCCTCATGCCCAACGAGGACCGCTACCTGGCCACCGTCCGCTGACGGCGGCGCCGGCCGTACGAGGTGGCCCGTCATCGGAGACGGCCCCGCCCGGGACACGGCAGGCTGCGGGACCTCGCCCCGATCGTGAGCACCGAGTACACGGCGCGCGCTCACGCCCCGATCATGGGCGGCGAGGGCACGCGGGCGGCGCGCTCACGCCGACCATGAGCACCGAGGGCGGGCGGCGCGCTCACGCCCGACCATGAGCACCGAGGGCGGGCGGCGCGGCGCGCTCACGCCCGCGACGACGCCGAAGCGCCCGCCCCGATCCGTGGGGGCGGGCGCTTCCACGTCACGCTGGTCAGGGGGTGACGTAGGTGACCGTCACCCGCTCGTAGCCGAGTGAGCCGAGCAGCCCCTCCAGCATCTTGCGCGTGTTCTCCTCGGCCCGGGCGCCGAGCCCGCTGTCGCGGGCGGCCGCCGTGATCCGCTCCTCCGCGAGGCGGTAGACCTCCTGCTGCCGGTTGGGGTCGCCGCCGAACACCTCGCAAAGCCGGTTGAGCAGGCCACGCCGTTCCGCGAAGACGTAGCTCTTCTCCAGGTCCAGGTTGGTTTCGCCGAGCTGCGGCGCCGGCAGTTTGATCTCCACCGACTTGCCGTCGGCCGACTCGACCACCGCCCCGTCGGAGATCCGCGCGAAGTCCACGTACGCCTCGACGCTGCCCGCCCCGACGAACAGCGTCCGCTCGTTGAGCAGGAACTCCGGCACGTACTGGCGGTCCTTCTGGAGGTCGACCACCACCTGGTAGTTGCCCTCGGCCGCCACGTAGCGGCTGAGATCCTGGATCGACTTCAGCAGCGTCGGCTGGCTGCGGTCCGTCCGCTCCTCGGCGAACGGGTTGCGGAAGCTCGGCCAGAGCCCGCTGGTCTGCACGCCGAGGAGCACCACCACCGCGAGCGCCGCCGCGCCGAGCACCCACAGCAGGCCCCGCGTGGGGCGTGCGGCGGGCGCCGGTGTGGGCTCGGGTGGGATGTCGGAGCGGGCCGTGATCGCGTCGCCGGTCGGGTGACCGGTGAGCTCCCGGGTGGGCTCGTTGCTGTCAGCGTCGCGGGCCATGGCCCTCACCGTCCTCGTCAGACACTGCCGTCTGCAATGACGGTACGACCGTCGTACGACACGCGCGCGCCGAGCGGGCCAACCCGCTGTTTCCGCAGGTCAGCGCCGCACCGGTCAGGCGAACGCGTTGATCCCGGTCAGCTTCTGCCCGATCACCAGCTGGTGGATCTCCGAGGTGCCCTCGTACGTGAGGACGCTCTCCAGGTTGTTGGCGTGCCGCATGACCGGGTACTCGCCGGAGATGCCGTTGGCGCCGAGGATCGTGCGGCACTGCCGGGCGATGGCCAGCGCCTCCCGCACGTTGTTCAGCTTCCCGACGCTGACCTGCTCGGGGCGGAGCGCGCCCGCGTCGGCGAGCCGCCCCAGGTGCAACGCCAGCAGCTGGCCCTTCTGGAGTTCGACCACCATGTCGGCGAGCTTGGCCTGGGTGAGCTGGAACCCGGCCAGCGGCCGGCCGAACTGGGTGCGGGTGCCCGCGTACGCCAGGGTCGTCTCCAGGCAGTCCCGGGCGGCGCCGAGCGCGCCCCAGACGATGCCGTACCGCGCCTCGGTGAGGCAGCTCAGCGGCGCCCGGAGCCCGACGGCGTCGGGCAGCAGCGCGTCCGTCGGCAGGCGGACGTCGTCGAGGACGATCTCCCCGGTCACCGACGCCCGCAGGGACATCTTGCGGCTGATCTCGCGGGCGCTCACGCCGGGCGTGTCCATCGGTACGGCGAAGCCCCGCACGCCGTCCTCGGTGCGGGCCCAGATCACCCCGACGTCGGCGATCGGCGCGTTGGTGATCCACATCTTGCCGCCGGTGAGCACCCAGTCGTCGCCGTCGCGGCGCGCGCGGGTGGCCATCGACGCGGGGTCGGAGCCGTGGTCGGGCTCGGTCAGCCCGAAGCAGCCGATCGCCTCACCGGCGGCCATCGCGGGCAGCCAGCGCTGCTTCTGCTCCTCGCTGCCGTACCGCCAGATGGCGTACATGGCCAGCGAGCCCTGTACCGACACCAGGGACCGCAGGCCCGAGTCGCCCGCCTCCAGTTCCAGGCACGCGAGCCCGTACGCGACCGCCGAGGCGCCCGCGCACCCGTAGCCGGTCAGGTGCATGCCGAGCAGGCCGAGCTTGCCGAACTCCCGGGCCAGCTCGCGGGCCGGCACGCGACCCGACTCGTACCAGTCGGCGACGTGCGGGCGTACCCGGTCGTCGACGAGCTGGCGCACGACGGCGCGGATCTGCCGCTCCTCCTCGCCGAGCGTGGAGTCGAGGTCGAGCAGGTCGAGGGGGGCCGTGGGGCTCATGGCAGCCACCCTAACGAAGGCTCAGGAGCCCGTCACTCCACCGCCTCGGAGAGCACGAGCACCCGGGCGTGGATCTGGTTGCGCTGCTGGAGCGCCGCCCGCAGCGCCCGGTGCAGGCCGTCCTCCAGGTAGAGGCCGCCGTTCCACTGCACGACGTGCGGGAACAGGTCGCCGTAGAACGTCGAGTCCTCGGCGAGGAGCTTGTCCAGCGCCAGTTCGCGCTTGGTGGTGATCAACTGGTCCAGGCGCAGCGGCCGCGGCGGGATCTCCGCCCACTGCTTGAGCGTCAGGTTGTGCTCCGGGTAGGGACGCCCGTCCCGGACCGCTCTGAAGATCACGACGGCACGCTCCCCTCCCCGTGGCCGGGCCGACCGACGGCGCCGTGCCGGGTCGCGGCGTGGCACCGCACGGCGCGGCACCGATGACCGTGCCAGCCTAGCCGCCTGTCGCACACCGCGTTCTGCTCCCTGATGTCAGTTTCGCTACCGCTCGCCCGATCTTCAACGGGACGAATCCGGCGTGCCGCTCAACTCCACCGTCCGCGCCGGACCACGTCGTCGACCGGTCGGCGTCCCCGGCGCAGCGACGGTGACCGATGGTCCGGTGCCCGGTAACCCACCGTGACCGCACCGATCGGCGCGAACTCCTCCGGTACGCCGAACGCCTCCCGGTATGCCGCCAGCCGCTGGGGCGGAATGCCGAAGAAGCACGCCCCGAGTCCCTCGTCCACGGCGGTGAGCAGCATCAGCAGGGCCGCGAAACCGGTGTCCACGTACCAGTAGGGCACCGGCCAGCGCTCCGTGGAGCGGTCCGTCCAGCCCTTGTCCGGCTCGGCGTACCGCTCCAGGTACACCGAGCGGTTCGCGTGCGGTACGACGATGAGCGGCGCCCGCCGCATCCCGGCCAGCCAGCGCTCCCGGCCGCCGCCGCCCGGCGTGGTGGCCGCCCAGAACCGCTCCCGGTCGGCCGGCTCCTCCAGCACCAGGAACCCCCAGCCCTGCGCGAAGCCGGCGGAGGGCGCGCGGACCGCGTGGTCGAGCAGCCGCTCCACGACCTCGGGCGGGACGGGCCGGTCCGGGTCGTAGTTGCGCACCATCCGCCGGCGCCGGACGACCTCGGCGAACTCCATGCGGCTCCCCCTGCCGGTCAGGCGCCCGGGCGGACGCCCCAGACGCCCCGCCAGGTCTCCCCCGGCTTCAACATGATCACGTCGCGCCCGGAGCGGAACGCGTCGGGCGGGCAGGTCATGGGCTCGATCGCCACCGATCGGCGGTGCCGCTCCCCGGTGAGCGTGTCGCCCGAGAAGACCTGCCACCAACCGAACTCCCGATCGGCCCAGATGGTCACGCCGGCCGAGCCGTCCGGAGCCGCGAGGCTCACCGACGATCCGCCGTCCTCGTCCCGGATGACGTCGCCGAACGCGAGGTCGAGGACGGCGTCACCGATGCGGCGGGGGCTCGTCCAGTCGTACTCGGTGCCGGCCACCTCGGTGGCCGCGATCGGCAGCAGCCGGTCGTCCACGAGGAGCCGGGTCCGGGCGGGCAGCCGCATCGACAGGTCGTCGACCGCGACCCCGGGCAGTTGCAGGTACGGGTGCACGGAGAAGCCGAACGGGGCCGGCTCGGTGCTGACGTTGCGCACCTCGTGCTCGGCGCGCAGACCGTCCGCCCCGACACTCCACCGGCTGCGCAGGTGCAGCTCCCACGGGTAGCCGGGCTGCGGCGGCAGCGCGTAGCCGACCGTCACCGCGTCCGGCGAGCGCTCCAGCAGCCGCCAGGGCACCCAGTTGACCAGCCCGTGGATCGCCACGTGCCGCTCCGGCTCGGTCAGCGGCAGCTGGTGCGTCCGCTCGCCGAGCGTGTACCGCCCGTCCCGGATCCGGTTCGGCCACGGCGCGAGCACCTGCCCGGCGCAGCCGGGGCACAGCTCGTCCTCGGCGTACCCGTCGACGTAGTCCACGCCGTCGTGCCGGTACGTCCGCAGCCCGCCGCCCACCTCGACGACGACGGCCTCGTGGCCGTCGGCCGCGATGGTCCACTGGGCGCCCGAGGGGGAACGGTGATCAGGGGTGCTCATGTCGGCGACCCTAACCGGTCACTCGCGGTCACCGCCCGGTGCCGCCGCCCCGCCGCCGCGCGACGTGGCGCCCGCCGGGTCGCCGCTCGCCGCCTCGCCGTCGGCCGCGCTGCTGGCCCGCCCGCCGTCGGCGGCCGTCGCCACGTCGGTGCCGGTGGCGGTCGCCGCCCGGTAGCGCAGCAGGGCCGGGAACGCGACGGCGAGCACCACCACGAGCACGGCCGAGGCGACGCCACCGGCCACCCAGGCGACACCGCCGCCCAGCCCCGCCGCCATGGCACCGGCCCGCAGGTCGCCCAGGCGCGGCCCGCCCGCGACCACGACGGTGTTCACGCCCTGGAGCCGGCCCCGCATCCGGTCCGGCGCGTACACCAGCAGCATGGACTGGCGCAGCACGGCGCTGACCAGGTCGGCGGCGCCGGCCACGCCGAGCAGCAGGACCATCAGCCAGAGCTGGTGGGCCAGCCCGGCCGCCGCGATGGCCACGCCCCACGCGACCACGGCGACCACGAGCCCGAGCCCCTGCCGGCGCAGCCGGCCGATCCAGCCGGAGGTGAGCCCGCCGAGCATCGAGCCGATGGCGATGGCGCTGTACAGCCAGCCGACCGCCCCGCCGTCGCCGAACCGCTCGTGCGCGATCTCGGGGAAGAGCGCCCGCGGCATCGCCAGGATCATGGCGATGAGGTCGACGGCGAACGAGAGCAGCAGGACCGGCGTGGTGGCCAGGTAGCGGAACCCGTCCACCACGCTGGCGAGGCCCGCCTTGCGCGGCGTGTCGCCGCCGCCCGGATCGGGCTCGGGCGGCAGCGCGGGCAGCCGCAGGGTGGCCCAGAGCGAGACGGTGAACAGCAGTGCGTCGACCGCGTACGCGACGGGCAGGCCGACGTCGGTGCCCCACCAGGTGAAGATCATGCCGGCCGCGAGCGGACCGACCACCGACGCCGCCGTGAACGTCGTGTAGTTCAGCGTGGTGGCCGCCGGGACCAGCTTCTCCGGCACGAGCCGCGGCAGGATGGCGCTGCGGGCCGGCGACGTGATCGCGAACGCCGTGGACTGCACCGCCACCAGGAGCAGGAGCAGCACCGGACTGCCCACCTGGAACAGCGACTGGGCCAGCAGCCCGAGGGTCGACGCCCAGAGCAGCGCGCCCGCGCCCAGCAGCACCTTGCGGCGGTCCCGGGCGTCGGCGACCGCGCCGCCCCAGAGCCCGAAGATCAGCAGCGGCACGAACCCGGCGACGCCGAGCAGGCCGACCCAGAACGAGTCCCGGGTGAGGTCGTACATCTCGACGGGCACGGCGACGGCGGTGAACTGGAAGCCGAACATGGCCACGCCGTTGCCGAGCCAGATCCGCCGGTAGTCCGCCACCCCCAGCGGACGCAGGTCGATCGCCAGGCGGCGCAGTCCCCGCCGCCGGGCCTCCGGCGCCGCCGTCACGGCGCCAGCCGTTCGACGGTCCAGTCGCCGGCCCCGGTACGCCGGAACCGCAGCCGGTCGTGCAACCGGCCCGCCCGGCCCTGCCAGAACTCCACCGACTCGGGACGGACGCGCAGCCCGCCCCAGTGCGGCGGGGCGGGGATCGACGCCGCGTCGGCGAACCGCTCCGCCGCCTCGCGGTAGCGCTCCTCCAGCGCCGCCCGGTCCGGGATCACCTGCGACTGCGGGCTCGCCCACGCGCCGATCTGGGACGTGCGGGGCCGGGTGGCGAAGTACGCCTCGGTCTCCGCCCGGTCCACCGGCTCGACGGTGCCGGCGACCACGACCTGCCGCTGCATCGGGAACCAGGGGAAGACCAGGCTGGCGTACGGGTTGGCGGCCGCCTCGGCGCCCTTGCGCGACGTGTGGTTGGTGAAGAAGACAAAGCCGTCCGGGTCGTACCCCTTCAGCAGGACCGTCCGCCCGCTGGGCCGCCCGGCGGCGTCGGCCGTGCCGACGACCATGGCGTTCGGCTCGGGCAGCCCGAAGGCCACCGCCTCGGCGAACCAGCGGGCGAACTGGGTGTGCCAGTCGCCGGCCAGCTCGGACTCGGAAAGGCCCCGGTCCGCGGCGTACTCGTTACGCATCGCGGCCGGGGCGGGTGTGTCGCCCGTCACGTCGTTCCACTCCTTCTCACCGGGCCGGCCACGCCGGGCAGGGCTGGCGGCCCGTACGCCCCAGTCTTGCCCAGCCTCGGACGCGGCGCTCGGGCGGGGATGTCGCGTGCGGCACAGTCGCTGCGGGTCGCGGACTCGGTTACCCAGCAGGCAAGATGTTCCGAACACATCCCTGAGGGTCGCCAACGGTGCTCGACCGGCCGGGCCGCGTTGAGCGCGACCAGGCGCACCGACCAGAGCCAGGAGAGCGACATGGCCGACTTCAAACCGGGACTGGAAGGCGTCGTCGCCTTCGAGACGGAGATCGCCGAACCCGACCGGGAAGGCGGTGCGCTGCGCTACCGCGGTGTGGACATCGAGGATCTGATCGGCCAGGTCTCGTTCGGCAACGTGTGGGCCCTGCTGGTCGACGGCCGTTTCGGGCCCGGTCTGCCGCCCGCGGAGCCGTTCCCGGTGCCGGTGCACTCCGGCGACATCCGCGTCGACGTGCAGTCCGCGGTCGCGATGCTCGCGCCGTACTGGGGGCTCAACCAGCTGCTGGACATCTCCGACGAGCAGGCCCGCGAGGATCTCGCCCGGGTCTCGGTGACGGCGCTCTCCTTCGTCGCCCAGTCCGCCCGGGGCCTGGGGCTGCCGGCCGTGCCGCAGAAGGAGATCGACAAGGCGTCCACGATCGTGGAGCGCTTCATGAAGCGCTGGCGGGGTGAGCCCGACCCGCGGCACGTGAAGGCCGTCGACGCGTACTTCATCTCGGCCGCCGAGCACGGCCTGAACGCCTCCACCTTCACGGCCCGGATCGTCGCCTCGACCGGCGCGGACGCCGCGGCCTGCATCTCCTCCGGCATCGGGGCGCTCTCCGGCCCCCTGCACGGCGGCGCGCCGTCCCGGGTGCTGAACATGCTGGAGGCGGTCGAGCGCAGCGGCGACGCCGAGGGTTACGTCAAGGGCGTGCTGGACCGGGGCGAGCGGCTCATGGGCTTCGGGCACCGCGTCTACCGGGCCGAGGACCCGCGCGCCCGGGTGCTCCGGCGGACCGCCAAGGAGCTGGGTGCGCCCCGCTTCGAGGTGGCCGAGGCGCTGGAGAAGGCCGCCCTGGACGAGCTGCACAACCGCAAGCCGGACCGGGTGCTGGCGACCAACGTCGAGTTCTGGTCCGCCGTGGTGCTCGACTTCGCCGAGGTGCCGGCGCACATGTTCACCTCGATGTTCACCTGCGCCCGGATGGGTGGCTGGAGCGCGCACATCCTGGAGCAGAAGAAGCTCCAGCGCCTCGTACGCCCCTCGGCCCGCTACGTCGGCCCCGGCCCCCGCAAGCCGCAGGAGGTCGAGGGCTGGGACGCCATCCCGCACGGCGTGTGACGCCCGCTCTCTGACCCCCGCTGAAGGCCCCGACCCCTCGGTCGGGGCCTTCACCGTGTGGCGCATCCCTCACGTCGCGGTGTGGGACCAGCGGTCGACCGGCCCGGCCCGGATGGGAGGATGAAGGCCGGCAGCGCCGCCGGACCGGGCTCGGACCCGGCTCCCCCGCGCGCCCGCGCGCGGCCGCCGTCGCTCCGCGCCCGCTGAAGGGCCAGCCCTCGCCCACGCGGAAGGATCGAGACAACCGTGGCTGACGCACCGACCATCCGGATTCCCGACGAGATCAAGCCCGCCGACGGACGGTTCGGCTGCGGGCCGTCCAAGGTTCGTCCGGCGGCGGTCTCCGCCCTGGCCGACGTCGCCACCACGTACCTCGGCACCTCCCACCGCCAGAAGACGGTGCGCGACCAGGTCGCCCGGCTGCGTCGCGGCATCGCCGAGTTCTTCTCCCTCCCCGAGGGGTACGAGGTGGTGCTCGGCAACGGCGGCACCACCGCCTTCTGGGAGGTCGCCACGTTCGGCCTGATCCGCGACCGGGCCCAGTTCGCCAGCTTCGGCGAGTTCGGCGCGAAGTTCGCGAAGGCCGTCAAGGACGCGCCGTTCCTCGGTGAGCCGACCATTCACAAGTCGGACGCGGGCACCGCGCCGAGCCTGGTCGCCGAGGCGGGCGTCGACGTGTACGCGACCCCGCACAACGAGACCTCCACCGGCGTGGCCGTGCCGATCTCCCGGGTCCCCGGCGCCGACGAGGGCTCGCTGCTGCTGGTGGACGCCACCTCGGGCGCCGGCGGCCTCGACGTGGACGTCGCCGAGACGGACGTCTACTACTTCGCACCGCAGAAGTGCTTCGGCTCCGACGGTGGCCTGTGGCTGGCCCTCATGTCCCCGGCGGCGCTGGAGCGGGCCGCCGAGATCAAGGCGTCCGGGCGGTACATCCCGGCCTTCCTGGACCTGGTCACCGCCATCGACAACTCCCGGCTGGAGCAGACGTACAACACGCCGGCGCTGGCGACGATCTTCCTGGCCGCCGAGCAGACCGACTGGATGAACGGCCAGGGCGGCCTGGCCTGGGCCGCGAAGCGGACAGCCGAGAGCGCCTCCATCGTGTACGGATGGGCCGAGCGTTCGGCGGTGGCCACGCCGTTCGTGGCCGACCCGGCGCTGCGGTCCAACGTGGTCGCCACGATCGACTTCGTCGACGGGGTGGACGCGGGGGCGATCGCCAAGGTGTTGCGCGCCAACGGCATCGTCGACACGGAGCCCTACCGCAAGCTCGGCCGCAACCAGCTGCGGGTCGCGCTCTTCCCGGCCGTCGAGCCGGCCGACGTCGAGGCGCTGACCGCGTCCATCGACTACGTGGTCGAGCGGCTCTGACATCGTGACGTTGGGTGGCCGCGGCAACCGCCGCGGCCACCCACGGTGATCATCGCCGCTGCTCATCCGCGACATGCGGGTGTCGCATCCCCCACCCGCGGGCAGATGAGCGTACGGTGGTGCGAGACGCCCGGGTGGCTGGCCTGTGGCGTGCGGCCAACGAAGCGGGACGGAGGCAACGATATGCGCCCAGTACGCTTCGTCGCCCTTTCCGAGGACGGCCAGGCGCTGGTGCTCGCCGACGAGGTGGGGCGGCTGCTCGCGCTCCCGATCGACGAGCGCGTGACCTCGGCGTTGCACGCCGATCCGGGCAGCCCGCCGCTCGCCGTGGCACCGGCCGCCGCCGACCCGGTGCCGTCCCTGTCGCCGCGGGACATCCAGGCCCGCATCCGCTCCGGCGAGTCCGCTGAGGACGTCGCCCGTATCGCCGGTGTGCCGGTCGACCGCGTGCTGCGCTACGCCGGCCCGGTGCTGCAGGAGCGGGCCATGCTCGCCCAGCACGCGCGCCGCACCCGGCTCAAGGGCGCCGAGAAGCCGACTCCCCTGGCCGAGGTGGTCAACGGCCGGCTGGCCCAGCACGGCATCGACACCGAGAAGATCTCCTGGGACGCCTACCGGCGGGACGACGGCACCTGGCGGATCATCGCCACCTGGCCGTCCGGGAAGGCCACCGCGCAGGCGATCTGGGTCCTCGACAAGACGCGGCAGGCCGTCGCGCCGCACGACGACATGGCGCAGTACCTGTGCGCCGAGCGGCCCACGCCGATCCTCGGCCAGGAGCCGGCGCCGGAGCGGGGCGGGCACGCCCTGCCGGGGCCGTCGCGGGGCGAGCCGAGCCGCGGCGGGCACGGGCTGCCGACGCCCGCCGAGCACGCACGCCCGGGTCGCGACCCGATCCGGGCCGGGCGGGACGCCCTGCTGGCCTCGCTCGACCGGCCGCTCGGCGGTTCGTCGGGCCGGGGTCTGGAGCCGCGTACGCCGGCCGCGCTCGCGGGGTCCGACGCGCCCCGGCAGCGGGCGGTCACCGGCGGGGCGGCCGCGCTGCTCGGCGGCGGCCCGGGTTCGGCCTTCGACGACGACTCGGACGCGCCCAAGGAGGTGCCGGCCGTGCCGTCGCTGGCGGTCCTCCGCCCGCGCCGCACCGGCACGGGAGCCGGCGGGAACGAGGCCACCGACACCTCGGGCAAGCCGCGCAAGCGCCTGCCGAGCTGGGACGACGTCCTCTTCGGCAGCGGCCCGGCGGCCCGCGAGTCCTCCTGAGCCGTACGCCAGCGGCCCGCGGGTCCTCCTGAGGTCACGCACCGGCGGCGCGCGCGGTCGTGTTCGTGGCCGGCTGCGCCCACAGCGGCCGGCTCCCGCGTCGCGGCCTGGTGGCCTGCCACGTCCTCGACCTGCGCCGCGACGGGCGGGTGTGCGTTTCCACCCGCCCGTCGTGAGGCGCGGCCCGCGTCACGGTGGCAGGCTCGGGTCATGGAGTACACGAATCTGGGCCGCACCGGCCTCTCGGTCAGCCGCCTCTGCCTCGGCACGATGAACTTCGGCCCGCAGACCTCGGAGCCCGACAGCTACGCGATTATGGATCGCGCGCTGGAGCACGGCATCAACTTCTTCGACACGGCCAACGTCTACGGCTGGAAGACCGGCGAAGGGGTCACCGAGCAGATCATCGGCCGCTGGTTCGCCCAGGGCGGGGGCCGGCGGGAGAAGGTCGTACTGGCCACGAAGGTCTACGGCCGGATGGGCGACTGGCCCAACGAGCAGGGCCTCTCCGCACGGCACATCATCCGGGCCTGCGAGGACTCGCTGCGCCGCCTCCAGACCGACACCATCGACCTCTACCAGATGCACCACATCTCCCGCACGACCCCGTGGGAGGAGATCTGGCAGGCGATGGAGACGCTCGTCGCGCAGGGCAAGGTGCTCTACGTCGGATCGTCCAACTTCGCCGGATGGCACATCTCAGTGGCGCAGGCGGCCGCCGCCCGGCGCAACTTCCTCGGCCTCGTCTCCGAGCAGTGCATCTACAACCTCCTGACCCGCCACGTCGAGCTGGAGGTGATCCCCGCCGCGCAGCACCACGGGCTGGGCATCATCCCCTGGTCGCCGCTGCACGGCGGCCTGCTCGCGGGGCTGCTGCGCAAGATGGCCGAGGGCACGGCGAAGCGGGGCACGGACGGCCGCTCGGCCGACACGCTGGCCACGCACCGGGCCACCATCGAGGCGTACGAGAAGCTCTGCGCCGACCTCGGCCACGACCCGGCCGACGTGGCGCTGGGCTGGCTGCTCACCCGGCCGGGTGTGACCGCGCCGATCATCGGCCCGCGTACGGCCGAGCAGCTGGACCGGTCCCTCGGCGCGCTCGACGTCCACCTCGACGAGGCCACCCTCGCCCGGCTGGACGAGCTGTTCCCGCCGATCGGCAACGGCGGCCCCGGCCCGGAGGCGTGGGCCTGGTAACACTCTCCTTCTGGCGTCGATCTTGCACTTTGCGCCCTCGATATACGGCTTATGCACCTTTTGTCGGGGCAGGAAGTGCAAGATCGCGCAGGAGAGGTGCGGGGCTACAGCGGCCAGGCGGCGACCCGGTCGTAGCGGGGCCGGGGGCCGGGGTGGCTGCGGGTGAGCACCACCTCGGCCGCCGGCCACTCCGGCCCGAGGTAGCCGTCCAGGGTGGCCCGGTCCGCGTCGATGTCGGCCCCGTCCACCCGGTCACCGGGCCGGGCGACCGTGAGGTGCGGGCGGAACGGCTTCTCGTCGTACGGCAGGCGGGCGTGCCGCAACCGGGAGCGGATCAGGCGGGCCAGGACGGTGAGCGCGTCCACCTCACCGCGCACGTCGACCCAGAGGATCGTGAAGCGGCCCTGCCCGAACCGGCCGCCGCCGCCCAGCCGGAGTCGCGGGGGCGCCTCCCGGCTGTCGCGGAACCACTGGGCGGCGAGCCCGAGCGCGCTCTCCACGTCGATGAGCCGGTCCGCCTCGACGTCGCCGAGGAAGGCGAGGGTGAGGTGGGCGTGCGCCGGGTCGGCGAGCCGGACGTTCGTCCCGGCCGCGGACGCCGCCCCGACCCGCAGGCGGGCGACCTGGGCGGTCAGGTGGGCGACCGCCTCCGCCGGCGGGTAGACCGCGACGAAGAGCCTCAACCCGTCGACGTCCTCACCGGTGCTGCTGGCGGCGCCCGGTGCGGGCGGCCGGCAGGGTCAGGCCGGCGGCGTGCAGCAGCCCCTCGACCCGCACCCGCTCGATCTCCTGGTCGACGCCGTCCAGCTCGCCGAGGTGCTCAGTGATGCCGAGGGCACGGCAGGCCATCCGGAGCCGGTCGTCGTACGCCTGGAGGACCGCGCCGTGCCACACCATGGGCCGGCCCGCGCCGTCGAGTCGTTGGCTCCCGAGCCGGCGCAGGTCGGCGGCGAGCTGTTCCAGCGGCCGGCGGCCCTCCCGGTCGAACTCGGACAGGTCGATGTCGCGGGTCAGCGCGTCGGCCTCGATGGCCTTGTCGAGGCGGGCGATGACGCGACGCTCGCGCCGGCGGTCGCGCCACTCGGTGTAGCCGCAGACCACGCGGTCGATGATCTCGTCGGCGCAGAAGAGCAGGGCGATGACCGCAGGCAGGCTGGCCACGGCGAGGAACGCCAGGGCCAGCAGCAGCGCGCGTCCGACACCCACGCATCGACGCTAAGCTGCCCCGTCCGGCTCCGCCACCGGAATAGCGGCATCCGCGCCATCCGCGCATCCGGACGCCTCGGGCCATCGGAGGTGGACCCGTGGAAAGGGGACCCCCTGCTCGACGGAATCCGTTGAGCAGGGGCCCCTCCTTGCTCAGCTCTCGGTCTGCGTCACATAGAACCGCGGCATCGGCAGCACGCGGAACCGGATCCGGGCGCCGGAGCGGCGCAGCTGCCAGGTCAGCGCGAGCAGCGCCGTGGCCAGCGAGATCAGGCCGCCGATCCAGATGGCGGCGCCGGCGCCGAACGTCTCGGCGACCCAGCCGATCAGGGGCGCGCCGACCGGGTTGGTGCCGAGGAACACCAGCACCCACAGGGCCATGACCCGCCCGCGGAACGCGGCGTCCACGCCGAGCTGCACCCGCTGGTTGGCGGCCTGGGCGAAGAAGACCATGAAGAACCCGGTCGGCACCAGCAGCGCCACGACCAGCCAGTACGTCGGGGCGAGGCCGACCAGCGTCCCGAAGGTCGCGCAGGCGATGGCGGCGCCCAGCACCAGCCAGACCGAGGGCCGGCTACGCCGCCCGGTGCCGGACAGCGCGCCGCCGAGCGCACCGACGGCAAGCGCGGTGCTGAACAGGCCGAACGAGGCGGCGCCGGTATTGAACACCGTCTTGGCCAGCGCCGCCAGGGTGAGCTGGAAGTTGAACAGCGACATGCCGATCACCGACATGATCACCATGGGGAGCAGCAGGTCGGATCGCCTCCACACGTACCGCAGCCCGTCGACCACCCGGGCCTCGGCCCGCTCGTCGCGCGGCGGGAGCGCCTCCCGGTGCAGTTCGGACGTCCGCATCCGCACCACGTTCACGAGCGGGGCGATCGAGCTGAGCGCGGTGAAGAGGAAGACGGGGCCGACGTCGAAGGCCGCGATGGCCAGACCGGCGAGGGCCGGGCCGACGATCCGCGCGGAGTTGAACACGGCCGCGTTGAGCGAGAGCGCGTTCGGCAGCAGCGACACGCCGACCAGCTCGGAGACGAACGCCTGCCGGACCGGCGTCTCGACCGCGTTCGCGACGCCGAGGAGGAGGGCGAACGCGAACACGTGCCAGATCTCGACCAGGCCGGTGAGGACCAGCAGGCTCATGCCGAGCGCCAGCACGGTCCACAGGGCGTTCGCGGCGAAGAGCAGGATCCGCTTGTCGTAGCGGTCGGCGAGCCGGCCGGAGATCAGGGTGAGCAGCAGTACGGGCGTGAACTGGAGCGCGGTCACCACGCCGAGCGCGGTGGCGGAGTTGTCGGAGAGGTCGAGTACGAGCCAGTCCTGGGCGATGTACATCATCCAGACGCCGAGCAGCTTGATGAGCTGCCCGGTGGCGAAGAGCCGGTAGTTGCGGACCTGTAGGGACTGGAACATGGTGCTCAACCTGGCCTGCACTCTAGGTGCGCCTCCTCGAGTCGTACGCGTCATCGACGACGGACGGCGCGGACCCGGTGGCGCGGGCGCGTGGCTCAGGCGCGAGCGATCTGCTGGAGGACCTCGGCGGCCCTCCGCAACGTCTCCCTGTCGGCCTCGGTGAGTTCGGCCAGCCGGTTGGCGAGCCATTCGTTACGGGCTCGCTCGAACTGTTCGAGCACCGCCCGTCCCCCCTCGGTCGGCGCGAGGATGACCTGGCGGCCGTCGGTCGGATGGGGTGTGCGCTGCACGAGGCCGCGCTCCTCCAGCTTCGCGACGATCCTGGTCATCGTCGGCGGCTGCACCCGCTCGACGTCGGCCAGCTCCCGGGGCGTCAGCGCGCCCGCGAGGTGCAGGCTGGTGAGCGCCGAGAGCTGGGTGGCCGTCAGGTCGCCGACGGGCCGGGCCTGCCGGACCCGCCGGTTGAGTCGGGTGATCGCATCACGCAGCTGGGGAGCCAGCTGCGCCGGTGGCACGCGTTTCGCAGTCACCGTCCGCTCCGTCACGATAGTTAGCATAACTAATGAGCATGGCTAAGGACGTAAGATATGACCAGGCTCACGGGACTTACGTCCCGCCCCGGGGCCGGAGGTCCGGTTCCACCGGCCCCGGGGCGCGGGCGTCACAGCACCACGGACTCGACGGGCCCGCGCAGGAAGTAGACGACGAAGAGCACGGCCACCGCGTACAGCAGCGGGTGCACCTCGCGGCCCTTCCCCTTGACCAGCTTCAACAGGACGAACGTGATCACGCCGGCCCCGATCCCGTTGGAGATCGAGTAGGTGAACGGCATGAGGACGATCGTGAGGAACGCCGGGATGCCGATCTCGTAGTCGGACCAGTCGATCGTCCGCACGGCGGTCATCATGAGGAAGCCGACCACGACCAGCGCGATGGAGGCCGCCTCGAACGGCACCACCACCACGAGCGGCGTCAGGAACATGGCCAGCAGGAACAGCGCGCCGGTGACCAGGTTGGCCACACCCGTCCGGGCGCCCTCCGCCACACCGGCGGCGCTCTCGATGTACGCGGTGTTGCTGGAGGTGCTCGCCGCACCACCCGCGGCCGCGGCGATCGAGTCGACCAGCAGGATCTCCTTCGCCCGCGGCGGGGTGCCCCGCTCGTCGAGCATGTCGCCCTCCTGGCCGATCGCGACCATCGTGCCCATCGTGTCGAAGAAGTCCGCCACGAGCAGGGTGAAGACGAACATCAGCACGACGAGCCAGCCGGCGCGGGTCCACGAGCCGAGCACGTTGAAGTTGCCCAGCAGCGACAGGTCCGGCACGTCCACCACCGTCTTCGGCAGCTCGGGGACGTTCAGCGACCAGCCGCTCGGGTTGGGCTTGCCGTCGACCACCGACGGCCCGACCTTCGCGATCGCCTCGACGATGATCGCCAGCACGGTCGAGCCGATGATCCCGATCAGGATCGCGCCCCGCACCCGACGGACCACCAGCACCAGGGTGACCAGCAGCCCGACCACGAAGACCAGCAGCGGCCAACTGGCCAGCTTGCCGCCCATGCCCAGTTCGACCGGGACGGTCGTGTTCGCGACGTCCGGGATGCGCCGGACGAAGCCGGCGTCGACCAGACCGATGATCGTCAGGAAGAGGCCGATGCCCACGCCGATCGCCGTCTTCAGCTGGGTCGGCACCGAGCGGAACACGGCGGTACGCAGACCGGTCAGCACCAGGATCGCGATGATCACACCTTCGATCACCACGAGGCCCATCGCGTCGGCCCAGGTCATCTCCGGTGCGATCTCGTACGCGACCAGCGCGTTCACGCCGAGGCCGGCGGCGAGCGCCAGCGGGAACCGGCCGACCACGCCCATGAGGATCGTCATGACACCGGCGACGAGCGCCGTCGCCGCGGCGATCGCCGGGATCGGAAGGGTCTTGCCGTCGCCGTCGACGGCACTGCCGAGGATGAGCGGGTTGAGCACCACGATGTACGCCATCGTGAAGAAGGTCGCCAGACCACCGCGTACCTCGCGGCTCAGCGTCGAGCCGCGGGCGGAGATCTCGAAGAACCGGTCGAATCCGTTACGCGGGGGGTGGGGTGGTGTGCCGTTGTCGGGCGGCGCTACTGCCATCAGGTCCTCGCAGGTGATCTTCGGGTCGTCGCGCGCATCGTCCCAGATCAGCGGTCAGGCAGGAAAGTTGATCGCGTACGCTTGCCGCGTGCCGACCCCGCAGCAGCCGCGGCCCGAGCCGCTCGATCCGCCGATGGTGCCGTTCGCCCTCGCCGGAATGGCCGGCTGGGCGGTCGCCGGGTTGGTGCTGCTGGTCTTCTTCCGCGACTGGCTCACCGAGCACGACCACGAGAGCTGGCTCTGGATCTGCCTGGCCGGTTTTCTCTGGGGGATCCCCGGTCTCGCGGTGATGATGCGGCACGACGCGAACCGGCGTCGCCGCCGCGCCGCCGGCCGCTGACCCCCGTCAGGGGTGGCCGTACGGCTCCGACGGCTCGGCCGCCTCGACCGACCCCGGCGCCCGGCTGACGGCGATCGTCTCCACGGCGCTGTCGTCGTAGACGGTGGGCATCTCGTCGACGGACGTCTCGGCCGCCTCGATGAGGGTTTCCGAGTGCGCGCCGCAGCCGTGGTCGGCGCTCACCACCCGACCGTCGTCCGGGGCGTAGAAGTTGCCGCAGGCGCCGAAGGCCTGCCGTAGGGAGCCGGCCAGCGGCAGGTAGAAGCCGCAGGTGCCGCAGCGGGCCGAGGCCGGTGCCGACGTGGAGATCGGGGCGGACGGGCCGTGGTCGCCGTCGTACCACCGCTGGGCGGCCTCGGCGCGCCCCTGCCGGGACAGCACCCGCGCCCGGCCCAGCCCCAGCTCCCACGCGGTCTCCTCGACCGCCGGGTCGTCGGAGAGCACGTAGCCGGGGACGAGGCGCTCGTCGTCGGGCGGGGTGGGCAGCAGGTCGCCGGGGCCCAGGTCGCCCGGCTTGAGCCGCTCCTGCCAGGGCAGCCAGCCGGGGGCGAGGAGCGCGTCGGTGCCGGGCAGCAGGACGGTCTCGCAGATGGTCACGTTGCGGCTGCGGGGCACCCGGGTGACGGTGACGGCCCAGCGCCAGCCCCGGTAGCCGGCCAGCTTGCACTCGAAGTAGTGCGTCACCAGCCGCTCGCCCTCGGCCACCGCCTGGAGGTGATCGCCGACGTCGGACGGGTCCACCTCGGTGATGCCTGCGCGCGCCACGTCGACCGCGGCGGCGCAGATCTGGTCGAGACGGGCGGCACGGGTGGAGGCGGGCCTGGTCACCCGACCATTGTTCCCCATGCCTACGCCTCCTGCGACAGGGACTCCCCGACCACGTTCTGCGCACATGGTGCGGCACGGGAGGATCAGATGGGCGAGGATGGTGCACATGCCGCTGTCCTCCCGCCCTGAGCGATCCGTCCTCGGGCGGACCGTCGGCACCGGCATCCGCTTCGTCCGGCTGCTGCTGCGTGGCTCGATCGGCAGCGGCCGGTGGGTGACCCGGCGGGCCGTCCGGGTCCGGGCCCGTGGTGCGGGTGGCGAGGTCGGGATGGTCCGCCTCTTCGACCTGCACGCGGTCTCCTGCGCCGGGGACACGCTGATCGCCATCGGCCTGGCGGGGACGATCTTCTTCAACGTGCCGCTCGGCGAGGCGCGCAGCAAGGTGGCGCTCTACCTGCTGGTGACCATGGTGCCGTTCGCCATGCTCGCGCCCGTGGTCGGGCCGCTGCTCGACCACTTCCGGCACGGCCGCCGGTACGCGCTGGCCGCCACGATGCTCGGTCGGGCGTTCCTCGCCTGGCTGATCTCCGACTACATCCACGGCTTCGGGCTCTATCCGGCGGCCTTCGGGGTGCTGGCGCTCTCCCGGGCGTACGGGGTGGCGCGCTCGGCCGCCGTGCCGAGGTTGCTTCCCGACGGGCTGGGCCTGTCCCAGGTGGGCGCACGGGCGAGCGTCTACGGCACGGTGGCCGGCGCGCTGGTCGCCCCGATCGGCCTGGCCGCGTTCTGGTTCGGGCCGCAGTGGCCGCTGCGGGTCGCGTCCGTGATCTTCCTGGTCGGCATGGTGATCGCGCTGCGGCTGCCACCGAGGGCCGACTCGGAGCCGCCGGAGCGGGTGCCCCGCCCGCTGCGGGCGCTGCTCCGCCGCTCCGGTGACCGGCCGCTGGGCCGCGGACGCCCGGCGGGCCGGCTGGTGATCGCCTCCCTGATCGGGGCGGCCACCCTGCGCGCGCTCTACGGCTTCCTGCTGCTGTTCCTGGCCTTCGCCATCAAGAAGGGCGATCTCACGACTGTCGCGTTCGGCCGGGACCTCACCGACGAGGCGGCGCTCGGCCTGGTCGGCGCGGCACTGGCCGTGGGGACCTTCCTGGCCACCGCCATCGGCACCCGGCTGCGCATCCACCGTCCGGCCGCCATCCAGTCCAGCAGCATGGTCATCGTGGCGGGCGTGGCGGTGCTCGCCGTGGTGAAGTTCTCGCTGCCCATGGTCGCCCTGCTCTGCCTGGTCACCGCGCTGTTCAGCGGCGTCGCCAAGCTGGCCGTGGACGCGTCGATCCAGGAGCGCATCCCGGAGCGGTTGCGGGCCAGCTCCTTCGCCCACTCGGAGACGGTGCTGATGCTCGCGTTCGTGGCCGGGGGCGGCCTCGGGCTGGTCCCGTTCAACGGCCTGACCGGCATCGCGGTCGCCGCCGGGGTCGGCGTGCTCGCCGCCGTGCGCGGGGTGCTCGTGGCGGCCCGGTTGCGCGGCGAGCGCCTCGCCGGCCGCCCGCTCGGCGACGACGAGCTGGTCGACGAGGTGACCGACGACCTCACCGACGGGGCCGGGCCGGAGGGCGACGATCCCCGCCCGACGTCGCCCCCTCCGGCGCCCAGTGAGACGGCCGGCTACGAGCCGGGGCTCGCCCCACCCGGCTACCACATCTACCGTCCCTCGTCGGCGGTCGGCGGCGCGGGCGGGAGCGACGACGAGTCCCGCCGGGGACCGCGCGGGCCGGTGTCGTGAGCGGTCTGCTGGTGGTCACCGCCGTACCCGCCGAGGCGGACGCGATCCGGGCGGGCCTCACCGATCCCGCGGTGACCGTAGCCCCGGTGGGGGTGGGCCCGGCCGTCGCGGGTGCGGCCACGGCGCGGCTGCTGGCGCTGGCCGAGGCGGCCGGCCGGCCGTACCGGGCCGTGGTCAGTGCCGGCGTGGCGGGCGGATTCGCCGAACGGGTCGCGGTCGGCGGCACCGTGCTGGCCACGGCGAGCATCGCCGCCGACCTCGGCGCCGAGTCCCCGGACGGCTTCATCCCGATCGACGCCCTCGGCATGCCGCCGGCGCTCCTGGGCGGCGGCAGCACGGTGCCCGCCGACCCGGATCTGCTGGCCGCGCTCCGGGCGGCGCTGCCGGAGGCCACGGTCGGGCCGGTGCTCACCGTCAACACGGTGACCGGCACCGCGGCGAGCACCGCGGCGCTCAGCCGCCGCTACCCGGACGCCGTGGCCGAGGCCATGGAGGGGTACGGCGTGGCCGTGGCCGCCGCCCAGGCCGGGCTGCCCTTCGCCGAGCTGCGTACGGTCTCCAACCCCATCGGTCCCCGCGACAGGGGCGCCTGGCGGATGCGCGAGGCGCTCGCCGCCCTGACCGAGGCCGCCCCCGCCCTGTCATGACGCGCGCGGGTGTGCCCCTGTGCGGTCGAGCCGCAGCGCCGCCGGCCGGCTCGCCGACTCGGTGAAGCCACACGCCGCCAGGAACCGGATCTCCTCGAACTCCGCCACGGCCCGCACGGTGTGGATCCCTGCGCGATCCATCTCCGCGGTGAGCAGGCCGATCAGCCGCCGACCGATACCCAGCAGGCGAAGTTCCGGGGTCACGACCACGCCGTCGAGGATGAGCTCGCGCTGGTCGCCAAGGTTCTCTCCGAGCAGCAGGTCCGTGCTCCGCTCGTGAGCGCGCAGTTCACCGACCGGTGCGCCGTCGGGCAGCTCGGCGAGAAGCCGCCATGAGCCCTCCGGCAGCTCACCGGTGACCCGCCGCAGCCGTACCTGCTGGCGTACCCGTTCGCGCCAGCGACGTTCGTCCCGACGCCGGCGGTCGAGGTCGTACGTCACCGCCGGCACCCGTAGCGGCCACCGTTCGCGCGGCAGGGTGTACCAGTGCGCCCACCACGCGCCCGGCCAGTCGGTGAGCTTCCGTACCTCCCGCAGGTCGAGGTGTGGCGGGTAGCGCCGGCCGGCCTCGTCCCGCCGTTCGTCGTCCGGCGTGGCCGGCACCTGGCCGAGCCCTGGAGGGCCGGAGACGCCGATCGTCATCGCTCCACCCGCCGCGCGTACCAACCGTTCCACGGTCGCGAACCCCGGCTCGGCGCCACGGCCGCTCTCGATCCTCGCCAGCGTGCTCTTGGGTACGCCCGACCGCTCAGCCAGCTCCCGCTGGCTGAGGTCGGCCTGTCGCCGCAACGCGCGCAGCACCGCCCCCACGTCGATCGGCTCGGTGCCCGTCACCCCGCGATCGTCCCCGTAGGAGCCGCCGGGCTTCAACAGCCCTCCCGCGCTTGTGGACAACCCTGTGGACAACCGCGTCCGGGGCGGCTGGGTGGCGCAGCCGCTGTCGAGCTGCCCCAGATCTGAGACTGAGCGCATTCCGGACCAAGCGGTATCAACAGGCGCACACGGAGGATCGAGCGCAGCGAACCGAACAGTCAGCCGTTTCCACAGCTGCGGCGACCAAGGGCCCGCCGACCGGGACGATCGGTGGTCACCACGGCCCCCGGCGGCGCTCCCCGCGACGCTCTCCCGTCAGCTCCCCCGTCAGATCTCCCGGCGGCGCTCCGGCGGCGCTCTCCCGTCAGCTCTCCCGGCGGCTCTCCGGCGGCGCTCTCCGGCGGCGCTCTCCGGCGGCTCTCCCGTCAGCTCTCCCGGCGGCTCTCCGGCGGCGCTCTCCGGCGGCTCTCCCGTCAGCTCTCCCGGCGGCTCTCCGGCGGCGCTCTCTGGCGGCTCTCCGGCGGCTCTCCGGCGGTGCTCTCCGTCGGCACTGGCTGCATCGTCTTCGAGCTGCCCCATATCTGGGGCAGCTCGACAGCGTCCCGCCGACCCTGCCGCGGGCCTCCGGGCGGTCGCCGCACCACCACCGCGCAGCGGGCACCGGCCTACGTCACAGCCTTCGGGGGCCGGCAGGATCGGCCCGACGGGGGCGGGGCTACGGTGGGGTCGTGGCGCTCTCGCTGGCGATCTCGCCCTGCCCCAACGACACGTTCATCTTCCACGCCCTCGTGCACGGCCGCGTTCCCGGCGCACCGCCGGTCGAGGTGACGTACGCCGACGTGGACGTGACCAACACGGCGGCCGAACGCGGCGCCTTCGACCTGGTGAAGGTGAGCTACGCGGCGCTGCCCTGGCTGCTGGACCAGTACCACCTGCTGCCCTGCGGTGGCGCGCTCGGTCGCGGCTGCGGTCCGCTGCTGCTCACCCGCGGCGACCGCACCGACCTGACCGGCGCGACGGTCGCGGTGCCCGGCGACCGGACCACCGCGTACCTGCTCTTCCGGCTCTGGGCGGCCGACCGCCCGCCGGCGCGCATCGAGGTCGTCCCGTTCCACGAGATCATGCCGGGCGTGGCCGCCGGCCGGTACGACGCCGGCCTGGTCATCCACGAGGCCCGGTTCACCTACCACCGGCACGGCCTCACCGCCCTGGTCGACCTCGGCGAATGGTGGGAGGCCGACACCGGCCTGCCGATCCCGCTCGGCGCGATCCTGGCCCGGCGCGGCGCGGTCGACCCCGAGGCCGCCGCCGGGTGGATCCGCGAGTCGGTCCGGCAGGCCTGGGCCGACCCGGCCGCCAGCCGCGACTACGTGCTCTCCCACGCACAGGAGATGGAGCCCGACGTGGTGGACCGGCACATCGGGCTCTACGTCAACGAGTTCTCCGCCGACCTGGGAGAGGCGGGCTTCGCCGCCGTGGACGCGCTGCTCGGCCGGGCCGCCGACGCCGGCCTGGTGCCTCAGACCTCCAGCTCGCGCGCCACCGCGTGGACCAGCTGAGCGATCTTCTGGGCGGTACGCCGGTCGGGGAAACGGCCGCGGCGCAGGTCCGGCTGCACCTTCGCCTCGAGCACCTTGATCATGTCCTCGACGAGGCCGTGCAGCTCCTCGGCCGGCCGGCGGCGCAGCTCGGCCACCGACGGCGGCGCCTCCAGCAGCTTCACCCCCATGGCCTGGGCGCCCCGCCGGCTGTCCACCACGCTGAAGTCGACCCGCTGGCCACCCTTGAGGTCGGTGACGCCCGCCGGCAGCGCGGTCTTCGGCAGGAACACGTCGCCACCCTCGTCACTGGTGACGAACCCGTATCCCTTGGCCGCGTCGTACCACTTCACTCGACCCGTAGGCACCTGTGATCCCCTGCTTCGCTAGAGACGTCTACTGCTCCAAGGCTAGCTGGATCATGCGGTCGAGCGCCCCCGGGAATCCGGTGAGATCGTCGAGCACCACGTCCGCCCCGGCCGCCCGCAGCTCCTGCGCCGAACACGGGCCGGTGGCGACCGCGATCCCCGGCACCCCGGCCGCCGCGGCGGCCACCATGTCGGCCACGTGGTCCCCCACGTAGTGGGTGGCGCCGTGCTCGCGCAGCGCGGTCGCCTTCTCCTCGGCGAACAGGTCCCCGGCCACCTCGTCCACCTCCAGCCCCAGGTGATCCAGGTGCAGGCGGGCCAGCCGGCCCAGCTTCGAGGTGACCACGAGCACCCGGCCGCCGCGTGACCGGACCGCCGCGATCGCCTCCCGGGCGCCGGGCAGCGGGACGGTCGGGGTGATGGCGTACGCCGGATAGAGCTCCCGGTACAGCGTGACCGCCGACTCGACCTGCTCCGGCGGGAACCAGTGGGCCATCTCCGTGCGCAGCGGCGGCCCGAGCCGCGACACCACGGCGTCGACGTCCACCGGGACGCCGGTACGCGCGGTCAGCGCCCGGTAGGCGGCGGCGATGCCGGGACGCGAGTCGACCAGGGTCATGTCGAGATCGAAGCCGACGGTCAGTGGAGGCATGCGGACGAACGTACCGGCCGGCCACCCCGACGTCCGAGGGGCGGGACCACCCCGCGCCGGGCTAGCGTGGAACGACGATGACCACCTCACTCGCCGACCACCTGCGGTCGCTGCCCGACGAGTCCCTGGCCGCGCTCCTCCAGCTGCGGCCGGACCTCGTCGTACCCGTGCCGGCCGACGTCTCCGCGCTCGCCACCCGGGCGCAGTCCCGCGTGTCGGTGGCCCGGGCGCTGGACGGGCTGGACCAGTTCACCCTCCAGATCCTGGACGCGGCCCGGCTCACCCGGGACCCGGCCGACGGCACGACCTCCACCGAGGCGGTTCTCGCCATGGCGACGGCCGGTCCGCGACCGCCCGCGCCGACCACCGTCCGGGGCGCGGTCGACCGGCTGCGCGCGCTCTTCCTGCTGTACGGGCCGGAGAACGCGCTCACCGTGGTGGCGAGCGTCGACGAGGTGTCCCCGTACCCGGCGGGGCTGGGACGGCCGGCCGCGGAGCTGGACCCGCGCACGGCCGCGCTCTGCGCGGACCCGGCGAAACTGCGGCGGACGCTGCTCGCCGCGCCGCCCTCGGCCCGGGCGATCCTGGACCGGCTGGCGGCCGGACCGCCGGTCGGCAGCGTGCCGCCCGGCGCGTTGCAGGCGCCGCCCCTCGGCGAGGAGGACGCGCTGCCGCCCGACCCGGTCAACGGCGGCGCGCCGACCGGTTCCCCGGTGCGCTGGCTCGTGGAGCACCGGCTGCTCGTGCCGATCTCGGCCGGGAGGTCCGGCTCGACGGGCACCGTCGAGCTGCCCCGCGAGATCGGGCTGCTGCTGCGCCGGGACAGCGGGCCGCTCGGGCCGCTGCGGACCAGCCCGCCGCCCGTGGCCTCCGCGCCCCGCGAACCCAAGGCGGTCGACTCGGCCGGGGCCGGGCAGACCATGGAGGTCGTACGGCACACCGAGGGGCTTCTCGAACAGCTGACCGCCGAACCGGCGCCGGTGCTCCGCTCCGGGGGCATCGGCGTCCGCGACCTGCGTCGCCTGGCCCGGACCGCCGGTCTGGACGAGCCGACCGCGGCGCTGCTGCTCGAGGTGGCGTACGCGGCCGGGCTCCTCGGCGAGCTGGAGCTGCCCAGCGCGAGCGGCCGGTACGGCGCCGACCAGCAGGTGCTGCCGACCGCGGGTTACGAGGTGTGGCGGTCCGCCTCGCTGGCCCAGCGCTGGGAACAGCTGGCCCGGGCGTGGCTCACGATGACCCGGCAGGTGGGGCTGGTCGGCCAGCGTGACGACCGGGACCGGCCCATCACGGTGCTCTCGCCCGAGGCGGAACGCGCGGGGGCGCCCGCCGCCCGGCGCGCGGTGCTCGGGGTGCTCGCCGACCTGGAGCCGGCGACCGCGCCGACCCCGGACGAGGTTCTGGAACTGCTCGACTGGCGCTCGCCGCGGCGCAGTCGCGGCCGGGAGGCGGCGCACCGGGAGGTGCTCGCCGAGGCCGCCCAGCTCGGGGTCACCGGGCTGGGTGCGCTCACCTCGTACGGGCGGCTGCTGCTGGCCGACGTGACCGACGCGGACGACCACCCGGAGGACCCGCTCGGGCTGCACGCCGACGCCGACAGCGAGGAGCCGTCGACGGCGGCGCGGGCCCTCGACGCGTTGCTGCCCGCCCCCGTGGACCACTTCCTCGTGCAGGCGGACCTGACGGTGGTGGTGCCGGGCCCGCCCGACCCGACGCTCGCCGCCGAACTGGACGCGGTGGCCGAGCCCGAGTCGGCGGGCGGAGCGAGCGTGCACCGGGTCACCACGGCGAGCGTGCGCCGGGCGCTGGACGCCGGCTACACGGCGGACGACCTGCACGCGCTGTTCCGGCGGCGGTCCCGGACCCCGGTGCCGCAGTCGCTCACGTACCTCGTGGACGACGTGGCGCGCAAGCACGGCGGCCTGCGGGCCGGGTCGGCCGGGGCGTACCTGCGCAGCGACGACGAGGCGCTGCTCGCCGAGGTCTTCGCCGACCGGCGGTTGGAGTCGCTGTCGCTGCGCCGGCTCGCGCCGACGGTGCTGGCCACGCCGTACCAGGTGGGGCGGCTGCTCGGGGCGCTGCGCGACGCCGGGTACGCCCCGGTGCCGGAGGACGCGAGCGGCGCGGCCGTGCTGTCCCGGCCGAGGGTCCGGCGGGCGCCGGCCCGGGTGTCGGTGGCGACCCGGACGCTGGACCCGCTGGCCGCGCCGAAGGTGCCGATGCCCCGGCTGCTCGGGGTCGTCGAGCAGATCCGGCGGGGCGACGCGGCGGCGCGGGCGGCACGGCGGGCTCCGGCCGCGGTCCGGGGCGGCGGGCGCGGCGCCACCGGGCCGGCGCCGGTGCAGGGCCACGCGGACGCTCTGGCGGTGCTCCAGCAGGCGGTACGCGACCGGGCGCTGGTCTGGGTCGGTTACGTCGACGCGCACGGGGCGACGGCGTCCCGACTCGTCAAGCCGGTCTCGATCGGGGCCGGCTACCTGCGGGCCGAGGACGAGCGGACGGAGATGCTGCACACCTTCGCCCTGCACCGCATCACCGCAGCAGTCCTGGCGGACTGACCCCGCACGCCCCGCAGGGACACCCGTCGATCTTGCACTTTCCGCGCTCGTTCTGCGGCTTTTATCCGCTATGTCGGGGCAGGAAGTGCAAGATCGCGGAGGAGGGGTGGGGTCAGCGGCGGCTGCGGCGTACGGTGCCGACGATCGAGACGACCAGCAGCAGCGTGAACGCGGTGCCGGCCGTCTCGCCGAGCGAGCTGACGAAGCCCTGTTGCAGCACCAGCCACCCGAAGAGGAACCAGCCGAACAGCAGCACCGCGGCGACCAGGTACGCGACCACGGTCCCCGTGGACACCTCGTCGGCCCGGTCGCCCTCGCCCATCACCTCACGGTCGACCGTCATGACCGCCTCCCCGTCCGGTGCGACGCCGGATGTCCAGCTTGGCACCGGCGCCGCCCGAGTGACAGGGGTGAAAACCCCGACGCCGCCTCAGGTGCCGGGACGCCGACCGACCAGCACCACCTTGCTGCCGACCTTGCCCAGCTCCCAGTAGCGGACGGCGTCGGCGTGCAGCAGGTTCACGCAGCCGTGCGAGCCGATCGACTTGTCGTGCAGGTACGTGGTGGTCTCGTGGAAGCCCATGCCCTGGGTGAAGTGCTGCCAGTAGGGCAGCCAGACCTCGTACGGGTCGGACCACTCCTTGATGTTGCGGTAGTTGATCCGGAAGGTGCCGGCGGGCGTCCGGTAGCCGGCCATCCCCGTCCGGGTCACCGTGGGCTTCACGATCACCTTGCCGTTGCGCATCACCCAGGTGGTCTGCCGGGTCAGGTCGACGCAGAACGTCAGCCCGGAACCGGCCTTGCAGCGGCTCGTGTCGGTGGTGGCGAGGCGCTTCGCCACGTCGTACGTCGTCGGCCCGGCGCGGCCCTGGGGCGGGCGGATGTCGTACCGCTTCTGGAACTTCTTGATGGCGGCGCAGTCGGCGGCCGACTGCCGGCCGTCGACGGTCACCCGGCCGAAGCCGCCGAGCTGCGCGAGGTACGTCTCCACGGCGCGCTGGTGCTCGCCCTGCGGGCAGCCGGCCGGCTTGGTGCTCGTGCTGTCGGGCGTCGGCGCGGTGCGCGTCGGCTTCGGCTTCGTCGCCCGGCTCGGCGTCGGCTTCGCGGGCGTCGGCGTGGTGGGCTTCGGCTTCGGTGTGGCGGCGCGCTGGTCCGGCCCGGGCGTACCGTTCGCCCCCGTTACCGTCTCCGCAGCGCCGACCGGGGCGGCTCCCCCGCCCCCACTCCCGCCGGCTTGCGGATCGAACGCACACGCACCGGCGCCGACCAGCGTGACCACCGCCAGGGCGACCAGCCGGGAGGTGATCCGGAGATGTCTCATGGGGCCTCCCGAGGGCAGCGGTCTCGCTGTTAGACGCATGGGGGTACGGGCATGGTTGCGCCCGATGCCCAATTTTTCTGCCGGCGTTCGGCCGCGTGCAACACTGGATGGTCGGCCTGCGGTGGGTCAGCCGCCGCCGACGGGGCACTCGACGGGCTCATCCGAGAGAGGACGCTGGCGTGAGCGGTGGACCACTGATCGTGCAGTCGGACAAGACCCTGCTGCTGGAGATCGACCACCCCGACGCGCAGGCGTGCCGGATGGCCATCGCCCCGTTCGCCGAGCTGGAACGCTCCCCGGAGCACGTGCACACCTACCGGTTGACCCCGCTCGGCCTGTGGAACGCCCGCGCTGCCGGCCACGACGCCGAGGGCGTCGTCGACGCGCTCATCAAGTACTCCCGCTACCCGGTGCCGCACGCGCTGCTGGTCGACGTGGCCGAGACGATGGACCGGTACGGCCGGCTCCAGCTCGTCAACGACCCGGTGCACGGCCTGGTGCTGCGGGCACTGGACCGGGTGGTGCTGGTCGAGGTCGCCAAGAGCAAGAAGCTCGCCGGCATGCTCGGCGCGAAGATCGACGACGACACGATCGCCGTGCACCCGTCCGAGCGGGGGCGGCTCAAGCAGGCGCTGCTGAAGCTCGGCTGGCCGGCCGAGGACCTGGCCGGGTACGTCGACGGCGAGGCGCACCCGATCGAGCTGGCCGAGGCCGGCAAGGACGGCCGGAAGCCGTGGACGCTGCGGTCGTACCAGCGGGAGGCCGTCGAGGCGTTCTGGGCCGGCGGCTCGGGCGTGGTGGTGCTGCCCTGCGGCGCCGGCAAGACGCTGGTCGGCGCGGCGGCGATGGCCGAGGCGAAGGCCACCACCCTGATCCTCGTGACGAACACGGTGGCGGGCCGGCAGTGGAAGCGCGAGCTGGTCGCCCGCACCTCGCTCACCGAGGACGAGATCGGCGAGTACTCGGGCGAGCGTAAGGAGATCCGCCCGGTCACCATCGCCACGTACCAGGTGCTCACGTCGCGGCGCGGCGGCGCGTTCACCCACCTCGACCTGTTCGGGGCCCGCGACTGGGGCCTGGTCATCTACGACGAGGTGCACCTGCTGCCCGCGCCGATCTTCCGGTTCACCGCGGACCTCCAGGCCCGCCGCCGGCTCGGCCTCACCGCCACGCTGGTCCGGGAGGACGGCCGCGAGGGCGACGTGTTCAGCCTGATCGGCCCGAAGCGGTACGACGCGCCGTGGAAGGACATCGAGGCGCAGGGCTGGATCGCGCCGGCCGAGTGCACCGAGGTACGCGTGACGCTGACCGACGCGGAGCGCATGGCGTACGCGACGGCGGAGGCCGAG
Source organism: Micromonospora globbae (assembly GCF_036184225.1). NCBI lineage: Bacteria > Bacillati > Actinomycetota > Actinomycetes > Micromonosporales > Micromonosporaceae > Micromonospora > Micromonospora globbae. The sequence continues at coordinate 4,969,465 of NZ_CP108084.1, forward strand.
GAGCGCTACCGGATGGCGTCCACCGCCCGGACGAAGCCGCCGGTGGTCAAGGCGCTGGTCGACCGGCACCCCGACGAGCAGGTGCTGGTGATCGGCGGGTACATCGACCAGCTGCACCAGCTCGGCGAGTACCTGGACGCGCCCATCGTGCAGGGCTCCACGACGAACAAGGAGCGGGAGCGGCTGTTCGACGCGTTCCGCTCCGGCGAGGTGCGCACGCTGGTCATCTCGAAGGTCGGGAACTTCTCCATCGACCTGCCCGAGGCGGCCGTGGCCATCCAGGTGTCGGGCACGTTCGGGTCGCGCCAGGAGGAGGCGCAGCGGCTCGGGCGGGTGCTACGCCCGAAGGCGGACGGCCGGCAGGCGCACTTCTACACGGTGGTGTCGCGGGACACGATCGACACCGAGTACGCCGCGCACCGGCAGCGCTTCCTGGCCGAGCAGGGGTACGCGTACACGATCGTCGACGCCGACGACGTCCTCGGCCCGACGCTGCCGTCGTTCGACTGACCGGCTCCGGCGCCGTGGCCGGACGGGACGACTTCGGGAACGCCGAACGCCGGCCCACCGACGTGGGCCGGCGTCCGCCTGCTGGGTGTCAGCAGAAGGTGTAGCCCTTCCCGCGCTTCTTCCAGGTGCAGCTGTCGATGAGGGTGCCGGACGGATTGCGCAGGTAGGCCTTGTCGCCGGTGTTGTTCCACACGTACCAGGAGCGTCCCCAGTAGCGGTGTCCGCTGGTGTTCTTGCCCTTGCCCGTGTGGATGTAGACGCTCTTGCCGGCGGCGAGCCGGAAGTTGGTGGAGAACTTGTAGGTGTAGCCCGTCTTGTCACGCAGCGTCCAGCCCTTGAGATTGAGGGTGGTGCTGCGCTTGTTGGTCAGCCGGACGTACTCGGCGTTCAGGCTGCTGTTGGATCCCCTGTCGCTGCCCGGCGAGTCGTAGTAGACCTTGGTGATCATGACCGCCGGGGCGGCCTGCGCCGGGGCGGCGACGGCCAGCGACCCGCCGACAGCGACGGCGAGCGCGGAGACGAACCCGATCAGCCTTCTCTTCACATGGTCCCCCTGATCACACAGTGGAGGCCGGCGTGAACCCGTCGCGCCGGCCGGATGCCCTGAGGCGAGAATGCAGGCCCGATCGTAGCCACGGGGACGCACCGGCCCGCTACCGTGAGTAGGCTGAGAACCGCTGGCCACCTGGACATCCGCGCACATCCGTCCGGCTTGACCGGTTGCCGGTCGTCGGAGCCGCCATCGGACAAGAGACGACGTACAGGTTGGCCAAGCCACCGGGCGAGGGTTGGGGTCAGGGTCAGACCGACCGGCGCCGAGCCGCGCTGTCAGCGCTTGTTGGACTCGGCGACGAACACGCCGCGACCCGGGCGGCCGACCAGCACGCCGTCCTTTCGCAGCCTCGCCACAGCACGGCTGATCGTGGACTGGGAGACGTCGTACTGGTCCGCCAGTGCGCGCCCCGACGGGAGCTGGGAGCCGGGCGGATAGGTCCCATCCTTGATCTTCTTCATGAGATCGGCGAGCAGCTCGTCCATTGTGGGCGGAATAGGCACGTCACGGCCCCTTGCAGTCGGTTGGCCCGCCCAGTATCGATCAACCGCCTCGGCACAGGCAACGCACGTAGTACCGGTGACATAAGTGGGTAGATGACTCGGAGACATGCTTGACATAGGTGACTCGGTGGCAATACCGTCGCTCTCGGTGATGCGGTGCCGCTGCGGTCGGTTGGCGCCTCTCGTACCGGTCTCGCATCGCCGCCGAGACCTCAACCCTCCGCGCTCCCCCGGCGCGGCCCTGCCGCCGCACCATCACACCGTCGCGGCAGGGCGGAGCGGCCTCCGCCGGCCACCACCGGCGGAGGCCGCTCCCACCACATGACGTGAAGGACGAAGGGCGGTCACCCGTGCGCAACCTGATCCGTCGGCTGGCAGGCCGGCGCCAGGAACCACGCTTCACAAGCGTCCCGGCACCCCTGCGGCCCTGGCACATCCGTGAGCGGCACTTCAACGTCCGGCGGCGCGGCCTCGATCCGGTCGAGATCCGCGCCTTCCTGCACCAGGTGGCCGACGAACTCACCGTCGCGCAGACCGCGCTGGCCGCCGTGCAGGAGGAGAACGTACGCATCAAGAACGCCCTGCGCGCCTGGCAGAGCGCCCAGTCGGCGAACCGCCGCTACCGATGAGCGACCGTTGGGTGATCCACGTGCCGGTCGCCGCGCCCGACCTGGTCCGCGCGCGGATCTTCGCCCGGACCGCCGCGCGGGTGCTGGCCCGGCTCAGCGTACGGGTCGAGCCGGGCGGGGTCACCGTGTCGGCCGAGGACCAGCAGGGCGTACGCCACTGGGTCTTCTGCGACCGCCCACTGCCCGGCGGCGCGCGGTGTGCCCTGCCGGTCGACCACACCGCGCCCTGCTCGCGGCGCGCGCCCTGGCGCGACCGGGCCTGAGTGGGTCCACGACGGCGGTACCGACCGCCGGGCACAAGGAAGGGTTGACGGGCCGCCGTGCCGCGGCCCGTCAACCCCGCAAGCCTTGGTCAGCTCTTGCCACCGCCGGCCCGGAAGGCGACCCAGGCGTCGCTCATCCGGTCCGCCTGGCCCGGCGTGAACATGTTCATGCACGAGTCCTGCGTGTAGTCCATGAAGTTGTGGATCGGGTCCAGCCCGGGCGCGGTGCAGGTGTCCGCCCCCACCGGGCAGTCGAACTGCGGTTGCGCCTCGCGCGGCGTGTCCGCGACGAAGTCACCGGACGCGGAGCACCCGTGCGCGAAGGTGTGCTCCAGCATCAGCCAGTGGCCGACCTCGTGGGTGAGCGTGTCACCGAGGGAGTACTTGCCGGCCGTGCCGCCCGGCATCGACTCGTCGAGCATCACCACGCCGTCGATGTAGTCGCGGCCGTTGTTGTAGCCCTTCGGGAAGTACGCCCAGCCGAGCAGCCCGCCGCCGATGTTCGCCGCGTACACGTTCAGGGTGCGGGCGTCGCCGGTGTACAGCGCCTTCTTCATGTCCCGCTCGTTCTTGCCGGGCACGACCGTGTACCAGTCGCTGTTCACCGTCCACGTGGTGTCGACCAGCTCGAAGCGGAACGGCGTGTCGGAGGCGTCCGGCGCGGTACGCCCGGCGAACGAGTCGTTCAGCACCTCCATCTGGTCCGCGATCATCGTCTTCCACCGGGCCGTCTCGGCCGCGGTGAGCGGGTGGTCGGAGATCATGTGGAAGACCGTGGGCACGGTGACGCTGCCGTTGGGCAGGCGCGGTGAGTCCTTGATGACCCCGTACGCGTTCGCCTCGTTCTTGGAGTACAGCTCCGGCTCCTGCGCGGTGGCGCCCTCGGCGACGCGGGCCGCGCTGTGCGCGTCGGCGCCCGGCTCACAGGCCGCGACGCCCGGGGAGACGGGCGCGGGGGCCGCGGCCACCGCACCGTAGGCGCCACCGGACGCCAGGAACGTCGCGGCGGAGGCGGTGAGGACCGCCAGTCGGAAGATCGGTCTCCTGTGCATCGGTGCACCTTTCAGGGAATGGAGAGCGGTGCGGAATCGACGCGGGGTTGCCATGACCAGATGTCGATGGCGTCGTCTTCCCGGTATGAGAACACGTCCGGCGGCACGACAACAGGCCCCCTGAGCAGGGCTCTTGCCGGTGTAACAGCATGCGGCGCGGGAGCGCTACTGACTAGGTGCCCTGGGCGCCCCGAGGCGGGCGGGCCTCGGGAATCCGCCGCGAACGAACGGTCCCGGGTGCGCGCTTGAGAGCTGGCGCCGTCAACGACTCAACTGGGACGATCCGGATAGGGCAGTCCGGCTCGCGTCCACCCTCCATACTTCCTGGCGGGGAGGACAGGATGCAGTCATCGGACTTGGTCAACGATGCGGAGCGCCGCCTGTGGGACAGTTTCGCCCGTGGCCGGGCGGTGGATCTGGGGAGCGGCAACCCTACGACTGAGGGTTTCGACCCCGATACCTGGTCGGAGGATCGGCAGGTGCGCGGCGAGGTCATCGCTCGCCTGCTCCTAGGGGCGCGGGAGAGGGATGCGGGGTATGTCGCGCGTGTCGTACTTGCCGGCGCCCGCATCGTTGGCGAGCTCGACATCAGCAACGGCCAGACCGACTGTGAACTGATCCTCGATCGCTGCTGGCTTGATCGTGCCCCGAACTTCAGCGGCGCGTCGTCGGGACCGGCAATATTCCAACGGTCGCGCTTGCCGGGGCTGGTTGCCTCCGACTGGCAGACCGGTGGCTCGGTGTCCTTCTACCAGAGCCACTGCCACGGGTTTCTGCGCATCAACGGAGCGCGCATCGGCGGCCGGGTCACCTTCAACGGAGCCACCCTTTCCAATCCGAACGGCATCGCGCTCGCCGCCGACGGACTGACGGCCGAGCAAGATCTGTTCTGCCGCGGTGGATTCAGCGCCACTGGCGAAGTACGGCTTGTCGGCGCGCGGATCGGTGGCCAGGTCGATTTTTCCGGCGCGACTCTGAACAACGCCGAGGGCATTGCCCTCGCCGCTGACGGCCTCGGGGTCGACCAGGGCATGTTCTGCACGGACGGGTTCACCGCAACGGGTCAGGTGCGCCTACTCAACGCACACATCCACGCCGAACTCTCTTTCTCGGGCGCCACTTTGGCCAGCCCCGAGGGCGTCGCCCTGAATGCCGACGGGCTGACCGTCGACCAGGACATGAGCTGCAGCGACGGGTTCAACGTGACGGGGGAAATACGGCTCGTTGGCGCGCATATCGGCAGCAGCCTAGACTTCAGCGGCGCCGCCCTGACCAACCCGGAGGGGCACGTTCTCAGCGCCGATCGGATCACCGTTAACGAGGGCATCTTCTGCACCGATGGCTTTACGACGAACGGCGAATTACGGTTTCCAGGCGCAAAAGTAGATGGGGCGCTCTACCTGAGCGGTGCCACCCTGACCAACCCCGGCCGCGTCGCTCTCAATGGGGATCAACTGACCCTTGGTCAAGGGATGTTCTGCACATCTGGCTTCACCGCCAAGGGGCGCGTGGGGCTCATCCACTCGCGAATAGCCGGAAGGCTCTCTTTCCACGACGCCACCCTGGTCAATCCCGGTCAGCTCGCCCTGGACCTGGAACGCATGGAATGTCCGTACGTGGAACTGCCGAGGCGCGTGGAGGGCTGGATTGATCTGACCGCTGCCCGCCTGGGCGTCCTCGACACGACGGATGAGCGGGAACAGCCCCCCATGCGCCTGACCGGACTGACCTACACCGACCTGGATCCAGACCCGGATCCGCCGGCAAAACAACGAATTGGCTGGCTGAACCGCGATCCCGCCGGCTTCCACCCCCAACCGTACGAGCAACTCGCGGCCTACTATCGCAGCATCGGTCACGATCGGGACGCCCGAAAGGTTCTGCTGGCGAAGCAACGCGTCCGTCGGCGGATCACCCCGAACATGCTTCGAGTGAGGGGATTCCTACGTCCGGTGGTCGCGACGGCTTGGCGCACTCCAGGGTGGCTCATCGATGCCCTGTCCGGCTATGGGTACGTGCCGTGGCGGGCCTTCTGCTGGCTACTGGCCGCGATCACTACCGGGGCAGCGCTCCTACACGACGTCGCCCCGACAACACCCACCGGCGATTCCCGTCTCAACGCCCTGCTCCTCGCCCTCGATGCCACCGTCCCCACCGGGCCGTTCGGCATCCGCGAGAACGTCACCCTCACCGGGACCAATTTCGGGGTCGCCTTTGGCTTACAGGTACTCGGTTACGCCCTTGTGCTCGCAGTACTACCCGCCGTCAGCCGCGCCCTCAGCCGCAGCGAGCGATAATCCCGGTGCACACGGACCAAGCGGCGATCAGCCCTCGCACATGAGGGCGTCGACCGGGCCGGCGAGCGGTAGCCGTCAGCCCCACAGGGCCGCGACCGCGTCCGCGTGCGCCCTGCCGACCGCCCGGCCCGCCTCGGCGGACGGCGCCCGGGTCGCGGGCGACAGCGCGTTGGTGCCGAACGCGTCCACGGACGCCTGGTCGGCGCTGACCACGTGGACCCTGGCCGGCGCGAGCGCGGCGATCTCGTCGTCGAGGCTGCCCCACGGCTGCGGCGTGCCCTCGAGGACGGGCTGGATGACGAACACCCGTTCGGCGCCCGCGGCCAGGTCGGCGTTGGTCATGGACCGCACCCCGCCGTCGACGTAACGGCGGTCACCGATCGCGACGGGCGGCCAGATGCCGGGCACCGCGCAGCTCGCGGCCACCGCGTCGCGCAGGCTCACGCCGGACCGGCGGGTGAAGATCGCGACCTCGCCGGTCTCCGCATCGACGGCCGGCAGGCGTACGTCCCGTCCCGGCCACTCCTTCACCGGAAGCCGGGCGTCGATCGCGCCGAGCCGTACGGCCGGCTCCACGGTCTTCGCGGCCAACGCGAGCGCGCCCAGCCGGCGGCGCGCCTCCTGCGGGTCGGACACGCCGCCGAGCACCGCGCCGTACTCGGCGAACAGCTTCTCCGTGTCGACGTCGACCTCGATCTCGGCGGTCTCGGGGCGCAGCTGCGCCGCGTACAGCTCGTCCAGCGGGACGCCGCTGGTGATCTGCGCGGCCACGGACGAGCCCGCGGAGGTGCCCACGACCAGGTCGGCGGCGATGACGCGCTCGGCGAGCGCGGGATCCGCGTCGGCGATTCCCCGCAGGACGCCCAGTTCCCAGGCGATGCCGGCCACCCCGCCGCCGGCCAGCACGAGTGCGCTGCTCATGCCGTCAGCCTTCCACCGTGACGAGCGTCCAGGAAGATCACGATCGTGTGACCTGCGCGTCGTGACCGCCCGTCCACCCCGTCCACACTGGCCCGCCCGTCGGGCCTGCCCGGCCTACAGCACCCGGGTGACCTGCTCGGCGGCGATCCGGGTGTCGAGCGTCGACCGGTCGAGGTTCGCGCACACCACCACGGACGCGCCGACGGAGAGCGGGGCGAGCAGCCACTTCAGCGGCTGCTCGTGCTCGGCGGCGTCGACCAGCAGCCGGTCACCGGCGCGCAGGTCCCACATCTGGGCCATCTCCCGCGCGAGCCCGCCCCACTCGCCGTACGTGGTGCCGTCCGGGGTCGCCGCGTCGGACGAGCGGATGGCCGTGTAGTGGGGGACGGCATCGCCGTGCCGGAGCACCTCGGTGGACCAGTCCAACCAGCCCACCGGCACGCCGGCCAGCGGCCCGGGCTTCGTGCCGACGAGGTAGCGGTGCGTCCCGTCCGGCACGTCCTCCAGCCAGTCGTCGAGGCGTTCCGGGGTCACGAACACCGCGTCGTACGGCATGTCGCCACCCGGCTCCAGCACCGCCAGCCCGGCGGTGGCCCGCGGCCGGAACGACACCGCCAGGCCGAGCGACCAGGCGCCCAGCAGCACGGCGGCCGTACGCCAGTGTGGCGGCAACAGCACGGCGACCCGGTCGCCGGCGGCCAGCCGGCAGCCGTCCCGCAGCAGTCCGGCGCTGCGCGCCGCCCACTCACCGAGCTGGTGCGCGGTCAGGTCGACCCGCTCCCCGGTCGCGTCGTCGAGGTAGGTGAACAGCGCGCGGTCGACCTCGCGCGGCGCGTGGGCCGCCACGGTCACGGGGGTGCTGGCGGTCATCGGGCGTTCCTCCCTGCCGGTCCGTCCCACCATAGTCACCGGCGCGCCGGCCGGTGTGCAGTCACCGGGCGCGGCAGACGAGGTCCACGAGGAGCGCCAACCGCCGCTGCTGCTCCGCACGCCGGAGCCGCCCACTGCGCATGAGCGTCACGAGGCCGTGCAGGCCGGCCCAGAACGTTTCGGTGAACGTCTCCAGGTCGTCGTCGCCGGCGAACGGCCGCAGGGTCTCGGTCAGCTCGGCGAACCCCCGGGCCAGGTCGACCGGGGTCTCCTGACTGGCGAACCGCAGGTCGACGTTGAGGGTGAACATCGCGTCGTAGAGCGCGGGCCGCCGCTCGGCGAACGCCGAGTAGGCCGCCGCGACGCCGGCCACCGCCTGCCGCTCGTCGGCGGCGCGGAGGCGGGCCTTGGCCAGCTCCCGGGCCAGGTCGGCAGTCCGTCGACTGTGGTCACGCGGTCCGTCGCCGACGGCGTCAGGGGTGGCGCAGCAGGTAGCGGGCGCGGCGGCCCGCGTCGGCGAAGCCCAACCGGCGGTACAGGGCGGCCGCGGGGTTGTCGTCGTTCACGCAGAGCCAGGCGTCCCGCACCCCGTCGGCGGCCAGCGACCGGAGGGCGCCCGCCACGAGGTACGCCCCGAGCCGCCGGCCCCGCCACGCCGGGACGACGCCGACCTGGTCGATCCAGTTGTCGATGACGTTGACGAACCCGACGGCCGTGCCGTCGGGGCCGCGCGCGATGAGCGACAGGTCCGGCCGGTACCCGTCGTCGTCGCGCAGGTCGCCCAGCCACTCGCCGGCGTCCCGCTCCTCGAAGCCCGGGCGGTCGGCGAAGGACGCCCGGTAGGTGGCGAACAGCTCCGGCCCGGCCTCCCAGGTCACCGGCTCGGTGCGGATGCCGGCGGGCGTCGCCACGTCGGGGAGGGCGGCGAGGTCGTGCCGCAGCACCCACTCGACGAACGTGCGGTTGAAGCCGCGCCCGGTGAGCAGCGCCTCCCCGGCCGGGCTCCACGTCTCGGTGGTCACCAGCAGGTCGGCGGCGCCGGCCTGCTCGCCGGCCCAGCCCAGCAGCCGTCCGCCGAGGCCCCGCCCGCGCCAGTCGGGGTGCACGACGCCGGTCGCGGTGGCCGGCCGGCGGTCGGTCCCGACGCCGACGGCCGCCACCGGTACGCCGTCGTGCCAGGCGGCGAGCGTACGGCTCTGGAGCAGCCGCGCCCGCAGCAGCCGCGGCGTGGCGAACAGCGGCAGCCCTCCGTCGGCGGCGAGGCACGCCTCGGCCAGCGTGGTGAGCGCCGGGAGGTCGTCCTCGCCGCACGCGCTCCAGGTGAGGGTGTCGATGGTGTCCACCGTCGTCCTTCGTCCGGGGGCCGGGTCCGGCGCACAGTAGGCGTCGCGACCGGCGGCGGTGTCAACCGGATTCAGGGGTTGGGCAGCTCGGGACCGCCGTCGAGGATCGGGGCGAGCAGGTCGCCGGACTTCGCCACCCGCCTGAGCACCTCGTCGGCCGTGTACGGCTTCGTGGCGGGCCGCTTCCCGGCCGCGCCCGCCTCCACCTCGTCCCAGGTCAGCGGCGTCGACACCGACGGCACCGACTGGGCCCGCAGCGAGTACGGCGCGACCGTCGTCTTCGCCGCGTTGTTCTGGCTCCAGTCGATGAAGACCTTGCCGGGCCGCAGGTTCTTGGCCATCTTCGACACGATCAGCTTCGGGTGGGCCCGCTCCAGCTCCTGCGCGATCCGCTTGGCGTACGCGGAGACGTCGTCGGAGGACTGGGTGCCGGCGATCGGGCAGCAGAGCTGCATCCCCTTCTTGCCGGACGTCTTCGGGTAGCTGTCGATGCCGTCGGCGGCCAGCCGGTCCCGCATCAGCAGCGCCACCTGGCAGCACTGCCTCAGCGCGGCCGGGGCCCCCGGGTCGAGGTCGACCACCATCATGTCGGGGTGCTCGCCGACCTTCCACTGCGGCGTGTGCAGCTCCAGCGCCGCGAGGTTGGCGAGCCACACGAGGGTGGGCAGGTCGTCGGCCACCACGTAGTCGATCGTCTCCCGCCCCTTGCTCGACCCGGGCGCGGGCAGGTTCTCCGTACGCACCCAGTCCGGCGTGGCCGCCGGGGCGTTCTTCTCGAAGAACGAGCCCCCGTCGACGCCGTTCGGGTAGCGGATCCGGGTCAGCGCCCGGTCCCGCAGGTGCGGCAGGAGCACCGGGGCGATCCGGGTGTAGTAGTCGATCACCTCGCCCTTGGTGAACCCGGCGGCCGGGTAGAGCACCTTGTCCAGGTTGGACAGCTCCAGCGAGCGGCCCTCGACGTCCACCCGGAACCGGTCAGCCGGCATCGTCGACCTCCTCGGGCGGTTTGTCCGGTCGCAGCCGCAGCACCCGGGGGAACCGCAGCCGCCCGTCCGGCGTGCGCTGGCCGTACTTCACCTCCACCACGACCCGGGGTGTTACCCAGATCGCGCCCCGGGCATCCTCGCGCGGCACGTCCCCGGCGAACGGGGAGGCCGGCGCTCGCAGCGGCTCCAGCTCGGCGAGGAGCTGGCGCTCGATGGCCGCGCCGATCCCGCCGCCGACCCGGCCCCGGTAGGTCAGCCGGCCGTCGGGGCGGGGCACCCCGACCAGCAGCCCACCGATCTTCCGCGCGCCCGGCCGCCACCCGCCGACCACGAAGTCGCCGGTCACCTCGAGCTTGACCTTCACCCAGTCGGGGGAGCGCACGCCGGGCCGGTAGACCGACCCGAGCCGCTTGGCCATCACCCCCTCCAGGCCGTTCTCGCCGGCGGCCGCGTAGGTGGCCCGGCCGTCGGCGAAGGTCGGGGGTACGGCCCACCGCGCGCCGCCCAGGCCGAGGCCGTCGAGGGCCTCGCGCCGGCGTTCGTACGGCCAGCCGGTCAGGTCGTCGCCGTCGAGGCGGAGCAGGTCGAAGATCATGTACGTGACGGGGATGACCGCCGCGAGCCGGGCGGCCTTGTTCCGGTCCCGCACGTGCATCCGCTCGGCGAGCGCCGTGAACGAGGGCTGCCCGGTCTCGCCGAGGAGCACCACCTCCCCGTCGAGCAGCGCGTCGGCCACCTGGTCGCGGAGGGTGGCGAGTTCCGGGTACGCCGCGGTGATCTCCACGCCCGACCGCGCGTACAGGTGCTGCTGGCCGCCGGAGATGTCGGCGAGCGCGCGCACGCCGTCCCACTTGAACTCGTACGCCCAGCCGTCACCCGCCGGGAGCTGCCCGGTCGTCGCGAGCATCGGCTTCACAGGCGCGCCGGGCACCTCCTGACTGTAGTTCGCGGCGGAAGTCCTCGCGCCCGCTTCGATCCTTTGCGATCCTGATCTGTACCGGGGAGAGGAGCCGACATGCGGGCCATCTGGAAGGGAGCGGTCTCGTTCGGGCTGGTCTCGATCGCGGTCAAGCTCTACTCGGCCACCGAGGAGAAGGACATCCGCTTCCACCAGGTGCACCGGGAGGACGGCGGACGGATCCGCTACAAGCGCACCTGCTCGGTCTGCGGCGAGGAGGTGAGCTACGACGACATCGCCAAGGGGTACGACATCGGCGGCGGCGAGATGGTGATCCTCACCGACGAGGACTTCGCCGAGCTGCCGCTGAGCACGTCGCACGCGATCGACGTGCTGGAGTTCGTACCGGCCGAGCAGGTCGACCCGATCCTCTACAACAAGGCCTACTTCCTCGAACCGGAGGGCACGGCCACCAAGCCGTACGTCCTGCTGCGCGACGCGCTGCTCGACTCCGAGCGGGTGGCCATCGTGAAGGTGGCGCTGCGCCAGCGCGAACAGCTCGCCACGCTGCGCGTACGCGAGGGCGTGCTGCTGCTCAACACCATGCTGTGGCCCGACGAGGTGCGCAAACCCGACTTCGGCTTCCTCGACGAGGACCTCAAGGTGCGCCCGCCCGAGCTGGCGATGGCCAGTTCCCTGATCGACTCGATGACCGGCGACTTCGAGCCGGACGCGTTCACCGACGACTACCGGGCCGCGTTGCAGGAGGTCATCGACGCGAAGGTCGAGGGCCGTGAGGTCGTCCAGCCGGAGGAGGTCGAGGAGGCCCCGCCCGCGGCCGTCGACCTCATGGCCGCGCTGAAGGCGTCCGTGGAGCGGGCCCGGGCGGCCCGCGGCGAGCCGGCGGGCGGGGGCGCCGCCGAGCCGACCCCGATCTCCGCGGCCCGGTCGGCGCAGAAGAAGGCGGCCGAGAAGAAGGCCACCGCGGAGAAGAAGGCCGCGAAGGCGCCCGCGAAGAAGGCCGCCGAGAAGAAGGCCGCGCCCAAGAAGACGGCGGCCAAGAAGGCCGCCCCGAAGAAGGCCGCCGAGAAGAAGACCACCGAGAAGAAGGCCGCGCCGAAGAAGGCCGCCCGCAAGACCGCCTGAGGGCGGCCTCCTCGCGTACGCGGTGGTGGCCGGTCGCCTCGCCGGGCCGGCTCAGCCCCGGCCGAGCTTCTGCGTCGGCGTGACCCGGACGATCACCCGCACCTCGCCGGGCCGCCGGAACGGGTAGGTGTCCTGGCCGAGGTACTTCTTCGCGAGCTGGTCGATGTGCGCGTCGGCACCCTCCGTCACCAGTTCGGCGGTGCCCTTCACCCACAGCGTGCGGAAGTCGTCCGCCCGGTCGGAAACCGAGATCGACACCCGCGGGTCGCGCCGCAGGTTCTCGTACTTCACCCGGCCGGCGACGGTGTTGAACAGGATGTGCTCGCCGTCGGTGTCGATCCAGACGGGCGTGACGTGCGGACTGCCGTCCTCCTCGATGGTGGCCACGTGGGCGAGCTGCGGCTCGCGCAGCAGCGCGAGGTCTTCGTCGGTGAGGATCTGCATGGCCGGAATCTACCGGGACGTCCGGGCGCCGTGCCCGGTTCCCCGCCCGGTCCGTGTTTGCCTTGACGTCGGCGGCAAGGTCTAGCGTTCGGCGTGACGCCGGCGGCGAGGGAGGTTCCAATGTTGATCGGCGAGCTTGCGGAGCGCGCCGGCACGACCACCCGGGCCCTGCGCTACTACGAGACGCAGGGGCTGGTGCGGCCGGCCCGATCGGCCAGCGGCTACCGGGTCTACGACGAGGCGGAGCTGCGGGTCGTCCGCGAGATCCGGTCACTGCTCGCGGTGGGGTTCGGGCTCGACGACATCCGGCCGTTCGTGGCCTGCCTGCGCGCCGGCAACACCTCCGGGCACGTCTGCCCGGATTCGGTCGCCGTGCTGCGCCGGAAGCTCGCCGAGGTCGACGCCGGCATCGAGCGGCTGCACGCCGTCCGCCAGGAGCTGCGGGAGCAGCTCGCCCACGCCATCGCCCAGCGGGAGGAAACATGTCTCAGGTTGCGCCACACGCGCTGACCGCCGTCACCGACGGCACCTTCGCGAGCACCGTGCTGGCCGCGGACCGACCCGTGGTGGTCGACGTGTGGACGGAGTGGTGCCCGCCCTGCCACGCCATCTCGCGCAGCCTCGCCGAGCTGGCCGAGGAGTTCGCGGGCCGGCTCACCATCGTCACCGTCAACTCCGACGAGAACCCGGAGGTCACCCGGCGCTACCGGGTGCTGTCGTTGCCGACCCTCCTGGTGTTCCGGCACGGTGAGCTGGTCGACTCGCTCGTCGGCGCCCGGCCGAAGGCCCATCTGCGGCAGGCGCTGGCCCGCTGCGTCGGGGAGTGACGTAGCCGGTTTCCGCGATCGCGGCGTTGCGGGGGTGGCCACATCGGGCGTCCGGGCGGGTACCGTGTGCGTCGGCTGTCCCCCCGGCACGCGCTGCCGGCCACCCACCTCTTCAGGGAGTCGACGAGTGAGCGAGCGGACCCAGAACCGGGCTAAGTCGGAGCGGCGGTTGGCCGCCCAGTTGGCCGCGCAGAAGGAGGCCGAGGCGAAGCGCCGCCGCCAGGCGTGGCTCGGCGGTCTGGCCGGCCTCGCCGTGGTCGCCGTGCTGATCACCGTCTTCGTGATCGTCGGTCAGGGTGGTGACGACGACGCGGCTCCGCAGGCGGACGCCACCCCGTCCGCGAGTGCCCCGGCCGACCAGCCCGCCGCCGCCCCCAGCCCGCAGCTGCCCGAGGGCGCCGACCCGGCGCTCGGCACCAAGCCGACCGTCACCGCCGGCACCGGCGAGCTGAAGAAGCTGACCGTGACGCCGCTGATCAAGGGCACCGGCCCGGCGGTCAAGGCCGGCCAGACGATCACCACGAACTACGTGGGCGTGCTCTACAAGGACGGCCAGGAGTTCGACTCGTCGTGGTCGCGTGGCGAGCCGGCCAGCTTCCCGATCGGCGTCGGGCAGGTCATCAAGGGCTGGGACCAGGGCCTCGTGGGCGTCACCGTGGGCAGCCGCGTGCAGATCGACATCCCCGCCGACCTGGCGTACGGCGAGAACCCCCAGGGCGGTGCGCCGGCCGGCCCGCTGCGCTTCGTCGTGGACGTGCTGGCCGCTCAGTGAGCCACCGGTTCGTCCCGGTCCGTCACCGCTTGGCGATGCAGTTGCCCACAGAGGGCTTCCAGCTCGTTACGCACGTCCAGTAGGTTCCGGGTCACCCTGGGCCGCCGCGCCCGGGGTGTCCCGGAATCGACGCGGAGGTGCACGTGACGGCGCTGGACGGCCTTGGGCGGACCGCCCGGCTGATGTGGACACACTTCGAACCGGTACACGCCGTCACCTACTTCCACCCGCGAGCCCGCGCCGCCTACGAGGCGGCCGGGCTCCGCGGCTACTGGCGCGGCTACTTCGCCGGGCGCGCCGCCCCGCTCGGCGCCGTCGACGCCGCCCCGGTGACCGCGGCGTTCTTCAGCTTCGCCCCGCCCATGGTGAGCCGCGCGCTGCCGGCCGTCTGGCGGCTGGCCACCCCGGCGGAGGCGCTGCGCGCCCGGCTCACCGGCGCGGTGCAGGCCCTCGCCGAGCTGACCTACGAGCTGCCCGAGACGCACCTCGTCGAGGCCGCCGACCTGCTGGACGAGGCCGCCGGCGCGGTGGAGACCGCCGGTCGGGTGCTGGGCGCGGCGAACGCGGCGCTCCCCGCCGGCGAGTACCCGCTGGCCCGGCTGTGGCAGGCCGCCACCACCCTGCGCGAGCACCGGGGCGACGGGCACGTCGCCGCGCTGGTGGCCGCCGACCTCGACCCCGTGGAGACGCTGGCCTGGCGGGTCGCGGTGGACATGCCGGCGCACAACCTGCTCGGCCGCGGCTGGACCGAGGAGGAGTGGAAGGCCGCGCGGGAGCGGCTGACCGTCCGTGGCTGGCTCGCCCCGGACGGGGAGCCCACCGAGCGCGGGCGGGCCGGCTTCCAGGCCGTCGAGGACGCCACGGACACCGCGGCGGCCCGCCCCTGGCGCCTGCTCGGCACGGACCGTGCGGACCGGCTGCGCGACCTGCTCTACCCGATCGCCCGCGCCTGCCACACGGTCATCCCGCCCGACAGCCCCATCGGCCTGCCCGCCCTGCCCGCCTGAGCAAGCCGCGGAGCACGACTGCGGGCGGTGCGGGAAGGAGCCGGAGCGCCCGCCCGCCGTTCCGGCCCTGCCGCCGTACCGGCCGCCCATCGGGCAGGATGGGCACGTGGTGGATGCGGTGATCTTCGACCTGGACGGCGTGATCGTGGACTCCGAGCCGGTCTGGGAGGAGGTCCGGCGGGCGTACGTGGCGACGCACGGCGGCACCTGGCAGCCGGACAGCCAGCGCCGGCTCATGGGGATGAGCACCGGCGAGTGGGCCCGTTACCTCAGCGACGAGCTGGGCGTCGACCGCACGGCCGAGCAGGTGGCCACCGAGGTGGTCGACGAGATGACCCGGCGGTACGCGGCCCGCGTACCCCTCATCGACGACGCCGACCAGGTGGTGCGCCGGATGGCCGCGCGGTGGCCGCTGGGGCTCGCCAGCTCGTCACCGACCCGGCTGATCGCCGCGACGCTGGCCGCGACCGGCCTGACCGACGTGTTCCGCGCGACGCTCTCCACCGAGGAGACGGCGCGCGGCAAGCCGGCGCCGGACGTCTACCTCGCCGTGGCGGAGCGGCTGGGGATCGAGCCGGCACGCTGCGCCGCCGTCGAGGACTCCTCCAACGGCGTACGCTCGGCGGCCGCCGCCGGGATGCGGGTGGTGGCGGTGCCGCACGGCGCGTACCCCCTGGACCCGGACGCCGCGCAGCTCGCCGCCGTGACCCTCGGGGCGATCGACGAGCTGACCCCCGAGGTGGTGGGGCGGCTCGGCTGAACGGCCACCCCGGGCGTCCCGACCGGCCTACGGTCGGTGACATGAGGGCAGTGGTGTACCAGGGGCCGCGCGACGTCACGGTGACCGAGGTCGAGGACCCGCGCATCGAGCACCCGAACGACGTCATAGTCAAGATCACGACCACGGCGATCTGCGGTTCGGACCTGCACATGTACGAGGGCCGCACGGCCGCCGAGCCGGGCATCGTCTTCGGCCACGAGAACATGGGCGTCATCGTCGAGACCGGCCCGGGCGTCGTGAGTCTGCGTACCGGCGACCGGGTCTCCATGCCGTTCAACGTGGCCTGCGGCTTCTGCCGCAACTGCCGGGAGGGCAAGACCGGCTTCTGCCTCACGGTGAACCCGGGCTTCGCGGGCGGCGCCTACGGCTACGTGTCGATGGGGCCCTACCGGGGCGGGCAGGCGGAGTACCTGCGGGTGCCGTTCGCCGACTTCAACTGCCTGAAGCTGCCGCCCGGGACGGAGCACGAGAACGACTTCGCGATGCTCGCCGACATCTTCCCCACGGGCTACCACGGCGTGGCGATGACCGGGCTGCTCCCGGGCGAGAACATCACGGTCATGGGTGGTGGGCCGGTCGGCCTGATGGCGGCGTACTCCGCGATCATCATGGGGGCGGCCCAGGTCTTCGTGGTGGACCGGGTGCCGGACCGGCTCCGCCTGGCCGAGTCCATCGGCGCGATCCCCGTCGACTTCAGCAAGGGCGACCCGGTGGAGCAGATCCGGGAGCGGACGGACGGGGTCGGCACCGACAAGGGCGTGGACGCGGTGGGCTACCAGGCGTCCGCGCCGAGCGGCGAGGAGCAGC
The DNA here is from genome assembly GCF_036184225.1 of Micromonospora globbae. Taxonomy (NCBI): domain Bacteria; kingdom Bacillati; phylum Actinomycetota; class Actinomycetes; order Micromonosporales; family Micromonosporaceae; genus Micromonospora; species Micromonospora globbae. Next base: position 4,986,074 of record NZ_CP108084.1, read on the forward strand.
CGGCGCTGGTGCTGAACACACTGGTCGACGTGGTGCGCGCGACGGGCACGATCGGCGTGATCGGGCTGTACCTGGCGGAGGACCCGGGCGCGCCGGACCCGCACTCGGGCCGTGGTGAGCTGCTGTTCAAGGTCGGGAAGTTCTTCGAGAAGGGCCTGCGGATGGGCACCGGGCAGGCCAACGTCAAGGCGTACAACGAGCACCTGCGGAACCTCATCGTGGCCGGGCGGGCGACGCCGAGCTTCGTGGTCAGCAAGGAACTGCCGCTGGACGCGGCGCCGGAGGCGTACGAGCGCTTCGACCGGCGCGAGGAGGGCTACTCGAAGGTCGTGCTCAAGCCCGCCGCGTGAGCGGACTCCCGCCGCCAGCCGCCGCCGACCGGGTCGTACGGTGGGGGCGGCCGGAATGATCGGTGGGCGCCCGGGTAGGGCGGACGGGGACACCGGGAGGAGACATCGATGAAGGCGATCGTGTACGAGCGGACCGGTGACCCGTCCGTGCTCCAGCTGGTCGAGCGGCCGGTGCCCGAGCCGGGGCCCGGCGAGGTGCTGGTCCGGCTGGCCGTGTCCGGTGTGAACCCCACCGACTGGAAGGCGCGGCGGCTCTGGCCGATGCCGCCCGAGGGATGGCAGATCCCGGGGCAGGACGGGGCCGGCGTCATCGAGGCGGTCGGCGAGGGCGTCGACCAGATCCTCATCGGCGAGCGGGTCTGGCTGTGGGAGGCCGCCTGGCAGCGGCCGTGGGGCACCGCAACCGAGTACACGGTGGTGCCGGTGCGGCACGCGGTGAGCCTCGGCAGCGCCTCGTTCGACCTGGGCGCCTGCCTCGGCATTCCGTTCCTCACCGCGCACCGCTGCCTCACGGCCGGCGAGTACATGCCCGAGCGGCTGCACGCCGGCGCGCTGAGCGACCACACCGTGCTGGTCCAGGGCGGGGCGGGCGCCGTCGGCAACGCGGCGATCCAGCTCGCCCGCTGGGCGGACGCCTGCGTGGTCGCCACGGTGAGCAGTGCGGAGAAGGCGCAGCTCGCGGCGGCCGCGGGCGCCTCCTACGTCATCAACTACCGGGAACAGGACGTGGTCGAGGAGGTCCGCAAGATCGCGCCCGACGGGGTGCACACGATCGTCGAGGTGGCCCCGGCCGCCAACGCGGCCGTCGACGCGCAGATCCTGCACAACGGTGGCGCGGTCTGCGTCTACGCCGACGAGGGCGGCAGCGACGTCACGATCCCCGTCCGGCCGTCGATGATGCCGAACGCCCGGTGGCAGTTCGTGCTCGTCTACACGGAGCCGAAGGCCGCCAAGGCGCAGGCCATCGTGGACGTGTCCGCGGCGGTCGCCCAGGGCGCCGTCCGGGTGGGCGAGGAGGCGGGGCTGCCGCTGCACCACCACCCGCTCACCGCGACCGCCGCCGCCCACCAGGCGGTGGAGAACGGGGTGGTCGGCAAGGTGCTGATCACCACGAGCGAAGGGTGACGCCGGGCGCAGCGGATCCCACCAGGAGATTTCGCCGTCATCGGGACAGAGGCGAACAACTTTCGCAATAATGGTCGTGCGGGTCGCCCCGCAGAGAAGGGGCGGCCCCGGCGCGGTGCGAACGCCGGGGCCGCCCTCGGGGAGGTAGGTCTCGGGAGGAGCTCTCCTACCCGTACAGGCGTCAGCCCGCGGGGAAACGTTACGGGGCGGTCAGCTCTCGCACGGTGAGTTTTCCCTCCGCGTACCGCGAACGGACGACCTTCTTGTCGAACTTGCCGACGCTCGTCTTCGGCACCGCGTCGATGAAGGCCCACCGCTCCGGCAGCTGCCAGCGGGCCACCGAGGCGGACAGGAAGTCCCGCAGCTCCTCGACGGTCACCGAGGCGCCCTCGCGGACCACGACCGTCGCCAGCGGCCGCTCGTCCCAGCGCTCGTCCGGCACACCGACCACACAGGCCTCCAGCACGGCCGGGTGCGCCATCAGGGCGTTCTCCAGCTCCACCGACGAGATCCACTCACCGCCGGACTTGATGACGTCCTTCGCCCGGTCGGTGAGCGTGATGAAACCGTCCGGTGAGAGCGTCCCCACGTCGCCCGTACGCAGCCAGCCGTCGCGGAACTTATCCTCGTCCGGCGTCTCGTCGCCCACGTACCGTGCGGTCACCCACGGCCCGCGGACCTCGAGTTCCCCCACGGACGTGCCGTCGGCGGGCAGCGGCTCCCCCGCCGGCCCGACGATGCGCGCCTCCACACCGGCCGGCACCCGGCCCTGCGTGTAGCGGTAACGCCACGCCTCCTCGGCCGTCAGCCCGGCCGGCGGCCGGGACACCGACCCCAGCGGCGACATCTCCGTCATCCCCCAGGCGTGGATGACCTCGATGCCGTGCCGCTCGGCGAACGCGTGCATGAGCGCCGGCGGGCAGGCCGAGCCGCCCACGATGACCTCCTTCAGCGAGGAGGTGTCCACCTCGTGACCGTCCAGGTAGGCCAGCAGGTCGGTCCAGATGGTCGGCACCGCGCCCGCCAGGGTGGGCCGCTCGGCGGCGATCATCTCGGCGATCGGCGCGGCCTGGAGGAAGCGGTCCGGCATGATCAGCGAGGCGCCGGAGATGAAGGCCGCGTACGGCAGCCCCCAGGACATCGCGTGGAACATCGGCACGATGGCCAACTCCCGGTCGCCGGGGCCGAGCCCGAAGCCCTCCGGCATGCACACCTGGAGGGAGTGCAGGTAGATCGAGCGGTGCGAGTACGCGACGCCCTTCGGGTTGCCCGTCGTCCCCGAGGTGTAGCAGAGCGCGGCGGCGTCCCGCTCGTCCACCTGCGGCCAGTCGTACGTCTCGGGCCGGCCCGCGACCAGGTCGTCCCAACGGTGCACGGTGATCCGGTCGCCGGCCGCGTCCACCAGCGGGGCGGGATCGCCACCGCCGACCACCACCACGTGCCGGACCGTCGTCATCGCCCCGATCGCCCGCGCCAGCAGCGGGATCAGCGTGGTGTCGACCAGCACCACCCGGTCCTCGGCGTGGTTGGCGATGTAGGCGACCTGGTCCGGGAAGAGGCGGATGTTCAGGGTGTGCAGCACAGCGCCCATGCTGGGCACCGCGAAGTACGCGACCAGGTGCTCGTTGTTGTTCCACATGAACGTGGCCACCCGCTCGTCGCCGGTCACGCCGCACTCGGCGCGCAACCCGTGGGCCAGCCTCGCGGCGGCCCGGCCGACCTCGGCGTACGACATCCGGCGCGGTTCCGCGCCGGTCCACGTGACCACCTCGGCGGTGCCGTGCACGGTGGAGCCGTGATCGAGGATCCGGGAGACCTGGAGAGGGGCGTCCATCATCGTGCTCCGCATGGGTGACAAGCTAGTGGCGCCGGTCACACCTTGGGAACCCCGGAAACCCCGTCGCCCCGGGCCGTGCCTCGTAGATTGTCCGGGTGAGCATCTCCTGGGCCGATTCGTACGTGGGGCAACTGCGCGCGCTGGCCGGGGACCGGACGCTGATGTTCGTCGGTGCCCGCGCGGTGGTGCGTGACAACGCGGGGCGCGTCCTGCTGATCCGCCGGTCGGACAACGGCCAGTGGGCGATGCCCGCCGGCGCCATGGAGCTGGGCGAGTCGATCGCCGACTGCGCAGTCCGCGAGGTACGCGAGGAGACCGGGCTGCGGGCGCTGCGGGTGAGCGCCTTCGCCCTCTACACCGGCCCGGACCGCACGCACACCAACATGTACGGGCACACGTACCAGATCTTCACGACGGCCTTCCGGGTCGAGGAGTGGGACGGGACGCTTTCCCGGGTGACCGACGAGACCACCGACGCCGGCTTCTTCCACCGCGACCAGTTCCCGGGGCCGCTCTCCCCCTCGGTGCCCGAGACCCTGGCCGACCTCGACGTCTTCGAACAGACGAACCGGCTCATCCTGAAGTGAGCCCTCCGCCCGCGCGACGGGGCGTGGCTGAGCGGCCGGCTGTGGCACGCCCCGCCGTTCAACCGGGGGCGGCCGACAGATCGCCCGGGCGGGCCGGGGCGGAGGCCGACCGATCGCCCGGGCGGGCCGGGGCGGAGGCCGACCGATCGCCCGGGCCGGGTACGGCCGGCCTCCGTCCCGGCGGGCGAGGCCGGCCCGGCCCGGGCGCGGTCAGAGCATCGTCTGGGACTTCGCCTCCATCTCGGCGGCGGCCTCGTCCTTCGACTCCCGCGTGAGCGGCTTGCCGCCCGGGGCCGCCGCCTTGCCACCCAGCGGGTCCGCGCCGCCGGTGGCACCCTGCGGTCCGGTGCCCCGCAGCTGCGCGTTCGGCATGGCGAGGGTGACCAGCACCGCGGCGATGGCGATGAGCCCGGCGGTCAGGAAGACCATGTGCAGGCCCTCCACGAACGAACTCTGGATGGCCGCGCGGACCGGGCCCGGCAGGGCCAGGATGGTGGCCGGGTCGTTGATCGAGATGTTCGCGCCGCCGCTGGCACGGACGGCCGCCTGCTCGGCCGGCGGGAGCTGGGCGATCGCGCCGGGCAGCCGGCTGGACAGCTCGGTGGCGAGGCGCGAGGAGAGCACCGCGCCGAGGATGGCCACCCCGAACGAACCGCCGAGCGACCGGAAGAACGTCGCCGAGGACGTGCCGGCGCCCAGGTCCCGCATCGAGACGGCGTTCTGCACGGCGAGGATCAGCGACTGCATGCAGAGGCCCAGCCCCACGCCGATGACCACCATGAACCCGAACGCCGTCCAGAGCGAGCTGTCGACGTGCAACTGGGTGAAGAGCAGCATCCCGGCGAGCAGGACGGCCGAGCCGATCACCGGGAACCACTTGTACCGGCCGATCCGGCTCATCGCCCGGCCGGTGAGGACCGAGGTCACGATGATGCCGGCCATCATCGGCAGCATGAGCAGACCGCTCTGGGTGGGCGAGGCGCCCTTGACGATCTGGAGGTAGAGCGGGATGAAGATGATCGACCCGAACATCACCAGACCGAGCACGAACCCCGCGCCGTTGGCCAGGGCGAACGTGCGGTTGCGGAACAGCCGCAGCGGCAGGATGGGCTCGGCGACCCGGGCCTCCTGGAGCAGGAACAGCACACCCAGCACGGCGCCGGCCGCGAAGAGGCCGAGGATCACGCCGGACCCCCAGGCGAACTCGTTGCCGCCCCAGCTGAGCGCCAGCAGCAGGCTGCTCACCCCGGCCACCAGCAGCGCCGCGCCGAGCCAGTCGATGGCGTGCTTACGGCGCTGGAACGGCACCAGCCGCATGACGTGGTAGCAGACCACGATGGCCAGCAACGCCAACGGGACGTTGATGTAGAAGATCCACCGCCAGTTGGTCTCCGCGAAGTACCCACCGACCAGCGGGCCGGCCACCGACGAGATGCCGAAGACCGCGCCGAAGAGACCCTGGTAGCGACCGCGGTCTCGCGGCGACACCACGTCCGAGATGATCGTGAACGCGAGCGTCATGAGGCCACCGGCGCCCAGACCCTGGATGCCCCGCGTGATGATCAGCTGGGTCATGTTCTGGGACAGCCCGGCCAGCAACGACCCGAGCAGGAACGTGCCGATCGAGAACAGGAAGACCGGACGCCGCCCGAACAGGTCGGCCATCTTGCCGTACAGCGGGGTCGACGCGGTCGAGGCGAGCAGGTACGCCGTCACCACCCACGAGTAGTGGTTGATGCCGCCCAGCTCGCCGACGATGGTCGGCAGGGCGGTACCGACGATGGTCTGGTCCAGTGCCGCCAGCAGCATGCCCGTCATCAGGCCGAGCATGAGCAGGCGGATCTGCCGGCTGTTCAGTACCGGTGCGGCATGCGTCTCCGTGGTCACCCGCCCTTCTTCCCCCACGCACGGGCAGCCATGCTCGCCCCGCCCAAACTCCTCGCACCCCGGCCCTCGCCCTCCCCGGTGATCATGAGGTTGGCGGGGCTCTGGGAGATCGAACTCGCCGCTAACCTCATGATCACCGGGGTCGGGCGGGGGCCGGGGGGCCGGGGGGGGTGGGTCAGTGGGGGCCTTCGGCGAACTCTTCGACGATCTTGGCGCAGAAGGCCGGGAGGTCGTCCGGCTTGCGGCTGCTCACCAGACCGTTGTCGGTGACGCAGGGCTCGTCCACCCAGGTGGCGCCCGCGTTCACGAGGTCGGTGCGCAGGCTCGGCCAGGAGGTGATCCGGCGCCCGCGCACCACGTCCGCCTCGACCAGCGTCCACGGACCGTGGCAGATCACCCCGACCGGCTTGCCGGCGTCGAAGAACGCCCGGACGAAACGGACCGCGTCCGGGTCCGTACGCAGGAAGTCGGGGTTCGCCACACCGCCCGGCAGCACCAGGCCGTCGTACCGGCCGGCGTCCGCCTCGGCGACGGTCACGTCGACGTCGTACGGCTTGGAGGGGTCGAGGTGGTTGAAGGCCCGGATGGTGCCCGGCTTGAGCGAGACCAGCTCGGCCGTGGCGCCGGCCTTCTCCACCGCCTCGCGCGGCTGGACGTACTCGACCTCCTCCACGCCGTCGGCGGCGAGGAAGGCGATCCGCTTGCCCTGAAGTGTCGTTGCCATCTCGATGCATCTCCTCTCCGGGGGTACGTCTGGATCGTGCCCGGGACGGACCGGGCGAAACGCACCCCGACGTGACACCGACCACCTGCGCGACCGGCGAGCGGAGAGGACCGAGCGGACCGACGGGGGCCGGACGGCCGCCATGTTTGACCCATCGGGCCGGGGGGATCCCGGAAGGCATGGCAGGAGCAGCAGCGGAACAGCGGCGGCTCGCCGGCGTCGTGGAGAGCTGGCAGGGCCGCCCGGTCCTCGTGATCGGTGACGCCATGCTCGACGAGTGGCGGTTCGCGGAATCCGACCGGCTCTGCCGGGAGGCGCCCGCACCGGTACTCACCCTCCGCCGGCGGATCTCCGCGGCGGGCGGCGCGGCGAACACCGCCGTCAACGTCGCGGCCCTCGGCGGCCGGGCCGTCCTGGTGGCCCCGGTCGGCGCCGACGTGGCCGGCGACGAACTCCACGACTGCCTGGACCGCGCCGGCGTGTGGGACCGTACGGTCAACCAGCCCGCGCGCCCCACGCCGGTGAAGCGGCGGATGCTCGCCGGCAACCAGATCCTGCTCCGGGAGGACTCCGGCGAACCGGACGACCCGCTCGACCCGGACGGGGTGCAGCGGCTGCTCACCGCCCTGGACTGCGCCACGGAGGAGTTGCGCGCCGCGGCCGGCGGCGAACGGCCCACGCTCGTGGTCTGCGACTACGGCCTCGGCGCGCTGCCCGAGCCGGTACGCGCGTGGCTGGTCGCCAACCGCGAGCGCTACGCGACCGTGGCCCTGGACGCGCACGACCTCGCCGACTGGCGTGGCCTCGCCCCGACCGTGGTGACCCCGAGCTTCGCCGAGGCTACCCGGCTGCTGGCCCGCGCGTCCGGCTCCGCCCGTCGTACGACCGGCCCCGACCTGCACCTGGACCATCCCGACGGCGATCCGGCCGACGGGCCGTCCGAACTGTCCGTGGGCGCCGCCCCCGGCGACCGCGCTCCCCGTGCCCACAGCGTGCAGGGCCCCGGAGCGACGCACCGGGCGGGCGACCCGATCGACCACGCGACCGCCAACCCCGACGGCCACGCGACCCCGACCGGCCTCGACGGCCACGCGACCGCCGGCCTGAACGGCCACGGGACCGCAGGCCTCGACGGCAGCGCCACGGCGGCGCGGCTCGACCGGACCGGCCCGACCGGCGAGGCGGCGCCCGACCGGGTGGCGCTGACCGGTGACGGGCTGAGCGTGGCCGCCACCGGCCTGACGGTGAGCGCGGCCGACGGCGAGGCCGTCGACCGGGCGAAGGTGGCCGAGTCGCGCCTGGCGGAGCTGCACGTCCACACCGGCGCGGACGTGGTGGCCGTGACCCTCGACACCGAGGGCGCCGTCGTCGGCGGCGCCGACGGCGAGCGCCGGCGCAGCCACAGCACACCGGTACCGGCCAGCCACGCGGTCGGTGCGGGGGACGCGTACCTGGCCGCCATGACGCTGGCCCTCGCGGCCGACGCGCCGCTGTCGACGGCCGCCCAACTGGCCCAGCTCACCGCCACCATCACCGTCTCGGACACCGGAACCTGCGTCTGTCGGCGGGAGGACCTGCTGGCGGCCCTGGACCGGCCGCACCGGGACGGCGAGCATCCGGTGCTCGTCGACGCGGCGGAGCTGGCCGCCATCGTGGCCGAGCACCGGCGCGCCGGACGCGCGGTGGTCTTCACCAACGGCTGCTTCGACGTGCTGCACCGGGGTCACGTGCGGTACCTGGAGCAGGCCCGCACCCTCGGCGACCTGCTCATCGTGGCGGTCAACTCGGACGAGAGCGTACGCCGGCTCAAGGGACCGGACCGCCCGGTGAACCCGGTGGAGGACCGGGCCGCGCTGCTCGGCGCGCTCTCCTACGTGGACCACGTGGTGGTCTTCGAGGAGGACTCGCCGGCCGAGCTGATCCGGGCCGTACGCCCCGACGTCTACGTCAAGGGCGGCGACTACCCGCCGGAGATGGTGCCGGAGGCGCCGCTGGTGCGCCGGCTGGGCGGGCAGGTCCGGACCCTCGGGTACGTGCCGGACCGCTCCACGTCGCGGATCATCGACCGGATCCGGGCGCACGGCCAGGAGCGGGACTCCGACCCGTCGTTCTCCAGCAAGCCGTCGTGAACCGGCCGCTGGACCCGGGAACCCCGGAGCGCTTCCGCGCCGACCGGCTGGTCGACGTGCTGATCCCCACCCGCAACCGGCCCGCCGAGCTGGCGGTCACCCTCTCCGGGCTCGCCGCCCAGGAGGGGGTGCCCGGTTTCGGGGTGGTGGTCAGCGACCAGTCCGACGGCGAACCGGCGTTCGCCCACCCGGCCGCCGCCACCATGGTCCGGGCGCTGCGCCACCGCGGGCATCCGGTGCTGCTCACCCGCCGGTTGCCGCGCCGGGGGCTCGCCGAGCACCGGGCGTACCTGCTCGCCACCTCGGCGGCCCGGTACGTGCTCTGCCTCGACGACGACGTCTGGCTGGAGCCCGGTGCGCTGCACCGGCTCGTGACGGCCCTGACCGAGCTGGGCTGCGGGTTCGTGGGCAACGCCGTGCACGGCCTGTCGTACGTCGACGACGTCCGGCCGGAGAGCCACGTCCACTACGAGGAGTGGCAGGGCCGACCGGTGCCCGAGCGGGTCCGGCCGGGCACCCCGGAATGGGACCGCGCGCAGATCCATCCGGCGGCGAACCTGCTGCACGTCACGCAGAAGCTGGCGCTGCCACCGGGCGCGTGGCGGGCGTACAAGGTCTCCTGGATCGGCGGCTGTGTCCTCTACGACCGGGAGAAGCTCGTCGACTCGGGCGGCTTCGACTTCTGGCGCCGCGTGCAGGAGAAGCACCAGGGCGAGGACGTCGCCGCCCAGCTCGCCGTGCTGGAGCGCCACGGCGGCGCGGGGGTGCTGCCCAGCGGGGCGTACCACCTGGAGTCGCCGACCACCGTCACCGACCGGGACGTGGAGGCGTGGGAGGTCGTGCTCGCCGACGAGGACGCCGCGCAGCCGGCCTGAGCCGGGCGCGGCGCGGTCGTCAGCCTGGCGGCGCGGCCTGAGCCACGCGGCACGGCCTGAGCCACGCGGCACGGCCTGAGCCACGCGGCCCGGTCGGAGTCTCAGGTCAACAGCTCGCGGGCGGCTTCCAGCACCTCGGCCACCGGCACGTCGGTGACGAACGAGTCCCGGTGCGGGCATTCGCCGTCGCCGGGGCGGTGCGGGTAGATGCCGGGCGTGCAGTCCACCCCGCAGACCGGGCAGTGCACGGTCCACGAGCTGATTGGCCGGTGCCGGCCGCGCAGCGGGTTCGCGGTGTTGATGAAGTTGCCGACCCAGAAGATGCCGACGGTCGGGGCGCCGACGGCCGCGGCCAGGTGCAGCGGCCCGGTGTCGTTGGAGATCACCAGCGCGCAGTCGGCGTAGCAGCCGGCCAGCCCGCCGAGGCTGAGCGTGCCGACCTGGGGCCGCAGCGGCACGCCGGCCGCCTCGACCACCCGGTCCACCACCTCCCGCTCCGAGGACGTGCCGGTGACCAGCACCTCGTACCCGTCGCCGGTCAGCTCGCGGGCGACCTCCCCGAACCGCTCGGCGGGCCAGCGCCGCCGCGTGTCCGTCGCGCCGGGGTGCAACGCCACCCGGGGCCGCCGCGCCGGGCCGAGCACCCGCTCCGCCTCGGCCCGGTCGGATGCGGTGACGGCGAGCGTGGGCACGATCGTGGTGGCCGGGGCGCCCACCAGCGCCGCCACCTCCAGGTAGCGGATCACCTCGTGCTGGTAGTAGACGTACCGGATCCAGCGGTCCAGCGGCGGCGCGTTCTCGGCCCGCAGCCCGGCCGTCACGCGGGCGCCGAGTGCGGCGACCAACGGGTTGGAGTTCGCGCCGCCGCCGTGCAGCTGCAACGCCAGGTCGAAGCGTTTCGTCCGGGCCGTGGCCAGGAAGTCGTCCATCGCGGCCGGCTCCTCGTCCGGCTCCGGGTAGCGGATGCCGTCCGCCGGCGGCACCACCAGCACCCGGTCGACCGGGCCGGGCCGGTCGCGCCAGAGCTTCGCGTGCCACGGCGCGCCGAGCAGCACGATCTCCGCCTCGGGGTACGCGGCCCGCAGCGCGTCCAGCGCCGGCAGCACGAAGATGAAGTCGCCGAGCGCGTTGGCGCGCAGCACGGCGATCCGTTCGACGTCGGGTACGCGCTCGGCGGCCGGGCCGAGCAGGGACGGGGCGACCACGCGGTCCCGCTACGGCCGGTCGATCTCGCCGGTCGCCGTGTCCGGGCGGTGCAGCTCCCGGTCGGCGGCCGGGTCGCCCGGCGTCGGCGTACGACCGCCGAGGGGTCGCGGGCCGGCGCGGCCCACGGTGATGGTGCGCGGCGCGGGCCGGGCGGCGCGCGGCAGCCGTACGCGGAGCAGGCCGTGGTCCATCACCGCGTCGATGGCGTCCGGGTCCACCCGCGACGGCAGGTCCACCCGGTACTCGAAGCCCCGGGTCTCGAAGCCGCCCGGGATGCCCTGGTCGGCGTTGACCTCGGCCTCCGAGCGGGCCCGTACGCAGAGTTCCCGGTCGTCCAGCTCGACCGCCACCTCCTCGGGCGCCACGCCGGGCAGGCGGACGACGACCTCCCAGCCGTCCGCGGTCTCCGACAGCTCCACCTCCGGCGGCCCGGACCGGCCGCCGACGAGCCGGCGCAGCTCCGTACGCAGGGACTGGAGCTCCCCCATCGGGTCCCAGCCCTGCTGCCGGCCGCGCCAGCGTCCGAACCCGCCGCCGCCCTGTTCGCTCATGCCGCCGCCTCCCGTCGCTCGCCGCTCCCGCTCATCGCGCCTCTCCGATCCGCTGCGTGGCCGCGGGAGGCCGCAGCGAGCTGGGCGCGTCCAGGCCGGCCTCGGCGTCCACGCCCACGCCCAGCCGGTCGACCAGTTCGCCGCCGAGCCAGGCGCTGACCCCGAGGATGGCCACCGCGACCACCTCGATGGCGATCAGCGCGCCACCGGCCGCCCGGGACTCGGCGTTGAGGCGTACGACCCAGATGGCGGCGAAGAGCAGGATCACCGCCAGGTTCGCCGCCGCGTGGCTGAGCGCCACCCGCTTGGCGCGGGTGCCGGTCGGGATGGCCAGCAGGTCGAACGCGCCCGCCATCGCCGCGAGCAGGCCACCGATCAGGCCGACGGTGATGTTCCAGTACGCGACCTCGCCGAGGAAGTCGGGCCCGCCGAGGGCGTCGATCACGTCGAAGATGACGGCGGTGACCAGCAGGCCGATCGGGAACATCACCAGCATCGGATGGACGGGATGGCCCAGCACCTTGAGTCGGCTCTCCATCTCCGGCCTCCACTGGTCTGGTCTGCGCGTCGTGTTGGGGGCGGTACCCGGGGCCCCGCCGGGCAAACCTCGCCTGTCGGCGCTCGCCTAGGCTGGCGGAGCGGGTCGCCGCGCGGCGGCGGCACGACCCACGGCCGACAGCGGCGTCGGCGCGACCAGGCCGAGGCCCAGGAGGATCACGTGACCGTGGAGATCACCTCACCGGAGGAACTGCGCGAGCTGTTGGGGGAGCCGGTCCCGCGGGCGATCGCGAAGGAACGTACGCGGCTGCACGAGCGGGACCGGCAGTGGTTGGCCGCCTCACCGTTCTGCCTGGTGGCCACGTCGGGCGCGGACGGCAGCTGCGACGTGTCGCCCAAGGGCGACCCGGCGGGCTTCGCGCTCGTACTCGACGACCGGACGATCGCCCTGCCGGAGCGCCCCGGCAACCGGCGGGCGGATGGCTACCGGAACATCCTGGAGAACCCGCACGTCGGGCTGATCTTCCTGATTCCCGGGCGGACCGACACGCTGCGCGTCAACGGTCGGGCACGCCTGGTGCGGGACGCGCCGTGGTTCGACGACATGGTCGTGAAGGGTCACCGGCCGATCCTCGCCGTGGTGGTCGAGGTCGAGCAGGTCTTCTACCACTGTGCGAAGGCGTTCCTGCGCTCGGAGCTGTGGAAGCCGGAGACCTGGCAGCCGGACGTGCTGCCCTCCCGGGCGCGCCTCGTGAAGGAGCTGGAGGCCCCCGAGGAGAGCCTCGAAGCCCTGGAGTCCCACTACGGCCCGACGTACCTGACAAAGCTCTACACCTGACCCTGCCCCCCTTCACCCCCGCGATCTTGCACTTTTGGCCCTCAAGACGCGGCTTTTATGCGGGTTTGACCGGGCAGGAAGTGCAAGATCGCGGGGGCGGGGCGGTTGCTAAAGACATCTTTCTAAAGATAGCTTTAGCGTATGGCTCTGCCCGCGTTCAAGCTCACCGACCCGAAGGCGCTGCGGGGGTACGCGCACCCGCTGCGGATGGCCCTCATCGGGCTGCTCCGCAACCAGGGGCCGATGACGGCCACCCGCGCCGCCGAACTGCTCGGCGAGAGCGTCCCGAGCTGCTCGTTCCACCTGCGGCAGCTCGCCAAGTACGGGCTCGCCGAGCGGGCGCCCGGCGCCGACGCCCGGGAACGGCCCTGGCGAGCCACCGCGCTCACCACCTCCTGGGACGACGACTCCGACGACCCGCAGGTGCGGGCCGCCACCGACGAGCTGAGCGCCGCGCAGCTCGCGCTCTACGTCCGGCGGGCCGAGGAGTACGTGGCCCGGCGCCCCGAGGAGCCGGCGGTCTGGCGGGCCGTCACCGGCTTCGGCGACTGGACCGTCTACGTGACGCCGGAGGAGATGGCCGAGCTCAAGGAGCGGATCGACGCCGTGCTCTCCGAGTACGACGACCGCGTGACCGACCCCTCCCGGCGGCCCGCCGGCGCCCGCCGGGTCAGCATCATGCGCCTCGCCGTGCTGCCGCCCGAGATTGCCGGGACCGACCCTAGCGGCGCTGCCGGGACCGGCCCTGCCGACGGGGCCGGCCCTACCGGCCCTACCGACGACGCCGGCCCTGCCGACGGGGCCGGCCCTACCGGCGGGGCCGGCGCGGCCTCCGCCGACCCGGCCAGTGACGCTGATGAGCGCTGACCTGCCCGGCCCTTCGGTCGGCGCCCCCACGGCGACCGTCGCACCCTCCCCGACCGGGACAACCCCCACCACGCCACCGCGCCGTGGCCGCCTCCCCCGGCTGCTGCGCGAGGTGGGCTTCCGCCGGTACTGGTCGGCGCAGACCGTGTCGTACTTCGGGGACGAGATCTCGACCCTGGCGCTGCCGCTGCTCGCCGTGCTCATCGCGGGCGCGGGGCCCGCCGAGATGGGCTACCTCACGGCCGCGCTGCTCACACCCAACCTGCTCTTCTCGCTGGTGGCCGGCGCCTGGGTGGACCGGCGCCCGCACAAGCGGCGCATCATGATCCTCGCCGACGTGGGCCGGGCGCTGCTGCTCGGCACCCTTCCGGTCGCGTACGTGCTCGACGCGCTCACCATGCCCCAGCTCTACGCGGTGGCGTTCGCGATGGGCACCCTCGCGGTGCTGTTCGAGGTCGCCCGGGGGCCGCTCTTCGTGTCCCTCGTGGACCGGCGGGCGTACGTCGAGGCGAACACGCTGATCAACGGCAGCCGCGCCATGTCGCTGGTGGCCGGGCCGAGCATCGGCGGCTTCCTGGTGCAGCTGCTCACCGCCCCGATCGCCCTGGTGGCCGACGCGGTGAGCTACCTCGTGTCCGCGTACTTCCTGACCCGGATCCGCCCCACGGAGCCGGCGCCGGCCCGCGGCGGCGGCCTGGGCATCGGCGAGGGGCTGCGCTTCATCACCCGTACGCCGATGATGCGGTCGATCCTGCTCGGCACCACGACGGTCAACCTGTTCAACTTCATGTTCGCCGCGCTGTTCGTGCTCTACGCCACCCGGGACCTGCACCTCTCGCCCGGTCTGCTCGGCACCGTGCTCGGCGCGGGCGCCGTGGGCGGGCTCATCGGCGCCGCCGTCACCGGTCGGGTCACCCGCCGGTTCGGCATCGGGCCGACGTTGGTCTTCTCCTTCGTGCTCTTCCCGGCGCCGCTGCTGCTCGTCCCGCTGGCCGACGGGCCGACCCCCGTGGTGCTCGGGATGCTCTTCGCCGCCGAGTTCCTGTGCGCCGTCGGCGTCATGATGCTCGACATCGTGAGCGGGTCGGTCCAGACCGCGCTCACCCCGGAGCGTCTGCTGGCGCGAGCCAGCGGCGTCCGACGCACCATCAACTACGGCATCCGCCCCATCGGCGCGCTGATCGGCGGCGGCCTGGGCGCCGCCCTCGGCGTACGTGAAGCGCTCTGGATCGCGACGGCCGGCGCGCTGGCCGGCGTGTTCTGGGTGTTCTTCTCGCCCGTCCGGCGCCTGCGCGAGCTGCCGGAGGCGGCCGGCGCCTGACCATCCGCGCGGCGCCGGCCCGGCCCGCGCGGGTCGACTGCCGGGGTCTGGCTTCCGAAGGTAGGGCTGCCGGGGGTCAGGCCGTCGGGGGTACGGCCGGGGCGCCCAGCCCGAACAGCTCGCGGCAGCGGTCGTCGAGGCCCTCGACCGTGACCGCGGGCCGGTCGGACGTCACCCAGTCCCGCCGGGTCAGGCGCAGCCGCTGCGAGACCCGCACCTGGCCGTCCAGCACGTCCCTGCTGATCCCGTCCGGCCGGTAGCCCAGCTTGCGGGACACCGCCAACGGGGCGGGGTTGTCGGTGAACGACTCGGTGACGGCGTGCTCGGCGTCGAGGCCCGCGAACGCCAGATGCAGCATGGCCGCCCGCATCTCGCTCCCCACGCCGCGCCCCTGGTGTTCCAGGCCCAGCCAGGACGCGCTCTTCACCTCGCGGAGCACCGCGAAGTCACGCGCCCGCATCTGCTGTACGCCCACCGGCCGCCCGTGCGCGAACACCGCCAGCTCCAGCGTCCACTGGTACGGGGTCCACAGCCCGCGGTCCCGCCAGTGCCGCTGCACCACCCCTCTGGCCAGCTCACGGGGCGGCAGGTCCGTCCACGGCGTCAGGAAGGGGCGTTCGTCCGGCCGGTGCACGCCGCGCGCGGCCAGGTCGGCCAGTTCGGCGAGCTCGTCGTCGGTGGGAAGCCGCAGCTCGAGACGGTCGGTCCGGACGCGCAGTCCCACGAGGGGCCAGTGATCGATCAGCACGGGACATTCTCCCGCCCGCGTCCCGGGTCGTGCATCCGAGTTCGGGCTGCCGCCCGGGCACGGCGCGCGTTCAGGTCCCGGCCGTTCCCGGGGCCGGCGCGGGTGCGGCGGCGGCTTCCTGGGCGGTCGTAGGCACGGCTGCCGGTGCCGGTGCCGGCACGGCCGCTGCTTCCGGCGCGGCCGCCGGGGCAGATGCGGGTGCCGGTGCTGCCCGCCGGCGCAGGAAGCGTCCGTGCCGGGCGCGCACCATCTCCCGGAGCCGGTACGACCACGAGGCGAGGAGCAGCACCAGCATCCCCGCCCCGATCGACCAGGCGATCACGTCGGACGTGCTCCGCACGCTCGGCAGGGTGACGGCCAACGCCACCGTCGACACGCCGGGGAAGATCAGCCCCATCGCCAGGGCCTGGGAGAGGTGCCCGTCGTACTTCCGCTTCCAGTAGAACGTCTCCCAGCCGAACAGCGTCCTGTCCCCTGTGTACCGGGCGACGGCCGGGCTCAGGACCTGCTCGATGTACTCACCGGCGATGCGGATGTCCCGGTACTGCGAGGCGACGTTGAGACCCAACGCCGCGCTGATGAGCGGCAGGAGGAGCAGGAGCCGGGGGTCGGCCTTCTCCGCGAGGATGAAGCCGGCCACCGCCGCGACGACCGTCAGATGCAGGCCGATGACATTCTGGTTGTGGTTCGCCTTGCGTTCGATGGTGCTCCGGATCGCCGCCGCGTCGGCCAGCACGACGGTCAGGGCCCGGTCCTGCATCTCCTCGGTCATGGCGCCCCCTCCCCGCACCCTCTATACCAACAGCCGTCAATGCCGGTGGCGACCCGGAACCGCCGCGATCGATTCGTCCGACCCCACGGAAGCGGGTTCCGCGGCGATACTGTTGCGATGCTGACGTGGATCGGGCGGGCAGCGTCCCTGCTGGTGGCGCTCGCCCTCGCAGTCGTCGGGGTGTTGTTCCTCGGCGGTGTGTGGAGCGCGTGGGATCCGATGTCGCCGAACGGGCCGCCACTCAACGACGCCTCCAGGGCCTACGAGCTGGTCGTGGCCCTGTTCGGTCTGAGCCTCCTGGGCGGCGGCGTCTGGATCGCCGTCCGAGTCGTCCGTGGAACGGTCCGCCGGACCGCGTGACCCGGGTACGCCAGCACGATTCGTCAGCGACGACGGCGAGGTCGTACGCAGGCGGATGGAGTTGGCCGGAGGGCTGCCGGTCCTCCCGCCACGTGCGGTTCAGGCGCGCTGACGCTCGGCCCGCTGCCGGACCAGCTCCTCGACCGCGGAGGGAAGGGTCGTCTCGAAGTCGATGAGTTTGACCCACGTCGGAGTGATGACGATCCGGACCATGCCGTCGTAGAGCGAGCGGACCTCGGCCTCCCACTCGACGCGCTGCTCGGGGGTCATCTCGTAGCTGCCGTTCATCTGCAGGTACTCCTCCGGGATGCCGTCCACCACGTCCAGCGCCGCTCGACCGCGGATGAGCAGGATCTTCGGCGGGTGCACCTCGGTGTCGATCGTCAGCGCGACCTCGGGGTTGTGCCGCAGGGCGGGCAGCTTCGGGGCGTTCTTCGTGGTGCAGACGACGATCTCCGAGCCGTTCCAGGTGAAGGCGATCGGGATGTTGCGGGGGGTGCCGTCCTTGGCGACGTACGCCATGCGGAGCAGGTCGCGAGACAGGAGCTCCTGGCTGATCGGGAGGTTCAGGATCGCGGTGATCTCGTTCTGCTGCATGGCGGTCGCTCCTTCGTCGATGTCGTCGAGGCCGGTTCGGCTGCTCGTACCCCGGGGACGGAGCCGCTCGCGCGTTCTCGACATCCACAACGCAGGTTCAGCGGACTTCCCTGACCGCTCGTGACGACGATCGAGCAGCTTGAACGGGACGTCTGGCCGGACCCCGGCCCGGACGCTACCTCTCTCGTCAGGCGTTGCATGGAGCTGCGGCGCAAGCCGTTGGCGGAGTTCACGGTCGACGGGGTCGAGGTCGCTCGGATGATGGTGTCCTACGCCGCCAGCGGGGCCCGTAGACGATGCCGTTGCCACTTGCGGACCAGACGCGGACCGGCGACGAGGACGGCGTGGGACAGGTCGGCCCTATGCTCCTGGCATGGCAACAGAGCACGGGTTCATCGACCTGGATCAGAGAGAGGGGGATCCTGCCGGATCGGACGAGAGTCCGGGTGAACGCGTGCCGTCGAGACAACGTACGGCGCTGTACCTCGTCGGCGCCTTCGCTCTCGGTGCGGCGCTTGGCGGTGCCGGTGTTGCCACATTCCAGGAACGCCGTGCACAACAGGCACAACCGGCCAGGGTCGCGGTCGACGCGATGGCCGGCCCCACCAGCGGGGGCACCGGACGCGGCGGGAACGCCGAGGTCGACGCCCAGCTGACGGTGGTCAACGCCGGTTCCATACCGGTCATGGTTCGTTTCGTCGGAGCGCAGGAGACGGGCGTACTGGTACGCGAGAGCGACCAGTCACTGTTGCTGGTCCCGGGCAGCACAGGCGGGATAGACGTCCGGCTGACGGTTGATTGCCGCATGGTGAGCCCGAATGCTCTGCCGATGCGCTTCTCGGTGCAGACCCCCGACCAGGTGACCGCCGAGGTCACCATGCCGGTTGAATTGGGCACTTGGTACGAGAGCGTCGGTGCACTGTGTAGCGCCTCGCCTGCGGCGACGGGGCGGAGTCCCGCCTAGGTTCTGGCCGTCCGTCAGCGCGGCCGGGCCGGCCCGGCCGAATCCGACCGGAGGTCGCCAGCAGGCCAGGTCCGGGCCGGCGCAGCCCGGCCGCGTTGACGAGGCGGCCGCCGCACGGGGCAAGGACCATTCAAGGACTCGACGGGCCGGCGGCGGCGTGGTCGACAGCGAAAACGGCGAAGCCCAGGTCCGTGACCTGGGCTTCTTCACCGAGCCGCCTGTGAGAATCGAACTCACGACCTACGCATTACGAGTGCGTCGCTCTGACCGACTGAGCTAAGGCGGCAACGACGCCCAAGTGTACGGCACGCGCCCGTCGCCGCCGAACCCGATACCCCGGGTCCTCGTCGACGCCGACAAACCGGACAGGGCACACCAAGCCGTCGTTCGCCGGACAGCAGGAACGACAGGGCCGGGACTACGCTGCGGCGGTGACCGATGATCGTCCCCACCCCGACCCGGTCTCCGCGCGACCCGGCGAGCCGGCCGGTGAGCGGGCGGCCCGCCGCCCCCGGAGCACCGACCCGCTGGAGCTGGGTTTCACCCCGCGCAAGCCGGTGCCGTGGCTCGCGCCGTTCCTGCTCGTCAGCACCGGCATCCGTACGCTGCTCGCGATGCTCTTCGGGGCGTACCTCGACAAGCGGGAGCTGCAGAACTCCCTCGAGGCGCGCATCGAGCGGCAGGTGGGGCCGGACGGTGGGCTGTGGCTGGACTACGTGGCCGACCTCGGCGACGGCTTCAACGCCACGTACTCGGTCGCGTACCTGCTCGCCCAGCCGGAGCTGGAGGTCGACGGGCACCGCCTCCCGCGCGCGCAGACGCTCGTGATGGGCGGCGACCAGGTCTACCCGTCGGCGGCCTTCGAGGCGTACGAGGACCGCTGCAAGGGCCCCTACCAGGCCGCCCTGCCGGCCACCCCGCCCGAGCGTCCCACCCTCTTCGCGGTCCCCGGCAACCACGACTGGTACGACGGCCTGACCGCCTTCCTGCGGCTCTTCGTCCGCTCCCGGGACCGGCACTTCGGCGGTTGGGGCACCGGCCAGTCCCGCTCCTACTTCGCCGTGGAGCTGCCCGGGAACTGGTGGCTGCTCGGCCTGGACGACCAGTCCGGCTCGTACCTGGACGACCCCCAGCTGGCCTACTTCGACACGGTCGCGGGCAAGCTCGGCCCGCAGCACCGGGTGATCCTGGCGGTGCCGGCGCCGACGTGGGTCAAGGCCGTCGACCACCCCACGGCGTACGACTCGATCGACTACTTCATCCGTACGATCATCGCGCCCACGGGCGCGCAGGTCCGGCTGCTGATCTCGGGCGACCTGCACCACTACGCCCGGTACGCCGGCCCGGACCGGCAGCTCATCACCTGCGGCAGCGGCGGCGCCTACCTCTACCCGACGCACAAGCTCCCCGAGCGGATCCAGGTGCCCCCGAAGGACACCCTCGCGCGGCGCGCCAGCCTCTCCCGCCCGTACGACCTGAAGGCGCGCTACCCCGACGCGGCCCGCAGCCGGCGCTACGGCTGGGGGATCCTCCCCCGGCTGCCGCTGCGCAACCCGGGCTTCACCACCCTGCTGGGCACCCTGCACACGCTGCTGATGCTCGCCATGGCGGGCGTGGCGACAAACCGGGCCGGCACCAGCGAGCAGCGGCTGTTCAGTGTGCCGCTGGTGCTGATGCTCGGGGTGACGCTGCTCGGGGCCGCGTTCTTCGCCAAGCCGCCGAGCGCCGGCGGCAAACGGCACGCCCGGCACTGGATCCTGGGCGTCACCCACGGGTTGGCCCAGGTGGCGCTGGGCGCGGCGGGAACGTGGCTCTGGTTGCAGCTGCCGTTCTCCGACTGGCCGTGGCCGCTGCCCGTGGTCGCCGCCGCGGTGGTGTACGGCCCGATCAGCGGGCTGGTGGCGAGCCAGTTGGTGGCGGCGTACCTGCTGATCGCCGGCACGTTCGGGGTGAACCTGAACGAACTGTTCGCCGGGCAGGGCATCGAGGACTCGAAGGCGTTCCTGCGGATGCGGATCGACCCGGACGGAAGCCTGACGATCTACCCGGTCGCCGTGGACCGGGTGGCCCGCGACTGGCAGGTCAACCCGGATCAGACTGCGACCGCCTCCTGGCTGATACCGAAGACCCCGCTGACCCCCCGCCTGGCCGAACCCCCGATCACCCTGACCTAACCCCTGGCCCCCGCCCGGCCCCGGCCTCCCCGCCCGGCCCAGTCCCCGTTGATCATGAGGTTGTTGCCACGACACGCCGAGGCGGAGGGCGATAACCTCATGATCAACGCGCCGGAAGAGGGCGGCCAGGACGGGCGCGCGGGGCGGGGGCGGGGCGGGGTCGGGTCAGGGGCTGTAGTGCTGGTCGTGGGCTTGGCGGGGGGCGCACACGGAGGCGCGGGAGCAGGAGCAGCGGGAGCCGTCCGCGTCCAGCCGCACGGTGACCGAGTCCCGGGGAACGCTGTGGCCGACCACCCGGCCGTCGCCCTGCGGTGTGGTGACGCGGGTGCCGACCGGCGGCGCGGACTCCTGGAATTTTTGATACAGGGGATGTTCGTACTTGAGGCAGCACATGAGCCGGCCGCACGCCCCGGAGATGCGCAGCGGGTTGAGCGGCAGGTCCTGGTCCTTGGCCATGCGGATGGTCACCGGCTCGAAGTCGGTGAGGAACGTGGCGCAGCACAGGTCCCGGCCGCAGGAGCCGATGCCGCCCTGCACCCGCGCCGAGTCGCGCGCCGAGAGCTGGCGCAGCTCGACCCGGCAGTGCAGGGTGGCGCCGAGGTCGCGGACCAGCGAGCGGAAGTCGACCCGGTGCGGCGCGGTGAAGTAGACGGTCGTGCGCTCGCCGCTGCCGTCGGCGGAGCCGAGCACGTGGTCGACCGCCACGACCTTCATCGGCAGTCCGTGGGCCCGGATCAGCCGCTTCGCGGCCACCTTCGCCTCGGCCTTGCGGCGGCGCAGCGCCTCGTCCCGGCGCAGGTCCTCCTCGCCGGCCATGCCGGCGAGCTTCGGGAAGCCGTCCGTGTCCTCTCCGACCCACTGCGCGGCCCACACGCACTCGGCCACCTCGGGCCCGTCGTCCGTGGGCACCAGCACCTTGTCGCCGACCTGCGGACGCAGCTCGCCCGGATCCAGGTAGTAGAGGCGCCCGTACCGGTTGAAACTGACCGCGCAGAGCATGCCCATGCCCCCACCCTACGACGGGACACGGACTCCGGGCCCGCCGGGCGTCGCCGGACGACTACGCCGTGCAGCCATCCACGGCGGTCGACTCGACCGATACGCGGACCGGACCGACGTGCCGTTGAGCCTCGCCCGGACGGTTGAATCCGGGCCGGCACGGGCGACAAACGACCTGCGGCGGCGTTGAGTGGAGACCATACCTGCGGGGGGTGCAGGGAAAGGCCACGGCGTCGCCGCCGGCGCCCGGCTCGACCGGGCGTCCGCGCGCGACGCCGTGGACCGTCCCGGACCGTCCCGGACCGGCACCGTCACCAGCACCGGCACGACGTGGATCGGCGGCCGGGGAGCGGACCGGGACGGCCAGGGAGCGGACCGGGACGGCGAGCTGACCTCCGGAGAGGAGCGCGAGGTGCCCGGCGGCGGGAACCCCCGCCGCTCACCACCCGACGCGGGTGACCGTGTCGTAGCGGGGCCGACCGGCCACCGGCGGACGCCACGTCGACTCGGCGAGACTCGGGCCCCACTGGCGCAGCAGCGTCTCCGCACCGTCGTACGCCACGGACAGCACCGCCAGCACGCGGGCGCCGATGTCGGCGGCCTCGACGGCCCGCGGCCCGACCGACCCCGATCGCGTCGTCGCACCGGTCAGCACGGAGGTGGCGGCGACCACCGCGACGGCCTCGGACGATCGCAGCACGTCGGCGAGCGCCCGCGCCAGCGCGAGGCGGCTGCCCTCGATCCAGTCGGCGAGCGCGTCGGCGTAGCCGGCGGTTGACTCCAGCCGGCCGACCATGCTGTCCGGCCCCTCGTCGAGGTGCCGCAGCAGCGCGGCGCGCGACTGCGCGTACGCCTCGGCGGCCGGCCCGGACCACAGCACCGGGTCGGTCAGCGTGGCGGACACGTCGTCGTACCCCCGCACCAGCCGGCGCACCCCGTGCCCGGCACCGGACAGCGGCCCGGGGCGCAGGTCGAGGAAGTGGCGCACCGCCTCGCCGGGCAGCACCTGCATGCGGCGCAGCAGCGGCCAGACCCGGTGCCCCTCCGGGGCGCCCGCGGCGAGCAGCGTGTCCACCCGGCGCAGCAGGTCGAGGCCGGGCTCGGCGAGCCGGTCGAGCGCGTCCATCACGCCTCACCGGCCAGGCGTCGCCGGGCCCCGCGGTCGGCGTCGGCGTAGTGCTCGGCGGCCTCGCGGACGGCCGCCGCGGCGGCGCCCAGCCGGCCGGCGACCGCGCGCGCCTCCCGCGCCCGGTTGTCGGTGGCGGCCGTCCACTGCCGGTGCAGCGCGCGCCCGATCTCGCCCGGCCGGCCGGGCGCGTCGGCGCCGAAGGCGGCCTGCGGCGGATCGTTCGCGGTGACGGTGTGCGAGAGCGTGGTGAGCGTGGCGGCCGCCTCGTCGAGCCGGGCGGCGAGAGCGCGAAGGGCGTCCATCTCAGGCTCCCGCGAGCGGTCGGTAGGCGGCGAACGTCTCGTTGTGCAGCTTCTCGCGGGCCCACTCGGCGGCGTCGGCCGCGGCGGTGACCGCGGCCCGCACGGAACCGGCGACGTCGCGGGGGTTGCGGTTGTGCAGCCGGCCGAGGAAGCGGACGTCGGTGATCCGGCCCGCGGCCGTCACGACCACCTCGACGAGGCCGTCGGGCGAGCGCACGGTGACCTCCACGGTCGACACCGCCTGGTCGAACTCGGCCTGGAGCGACTCGATGCGGTGGTAGCGCCGCACGGCCTCCTCGATCCAGGCCTCGTCGATCTCCCCCCGTGGCATCGGCCACTCCTCCCGGACTGATCCTCACTGAGCGTGGCGTCACCGTCACCACGGCATTCCCGGACCGTACCGCATCGAAATCGAGGCTGTCGATGCCTGTGGACGACGGGTCCGGCGCGTGGGACCAGGTCGGGTGGAGGGGGCGGTGCGGCTCAGCCCCGCCAGAGGGCGAGCATCATCGCCTCCACGGCGATGCGCGGCTTCACGTTCGCCTCGATGGCCGCGCGGCAGGCCAGTACCGCCTCCAGGCGGCGCAGGGCCCCCTCGGCGTCCCACTTCTGCGCCCCGGCGGCGGCCAGCGCGGCGGCGTCGGTGTGCACCGGCGCGACGGGCGCCCGCAGGGCCATCGTGAGCGCGTCCCGGTAGAAGCCGGCGAGGTCGACGAGCGCCCGGTCCAGTGCGTCCCGCTGGGCGCGGGTGGCCCGCGACTTCTGCCGCCGCTCCAGGTCCTTGAGCTGGCCGGCCGCGCCGCGGATGGCGCCCGCCGCGCCCCGGCCGGTGCCGCCCGCGCCGAGCGCCGTCTCCAGCGCCGCGCGCTCGGCCGCGTCGGCCTCCGCCACCGAGGCCTCGGCCTCCGCCTCGGCCGCCTCGATCAGCGCGGACGCCGCGTCGAAGGCGGCGCCCACCCCGGTGAGCCGGCGGGGGATGGCGAGCACGGCGTCCCGCCGCTTGCGCGCCTCCGGGTCGCGCGCCAGCCGTCGCGCCCGGCCCACGTGCCCCTGGGCGGCGGCCGCCGCCCACTGCGCCACGTCGGGGGCGATGCCGTCGCGGCGGACCAGCACCTCGGCCACCGCGTCGGCCGAGGGCTGTCGCAGGGGTACGACCCGGCAGCGCGACCGGATCGTCACCGAGATGTCGTCCGGGTGGGTGGACGGGGCGCAGAGCAGGAAGACGGTACGCGGCGGGGGCTCCTCGATGGCCTTGAGCAGCGCGTTGCCGGCGGCCTCGGTGAGCCGGTCCGCGTCCTCGATCACCACCACCTGCCAGCGCCCGCCGGACGGGGTGCTGGCGGCGCGCAGGACCAGCGCCCGCATCTCGTCGACGCCGATGGAGAGCCCCTCCGGCACCACGAGCCGGACGTCCGCGTGCGTACCGGCCATCGTGGTGTGGCAGCCGGGGCACTCGCCGCAGCCCGTGCCGTACGCGCACTGGAGGGCGGCGGCGAAGGCGCGCGCCGCCACGGACCGCCCGGAACCGGGCGGCCCGGTGAAGATCCAGGCGTGGGTCATCCCGGCGCCCGGGTCGCCGGATCCACCGGCGGACTCGGCGGAGTCCGGGGCGGCCGGGGTGAGCGCGAGCGCCCGCTCGCCGGCGGCGTGCCGCAGCACGGCCGCCGCCGCGGTGGCGGCCCGGCGCAGCGTGGCGACCGCCTCGTCCTGACCGACCAGGTCGGCGAAGACGTCGGGCATCAGGTCCGTTGCTCCATCGTCACCAGCTCCGCGTCGGATAACTCCGGCTGCACCGAGGTGTCGGGCCCCTGGGCCGGGCGCGGGTGCACGATGCCGGCGGGGTTGCCGAGCATCTCGTCGACCCGCCGCGCCACCTGCCGGGCGATCTCCTCGACCGGACGCGCGGCGTCGAGCACCAGGTAGCGCTTCGGGTCGGCGGCGGCGAGGTCGAGGAACGCGTACCGGACCCGCTCGTGGAAGGCGACCGACTCGGCCTCCAGCCGGTCGGCCTCCTCGCTGCGGGCCGCCACCCGGGACAGCCCGGCGTGCGGCTCGATGTCGAGCAGCACCACGAGGTCGGGCTTGAGCCCGCCGGTGGCCCAGGACGAGAGCCAGGAGACCTCGTCGACCGGGAGCGTCCGCCCCGCGCCCTGGTAGGCGAGGGACGAGTCGACGTACCGGTCGCTGATCACCACGCCGCCGCGCGCCAGCGCCGGGCGGACCACGGTGGCCACGTGGTGGGCCCGGTCGGCGGCGTAGAGCAGCGCCTCGGCCCGCGGTGACGGCGCCTCGCCGTCGGAGGTGCCGAGCACCAGCGACCGGATCCGCTCGCCCACCGCGGTGGCGCCCGGCTCGCGGGTGACCACCACGTCCCGCCCCTGGCCGCGCAGCCGGTCGGCGAGGAGCGCGAGCTGGGTGGACTTGCCGGCGCCCTCCCCACCCTCGAAGACCACGAAGAGACCGGTGGAGACGAACGGCTCGGCCGGCATGAGCGGACGGCCCCGGATCGAGCCCCACAGGTCGGCCAGGACCGGCACGCCCTTCTTGTCGTCCATCTGCCCGAACGCGCTGATCCCCGCGAAGATGCCGGCCGCGCCCGCCGCGAGGAGCAGCAGGCGGGTCGACGACACCGAGACGCCCAGGTCGGCGATCTCCAGCTTGCGGGAGCCGCCGACGCCGGCGAGCACGCTGCTCAGCGTGATCGCCAGGAGGAGCACCAGCCGCGTGCCGATCTGCACCACGGCGAACACCCGGCCGCGCACCTCGTCGGCGATCTCGCCGCCGAGCAGCGTCGTGCCGGCCAGGAAGGCCATCCCGGCACCGGCGCCGACCAGGATCGCCCCGACGATGGCCATCGACAGGTGGATGGCGAACGCGAGGGTCATCACCGCCGCGCTGGCGAGCACGATGCTCATGCCGAACCAGCGGCGCCGCGACATCTCCTTGACGATCATCGGGCCGAGCCCGATGCCGATCGCCAGCCCGATGAAGATGGCCGCGAAGAGCAGGAAGAACGCGGCGTCGCCGGCGCCGAGCGAGTTGGCGAAGAAGCGGGCGGTGCCGATCACGATGCCGCCACCGGCGAAGGCGCCGAAGATGCCGAGCACCAGCCCCCGGACGAGCGGGGTCTGGGAGATGAAGCGCCAGCCCTCGACGAACTGCCGGGTCATGCTCTGTTCGGCGCGCTCGTGCCGGGCCGCCCGCGCCTGGCTGATCTCCTTGATCCCGAACGCCACCACGACCGCCGTGGCGAGGCGGGAGAACGCGTTGAACCAGAGCGCCAACTGGGCCGGTTCCGCCCAGCCGGGGACCTCGCCACCGGTCGCGGCCCGCACGCTGCGGTCGAGCACCGCGATGGCGAGCGCCGCGAACACCGGCGTCAGGCCGTACGTGGTGATGAGAGTGAGCTGGTTGGCCGTCTCCAGCCGGGCGCGCGGGATGAGGTTGGGGACCGCGGCCTCCTTGGCCGGTATCCAGAGCAGGGTGATCGACTCGACCAGGAACGTGGCGATCGTCGCCCAGCCGACCACCAGCCCGCCGCGGAGGCCGAGCAACGCGACGAGCGGGATCGAGGCGAAGAGCACGAACCGCAGCAGGTCGCAGATGACCATCGTCCAGCGCCGGTCGAACCGGTCGGCGAGGACGCCGGCGATCGGCCCGAGCACCAGTGCCGGCAACAGCCGGATGCCGATCACGAGGCCGAAGGCGGCACCCTTGGCGGTGCTGCCCTGCACCTGGGACGCGGCGAAGACGGAGGTGGCGAGCAGGCCGAGCCAGTCGCCGAAGGAGGCGGCCCCGAGCACGATCCAGAGCCGGCGGAACGGCCGGATGCGCAGCACCGAGCGGATGGCGCCGATGCCGGACCGGTCGGTCTGGGGTGCGGGGGGCGACTGGCTCGCCGCGCCGCCGATCTGCCCCGCGGCGCTGCCGATCGGGGCGCTCTCCGGACGGCCGGCAGGACCGTCGGGCTGGTTACCGGACGGCGACACGCCGGACGACTCGCCGTTGTTCTGGCTTTCGATGGCCGTACCTCCACGTGCCGGCCCATCGCTGGGCATCCCCGGTGGAACACTCTAGTCCCGGTGGGCCGCGGCCCCACCGGGACATTCTCCTGCTCGCCGAGCCTAGGCCGCCGGGACCACCCGCCGCAGCCGGGCATACGCGAGGGTGTTTCGCATTGACCGCCCGACAGTTAGCGTGCACACGTGGCCATCGACAGTGACGAACTTCGCGGACGCCTGGACCGGGCGACCGCACACCTCGACCCGCCCTACGCCGTGGTCGACCTCACGGCCTTCGACGCCAACGCGCTCGCGCTGGCGGGCCTCGCCTCCGGCAAGCCGGTCCGGCTGGCCAGCAAGTCGGTCCGCAGCCGGGAGCTGATCGGCCGGGCGTTGCGCCGGCCCGGTTGGCGGGGTGTCATGGCATTCACCCTGCCCGAGGCGATCTGGCTGGTCCGGGCGGGGGTCTCCGACGACGTGCTGGTGGCCTACCCCACGGCGCACCGCGCCGCGCTCGCCGAGCTCACCTCGGACGCCGAACTCGCGGCGGCCGTCACGCTGATGGTCGACGGTACCGACCAACTCGATCTCGTCGACGCCGTACGCGGCCCCGACCGCCGCCCCGAGCTGCGGGTCTGCCTCGACCTGGACGCCTCCTGGCGGCCCCTCGGCGGACGGGTGCACGTCGGGGTGCGCCGCTCACCGGTGCACAGCGCCGCCGCGGCCGGCGCGCTCGCCGCCACCGTGGCCGGGCGCGCCGGCTTCCGGCTGGTCGGCCTCATGGCGTACGAGGCACAGATCGCCGGCCTCGGCGACGCGCCCCCGGGGCAGGCGGTGGTCGGAACGGCCATCCGGCTCGCCCAGCGTGGCTCGTACCGCGAACTGCTGAGCCGGCGCAGCGCCGCGGTGGCCGCCGTACGCGAGCACGCCGACCTGGAGTTCGTCAACGGCGGCGGCACCGGCAGCGTGGCGGCGACCAGCGCCGATCCCGCGGTCACCGAGGTCACCGCGGGATCGGGCCTGTACGGGCCGACGCTCTTCGACGCGTACCGCGCCTGGCGCCCCACCCCGGCGGCCTACTTCGCGTGCGCGGTCGTCCGCCGGCCGGCGCCCGGCCTGGCCACCGTGCTCGGCGGCGGCTGGATCGCCTCCGGCCCGGCGGCGGCCAGCCGGTTGCCCCGGCCGGTCCTGCCGGCGGGGCTGAAGCTGCTCGGCGCCGAGGGCGCCGGCGAGGTGCAGACCCCGCTCGCCGGCCCGGCGGCGGCCACCCTCCGGGTCGGTGACCGGGTGTGGTTCCGCCACGCCAAGGCCGGCGAGCTCTGCGAGCACGTCAACGAGCTGCACCTGGTCGAGGGGGACACGGTCGTGGCGACCGTGCCGACCTACCGGGGCGAAGGCCACGCCTTCCTCTGACCGCCCGGTGCCGGCCGGACGCGGCCCCCGAGGGCGGCGTCACCCCGGTCGCACCCCGGGCCGTCGTCCGCACCGTCACCCCGTCGCACCCGGGGGCCGTCCGTCCGTACCGTGGCCCGGTCGCACCCGGACCCGTCCTCACACCGTGGCCCGGTCGCACCCCGGACCCCTCGTCACGTCGTCGCCCGGTCGCACCCCGGACCTTGCGTCACCCGGTCGCACCCCGGGCCCTGCCCTCGCCCGGTCGCACCCCGGGCCTCGCCGCCACCCGCGCACCTGGGTCGGCGGCGACTGGTTCAGCCGGCTCGGCCGGCGTCGGTCGTGGCGTCCACCTGGCGGTGCAGGTACTCCCGGATGAGCGACTTCGCCTCGGCCAGCACCCGCTCGTCACCCTCGGGCTGCCGGCGGAACGCCAGCTTGATGAGCGCGTCGGCCGTCTCCACGGCGACCTCCAGGTGGAAACGGAGTTCGGGGACACCGGTCAGCCCGAAGCGCTCGGTGAGCACGCGGGCCAGCTGGTCCGCGATCACCCCGTTGTTGTCCCTCTGCTCATCGAGCAGGTGTAGGTCGACCACGTCGCCGAAGTGCAGGGTACGGAATCCGGGGACGGTGCGGTGCATCGTGATGTACTCGTCGATGGCCGCGTCGACGCCGTCCCACCAGTGGGTCAGGTCGTCCGAGGCGAACCGTTCGTCGAGCCGCTGGAGGTAGGACTCCATCGTGCGCAGCGTCAGCGCCTGCACGATCGCCCGCTTGTCCGGGAAGAACTGGTAGACCGAGCCGATGGCGACCTCGGCCCGCTCGGCGAGCAGGGTCGTCGTCAGCCCCTCGTACCCCACTTCGTCAACGAGTTCGGCGCAGGCGTCCAGCATCCGCTGGACCCGAGCGACACTTCGACCCTGCACCGGTACGCGGCGCAGTGGCCCGGTCGTGGCGGCTGGTGTGGACACTCGGCGCCACCCCCCTTCGACGGTGAACATATCTGCACGTCACTGTTCAGTGACTACCGGTCTAACGAATGGGACTCAGTCGCGGTATTTACCAGCGACAACGTTCTTGATATGAAGTCAGTTCATATTCATGTCGAGGAGTGCGCATGGCCGGCGGCACCGCAACGTCCAGCGTCCCGTGGTCGAACTGGGCCGGTAACCAGCGGGGCACCTCCACCATCCTGCGCCCCGGCACCACCGCCGAGGTCGTCGAGGCGGTCCGGGTCGCGCGGGCCGCCGGTGGCCGGATCCGGGCGGTCGGCAGCGGACACTCCTTCACCCCGGTCGCCCTCGCCGACGACCGGCGGATGGAGCTGGCGGCGCTGGACACCGGCGTACGGGTCGACACGGAGCGCCGGCTCGTCACGGTACCCGCGGGGATGACGCTGAGCGCGCTCAACGACCTGCTCGCGCGGCACGGCCTCGCCCTGCCCAACCTCGGCGACA
The DNA here is from genome assembly GCF_036184225.1 of Micromonospora globbae. Classification (NCBI taxonomy): domain Bacteria; kingdom Bacillati; phylum Actinomycetota; class Actinomycetes; order Micromonosporales; family Micromonosporaceae; genus Micromonospora; species Micromonospora globbae. The sequence goes on from NZ_CP108084.1 coordinate 5,015,764, forward strand.
TCGACGCGCAGACGGTCGCGGGCGCCATCTCGACGGGCACCCACGGCACCGGCGCCGGGTACGGCTGCCTGGCCACCTTCGTGGAGGCGCTCACCCTCGTCACCGGCACCGGCGAGGTGCTGCGCTGCTCGGCCGAGGAGCATCCCGACGTCCTCGCCGCCGCCCGGGTGTCCCTCGGGGCGCTCGGTGTCGTCGTCGAGGTGACGTTGCGCTGCGTGGACGCGTTCGTGCTGCACGCGCACGAGCGTCCGGCACCGCTCGACGACGTGCTGGCCGCACTGCCGGACCTGGTCGCCGGGCACGACCACGTCGAGTTCTACTGGTTCCCCTACACGACACGGGTGCAGGTCAAGACCAACGACCGCGTGGCCGCCGACGACCGGCCGCTGCCCCGCTGGCGCGGCTGGCTCGACGACGAGTTCCTGTCCAACACCGTCTTCGCGGGGGCGTGCCGGGTCGGCCGCGCCGTGCCGGCCCTCGCCCCGACGATCAGCGCGATCTCGGCGCGGGCGCTCACCGAGCGCCGGTACACGGGCCGCTCCGACCGGGTCTTCTGCACCCCGCGCCGCGTCCGGTTCGTCGAGATGGAGTACGGGATGCCGCGCGAGGCGCTCGGCGAGGCGCTCGGCGCGCTCCAGCGGATCGTGGCGGAGCTGCCCTTCAAGGTGCTCTTCCCCGTGGAGATCCGCTTCACGGCCGCCGACGACATCTGGTTGTCGCACGGCTACGGCCGGGACTCGGCGTACGTGGCCATCCACCAGTACGTCGGCATGCCGTACGAGCCGTACTTCACGGCCTTCGAACGGGTCGCCGCCGGCCTGGGCGGTCGGCCGCACTGGGGCAAACTGCACTGGCGCGACGCGGCGTCGCTCGCCCCCGCGTACCCCCGCTGGGCCGACTTCCGGGCGGTGCGCGACCGCCTCGACCCCGACCGCGTCTTCACGAGCCCCCACCTGACCCGCGTCCTCGGCGACTGACCGTCCGCGCGGCCGGCCCGGCCACGCAGATCCGGTCGCCACGATCACACCCCGACACGGAAGTAGTGGCCTCCCGATCCTCGGAAGGCCACTACTTCACCCATCCAGCGCGATCATCAGCCCAGCGACGGCTCGCGCGGCGGAGTCTCTCCCCCGATTTTTAACGCGTTTTATACGCTTCAGACGTTTCACGATTTTGTGAAACCGGCGTAGCGTTCGGGGCATGACTGCTATCTCCGTCTCCGCGCTGGTGAAGACCTTCGGCAGGGTTCGCGCACTCGATGGACTGGATCTGCACGTCGACGTCGGCGAGGTGCACGGTTTCCTGGGCCCCAACGGCTCCGGGAAGTCCACCACCATCCGGGTCCTGCTGGGGTTGCTGCGGGCGGACGCCGGGTCGGTCAGCCTGCTCGGCGGCCACCCCTGGCGGGACGCCGTGGACCTGCACCGGCGCCTGGCGTACGTGCCGGGCGACGTGAACCTGTGGCCGAACCTGACCGGCGGTGAGGCGATCGACCTGTTCGGGTCGCTCCGGGGCGGCCTGGACCGGCGCCGCCGGGACGACCTGATCCAGCGGTTCCAGCTCGATCCCTCGAAGCGGGCGCGCACGTACTCCAAGGGGAACCGGCAGAAGGTCGCGATCGTCGCCGCCTTCGCCTCCGACGTGGAGCTGTACATCCTCGACGAGCCGACCTCCGGGCTCGACCCGCTCATGGAGGCGGCCTTCCAGGAGTGCGTACGCGAGGTGAAGAGCCAGGGCCGCACGGTCCTGCTCTCCAGCCACATCTTCTCGGAGGTGGAGGCGCTGTGCGACCGGGTGAGCATCATCCGGCAGGGCCGGACGGTGGAGAGCGGCACCCTCACCGAGCTGCGGCACCTGACCCGCACCTCGGTCTCGGTGGACACCGCGCGTCCCATCACCGGGCTGGCGGAGCTGCCCGGCGTGTACGACGCCGTCGTGTCCACCACCCACGCGACGTTCGCCGTGGACACGGCCGACCTGAACCGGGTGCTGGAGTACCTGACCCGCTTCGACGTACGCGCCCTCGCCAGCGCCCCGCCGTCGCTGGAGGAACTCTTCCTGCGCCACTACGGCGACGAGCTGGTGGGTGTCCGGTGAGCACCGCCTACACGGGCACCGGCCGGCTCGCCCGCCTCGCGCTGCGGCGCGACCGCGTACAGCTGCCGGTCTGGATCCTGAGCACCGTCGCGCTCGGCGCGTTCGCCGGCTCGGCGACCGACTCGCAGTACCCCACCGAGGCCGACCGCCTGGCCGTCCTGCGCGTGGCCGTCGAGACGCCCGGACTGCTGATGTTCCGGGCCGCGCCCACCGGCACCAGCGACGGCCAGATGACCGCCTTCGGGATCCTGGCGTTCCTGGCCCTGATGGCGGGCTTCATGAGCACCCTCGCCGTCGTCCGGCACACCCGTCAGAACGAGGAGACCGGGCGCGCCGAGATGATCGGCGCGACGGCCGTCGGCCGGCACGCGAACCTGAGCGCCGCCCTGGCGGTCGTGGTCGGCGCCAACGTCGTGCTCGCCGCGCTGATCGGGCTCGCCTTCACGGGCAACGGCCTGCCAGCGGCCGGTTCCTTCGCGGCCGGTGCCGGGGTCGGTGCCGCCGGCATCGCCTTCGCCGCCATCGCGGCCGTCGCGGCGCAGCTGACCCAGGGAGCGCGGGCCGCCAACGGGATCGCCGCCACGGTGGTCGGCGTCGCCTACCTGCTCCGCGGCCTCGCCGACGTCTTCGGCGAGGTCCAGCCGGACGGTTACACCATGACCAGCGCCTGGCCCTCCTGGCTCTCCCCGATCGGCTGGACGATGCAGATGCGGCCCTTCGCGGGCGACCGGTGGTGGGTCCTCGTGCTCCCGGTCGCGCTCTTCGCGGTCCTGACGGCCGCGTCCTTCGCCCTGACCGCGCGGCGGGACGTGGGCATGGGCCTGCTCGCGGACCGCCCCGGACCGGCCCGCGCGTCCGCCGCGCTGCTCAGCCCGCTCGGACTGGCCTGGCGGCTGCAACGCGGCACGGTGCTCGGCTGGACCGTCACGATCACGGCGTTCGGGCTGCTCGTCGGCTCGATCGCCAACGCCGTCGCCGACGAGCTGGCGACGAACGAGAACGTCACGGGGAGGCTCGACGACCTCGCCGGTGGCGGGGGGCACGCGGTGATGGACACGTTCTTCGCCGCGATGCTGACGACCATCGGTGTGCTGGTCGCCGGGTACCTGGTCCAGACGCTGCTGCGGGCCCGGGCCGAGGAGTCGAGCGGGCGGGCCGAGGCGGTGCTCGCCACCGCGACCGGCCGGCTGGCCTGGTTGGGCGGGCACCTCGTGGTCGCCACGGCGGGCGCCGTGGCCATGCTCGGGCTCGCGGCGGTCTCGATCGGCCTGGTGTACGGCGCGAGCGCGGGCGATCCCGCCGCCCAGGTCCGGCACCTGGCCGGCACGGCGTACCTCCAGCTGCCGGCGGTGCTGATCCTCGCCGGCCTCGCCGTGGCGCTCTTCGGGCTCGTGCCGCGGCTGTCGGTCGGGCTGGCCTGGTCCGGCTTCGTCCTCAGCTTCGTCCTCGGCCCGTACGGGTCGCTGCTCGGCGTGCCCGAGGCGGTCCGGGACGTCTCGCCGTTCAGTCACGTCCCGGCGGTGCCGGCCGACGCCACGCTGGCCCCGATGGCGGTGATGTCCGTCCTCGCGCTCGCACTCGGCGCCACGGGGCTGACCCTCTTCCGCCGACGTAACCTCGCGTCATGATCCAAGCACCCCTGTCCGCGGCGCGGCCGGCTCGCCGGCCGCGCCGTCGGGTCGGCGGGCGGTGGGACGCCGCACCGGGCGATCGTTACAGGGACTTCAGAACGTGGTGAAAGATAGGACGATGCAGCCGCCAGGTCACCGCGACGAGGAAGCCGTACGCCGCTTCATCGAGCACTTCGCTCTCACGTTCAGCGACATGGGCGTACCGAGGATGCCCTCCCGGGTGCTCGCGGCGCTGCTGGTCGCCGAGGACACCGGGATGACCGCGGCGCAGATCAGCGAGCGCCTCGGGGTCAGCCCGGCGGCCGTCTCCGGCGCGGTGCGCTACCTGATCCACGTCGGCATGGCGGTACGCGAGCCCGCGCCCGGCTCCCGCCGGGACCTCTACAAGGCGGCCGAGTCCCGCACGTACACCGCGATGATCCGCAGCGGGATCTACACGAGGTTCGCCGACGTCGTGCACGAGGGCGTGGTGGCCGTCGGCGACGAGACGTCGCAGGCCGGCGCGCGCCTCGCCGAGCTGCGGGACTTCTTCCTCTTCGTCCAGGAGGAGATGAGCGCCGCCGCGGACCGCTGGGAGAAGATGCGCCAGGAGCGGCACGGCGGCTGACCGCCCCGGGGGCGTCCCGGACAGCCCCGGGCGGAGCGCGTGCCGGGCGGTGCGCGTCCCGGACAGCCCCGGCGGAGCGCGTCCTGGACGGTGCCGGGCGGTGCGCGCCCCGCCGTGGCGTCCTACTCGGTAGCGGTCGTGGCCTTCCGGGGCGCCGCCTTCTTGGCAGGCGCGGCCTTGGCCGTCGTGGCCTTCCGCGTCCCCGTCGACTTGGTCGCCGCCGCGGTCTTCTTCGCCGCCGTCGACTTCGCCGCGGTCTTCTTGGCCGGCGCCTTCTTGGCCGCCGCCTTCTTGCGCGGCGCCGGACCCTTGGCCCGCTTCTCGGCGAGCATCTCGGAGGCCTCCTCGATGGTCAGCGCCTCCGGGGTCTGGCCCCGCCGCAGCGACGCGTTGGTCTCCCCGTCGGTGACGTACGGGCCGAAGCGGCCGTCCTTGATGACCAGGGGCTTCTCCGTCAGCGGGTCGACGCCCAGCTCCCGCAGCGGCGGCGCGGCGGCCCGCCGCTGGCGGGTCTTCGGAGCGGCCAGCAGCGCCAGCGCCTCGTCCAGCGTGACGGTGAACATCTTCTCTTCCGAGTCCAGCGAGCGGAACTCGTCACCGCGCTTGACGTACGGGCCGTAGCGGCCGTTGTTGGCGACCACCTCGTTGCCCTCGGGATCGGTGCCGATCAGGCGGGGCAGGCTGAGCAGCTGCAACGCCTGGTCGAGGGTGAGCGTGTCGGGCGACTGCGAGCGCAGCAGCGAGGAGCGCCGCTCGCCGCTGGACACGTACGGGCCGAACCGGCCGGACTTGAGCAGGATCGGCTCGCCCGTGGCCGGGTCGTCGCCGAGCTTGCGCTCGCCGCCCCCGCCGAGGAACAGCTCGTGCACCTTCTCCGGGGTCAGCTCGTCCGGCGCCAGGCCCTCGGGGATCGGCGCGCGGTCGCCGTGGGCGCCGCCCTCCTCGCCCTCGGCCGGGGGCGCGGCCTCCTCGCCCGGTACCCGCCGTTCCAGGTACGGGCCGTACCGGCCGACCCGGACCACCACCTCCCGACCCTCGTCGTCGGTGAAGAGCGGGATCGAGTTGACGCTGCGCGCGTCGATCTCGCTGAGGTTCTCGGTGACCAGCTTCTTCAGGCCGCCGGCGTGGGCGATGGCCTGGTCGCCGGTGCCGTTCGTGCTGCCGAAGTAGAAGGAGGTGAGGAAGTCGACGGCCGCGTGGTCGCCGCCGGCGATCTCGTCCAGCTCGTTCTCCATGCTGGCCGTGAAGTCGTAGTCGATGAGGCGCGGGTAGTGCCGCTCCATCAGCCCGATCACGGCGAACGCCAGGAAGGACGGGATCATCGCCTGGCCGCGCTTGAAGACGTAGCCGCGGTCCTGGATGGTCTGCATGATCGACGCGTACGTCGACGGGCGGCCGATGCCCAGCTCCTCCAGCGCCTTGACCAGCGACGCCTCGGTGTAGCGGGCCGGCGGCTGGGTGTGGTGCCCCTGCGCGGCCAGCTCCTCGGCGGTCAGCGGCTGGTCCTTCACGAGCGTGGGCAGCCGCCGCTCGGCGTCCTCGGCCTCGGCGTTCTCGTCGTCGCTCGACTCGACGTACGCCCGCAGGAAGCCCGGGTCGGTGATCGTCTTGCCGGTGGCGCCGAAGTCGACCTCCTCGCCCGTGGAGGAGAGCGCACGGATGCGCACCGACACGCTGGAGCCCACCGCGTCGGTCATCTGCGAGGCGATGGTGCGCCGCCAGATCAGCTCGTAGAGCTTGAACTCCTCGGCCGACAGCTCCTTGGCCACGTCACCGGGGGTACGGAAGTTGTCCCCCGCCGGGCGGATCGCCTCGTGCGCCTCCTGCGCGTTCTTCACCTTGCCGGTGTAGCGGCGCGGCTCCGGCGGCACGCTGCGCTCGCCGTACAGCTCGACGATCTGCCGGCGGGCCGCCGCGATGGCGGTCTCCGACAGGTTCACCGAGTCGGTACGCATGTAGGTGATGTAGCCGTTCTCGTAGAGCCGCTGCGCCGTGCGCATCGTCTGCTGCGACGAGAACCGCAGCTTGCGGGCCGCCTCCTGCTGGAGCGTGGAGGTGATGAACGGCGCGTACGGGCGACGGCGGTAGGGCTTCTCCTCGACGCGCGTGACGGTGAAGGGACGGCCGTCCAGGCGGGCGGCCAGCCCCCGGGCGCCGCTCTCGTCCAGGTGCACCACACCGGCGCCGGGCCGCACCCGGCCGGTGGTCGGCTCGAAGTCCTTGCCGGTGGCGATCCGGTCGCCGTTCAGGGCGATCAGGGTGGCGTTGAAGGTACGCGGGCCCTCGCCGGCGTTCTGGACGGCCAGCGTGGCGAGGATGTCCCAGTACTCGGCGGTGCGGAAGGCCATCCGCTGGCGCTCCCGCTCGACGACGATCCGGGTCGCCACCGACTGCACCCGGCCCGCCGAGAGCTTCGGCATGACCTTCTTCCACAGCACCGGGGAGACCTCGTAGCCGTACAGCCGGTCGAGGATGCGCCGTGCCTCCTGCGCGTCGACCAGGTCGCGGTCGATCTCGCGCGGGTTGGCCACGGCCGCCTGGATGGCCGGCTTGGTGATCTCGTGGAAGACCATCCGCTTGACCGGCACCTTGGGCTTGAGCGTCTCCACGAGGTGCCAGGCGATGGCCTCGCCCTCGCGGTCCTCGTCCGTCGCCAGGAGGATCTCGTCGACCTCCTTGGCGAGCTTGCTCAGCTTGCTGATCTGCTGCTTCCGGTCCGGAGAGACCACGTAGAGGGCGTGGAAGCCGTTGTCGACGTCCACCCCGAGCCGCGCCCACGGCTCACCCTTGTACTTGGCCGGTACGTCGGCGGCGTTGCGCGGAAGGTCCCGGACGTGGCCGAAGCTCGCCTCCACGACGTACCCCGGGCCCAGGTAGCCCGAGATCGTCTTGGCCTTCGCCGGTGACTCGACGATGACCAGACGGGTGGTTCCCGCGTTGCTCGGCACGTCTCTCCCTGACCTCACTCCTGCTCGTGACCGCTCGGTACCCGTTTCCGGCCGTGTTCGACCCGCCCGGACCCCGGCGGCCCGGATGTCCAACGTAACGCGCCGTCCGCGTTTCGGGTTTCGCGGGCGGCAAACCGCCCCGGCAGGGGTGGATCTGCCGGACGGCGCCACCGTACACCGTGGGTAGGCCCCCGAGCGGGCCACTGTGATGATGGCGGACCCTCGGCCGAGGTCCCGACTGCCCGTTTTCCGCCGGTATCGTCCCGCCCGATGTCCGCGACCGGACAGCAGGTTTCCCCGGGTCACCGCCAGGGCAGCCGTCGGTGTCGGGCCCGCCTGCCGCGCCGGTCGGGCGCGTCACGGCCAGGCCGGCGGTCCGCCGGGCGCGTCACGGCCAGGCCGGCGGCCGGGCGCGTCACGGCCAGGCCGGCGGTGGCGCGGCGGCCGGGCGGTCGCCCACCAGCTCGGCGAGCCGGCGCAGCCGGCGGCGCCCGGTGATCCGGTACGCCGGCCCGCCGGCGTCCGGTCCGACGAGGTCACCGGCGAGGCCGACCGCGGCCAGCGCCCGGCCGACCGGCTCCCAGCAGTGGTGATCGGCGGCACCGAGCCGCAGCAGGAACCCGGGCGGCTCGGCGACCCCAGCGGCGGCCAGCCAGAGCCGCAGCCGCCGGCCGGTGAGGTGGAAGCCGGCCGGCGGCCGCTTGGCCACCCCGTCCAGCCAGGCCACCGCGAGGGGCTTCAACGTCCGGGTGTACGACGTGCGCACCGCGTGCCGCTCGTCGTCGGTGGGCTCCCAGGTCGCCGACAGCCCCCGCTGACCCAGCTCGGACACGAGGACGTGCACCCGCCAGGCGGCGTCCACCACGACCGAGAGCCGCGCCGTGCCGCCCATGCGGACCACCTCGGCGGGGCCGGCGAGCAGCCCCGCGAGATCGGCCACGGACGGGTCGGCCGTCTCGGCGCCGAAGAAGACGAGTTGCCGTCCGGCCTCCTCCGGCTCCTCCGCGCGGACGGCGGCGGCCGGTCCCCGGGCGGATCGCGTCACGACGTCCGGCGGGGCGGTGTCGGGCACCGGGAAGAGCGCCGGGAGCGGGTCCGCCCCCGACGGTCCGTCGAGCCCGTTCAGTGGCACTCCGGCACCTCGTCGAAGGCCCGTTTCAGCTCCTCCGAGTTGAGCCGGCTGGTGTCCAGCCCGCTGGCGTCGTACTCCTTGTTCAGCGCCTCCACGGCGGCCCGGACACCGTCGTAGAACTCGGTGGGCTCGCCGGTGTCCAGCCCGTCGATGGCGTCGCCCGCGCGACCGTACGCGTCGCGCATCTTCGCCAGCGTGCTGCGGAAACCCGCCGAGATCTCCTCGCCGTGCTCGGTCTCCGGCACTCCGGCCTCCTCGACCTTGCGCCGGGCCGTCTCGCTGGCCTGCTCGGCGCCCTCGAAGAGACGCACCAGGTTCTCCTTGGCCTGCGCGGGAGTGGTCTGCGCGGTCATCTGCTGGTCGGTGCTGCTGGTCAGCCTGCTGATCTCCGACCGCCACGGTGCGAGCGCCGAGCAGACCGAGGCCGCCCAGGCACGGGGACTGGGCCCGCCGCCACAGCCGGCGACGACCAGGGTGAGCGTGGCCAGGACCACCGTGAGCTTTCCGACGGCAGTCGCCCGGCACGTACGCATGCGTTGCAGCGTACGACCTTCACCGGACGCCGGCACCGCTCAGGTTTGCGCGGAGGCCCCGGCCGGCGACGGACGCCAGCCGGGGCCCCGGTGCGGTACGGGTCAGGCCGGAACGGTCTCCGGCCGCTGGTCGGCGCTGCCCGAGCCGGTGCCGTCGCCGGCGTCCGAGTCGGACATCGCCACGCCCTTGCGCTTGCTGAACACCACGGCCGCGACGACGACCAGCGCGGCCACCACCGCGATGGTGACCCGCAGGCCGGTGTTCTTGTCGGTGCCCACGCTCCACGCCACCACGGCCGGCGCGATCAGCAGCGAGACCAGGTTCATCACCTTGATCAGCGGGTTGATCGCCGGGCCGGCGGTGTCCTTGAACGGGTCGCCGACGGTGTCGCCGATGACGGTCGCGGCGTGCGACTCGGAGCCCTTGCCGCCGTACGCGCCGTCCTCGACCAGCTTCTTGGCGTTGTCCCAGGCGCCACCGGAGTTGGCGAGGAACACGGCCATCAGGGTGCCGGCCCCGATCGCGCCGGCCAGGTACGCGGCGAGCGCGCCCGGGCCGAGGCCGAAGCCGACCGCGATCGGCGCCATGATGGCCAGCAGGCCGGGGGTCATCAGCTCGCGCTGCGCGTCCCGGGTGCAGATGTCCACGACCTTGCCGTACTCGGGCCGCTGGGTGCGGTCCATGATGCCGGGCAGCTCGCGGAACTGCCGCCGGACCTCCATCACCACGGCGCCCGCCGAACGGGAGACCGCGTTGATGGCCAGCCCGGAGAAGAGGAAGACCACCGCCGCGCCGACGATCAGGCCGACGAGGTTCCGCGGGTTGGCCACGTTGAGCGAGTTCAGGATCTCGGTGCCGACGTCGCCGACGCCCGCGTCCGCGTACGCCGTGCGCAGCGTGTCGGTGTACGACCCGAACAGCGCCGTCGCGGCGAGGACCGCCGTGGCGATCGCGATGCCCTTGGTGATCGCCTTGGTGGTGTTGCCCACCGCGTCCAGCTCGGTGAGCGTGCGCGCGCCGTGCTCGTCGATGTCGCCGGACATCTCGGCCACGCCCTGGGCGTTGTCGGAGATCGGGCCGAACGTGTCCATGGCGACGATCACGCCGACCGTGGTGAGCAGACCCGTGCCGGCCAGCGCGACCGCGAAGAGCGAGAGCGTGATGGAGCTGCCGCCCAGCAGGAACGCGCCGAACACGCCGGCGCCGATCAGCAGCGCCGAGTAGACGGCCGACTCGAGACCGACGCTGATGCCGGCGAGGATGACCGTGGCCGGACCGGTCTGCGAGCTCTTGCCGATGTCCTGCACCGGGCGCCGGTTGGTCTCGGTGAAGTAGCCGGTCAGCGCCTGGATCGCGGCGGCCAGCACGATGCCGATGACCACGGCGCCGATCGCCACCACGCGCGGGTTCTCGCTGACGCCCATCAGCCCGCCCTCCAGCTCGGCGAAGCTCGCCGGCAGGTACGCGTACGTGGCGATGGCCACCAGCACCGCGGAGACCAGCGCCGAGGCGTAGAAGGCCCGGTTGATGGCGGTCAGGCCGGAACGGTCGCTGGCCCGCAGCCGGGTGATGAAGACGCCGAGGATCGCGATGACCGCGCCGATGCCGGAGACGATCAGCGGGAAGACGAGGCCCTCCTCGCCGAACGCGGCCCGGCCGAGGATCAGCGCGGCGACCAGGGTCACGGCGTACGACTCGAAGAGGTCGGCCGCCATGCCGGCGCAGTCACCGACGTTGTCGCCCACGTTGTCGGCGATGGTGGCGGCGTTGCGGGGGTCGTCCTCGGGGATGCCCTGCTCGACCTTGCCGACCAGGTCGGCGCCGACGTCGGCCGCCTTCGTGAAGATGCCGCCGCCGACCCGCATGAACATGGCCAGCAGCGCGGCGCCGAAGCCGAAGCCCTCCAGCACGGTGGGGGCGTCGCCGCGGAACATCAGCACGACCAGCGCCGCGCCGAAGAGGCCGAGGCCGACGGTGAGGAAGCCGACCACGCCGCCCGTACGGAAGGCGATCTTCATGGCCGACTCCCGGCCACCCTCCCGCTCGCGGGCGGCGGCCGCCACCCGCAGGTTGGCCCGGGTCGCCAGCCACATGCCGGCGCCGCCGATGAACGCGCTGAACAGCGCGCCCACCACGAAGAACGCCGACCGGCCGATCTTCACGGCGGTCTCGCTGCCGTCGGTGTCGTGCACCGGGAGCAGGAAGAGCAGTACCACGGCGATGACGACGAAGATCGCCAGGGTGCGGAACTGCCGGAGCAGGTAGGCCGAGGCGCCCTCCTGGACGGCCCCGGAGATCTCCTGCATGTTGGTGGTGCCCTTGCCGGCCGCCAGGACCGCCCTGGTCAGGGCGGCGGCGAAGACGAGCGCCACCAGCGCGATCACCGCGGCGATGACGACGTACGTGACATTGGCTCCGGTAAGGGAAAGCCCGCCGCCCTCGGCGGCCAAGGTCTCGGACATCTGTGTCCTCCTGTACCGAACACGCCCCGGCCGGTGGAGACGCACCGGCCGGCGCCTGGATGCGGACTCGCAAGCGCCCGCCGAGCCCACCCCAGCGGACCAGCGATGAACACCCGTCCCCGCTGGCTGCGGGATGGATCACTTGCTGACAACCCGGGTACTGTAGCCCTCCGCAGTGTCCGAGGTCACACCGAGGGTGCACCCCACCTCGATGATCTTCGTCGCTGTGTTATGAGGGAAAATCTGATATAGGAACGGGTCCATGCCAAAAGGCCGCGTTCCAGCGGGAACGCGGCCTGTGTGGATCCAGGAGTCAGCGGCCGACCGGCCAGACCATCCGCACCTCGGTGCCGATGCCCTCGTCGACGGGGCGGACCTGGAGGTCCTCCACGAACCCGGCGAGGAGCGCGAAGCCCACCCCGGTGGTGAGCGCCTCGTCCGTGAGCGACTCGTTGGCCAGCTCGTCGGGGGGAAGGGCGGCGAGGCCGACGCTCGCCTCGACGGGGGCCCGGTCGACGACCCGGACGGTGTACTGGCCCGCGTCGGACATCTCCACGAGCACCGGGTCGGACAACCCGTACTGGCGGTGCAGGGCGACGGCCCGGGTGCACGCCTCGCCGATCGCCAGGCGTACCTCGTCGAGCAGGTCCTCGCGGACCCCGGCCCGCCGAGCGACCGCGACGCCGACCAGGCGCGCGGTACGCACGTGCACCGGCGCCGGGGAGAAGGAGAGCTTGACCGTCGCCATCACGCGCCGGCACCGGCCGGGTCCGCGCCGACCGCCGCGTCGACCGTGGGATGCAGCGGGAACACCTGGTCGAGCGCGGTGATCCGGAAGATCTTGAGCAGTGGCTCCTTGTCGCAGACCAGGGCGAACGAGCCGCCCGCCGAGCGCAGCCGCTTCAACGCGCCGACCAGCACACCGAGCCCGGTCGAGTCGAGGAAGTCGACCCGGCCGAGATCCACCACCACGTGCCGGGCGCCACCGTCGATCAGTTCGAGGAGCCGCTCGCGCAACCGGGGTGCGGTGTAGACGTCCACCTCACCGCCGACCTCGAGCACCGTGTGCTCCCCCACGGCGCGGGTCGCCAGCGACAGCTCCATCGGTCCTCCTCGCAAGAGCCGTAAACTCTCCTCGGCATCTAACCACTACCGCCGAACGACGCAGTGGTCACCGGCGCAGCCCCCATACCCCGGGCCCCGGCTTTTCATCTCCGAACACCAGTGCGAGAGTGCAGTACGTGACTTACGACGGCCCCGGACCGGCGCGCCTGGCGCCGCGCCACGACCTGGAACCGTCGTCCGCCGCCACCGTATCCGCCGGCGCCGTTCCCGCCCACCTGCCGGCCGGCCCCGGGCACTCGCCCGCCGACCTGCTGGCCCGGCTGCGCGCCCGCGCCGACGCCGACCCGGTCACCCACGTCGAGCGGGTGCCCGCCCGGGCGGGGCTGCCGGTGCCGTGGCCGGAATGGGTCCCCGAGGAGCTGCGCGCGGCGTTCGCCCGGCGCGGGGTGGTCGCGCCGTGGCGGCACCAGGCCGAGGCGGCCAGCCTGGCGTACGACGGCCAGCACGTGGTGGTGGCCACCGGCACCGCGTCCGGCAAGTCCCTCGCGTACCAGCTGCCCGCGCTCGCGACCCTGCTCGCCGACCCGCGGGCCACCGTGCTCTACGTGGCGCCCACGAAGGCGCTCGCCGCCGACCAGTTGCGCGCCGTCGCCGAGCTGGAGCTGGAGGGCGTACGCCCCGCCTGCTACGACGGGGACACCCCGCGCGCCGAGCGGGAGTGGATCCGTCGGCACTCCCGGTTCGTGCTGACCAACCCGGACATGCTGCACCACGGCATCCTGCCCGGGCACGCCCAGTGGTCGGGCTTCCTGCGCCGGCTCGCGTACGTGGTGGTCGACGAGTGCCACACCTACCGGGGCGTGTTCGGCTCGCACGTCGCCCACGTGCTGCGCCGGCTCCGCAGACTCAGCGGATCCGCGGGCCGCGCCTCCTCGCCCGCCGGCTCGCGCGACACACCCGTCTTCGTGCTGGCCTCCGCCACCTCGGGCGACCCGGCCACGTCGGCCGGACGGCTCACCGGGCTGCCGGTGGCCGCCGTGACCGAGGACACCTCCCCCCGGGGTGGTGTCACCTTCGCGCTGTGGGAGCCGCCGCTGCTCCCCTCGGCCGACACCTCGGCCGAGACCGCCGACCTCGCGCCGGTCCGCCGGTCCGCGCTGCGGGAGACCTCGGACCTGCTCGCCGACACAGTCGCCGCGGGCGTACGCACGCTCGCGTTCGTCCGGTCCCGCAAGGGCGCCGAGGTGGTGGCCGCGAACGCCCGGCGCGCGCTGGACGAGGCGGTGCCCGGGCTCGGCGACCGGGTGGCCGCCTACCGCGCCGGCTACCTGCGTGAGGAGCGGCGCGAACTGGAACGGGCGCTGCTGGACGGGGACCTGCTCGGGCTGGCCTCGACCAACGCACTGGAGCTGGGCGTCGACCTGGTGGGGCTGGACGCGGTGCTGATCTGCGGCTACCCCGGCACCCGGGCCTCGCTGTGGCAGCAGGCCGGCCGGGCGGGCCGCTCCGGGCAGGAGGCGCTGGCCGTCCTGGTGGCCCGGGACGACCCGCTCGACACCTACCTCGTGCACCATCCCGAGGCGGTCTTCGGGCGGCCGGTCGAGGCCACCGTGCTCGACCCGGCCAACCCGTACGTCCTCGCGCCCCAACTGGCGTGCGCCGCGGCCGAGGCGCCGCTCACCCCCGCCGACCTGGCGCTCTTCGGCGACGGGGCGAAGGAGGCCGTCGACGACCTGGTGGCGGCCGGCGCGCTGCGGCGACGGCCCACCGGCTGGTACTGGCGGCACCGGGAACGGCCCGAGGTGGACCTGCGGGGCGAGGGCGGCGCGCCGGTGTGCGTGGTGGAGGCGTCCACCGGCCGGCTGCTCGGCACGGTCGACGGTGGCTCGTCGCACTTCCTGCTCCACCCCGGCGCCGTCTACCTGCACCAGGGTGTGTCGTACGTGGTCGACGAGCTGGACCTGGCCGACGGGTGCGCGCTGGTGCACGCCGAGGAGCCGGACTGGACCACGCACGCCCGGGACGTCACCGACGTCTCCGTGGTGTCGGTGCGCTCGTACGTCGACGCCGGGCCGGTCGGGATGTTCCTCGGCGAGGTGGACGTCACGAGCCAGGTGGTCTCCTACCAGCGGCGGCGGATCGCGTCCGGCGAGGTGATCGACACCCGCCCGCTGGACCTGCCGGCCCGGGAACTGCGCACGGTCGCCGTCTGGTTCACCCTGTCGCCGGAGTCGCTGGCGGCGGCCGGTGTCGAGCCGGCCGACGTGCCGGGGGCGCTGCACGCCGCCGAGCACGCGGCGATCGGGCTGCTGCCGCTGATCGCCACCTGCGACCGCTGGGACATCGGCGGGCTCTCCACCGCCGTGCACCCGGACACCGAGGCGCCGACCGTGTTCGTCTACGACGGACACCCGGGCGGGGCGGGCTTCGCCGAGCGCGCGTACGGCACGGCGGCCACCTGGCTGCGGGCGACCCGGGACGCGATCGCCGAGTGCGCGTGCGAGGCCGGCTGCCCGTCCTGCGTGCAGTCGCCGAAGTGCGGCAACGGCAACAACCCGCTGTCGAAGGCGGACGCGATCCGGGTGCTGGACGTGGTGCTGGCCAACCTGCCGTCCTGACTGCCCGCGCCCCGTGCGCGGGCTGCCCTCTGGCGCCCTGTGTTCCTGGCGCCGGTGTCTGCGCGGGACCGGCAGGCCCTGGTACGAACACGTCGCTCCCGGGGCGCTTGATGTCATCGCCGTCCACAAGGGGGCGGATCGGGTGAACGGGTGGGCAGGCGGGGACGAGCGTGATGTGCAACACTCCGGCGACGTTTACGGAGGAGAACACGATGCAGCTCGACATGTTGCAGGCCCAGCAGCGGTTCCACATCCGCCAGCGGGTGCGGCTGATGGTCAACCAGTACGAGGTCCACGCGGTGGCGCCCGACGGCACCGAGGGTGAACTGCTGGCCTTCGCGCAGCAGAAGCGCCTCGCCTTCAAGGAGCAGGTGACCCTCTACACCGACGACACCAAGCAGCAGCCGGTCCTCGGCTTCCGGGCCCGTCAGGTCCTCGACCTCGGGGCCACGTACGACGTGACCGACGCCGCCGGCAACCCGATCGGCCTGTTCCGCAAGGACTTCGCCCAGTCCCTGCTCCGTTCCACCTGGCACGTCGAGCAGGCCGGCCTGCCGCAGATCACCGGTCGGGAGCGCAGCCTGCCCGTGGCGTTGCTGCGGCGGTTCGTCGACTCGCTCTCCTGGCTGCCGTACCACTTCGACTTCACCGCGGGCGGCCAGCCCGTCTTCTCGGTGGTGAAGAAGTGGGGCCTGCGCGACCGGTACGTCGTCGAGATCCAGCACCCGCAGATCGACCGCCGGCTCGTCATCGCGATGGCCGTGGCGCTGGACGCCCTCCAGGCCCGCTGAGCCGCCGGCCGGGACGCCGACGACGATCCGGCGTCCCGGCCCGCGTCCGCCCGTTGCGTGGGCAACCGGCCTCGGTCAGCGCCGGGCTGGTGGCGTCGGCTCACCGGCCGCGCCGGGGTCACCGGCGGTGCCGACGGCCGGTGCGCCCGCCGCGCGAAGGATTGGCCGGCAGCGCCCAGCGGGTCAGAACGGCCGGTACTGCCCGGCCGGTCGGAATGGGCTGTACTGCCCGGCCGGTCGGGATGGCCGGTGCTGGCCCGGTGGGTCGAAGCGGCGACCAGCACCCACGGCCGGTCGGAACAACCGGCGTTCCGAGGGTGCCGGACGGCGGCAGCGGACCGTTGGCGACCGGCCCTCCGTCAGCCGCGCACCGGGCCCGCCCGGGCGGTGGCCGTCGCGACACGGGTCAGGCCCGGGAGCGGGCTGACCGCGACCTCGGCGGTGACCACCACGTCGAGCCCGTCGAGCCGGCACGCCACCAGCCGCCCTCCGTTGCGCGCCGCGAGGTCGGTCGCCGTCGCGCAGGCGACCGGTTCACCATCGAGCGTCCTCGCCGCGCCGGCTAGTGCCCCGAGGTCCGCGGCCACCGCCGCCTGCTGCCGCGCCATCCGGGCGGCGCCGACCGTCGCGCCGAACACCCCGACCACCACGAACACCAACCCGACGGCGAGCAGGCACACGGTGGCGCCGCCCCGGTCGGGACCGTCCCGGACGGTCGGCGCCGACCGCAACGCCATGGGCTCGTGGCGCCCCCTGCGTGCGGCCACCTCGCCCGGCATTACACCGGCCCACCGCCAGGGTCGGCGCCCGTGTCCGACCACGTCACCCGGCTCCACGGCGACGCGCCGGCACCGCAGACCGCTCACGACGGCTCGCCGGCACCGCAGACCGCTCACGACGGCTCGCCGGGGACGCCGGGCTCGACGGCGGCGACCGCCGTGGCCACCACGGTGATCCGGGGAAGCCGGGTGCCGAGCGCCCGGACGGGCGCCCGTACCGTCACCTGCACCCGCTCGCCGCCCACAGCGACGGTGACGTCGGCGCCCGGCGGGGCGGCGCGGGCTCCGGCGGACGGACCGTCCTCGCCCCGGGAGGCCGCCAACGCCGCCTCCCGCGCCGCGTGCAGGCAGGTCGCCCGGGTGCTGACGGCGTCGACCGCGGTCAGTCCGGCGAGCAGGAGCAGCAGCAGCGCCGGCAGGCCGGCCGCCAGCTCGGCCGTGAACGAGCCGCGGTCGCGGCCGGCCAGCCGGCGCCTGATCACTTGAGCGCCCGGTCGATGACGGCGGTCAGCGCGGACTGGACGTTCCCGGACGTCAGCACCTTCAGCAGAATGCCCGCGAAGGCGACCGCCGCGAGCGTGCCGACGGCGTACTCGGCCGTGTTCATCCCGGCGTCCCCGTGCAGGCGGGCGAGCAGTTTGCGCACGTCACGTACCCCTTTCTCGATGGGTGTCACAGCACGTCGCCGAGGACGGCGACGATCACCGGCACGAGGCCGGCGAGAATGAAGGCCGGCAGGAAGCAGAGCCCCAGCGGCAGGACGATGAGGACGCCAGCCCGGCGGGCCGACGCCTCGGCCGCGGTGGCCCGGTCCGCCCGCAGGTCGTCGGCGAGCCTGGTGAACGCACCGGCCAGTGCGGCACCGCTGTTCGACGACCGGTACGCGGCCGAGGCCAGCCGCTCCGCCCCCGGTACGCCGTCGAGCGCCGACCACGCCTCCTCCGGGCCGCCACCGAGTTGCAGCGTGCGGCCGACCCGCCCGAGCCGGACGGCGAGCGGGCCGTCGAGCGCCTCGGCGACGGCCAGCACCGAGCGGTCCACCGGTGCGCCCGCCCGCATGGCCGCGGCCAGCAGGTCGGCGGCGAGCGGCAGGTCGGCCGCCTCCTGGAGCCGCCGGGCGCGGACCGCGGGCGACTCGATCCGCCGGAGCAGCCGATCGAGCAGCACCGCACCGGGCACCGCGCCGAGCAGGCCGAGCCAGCCGCCCACGATCACGGCCACCGCAAGCCCGCCCAGCGCCGCGGCGAGTCGGATCCGGTCCGGCCGCCACAGGGACGTCCCCCGGCCGGCCGAGGCGTCGTCGCCCCACGGGTGGCCGTCGCCCGCCGGGACCGCCGCGCTGGACAGCGGGCCGGCCGCAGCGGCCGTGGTACCGGCGGATGCCGCACCGCCGGATCGCCCCGGACCGCCGCCACCGAACCCGCCACGGGACGTGCCGCGCCCGCTGCCGTCCCCCAGGGCGCGCAGGCGGCGCAGCGGGCGCCGCCCCGTCGCGCCGACCACGAGTGCCGCCGCCACCAGACAGCCCGCGGCCAGCGTCGCCCGCGACATCAGGCGGCCCGCCCCGGCGCACCGAGCCGTTCGGCCCAGAACAGCCCTGCCGCTTGGAGGGCGACCGCCAGCACCGTGCACATCGCGCCGACCGGGGTGTGCAGGAGCACCTGCACCGGGTCCACTCCGATGCCGTAGCCGAGCCCGATGCCGCCCAGCGGCAGGGCGGCCAGCAGCCAGGCGGTGGCTCGCGCGCCGGCCGCCTGGGCCGCCGCGGCGGCGAGCCCACGGTCGGTCGACCGGGCATCGGCCTCGATCCGCTCCAGGAGATCGGCGAGGGGTGCGCCGGTGCGGTCGGCGAGGCGTACGGCGGCCGACGCGAGCCGGTCGAGCCGGTCGGATGTGCCGTCCTCCTGCGGCTCGGTCATCGCGCCGCCCGGTCCCGTCGGTGGCGCGTCCGCCCCGGCCGACGTTCTCAGGGGCGCCGGTCCGGCGGACGTCATGAGGTCGGTCAGCATGGTCGCCGGCAACCCCGCGCGCAGATCAGCGGCGAGGCCGCACAGGGCGTCCAGCCGCTGCCGCCGGGTCTGCTCGGCCCGCCGGGTCGTCTGCCAACCGATCGCCGCGCGGACGCCGATCGCGCCGTACGCCGCGAGAGCGACGGCGGCGACCGGCCCGGCGAGCAGGCCGCCCGCCCCGGCGCCGGCCAGAGCCGCGAGGATCAGGGCACGTCGCGGTGCACGGACCACGAGGTTCGCCCACCGGGTGCGGGCTCCTGCCTGGGGCGCGGCGAGAGGCCATCGGCGGCCGACGGCCGCACCGGCCGACGGCATACCGCCCAGCCCCGCCGGACCCCGACTGTCCCGGCGCCCCGGTGGTCGGGCCGCACCGGAGGGACGACCGGGCCCCGGCCGGCGGTGAGACGGGTACGGCGTCCCCGGCCGGGTGACGTGTGCGGCTCGGGAACCGGTGCCTCCGCCGGGGACGGCCGCCCGGGGATCCGGGATGGACACCGCTCGACCCGGAGGCGCTGCCAGCGGCGGTGCGGCCGCCGGCGCCGGGAGTGCGCTCCCCGGGGCCGGCGGCGCTCCGGCCGGCGCGGTCGTGACTCGTGTCGAGTGGACCTCGGTCCGCTCGCTCACCGCCGGTGCCCCGATCACCGGAGCCCCACCACGGTGCCGGCCGGACATCAACGCCGCGTTGGCGTCCCGTCCCGACGACGAGGCATCGGGATCCCGGCCCGACGGCCTGCCGCGGTCCCGGCCGGACAACGACCCGCCGCGATCCCTCCCCGACGGCACACCGACATCCCGGCCCGACGACGACCCGCCGGGACCGCGCCCCGAGTGCGCACCGATGTCGCGGCCCGACGACGACCCACTGGCGTCCCGGCCGAAGGGCGACTCACCGGCATCCCGCCCGGACAGCGGACCGCGCGGGCCGTCGAGCGTCCGCCCCAACTCGGCGATCCAGCCGACCAGGGGATCCTCGGCCGCCCGACGGGCACCACCCGCCGCACCCGCCACCGCGCGGCGTCGCGCCCGAGCGCCGCGCAGCGGCCCGGCGACGAGCACAGCCGCCGCGAGCAGCACCGCCGCGGCGGACCACACCACGGTGCTCATGCCGGACCCGCCGATCCGTGGAGGATCGGTGGCACCGGCACGCCCCGCTCACGCAGGAGGGTGGCGAGCGTCGGGGCCGCCGGGCCGGGCCCCGGCCCGCGTGTCCAGGCGGGCACCACGGTCACGAGCCGGTCCGGCCCTTCGGGCAGCAGCAGACAGACCGATTCCAGCACCCGGCCGCGGTCGCTCCGGCGTACCTGCAGGAGCACCTGGAGCGCGGCGGCCACCTGGGCGTGCAACGCGGCGCGCGGCAGGCCGCCGAGCATCCCCAACGCCTCCAGGCGCGCCGGTACGTCGGACGGCGTGTTCGCGTGCAGGGTCCCCGCGCCGCCGTCGTGGCCGGTGTTCAGCGCGGCGAGGAGGTCCACGACCTCCCCGCCGCGGCACTCCCCGACGACCAGGCGGTCCGGTCGCATCCGCAGCGCCTGTCGGACCAGGTCCGACAGCCCGACCACGCCCGACCCCTCGACGTTGGCCGTCCGCGCCTGGAGCCCCACCACGTGCGGGTGGGTCGGTTGCAGCTCGGCGGCGTCCTCCACGAGCACGATGCGCTCGGTCGCCGGCACCAGGCCGAGCAGCGTGTTGAGCAGGGTCGTCTTGCCTGACCCCGTACCGCCGGTGACCAGGTACGCGAGCCGGGCGGCCACGACGGCGGCGAGCAGGGATGCGACCGGACGGGGCACCGTGCCCTGCCGGACCAGTTCGTCCAGCGTGAACGGTCGTTGGCGGAACGTCCGCAGCGACAGGTACGGTCCGTCGGTCGCCACGGGCGGCAGCACGGCGTGCAGCCGTGTGCCGTCGGCGAGCCGCGCGTCGGCGTACGGGGAAGCGTCGTCGAGCCGCCGCCCGGCGCTCGCCGTCAGCCGCTGCGCCAACCGCCGTACGTCGTCGACCGACCCCACCGGCACCGCCACCTGGTGCAGGCCCTCGCCGCGGTCGACCCAGACGCGCGTGCCGTTGACCAGCACGTCCGTCACCCGCGGATCGGCCAGCAAGGGGGCGAGCGGGCCGGCGCCGACCAGGTCGTCACGGACCTGGTCGGCCATCCGGAGCACGGTGGTGTCGCCGAGGATCGCGGCGGTGGACTCGGCGCGTACGGCCGAGACGATCGCGGCCGGTGTGACCGGTGCCGCCGTGGCCGCGATCCGCTGCCGCACCCGCGCGGAGAGACCGTCGTCCCGCGGCCCGGTCATGCCGCACCCGCCGTGGCCGTGCCCGTCAGCTCGGCGACGATCCGCTGGCACAGGGTGGCCAGCGGACCGCGACCGGTGGCCGTGGGGGCCTCGCCCCGCTCGAGACCCCGGGTGATCGCCGGCTCCGGCCGGAGCGTGCCGGCCAGCGGCAGATTCAGCGCACGCGCCACCTCGTCCGCGCGGAGCCGTCCGGGCGCCGGCCCGCGGACGATGACCGAGAGGTCGGCGCAGTGCGGTGCCGCGGACGCCGCCACCCGCGCCGCCGCGGCGGTGGCGCGCAGCTCCGCGGGCACGACCACGTACGCCCGGTCGGCGGCCTGGAGCGCGACGACGGCGGCGTCGTCGAGCTGTCGGGGCAGGTCGACCGCCACGAAGTCCCGGCCCCGCCGTGCGGCGTCCAGGGTGGCCGCCATCGCGGGGGCCGGGAGCGGGAGCAGGTCGCCCCGGTCCCAGGAGAGGAGTACGAGGTCACCCTCGCGGGGCAGGGACCGGACGAGTGCGGGTGCGTCCACCCGGCCGTCGGCGCCCGTGAGCGCCGGCCAGCGGAAACCGTCCATCTGCTCCCAGCCGAGGACGAGGTCGAGCCCGCCGCCGAGCGGGTCGGCGTCCACGAGCAGGGTGCGCAGCCGGGCACGGGCCGCGGTGACCGCGAGCCCGCCGGCCAGGATGCTCGCCCCCGCGCCGCCCCGGCCGCCGATCACGGCGACGATCCGGGCGGCCGCCACCGGGCGGTCGGTGCCGTGCTCCGCGAAGCGGTCGACCAGCCACGGCTCGGCCGCGGGCAGGATGGCCACGTGCTCGGCGCCGATCAGCTCGGCGATCTGCCAGCCGGGATCGAGCTGCCCGGTCTGGCCGACCAGCACGAGTCGGGGCCGGTGCGGCAGCCGTGCCCGCAGGCAGGGTTGGGCCTGGTCGACGCCGACCAGGACGAGCGGCGCGGGCAGCCAGCGGGTGCGGGCGGCCGCCGGGTCGGAAGCGAGCTCCACCTCGGTGCCGCCGGCGGCGGCGAGCCGGAGCAGGTCATCGAGGAGGTCACCGTCGCCGGTGACGACGAGCGGTCGCCGGCCGGGTGACGGGGCAGACGTACGGGGTGGCATCGCGGCCTCCAGCGGTCAGGGCTCGAAGGTGCTGAGCCAGACCCTGCTCGCGATGCACGCCGCCGGCCGTCCCGCCGACATGATCTGTGGACAACTCCGCCGGCTGTGGACAACGCCCGCCGCGGCGGTCGATCTGCTATGGCAGCGATACCGGCGAGACCCCCGGCGGCGGCGCCCCGCCAGGTGGATCGCCGCGGTCTGCGCTGGAAAGATGCCTGCCGTGAGTCTTCAGGACGTGCTCGACACGCGGGCTGATCTTCACGGCGTCCCGGCCGTGGTAGCGGGGCTGTCCGTCGCGGGGACACGACGTGTGGCCACTCGCGGGACGGTCCGGGCGACCTCGGATTCGTGCTTCCGGATCGCGTCGTTGACGAAGACCTTCACCTCGGCCGCGCTCGTGCTGGCACTGCGGGGGCACGGCGTCCCACTGAGCACCCCCGCCGTCGAACTCCTTCCCCATCTCGCGCCCGACTGGCGGGCCGACGCGAGTCTCACCGTCGAACAGATCCTCGGGCAGGTCTCGGGGCTGCGCGAGTCCGTGGACGCGACGGCCGTGGCCGGTCTGGGTGGGGACCACGCGGTCGACGAGGCGGCCCGGCTCGTGGTGCGCGCCGGGAACGACCGGGAGCCCGGGGCCCGCTGGTCCTACTACAACGGCAACTACTTCCTGGCCGGCGCTCTCCTCGCGGCTCTCGACGGCGCGCGGTACGAGACGGCACTGAAGAAGACGCTGCTCGAACCGTGGAACCTCGACCGAACGGGTTTCGACGCGCCGGGTGACCCGATCACCGGATGGGACGGTCCGACCGAGCTTCCAGCAGCCGACTACCCGCGCTCGCGCCGCCCCAGCGGAGGCTTGTGGTCGTGTGTCTCCGACCTCCTGACGCTCGGGGAGGGACTGCTCGGCGACAAGGCCCTCCTCGAGGAGGTCCGCCGGCCGCGCACGAGGCCCGACGACCCCATGACGTACGGCCTCGGCTGGGCGCTCGGCCCCTCGGGCCAGATGTACCTCAACGGACGCCTGCCGGGATACCGGGCCGCGATGCTGCTCGTCCCCGACACGGACCACGTGAGCGTCGTCCTCACCAACCAGCAGCACGCGCTTCCCGCCGCGGCAGGGATCCTCAGCGAACTGCAACGGCCCCTGACCGGGGACGACCTCGCGACAGCCATCGACCGCTTCGCGGCCTGAGACGGGGCTCACACGCGGCCGGCCGTGCCCCCACCGAGTCCGGCCGTCCGACGGTATCTCGATCATGGTGGCGGTCATGGGCGACCGTCAACGAGGCTCAATCGTTATACGAAGAGCCCCGGCCGCTGCTCGCGCCAGGAGCGGGCACCGCGACGAGTTCCGGGCTACGGTGACCTGCGGCGGAGCGGTCTGGGCGGAAAGGGACGACCCCCGTCGGGGGGAGACGGGGGTCGTCGGGAGGTTCGGCTCCGGGGGGGTCGAGCCGAACCAACTCAGCGGTTACGGGGGGTGCAACCGCCGAGGGCCTGCTGCTGTCCGAGATATGAGTACTCGTCGTGCGCACAAGTCTGCCTGAGCGGACCTGTTACGTCGAGTGCTGTTCACTCCACTCCCTGCGAATTTGTTTCCGCAGAGTGTGATCGCGATCACTGTGCGCGGAGCCGACCGCGTCGATCCACCCATCTGGAGATCAACGGACCCCGGGCACCCGCCGACCATAGACCATCCGGCTAGACTTTCGCGCCGTGGGCCAAGGTGCCGCTTTTTTCGATCTGGACAAGACCGTCATCGCGAAGTCGAGCGCCCTGGCGTTCGGTCGCCCGTTCTACCGGGACGGGCTGATCACACGCCGTGACGTGGTCAAGTCGGCGTACGCGCAGCTGATGTTCCGGCTGGGCGGCACCGACGAGCAGACCATGGCCCGCACACGGGACTACCTGGCCACGCTCTGTAAGGGCTGGCAGGTCGAGCAGGTCCGCCAGATCGTCGCGGAGACGCTGCACGAGCTGATCAACCCGTACGTGTACGCGGAGGCCGCCGCCCTCATCGAGGAGCACCAGGCGGCGGGCCGGGACGTCGTGCTCGTCTCCGCCTCCGGCGAGGAGATGGTGCGCCCGATCGGCGAACTGCTCGGGGTCACCGACGTGATCGCGACCCGGATGGCGGTGGAGGACGGCCGGTACAGCGGCGAGGTCGAGTTCTACGCGGCGGGCCCGAGCAAGGTCGAGGCGGTCACCCGGCTGGCCGCCGAGCGCGGCTACGACCTGGCCGACTCGTACGCCTACTCCGACTCGTACACCGACCGCCCGCTCCTGGAGTGCGTCGGCCACCCGACCGCAGTGAACCCGGACCGTCAGCTCCGCAAGCTGGCCACCGAGAACGCCTGGCCGGTGCTGGAGTTCCGCCACCCGATCCCGCTGGGCCGGCGGCTGCGCGAGCGCCCGGCCGTGCCGATGGCGGCGGCCGCGCTCAGCGTCGGTGTCGGGGTGGCCATCGGCATCGCCTGGTACGGCCGACACCGCCGCACCCGGTCCGCCTCCACCACGACGGCCTGACCGGGGCGACCGCGGGCGAACCCCACCGTCCTGCCCCCGGGGCCAGCCGGAGAGCGCCAGCCCCGCACCGCGCCCCGCCAGCCGGACAGCGCCAGCCCCGGACCGCGCCAGCCAGCCGCACGGCGACAGCCGGTCCCGGACCGCGTCCGCCAGCCGGACGCTCGCCCGCCGCACCAGAAGCCGCGGGCGAGCCTCGGCGTCAGGAGGCGGCGAGCACCTCGTCGCCGATGCGGGTGAGCTGGTCGGCGCCCACCTCGACGGCCGTCATGTAGTGCCGCAGCCAGGAGCGGAGACCGTCCGGTGTGCCGGTGGCGAAGGCGCCGGCCGACCCGACGTACTCCGGTTCCCGCTCATGGTGGCCGACGTCGACGGCGAGCAGGCCGCGCGGGTCGGTGCCGGTGGACAGGAGCACGAGCCGCGCCGCGCCGCGGGCCACCACGCCGGACGGGCCGGCGAACGGCCGGAGCGCCAGCAGTTCCCCGTGCACGACGGCCGCGAGCACCAGCGGGGAGACCTTCGTGCCGCCGGCCACGAGGGCGGCGAGGCCGTCGAGGCGGGCGCCGACCACCGGCTCGGGCACCGGCCGCCCCAGCTCCGGCTCGGGTACGACGTCACGGGCGGCCAGCACGTGCAGCCGGGCCAGCACCTGCCGGGGCGCCTTCGGCCACAGTTCGGCGAGCCCGGGCAGCGCCCCGGCCACCCGCAGCGCGCCCTGGAGCACCGGATCGGTGACGGTGCCCGCCCGGACCGCCTCGCGCTCGTGCGCGTACCCCTCGAGCGCGGCGCTCGCCACCGCGGACCGGAGGCTGACCTCGGCCGCGACCTGGCCGCCGTGCCGGCGCAGCGCGCGGTGCCGCAGCGCCTCGTCGAACCGGTCCCGCGCCTGGCGTACGGCGGGCGCGATGTCGGCGAGGTCGAGCAGCGGGGCGAGCGGATCGGTGGTCACCCCGCCACGCTAGCGACCCGCCCTGCGGCCCAGTGACCAACCGGCCGCGAATATCGCCCGGGCCACCGGGCGAGGCGCGTCAGGACGAGGGGTCGACGATCGGTCGACAGGGGCCCCACGTGCAACTGGGCGCGGCGCGGCGGCCGTTGAGCGCGGTGCGGGCGGCCGGCGGTCGCCACCGTTGGGCGGCCGGACTAACCTCTCCCCCAGACGAGACGCAGGTCACCCGAGCGACGAGGAGTACGGATGAGCGAGGCATTGGCCAACTTGCTGAACGAGACGCGCCAGTTCCCGCCACCGGCCGAACTCGCCGCGAACGCCAACGTGAAGGCCGACGCGTACGACGAGGCGGCGGCCGACCGGCTGGCCTTCTGGGAGCGGCAGGCCGGGCGGCTGACCTGGGCGAAGCAGTGGGACCAGGTGCTCGACTGGTCGAACGCGCCGTTCGCGAAGTGGTTCGTCGGCGGCCAGCTCAACGTCGCGTACAACTGCCTGGACCGGCACGTGGAGGCCGGCCGCGGTGACAAGGTGGCGATCCACTGGGAGGGCGAGCCGGGCGACACGCGGACGTTCACGTACGCGGATCTGCACAGGCTGACCTGCCAGGCGGCGAACGCGCTGACCGACCTGGGCGTCACCGCCGGCGACCGGGTGGCCATCTACCTGCCGATGATCCCGGAGGCCGCGGTCGCGATGCTCGCGTGCGCCCGGATCGGCGCCACGCACAGCGTGGTCTTCGGCGGCTTCTCGGCCGACGCGCTGACCAACCGGATCCAGGACGCCTCCGCGAAGGTGGTCATCACCGCGGACGGCGGCTTCCGGCGGGGCAAGCCGTCGGCGCTGAAGCCGACCGTCGACGAGGCGGTGGCGAAGTGCCCGTCGGTGGAGCACGTGCTGGTGGTCCGCCGCACCGGGGAGGACGTCGCCTGGTCGGAGAAGGACCACTGGTGGCACGAGACGGTCGAGACGGCCTCGCCCGAGCACACCGCGCAGCCGTTCGACGCCGAGCACCCGCTGTTCATCCTCTACACCAGCGGCACCACCGCCCGGCCGAAGGGCATCCTGCACACGACCGGCGGCTACCTCACGCAGACGTCGTACACGACGCACGCGGTCTTCGACCTGAAGCCGGAGACGGACGTCTACTGGTGCACGGCGGACATCGGCTGGGTCACCGGCCACTCCTACATCGTGTACGGGCCGCTCTCCAACGGCGCCACCCAGGTGATGTACGAGGGCACCCCGGACACGCCGCACAAGGGCCGGCTGTGGGAGATCGTCGACAGGTACAAGGTGACGATCCTCTACACGGCGCCGACGCTGATCCGCACGATGATGAAGTGGGGCGAGGACATCCCGGCCGGGTACGACCTCTCCTCGCTGCGGCTGCTCGGCAGTGTCGGGGAGCCGATCAACCCGGAGGCGTGGATCTGGTACCGCCAGCACATCGGCCGGGGTGAGCTGCCCGTCGTGGACACCTGGTGGCAGACCGAGACGGGCGCCATCATGATCTCCCCGCTGCCGGGCGTGACCGAGGCGAAGCCGGGCAGCGCCATGACGCCGCTGCCGGGGATCGTCGCCGACGTGGTGGACGACCAGGGCGCGTCGGTGCCGAACGGCGGCGGCGGGTACCTGGTGCTCAAGGAGCCGTGGCCGTCGATGCTGCGGACGGTCTGGGGAGACGACAACCGCTTCCTCGAGACGTACTGGTCGCGGTTCGGCGCGGGCGCCAACAGCGGCGGCGACTGGGTCTACTTCGCCGGTGACGGCGCGAAGAAGGACGACGACGGGCACATCTGGCTGCTCGGCCGGGTGGACGACGTGATGCTGGTGTCCGGGCACAACATCTCCACCACGGAGGTCGAGTCGGCCCTCGTCAGCCACCCGTCGGTGGCCGAGGCGGCGGTGGTCGGCGCCACCGACCCGACCACCGGGCAGGCCATCGTGGCGTTCGCCATCCCGCGCGGCAGCGCGGAGACCGGCGGCGAGGCGGGCGAGCAGCTCATCGCCGACCTGCGCAACCACGTGGCGAAGACGCTCGGCCCGATCGCCAAGCCGCGGCAGATCATGCTGGTGCCCGAGCTGCCGAAGACCCGCTCCGGCAAGATCATGCGCCGGCTGCTGCGGGACGTGGCCGAGCACCGGTCGCTGGGGGACGTCACCACCCTCCAGGACTCCTCGGTCATGGAGCTGATCTCCGCCGGCATGGGCGGCGGCAAGTCCGACGAGGACTGACGAGTCGTACACCGTGGAGGGTGGCGGTCCGGTGGGCCGCCACCCTCCGTCGTGTCTTACGGTCCGCAACCACACCCGGTACGCGGTGTCACATCGGTCGGTCGGGGGAACCGCGAGAAGCTGAACGGACACAGGCAGGCTTCGACCCCTGTCGCTGCGGTCCCCTCGTGCTTTAGGTTCACGCAGGCCGCGTCGTTTCGACGGATGTCACTTCGACGGGACGGCCGGCAGTCCTGCCTCCCATGCCCGAGAAACGGAGCGGCATGAACAGACAACCGCAGTCCGGGTCGCGCCGGCGCCTACTCGTCGCGCTACCCGCCATCGCCCTCGCTGCCACGTCACTGACCGTGGCGGGCAGCGCGGCGGCCGAGACGACCTCGGCCGCCCCCCTGGCGGTGATCGGAGCCGACGAGCACTACATCAACTACGCCGAACCGGAGGTGCAGCCGGACACGGCCGGCCGCGAGGTCAAGGGCAAGGACGGCGTGTACGTCCCGAAGTTCGACGACCTTCGCGAGTTCGACCGTAAGCACGCCCGCGGCAACCCGCTGGCCGCGCGGGAGCTCGCCCGGATCGAGGCCAAGTCGATCAAGACCGGGAAGAACCCGCGGAACATCAAGCGGGCCCCGTCCACCCAGACGGCGAAGCTGCTGACGCTGCTGGTCGAGTTCAACGACCAGGCCAACGACGACTTCACCAACGTCATGGTGCCGAGGACGGTGTTCGAGGACCGTACCTGCGTCCCGGGCACCGTGCAGAACGGCCCGAAGCACAACAACATCCCGAACCCGGCGAGCCTGCCCCACAAGGACAACAACTCCATGTGGGTGCCGGACTTCTCGCCGCAGCACTACGACAAGATGCTCTACACGAAGCGGGGCATCACCGAGCGGGTGCGCAAGGACCTGCGGGGCCCCGACGGCCGGCCCGGCATCGACATCTCCGGTCGCACGATGCACAACATGTACCTGGAGATGTCCAAGGGCGCGTACACGGTCGACGGGCAGGCCAGCCCCTGGATCACCGTGCCGCACTCGGAGGCCTGGTACGCCGCGAACCGCTGCTTCCAGGACGAGAACGGCAACTGGGTCGCCGGCCGTGAGCAGTCGATGAACGGCCACCCGGAGAACCCGGCCGGCGTGGGCCGGCTGGCCACCGACGCGATCGACGCCCTGGCCGCCATGGACCCGGACTTCCCGTGGGCCGACTACGACATCGAGGACCAGGGCGACCGGGACGGTGACGGCAACGTCTTCGAGCCGGACGGCGTGATCGACCACCTGGTGCTGGTGCACGCCGGCAAGGGCAAGTCGAGCGGCGGTGGCGCGCAGGGCGTGTACGCCGTCTGGGCGCACTCCTCGACGGTGACGGGCGGCTACCGCATCCCGGGCACCAACCTCCAGGTGTCGAACTACATCGTCCAGCCGGAGGACGCCGGCGTCGGTGTGTTCGCCCACGAGTTCGGCCACGACCTCGGTCTGCCGGACCTCTACGACACGTCCGGCGCGGCCGACTCCGACGTGGACTTCTGGGACCTGATGGCGTCCGGGTCGCACTCCGGTGAGATCTTCCAGGCGCTGCCGACCCACATGGGTCTGTGGGACAAGTGGGTCCTCGGCTGGGCCGACCCGCTCACCATCGCCCCCGGCTCGAAGTCGCGCACGGTGAAGGTCGGGCAGACCTCGCGTACGCCGCGCGGCACGGAGGACGGCATCAAGGTCGACCTGCCGGACAAGGTCATCACGCTGGCCACGCCGCACAGCGGGTCCAACATGTGGCACGGCGGCAACGACCAGGACTGGGCCGACGTCAAGCTGACCCGTTCGGTCGACGTGCCGGCGGCCGCGGACGCGAAGTTCTGGATGTGGAACAACTACGTCATCGAGCAGGACTGGGACTACGGCTTCGTCGAGGTCTCGACGGACGGCGGCACCTCCTGGACCGAGCTGAAGGTGTACGACGAGGCCGGCAACCTGGTCAGCACCGATGACAACTACCAGGACCCGAACGGCCGCATGCACGACTTCGGCGGCAAGAAGTACGGCCTGACCGGCACCACCGACGGCTGGCGCCACGACTACGTCGACCTGTCGCCGTACGCGGGGACGACCGTCCAGCTGCGGCTGCGTCAGGCGACCGACGAGGCGTTCGTCGAGCGGGGCTGGTTCGCCGACGACTTCTCGGTGACCGGCGGCGGCGCCACCACGTGGAGCGACGACGTGGAGAGCGGCGCCAACGGCTGGACGGCGACCGGCGGCACCTTCGTCGACACCAGCGGCACGGGCTGGCGGATCACCAGCGGCACGGAGGTCCAGGCCCACTACTACCTGGCGGAGTGGCGCAACTTCGACGGCTTCGACAAGGGCCTGAAGTACGCCTACGACACGGTCTACTCGCGCGACGCGTGGAAGGTCGACCGGATCGCGTACAACGCCCCGGGCATGCTGGTCTGGTACCGGGACACCACGCTCGGCGACTCGAACGCGGTCACCGGGCAGCTCACCGCTCTGCCGAGCTACGGCGCGAAGGGTGGTCTGCTGATCGTCGACTCGCACTTCGACCCGCTGCGTCGTCGCGGCACGGCGGCCGAGAAGGACCCGTCGGTGCAGGACAACCTGCCGAGCCGTCCGCAGTCGTCGAACGCGGCGTTCTCGCTGAACCCGACCTACCCCTTCCAGGAGTGCCTGGAGGCCGCGGGCGAGCCGTACAGCGAGTACTGCACCAAGTTCGGGCCGCAGGCGCCGGTGAAGACGTTCACGGACGCCAAGGGCTGGTACCCGGGCATCGAGATCCGGGACGGCGCGGCGTACGCCCGTGACGTCGACGCGTCGGTCGTGCTGCCGTCGCGGAACAACGCGCCGTACACCACCCGGGTGACCCACCCGGACGGCACGCCGGCGCCGGAGTTCTACGGCGTGACGCTCGGTGGCGGGGCCATCGTGCTGGGCACGGGCAACCCGGGTGACCAGGGCGTCAACTTCGGCGTCTCGCTCACCGTCAAGAAGGCGGCGAGGGACAACTCGTACGCCATGATCCAGGTGACCCCGGCGCGGAACTGACCGACCGGCCAATCCCGTGCGGCCCGTCCGGAGCGTGTGCTCCGGGCGGGCCGCTCGCCGTCGCGCGGGGGACGGCGATCCGTAGGATCACGTCACCCGTCTCGTACGCCCGGCGCCCTCGGTCGGCGTTCAGCGTGACGTTTTCGCGAGCCCCAGCGCTCCACTCTTGGGCACCCCATAACCATCGTCACGCTTCGTGTCCGTGACCTAAACGTAACGTTTACCGTTGCCCCGGGCTACGGTTGCTTTGCCCTGAATTTCCCGTCCATAAGTAGGCAAAACGGCGAACCGACGCCGGCAATTGACCCGTGACAAGCGCTTGCTCCTCTGTAAGGGTGAGTGACGCTTCTCATGACAGTCGCTGCGTTCGAGCACCCTGTCATGTAACAGATCCACAAAGGAGGGACCCTTTGAGGAGACGAGTCACAGCCGGCCTGGCCACCGCCACGGCCGCGCTGCTGGCGGCGGGAGTCGTGGCGACGCCGGCCTCCGGCGCCCCGGCGGCGGGCCCGACCCCCAGTTCCGACAAGGCCAAGCACGGCAGGGACAACCTCCCCGATCCAAAGGCGGATCAGCAGCGGGAGATCCGGAAGCAGGCCATCGCCGACCTGCTCTCCGGCAAGGCCAAGCTCCAGACGCGCAACGGCTCGAAGGTCATCCAGGTCAAGGACGACGTCTTCGTCGAGTACCAGCAGCCCCCGAAGACGGACCCGATCTTCACGATGCTGGTGAACTTCGGCGACCAGATCGACCCGCGCACCGGCGGCGCCCCCGGCCCCGTGGTCAACCAGATCCCCGAGCCCGACCGCGACTGGGACGGCAGCGCCACCGACGACAACAGCACGCTGTGGCGACCCGACTTCCACCGCGAGCACTACGTCGACATGTTCTACGGTGACGACGAGTCGATGCGGGACTTCTACCTGAAGCAGTCCGGCGGCCGCTACACCGTCGGCGGCGACGTCACCGACTGGGTCACCGTGCCGTTCAACGAGGCCCGGTACGGCTCGAACAACATCCCCGAGAGCGACGGCTACTGGAACTTCATCAAGGACAGTGCCACCGCCTGGTACGACTCGCAGGTCGCCGCGGGCAAGACCTCCGCGCAGATCAAGGAGTACCTGGCGCAGTTCGACGTCTGGGACCGGTACGACTTCGACGGCGACGGCGACTTCAACGAGCCCGACGGCTACATCGACCACTTCCAGGCCGTGCACGCCGGTGAGGGCGAGGAGGCCGGTGGCGGCACCCAGGGCGAGGACGCCATCTGGTCGCACCGCTGGGCCGCGTTCCCGAACCTGGCCGGCACCGCCGGCCCGTCGTACAACAAGGCCGGCGGCGTGCAGATCGGCGACACCGGGCTCTGGATCCGCGACTACACCACGGAGCCGGAGAACGGCGGCCTGGGCGTGTTCGCCCACGAGTACGGCCACGACCTCGGCCTGCCGGACCTGTACGACACCGCCGGCGGCGACAACGGCGTCGGCTTCTGGAGCCTGATGGCGTCCGGTTCCTGGCTGAGCCACGGCGTCGACGACATCGGCTCGACCCCCGGCTACATGGACCCCTGGTCGAAGCTCTTCCTCGGCTGGCTGAACCACTCGACGGTGGAGTACGGCTCGGGCACCACCCAGGTGACCCTCGGCCCGGCCGGCGACAGCGACGGGCCGAAGGCCCAGGCGGTCGTCGTCAACCTGCCCCCGCAGACCCAGAGCACCAGCTACAACACGCCGTACGGCGGGTCGTACGAGTGGTGGGGCGGCAGCGCCGACGACCTCAACAACACGCTGACCCGGCAGCTCGACCTGACCGGCGCCGCGTCCGCCTCGATCAACGCCAAGGCGTGGTACGACATCGAGGAGGACTACGACTACCTCTACGCGGAGGTGTCGACCGACAACGGCGCCAGCTGGGCGCCGCTGAGCAGCCCGCTCATCGACGCCGGTGAGACCGGTGTGGACGGCTCGTCCAGCGGCAGCTGGGTGGACCTGAACTACGACCTCTCCGCGTACGCCGGTCAGGTCGTCCAGTTCCGCTACCGCTACCAGACCGACGGCGGCGTGCACCTCGCCGGCCCGTTCCTGGACGACATCTCGCTGGTCCGCGACGGCACCGTCGCCTGGACCGACGACGCCGAGACGCTGGCCGCCGAGTGGACCGCCCGGGGCTTCACCCGGATGGGCGGCACGGTGACCGACGAGTACCCCCGCTTCTACATCGCGGAGAACCGGACCTACTTCGGGTACGACGACGCGCTGCGGACCGGTGGGTACAACTTCGGCTACGGCAACACCCGGCCGGACTTCGTGGACCGGTTCGCGAACCAGCCCGGCATGCTGGTCTGGTACGTGAACTACGCCTACGGCGACAACAACACCTCGCAGCACCCGGGCTACGGCTTCAACCTTCCGGTCGACGTCCGCCCGGACAAGATCAACGTTGGTGGCCAGGGCACCATCACGAACCGGCGCAGCACGTACGACGCCACGTTCAGCCTGTACGCCAAGCCGGCCCAGACCTTCCGCCTCAACGGCGTGGCGGTCACGGTTCCGGAGCTCGCGCCGAACCCGGTGTTCAGCGACAACGGGGCGGCCAAGTACTGGACCGGCGGCAACCCGTGGAACTCGGTGAAGGTGGCCGGCAGCGGCACCCGAATCGAGATCGTCAAGCAGGGCACCAACCCGACCGACGAGATGGTCGTGCGGATCAAGAACTGATCCGTCGGCAGATCCCGGGGCCGGTGGCGGAGACGCCACCGGCCCCTTTTCGTACGCCTCGACCAAAGTGATCGAAATTTGTCAGTGCACGTGCGCCCTGGGACGGATCCGCTGCTCACGCTGCGCGCCGACACCTCCGGGATGTGACGCAGAGCGACGTCGCCAACAAAATCCTGCAACAAATCGACCCGCGCATCTTCCCACGAGTCACACCAGTGTCTATGTTCACCATTGATCCCACCCGTGGGGTCGATCTTCACCGGTCCATATCCCCGAAGGGCCGGTTCCTTCATCACCGGAGGTACCACGTGCGCAAAGTCGCAGTGGGTCTGCTCGGGCTCTCACTGACGGCGACAGGCCTCGTCTTCGGCCCGTCCGCCTCGGCGGCGCCCCAGCCCAATCTGCCGGCAGCAGCTCCAACCACCGCCGAACCGCAGGCAGTTTCGGACGAACTCCCCGACAAGCTCGAGGACAAGCGCCGCGAACTGCGCCAGCAGGGCCTTTCCGACGTCCTGAGCGGCCGCAGCAAGCCGGTCGAGCGGAACGGCAGCACGGTCGTCAAGGTCGGTGAGACGAACGGCACGGGCACCAACGCCCGCACGTTCGCCAGCGGCAAGAAGAAGAAGGACCAGTACGTCGAGCTCAAGCGCGAGCGCACCGACAAGATCTTCGTGATCCTGGCGGAGTTCGGCAACCAGCGTCACCCGTCCTACCCGGACAAGGACATGAACCCGGACATCGCCGGGCCGACGACCTTCGACGGGCCGCTGCACAACCAGATCCCCCAGCCCAACCGGGCGGTGGACAACTCCACGGTGTGGCAGCCGGACTTCAGCCCGGAGCACTTCCGGCAGCTGTACTTCGGCACCAACCCGGGTGACGAGTCGCTGAAGCAGTACTACGAGGCGCAGTCCTCGGGCCGCTACAGCGTCGACGGCATGGTCACCGACTGGGTGAAGGTCCCCTACAACGAGGCCCGCTACGGTCGGTCCGACGACCCGAAGTCCGACGACGACCCGACCGGCGACCCGGCGGTCTGCTCGGACAACGTCTGCTCGAACACGTGGGCGCTGATCCGGGACGCCATCAACGTCTGGTACGCCGACCAGAAGGCGAAGGGCCGCACCGACGCGCAGATCGCCGCGGACCTGAAGTCGTACGACACCTGGGACCGGTTCGACTACGACGGCGACGGCGACTTCAACGAGCCGGACGGCTACATCGACCACTTCCAGATCGTCCACTCCGGCGGCGACCAGGCCGACGGCGACCCGCACCAGGGTGAGGACGCCATCTGGAGCCACCGCTGGTCGGCGTTCAACAGCTCGCCCGTCGGCCCGCCGAACTTCCCGATCGGTGGCACCCAGATCGGCAACACCGGTCTCTGGGTCCGCGACTACACGATCCAGCCGGAGAACGGCGGCCGCAGCGTCTTCTACCACGAGTACGGCCACGACCTCGGCCTGCCGGACGACTACGGCTCGGCGGACAACAACAACGAGCACTGGACCCTGATGGCCCAGAGCCGGCTCGGCGCCAAGAACGACGCCGGCATCGGCGAGCGCGGCGGCGACCTGGGTGCGTGGAACAAGCTCCAGCTCGGCTGGCTCGACTACGAGGTCGTCGTGGCGGGGCAGAAGCGCACGCTCGACCTCGGCCCGCAGGAGTACAACTCGAAGAAGGCGCAGGCCGTGGTGGTGGTGCTGCCCCAACGGGAGTACACCTTCAACTACGGCCAACCGTTCGAGGGGTCGAAGCAGTACTTCTCCGGCAATGACGACGACCTCAACAACAGCATGACGAGGACGTTCGATCTGACCGGGAAGTCGACGGCCAGCCTGTCGCTCAAGGGCAAGTACGCCATCGAGGAGGGGTACGACTACCTCTACTTCGAGGCGTCCACCGACGGCGGCCAGACCTGGACCGACCTCGACGGCACCGTCAACGGCCAGCCGATCGGCGTCGACGGCGCCGGCCGCCCGGCCCTCGACGGCAGCAGCAACGGCGCCTGGGCCGACATCAACATCCCGCTGGACTCGATCGCCGGCAAGGTGGCGCAGGTCCGCCTGCACTACGTCACCGACGGCGGCGTGGCCGAGGGTGGCTTCTTCGGTGACGCGATCACGGTGACGGCCGACGGCCAGACCGTGTTCACCGACGGCGCCGAGACCGCCGACGCGGGCTGGACCCTGCAGGGCTGGCAGGCCGTGGGTGCCACCTACACCCGCCTGTTCGACAACTACTACATCGCGGGCAACCGGTCGTACGTCTCGTACGACAAGTACCTGAAGACCGGGCCGTACTTCTTCGGTTACACGAACACCCGCCCGGACTGGGTGGACCACTACGCGTACCAGGAAGGCCTGCTCATCTCGTACTGGAACACCCGCTGGCCGGACAACAACACGGCCGCGCACCCCGGTGAGGGCCGCAACATGTACATCGACGCGCACCCGCGCCCGATCTACAACCTCACCGGTCAGCCGTGGCGGGCCCGGGTCCAGGTGTACGACGCGCCGTTCAGCCTGAAGAAGGCCGACTCGTTCACCCTGCACCTGAACAGCCAGCCGCAGTACATCCGGGGCCAGGACGCCCAGCCGCTGTTCGACGACACCAAGAAGTACTTCTACGAGGAGCTGCCGAACCACGGCGTCAAGCTCCCCGCGGTCGGTGTCAAGATCAGGGTGCTGGAGCAGGACGGCACCTCGATGAAGATCCGCATCTCCTGATCCGGTGACACGGCGACGGCGCCCGGGGGTTCCCCTCGGGCGCCGTTGCCGTTCCGGGCGGCGGAACCGCTGGCCGGGGCCCCGCCAGCGGACAGCCCCGGCTACCGGACAGCCCCGACTGTCGGCGGCCCCGACCGCCCCTCGGCCGGACGGCCCCGACCGCTGATCGAGTCGGGGCCCTAGTCTGAGACACATGACCGACCAGTACGGCGGGCCCGTCGACGAGTCCTGCGTCCTCACCGAAGGGCCCTGGACACACCGGTTCGTCGGCGCCAACGGCAGCCGGTTCCACGTGGTCGAGGCCGGCACCGGGCCGATGGTCCTCTTCCTGCACGGCTTCCCCGAGCACTGGTGGGCGTGGCACGACCTGCTTCCGGCCGTGGCCGACGCCGGCTTCCGGGCGGTCGCCATGGACCTGCGCGGGTACGGCGCCAGCGACAAGCCGCCCCGAGGGTACGACGGTTACACCCTCGCGGCCGACGTCGCCGGCCTGATCCGCGCCCTCGGCGAGCGCTCCGCCACCCTGGTCGGCACGGGGGCCGGCGGCCTGATCGCCTGGACGGCCGCCTCGTTCCACCCACAGCTCGTACGCCGGCTCGTGGTGCTCGGCGCGCCGCACCCGCTGCGGCTGCGCGCCGCCATCTTCGCCGACCCGCGCGGCCAGTTCGCGGCGTCCACACCGGCGCTGAAGTTCCAGCTCCCCCGGTACGAGCACGTGCTGACCCGCGACGGCGGGGCGGTCGTCGAGGAACTGCTGCGCCGCTGGGGCGGCCCGGAGTGGGTGGCCAGCGCCGGCTTCGCCGCGTACGCGGAGCGGTGCCGGGAGGCCATGCGGATCCCCCAGGCCGCCTTCTGCGCGCTGGAGGGCTACCGCTGGGCGTTCCGGTCGGTGCTGCGCCTGCACGGCTACCGCTTCGTGAAGCTCATGCAGAAGCCGCTCGTGACCCCGACCCTGCAACTGCACGGCGCCGCCGACGTCGCCTCGCTGCCGCGTACCGCCCAGGGGTCCGGCCGGTACGTCATCGCGCCGTACGAGTGGCGTCTGCTCGACGGGGTGGGGCACTTCCCCCACGTCGAGGCCCCCGACGTGGTGCTCGGCGAGGTCCTGCGCTGGACGAAGTCCTGACCGCCGCGCTCAGATCCGCTGTTCGCGCAGGTCGGTGACCT
The DNA here is from genome assembly GCF_036184225.1 of Micromonospora globbae. Classification (NCBI taxonomy): domain Bacteria; kingdom Bacillati; phylum Actinomycetota; class Actinomycetes; order Micromonosporales; family Micromonosporaceae; genus Micromonospora; species Micromonospora globbae. The sequence continues at coordinate 5,053,210 of NZ_CP108084.1, forward strand.
CGGCGGCGGGCGCCCAGCCCTGGTAGACGCCGAAGTCGAAGACCTCGAGCCGCATGGCCTGGGCGACCGGCCACCGCCCACCGGTGTACTCCACCCGCAGCCAGCCGTCGTGCTCGCCCAGCACGATGAACGGCTGCCCCTGCCAGGTGCAGGTGGTCCGCACGTACGCCAGATCCTCGACCTCGGCCATCGGCAGCACCCGCACGTACCGGCCGGGGCGCACCTCCTCGAAGCCCTCGCCCGGATCCGGCTGGTAGAGGCGGACGTCGTCCCCGTCCGGGCTGGCCTGGTACTCCCGGCCACGCCAGCGGGCCACGTAACCGTCGCGGATCACTGCGCCTCCACCTCCCGCCAGCGCAGCGCGTCGCTGTCGAGGACGGCCACGACCCGCTCGGTGCCGTCCGCTCCGATGCGCCAGAGCTGGGCGCCGTGCGGGAGGCGGGCGCTGTCCACCTTGAACTCCGCCACGACGTCGCTGCTCTCCCCGGGCGCGAAGCCGTTGCCGCGGAACGGCGGGCGCTCGATGACCCAACCCTCCATGGCCCGCATGGCGGCCTCGGTCTGCCCGCCGTAGGGGATGCGGTAGAGGCTCGGGCGGTACGCCGGCCAGCGCAGCACGTAGATCTCCTCGGCGTCCCGGGAGAAGGGCGAGTCCGGGTAGCCCAGCCCCAGCGCGTCGTACAGCTTGGCCGGGGTGTTCAGGTGGGCGACCTCGGGGGCCCGGTGCACGAAACCGGAGACCCGGTCGTAGCCCCGCTCCAGGTAGTACGCCACCTGACTGGGCGCCACCGCCTTCTGCATGAGCACCGGCCGGGACGGGTCGGCGGGCTTCGGCGTCGACCGGGGCCGCTCGACCGGTTCGGTGACGGCCGCCGCGTCCTCGGACTCCGTGTCGTCACCCAGGCCGACCTCGGCGGCCCAGTTGGCCAAGCCGATGATCTGCTCGCCGGGCAGCTTCGCGCCGACCGGCGTGCCCGGGTTGACGGCGAACGACCACGCCTCGTCCGGCCAGCGGCGGATGAGCTGCACGAACTTGACCTGGACGGTCTCCACCCCGCCGTCGACGTGGTCGGCCATCCGCTCCGCGGAGGTGTAGACCACCACGAAGGTCTCGCCGTCCAGTTCCTCCGTACGCCACACGAAGCCCGGGTCGCCGGGACGGCTGCCGGGGGCCGACCCGGCGGCCACCGGCAGCAGCACCCGCGCCAGCAGCAGCGTGGAGAGGAAGGTGTCCGTGCTGCCGGCGCCCGCCGCGGCCAGCAGGTCCTCCTCGACGGCGTTCGCCGGCTGGAACTCGACGGCCGGCTGTCCGGCGCGGTCGGGGGCGGCGGAACCGGTGGGGCTCGTACCCGCGGTGGGGCTCGTCCCCGGAGTTCCGGCGGCGGCCGGGTCCGACGTCCCCGGTGCGCCGCCGGCGGCCGGGTGCGACGTTCCGGCGTCCGCGGCCGGGTCCGGGGTTCCCGCCGCGCCGGCGGACGTTCCCGTGGTCGGGCCGCCGGCCGTCGGGCCGGACGCCGAGGTGGCGGAGTCGTCGGTCGTGGCGGCTCGGGACTCGGCCACCGACGTGTCGCGGGCCGCTCCGGCGGCCGAACCACCCGGCGCGGGGACGGGGGACGGACGCTCGTCGTTTCCGGCGCGAGCGGGACTCGTGGTGGTGGTCGCGGTGCTCCCCGCCGGCACGCCCAGGTTGACCGTCGCGTCCTCGGACCCGGGCAAGCCGGCACGCGTCGCGGAGACGTCGCCCGACGCGCCGGCCGTCCACATTGCGCCACCCGCCGACGTTGCGGTCGTACCACCCGCCGACGTTGCGGTCGTGCCGGCCCCGGCCGGGGAGGTCGGGCGGGACGGTGACCAGAAGTCGGCCTCGCCGGAGCGGGCTCGGGGGGCGGCGGTCCACGGGTCGGCGCCCTCCGTACGCCCACCGGGGCCGGCCGTCGACGGGCCGGCGGAGGCGGCGGTCCCCGGCCCGCCGGCTCCCGGCGGGTCGAGATCCCGGGACTCCACGATCGTGCCCTCGATGACGATGGGCGTGAAGCCGCGGCGGGGGGCCGGTGGGCCGGACACCGGCTCCGCGGCGGATGGCGGCAGTTCCTCGACGGGGCCCGGATCGGGCTCCACCCGGGGACGCGGCGGCAGCGGCTGGGTCGGCTCGCCGCCCAGGTCGGTGCCGGGGCGGCGGCCTGGTGGCGGAGGCGGCACGGACAGGCCGAAGGCCCGCGTGGGCTCGTCGGCCTGTGGGTCGGGCCGCCGGTAGCGCAGGGGCTGGGTCGCCTCGGCACTGTCCCCCGCCCGCCCACCGCCGGAGGACGGCCGGGGAGCGGGCGTCGGCTGCCGGGCCGGGGTGAAGAAGGCCTGGGTGGCCTCCGCGTCCTTCGGCCCGTCGACCGGGCCACGGCGAGGGAACGGCTGGTCGCTACGGCCGAACCGGGACGGCGGCGCCGCCCGGTCGGCCGGATCCCGGGACGCCGACCGCCGCCCGGAGGCGGGCTCGAAGAAGGAGCGGCGCGGCGGCTCGGCGGGGCCGCCCGCCCTCGTGCCGTTGCCGCCCGCCGCCTCGACCGCGCCCGGCCGCGTCGCAAGCGGTCGTCCCGGATCCGGGCCGGGTCGGCCGCCGGGGGCGAGGAACGGCGGTGGCGGGGTGGGTCGCTCCCCACCGGTCGTCGGGGCCGGATCGGCGCCGGACGGCCGCCAGGCGGCCGGAGGCGCGTCGCCCGACCGGCGCGGGAGCGCCGCGGGTGCGGGTGCGGGGGACGGTACCCGGGACGCGGGCCCGGCCGTCTCGACGAGCGGCAGCCCGGCGGTCGGCGCGGCACCCCGGAACGACGTCCGACCCGGCAGGCCGACGGCGCCGGCATCGGGTGACGGCGCGGCGCCCGGACCCGTGACCGGCGACGGGGACGTGTCCCGACCGGTGGCCGCGGCCCGGGCCCGGGCCAGCGACTCCACCCGCTCCAGGCGGGCACGGGCACCGAGGGTACGACCGGGCAGCCGTACGTCGCCCCGGGAGAGCTGGGCGACGTACCAGGCCGGCAGGTAACCCTCGATGGGCAGGCCGGGGTTCACGGCCAGCCACCATTCCGGGTTGGGCCATCCGGCGGCGAGATCCGCGTACGGGGTGCGGCGGTGACCACCGGCGCTCTCGCCGAGGCACGCCCGCAACGCGGTGGCGGAGGTGAACGCGAGCACGTGCGTGCGACCGCCGCTGGTCCAGGTGCCCCATCCGGTCGGCGCCTGACCGGCCGTCGGCTGTGCCACCGGGAGGAGGAGATCCGTCCGGGCCAGGATCCGGAAGTATCGTTCCTGGTCGTGGGCGCGCAGCGCGTCCCGCATCGCCGCCTCGACCTCCGTGGCCGGCTCCCATTCGGTCACGGCCACCTCTCCTCCCGAGAACAGGCCACAGGCATCGCCTACAACCTACAAGGTAGTAACAAGATCACAATGGCAGGCCGTCGGCGGTGCGCCGCCGCGCACGAGAGGCGATAACATCCCGTCGCGGAGCCGACACGATACGGAGGCGGTCGATGTCCCGGGCGTTGGTGTGGCCCGCTGCGGCAGCTCTGACGGCCACCCTGATCACCGGCGCACCGGCCACCGCAGCGGCCCGGCAGGCCGCTCCGCCGACGGTCGCGGCCCTCCGGGCGGCGCCCGGCTGCCCGACTCCGCCGGCCGCCGTCCGGCCCGTCGCGGCCCTCCCGTGGCCGCAGCAGCGGTACGCCCCCGAGCGGCTCGCCTCCCTGACGACGGGCACCGGCGTGACCGTGGCGGTGGTGGACTCCGGGGTGGACCGGGAGCATCCGCAGCTCGACGGCCGGGTGCTCGACGGCACGGACCTGCTCGACGCGGGCGGCGACGGCACCCGGGACTGCGCCGGTCACGGCACGGGCGTGGCGAGCATCATCGCCGCGACCTCGCGGCCGGGCGTCGCGTTCCGCGGGTTGGCGCCGGGCGCCCGGATCCTGCCGGTACGCGTGAGTGAGCAGCAGGTGGTGGACGGACGGGAGTCGGGGCGTACGGTCAGCGCCGCCGAGTTCGCCCGGGCGATCCGGTGGGCGGTGGATCACGGTGCCGACGTGCTGAACCTCTCCGTCGTGCTCTACGTGGACAGTCCGGCCGTCCGGTCCGCCGTCGCGTACGCCCACGCGCGCGACGTCGTGGTGGTGGCCGCCGCTGGCAACCTGCACGAAGCGGGCGACCCCACGCCGTACCCGGCCGCGTACGACGGGGTGCTCGGCGTCGGCGCCATCGCCCCGGACGGGTCGCGCGCCTCGTTCTCGCAGACCGGCCCGTACGTCGATCTCGTCGCCCCGGGCAGCGAGGTGCTCATGGCGGCACCCGGCCACGGGCACCGCCGCGCCGAGGGGACCAGCTACGCGGCGCCGTTCGTCGCCGCCACCGCGGCCCTGCTGCGCGCGTACCACCCCGACCTGACCGCCGCCCAGGTGGCGGAGCGGATCGTCGCGACCACCGATCCGGCACCCGACGGCGGGTACGGCGCCGGCGTGCTCAACCCCTACCGGGCCGTCACGGAGACTCCCGGCGGCGCGCCCGTCCGCGCACGTCCGGTGGCGGCGTTGGCCGACGAGCGGGTCGACCCGGCGCGGCGGGCCCAGCAGGCCCGCCGGGCAGCCGCCCGGGACCGGGCGCTGGTCGTGGCGGCGGCCGTCGGCGCGGTGGCCGCCGCGGTCGTGCTGCTCGCCCTCGTGCTGCCCCGCGGCACGCGCCGGCGCTGGCGCCCGGCTGACCCGGCCTGAACGCCGTTCCCGTGGGGCAACCGGCGGCCTGAGCGCCGCTCCCGTGGGGCAGCCGGCCGGGCCTGAGCGCCGCTCCCGTGGGGCAGTACGCCCACGGCGGCACCGGCCGTGCGACTCACGCTGCCCGGCAGGCCGGGTGATCCGGCATGCCGGTCCCGCAGGGGTGGAGCCGGCCGGAGACGACCGGCTCCACCATCGACGCGCCGGTGCTGCCACCGAGCGCGCCGCACCAGCCGGCGCCGCCACCGAGCAGGCGCCGCACCAGCCGGTGCTGCCACCGAGCGGGCGCCGCACCAGCCGGCACCGCCACCGAGCGGACGCCGCACCAGCCGGCGCCGCCACCGAGCGGGCGCCGCACCAGCCGGTGCCGCCGGAGCGGGTGCCGATCGGGCGCCCCGCTCCGGTGCGGCGCCGGGCGGCGTCGCCGTCACTGGAACAGGCCGACGTTCCTCTTCTCGGTGTCGAGGTAGTCGGAGGCCGATTCGTCGACCGCGATCTTGATGTCACGCAACATGGCCTGCAGGTCCTGCGAGGCCGCGCGCCACCGTGCCTGCCGCTGCTCGTACGCCTGCCGGGCGTCACCCGTCCAGCTGGCCACCAGCGGCGCGGCGTCGCGCTCCAGTTGGCCGAGCTGCGAGTCGAGCGTGTTGAGTGCCTTCTGGATGTCCGCGCTGGCCTGTTGCAGCGCGGCGAAGTTGACGACCAGTACGCCGTTGTCCACCTGCGGATCCCTCCCCTGGATCGGTCAGAGCGGCAGCTGGATGCCGCCGCGGTTGGCGCCGGCGACCCGGCCGGCCGCCTCGGTGTCGGAGGCGTCGTACTGCCGCCCGGCCGTGCGGATCGCGCCCGCGGTCTCCCGCAGGGCCCGCTGCAACGCCGCCTGGTCCTGCGCCCACTGCTGCTTCACCTGCTCGAACGACCGCCCACCGGCGCCACGCCAGGCCTGCTGCAACACCTCCAGCTCGGCCATCAGGCTGCTGAGCATCGACTGCAGGGACTGGTCCACCTGCTCGAACTTCGCGGCGGTCTGCTGCATCACCGCGGCTTCCGCCTGGGTCTGCGACACTCCGGACCTCACCTCGCATCTCGGTCGTGGCTGGCCATCGGCGCGCCCGCTCCGGGGACGCGCCGCTCGCGCCCGGGATGTCGGGCACGGTGGGCGCGGGGCTCAGCGGAACTCGTGGCTGACGGTAGCCGTCCGGTTGCTGTTCTGCTACCCCACTCCGATCCCCTGTGGACAACGCGGACGCGGGCCCTCCCCTACGATGTGCGTCAGCAACGTAGCGGTCGGTGATCGTCGGGGAGGCGTGATGACGGCGGGCGGCATCGTCGACTCCCGCCCCGCCGCGCGCCGCGATGCGGCCCCGGTCTCCGGTCCGCCGGTGGCCGCCCAACGCACCGGTCGTACGCCGTCGCCGCGGATCGCGGTCCGCCGGTCCGCGCGTGTCCGGGCGGGTCAGATCGCCGCCGCGCAGGTGGCGCTGGCGCTGCCGGTGGCCGCCCTCGGCCGGGGGCCCGGGCTGCTGGCGGGCGCCACGTCGGCAGCCGCGCTGCTGCTGGCGCTGGCCTGGCTGCCGGTCCGGGGCCGCTGGCTCTTCGAGTGGGCGACGACCGGGCTCGGTTACCTGACCCGACGCCGGGCCCTGCCCGCGCAGGCCCCACCGGCCGCCCTGCTCGACCTGGTCGACCCGGGTGCCGCCGTCCGTCCCGCGGAGCTGGCCGGCGCGCCCGCCGCCGTGCTGGACGACGCGACGGGCCTCGTGGCCCTGCTGGAACTCGGTGATTCGGGCGACCTGCTCGGCGACGGGCACCGGCCGCTCCCGGCGCCCTCGGCGCTCCTGCCGTCCGCCCCGGCGGACGCGCCGCCGATCCGGATCCAGCTCGTGGTCACGGCGCTGCCCGCACCCGCCGTGGGCGGTGCGGCCGGCACGTCCTACCGGCAGTTGACCGACGGGCGGTTGCCCGGCCGGGAGCGGGCCGTCCTCGCGGTGCGCGCGTTGCGGGTCGACGGATGGTCGCCGGAGGAGCTGCGCCAGGCCCTCGCGGGTGCCGTCCGCCGGATCGTGCGGCGGCTGCGGCCGCTCGACGCACGTCCGCTCGGCGTCACCTCCGCACTGCGGTTGCTCACCGAACTGGCCCATCACGAGGGCGGACCTGTCCGTGAGGAGTGGACGGTCGTGCGCACCGGCGAGCTGCACCAGGCCACCTTCGGGCTGGAGCGGTGGCCCGACGTGCCCGACGACCGGCCCGGGCGGCTCGTGGCCCGGCTGCTGGCCCTGCCGGCCGCCGCCACGACCGTGTCGCTCCACGCCGGCCCGGCGGCCGGCGGCGAGACGCTTGCCGTACGCCTCGCGGCCGGGTCTCGCCACGCGCTGTCGATCGCTGCGCAGGAGCTGGACCGGCTCGTCACGGCGCTCGGCGGGCACGCCCGCCGGTGGGACGGCGCGCACGCGCACGGGTTGGCCGGCACACTGCCGCTGGCGCTGGGCGGGCCGCCGGTCGGCTCCGGGCCGGCGCCGGACGCACTGGACCTGACGCTGGGCGCGGCCGGGCTGATGATCGGCACCAACCGGCACGGCGCCGCGCTGACCGTCCGACTGTTCCGCCCCGAGGGCACGCGGGTGGTGGTGGTCGGCGGCGTACGCGTCGCGCAGCTCGTGGTGCTGCGGGCGCTGGCGCTCGGCGCCCGCGTGGTGGTGCGGACCGCGCGGCCACGGGTGTGGGAGCCGTTCGTGCGTGGCGTCGGCACGCCGACCGGGGCCATCCCGCTGCTGCCACCCGGCCGGCCGGTCCCCACCGGGGCGGGCACCCCGCTGGCTCCGCTGCTCGTGGTGCTCGACGCGGGCCCGGTGCCGGCCGGCGCCGAACCGGAACGACCGTGGGGGTCGACGCTCGTGGTACGCGACGAGCTCACTCCGTCCGACGTGGACGCCCTGGGCCGCGCCGACCTGGCCGTGCTGCAACCCCTGCACCCCGGCGAGGCCGCGCTGGCCGGCACCGCGCTCGGGCTCGGCGACTCGGCGCAGATGCTGACCCGGATCCGGGACGACATGGTGGCGGTCGTCAACCGTAGGGCGCTTCGGTGGGCGCGGCTCTCGCTCACCCCGGTCGAGGCGCATCTCGTCGGTCACCCGTCCCGCCGGTTCCCGTTGGCGCCCACCCTCCCGGTTTCCGGGGAAGCCGCACCCGCTCCGGGCTGTCAGCCGTGATGCCGGCCGCCGCCCATGCATCCACCGATCGCCCGGCCGCCGGCCGCACGGCGCGTTGTCGGCCGCCCACCGACCGCGCTCGACGGATCTTCACGGGTTCCGCCGGTGGTCGCCGCATGGCACGATCCCCGCCATGGGTTTTCTGAAGGGCCTTCTGATCCGGCTGGCCACCACGGCGCTCGCCTTTTGGTTGGCGACCCTGCTCATTCCCGGCATCACCCTGGACGCGGACTCCGTCGCCGGGACGGTCACCACCCTGATCCTGGTGGCGGCGATCTTCGGCGTGGTCAACGCGGTGCTCCAGCCGATCATCAAGACCGTCGGCTGCGGCTTCTACCTGTTGACCCTCGGCCTCATCGCGCTGGTCGTCAACGGCCTGCTCTTCCTGCTCACGAGCTGGATCGCCGGCGAGGCCGGGCTGCCGTTCCACGTGGACGGCTTCTGGCCGGAGGCGGTGCTCGGCGCGCTCCTCGTCAGCGTCGTGACCTGGATCCTCGGCGCCGTCCTCGACCGCGACTGACCGGCACAAGCGCATTCCACCCGGGCCGAGTGACAGCGGCACACCCCGCCGCAACCGAAGGGACAGCGCCACACCCCGGCCTGGTCGAGCGCCACCCGGCCCCCGCCGACCGAGGGGCAGCGGAGCGATGGGCGACGGCGGACCGCGCGAGCCGGAACGCGCGCTCCGCGCCGCGACGACCAGACTGCGGGAATTGGCCCCCGCGGTGACCGGCCGGCGGGGTTACCGTCTCGGGATGTTCACCCTGACCCGTGACGACGGTTACCTGCTCAGCACCGATCCCGACCGGCTCGACCTGGCCCGGGTACACCAGTGGCTCAGCGCCGACGCGTACTGGGCGATGGGGCGCGACCGGGACACGGTGGAGCGGGCCTTCGCCGGGTCGATTCCGTTCGGCGTCTACCGGCCCGGTGACGGCCGGCAGGTCGCCGTCGCCCGGGTGGTCACCGACCGGGCGACGTTCGCGTGGCTGTGTGACGTCTACGTCGACCGGGCCGAGCGTGGGCGCGGCCTCGGCACCTGGCTGGCCGGTGCGGTCCGGGACCACCTGGCCGACCTGGGCGTACGGCGCATCGTGCTGGCCACGAACGACGCGCACGGCGTGTACGCGAAGGTCGGTTTCACGCCGGTGCACCCGGAGCGCTGGATGGAGTACGACGGGCGCGACAGTCAGGTGACGCCCGTCACCGGACATGAGTCAAACGGCGGGTCACCCCTTACGGTGGAGGCGTGACACCGCAGCGTCTGGGATACCTCTACGGCTTCGGCGCGTACCTGCTCTGGGGTTTCTTCCCGATCTACCTCAAGCTGCTGCGACCCGCCGGGCCGCTGGAGATCCTGGCCCACCGCATCGTGTGGTCGGTGGCCTTCGTGGCGCTGCTGCTCGCCGCCCAGCGCAACATCGGTTTCCTGCGGGCGCTCGCGCGGCGGCCCCGCGCCCTCGCGGGGATCGGCGCCGCGGCGGCCCTCATCGCCGTGAACTGGGGCACCTACATCTACGGCGTCAACTCCGACCGGGTCGTGGAGACGGCGCTCGGCTACTTCATCAACCCGCTCGTGGTCGTCCTGCTCGGCGTGACCGTGCTGCGTGAACGGCTCCGCCCGGCGCAGTGGGTGGCGCTGGGCGTCGGCGGCCTGGCCGTGGCGGTGCTGACCGTCGACTACGGGCACGTGCCCTACCTCGCGCTCACCCTCGCGCTCAGCTTCGGCGGTTACGGCCTCGTGAAGAAGCGGCTCGGCCTGCCCGCGGCGGAGGGGCTCTTCGTCGAGTCGGCGGTCCTGGCGCTCCCCGCGCTCGGCTACCTCGGCTGGCTCGCCGCGAGCGGCGACGCCGCCTTCGGGCACGTCTCCGCCGGGCACACCGCGCTGCTGGTGCTGGCCGGCGCGGCCACGGCCGTTCCGCTGCTGCTCTTCGCGGGTGCCGCCAACCGGTTGCCGCTGACCGGCCTCGGCATGCTCCAGTACCTCGCCCCGATCCTCCAGCTCGGCTGCGGCGTGCTGATCTTCCACGAGCCGATGCCGCCGGCCCGCCTGGCCGGTTTCGCGCTGGTCTGGCTCGCGCTGATCGTCTTCACCGTCGACGCGCTGCGCCAGACCCGTCGGGCCCGCGCCGCCTCCCGGCTGGCAGCCGCGGTCCCTGAGCCCGCCCCCCTCCCGCGCGCGATCTTGCACTTCCTGCCCCGGCAAACCGGGCAATAGCCCCGTATCAGGGGCCGGAACTGCAAGATCGCGGAGGGTTGTGGCGCCGGGGGGCTCAGCGGACGTCGTAGCTCAGGACCGGGGTGCCGTCGGCGCGCAGCAGCTCCAGGCGGACCAGTTCGGCACCGGTGAACCGCGTGACGCCGGTGAACCGCACGTCGTCGCCGGGCGCGGCCAGCCAGGACCCGACCTGCTCCGTGGCGCCGTCCGGGCCGTGCGCCACCAGCCGGAAGGTGTACGCCCTGGCGTAGCCGGCGCGACGCTCGTACCCGCAGTGCATGGTCACCTCGGTGCCCCAACCGGTGCCGGTCAACCCCACCTCGGCGTGCACCGGCACGGTGCCGGCCACCGGCTGCATGGCAACCATCCGCACCTGCTCGGCGGGCGGGGCGGTCTCCCGGGGCGCCACGACGGCCGCACCGACGCCCGCCACCAGGGCCAGCCCCGCCGCGGCGAGCGCCGTCAACGCGTACCGCCGGCGGTTGGCGGCCCGCTCGCGGCGTCGCCGTTCGCGGGCCTCGTCGAGCAGCGCCGGCAGCGACGGACCCGACGTGGGCACGAGGAACTGCTCCAGCCCGGCCGGGTCGAGCCGGCCGAGCAACCCGGGCAGCACGGCGATCTCGGCGACCGCCTCGCGGCACTCCGCGCACCCGGCCAGGTGCCGCTCGTACGCGGCCCGCTCGGCGGGGGCGAGCGCTCCCAGCACGTACGCGCCGTCGTCGTGCGCGAACTCGCACCGGGTCATCCCGTCACCCCCATCTCCGCCAGGACCAACCGTAGTGAGCGCAGCGCGTAGTGCGTCCGGGACTTCACCGTGCCCGGCGGCACGCCCAACCGGGAGGCCGCCTCGGCCACCGACCGGCCCTGGTAGAAGCACTCGACGAGCACCTCACGGTGGGTCGGGCTGAGCCGGTTCAACGCCTCGGCGACGGTCCACGCCTCCACGGCGCGTTCGGCCTCGTCCACGACCTCCGGCGGCTCGGGCAGTTCGTCGGTGTAGACCTCACCGACGCGGGTGGCCCGCCGCCGCCACGCGTCGATCGCCAGGTTCCGTGCCGTGGTGAAGAGCCAGGCGCGGACGGAGCCACGCCGCGGGTCGAGCGACTCGGGGTGCCGCCAGGCGCGCAGCAGCGTCTCCTGCACCAGGTCCTCGGCGCGCTGCCGGTCGCCGTTGACCAGCCGCAGGGCGTGGGCGTACAGCGCCTCCGCGTGCTCGTCGTGCAGCGCGCGGAGCAGGTCGGCGTCGTGGTCGCTGATGGCGGTCTCCTCGCTTCCGGCGCGAGTCCGACGGTGCGTTCGCCCGGGAATACGCGCGGCCACCGCGATCGGTTCAGTCCGAGGTCAGCACGGCTGCGCCACCGGCCGTCCCGGCGAGGTGTTCACGCCCGGTTCACGTTCACGCCGACGGTCGCTCATCACGCCCTCCTAGCGTCCCGCCGGTACGCCCACAACGTCGGGCCCCGCACACCACCATGACCCCTCGTCAGGAGGCTCCCCATGACTGACCGCCCCCGGCTGCTCCCACTGCTGGGCAGCACCCGCCACGGCAGCCGTGACGCCATGACCTGTCTCTACCGCTGTGGCAACGCCTGCGACCACCCCGTGCCGAACACATCGGACAACGCGTACTTCGGCGACGTCGTGAACGCCGAGGTCTCCCGGCGCGGCGTCGTCCGGGCCGGCGCCGTCGGCGCGCTGGTGCTCGGCTTCGGCGGCGCGGCGGCCGGCGCGCTGGCCGGCGCGGCCCCCGCGGCGGCCGCCGGCGCGGCGACCGCTGGTACGGCGGCCCCCGCCCGCGCCGGCCGCCCGGGCGGTGGGGTCGGCAACGGCGCGCTGACCTTCACGCCGATCCCGCCGAACAAGCTCGACACGCTCGTGGTGCCGAACGGGTACGACCACGCCGTCGTCATCAAGTGGGGTGACGAGGTGGTGCCCGGCGCGCCCGAGTTCGACCTCCACCGGCAGACCGCCGCGGCGCAGGCGAAGCAGTTCGGCTACAACAACGACTTCGTCGGTGTGCTGCCGCTCGACAAGCACGGCCGGCGGGCGCTGCTCGTGGTCAACCACGAGTACACCAACGAGGACCTGATGTTCCCCGGCTTCCCGGGCCTGGACAACCTCTCGGTGGAGCAGATCCGCGTGGCGATGGCCGCGCACGGCATGTCCGTCGTGGAGTTGGAACGCGTCGACGAGACCGGGCAGTGGCGCCCGGTCGGCAAGGGCCGCCGGCCGTACAACCGGCGGGTCACCGCGCTGGGCACGACCTTCGACCTCACCGGCCCGGCGGCGGGCTCGGCCTGGCTGCGTACGGCGGCCGACCCCAAGGGCCGCACGGTCGTCGGCACGCTCAACAACTGCGCCGGCGGCGTGACCCCGTGGGGCACGGTGCTCTCCGGCGAGGAGAACTTCAACCAGTACTTCGTCGGCGGCGACGGCGCGCCGGCCGAGCTCAAGCCGAAGCTGGAGCGCTACGGGATCCCGACCACCACCCGCTACCCGAGCGGCAGCCGGAAGTGGGACCGCGCCGACGAGCGCTTCGACCTGGCCCGGCACCCGAACGAGGCGCACCGCTTCGGGTGGGTCGTCGAGATCGACCCGTTCGACCCGGAGAGCCGCCCCCGCAAGCACACCGCGCTGGGCCGGTTCAAGCACGAGGGCGCCAACGTGATCATCGCGAAGAGCGGTCACGCGGTGGCGTACATGGGTGACGACGAGCGGTTCGACTACCTCTACAAGTTCGTCTCGGACAAGAAGTTCATGCCGGGCGACTCGGCGGTGGCCCGCCGGCACAACCTCACGCTGCTGGAGTCCGGCACGCTCTACGTCGCGAAGCTGGAGGGCAACAGCGCCGGGGAGATCGACGGCTCCGGCACGCTCCCCTCCGACGGGGCGTTCAACGGCCGGGGTCGCTGGATCAGGCTGGTGAGCGGCAACCGCTCGTACGTCGACGGGATGACCGCCGCTGACGTGCTCACCTTCACCCGGCTCGCCGGCGACAAGGTCGGCGCGACCAAGATGGACCGTCCCGAGGACGTCGAGCCGAGCAGGCTCACCGGCAAGGTGTACGTGGCGCTCACCAACAACACCAACCGGGGCGTCGGCAGCAACCCGAAGGCGGACGAGGCCAACCCGCGCAACGCCAACAAGCACGGGCAGATCCTCGAACTCGTCGAGGACCGGGGCGACAACAGCGCCGAGACGTTCGCCTGGTCGCTGCCGATCGTCTGCGGCGACCCGAGCGACCCGTCGACGTACTTCGCCGGGTACGACAAGACCAGGGTCTCGCCGATCTCCTGCCCGGACAACGTCGCCTTCGACGCCACCGGCAACCTCTGGATCTCCACCGACGGCAACGCGTTGGGCAGCAACGACGGCCTCTTCGCCACCGCCCTCGAAGGGCCGGAGCGGGGTCACCTGAAGCAGTTCCTCACGGTGCCGCTCGGTGCGGAGACCTGCGGCCCGTTCATCACCGAGGACAACCGGTCGGTCTTCGTGGCGGTCCAGCACCCGGGTGAGATCACCGGCGCCTCGGTCGAGAAGCCCGCCTCCACCTGGCCCGACGGCGACTTCGCCAAGCCCGGCGTGGTCGTCACCTGGCGTCTCGACGGCCGCCCGGTGGGCAGCTGACCTTCTCCGGCGGTCCGGCAGCGGACCGCCCCTCGGGGCCCTCTCCCAGCCGGGGAGAGGGCCCCGTGGCGTACGCCGGTCAGTGCTCGGCGGCGATGCTGTCGGCGACCGCCCGGGCCGCGGTGAGCAGTTTGGCGCGGACCACCCGGGCGGAGGTCATCATCTCGCTCGCCGGCAGCGCGCACGCGAGCACGGCGCGGCGTTCCATGTCCTTGTCGGGACTCACGAGCACGGCGGCGCACGCCACGCCCTGGCGGAACTGCCCCAGCTCCAGCTGCATGCCGCGCCGCTCGCCGGCGGCCAGGTCGGCCTCGAATGCCTCGGCGGTGGTGAGCGTGGCGGTGGTGAACGGCCGCATGCCGTACTCGCGCAGATAGCGGAAGCGCTGCTCGGCCGTCAGTGTGGCGAGCAGCGCCTTGCCGAGCGCGGTGGCGTGCGCCCCCTCGTCGAAGCCGGGGACCAGGTCCTCCAGGTACGGTGACCGCGGCCCCTCGGCCATCGCGGTGATCGCCACCTGCCCGCCGACGAACCGTCCCAGGTAGTGGCTGTAGCCGGTCTCCGTGGCGGCCCGGCGCAGCGTCTCCCCGACCGCGGGCGGCCCGCGGAAGGCGGCCACGAGTTCCCGGTACCGGTCGGCGACCTCCAACCCCACGATGTAGGTGCCGTCCTCGCGCCGGATCACGTAGCCCTCGTACGCCAGGGTCCGGACAAGGTGGTAGGTCGTGGCGACGGTCAGCTCACACCGCCGGGCGATCTGCTTGACGGTCAGGCCCTTGGGGGCACGACCGACCGACTCGAGCACTCGTAGCGCGCGGGAGACGCTGCGGATCAGATCCGAAGGTTCCGCCAAGGGGTCGCGCACAACCACCTCCGCCGCCGGGGACTTACACCATATGAAATTCCGCGCTCCTGCGGAACGACTGTTCGGTTCGAGGATGCCAGATCCTCATCGACGCCCCGTACTCCGACGGACACGATCCGTGGTCCCGCGAGGGCTGGCGTAGGTTTGCCTGACGATGACCGAGATCGCCGCCACCCCCCTCGCCGACCCGACGCCCACCCGACCGGTACGCGCCAGCGCCAGCGCCATCGCCGTCACGATCGCCTGCGTCCTGCCCGTCTTCCTGGTCGGGGGCCTCGCCGTCCAACTCGGTGACGACCTGCACTTCTCCCCCGCCGGCCTCGGCCTCGCCGTGTCCGTCTACTTCGGGGTGGGCGCGCTCGCCTCGGTGCCGTCCGGTGCTCTCGCCGAGCGGTACGGCCCGGCGGTGGTCGCCCGCGCCGGCATCCTGCTCTCGGCCGTCTGCCTGCTGGCCATCGCCACGCTGGCCCGCTCCTTCCCCGTCCTGCTCGGCCTGCTCGCTGTCAGCGGCACCGCCAACGCGCTCGGCCAGCTCGCCAGCAACGCCGCCCTCGCCCGGCACGTCCCGCCGCACCGGCAGGGGCTCTCGTTCGGTGTCAAGCAGGCGGCCATCCCGGTCTCCACCCTGCTCGCGGGTGCCGCCGTACCGACCATCGCCCTCACCGCCGGGTGGCGCTGGGCGTTCGTCGCGGCGGCGGCGGCCGCGCTGACCGCCCTGCTGGCCGTGCCCGCCCGGGAGGCCGGTGCGGCGCGGCGGTCCGGCGGCACGAGGGCCGGCCGGGGCACCGGCGCCCTGGTGGTCGTCGGCGTGGCCGCCACGCTGGCCGCGGGGGCCGCCAACGCACTGGGCACCTTCGTGGTCGACTCCGCCGCGGCACGCGGCCTCGCACCGGGGCTGGCCGGACTGACGTTGACGCTGGGCAGCGCCGTCTGCGTGGCGGCGCGGGTCGGCTCCGGATGGCTCGCCGACCGCCGCTCCGGCGGGCACGTGGCCGTCATCGCCGGCATGCTGCTGGTCGGCGCGGCCGGGCTCGGGCTGCTCGCCGTGGCCGGCCCCCTGCCGCTGGTGGCCGGCGTCGTGCTCGGCTTCGGCCTCGGCTGGGCCTGGCCGGGGCTCATGAACTTCGCGGTGGTCCGGCTGCACCCGCAGGCACCGGCCGCCGCCACGTCGATCACCCAGACCGGGGTGTACGCCGGCGGCTGCCTCGGCCCGCTCGGGCTCGGCGCGGTCGCCGCCCGCGCCGGCTACCCGGCCATGTGGGGCACCGCGGCGGTGTCGATGCTGCTGGCCGCCGCACTCATGCTGACCGGCAGCCGCCTCCTGACCCGCCCCAATCCCTAACCCGCCCCGCCCCCGACCCGCGCGACCCTGACCCGCTGACCCGCTGACCCGCGTCGATCATGAGGTTGGCGGGCGGAACGATCTGGTGGCGTCAAGTGGTGAGTGCAATTGTTAGGGCGTGATGAGTTCGGCTAGTCGCTGGGCTGGGGTGGCCCAGCCCAGCGTTTGGCGGGGTCGGGTGTTCAGTTCGTGGGCGATCTCGTCCAGGCCGGTCTGGTCGATGGTGCGGAAGTCGTAGCTGCCTTTGGGGAAGTACTGGCGTAGCAGCCCGTTGGTGTTTTCGTTGGTGCCGCGTTGCCAGGGGCTGTGCGGGTCACAGAAGTAGACCGGGCAGCCGGTGGCGACGGTGAACACCGGGTGGGTGGCCATTTCCACGCCTTGGTCCCAGGCCAGCGAGCGGCGTAGGTGCGCCGGCATCCGGGTGGCCAGGGCGGTGAGGACGCCGATGACGGCTTCGCTGTCGCGGCCGTGGGGCAGGGCGCCGAGCATCACATACCGGGTGGCCCGTTCCACCAGGGTCACGATCGCCGAGCCGCCGGCTTTGCCGATGACCAGGTCACCTTCCCAGTGCCCCGGCACCGCCCGGTCCGCGGCCTCGGCCGGTCGGGCGCTGATGTGCAGGTCCCCGATCCAGGGCCGTCGGCTGCCGGCCGCGCCCGCGGCACGTGACTGCGGGCGCCGCTGGGTACGCCCCGACCGCAGGGCCACCTGCCGGGTCAACTCGACCCGCAGGTTCCCCCGCGACTGCACGTAGATCGCCTGGTAGATCGTCTCGTGGGACACCTGCAACTCCGGCCGGTCGGCGAACGTGGCCCGCAACCACGCGGCGATCTGCTTCGGAGACCACCTACGAGCCAGTTTCCCCGCCACCACCTGCCGCAGCCGCACACCCACACCGAGCTTCGACGTCTTCGGCCGACGCCTGGCCGCGTCCGCCCGCCGCTGCGCCCACTGCGCCTGATACCCCCACCGATACGACGCCCGAGCCCGCCCCGGCGGCAACGACCGCCCGAGCGGGTTCTTCGTCCCATGCCGCGCACTGTGATAACGGGCAACCTCCCGCGACACCGTGCACACCGGCACCCCCAACACGCCCGCGATCTGCGTAATCGTCCGCCCTGAACCCCACAGATGCTCCAACACCTGCCGATGCCCGAACGTCAACACACCCGGCCTCGCCACCAGCACCCCCAACCCAACCAAGATCAGTTGCACTGAAGCCTAGAAACCACCTCTCCGAATCCCCCGTCAACCTCATGATCACCGGGGTGAGCCTGCCGGGGCGGGCGCGCCGGGGCGGGCGGTGGTCAGCTGGTGCGGTCGGCCACGAAGTCGCAGAGGGACTCGAGCGCCCGGCGGGCCGGGCTGTCGGGCAGCGGCGCGAGCTTGGCCCGGGCGTCCTCGGCGTAGCTGCGAACCGTCTCGCGGGCCCGCTTCAGGGCCGGGCTCTCCCGCAGCAGGCCGAGCGCCTCGGCGTGCAGGTCGTCGTCGGTGACCGCGCCCGCGGCGAGGATCTCCCGCAGCCGTACGGACGCGGCGTCGGAGTCGTCGCCCGCCCGCGCGTACAGCACCGGCAGCGTGGGCACGCCCTCGCGCAGGTCCGTGCCCGGCGTCTTGCCCGACTGGACCGACTCGGAGGCGATGTCGAGCAGGTCGTCGGAGAGCTGGAAGGCGACGCCGACCGTCTCGCCGTAGCCGGCCAGCGCCTCGATGTGCTCCGGTGTCGCACCGCCGAACATGCCGCCGAAGCGCGCCGACGTGGCGATCAGGGAGCCCGTCTTCCCGGCGATCACCTGCAGGTAGTGGGCCACCGGGTCCTCACCGGGACGCGGGCCGACGGTCTCGGCGATCTGACCGTGCACCAGCCGGGAGAACGTGCGCGCCTGCAGGCGTACGGCCTCGGTGCCGAGGTCGGCGGCGATGTCCGCGGCCCGGGCGAAGAGGTAGTCGCCCACGAGGATCGCTACCGAGTTGGTCCACCGCGAGTTGGCGCTGGGGGCGCCCCGGCGGACGGCCGCCTCGTCCATCACGTCGTCGTGGTAGAGCGTCGCCAGGTGGGTGAGCTCCATCACGACCGCGGCTGGGACAACCTGCGGCGCGGTCGGGTCACCGAACTGGGCGCCGAGGGCCACCAGGAGGGGCCGGAACCGCTTGCCGCCGGCCTCGACGAGGTGCCGGGCGGCCTCCGTGACGAACGGGTCGGCGCTCGCCACGCTGGCGCGCAGTTCCGTCTCGACGTCGTCCAGCACGGACAGCACGGACTCCTCGAGGCGTGGATCGGCGAGATAGAGGCCGAGCGCCCCAAACTGACCCGCACCCTGCCGGCTCCGACGGCCGCCGGAGCCGGTGGCACCTGTACCCTCGCCTGCCGGATTCACCACGCCTCAACCATGCCACACGCGTTCGAGCAGCACGGACGGGGGATGCGTGCCCGCGACCGGCACGACGGCCGGGTCGGAGCCGGCGCATACGACGGGGGCCGGTACGCCACCGCGTACCGGCCCCCTGTCACGGCGAGCGTCATCTGACGAATTCGGCGGCGCCGGTCGCGAGGTCGAGCAGCGGGGCCGGGGCGACGCCGAGGACCAGGGTGGCCACCACCCCGATCATGAGCGCGGCCGAGGTGAGCCCGCCCGGCACCGCGACGGTCGGGGTGGAGTCGCCCGGCTCGGAGAGCCACATCATCACCACGACCCGCAGGTACGGGAAGGCCAGCACCATGCTGGTCAGCACACCGGCGACCACCAGCCACGCCCGTCCCTCGGCCAGCGCCGGCCCGAAGACCGCGAACTTGCTCGTGAAGCCGCTGGTCAGCGGGATACCGGCGAACGCCAGCAGGATGAACGTGAACAGGCTGGCGTAGAACGGCGACCGCCGGCCCAGCCCGGCCCAGCGGGACAGGTGGGTGGCCTCCCCGTCGCCGTCGCGGACCAGTGTCACCACGGCGAACGCGGCCAGCACCGAGAAGCCGTACGCCACGAGGTAGAACATCGTGCCGGAGAGGCCGTCCTTCGACGGGGCGAGCACCCCGACCAGGAGGTAGCCGGCGTTGGCGATCGACGAGTACGCCAGCAGCCGCTTGATGTCGGTCTGGGTCACCGCGAGCACCGCGCCGACCAGCATGGTGAGCACCGCCACCACGCCGAGCACCGGCGTGAAGTCCCAACTGGCGCCGGCGAAGGCGACGTGGAAGACCCGGAGCAGGGCGCCGAACGCGGCGACCTTCGTGCAGGCCGCCATGAACCCGGTGACCGGGGTGGGCGCACCCTGGTACACGTCCGGCGTCCAGACGTGGAACGGCGCCGCGGCCGCCTTGAACAGCAGGCCGATGGCGAGCAGCGCCATACCGGCGAAGAGCAGCACCCGGCTGGACGGCGAGTCGCTCACCGCCGCGTTGATCGTGGCGAAGTCGACCCCGGCCGAACGGCCCGGCGTACCGGCCGTGAAGCCGTAGATCAGGGCCACACCGAACAGGAAGAAGGCGGAGGCGTACGCGCCGAGCATGAAGTACTTCAGCGCCGCCTCCTGGCTGAGCAGCCGCCGGCGGCGGGCCAGCGCGCAGAGCAGGTAGAGCGGCAGCGAGAAGACCTCGAGCGCGATGAACATGGTCAGCAGGTCGTTCGCCGCCACGAAGATCAGCATGCCGCCGATGGCGAACGTGGTGAGCGGGTACACCTCGGTGGCCCCGCTGGCGCTCTCGGCCTGCCGGCGGTCCTCGACGGACTCGGCGGTGATCGCCGCGTGCGCCACGAACGCGCCGCCCCGCTCCACGACGCGCTCACCGATCAGCAGCAGCGCCATGGCGGCGAGGACGAGGATGCCGCCCTGGAGGAACAGCGTCGGCCCGTCCACGGCGATGGCCGTGCCGGCGGTGAGCAGCCGGTCGTCGGCGTTGAGCACCACCATGGTCAGCGCGGCGAGCACCGCGAGCAGCGCCAGCGACAGCTGCACCAGGTGCCGCCGGTGCCGCGGTACGAACGCCTCGACCAGGATGCCGACCAGCGCGGCACCCAACATGATCAGGATTGGGGCGAGCGCCGCGTAGTCGATCGACGGCAGCTTCAGTTCGGTCACTTTGAAGCCTCCTGGACGGTGCCCACCGACGGGGCGGGGTCGGTCCGGCCGATGTCGTCCATGGTCGCCTGGACGGCGGGGTTGATCACATCGGTGACCGGCTTCGGGTAGAAGCCGAGCAGCACGATCAGCGCGATCAGTGGCGCGACCACGACCTTCTCGCGCAGGTTGAGGTCACGGCGCATCCCGTCGACCTCGGTCAGCGCCGGGTTGAGGGTGCCCTGGGTGGTGCGCTGCACCATCCACAGGACGTACGCGGCGGCCAGGATGATGCCCAGGGTGGCGATCACGGCGACCGGCTTGTTCACGGTGAACGCGCCGATCAGCACCAGGAACTCGGAGATGAACGGCGCCGTGCCGGGCAGCGCGAGCGAGGCGAGACCGGCGAAGAAGAGCACGCCGGCCAGCACCGGGACCAGCTTGCCGGCGCCGCCGAAGTCGCTGATGAGGGCCGAGCCGCGGCGCGCGATCAGCATGCCCACCACGAGGAAGAGCAGGCCGGTCGCGAGACCGTGGTTGACCATGTACAGCACCGCGCCCGTGCCGGCCTGGGTGGTGAAGGCGAAGATGCCCACCCCGATGAAGCCGAAGTGCGCGATCGAGGTGTAGGACACCAGCCGCTTGAGGTCGTTCTGTCCCACGGCCAGGAGCGCCGCGTAGATGATGCCGATCAGCGCGAGCGCGAGCGCCCACGGGGCGAACCACTTGGCGGCGTCCGGGAAGAGCGGCAGGCAGTAGCGGAGGATGCCGAACGTGCCGACCTTGTCGAGCACACCGACCAGCAGGGCCGCCGCGCCGGCCGGGGCCGCGCCACCGGCGTCCGGCAGCCAGGTGTGGAACGGGAAGAACGGCGCCTTGATCGCGAACGCGACGAAGAAGCCCAGGAACAGCCAGCGCTCGGTGCCGGTGGAGATGTCCACCTGCGACAGCGCCTGCCAGTCGAACGTCTTCCCGCCGACCACCCACAGGCCGATCACCGCGGCGAGCATGAACAGGCCGCCGACCAGCGAGTAGAGGAAGAACTTCACGGCCGCGTACTGGCGCTGGTGGCCGCCGTAGCTGCCGATGAGGAAGTACATCGGCACCAGCATGACCTCGAAGAACACGTAGAACAGGAAGACGTCGGCGGCCGCGAAGACGCCGATCATCGTGCACTCGAGGACGAGCAGCAGCGCGAAGTAGATCGGCACGGAGCGCTTCGACGACTCGGCGTCGTGCCACGACGCCAGGATCACCAGCGGCACCAGCACCGCGATCAGCATCAGCATGACCAGCGCGATGCCGTCGGCCGCGAAGGTGAAGTGGACGCCCCAGTTCGGGATCCACGGGTACGACTCGCGGAACTGGAAGCGGTCACCCCCGACCTTGAAGGTGATCCACATCAGCACCGAGAGCACCAGCACGAGCAGCGACCAGACGAAGGCCACCTGCTTGGCCAGCTCCGGGCGGCGCCGCGGCAGGAGGGCCACCACGAGGGCGCCCACCAGCGGCGCCACGGTCAGCACCGAGAGGAACGGGAAGTTGGACATTATGCGGCCTTACCTCCGTCGTCACTGCGTGGTCCGCCGGCGGGGGCGGCCGGGAAGAGGTCGATCACGCCAGCCACCCCGCCTGTACGGCCAGGAACGCCGCCACCACGAGCAGCGCGCCGGTCAGGATCGAGGTCGCGTACGACCGGACGAAGCCGGTCTGCAGCCGCCGGAGCCGGCCGGAGCCGCCGCCCACACCCGCGGCGAGGCCGTTGACCAGCCCGTCGATGCCCCGGTTGTCGAGGTAGACCAGGGCCCGGGTGAGGAAGATGCCCGGCTTCTCGAAGACCGCCTCGTTGAAGGCGTCGGTGTAGAGGTTGCGGCGGGCGGCGGTGACCACCACACCGGCCGGCTGCGGCGCCGTGGCCGTGCCGTTGCGGAACAGGAACCAGGCGAGCCCCGCGCCGAGGACGGTCACCAGGAGCGACAGCGTGGTGATGAGGGCGTGCGGCAGCACCGACTCGTGCTCCCCGTGCTCGCCGCCGAGCCCCGCGGTCGCCGTCAGCCAGTCCGGCACCGAGGTGGACAGCAGGAAGCCCGCCCCGACCGAACCGATCGCCAGCAGGATCAGCGGGATCGTCATCAGCTTCGGCGACTCGTGCGGGTGGTCGATGTCCTCGGTCCACCGCGCCGGCCCGTGGAAGGTGAGCACGAAGAGCCGGGTCATGTAGAACGCGGTGAGCCCGGCGCCGAGCAGCGCCGCCCCGCCGAAGAGCCAGGCCGTCCAGTCCTCCCGCGCGAACGCGGCCGCGATGATCGGCTCCTTCGAGAAGTAGCCGGAGAACGGGAACATGCCGATGATGGCGAGCCAGCCCATCATGAACGTGATCCAGGTGATCTTCATGTGCTTCGACAGCCCGCCGAAGCGGCGGATGTCCACCTGGTCCTTCATGCCGTGCATGACGGAGCCGGCGCCGAGGAACATGTTGGCCTTGAAGAAGCCGTGCGCCAGCAGGTGCACGATCGCCAGGGCGTACGCCCCGCCGCCGAGGCCGACGCCGAGGAACATGTAGCCGATCTGGCTCACCGTCGACCAGGCCAGCACCCGCTTGATGTCGTCCTTGGCCGCGCCGATGATGCAGCCGATCAGCAGCGTGAGCGCACCGACGCTGACCACCACGAGCTGGAGGGTCGTGTTGGCCGAGAAGATCGGGTTGGACCGGGCGATGAGGTAGACGCCGGCGGTGACCATGGTCGCCGCGTGGATGAGCGCGGAGACCGGGGTCGGGCCCTCCATGGCGTCCGGCAGCCACGCCTGGAGCGGGAACTGGCCGGACTTGCCGGTCGCGCCGAGCAGCAGGAGCAGGCCGAGCACCAGTACGGTGCCGCCGGCCAGTGCGCCGACGCCGGAGAAGACCTCGTCGTACTGGGTCGTGCCGAGGGTGGCGAACATGATGAAGATCGCGATGGCGAGGCCGGCGTCACCGACCCGGTTCATCAGGAACGCCTTCTTGCCGGCGGTGGCCGCGCTCGGCCGCTCGTACCAGAAGGAGATGAGCAGGTACGACGCGAGACCGACGCCCTCCCAGCCGACGTACAGCATCACGTAGTTGTTGCCGAGCACCAGCAGCAGCATGGCGGCGACGAACAGGTTGAAGTACCCGAAGAACCGCCGGCGACCGGCGTCGTGCGCCATGTACTCGACCGCGTAGAGGTGGATCAGGAAACCCACCCCGGTGATCAGCAGGACGAAGACCGCGGACAGCGGATCGAAGAGCAGGCCGAAGTCCACCCGGAGCCCGCCGACCGCGATGAAGTCCCACAGGCTCAGCTCGACCGACTTGTTCTCCAGTCCGCGGAGCTGGAAGAACGAGGCGAGGCCGAGGACGAACGACGCCCCGATCGCGGCCACGCCGAGCCAGTGCCCCCAGCGGTCGGCCCGCCGGCCGAGCAGCAGCAGGATCGCCGCGCTGACCAGCGGGATCGCCACCAGCAGCCAGACGCTGCCGAGCAGACCGTCCGCCGTCGCGTAGGTGACGGCCCCCGCCGGCTCCGCCGGGGCGTTCGTCAGAATCTCTCCCACCGCAGGCCCCTCTAGTACTTGAGCAGGTTGGCGTCGTCGACGCTCGCCGAGCGCCGGGTCCGGAAGATCGCCATGATGATCGCGAGCCCGACCACGACCTCGGCCGCGGCCACCACCATCACGAAGAACGCCATGATCTGGCCGTTGAGGTCACCGTTGATCCGGCTGAAGGTGACCAGCGCCAGGTTGGCCGCGTTGAGCATCAGCTCGACGCACATGAACAGCACGATCGCGTTGCGGCGGATGAGCACCCCGGCGGCGCCGATGGTGAAGAGCACCGCCGCGAGGACGAGGTAGTAGTCCGGTGTCACTTGTCCGTACCCTTCGGCGAGGCCTCCTGCGCGGTCAGCTCGCGGAGCGGCAGGATCTCCGGCGTGCTCCGCTCGGTGAACCGGCCGTCCGGCAACCGGGCCGGGGTCGCCACCGAGCTGGAGGTGGCGAAGACACCCGGGCCGGGCTTGGGGCCGGGGTAGTTGCCGGGCCGGAAGCGGGCCTTCATGGTGGCGATCTGGTCCATCTTGTCCTGCTTGCGCCGCTCGATGTGCGCCAGCACCATGGCACCCACCGCGGCCGTGATCAGCAGCGCCGAGGTGAGCTCGAAGGCGAAGACGTACTTGGTGAAGAGCAGGCGCGCGATGCCCTGCACGTTCCCGTCGGCGTTGGCCTGGGTCAGGCCCACCGCCGTGGTGCCCTCCAGCGCCCGGTAGACACCGCCGCCGACGAGCCCCGCGAAGCCGAGACCGAGCAGCACGGCGGCCGCCCGCTGCCCGCGCAGCGTCTCGATCAGCGAGTCCGACGAGTCCCGCCCGACGAGCATCAGCACGAACAGGAAGAGCATCATGATCGCGCCGGTGTAGACGATGATCTGCACCATGCCGATGAACGGCCCGGCCTGCAGGACGTAGAACACGCCCAGGCAGAGCATCGTCAGCACCAGCCAGAGCGCCGAGTGCACGGCGTTGCGGGCGGCCACCATCCCGATCGCGCCGATCAGCGCGAGCGGGGCGAGGATCCAGAAGGTGACCTCCTCGCCGCCCGACACCCCGCCCGCCGCGGCCAGCACGGTCTGCGTGGTCATGTTCACTCCCCCTTGCCGGCGGCGGCCCGCTGGGCGTGCTGCTCGGCGCCCGGGAAGGTCACACCGGGGTGCTCCTCCACCTGGTACCGGCCCGGGCTGTTCGCCGCGCGCTCCGCACCGGCCGACGTGCCCGGGTTGGTGAGCCCGCCGACGTAGTAGTCCTTCTCGCTGTCGCCGAGCCGCATCGGGTGCGGCGGCTGCTCCATGCCGGGCAGCAGCGGCGCGAGCAGCTGCTCCTTCGTGAAGATCAGGTCCTGCCGGTTGTCCCGGGCCAGCTCGTACTCGTTGCTCATGGTGAGCGAACGGGTCGGGCAGGCCTCGATGCAGAGCCCGCAGAAGATGCACCGCGCGTAGTTGATCTGGTAGACGCTGGCGTACCGCTCACCCGGCGAGAAGCGCTGCTCCTCGGTGTTGTCGCCACCCTCCACGTAGATCGCGTCGGCCGGGCAGGCCCAGGCGCACAGCTCGCACCCGATGCACTTCTCCAAGCCGTCCGGGTGCCGGTTGAGGATGTGCCGCCCGTGGTAGCGCGGCGCCGAGACCGGCGGCTTGAACGGGTAGTCGGTGGTGACCACCTTCCTGAACATGTGGGAGAAGGTGACCCCGAAGCCCTTGAACGTTCCGGTGATCGCGCCCACGTCACACCTCCCTGGACTCCGGGCCGGCAACGGTGTTGGCCGGCTCCCGCTCGGCGACCACGCGCCTGGTGCGCGGGCTCGGTGGAACCTGAAGGTCCATCGGCGGCAGCGGGAAGCTGCCGTGCGGACGGTTGTTGACCTGCTCCTGAACGGTCGGCCTCGGCTGCGGCTTGCGGCTCGGCCAGAACAGCGTGGCGAGCAGCAGCAGGCCGGCCGGGATCCCGACGGCGATCAGCTTGCCGCGGGTGTCCCAGTCCTCGATCGACCGCAGGCCGCTGAGGACGAGGATCCAGACCAGGTTGATCGGCAGCAGCACCTTCCAGCCGAAGCGCATGAACTGGTCGTAGCGCAGCCGGGGCAGCGTGCCGCGCAGCCAGACGAACACGAAGACGAGCATGATGACCTTGCCGAAGAACCACAGCATCGGCCACCAGCCGGAGTTCGCGCCCTCCCAGAGCGTGATCGGCCACGGCGCCCGCCAGCCACCGAGGAACAGCGTCACGGTGACCGCCGACATGGTCACCATCGACACGTACTCGGAGAGCATGAAGAGCGCGAACTTCAGCGAGCTGTACTCGGTCATGAAGCCCGCCACCAGCTCGGACTCCGCCTCCGGCAGGTCGAACGGCGCCCGGTTCGTCTCGCCGACGATGGCGATGAAGAAGATGACGAAGCTCGGCAGCAGCAGGATCGCGTACCAGCCGGGCGCCGGGATCTCCGTCCCGAACACGGTGACCCGGGTGGCGTCACCCTGCGCGGCGACGATCCCGCTGGTGCTCATCGTGCCGGCCGTCATGAAGACCGCCACGATGCTGAGCCCCATCGCGACCTCGTACGAGATCATCTGGGCGGTGGACCGCAGACCGCCCAGGAGCGGGTACGTGGAGCCGGACGCCCAGCCGCCGAGCACGATGCCGTAGATGCCCATCGAGGAGCAGGCCAGCAGCACGAGCACCGCCACCGAGACGTCGGTGACCTGCAGCGGCGTCCAGTGGCCGAAGATGCTCACCATCGGGCCGAACGGCACCACCGACAGCGCGGTGACCGCGCAGATCACCGAGATCGTCGGCGCGAAGAAGTAGACGACCTTGTCGGCGGCCCGCGGCAGGATGTCCTCCTTGAAGGCCATCTTCAGACCGTCGGCCAGCGTCTGGAGCAGGCCGAGCGGGCCGACCTGGTTGGGGCCGGGCCGCACCTGCATGAAGCCGACCACGCGCCGCTCGAACCACACACCGAGCAGGGTGGCCAGCACCGCGAAGACGAAGGCGAAGAGCACCTTGCCGACGACCAGCCACCACGGGTCCCGGCCGAAGTCGGCCAGGGTCGGGTCCTGGGCCAGGTAGATCGCTCTCACTGGACGCCCCCTCCGTTCACGACAGGGGCCGCCGTGGCGGCCGAGATCCGCACCACCGTGCCGGAGGTCGCGCCGAGGCTGCGCCGGACGGTCGCGCCGGGCGAGTTGGTCGGCAGCCAGACGACGCCGTCCGGCATCTCGGTGATGGCGACCGGCAGCGTCAGCGCGCCCCGGTCGGTGCCGACCGTGACCGCGTCGCCGTCCGCGACGCCGAGCGCCTCGGCGGTGCCCTTGCCCAGCCGGACCAGCGGCGGGCGGGCGGTGCCGGCGAGGTGCTCGTCGCCGTCGAGCAGGCTGCCCAGGTCGATGAGCTGGTGCCAGGTGGCGAGCACCGCCTCGCCGGCGCCCGGCTGCGGCACGGCGGCCGGCTCCACGGCCGGGGCGGCGGGGCGGGTCGTCCGGGTCGGCGGAAGCGAACCCAGCTCCCGACGGATGCTCGGCACGTCGCCGGTGCCGAGCCGCACGTCGAGCTGGGCGGCGAGCGCGTCGAGCACCCGGGCGTCGGTCATCGCGCCGGTCTGCAGCACCGCCTCGAAGGTGCGCAGGCGCCCCTCCCAGTCCACGAAGCTGCCGGCCTTCTCGTCCACCGGTGCGACCGGGAACACCACGTCGGCGCGCCGGGCCACGGCGCTGTTGCGGAGCTCCAGGCTGACCAGGAACGGCACGGTGTCCAGGGCCTGCTCCGCGAGGCGCGGGTCGGCCAGGTCGGCCGGGTCGACGCCGGCCACGACCAGGGCGCCGAGCTGCCCGTTGGCGGCGGCCGTGATGATGCCGTCGGTGTCGCGGCCGGCCTGGCTCGGGATCACGCCGGCCGGGATGTCCCACGCCTCGCCCAGCTCGGCGCGGGCGGCCGGCTCGGTGACGAGCCGCCCGCCGGGGAGCAGGTTCGGCAGGCACCCGGCGTCGACGGCGCCGCGGTCACCGGCGCGCCGCGGCACCCAGGCCAGCTTCGCGCCCGTACGCCGTGCGACGTCGGCGGCGGCGGACAGACCACCCGGCACCTCGGCGAGCCGCTCGCCGACGATGAGGATGGCGCCCTCGGCGCTCAGCGCCTCGGCGACCGTGGCGTGCTCGGCGAGCACGCTGGCCTCCTCGCCCGGCACCACCCGGGCGAGCTTGGCGCCGAGCTTCTCCAGGCCGCGGGTGGCGAACGGGGCGATCGCGTACACCGTCAGCGTCTTCTTCAGGTA
This sequence comes from Micromonospora globbae, assembly GCF_036184225.1. Lineage (NCBI taxonomy): Bacteria > Bacillati > Actinomycetota > Actinomycetes > Micromonosporales > Micromonosporaceae > Micromonospora > Micromonospora globbae. Next base: position 5,081,105 of record NZ_CP108084.1, read on the forward strand.
CGCCTTGCGCAGCCGCAGGAAGAGGACCGGGCACTCCTCCTCCGGCTCCAGCCCGACCAGCACGACGGCCGGCGCCTTCTCGACGTCGGCGTACGTCACGTCGGTGACGCCGGCGACCGAGCTGGCCAGGAAGTCGGCCTCCTCGCGGGAGACCGGCCGGGCGCGGAAGTCGATGTCGTTGGTGTTCAGGGCGACCCGCGCGAACTTCGCGTACGCGTAGGCGTCCTCGACGGTCAGCCGGCCGCCGGTGAGCACCGCCGTGCCCTGCCCGGCGTCCCGGGCGGCGCGCAGCCCCTCGGCGGCCACGGCGAGGGCCTCGCTCCACGACGCCTCCCGCAGCTCACCGGTGCGCTCGTCGCGGACCAGCGGCGTGGTGAGGCGGTCGAAGGCGCGGGTGTACTGGAAGCCCCACCGCCCCTTGTCGCAGTTCCACTCCTCGTTCACCGTCGGGTCGTCGCCGGCAAGGCGGCGCAGCACCTTGCCCCGCCGCCAGTCGGTGCGCTGGGCGCAGCCGGCCGAGCAGTGCTCGCACACGCTCGGGCTGGAGACCAGGTCGAACGGGCGGGCCCGGAACCGGTACTGGGCGCCGGTCAGCGCGCCGACCGGGCAGATCTGCACGGTGTTGCCGGAGAAGTAGGAGTTGAACGGCACGTCGCCGGTGTCGCCCTCGGCGCCGTACGCGTCGTCCCGGTAGATGTTGATCTCCTCGGCGGACGACCGGTTCATCAGGTCGATGAACTTGTCGCCGGCGATCTCCTCGGAGAACCGGGTGCACCGCTGGCAGAGCACGCAGCGCTCCCGGTCGAGCAGCACCTGGGTGCTGATCGGCAGCGGCTTCGGGTACTCCCGCTTGTGCTCGTGGAACCGGGAGTCGGTGCGCCCGGTCGACATGGCCTGGTTCTGCAGCGGGCACTCGCCGCCCTTGTCACACATCGGGCAGTCGAGCGGGTGGTTGAGCAGCAGCAGCTCCATCACACCCTCCTGCGCCTTCTTGGCGACCGGGGAGGTGAGCTGGGTGCGGACCACCATGCCGTCGGCGACCGTCTGCGTGCAGGAGGCGACGGGCTTGCGCTGTCCCTCCACCTCGACGAGGCACTGCCGGCACGCGCCGGCCGGCGCCAGCAGCGGGTGGTCGCAGAACCGCGGGATCGCGATGCCCATCTGCTCGGCGACCCGGATCAGCAGCGCCCCCTTCGGAGCGGTGACCTCGACGCCGTCGATGGTGAGGGTGACCGTGTCGGTCTTCTTGGCTACGTCGGTCATCAGAGTCGCCTTCCACTCGCGACTGTGCCTGCGTCTGCTCGCGACTGCGAGGCTCGCTGCGCTCTCTCCTCGCGCTCGCGGCTGGGACTCGCAAGCTCGTTCCTCGCGCTCATCAGTGGGCCCCTACCAGGGTCTTCTCCGACAGCTTCGGAGCGGTGCGGCCCTCGATGTAGTCGAGGTAGTCCTGCTTGAAGTACTGCAGCGACGAGGTCACCGAGCTGGTCGCGCCGTCGCCCAGACCGCAGAACGAGCGCCCGAGGATGTTGTCGCAGGTGTCGAGCAGGGTGTCCAGGTCCTCGTAGGTGCCCTGGCCGGAGAGGATCCGCCGGTACACCCGGACCATCCAGTAGTTGCCCTCACGGCACGGCGTGCACTTGCCGCACGACTCGTGGTGGTAGAACTCCAGCCACCGGTACGTCGCGTAGACCGGGCAGTCCTGGTCGGAGAAGATCTGGGTGGCCGTGGTGCCGAGGATCGAGCCGGCCGCCGCCACGGACTCGAAGTCGAGCGGCACGTCCAGGTGCTCGGCCGTGAGCAGCGGCGTCGACGAGCCGCCCGGCGTCCAGAACTTCAGGTTGTGCCCCGGCTGCATCCCGCCGGCCAGTTCGAGCAGCTCGCGCAGGGTGATGCCCATCGAGCACTCGTACTGGCCTGGGTTCACGATCCGGCCGGAGAGCGAGTAGATCATCGGCCCGGAGGACTTCTCCGTGCCCATGGTCTTCCACCACTCGGCGCCGCCCAGCACGATGTAGGGCACGCTCGCGATGGTGCCGACGTTGTTGACCACCGTCGGGCTCGCGTACAGGCCGTGGGTCGCCGGGAACGGCGGACGGAGGCGGGGCTGGCCCCGGAAGCCCTCCAGCGAGTCGAGCAGCGCCGTCTCCTCGCCGCAGATGTACGCCCCGGCGCCCGAGTGCACCACCAGTTCGAGGTCGAAGCCCGAGCCGAGGATGTTGCGGCCGAGGTAACCCTTGGCGTACGCCTCCTGCACGGCGTTGCGCAGCCGCCGCGCCGCGTGCACGGCCTCGCCCCGGATGTAGATGTACGCCCGGTTGGCGCGGATCGCGTACGAGGCGATGATGACGCCCTCGACCAGCGAGTGCGGGTCGTACGTCATCAGCGGCAGGTCCTTGCAGGTGCCCGGCTCGCCCTCGTCGGCGTTGACGACGAGGTAGTGCGGCTTCCCGTCGCCCTGCGGGATGAAGCCCCACTTGAGACCGGTGGGGAAGCCGGCGCCGCCACGCCCGCGCAGCCCGGAGTCCTTCACCAGCTGGATCAGGTCGTCCGGGTGGGCCTTGAGCGCCTTGCGCAGCGCCGCGTAGCCGTCCAGCTTCTCGTAGGTGCCGATCCGCCAGGCGTCCGGCGACAGCCACCGCTTGGTGAGCACCGGCGTGAGCTTCGCCAGCGTCTCCGGCCGAGGAGTGGTCACTTCTGGCCCCCCGTCTCGCTCGCGACGGCCGGGCCGGTGCCCGTGGCACCCTTCCCGGCCTCCGCTTCCTTGAGGTTGCGCTCCCGCGCCCCGGCCTCGTCGCCGGCGGGCTTGGCGTCACCGGCCGGCGGGTTGGCGGCCGCGCCGGCGGCCTCCGCCTCCTGCGCGTCGCGGGGCGCCGGCGGCACCGGGTCCGAGGGGACCTTGGTGCCGGGGGCGTCCGGCACGGCCGTGGCCGCGTCGGGCTGCCGGGTCTGGGCCGTACGCACCTGCGGCGAGGTGTCGTCGGGCGCCTTGACGTCCCGCGTGGTGCTGCCGGCGGCCTGCTCCGGCGTCGCCGTCTCGACCCCGGTCGGGGCCGACGCGCCGTCACCGCCCTTGGCCTGGACGGCCGGGGCGGCGGCCTCGGCCTTGGCCTTCTCGGCCTCCGCCCGCGCCTTCGCCTCGGCGGCGGCCTTCTCGGCCTCGGCCTTGCTGCGGATCGGCGTGTTCGGGTCGAAGCCCGACACCGAGATGCCGTGCTGCTGCGCCAGGCGCAGGCCGCGCAGGCTCGGCTCGCCCGGCCCGCCGTCGGCCACCGCGCCCTCCCGCTCGTCGGCGAAACCGGCGAGCTGGACGGCCATCTCCTTGAGCGTGCAGAGTCGGGCGCCCCGGGTCGGCATCGGCCGGCCACCGGCGCGCAGCTCGTCGACCACACCGACCGCCGTCTGCGGGTCGACGTTGTCGAAGAAGTCGTAGTTGACGGTCATGACCGGGCCGTAGTCGCAGGCGGCCAGGCACTCCGCGTGCTCCAGGGTGATCTTCCCGTCGGCGGTGGTCTCGTCGTGGCCCACGCCGAGGTGCTCGGAGAGGGTGTCGTAGACCTCCTGGCCGCCCAGCACGTTGCACATGGTGTTGGTGCAGACGCTGACCAGGTAGTCACCGGTCGGCCGGCGCTTGTACATGGTGTAGAAGGTGGCCACGGCACCGACCTGGGCCTTGTTCAGCCCCAGCACCTCGGCGCAGAACTCCACGCCCGCCGGGGAGACGTACCCCTCCTCGGCCTGCACGAGGTGCAGCAGCGGGAGCAGGGCCGAGCGGGACCGGTCCGCCGGGTACCGGGCGATGATCTCCCGCGCCCGCGCCCGCGTCTCTTCAGTGAACACAGTCATCAGAGCCGCCTTCCGTTCGCGACTGCGGGGCTCGCAAGCTCACTCCTCGCACTCACCGGTCACAACCACCCATCACGGGGTCCAGGGAGGCGCCGCCGGCGATCACGTCGGCGATCAGGCCGCCCTCGGAGATCGCCGGGAGGGCCTGGAGGTTGACGAAGCTCGGTTCCCGGTAGTGCACCCGGTACGGCCGGGTGCCGCCGTCGGACACCGCGTGGACGCCCAGCTCGCCGCGGGGCGACTCGATGGCGACGTACACCTGGCCGGGCGGGACCCGGAAGCCCTCGGTGACCAGCTTGAAGTGGTGGATGAGCGACTCCATCGACTGGCCCATGATCTTCGCGACGTGCTCGAGCGAGTTGCCCATGCCGTCGATGCCGATGGCGAGCTGCGCCGGCCAGGCGATCTTGCGGTCGGCGACCATCACCGGGCCGGGCTTGGCCAGCCGGTCCACCGCCTGCTCGACGATCTTCAGCGACTCCCGGATCTCGGCGAGCCGGACCTGGTAGCGGCCCCACACGTCGCCGTCGGTGTGCGTCGGGACGTCGAACTCGTACGTCTCGTAACCGCAGTACGGCATGGTCTTGCGCAGGTCCCAGGCGAGACCGGCGGAGCGCAGGACCGGGCCCGTGACGCCCAGCGCCAGGCAGCCGGTCACGTCGAGCACCGCGACGTTCTTCGTCCGCTCGATCCAGATGGGCTGGCCGGAGAGGAGGTCCTCGTACTCCTTGAGCCGCTTCGGCATCAGCTTGAGGAACTCGCGGATCTTGATGATCGCGTCCTCCGGCACGTCCTGTGCCACGCCGCCGGGGCGGACGTACGCGTGGTTCATCCGCAGACCCGTGATGATCTCGAAGATCTCGAGGATGTACTCCCGCTCGCGGAAGCCGTACAGCATGATCGAGATCGCGCCGAGCTCCATGCCGGTGGTGGCGATCCAGACCAGGTGCGAGGAGATCCGGTTGAGCTCCATCATGAGCACCCGGATCGTGTTGGCCCGCTCGGTGATGTCGTCGCTGATGCCGAGCAGCTTCTCCACCGCGAGCGCGTACGCCGTCTCGTTGAACAGCGGCGACAGGTAGTCCATGCGGGTCACGAACGTGCTGCCCTGGACCCAGGTGCGGTACTCGAGGTTCTTCTCGATACCGGTGTGCAGGTAGCCGATGACCGAGCGGGCCTCGCGGACCGTCTCGCCCTCCAGCTCCAGGATCAGCCGCAGCACGCCGTGGGTGGACGGGTGCTGCGGACCCATGTTGACGACGATCCGCTCGTCGTTGATCGGGTCGGTGCCGGAGACGACCGTGTCCCAGTCCCCACCGGTGACGGTGAAGACCTTGCCCTCGGTGGTCTCCCGCTCGGTCGCGTAGTTGGAAGTGGTCATTTCAGCCCTCCGATCGGGACTGCGGGGCTCGCAAGCTCACTCCTCGCACCGATCACTGGTACGACCTCCGGCGGTCTGGCGGTGGAATCTCGGCGCCCTTGTACTCGACCGGCACACCGCCCAGCGGGTAGTCCTTGCGCTGCGGGTGCCCCTCCCAGTCGTCCGGCATGAGGATCCGGGTCAGGCTGGGGTGGCCGTCGAAGACGATGCCGAACATGTCGTACGCCTCGCGCTCCTGCCAGTCCGCGGTCGGGTAGACCGCGGTGACGCTGGGCAGGTGGGGGTCCTCGACGGGGACCGCGGCCTCCAGCCGGACCCGGCGGCGGTACGTCATCGAGGTGAGGTGGTAGACGACGTGCAGGCGGCGCTCGTCCGCCCCCAGGTAGTCCACGCCGGACACCGAGGAGCAGAGTTCGAACCGCAGCGCCAGGTCGTCGCGCATCACCTGGCAGACCTCGGCGATCCGCTCCGGGCGGATGTGCAGGGTCAGCTCGCCGCGGTCGACCACGACCTTCTCGATGGCGTCGGCGAAGCCCGGGTACGCCTCCTCGAGCGCGTCGTACACCTCGTCGAAGTAGCCGCCGAACGGCCGCGAGGCCGCCTCGATCGGCCGGCGCTGGCGGACGAGCCCTCCGTAGCCGGAGACGTCGCCCGAGCCCTGGTTGCCGAACATGCCGCGGCCGGCGGGGCTCGACGGCGGGTGCTCGGCGGGCGCGCCGCTGCTGGCACCGGCCGGGGTCACCGGTACCGGCACACCGCCGTCGTTCGGCTTGTCCTGCGGTGCGGTCACTTCCTCACGCCCCCGTACTGCTGCACATGGTTCTGGGCCTTCATCCAGTTCTCGATCCGCAGCTGCTCCTCGCGGCCCTCGCGGACGGCCTTGGTCCACTCGGCGCGGCGGGCCTTGTCACTGCGGTACGACGACGGCATCGAGCCGTAGGGGACGACCGGAACGTCGCCGCGCTCCTTGCGAGCCTCGAGCATCTTGCGCCCGTTCGGGCCGAGCGGCTCGTGCATGATCTTCTCGCGGAGCTTGAGGATCGCGTCGATGAGCATCTCGGGCCGGGGCGGGCAGCCGGGCAGGTACATGTCGACCGGCACGATGTGGTCGACGCCCTGCACGATCGCGTAGTTGTTGAACATGCCGCCGCTGCTGGCGCAGACGCCCATCGAGAGCACCCAGCGGGGCTCGGCCATCTGGTCGTAGATCTGGCGCAGGACCGGTGCCATCTTCTGGCTCACCCGGCCGGCCACGATCATCAGGTCCGCCTGCCGGGGCGAGGCGCGGAACACCTCCATGCCCCAGCGGCCCATGTCGTAGTGGGGGCCGCCGGCCGCCATCATCTCGATGGCGCAGCAGGCCAGGCCGAACGTGGCGCCCCAGAAGGACGACTTCCGGGACCAGTTGACCAGCTTCTCCACCGAGGTGAGCAGGATGCCCGCGGGGAGCTTCTCCTCGATGCCCATCTGACGTTCCTTCCTCAGTCCCAGTCCAGGCCGCCGCGCCGCCAGACATAGGCGTACGCGACGAAGACCGCGACGATGAACAGGACCATCTCCACGAAGCCGAAGATCGGCAGGGCGTCGAACGAGACCGCCCAGGGGTAGAGGAAGATGATCTCGATATCGAAGACGATGAACAGCATCGCCGTCAGGTAGAACTTGACCGGGAACCGCCCGCCGCCCACCGGCTGCGGGCTGGGCTCGATGCCGCACTCGTACGCCTCGAGTTTGGCCTTGTTGTAGCGCCGGGGACCGGCGAAGCGGGCGGCGGCCACGGAGAACAGCGCGAACGCCGCGGCGAGGGCGAACAGCCCGACGATGGGTGCGTAAGGCGAGAGCGACATCTTCTTCTCCTGCTCGTCCTTCCCTGCCCTCGTGGTTGACGAGAATCACACTATTCACGTCCCCCGAACCGTCCTCGGCCGGGGGCGGGTCCGTCCTTCGCGGTCCGCTTCCCTCGCAGGTCACGGCCGCCGTCCTCACACCGCTGGCGCCACCTTCGTCATCGCGTTGATGACCCGGTCCATCGCGTCTCCGCCGCGCGGATCGGTGAGGTTCGCCAGCAGCTTGAGCACGAAGCGCATCAGCGTCGGGTGCGGCATCCCGTGCTTGGTCGCCATCCGCATGATCTCGGGGCGGCCGATCAGCTTCACGAAGATGCCGCCGAGCCGGTAGTAGCCCCCGAACCGGGCCTTCAGCTCGGCCGGGTAGACCTGCAACGCCCGCTCGCGGTCGGCGCCCGCCGGCCGGGCGAGCGCCTGCACGGCGACCTCGGCGGCCAGTTCGCCGGACTCCATGGCGTACGCGATGCCCTCGCCGTTGAACGGGTTCACCATGCCGCCGGAGTCGCCGACCAGCAGCACGCCCCGCGTGTAGTGCGGGACGCGGTTGAAGCCCATCGGCAGCGCGGCACCGAGGATCGGGCCGTCGGCGTTCGCCTCGTCGGTCATGCCCCAGTCGGCCGGGGTGTTGGCGAGCCAGTCGGTGAGCAGCCGGCGGTAGTTGGTCTTGCCGAACGCGGAGGACGAGTTCAGCACACCGAGGCCGACGTTGACCCGGCCGTCGCCGAGGCCGAAGATCCAGCCGTACCCGGGCAGGAGGTTGTCCCCGCTCTCCTTGCTGCGCAGCTCCAGCCAGGACTCGAGGTAGTTGTCGTCGTGCTTGGCCGGGGACCGGTAGTAGCGGCGTACGGCCACGCCGATCGGCCGGTCCTCCCGCTTGGCCAGCCCGAGCGCGAGGGGGAAGCGGCCGGAGACACCGTCGGCCGCGACGACCAGCGGGGCGTGGAACGTCGCGGGGGCCTTCTCCGGGCCGACCTCGGCCTGCACGCCGACCACCCGCCCGTCCGCGTCGAGCACCGGGCCGGTGACGTTCGCGCTGGTGCGCAGCGTGGCGCCCGCGGCGACGGCCCGCTCGGCGAGCAGCTGGTCGAAGTCCATCCGGGTGCGGACCAGCCCGTAGTTGGGGAAGCTCGCGAGGTCGGGCCAGTCCAGCTCCAGCCGGACGCCGCCCCCGATGACCCGCAGGCCCCGGTTGTGCAGCCAGCCCGCCTCGGGCGAGGTGTCGACGCCCATCCGCACGAGTTGGCGTACGGCGCGGGGGGTCAGCCCGTCGCCGCAGACCTTCTCCCGCGGGAACTCGGTCTTCTCCAGCAGCAGCACCCGCACCCCGTGGCGGGCGAGGTGGTACGCGGTCGCCGACCCACCGGGCCCGGCACCGACGACGATCACGTCGGCGTCATGCTCCACCGCGGTCATCCGTGCCTCCTCCCGCGTGCTCGTGAAATGCTTCACAAGCCAGACGCTGGGAGTCTATGACCGACGTCTCAACCGGGTCTTATCAGGGGGGCCTAAGTTGCCGATGTGACGCCTGAGATGCGCGAAAACGCACTCGGTGTCACGCTCGGCTGGGCGCGTCCAGCCCCGCGTCGACGCGGATCGTCTCGGGCAGGTGCTCGCGCAGGGCGCCGCCGGCGGCGCGGTCGAGCGCGGCGAGCACCTCGGCGACCACCTGACGGACGTCGGCCGGGTCCGCGCCGGCAAGCTCCCGCAGTTGCGCGATGAGTTCGGCGGCGTCGTCGTCGGTGGCGTCCACCCTGTCCGCCGGCTCTGGTCCCGTCATGGGGGCGAGCTTACGCGCAAAGTGGACGAAAATCGGATATTCACGAAAAAGAGGAAGGCGCGGCTCGGGTGCGCCCCGACCGGGCCTCCCTATGACGCCTTACCGGCACCCCCGCTGGCGGCCGGCACCTGGTCGCCGGCACCGGGCTGCCGGCACCTCGGCCGGCGGCCATCGGCACCTGGTCAGCGGCCCGCCGGCACCTCGTCGCGGACGGCCCGGTGCAGGGCGACGATCCCGCCGGTGAGGTTGCGCCAGGCCACCTTCCGCCAGCCGGCCGCGCCGATGCGCCCGGCGAGCGCCGCCTGGTCGGGCCAGGCCCGGATCGACTCGGCGAGGTACACGTACGCCTCGGGGTTGCTGGAGACCGCGCGGGCCACCGCCGGCAGCGAGCGCATGAGGTACGACAGGTAGACGGTGCGGAACGCCGGGTTGACCGGGGTGCTGAACTCGCACACCACCAGCCGGCCGCCGGGGCGGGTGACCCGGGCGAACTCGCGCAGGGCGGCGTCGGTGTCGGCGACGTTGCGCAGCGCGAACGAGATGGTCACCGCGTCGAAGCTGGCGTCGGCGAAGGGCAGCCGCAGCGCGTCCCCGGCCAGCAGCGGCACGCTCGGGCGGGTGCGCTTGCCGGCGTACAGCATGCCGAGCGAGAGGTCCGCGCCGACCGCGTACGCGCCGGACTGGGCCAGCTCCTGCGTGGAGACCCCGGTGCCGGCACCCACGTCGAGCACCCGCTCGCCGGGACGCAGCCCGAGCGCGGCACGGGTGGCGCGCCGCCACGAACGGTCCTGGCCGAAGGAGAGGATCGTGTTCGTCAGGTCGTAGCGCGCCGCCACGCCGTCGAACATCGCGGCGACCTCGTGCGGCTGCTTGTCGAGGCTGGCGCGCTGGCCCTGGGGGGTACGACTCACCCCTCCACTCTGCCAGCCACCGTCACGGTGACCGTCGGGTGGGTCCGCGTACACGCAGGGGCGGGGTGGTACGCACCACCCCGCCCCTGTCGGTGAGTGTCCGCTCAGTCGGTCGACTCCTCGTCGCCGGGGTTCACGAGCACGACCCGGCGGCGCCGCGAGAGCAGCAGCAGGACGGCGCCGGCCAGCACGACGGCCGCGCCCACGCCACCGATCAGGCCGACCTGCACGCCGGTCACCGGCAGGCCGCCGCCACCGTCGCCGCCGCCCCCACCGCCGGGGCCCGGCGTCGTGGTCACGGTCGCGCTCGGCGTGACGCCCGGCGTGGTCGTGGTGCCGGGGGTCGGCGTCGCCGTCGGGGTGACGGTGGGCGTGACCGTCGGGGTGACGGTCGGGGTGACCGACGGGCTCGGCTGCGCCGTGAGGTCCACGAACGCCTCGAAGGTCGTGTGGTTGTCCAGCATGTCGACCTCGGTGAAGGTCTTCCGCTGCCGCTGCGTCGCGACCCGCGGCTCCTCCAGCGGCTCGCCCTCGGCCACGTCCAGGCCGTACGCGAAGAGGTCGCCCTCGTGGAGCACCGGCTCGGTGACGTCCTCGCCGACCTTCACCCGGACGTCCGCCGTGTAGTACTGGCCCGGCTTGACCACGGCCCCGGCGTCCTCGCAGAAGAGCTGGGCCTTGCCGAGGAACTCCTGTTCGAGGCAGCCCTCCGGCTTCTGCACGAAGCTCACGCCGGCCGGCAGGGTCAGGCCGTAGAAGATGCCGGTGGCCTTGCGGCTGCCGTCGTTGTAGACCGCCCAGTCCAGCGGCACGGTCTCGCCGCGCGGGACCGGCTTCAGGTCGGGCTCGTCGGCGACCGCACCGTCGACGACGACGTTGGCCTGCACGTCCTGCACCCAGGCCGTCAGGTCGTAGCCGGGCTTGCCCACGTGGACGGGCACCTCGACGATCTCGTCGCCGAGGTCGCGCTCCGGGGTGGTGGTGGCGACCCCGACCATGAGCACGCCGCCGTCGCCCCTGCCGCCCGTGCTGAACAGCGGCACCCCGACGTCCTCGCTGGTGCCGGCCGGCAGGGTTCCGAGGCTGCACTGGTACATGTCGGCGTCGATGACGAAGCAGCCGTCGGGCACCACGAAGCCGACCCGCTTCGGCTTGAGGTCGGTGGTCTTCACCCGGAAGCTGACGTTCTCCGCGTCGACGGTGCCGACGTTCCGGACGGTGAACTTGAAGGGCTTGGCCTTGGCTTCCTTGACGCCCTTGGCCAGCTCGGTGCTGATGGGAATGACGGCGAGGTCCGGCGTGTCGGCGGCGTGCGCCGGCGCGGCCACGGTCGCCAGGCCGCCGGCGGCGAGCAGAGCCACGGCGCCGGCGCGTGCCAGCGCCGAACGGTGGATGAGTCTCATCGGTCCCCCGGGGTTAGGGATGAGAAGGAGGAATGGTGTGACGAACCCGTGGGACGTTATCGAAGGTCGATCTTTGACGCCAGCGGCGGCCAGGCGAATTCATCCACTCGGACGGGACCGGATGGACGGTGCGGGCGGGATGGTGACCCATCCCGCCCGCATCGCCCTGCGTTATGTGAACGGCCCTCATGGGCCGATGGAGGACTCGCCCGTCCCGGCGAGCCGGTCGCGTCGTACGGCCAGGCTAGTTGACCTGGACCAGCGGCAACGGCTTTCCGGCGCCACCACCCGGCAGGGCGATCGAAGAGAAGTGCGAGACCACCCGGTCGTCGGTCGGGTCGTCCTCCGGGGTCCAGTGGACGGCCAGCCGGTGGTAGAGGGTGTCCCGCTGGGCGGGGATCCGGTCCGCGGACCGGATCATCCCGATCAGCTCGTGCAGGTTGGACCGGTGCCGGGCGCCGGCCGACGAGATGACGTTCTCCTCCAGCATGATCGACCCGAGGTCGTCGACGCCCATGTGGAGCGCGAGCTGCCCGACGTCCTTTCCGGTCGTCAGCCAGGACGCCTGCAGGTGCGGCACCGTCTCGAAGAAGAGCCGGGCCACCGCGATCAGGCGCAGGTACTCCACCGTGGTCGCCTGCGTACGCCCCTTGAGGTGGTTGTTCTCCGGCTGGTACGTCCACGGGATGAACGCCCGGAAGCCGCCGGTGCGGTCCTGCACGTCGCGGATCATCCGCAGGTGCTCGATGCGCTCGGCGTTGGTCTCGCCGGTGCCCATCATCATGGTCGCGGTCGACTCCAGGCCCTGGCGGTGTGCCAGCTCCATGACCTCCAGCCACCGCTCGCCGGACTCCTTCAGCGGGGCGATGGCCTTGCGCGGCCGCTCGGGCAGCATCTCGGCGCCCGCCCCGGCGATCGAGTCCAGGCCGGCGGCCTTGATCCGGGCGATCGCCTCGTCGAGGCTCACCCCGGAGACCTTGGCCATGTGCAGGATCTCGCTCGGGCCGATGGAGTGGATGGCGAGCTGCGGGTACGCCTGCTTGACGGCCGAGAACAGCTCCTCGTAGTACTCCACGCCGTAGTCCGGGTGGTGCCCGCCCTGGAGCATCACCTGGGTGGCGCCGAGCTCGACCGCCTCGCCGCAGCGGCGCAGGATCTCCTCGGTCGGGTGGGTCCAGCCCTCCTTGTGCTTCGGGGCACGGTAGAAGGCGCAGAACTTGCACGCCGTCACGCAGACGTTCGTGTAGTTGATGTTGCGGTCGATCAGGTACGTGACGATGTTGTCCGGGTAGCGCCGCCGGCGCACCGCGTCGGCCGCCTCACCGAGGGCGTGGAAGGGCGCGTCGGTGTAGAGGAGCAGTGCCTCCTCGGGCGTGATCCGCCCGCCGTCCGCGCCGCGCTGCAGGATGTCGTCGATCTCCCGGCTCACCGTCACGCCCCGAGCCTACGCCCGCCGACCGGGTCGATCTGAGACGGGCGCTTCGGCTGTGACACGCACCGCGAAGGCGATGTCACAGATCAATTTGAAGATCCGAAATTAAACCTTCGCCATGTCGTTGACAAGTTGTTGGGAATCCACAATCATCATATCGACGGATCGGTTACATCAGGTGGAGTGGGGATGGGCGACAACGAGACGGCGTTCAGCATTGCGGCTCGATGCCGCGAGGACGGAGGGCTGACGGAAGCGACCCTCGGCGAACTGCGCGACGAACTCGGGTACAAGAAGCTCGGTCGCTGGGTACTGGCCGAAATCGCGGAAACGCTGAGAGCGACAGGGCTCGGCTTCTTCCCGCCGGAGCGGCTGAACGCCGAGTTGAACACCGAGCCACGCCAGTGGCAGACGGTTTGGATCTACCAGCGCGATGGCGGCCCACGAGCCCGCGTGATCGATGCCGTTCTTCAACCCGACGACTGCGACGTGCGAGCGGTCCTTGACGGTATCGGTGCCGGCAATCTCGCGGCACTCAGCCCCGAGGAGCGCTTGAGGCGCATCCGCGAGATCGCCAACGCATGATTCAGAAGGTCAAGGAGGCCCGGCAGAAGAAGGGAGGCGGACGATGAGTGCGCACGTCTTCGTGGACGAGACCAAGGAGCGGGGGCTGCTCATCGCCGCCGCCGTCGTCCCCACACCGAATCTCGCGCCAGCCCGCAAGGTGATTCGCGGGCTCGTCCTGCCGAACCAGCGCCGGATTCACTTTCACAAGGAACGCGACGACAGGCGACGCCAGATCGTCGACGCAATCAACGGAATCGGTGTGCAGGCGGTGATCCTCGACGCGAGCGACCGTTCAAACATGAAGGCCGCCCGGGACGCGTGCCTGATCGAACTCGTCTCCTACGCCGCCAAGATCAACGCTGCCCGGTTGGTGATCGAGCGAGACGAATCGACGCTCAGGGCGGACCGCAGACTACTGTTCGACGAGGTTCAGAGAGCGGGGCTATCCGGCACCCTCCGGTACGATCATCTCCGGGCACACGAAGAATGCCTGCTCGCAATCCCCGACGCACTGGCTTGGTGCTGGGCCAAGCGGGGCCGCTGGCGGGCAGCCGTCCATCGGATGGTCACGGATTCATACCGCCTGTAAACGCGAGACCCGGCCCGCCCACCGTCCGGAAGGCTGCCGGGTCCACTTTCAGGCGCTACTGCGCCTGACGACTGAAGCTTACCTGCCCTGACAAGGGCCCACAACCTGCGCCAACGCTCTCGACGTCACGCGTCGTAGTCCACGACCAGCCTGTCCGTCAGGGGGCTGGACTGGCAGGTGAGGACGTACCCGGCGGCCACCTCGTCCGGCTCCAGCGCGTAGTTGCGGGCCATCGTGACCTCGCCCTCCACGACCTTCGCCCTGCAGGTCGAGCACACCCCGCCCTTGCAGGCGTACGGCAGCTCGCCGCGGACCTTCAGGGCGGCGTCGAGCACCCGCTCGTCGCGGCGCATCGTGAGGCTCGACGACCGGCCGTCGAGCATGATCGTCACCTCCGTACCGGCGCCGGCCTCCTCGGCGGGGCGGCGCGGCGGCTCGGGCGGGGCGTCGACGTGGAACAGCTCGGTGTGCACCGCCGAGTCCGGCACACTCCGCGCGGCGAGCACCTCCTGGACGTCGACGACCATCCCGTACGGGCCGCAGAGGAACCACTCCTCGATCCGGTCGCCGGGCACGATGGTGTCCAGCAGCCGGCCCATCCGGTCGGCGTCGATCCGGCCGGAGAGCAGCGGCGACTCGCCCTGCTCGCGGGAGAGCACGTGCACCAGGTGCAGCCGCGTCGGATACCGGTCCTTCAGGTCGGCCAGCTCCTCGGCGAACATCACGGTGTTCGCCCGCCGGTTGCCGTACACCAGGGTGACGGTGCTCTCCGGCTCGACGGCGAGCGCCGTCGCGACCAGCGCGAGCACCGGGGTGATGCCGGAGCCGGCGGCCACCGCGCCGTAGTGGCGGGCCCGACCGGGGTCGAACGCCGTGGTGAAGTGCCCGAGCGGGGACAGCACCTCGACGGTCTCGCCGCCGCGCAGCGACCCGCAGGCGAAGGTGGAGAAGGCGCCGCCGGGCACCTCCCGTACGCCGATCCGCAGCCGGCCGTGGCGGGCCAGCTCGTCCGGCGTGGAGCAGATGGAGTACGACCGGCGCACGTCCGTGCCGTCCTCGGTGACCCGCCGTACGGTCAGGTGCTGCCCGGCGCGGAACGCGTAGGTCTCCCGCAGTTCCTCGGGCACGGCGAACGTGATCGCCACGGCGTCGTCGGTGAGCCGGTCGACGGCGGCGACCGGCAGGGGGTGGAAGACCGGCCGGCGACGGACCGGCCGCTTGATGGTGACAGTCACAACGCCTTCAGGTGGTCGAAGGGTTCGGAGCAGGAACGGCACCGCCAGAGCGCCTTGCAGGCGGTCGAGCCGAAGCGGCTGAGCTGCTCGGTCTCCGGGGAGCCGCAGCGCGGGCACCGCACGCTGAGGGTCAGCGGGACGACGCCGCGCGGGCGTACCGGCGCCGGCGGGGCGATGCCCGCGCCGGCCAGCTTGGCGCGACCCGAGTCGGAGATCCAGTCGGTGCTCCAGGCGGGGTGGTGGACCGTGCGGACCTCCGCATCGGGATGGCCGGCCGCGGCGAGCGCCCTCCGGATGTCGGCGCGGATCACGTCCATGGCCGGGCACCCGGTGTAGGTGGGTGTGATGGTGACCACCACCCGGCCGGTCGCCGGATCCTCCTCGACCGACCGCAGGATGCCCAGCTCGTCGATGGTGAGCACCCGGATCTCGGGGTCCACCACCGCGGCCACGGCCTCCCTCGCAGTCACCATCTCGCCCCCGGATGGGCCCGGTGCAGCACCTGCATCTCGGCGAGCAGGTACGACAGGTGCTCCGTGTGCAGGCCGTCCCGCCCGCCGGCGGGCGCCCAGCCGCTCTCCGGCCGGGTGAGCGTCGCCTCGGCCAGCACCTCGGTGACGACCCGCTCGAACTCCGGCCGCAGCGTCGACGGGTCGACCGGCGCGCCCGGGTCGGGGGCGAACAGCTCCGCCGTGTACGGCCAGATCTCGTCGACGGCGGCCTGCATCCGCCGGTGCGACTCCTCGGTGCCGTCGCCGAGCCGCCGCACCCAGAGCGAGGCGTGGTCCAGGTGGTACGCCGACTCCTTGCGCGCCTTCGCCCCGATGGCGACCAGCCGCTCGTCGGCGCCGCCGGCCAGCGCGGTGTAGAGGGGCAGCTGGTACGCGGAGAGGAACAGCAGCTTCGCCATGGTGACGGCGAAGTCCCCGTTGGGCAGCTCGACCAGGAGGCAGTTGCGGAACTCCCGGTCGTCGCGCAGGAACGCCAGCGCGTCCTCGTCCCGGCCGGCGCCCTCCAGCTCGCCCGCGTACGTGAGCAGCAGCCGGGCCGCGCCGAGCTGGTCGAGGGCGATGTTGGCCAGGGCGATGTCCTCCTCCATCTCCGGCGCGCGGGTGGTCCACTCGGCCAGCCGCTGCGCGGCGATGAGCGCGTCGTCGCCGAGCCGGAGGGTGAACTCGAAGGGGCCGTTCACGCCGTCACCTCGCTCCGCTCGCCGGCGGCGCGAAGCGCCCCGTCGCCGAGCTGGCCGGTTCGCTCGCTCCGCTCGCTCACAGGTGCGCCACCCCGTCCGGCACCTCGTAGAAGGTGGGGTGGCGGTAGACCTTGTCGGCGGCGGGGTCGAAGAAGGCGTCCTTCTCGTCCGGGCTGGACGCGGTGATCGCGCCGGCGGGCACCACCCAGATGGACACGCCCTCCTGCCGGCGGGTGTAGAGGTCCCGGGCGTTGCGCAGGGCCAGCTCCGCGTCGGGGGCGTGGAGGCTGCCGACGTGGGTGTGCGACAACCCGCGCCGCGCCCGCACGAAGACCTCCCACAGAGGCGACGGATCGCTCACGCTGCCACCTTCTCCTTCTTCTCCGCCGCGCGCTTCGCGGCGTACGCCGCCGCGGCCTCCCGTACCCAGGCGCCCTCGGCGTGGGCCCGGCGGCGGTGCGCCATCCGCTGCCGGTTGCAAGGCCCGTCCCCGGAGATCACCCGCATCAGCTCGTCGTAGTCGGGCTGGGTGAAGTCGTACGCCTGGCGCTCCTCGTTCCAACGCAGGTCCGGGTCGGGAATGGTGAGCCCGAGGACCTCGGCCTGCTGCACGCACATGTCGACGAAGCGCTGGCGCAGTTCGTCGTTGGAGAAGCGCTTGATCTTCCACGCCATCGACTGCGCGGAGTGCGTCGACTCGCCGTCCGGCGGGCCGAACATGGCCAGCGACGGGTACCACCAGCGGTTCACCGCGTCCTGGGCCATCGCCTTCTGCGCCGGGGTGCCGTGCGACAGCGTGTGCAGGATCTCGTAGCCCTGCCGCTGGTGGAACGACTCCTCCTTGCAGATGCGGATCATCGCCCGGGCGTACGGCCCGTAGGAGCAGCGGCACAGCGGCACCTGGTTGACGATCGCCGCGCCGTCGACCAGCCAGCCGATGGCACCGACGTCGGCCCAGGTGAGCGTGGGGTAGTTGAAGATCGAGCTGTACTTCTGCCGGCCGTTCAGCAGCAGGTCGACCAGTTCGTCCCGGCTCACGCCGAGCGTCTCGGCGGCCGCGTAGAGGTAGAGCCCGTGGCCGGCCTCGTCCTGGACCTTGGCGAGCAGGATCGCCTTGCGCTTGAGCGAGGGCGCCCGGCTGATCCAGTTCCCCTCCGGCTGCATGCCGATGATCTCGGAGTGGGCGTGCTGGGCGATCTGCCGGATCAGCGTCTTCCGGTACTTCTCCGGCATCCAGTCCCGTGGCTCGATCTTCTGATCGGCCTCGATGACCTCGGCGAAGTATCCCGCCAGGTCGTCGTCGGAGGCGGGTGCGCCGCGGCGCTGGCGGGCCGCCGCCTCCCGCAGGGCGGCTTCGGCCGCCTCGACCTCACCGAGCAGGCCGCCGCCGGGTGCCTCCTCCGGGGGGCCGAAGTCGTTGCCATACATGAGGTCAAGTGTTACAGCTTGCGGCTGATGACACCAGAGGGTGTAACAGGGAAACCGGCGTCCGACACCCGCCCTCGGCGGCCGATCCTTACGGACGCTTAAGAGTGGGCGTATAACGTGCGTCACGAAACAAAGATGAATGCCCCCAGAAGCCTCATAACGGTTCGATATCCCGTCTTCATGGCAACTTGCCAGGCGCCGGACTCTGGCATATCGCACTTCCGGACGTAGACTTTCGGCGGCACACCGCCGGCTGCGACAGTCGCCGTCCCCAACGGGCCACGCACCCTCCCGGCCCGGGCGAGCCAGCCGGTCCCTTCGGCAACACAGCCGGTCCCCCCGGCCCTGACATCTGGAGCTCACCCACTCATGCGTTCCCGCGTGACCATGGTGCTCGCCGTCGTCGCGGTCCTCCTCGGTGGCGTCCTGCTCGTTCCGGCCGCGTACGCCCGCCTCGCCGGCGACGACGGCGGAGAGGGCGGCGCCGGAGGCGGATCCAGCGTGGCGGCGCCCGCGCCCACCCCGCCCCCACCGCCGACCCTGGCCGCCGGTCCGGTCTCGGTGAACTTCAAGGGCGAATTCTTCTCCTGGGCCCTCATGGACCGCACGACCGGCGAGATCTCCGGGTCGAAGAACATGGCCTCGACCAGTTCGACGGAGTCGATGATCAAGGCCTGGATCGTCAGCGACTACCTGCGCGAACTCGGCGACAAGAAGCCGTCGGACGCGCTGCTGAAGGCGGCCAGCCGCGCGATCCGGGACAGCGACGACACCGCCGCCAACAAGGTGTGGGCGGCGACCGGCGGCTCCTACAGGGTGTACCCGAACGGCCAGCCGAACCCGGTGATCAAGCGGGCCATCAGCATCTGCGGCCTCACCGACACCAAGCGCGGCAACGTGTCGGGGTACGAGGGCTGGTGGAGCTTCACCCGCATGTCGCCCCGGGACGCCGTCCGGCTCGGTGACTGCATCGCCGACGGCAGGGCGGCCGGCCCCACCTGGACCAAGTGGGTGCTCACCGAGATGAGCAAGGTCCGCGGCAGCGTGTCGGACCAGCACGCCACGTACGGCGGCGGGAAGTGGGGGATCGTCGACGGCCTGCCGGCGTCGATCAAGGCGCAGGGCCCGGTCAGCATCAAGAACGGCTGGACCCCCCTCATGTACGACGGCAACTGGCACGTCAACTGCCTCGCGGTCACCGACAAGTGGAGCCTGGCCGTGATGATGCGGTACCCGCAGAAGAGCGGCCTCAGCTACGGCGCGAAGGTCTGCGCGAGCGTGGCCAGCCAGCTCGTGACCCCGCAGCCCGGCGCCGCGCTCAAGGTGCCGCAGCAGCCGGTCGGGAAGCTCTGATGGCCGGCGGCCGGCGGGGCGGCGAGGCCTCCCCGCTGCGGCTGATCGCCGTCGCGGTGATCCTGATCGGACTGGTGCTCGTCTCGCTGCGCCTGCTGCCGGGTTCCCCGTTCCAGTCGGAGGCCGCGGCACGGTGGGGTTCGCCCACCGGCCAGTCCGCGCGCTCCACCGGCACCCCCGGTGACCGCAGCACGCGCCCGTCGGCGCAGCCGAGCCCCAGCCCCTCGCTCGCCCCGCTGCCGTTCGAGGCCAGGGATCTCGACCTCGACATCGAGGGCTGGTACGGCTGGGCCGTGCTGGACCGCCGCACCGGCGAGATCATCGGTTCGGACACCATGGACGAGACCAGCACGACCGCGTCCCTCATCAAGTCGTGGATCGTGGCGGACTACCTGCGCCGCGCCGACGAGAAGGGGCAGACGCTTAGCGACGCGAAGCTGGCCGACGCCACCCGGATCATCCGGGACAGCGACAACACCCGCGCCGAGCAGTTCTACAACACCGTCGGCCGGTCGGCCTCGATCAAGCGGGCGATCTCGATGTGCGGTCTCACCGACAGCAGCGTCGCCGCCGACGGCGGCTGGAGCCGTACCGCCCTCTCACCACGCGACGTCGCCCGGCTCGGCGACTGCATCGCCGACGGCAAGGCGGCCGGGCCCGAGTGGACGGACTGGCTGCTCGACGAGATGCGGCAGGTCCGCGGCACCGGCGACTTCGGCATCCGCAAGGCGTTCCCCGCCGCGGAACGGAAGCAGATCGCCATCAAGAACGGGTGGATCGACCGGACCAGGGAGCAGGAGATGCACATCAACTGCCTCGCCATCGGCGACACCTGGACGATGGGCGTGATGGTCCGGTACCCGATCGACATGGGCTACGACTACGGCATGAAGAACTGCCAGAAGATCACCGAGGCCCTGCTCCGCCCCGGCGTCTGACGGCGTCGGCCGCCGTCAGCCGGCGAAGAACTCGGGACCGCCGGCGGGCAGGGCCGGGGCCTCGCCGAGGGCGGCGGCCCGGCGGGCGAACTCCCGCAGACCGGCCACCTGCCGTTCACCGAGGGAGAAGTCCAGGGTCCGGAAGTACGTGGCCAGCGTCTCCGCGTCGAACGGCTCCCACCGGGCTCCGGCCGCTGCCACCTGGTCCAGCTCGGCGAGGCAGAGGTCACGCGAGCGCAGGAACGCCTCGTGCACCTCCTTCACGAGGCCCGGGTGGGCGGCGGCGAAGTCGCGGCGTACGGCCCAGACGGCGAAGACCATGGGCAGCCCGGTCCAGTCACGCCAGGCCTGCCCCAGGTCGGTGACCTCGAGCCCGCGCTGCGGCGCCTCGTAGAGGGCACGCAGCGCCACGTCACCGATCACCACGCCCGCGTCCGCCTCCAGCAGCATCTGGGTCAGGTCGGGCGGGCAGCGGAAGTAGTCGGGGCGTACCCCGTACCGCTCGCCGAGCAGCAGTTGCGCGAGCAGCACCCCGGTCCGCGAGGTGGAGCCGAGCGCCACCCGTGCCCCGTCCAGCTCCGCGAGCGGCCGGGTGGAGACGATGTTGACCGACAGCACCGGCCCGTCGCTGCCCACCGCGAGGTCCGGCAGGAGCAGCAGTTCGTCGGCGTGGCGCAGGTACTCAAGGTTCGAGATGGGCCCGATGTCCAGGTCGCCGGCGACCAGCGCGGCGTTCAGCCGGTCCGGCGTGTCCTTGTGCAGGTCCACGTCGAGCAGGGCGCCGGAGCGCATCAACCCCCAGTAGATCGGCAGACAGTTCAGGAACTGGATGTGTCCGACCCGCGGGCGGGCGATGCGTTCAGCCATGACCCGACCGTAGCCCCGCCCGAGGCGGCCGGCTCAGCGACCCGGCGCCGGAGTGGCCAACCCCGCATCCGGCTCCCGTGCCGGCCGCGGTCCCACCGCGGGCTCCACCGCTGCCACCGCGGCGCGCGCCGCCCGCTCCGGCAGCCGGGCCGCCCGCTCCGCACGGGCCGCCCGGGAGAGAGGTACGAGCAGCACGGCGACCGCCACCAGCCCGGCGAGCCCGGCGGCGGCGACCAGGGGCCGGGGGTCGAGCAGTTCGAGCAGGAGCCCTCCGGTCAGGTAGCCCACCATGGCCGCGCCCTGGACGGCGCCGCCGTAGATCGCGAAGGCCCGCCCGCGCGCCGTCTCCGGCACCCGGCGCGCCATGAGCACGTTCCCGAAGACGTTGTTGCCGCCGTTGAAGGCCCCGCCGACGAGGAAGATCGGGATGATCAGCAGGGCAGTGGGGACGGCCGCCGCGGCCAGCACCATGAGGCAGCAGCCACCGAGCATGGCGAGCCCCGCACGGGCGAGCGCGCCGTCCTGCCGGAACCGCGCGACGGCCCGGGCGAAGATCCATGCGCCGACCAGCACGCCGAGCGTCCAGGAGCCGGTGACCAACCCGTACATGGTGGTGCTGCTGCCCAGCGTCTCGCGGATGAAGAAGACCTCCACCACGTTGATGGCGCCCACGGCGGCGATCACTCCGGCCACCCCCGTGACGGTGGCGAGGAGCAGCGGGTCGCGCCGCAGGCGCCACGCGACCGCCGGGGTGCCGCCGGCCGTCGGCGCCGGCCGCGCGCCGCCCCGCCGCGTCCGGATCAGCAGCCCGGCCGCCACGAGGACGAGGTAACTGGCGGCGTCGACCAGCAGGGGGATGCGGGTGCCGAAGCTACCGACCAGCACCCCGGCGAGGGCGGGACCGGCGAGCGCGCCGAGCGTGCCGGCGGTCTGGTGCAGGGCGCTGGCGCGCGGCAGGTCCTCGCTGCGCACCATCGCGGGAACCAGCGCGGCGAGCACCGGCTGGGTCACGGCGAGCCCGGCCGCGAGCAGTCCGACCAGGACGATCACCAGCGCCGGATGCCCGGTGTAGGCGAGTGCGAGGGAGACGCCGGACTGCGCCAGGCCGGCGACGACGAGCAGGGTGCGGCTGTCCACCCGGTCGGCCAGCCGCCCGGTCAGCGGTGCGAGCACGACCAGCGGCAGGGTCGCGGCCATGAGCAGCCCGGAGACGGCGAGGCCGCCGGCGCCGGCGCTCTGCAGGGCGAGCGTGAGCGCGCTCGCGGCGAGGAAGTCCCCGCAGCTCGAGATGCCTCGGGCGGCGGTGACGAGCCAGACGTCCGACCAGCGCGACGCCACGGGTGTGAAGGACATACTTCGAAAATAATCCTTCACACCCGTGATGGGCAACCCCCGTCACTCCACGGGCAGCGCCTTGTAGTGGATCGAGACGGTCCGGGCACCGGCCGGCGGGTCGGTCCGCGTCCGCTTGCGGTACGGCTCCAGCAGCCGGTCGATCGCGTCGTTCAGCTCGGTCAGCTCCTCGGCCGTGAGCAGCAGTTGGCTGTCGGAGAGGCGGGCGGCCGCGTACCACTCTGGCGGCTCGGTCGGCGCCCGCCGCAACCAGCCGCGGCTGCGATCCAGCTCGCGGCCGAGCCACGCCTCGATGAGCGCGGTCTGCGCCGCCACCGCGTCGGGCTCGGCGTCACGCCCGGCATCCACCTCCCAACTGGAGCCGACCGTCCGCCAGACCCGCTCCCGCGCGTCACCCCGGCTCGGCGCCGGCTCC
Organism: Micromonospora globbae; assembly: GCF_036184225.1. NCBI lineage: Bacteria > Bacillati > Actinomycetota > Actinomycetes > Micromonosporales > Micromonosporaceae > Micromonospora > Micromonospora globbae. The sequence continues at coordinate 5,103,636 of NZ_CP108084.1, forward strand.
ACGAGCCCGGCCTTGGCCAGTTCCCGCAGGTGGTAGCTGGTGGCGCTCGGCGACTGGCCGACGATCTCCGCGCACTCGGTGGCCGTCGCACCCTCCGGGAGCGAGCTCAGGTGTTCCATGATCGTGAGTCGGGCCGGATGGGCCAGCGCCCGCATCACCTGCGGATCGCTGATCCTCACCCCGCGCCGCTCCGCACGCGGCTCGGTCATCCCCCCATGATCCCGGCCGGGCCCCCGACCCGTCATCCGCCCCGCGTGACGCGTCGCCGGCCGCACCCGGCCCGCCGCGGGAAGCCCCCCGCCGGCCGGGGCGCGGGGGCGGCGACCGGCCGGAACCGGGCCGGCGGCCGGACGCTCCGGAAAATCGGTGGCCGTGAGCCGGCTCCCCGCGTAGGGTGGACGACCGCGCGCTGAGGCGCGCCCTCTGCCTGCGGGCACAGCCGGCACCGCGTCGACGGAGCGCCGGGCGGCCCAGGTCAACCGATCACACGAAACGCACCGGAAGGTCGCCTCGGATGACCCTTGCTGCCCAGACCTCGGACAACCCCGCCCCACCGGCCCCTCTCGACCGCGAACTGGCCGCCGAACGGTCCCATCTCGACGCGTCGCGGGACGCGCTGCGCCGGATGCGGGAACGCGCGGAAGCCCTGTTCGCCACCGGCGACAAGGTCGCCGGAGACGCGTACACCGCCGAGCAGCTCGGCCGGCACATGGCCCGGCGGGTCAAGGAACTGGCCGACGACCCGACCACCCCGCTCTTCTTCGGACGGCTCGACTTCGGCGACGGTGACCCGGACCATGCCGGCCGGTGCTACCACGTCGGGCGGCGGCACGTCACCGACGAGGCGGGCGAGCCGATGGTGCTGGACTGGCGGGCGCCCGTCTCGCGGTCCTTCTACCGGGCCAGCGCCCGCGACCCGCAGGGGGTGGCGGTCCGGCGCCGGTTCGGGTTCAGCGCGGGCGTCCTGACCAGCTTCGAGGACGAGCACCTCGACCGGGGCGAGGAACTGGGCACGGCGAGCCGGATCCTGACCGCCGAGATCGAACGGCCGCGCGTCGGGCCGATGCGCGACATCGTGGCCACCATCCAGCCGGAACAGGACGAACTCGTCCGCGCCGACCTCGCGGACTCGATCTGCGTCCAGGGCGCACCAGGCACCGGAAAGACGGCCGTCGGGCTGCACCGCGCCGCGTACCTGCTCTACCAGCACCGGGAACGGCTGCGCCGGGCCGGCGTGTTGATCGTCGGGCCGAACCGGGCCTTCCTGTCGTACATCGCGGCCGTGCTGCCCGCGCTCGGCGAGGTCGAGGTCGCACAGTCCACGGTGGAGGACCTGGTCGCCCGGGTGCCCGTGCGGGCGGTCGACGACCCGGACACGGCCGCGCTCAAGCACGACGTGCGCATGGCGGAGGTGCTGCGCCGCGCGCTCGACGCCCACATCGGCGAGCCCACCGAGCCGATCATGGTTTCCGACGGCTCGTTCCGCTGGCGGATCGGGCTCGAGCCGCTGCACCGGGTGGTCGAGGAGACCCGCCGGGAGGGCCTCCCGTACGGCGTGGGCCGGGAGCGGGTCCGGGCCCGGGTCGTGAGCCTGCTGCAACGGCAGGCCGAGGCGCGGCGCGCCGAGTCGCCGAGCGACGCCTGGCTGCGCCGGATGGCGAAGTGCCGGCCGGTGGCCGCCTTCGTCGACGCGGTCTGGCCGGCGCTCACCCCGGAGGGGCTCGTGCACACCCTGCTCGCCGATTCGGCCACGCTCGCGGCGGCGGCCGACGGGGTGCTCACCGCCGACGAGCAGGCGCTGTTGCAGGGCCGAGCCGCCGACCGGCCGGCGGGTCGCGGTGGCAGCGGCACGAAGCTCGGCCGCACCCCGAAGGCGACGCGGTGGACGGCGGCGGACGCGGTGCTCGTCGACGAGGCGGCCGGGCTGCTCGAGCGGGCCGCCGGGTTCGGCCACGTCGTGGTGGACGAGGCCCAGGACCTCTCCCCCATGCAGTGCCGGGCCATCGCGCGCCGCAGCGAGCACGGGTCCATCACCCTCCTCGGCGACCTGGCCCAGGGCACCGCCCCCTGGGCCGCCACCGACTGGCGGGAGACCCTGGCCCACCTGGGCAAGCCGGACGCCGCCGTGGTCCCGCTGACCGTCGGCTTCCGGGTGCCGGCCGCCGTGGTCGCGTTCGCGAACCGCCTGCTCCCGGCACTCGCCGTGGACGTGCCCCCGGCCGAGTCGCTCCGCCGCGACGGTGAACTCGCCGTGCGTACGGTGACCGACCTGACCGCCGCGACGGTGGCCGAGGTGCGCGCGGCGCTCGCCCACGACGGCTCGATCGGTGTGATCGCCACGGACGACGCCGTGGACGGACTGCGGTCGGCGCTCGCCGACGCGGGCGTGACCACCGCGACCGCCGACGACGTGGAGGCCGCGGCGCGGGTCACCGTGGTGCCGGCGACGCTGGTCAAGGGCCTGGAGTACGACCACGTGGTGGTCGTCGAGCCCGCCGCGATCGTGGCCGCCGAGCCGCGCGGCCTGCACCGGCTCTACGTGGTGCTGACCCGGGCGGTGTCCCGGCTGTCGGTGCTGCACCGGGAGCCGCTGCCGGCCCTGCTGGCCGACTGAGCGGCCGACGGGCCGGACCGAAGGCCGGCTGACCGGCCGGAGTGCCCGGGCCGGCCGACCGGCCGGACCGACCGGCTGACCCGCGGGCCGGACCGGCTGACCGGCCGGGCCCGCCACCCGCTCAGCGGGACAGGGCGGCGGCGACCTCGCGCAGCGAGCGTCCCGACTCGGCGATGGGCACGGTGAAGGCCAGCCAGGAGCCGTCGGCGAAGTCGAGGCGCAGCCGCTTCGGGTTGAGCCGGTGCCAACCCACCCGGGCCGACGCCACCTCGACGCGCGGCGCCGACCAGGCGACCTGGGTCTCCGCCAGGGAGCGCTCCTCGTCCTCCCGCCGGGACAGCAGCTTCATCGGCCCGCTCACGCAGATCAGCAGCCGCCGGTCCGTGGCGGCGACGACGACGTCCCGCACCGACACGTCCGCCCGGGGCCGGAGTGCGTGGTGCAACCGGGAGGCGGCCGAGCCGGGCTCGCCCCGACCCGCGATCCCCCAGACGATCCGGTCCACGAGCCGGTCGCCCCTGGCCCAGCTGACCAGGGGGGTGACCAGGTTGAGCAGCACGGACCCGGCGCTCACCCGGCCGGCGGGCGCTCCCGCCTCCGCCGCGTCGGGCGGAGGGGCCGGCGTGGCGCCGTGCGCGGGCTCGGCCTTCGCGTACGCCAGCACCTGCTCGCCCGGCTCGACGAGCTCACCGATCCGACGGCGGTACCTGGACTCGTCCATCGGTTCAGTATCGGCCGTTACCGTCGTCGGGCCGGCGGTCGGCGCCCGGGGCGTCGCCCATGACCTCCCCGACGATCTCGCGCACCCGGGCCGCGGCCGCCTCCTGCGCGCGGTTCGCGGCGGCGGTGAACTCCTCGGCGAGGGTGTACGAGTCGAGCCGCATGGCCCGGGCGTTGATCTCCGTGGAGAGGATCTTGCCGTCGGCCGCGGCGGTCACCGTCACCAGCCCGGAGTCGCTCACCCCCTGGGCGCTGCTCTGCTCCAGCTCCGCCATCCGGTCGGCGAGCTGGCGCTGCCAGCCGTCCAGGTTGCGGGCCAGCGCCTCGATCCGGTCCAGGGCGGGGAAGGTCATGGCTGCCTCTCAGTTCACGATCGAGTCGAAGACGTTCTGCACACCCGTGGTGTACGGGCCGAGGTCATCCCGGTAGGTGCCGTCCACCAGGTAGTTGCGGTCCTTCTGGCCGTCGGAGACGTCGTGCAGACCGACGCCGGTGTCCAGGAGCGCGCCGCCGATGCCGGGCACGTTCACCGGCGAGGCCTGGTTGATCGCGAACCGGCCCGGGAAGAGGATCGCGGCCCGTTTCACCTTGAACTCCAGCGCCTCCCGGGTGTAGCCGGACTTGTTCCACGCCCGGTACGCCTTCTTGGCCTTGCGCAGCTCCATGACGACCCGGCGGTACTTGGTGAGCAGCTCGGCGACCTTCTCCAGCTTGGTCACGAGCTTCGTGAGGATCTCGGCGAACCGGGCGACGATCTTGCACATGCGGCCGACCGTCGTGGCGAGGCGGGCCAGCACCCGGACCACGGTGGCGGCCAGCGTCACGCCCGCGCTGAGCACGGCGGCCACCGCCGCGATGATGACCTCGGTGAGGAACCAGAGCAGGAACTCCAGGATCAGCTCGACCAGGAGGTTGAACGCCTCGACGGCCGCGTTGGCCGCGTCGACCAGCACCTCCTTCGTACCGTCCAGGCCCTTCGCCAGCTCCTCGATGGCCTCCTCGACGGACTCCATCGACTCGTGGAACTTCTCCGCCGCGTCGCCCGTCCACGCGCCGCGCAGCCGCGCCCGGTCGGCGATCTGGTCGCCGGCGATCTGCCGGACCGCCTCGCCGGTGGTCAGCGCGAGCTGGGCCGCCTTCATGAGGTCGTCGGGCTCACCGGCGACCAGCTCCAGCAGCTGCTCGAACGGCCAGAGCACGGCCTCCGAGAGCGGCTTGAACGGGTCGGGGGTGCCCGACACGATCTGCTCGAAGTAGGTCTTGTTGCGCTGGAGCGCCTCGGTGCTCACTGAACCCCTCCTCAGGCGCCCGGCGTGAACATGTCGTTGTTGGCCACGTCCGTCCCCGTGTACGCGTCGGCCGTGTCGGTGAGCCCGTCGGCGATGTCGTCCATCATCTCGGCGCCCTCCTCCAGCCCCTGCAGGCACGCCTCGAACTGCTCGGCGTACGCGGCGGCGAGGCTGAACGACGCCGGCATGATCCCGAAGGCGTGCCGGGGCACGTGCCCGTCGTGGAACACGCGCCGCAGCTCGCGGAACCGGGTGGCCCGGTCCCGGGAGGCGGCGGCGAACGCGGTGAGCGCCTCCGGTTGGACGTCGAGATTCCTGCTCGGACTCGTCACGGACCCTCCCCAGTGCCCAGTCGCCACCCGCGCGTGGACGTCGCGGTACGTGGCCGACGGGGAACCACCCTAAGCGATCCGGGAAATTCGTGCGCCGCCCCGGCCGTTCGGGGGGCGACCGGGGTGGCGCCGGCACGGTAGACAGGGAGCCGGCCGGTCCACCGGCAGCCCGCCCGGCAAAGGAGATCCCGCATGATCCTGGCCCGCGCCGTACAGGCCAGTCGCCGCTACGGCGACGTCCTCGCCCTCGACCGGGTCGACCTCGACGTCCGCGCCGGTGAGCTGGTTGGTCTGCTCGGCCCCAACGGCGCCGGCAAGAGCACCCTCATGAACCTGCTCGTCGGGCTGCGCCGCCCGACTTCGGGCCGGGTCGAACTCTTCGACGGCGATCCCCGGGACCCGACGTCGCGGCGGCAGGTCGGTGTGACGCCACAGGAGACCGGCCTGCCCGGCACGCTGCGCGTCGGGGAGGTGGTCGACTTCGTGGCCGCCCACTACCCCGACCCGGTGCCCCGCGGCGAACTGCTCGACCGGTTCGGCCTGAGCGACCAGGTGCGGCGGCAGACCGGCGGCCTCTCCGGCGGGCAGCGCCGGCGGCTCGCCGTGGCGCTCGCCTTCGTGGGCCGGCCCCGCCTCGTGCTGCTCGACGAGCCGACCACCGGGCTCGACGTGGAGGCGCGGCACACCCTCTGGGACGCCGTCCGGGCGTTCCACGCCGACGGCGGCACGGTGCTGCTCAGCAGCCACTACCTGGAGGAGGTGGAGGCACTGGCGCACCGCGTCGTGGTGATCGGGCAGGGCCGCGTGCTCGCCGACGACACCGTGGACGCGGTGCGGGCCGTGGTCGGCGTACGCCGCGTCAGCCTGGTCGCCGACGACCTGCCGGAGCTGCCCGGCGTGGTCCGCACCGAGCGGGTCGACGGCCGGGTCCACCTGCTCACCACCGACGCCGACCAGCTCGTCCGGGAGCTCGTCACCGCCGGGGTCGCGTTCACCGACCTGGAGGTGCGCCCCACGTCGCTGGAGGAGGCGTTCCTCGCCATCACGGCCGAGGAGCAGCCGGGCGGCGGTACGCCGGCCGCCCGCCAGGGAGACGGCCCGCCGGATGCCGGGAGCCGGCCGTCCGGACCCGGTGACCGCCCGACCACCGCCGCCGCGGGCGGCCGACCGGCAACCGCCTGAGGAGACGGCCCCATGCACCTCGCCCTGGTCCACACCCGCTACCAGCTCCTGGAGATCGTCCGGATCCCGGTCGCCATCTTCGGCAGCGCCTTCTTCCCGGCCGCCGCGATGCTCTTCTTCGTGGTCCCGTTCGCCGGCAACGACCCGGTCGGCGCCACGTACGCCACCGCGTCGATGGTGACCTTCTCGGTGATGAGCGCCAACATCTTCCAGTACGGCATCGGCGTGGCCGAGGACCGGGACCAGCCCTGGAACCCGTACACCCGGACCCTGCCGGCCGGGTCGGCGCCGCGGTTCGCCGGCCGGGTGCTCGCCGGCCTGGTGATCACGTACGTCTCGCTGATCCCGGTGGTGGTGATCAGCGCGACGCTCACCGCCGCGCGGATCACCCCGGCGGCGTTCCTGCTGGCGGCCGTCACCGTCGCCGTGGTGTCGGTGCCGTTCACGTTGATGGGGCTCGCCATCGGCTACTCGCTGCCCAGCAAGGCGGCGATCGTGGTCGCGCAGCTCGTGTTCTTCCCGCTCGCGTTCGGCGGCGGCCTGCTCTCCGCCCCGGACGAGGCGCCGGGGTTCATCGAGGCGGTCGCCCCCTACCTGCCCACCCGGGGCGCGGTCGAACTCATGTGGGCGGCCGTCGGCGACTACCCGGTGCGTCCGCTGTCGCTGGCCATGCTCGGCGTCTGGGTGGTCGTCATGGCGGGGCTGGCCGGCTGGGCGTACCGGCGGGACGAGGGTCGCCGGTTCAGCTGAGCATTTGTCCGTTTCCACCCCGTACGCGGGCGGGACGGTGCCAGGATTCCGGCAGGAGGGCGGCGCACCGCCCCGAGCCGAGAGGGGTCCACGTGAGCACCGTCCCGCCGGGTACGCCCTGCTGGGCCGACCTCGCCACCCCTGACCTGGACGACGCGCGCCGGTTCTACCCGGAGCTGTTCGGCTGGACCGGACGGGTGGCGCCGGAGCCGGAGGCGGGCGGCTACACGGTCTTCCAGCTCCGGGGGCGGGCGGTGGCCGGAGCGGGGCCGCCGGCGATCCCCGACCAGGTGCCGATCTGGTCGACGTACATCGCCACCGACGACGCCGACCTCGTGGCGGGCCGCGTCGAGCGGGCCGGCGGGCAGGTGGTGGTGCCGCCCTTCGAGGTGTTCGACCGGGGACGGATGGCCGTCTTCAGCGACCCGGCCGGCGCCTCGTTCAGCGTCTGGCAGCCGATGGCGATGCCCGGCGGCGAGGTGTTCAACACCCCGGGCGCGATGGCGTGGAACGAGTTGGTCACCCCCGACCCGGAGGGCGCCAAGGTCTTCTACGAGCTGGTCTTCGGCTGGCAGCCCGACGACCAGGTGGTCGGTGACATGACGTACACCGGCTGGCGGCTGGGGGCGCAGATCGTGGCCGGGATGATGCCGCCGCTGGGCGACGGTTTCCCCGACGACCTGCCGGCGTACTGGACCGTGTACTTCGCGGTCGCCGACGCGGACGCCGCCGCGGCCCGCGCCGCGGCGCTGGGCGGGTCCATCCTCGTGCCGCCCCGCGACATCCCGACGGGCCGGTTCGCAGCACTCCGCGACCCCCAAGGAGCACTCTTCTCCGTCATCGACATAGGCACGGAGTAACCGCGCCCCGCGCCCCCGCCCTCTCTCCCCCGCGATCTTGCAGTTTGTGCCCCTGATACGGGCGGATTGTCCCGGTTCGCCGGGGCAGAAAGTGCAAGATCGCGGGGGTGAGAGAGGGTTAGGGGCGGCGGACGGGGACGACCAGGGGGCCGTGCTCGCCGTCGACCACCCGGACCGTCGCGCGGTAGTGCTCGGCGAGCAGCCGCTCGGTGAGCACCTCGCGGGGTGTCCCGGCGGCGGCCACCCGGCCTGCGGCGAGCAGCACGAGACGGTCGGCGTACTCGCCGGCGATGGACAGGTCGTGCATCGTGGCGACCACCGTCAACCCGTGCTCGCGGCGCAGCTGGTCGACGAGTTCCAGCACCTCCTGCTGGTGACCGATGTCGAGGGCGCTGGTCGGCTCGTCGAGCAGCAGCAGCGTGGCGCCCTGGGCGAGCGCCCGGGCCAGGAAGACGCGCTGCCGTTCACCGCCGGAGAGGGTGGCGAGCTCGCGCTGGGCGAAGCCGCCCAGGTCCAGCCGCCCCAGCACCTCGTGCACGGCGGCCAGGTCGGCGGCCGACTCCCGGCCGAGCGGCGGGATGTACGGCGTGCGGCCGAGCAGGACGTAGTCCAGCACGGACATGCCGGGCGGCACCACCGGGGACTGCGCCACGGTGGCCACGACCCGGGCCCGGTCCCGCCGGCGCAGCGACCCGATCGGCGTACCGAAGAGGCTGACCCCGCCCGACGCGGGCAGCAGTCCGCCCACGACGCGCAACAGGGTCGACTTGCCGGCGCCGTTCGGGCCGATGACGGTGACCCACTCGCCGGCGGCGACGGTCAGGTCGATCCCGGCCAGGACGGGCGTCCCGCCCAGGGACACGTGCAGGTCGCGTACGACGACGGCCGGCGTGTCGCCGGGGCGCCCGGCGGCGGCGCTCACGTCAGCACCCGCCGGGCGGTGCGCAGGACCAGGACGAAGAACGGGCCGCCGAGCAGGGCGGTCACCACACCGATCGGGATCTCGGCGGGCGCCGCGGCGGTACGCGCCACCACGTCGGTGAGCGCCAGGAACGCCGCGCCGAACAGCAGCGAGAGCGGCAGGATCACCCGGTAGCTCGACCCGGCGAGCAGCCGTACGGTGTGCGGCACGATGATGCCGACGAACCCGATGAGGCCGGTGGCGGAGACCGCCGCGGCCGTGCCCAGCGAGGCGGCGGCGATCAGCAGGTAGCGGGAGCGCTGCGGGTGCAGGCCGAGGCTGCTCGCCTCGTCGTCGCCGACGGAGAGCACGTCCAGCTCCCGCCCGTGCAGGAGCACCACCACGGTGGTGAGCACGGCGTACGGCAGGACGAGCAGCACGTCGTGCCAGCCGGCGGTGGCGAGCCGGCCGAGCAGCCAGGAGTAGACGGCCTGGATGCTGTCGGCGTTGCGTTGCAGCAGGTACGTCTGGCCGGCGGAGAGGAACGCGGAGACCGCCACGCCGGCGAGGATCAGCATGGCCGGGGACCGGCTCCGGCCGCCCGCCGCACCGAGCAGGTAGGTCAGCGCCACGGCGCCCAGCGAGCCGACGAACGCGGCGAGCGGGATGGTCAGGGGCAGGCCGGTGAGCGCGCCCTCGGTGCCGGCTCCGCCGAGCGCGATGACGGCGGTCACCGCGAGGCCGGCCCCGGCGGCGACGCCGAGCAGGTACGGGTCGGCCAGCGGGTTGCGGAACACGCCCTGGTAGCAGCCGCCGGCCAGGGCGAGCAGCCCGCCGACCAGCAGGCCGAGCACCACCCGCGGCAGCCGCAGTTCCGTCACGATGGCGATCTCCCGCTCGCTGAGCCCGCTCTCCAGGTGCACGCCCGGCAGCAGGTTCAGCAGTTCGGCGGCGACACTGCCCGGGGGCAGGGTGACCGGGCCGAGCGAGACACCGGCCACCAGCGCGACGAGCACCGCCACCACCCCGCCGACCAGCCAACGCGGGCGCAGGCCCGCCGGCCGGGACACCGGTGGCGTCCCGGCCGGACGGGCGGGCGGTGCGGCGGGGGCCACGGGAGCGACCCGGGTCATCGGCGACCGACCGTCACGCGGGCACCTTGGCGACGGCGTCCACGATGGCCCGCAGCATGTCCACGACGCGCGGCCCCCAGCGGGACGCGATGTCGTCGTCGAGCGCGACCACCTGGTTGTTCTTCACGGCGGTCAGCCCGGACCAGCCGCTGCGCGCCTTCACCGTGTCGGGGCCCTGCTTGCAGCACTTGGTGTCGGCCAGGAAGATGAAGTCCGGGTCGGCCTTGACGATGACCTCCTGCGAGAGCTGCGGGTAGCCACCGTTGCGGCCGTCGGCGTCCGCCGGGTCGGCGATGTTCTCCAGCCCGGCCATGGCGTAGAGCGAGCCGATGAAGGTCTTGCTCGTCACGCTGTACAGCTCCGGGCCCAGCTCGTGGTAGTAGGTGAGCTTCTCCGACCGCTGCGGCAGGTCCTTCACCAGCTTGGCGATGTCGTCACGCATCCGCTGCGTCACGTCGGCCGCCTCGTCGGGGTGGCCGGTGAGCGTGCCCAGGTCGGTGATCTGCCGGTACGTGTCGTCCAGAGTGGTGGCCGCCGGGGTGAGGTACACGGGGATCTTCAGCTTCCCGAGCTGGTCGACGATCTTGTTGCGGTCGTCGGAGATCACCACGAGGTCCGGGTTCTTCGCGGCGATGGCCTCGGCGTTCGGCTGGAAGCCGGAGAGGTCGGTCTTCGGCGCCTCCGGCGGGTAGTTCGAGTTGTCGTCGGCGGCGATCACCTGCGGGCCGGCGCCGATGGAGAAGAGCATCTCGGTCGCGGACGGCGACAGCGAGACGATCTTCTCGGGGCGCTTGTCGAGGGTGACGTCGCCGACGGTCACCGGGAAGGCTGCGGTCGACTGGCCGCTGCCGGCGGCGGGGGTGTCGTCGGTCTTCTCGGCGCACGCGCCGAGGGCGAGCGCGGCGACCGCGAGGGTCGCGGCGAGGAGCCGCGGGGTACGTCTGGACATCGGTCCTCCTGTCGGTCGAGGAGCGTGGGCTTCGCCGACAGGGACACTGCGCCCGTCCGCGAGGCGCCCTTCCTCGAGAGCGCGGGTCGCGACCGATCCGCAGGCGACCTGGCTGATCCCCACCACACGGGCGGTGGGGCATCACAGTTGCGGGACAGCGCCGGGTTCGCACCGGCTTCGCTGCGGGACGGTCGGTAAGACGGTAGCGCACCGGCCGACCGGGCCCGAGCGATCAGGCGACCGATCGGGCCCGGCCGATGGGGGACGCGGGAGTTGGCTGCCGGATTGTCCCGTTCCGGCAGCCGGTGGCGGGGCCCCGACGGGGGCGGGACGGGGCCCCACCGGCTCAGGAGGCGGTGATGGTGATGTTGTCCACAGCCGCCTCGACGAGGCTCGCGCCCGAGGCGTCCGCCGCCTGCACGAGGATCCGGACCGTCTGCCCGGCGTACGGGGTGAGGTTGGCGCTCGACACGGTCCAGGCGCCGTTGCGGTTGGTCGCCGCGCCGGCCTGGTTGAGCAGGGTGGTCGTGCCGCCGTTGTGCACCACGCTGACCCGGAGGTAGTCGGCCGACGAGGAGTTCGAGCCGTGCGCCAGGTACCAGGCCAGCGAGAGCGTCAGCGTGCCGCTGGCCGGCAGGGTCACGGCCGGCGACCGGGCGCTGGTCACCCCGCCGTCGACGTCGTGGTCGCCCGCCGCGGCGCCGGCCAGCCGGCCGGTGACCAGGTCGTTGCCGCCGGCGTACGGGGTGAGCTGCTTCGCCCCGCTCGACGTGGTGGCCTGGGCGGCGCCCCGCTCGAAGACGCCCGCCGTCGCGGTGTCCGTGCCCGACGGGTCGACCGTCCACCCGGTGTCCGTCTCGAAGGTGTCCGACCAGACCGTGGTGCCGCCGCCACCGCCGCAGTACTGCGCCTGCTTGCCGATGGCCCGGTACGGGCAGTCGGCGTACTCGCTGAGGATCAGCACGGCCTCGCGGTTGCGGGAGGTCTGCGCCGGGATCACCTCGTCGGGCGGGTAGAAGCCGCCGCCGGAGGCCGATCCCGGGTACATCTCGAAGGTGTACGCCCAGATGCCGTGCTGGCCCCACATCCAGTCGATGCTGTCCCCGTCGGTGATGTAGAGGTCGCTCGACTGCTCGGGGGTGTAGCCGTTGGTGGCGGCCATCTGCTGGCCGATGGTGGCGAACGTGTTGTACTGGTCCGCCGTCATGCCGGGGGCGGTGTTGTTGTACGTGTAGCCGAACGGCCAGAGCACGAGTTCCGAGTACGTGTGGAAGTCGATGTTGGCCTTGATCTGCTGGACGCCGCCGACGACCCGGCTGTTGACGAAGTTGCGCAGCGCCTGCGTCTCCGGCGCGGAGAACGCCGACGGGCCCCGGTAGGTCTCCGACGAGGTGGAGCCGGACGAGCCGCCGCAGCAGCCCCACTGGTAGCCCCAGTTGCGGTTCAGGTCGGTGCCGACGTACGACGAGCCGCTGTTCGGCTGCCGGTTCTTGCGCCAGGACCGGTAGGAGCCGGTGGCGATGTCGTACTCGCTGCCGTCGGGGTTCATCGTCGGCACGATCCAGATCTCGCGGCTGTTCACGACGTTCGTGATCCGGGAGTCGCTGCCGTAGCCGTCCGTGAAGAGGTTCAGCAGGTAGATCGCCATCTCGACGGTCAGGTGCTCGCGGGCGTGCTGCTGCGAGTTGAAGAGGATCTCCGGTTCGTTCTCGTCGGTGGCGACGTTGTCGGAGATCTTCACGGCCATGAGGTCGCGGCCCTCGTACGAGGAGCCGATGCTGAGCTTGCGGGCGATCGTCGGGTGGTCGGCGACGACCCGGTTCACGACGGCGGTCAGTTCGGCGTAGTCGTGGTAGTTCGAGTCGGCGGGCGGGAAGGCGAAGGTGCCCACGTCGCCGTGGGCGGCCGGTGGCGCGGCGACCCGCTCCAGGCGGAAGCCGAGCCGGGCGATGGCCGCGGCCTCGGCGGACGTCGCCGAGACGTGCAGCACACCGTGCTCGCTGTAGTCGATGGCCGCGCCGGTGCGGGCCACGGCGGTGCGGTCGGCGAGCGTACGGGGGCCGAGCACCCGGTACTCGGCGGTCGCCGGTGCGCCGGGTTCCGGAGCCGGGCGGGCGGAGACCGGCCCGGTGGCGACGGTGACGAGTCCGAGCGCGGCGGCGACGGCGAGCGCCAGGGCGCGACGGAGACGGACGGGCGTGCGGAAGGCCATGGACAACCTCCTCGGGGTGCGGGAGATCCCGCTCGGTGGAGCACACTCCACCACCCGTCACATGGTCATATCAATATCTATCGTTGCCTCTTCCATGCCAGGCGGATCATCACCCCGGCAATGATTTTTCATACATCCAGATATGGCGAAACTTTCCTCCGAGCGGGAGACTGACCCGCAACGATGCCCGTTCCCCCGACACCCGCGGAGCACCCATGGCCAGAACACGCCTGCGCGCGGCCGCCCTCGCCGGCGTCACCGCGCTGACCCTCCTCGGCACCGCCGTACCCGCCACCGCGGCCGCCGTGGCGCCCGCGGCCGGCACCGCCGCCCGCCCGGTCAGCCACGACGAACAGATCACGTTCGACGAGTGGTCCCGCTACCCGGACTGGCGCCGGGGCACCCACGACGGCACCCGCGCCGTTCCGGGCGCCCGCCCGGGCCTGACGCTGGCCCGGCCGGCCGGCACCACCGACTACACCGACCCGCACACCGGCGTCACCCGCTCCTGGGAGTACGCCACCTGGACCTCGCCGGTCACCGCGATCGGCTTCGACGCGACCGAACTGGTCGCCTCCTGGAACGCGAAGACCCCCGCCGGCACCTGGATCCAGGTGGAACTCCAGGGCCGCTACAACACCGGCGTCACGACCCCCTGGTACGTGATGGGGCGCTGGGCCTCCGGCGACGCCGACATCAAGCGGACCACCGTCAACCGGCAGGGCGACCCCTGGTCGACGATCTGGACGGACACGTTCAGCATCGACGACGCGTCCGTCGGGGTGCTGCTGCGGTCGTACCAGCTGCGGCTGACCCTCTACCGGGCCCCGGGGCAGGCCGCCGCGCCCGTGGTGCACATGCTCGGCGCCATGAGCTCGAACGTCCCGGACCGGTTCACCGTCACGCCGAGCGCCGGCCACATCGCCTGGGGCGTCGAACTGCCCGTGCCGCGCTACTCCCAGAACGTGCACTCGGGCCACTACCCCGAGTACGACGGCGGCGGCGAGGCCTGGTGCTCCCCCACGTCCACGGAGATGGTGATCGAGTACTGGGGACGGAAGCCGTCCGAGGCGGACACCGCCTGGGTCGACCCCACCTACCCGGACCCGACGGTCAACCACGCGGCGCGGATGACCTACGACTACGCGTACGACGGCGCCGGCAACTGGCCGTTCAACACCGCGTACGCCGCCAGCTTCCCCGGGCTGGAGGGGCGGGTCACCCGGCTGCACTCCCTCGACGAGGTGGAGCGGTTCATCGCCGCCGGCATCCCCGTCATCACCAGCCAGTCCTTCCTCGCCAGCGAACTCGACGGCGCGAACTACGGCACCTCCGGGCACCTGTTCGTGATCGTCGGCTTCACCGCCGACGGGGACGTGATCGTCAACGACCCCGCCTCGTCGAGCAACGACGTGGTGCGCAACGTCTACCAGCGCGAGCAGTTCGAGCAGATCTGGCTGCGGACCAAGCGGATCAACGCGAGCGGCGGGGTCTCCGGTGGCTCCGGCGGCGTCGCGTACCTCATCAAGCCGGTCCACAAGCCGTGGCCACACGTTCCGGGCTCCACCAACTGGTGACCTGACCGACCGCGCCCCGGCCGCCCCGTCCAGGCGGCCGGGGCGTCGTCGTCACCGGCCCGGCGGCCCGGTCAACGTCTCGTGCCCGGCGGCCCGGTCAGCGTCGTCGGCGGCCGGGTCAGCGCGCGTCGTCGCGCGGCGGTTCGGACCCGCCCGGCTCGTCCTCGCCGGCCAGGGCGGACCGCAGGCGCTCCTTCTCCGCCCGGCGGCGCTCCGCGGCGCTCGCCATCTCCTCGGCCATCTCGTCCCGCCAGCCCTTGAGCAGGAAGAACGACAGCGCGGCGGAGAACACCAGCGCCAGCATCAGCTTGAGGAAGACGTTGATGTCGACCAGCCAGAGGGCCGCCAGCACGAGGACGAACAGCCCGATCCGGCCCAGCGTGTACTTGACCGCCGCGCTCACCTGCACCACTCCGTTCTCGTACCGCCGGACCGTCCGGCGTACGGCTCAGCCCGTCCGGCGGGTCAGCCAGCGGACGCCCGGAAACCACACCACCGCGTACGCCACGGTGAAGGCGGCCGCCGCCAGCGCGCCCGTCAGCAGCCCGGGCAGCCCCGCCGCGAAGCCGGCCACCACCAGGCCGACGACGACCGCGACCGCGACTCCCACCACCGCCGCGATCACCCGCGCGGCGCCGAACTCCCAGGCGCGGAAGTCCTCCCAGAAGAGCCAGACCGGCAGGATGACGGCCAGCCACCCGTTCGCCCGCCCGAACTCCCCGGCGCCGACCGTCGCGAACCCCCAGTCGAACACCAGGAGGGCGAGCACCCCGATCAGCCAGCCGGCGAGGCTCACCCCGACCAGGTCGCCGAGGAAACGAATTCGACCCTCGTCGTCCCGCCGGGGGAAACCGCTCTGCTGCTCCGTCATGGCCCTACGAGGGTACGTGCCGACTCAGGCCCACACGCGCTGCGGTTCGGCGCGCCGCTCCGCCAGCGACGGTGCGGGGTCGTACTCCCGGACCACGTCGTAACGGGTGTCCCGCTCGACGGGGCGGAACCCGGCGTCCCAGATGAGGTCGAGCAGGTCCTCCCGGTGCATCGTGCTGGGCGTGCCGTACGCGTCCGCGTCGTGCGTGATCTTGTATTCGACGACCGACCCGTCGAGGTCGTCCACACCGAAGTTCAACGAGAGCTGCGCGACCGAGAGGCCGTGCATCACCCAGAAGCACTTCACGTGCGGCACGTTGTCGAAGAGCAGGCGGGAGACCGCGAACGTCTTCAGGGACTCCGCCGGGGAGGCCATCGTGGTGCGGGCCTGGAGCCGGTTACGGATCTTGCCGTCCGCCGAGTCCACGAAGTCGTGCTGGTAGCGCAGCGGGATGAAGACGACGAAGCCGCCGGTCTCGTCCTGCAGCTCGCGCAGCCGCAGCACGTGGTCGACCCGGTGCCGCGGCTCCTCGATGTGGCCGTAGAGCATCGTGGCCGGCGTCCGCATGCCCTTGCTGTGGGCGAGCCGGTGGATGCGCGACCAGTCCTCCCAGTGGCAGTCGTGGTCGACGATGTGCTGGCGGACCTCCCAGTCGAAGATCTCCGCGCCGCCGCCGGTCAGCGACTCCAGGCCGGCGTCCATCAGTTCGTCGAGGATCTCGTCGGCGGAGAGGCCGCTGATCTTCTCGAACCACTGCACCTCGGTCGCGGTGAACGCCTTGAGCTTGACGTTCGGCAGCGCCGCCTTCAGCTCGCGCAGCACCTTCGGGTAGTAGCGCCACGGCAGGGTCGGGTGCAGGCCGTTGACGATGTGCAGCTCGGTGAGCTGCTCGTCCTCCATCTCCTTGGCCTTGCGGACCGCCTCGTCGACGCGCATCGTGTAGGCGTCCTTCTCACCCGGCTTGCGCTGGAACGAGCAGTACGCGCACGACGCGGAGCAGACGTTGGTCAGGTTCAGGTGCCGGTTGACGTTGAACATCACCCGGTCGCCGTTGCGCTCGGTGCGCCGGTGGTGGGCCAGCCGCCCGAGCCAGACCAGGTCGTCGCACTCGTAGAGGGCGATCCCGTCCTCACGGGTCAGCCGCTCACCCGCGTACACCTTCGCTTCGAGCTCGCGCTTGAGTCCGGCGTCCATGCACGTCCCTTCCACCTGCGGTCCCGGTCGAGCGTACGTCGGGCGGCCGGCGGCACCGCCGGCACGGTCGGCGACGCCTCCCGTTCGCCGCATTCTCAGCCTTCTGTTACCCGACCACACATCGACAAGGCTGCGTCGGCTGAGGTAAGACAGGGTGGGGAGCGACACACCGAGCCCTTCTCGACCTCCCCTGGGGGCGTTGCGCCCGCGGGTGAGGGCCGGGGCGCACGCACGGCCCGGGGCGAGGAGGGGCACTGGTAGCGTCCCCCACCGCCGCGTCCACCGGCGCGGTGACGCGAGCCGGACGGGGAGCGGGATGGTCGACAGCGGGCGCGGGCGACGGCAACGACGACGGAGCCCGGTGGTCTCGCCGGTGCTGCGTCCGCGGCTCTGGTCGGCCCTGCTCGGCGCCATCGCCGCCGCGGCGCTCGCCGCCCCGGTGTACGCCGATCCGGCCGCCCCGACGACCGTGCCGGACTCGGGCGTCCGCCCGGCCGTGACCGGCTCGCTCCAGCTTCCCGGCGGCGCACCCGTGACCGGCGCCCCGGTGACGCCGGCCGCGCCGGTCGGCAACCTCGGCAGCGGGCCCCTCGCCAGCCAGATCTACGCCGCCGAGGCCGAGGTGGGCAGGCTCGGCGACACACTGCTCCAGCTCCGGCAGAAACGCGCCGAGGTCGAGGCCCGCCTCGCCGCCGCCGACGGCGAGCTGAAGATCGCCCGCGACGCCCTGGTCCGGGCCCAGGAGCGGGCCGATCAGGTCGCCGCCGACGCGCTGAAGGCCGCCGCGGCACTGCCGCCCGCCGAGTTCGCCGAGGACCTCGAAGGGCTCAGCCGGCTCCAGCGGATCACGCGGGGCGAGAAGGTCGAGGGCTCGACCACCGCCGCCGAGGGCGAGCTGTCCCGGGCGCGGGCCGCCGAGCAGGCGGCCTACCAGGCGTACGCGGCGGCCGAGGCGGAGCTGCGCACCGTCCAGGCGGAGTACGCCTCCGGCGAGAAGGCGCTGCGCGACGCCGAGGCGAAGCTGCTGAAGCTCCGCAAGGACAACGCCACGCAGCTCGTCGCCATCGAGCGCCAGCAGGAGGCCGCCGAGCAGCGGCTCGGCGCCGAGTTCGTCCAGGGCCAGAGCGCCAACGGGCTGACCGCCCACCCGCGGGCGATGGCCGCCGTACGCTACGCCCTCGCCCAGCTCGGCGACCCGTACCTCTGGGCCGCCGAGGGCCCGGACCGGTTCGACTGCTCCGGTCTCATGTGGGCGGCCTACCGGTCCAAGGGTGCGGACTACTTCGACCTGCCGCGGGTCTCGCGCGACCAGTACTACGCCACCCGTGGCCGTACGGTGGCGCGCACCGCGCTGCTCCCCGGTGACCTGCTCTTCTTCGCCTCGGGCAGCAGCTGGACCTCGATCCACCACGTCGGCATGTACATCGGCAACGGCAAGATGGTGCACGCCCCGACGACCGGTGACGTCGTGAAGATCTCGACGGTGACCTGGTCCCGGCTCTACGCGGCGACCCGGGTGATCGGTGCCGTGCCGGACACGACCACCACCCCGCCGAGCAGCCCGAAGCCGACCCCCAAGCCGACCCCCAAGCCGACGCCGAAGCCGACGCCCACGCCGAAGCCGTCCGGCTCGGCGACCCCGACGCCGAGCGGTTCCGCCACGCCGACGCCCAGCGAGTCGGTCACTCCGACCCCCACCGAGTCGGTCAGCCCGACGCCGACCGAGACGACGAGCGCGGACCCCGACGACAGCGACCAGCCGAGCCCGTCGAGCAGCACGACGACCAGCCCGCCGGCCTCCCCGGATGCGAGTTCGCCGGCGGCGACCCGCAGCGCGGAGACCAGCGGCAGCCCGTCGGCGAGCGGATCGCAGAGCCCGGACACGGACAGCTGACCCGCAAGCGCGGACTCCGGGTGTGTCAGCGGGGCGGAATGTGGCACCGTGACATCCAGGCACGCCCGGCCACGGCCGGGTCCGGGCGCGAGCGTGGTGCGGAGGGCGAAGATGGCCGAGCAGAAGGATCCGGCGAAGACGACGACCGAGCCTGGTGCCACGCTCGTCGACGGGACGGACGCCGCGCCACCCCTCCAGCGTGGGGGCACCGCTTCCGGCGACCCGTCGGCAGCCGCCACTGACCAGGCCGGCGACACGGCCGCCGTCAGCGAGCCGGCCGCCACCACGGACAGCGCCGGCGGCGAGGCGCCCGGCACCGCCGAGGAACCGGCCGCCAGCACGGACAGCACCGGCGCCGAGGCGCCCGACACCGCCGAGGAACCGGCCGCCGCCACGGACAGCATCGCCTCGACGGACAACGCCGCCGCCGAGGCTGCCGACGCCACGGATAGCGCCACCTCGACGGACGACGCCACCGCCGAGGCACCCGGCACCGCCGACGAGCCGGGCGACACCGTGGGCGGGTCGTCCACCACCGCCACGGGGAGCGGCTCCGGCGCGGACGGCACGCCGACCGGGGACTCCGCGGCTGCGCAGCCTCCGGCGACTCCGGTACGCGCGCGGGCCAGTGTCGCCGCCGCCCTCACGTCGCCCTCCGGTGCGCTGGCCAGGCTGACCGCCGGCACGACGTACCAGGCGGCCGGAGCGGTCCCGCCGGGCACCGGGCTGCCGAGCCAGCGGGACGGCTCCGCCGCACCCGCCCGCGCCAGCGCCGCCGTCCCCACCCGGACCACGACCGACGACGTGCCCGCACGCGCCAGCGCCACCGTGCCCGCCCCGACCACGACCGACCAGGCACCGGCACGCGCCACCGTCCCCGGCCGGACGACCACCGACCCGACCCCGGTCCGCGCCAGCGCCACCGTCACCAGCCGCACCCCGGCCGACGAGGCGCCGGCCCGCGCCAGCGCCTCCGTTCCCACCGCCAGCCGGCCGGCGGCGGCCGGCGTGCAGACCGGCACGGGCGCGTGGCCGGCCGTTCCGGCCGTCTACCGGTCCGCCCCCGTGAACCCCGAGCCGCCCGAGCCGGCCCAACCTCCGGAGCCGGCGCAGCCGCCGAAGCCGCCGGTTCCCGAGCCGGAGCCGGCGCCCGCCCCCACGCCGCCCGTGCCGGGGCCGACTCCCCCGTCGCCCGCGCCGCCGGTGCCGCATCCGACACCGCCGGTGCCCGGCCCGTACCCGCCGGGACCGCGCCCCACGCCGCCCGCACCCGGTCCCGTGCCGCCGCCACCGGGGCCGCCGGTACCCCCGCCGGGGCCGCCCGTGCCTCCGCCGCCGCCACCGCCCGCCCCCGCGCCGGCGCCCCCGTTCCCGCCGCCCCCGGCCACGTCCCGGGCAGCGGCGACCGCCCCCGGAGCGGGCGTCACGGCACCGTCCGGGGCACGCTCCGGCGGGTACGACGGCGGTCCGGACCTCGCCGGCACGGTCTACGGGGGCGGCACGGACGGTCCGGCGTTCGCCACCGTCGCCCTGCCGACGAACGCCGTCGAGAACTCCGGTTCGCTGACCGGGCACATCCTCGCCCAGGGGTGGGCGGACACGCCGGCCGAGAAGTCCCGGTCGACCCGCGCGATGATCGTCCTCGCGGTCGCCCTGGGCCTGCTCGTGCTGATCAGCGTGCTGCTCGTCCTGGTCGCGGGCGACGCCGTGAGCGGCCTCGTCGGCAACGTCCTCGCTGCCTGACCGCGCCGCCGGGCCCCTCCGCATCGACGGCGGCGGTTCGACGAGCCGGGGCATCCGGGGGCCCGCCGGTTCGACGAAACCGGGGCACCCGGGGGTCCGCCGGCCGGGTGAGCCCGCCCACTGCCGAATCCGGCCGGGTGGCGGCTCGCCGTGATCGCCGTACACTTGACGGTGATCATTCACCTGGCGCGTGTCCTGCGCGCCCATGGGCGATCTTGCGGGCGATTCGCGCGGCGTACAGCTGCGGCGGGCCATCGCGAAGATTCGCCCCGCTCGAAAGGCACTTCTTGACCACCTTTGCTGACCCCAGCACCTTCCCGTCCGCTCTCGGCCGCACCCCGGCCGACCTGAACGACACCACCGCGCAGCCCACCGACCCGACCGACGGCCCCGCCCCGGACTTCGCCGCGCTCGGCCTGCCGCCCGCGCTGGTCCGCGCGCTGGCCCGGCAGGGCATCACCGCACCGTTCGAGATCCAGCGTGCGACCGTGCCGGACGCGCTCGCCGGCCGGGACGTGCTCGGCCGGGGCCAGACCGGCTCCGGCAAGACCCTGGCCTTCGGCCTGCCGCTGCTCGCCCGGATCGCATCCGGTGACCGGGCCCGGCCGCTGCACCCGCGCGCCCTGGTGCTGGTGCCGACCCGGGAGCTGGCCATGCAGGTCAACGACGCCCTGCTGCCGCTCGGCAAGGCGGTGGGCGTGTTCCTCAAGACCGCCGTCGGCGGTGTGCCGTACGACCGGCAGATCGACGCGCTGCGCCGGGGCGTGGAGATCGTCGTGGCCACGCCCGGGCGGCTCCGCGACCTGATCGACCGGGGCGTGTGCCGCCTCGACGACGTCGAGATCACCGTCCTCGACGAGGCCGACCAGATGGCCGACATGGGCTTCCTGCCGGAGGTCACCGAACTGCTCGCCAAGACCCCGGCGGACGGGCAGCGGCTGCTGTTCTCCGCCACTCTGGACGGTGACGTCGACGCGCTGGTCAAGCGGTTCATGACCGATCCGGTGACGCACTCGACGGCCCCGCCGACCGCCGCGGTGTCGACCATGGACCACCACGTGCTGCTCATCCCGCCGAGCGACAAGTTCCCCGTGGCCGCGTCGATCGCCGCCCGGGACGGCCGCACCATGGTCTTCGCGCGTACGCAGCTCGGCGTGGACCGGCTCGTCGACCAACTCGCGGCCGTGGGCGTACGGGCGGGCGGGCTGCACGGCGGCAAGACCCAGCGGATGCGCACCCGCACCCTCGCCGAGTTCCGCGAGGGCCGGATGAACGTGCTCGTCGCCACGGACGTGGCCGCGCGGGGCATCCACGTGGACGGGGTGTCGCTGGTGCTGCACGTCGACCCGCCGAAGGACCCGAAGGACTACCTGCACCGGGCCGGCCGGACCGCCCGGGCCGGCGAGTCCGGGGCGGTGGCCACGCTGGTGCTGCCCAAGCAGCGGCGCACCACGCTCGCGATGCTCCAGAAGGCCGGCGTCGAGCCGGCGGAGACCCGCGTCCGGGCCGGTGACCCGGTGCTCGCCGAGCTGACCGGCGCCCGGGAGCCGAGCGGTGTCCCGGTCCGCGACGAGCCGGAGCCGCCGCGGCGGCACGGGGCGCGCTCCGGTGGCCCCCGCCGCTTCGGCGACCGCCCGGAGCGCCGGTTCGCCGACCGCGGCGCCGACCGGCGGTACGGTGACCGCCCGCGCGGCGAGCGCCCGTTCGACGGCCGGGACGACCGGCCCGGCCGGGCTGCGGACCGTCCGCGAGGCGAGCACCGCTTCGGCGAGCGGGACGAGCGCCGGCACGCCGACCGGCCGTACGGCGAGCGCCGCTACGGCGACCGTGACGAGCGCCGGTACGCCGACCGCGCCGGTGACGGCGGGGCCGGCCGGCGGGGCGGGTTCCGGGCCGACGGCCGGGCCCGCGACGACCGCCCGCGCGACGAGCGCCGGAGCTTCGGCGGCCGGACGCCGGCGCGTACGCACTGAGGGACGGACCACCGACCCGCCGGAGGCCGCCGCGGAGCACGCGTTCCGCGGCGGCCTCCGCGCATGCGCTGCCGGCGGCGGTCCGGTCGCGTAACGTCCGGCTCATGCCGAGCATGCCGAAGTCGCGCTTCTGGACCCGCACCGACACGGCCGGAGCGGAGCACGCCCTCCTCGACGACGGCCGGGGGCTCGCGGCCCGGGGCACGATGCTCGCCGTCGACCCCGTCCCGTGGACCTGCCGCTACCAGGTGACCACCGACCCGGACTGGATCACCACCCGGCTGGAGGTCGAGGTGGAGGGGACGGGCTGGCTGCGCAGCGTACGCCTGGAGCGCGCGGCCGACCGGTGGCGGGTGACCACGGCGGAGCAGGGTGACCTGGACGCGGCGCTGGCCGCGGCCGGGCACGCCCCGGCCGGTCTGCCCGGCACCGACGACCCGGACCGGCTGGCCGACGCGCGGGACGTCGACCTCGGCGGCTCCCCGCTGTTCAACACGCTGCCGGTACGCCGGCTCGGGCTGGCCGGGGCGCCGGCCGACACCACGCACCGGATCACCGTGGCCTGGGTGCTCGTGCCGAGCCTCGCCGTGGTGCCCGCCGAGCAGGTCTACACGTCACTGGGGCCGGGGCGGGTGCGGTTCGCGAGCGACAGTTTCAGCGCCGACCTCGACCTGGACGCGGAGGGGTACACACTGCGCTACCCCGGGCTCGCCGAGCGGGGCGACGGGCGCTGAGGCACCGGCCGCGGGTCAGGCCGGCCAGGCGCCGCTGGCGAGGAAGCGGTCGACGACGTCCAGGTACGGCTCCAGGTCGAGGCCCTGCGCGGCCACCCAGCCGTCGTCGTAGTAGGTGTCGGCGTACCGGTCGCCCGCGTCGCAGATGAGGGTGACCACCGAGCCCGTCCGGCCCTCGGCGAGCATCTCGGCGATCAGCCCGAAGGCGCCCCACAGGTTCGTGCCGGTCGAGCCCCCCAGCCGCCGGCCGAGCACCGCCGAGCCCGCCCGCATCGCCGCGAGCGAGGCGGCGTCGGGCACCTGCACCATCCGGTCCACGACGGAGGGCACGAACGACGGCT
The DNA here is from genome assembly GCF_036184225.1 of Micromonospora globbae. Classification (NCBI taxonomy): domain Bacteria; kingdom Bacillati; phylum Actinomycetota; class Actinomycetes; order Micromonosporales; family Micromonosporaceae; genus Micromonospora; species Micromonospora globbae. The sequence goes on from NZ_CP108084.1 coordinate 5,126,905, forward strand.
CGACGCTCGGGCGGCCGATCCCCTCGATCCGGGAGCCCTTGCCGGTGCGGACCGTCCAGTCGCCGGCCACCCAGGCGGGGTAGTACGCCGAGTTCTCCGGGTCGACCACGCACAGCCGGGTCGGCAGCCGGCGGTAGCGGGTGTAGCGGCCGATGGTGGCGCCCGTGCCGCCGGTGCCGGCGCCCACCACGATCCAGGCGGGCACGGGGTGCCGCTCCCGGTCGAGCTGGCTGTAGATCGACTCCGCGATGTTGTTGTTGCCCCGCCAGTCGGTGGCGCGCTCCGCGTAGGTGAACTGGTCCATGAAGTGGCCGCCGGAGTCGTCGGCGAGCCAGCGCGCCTCCACGCACACCCGCGCCGGGTCGTCGACGAGGTGGCAGCGCCCGCCCTGGAACTCGATCTTCGCGATCTTCTCGGGCGAGGTCGAGGCGGGCATCACGGCGATGAACGGCAGCCCCAGCATCCGCGCGAAGTACGCCTCGGAGACGGCCGTGGAACCGGAGGACGCCTCGACGATCGTGGTCCGCGGCCCGATCCAGCCGTTGCAGAGCCCGTAGAGGAAGAGCGAGCGGGCCAGCCGGTGCTTGAGCGACCCGGTCGGGTGCACCGACTCGTCCTTGAGGTAGAGGTCGATCCCCCATTCCCGGGGCAGCGGGAAGGGCAGCAGGTGCGTGTCGGCCGACCGGTTGGCGTCCGCCTCCACGGCCGCCACCGCCTCGGTCACCCACGCCCGGCCGGCCTCGTCGCAGCGGTCCAGGTGGGTCACGTTCCGCAACCTAGCAGGCACGTTCACGTTCCGCCCGTTCGCGTACGTCGGCGCTGTCCGTCTCCACCACGATGTCGCTGCTGGCCGGCAGGGCGACCGCGCTGCGCGGGGAGGGTCGACGGCGACGGCTCACGGCCTGCGCGCCGAGCCGGCGCGGTCCCGGCCCGTACGCCGCGAGCTCGTCGTCGGGATTGAGCAGCCGGCACGCGTCCATCGACAGGCAGCCGCACCCGATGCACCCGGTCAGCTCGCGCTGCAACTGCTCGATCTCGCGCTTCTTCGCCTCCAGCGCGGTCTGCCAGCGCCGGGACACGCGCTGCCAGTCGCGGATCGTGGGAATCGTGTCCATGGGGAGGGTGGCGAACACGTCACGCACGTCCGCCAGGCTGATCCCCAGCCGCTTCGCGACCAGGATCAGGGAGATCCGCCGCAGCATGTGGCGGGGGAAGCGGCGTTGGTTGCCCGCCGTGCGACTGGCCGCGATGAGACCCATCTGCTCGTAGTAGTGCAGCGCGGACGCGGCGACGCCCGTACGCCGTACCACCTCGCCGATCGAGAGCGAGTCGTCCGGTTCCTTCGGCACCGGTGACCTCCGACATAACCGGATTGACCTCAGGTTCACTTGAGATTTTACGGTCGCCGCATGTCCACTGTTGCTGACCGGTCAAGCGGCACCTGGCGCGATCTCCTCGGCCCCGGGCACATCGGCACGTCCGTCGTCCTCGCCGGCGGGGTCGGGCTGCACGCGACCAACGTCTTCCTCACCACCAGCCTGTTGCCGACGGCGATCGACGACATCGGAGGCGAACGGCTCTACGCGTGGAGCAGCTCCGTGTTCATGATCGCTTCGGTGATCTCCTCCATGCTCGTCAGCCGGCTGCTGGGCGGACGCGGGCCGGCCCAGGCGTACCTGGTCGCCCTGGTGCCGTTCGTCGTCGGCACCGTCGTCTGCGCGGTGAGCCCCACGATGGTGGCCCTGCTGTGCGGCCGCGCGTTGCAGGGCGTCGGCGGAGGCATCCTGGCCGGGCTCGGCTACGCGGTCGTCCAGGCCGTGCTGCCGGAGAACCTCTGGGCGAAGGCGACCGCCATGGTGTCGGCCATGTGGGGCTTCGGCACCCTCGCCGGCCCCGCGGTCGGGGGTCTCTTCGCCCAGTTCGACGCGTGGCGCCTCGCGTTCGTCACGCTCGCCGTGCTGGGGGTGGTCGTCGCCGCCCTGGTGCCGCGGGTCCTGCCCCGCCGGGACCGGTCGGCCGTGGCCGAACCGATGCCGGTCGTCTCACTGGCGCTGCTGACCGCGACCACCGCCGTCATCAGCGTCGCCAGCCTGCTGACCCGGCCGTGGCAGCTCGCCGGCGCGGGACTGCTGGCGGCGCTGCTGCTGGCCGGATTCGTGGCGTGGGAGCGCCGGGCCGACACCCGCGTCCTGCCCGCGACGACGTACTCCGCGGCCAGCCCTCTCAAGTGGCTCTACCTGACGATCGCGATCCTGGCCGCCGGCACCGCCACCGAGGCGTTCACCCCGCTGTTCGGCCAGCGGCTGGCCGGCCTGGAACCAGTGGTGGCCGGCTTCCTCGGTGCCGCCGTCTCCCTCGGCTGGTCGGCGACGATGGTGTTCAGCGCCAACGCCTCCGATCCGGGAACCGTCCGCCGGCTGCGTGTGCTCGGCCCCGCCGTGCTGGCCGCCGGCCTCGCGGTGACCGGACTGACCCAGTGGGACGGCGCGGGCCCGGTCACGGTCGCCGTCTGGTTCGGCGGGCTCGTCGTCGCCGGCGCCGGCATCGGGATCGCCTTCCCCCACCTGATCGTGGCCACCATGGGCGTCTCCGACGACCCGGCGGAGGCCGGCAAGGCGTCCGCCGGCGCCAACACGGTGGAGCTGATCGCCCTGTCGTTCAGCTCCGCCCTCGGCGGGGTCCTGATGAACCTCGGCGCGCCGTCGACGACCCGATCCGCGCAGCTCCTGCTCCTGGGCTTCGCGATCATCGCGGTGCTCGGTTGCCTCACCGCCCGCAACGCACGGGACGCCGACGAGCCACGGACGCAGCCCGACGCCGGCGGCCACCTCGTCGCCTCGTGAGCGACCCGCGGGACGGAACGAGCACGCCGGGGCCTGAACCCGAACGTGGCGCCCGGCGGCGGCACCGAGCCGCCGCCGGCCGCGCCGGTCAGCCGGCGGGCGGAGTGACCGGTTGCGGCCGGTTCTCCCACTTCGTGGAGAGCGCGATCCCGGTCCGGGTGGAGGCCACCCCGGGTGTCCGGTTCAGCCGTACGATCAGCCGCTCCAGCTCGGCGATGGTGCCCACCCGGGCCTTGAGCAGGAACGACTCCACGCCGGCCATGAAGTAGCACGACTCGATCTCGGGCATGGCCCGGAACGCCTCCAGGACGTCGTCGGTGTCGGCGCCGGAGTCCTCGACGATGCCGATGAGCGCCGTGACCCCGAGCCCTATCGCCTCCGGCGCGACGTCGGCGCGGTACGCCCGCAGCACACCGCTGGCCTCGAGCTTGCCGACCCGCTCGTGCACGGCGGGCGCGGACAGGCCGACCTGGCGGGCCAGCTCGGCGTAGGAGAGGCGGGCGTTGTTGCGCAGCAGCTCCACGAGGCTCAGGTCGATCGCGTCCACGGACTGTGACCCTAGCCCCTGGGGGCGTAACGCCGGGACGAGGGCATCCGTTGGACATGACAGCAGGTGACAGTTCACTTACGCACGGTCAAGGGAGCGCGACGCCGGTACCATTGACTAACTTCCCACTCAGTGCGTTTTTCGCGTTTGGCGGACAGGCCAGGTCGCTGGTGCTGTAATTGCCATACGTCCCTCATGACGGCTCTGGGCTCGCACCGGCCGGGGGCAGTGTGTTCAGCCGGGGGCTTCGTCGACGCGAGGAGGGGGCTGTGGACACTGGAGATCGCCTGCTGACACCGGGTGAGGTCGCCGCGCTGTTTCGGGTTGACCCGAAGACTGTGACGAGATGGGCGGCGGCGGGTCGGATCGGCAGCATCCGGACTCCAGGCGGGCATCGCCGGTTTCGGGAATCCGAGGTGCGGGCCCTGCTTGAGGGGGAGGGCATGCTGGACGAGACCGACGAGGCGGGCAAGGCACGCAACGCGGGTCCGGCCGCCTCGACCGGTCCTGGTCCGGCCAACGCCGGCATGTACTGAGGTTCGCCGCGGAGGTCGTCACGCGGGCCGGGCGCCCGGTCCGGTCCGCGTCCCCGCCCGGCGTGGGTGACCGGTGGCGTCAGCCCCGGGCCGCGCCGAGTTCACCCGACCAGCGACGGAACAGCGTGTGCGGCACACCCAGTGCGTCCAGCACCTTGCCGGCGACGAAGTCGACCAGCTGTTGGGCGGAGGCCGACGCCCCGGCGCCGTAGAAACCAGGGCTCGCGGGCAGCACGACCGCTCCGGCGTCGTGCAGCGCGATCAGGTGTTCCAGGTGGCTGCGGGTCACCGGGGTCTCCCGGGGTACCACCACCACCGGTCGCCGTTCCTTCAGGTTGACCTCCGCGGCGCGTTGCAGCAGGTCCTTGGAGAGCCCGATGGCGATGCCCGCGCACGCCGCGGTGCTCGCCGGCACCACGGCCATCCCGCGGACCCGGTACGAGCCGCTGCTGGGCCCGGCGGCGAGGTCACCCGCCGGCCAGTACCGCACGTCGGCGTCGCCCAGGTCCCGGTCCAGCCAACCGGCCAGGTCCTCGGCCCAGTGCCCGTCCCGGAACGGACGGCCGGTCTCGTCGAGCAGGGTGAGCCGGGCCGCCCGGGACACGATGAGGTCCACCGCCTCCCCGGCGTCGAGCAGCCCGCGGACGACGGCCGCCGCGTACGGCGTGCCGGACGCCCCGGACACCCCGACCACCCACGGTTCGCGCATGCCGTCCCGCCCCGTCACGGCCGCAGACCGAGCCGGACCACCAGGTCGAGGAGAGCGAACGCGAACAGGACGATGCCCACGAACCCGTTGGCGGTGAAGAACGCCCGGTTGACCTTGCTGAGGTCGGTCGGGCTGACCACGAGGTGCTGGTACGCGAAGGCCACGGCGGTCAGCGCCAGCCCGATCCACCAGAGCCAGCCGAAGCCCACGAGCGCGCCGAACCACAGGAAGAGGGCGAACGTCACCACGTGCGCGACCGTGGACGCGTGCAGCGCGAAGCGCAGGCCGTACCGCGCCGGGACGCTGTGCACCCCGATCTGCCGGTCGATCTCGGCGTCCTGGCAGGCATAGATCAGGTCGAAGCCGCCGATCCACAGCCCGACGGCCGCGCCGAGCAGCCAGGCCGGCCCGGAACCGTCGAACGTGCCGGTCACCGCCAGCCACGCGCCGACCGGACCGACGGCCTGGGCGATCCCCAGGATGGCGTGCGGCCAGTTGGTGAACCGCTTGCCGTACGGGTAGACGACCAGCGGCACCACGGCGAGCGGCGCGAGCGCCAGGCAGAGCGGGTTCAGCAGGGCGGCGGCGGCCAGGAAGACCACCAGCGCGACCACGGCGCCGGTCCAGGCCGTCCGCACGCTGACCGCCCCGGTGACCAGCTCCCGGCCGGCGGTACGCGGGTTCCGCGCGTCGATCCGCCGGTCGAGGATCCGGTTGGCGGCCATCGCGAACGTCCGCGCGCCGACCATCGCCACCGTGATCCACAGCAGGTCGAGCCAGCGTACGTGGCCGCCGTGCACCTGCATGGCGGTGAGCGCGGAGAGGTAGCCGAAGGGCAGGGCGAAGACGGAGTGCTCGATGGTGACCAGCCGGAGGAAGGACTTCACCCGGCCCGGCCGCTCCGCCGGCGCGTCGAGGACCGCCATCAGATCCCGTACTCCTTCCATCGCTTGTCGACCAGCGACACCACCTCGGGCGACATCCGCATCTCCTCCGGCCAGCCCCGGGTGTAGCCCTCCTCGGGCAGCTTGCGGGTCGCGTCGATGCCCGCCTTGCCGCCCCAGAACTGCTGGTACGACGAGTGGTCGAGGTGGTCCACCGGCCCCTCGGTGAGCAGCAGGTCGCGCGCGTAGTCGACGTTGCCGAACGCGCGGAAGGCCACCTCGTTGTAGTCGTGCACGTCGCAGTCCTCGTCGACGATCACGATGAGCTTGGTGAGCGACATGAGGTGCGCGCCCCAGATGGCGTTCATCACCTTCTGCGCGTGCTTCGGGTAGCGCTTGCGGATCGACACGATCGCGCAGTTGTGGAAGACGCCGGCGGCCGGCAGGTCGTAGTCGACGATGTCCGGGATCAGCAGCTTGAGCAGCGGCTGGAAGATCCGTTCGGTGGCCTTGCCGAGGCCGTGGTCCTCCTGTGGCGGCTTCGAGGTGACGATCGAGTGGTAGACCGGGTCGCGCTGCATGGTCATCACCTCGACGTGCAGCACCGGGAAGGGCTCGACCGGGGTGTAGAAGCCGGTGTGGTCGCCGAACGGCCCCTCCGGCAGCCGCTCGCCGGGCTCCAGGTAGCCCTCCAGCACCACCTGGGCGTGCGCCGGCACCTGGAGCGGCACGGTGAGGCAGTCCACCATCTCCACCCGCTCGCCGCGCAGGAAGCCCGCGAACAGGTACTCGTCGATGTCGCTGGGCAGCGGCGCCGAGGCGGCGTACGACACCACCGGGTCGCACCCGATCGCCACGGCGACCGGCAGCCGCTGACCGAGCCGCTCGGCCACGGCGTGGTGGGCCGTCGAGTCCTTGTGGATCTGCCAGTGCATGCCGAGGGTGTTGGGCGAGTGCTGCTGGAGCCGGTACAGGCCGAGGTTGCGCTTGCCGGTCTCCGGGTGCTTGGTGTGGGTCAGCCCGAAGTTGTGGAAGACGCCGCCGTCGCCGGGCCAGACCTGCAGGCCGGGCAACCGGTTGAGGTCGACGTCGTCGCCCCGGTAGACCACCTGCTGGCAGGGGGCGGTCTTCACCTTCCGCGGCGGCAGGGACTTGAGCTGCATGACCTTCCCGAGCCCCTCGCGGATGCCGGACCAACCGACCGGAAGCTCCGGCTTGACCAGCTCACCGATCCGCGCGCCGACCTCGTCGAGCGTCTCGACGCCGAGCGCCATGGCCATCCGCTTCTCGGTGCCGAAGAGGTTGATCGCGACGGGCATCTCGCCCCGGGTCGGGCGCTCGAAGAGCAGCGCCGGGCCGCCTGCGCGGACCGTCCGGGTCACGATCTCGCTGATCTCCAGGGTCGGGTCGACCGGGACGGTCACCCGCCGCAGCTCGCCCGCGCGCTCCAGGGCCGCGAGGAAGTCCTTGAGGTCGGTGTACGGGAAGCCACGAGCCGCCATAGGCGCAAGTCTCCCCCACCGCCGCCCGGGGGGTGCCGCCGCCCCGGCCGGTCGCGTACGTTCCGCAGGCCCGTGAGGTCCGCCACAGCGACCGCCCGGAGGGGCCCGGCTGTCGGTGCCGGACGGCACCATCCGTGGGCTGCCGCACGAAAACGAGGGAGTCCCGCCATGCCGCGCCGTACGTCCGTGACCCTGAACGCCGTCGAGCACGGCACCGGCGTCCCCGTGCTGGCGTTGCACGGATGGACACCGGACCACCGGCTGATGCTCGGCTGCCTCGAACCGGTGTTCGCCGGCCGCGCCGGCTACCGGCGGCTGTACCCGGACCTGCCCGGCATGGGCGCGTCGCCCGCCCCGCCGGAGATCGCCAGCTCCGACGACGTGCTCGCCACCGTGCAGGACTTCGTGGACGACACCCTCGGGGACACGCCGTTCCTGCTCGTCGGCGAGTCGTACGGCGGCTACCTCGCGCGGGCGCTGGCCCGGTCCCGGCCGGCGCAGGTGCGCGGCCTCGCGCTGATCTGCCCCATCGGCACCGCCGTGGAGAACGCGGAGCGCCGCGTGCCGCCGCCGCAGGTGCTGCGACCCGATCCCGACCTGCTCGCCGCGACCGACGCCCGGGCCGCCGCCGAGTTCGCGGACATGGCCGTCGTGCAGACCCCGGAGACGCTGCGCCGCTTCCGCGAGGAGATCCTCGTGGGCCTCGACGTGGCGGACACGGCGGCGATGGCCCGCATCCGCCAGCGCTGGACGCTCAGCGAGGCCCCGGAGGGCGGCGAGCCGTTCGCCCGGCCGACCCTGATCCTCACCGGCCGGCAGGACCACGCCACCGGTTACCTCGACCAGTTCGCGCTGCTGCCGCACTACCCGCGGGCGACGTTCGCGGTGCTGGACGTCGCCGGGCACAACCTCCAGATCGAGCAGCCCGCCCTGTTCGACGCGCTGATGGGCGAGTGGCTCGACCGGGTGGCCGCCGAGGGGTGAGCGCCGGGCGCGGTCAGGCGGCGGGCTCCCAGGCGTACGCGGCCAGCGGGGCGTCGAGCGGCGCGTCGACGAGACGGTTGGCGAACGTCGAGATGGTGTAGGCCCCGACGCCGAGCACCACGTCCAGGGCGTGCCGGGGCTGGTAGCCGGCGGCCAGGAAGGCCCGCAGGTCCTCGTCCGGGACGGCGCCCCGCCGCTCCAGCACGGCCAGCACGAACCGCCGCAGCGCCTCCAGCCGGGCCTCCGGCAGCGGTGTGCCGGCGCGGAGCCCGTCGACCAGCTCGGTGGCGGCGCCGAGCCGGTGCAGCGTGGCGGTGTGCAGGGCCACGCAGACGTGGCACTCGTTGCGGGTGGCGACGGTCAGCACGACGACCTCCCGCTCCAGCGGGGCCAGCCCCGAGGACTCGAAGATCTTGTTGACGGTGAGGAAGCCCTTGAGGGTCTCCGGTGACTCGGCCAACCGCGCGACCGCGGTGGGCACGTAGCCGAACGTCCGCCGTACGCCCTCGATGGTCGGGCGGGCGGCGGGCGGGGCGGTGTCGGGCGTGTGGGTGGGGAAGACGTGCTCGGGCACGGGTGACCTGCTCTCGGAGGGGTGGCGCCACGTACGATGGTCAACGTGGTTGACGAAATAGTAAACGTGGTTGTCGAACATGGCAACGCCTGACCCCGACCGGCCCGGCTTCCTCCTGCCCCTGCTGCTGCTGGCCGGCTTCCGTACGCTCATCGACGACCTGCACGCGGAACTCGCCCGGCAGGGGCACCCCGACCTGCGGCCCCTGCACGGCTTCGTGCTCCAGGCCGTGGGCAACGGCACCACCGCCAGCGAGCTGGGCCAACGGCTGGGCGTCTCCAAGCAGGCCGCCGGCAAGACGGTCGACCGGCTGGTCGCCCTCGGCTACCTCGAACGGGCCGACGATCCCGCCGACGCGCGGCGCAAGCTGGTCCGGCCGACCGACCGGGGCCTGGACGGGCTGCGGCGTTCCGCTGTCGTCTTCGACCAGCTCCGGGACCGCTGGGCGGCCACCCTCGGCCCCGACCGGGTCGCGGCCATCGAGGACGACCTGCGCCGCATGGTCCCGGCCGACGTCTTCCGCCTCGACGTCCCCGGCTGGTTCGGCGCCTGACACCGGATCGTCGGCGGCGTAGCCATCAGACACGCCGGGGCGGCGACGGCTGCGCTGTCACCCCTCACCAGTCGACCCGAATGTCAGCTCAGGCCGCCGTACGAGTGCAGGCCCGTGAAGAAGATGTTCACGCCGAACAGGTTCATGAGCATGGTGAGGAAGCCGACCACGGCGATCCAGGTCGCCACGTTCCGCTTGACGCTCGGGGTGGCCCGGGCGTGCAGGTAGCCGGCGTACACCACCCAGGAGATGAACGCCCAGGTCTCCTTCGGGTCCCAGCCCCACGGCCGGCCCCAGGCCGCCTCGGCCCAGATCGCGCCGGCGATCACCGCGAACGTGAAGACCGGGAACGAGAAGGCGTGCAGCACGAACGTCAGCCGCTCCAACGCGGCCGCCGCGGGCAGCCGCTTGGCCAGCGTGTACGGGAAGCTGCGCTTGCCCGCCTCGTAGCCGCGACGCATGAGGAACGCCACGGCCGGCACCACACCGAGCAGGAGGATGCCGGAGCTGAACACGATGGTGGAGACGTGGATGATGAACCAGTACGAGTTCAGCGCCGGGACCAGCGGCACCACCGGCACGTAGAGCACCAGCTCGGCGGTCGCCACCAGCAGCACCATCACGAGGGTGAGGAACAGGCCGAGCTTGCGCAGCGACGGCCGCTTGGCGAGCACCACCAGCCAGCCCGCCACGCCGACGAAGGTGACCGTCAGCACGAACTCGTACATGTTGCCCCACGGCATCCGGTCGGCGGCGATGCCACGGGTGACCAGGGCGGCCAGGTGCAACGCGGCGGCCACCACGGTGGCGCCCACCGCGACCAGCCCGGCGATCCGCGCCTGGCCGACGGGACGGCCCTCCACGCCCGTCACCTGCGGCGCCGGATCCGGGGCCTTCGTGATCGTGCCACCGGAGCCGCCGACGGCCGCGCCGACCAGCTCCCGGGCGGGCTGCGCCACGACGTACCGCCGCCGGGCGTTGCCGAGGGCGTACTCGACGGCGTGGCTGATCATCGCGACCAGGTACGCGAGGATCGCGAACGTCACCAGCTGGTCGGAGAGTGCGGACATCAGTCGGTCCCTTCCCGCGTCCCGGCCCGGTCGTGGCCGTCGCGACCCGTGCCGGCCGCCTCGTCCGGCCGCCCGCCACCGCCCACGGCGGCGACGAGCTGCGCGAACTCGTCGGCGAAGCCTGGATAGTCGGTGCGCGGCAACCCACCGGCCTCGACCAAACTACTACCGCTCGTCGGAGTTTCGCCCGCGGGGTCCGCATCTCCGGGCGTCGTCACCCGGAAGAACACTCGCCGCCGGCGGCCGAACAGCGACCCCATCAGCCCGGCGAGCAGGAACCCGCAGCTCACCAGCAGCAGGCCCGAGCCGGGGTCGTGCCGCACCGAGAGCGTCACGTACCGCTTGGTGCCGAGGAACTCGACAGTCGTGCCGTCGTCCAGCTTCCACGACTCGCCCGGCCTGAGCACCTTGTCGCCGATCTGCTTCACCTTGCCCGTACGGATCTGCCGCTCGTCCAGCTCGTAGACCGATCCGGGGATGCCGGCGTCGAGGCCCAGGTTCCCCCGGTACGCGACGAGGTTGAGCGCCGGGTTGCGCTCGGCCGGATACTGCGAGCGCACGTACGGCGGGGCTTCCGGCGCCGTCGGCAGGTAGAGCCCCGTGAAGGCGACCTGGAGGTTCGAGTCCCGCCGGCCGGTCTTCGGGTCGACGTTGGCGTCCGGGAACGCGGCCAGTCCCTCGCCCGTCAGGCCGGCGTCGCCCGTGGTGAGGAAGGGCTCGTCGCTGACCTGGCTCTTGCCGTAGCGGTCGGTGTAGCGGATGACCGGCGCGTACCCGTGGCCGAGCAGGTAGACGTTGGCGCCGTCCAGCCGCAGCGGCGAGTTCACCGAGAAGTCCGCGCTGCGAGGAGCCTTGCCCGGCTCCTCGACGGTCACCGTGGCGTTGAAGTGGTCCGGCTGCCCCGACTCGAGGAACCGGGCCTCGAACCGGTCCAGGACCAGGCAGAACCCCGGCAGGTGGGCGCTGTCCACCCGCGGCCCGAGCTTCGCCTCCGCGTACTGCTGGCGGGTGTTGCAGAAGGCGTTGTCCTCGCCGGCGACCAGCAGCCGGTTGCCGCTCCAGCCGTACCAGTGGCCGAGCGCCACGCCGGCCAGCACCACGACCATGGAGATGTGGAAGACCAGGTTGCCGGTCTCCTTGAGGTAGCCCTTCTCGGCCGAGACCTCGTTGCCGCGCACCGCGACCCGCCAGCGGCGCCGGCGCAGCGCCTCGACGATCGCCGGCACGCCCCCCTCGGGAAGCGGCAGGACGGCGTGCTGGGGCAGCCGGTCCAGCCGCTTCGGGGCGGCCGGCGGCTTCGACCGCAGCGCCCGGACGTGGTCACGCATCCGGGGCGTGATGCAGCCGATCAGCGAGGTGAACAGCAGCAGGTAGATCGCGGAGAACCAGACCGAGCCGAAGACCTCGAAGGCGCCGATCCGGTCGAGCCGGGGAGCCAGGTCGGGGTGCTCGACGAAGTACTCGTTGACCTTCTCCGGGCTGATGTTCCGCTGCGGCAGCACCGAGCCCGGGACGGCCGCGACCGCGAGCAGGAAGAGCAGGACCAGCGCCGTACGCATGCTGGTGAGCTGCCGCCACGAGTTGCGCAGCAGCGCCAGGAGCCGGTTGGGGCGGCGGCGCGGCGCCTCGGCCGGGGTGGTGGGCCGCTCGTCCACGACGGTCATCAGATGCTCACCTCACCCACCCCGACGGTGGTCTGCAACCAGATCACGATGTTCGTCCACCCTCCGGTGACCAGCGCGAGCCCGATGAGCACGAGCAGGACGCCGCCGACCCGCGTGACCCAGCGGCTGTTCCGGCGGATGGCGCGGAAGACGCCCAGCAGGCGCTGGAAGCCCAACCCGAAGACGACGAACGGTATCCCCAGACCCAGGCAGTACGCCACGGCGAGCACCACGGCCCGGTCGGTCTGCCCGCTCACCGTGGCCATGCCCATGACGGCGGCCAGGGTGGGGCCGACGCACGGCACCCAGCTCAACGCGAACACGGCGCCGAAGACCGGTGCTCCCAGCAGCCCGGCGGCGGGGAGGCGCCGGATGCGGAACTCGCGCTCCATGCCCGGGATCAGGCCGACGAAGGCCAGCCCGAGCAGGATGACGAGCGCACCGATGACGATCTCCAGCGTCCGCTCGTACGTGAAGAAGACCTTCCCCACGCTGGCGAAGAGCACGGCGGTGGCCGTGAAGACGACCGTGAAGCCGGCGATGAACAGCAGCGTCCCGGCGAACACCCGGCCCTTGACCGCGGCGACCGCGGTGGCCCGCCGGCGTACGACGGTGGCCGTCCCGCCGCCACCGGAACCGTCAGCCGGCGCCCCGTCCTCCACCTCGGGCGTCGAGAGGGTGCCCGTCCGTGCGCCGCGGCCCTCCAGGTCGGCGCCGGCCAGGCCGGTGACGTACGAGAGGTAGCCGGGCACCAGCGGGAGCACGCACGGGGACAGGAAGCTCACGAGGCCGGCGAGGGCCGCCGCGCCGATGGCCAGCAGCAGCGGGCCGGAGAGGGCGACCTGCCGGAACGTCTCGCCCATCAGCGTGCACCGGACTGCTCGGCGGCGATCCGCTCGACGATGGGTTGCAGGCCCTCCTGCCGTACGGCGGCCCGGATCACCACGGCGATCCGGCCTTCCCGGTCGAGCACCACGGTGGCCGGGATCGTGTTCGGCGGGATGTCCAGGGCGAGCGCCAGCCGGCTGGGCGGGTCGAAGATGCTCGGGTAGGTGACCCGGCCCTCCTCGAACGCGAGCGCCTTGTCCTTGCTGTCCTGCACGTTGATGCCGAGGAACGTGACGCCCGAGCCCTTGGTCGCCTGGTAGGTGGCCTCCAGGTCGTCCGCCTCCGCCCGGCAGGGCGCGCACCACGAACCCCAGAAGTTGAGGACGACCACCTGCCCGCGGGCCTGCGAGACGTCGTAGTTGCCGCCCGTGAGCAGCTCACCGGCGATCTTCGGCGGCGCGGACCGCTGGTCGGGAGCGCACTCGATGACGCCCTCCGGGGTGGTCGCGCACGTCTTCTCCTGGCTCTTCGACGTGCAACCCGCCAGCGCCACCGCGGCGACGGTGGCGAGCAGACCGGCGGTCCACCTCCGGGCGCGCATCAGGCCCCCTTGGCCGTCCGTGCGGTCGGCGACATGGCGACCAGGTGGGCGGCGGGCTCCGAGTAGCCGATGCCGACCACCTTCGCCCCGTCGAAGTGGAACGAGGTGAGGCTCGCGAGCCCGCACTGCCGCTTGCGCGGGTCGTGCCAGAGCCGCTTGCGCTCGACGTACCGGCGGAGCGTCCAGATCGGCAGCTGGTGCGAGACCAGGACGGCCTCGCGTCCCTCGGCGGCGACCCGGGCGGCGTGCAGCGCGGCGAACATGCGCTCGGCGATCGCCCGGTACGCCTCGCCCCACGACGGGGTGACCGGGTCGCGCAGCACCCACCAGTTGCGCGGGTCACGGAACGAGCCGTCGCCAGGCGAGACCCGCTTGCCCTCGAACCAGTTGGCGCTCTCGATGAGCCGCTCGTCCACCCCGACCGGCAGGCCGAACTGCGCGGCGATCGGCTCGGCCGTCTGCTGGGCGCGCTCCAGCGGGCTGGCCACCACGTGCACCACGTCCCGCTCGGCGAGCACCTGCGCGGCGGCCTTGGCCATCTGCACACCCAGCTCCGAGAGGCGGAAACCGGGCAGGCGCCCGTACAGGATCCGGTCCGGGTTGTGCACCTCCCCGTGCCGGAGCACGTGGACCACCGTCTTGCTCACCGCGTCACCCCCCGTGACCCGCCGCTGCCGCCGCCCGCGCCGCCGTCGGCAGCGCGGTGGCGATCTGCTCCAGGGCGGCGTCGTCCAGCGCCGCCGAGACGAACCAGGCCTCGAACGCGCTCGGCGGCAGGTAGACGCCACCGGCGAGCATCGCGTGGAAGAACGCCTTGAACGCCGGCACCTGCTGGGTCCGCGCGCTGTCGTAGTCGACCACGTCGGCGTCCGTGAAGAAGATCGAGAACATGTTGCCCGCGTACGACAGCCGGTGCGGGACCCCGGCGGCGGCCAGCGCGTCGGACGCCAGCTTGCTCACGCCGGCGGCCGTCTCGTCCAGCCGGCGGTAGAGCGCGTCGTCGGCCAGCCGCAGGGTGGCGAGGCCCGCCGCGCAGGCCAGCGGGTTGCCGGAGAGCGTGCCCGCCTGGTAGACCGGACCGGCCGGGGCGAGGCGGGCCATGATCTCCGCGCGCCCGCCGAACGCCGCCGCCGGCAGGCCACCGCCCATGACCTTGCCGTACGTCCAGAGGTCGGCGTCGCACGGGTCGAGGCCGTGCCAGCCGGAGCGGGACACGCGGAACCCGGTCATGACCTCGTCGACGATGAGCAGCGCGCCGTGTGCGTGGGCGATCCGGGCCAGCTCCTGGTTGAAGCCGTCACGCGGGGCGACGACGCCCATGTTGCCGGCGGCCGCCTCGGTGATCACGGCGGCGATGTGCGGGCCCTCGGCGGCGAAGGCCTCCTCCACCGCCCGCAGGTCGTTGTACGGCAGCACGATCGTCTCGCTCGCCGCGGCGCCGGTGACCCCGGGCGAGTCGGGCAGGCCCAGGGTGGCCACGCCGGACCCGGCGGCGGCGAGCAGCGCGTCCACGTGACCGTGGTAGCAGCCGGCGAACTTCACGATCTTGGAGCGGCCGGTGAAGCCGCGGGCGAGCCGGATGGCCGACATGGTGGCCTCGGTGCCCGAGTTGACCAGCCGGACCTGCTCGACCGGCGTACGGTCGACGATCTCGGCGGCCAGCTCGACCTCACCCGGCGTCGGGGTGCCGAAGCTCGTGCCCCCCGCCGCGGCGGCCTGCACGGCGGCGACCACCTCGGGGTGGGCGTGACCGAGGATCAGCGGCCCCCAGGAGCAGACCAGGTCGACGTAGCGCCGGCCGTCGGCGTCGTAGAGCCAGGGCCCCTCCCCCCGGACCATGAAGCGCGGGGTGCCGCCGACGGCACGGAACGCGCGCACGGGGGAGTTGACCCCGCCCGGCACGAGGGCGCGGGCGCGGTCGAACAGGGCCTCGGAGGCCGGCGCGTCGGCCGGGTAGCGGCCGGATCCGGCGGAAACGGTATCGGTCACGATGCCGCCATTGTGTCAGCGCCGACCGGCGAACCGGCAGGCACCCCGGCCAGGGGTTACCGGGCTCACCCGGCACGGGACTTCGCCACCCGGCAGGGGCGGGGTCGCTCCTCGGCAGGCCGGGTCGATCGGATCGCGTTAGGCTGGCCGGGTGGATCGTGCCGAACTGTCCATCACGCTACACCGGACGGGTGACGAGGTCGTGCTGCGTCTCGCCGGTGAGATCGACATGCTCACGGCCGCCCAGCTCTCGACCGTCGTGAACGAGGTGCTCACCGATCCGCCGCCGCGGATCGTGCTGGACCTCGCCGGGGTCACCTTCTGCGACTCCCAGGGCCTGGGCACGCTGGTCGTGCTCAGCCGCAAGGCGAGCCACGCCCAGAGCCTCCTGGTCCTCACCCACGTGGGCGATTTCCTGCTGCGCGTCCTGGACATCACGGGCCTCCGCTCGGCCCTGATGATCCGCAACGACCAGCCAGCCAGCTGACGACCCCTGCCCGACCCGGCGGCCGCCGCCCACCGCGCCCCCGGTCTGCCCGTCTGCCCGCCCGCCCGTCTGCCCGTCTGCCCGTCTGCCCGCCCGCCCGCCCGCCCGGTGATCATGAGGTTGACGGGGCGACGCGCCCCGTCAGTGCCCGCCAACCTCATGATCACGGAAAGGAACGCGGGCGCGGAGGGCGCGTGCGCGGATCAGGCCGGGGCGCCCCAGCGGGCCTGTTCCAGCAGGTCCGCGGCACGGTCGCGCGCGTCCGGGTCGTCGCTGCGCAGCAGGGCCGTGGCCTCGTCGACCGCGTCGGTCAGCATCCGCCACTGCGCCTCACGCTCCCGCACCAGCTCCGACTGGGCGGCGAGCTGCCGGGTCTTGACCCACAGCTCGACGAAGACGGACACCTTGGCGCGGAGCACCCACGGGTCGAACGGCTTCGTGAGGTAGTCGACCGCACCGACCTGGTAGCCGCGCAGGGCCAGCTGGGCGTCCCGGTCGGCGGCGGTGAGGAAGATGATCGGCACGTGCCGCGTACGCTCCCGGCGCTTGATGTGCCCGGCGGTCTCGAAGCCGTCCATGTCCGGCATCTGGGCGTCCAGCAGGATCACCGCGAAGTCGTCCACCAGCAACTGCTTGAGCGCCGCCTCGCCGCTCTCCACGGCGACCACCTGGACCGGCAGGCCCTGGAGGATCGCCTCCAGCGCCATCAGGTTCTCCCGGCGGTCGTCGACGAGCAGCGCCTTGGCCATCTGGGTCACGAGTTCTCCTCGGTCCGGCTGCCGCTGATCCAGGACGACATGAGTTCGATCAGTTCGTCCAGGTCGACCGGCTTCGTGATGTAGTCGCTACCGCCGGCCGCCAGCGCCGACTCCCGGTCGCCCGGCATGGCCTTCGCGGTCAGGAAGACGATGGGCAGGTCGGCGAAGCGGTGGTTGCGACGGATCTGGCGGGTCGTCTCGTACCCGTCCTGGTCCGGCATCATGGCGTCCATCAGCACGATGTCCACCTCCGGATGCTCGGCCAGCAGGCGGACGCCGTCCGCCCCGTTGTCCGAGTACAACACGGTCATCCCGTGCAGTTCCAACGCGCTGGTCAGGGCGAAGACGTTCCGGACGTCGTCGTCGATGATCAACACGGTCGCGCCGTCGAGCTGGCGGCTGGTCGGCCCGGGCGCCGGCTCGGGCACCTCCAGCGGCGGCATGAGCAGCGACGACGGCAGACCGGCCCGGGACGGCGACGGCGGCAGCGGGGCGACCACCGCGTCCGGCGCCAGCACGTCCGGCACGAACAGCGTGAACGTCGAACCCTGACCGGGCGCCGACGTCACGGTGATGGTGCCGCCGAGCAGCCGGGCCAGGTCGCGGCTGATCGACAGGCCCAGGCCCGTGCCGCCGTACCGGCGGCTCGTCGTGCCGTCGGCCTGCTGGAACGCCTCGAAGATGATCGACAGCTTGTCGTCCGAGATGCCGATGCCGGTGTCGATCACGGTGAACGCGATCACCTGACGGGCGTTCGTCAGCGTCGGCACGTCGAAGACGGCGCTCTCGGCCGCCGGGGCGATCCGCAGGGTCACCGCGCCGTTGTCGGTGAACTTCACGGCGTTGGAGAGCAGGTTGCGCAGGATCTGCTGCAACCGCTGCGCGTCGGTGACGAGCGACGGCGGCAGATCCTTGCTGACCCGCACCTGGAAGTCGAGCCCCTTGTCCTCGGCCTGCGGCGCGAACGCCTGCTCGACGTAGCCGCGGATCTCGTCGAACCGGACCTCGGTCGGCTCGATGTCCATCCGCCCGGCCTCGATCTTGGACAGGTCGAGGATGTCGTCGATCAGCGAGAGCAGGTCGGAACCGGCGCTGTGGATCGTACGGGCGAACTCGATCTGCTTCGGCGTGAGGTTCTGCTCCGAGTTCTCGGCGAGGAGCCGAGCCAGCAGGAGCAGCGAGTTGAGCGGCGTACGCAGCTCGTGGCTCATGTTCGCCAGGAACTCCGACTTGTACGCCGAGGCGCGGGTGAGCTGCTGTGCCTTCTCCTCCAGGCCCAGCCGGGCCAGCTCAATCTCCCGGTTCTTGATTTCGATGTTGCCCTTCTGCTCGGAGAGCAGGGTGGCCTTCTCCTCCAGCTCGGCGTTGGTGCGCTGCAGCTCCGCCGACTGTTCCTGGAGCTCGTGCGCCAGCCGCTGCGACTGGGCCAGCAGCTCCTCCGTACGCCGGTTGGCCTGGATGGTGTTGACGGCGATGCCGATGGTGAGCACCAGGCGCTCCAGGAACGACAGGTGCAGCTCGGAGAAGGGCACCACGCTGGCGAACTCGATCACGCCGAGCAGCTCCCCCTCGAACAGCACGGGGAGCACCACGAGGTCGGCGGGGGGCGTGCTGGCGAGCCCGGAGCGGAGCGTCAGCGAGCCGTTCGGAGAGGCGCTGACCCGGATGGTCCGGCGCGAGAGCGCCGCCTGCCCGACCAGCCCCTCACCCGGCCCGAACGTGACGTCCTGCCCGCGCGCCACGTACCCGTACGAGGCGGTGAGCCGCAGCCGCATGCTGCCCTCGGAGTTGTCCACCAGGAAGAACGCGCCGAGCTGCGCGTCGACGAGCGGCGTGACCTCCATCATGATCATCCGGCAGACCTCGCCGAGGTCGCGCTGTCCCTGGAGCAGACCGCTGATCCGGGCGAGGTTGGAGTCGAGCCAGCCCTGCTCGGCGTTCTTCTTGGTCGTCTCCCGCAGGGTGACGATCATCTGGTTGATGTTGTCCTTCAGCTCGGCGATCTCGCCCTGCGCCTGGACGTTGATCCGCTGGGTCAGGTCGCCGCGCGTCACGGACGTCGAGACCTGGGCGATGGCCCGCAGCTGGGTGGTCAGCGTGGAGGCCAGCTGGTTGACGTTCTCGGTGAGGTCCCGCCACGTGCCGGAGACGCCCTTGACCTGGGCCTGGCCGCCGAGCTGCCCCTCGATGCCGACCTCGCGGCCGACCCGGGTCACCTCGTCGGCGAACGACGACAGCTGGTCGACCATCGTGTTGATGGTGTTCTTGAGTTCCAGGATCTCGCCCTGGGCGTCGACGGTGATCTTCTGGCTCAGGTCGCCCTTCGCCACGGCCGTGGTGACCGAGGCGATGTTGCGCACCTGCGCGGTGAGGTTCGACGCCATCGAGTTGACGTTGTCGGTGAGGTCGCGCCAGGTGCCCGACACGCCCTTGACCTGCGCCTGGCCGCCAAGCTTGCCCTCGGTGCCCACCTCACGGGCCACCCGCGTCACCTCGTCGGCGAACGACGACAACTGGTCGACCATCGTGTTCACGGTCGACTTCAGCTCCAGGATCTCGCCCTGGGCGTCGACCGTGATCTTCTGCGACAGGTCGCCCTTCGCCACGGCCGTGGACACCTGGGCGATGTTGCGCACCTGCGCGGTGAGGTTCGACGCCATCGAGTTCACGTTGTCGGTGAGGTCGCGCCACGTGCCGGCGACGCCCTTGACCTGCGCCTGGCCGCCCAGCTTGCCCTCGGTGCCCACCTCACGGGCCACCCGCGTCACCTCGTCGGCGAACGACGACAGCTGGTCCACCATCGTGTTCACCGTGTTCTTCAGCTCCAGGATCTCGCCCCGGGCGTCCACGGTGATCTTCTGGCTCAGGTCGCCCTTCGCGACCGCGGTGGTGACCGAGGCGATGTTGCGGACCTGGCTGGTCAGGTTCGACGCCATCGAGTTCACGTTGTCGGTGAGGTCCCGCCAGGTGCCCGACACGCCCTTGACCTGCGCCTGACCGCCCAGCTTGCCCTCGGTGCCCACCTCACGGGCCACCCGCGTCACCTCGTCGGCGAACGACGACAGCTGGTCCACCATCGTGTTCACCGTGTTCTTCAGCTCCAGGATCTCGCCCTGGGCGTCGACCGTGATCTTCTGCGACAGGTCGCCCTTCGCCACGGCCGTGGAGACCTGCGAGATGTTCCGCACCTGCGCGGTGAGGTTGCCGGCGAGCTGGTTGACGTTCTCCGTGAGGTCACGCCACGTCCCGGAGACGCCGCGGACCTGGGCCTGACCACCCAGCTTGCCCTCGATGCCCACCTCACGGGCCACCCGCGTCACCTCGTCGGCGAACGACGACAGCTGGTCCACCATCGTGTTCACCGTGTTCTTCAGCTCCAGGATCTCGCCCTGGGCCGCGACGGTGATCTTCTGCGACAGGTCGCCCCGGGCCACCGCGGTCGAGACCTGGGCGATGTTGCGCACCTGCGCCGTCAGGTTCGACGCCATCGAGTTGACGCTGTCGGTCAGGTCCTTCCAGGTGCCCGCGACGTTCGGCACCTCCGCCTGACCACCGAGCTTGCCCTCGGTGCCCACCTCGCGCGCCACCCGGGTCACCTGCTCGGCGAAGAGCCGCAGGGTGTCGGTGAGCGAGTTCATCGTGTCGGCGAGTTCGGCGACCTCGCCGCGCGCCCCGACGGTGATCTTCTGCGACAGGTCGCCCTTCGCGACCGCCCGGGCCACCTGGGAGATCGACCGCACCTGGCCCGTCAGGTTCGACGCCATGGTGTTCACCGAGTCGGTGAGGTCCTTCCAGGTGCCGGCCACGCCCCGCACGTCGGCCTGGCCGCCCAGCTTGCCCTCCGTGCCCACCTCGCGGGCCACCCGGGTCACCTCGTCGGCGAACGACGACAACTGGTCGACCATCGTGTTCACGGTGCGCCCGATCCGCAGGTACTCACCGCGCAGCGGCCGGCCGTCGATCTCCATGGCCATGTGCTGGGACAGGTCGCCGTCGGCCACGGCGACGATCACCCGGGCGATCTCGGTGGTGGGCCGCCCCAGGTCGTCGATGAGCGAGTTGACCGCACGGTGGTTCTCGGCCCAGGAGCCGTCCAGCCCCTCCTCGTCCAGCCGCTCGGTGAGCCGGCCGTCCCGGCCGACGACCCGGCTGATCCGCTTCAGGTCGAGGTGCTGCCGCTCCTGGAGCGACACGACCTCGTTGAAGGCGTCCGCGACCTCCCCGACCCGCCCGGCGCGCCGGGGCAACCGGACCTTCAGGTCACCACGGCGCATCCGCCGCAGCGCGTCGGTCAACTCGTCGAGGAACGCCTCGTGGTCGGACGCGGACGGATCCGCCACCGACTGCTTCACCGCGGTCATTCTTCCTCGTCTCCGCTCGGGGGCGACCGGCTCGTGCCGAGATGCCGGCCATCCCCATATTGTGCCCGTGGAGCCGCTGGTGCCAGGGCCAGCGCCCACGCGCCACACGCCGGGCGGCCCGGGCCGCCCGGCCAGCACGCCGCGCTTCCCGCCGGTCGTGGCCGGCACCGGTTTGGCAGCCACCGGGCCGGCGGTGGAGGATACGAGGGTGTCGGCGGAGACGAGGCCCGCGGCGGCCGGGGGCCCGGACGGGCACCTCCGGCGCGTCCGCCTGCCGGCCGACCGGCGTACGCCCGCGGCCGCCCGCGCCCTGGTCCGCTCCGTCCTGGCCGAGGCGCACCTGGACGAACTGCTCAACGAGGCACTGCTGCTCACCACCGAGCTCACCACGAACGCCGTGGAGCACGCCGGCACGGACCTGGACATCGAGGTCGTCGCGGACGACGTCGGGCTGACCGTCACGGTCTCCGACTTCGCCTCCGGGCCCGTCGAGGAACTGATCGTCGGCGTCCGCAACGAGGCCCACGAGATCGCCGAGGTCGCCGAGCGGGGTCGCGGCCTGCTGCTCGTCGACCACTTCGCCAGCCGGTGGGGCACCACCTACCTGCCGAGCGGCAAGGGCGTCTGGTTCCGGCTCGACCGGACCGCCGGAGCCGGGACCGCGGAGGAGCCCGCCGTCGGCGCGCTGGCCACGCCGGGCGCCACCGGGGGCGCCGACCCGTCGCCGGAGGCCAGCTCCGCGCCGAGCGCCGCCGCCGTGAGCGAGCTGATGCAGATCGGCCCCGACCCGTACGCGGAGGACCCGCTTCCCGACTTCGCGACGAGCCTGCTCACGCGGGTGGCCGAGATGGTCGGCGCGGCCGGCGGGCTGATCCGGCTCGACCGGGGCGACGGCACGGGGCCGCAGGTGCTCGCCCGCTACGGGCGGCAGCCCCGGGCCGGCAACGAACTGCTCCACGTGCCGCTGACCGTGCACCGCCCGTACACCGGCGAGCTGGAGCTGGACGCCGCGCCGTCGGCGTACGCCCGGCCGCTGGCGGTGCTCGCGGCCGAGCGGCTGTCGCTGCACCTGGAGAACGACCGCCTCCGCCGAGCCGACGTCCGGCGGCAGGCGTGGCTGACCTTCCTCGCCGAGGCGAGCGAACTGCTCGCCCAGTCGCTCGACGTCGAGTTGACCATGGCGCTCGTCCCGCAACTGGTGGTGCCCCGGCTCGGGCAGTGGTGCGCGGTGCACACGACCGACGAGTGGGGACGCCTGTGGTTGGCGGCGGCGACCCACGCCGACGAGTCGGTCCTGCCGCAGCTGCACAAGGTGCTCGCCGAGACCGGCCCGGACTCGATCCAGGCGCGGCTGCGCGAGGCGTCCCGCAGCGCCGCGCAGGTGCCGCTCGGCGGGCCGATGGAGGGTTTCGCCGTCCCCCTGATCGCCCGGGGCCAGCGGCTCGGCACCCTGGCCGTGGGCCGTCACCAGCGGCACCGGCACGACCCGGACGAGCTCGCCGTCCTGGAGGACGTGGCCCGCCGGGCGGCGCTGGCGATCGAGAACGCCCGGATCCACGCCGAGCGTCGCCGGGTCGCCCAGACGCTCCAGCAGTCGCTGCTGCCCCCGGTGCTGCCCGTCGTGGAGGGGATCGGCTTCGCGGCCGAGTACGTCCCGGCCGGCGGCGACGCCGACGTGGGCGGCGACTTCTACGACGTGGTGCCCCTGCCGGACGGGCGGTGGCTCGTGGTGATCGGTGACGTCTCCGGCAAGGGCGTGCAGGCGGCGGCCGTCACCGGGCTGGTCCGCGACGTGATCCGCGTACTGGTCGGCGACGGCAAGCCGCTGCCCGAGGTGCTCGCCCGTCTCAACGAGACGCTCGTCGAGCGCGGCGGTGGGCGGTACTGCACGCTGGCCCTCGCGGCGGTCGGCCCCGGCGACGGCGACCGGCTGGACGTCTCCCTGCACCTGGCCGGGCACGACCGGCCCGTGCTGCTCCGGGGCGCGGGCGGCGGCCGGTTCGTCGGCACCGGCGGCACCGCGCTCGGCCTGCTCGACACGATCAGCACGCCCAGCGCGAACGTCCCCCTCGGTCCGGGCGACGCCCTGGTCTTCTACACCGACGGCGTGACCGAGCGGCGGCGCGGACGGGAACTCTTCGGCACCGAGCGTCTCCGCGAGGCCGCCGTGCCGCTGGCCGGCTACTCGGCCGACGTGGTCGCCGCGAGGCTGCGGGCCACCGCGCTGAACTTCTCGGTCGAGGCGCCCCGCGACGACATCGCGATCCTCGTCCTGCGCAACGACGCCGCCTGACGGCGGCCGGCCGGCAGCCGGGCGGGACGGGGGTCAGCCGCCGCCGGGGAGGCGGCCGGGGGCGAGCCGGTGGTGCGGATCGAGGTGGGCCTTGGCCGCCCGCAACCGGGGCAGGCCGGTCAGCTCACCCCACAGGTCCACGGCCCGGCGGACCGTCGGGGGCGCGGACAGGACCACGCAGCGCCCCTTGCGCGCCAGCAGCACGCCGCGGACGGCGGCCAGGATCGAGGCGACCCGGTCGGCGGGGAGCGACCCGGGCAGCGCGGCGTGCACCACGCCGAGACCGGCGGAACCGCGTACCGGCACGGGCGCGCCGGCCGCGTCGCGCAGCGCGTAGACGGCCGCGTGCAGGTCGGTGATCGGCACCTCGATGCGCAGCGCCGTGTCGCCCGGCGCGAACGGGTACCGCCGCCACCACGGCGGGGGCGAGTGGGTGACGGTCGCCTCGCCGTCCAGGAGGGCGACCAGCCGCTCGGCCCGCTCGGCGGCGTCCGCCGGCCCGCCCTCCAGCAGCACCACGAGGCTGCCGGCCCGCGACGGTACGCGGGCGCGGCCGGCCATCGACGGGTGCCGCGCCCGCGCCGCGGCGGCCGGGTCGTCGGGTCGGATCCTCGGCCGGGGCCGCGCGTCGCCGGGAAGGTCCAGCTCGATGGCGGCCGGGTCGAGCCGCGCCGCGAGGATCGCCCGCACCAGGTCGTGCACCTCCAGCGGCGTCCACACGGGACGGGACACCCACAGCCGGCTGGCCGGCACGGGCTGCACCCGCAGCGTGGCGGAGACCAGGACGCCGAGCGCGCCCTGCGAGCCGCAGAGCAGCCGGGCCAGGTCCAGCCCGGGCACCCCGCCACCGGCGCTGACCAGTTCGCCCTCGGCCGTCAGGTAGCGGAGGCCGACGAGCTGGTCGCAGGGGGCGCCGTGCCGGTGCCGCAGCGGACCGGCCTCGCCCGCGGCGAGCACCCCGCCCACGGTGGCCCCCGGCGAGGGCGCGTCGACGGCGAGCCGCTGCCCCGTGCGCTCCAACGTGGCCTGCACGGCCCGCAGCGGCGTGCCCGCGCCGACCTCGGCCACCGGAGCGCCGACCGGCTGGTGCCCGATGCCGGCCAGCCGGCCGGTGTCGAGCAGGATGTCGACCTGCTCGGGCGCCGCACCCCAATCGATCTTCGTGCCGGCGCCGCGGGGCACCACCGTGAGGTCGTGTCGGGCGGCGAGCCGGAGCACCTCGGCCGCCGCGTGCGGGCTGCCCGGGACGGCCACCCAGCGGGCGGCGCGACCGGCCACCTCGTCGGCGGGCCCGGCGAACCGGGCGAAGGGCGGCCCGCAGATCTCCGTCAGTCGTTGGGTGATGTCGAGGGCGCCGGGTCGATCGGTGGAACTCGCTGCTGCCGCCATGTCGGCCATCGTACACATGTTCGAAAGCGGAGGTGGCGGATTTGCGACCGCGCGCGGAACAGGCGCCTGTGCCGTCCGCATCCGGAACGCACCCCCGACGGGCCGGTAACGTGGCGCCGTGACCACCGAGACTTCCCCGCCCGTCGCCAAGCGGGTGCCCGCCGAGCGCACGCACCACGGCGACACCGTCGTCGACGAGTACGCCTGGCTGGCCACCAAGGACGACCCCGACACGATCGCGTACCTGACGGCCGAGAACGAGTACACCGAGGCGCGTACGGCACACCTGGCGCCGCTGCGCGAGCGGCTGTTCGAGGAGATCCGCCGGCGTACGCAGGAGACCGACCTCTCGGTGCCGACCCGCAAGGGCGGCTACTGGTACTACACGCGCACCGTCGAGGGGCAGCAGTACGGCGTGCACTGCCGCCGCGCGGTCCGCGACGGCGAGACCGAGCCGCCGGTCAGCGCGGACGGCGCCCCGCTCGACGGCGAGGAGGTGCTGCTCGACGGCAACGTGCTGGCCGACGGGCACGACTTCTTCGCCCTCGGCGCGTTCGACGTCAGCCCCGACGGGCGGTGGCTCGCGTACTCCACCGACTTCTCCGGCGACGAGCGGTTCACCCTGCGGGTCAAGGACCTCGCCACCGGGGAACTGCTTCCCGACGAGGTGCCCGGCACCTTCTACGGCACCGCCTGGTCCGCTGACGCGTCGGTGCTCTTCTACGTGACCGTCGACGAGGCGTGGCGGCCGTACCGGGTCTGGCGGCACGTCATCGGCTCCCCCTCCGCCGAGGACGTGGTCGTCCACCAGGAGGACGACGAGCGCTTCTGGGTGGGTGTCGAGCTGACCCGCTCGGAGAAGTTCATCGTCATCGACATCCACAGCAAGATCACCAGCGAGGTGCGGGTGATCCCGGCGGGCAACCCGACCGGGTTACCCGCCGTCGTGGCGCCCCGACGGCAGGGCGTGGAGTACACGGTGGAGCACCACGGCCACCGGTTCCTCATCCTGCACAACGACGGCGCGGAGGACTTCGCGCTGGCGTACACCTCGGCGGACGCGCCCGGCGACTGGGTGCCGTTGATCGAGCACTCGCCCGGCACCCGCCTCGAGGCGGTCGACGCGTTCGAGAACCACCTGGTGGTCTCGCTGCGGACCAACGGGCTGACCGGGCTGCGGGTGCTGCCGATCGGCGGCGGCGACGCGCACGACATCGACTTCCCCGAGCCCCTCTACAGCGTCGGCCTGGACGCCAACCCGGAGTACCGCACCGGGCAGATCCGCCTGCGCTACTCGTCGCTGGTCACCCCGGACTCGGTCTACGACTACGACCTGGTGACCCGCCGGATGGTGCTGCGCAAGCGGAAGCCGGTGCTGCCCGGGCCGGACGGGCGGCCGTACGACCCGGACGACTACGAGATGCAGCGCGACTGGGCGCTCGCCGACGACGGCACCCGCGTACCCATCTCGCTGGTCTTCCGCAGGGGCACGCCCCGCGACGGCTCCACCCCCTGCCTGCTGTACGGCTACGGCTCGTACGAGGCCAGCATGGATCCGTGGTTCTCCGTGGCCCGGCTGTCGCTGCTGGACCGTGGCGTGATCTTCGCGGTCGCGCACATCCGGGGCGGCGGCGAGCTGGGGCGGCGCTGGTACGAGCAGGGCAAGCTGCTGGCCAAGAAGAACACGTTCACCGACTTCGTGGCCTGTGCACGGCACCTCGTGAAGGCCGGCTGGACGTCGAGCGACCGGCTGGTCGCCCGTGGCGCGTCGGCCGGCGGGCTGCTGATGGGCGCCGTGGCGAACCTCGCCCCGGACGCGTTCGCGGGGATCGTCGCGCAGGTGCCGTTCGTGGACGCGCTCACCTCGATCCTCGACCCGTCGCTGCCGCTCACGGTCACCGAGTGGGAGGAGTGGGGCAACCCGCTCGACGACCCGGAGGTGTACGCGTACATGAAGTCGTACACGCCGTACGAGAACGTGGCCGACGTCGACTACCCGGCGATCCTCGCGGTGACCAGCCTCAACGACACCCGCGTGCTCTACCACGAGCCGGCGAAGTGGATCGCCCGGCTGCGGGCCACCGCGCCGCAGGGCGACTACCTGCTCAAGACGGAGATGGGCGCCGGCCACGGCGGCCCGAGCGGCCGGTACGACGCGTGGCGCGAGGAGGCGTTCGTCAACGCCTGGATCCTCGACCGGCTCGGCCGCGCCTGACGTCGTACGGGGAGGGGCCCTCCGGAAGGGCCCCTCCCCGACGCGCCCCGGGTGCTCAGCCCAGCACTCCGGCCAGCACCGCCGGGTCGACGTTGCCGCCCGTCACCACGGCGACGGTCCGCCCGGCCGGCAGGTCGTCGGCGTGGAACAGCCGGGCGGCGGCCGCCACGGCGCCGCTCGGCTCGACCACCAGCCGGGCCTCCCGGACGAGCCGGGCCATGGCCAGGGCGATCTCCTCCTCGGTCACCGTCACGATGCCGTCGAGCCGGTCCCGCAGGTGGGCGAGGGTCAGGTCGGACAGGTGGGTCCGTAGCCCGTCGGCGCTGGTCCGCTGGGTCCGCTCGACGTCCCAGAGCACCACCTCGCCGGCCGCGAGCGACTCGCGGGCGTCGGCGGCGAGCAGCGGCTCGACCCCGATCACGGCGGCGGACGGCCGCAGGGCCTTCACCGCCGTCGCGACCCCGGACGACAGCCCCCCGCCGCCCACGGGGACGAGCACCACGTCCACGTCCGGCAGGTCCTCGACGATCTCCAGACCGATGGTCCCCTGACCGGCGATCACGTGCCGGTCGTCGAAGGGCGGCACGAGCGTGCCGCCCGTCTCCGCCGCGATCCGCTCCGCCTCGGCCAGCCGGCGGGCCGGCGGGACGAGCACGACCTCCGCGCCCCGGGCCCGGATCCGGTCGACCTTGACCGTGGGCGCGCCCTCCGGCACGACCACCCGGCACGCCACGCCGGCGGACCGCGCCGCGTACGCCAGCGCCTGCCCGTGGTTGCCCGACGAGTGGGTGACCACGCCACGGGCGCGGACCGCCGGGTCGATCCGGGCCACGGCGTGGGTCGCCCCGCGCAGCTTGAACGACCCGACGGGTTGCAGGCTCTCCGGCTTCAGCCACAGGGCGTCGTCCCAGGATGCCGGCAGCAGCGGCGTACGCACGACCGTGCCCGCGATGTCCGCGGCGGCGGCCCGGACGTCCTCGATCGAGATCAGCTCCATCGCACCATCCTGCCCCGGGTCACGCCGGCACGCCGCCCCTCATGATCGCGCTCGATCGCGGAACGAGTTCCCTCCCCGACAGGCGGAAGCCACTACTTCCCGGACCAGGCACGATCTTCCCGCCGCGAGCCCCGCCGCAGGCCACCTAGACTGCGCGGGTGACCGAGGAGCCTGCGGCGGGAGAACCGGGCGGTGCGCGGCGCCGTTCGCCGTTGCTGATCGTCGCGGTGCTGGTCGCCGCCCTGATCGTCTGCTGCTGCTCGGCGGTGGTCGGCCTGTTCATCGCCTGGTCCGCCGGCCTGTTCCACCCGCCGGCCTGACCGCGGCCCTGAGAACCACCCGTCGGCGGGCGTGGCCTCAGCCGGACCGGCCGGCGGCGACCAGGGCGGCCGCCTCGCCGGTACGGACCATGCGGTGCCAGCGCAGCCGGTTGCCGATCACGGCGGTGACCACCGACTGCACCACCACGAGGTACATGACCTGGCGGTAGACCACCTGCTGCAACGGCAGCGCCCAGAGCGGCCCGAGGCGTTCCCGGTCCAGCCGCAGCGCGTAGCCGGCGGTCACCGCCTGGAGCAGCAGCAGCCCCACCCAGGCCAGCACGAGCGACGACCAGGGCAGGAAGAGCAGGCCGTAGAGGGCGAAGACGTCGACCGCCGGCGCGGCCAGCGGCAGCAGGATCTGGAACACCGTGAGGTACGGCAGGCCGCGCCGGCCCAGCCTGCCGCCCGCCCCGGGCTCCCGCAGGGCGTGCCGGTGCTTCCACATCGCCTGCATCGTGCCGTAGCACCAGCGGTAGCGCTGCCGCCACAGCTGCCGCAGCGTGGACGGCGCCTCGGTCCAGGCGATGGCCGCCTCCTCGTACACGACCCGCCATCCGGCCCGCAGCACCGCCATGGTGAGGTCGGTGTCCTCCGCCAGGGTGTCACCGGGGACTCCGCTCACGGCGCGCAGCACCTCGCGGCGGAACGCGCCGATCGCGCCGGGGATCGTCGGCATGCACTCCAGGACGTCGTACATGCGCCGGTCGAGGTTGAAGCCGATCACGTACTCCAGGTGCTGCCAGCGGCCGAGCAGCCGCCGGCGGTTCGCCACCTTGGTGTTGCCGGAGATCGCGCCCACGGTCGGGTCGGCGAAGCCCTGCACCAGCCGGTACACGGTGTCCGGCTGGAACACCGTGTCCCCGTCCACCAGCACCAGCAGGTCGGCCCGGGCCGCCCGGATCCCCGTGTTCAGGGCCGCCGGCTTGCCGGCGTTCGCCTGCCGGATGACCCGCACCCCGCGCAGCCGCATCCGCTCGACGATGTCGGCCGT
Source organism: Micromonospora globbae (assembly GCF_036184225.1). Taxonomy (NCBI): domain Bacteria; kingdom Bacillati; phylum Actinomycetota; class Actinomycetes; order Micromonosporales; family Micromonosporaceae; genus Micromonospora; species Micromonospora globbae. The sequence goes on from NZ_CP108084.1 coordinate 5,156,003, forward strand.
GCCGTCGCTCGACCCGTCGTCGACCACGATGACCTCGAGCGCCGGGTACGCGCTCGCCACCAGCGACCGGACGGTCGCGGCGATGTTGGCCGCCTCGTTGTACGCCGGCACGATCACCGAGACCGGCGCGCGGACCTCGGGCTGGTGCCCGGTACGCCGCCGCACCCGCCGGACGTGCCGCTGGGCGCACACCACCTGGATCGCCAGCCGGGCGACGCCGAGCACCAACGCGATCCCGAGCAGCAGGTTCATCCCGGCCGCGACCCAGCCCGCGCCGAGCTGGGTACCGCGCAGCGCGAGCCCGCTGAGCCGGGTGCCGGTGCCGGCCGGAACCGTCGACTCGGGCGCGCCGATCCCCGCCGACACGGTGGTGAACCGGTAGCCCTGCCGGGTCAGTTCGGGCAGCAGCCGCTCCAGCGCCGCCACCGTCTGGTCGCGGTTCCCGCCCCCGTCGTGCATCAGCACCACGGCGCCGCGGCCGCCGGCCGGGGTGGCGGCCCGCACGATCCGCGCGACTCCGGGGCGCTGCCAGTCCCGGGTGTCCCGGTCGGCGAGCACCGCGACGTGGCCGCTGCCGGCGGCGGCGCGCAGCACGTCGTACTCCGGCCCGTCGAGCGCCGACGGCAGGGACGAGAAGGGCGGCCGCAACAGCGTGGGCTCGCGCCCGGTCGCCCCGGCGACCGCCTTGCGGGTCAGGGACAGTTCCAGGTCCCGCCGCCAGCCCGGCACGGACGCGAGGTCCGCGTGCGTGAACGTGTGCGAGCCGATCTCGTGCCCCTCGGCGAGGATCCGCCGCACCAGGTCGGGATGTTCGTTGACCCGAGCGCCGACCACGAAGAACGTGGCGTGGGCGTGGTGCCGGCGCAGCACGTCGAGCACCCGCGGCGTCCAGCGCGGGTCCGGCCCGTCGTCGAACGTGAGCGCGATCGTCCGGTCCGGCATCGCCCGGGTCACCGGCTCGGGCCGGTCCAGCCGGATCACCGGCCCGCCGGCGACGACGCTCCCCGGCGTGCCCGCCACCGTTCCCGGCGTGGACCCGTCCCCCGCCCCGGCGACCGGCCCGGAGCCACCGCCGAGACCGGTCACGAGGCCGTGCACGGTGAGTGTGGCGAGCAGCAGGGCCAGGCCGAGCAGGAGGAGGAACCAGTGCGCCCGCGGATCCCGGCGGGCGCGGTGTCGCGGGGTCGTCACGTCGGCTTGCCCGGCGACCTGCTCGGCCTCGGCGTCGGACGCCGCTCGTCGCCCTGCCCCGGGTGGTCCGAGCGGGCGGGCCGCGCGGAGCGGGTGAGCGCCGGGACCGGCGACCGGTCCGCGGTCGACGGCGGCGTCGTGGTGGGCGTCCCGGTGCGGGCGTCCGGGGACGGGACGGTGGAGGGGGAGTGACCGAACCCGTCCCGACCGTCGACGCCCGCCTCGACGGGCTGCGCCGGCCGGGAGTCCGGCCAGCCGGGCACCGGCACGGGGGCCTCGAAGAGGAGGCCGGCAAGGATCAGCGCGATGCTGGTGAGCAGGCCGAGACCCATGACGGTGCCACCGATCACCGCCAGTCGGCGTCGGCGACCGGTGCGGTCGACGAACACCGGCGGTACGGCGCTCGGCTGGTCGTGCATCTGTATCGCTCCAAGGCTGCTGCCGTCGAGGCCCGTCCGGACCTCGGTGGGACCCGACCGTCCGGGCCTCCACGGCTCACAGCGCTGCCCGCGCGGGGGGCGTTACAGCGGTGACGGAGCGCGGGGTGGCGGGCTCACCCCGTCACCGGGGCATCAGACGGCCGTACCCGCCGAACCGGCCCAGGCCGGGTCGCGGCCGGTGAGAGCGAGCAGGCGGTCGAGGTCGGGCATGCCGTCGGCGGCCGGCACCGGGTCGGCGAACACGCCCATCTTCCGGCCGGTAGGGGCGAGGTTCTCGGTGAGGTCGTGCAGCACGGGAACGGCCTCGGGCGCCGCCGCGTACGGCTGCCCCGTGGCGACGGCGAGGTCCCACGCGTGGACGGTGAGGTCCAGCAGCACCATGCCGCCCACCGTGGTCTGCGGCATGCCCATCCCCGGTGACATGCCCTCCAGGCTGGCCGGGTCGGACCAGGCGGTGATCAGCTTGCCGGTCTCCACCTCGAACCGGTCGCGCCAGCCGTCGGTGAGGAAGTCCGGCTTCTCCGCCCACTCCACCGGCCGCTTCGCGGCCAGGTCCTGGAAGTTGACCACCACCTCGTAGAGGTGGTTGAGCAGATCCCGTACGGAGTAGTCGCGGCACGGCGTCGGCAGGTGCAGCTGGTCGTCGGCGATGCCCCGCACCACCGCGACCGTCCGTGGCGCCGCCGCCGCCAGCAGATCGCTAGTCTGGGTTGCCATAGGCCCAGCTTATGAGGGTGGTCTTGAAGAAATGCGACAGCGGCCGCGGGGCGACAGCCGGGGCATCCTGGCACCTGGCCGGCTGCTGCGACAGGTCCGCTTCCGCCGCCACCTGCCCGCGCCCGCGCTGCGCCCGTGGGTCGAGCACTACTGGTTCGTCGACTGGGACCTCGCCGAGCCGTTCGCGCAGCAGGTCGTACCCCATCCGGCCGTCAACGTGGTCTTCCGCCGCGACGGCGACGGCCCGGAGACGGCCGAGGTGGCCGGCGTCGGGCGGGAACTCTTCTCGATCACGCTGGTCGGCAGCGGGCGGGTCAGCGGTGTGCAGTTCCGCCCGGGCGGCTTCCGCCCGTTCTGGCCCGGGCCGGTCGCCGAGCTGACCGGCCTGCGCCGGTCGTTCGCCGACCTCGCCGGGCGCTGGCCGCCGGCGCGCGACCACACCGGCGGCGCCTGCGACGGTACGGACGCCGAGCGCTGCCACGTCCTGGACACCCTGCTCACCGGCTGGGCGCCCGCGTCGGACCCGGTGACCGACGAGGTGATCCGGCTGGTGGAGGAGATCCGCACGGACCGCACGGTGCTGCGGGTGGACGCCTTCGCCCGCCGCCACGGGCTGTCCACCCGGCGGTTGCAGCGCCTCTTCCTGGACCGGGTTGGCGTCGGTCCCAAGTGGGTGATCCGTCGCTACCGGATCCAGGAGGCCATCGAGCAGGCCGCCGACGGGCCGCCACCGGACTGGGCGCGGCTCGCCGCCGACCTCGGCTACAGCGACCAGGCGCACCTGATCCGCGAGTTCACCGCCGTCACGGGGACGTCGCCCGCCGCGTACGCCCGCTCCGTCGGCTGACGCCGCCAGGCTGTCGCGGGCCCGCGCCGGCGCCGCGCGGGCAGGGGCGGCGCTGGCCCGGCTACCTGCGCCGCAGGGCCACCACCGCCACGTCGTCGTTGATCTCGTTCGGGGCGAGTTCGACGAGCAGCCGCTCGCAGAAGCGGTCCAGGTCGTCGTCGACCTGCGTCGCGGCGCCCGCCAACGCGGACAGCCCCTCGTCGATGGTGGCGTCCCGCCGCTCGATGAGGCCGTCGGTGTAGAGGACCAGCGTCGCGCCGACCGGCAGCACGAACTCCAGATCCTCCGGCCGACGGGCCCGGACGCCGAGCAGCGGCGCCGAGTGCTCGACGAACTCGACCTTGCCGTCGACACTGAGCACCGGCGGCAGGTGACCGGCGCTCGCCAGCCGGACCCGGCCGGTGGACGGCTCCAGGAGCAGCACGCAGAGCGTCGCCGACTCGTTCGGCAGCAGCGTCCGCATCAGCTCGTTGACCCGGTGCACGATCGTCCCCGGCTGGTGCCCCTCGACGGCGTACGCGCGGACGGCGTGGCGCAGCTCGGCCATCACCGTCGCCGCGTGCAGCGAGTGCCCCGCCACGTCCCCGACGGCCAGCAGCAGGTGCCCGTCCAGCATCACCAGTTCGTAGAAGTCGCCACCCACCTCGGTCCGGGCGCTGGCCGGCTCGTAGCGCACGGCGAGGTCCAGGCCGTTGACCTCGGGGATCCGGCGCGGCAGCAGGCTGCGCTGGAGGGTGACGGCGATCCGGTGCTCCTCGTCGAAGGAGCGCTGCGCCTCCACGGCGGCCGTCACGTTCTGCGCCAACTGCACGAGCACCGGCGTCCGGGCGGTCTGCGTGCTGGTGGGCACCACGACGTAGAGCGGAGGGCGGTCGTCGCGCAGGCGGGCCGCGGCCACCGTGAGCGTGTCGCCGGCCGGCCAGTCCAGCAGCGCCCATTCGGCCGGGTCGGTGACCCGGACCGTCGCGCCGATCGGCACGTCCCTGTCGTCGACGGTCCACGGCACGATGACGGTGCCGGCGTCGGTGCCGGTGGCGACGGCGGCGAGGCAGTCTCCGTCGGACGATTCCGCCACCACCACCGCCGGGCTCTTGAAGATCCGCGCCGCGCCGGCCGCCGCCGCTTCGAGCAGCCGGGTGAACGTCGATGCGGTGTGCACCGCCACCGTGGTGTCGGCGAGCGCGAGGAGCCGTTCGACGAGGAACTCCGCCCGCTGCCGCGCCTGGTAGTAGCGGAGCACCGCGTGCGCGGTGGCCACCAGTTCGTCCGGCTCGATCGGCTCGGTCAGGTAGGCGTCCGCGCCCCGGGTCAACCCCTGGGCCCGGTCCACCACGTCCACCGCGTGCGCCGACACGTGGATCACCGGCACGGCCGGGTAGGCGTCCTTGATCCGCTCGCAGACGTCGAAGCCGCTCACGTCGGGCAGCCGGACGTCGAGCACCACGAGGTCGACGTCCCCGCTCTCGACCCGGGCCAGGGCCTCCGCGCCGTTCTCCGCCTCGATCACCCCGAACCCGGCCCGGGTGAGCCAGTTGACGAGCAGGTACCGCTTGGCGCTGTTGTCGTCGACCACCAGCACGGTCGGGTGGGTGGCCACCTCAGGCTCCGCTCGCCGGTAGAGCGACGGTGAACGTGCTGCCCCGCCCCGGCTCGCTGTCGAGGTGCAGGGTGCCGCCGAGCAGGGTGACCAGGCGCCGCGCGTACGGCAGGCCGAGGCCGGTGCCGTACGCCCGGGTGGTGCCGGGCACCTGGTAGAACTCCTCGAAGATCCGATCGTGGAGGTCGGGGGCGATGCCGGGGCCCGTGTCGGTGACGGTGAGTTCCCAGCCCTCGTCCCGCCGGCTCGCCCGGAGCCGTACCTCGCCCCGCTCGGTGAACTTCAACCCGTTGTGCAGCAGGTTGCGCAGCACCTGGGCGAGCAGCACCTCGTCGGTACGCAGGACGGCGGGGCTCGGCGGCTCCTCCACGACCAGTTCCACCTCGGGTCGGGTGGCGAGGGCGCGAAGGGTGCCGCGCAGCTGCCCGAACACCGGCCGGAGGTCCACGTCTGCCCAGGTCGGCTCGATCCGTCCCGACTCCGCCTTGGCGAGGTCGAGCAGTTCGTTGACCAGGTTCAGCAGGTCGGCGGCCGAGGAGCGGATCAACCCCACCTGCCGGGCCTGCTCCTCGGTGAGCGGGTCGGAGGCGGAGTCGGCGAGCAGCCGGCCGAGCCCGATGATCGCCGTGACGGGCGCCCGCAGCTCGTGGCTGACGTTGGCCAGGAACCGGCTCTTGGACTCGCTCGCCGCCCGGAGCTGGGCCGACTTCTCGTCCAGCTCGGCGTAGAGCGCCACCACGCCGCGGTTCGTCTCCTCCAGCTCCTCGGAGAGCTGGTTGTAGAGCGCCATCACACCGCGGTTGGTCTCCTCCAGCTCGGTGTTGAGCACCGCCAGTTCGTCCCGCTGGCTGCGTACCTCGTCGAGCGCCGCGATCAGCTGCTGGTTCTGCGCCGTCAACTCGTCCAGGGCGCTGCCCGGCACGCTGCGGCCGAGCTCCGTACGAAGCTCGGCGAGCCGTTCCGGGGTCAGCGCCTGAGCGGTGACCGGCACGCGTCGGGACATCCTCACGACGGTATCCCGGCCGAGCCCGACGACGCCCAGGCTGTCCACGAGACGCGCCACCGCTCCGGACTGCGGCACGTACCGGCCGTCGGGCAGCGGGCCGACCGGGACGAGGTCCACGCGCAGGTGCCACCGGCCGTCGGGGCGTGGCTCGGCGTAGAAGATCACATCGGCGCCGCCGACGGCGCGCAGCAGGTCCCGGGCCACCTCGCTGAGCGCGGTCGCCATCCGGACCTGGTCCTGGTGCTCCAGTCCCACGGCCGCGGCGACCTCGCGGCCCCGCTGCCGGACCACGAAGATGTCCTGCTCGACCCGCAGCACCATCTGGAGCAGCGGCGGGCGGTCGGACGGGAACGTCACTCCCCGGCCCTCGCCACCAGCACGCAGGCGTCGTCGCGGCGGGTGCCGGCGTCCCGCAGCACGGTCGCCGCCACGACGAGCGGGGAGCGCGCGGCGAGCCCCGGGTAGTCGTCGAGCTGCCACCGGTCCACCACACCGTCACTGTGCATGACGAGCAGGTCCTGCGGTTCGAGGCCGTACTCGTACTCGCGTACGGTCGGGCGCTGGTGCCCGGCGATGCCGGGCAGCGAGACCAGCCCGCGGCGCCGGCCGCCCGCCACCACCTGCGCCGTGATGTTGCCCAGGCCGGCGTAGCGCAGCACGCCGGCCGGCGGGTCCAGCTCCGCCACGCCCACGGCGGCGCCGCGGGTGTGCGACATCGCCCGGTGCAGGTACTCGACCACCACGGCCGGCGGCGCGGCCGGCGCGGCGTGGAAGGCGGCGATCGCCGCGTCGCTGGCCGCGGAAGCCAGCGGGCCGTGTCCCAGGCCGTCGCAGACCAGCACCTGGCGGCGCCCGTCGGCCACCCGGACGGCGTACCCGTCACCGCTGACCGCCTCGCCGCTGAGCGGCCGGGTCAGCGCGCCCACCCACGGTGTGCCGTTCGCGTCCGACGGCCAGACCTGGACGGCCAGGACGGTGCCCCGGCCGGGCAGCGAGTAGCCGTCGAACCAGCTGGCCTGGCGCACGATCGCGCCGAGGCCGATACCGAGGGTGCCGGCCGTGGAGTGCCCGTCCCGGGAGGAGAGACCGAGGTCCGCCATGCCCGGCCCGGCGTCGATGGCGACGAGCTCCACGCCGGCCTCACGCTCGCCGCGGACCGGGCGCAGCAGCAGGACGCCGTCCTCGGCGTGCTTGGCCAGGTTGCTGCTCAGCTCGGCGGCCACGATGGCCAGGTCCGCGGTGCGCGCGTCGCCCAGCTCCAGTTGCTGGCCGAGCCGCTCGACGGCCCGCCGTACGACGCTGCCCGTGCTCCCGGCCTCCAGCCGGAACCAGATTCCGCGGTCGGTGACCGCGTCCTCCCTCATCGGGCCCACTTGACGACGGTCACGCGGGTGCCACGGTCGGCTCCGGTGTCGATGGCGAACTCGTCGACGAGCCGTCGTGCGCCGCTGAGCCCGAGGCCGAGGCCGCTGCCGGTGGTGTAGCCGTCGGTGAACGCCAGTTCGAGGTCGGCGATCCCCGGACCGGAGTCGGCGAAGACGATCCGCACCCCGCGGCGCAGCCCGTTGTCCACGGTCGCCACCTCGACGCTGCCGCCACCGCCGTAGACGAGGGTGTTGCGGGCCAGCTCGCTGGCCGCCGTGACCACCTTGGTCTGGTCGACCAGCGACAGCTTCGCGGCCACCGCCGCCGTACGCACCAGCTGCCGGACACGCACCACGTCCTCATCGCTCCGGATCGCCTGCACCTGCGGCTGACCCAGGTCGATGCCCGCGGTCACGGCGACGCCGTCGTCTCGACGTCCGTGTCGCCCGCGTCGTCGACCCCGTCGGAGTGCCCGAGGTCGTCCGCACGCGCGGCCGCGATCAGCTCCATGCCCCGCTCGACGTTCAGGGCCGTCCGGATGCCGTTGAGCGACAGGCCCAGCTCGACCAGGGTGATGGCCACCGCGGGGCGCATCCCGACCACGACGGTCTCGGCGTCGAGCACCTTCGAGATCGACGCGATGGTGGAGAGCATCCGCCCGACGAAGGAGTCGACGATGTCCAGCGCCGTGATGTCGATGATCACGCCGTGGCTGCCGGTCGCCACGATCCGCTCGGCCAGGTCCTCCTGGAGTTGCAGGGCGGTCTGGTCGGACATGTCGACCTGGATGGAGACCAGCAGGATGTCGCCGATCTTGAGGATCGGCACCCGCTCCATCAGGACTCCCGGCGCGGCCGGCGCGCGGTCTCGACGCCGGTGAGGCGCAGGACGTGCCGGAGGGCGTCGGCGAGGCTGGCCTTGGTGGCGATGTCGCCGAACTCGATGCCGAGCGCCACGATCGTCTGCGCGATCTGCGGCCGGATGCCGGAGATGATGCAGTCGGCGCCCATGAGCCGGGCCGCCACGACGGTCTTCAGGATGTGCTGGGCCACCTGGGTGTCGACGGCCGGGACACCGGTGATGTCGATGATCGCGTACGGCGAGCTGGTGTCGACCAGCGTCTGCAACAGCCGTTCCATGACCACCTGGGCCCGCGCCGAATCGAGCGTGCCGACGAGCGGCACGGCCACGACGCCCTCCCAGAGCTTGACCACCGGGGTGGAGAGTTCGAGCAACTGCTCGGCCTGGTCGGCGATCAGGCTCTCCCTGGTCCGGACGTAGCTCTCGAAGGTGAACAGGCCCATCTGGTCGATCAGGCCGGAGAACGCGACGTAGTCGCGCAGGGTCCCCTCGCCGCCGCGGGCCTCGAGCACCGCCAGCAGCACGTCCTTCAGCGCGAAGACGCTGATGGCCGTCTCGGTGGCCGAGAAGCCCTGCCGGGCCCGGTCCCGCGACAACTCGCCGAGGACCGCGCGCAGCTCGGCGGCGTGCTCGGCGTCGAGGTCCAGGGGTCCCTGCTCCCCCACCGTGAGCAGGGCCCGGTGCAGCTCCTCGATCTGGCGCCGCAGTTCGGCCTGACTGAGGCGGCCCCGCAGCGACCCCGCCACGGCCTCGGTCCAACGCTGCGTGACCTTCTCAGCGCCGTCCGTCAGCACGGCCGCGAACCGGCCGCTCTCCTCGGCGTTCAACGCCATGACGAACCCCCCTCGATCAGGACCGGCCGGACTCTATCACCGCAGCCCACGAACTAGTTGCTGGAGGGCAACGGAATGACGGCGGCCACGCGACGGGTGCTCCCGTTCTGCGTACGACCCGATTCGTGGGATACCGTTCCACCGATAACAGGAGGTCTGGCGAATGTCCTTGACGGTGCACACGGAACAGCGCGGCGACGTGGTCGTCGTGTCGGTCGCGGGCGAGCTGGACATGGCGACCGCACCCCAGCTGCAGGACCAGATCACCGACCTGCTCGACAAGGGCCGCAACCGCCTGGTCTTCGACCTCGCGGAGGTCTCCTTCTGCGACTCGACCGGGCTGTCGGTGTTCGTACGGGCCAAGAACAGCTGCGACGAGGCGGGCGGTGTGGTCCGGCTGGCCGCGCCGCAACGCGGGGTGCTGCGCATCCTCGAGGTCAGTGGCCTCGTCGAGGTGCTCCAGACGTACCCGACGGTCGAGCAGGCCGTCGCGGGCGACCCGACGCCGGCCTCCTCCTGAGCGTCCGCTCTCACGCCTCGTCCTCGATGTGCCGGGGACGGGCGATCACCATGCCCGCGCCGGTCTGCACCGCGAGCGCGACCAGCAGCAGGCCGATGGGCGCGGTCCACCCACCGGTCCGCTCGTAGAGCACGCCCACCAGCAGCGGACCCAGCGCCGCGATGAGGTAGCCGGTGCTCTGCGCGAACGCGGAGAGCGCCACCGTCCCGTCCGCGGTCCGGGCGCGCAGCCCGATGGCGGTCAGGATCAGCGGGAACGCCCCCTGGCCGAGCGCCAGCAGGCCCACCCAGAGCAGCGCGGCGTCGTGCGGCGCCACCGCCAGCCCGACGTACGACACGGTCGACGCCGCCGTGAGCCCGAACACCAGCGGGTGCAGCGTCCGCAGGCGGCCGGCCACGGTCGGCATCAGCAGCGCGATGGGCACGCCGAGCGCGGTCACCCCGGCCAGCAGCAGCCCGGCCTGCTCCGGCTGGAAACCCGCGTCCCGGAAGAGCTGGGCCAGCCAGCCCATGATCGCGTACCCGCTGAGCGACTGCGCGCCGAAGTAGACCGCCATCGCCCAGCCGAGCCGGGTCCGGGCCGGCCGGATCCGGGACACGGCCGTCGCGGTCGTCCGCCGCGGGACCGACCGGGCGCGCAGCGCCAGCGGCACCCACGGGAGTACGGCCAGCGCCGCCAGCCCGGCCCAGACGCCCAGGCCGGCGCGCCAGGAACCGAACGCGTGCGCGATCGGCACCGCGGAGGCCGCGGCCACCGTCGTGCCCGCGGTCAACGTCATGGTGTACGCCCCGGTGACGAGCCCGGTGCGGTGCGGGAAGTGCTGCTTGACCAGCATCGGCAGCAGGATGTTGGCGACCGCGATGCCGGCGAGCGCCAGCGCGCTGGTGAGCAGGAAGACCAGCGCCGAGTCGGTGACCGCCCGGAGCACCTGGCCGACGACGAGGGCCGCCATCCCGACCACCAGCACCCGGGCCGGCGCCACCCGGCGGACCAACCACGGGGTGAGCGCCCCGAGACCGGCGAACGCGATGGTCGGCAGGGTCGTGGCGATGCCCGCCATCGTGCCGGTGAGGCCCAGCCCGTCGCGCACCTCGTCGAGCAGGGCCCCGAGGCTCGTCACGGCGGCGCGCAGGTTGACGGCGACGAGCAGCATGCCGGCGAGCACCAGCGCGCCACCGGTCGCGGGGTGCGCCCTGCGTCCCGTGCCCGACGCCACCGCGCCCGGCACGGGGGGCGCCTCGGCGGCGACGGAGGAGCCGGCGGACGCGGGTGGGGGCGGCGGTGTCATGCTGTTGAACCTACAATCATGGGATGAATTTCGGGCCGGTGATGTAACCAGTGCCACCCTCGGTCGATTCCCCGTCGGTGCCGCCGCGCGGCCACCGCGTACGCCAGACGATCGCCCAGCTCCGGGAGCGGATCCTCGCCGGCGAGTGGCCGGTGGGCGGGCGCATCCCGACCGAGCCGCAACTGGTGGCGGCGCTGGGGGTCGGACGGAACACGGTCCGCGAGGCGGTCCGGGCGCTCCAGCACGCGGGCGTCCTGGAGTGCCGGCAGGGCTCTGGGACGTACGTGGTGTCGACCGACGAGCTGGCCCCCGTGGTGGCCCGCCGGGTCGGCGACCACCGGACGGCCGAGGTGATCGAGGTACGCCGGGCCTTCGAGGTGGAGGCGGCCCGGCTCGCGGCGCTGCGGCGTACGCCCGAGGACCTGGCGGCCCTCGACGGCGCGCTCGCCGCCCGCGAGGCGGCCTGGCACGGCGGCCGGGTCGACGAGTTCGTGGAGGCCGACGCCGCCCTGCACACGGCGGTGGTGGCCGCCGCGCACAACGCCATGCTGGCCGAGCTGTACGCCTCGGTCGGCACCGCGCTGCGCAGCAGCCTCACCCAGGCGATGAGTGAGTCGCTGACACCGGAGCGCTACGTGGACCACTCACGGCTGGTGGCGGCCATCCGCGCCGGCGACCCGGAGTGGGCGGCCCGCGAGGCCGGGTCTTTTCTGGAGCCGACGCCCAGGGCATAGGTTGTCCCGGATCGAGAAACCGGACAGCACGGGAGTGCGGATGCTCAAGGGCTTCAAAGACTTCATCATGCGCGGGAACGTCGTCGACCTGGCGGTCGGTGTCGTCATCGGCGCCGCGTTCACGGGCGTGGTCACCCAGCTCACCAAGTCGTTCCTCGACCCGCTGATCCGGGTCATCGTGCTGGTCGTCACCGGCAGTGACAAGGGCCTCTCCGGCACCGCCCCGAAGTTCCGGGGCATCGAGTTCGACTGGATCGCCTTCGTCAACGCGGTGATCACCTTTCTGCTCACCGCGGCGGCGCTGTACTTCCTCGTGGTCTTCCCGATGAACAAGCTCGCCGAGCGGCGGCGCCGGGGCGAGGAGCCGCCGCCCTCCGCCCCGAGCGAGGAGATCAAGCTGCTCACCGAGATCCGGGACGCGCTCGTGGCGGCGGGTCACCGCACGCCGGCGCAGCAGCGCGGCGCCCTCGACGACGTGCTCGGCCGGAACGAACCGCCCACCGGGCGCTGAATCCGGCACCGGCACACCGACCCCTGCGGGAATCCCGCAGGGGCCGCACATTCTCGTACGTGTGTTCGATAGAGTCCGCGCATGGAGCAGCGGAAGCACTGGTGGAACGGGAAATGGGGGCGGCTGGCACGGCGGGACGTCTTCCTCCGTGTCGACGGCGACCGGTGGCACGTCGAGCAGCGGGCCGGCGGCGCGGAGGGGGTCTCCCGTTTCTACGAGTACGACAGTGCCGACGAGGCCGAGGAGACGGTCCGGGCGTTGCTCGAAGGGCCGGACACCTGGCGGGAGCTGTCGCCCCGCCCGCCGAGCGGCTGGAGACCGCCCAGCGTTTAGCGGCGCACCGCCCCGGGAACCGCGACGGAATGAGGCAGCAGGGCGACCAGCAGACCATCTCCCGGATCACCACGGGCATGCCGGTGATCGACGCCGACGGCATCGAGGTCGGCACGGTGGATCTCGTCCAGCGGGGCGACCCGAACGCGGTGACCGTGCAGGCCCCGAGCGCCGACCCGGGCAGCAGCCTGGACGAGCTGATCGAGTCGACGGCCGTCGAGGAGCCGGACGTACCGGCCGACCTGGCGGCCCGCCTCCTGCACGGCGGCTACCTGAAGGTCACCACCGAACTCGCCGCCACCGGAGCGGTCTACGTGCCGGCCGACTGGGTCGCCGCCGTGGACGACGGCCGGGTCCGGTTGGAGGTACCGGTCGGCGACCTCCCCGCCGAGGAGTGAGTACCGGCTTCCTCCGCCCGTCCGTTTCCGGGGTCGGCCCCCGCGTCGACAGCGGGGGCCGACAGTGTCGTCAGGGGGCTGTCGAGCTGCCCCGGATATGGGGCACGGCGGGCGGCCACCCGCAGCGGGGCGGTTGAACAGCACGCGGCAGCGCAGGGAGAGCACCATCTCTCATCCAGCAGCGGCAGCGCAGGGAGAGCACCATCTCTCATCCAGCAGCGGCAGCGCAGGGAGAGCACCATCCCTCAGCCAGCAGCGGCAGCGCAGGGAGAGCACCATCTCTCATCCAGCAGCGGCAGCGCAGGGAGAGCACCATCTCTTATCCAGCACGCCCCAGATATGGAGCAGCTCGCCCTTATCCAGCACGCCCCAGATATGGGGCAGCTCGACAGCGCCCCGGCAGGGCGGTGCCACGAACTGACCACTTCGGCGCCCGTCCACCCGTCCGTGCCTGCCACGCCCCTCGCGGCACGACGAGCGCGACCGGCCAGACCAGGCATGGACGGCGGTCACCGCGATCCGACCCCCGTCACAGGGCCTCGGGCAGCTGGCGGGTCAGCTCGGGATCAGTAGCGGGTCGACACCGGCGGCCGCGCGGACGGCCCGGCGTCCGGCTTCGACTCCGCGGCCCGCTCCGACCCCACGGACCGCTCCGGGGCCAACTCCGACTCGGCGGCCGGCTCCGGGGCCGGCTCGGAGGCAGGTTCCGGCGCGGGTCGGCGGCGGCGGAAGAGCAGCAGCATCAGGCAGCCGGCGACCAGCCCCCAGAAGGCGCCGCCCACGCCGAGCAGGGTCACGCCGGAGGCGGTGACCACGAAGGTCACCACGGCGGCCTCGCGCCCGTCCGGCTCGCTCACGGCCGAGGTCAGCGCCGTGGCCAGCGCGCCGATCAGCGCGAGCCCGGCGACCGCCTCGATCAGCACCGGCGGCGCGACCGCCACCAGCGCGGTGGCCACCCCGGCGCCCAGCCCGAGCAGGGCGAGCCCGGCCCCGGCGGTCACCGAGGCGATCCACCGGCGGTCCGGGTCCGGGTGGGCGTCCGGCCCGGCCGCCAGTGCCGCGGTGATCGCGGCGAGGTTCACGGCGTGTCCGCCGGCCGGGGCGGCCAGCAGCCCGGCCACACCGGTGGCCCGCAGGGCGGCGGTGAACGGCGGCCGGTAGCCGTAGCCGACCAGCACCGCCATCCCGGGCACGTTCTGGGCCGCCATCGTGACGAGGAACAGCGGCAGGGCGAGTCCGATGAGGACCGGGACGTTCCAGGCCGGCGGGGTGAACTCGAACACCGGACGCAGCCCGACCCCGTCGAGGCCGGCGCCGGTCGAGGTCGACGCGATCGCCGCGACGGCCACCACGAGCGCGCCCGGCACGGCCCAGGGACGGGCGAACCGGTGCAGCACCAGCCAGGCCACGACGACCGGGCCGGCCAGCCAGGGCACCTCGACCAGGGCGCGTACCGGTGCGGTGCAGAGCGGCAGCAGCACCCCGGCGAGCATCGCGCCGGCCACCGGCTTCGGGATGGCCGCCACCGCCCGGCCGAGCGGCGGCACCAGCCCCGCCGCCACGATCAGCAGACCGGAGACGAGGAACGCGCCGACGGCCGCCGGCCAGCCTCCGGGCACCGGACCGGTCGCCACCAGCAGCGCCGCGCCCGGGGTCGACCAGGCGACGCTCATCGGCAGCCGGTACCGCAGACCGAGCCAGGCGGCGGCGAGCCCGGACGCCACGCAGAGCGCCAGCAGCCCCGAGGCGGCCTGCCCGGCGTCCGCCCCGGCGGCCCGCAGACCGGCGAGCACGACGGTGAACGAGCTGGCGAAGCCGACCAGCGCGGTCACCACGCCGGCCAGCACCGGTTGGATGCGTCCCACTCGCCCACCCTTCCCCCGCGTTCCGTTTACGGAACGATCGCGTGTAGCACCATAGCGGCATGCCCCAGCCGTCACCAGGCCGCCGTGCCCTCGACGCCGACCCGGCCGTGATCGGCGCGCGGGTCCGCAGCCTCCGCGAGGAGCGGGGGATCTCGCTCTCCGCCCTGGCGCGGCTCGCCGGTGTCGGCAAGGCGACCCTCTCCGGCCTGGAGAACGGCACCCGCAACCCCACCCTGGAGACGCTCTACGCCGTGACGGCGCAGCTGGGCGTACCGCTGACGGCGGTGCTCGCCGAGCCGGCCACGACGCCGACCGTGCACGGCGCGGCGGTCCACGCCACCCTGCTCGAGGTGTTCACCGACGCCGACGCGACGTACGAGCTGTACCGGATGCGGGTCGCCCCCGGCGCCGGGCAGCTCTCCCCCGCCCACCAGCCCGGCGTCACCGAGCACGTCACGGTCTTCGCCGGGGTGCTGCGCGCCGGCCCGGCGGACGCGCCGTCGACCGCCGCGGCGGGCGGATACCTGCGTTTCACCTCGGACGTGCCGCACAGCTACGCGGCCGTGGGCGACGAGGAGGTCGACGCGAGCCTGCTGCTGCGCTACCCGCGCCGCTGACCGACCGCGCCGCTGACCGACCGCGCCGCTGACCGGCCCTGCGGCGGCGTGCCTCGCCCGGCGCCGACCGGCCCGACCGGCCCGACCGGCTCGACCGGCCCGACCGGGCCACCGGCAGCGGCTCAGCCGTCGACGGGCGCCGTCACCGGGAGCCGGTGCCGGACGGCCCAGAGGGCGACCTCCGTCCGGGACGCCGCCCCCGTCTTGCGCAGCAGGTTCGACACGTGCACGGTGACCGTCCGCACCGAGATGCCGAGCGCCTTCGCGACCTGCTTGTTCGACATCCCGGCCACGAGGCAGCCCAGCACCTCTATCTCCCGGCCGGTCAGTTCCGCGCCGTCCGGCCCGGACGGGTCCGCGGCGCGCGGCGGTGTCCGGCGACGGCCGCCCGCCGGGCGGGGCACCGCCGCCGTCCGGGGCGACGGAGCCGGCCGGAGCAGCGCCTCCAACGGCTGGCCGGCGTGCGCGGCGAGCAGCTCGGTCAGCGCGAACGGGTTGCCCCCGGTACGCCGCCAGAGGCTGGTGACCAGGCGACCGGACGGGCGCGTGCCCGCGTACACCTGGGTCAGCACCTCGGCGACGTCGCCGGGGCGCAGCGGCCCGAGGTGCTGGCGCACGACGCCGCGTACGCCGCAGAGCCGGGACAGGGCGCGGAGCGCGAGGTCCGGTGTCACCGCCTCCTCGGCGGGCCGGGTGGCCACCACCAGCAGGGCCGGCAGGTCCGGGGCGGTGGCCAGTTCCCCGATCAGGTTGAGGCTCGCCGGGTCGAGCGCGTGCAGGTCCTCCACGACGACCACGGCCGGTCCGTCGCCGACCAGCAGGCGGACGGTCCGGACGGCGAGGCGCAGCAGCGCGCCCGGTGCGTACCGTTCGCGGGGTGCCTCCGGGTGCTGGGCCAACCAGGCCAGCGCGTCGGACGGCAGGTCGAGGCGGCTCGTGTCGCGCCCGCTGAGGACGGCCGCCAGCCAGTCGTAGGGGGCCGGGCTGTGCACGCGCGCGGCGCCGGAGAGCACCACGGCCGGGCGTGGGGTGAACACGTCCAGGGCGGCGGAGACCAGGAGACTCTTGCCGACCCCTGCCCCGCCGCTGACCACCGCGACGGCCGGCGTCCGTCCCCGGCCGGCGACCACGGCCGACCACGCCCGGTCGAGCTCGGCCAGCTCACCGGCGCGCCCGACCATGGACACCGGCATCATTCCCCAACCCTACGCAGTAGTGCGTAGAGACGCGGGTGGGGTGTTCTTGGCAAGCTAGGCGCATGACGCTGATCCTCCGCTCGGCCATCCTCAACGACATCGGTCTGGTCCGGACCAACAACGAGGACTCCGCCCTCGCCGGTGAGCGGCTGGTTGCCGTCGCCGACGGCATGGGAGGGCTGCCCGCGGGGGAGGTGGCGAGCGAGATCGTCATCCGGATCCTGGACGAGCTGACCCCACCGACCGATCCGGAGGCCGCCGC
This sequence comes from Micromonospora globbae, assembly GCF_036184225.1. Lineage (NCBI taxonomy): Bacteria > Bacillati > Actinomycetota > Actinomycetes > Micromonosporales > Micromonosporaceae > Micromonospora > Micromonospora globbae. The sequence goes on from NZ_CP108084.1 coordinate 5,172,584, forward strand.
GGAGGCGCTGCGCGCCGTGGTGAGCACCGCCAACCAGCGCATCCACGCCGCCATCACCGTCGACCCGGCCCGCGAGGGCATGGGTACGACGCTGACCGCCGCCCTGCTCGCCGGCGACACGCTCGTGCTGGCCCAGGTCGGTGACTCGCGGTGCTACCTGCTGCGCGACACCAAGCTGACGCAGCTCACCCGGGACGACACGTTCGTGCAGGCGCTGGTCGACCAGGGTGCGCTCTCCCCCGAGCAGGCGCGGCAGCACCCGCAGCGCTCCCTCGTGACGCGGGCGGTGCAGGGGGCCGACAGCCCGCCCGCCATCGGCACGCTCACCGTCCAGGCCGGCGACCGGCTGCTGCTGTGCAGCGACGGCCTCTCCGACTACGTCGACGACGAGGCGATCGCCGTGACCCTCGGCGCGTACGGCGACCGGCAGCTCTGCGGGGAGCAGCTCGTGAAGCTCGCCCACCAGGCCGGCGCGCCGGACAACGTGACCGTGGTGGTCTCCGACGTCACCGTGGTGGCGTGACCGTGGTCATCCGTCGCGTCAGTTCCGAGGAACGCCTCACCACCAGTTTCGTGCTCGGCGCGTACGCCTTCGAGGCGTCGCCGCGCAGCCCGCGCCGGGCCGAGGAGTTCCGGCGCTACCTGCCCTACAACGAGGGCAACCGGACGCTCATCGTCGAGGAGGACGGCGAGACGCTGGCCGCCGCGTCGGCCATCCCGATGCGGCAGAACCTGCGGGGCGCCGTGCTCCCGATGGCGGGCGTCGCCGGGGTGGCCACGCACCCGCTCGCCCGCCGCCGGGGGCACGTCCGGGCGCTGATCCACCAGCTCCTCGACGAGATGCGCGACGAGGGGCACGCCCTCACGGCGCTCTATCCGTTCCGGCCCAGCTTCTACGAGCGGTTCGGCTACGTCGGGCTGCCGAAGCCGCGTACGGCCACCTTCTCGCCGGCCGACCTGCACCCTCTGCTGCGCGCCGACCTGCCCGGCGAGGTGGGTTGGGAGCGGATCGGCGCCGGCTACCCGGTGTGGCGCGCGTTCACCGAGCGCTGCCTCCGCGAGCGGCACGGGTTCGCCGTCTTCCCCGACTACCGGGACGTGGACGTGCGCGACCGCGACGAACACTGGCTGCTCACCGCCCGGCTCGACGGCGCGGTGATCGGCGCGGTGACGTACCGGATCGACAACCACGGCGGCGAGCTGGCCGCCGACGACCTGCTCGCCACCGACCCGCACGCCCGGGCGCTGCTGTTGCAGTTCTTCGCCCGGCACGTCGACCAGGTGGAGCGCGTCAGCGTCCGCATACCCGCCGACGAGCTGCCCGAACTGTGGCTCACCGACCTCGCCGTGCACGTCGAGGCGCGGATATCCCGGCCGGACTCGTCGGCGCCGATGGCCCGGCTCCTCACGATGGACGCGCTGGCCGGGCTGCCCGCCGGGCCGGGCCGCGTACGGGTCGAGCTGACCGGGGACCGCTGGCTGGCGGGGACGCACCTGCTCGACGGCACGACGGGAGCCCTGGAGCTGCGCGACGGGACGGCCGCCGCCTCGACGGCGCCGACCGCCACGCTCACGGCCGCCGGGCTCTCCGCCCTCGCGTACGGGGTGCTCGACCCGGTGGAGGTGCAGCTACGCGGGTACGGGGAGGTGCCGGCCGACGCCGCCGCCGAACTGCGCCGCATCTTCCCGCGCCAGCTGCCGTACCTCTTCGCCGACTTCTGACACCGGCGGCCCAGCATCGGTTTGCCCCCACACGAGGGACGGGTAGGTCGGGAACGTGCCGGAGTGGTTGCAGGCGGGGGGCTGGGGGCTGCTGGCCGGATCGGCGCTGCTGCTCGGGGCGGTGACCGGCTGGTACGTCCGGGTGCCGCAGTGGGTGAACGCCTCGATCATGGCGTTCGGCGCCGGCGTGCTGCTCTCCGCCGCGGCGTTCGAGCTGATCGGCAAGGCGCACGAGCGGGGTGGGACGTTCCCGACCGCGATCGGAGCGGCGGGCGGCGCCGTCGCCTACACGCTGGCCAACGTGGCGCTGGCCCGGCACGGCGCCCGGCACCGCAAACGCTCGGGCCGGCAGCCCACCGAGAAGGACCGGCCCGGTTCCGGGTCCGCGATCGCCGTGGGCGCCGTGCTCGACGGCGTGCCCGAATCGGTGGTCATCGGCGCGAGCCTGCTCACCGGCAACACGGTCAGTCTCGTCACGGTGGCCGCGGTGTTCCTCAGCAACGTGCCGGAGGGCCTGTCCAGCGCGGCCGGGATGCGACGGGCCGGCCGCAGCCGGCGTTTCGTGTTCCTGCTCTGGACCGGGATCGCGCTGCTCGGGGGCGTGGCGGCGCTGGCCGGACGGGTCCTGCTCGGCGGCGCGTCACCCGCGCTGCTGGCCGCGATCACCGCGCTCGCCGCCGGGGCGATCCTCGCGATGGTCACCGACACGATGGTCCCCGAGGCGTTCGAGAACGCGCACCTGCTCGTCGGGCTCATCACGGTGGCCGGGTTCCTGGCCGCGTACGCCCTCTCGATCGCCTGAGGGCCGGCGGCGCATGGCGCCGCTTCCCCGCCGGCCCCGGTCGCCGCTGTTCGGCCTGTCCCTGCCGGGCGACCCCGGCGGCGCGGCGAGCCGCCCGCCCGCCGGGCATCGATCCGGTCGCGATCGGCTTAGCAGCGGGTTAAGCCGGCCCGGCATGACCCCTCCGGCGGCCCGACCGCCTTCTAGCATCGGTGGGTGCGCGCCACGCCCGTCGTCGTCCTGCTGACCGCCGGCCTCGTCGCCCTGGCCGCCTGCGGCACGGGCGGACCCGCCACGCCAGCCGCCGCACCCGCCACGACCTCCCCGGGAGCGTCGCCGTCCACCGCCCAGCAGGCGACGCCGGCGGCCCGGACGGGCCTCGGTGGCCCCGGAGTGAGCCCGTCACCGTCCCGGCGGCCGGCGGTGTTCCGGGTCGGCAACCCGGACGGCGACGCGCCGGTGCCCGCCGAGGCGCGGGCGGTGGACACGTCGAAGCCGACCCGGACCGTCGGCACCGGCACCCCGGCGAGCTGCACCTCGGCGGCCGTCGTGAAGGCGGTCGCGGCCGGCGGGATCATCACGTTCGACTGCGGACCGGACCCGGTGACGATCCGGATGGCCGCCACGGCGAAGGTACGCAACGCCAACGGCCCGAGGGTGGTGCTCGACGGCGGCGGCAGGGTCACCCTGAGCGGGCAGGGGAAGCGCCGCATCCTCTACATGAACACGTGCGACGCCAAGCAGGGCTGGACCACCTCGCACTGCCAGAACCAGGACCACCCGCAGCTCACCGTCCAGAACATCACCTTCGCCGACGGCAACTCCACGGGCGACACGACCGAGGGTGGCGGCGGTGGGGCGATCTTCGTCCGGGGCGGGCGGGTGAAGGTGGTCAACACGCGTTTCGTCGGCAACCGCTGCGACCGTACGGGCCCGGACCTGGGTGGCGCCGCGCTGCGGGTGCTCAGCCAGTACGAGAACCGGCCGGTGTACGTCGTGAACAGCACCTTCGAGAACGGCACCTGCGCCAACGGCGGCGCGCTGAGCAGCATCGGCGTGTCGTGGACCGTGCTGAACAGCGTCTTCACCGGCAACCAGGCGGTCGGCAGGGGCGCCAACCCGGCGAAGGCCGGCACGCCGGGCGGCGGCAGTGGCGGGGCGATCTACTGCGACGGCGACCGGTTCACCGTACGGATCGCCGGCACGGTGATCCGGGACAACCGGGCCAACGAGGGCGGCGGCGCGATCTTCTTCGTGAGCAACGACCGTACCGGCACCATGACGATCGAGGACTCCACCCTGCGCCGCAACCGCAGCGGCCAGTTCGAGACGAGCGGCTACCCGGGCATCTTCTTCCTGGGCGCCCGCAACCCGTCGACCCCCGGCTCCCACCTGAGCTGACCCCCCGGCCGACCCGGGTCCGCCCCGGCCCGGCCCGGCCTCGGTCCGGTGATCATGAGGTTAGCGAGCCGACACGCCGAGGACGACGCCCGCTAACCTCATGATCAACCAGCCCGGGGGCGGATCGGCCAGGGCGGGGACGCGGCGGGTTCGTCAGTAGGGGTTGGTGTGGCCGGCGGGGTGGCCCCGGAGGACGGCGGCGAGGCGGCCCGGCAGGTCCCGTGCCCCGGACATCGGCGGGCTGGCCGTGTGGGCGCGCTCGGCCATGCCGGCGAGGAGTTCCTTCAGAGCGGAGACCGCGTCGACGCGCGGCCGCCAGCCCAGCTCCGCCTCCGCCCGCTCGCTGGACATCAGCGGCACGTTCAGCGCCAGCTCCACCCAGCCGGCGTCGACCGGCTGCAACCGCGCGTACCACGTCAGCCTCGCGGCCATCCGCAGCAGCGGGGCCCCGACCGGCACCGTCCAGCCGTGGAAGTGCCGGGCCACCAGTTCCGGGGTCAGCACCGGGTCCGCGGCCAGGTTGAAGGCGCCGCGGGCGTCACCCAGAACCGCCCGGGCGTACGCCTCGGCGACATCGTCGGTGTGCACCGCCTGCATCCGCAGCCGGCGGTTGGCCGGCACCAGCGGGATCCGGCCGTACCGCAGCAGCCGGACCGGCGCGAACGGCCCCAGGAAGTAGCGGCTGATCTCCGTGGCCGCGTCGCGCTGGAAGTTCAGGCCGGGCCGCATGCGTACGACACGCAGGTCCGGGTGCTCGCGCTCGACCTCGTCGAGCATCGCCTCCACCTCGGCCTTGTCCCGGCTGTACGACGACGCGGGCACCCCCGTGGCCGGCCAGCGCTCGCTCACCGGGTGGTTCTTCGGGCCGGCCGCGTAGACACCGACCGACGACGCGTACACCAGGGCCGGCACCTTGGCCCGGACCACCGCGTCGATCACCGCGCGGCTGCCGCCGACGTTGGTCCGGTGCAGCACCCGCTGGTCGTGGCTGGGCTGGATCTGCCAGGCCAGGTGCACCACCGCGCCGGCGCCGGCGAACACCTCCGCCAACTGGTCGGCCGCGCCCGGCAGGCCGACGTCGCACGAGTGCCACTCCACCTGGTCGTACGGCTCGCCCGCGTCCGGGCCGGGCAGCCGGCGGGCCACCCCGGCCAGTTCCACGCCCCGCTCCCGGCGCAGCCGGCGCAACAGGGCCGTCCCGGCGTTGCCGCTCGCCCCGACCACCACGATCCGCATGCCCGACCCGTACCCGCCCAGACCGCCCCTATACGTGCCGGCCGGCCCGTTCACGGGCGGGGCGCGTGGCGGACCCAGCCGTGCTTCTCGTCCCGCCGGCGGCCCTGCGTGGCGGCCAGGCAGCGCGGGCAGATGCGGCCGATCGCATCCGCGTCGGTGAGCACGTCGGTCGAGGAGAAGTCGAACCGTACGTGCGGGAAGCGGCGCAGCCGCGCCCGGCTCAGCGGGAGCCCGCAGACCGTCTGGTTCTGCCCGGGCAGCCAGGCGTGCACCTCGCCGCCCGGCTCGCGTACGCCGTCCGGGCCGATCTCCTCGCCGGACGCCGCGACCGCCGGTGCGCTGCTCGACCGCATGCCCGACCAGTTCCCCAGGCCGGCGCGTCCATGCCTGCCCGTCGTACGCCGATCATCCGCCGGCGCGGAGCGCTGGGGGTCGTTACGTCCTGACTCGCTGCTGCCTTGGGCCGAGCGGCGCGGCGGCGGAGGGTGGCTCCGGGTCGAGTTCCGGTAACCTGAGCGCGCGGGCCGCTAGCTCAATGGCAGAGCTGTGGACTTTTAATCCATAGGTTCAGGGTTCGAGTCCCTGGCGGCCCACTCGTACGCAGGTCACCGTCTCCTCGTGGGGCCGCTTGCGCCGTGATCTTGGCCCGTACAGCAGGGAAGTACAGCAGCACCCGTGGATCCACCGCCAGCTCGACCAGGGACGAGAGGCAGACCCACCCGAGGTACAATTTTCTGTACCTACCCCGGAGGTGGTCATGCGGACCGTCAACTTCACCCAGCTACGGCAGAACCTGGCCGCCGAACTCGACAGCGTCATCAACGACGCGGAGGAGGTGGTGGTGACCCGGTCGGGCCACGAACCGGTGGTCATCGTGCCGCTCGCGGAGTACGAGTCGATGAAGGAGACCGAGTACCTCCTTCGCAACCCGGCCAACGCCGCAGCCCTGCGCCGCTCGATCGCGGAGCTTGAGGAGGGCGACGCGGCCGAGCGGGACCTGATCGACCCCGCCACCGTGCGGGACGTCGCGTGAGGCTGGTCTTCACCGCGACGGCCTGGAACCAGTACCTCAGCCACACCGACCGGAAGCTGGTCAAGCGCATCAACGACCTCATCGCGGACGTGATGCGCAACGGATACGAGGGCATCGGCAAGCCGGAACCCCTGCGGGGAGAGCTGTCCGGCTTCTGGTCCCGCCGAATCGATCGCGAACACCGGCTGGTGTATCGGATCACCAAGGACGACGTCGAGATCATCGCCTGCCGCTACCACTACGGCGACCGGTAGCGGGCCGGACTGGAAGCGGAAGCGTTCGACGTCCCGACCGAGGCCGTACGTCCTATTGGTCCAGCGCGCTGCCGAGCCGCTTGAGGGCGTCGCGCGTGGCCGCCGAGGACACCACCGTGTAGATCTCCATGGTGATGGCGAACTGGGCGTGCCGGAGGATCTGCATCGCCACCCGGGGGTGCACGTCCAGGTCCGCCAGGAGGGACGCGCAGGTACGGCGGGCATCCCGGACCGCGATCCGCCGGACCCCGGCCGCGTCGCAGCGCCGATCCCAGAAGCGGTTGAAGTTGCGCGGCTCGACCGGCCGGCCGTAGCGGGTAGTGAAGATCAGGTCGGAGGGCTGCCAGGCCGGGCCGGCAGTGTCCCGGGCAGCGGTCTGCGCAGCGCGACGGCGGCCGAGCGCCACGGTGCAGATGTCCGGCAGCGGCAAGGTGGCGTCCGATGCGGCCGTCTTCGTCTCCCGGTGCAGCAGTTCGGCACCGACTCGCTGGAGCTGCCGATCAATGGTCAGCTCCCCCGCGTTGAGGTCCACGTCGGCCCAGGTTAGCCCCAACATCTCGCCCTTGCGCAGACCGAGCACCAGCACCAGGACGTACGCGGCGTAGAGCGGGTCGTCGTCGGCGCGGGCCGACTCCAGGAAGCGCCGCGCCTCGTCGCTCGTCCACGCCTTCCGCTTGCGCTTCCGTACCGGAGGCAGCTTCACCAGGGACGCGACGTTGCGGGAGATCAGCCCTTCGGTGATTGCCTGGGACAGCAGCGTCCGGAGCACGGTCCGCAGGTGGGTGACGCTGGTTGCCGAGGGCAGGTCCTGGCAGCAGCGGCCGAGGGCACAGCAGCGACGTTGGGCGGGTTTGCGCCGCTCGTCCTTGCCCTGGGCGCAGCACTGGCAGGTCCGCCCGACCTCGTTGATCCAGGTCTGCACGTCGCTGACCCGGAGCTTGTCGAGACGCTTCCGGCCCAGCCCCGGCAGGAGGTAGAGCCGGACCACCACCTCGTAGGTGACGTAGCTGCCCGGGGCCAGGTTCGGCTTGACGATCTCCCGCAGCCAGTAGCGGGCGTACTCCCCCATCGTCGGCGAGCGGGTCGCCACAGGACCAGCCTTGGCCTGACCGTGCAGCTTGATCCACTTGTCATGGACATCCTCGCGAGTCTTGCCGTAGACCCACTTCCGGCCGCGCTTGCCGTCGGGCTTCTCGACCCAGACGTACGCGGCGAAGCCGTTCCGGTAGGGGAAGATCGACCCTTCGCCGTTGGCTCGGGCGCGTCCGGGTATCAGGCGGCCTCCTGGCGTTCGACCTGTTCGCGGATGTAGTCGTCGACCCATTCGGGGAGGATGCGGCGGTACTTGCCGTCCTTGATGGAACGCAGTTCGCCGGTGGCGATCTTCATCTTGACCTTGGAGATGCCGAAGCCGAGCAACACGGCGACCTCTGCGGGCGAGTACCAGCGGGGGCGGAGGTCGTGGGTCATGCGGCGGCTCCGGTGAGCCAGGCTTCGTGGGCGAGTTCTTCCCGGCCGATGCGCCTGCTCTCACGTCGCTGCCGAGCGGCGGTGTTGGCGAGCAAGGCGTCACCTTCGGTGAGCCAGCCAGACCCGATGTAGGTCAGCGTGCCGACAGTCAAGGTGTCGGTCGGTTCGTTGTCTTCGATGCGGCGGTAGGTGGTGCGGGTGTCGCGGAGCAGGCGGAAGGTGACGGAGTAGCGGCGGGCTTTGGTGAGGAAGTGGCCGCCGAAGCCGAGCATGTGCGCCCAGCGGCGCAGGCCGCCGTAGACGTTGGGTTTGACGTCAAGGCTGCCTTGACGGTGGTCGGCGGTTGCGGCGCCGCTGCTGGTGTCGGTGTGGATGGGGCGGCCGAGGTGCCAGCAGGCGTCGATGAGGCGGGCGAGGTGGTCGCCTTCGGGATCGGCGTAGTCGTCGATCGTGGCAGGGGTGAGCCGGGCGGACGAGTGGCCATGGCTTCGGTGGCTTTGGTGGCGTACTTGGCCAGGTAGGCGGCCACCTTGCCGTCGGTCAGCTCACCGCCAGCGGTGTTGATGCGACGGAGGTCGACCTGCTCGCCCCAGGCGATCAGCCAGCCGTCGGGCTGGTCGGGGTGCGGGGGCGTGGTGACGGTGATCTGCCGGGCGGCGACGTGGATCGCGTCTTCCAGATCGTCGACGGTGATGCCGGCCGGTGGCGGCACGAGAGCGTCCGGGTCGTCGGGGTCGACGCCGTCGAGGCGCAGCAGGACGTGGAAGTGCACGGCGGCCCGGCGTTGCATCTCGGCGACCTTGCCGTGGGACACCCGCACGGGCGGCACCCAGCGGACCTTGCTGGAGGCGGTGACGACCCGGACGAAGGGGATGCCGCGCTTGCGGCAGATGGCGGCGAGGCGGCGGTCGGCGGCCTGCTTGGTGCGCCGCCACAGCTCGCCGGAGAAGTAGTTCCAGACGACCTGGTGGTCGTGGTCGTAGCAGTCCAGGCACAACGGCTGGCCGAGCCGCGGATCGTCGGCGTCGTGGCGGGCGAAGCACACCGCGGGCTGCCCGTGTGGGCAGGTGCCGGCGTTGCTGCGGGCGCGGCAGGGCGCGGGTCGGCAGTCGCAGCGCTGCCGGTTGCGGCAGGTGTGGCGGGGGACCTGCCGGTGGTGGACCGGGCCGAAGGACGGAGCGGTGAAGGTGGCGAAGACGACCGGATGCCGGCCGACCGAGGCGGGGACGCCCTTGCCGCCGGTCAGACCGCGACAGACGACTTGGTAGGCGTCGCCCCGGTAGACCCAGGCGCAGTCCGCGCACACCGACTCGCGGCGGTTGCCGCACGCCTTGTAGAGCGTCCGGTCGGGCAGCTCGTCGGTGTGCAGCTGGCCGGTGATGCGGCCGGTGTCTCGCTCGACGGCGGCGATGGTGCCAGTGAGCCGGATCGGGCGAGCACAGCCGCCAGCGGGCCGGGTGTGCTCCAGCCAGCCGGAGAACTCCGGAGAGGCGGCGCGGTGCAGGACCTGGGCGTCACGGCCGACGGCGAAACCGGGGCGGTAGATGGTGAGCGGGGTGGACACGACTGTCTCCTCTTCAGGGGGTGGCAGGGACGGGAGACGAAGCACCACCAGCCGTGGACGCATGTCCGCTGGTGGTGTTCGTCGTGTCTCCTGGCACCGCCGAGAGGGCGGCTGACGCCGGAGGGCGGAATCGTGGTCTTGCCACTTCCCGCCGATGGGTCATGTCCTTTCACGCTCGTGGACTTGGCAATTGGGGCCGGCACGGGTGGGGAGCCTGGGATATCGGCATCCGGCGGGTCGCCGCAGGCTGCCCCCACCCGTGAGGTGCGCGAATCCGGGCCATCGTGGACGGCAGGGAGGACCGTGCTGGGCCGATCAGCGGATTCGGGGACCGGCACAGCGGCCGGTGCGATCGAGAGCCGGCGGGACGTAGCCCGCATCAGCGGCAGGAAGGCCGCTCAACATCTCCGACGTCGAGTCCAGCGATCCGGCGGGAAGGCCGCGCTGGCGTGCTCGACGAGCGCCAGGATAGCACCGGGTGCTGACACGTCAACCCGCCGTGACCCCCGTGTCGGGGTGGAACGGCCGGCTGCCGGCCGTGTCGGTCTCAGGACGTCCGTGACAGATCAGTCTCGGGACGTGGGTGACCGTCCGGCTAGACGATCTCTCCTTCGCTCCGCCGCAGGTGCGATGATGCGCCCACCAGTACGGGCTGCGGGTGGCGAGATCGAAAGGGCGCGGTAGTGAGGTACGTCAGGGTTGAGCGGACCAGCCACGGCATGGCTCTGGATGCCGAGGTATACCTCCAGCAGTTGCCGTCGCTTGCTCACTCGTTGCCCGAGGGAGCACGCAGGTTCGCTACGGACCCCGGCCACTACGACTTCTTCGGCCAGCGATGCGTCAAGGACCTGAAGCCCGCGCGACTGACATCCGGTGAAACGGGCGGAAGCCGCTGGCTTGAGCTGCACCTACGGCACAACTGCTGGAAACACGAGGACGACCTGACGATCCGCTACAGCGGCGTGCAGAGCCTGACGTTTGAGCCCGCTGACCGCGGCCGGGATGTGGCCCAGCTCCAGGACGTGATGCTGGACGAAGTGCTGCCGCACGAGCACGGGTGCCGACACGAAATCGTCTGTCTCGCCGGAAGGCTGATCGTGACGAGCCTGGATCTGGCCGCAATGTGGCTGCACGCCGACTGTCCGGAGCGTGAGCCGAGTCAGTGAGTCGGCTCCGCCGACGTCCCCGCTCTGGCCAACCTCGGCAGAGTGTCACGCAGGTCCCGATACCGATCTGTCATGCAGGTCCCGAAATCGGACAGCCGGCTGCCGGCCGGTGTGGGAGGACTTTCTCTACGTCTATCAAGGCGGCCCACAACGGGCCGCACGCGCCGCCGCCAGGGCGCGCGCCGGCCGCTGCCGCTGTCGCTCTGCGGCCGTCACGCCTGACGCCCGGCGGCTGGCGCGGAGAGCGGAAAGCCCGGAGGGCCGCCGCAGAACGACAGACCGTTGGGTGGGGAGCTGGTGGGCCGGCAGCCGGCCGCGCGGCGGCCGTCGCACCGCCGCGTCGTAGGGCGAGTCACCGCCGGCCGTGGTGGGGATGCGGCGCGGAGTGTGCGGGGCCGCCCCTCCGGGGTCAAGGGCGCTTCGCGTCGCTGCGCGACGACCCTGCGGGCCGCCCTTGACCCCGGAGCCTCTGCGGCCCCTCGGGCCGGCGTTGCCGGCAGGCCAGGGGCCTGCCCGGGAGTGCACGCGCCGCATCCCCACCACAGCCTCATCGCGCCAGCCCGTCCGGGTTCGAACGCTAATAAGTCAATTCTCGCTTGACGTAGCGCTCCTTATAGGAGGGTAGAGTAGGGCATGCTCCCCTCCTGCCCTATCCCCGATGCGCACCGCCGGCTGATGGACTGCCATGTGCACTGGCATCGCACAGCCGATAGCTACATGAGCCCCGAAGACTTCCGGATGAATCTCAATGCCTTGATCCAGAATCTTCGGAACGTAACTTGGTTGCTTCAGAAGCAAAAAGCGAAGCTTGAAGGCTTTCAGGAGTGGTATGGGAAGTGGCAGAAGGAAGTGGGAGGCGACTCGGTCCTTCGCTGGGTGCAGAAGGCGAGGAACCGCATAGTGAAGGAGTCTGACCTCGAATTGCACAGTGAGGCCAAGGTGAAGGTCACCTTGGACTGGCTTACAGAACACGAGAAGATACTAACGCTTCCGCCGCGCTTTACGACGCAACAGATCTTGGTGACTGTTTTGAGGACTCTCGTGTTGCCGCCGCTGGGAGTGCTAGCAATTCAGAGGCGATGGGTTGACCGACTTCTTCCTGATCGGGAGTTGTTGGCAGCCACCTCCTACGCTTATGGCCGGATCGCCTCCATCATTGCCGAAGCTCATCATCGATCAGGGGTCGGAGCGTGTGATCTAGCCCCACGAGAGCCGGATTGCGTCACCTCATCACTCGTTCACTACCCGTCATGCATGGGCATCTCGGACGATGCCAGGAATGCGTATATCAATTTGGCCAATGGTGCCGACGTTGGCCCCCAATACGTCAAGCTGAAGCAGAATGACGACATCCTCGAAATGGCGAAGTCGAAATTCGGCGAGTTCAAGGTACATGGCAACGCGATTGATAGAGTGCCGCAGTTGGCTGATGCGGCTAAGCGCGTTCTTGCTGCAAGTAAGTTCCATGCAACCTTCGTCACGCTTCTGAAGGGTGACGAAACCCTTACAATTCTTCCGATTATTGTCGAACATCCGCAGGGCAAATTCCTTGCGATGAACTTGGTGGCGGACGAGGTCGAGCGGCTAGACGCCGATGGGCTAACAATGGTCGCCGAGATGTGGCTAGCGTTCCCAGAGGGGCCTGACTGGCAGAAAGATAAACCCGTTAGTGAGCAGCCGGGGAGAGGGGAAGCTCTGCAAATCGTGGGAATCACCCGCGCTGGCAGAGTTGACGAGCGCATCATCCCGTTTACGCGGGGTGACGACGAAGAGATTGTTTTTCAAGGGCCGATCATTAGAACGAACGGCACCATGAATTTCTTGCAGCCTGTATTGCGGCGTTGGGCTGCGATGGGCGATCGCAGCTAGCCGGTCCTAAATCTAGACATGTTGGGAGTGCCATGGAGCCACGCCGACTGAAAGCTATCCTGCAGCTCCCTATCAAGAGGCGGTTTGACCTTATAGCCGAGGGTCTCGAAGCCTTAACCCGGCAGGTGGCCAGGTTATATGAAGATGCGAAGCACTTAGAGCGGCTTGAGCGGCCTCATGGCGCGGGCATAGTTGAGGCGTTCGTGTTGGAGGAGGCGGCGAAAGTTCTAATCCTGCTGGATCTGGTGCGGACCGATCCGCGAGACGGGAGGGCTTGGTCCACGCAGATTTCTTGGTTTTATTCGCACCTTGCGCGCTGCCTGTATGCCTCGGCATACCATGGAAGTCCTGCCAGCCTCGGGGAGGTTCGCGGGTATGTGGATTCGTTGAGGCAATCCCACTACCTTGATGGACCAAACGATGTGGACTGGATATTCCGCAACCAACCGATCTCAGAACGAGAACGAATCTTGTATGTGGATCTCGTGGAGGCCGAGGATGATCTCATCTGGTGGGGCCCAAGCGAAGATCCAGTGTGTTTTATTTCTTCCAGGCTTCCCGCACTTGTATCGAGTTTAGCGCGTATGGGCATAACTTCCAGGGAGGGTCTAGATGTGGTTTGTGCGGCTTGGAAAGACGTGTCGATAGACGACTCCATGCCGTGGTGGGAAGTCCGCGAAATAAATAGCAAGATTCTCCAGTCAATGCTGGATGGAAAGCTGCACAAAGAAGGGTCGGCTACTGAAGATGACTTCAGCGCCGTCATGAACCAGTGGATATTTCCGCTTCGAACACTGGACCTCACTGAGAAGGAAGTGAGCATTGAGGAACTTAAGCAGAAGCGTCAGAGAGTCCTAGAGCAATACTTGTACGAGGAGTGGGGCTACCCGTACTAGCAGCAGCGTATCCGCTCAAGCTGTCACGCCTCAGGAGGAACGATGGCTGACACACCACGGCCCAGACCAAACACGACTTACTCCGCGCCGGTTATGTCCGTCGATCTATTCGCCGAGGGATACGAGATCTGGCCCTGCCACGACTGCATGCCATGGCATGCCGAAGTCATTCAAGACGACTCCGGTGATGTGTTTGTGCGTGAGTGGCACGCCGCCGAGTGCCCGACGTTGGCGCAGGTTCTAGCCGAGGTCGACGCGGAGATCAAGCGGTTGGAGAACGGCTGAGTGGAGCGCCGTGGGGCATACCTGGGCCAGCGGAGAGCGTGGATTTGCCGGCCTAGGTGATCAAGAGGCGTGAACGCCATCGCTGTCGACAGCAACGATGACAGCAGCGGGGCCGAACCCCGGCGGACGACGCAGGCGGGGTGCGGATCAGCCGCGAGGTCGAAGAGGGGCACACGGACAAGCCCGGACGAGGTGCGCAGTTCTACAAGCGAGGGGTTGCAGACTCCCCACCTGTCAGTGGACGTTGGGTGGCTCGTCCTGAGGAACCACAGGGGCGGGTGCCCGCCAGAACTTCCGCCAGTGCCCTTGGTCGCCGTCCGGCTGGTCGCAGGGGCACTCGCCGTCGAACCACGCCACGATCCCGCCGTATGGCACACCGTCCCGCAGCAAGTACACGGCAACCGTCTCGCCGGCATCGATACGTCCCGTTCCGACGGGACTATGACTGTTGGTGTTGTATTCGACCTGAATGGAGTAGCGGTAGACGCGGTGCCCACTGTTCTTGAACACCGCGAACAGGTTGCGATGCGGCAAGGTGGGATGCTGGCGCGACTCGACCTCGAGCAGTTCCACGTCTCTAATGGCGCCGGCGAGGTGGTCTCGGCGGGCCTCCATCCTTGCCACGTCGCTCGCGGCGTCGGCGGCCCGCCGGGCTTCATCTTTCGCCGCCTCCGCAATCTTCACCTGCTGCTCGGCGGCGTCAGCGGACCGGCGGGCTTCCTGCTTAGCCTCCTGAGCGATGTTGGCCTGCCTGCGGCCGTAGACGACCGAAGCGACTGAGACGATGACAGCGATGATCGCAACGATGACTGCGACGCGGTCAACGTTCACCCATCCCCCCACGCGAGTCGTCCTCCTGGCCGCTGGTCGGCAGCCAGCATACGGCGATCGCGGGCACCTACGTGGCTTCCGTCATCGTCGACCGTCACGAACTGCCCTGTGCACTGACGACGAGGACCAGGTCCAGGCCGTCGCCAGGCCGTCAAAGGGGGACCAGCGGTGACCAATGAAGAACACCGACGCCAAGTGTTTGCGCAGCTCAGCGTCCGAGTTGGCCGGCTTCCCCGGACGGTTCGATTGACGGGCGACAGTTCAACGCCAGGTGTCAGAAGGGCTAGCTCACAGGCGGCAAGGTTGCACTACCGTCAGGACCCTGAGGCGCCGTCATGGGCTACGTAACGGCCTTGGTGGCCGCGGACCGATCCTCTGCTCGCAGGCAATGTAACGTCCGGACAGCAAACCGCGCATCGCCTTCGTCGCCCCAGCGCCTCGGCCGTGACGACCTCGGGCACATGAACCCATTCGGGCCGGTGTGAACAACCGGCATCGATGGCTTCCGTCGCGTCCTTGATGGTCCTCTTCAGAGATGGGCATCCCACGACGTGGGTGCGACCATTCGTTTGGACAAACGCGTCGTCCCGGCCTACGGCGGCGAGGTAGCGCTCAAGTAGCGGAGCGTTCCTGGCCACCCAGCTGCTGTATTCGCCGCAGTCGCGGCACCGTGTCCGGCCACCGTACCCGTAACCGCAGGCGCAGTTGCCACAGCAGGTGCAGATCCGGCAAGGGTGGGCGACCCCATCGTCGTCGACAACCATCGGTTCCTGCGCCGGCGCGTCCAAGAAGCGTATGCCGACTCCGATGCCGCCGTTCTTGAACAGGATCTCGTAGCGGCCGGGCTCTCGGATGTCGACGAGTCCGATCACGTGCCAGTCAGAGTTGCCGATGATGGCCACAGGAACAGGTTAGGGCATGGTGGACTGCATAGGGATACCCCGACCTTGCGGCTGAACGGGCGCGAACCCGGGTGGCCTTCTTGAGGAGGCGGGTGACCCTGTACCTCCGCGAAGATGGCGCTCGAAGCGCATGACCGTCGACAGCAACGGTGACAGCAACCGTCGCGGACGAGGACGGCCATCGGGGACCGGGCGGGGACGAGCATCCGAGGTCGCGGATGCGGACGGACTCCGCCGGACGAAGCGCTCAGAACTTACAAGCGAGTGGTCGAGTGTGTCACGGCACCTCGGCGCACCACACGGGGAACGGGGCTGCTAGCTCGTCGTCTGGCGCATCGGGGTCTGCGCGTTCGTCAACGTCGGCAAGGTTGCCCCACAAGACAACGCCCCGATGGCGGTCACCCGCAGCCATGCGCACAACCTTGGCGGCATCCGTGGTGGCGAGGTAAGGCGCTCCGAACGGAAGGCTCTCCGCTGGCTGGGATGACAGGGAGCAGCGTAGCTGGCCTGCTTGTGCGTCGTACCACGCATAGAATGTGCCTGAGCCGGTATGACCGGCGAGGCGCTGGCGGAGCTCGTCCGCGACGAAGTTGAGCGCTGCGACGACCTGCGGCACGTCAACGGACGTCGGGGAGACGCTGTAGCTCCAGGTGTTCCGGCGCACCTCGGTCGCGGGATCCGCGGGAAGGAGGGTTACCTCGGAGTCATCCAGGTAAGACCGCACCATCTCCGTCAGCGACATGCCAGGACCGTCAGACACCGCGCAAAGATATCGGGAACGCGTGCCCGATCCGTGCCCGATGTAGGGGTCACCAAGGGCCGAACCCGGTACGGCTGACCGTAGCCGTCGCCACGCCACGTGAGCCTACGTCCGACATCGGCCCACAACCTGTGAAGATCAATGCGTTTCCCAAGCTGACAGTCCGCGCGAGGTCTTCGGACGACATCGGTCGGTGGGTGTCGACAGCCGTCGGGCCGGACAGGGAGGGCAGCGGCGAGGCGACGTCCGGGACGTGTGCGGACGCACCCGCACGGAGCGCATGCGCAGCGCTCTATGCGAGCGTCTACTATGGGCACGTCGATGGGCTGAGACCAGGGTTGAACCTGGGGCTAGCGCTACCCATCATGCTGCTCGCCTTTATCTTCTCGCTGATCTCCACCGCAGTTCTGACGAAGATCGACGAAGGAGGCAAGGTGGTCTGGACGAAGATGATCGTTGGCTCTGGTACTGGTGTCCTCGGTGATCTGGCAACCAATCTGGCAGCATCAGCGCTGGTCTGAGCCCATCGACCCCACAATGTGAGTGAGTAAGTGGGTGACGATCGGGGCGGATCCAGACGGACATGAGCGCGGCCCGGAGGGATGTAACCCCGGTACTCAGACGATGCCTCGTCTGACCGGCGGAAACCAATGTTCCGCCTCTGCCTCGCAGGCGTCCATGACTCGCACTCCAGGCCGCGCCGCAACAACGATATGCCGGTGTGGCGAAGGGCGCGGCGGGCGAAGCTAGACATGCGCGCCTGAGGCGAGACGGGGAGCATCCAAGCGAGGGATCACAGCGGGCCGGGGCGCGCCGGTTCCGGGCGGGTCGACGAGGACCAGGTCCAGGCCGTCACCAGGCCGTCGGAGGTCGGTCGAGAGCGACCAACGACGACCATTGGTGACGACATCTGCCCAGGTAGCAAGGCGTGCCGGCGCGATGACCAGGCCGGCCGGGGCCGCCTTACCTGTAGTTGGTGAACTGGCGGGAGTGACGACACGTGCCAGATCCATGCCAGGTCCGTAGGTCGCGGCGGGTGATTGACGGGGACTGGCGGGGAGAGTGACCGCTTGGTCGCAGGTCACGACCACCGCAGGCCAGGGCGATTCGAGAGAGCCCCCTGGCAGTGTGGGAGTCCTGGCCGTAGCTGTCGACAGCAACGGTGACAGCACCGGCCGAGACGGCCGGCGGTGGCCGGACGCGGGCATTCGCCCGAGGTCGCAGACGCGGACGGACCCCGCCGAACGAAGCGCTCAGAACTTGTAAGCGAGAGCTCACCGGGAGCCGGCTGTTGCTAACGGCCGATCCGGATGCGGTCGGCGGGGTACACCTCACGAGAGCCATCGGCACGAAAGACCACAAGGACCGGGACGCCTTCGCCGATGTCCAGCTCCTTGCGTTCCGCCGGGGTGGGCATCCGGGCTGAGGCGGTGTCGCCCTTGCGTAGGGTCACCGTCTCGGTCGGCTCCATGCTGCGGACGAACGTCCCGCGCGGGGGTTGGACGATCACGAGCCCTTCCGACCGGAGCAGGGAGATGGCCTGCCGGACGCTTGTCCGGCTCAGTCCATACTCCTGAGCCAGTCGCAGCTCGCTGGGCAGCGACGCGCCGGGCGCGAGATCGCCGGACGTGATCCGGTCACGCAGCAGGTCGGCGAGCTGCCGAAACACTGCGCGATCCGCGCTGGGGTCGATCACGAATGTGACGCTACGTGTCCAACAGTTCTACAGGTTATTGTATCTACAGTCCTACGTATGTACGGTGGGTTGGCAGGTGCTGCGGTCGGATGAACAGCCAAGGCCCGGGCCGCCGTGCCGTCAACGGCACCCAAGGGGGAGATCAGGTGCGGCGTGTTTCGTACGAGGAGTACCTGCTCGCCGCAGCGATGACTCTCGCGCGGCGGCATCGGCCGGTCTGGTGCTGGCGGCGGTGGCGGCGGGTCTGCCGGTGCGGAGCCGAGCTGCCCTGTCGCGTCCGGCATCGGATTCCGATCAATCGTGGCCACTGGCCGAGGGAAGGGGAGCAGTGAACGACGGACGGGAGCAAGCGATCCTCGCGGTTCACGTCCGAGGGCTCGACGGCATGTGCGCCGGCTGTCGCGCCTGGTGGTCACGGCTGACTCCGTACCCGTGCTGGCAGGTGGAGTGGGCGACCAGCCAGCAGGCCCGGACGATCACCGCCCGGTTCCTGGAGGGTGTGCGGTGACCACCCACGGCCCGGTCATGCCGATCTGGAGCTGCGGAGGCTGCGGCCTGCCCTGGCCCTGCCCGACCCGCAAGCGGGAGCTACGGGCGGAGTACGCCGACGCTCCGGTGTCGCTGGCCCTGTACCTCGGCTCCTACCTCGTCCAAGCCGCCGAGGACATGCCCTGGACGCCGGCCGGCGTGTTGCACCGCCGGTTCCTCGGCTGGACCAGGCAGGCCGAGCTATCGACGCCAGCAGTACAGCAGCGAAGTACAGCAACCGGGCCAGCCGAACCCGGCCGAGAAGCGCGCCAGCAGGCCGGATGACCTCGTACCGCACCCCATCCGGCCGACTCGCCGGCAATCCATAGGTTCAGGGCCCTGGCGGTCCACTCCACCGGCGTGACATCGGCGACCTGCGGCGAAGCCCAGGTCGCTGACCTGGGCTTCGCCGGCGTGTCGGTCGGTCGGAACGGTTCAGGCGGAGGGCCCCGCCGCGGTCAGCACTTCGGGGCGCAGGTCCGCGGTTCGTTCGGGCCGCCGGTGTACGGCTCGGGCATGACGATGACGAAACCGCCTCTGTCACCGGCCCGCTTGAGCACCTCGGCGACGTAGTCGCGCCACCGCTGGGTCACACTGACCACGGTGAGGGTGGGCTGGCACTGGTCGGGGGTGGTCAGGGCCACCTCGCTCCCGCACGGCGGGCCGCCTTCGGCGGTCGGCCGGTAGCCCCGGAACTGGCGGCTGTCCACGGTGAGCCCGACGCACGGGTCCTGGCCGGGTTCGGGCTTGATCCGCATGCTGCAGATCAGCGTCTGCGTCTGAATCACCGTTTCGATGTCGGGCTTCTCCTCCTCCTCGCAGGCCTCGTTCTGGTCGGGGCCGGGCATCGCGATGGACGGGTCGCAGCCACTCATCCTGGCGAGCGCCTCCTGGCACGCCGTCGCCTGCCAGTTGGTCGCGTTGCAGTGGGCCACCAACATCGCGACCTCGGCGCACGCGTCCTCGCCACCGGGTCGGGCGGCGGCGCCATCGTCGTCATCGTCGCCGGTGCCACTGTCGGCGACCGCCGGCCTCCAGGCGTCCCGCTTCCTGATGGCCTCGTTCGCCTCCTCCTGCTCCTTCTTCATCCTTTCTCTCAGCTGCCGGTCCTTCTCCGGGTCCTCGCCGAACGTGTCGCCCCTCGCCGCCTCCCTGACCGCCTCGACGTACTCCTGCCACTGCCTGTCGGCCTCGTCGGCGAGTTCCTGGTAGGACCCGTCGTTGTACCAGCCCCCGGACTGGCGGCCGGGCGCCTGATAGGGGTCGGAGGAATCGGGCCTGCCGAAAACCCATTGGCCGCTCTGCCCAGCGATGCGCGGGTCCACACTCGACCCGCAGTTGACCGTGCCGTGGTAGGTGTCGTCGGACCCACCGGACCCGAGCGGGAAGAGCACGTGCATCCCCGGCATGACCGGGCTGTCGAAGTCGACGAGCCCGCACCCGGCGATCCCGCTGCCCACCTCGACCCCTTGGGCGGTCTTCTGCAGCACGCATCCGAGCGGGCTCTCCAGGTCGACGTCCCCCGGCGCGACGAGCAGCACCTCCGGCTCGCGGTCGGCCCCGTCGCCCCAGGGGTCGTCCGTGGCACCCATGGCTGGGCCGGCCAGCCCGGCGACAACCAACACCGTACCCAGGCCGATCGCCCCGGCCAGTCTCACCACCCGTTTCACTGTTGTCCCCCTCCTCGTCGCGTCATGAGCTGATCATCGTTCCCGGGTTTCCCGTCCACATCGGCACGGATCCCGGCCCGGCCGGGAATGTGTCCCTCCCGGACGTCGCGCACCCGACCGGTGTCAGCCGCCGGTAGTCACCGAACGCACAAATTGAGTGATGCCCCTCGGGACGGGCATAGCCCGGCCGACAGGAGAGCGGGGGCAAAGAAGATTTCGCCGAGGACCAATTGTCATGGGCCAACGTGCCGATCCTCAGAGAGGGACCGGCGGCGACTTCCCGGCAGGGCCCGGGAGCCGCCGCCGTGAGGGATCGGTCGACGGGCCGCACTGCAAGCGTCAGCAGGTGGCCTGGTACGCGGCGAGGCCCTGCTGGTAACTCGTGAAGTACCGGCTCGCCAGGCTGCCGTAGAAGAGGCGCATTCCCGGGTCGGTGCTGGTGAGTCGCAGCGTGTTGTACTTGAGGTACATGTTGAGGTCGCTGGTGTACTGCGCCTTGAGGCCAGCGCAATACGTACTGGTCGCGTGGGCCGGCCCGGCGATGCCCGCCAGTGCGCCGCCGGCGATGGCGGTGATGAGTGCGATACGGGAGAGGAAAACGCGCACGTCGCTGCTCCTTAACGTACGTCCGGCGGGTTTGTCGTTCGCCGGGCGGGCCAATCTTTCGCAACAACCTGACGCAACCTGATTCCTCGATCGGGCTCGGCGTGCTCGATTGCATTCGCTTGTTGCTGACACGGATGTTAGGAACGGCGTGCGCGCCGGGTCGTCGGCCGCAGGGCTGATCGGCGGGTGGACGACATCGGGCCGTCGCTCCACCCCTGGGTGGAGCGACGGCCCACCCGCGCCCGGCGGGAACTACGAGCCCTGGGTGTTCCTCATCAGCTTCCCCAGCACCTTCAGTGCGGCGACGTAGTCGGCGTCGTCGATGCCCTCGTGGATCCGGGCGCGGATGGCCGGCGCGTGGGCCTTCAGGCGTACGCGCGCCTCCTCGCCGGCTTCGGTGATCCACAGCCGATTTTCGCTGTCGCGGCGGAGCCAGCCGCGTTCCAGCAGCACCTCCGCCTCGGCGTGCAGGTCGTCCTCGGGCCTGAGGTACGTGGCCATCGCCTCCCGCAGTTGAGGAATGGTCATGCCCTGGCCGTCCGGGGAGAGGTCGTTGCTCGACAGGTTGCGCAGCAGCCAGAACTGGGGCTGCGTGAACCCGAGTTCGGCCTGCCGGGCGCGGGTGAACGAGATGAGGGCCTCGTAGGCCAGGCCGGTCCAGTAGGCGGCCGGCTGGGCTGCCAGTTCGGCATCGGTCATCTGGTCGAGCGTCATGGCGCTCCTTACCTCGCTTGATCGTCTACGACGTCACGACCGTAGAAGTTCAAGCATGGTTGAGGTCAACACCATCCAGGGGAGGGTCAGGGCGCGTAGCTCGGGTCGGCGACCGTCTCGGCGATGCGGGTCAGCCAGTGCAGGTCGTTGGCGCGCGCCTCCGGGCTGGCGTCGGGATCGAGGATGCTGCGCACGAAGGCGGCGGCGTCGTCGAGGTGCCGCTCGCCGCGGTAGTAGCTCAGCAGTGTCTGGTCCGGTTCCTGCGGCCCGTAGCCACGGCGGAAGAGTTCGGCGCGGTGCGCGTCGATCGGGTGGTCGCCGAAGTCCTGGCTGTAGACGAACATGAGGTCGCGCTCGGGCGGTGCGAGGATCGGCGCGTCCCAGTCCACGACGTGCAGCGGGCCGTCGCCGTCGGCGATCAGGTTACCCGGGTGGATGTCGGCGTGGCAGATGACGTGTCGCGCGTGCGTCACGCGGGAGGCGAGGCGGTCGACCGTCTCCGACAACCGGTGCAGCGCGGCGCCGTACCGGTCCCAGAACGCGCCGAGGACCTCGCTCGCCGCGGCCTGAGCGCCGAGGCTCCGCAGCCGGTCGCCCGCCGTCGACCGGTACGTCTCGACCGGCAGGACCGCGGCGATGTCGTCGCTCGGCGGGACCGCGTGCAGCCGGCCCAGGAACTCGCCGTACTCGGTCCACTGGCGGTCGGTGAGCCCGCGCGCCCACCGGCTGCCGCCGTCGTGGAACGGGTAGAGCAGCAGCTCGTAGCCCCCGAAGGCACGACTGGTGCCGCCGGCGGGAAGGTCGATCGGTGCCACGACCTGCCGTACGCCGTGCGCCCGGAGGAAGCCGGGTAGCAGGACGGCCGCCGGGGTGAACCTCCCACGGCGGACCTTGAGGAAGTAGCGCTCGCCGGTGGACGTCTCCACCCGGTACGCCCACGCGTCCCCGTCCAGCCCGAGCGGCATGAACACGAGATCGGTGACGTCCACGGCCCAGGCGGCGGCCACCTCGGCCGCCAGCGTCCGCTCGTCGACGTCCGGCTTGTCGATCACGCACGGAGCGTCGCAGTCGCTGGTCCGACCGGCAAGGGAGATTGCCACCGCCGGCCTGAACGTGATCAGGATTCAAGAAGCGGCCGGATGTGCCGCGACCTAGCCTTCCTTCATACGGCCGGCACCGCGCCGAGCCCTGCAACGTCGAAAGGCAGCCTGGACATGTCCGCTGAGAACGTCAACACCGGATCCGACGGCTTCAGCGCCGAGGAGCGCGCCGCGATGAAGGCGCGCGCCGCCGAGCTGCGCGCCCAGGGCAAGAAGGGCGCCAAGAAGGCCGACGAGCTTCAGGCCGCCCTCGACAGCATCGCGAAGATGTCGCCGGACGACCGGGCGCTCGCCGAGCGCGTGCACATGACCATCACCGCCACCGCTCCGGACCTGTCGCCGAAGACCTGGTACGGGATGCCCGCCTACGCGAACGCCGACGGCAAGCTCATCGTCGCGTTCAAGAACTCCGGCAAGTTCAACACCCGCTACTCGACGCTGGAGTTCCAGGACGCGGCCACGCTCGACGACGGGGACATCTGGCCGGTGTCGTACGCCATCCAGAAGTGGAGCCCCGAGGTGGAGCAGAAGATCATCGAGGTGGTGAAGGCCGCGATCGCCTGACCCGCGGCACGCCCTGGCTCAACCGAGGAGACCCAGGTTCGCCATCGCGTCGAAGGCCACGACCAGGTCCGCGACGCCGAACGTGGCCACACCGACCAGCCAGAGTCGGTACGACGACAGCCGGATCCACCACGGCTGGCGTTCGCCGAGGCGGAGCCGGCCGGCGGCGTGGGGAGCTACTCCGAGACCGCGCTCAAGCCCCAACTGCCGTTCGATCCGCTCCGTCAACCGGCTGTCGCTCATTTCGAGGTGGCGGTGTTTGGCCATCAGTTGTGCCGACAGCACAGCGAGGACGGCGCCGAGAGCGGCTGCGATGGCCTGGGCGGCACGCGAACCGTCCGTCTGCAGGGCGATCGTGAGAAGGAAGGCCTGCGCCGCGGTGGCCAGTGCGGGGACCTGCCACATCATCGTGTCCAGTGACGTGCGACGCGCGCCGACCACGGTGTACGCCGCAATGAGAACGTCTCGCGAGACCTGATCTTCGACCTGAGTGTCAGGCGGGCCCGGGTTCATGGCGCCATGGTCCCAACAGCCATCGACGAACACCAGGCTGGCGCTGCGGCTCCTGGCCGGTGCGCATCCGCACCGGCCAGGAGGTGGAGCCGGACGGGTCGTCAGGACCGCAGCGCGTGCAACACCTCGACCGCCGCCTCGTACCGCAGGAAGTGCAGGTCGGTGCGGGTGGCGTTGTCGGCGAGCGTCAGCGCGATGCCCCGGATCCCCGGAAGGGTGGCGACGATCTCGCCCACGTTGCGCGGGGTGAAATTGAACGCGGCCACCAGCGGGTGGTCACGGCCGAGCTGGTTCAGGTCGCCGATCTGGAACTCGTCCTCGAACTCGGGCGCCTCGTCCCGCAGGAACTCCCAGGAGTTCCGGTACTCGGGCAGCACGTCGGCCTGGAAGAGGGCGGCGTTGAGGTCGTTCGTGTCGGCGTACCGGCTCAGCACCCAGGAGGGGTCGTCATCGTGGGCGATCTCGATGCCCGCGTAGACGATGCCCACGCCGGCCCCGCTCAGCGCGGCCCGCATCTCGTCCGGCGGGACCGCGCCGGTGATCGGCTGGACGAGGTCGGGCCGGAGCAGTTCCGCCCTGCGAAGGGCTTCGCGGGGGTCCTCCCGGAAGTCCAGTTCCACGACGAACTTCGCCCGGCTCAACGACCTGCCGATCTCCGCGGCCAGGTCCGCGGAGACAACCCGCCGGTCGGCGAACCGGGGATCCTCGTCGAGCGCGACGCCGACGAGTCCGGCGCCCAGCTCCTCGACCGCCACCGCCTCGGCGACGGAGCGGACGCGATCGACCTTGATGAGCTTATTCGTCATACCGCACCACATTTCCGTTCAGGTCGTCCGCGCCCCGGAAGTCCTCGGGAATCACCCAGATCTTCCCAGCCGTGCTCGTCGAGATCTTCCAGTACGGCGAGCCCTCCGGCGTGTGGCGCCCGCCGCCGGGATGGACCTGGATGTTGGTGATCTCCGGGTGGCCCTGGATCCGCACCTGCACGGCGTTGCCCGAGGTGCCCTTCTTGGTGCTCTGCTGCACCGTGGCCGGGTAACCCGCGTCGTTGAACTGCTGCGCGATGTCCTCGGCGGACCGGCCGGCGACCGACTTCGGGTCGCTGACGATCGAGTCGACGAACGCGTCCGGGGTCTCCCCGTCGGAGGTGGTGGAGTCGGAGTCGGGCTGCTTGGTCGGCTGCTGTCCCTCTTCCTCCGGGCGGCCCCGCTCCGCCGTCTTCGCCAGCTCGTCGTGGGCTTGGCTGATGTTGTCCGGGACCTTGCTGGTGCCGGGCCGTCGCCCGGAAGGGGTACCGGTGTCGCCGTCGCCGTCGCCGTCCGGGCGCGGGTTCCCGCCGTCGCCGTTGCCCCCGCCCGGGTTCCTGGGTCTCGTCATCGTGCGGACCCCGGCGGTCGGCAGTGCGACGAGGTCCGGCTTGCCCCCATGTGTCCCTCCGGTCGCCCAGCGTGATCACGCTCCGCGGCAGACTACCGCACATCCACGTCTCTCACTGCACCGTCGATCCACACCGGACACTGCGACACTCCGGCCGGCTCACGTCCTCGGTTCCGCCCCGTTGTCACCCCGTGGTTCTATGTGGACGTGCGTGACGACGTCGGACTCACCGCCTACCTGGTCAACGAATCGCGAGCGCGGCGCGAGGATCTCGCCGCCGATCCGCTGGCGGCAGAGTGGATCTCCGCGGAGCAACGCGGCGCGGTTCGGGAGCTGTGGGACGAATTCGCCGCCGAGGTGTACCCGCACGACGACCTGGTCGTGTCGCTGCGCGGCCGGGTCGTCCTGGAGACCCTCGGCCAGGCGCTGGACAAGCGCGGTGAC
Organism: Micromonospora globbae; assembly: GCF_036184225.1. NCBI lineage: Bacteria > Bacillati > Actinomycetota > Actinomycetes > Micromonosporales > Micromonosporaceae > Micromonospora > Micromonospora globbae. Next base: position 5,197,966 of record NZ_CP108084.1, read on the forward strand.
ACGGTGCTCGTGGTGTGCGGGGCCGGCTTCTCCTCGTACCCGTGGCTGCTGCCGTTCGCCGCGGCGATGGAGATCGACCTGCCCCACATCGTGGCCGCCAAGCAGCGACGCGCCGCCGAGCTGCGGGCGGCCGGTGTGCTCGACCAGCGGAAGGTCGAGCACGTCGCCGCGGACCTCAACGACGCGGAGGCACGCCGCCGGCTCCTGGACCGCATCCGACGGTTCGCCGACGGGCGGCCCATCGCGTACGTGGCGGAGGGACTGGTGTTCTACCTGCCCCCGGACGACGCGCGGGCGGTGACCGGGCTCGGGGTCTCGGCGGACCCGGACTCCCTCACGGTGGTCAGCTACTGGCCGTCGGCCGCCGCGGACCATCCGGTGCTGGAGGCGCAGCGCCGGTGGTTCCGGAGGCGGTCGGTGCCCGAGGACGCCACGTACCTGACGACCAGCGACATCGCGGCGGTCGTGGGCGGTCCGGTCGACAACCACAGTCCGGAGGACCTCCAGCGCCGGTACCTCGGCGAGGCCGTCGTGCCCGAGACGGAGCTGATCCCGGAGCACGTCGCGGTGGCCGGGATATGACCGATGTCCTGCACGTACAGACGAGGGCCTATCCCCTGCACTACACCGCCGTCGACCGGACGGTGGACCGCGTGGTGGTCCCGGGACGCGGTGAACTCCGGCCCGTACCGGGGACGCTCGGCTCGGTGGCCTACAACTCGGAGGAGACGGTCGAGGTCGATCTGACGGCGATGGTCCGGGCCGCCATCAGCCTCCCCGACCTCACGATCGTCGCCTGCCGGATCCGGATCCTCGCCGCCGGCGCCGTCCTCCTGACGTACGCCCTGCGCCACGCGAACGATCTCCGGAAGCTGGACGCCCACGAGCTGGCCACCATGGACGCCTCGGTCAACCGCCAGCTCCGCGAGGCCGACCGCGCGCTGCTGCGGGACGTGCTCGCCGGTGCGCGGCAGTCGGGGCTCTTCGCCCACGTGGTGGTGCCGCCGGGCGGGGCCTCCGCCGACGACTGGACGGAGGTCCACCCCCGCGCCGTCCGCTACAACTGCCACTTCATCGCCCGGGACCCCGTCTGGGAGCCGGACCGCCGGGTGCCCGGCCTGGTGCTGGGCGCCCACTGCCGGATCCTGCTGCCCTACACGTACGCCTGGGACGACGACCCGGCCCCGGAGAGGATCGACGAGATCCTGACGATGCTGGAGCCGGCGGACATCGCCGTCGCCCAGCAGTCGGTGCTGGTCGGTGCCAGCGTCGGCGGGCTCCAGATACTGACCGAGCTGGCCCGGGCGGCGCCGGGCCGACTGGAGGGGCCGGAGTTCCGGCGTTTCCTCGACGGCGTGTGGGCCGACTACCACCGACTCGACGCGTACCGCGTCGAGTCGGGCCAGGATCACCGCGCCACGTACATAGCGGCCCGCGAGACGATCGGCCTCGACGGTACGCACGAACGCGCGGAGAAGCTGCTCGCCCACGTCAACGCCTCGCTGCTCGCCGAATCCTCGCTGCGCAGCGAACGGCTGGACGGCCGGCTCAACCGGGTGGCCGCCGCGCTGACCGTGGTCGCGTCCGCGGCCTTCCTGCTGGACATCGCCGCCTTCCTGCTGCCCGAGGTGGGCAACGGGACGAAGATGGTGACGGTGTCCGGGGTGATCCTGCTGGCCGCCGGCATGCTGGCCGCGACGATCCTCTGGTCCCGCGAGCGCGACGCGCGCGAGAACGAGTCCCCCGACCGCGGGCCGGCCGGCAACCCGTGACCGGCGGAATCGACGGGTTCCGCCGCCGGTCGTGCGGCGGGAGGGCGGCCGTCCGGGGTTGACCCGTTGATATAGCGTGTCGTCCGTCTATCTGGGGGCTCCCCCAGACTCCTTCGGGGAAAGAAGCTGTCACGTGTCACTGTGGAAGAAGACGACCGTCGTCGCGGTCTCCGCGTTCACGGCGCTCGCCGTGTCGGCCTGCGGCGCGAAGCCCGGCTCGTCGGAGGAGCCGAAGCAGCCCACCGTGCTGGAGCTGCTCGCCAGCGACCTCAAGGGCTCGCTGCAGAAGACGGTCGACGCCACCGACAAGTCCGACTCGGTGACCGTGGCGATGGAGGGCACGGCGGCCGGCCAGAAGCTCTCGATGCAGGGTGTGCTGGACCTCCGTGACCCGGTCAAGGCCGAGATGAAGACCACGGGCCCGGACGGCTCCCCGGTCACCGTCCGGATGATCGGCGCCGTCGTCTACGTGGAGATCCCCGAGGCGGACCGCGCCAGCATCGGCGGGAAGCGCTGGATCAAGCTGGACGTGGCCGCGGCCGGTGCCCCGATGGGCATGGACTTCTCCAAGCAGTTCGAGGACGTCGACCCGACCAAGCAGGTCAAGACGCTGCTCGCCACCGAGGGTGTCACGGTCGTCGGCGAGGAGACGGTGAACGGGGCCCGGACGGTCCACTACACCGTCACCGCGCCCGTGGCGAACTACCTCGGGCAGGTCGACGCCGAGATGCGGGCGCAGGTCGAGCAGGAGCTGACGAAGCAGGGCGTCAAGGAGGTCACGCTCGACCTCTGGGTCGACGAGCAGTACCGGCCGCGCCGGGTCCACATGGTGATGGGCACGATGAGCGACATGACGATGGACTACACCGACTACGGCAAGCCGGTGACCATCGAGACGCCGCCCGCCGGGGAGACGACCGATCTCGCCGACATGCTGAAGGGCCTCGGCGACCTGGCCGCCGGGAACTGACGAGAGCCGGACGACTGCCCGGCCGGTGCGCGTCACCGGCCGGGCAGCGCCGTTTCTGGCGCCCGGCGGGGATCGACGGTGGCGCGCCGGGATCGGACCCGGTGCACGGCGGCGAGTACGTGACCAGCGCCGGCGCTTGGCTGACCGACGCTCGTCGAGCGGCCCGGGTGCGACCCGCGCCGGGGCCGTTCCTCATGCGGGCGGGTGCTCGTCGAGCCAGATCACGACGCCGGTCAGGTCGTGGAGGACGGCCGCCACGCCGGCCCGCACCGCCGCCGCGCAGCGCTCCGCCGTGAACGAGCCAGGGTCGTACGTCGAGGACATGCCCAGCCCCTCCCCCCGGAACGACGCCCCGGACCAGTCGGCCGCCGTGACGTTGTGCGTGGGCTCGGCCAGCTCGGCGCCCACCACGAGGAACTGCTGCGACAGGTGGTTCGGCGTGACCATCGCGAGTGGGTCGACGAGGTCGTTGCCGGCGCTGACGATCAGGTCCGGGCGCATCCGGACGGCCCGGTCGACGCTGGGCACGAAGTCGTGCGCGTCCGCGGGAACGATGGTCCGCAGGTCGACGTCCTCGTCCTCGGCCCAGCTCTTCACCGCCGTCGCGAGCGCCCGGGTCGGGGCGTCGTCGCCGGCGGTGAGCAGCACGACCCGGTACCCCTTCGGCGGGTGGACCGCGTCCCAGCTCCCGGGCCGCGGGGTGACGGTCCCCTCCGGGATCGGCGGGTGGGAGGGGTCGACGAACCCCGGGCCGAGGGCGCCGACGGGGATGGGCTTGGGGCGCGGCTGCGACCAGTCGTCGCCGGAACTGCATCCGGCGAGCAGGGCGGCGGCCGCGGCCAGCACGGCAACGGCCCGGAGCGGGGGGCGCACGTGGTCGTCCTTTCCAGGCGTACGAGGGTGCGTGCTCCTTCCTATCGCACGGCACGCCGGATACCCGCTGCCCCTGCCCTGGCCTGGGTCTTTGTTTGCCAACGGTTCGTCGGTCGACCGGTTCCCGTTCATCCGGGACGTGCACGGTGCACTGGCCAACCGAAGGAATGAGCATGTCGCAACGGATCGCCAGAAGCATCGTCATCACCGTCGTGGGGCTCGCCGCGGCGGTGATCACTTTTCTGCACGCCGCGCCGGCCCTCGCCCACGGGTTCACGTCGACGGTCTACGGGGACGTCGCCGTCGGCGACGACGGCCACGTACGGACGACGCTGGAACTCGAGTACGACCTGTTCGTCGTCTCCGCCGCCGACAGCGAGGACGACGACCCCCTCTTCCGGCAGGGCCAGCCCGCGTTCGATGACCGCGACGGCGAGGCCATGGCCGCGGCCCTGAACGCGCACCAGCGCTCCACGATCGGGTACGTCACGAAGCGGTTCTCGGTCGCCTCCGGGGGCGCGGAGTGCACGCCGACGCAGGTCGGCGCGTACACGATGGGTGTGCGGGAGGGTGTGCCGTACGCCCGGCTGCTGCTCGACTGGGCGTGCCCGGTGCGGGGCGACGCGCACGAGGTGCGCAGTGTCCTCTTCGCCGACGACGAGGGTTACGTCAGGGGCACCAGGACGATCCTCACGTACGAGATCGACGGCGCCTCCGGCAGCGCGGCGCTCGACGCCGGCCACCCGTCCTTCTCCACCGCCCAGTCGTGGTACGAGCGGTTCTGGAAGTTCCTCCGCCTGGGCGCCGAACACCTGCTGACCGGCCTCGACCACATCCTGTTCCTGCTGGCGCTCATCGCCGGGTCCCGGCGCCTGCGCGAGATCGTCCTCGCGGCCACGAGCTTCACCCTGGCGCACTCGGTGACGTTCATGCTGGCCGCCCTCGGGGTGGTCGACGTGCCGGCGGCCGTCGTGGAGCCCGTCATCGCGCTGTCCATCGCCGTGGTCGCCGGCTGGCACCTGTGGCGGATCTGGCGGCGCGGCGACCACGCCACCGACCTCGAAACGGCGGGGCACGGCCACCTCAGCCTGGACCGTTCCGGCTGGATCCGCCTCGGTGTCGTCTTCTGTTTCGGCCTCGTGCACGGGCTGGGGTTCGCGGGCGCGCTGGGCATCGAGGAGGCGTGGTCGTGGCAACTGCTCTGGTCGCTGCTGGTGTTCAACGTCGGCATCGAGGTGGTCCAGCTCGCGATCATCGCCGTGGTCTTCCCGCTGCTGGCGGTGCTGCGCCGTCGCTCGCCGGTGGCCGGCCTCTGGGCGACGGGCGCGGTCTCGGCGGGCGTGACCGTCATGGGGCTGTTCTGGTTCGTGCAGCGGGTCAGCGGGGCGTGACCTCGCACGGGTCTTCGTGGGAGCGATGCCAGCCGGTCCGGCCGGATTCATGATCGGTTCATCGGACGGGGCCACGTTGAGGACGCTCTCGCAACACCTCTCATCAGGAAAAGGACGGAGATCGATGAGACCGAGCACCACAGCGCAGGCCCCCGGGCGTGCGCGGCGTCGGGTGGCCGCAGGGGCCGCCGCCGCCATCTTCGGGCTGGGCGTGGCCCTGGCCGGCGGTCTGACCACCGCCGCCAGCGCCGCCGAGGCCTCCACCTACAGCGGCATCATCCTCGGGGTGGGCGCGAACGAGACCCAGCGCATCGTGACCTGGTACTCGTCCGCCGACACCGCCCAGAAGGTCCAGGTCGCCCCGACGGCCTCGATCGTCAACGGCGAGTTCCCGGCCGATGCCGTCAGCTTCGACGCCGTCGGCGCGGCGAACACCTCCACCACCGGCTACAACCGGCACGTCACCATCACCAACCTGAAGGAGAACACGGCCTACTCGTACCGGGTCGGCTCCGAGGGCAGCTGGTCGCCGGCGTACTCCTTCCGGACGCAGGACTTCGAGGGCGACTACGACTTCCTGTTCTTCGGCGACCCGCAGATCGGCTCCTCCGGCGACATCGCGAAGGACCAGGCCGGCTGGGCGGAGACCCTGCGGTACGCCACCACCGCGAACCCGGACATCGAGCTGCTGGTCTCCGGCGGCGACCACGTCGAGTCCGCGAACAACGAGGCCCAGTGGAGCGCGTTCCTCGCCCCCGACGAGCTGCGGAAGTACCCGGTCGCGGCGACCATCGGCAACCACGACGTGGGCGGCAAGTCCTGGGAGCAGCACCACTTCACCCCGAACACGGACCGGTCGAGCCAGTACTACAACGGGGACCAGTCGACCCGCTCCGGCGGTGACTTCTGGTACATCTACAAGGACGTGCTGTTCATCGACCTGAACAGCAACAGCTACGTCAACCCGACCGACGGCTCGCTCGGCGGGGACGCGGCGCACGTCGCGTACGTCACCGACGTCGTGAAGAAGCACGGCGCCGAGGCGAAGTGGACGGTGCTGGTCTACCACCACTCCATCTACTCGCCGGCCAGCCACGCCACCGACGGCGACAACAAGCAGCGGCGGAAGGACTTCACGACCGCGTTCTCCGACCTCGGCGTGGACATGGTGCTGCAGGGGCACGACCACAGCTACTCCCGCAGCTACGCCATCAAGAACGGCCAGAAGGAGAACCCGGCCGAGCAGCCGGGCGCGGCCGAGGTGTTCCCCGGCCCGGGCGGCGTCATCTACGTGACGGCCAACTCGGCCTCGGGCTCGAAGTACTACGACATCAAGAAGCCGAACCCGGCCGACAAGGACCCGCACGGCAACGGGCCCGACCCGCTGAACCCGGACAGCTACTGGTACAACTCGGTGCAGAACCAGGAGCACGTCCGCAGCTACGTGAAGGTCCAGGTCAAGGCCGACAAGCTGGTCGTCGAGAACATCCGCAGCGGCACCTGCGCGGCCCCGAACGCGGCGGTCGAGAAGGGCCTCTCCTGCACCAACACACCGGAGGGCGAGCCGGTCGGTTCGATCGTCGACAAGGTGACGATCCACCCGTACCACGGCAACGGCCAGGACATCCAGGTCAACGTGCCCACCGCGACGGGTGAGTTCGGCTGGACGATCGACGGCTACAACGGCCTGGTGAACCTGGGCACCGCCCAGGAGCGCAACGGCTGGTACTTCGAGGCGACCGGCTCGATCAACCCGATCGTCGTGTCGGACAGCCGCTTCTCGCTGGCCCCGTGGTCGATCTCGGCCAACGTGAGCGACTTCCGCGACGGCGACAAGACCTTCTCCGGCTCCTACCTCGGGTGGTCGCCGAAGGTCGTCGAGGCCGGCGCCGGGGCCCAGGCCGGCTCGGCCGTGGTCTCCGGGTACGACGACCAGGGCCAGGGCCTCGCGATCTCGCGCGGCCTCGGTGCGGCCGACCAGGGCCACGCCCGCGGCACCGCGAAGCTCGGCGCCGACCTCGACCTCAAGTTCCCGAACGAGGTCGCGAAGGGCAGCTACCGCGCCACCCTCACGATTACTGCCCTGAGCAGCTGACCGATCGGTTCCGCAGAGCGGGGTAGGCACCTACGGGCGCCTACCCCGCCACCCGTTCCACACCCTCCAAGATCAAGGACCAGAGATGCACGCGCCCGCAACGCGCTGGAAGACCACGACCACCACGTTCCTCCGTACGACCGCCCTCCTGCTCGCCGCCGTCGCGGCCGTCGGCGTCGGTGCCGGCCCCGCCTCGGCGGCGGACGGCGACGTCGCCTGGACGGTCCGCACGGCCTCCAACAGCTACGGCGCGACCCGGTCCAGCTTCAGCTACACCGTCAATCCCGGTGGTCACCTCGAGGACGCCATGGTGGTCGCCAACCGGGGTCCCGCGCCGCTGAACCTGACCGTGTACGCCGCCGACGGCTTCACGACCGACGCCGGCCAGCTCGACCTGCTCACCAGGGACAAGAAGTCCGTCGCCGTCGGGGCGTGGGTCCGCGCCGGTGCCGCCAGCGTCGCGATCCAGCCGGGGAAGACCGCCACCGTCCCCTTCACGGTCGACGTCCCCGACAACGCCACGCCCGGCGACTACGTGGGCGGCATCCTAACCTCGCTGACCCAGCCCGACCAGGCCCAGGGCATCAACGTGGACCGCCGCCTCGGCATCCGGATCAAGCTGCGGGTCGGCGGCGAGCTGAAGCCGAGCCTCGCCGTCGAGGACCTGCACGTCGACTACTCCGGCACGTGGAACCCGTTCGGCCGGGGCGACGCGACCGTCACCTACCGGATCCGCAACACCGGCAACGCGGCGCTGTCGAGCCAGCAGAAGGCCACGGTCGCCGGCCCGTTCGGGCTGCTGCGGGCGACGGCCGACGACCTTCCGGCGGCACCGGAGCTGCTCCCCGGCGAGAGCTGGACGGTCACGGCACCGGTCCGGAACGTGAGCCCCGCCATCCGGCTCGCCGCCACCGCCACCCTCACCCCGCTGCTCACCGACCCGTCCGGCTCCGTCACCCCGCTGGAGGCGGTGACGGGCACGGCGTACGGCTGGGCCGGTCCCTGGGCCCTGATGCTGCTGGTGGCCGCGCTGGTCGCGGTGGTCGTCGTGACCCTCCGCCTCGCCCGCCGTGGCCGCGCGCGGCGCAAGCAGCGCGAGGACGCCCGCGTGCGGGACGCCGTCGCCCAGGCGCTCCGCGGCCAGGAGGCGTAGCGGTCAGACGACCTGACGCGCGGTGAGGACCCCCGCCCGGTCCACCACGCTCACCACGGACAGGATCACCACGATGCCCGCGCTCGCGGCGAGCAGCGGAAGATCCGCCGCCAGCACGCCGACCGCGGCCAGCACGGGTATCCCGGCCAGCCGCGGCCAGGAGATCCGCCGGTGGATGGCGGCGGAGAGCAGCAACCGCCCGGTGAGGAACAGCGCGGGCCCGGCCACCACGACGGCCACGGCCCCGGCCTCGGCGGGGTGGGCGATGGCCAGCTCCGCTCCGGCGGCGGTGGTCACCACCCCGGCGACGATCACGAAGTGCAGGTATGCGGACGTCGGACCGAGCCGGGTCGGGTCGGCGCGTTCGATGGCCGGGGCGAGCTGCTGGCCGGCCGGGGTGACGTAGAGCAGGCCCAGCAACACCGCCGTCGCGAAGACCAGCAGGAACGCGGCGGTGTGGGCGGGACGGGCGCCGACCTCACTGTAGACGAGACCGGCCGTCAGGATCAGCTCACCGAGCGAGATGACGAAGACCTGCTGGAACCGCTCGGCGAGGTGGCGACCGGTGAGCCGCAGCTCCTCCGGTGCGGCCCGGCCCAGGCCGGGCACCGGCCAACCCAGGCTGGGCCCGCTGTAGTCGATCACCAGGGCGAGCGTCCAGAGCGGGACGCGGGCCGCCGGCGCGAAGACCCCGGCCATCCACAGCAGGCCGCCGGCGGTGAACCAGCACAGGATCCGCAGGCTGCGCCGGCGGCGTGGATGGTGGCGCAGCACGACGATGCCGAGCAGGCCCCGGCACACTCCGACCGCCACGAGGGCGCCGGCGAAGAGCCCGGCCCGCTCGCCCAGCGCCTCCGGCGTGGCCGCTCCCATGAGCAGCCCACCGAGCGCGGAGCCGACCAGCAGCACCCGCAGGACGCGCGTGCCCGGGGCGTACCAGTCGGCGGCCCAGGTGGTCGTGACCCACAACCACCAGATCGCCGCGAGCAGGAGCGCGGTCCGCAGTGCGGCGCCGATGCTGAGGTCGGCCAGCAGGGTGGTGCTCAGCTGGTTGAGCGCGAACACGAACGCGAGGTCGAAGAAGAGTTCGAGGAAGGTCGCGTGCGCCGGATCGTCCCGGTGCCGCAGCAGCCGTTCCGGTCCGCTCACCATCGCCGCTCCTCCGGCCGCTCCACCTTGTCGTACCACGGGACGGGCGGCGAGCGTGGCGATAGCCGACAGGTACGCCACGCTCGCCGTCGGTCTCAGGCGAGGCTCGACCAGAACGCGTACTCGTGGTCGCGGGTGAAGTCCGTCGCCGTCCAGGCACCCGAGGTCAGCGACTGGACGTACGGGCGCCGCTGCGTGAACGCCCGCCAGCCGCCCTCCCGGCCGCCGTTCGGGTCACCGGCCACGGCGAACCGGGTCCAGGCGCCGATCAGCCGGTCGGCGAGCCGCTCCTGCGTCCGGTCCAACGGCCGGAAGAGGTCCAGGTCGAACAGGTACGCCAGCTCCGCCATGTGCTGGGCGCGCCAGGGGAAGCTCGGCTCGTCGTACCCCACGAACCACGGGGTGTCCTCCTCGGCGAACTCGAACATCCAGGTCTTCGTCCACCTCGACAGCAGCCCGGCCGTGTCGTACGTGGGGTTCGACCAGTTCCGGTCCGTGCCGATGGTCGACAGGGCGAGGCCGGCCGAGTTGCCGTACTCGGACAGGGGGTAGCGGGCCAGGATCGCGTCGGCGTCGGCGCCGTACTCGTCGCGGACCGCGGACTCGTACGCCTCGGCGGGGATGGGCGCCCCGCCCGGGTTGACCTCCAGCCCGCCGTACCTGCCGTTCTCCTCGTCGTGGTTCACGCCGATCAGGACGGGCACCCGGTTGAACCGCCCGGTGCGGAAGGCCTCGGCCGGGGAGAGCGGCAGCAGCGGCGTGCCGGACACCGGTCGCGGCTCACCCCACGGGCCGTACGCCGCCAGCAGCTCGGCGACCGTGGTCTCGTCCGACCGCAGGCAGGCCGCCACGTCGGTGGCGTCGGCGCAGCCGACCGCCTCGATGACGGCGGCGCTGTCGGCCTCGGCCTCGGCGCGGGTGCGGGAGCCGCCGGTGGCGCAGGGTGCGCTCTGGACGACGGCACGGTGGAACAGTCCGGCCGACATGGGGGACGCGAGGTGGTCGCAGACCGCGTATCCGCCACCCGACTGGCCCATGATCGTGACGTTGCCGGCGTCGCCACCGAACTCGCGGATGTTCGCCCGGACCCAGCGCAGCGCCGCCTGCTGGTCCTCGAGGGCGAGGCTGCCGGAGCCGTACGCCGTGCCGGCGTCGAGCGCCGGGTCGGTGAGGAACGACATGACGCCGAGCCGGTAGTTCATCGACACGACGACGGCGTCCTCGGCGAGCCGGTCCGGCCCGTACATGTCGCCGGTGCCGTACATCAGGCTGCCGCCGTGGATCCACACGATGACCGGCAGGTCGTCGCCCTTCCTGCCCGGGGTCGTGACGTTGAGGTAGAGGCAGTCCTCCGCCTCGCTCGGCACGCCGACCGGCAGGCCCACGGGCTGCGCGCACGCCGCTCCCGGTCGGGTGGCGTCGCGGACTCCGGACCAGGGTGCGGCGGGCCGGGGCGAGGTCCAGCGACCGGGCGGCGCGGCGTACGGGATGCCCTGGAAGGTCCGGAGACCACCGGCCACGGTGCCGCGCACGGCGCCCTTGTCGGTCTCGACGACGGCGGGACGGCCGGGTGCCGCGGTCGCGGGGCCGGCAACGCCGACCGTCGCCGTGAGGGCGGCCAGGACGAGGCCCGTGAGGAGCCGCCTCCGGCGCCGGGGGGAGGTGTTCATGGTGGTTCTCCTGTCGTGAGACCGGGTGTCGGGGAGAACCGTAGGGCAGATTTGGGCGGACGCGCAAGGCGTTTGCCCAAGGCGGTTGCGCAAGGCGGTCGCCTGAGTCGGTTGTCTCAGTCGTTCGATCCAGGGCTTGCTAGCCTGTTCGGCATGGGAAACCGGGAGGCCCTGCTGGCCGGGGCGAAGACCTGCCTGCTGGAGAAGGGGTTCGAGCGCACGACGGTCCGCGACATCGCGACCACGGCGGGCGTCAGCATGGCCGCCATCGGCTACCACTTCGGCTCCCGCGAGAACCTGCTGTTCCAGGCCCTGTTCTCGATCCTCGACGAGTGGGGTGACCTGTCCGGGCGGGCGCTCGTCCCCGCCGACGCGCCCGACCTCGGCGCCGCCGAGGCGTACGAGCGGATGTGGGACGAACTCCTCGCGCAGGCCCGCGCCCACCCGAAGACGTGGCTGGCCTCCATGGAGCTGTTCATGCAGGCACAGCGGCAGCCCGAACTCCTCCCGCACCTCACCGACGGGATCCGGCAGGGGCGCAGCGGCATGGCGGCGATCCTGGAGAGCGTCCCCGAGCCGGACGTGTCGGAGCGTTCCGTGCGGACCCTCGGCATGGTCCAGGTCGCGCTCATGTCCGGGGTGGTCATCCAGATGCTCTCCGACCCCGAGCACGCGCCCACCGGCGCCGACGTGGTGGAGGGCCTCCGCGCCCTCGCGAAGATCATCGGCTGACCGGCGTCCGGCGCCCGTTCGGCGGGAGGCCCGCCCGACGGGCGACCCGGCGGGCCGTCGTGTCGTTGATCCGGCTGCACCCCCCGCCAGGGCGGACCCACGGTGGGGGCACCGACCGTCGAGGAGGACGCCGATGACCCGTCAGCGCGAGACCGTCGAGGTCGAACCGGAGCTGTTCCGTGCCGTCTACGACTCGCCCGCCGCGCTGCCCGGCCGGCACCGGTGGACGACCCCCGACGCCGACGTACGGCGGTTGGAGAAGCTGCTCGGCATCCCGCCGCGCAGCATCGGCGCGCCCCTGTGGGTGAGCGGCGACGAACCGGACTGCCCGAAGTGCGGCCGGCGCCTGACCTGGTACGACATCGTCTCGTCGGCCCTCGACGGGGTCCACGACCGCACGATGATCGCCATGGTGATCCTCGGCGACCGCAAGTACGTCAACACCGAGGTGCCCGACGCCATCCCCGGCGTCCGCTGCGCCGACTGCCACACCGCCATCGACGGGCTGCGCAGCTTCAAGTGCCACAACTGGGCGTACGCCTTCGAGGAGCTGGCGAAGGTCCGGGAACGGATGTCCGGCGGACTCACCGCCGAGTAGCCGCCGGGGGGCCCGCCGCGGGTCCGGTCAGGCGCGGCTCGGCCGGCGCCGTCGCGAGTGTGGTCGAGCCCGGCGGCCCGGCTCGACCGCCGTCGCCGCTGGTCCCGTCAGGCCCGGCGCGGCGGCCGGCGGCCGGGTGGGCAGGGCGGTTCGGGCCCGGCGTCCGGCACCGGGGGCATCGGCCGGGTCACCGGCGCGACGCCGACCCGGAGACGTTCACCGTGGTGCCACACCTCCACGGTGGCCTCCGGTCCCGCGTCGGGCAGCTCGTAGCGGGCCTCCCCGGCGGTCAGCGTGACCCGTAGCCGGTGGCCCCGCCAGCGCAGGTGGAACGCGAGCCGGTCGATCCGGCGCGGCAGCCGCGGGTCGAAGGAGAGCACCCCCTGGTCGTCGCGCATCCCGCCGAAGCCCTGCACGAGGGCCAGCCAGGCCCCGGCCAGCGAGGCGAGGTGCAGCCCGTCCGCGGTCTTGTCGCCGAGATCCGCCAGATCCTGGAGGACGGACTCGGCGAACAGGTCGTACGCCAGGTCGAGGTGCCCGACCTCGGCGGCGAGCACCGCCTGCGGCGCGGCCGACAGCGAGGAGTCGCGGACCGTGCGGGGCTGGTAGTAGGCGACGTTGCGGGCCTTCTGCTCGGCCGTGAACTCGCCCGGACAGCGCAGCATGGCCAGCACCAGGTCGGCCTGCTTGACCACCTGCCGGCGGTACAGCTCCAGGTAGGGGTGGTGCAGCAGGAGCGGGTAGTCGTCCTCGCCGGTGTTCGCGAAGTCCCACTCGGGTTGCGCCGTGAAGCCGGCCGACTGCTGGTGCACGCCGCGCTCGTGGTCGTACGGGACGGCCATCGCGTCGGCGGCGGCCCGCCAGGCGGCCACCTCGGCGGCGTCCACCCCGAGCGCGGCGGCGGCCTCGGGACAGCGCTCGGCGGCGTCGGCCGCACCGCGCAGGTTGCGCCGCGCCATGAGGTTGGTGAAGACGTTGTCGTCGGCCAGCGCGCTGTACTCGTCCGGGCCGGTGACGCCGAACAGATGGAAGGCGCCGTCGTCGGAGCGGTGACCGAAACGGTGCCACAGCCGGGCCGTCTCCACGAGCAGTTCCAGGCCCGGCCCGGCGAGGAATCGGGTGTCGCCGGTGGCCGCCACGTACCGCAGGACGGCGTCGGCGATGTCGGCGTTGACGTGCAGTCCCGCCGTGGCCGCCGGCCAGTAGCCGCTGCACTCCCGGCCGCCGATGGTCCGCCACGGGAACGTGGCGCCCGCCAGCCGCAGCTCGGCGGCCCGCTCCCGCGCCTCCGGCAGGTGAGCGTGGCGCCAGCGCAGCGCCGACCGGGCCACCTCCGGGGCGAGGTAGGTGAGCACCGGCAGGACGTAGCCCTCGGTGTCCCACAGCACGTGGCCGTCGTAGCCGTTGCCCGTCAGCCCCTTCGCGGCGATGGTCCGGTCGCCGTCGGGGCGGCCCGCCTGGAGCAGGTGGAAGATCGCGAACCGGACGGCCTGCTGGAGCTCCGGGTCGCCGTCGAGTTCCACGTCGGCGGTGCGCCACGCGGCGTCCAGCGCCGCCCGCTGCGCGGCCAGCAGGGTGTCGAAGCCGTCCGCGCGGGCGGCGGCCGCCTCGGCCACCACGAGGTCGGCCAGCTCGTCCGGAGGCGTCCCGTCCACCGGGGCGCACTCGTACGCGGCGAACTTCGTGAGGCGCACCCGCTCGCCAGGCGCCAGCGGACCGGTGAGCGTCAGCCGCAGCCGGTCGGGCGTGCAGTCACCGTCGACCGCGACCACGGCCGGCGCGTCGACCAGGTGGGCGACCGCCACGGCGACCCGCTGGGCGCTGCGGTCCGTGCGGTGCACGAGCACGCCGTCGAGTCCGTCGGAGCGGCGGGCCTCGGCGGTCAGCGGGTCCTGGACGACCGTGGCGGCCCGCGGGTCGTCGGAGCGTTGCGGCACGTTCTCGTTGGCCAGCAGGTCCGAGCAGACCCGCAGCTCGACCGGCCCGTCCAGCGGCTCCACCTCGTAGCGGACGGCGGCGACCGGGCGCCGGGGCAGGGACACCAGCCGGGTGCTGCGGATCCGCACGCCGTGGCCGCCCGGTGAGATCCACTCGGTGTCGCGGCGCAGCACACCGGCCCGCAGGTCCAGCACCCGTTCGTGGGTACGCAGCGTGCCGGTGCGGATGTCCAGCGGCTCCCCGTTGACCCAGAGCCGGATGAGGGCGGCGTTCGGCGCGCTCACCACCGTGTCGCTGGCCTCCGGGAACGCGTACCCGCCCTCGGGGTAGTCGAGCTTGCGCCGCTCGTGGAAGCCGTTGAGGTAGCTGCCCGGCATCCCGTACGGCTCGCCCTCGTCGAGCGTGCCGCGCCAGCCGACCCAGCCGTTGGCCAGCGCGAAGATCGATTCTGTCTCGGCGAGCCGGTCCAGGTCGGCCCCGGTACGCCGGATCCGCCAGCTCTCGTCCTCAGGCGACGTCCCCGCCGGCGGCTGACCCGACGTGGCGGCTGCCGGCTGGCCGGCCGTGGCGACGATGTGCACGCGACCTCCCGTGGTGTCGACGTCCTCCGGTCGTACCCCGGCGGGCCCCTCCCTACGACAAAGGTCGTACGGATCTCCTGGCCTTCGGGCCTGCCGCCGGGTTCCCGGTGATTGGCACCCTTCTTCCAGGTGAACGGAGTATGAACGAACAGTGAGGTGAGACATGGTGGAGACCGGCGCGACGGGCGTACCGGACATCAGCGTCGACTGGTACCACGACATCGTCGACGTGGCCGACGGGAGCCCGGAACCCGTGCAGTGGTTCGCCGGGCACTTCACCGAGGGGGCCATCCTGCTGCTCGGCCTGCTGCTGCTGGTCGCGGCGCTCACCCGCCTCGGCGGCGGCCCGCGCGACCGCGCACTCGCCCTGGTCGCGCCGGTTCCCGTGGTCCTCGCGTACGTGTGCAGCGAGTGGCTCAAGACCGTGGTGGACGAGGACCGGCCCTGCCGGGCGGCCACCCGGGCGATCATCGCCGGCACCTGCCCCGCGCCGGGTGACTGGTCCTTCCCGAGCAACCACGCCACGGTCGCCGGTGCGCTGGCGGTGGCCACGCTGCTGCTCTCCCGGCGGATCGGGCTGGTCGCGTTGCCGCTCGCGGCGCTCGCGGCGTTCTCCCGCGTCTTCGTGGGCGTGCACTACCCGCACGACGTGGTGGCCGGCATGCTGCTCGGCGCCATCGTGGTCCTGCTGCTCGTGCCGCTGCTCGCCCGTCCGGCCGCCGCGCTGCTACGGCGCCGGTCCCGCGCCGAGCGCCCGGTCGCCGATCCGGTGGGCGGCTCCACCCGCCGCTAGCCCGCGCCGCCGCATCACCGCCTCGGCCGGGGCGTCGCCGGATCGCCCCGGCCGGAGCGTCGCCGGGCCGCCTCGGCCGGAGCGTCGCCGGGCCGCCTCGGCCGGGCGCGCCGTCGCGGCCGGGGCGCGCCGTCGCGGCCGGGGGCGCTCGGCGCGGTCAGCCGGCCAGGAGCAGGGCGGCGACCGTCCCGAGCACCAGGAACGGCCCGAACGGGACGTGCCCGGTCCACCGGACCCGTCCGGCCAGCAGCAGTCCGACGCTCGCCAGCGCGGCCAGCCCGAGGGCGGACATCAGCCCGGCCACCAGCACCGCCCAGCCGTGCCAGGCGAGCAGCGCGCCGACGCCGAGCGACAGTTTGGCGTCGCCCAGCCCGAAGCCTCGCGCGCCGAGGAGCAGGGTGGTGGCGACGAAGAAGATCGCCAGCCCGACGCCGCCCAGCACCGCCCGCAGCCACGGTCCCGCGCCGGCGCCGGTCAGCGCGGCGAGGCCGAGCAGGACGCCGACACCGGCCGCCGCGGGCCAGGTGAACCGGTCGGGCAGCCGGTGCACGGCCACGTCGACGAAGCACAGCGGCAGCGCCCAGCCGAGCCACCAGGCCACCGCCGCCAGCTCGGCGGCGGGCGGGCCGAGCACCGCCAGCACCGCCACCGCCGCGAGGGCGGCCAGCTCGACCGTGGCCGGTGGCGGCCCGACCCGGGCGCGGCACACCGCGCAGCGGCCCGGCGGACCGAGCGCCGGCCACGGGTGCCGCAGGTCGACGGGCGTGCCGCAGGCCGGGCAGCCGGCGCGAGGCTCGGCGCCCGCCGGTACCGCGTGGCGCAGCACCGCCCGCCGCAGGATCGGGGTGAGCGCCAGCGCCGCGACCACCGCGGCCAGGCGCCCGGACCCGGAGGCCGCGTGCGGGTGGGTGCGCGGCCCCCGTCCGGCCTCCGCCGGGGTGGCGGGTGGCCCGGTCAGCGCCATGACGACCTCCGTACGGGATGCCCGGCCGCGTCCGGTGCGCGCATGCCGTGGGCGTCACGCAGGCCGGAAGATGCGGACACGGAGCGTAACTTAACGATCGCTCGGGTGTGGCGGATGGCGCGGAAAGGGACGACCCGCTCCGGCCACCCGGGCGGGTGTGCCCATCTGCGGGAATCCCGCCATGAGCCACCGCGTGCGACCGCACGGACGGGGGACGGATCGGGCGAGACGCCACGAGGGGGTCGACTCGCCTCCGTCGTCCGGCCACCGCGACCGCCATCCGGCGACGACCCCGGCCGGCCGTCCGGAGGCGCCGGGCATCGCCGCGACCCGGCCACACGGCACCCCGGCGCCGGCACCGGCCGCCACCACCCGTCATCACACCCAGTAGTCACATGAATTTCCTCTGTTGCATCGGCGGACGTCAGCCTATGCTCGCCCCTTGGGTGTGACGCAAGCCTCACGAGACGACAGGACGGCATCGAACTTCACTTTTGTAAGGAATCCGTAGCGGTAAATGCGACAGCGCAATCCACGACCCCGGATGTGACCATTCGGGTGCGCTTCCGCATGCCCGGCGGTGTCAACGAGGTGGCCGCCGGGCGGGCCACCGAGGAGGCAGGGCGGTGCGAGGAAGGCAGCTCGGCCGAGCGGCAATCTGCCTGATGACGGTCGGGGTGACGGCATCCGTCACGGCGTGCGGCGCCGGACGGGAGGCGGCGGTGGCACCGCCGCGGCCACCGACGACCGGCGACGTCACGGCCCACCGGGAGGCCGACGAGCAGGCCGCGGGAAAGGCTGCGCTCGATGCCTATTCCGGCTATCTCGCGGCGTCCCGTACGGCGAGTCGACGGGGAGATCCGCACGCGCCGGAACTGTCCCGGTTCCTCGCGGATCCGCTGTTGACCCGAGTCCGAATGGCAATTCGTGACGCGAAGGAGCACGGCGCGATGCGTACCGGAACGTTGAGGTCCGCCCCGACGGTCACCGCGGTCAGTCTCGACTCCGATCCGCCGACCGTGGAGATCCAGGACTGTCTCGACGCGACCGGCTACCGCCTCGTCTACACGACGGACGGGCGGGCGGTTCCCGGCAGCGGCGGGAAACGCTACCTGGCCACCGCCACCGCCACCCGGTACCCCGACGGCCGCTGGCTGATCAGCGCCGGCGCGGCACACCAGGACCAGCCGTGCTGACCTGGGGGGGAAGGGCTGCCCCGCCCCGGACCCCGTGGGGCGGGGCAGCCCGCCGGTGCGTCGGTCGCCTCGCGGGTCTCGGCCTGGCGGTCACGCTGGTGGCCGCCGCCATGGGACCGGCGACGGCCGCCCGGCGGGCGGGCCCGGGCGCCGAGTGCCCGCCGGAGCAGCACGACTGCAGCGTCTGGGACGACGACCCGGGCACGCCCGGCGGTGGCGGGGACGGCGGGAACGACGGCGGTGACGGCGACTCCGGCGGGGGCGGCGGCGGTGGCACCTGCCAGTGGAACGGCCGCACCCTGCCGTGCTACGACGACGTGCTCGGCTGGTTCAACAACGGGGACGGCTGCTACTACAAGCTGGATGAGCCACGCTCGGGCGAGACGCCCGAGGGCAAGCAGTGGTACCTGGCCACCTGCAACGGCGGCGACCTCGGTGACCAGCACTCGGTCCTGCTCGACGCCCCGCCGCCCGGCTTCGGCGCCCCGCCCGACCCCGAGGAGCTGGCCCGCCGGGCGCTGGCCCGGATCACCATCCGGCCGCCCCGGATCGCCGTCGCTCCCCGCCGCGACACCGGCCCCGGCCTGGTCGGGCTGCCCGTCTGGATGTGGGCGGAGAACGCCCTGGAGACGTTCGGCCCGGAGATCTCCAGGACGGCGACCGAGCGGGGCCTGACCGTCGAGATCACGGCGGTCTTCGACCGGATCGTCTGGGACATGGGCGACGGCCGGACGGTCACCTGCACCGGCCCCGGCACCGAGTACAAGGTCACCGGACGGCACGCCGGCCAACGCTCACCGACCTGCGGATACCACCGCGGGTACGCGAAGGCCGGCGACTACGTGGTGCGCGCCAGCACCCACTGGACGGTGACCTGGCGGGGCGGCGGCGAGAGCGGGGAGATCCCGGTGACCCGGACGACCGGGACGGTGCCCATCCAGATCGACGAACTTCAGGTGGTGACGCGATGAGCGCGACCGACGAGCGGACGGCGGTGGCCCGATGAGTCTGGCGACGCGGAACGCGACGGCCCCGACCGAGACGCCGGTCAACCCGCCGAGGGTGGTCCGGCAGCGCCGGGTGCGTCCGGGGCTGCTCGGCCTGGCTGTGCTGCTGATCGCCCTCGGCGGGCTGGGCGCCGCGTTCGCGGTCACCTCGGTACGCGCCACCGGCAGCTACCTGGCGGTCGCGCGGCCGGTGGAGGTGGGTCGCCAGCTCACCGCCGACGACCTGCGGCCGGTGCAGGTGGCCGGTGGTCAGGGCCTGGCTCCCGTACCGGCCGACCGGATCGACGAGGTGGTCGGCAAGCGGGCCGCCGTCTCGCTGGCCCCGGGCACGCTGCTCACCCTGGCGCAGGTGACGGACGACCCGCTGCTCGGCCCCGGCGAGCAGCAACTGGCGCTCGGGCTCGAGCCCGCCGAGGTGCCCGCCCGGCAGTTGCACCCGGGCGACAAGGTGCTGCTCGTCAGCACCCCGGACGACGAGGCCACCGGCCCCACCGCGCCCGGGACGCGCTTCCCGGCCACCGTCATCGACACCCGCGCCTCGGAGACCGACGACGAGGTGGTCGTCTACCTCGCGCTCGCCGTCCGGGACGTACCGGCGGTGGTGGCGTTGAACGCGCAGGACCGGATCGCCGTCGTGCTCACCAGGGTGGCCTGAGCATGGCGATCATCGCGCTGGTCTCCGCCAAGGGCTCGCCGGGCGTCACCACCTCGGCGCTGGCCGCCGCGCTGACCTGGCACCGGCGGCTGGTCCTCGCCGAGTGCGACCCGGCCGGCGGGTCGATCCTCGCCGGTTTCCTCGGCGGAGCACTCGACGGACCGCGCGGCATCGGGGAGCTGGCCGTCGCCGAGCTGCGCGACGGCAACCTGGAGACGGCGTTCTGGTCGCAACTGGTCGACCTGGACGCGCCACGACGGGAACGACTGCTCCTGCCGGGCGTGGTCGATCCCGCCCAGTCCGGCAGCGTGGCCCCGCTGTGGCAGCGGTTCGCCGACTACTTCGCCGGTCTGGAACACGGCACGCCGTCGTACGACGTGCTGGTCGACTGCGGCCGGCTGCACGTCCCCCACCCGCCCTGGCCGCTGCTGCGCGCCGCCGCGGTGGTGCTCGTGGTGACCCGGGCCGAGCTGCCCGACCTCTCCGGCACGCGGGCCATGGTCCGGGCGATCGAACGGGACTTCTCCGAGCACCGGGTGCCACCGGGCACCCTGCGGCTGCTGCTGGTCGGCGACGGGCACGGGCGTACGGAGGTCAGCCGCGCGCTGCGGCTGCCGGTGATCGCGCGGCTGCCGCACGATCCGCGTACCGCCCGGGTGCTCACCGTCGGCGGGAACGTGCGGGCCGGACGGCCGTTGATGCGCGCGGCGTCCGCCCTCGAGGTGCCCGTCGGCGCGCTGCTCGACCGGCGCCGGGCACGGCTGTCCTGGCCCGTCCAGCAGGGGGTGCCGGATGCGTTTTGAGCCGGTCTCGGCCGACCCGCGCCAGCACCCGCCGGCCGCCACCTCGACCGCGCCGCCGCTCGCGAACGGGCACCACGGACCGCCGCTCCCCGTGCCCGTCGCCGCGCCGGCCCCGCAGCTGCCCCGCCACCGGGTGGACTTCGCGGTGGTGCGGGAGCTGCGCCGGCAGCTCAGCGAGCGCCTCACCCGCTGGCAGCGCGGTCGGGAGTTCACCCCCGACGAGGAGGAGACCGAGCGGGCCCGGCTCGCCGTGGCGGTGGTGGCCGAGTACGCCGACTCGGTCCGCCGGGCCGGCACGCCGATGCCGGCCGAGGAGGAGCGGCTCCTGCTCGACCAGGTGACCGCCGAGCTGGTGGGGCTCGGCCGGCTGCAGACCCTGCTGGTCGACGACACCATCGAGGAGGTGCACATCCTGGGGTGCGACCAGGTGCGCATCACCCGGCACGGCGGCGGGGTCGACTGGGCCGAACCCATCGCCGACAGCGACGACGAACTGGTGGAGATCCTCCAGGCGGCGGCCCGCCGGGCCGGGGCCACCGAACGCTCCCTCTCCACCTCGAAGCCCACCCTCGACCTGCAACTGCCCGACGGCAGCCGGCTCGCCGCCGTGTTCCTCGTCAGCCACCGCCCCTACGCGGTGATCCGCAAGCACAACACGCTCGACGTGAGCCTCGACGACATCGCCGGCTCGCGGCCCGACCTGGACGAGATGATCGACCCGCTGCTGCGTGACTTCCTCCGCGCGTCCATGCGGGCCGGTCTGAACATCATGGTGGCCGGGCTCGCCGGCGCCGGTAAGACCACGATCATCCGCGCGCTGATGAACGAGATCCCGCCGGACGAGCCGTACGTGCTGCTGGAGGAGAGCCGGGAACTGCTGCCCGCGCGCCGTAACCACCGACACCGGGCGGTGATGAGCTTCGAGGCCCGCGAGGGGCACGGTGAGCGGGGGCTGGACGGCCGCCCCGCCGGCGAGGTGACTATCGCCGACCTGATCCCGGTGTCGCTGCGGATGGGCGTACTGCGGATCATCGTGGGCGAGGTCCGGTCGCGGGAGATCGTCCCGATGCTCCAGGCCATGACGACCAGCCGGGGCTCGATGTGCACGATCCACGCCCGTACGCCGGCGGGGGTGGGCGAGCGGATCGTGGAGCTGGCGCTCGCCCACGGCCGGGAGATGACCGTCGACCAGGCGCGCCGCATGGCCGGCAAC
This sequence comes from Micromonospora globbae, assembly GCF_036184225.1. Taxonomy (NCBI): domain Bacteria; kingdom Bacillati; phylum Actinomycetota; class Actinomycetes; order Micromonosporales; family Micromonosporaceae; genus Micromonospora; species Micromonospora globbae. Next base: position 5,219,519 of record NZ_CP108084.1, read on the forward strand.
GCGCTCGACCTGATCGTGTACGTGACGGTCGAGGACGAGACCGCCATCGGCGGGCGCAAGCACCGCTTCGTCTCCCACGTCGAGGAGGTGATCGGCGCCGGGGACACCGGGCGGATCACCACGACGACGGTCTTCGGTCCCGGGCCGGACGGCCGGGCGGTCCCGTTGCACCTGCCGGAACGTGTCCGCGACCAGTTGCTGCGCGTCGGCTACGACGCCCGGCTGCTGACCCGGTGGATCGAGGCCGGCACCGGCGCGTGGCGGCGACCCCGGCAGACCCGACTGGCCCGGAGGTGACGGGCGTGCGCGACGACATCGAGCTGATCGCGGTGGTCTCCGGTGCCGCGTGCGTGGCCGGCCTGGTGCTGGCGGTCGTCGCCCTGGTCGGCACCCGGCGGCCACCCGGTCCACGCCCTGGGGCCGGCCACGGCCTGCGCCGGCTGTGGGAGGGCCCGGGCAGCACGCCTCGGGAGCGGCGCAACCACCAGGCCCTGCTGGTCGGCGCGCTGGTGGCCGGGGCGGCCGCCTTCCTGCTCACCGGCCTGCCCGTCGTGGGGCTGCTGGTCGCCGTGGCGGTGCCCGGCACGCCATGGCTGTTCAGCGTGGGCCGGGCCGAGCAGCGGGCGATCGCCCGGATCGAGGCGGTCGGCGAGTGGACCCGCCGGCTCAAGGACGTCACCGCCACCGGCCAGGGGCTGCAACAGTCGATCATCCACACCGTCGGCACCGCGCCCGAGGAGATCGAGGAGGAGGTACGCCTGCTGGCCGCCCGCCTCCAGGCCGGCTGGCTGACCCGTTCCGCCCTGCTCGCCTTCGCCGACGAGATCGGTGACCCGGTCTGTGACCAGGTGGTGGCCGCGCTGATCCTGCACCTCACCGACCGGGGCGAGCGCCTCGGCGACGTGCTCGGCTCGATCGCCGCCGCCGCGGCGGCCGAGGTCGCCACCCGCCGCGAGGTGGAGGCGAAGCGTACGCAGCCCCGGTTCGCGGTGCGCTTCCTCACCGGGATGACCCTCGCCACCGTGGCGTACGGGCTGCTCAACACCGAGTACATCCGCCCGTACGGCACACCGGCCGGCCAGCTCGTGATGGCGGCGCTCGGCGCGGCGTTCGTCGGCCTGCTGGCCTGGGTGCGGTCGATGAGCCAGCCGCAGCGGCCGGCCCGGTTCCTGCCGCCGCCCGACCCCGAGGAGGCGATCGCGTGAGCGCGAGGAGTGAGCTTGCGAGCCCCGCAGTCGCGAACGAAGGACTGGCACCGTGAGCCCCTTCGGCGCGTACCCCGACTGGCCGTTGGCCATCGCCGTCGGCGCCGGCGCGGCCGTCGGGCTCGGCCTGTTCCTCGTGGTCCGCGAGCTGGTGCCGGCGGCGCCGGCGCTCGGCCCGGCGCTGCGCCGGCTGCACCAGCCGGCCGCCGGGACGCTCGGGGCACCGGCCAGCCGGAGGCTGGAGTGGCTCAGCGGCTTCTCGCGGTGGCTGCGGCCGCCGCACCGGCAGCTCGCGCTCATCGACCAGACGCCCGAGCAGTACGCCCTGTCGGTGCTGCTCTCCGCGCTCATCGGGCTGGCCGCGCCCACCCTGATCGGCGTGGCCGGCTTCCTGCTCGGCATCCACCTGCCGCTGGCCGTGCCGGTGCTGGGCAGCCTCGGCCTGGCCCTGGTGGCCGCGCTGCTCGCGCACCGCGCGGTGCTCAGCCGGGCCGCCAAGGCACGGGACGAGTTCCGCCAGGCGGTCTGCACCTACCTGGACCTGGTGGCGTTGCAGCTCTCCGCCGCGCACGGCCCGGTGCAGTCGCTGGAGCGGGCCGCGGCGGTCTGCGAGGGCTGGGTGTTCGACCGGATCGCCGAGGCGCTGCGGATCGCCCAGATGCAGATGCACTCGCCCTGGGACGAGCTGCGCGACCTCGCCGACCGGATCGGCATCCCCGAGCTGGGCGACGTGGGCGCGATCATGCGCTCCTCCGGCAGCGAGGGAGCGCAGGTGCACGAGACCCTGCGCAGCCGGGCCGACTCGCTGCGCGACCAGATCCGGACCGACAACCTGGCCCGCGCCGAGGGGGTGACCAGCCGCCTCGACATCCCGGGCGCCCTGCTCGTCTTCGTCCTGCTCGGCTTCGCCATCTACCCGTTCATCGCCCGCCTCTGACCCCGCACCGAGAAGGAGTACGCCATGCCGCTCATCACCTACCTGCACGCCGCGCTGACCGCGCGCCTGGCCGAACTGCGCCGCCACGGCGAGCGCGGCGACAGCCCGGTGCCGACCGCGGTGATCATCTTTGGTCTCGTGGCGGTCGCCATGGCGGTCACCGCGGCGGCCCTGGCCAGCGCCAACGACTGGATGGACAACATCCCGAAGCACCAGGACCCGAAGTAAGGGCCATGCACCGAGTCGCTTCCGGCCGGGTGCGCCGGGCGGCACGCGCCGTCCGGCGCACCCGCCCGGCCGTCGCCGTACGCGGGACGGGCCCCCGCGCCCACGGCGGCCGGCGCGCGGAGCGGGACGCCTCCCGCGTCGCGGCTCGCCGCCGAGCCGCTCCCCTCGTGGCCCGCCGCCTGGCCGCTCCCGTGGCGCGGCGGCTGGTGGCCGGCGGTGCGGACCGGGGCGCCAACCCCGTCGAACTGGCGGTGGTGATGCCCGTGATCCTGGTGCTGCTCTTCGCGTCGGTGCAGGTCGCCGTCTGGTTCGTGGCCCGGTCGACCGCGCTGAACGCCGCGCAGAGCGCGGTCAACGCGCAGCGGGTGTACCAGGCCCCCGCGGACGCGGGGCCGCAGCGCGCCACCCGGTTCCTCCGCGCCTCCGGTGACTGGCTCGTGGGATGGGACCGGCCGGGGCCGGTGTGCGAGACCACCGCCACCGAGGTGACCTGCACGGTGCGGGGCCGGTCCCTCTCGGTGATCCCCCTGGTGAGATTCCCGGTGACGCAGACCGCGCACGGGACGGTGGAACGGTGGACCACGCCGTGACCCGCGACGGCGGACGGGGCTCCGTCTCCATCGAGGTGGCGGTGCTCGCCCCGGCGTTCATCGCGCTGATCGTGCTGGCCGGGGCCACCGGGCGTACGGCGGTGGCGGCCGAGGCGATCGACGCGGCGGCGCACGACGCGGCCCGCGCCGCCTCGATCTCCCGGGACGCCTCCACGGCCCGCGCGGCGGCCCGCGCCGCGGCCGTCCGGCAGCTCGGCTGGCGCGGCCTGGCCTGCACCGAGCCGCCCGAACTCACCTTCAGCGGCTCGGTCGGAGGCCGGACGACGAGCTTCGCGGCGGCCTTCCGCAGCCGCGCGGGGCAGGAGGCGACGGTCACCGTCCAGGTCAGCTGCACCGTGTCCTTCGAGGACATCCACCTCTCCGTGCTGCCCGGGATGCCGGCGGGCAACCGGGTCGCGGCGAGCTTCACCTCGCCGCTGGACCGCTACCGGAGCCGAGGATGAATCGGGACGCGGGACGGGTGAGCATCTTCCTCGCCGTGGCAATGGTCGGGGTGCTCGCCCTCATCGGGCTCTCGTACGACGGCGCCGGCCAGTTGCGGAGCCTGCAACGCGCCGACAACCTCGCCGCCGAGGCCGCCCGCACCGGCGGGCAGGCGATCGACCGGGCCACCGCGATCGCCGGCGGGCCGAAGCGCATCGACGAACGGCAGGCACGCGCCGCCGTGGCCGACTACCTCGCCGCCGCCGGCGGCGTCCGCCGCCACACAGTCAGCTTCCCCGTCGTCGGGGGCGAGACGCTGGTCAGGGTCCGGGTCGAGGTCACGTACCGGCGGTCGATGCTCGGCCTCTTCGGCTTCGGCGACACCGTCACCGTGACCGGTGAGGCCACCGCGCGGGCCCTCACCGGGGAACCGTAGGGAGGCAGCATGGTTCGTTCGGCCGTACGCCGCACCGGGCGCGTCCTCACCGGGCTCGGCGCGCTCGTCGTGCTCTGCGCGGTGGTGGTGGGCGCGCCCGTGGCGCTGCTCGCCTTCGCCGGCAACCCGCTCCCCGACCACGTACCGTCGCTCGCCGAGGTCGGCGCCACGCTGACCAGCCGCGACGACGGGCAGCTGTTCCTGCGCGCGCTGGCCGTGGCCGGCTGGTTCGGCTGGGCCACGTTCACCCTCTCGGTGCTCGTCGAACTCGGCGCCCAGGCGCTGCGCCGCCCGGCGCCCCGGCTGCCCGGCATGAGCCGCCAGCAGCGGGCCGCCGCCGCGCTGGTCGGCTCGGTCGCGCTGATCGTCGCCGCCGCACCGGCCGCCGCCAGCGCCGCCGCGGTCACCGGCACCCAGGCGTACGCCGGGCCGACCGCCGTCGCCGGCACCCAGGCGTACGCCGGGCCGACCGTCGTCGCGCGGGCCGATTCCGCGTCGTCCGGTCCGGCCACGGTCGCGAGCCCGATCACGCGGGACGCGCCGTACGGCGGCGCACCCGTCTACCGAGTCGCGAAGGGCGACTACCTCGGCGCGGTGGCCGAGCGCTACCTGGACGAGTTCGCCGACTACCGCGAGCTGGCCCGGCTCAACCGGCTGGCCGATCCGGACCGGATCCGCCCGGGTCAGTTGATCAGGCTCCCGGAACGCGCGACCGACCAGGGCGTACGGCCGCACGCCACGGGCCGTCTCGTCGCCCGTCCCGTTCCCGAGCGGGTGGCCCCGGCACACGGTGACCGGGAGGCGGCACCGTCGCCGGGCGCCGGCGAGCGAGCCGGGGTGGGCGATGGCGGCCGGCAGGCGGAGGTGGTGTCTGGCCAGCCGGGTGGGCACCGGACGGGCACCGGTTCGTCCGAGGCCGGGTCGCCGGCGATGACCGTGGGCGCGGCCCGGGCCACCGAGCCGGACCGGTTGAACCGCCCCCTGGCGATCTCGGCCGTGCTCGCCGTGGCGAGCATCGTCGGCGCCCAGGTGGGCGCGGTACTCGGGCTGCGCCGCCGCCCGGCCACCAGCGGCGCGCGAACCGGTCGGGGCACCGTCGGGGCGAGGGCCGCTCGGGGCGCCGCCGGGGCGTCGACCGCTCGGGGCGCCGACCGGACGGATGCCGTCGCGGGCCGCAGAGCCGGCCGGGCGCTGCCGAGCGGGCAGGCGGGCGCCCACGCACGCGCGACGGGCGAGCTGCCAGCCGGGCGGCACCGGAAGGACCGGCCCTGAGCTGTCAGGGCAGCCGGGCCTCCAGCACGCCGTCGCGGATCCGCGTCGGCAGGACCTGCTGGTCGTTGCCGGACGGGCCGTGCACGACCTCGCCACCGTTGAGGCGGAACGTGCTGCCGTGCCAGGGGCAGACCACGCAGGCGTGCCCGTCGATCTCCTGCACCTCGCCCTGGCCGAGCGGGCCGCTCTGGTGCGGGCAGCGCTCCAGCATCACGGTGACGTCGTCACCGTGCCGGTAGAGGATGACCGACACGTCGTCGATCTCCCGGGTGATCAGCTGCCGTTGCGGCAGGCTCGCCATGTCGCCGAGCGGGTGCCACCCCTGGCTGATGAGGTGCATCTCGGAGATGCTCTGGTTGACCTGCGCGCCCTGCTTGTACGCGAGGTGCCCGCCGATGTAGGCGCCCATGCTCGCGGCGCCGAGGCCCGCGAAGCTGAGCATCCGCCCGAGGCTGTGCCGGCCGGAGAAGCGGGCCGCCAGCGAACCGGCGTAGCACGCCAGGCCGATGCTGTTGGCCGCGGCGTGGACCAGGCCGACCCGCCGCTGGTCGGGGGCGAGCGCCGCCCAGTCGTTGAGGCCGGCCACGGCCGCCGGCACGGCGCTCACGGTGCCGACCGCGGTCAGCGTGGTGGCCGCCCGGCGCTGACCGGGCATCAGGTCGAGGATCGCCGCGCTGATCCACGAACCCACCGGCACCTGCACCATCGCCGGATGCAGCGGATGGCCCAGCGGGACGCCGTGCAACAAGTCCCGCAGCCACTGCGGTCGCAGGGTCGCCTGGACGGCGCGCTGCAACCGGTCACCCACCCCGTCCAGCCGGGTGTTCTGCTCGATCTTCGTCAGGAGTGCTCGCACGGCTACCCACTTCCCGCCAGAGACGACGGCAAACCGCCCAAGTCGGGCCTGGTACGCCGGCCGCACGCCGGGCATGCTGTGCCGATGGGCGTACGGGTCGAACGCGACGGGCCGGTGACCACCGTGATCCTGGACCGACCGGAGGCGCGCAACGCCGTCGACGGGCCGACCGCGCGGGCGCTCGCGGACGCGTTCCGCGCCTTCGACGCCGACTCCGACGCGTCGGTGGCCGTGCTCTGGGGTGCCGGCGGCACCTTCTGCGCGGGCGCCGACCTGAAGGCGATCGGCACACCGCGCGGCAACCGGGTCGAGCCGGACGGGGACGGGCCGATGGGCCCGACGCGGATGGCCCTCGGCAAGCCGGTGATCGCGGCGATCTCCGGTCACGCCGTCGCCGGTGGCCTGGAGCTGGCGCTCTGGTGCGACCTGCGGGTGGCCGAGTCCGACGCGGTGCTCGGGGTGTTCTGCCGGCGCTGGGGGGTGCCGCTCGTCGACGGCGGCACGGTACGGCTGCCCCGCCTCATCGGCGAGAGCCGGGCCATGGACCTGATCCTCACGGGCCGCCCGGTGCCCGCCGAGGAGGCGTACGCCATGGGGCTGGTCAACCGCCTGGTCGCGCCGGGAACGGCGCGGGCGGCGGCCGAGGAGCTGGCGGCGGAGCTGGCCCGGTTCCCGCAGACCTGCCTGCGCAACGACCGGGCCGCGGTGCTCGCGGGCGCCGGGCTGCCCGAGCCGGAGGCGATGGCGGCCGAGCTGGCGTACGGGATGGAGTCGCTGGCCACGGACGCGGCGGCCGGGGCGGCCCGGTTCGCCGCCGGCGCCGGCCGGCACGGCGCACCCGCCACCTGACCCGGACCTCGGCCAGCGCTGTCGTCAGCAGCCCCACAGCGGCCGCGCGGGTGCGGATGAAGCGCGGACGCCGCCGGGAGGGTCGATCCTCCCGGCGACGCCCGCGGTCGGGGTGGTCAGTTGCGGATGATCGTGAACGTCGAGGTCGTGTTCCTGATGTCGACGTCGTTGTCGGTCAGGCGGAGGTTGTTGAAGGTCGCGGAGCCGACCGCCGGGCCCTGGCCCTGCTCGGGCATCTCGTTGACCCAGATGCCGAAGCCCGACTTGTGGTCGAAGGCGTCACCGCTGCGCCGCGCCCCGGAGATCGAGACGTTGGTGAAGACGGTGTCGGTGACCGGGTTCTCCGGCTGGCTGCCGGTGTACTTGGTCTGGAACATGATCCCGGAGTACGTCGGGTCCACGATGTCCACGTCGGACACCCGGATGCCGCGGAACTCCTTCGACGCCGAGAAGATCCAGATCGCGGGGAAGGTCTGCGCTCCCCAGAAGTGGCCGCCCGACCGGATCAGGGAGATGTTCTCGAACCGGGTGGGCGGGCTGGCCCCGAACCCGATGAACGGGTAGCCGAAGTCCAGCGAGCTGATCGTGATGCCGGAGTACGTCAACTGGTCCGCGATGTAGAGGTTGCGGAACACGTTGTCGTAGCCGCCGTACACCGCGATGCCGGCCGCCCGCCAGGTCAGCGTGGCGGTCAGGTTCTCGAAGACGTTCCCGTGGTTGCCGGTGGACGCGCCCTGGTCCGTGGCGGAGAAGAGGGCGAACGCGTCGTCGCCGTTGGAGCGCCCCTCCGAGTTGGCGACCAGGTTGCCCGTGCTGCCGTTGGTCATGTTCACCGCGTCGGCGAACGTGTTCCGGAAGCGGCTGTTCGTGATCTTGAGGCCGCTCACGCTGACACCCCAGTACGCGCAGACCGTGTGCTCGACCCAGACGTTGTCGAGGGTCAGGTTGTCCACGTCCTTCAGCTCACCCCAGACCTTGCCCGGCCCGTCGATCCGGTTTGTGTAGTTGCCGAAGAAGGCGAGGTGCTCGAAGGACGACCCGCTGGCCGAGGGCTCCACGCGGAAGCCGGCGTCGGTGTTCTGCTGCCCCGTCGGCGTCTGGAAGCGGGTGTACCACATGCCCGCGCCGACCACCTTGACCGGCTTGCCGTAGACCTGGAACTTCTGGGAGGTCTCGTACGTGCCGGCCGGCAGGTAGACGCCGACGAGGGTGCCCGTGGTGTCCATCCGGACGGCGTCCAGCGCGTTCTGCACGTCGGAGTGGCTGAAGCCGTTCGGCACCTTGTACCGGGCCGGGTCCGGGTTGGCGCGCGGCGCCACCTGCTCCAGGTTGACGAAGTCGATGGCGTACGTGGTGCTGTTCGCCGGGTCCTTCTGGAGCCGGATCCGGCTGCCCGCCGGGATGGTCGAGTCCAGCAGGACGTTCGCCTCGTCGTAGATGTGCCGGGGCGGGCCGGCGCTCGGCGAGTCGCTCGGTCCGGCCTCGGCGCCGTACAGCCAGATGTGCTTCGAGGTGAGGCTGATCGGCTTGTGCAGGACACCGTTGACGTAGATGTTCAGCGTCGAGGTGATCCCGCCGCCGCCCGGCGCGTCCGGGATGGAGAAGCGGGTCACCAGGGCGTTGGCGGGCGCCTTGGTGGTCCACTCGACGTACGCGCCGGTCGTGTTGAGGGTGACCGCCCGGCGGCCGGACGCCTCGCCGGCCAGGTCGCCGATGGTCCGGTTCGGCCCGACCACCTGCGCGCCGCCGCCGACCGAGCCGTCCTCCGCCTCGTACATGTCGTACGGCAGGTTCGCACCGCGACCGACGAAGAGCGCCCGCTCGCTCGTGTTGTTCTGCCGCTTCACCGGCAACTCGTTGGCGTCGTCGGCGAGCACCACCCGCACGGTGTACCGGCCGTTGGCCGCCGTCCAGGTGCCGAGGTCGACCGGGCCGGCCGTCGCGCCCGCGCCGATGGTGCCGCTGTACGAGCCGGTCAGCGTCCGCACGACGGCGCCCGAGTCGTTCAGCACGGTCAGCGCGACGCCGTGGGCGCCGCTCGCCGACGCGATCGTGCCCTGGTTGCGGATGGTCACCGCGAAGCTCACCGTGGCGCCCGCGCTCGGCGTGCCGGGCGACCAGGTGACCGCGGACGCGACCAGGTCGGAACTGGCCACCGGGCTGACGGTGAGCGGGGTCGGGCGGGTGTAGGTGTTGTTGGCCTCGTTCTGCTCGATGACCGTGTTCGCCTCGTCGACCTTCGCGACCAGCTCGTAGCTGCCCGCGTTGCGCGGCCCGACGTTCGCCGAGACGGTGGTGGACGCCCCGGCGGCCAGCGCACCGACGTTCGCCGTGCCGACCTTCGTCGTACCCAGGTAGAGGCCGACGGCGGTGGCGGCCGAGGCCGCCGTGCCGGCGTTGCGGACCGTGGCGCTCAGCGTGATCGCGTCGGTCTCGACGGGCGTGGCCGGTGACGCGGTGATGCCGGTGACGGTCAGGTCGGGGTTCGGCGCCGGCACGCCGATCACCTGGAGTTCGGCGACCTGCCCGTTGGACGAGCCGGAGTTGGCCGTGAACTGGAGCCGCACGTCGGCGGCGGTCGCCGAGACCGGGATGGTCACGGTGTTGCCGCTCGCCGGGTTGAACGAGTACGTGGCCGAGCCGACCAGCGTCGTGAACCCCGACGCCGACTGCTCCCGGCCGAGCACCTGGAACGTCTGCGTACGCGACCCCCAGACCGGGTCGGGGTTGAGCTTGACCACCAGCGAGCTGATGGTCGCGTTCGCGCCCAGCGCGACGGTCAGGGTGCTCGGGTACGCCCCCGGCGCGCCCTCCCAGTAGGTGGTGACGTCGTCGTCGTTGGCGTTGACCGCGTTGAAGATGTGCACCACCGACGAGGCCGTGATCGGCTTGCCGACCGCCAGGTTGGTGCCGCCCGGCGTGCTGCCGGGGCGGGTCACCGTGTTGCTGTTCGCCGACACGTTCCCCGCCGCGTCGCGGGCACGCACGACGTAGGAGACGGTGGCCGACGCCGGCTGGGTGTCGGTGTACGTGAGGGTCGTGCCGTTGACGCTGCCGCGCAGGGCGCCGTTGGCGTACACGTCGTAGCCGGTCACGCCGACGTTGTCGGTGGACGCCGTCCAGGTCAACCGGATCTGGCCGCTCGCCGGCTCGGTGTACGCCAGGTTGCCCGGCGCCGTGGGTGCCACCGTGTCACCGGTGTTGCCCGTGCGGGTGACCGTGTTGCTGTTCGGCGACTGGTTGCCGGCGGCGTCCCGGGCCCGGACGTGGTAGGTGACCGTGGCGCCGGCCGGCTGGGTGTCGGTGTACGTGAGCGTCGAGCCGCCGACGCTGGTGCGCAGCACACCGTTGGCGTAGATGTCGTAGCCGGTCACGCCCACGTTGTCGGTCGACGCCGTCCAGGTGAGCCGGATCTGGTCGGGCGCCGGCTCGGTGAAGGCGAGGTTGCCGGGTGCCGAGGGCGGCTGCGTGTCGCCGGTGGCCGGGCCGTACACCTCCAGCTCGGAGAGCTGCCCGGCGGGCCAGCCGGTGTTCGCGGTGAACAGCAGCCGGACGTACCGGGTGGACGCCGTCGGCACGGTCACGGTGACCGTGTTGCCGGAGCCCGGGTTGAAGGCGTACGCCGCCGAGGCGACCAGGGTGTTGAAGGTCGACCCGTTGGTGCTGCCCTGCACGGTCAGCGTCTGGCTGCGCGCCGGCCAGCCGGCCGGCAGTTTGAGCACCAGCCGGTCGACGTTCACGGTGGCGGCCAGGTCGACCTGGATCCACTGCGGGAAGGCGTTGTTGACGCTCTCCCAGTAGGTGGCCGCGTTGCCGTCGTTGGCGTTGGCGGCGCCGTACACGTCGGCGTGCCCGCTCTCGGCCATCGCCTTGCCGAGCGCCAGGTTGGTCGAGGAGGTGGCGGCGCCGTACACCTCCAGCTCGGCGAGCTGGGCGGCCGGCCAGCCGGTGTTCGCCGTGACGGCGATCCGCACGAACCGGGTGCTGGTGGCCGGGAAGGTGAGGGTCACGGTGTTTCCGCTGGCCGGGCTGAACGACCGGCCGGCGGAGGAGACGATGGTGCTGAAGCCGCTGCCGTCCGCGCTGCCCTGCACGGAGAGCGTCTGGGTGCGGGCCTCCCAGCCGCCCGGCAACTTGAGCGTCACCTGGTCGATCGACTGGCTGGACCCGAGGTCGACCTGGGCCCACTGTGGGAGGGCGCCGCTGCTCTCCCAGTAGCTGCCCTGGTTGCCGTCGGTGAGGTTGGCGGCGACGTACGGTCCGTTGGCGCTGCTGGCGGAGGTGCTGCGCCCGGCGGCGAGGTTCGGGCCGCCCGCGGCGGCGGCCGGCGGCGCCGGAGCCGCGGTGACGGCCAGGCCGACCGCGGTGAGCACCGCGATGAGTCGGGTGCGGAATCTGGACATGGTTGCGGACACCTTCTTCCCGGGGGACGTGGAGAGGCGTGTGCGGTGGTGGTGCGGGGTGTTGCGGGCGCGCCGGTGGGGCCCCGATCGGCGGCAGGGCCCCACCGGCGCACGTCAGGTGGCGTGGACCTCGAACTCGGCGAGCTGGCCGGCGGGCCAGCCGGTGTTGCCGGTGAAGGTCAGCCGCACGAACCGCCGGTCACCGGCCGGCAGGGCGATCGTCACGCTGTTGCCGGACGCCGGATCGAACGTGTAACCGGCCGACCCCTTCAGCGTGCCGAACGACGACCCGTCCGTGGAACCGAGCACGGCCAGCGTCTGCGTACGCGTCTGCCAGGCCGCCGCGGGCGGGAGCTTCAGCACGAGCCGGGACACCGGGCGGGCGCTGCCCAGGTCGACGGTCACCGACTGGGGGAAGGCGTTGTTGGCGCTCTCCCAGTAGGTGTTCGGGTTGCCGTCGACGGTGTTCGCGGGCACGTACACGTCGGTGTGGCTGGTCGCCGAGACCGGCCGCCCGGCCGCCAGGTTTCCGCTGGGTGGCGGGGTGGTGGGCGGTGGTGTGGTGGGCGGGGTGCCGTCGCCGTACACCTCGAACTCGGCGAGCTGGCCGGCCGGCCAGCCGGTGTTGCCGGTGAAGGTCAGCCGCACGAACCGCCGGTCACCGGCCGGGAGGGCGATCGTCACACTGTTGCCGGACGCCGGATCGAACGTGTAACCGGCCGACCCCTTGAGCGTGCCGAACGACGACCCGTCTGTCGAACCGAGCACGGCCAGCGTCTGCGTACGCGCCTGCCAGGCCGACGGCGGCGGCAGCTTCAGCACCACCCGGTCGACGGCGCGCACCGCGCCCAGGTCGACGGTCAGCGACTGGGGGAAGGCGTTGTTCGCGCTCTCCCAGTAGCTGGCGGTGTTGCCGTCCACGGCGTTGGCCGCCACGTAGGTCTGCGTGGAGCTGGTGGCGGTGACGGGCCGGCCGAGGGCCAGGTTGCCGCCCGCGGGTGGCGGGTCGGTCGGCGGGGGGTCGGTCGGCGGCGGGTCGGTGGGACCGCCGCCCCACTGCGGCTCGGGCCAGGGGCCGCAGTACGGCGTGGGCGTGTACCAGCCGGAGTTGCCGGGGCCCTGGGTGATCTGGAAGCCGCTGCCCACGCAGTTGTGGATCGGGTTGGCCTGCGCGATGCCGGTGGCCCGCACGTTCGTGAACGACACCTGGCTGGGTGCCTGCACCTGGAGGGCGTACGTCCCGGCGCCGTCGATGCGGACGTTGCTGAAGCTGATCCCGCTGGTGGCGCCCTCGATCCAGTGCAGGGCCGCGTACGAGCTGTCGAGGATGTCGGTGTCGGTGACCGCGATCGTCGCGTTCTGGATCGGTTCGTTGAGCGCGGAGAACCAGATCGCGCCCACGCCGAACCGCCAGTTGTAGTCGGAGTTGCCGTTGCGGATCAGCGTGTTCCGGGCGACGGTGATCGTCCCGGAGACGGCGGTCGGGCCGTTCACCCCCGGGTAGCGGTTCGCCACGTGGATGCCGCCGCCGTTGGTGACCGAGTCGGCGGTCACGTTGTCGGTGATCCTGATGTCCCGCCCGCCGTACGTGACCAGGTGGTTGGCGAGGATCGTCACGCCGATCGTGTTGAAGGTGAACGAGTTGTTGACGTTCGGCACGTTCTGCGCCCACATGGCCAGCGCGTCGTCGCCCGTGTTGCGGACGAACGTGTTGGTCACCGTGGAGTTCGTGACTCCCCAGTGGAAGTTCACCCCGTCGGCGGTCTGGTCCAGGATCCGGCTGTTGCGGATCGTGAAGTTGTTCATCGGCCCGTCCATCCAGGCGCCGACCTTGGTGTGCTGGAGCCAGACGTTGTCGACCACCGAGTCGGACATGGCCCCGCCGATCGCGTTGACCTGGTGCTCGTCGACGCGTTCCCGGATGTCACCGATGATCGCGAAGTCGCGCAGGGTCACGTTGCGGCTCGGGCCACCGGCCTCGTGCGGGCGGATCTCGCCGCCGTAGCCGCCGCCCGGGACGTACTTGCCGTAGATGCCGGCGGCACGTTTGCGGTCGGTGGGGTGGCGACCGCCGAGCACCGAGTACCACGGCCCGGCGCCGCGCAGGGTCACCCCGTCGACCACCACGTGGTCCCAGAGGGTGAACGTGCCCCGCGGGATCCACACGGTCCGCCCCTGCGCCCTGCCGGCGTCCACCGCGGCCTGGAACTTGGCGGTCGAGTCGGTGGCGCCCGTCGGGTCGGCGCCGAAGTCGGCGACCACGTCGAGCGCGCCGGCGGGCTTCGGGATCTCCGGCCCGACCAGCTCGAAGTCGGCCAGGTCGATGGTGAAGCTGGGTGACTGGGCGGTCGAGGAGACCTGGAGGCGGATCGTCGTGCCGGCCGGGTAGGTGGTGCCGAACATGGTCCGGGTCTCGTCGTAGAAGTGGTGCGGGTTGACGTCGCCCGGGTTGTTGTTGAACGGGTAGCCGCCGTAGTACCAGCCATACCGGGACGTCACGGGAACGGACTTCACGAGGGCGCCGTTGGCGCGCAGGTCGATGCTCGCGTCCCGGCCCGTGCCGGCGGCGTTGTCCGGGATGCTGTACCGGAACGTGACCGCGTTCGCGGGTGCGGTCAGCGTGAACTCGACGTACTCGCCGACCGCGTCGAGCGTGACGGCCTCGCGGCCGGACGCCTCGGACGGCAGCGTGCCGTAGCGCCGGTCCGGGCCGATCCTCGTGCCGGTGTGCGCGGCCTCCTCGGCCTCGTGCTCGACGAACGGGACGGTGGCGCCGCGCCCCGGGATGTCGAACGGGGAGAGCCCGGCCGCCTGGGCCGGGGTGGCGGTGCCGGTCAGCGCGACGACCGTGAGCGAGGTCGCGGTGAGGGCGGCCGCCGCGAGGGCGGCCGTGCCCGTGCGGATGCGGGCTCTTCGGGGTGGGGTGTCGGTGGCGTGGTCGGGCATGAGCGAAGCTCTCCCTCTCGTCGGTGGTCCAGATCCCCCGTGCGGTGCGGTCCCCCCGAGTTGCTCTTGCGGTCCCCCCGAGTTGGTGGTGCGGCGGATACCTCCTGTCCGTCTCGGCCGGCCGGCCCGGCGGGTCGGCGCGGTGGCCCTGGGCGGCGCCGGCGGCCGGGACGGGCCGCCGGCTGGTCGGTGCGGCGTCGGCGGCCGGGACGGGCCGCCGACGCCGCGGGGTGTCAGGTCGCGGTCGTTTCGGTGGTACGCAGCCAGACGGCGGTGTCCGGCGGCAGCAGGTCGTCGTCGAGCGGCCCGCTGGCGAGCAGCCGCTCGGTGTGCGGCGGCAACGGCACCGGGGCGCCGGCGAGGTTGACCACGCAGGTGAAGCGGGGCGACCGCTGGTAGGCGAGCACGCCGTCCGGTGCGGGCAGCCAGGTCAGCTCCCCGTCGCCGAGCGCCGGCTCGGCCCGGCGGATGGCGATCGCGGCCCGGTACAGCTCGAGCATCGAGCGCTCGTCGCCGGCCTGTGCCTCGGCGGTGCGGTCCTTCCAGTCCGCCGGCTGCGGGAGCCAGGGCCGGGCGGTCGCGCCGTCCGGGCTGAAGCCGAACGGCGGCGTCTCGCCGGACCAGGGCAGCGGCACCCGACAGCCGTCCCGACCGGGGTCGACCCCGCCGGACCGGAAGTACATGGGGTCCTGGCGCAGCTCCGGCGGGATGTCCTCGACCTCCCAGAGACCCAGCTCCTCGCCCTGGTACACGTACGCGGCGCCGGGCAGCGAGAGGGACAGCAGCGCCGCGGCCCGGGCGCGGCGGGTGCCCAGCTCCAGGTCGCTCGGGATCCCCTCCCGCTTGGCCGCGAAGCTGAACGTCGTGTCCTCCCGCCCGTACCGGGTGACGTGGCGGGTCACGTCGTGGTTGGAGAGCACCCACGTCGCGGGGGCGCCGACCGGGAGGTGCGCGGCCAGCGTGGCGTCGATACAGGCGCGCAGCGCCACCGGATCCCAGGCGCAGCCGAGGAAGTCGAAGTTGAACGCCGCGTGCAGTTCGTCCGGGCGCAGGTAGTTGGCGAAGCGCTGCTGGTCGGGTAGCCACACCTCGCCGATCAGGGCGCGCCCGCCCGGGTACTCCTCGACGATGCGCCGCCAGCTCCGGTAGATCTCGTGCACCGCGTCCAGGTCGATGAAGGGGCTCGGGCCGTCCGGGGTGGCCTCGGGCAGCGCCGGGTCCTTGGCCAGCATCGCGGCCGAGTCGATCCGGATGCCGTCGATGCCCCGGTCGAGCCAGAACCGCAGGATGTCCTCGAACTCGGCGCGGACGCGGGGGTGGTCCCAGTTGAAGTCGGGCTGCTGCGGGGCGAAGAGGTGCAGGTACCAGTCGCCCGGCGTGCCGTCCGGGTTGGTCGTACGCGTCCACGTGTCGCCGCCGAACGGGGAGACCCAGTCGGTCGGCTTCTGCGAACCGTCCGGGCCCCGACCCGGGCGGAACCAGAACAGCTCCCGCTCGGGGGCGTCCGGGCTGGCGAGCGCCGCCTGGAACCACGGGTGGGCCTCCGAACAGTGGTTCGGCACCAGGTCGATGATCACCCGTAGGCCGAGCCGGTGCGCCTGGGCGATCAGCTCCTCCGCCTCGGCGAGCGTGCCGAAGACGGGGTCGATGTCGCGGTAGTCGGAGACGTCGTACCCGGCGTCGGCCATCGGTGACGGGTACCACGGGCTGAACCACACGGCGTCCACGCCGAGGCCGGCGAGGTACGCGAGGCGCTGCCGGATACCCGCGAGGTCGCCGATCCCGTCACCGTCGGCGTCGGCGAAGCTGCGCGGGTAGATCTGGTAGATCACCGCGCTGCGCCACCACCGGGGGTCGTCTGCTGTGGACACGGGCACCTGCTTTCTGCGTCGGTTCGTCGGCGGTTCGCCGGGCCTGGATGGGGGGTCGGTGGGGTGGTCGTGGACCGCCGCGGGTCATCCCTTGAGGCTGCCCGTGGTCAGGCCGGACATGATGTTCCGCTGGAAGAGCAGGAAGATGACGACGGTCGGGATCGCCGCGATGACCGACGCGGCGACGACGACGTTCATGGGTGTGCCGCCGGAGAAGGCGTAGATGCCGACGCTGACCGTCCGGGTCTCGGGCGACGGCATGACCAGCTTCGGCCACAGGAAGTCCTTCCACACCGCCGTCACCGCGAAGATCGAGACGACGCCGAGGATGGGGCGCGACATCGGCAGGATGATCGACCACAGCGTGCGCAGCGGTGTCGCCCCGTCCACGACGGCGGCCGCCATGAGGTCCTCCGGGATCGAGTCGAAGAACCGCTTCAGCAGGAAGATGTTGAACGCGTTCGCGACGAGGGGCAGCCAGATGGCGAACGGCGAGTCGAGCAGGTTGAGGTGCAGGATCGGCAGGTTGATGACGGTGACGTACTGCGGGACGATGAGGACCATCGCGGGGATCATCAGCGTGGCCAGCATCAGACCGAGGATCGCGTTGCCGAACACCGGCCGCAGCTTCGACAGCGAGTACGCCGCCGCCGTGTCGAGGACGAGCTGGAAGAACAACGCGCCGGCCGCGTAGTAGAAGGTGTTGAAGAGCAGCTTGGCCAGGTCGAGGTTGTTCCACGCGTCGACGTAGTTCTGCGGCTGGGGATCCCGCGGGAACAGCGACGGCGGGGTCTGGGCGATCTCCTGGCCGGACTTGAGCGCGCCGGTGACCATCCAGTAGAGCGGCCCGAGGAACACGAGCGTGAACACCACGACGACGACGGTGAGCAGCGTCCAGTAGACGACCTTGCCGCGTCCCCGCCGGAGTTGGGCGTGGGAGATGAGGGTCCGGGTCCCGGAGTCGTGTGCCATTGCTCGCCCGTCCTAGTCCTGTTTCGAGGTCAGCCGCGCGTAGACGGCGGAGAACCCGGCGAGCACCACGAGCATGATCACGCCGAGCGCCGCCGCGCCGTTGAGGTCGTTCTGGAAGAACCCGTGCTGGTAGATGAGGTACGCCACCGAGGTGGCGGAGTCCTCGGCGCCCGCGCCGTTCGCGAGGATCAGGGGTTCGATGAACAGCTGCATCGTGGCGACGATCTGGAGCATCGCCAGGAGCAGGAGGATCAGCCGGGTCTGCGGGATCGTCACGTTGACGATCCGCCGCCAGATCCCGGCGCCGTCCAGCTCGGCCGCCTCGTACAGCTCGCCGGGGATGTTCTGCAACGCCGCCAGGTAGATGAGCACCGCGCTGCCCATGTTCATCCAGGTGGACGCGAGCACCATGGCGGGCATCGTCATCCCGGGCGACTGCATCCACTCCGACGTCGGCAGGTGCAGCGCCGCGAGGACCGCGTTGAACAGGCCCGCCTCGCTCGGGTCGTACGCGTAGTACTTGAAGAGGAACAGCGCCGAGGCCGGCGGCAGCATCACCGGCAGGTAGACCAGGATCCGCAGGTAGCCCTTGGCCTGCCGGAACTCGTTGAGCAGGATCGCCACGAAGAACGGCACCGCGTAGCCGAGGACGAGCGCCAGCGCCGTGAAGTAGAGCGTGTTCTTCCAGGCGGTCCAGAAGCTGGGGTCGTCGAGGATGCGGGCGTAGTTGTCCCAGCCCACCCAGGTGGTCTCGCCCCGGCGGGTGCGCTGGAAGCTCATGACGACGCCGCGGATCATCGGGTACCAGGAGAAGACCGCGAAGCAGAGCACCGCGCCGATCAGGAACGCGTGCCCCGTGAGGTTGTCCCGTACCTTGCGGCCGAGGCTCGTACGCCGTGGCCCTGCCGCGTACGGCGTGGCGGAGCGACCCGGTCTGGTGGTTCCCGGGACGGTGGTGATCGCCAAGGCAACTCCTGCGGAAGTCGGTGACCGGACGGGTGCGGGGGACGCCGTGGGGGCCGGGGCGCCGGCCCCCACGGCACCGGGTCAGCCCTCGGCGGCGAGGAGCTGGTTGACCTTGCCTTCGGCGGTCTTGAGGAGTTCGTCGATGTTGGCGTTCGGGTTGGTGAGCACGCCGGACATCGCCGCGTCCAGCACCGCGTAGATGGCCTGCGCGTTGCGCGGCTCACCCTTGATCGGCACGGGCGTCGCCTCGAAGGCGGTGAAGTTCTCCACCGGCAGGTTGGCGTTCGCCTTGCGGAGCTCCACCTCCTGCTTCTGCGCGTCGCTGCCCACGGAGAACAGCGTCGGCTGCGGGAGACCGACCGGCTGGTTCTGCGGCTTGGCCCGGACGTAGTCGAACTGGCCCTTGCCGGGCGTCAACTTCTCGTACGCCAGCCACTTCAGACCGGCCTCGACCTGCTCCTTGGACAGGCCCTTCTTGAAGAAGTAGCCCTCGCCACCGCCGAGGGTTCCCTTCGCCGGGCCGTCCTGGCCGGGCATCGGGGCCATCGCCCAGTCCTGGTACTTGCCCTGGAACTGCGTGACGATCGCGGTCGTGGCGTCGGGCGCGCCGATGAACATGCCCACCTTGCCGGCGGCCGCGTTGGTCAGCAGGTCGGCCCACTGCAGCAGTTGGCGGCTGCCCATGCTGTTGTCGCCGTACCGCATGTCCTTGAGGTTCTGGAGGACCTGCCGGCCCATCGCGTTGTTGAAGTCGGCCTTCTTGCCGTCCTCGGTCAGCACCTGGCCGCCCTGGGAGTAGAGCAGCGCCGTGAAGTGCCACCCGCCGGTGTTGCCGGCGCTGTACTCGGCGTACCCCGCGATGCCGTTGCCGAGGGCCGAGATCTTCTTGGCGGCCTCCCGGACCTCCGGCCACGTCTTGGGCGGGTTGTTCGGGTCGAGCCCGGCCTGCTGGAACAGGGTCTTGTTGTAGAGCAGGCCCATCGAGTAGTTCTTCGTCGGGACGGCGTAGAGCTTGCCGTCCTCGGTGAAGACCTCCTTGAGCGCCGGGTCGACGCTGTCCCAGGTCGGGATCGTCTCCTTGTTGGCGAACTCGGTGATGTCCATCGCCTGACCGGAGTCGAGCACCTGCTGGAGATCGGTCATGTACCCGTAGAAGAGGTCGGTCACCGTGCCGCCGGCGAGCCGGGCCGTGAAGTCCGGCGGGTTGTTGCACTGCTCGCCGACGCTGACGCTCTTGACGACGATGTTCGGGTTCTGTCGCTGGAACTCGGCGACGTCGTCGTTCCAGTTCTGCAACAGGTCTTTCTGGGAGCCGACCGGCTGGCAGTCGACGGTGATGGTGACCTTGCCACCTGCGTCGCTCGTCGCGTCATCGCTCTTGGTGGAGCAGGCCGTGAGGCTGAGCCCCAGGCCGGCCACGAGCGCCAACGCCGCAGTCTTCCGGTACTGCGGTACGGACATCTGTCCATCCCTTCGGGAACGGGTGTCTCCATGACCTCGCTGGACCTGCGGTGGACGTCACCGCAGCTGCTGATCTGTATCCGTCATGCGACCTGACCCTCCGTGGCGACACGGCGGCCAGTTGTGAGTGGAGTCACTGTAACGACGTGGACATGTTCCGGCAAGATGTCGATCCTGTTTTGAAAGGACACGACTGGATCACGAGAGATCCCGACTGTCGCTGGCCGCAGTGGTCGATCCGGGAGTTCTGTCCCGCTTGGGGGCACGACGAGAAAGGCCGCCGACCGCGGGCAGCGGTCGACGGCCGAAGGGAGCGATCAGTCGGTGGGGACGGCGGTGCGCCGGGCCGGCGTCAGCGGCCGGGGGCGGGTGCGGTGGAGCCGCGCACCACCAGCTCGGGCTCGAACAGCAACTCGTCGTGCAGCACGCCGGCACCCTCGATCTGGGTCACCAGCAGGTCGACGGCGGCCTGGCCCATCGTCTCGATCGGCTGCCGCACCGTCGTCAACGGCGGGTCGGTGCAGGTCATGAACGCCGAGTCGTCGTAGCCCACGACCGACACGTCACCGGGCACCGAGCGGCCGAGCCGGCGCACCGCGCGGATCGCGCCCAGCGCGAGCACGTCGCTGGCACAGATCACCCCGGTGACGCCGCGGTCCACGAGCTTCGTGGCCGCCACCCGGGCGCCCTCCATCGAGAAGCTGGACCGCTCGACCCACTCGCTCGGGTCGGCCCACCCGGCGATCCGGGCCACCGCAGCGAGCTTGCGTCGTGACGGCACGTGCCCCTCGGGCCCGAGCACCATGCCGATCCGCTCGTGCCCGAGCGACCGCAGGTGCCCGTACGCCTGCTCGACGGCCACCGCGTCGTCCGTGGAGACCCGGGGAAAGCCCAGCTCGTCCACGCCCGCGTTCACGAGCACCACCGGCAGCCCCCGCTCGGTCAGCCGCCGGTAGTGGTCGTGCGGCGCGTCGGCCAGCGCGTACGACCCACCCGCGAAGATCACCCCGGACACCTGGTGGTCGAGCAGCATCTCGACGTAGTCCGCCTCGGAGACGCCACCGATGGTGCGCGCGCACAGGGCCGGGGTGAACCCGCGCTGCGCCAGCGATCCGGTGACCACCTCGGCGAGCGCCGGGAAGATCGGGTTCTGCAGTTCCGGGAGGACGAGGCCCACCAGCCGGGCCCGCTCACCCCGCAGCTTCGTCGGCCGCTCATAGCCGAGCACGTCGAGCGCGGTGAGCACCGCCGCACGGGTCGATTCGGAGACGCCACCGCGACCGTTGAGCACCCGGCTCACGGTGGCCTCGCTGACGCCCGCCTTCCGGGCCACCTCGGTCAACCGCTTCGTCACGGCCGCAATCCTATGTCACAGCGCTGCAAGAACCGAACAGCCGCATGCCCTCGCTCGTCAGATCCCGGCAGTCAGTGCAGGTTTCCGAGCGCCGCCTCGATCGCCCGGTGGAAGGTCGGGTACGCGTAGATCATGTGCCGGAGCTGGCTGACCGGCACCGCCCCGTGCACGGCCACCACCAGCCCGGACAGGACCTCCCCGCCCGCCGGCCCGACCGAGGTCGCCCCGATCAGCACGCCCTGGTCGGCGTCCGCCACCACCTTGATGAAACCCTCGTCGCCCACCCGGTGGATCCAGCCCCGGGTCGAGTCGGCGAGCTTGCTGAAGCCCACCTGGACGTTGATCCCCCGGGCGCGCGCCTGCTCCTCGGTCAGACCCACGGCGCCCACCTCGGGGTCGGTGAAGGTCACCCGCGGCAGGGCCCGGTAGTCGGCACGCGGCACCGTGCCCGCCGACCCGCTCGACCCGCTGGCGCTGAGCGCGCTCGCCGCACCCATCGCGCCGCCGACCACGCTCGCCGTGCCGCTCGGGTCCGCTCCCGCCCGGGCGTGCCGGGCCCGGTCCAGCAGGTCGGCGATGACGATCGCCGCCTGGTACATGGCGACGTGGGTGAACGCGCCCTCGCCGGTCACGTCACCGACCGCCCAGAGCCCGTCGGTGACCTGCATGCGGTCGTCGACCGGCAGATACCGCTGGCTCGCGTCCACCCCGACGGTGTCCAGCCCCAGCTCGTCCAGGTGCGCGCGGCGGCCGGTGACCACCAGCAGCCGCTCCCCGGTGAACTCCACCCCGCCGGCGCCGCGCAGGGTGAACCGCTCGCCGTCGTGGTCGACCCGCTCCGCGCGTACGCCGGTGTGGATCTCCACGCCGTCCGCGCGCAGCGCGGCGGCGGCCACCTCGGACGCCTCGGGCTCCTCCACGGCGAGCACCCGGTCCATCGCCTCGACGACGGTGACCCGGACGCCGAACCGGGCGAAGACCTGGGACAACTCCAGGCCGATCGCGCCGCCGCCGAGCACGAGCAGCGACTCCGGCAGTTCCTCGACCTCGATCGCCTCGCGGTTCGTCCAGTACGGCGTGCCGGCCAGACCGTCGATCGGCGGCACCGCTGGACGCGTACCGGTGCCCAGGACTACGCCGTACCGGGCCTGGAAGAACTGGTCACCGACGCGGACCCGACCGGGCCCCTCCAGCCGGCCGCTGCCCCGGACGAACCGGCCGCCCCGGCCCGTGAACCGTTCGACGGCCACCCGGTCGTTCCAGGTGTCGGTCGCCTCCTCGCGGATCCGCTTCGCCACGGGTGCCCAGTCCGGCCGCACCTGCGCGGTGCCCGCCAGCCCGTCGACCCGGCGCGCCTCGGCGAGCGCGTTCGCCGCCCGGATCATCATCTTGCTCGGGATGCAGCCCCAGTACGGGCACTCGCCGCCCACCAGGTTCCGCTCGATGCCGACGACGCTCAGGCCGGCCTCGGCGAGCCGCCCGGCCACCTCCTCGCCCCCGACGCCCAGCCCGACAACGACCACGTCCACCTGCTCCGGCTCAGCCACCCGCACAGCATCCCCCAGATCCCAACCCCCCACCACCACCCCCCACCCCCACCCGCGCCCCCGCCCGTGGCCCCGGTGATCATGGAGTTGTCGCCGTCCGGCACGGCGTGTCGCGGCGACAACTCCATGATCGACGCGCCTGGACCCGAGGGCGGGCGCGGGGGCGGGCACGGGGCCTACCGTGGCGGGGTGCATCACGCTCGGTTCGCCGCTGTCCGCGATCGCTTCCACGACCTGCTCGCCGAGGGACGGGAGACCGGTGCCGGGCTCGCCATCTGGTACGACGGCGAGCCCGTGGTCGACATCGTCGGCGGCGAGCGGACCCCGGGACACCCGTGGCGGGCCGACACCCTCGTGAACGTCTACTCGGTCGGCAAGCCGCTGGCCGCGCTCTGCCTGCTGCTGCTCGTCGACCGCGGTCGGCTGGGCCTGGACGACCCGGTCGCCGCGCACTGGCCCGGCTTCCGCGCCCCGGCCACCGTCCGGCAGGTGCTCGACCACACCGCCGGCCTGCCCGCCTTCCCGGTGCCCAGGCCGGCTGCCGCCGTCGGGGACTGGGACCTGCTCTGCGGAGACCTGGCCGGCGCCGAGCCCGAGTGGGAGCCGGGCACCGTCGCCGGCGAGCACGCCTGGACGTACGGGCACCTGGTGGGTGAGCTGGTCCGGCGCGTCGACGGCCGCCCGGTGGGCCGCTTCCTGGCCGAGGAGATCGCCGGACCCTGGGGGCTGGACCTGGGCTTCGGCCTGGGTGAGGCGGACCAGCGCCGGTGCGCCGACCTGACGTACGGCGACCCGGGCTGGCCGACCCGGACGGCGGGTGAGCCGGGTTCCCTGCGCCACCGGGCGGTTACCAACCCCGCGGGCGGCCTGGACCTGGCCGTGCTCAACAGCCCGCTCTGGCGCGGCGCCGAGGTGCCCGCGGTCAACCTGCACGCCACCGCGACCGGGTTGGCACGCCTCTACGCCGGCCTGCTCGCCGGCGGCACCCTGGACGGCGTCCGCCTGTTCAGCCCCGACCTGGTCGCCGAGGCCACCCGGGTCCAGTACGACGGCGACGACCTGCTGCTCGGGCGGCGTACCCGGTGGACGCTGGGCATGCAGTGGGAGGACGACGGCAGCTGGGGCATGGGCGGCCTCGGGGGCAGCTGCGCCTGGGCCGACCCGGTCCGGGGCTACGCCTTCGCGTACGTGACGGCCCGGCTCGCCGACTTCGACCGGGTCGAGACGCTGGGGGACGCCCTGCACGACTGCCTCTGACCAGCAGCGCGGGACGCACCGGCACGGCGGGGCACACCGGGTGGCGGCTCAGGACGCCGCCGTCCTCGGCAGCGTCGGTTCGGCCGGCACGGCGCGGGGCAGCGGCGGCCCGGGCACCACGACGGGCGTGCCGGTCGGCGTGAGCAGCGCACGGGCGGCCACCGCGAGCCGGCGCCGCCGTGGCACCACGGCCCGGCGCGCGAAGACGTCGTAGTCCTGGGCGGCCACCTCGTCGAGGATGCCGCCGTAGAGGGCGTACGCCGTGCGCATGCAGGCCTGCGAGGCCGGCGCGAGCAGGGTGATCCCCGGCGCCGCCGCCGCGTAGTGCGCCTGCGCGCGCCGCACCTCGTACGCGATCAACGCCCGGATCGCCGGGGTGGCGCGGCCACGGCGGGACGCCTCGGCAAGGTCGTCCCTGCTCACTCCGAACCGGTCCAGGTCCTCGTCGGGGAGGTAGGTCCGGCCGCGGGCCAGGTCCTCGCCCACGTCGCGGATGAAGTTGGTGAGCTGGAAGGCGAAGCCGAGCTGCCGGGCGGGTTCCCGGGCCGCGGCCGGGTCGCTGCTCTCCAGGACGGGCAGCATCATCGTGCCGATGGCCGCCGCCGAACCCTCCATGTAGTCGAGCAGGTGCGCGTAGCTGGGGTACGAGGTGACGCTCAGGTCCATCGCCATGCTCTTGAGGAACGAGGCGAAGTCGTCCCGGTCCAGGTCGAAGACGGCGATGGTGTGCAGGACGGCGGGGAGCAGCGGGTCGTCGACCGGCTCGCCGTGCAGGCCGGCGAGGAACCGGCCCGCCCAGTCGTCGAGCCGGGCGGCACGCTCCGCCGGCGGCAGGGCGTCGGTGCGGTCGACGATCTCGTCCGCGTAGCGCGTGAAGCCGTAGAGGGCGTGCACGTGTCGCCGTTTCCACGCGGGGAGCAGCCGGGTGGCGAGATAGTAGGTGCGGCCGTGCCGTCTGTGCAGCTCACGACACCGGTCATAGGCAGCGGCCAACTCCGCTTCCACCCGACCCTCCTCATCGACGCATCAATCGACGCAACTCGTCACTCTAGGGTACGCTCGGCCGGACGGCCACAGATGCGGACGCGGCCGACGTTCACCCCGGCCGGGGGATCGTCCCGCCCGCTCGCGTCGCTTTCGCCCGGTCGGTCACCGCCGACCGGGATCGACAGGCATGATGGGCGCTCGCGCGAGGAGGTGGTGGCGTGCGGACGGTGGACGGACGAACGGACCGTGTGGTGGTCGTCGGCGCCGGCCTGGGCGGCCTGGCCTGCGCGCTGCACCTCGCCGGGCGCGGTCGGCAGGTGACCGTGCTCGAACGCGAGCCGGTGCCGGGTGGCCGGGCGGGTCGGCTCGGCGTGGACGGCTACGAGTTCGACACCGGGCCGACGGTGCTCACCATGCCGGAACTGATCGCCGAGGCGCTCGGCGCGGTCGGTGAGGAACTGGGCGACTGGCTCGACCTGACACCGCTCGACCCGGCCTACCGGGCGTACTACCCGGACGGCTCGACCCTCGACGTCATCACCGACACCGCCCGGATGGCCGCCGAGATCTCCCGGGTCTGCGGGCCGCGGGAGGCGGACGGCTACCTGCGCTTCGTCGACTACGCCCGGCGGCTGTGGCAGCTCGAACGGGCCGACTTCATCGAGCGCAACCTGGACACGCCGGTCGACCTGCTCACCGGCAACCTGCTGCGGCTGCTGGCCGGCGGGGCCTTCCGCCGGCTGCACACCAAGATCGCGCAGTTCTTCCGCGATCCGCGCACCCAGCGGATCTTCTCGTTCCAGGCCATGTACGCCGGGCTCGCCCCGCACGACGCGCTGGCCATCTACGCCGTCATCGCGTACCTCGACGCGGTGGCCGGGGTCTGGTTCCCCCGCGGCGGCGTCCACTCGGTGGCCCGGGCCATGGCCGGCGCCGCGGAGAAGCACGGGGTGCAGATCCGGTACGGCACCACGGTGACCCGGGTGCTGACGGCGAACGGCCGGGCCACCGGGGTGCTCACCGCCGACGGCGAGGTCGTGCCGGCCGACGTGGTGGTGCTCAACCCCGACCTGCCGGTCGCCTACCGCGACCTGCTGCCCGCCGCGCCCCGCCGGCGGCTCACCCACTCACCGTCCTGCGTGGTCCTGCACGTCGGGTCGACCCAGGGCTACTCGCGGATCGCCCACCACAACATCCACTTCGGTCGGTCCTGGCGGGGCACGTTCGACGAGGTCATCCGCCGGGGCGAGCTGATGTCCGACCCATCGCTGCTGGTCACCAACCCGAGCCGCACCGACCCGTCGGTGGCGCCACCGGGCCGGCACACCTACTACGTGCTCGCCCCGACGCCCAACCTCGACCGGGCGCCGCTCGACTGGCGGGGCGGCCTCGCCGACCGCTACGCCGACCGGCTCGTCGCCACGCTGGAGGACCGCGGCTACGTCGGCTTCGGCGCGGGCGTGGAGGTGCTGCGGACGGTGACGCCGGCCGACTGGGCGGCCCAGGGCATGGCGGCGGGCACGCCGTTCGCGGCCGCGCACAGCTTCCTCCAGACCGGGCCGTTCCGGCCGACCAACCTGCACCGGGCGCTCTCCAACGTGGTCTTCGTCGGCTCGGGCACCCAGCCCGGCGTGGGCGTGCCGATGGTGCTGATCTCCGGCAAGCTCGCCGCCGGCCGCGTCACAGGAGATGACCGATGAGCGACAGCAGTGGAGGATCGGCATGAGTGACCGTGAGGGGCATCTCGTCGAGCTCGTCGACGAGGCCGGGCAGGCCCACGGTGAGACGACGGTGGCGGCCGCCCACCGGCCACCGGGCCAGTTGCACCGGGCGTTCTCCGTCATGCTGGTGGCGCCGGACGGCCAGGTGCTGCTCCAGCGCCGGGCCGCCGTGAAGACCCGCTTCCCGCTGCGCTGGGCCAACTCGTGCTGCGGTCACCCCCTGCCCGGCGAGTCGCTGGCCGAGGCCGCGAACCGCCGGTTGCGGGAGGAGCTGGGTGCGGGCCCGGTCGAGCTGACCGAGATGGGCATCCACCTCTACTACGCCGAGGACCCGACCACCGGCCGGGTCGAGTTCGAGTACGACCACGTCCTGCGGGGTGACTTCCTCCCCGGCGCGCCGCTGCGGCCCGATCCAGCCGAGGTGGCCGAGCTGCGCTGGGTGGAGCCGACGGCGCTCGAGGCCGACCTGGACGCCGACCCGCGGGCGTACGCACCGTGGCTCCGTGGGGTGGTGGGCCGCCTGCTGCGTCCCGGCGGCCCGGACGCCCGGCCCGCCGCCGTCACCGTTCCCCCGGCCACCCCGCCCGCCGGCGGCGTGGGCGCCGTGGCCGGCACGCCGGCCGACCCTGGGCCGGCCGGCCCCGACGTCGCCGCGGTCCCGTCGGGCGCGCCCGCCGACGAGGCGCCGGAGCGGTCGGGTGGTCGATGAGGCGCTGAGCGCGGGCGCGGTCGCCCGTCGGCTCGGGGTCGCCGTGACCACGCTGCGCACCTGGCACCAGCGTTACGGCCTCGGGCCCAGCCGCCACGAGCCGGGCCAGCACCGCCGCTACACGGCGGACGACCTGGCCCGCCTGGAGATCATGCGGAGGCTCACCGCCGAGGGGGTCAGCCCCGCCGAGGCGGCGCGGTGGGCCCGCCAGGCGCCCGCAGGCGTACGCGTCGAGGACCTGCCCCGGTCGCGTCCGCGCGGGGTCCGGGACGGCGGCGGGCCGACCATCCCCGTCGGCCGGGCCGGGCCCGCCGCACGGGGCCTCGCCCGCGCCGCCATGCGCCTGGACTCGACGGCGATCGGCGAGACGATCGCGCGTTCCCTCGCCGACGAGGGCGTGGTGGCCACCTGGGACCGGCTGATCCGGCCGGTGCTGGCCGGCGTCGGCGAGCGGCACGCCGCCACGTACGCGCTCATCGAGGTGGAGCACCTGCTGTCCCGTTGCGTCTCCGAGGCGTTCGCCGCGCTGAGCCGGGCGACCAGGCCGGCCGGGCCGCCGCGGATCCTCCTCTCCTGTGCCGACGAGGAGCAGCACACGCTGCCGCTCGAGGCGCTCGCCGCCGCCCTCGCCGAGGCCGGCGTGGGCCACCGCATGCTCGGGGCCCGCGTCCCCAGTCCGGCGCTGCTGCGGGCGGTCGACCGGACCGGGCCCGCCGCCGTGGTCCTCTGGTCGCACACCCCGGCGACCGCCGACCCCACGCAACTGGAGGCGCTGGTCGCCGCGCGTCGGCGGCCCCTGCTGGTGCTGGCCGCAGGCCCCGGCTGGCCCGTCGCGGCGCTCCCCTCCGGGGTCGTACGCCCCACCCACCTCGCCGAGGCGCTCGCGCTGGTCGTGGCCGCTCGGGACTCGCTGGAGCAGCCGCCCTCGGCCTGACCCGGGGGGTGTCACCGGGCGAGGGCGTCCACTAGCGTCGGGTGTTCCGCGAACCCCGATCCCCTCCGGGAGCGAACACATGAGAGCCCGTGCCGTGCTCGCGTGCGTCCTGGGCCTGGTGCTGGTCCTCGCCGGTTGCGCGAACGAGGGTGGAACCCCGGCCGCCGACGGCCCCACGCCGACCGCCTCGACCGCCTCGACCGCTCCGGCCCCGAGCCCGACACCCACAGCCGCCCCGAAGCCGACCCGTACGGCCACCAAGCCGCCTCTCCGCCCCCTGCCGACCACCCTCCCGGCGGGGCTGCGCCGTGGCACCGGCGTACGCCCGGTGGCGCTGACCTTCGACGACGGGCCGAGCCCGGCGTGGACGCCGAAGATCCTGGACCGGCTACGCGCCGCCAAGGTGACGGCCACGTTCTGCCTCGTCGGCCGGGAGGTCCGGCGCCACCCCGAGCTGGTCCGCCGGATCGTCCGCGAGGGGCACCAGCTCTGCAACCACAGCTGGCGGCACGACGTGGACCTCGGCCGGCGGCCGGTCGCCGAGATCCGGGCCGACCTGGAGCGCACGAACGAGGCCATCCGGGCGGCCGTCCCGAAGGCCCGGATCACCTACTACCGGCAGCCCGGCGGACGGTGGACGCCCGAGGTGGTGGCGGTGGCCAAGCAGCTCGGCATGCGCTCCCTGCACTGGAGCGTCGATCCGCAGGACTGGAGCAGGCCGCCGGCGGCGACGATCACCAAGCGGGTCCTGAGCGCCGTCCGCCCCGGCGCCATCGTGCTGCTGCACGACGGGGGCGGAAACCGGGCCGCCACGTTCGCCGCCTGCCCCGGGGTGATCGCCGAGCTGAAACGGCGCTTCGGCGTCACCCGGCTCCGCTAGGCCCTCCTGAGCTGCGGTTTTGCGCGCCGCCACGGATGAGGCCATACCGGTTTGGTCGACCGCCGGGGCATCACGTATGCTTTCCAAGCCTCCGGCGGGGCCGGATGGGAGCAAGTCCGCTTGACGTTGCCGATGTGCAATGATGGCGGGGCCGCCCTCATCGTCTAGCGGCCCAGGACGCCGCCCTTTCAAGGCGGTAGCACGGGTTCGAATCCCGTTGGGGGCACGACCGGCGCAAGCCGGAGCAACAGAGCTAGGTCCTGTGGAGCAGTCGGAGTGCTCGCCGCCCTGTCAAGGCGGAGGTCGCGGGTTCAAGTCCCGTCAGGACCGCAGCGCTGACGCCGCGCTCATCATGCGCGGCGTTCTGCGTATCGGACCGGATGCCCTCCGGGCGGATCACTCGCCCTCCGGGTAGCATGGTCCGAGCGACCCGGCCAGGTAGCTCAGTTGGTACGAGCGTCCGACTGAAAATCGGAAGGTCGGCGGTTCGACCCCGCCCCTGGCCACAAAGCCTTTCGCCGGGCTTACAAGATCCCCACCAGCGGAGACGCCGGTGGGGATCTTGCTTTTGCCGTCTCGGCCGCAGTCGCACCAGACCCGCTCGGCGGCCGTGGCGATCGGCAGCGTGACGGTCAGCAGCAGGTGGTGGCGGTTCCCGCGGTCGCCGGCTGCTGCCCGGACGGTTCGCCGCAGCGGCACTCGCCCCCGGTCGCCTTGACGAGGGTGTCGGCGTCCGCCTTGACGGTGTAGACCTCCCAGGGCTCGTCGCCGGGGCCGCGTACCCAGACCTTGTCCTGGAGGGCGTAGCAGCACTCGGTGTCGTTCTCCGCCAGGGTGATCAAGCCCTCGTCGGCGAGCCGCTTCGCGGCGGCGTCGACGTCGTCGGTGCTGAACACCTCGACCCCGAGGTGGTCCATGACGGTGGGCTGGCCGGCCTCGCCCTCGATGAGCACGAGCTTCAGGGGTGGGTTCGGCACGGCGAAGTTGGCGTAGCCGGGGCGGCGCTTGGCCGGCTCGACGCCGAACAGCGTCGAGTAGAAGGCGACCGAGCCTTCGAGGTCGGACACGCGCAGGGCGAGCTGCACACGGGACATGGGGACCTCCTGGTGGTGGACGTCAGCGGACGAGGACCGCGGCGGCCAGCACGCGACCTCGCCCGCTGTCTAGACGGATTTCGAAGCAAGCCCCACTGTTGCACCCTG
Organism: Micromonospora globbae; assembly: GCF_036184225.1. Lineage (NCBI taxonomy): Bacteria > Bacillati > Actinomycetota > Actinomycetes > Micromonosporales > Micromonosporaceae > Micromonospora > Micromonospora globbae. The sequence continues at coordinate 5,249,546 of NZ_CP108084.1, forward strand.
TTTTGACGCCTGTCAAGCTAGACGCATGTCGAAGCAGTCTCTGCCGGTCGTGGATCTCCAAGCGGTCGCGTGCTGTGCCCCGCTGGCGGTCCGCCCGATGGACGCCGAGCAGGCGGCGGCGGTCGCGCCGATGTTCAAGGCCCTCGGCGACCCGGTCCGGCTGCGGTTGATGTCGATGATCGCCTCGGTGCCGGAGATGTGCGTGTGCGACCTCACGCCGGCGTTTGACCTGTCCGGGCCGACCATCTCCCACCACCTCAAGGTGCTGCGCGAGGCCGGTCTGGTCGACTCCGAACGGCGGGGCACGTGGGTCTGGTACCGGGTCCGGCCCGAGGCGTTCCACCAGCTCGGGGCGCTGCTCGACCTGCCCGCACCCGAGGGCGCGTGAGCCTCACCCGGCGCGCCGCTACTCCCTCAGGTAGCCGGTGGCGGGGTCGATCTCGGCGAGGAAGCCGCGGATGGCGTCCTCCATCTCCCGCCGGCTCATGGGCACGGCGGGTCCGCCGAGCGTGAAACCGTAGTCGTGTGGCCCGGTGAGCCAGTCGAAGTCGTACGTGCCGGGCTGGTCGGCGCGCTGGCCCACGCGGAAGGTGTGCCCGTCGACGGTCAGCAGGACTGGTTCGTCCCGGACCGTCCGCGGGTGCTCGGGCGCGAGGCCGGGCTCCGGCTCGCTCCACTCGCTCCACATGCCCGCCCCCTCCGGACGCCACCTCCGGGCCGGTGCCCAGGCTACGGCGGCGCGCGCCCCGCCGGCGCCGATCACGAGCACCGCCGCCAGCCCGTACCCGCCAGGGGACCCTGACGAAAGTGGGTACGGTCGGCCGCCCTTCGGGCAGGGCGCCGCCCCCGCCCCGATCCCTACCGTCGGTTCCCCACCTACGGAAGGGAAGCACATTGACCGCACACCACGACACGAGGCGCAGGGGCAGGTGGGCTCTCGCCGTACCCCTGGCGCTGCTGGCGACGCTGCTGGCCGGCGGCACCGCGGCGGCCGGGACTCCGGCGGCACCGGCGACCCCGGTCCTGCGCCTGCCGACCCCGACCGGTCAGTACGCGGTCGGCACCACCTGGCTGCACCTCACCGACCCGGCACGGCCCGACCCGTGGCGGCCCGAGTCGCGCCGGGAGCTGATGGTCTCCCTCTGGTACCCGTCGGTGGGCGCAGCCGGCGCACCGGCGCCCTACACCGCGGCGGCCGTCTCCGCGCGGATCGTCGCCGCCGAGGGCCTGCCCCTGCCTCCGGACGTGCTGACGACCGTACGCACGAACGCCCGCCGCGACGCGCCGGTCCGGCCGGCCGCCCGGGGCTGGCCGCTGGTGGTGCTCTCCCCCGGGTTCAGCCTGAGCCGGGAGTCGTTGACCGGGCTCGCCGAGGAACTCGCCAGCCGGGGGTACGTGGTGGCCGGCCTCGACCATCCGTACGAGGCGTGGGGTGTGGAGTTCCCGGACGGCCGGGTCGCCGACTGCCTCGCCTGCGAACGGGAGTGGCCGGACGTGGCCGCGCGGCTGGTCGAGGGACGCGCCGCCGACGTGTCGTTCGTGCTCGACCGGCTGACCGGGCCCCGTCCCGCGTGGCGCGGCGCCCGGTTCGTCGACGCGAGCCGGATCGGCATGGTGGGGCATTCGATCGGCGGCGCCAGCGCCGCCCAGGCGCTCCGCACCGACCGGCGGCTCGACGCCGGCGCCGACCTGGATGGCACCCTCTTCGTTCCCGTCCCGGCCGGTGCGGTGCGGAAGCCGTTCCTGCTGGTCGGTTCCGACCGGCCGGCGGACGCGAGCTGGCAACGCGACTGGCCCGGCCTCGCCGGCTGGAAGCGCTGGCTCACGGTCAGCGGAAGCGGGCACATGTCGTTCACCGACCGGCCGGTCCTCGGTGCCCAGCTCGGCATGGACCCCGGTGCCATTCCGGCGGAGCGGCAACTGCTGATCACCCGCGAGTACGTCGTGGCGTTCCTCGACGCGCACCTGCGCGACCGGGCCCGGCCCCTGCTCGACGGGCCGTCCCCGGCCTACCCCGAGGTTCGGTTCACCGAACCGTCCTGACCCACGCGGCCTCGCTGGGGTTCGGCGTCCGCGCCCGACCTCGGTGAGGCCGCGCGGTGCGACGTCGCTCCCGGCCCATCCCCGCCCACCCGGCGCCGCACCCCGGCGACCACCCCGCCGGCGAAGCCCGCTGGGGTACGGCATCGAGCCGCGTCGCCCCCGCCCACGGTGCGGTCGGCCGTGCGGGTACCGCCGGGTGCGGGCAGACTCAGCGCTTGTCCTGCTGCCCCTGTTGGGCCATGCCGGCCCGGATGGCGTCCCACACGCTCCGGCCGGCCTGCCGGAGCGCTTCCCCGGCCTGCCCGGCGAGGTCGGCCGCGCCCGGCACCGGCCGGCCCGCACCCCGCTGCTCGCCGCCGCCCGGCTGCCCGGTCCCACCGGGCCGGGCCGGCTGGCCCGGCTGCTGGCCCTGCTGCCCACCCTGACGCTGCTCGGTCCGACCCCGCTGCTCGGCCTGGCCCTGCTGCCCACCCTGGCCCGGCTGCCCACCCTGGCCCCGCTGCCCGGCCTGACCCGGCTGCGCGCCCTGGCCCCGCTGCTGCTCGGCCTGAGCCTGCGGCCCGCCCTGGCCCTGCTGCCGCGCCGGCTGCTCGCCCCTGCCCGGCGGCGCCTCGCCCTTGGCGACCGGGCCCTCCCCGGTCCACTCCGCGCGTGCGCTGATCGAGCCGATCTCCCGCCCGAGCCGGTCCACCATGCTGCCGAGGCGCTCGCTGCTGCCGCTCACCTGCTGGGCCGCCCGGCCGGCGTCCTGGATCGCGCCCTGCGCCGAACTGGCCAGGGACTCGATCATCTGCGGGTTCCGGTCGAGGGTGGTGAGCGCGCGGTCGAGGATCTCGACCAGCCGCTCCAGCCGTACCTTGAGGAGGACCTCGGCCTTCACGTCGTCGATGTCCAGCTCGACCGCGTCGAGGCGTACGCGGACGCCGGCGTCCAGCTGGAGCAGGTTCGCCAGCCGTGCCCGCAGGGAGAGGTCGGCGTCCAACCCGTCCACGGCCAGCCGGAGTTCACCGACCCGCAGGTCCGGCACGTCGAGCAGCACGTCCGGCTCCCCCGGGCGGCCCCGCTCCTCCTCGGCCGGCCACCGGCCCTCGCGTACGTGCCGCTCCTGGCCGCCGTGTGCGGCCGCGCCCTCCGCTCCCTGGGCCTGCCCCTGGCCCCGGTCACCCGGCCCCTGGCTCGCCTGCCCGCGCCCGCCCGACTCGCTCCCGCTGCCCATCCGCCCCGCTCCCGGCTCGGCGGGCCCGGCGCGCACCGGGCCCCGACCGGCCGCGCATACCCACTTCGTGGCACCCCATCCCTGGCCGGAACGCGGCCGATACGACCCGCCGCCCCCGGTTCGACCGGGAGCGCACCGACCCGCCGACGATCTCTGTCCGGAACCGGGCAGGTACGCTCCGCTGCATAGCGGAGCATCAGCCGGTATGGTCCGGGCCTATGGGACAGGACATGGTGGATCGGGCCGACATCCGGCAGGACGTGGACCAGTTCTCCCTGCGGTGCAGCTTCCTCGTCTCCGCGCCGGCCGAGCGCGCCTTCGCCACCTTCACGGGGGCGCTGACCGACTGGTGGGTCACCGAGTACACCTGGTCCGGGCCGGAGACGCTGGCCGAACTGGGCATGGAGCCCCGGGCGGGCGGCATGCTCTACGAGATCGGCCCCTACGGCTTCCGCGCCGACTGGGGCCGGGTGCTGACCTGGGATCCACCCCGTCGGCTGGTCTTCACGTGGCAGATCGGGCCGGACCGCGTTCCGGTGCCGGATCCGGCCCGCGCGAGCGAGGTGGAGGTGGTCTTCCTCGCCGAGGCGCCCGAGCAGACCCGCGTGGAGCTGGAGCACCGCCACTTCGACCGGCACGGTGAATCGGCCGAGGGCTACCGGCAGGCGCTCACGGCCGGGTGGCACGAGCTGCTCTCCCGTTACGTCGCGACGGTGGACGGGCACCTGCCGCCCCTGAGCTGACCCGCTGGGCCGACCTGGGCCCGAGGCTGCGCCGACCGGTCAGCGGCCGAGGACCCGGCCGGCGCGCGGACCCGTGCCCATCGAGGGGCCGCCGAGGTCGGCCCGCCGCCCGGCGTCGGCGCCCGAGGCGAAGCCGCTGCCGGCGAGGCGCCGTGGCGGCGCGGTCCGCAGGCGCGGGTACACCTCGGCGAGCCGTCGCTGCACCCGGTCGGAGCGGTCGGCCAGGACGAGGGCCACTCCCGGCGTACCCGGGTCGGTCGCGGCCGCCGTCTCGGCGGCGCGCAGCCGGGCGCCGATCGACTGGGCGAATCCGGCCAGCCAGGAACGCCGGAACGCGGCGGGCTGTTCGCCCGCGGGGACGGGCGTGCCGGCCAGCCCGTGCGCCGCCTGGACGAGGAGCGAGGTGAAGAGCAGGTCGACCCGTTCCAGGTCGCTCGCGAAGCCGAACAGGTGCATGGCGAAACCGCTGCCGTGCCGGCGGCGTACGCACCGGCAGCGCAGCGGATCCGCGACGGCGGCGAGCAGGCCGGCCTTGTCCCTGGCGTACGGGGCGATCACCTCGACCACCCGGTCGCCGACCGGGTCGGTGGCCGGGTCGCGGGACGCGAGCAGCGCGCGGTCCACACCGTAGCGGGCGATCAGCTCGGTCGCCTTGGCGGTGAACGCCGCCGCCTCCGCGGGCGTGCAGGCCGGGTCCTCGGCCTGGGCCAGCAGCTTGCGGACCTTGCTGAGCATGGCCTCCGACATGTCCCCAGAGCTATCACACGACGGGGACGGGCGGCTCGACGCCGGCGTCAGCGGGTGCGGCTGCGCAGCGTCGCGACCGTCGATCCCGCGAGGGTGAGCAGGCAGTCCGGGAGCAGGCCGTCGGCGACCGCCGCGCCGAAGAGGGCCTGCCCGGTGTCGACGTCGCGGTTGGCGTACGCGCTGACGAACCGCGCCACCCATCGCGTGTCGTAGCCGGCCTCGTCGATGCCGGGGAAGTCCAGGGCGCACGACCCGGGTGGGCCGGGGTCACCGACCATGGCGGCGGCGAGGCACCAGGCCACCCCGTACGCGCCCGCGAGGCCGGAGCGGTCGACGACGTCGTCGAACGTGCCCACCACGGCGTCGCCGTCCCCGTCCAGCGCCGAGCGGAGCACGGCGGTCGCATCGTCGAGCGTCTGCTGTGGCAGGTCCGTCACGCACCGCACAGTAGGTGGCCCGGTCAAGACACCGAGTCACGTCCATGGATGGCTACGGTGCGTGACGAACGCGGGCGACCTGCGGAGTGAGCAGCATCCACGGTCCCGCGCCGCGAACCGGCACGCTAATGTGCGCAGCGGACCTTCGCCGATGGAAGGACGACCATGCTCGTATCGCGCGGCTCGCGGGCGGCCACACTGGTTGCCTGCGCCACGTTCCTGCTCGCCACCAGCGCCTGCGGGACTGACAAGCCCGAGGAGGCGACGACCCAACAGGCGCGTCTCTACGGGACCGACGGCAACATGCTCAACTCCTTCCCGGCGGAGTTGAAGGATCGCGCCGACCTCGTCGACGGCATGAAGGGCACGACCCCCCTCACGCCCCTGCCCGAGGACTTCAAGAGCCGGCTACGGTCCGTCGATCCAGAGTTGAGCGACTTCCTCTACTCGGCGGAGACGTACGACGCGATCATGATCAGCGCGCTGGCGGCGCAGCTGGCGGGCAGCACGCAGCCCGAGGCCATCGCCCAGCAGATCGTGGGCGTCACCAACGGCGGTCAGCGCTGCGAGGACGCGGCCACCTGCCTGAGCCTCGCGCGGAGCGGGCAGGACATCGAGTACCGCAGCGTCTCGCTGACCCGCGCCGGCTTCACCGACGCCGGCGAGCCGTCCACGGCGAGCTACGCCACCCTGCACTTCGACGGCCAGCAGCTCAACGACGCCAAGACCGAGTTCGTCGGTGCCGGTGACGAGTCGGCCGCGAGCACCAAGACCCCGCCGAAGCCGCGCAAGCAGCGTGAGGGTGCCCGGACCGGCGCCCCGCTGGTCATCGGTGGCCTGCTGCCCAAGACCGGCGAGCTGGCCCTCGCGTACCCGCCGATGGCCGCCGCCGCCCAGCTGGCCATCAAGGAGATCAACGCCGCCGGGGGCGTGCTCGGCGAGGATGTGACCTGGATCGACGGCGACGACGGCACGAGCCCCGCGGTGGCGAAGGCGACCGTGGCGCGGCACGTGGAGGCCGGCGTCGACGTGATCATCGGTGCCGGCGGCTCGGGCATCAGCCTGGCGGTGCTGCCGGACGTGGTGAAGGCCGGCAAGATCCTCTTCTCGCCGTCCAACACCGACGACGGCCTCACGAAGGCCGACGACAAGGGCCTCTACTTCCGCACGGCCCCGCCGGACAGCCTCCAGGGCCGCGCCCTGGCCGACGTGATCCTCCGGGACGGCTCGCAGCGGATCGCGATCGTCGCCCGCAAGGACTCCTACGGCGAGGGCCTCCAGGCCGTCGTGAGGGCGGAGCTGGAGAAGGCCGGCATCACGACCGACCGGATCAAGCTGCTGACCTACAACCCGCCGGAGGGCGAGTCGGCCCCGCCGGTCGACTTCGCCACCGGCGCCAAGGAGGTCAAGGACTTCGGCGCGGACGCCGTGCTGGTGATCGGCTTCGCCGAGTCGGCCCAGGTGATCCGGGCGCTGGCGGACGCCGGCGTGCAGATCCGGCACTGACCGCCCGCCACCAGCGACGAAACGGCCGCACCGATCGGTGCGGCCGTTTCCGTGTGCCGGCGGGCTGCCCAGGGACGCGTTCCCGGCGACGCCGGGTTCCCGCGACCGTCAGCGGCTGCGGCGCCGCTCCAGGAACTCGGTCATCCGGCGGCGCTTCTCCTCGTCCTCGAAGAGCACCGCCTGACTGACCAGGTCGAGCTGGGGGTGGGCGGCCGCCGGGGCGTCCACGGCGAGCTTGGTCAGTCGCAGGGCCAGCGCGGACCCCTTGGCCATCTCGTCGAGCAGGCCGTGCGCCGCCGGGAGCAGCTCGTCGGGTTCGGCCACCACCCGGTTGACGAGCCCGATCCGCAGCGCCTCCGCGGCGTCCACCCGCCGGCCCGTGAACAGCAGCTCCTTGGCCCGGGCCTCACCGATCAGCGCGGGGAGCCGGTGCGTGGCGCCGGCGCCGGCCAGGATGCCCAGCCGCACCTCCGGCTGACCGAAGACCGCACGCTCCGTGCACACCCGCAGGTCACAGGCGTACGCCAGCTCGGCGCCCCCGCCCAGCGCCGGACCGTCGACGGCCGCGACGGTGGGCATCGGCAGGGCGCGGATCCGGGCGAACGCGGCGGAGTTGATCGCCGCGAGCGCGTCCAACCGGCCCCGCTCACGCAGCTGGCCGATGTCCGCCCCGCCAGCGAAGATGCCCTCCGTCCCGCCCGTGAGCAGCAGCAGCCGCGGCCGGGCCTCCAGCTCGGCGCAGACCGCGTGCAGCTCGGCGATCAGGTCGGCGTCGATGGCGTTGCGCTTCTCCGGCCGGTCCAGGGTGACCACCAGCCGGTCCGGCTGCTCCTCGACACGCAGGCCGCTCATCGCGCCGACCCTCCGTCCGCGGGGCTCGCCAGCTCGCTCCTCGCGTTCACCGGCGCACCCCGTCTTCCCACGTGTAGAAGCCCTGGCCAGACTTCTTGCCCAGCCGGCCGGCGGCCACCATCTCCTCCAGCAGCGGCGGGGGCGCGAAGCGGTCGCCGTACGCGGCCTGGAGGGTGCGGGCGATGTCGAGGCGCACGTCCAGGCCGACGAGGTCGGTCAGCTCCAGCGGCCCCACGGGGTGCCGGTAGCCGAGCACCATGGCCTTGTCGATGTCGGCGGGGCTGGCCACCCCGTCGGCGACCATCCGGATCGCCTCGAGGCCGAGCGTGACGCCGAGCCGGGAGGTGGCGAAGCCCGGCATGTCGCGTACCACGACGGGGTCCTTGCCCAGCCGGCCGGCGAGCGCGACCGCCGCGGCGGCGGTCTCCTCGGCGGTGGCCGGGCCGACCACGACCTCGAGCAGCGCCATGGCCCAGACCGGGTTGAAGAAGTGCAGCCCGAGGAAGCGCTCCGGCCGCGCCAGACCGGCGGCCAGCTCTCCGATGGAGATGCTGGAGGTGTTGCTGCCCAGCAGTGCCGGACCGAGCGACTCCGCCTCGGCCAGGACCGTGCGCTTGAGGTCGAGCCGCTCCGGCACGGCCTCCACGATCACGTCCGGCCCCTCGGCGACCTCGGCCAGCCCGGCGCGGAGCGTCAGGCGTGCCCGGTTGGCCGCCGCCTGGTCGGCGGTCAGCTTGCCCCGCTCCACGGCCCGGTCCCACAGCTCGCCGAGCCGGGCGACGGCCGCCGCGCCCCGCTGTGCGTCGACCTCGACCAGCTCGACGGCGTACCCGGCGCCGGCCGCCACGTACGCGATTCCGAGCCCCATCGTGCCGGCTCCGACCACCACGAACCGTTCGCTCACCACGCCTCCCCGCTGCGTCCGGCGGCGCGGGGATCACCCGCGACCGGCGGTCCGCTCCACTCGCTCATGCTGCGACCCTAAGAGCTCCGGCGGCGGCCCCACGCGTGGGGGCGCGGCGGACGGGGTACGAGACCACCGTCGATCGAGGGAAGGACCGGACGAGATGAGCGAGGCACCGGACGTGACGGGCACGGAGAGCGCCGGGACCATCGAGACCCGTGGCGACGAGCGGGTCGACCTGCTGCGCGCGGACACCAACAACGACGGCCGGACGGACGTGTGGGTCGTGGACACCGACGGTGACGGCAAGGCCGACCTGTTCCAGTTCGACACCGACCACGACGGCAGGGTGGACGTCACGATGGTGGACCTCGATGAGGACGGCACGCCCGACGAGGTGATCGACGGCGACGGGGGGCTGCCGCCGGAGCCGCTGCCGCCGACCGTCCAGGTCTGAGTCGCCGGACGGGCCGACGGTCCCCGGCGCGTCCACATCGGCCGACCGCCGGTTGCCGCGTCGCAGGTCAGGGGCCGTCCACCCGGACGCGGCACGCCGGTGGCGCGGTTCTCGCTATCCGGCCGGTCAGTCAGCCGAGCGGTCGTATCCTGGCGGCGTGGACACGCTGGACCGCCTGTCGGCGGAGAAGTACATCCTGCTGACGACCTTCCGCCGGGACGGTCGGGCGGTGCCGACGCCGGTGTGGTCGGTCCGGGACGGTGACGGGCTCGCGGTGTGGACGGCCGCCGACTCCGGGAAGGTGAAGCGGATCCGCAACAACGGCGAGGTGACCGTGGCGCCGTGCGACGTACGGGGCCGCCCCCACGGTGCGCCGGTGCCGGCGCGCGCGACGCTCTACGACCTGGCGGGCAGCCGCCGGATCCGCGGCCTGCTGAAGCAGAAGTACCGGTTGCTGGGGCGGCTCAGCCTGCTCGGCAGCCGGCTGCGCCGGGGCGAGGGAGGCACCGTCGGCATCCGGATCACGCTCACCGAGGGGCGGGCATGAAGCAGGGCGGCGGACCGAGGTCCACCGCCCTGACGACGTGGTGCCGGCTCAGTCCCCCTGTCGCTGCTGGGGGATCTGCCCCTGCAGCAGGGCCCTGACCTCCGACTCGCGGTAGCGACGGTGGCCACCGAGCGTGCGGATGGCGGAGAGCTTCCCCGCCTTGGCCCACCGGGTCACCGTCTTCGGGTCGACACGGAACATCGACGCCACCTCGGCCGGCGTGAGTAGCGGCTCTGGTTCGTGCGTTCGCGATGCCATCGGTCACTCCTCCACATGTATAGACATCGGCCGGGGTCCCGCCGGCCGACGCGTCTCCCATGGTCCGGCTAGTCCCCGATGTCCGACATGGGCCGAACGGCCGAACGTCCCTAGACGGACGGATGAACCATGCCCGATTTATACGACTTTTACACGGCAGAAAGTACCTTATTCGGACTCATGATCACGGTTCGTGAAGCATCGACTACGAGCGCTCCTCGCCTTGGGAGCGCTCCGTGAGCCATATGTCCTAGTTGCAGCGCTCCAGCAGTTGGACCGCGCGCCAGCGCGCGACCAGCTTGTCGTACGCCGCCGACGCCTCCTCGGCCTCACCCCGGGAGAGCCCCGCGAGACCGGCCGCCACCAGCTCGGGCGAGTCGTCCGCCGCGAGCGTCTCGTCGGGCAGCAGGTCCACGAGGCCGCCGTAGTCGAGTTCGACCACCGAACGGGGGTGGAACTCCTCGAGCCACCGGGCGGCCTCCTCGACCGCCTCGGTGATCGGCGCCTCGCCGACCGACTTGCGCAGCACCGCGAGCGCCCGCGACGACCGCCGCCGCGCCTTGGAGATCTCCGTGCGGTAGCGCAGGGCCCGTCGCCCCGGCCGGGTGACCAGGTCCCGCTCCTCCGGGTCGAAGAGGACGAACCAGCGCAGCGGCACTCCCCACGTGGCGATCTGTTCGTGCAGCCGTGGCACCCCGTGCTCCAGCACCCGGGCGCCGCTGCGCCAGTCGTCCACGACCGCCTTGGCCTGCCCGGCGAGCACCGGGGGCACGAAGGCGTCGGCGAGCACCGAGGGCACGCCGTCGCGGGCGCTGAGCGCCGCCTCGGCCACCCGGATCCGCAGGTTCCACGGGCAGACGAGCAGCGTGTCGTCCGTCTCCAGGACGTACGCCTCCTCGGGCAGGTCCGGCAGGCGGGTCCAGCCGGCCCCCAGCGCCTCGATCACGGCCGTCCGTTGCCGGCCCGGCCCCTCCACGGGGGCCACCGCCCGCCCCTCCGACACGTAGCGACGCCAGTACGACTGGCGGTCCCGGTCGAAGGCGGTCAGAGGCTCGTACACGCGCAGGTAAGAAGCGAAGAGCGACGGCACGGCGCGATCCTCCCACGAACACCGCCCCCACGCCGCCAGCGCCCACCACGCGTGCCGTGGACGGCGGGGCCGCGGCGGCCGATATTAGGCTCAGGTCCACCGGCAGCATCCCCGCCGGCGTCCAGCAGGTCCGCGTCCCACAAGGACGCACCGACACCAGGAGCCAGTCATGGGCGTATTCGCCAGCACCGACGACCCGGGATCGACGGGCCACGAACAGGTCGTGTTCTGCCAGGACAAGCAGACCGGCCTCAAGGCGATCATCGGGATCTACTCCACCGCGCTGGGGCCCGCGCTCGGCGGCACCCGCTTCTACCCGTACGACAGCGAGGAGGCCGCCCTCGCCGACGTGCTCGACCTGTCCCGCGGCATGGCGTACAAGAACGCGCTGGCCGGCCTGGACCTGGGCGGCGGCAAGGCGGTCATCTGGGGTGACCCGGAGCAGATCAAGACCGAGGCGCTGCTGCGGGCGTACGGCCGCTTCGTGGAGTCGCTCGCCGGGCGCTACTACACCGCCTGCGACGTCGGCACCTACGTCGCCGACATGGACGTGATCGCCCGGGAGACCCGCTACGTCACCGGCCGCAGCGTGGAGCACGGGGGCGCCGGCGACTCCTCGGTCCTCACCGCGTGGGGCGTCTTCCAGGGCATGCGCGCCGCGGCCGAGCACGTCTGGGGCGTACCGACGCTGCACGGCAGGCGGGTCGGCGTGGCCGGTCTCGGCAAGGTCGGCAAGTACCTCGTGGGGCACCTGCTCGACGACGGCGCCGAGGTCGTGGCCACCGACGTCGACCCCCGGGCGATGGAGTGGGCCCGCACCACCCATCCGCAGGTCAGCCTCGTGGACGACAGCGCCCTGCTGGTCGGCGCCGACATCGACGTGTACGCGCCGTGCGCCCTCGGCGGCGCGCTGAACGACGAGACCGTGCCCGCCCTGCGCGCGAAGGTCGTCGCCGGCGCCGCGAACAACCAGCTCGCCCACCCCGGCATCGAGAAGCTGCTGGCCGACCGGGGCATCCTCTACGCGCCGGACTACGTGGTCAACGCCGGCGGCGTGATCCAGGTCGCCGACGAGATCGAGGGCTTCAACTTCGAGCGGGCCAAGCTGCGGGCCACCCGGATCTACGACACCACCCGGGAGATCCTGCGGCTCGCCGACGCCGAGGGCGTCCCGCCGGCGGTCGCCGCGGACCGTCTCGCCGAGCGGCGGATGGCCGAGGTGGGACGACTGCGCACGATCCACCTGCGCTGAAAGACCTTCCCCCGGGGGCGGGCGGCCCGTCTCGCTCCCGGGGCCACGGGCGGCCGGCGCGGCCGTTAAGCTGGTTCTGGGATCAGTTCGTGCCGTTTTGCCCGGTGTCATGGGCGCTCACGCTTCCACCCCTTACCGGGTACACTGGGTGACGGCCGGACCACCGCGACGCGCAGTGCCGGCTGACGGTAACCCGAGGTGCCGAACGGTGGCATCCCCATGTACCGTAAGAGCCACGAGAGATGCCTGACGTCATCGGGGCCCGCCTTCGGGCTGCCCCGCATTCTGTGCGAGGGGGTCGAGCCATGGGGCGCGGCCGTGCTAAGGCCAAGCAGACAAAGGTGGCCCGGGAGTTGAAGTACCACTCCCCGAACACCGACCTCGCCGCCTTGCAGCGAGAACTCGGCGGCAGCGGCAAGTCGAACCGCGACTTCGACGACGACTACAACGAGTATGTCGACGACGATGACGAGGACCACGCGGACGACGACCCCGACACCTGGGTCCGTCCGACCCGCTGACCCCCGGTCACATCTGAGCACGCGGTGAGCCCCGCGTGCTCACGCATGTGCTCGCCGGCAGCGGCGTACCGACCGACGGTCAGGGGCCTGCCAGGCGCCACGCGCCGGACGGGCCCCTGACCCCGGTGCCGCACCCTCAGCGGGGCCGGTTGTTCCAGTTGTAGAACGTCGGGATGTTCTCGAAGTGGTTCCAGGCGCAGACCGCGCCACCACCACTCGCGCCCGCCACCTCCGCCCGGAGCCGCCGTGCGGTCTCAGCCTCGCGCAGCAGTGCGATGAGCCCCGGGGCGGCGTCCCGCACCCGCTCGGCGACACCGGCCGGGCTCGCACCCGCCGTGCGCTCAGGCTGCCGGTCACTGGTGGTCTCGGGCATGCTCCAACACTCCCTCCAGTAGGCGGATCTTGCTGTTGCGGCAGTGCTCGGTCTCCGTGCCGTCGAAGCGCCCCAGCTCGAAGTAGCGGTTCGCGGCGTGACCGCCGCCGCAGAACCCGAAGTAGGGGCAGGTGTCCCGGCACGCCTCGACGCCGGCGAGGAACTCGCCGACCCACGGCGTGCGCTCCGCGCCGGCCAGGATCTCGGCCAGCGGGCTCTCCAGCACGTTGCCGCTGCTGAAGTCGCCGTACCGGGGGTCGGTGAAGCCGGCCAGCTCCGGGGAGAGCACGGTCACCGACCCGTCGTGCCCGATCGTGGGGATCGGGTCCAGTTGGCGGGGCAGCAGGTCGTCCGCCACGCCGTCCAGGACCGCCGCGGCGTACCGCAGGGACCATTCGATCTCGCGCAGGTGGATGCGGGGCTCCCGGCGCCACGCGGCCACCAGCTCGGCCCAGAACGCGGTCACGTCGGCCTGATCGTGCGCGTTGCCGCGCGTGTTGACCCCCTCGGTCTCCTCGATGTTGATGCCGAGCACGTCACAACCGAGGTCGAGGAAGTAGTCGTACAGCTCGGCGGCGAGCCCGGCCCGCGGCCGGGAGACGACGGCGAGCGCCGAGAACGGCAGGCCGCGCCGACGCAGCACCGACACTCCGCGCATGATCCGGTCGTACGCCGGCTGCCCGGCCCGGGTGACCCGGTCGTCGTTGCGCTCCCGTGGCCCGTCCACGCTCACGCTCACCCGCACCCCGTGCTCCTGGAAGAAGTCGCACCAGGCGTCGTCGATGAGCGTGGCGTTGGTCTGCACGTGGTGCTCGACCTCGGGCGCGAACGGCGCCATCAGGGCCGCCAGGTGCTCCCGGCCGGCCGCCAGCGGCTCGCCGCCGTGCCACACCACCGAGAACCGGCCGGCCGAGGCCCAGGGGTTCACCGAGGCCGCCACCGCCTCGGCCACCGGCACCGGCATCCGCCGGTCGGCGGCGCGCAGCGGCAGGTAGCAGTACGCGCAGTCCAGGTTGCAGAGGGTGGTGGGCTGCATGACGACGTACGACGGGACGGCGGCCACGCCGCGCATCCCACCGACCGACTGTCCCCGAGCAGCCATCGCCCTCCCTTGTGCGCCTGAGGGTGCCCCTCAGGCTAGGCGGCGATGGCTACTCGGGTGAACCCCTGATCAGGTGCTCGTATGATCAGCGCAGAGTGATCAGCCGCGAGTGTGCTGGCCGACCATCTGAACGTTCCCGGAGCCCTCGATGATCTCGCCGGCCTGCCACGCCTCGACGCCCCGACCGGTCAGCGTGGCCAGGGCGCGGTCCGCGTCCTCCGCCGACACGATGGCGAACATGCCGACGCCCATGTTGAACGTCGCCTCCATCTCCGCGTCCTCGATCCGGCCCTTCGACTGGATGAGGTCGAAGACCGGCTGCGGCCGCCAGGTGGAGCGGTTGACCACGGCGTCGACGTGCTCCGGCAGGATCCGCACGAGGTTGCCGGGGATCCCGCCGCCCGTCACGTGGGCCAGGGCGCGCACCTCGGCCTCGGCGATCAGCTTGAGGCAGTCCTGCGCGTAGATCTTCGTGGGCGTCAGCAGCTCCTCGCCGAGGGTCCGCTGCCGGCCGAAGTCGTCGATCACCACGTCGAGCCGCATCCGCCCCGCGCCGAGCAGGACGTGCCGGACCAACGAGTAGCCGTTGGAGTGCAGGCCCGAGGAGCGCATGGCGATCACCACGTCGCCCACCTCGACCCGCTCCGAGCTGAGGATCTCGCTCTCCTCGACCACGCCGACACCCGTGGCGGAGATGTCGTACTCGTCCGGGCGCAGCACGCCCGGGTGCTCGGCCGTCTCGCCACCGAGCAGGGCGCAGCCGGCGTACCGGCAGCCGTCGGCGATGCCGGCGCCGATCTCCGCGACCTTGTCCGGCACGACCTCGCCGGTGGCGATGTAGTCCAGCAGGAACAGCGGCTCCGCGCCGCAGGCGACCAGGTCGTCGACGACCATGGCGACCAGGTCGATGCCGACCGTGTCGTGGATGTCCATCTGCTGGGCGATGACCAGCTTGGTGCCCACGCCGTCGGTCGACGAGGCGAGGATCGGGTTCTTGTACTTCTTCGTGTCCAGCCGGAACAGGCCCGCGAAGCCGCCCAGATCGCCGAGCACCTCCGGGCGCCGGGTCTGCCGCACCTTCGACTTGAGCAGTTCGACCGCGCGGTCGCCCGCCTCGATGGACACGCCGGCGTCCGCGTACGAGACCGAGCGTTTGCGCGCCTGGCGGCCGGTGCCGGCCGTCCAGGGCTGGCGGTCGCCGCCGGCTCCGGTCGGGCTGGTTCCTGCGCCGCTGCGCTCGGACACGTGCGTCACGGTTCTCCCCTTTGTGTTTCTCGGGTACGACGCCGGTGGTGACCGGGCCGCACCCGGTGGTGCTACGGGCGGTGGACGGTCGCGCCGCCCGGAGTGGCGACGAGCGGAGGGGTGGTGTGCTCCGGGGCGCTGGCGGCCACCCGCCGGCCCACCCCTTCGAGCACGTGCTTGCCGATCAGGTTGCCCGCCGGCAGCTCGATGGGGTACTCCCCATCGAAGCACGCCCGGCAGAGCCGGGTCTTCGGCTGCTCGGTCGCCGCGATCAGGCCGGACAGCGAGACGTAGCCGAGCGTGTCGGCGCCGATCGAACGCCGGATGCCCTCGGTGTCCAGCCCGTTGGCCAGCAGCTCCGCACGGGTGGCGAAGTCGATGCCGTAGAAGCACGGCCACTTGACCGGCGGCGAGGAGATCCGTACGTGCACCTCCAGGGCGCCCGCCTCGCGCAGCATGCGCACGATCGCCCGCTGCGTGTTGCCGCGCACGATCGAGTCGTCGACCACCACGATCCGCTTGCCCCGCACGTTCTCCCGCAGCGGGTTGAGCTTGAGCCGGATGCCGAGCTGGCGCAGGGTCTGCGACGGCTGGATGAAGGTGCGCCCGACGTACGGGTTCTTCATGAGGCCCTGGCCGTAGGTGATGCCGGACTCCTCGGCGTAGCCGATCGCCGCCGGGGTGCCGGACTCGGGCACCGGGATGACCAGGTCGGCCTCCACCGGGTGCTCCTTGGCCAGCTGGCGGCCGATCTGCACCCGCGCGGCGTGCACGTTCCGGCCGGCGATGGTGGCGTCCGGGCGGGCCACGTAGACGTACTCGAAGAGGCAGCCCTTGGGCTCCGGCACGGCGAACCGGGACGAGCGCAGGCCGTCCTCGTCGATCGCGATCAGCTCGCCCGGCTCGACCTCGCGGACCACGCTCGCGCCGACGATGTCGAGCGCCGCCGTCTCGCTGGCCACCACCCAGCCGCGCTCCAGCCGGCCGAGCACCAGCGGGCGTACGCCGTGCGCGTCGCGGGCCGCGTAGAGGGTCGACTCGTCCATGAAGACGAAGCTGAACGCGCCGCGCAGTCGCGGCAGCACCTCCATCGCGGCCGCCTCGACGGAGAGGTCGGGGCGGCTGGCCAGCAGCATCGTCACGAGGGACGTGTCGTTGGTCGCGCCGTCGGTCGACAGCCCCCGGTCGGCGACCTCGCGCTGGAGATCCGCCGTGTTGACCAGGTTGCCGTTGTGAGCGAGGGCGATCGTCGTGCCGGCGCTGGTCGACCGGAGGGTCGGCTGGGCGTTCTCCCAGGTCGAGCCGCCGGTGGTGGAGTAGCGCGTGTGGCCGATGGCCACGTGCCCGCGCAGGCTCGCCAGCGTCGGCTCGTCGAAGACCTGCGCGACCAGGCCGAGATCCTTGTAGACGACGACACCCGAGCCGTCGCTCACCGCGATACCGGCGGCCTCCTGGCCCCGGTGCTGCAGCGCGTAGAGACCGAAGTAGGTCAGGTTGGCGACCTCCTCCCCCGGGGCCCACACCCCGAAGACGCCGCACGCGTCCTGGGGGCCTGGTCGCTGGGGATCAAGGTCGTGGCTCAGCCGGCCGTCGCCTCGGGGCACCTGCCGCTCCCTCATGCATGGGTCTGTAACGGGCCTCGCGGGATCACGGGTGTCGGATCCGCTCCTCGGCCGGGACCACTGGTTCGCCTGACAGTGTACGCGAATCGCCATCGATACTGAAAGTCACGATTCGCCTCCGGGCAGTTACCTTCGATCCGGACGGACGCGCAGCTAGAGCGGCAGATGGGCGGAGAGGTCCGCACGGACCCCACTCACCTGTACGCGACCCTCGGTGACCGCGTCCGCCCACTCCAGCCGCCCGGTGGCCACCCGGAGCCACGTCTCCGGATCCATCTCCACCACGTTCGGCGGCGTGCCACGGGTGTGTCGGGGACCGGGTAGGCACTGGATCGCGCCGTATGGTGGGACACGCACCTCCACCGATCGGCCGGGGGCGCGCTCCGCGAGGGCGGCCAGCAGCGTCCGGACCGCCTCCCGGAGGACCGGCCGTTCGGGGACACGCCCCTCGTCGAGCGCCGACAACGCCGTCGCGACCGCGGCGGACTTAATGTGCGGAGAGGACACGACGGGACGATACGACCCGTGCCGGCCGCTTCCGACGCCGGCCCTGGGTCGCGCCGGGGCAGCCCGACAAGGCATAGTTGCCGACGGTGTATTCGTACCGTGATGATCCCCGACCCGGCGGCCGCCGGTGCGGGAAGTCAGTCCGGAAGGCGGTGGACGTGTCAACACACCGACGTGCCTGGAAGCAGCGGGCCGGTGTGGTCGTAGCGCTGGTTGCCGGCGCCCTGCTCGCCCTCCCCGCCACACCGGCACTTGCCGACGAGCCTGCGGTCCAGATCACCGGCCTCTCGTCCGGCACCCTCACGTCCGGGCAGCGCGCGACGTTGTCGTTCCGTGTGACGAACAACAACGTCAAGCTGCCGCCTCAGAACTCCGACTCGGTGACCGTCAAGGTCACCAGCTCCTTCGGCGAACTCAGTTGCGATGGCCGCTGTGACTTCACCGAAGAGATCAACCGAGGCGAGTCGAAGTCGTACACCGTGACGCTGGTGGCGGGGAACGTGGCCGCCGGCGAGACGAAGTCCGGCAAGGTGCAGGTCAGCGCCAGCATCGACGGTGACTCCGGGAGCGCGGAACGAGATGTCACCGTCCGTGGCCCGGAGCAACAGGCGCAGACCGTGCGGTCGGTCTCGGGGAAGGTGGTCGTCAAGGACTCCGGTGACCCGGTGCCGAACGCCTTCGTGATCCTCCAGGACTCGGGCGGCCACCGCTACGACACGACCACCGACGGCAGCGGCAACTGGCGCTTCACCGGCAGCAGCTCCAAGCCGATCACGCCCGGGCGGATCGACGTGGGCGCGAGTTTCGACGACGTACGCGAGATCGCGAGCTTCAACGCCAGCGCCGGCCAGGCCATCACGGGCAAGCGGATCAGCCTGCCGATCAAGGTGGAGAAGACGCCGAGCCCCACGCCGTCGGCCAGCGTCGAGCCGACCGAGGAGCCGTCGGAGGAGCCCACCGAGGAAGTGACCGGCGAGGCCGAGGAGGCGACGGACGCCCCGGCGGCCAACGCCTCGAACGAGGACTCGGGCGGCGGCTTCGGCTCGATCCTGATCATCCTGCTCGGCGGCCTGCTCGTCGCCGCGGGTGTCGGCACCATCGTGCTGCTCTGGATGAAGCGCAAGGAGAACCCGGACGACGCGGGCGACGACGCGCCGGTCGCGGCCGGGGCTGCGGGCGCGGTGCCGGCCGCCCGGGGCGCGTTCCGCGGTGCCGACGACCAGACCCGGGTGGTGAACCGCGCCGGTGTCGGCTCGGACCCGACGATGGTCGGTGGCACGGCGCTGAGCGACGCACCGACGATGATGCACCGCCCGGTGGTCGACGACGTGCCGCCGGACCCGTACGGCGTTCCGCCCACGCAGCCGTACGGCGGCGGCGCCGGCGGGGCGGGCTGGTCCGGTGGCGGCTACGGCGACGAGCCCAACGGCTACGGCGCGGGCGGCTACGGCGGTGCCCCGTCCTCCGGCGGCGGGTACGGAGCCGGTGGTGACGGATATGGCGGCGCCCCGGGTGCGGGCGGTGGCTACGGCGGGCCCGCCGGCGGCTACGGCAACGCCCCGTCGTCCGGCGGCGGGTACGGCAACACGCCGTCCTCGGATGGCGGATACGGCACCGCTCCCTCCTCCGGCAGCGGATACGGCAGCCGCGACTACGGCGGCCCGGCCGGTGCGGCCGGATACCCGCCGGCCCCGGACGGCCCGGGCTACGGAGAGCGCTACGACGAGCCGACCGGCCGGTACACCGGGGAGAGCACCCAGTACCCCGCCCCGGCCGACCCGTACGCCACCGGGCTGTACGAGCAGGACCAGGGGCAGGGCTACGGCCACGCCGAGCCGGCGCCGTACGGGAGGGACGCGGAGCCGACCGGCGGATACGACCGGCGGGGAGGCTACGACGACCGCGGCGGTTACGACCAGGGCGGCTACGGCCAGCCCGGCGCGTACGGCCAGGAGCCCCCGACGCAGCGCGGCGGCTACGGCCAGGAGCCGCCGACGCAGCGCGGTGGCTACGACGACCGTGGCGGTTACGACCAGGGCGGGTACGGCCAGCCCGGCGCGTACGGCCAGGAGCCGCCCACCCAGCGGGGCGGCTACGACGACCGCGGCGGCTACGACCAGGGCGGCTACTACGGCGACCAGGGCGGCCGGGGCCGCGACGGCGCCGCGCACCAGGACCGGGGTGGCCGCCGGCTGGACTGGCTGGACGACTGATCCGACGTAGCGGAAGGGGCCGCCCGGAGAGATCCGGGCGGCCCCTTCCGCGTACGTGGCTGGGCCCAGTGGGAACGGGGCGGCTTCAGGCGGCGGAGAACACGCCGTGGCGCAGCAGCGGCACCACGTCCGACACGTCCAGCCGTACGGCGATCTCCACGTCCTCGGCGAAGCCGCCCTCGGCGAGTTCCCGGCCGGACACGCAGCCGCGGACCGCGGCGGGCACGTCCGGCGTGCTGGCCAGCGCCGCGAGCGCCATGGCCGCCTCGACGGAGAGCCCGCCCGGCGCGCCGGAGAGGGCGTCCAGCACACTCGCCGCGCCGAGCTGATCCTCGACGCTGGGGCGTAGCGAACCGTCCGGCCAGCGCTCCCCGGCGGCCACCACGCCGACCGGGGCGTCCGTCGTGCCGTACCCCTGGTCGAGCAGCCACCGCCCGACGGCGCGGGCGTTACGCAGGCACGCGGCCACCACCGGCAGGCCGGTGGCGCTGGCCGCGGCGCTGATCGCGGAACCGTTCGGCGAGGGCAGCACCAGGTCGGCGACGACCGGGGCGGCGCTGAGCGCCGCCGGCGAGAGCGACCACGGCTGCTCCGGGCTGGTCCTCCGGCGGCCCACCGCGACGGTCGCGCCGACGCGGCGGGCGTACTCGGCCGCCTGCTCGCCCCACGGGAACGGGTGCACCCGCATACCCCGGGAGACCGCCACCTCGACGGCGGTGGTGAACGAGAGGACGTCCACCACCACCAGGGCGGCGCAGACGCGGCCGAGCTCCGCCGCACCGGTCAGGCCCCAGTCGAACCGGGCGCCGGAACCGGGTTGGGCGAAGACGGCCGCCCTCAACGCCTCAGCGCTCGTCGGGCGCCGACGGCTGCCCGGAGTCACCGGACCCGGTCGTGCCGTCGGGCGCCGTGTCGGGCCCGCTGGCCTGCTCCTCGGCCGTCTCGACCGGCGGGGTGGCGATCACACCGCCCGGCGAGGCGGCCTCACCCGACTCCGCCGGCACGTCGGTCGGCTGCTCCGCCGGGGTGTCGACCGGCTCGGCCGCACCGGTCACCGGGGTCGGCCCCGACGAGGCGATGGGCTCGCTCACGACCTCGGCCGGGTCCACCGGCCGCGGGTCGCCGTCGGTGGGCAGCGGGACCGCCTCGACGGCCCCCGCCACGCCGGACGCCGGCGCGGGCACCTCGACCAGCTCGGCGCCGCCGAAGAGGCGGGGCAGGGTGGCGGTGTGCGCGGCGCGCAGCTCGTCCAGGCCGATCCGGAACTGGCCGTGCACCTCCAGCGCACCGCCGGCCGTGTCGGTGACACCGATCAGCTCGTGCGGCACGCCGTGCTCGGCGCAGAGCGCGGCGAACGCCTTCTCGTGCCCGCGCGGCACCGACACGAGCACCCGCCCGGCGGACTCGCTGAACAGGTAGACGAACGGCATCGAGCCGCCCGCGAACCGCTCCGGCACCGCGATGCGGGCCCCGACCCCACGCCGCAGGCAGGACTCGACGAGGCTCTGCGCCAGCCCACCGTCGGAGAGGTCGTGGGCCGAGCTGAGGTGGCCCACCCGGGCCGCCGCCGCCAGCAGGTCGGCCAGCGCCTTCTCCCGAGCGAGGTCGACCTGCGGCGGGATGCCGCCGAGGTGCTCGTGGGTCACCCAGGCCCACTCCGAGCCGGAGAGCTCCACGTGCGTCTCGCCGAGCAGGTAGATCTGGTCGTGGTCGCCGTTGGCGCGCGGCACGAAGCCCATCGGCACCCGGTCGGCCACGTTCTCCAGCACGCCGAGCACACCGACCACCGGGGTCGGGTGGATGGCCGCCGCACCGGTCTGGTTGTAGAAGCTCACGTTGCCGCCGGTCACCGGGATGCCCAGCTCGGCGCAGCCGTCGGCCAGGCCGCGCACGGCCTCGGCGAACTGCCACATCACCGCCGGGTCCTCCGGCGAGCCGAAGTTCAGGCAGTTGGTGACGGCGATCGGCGTCGCGCCGGTGACGGCCACGTTCCGGTACGCCTCGGCCAGGGCGAGCTTCGTGCCGTGGTACGGGTCGAGGCGCGCGTAGCGGCCGTTGCCGTCCACCGAGAGCGCCACCCCGAGCCCGGTCCGCTCGTCGATCCGGATCACGCCCGAGTCCTCCGGCTGGGCGAGCACGGTGTTGCCCAGCACGTAGCGGTCGTACTGCTCGGTGACCCAGGTCTTGTCGGCGAGGTTCGGCGACGCGATCATCCGCAGCACCGTCTCCCGCAGCGCCTCCGGGTCGGCCGGACGCGGCAGCGTCTCGGCCCGGTCGGCCTGGAGCAGGATCAGGTCGGCCGGCTCGCGCATGGGCCGCGCGTACACCGGACCGTCGTCGACCAGCGAGCCCGGCGGCACGTCGACCACCAGGTGGTCCCGCCAGGTGACGACCAGGCGGCCGGGCTGGCCGTCCGGCGACGGCGCGGTGACCTCACCGATCGCGGTGGCGAGGACGCCCCACTTCTCTGCGGTCTTGAGCACCGCGTCGAGCTTGTCCGGGGCGACGACCAGCAGCATCCGCTCCTGGGACTCGCTGGCGAGGATCTCGTGCGGCTCCATCGAGGGCTCGCGCAGCGGCACCCGCTCCAGCCAGACCCGCATGCCGGTGCCGGCCGCCGCGGCGGTCTCGGTGAGCGCGCAGGTCAGCCCGGCGCCGCCGAGGTCCTGGATGCCGACGACCAGTTCGGCGTCGTACAGCTCCAGGCACGCCTCGATGAGCAGCTTCTCGGTGAACGGGTCGCCCACCTGCACCGACGGGCGGCGCTGCTCGCTGCCCTCGTCGAACGTGGCGCTCGCCAGCACCGACACGCCGCCGATGCCGTCCCGGCCGGTCTTCGCGCCCATGAGCACCACGACGTTGCCGGGGCCGGCGGCCTCCTTCTTCTGGAGGCGGTCGACGGGCAGCACCCCGAGGCAGAGCGCGTTGACCAGGGGGTTGCCCTGGTAGCAGGGGTCGAAGACCACCTCGCCGCCGATGTTGGGCAGGCCGAGGCAGTTGCCGTAGCCGCCGATGCCGGCGACCACGCCGGGGAGCACCCGGGCGGTGTCCGGGTGGTCGGCGGCGCCGAAGCGCAGCGGGTCCATGACGGCGACGGGGCGCGCGCCCATGGCGAGGATGTCCCGGACGATGCCACCGACGCCGGTCGCCGCGCCCTGGTAGGGCTCCACGAAGCTCGGGTGGTTGTGCGACTCGACCTTGAAGGTCACCGCCAGCCGGTCGGAGACCCGCACCACGCCCGCGTTCTCACCGATCCCGGCGAGCAGGCGGTCGCTCGGCGGGGCCTTCTCCCCGAACTGGCGCAGGTGGACCTTGCTGGACTTGTAGGAGCAGTGCTCGCTCCACATGATCGAGTACATGGCCAGCTCGGCCTGCGTGGGCCGCCGGCCGAGGATCTGCCGGATGCGGTCGTACTCGTCGTCGCGGAGGCCGAGTTCGGCGTACGGCTGGAGTTCACCGGGCGTGCCGGCGGCGCGCGGCACGGTGTCCACGCCGTGGGCCCACTCGTCGGTTGCCGGCGCCACGGGCTGGGCCGGAGCGGCCGGCGGCACGACGGCGGCCGGGCCCGGCGTCGCCGGGTACGCCTCCGGTGTCTCCCGTACCGGGTCCGGATGGGTGGTCATGACCTCTCCTCGCTGCGCTCGTGGCCGCCCGCGGGGCGGTTGAGCTGACCGATGATCCTGCCGCCGCCGGTCACGCCGGCGCCCCGACCAGGTGCTTGAGGACCGACGTGAAGAAGCCGAGGCCGTCCAGTGAGGGGCCGGTCAGCTCCTCGACCGCGTGCTCGGGGTGCGGCATGATGCCGACCACGTTGCCGGCCTCGTTGGTCACGGCGGCGATGTCGCGCTGCGACCCGTTCGGGTTGCCGCCGATGTAGCGGGCGACGACCCGGCCCTCGGCCTCGAGCCGGTCCAGCGTCGCGGGGTCGGCGACGTAGCAGCCCTCGCCGTTCTTGACCGGGATGAGCACCTCCTGGCCCGGCTGGAACCCGTTCGTCCAGGCGGTCGCGGCGGTCTCGATGCGCAGGAACTGGTCCCGGTTGCGGAAGTGCAGGTGCTGGTTGCGGGTCAGCGCACCGGGCAGGAGGTGCGCCTCGCAGAGGATCTGGAAGCCGTTGCAGATGCCGAGCACCGGCAGGCCGCCCCGGGCCGCGTCGACGATGGTCTCCATGACGGGGGCGAACCGGGCGATGGCGCCGCAGCGCAGGTAGTCGCCGTAGGAGAAGCCGCCAGGGAGGACGACGGCGTCCACCCCGTGCAGCGCCGGGTCGGCGTGCCAGAGACGGACCGGCTCGGCGCCGGCGATGCGTACGGCACGGGCCGCGTCCCCGTCGTCGAGCGAGCCGGGGAACGTCACCACTCCGACGCGCGCGGTCACGACGAGGCACCCGCGATCTCGTCGGCCTCCACGAGGCGAACGGTGAAGTCCTCGATCACCGGGTTGGCGAGCAGCTTGTCGGCGATCTCCCGGGCCCGGTCCAGGTCCGGTTCGCCGGTGAACTCGATCTCGATCCGCCTGCCGATCCGGACCGAGGCGACGTCACTGACGCCGAGCCGCGGCAGCGCGTTTGCGACGGCCTGGCCCTGCGGATCGAGGATCTCGGGCTTGAGCATGACGTCGACGACGACGCGAGGCACTGGGCACTCCTGACTGTGTACGCAGTTGGGTGCCGACCCACAAGGGGCGAGCGCAGCCAGCCTACCTGGCAGATGTGGCTACGCCCGCACCGGCCGGACGCGTCCAGACAGTGATCGACATGGACGGCGCGGGGGCCCGGGCCACCGATACGGAGTCGTTGCGTTCCCGATGCGGGTTCGTTGCCGCGCGTGGCGATTCGTCCGGTTGCTCCCCCTGACCGGCGGAGGATCCACGCCGCCCCGGCCGCCCGCCGGAAAAGGTTCGTGTTGTTCGATGAAACACTTGTGAACCACATCTCAGGGCCCTACCGTACATCGTCGGACATCGATGTATGTCCCCGGCCGGCGGGCCACCCCGCCCGCCGACCGGTAGGCCGTGCCCGGCGAACCCGGGCCACCTCCACAAGGAGCCCTGCATGCGCATCCGTTCCCTGCTCGTCGCGATCAGCACCGCGATGATCGGCGTCGTCGGCGCCGCCTCGGGCGCCACCGCCGCCCCCGAGGGCCCGCAGCCCATCATCGGCGGCGGCACCGTCTCGTCCGCCCCGTGGGCCGCCGCGGTCTTCAGCAACGGCTCGTTCACCTGCTCCGGCAGCGTGATCGCCTCCCAGTGGGTGCTCACCGCGCGGCACTGCATCAGCGGCTCGATGTCGGTCCGGGTCGGCAGCGTCTACCGCTCCTCGGGCGGGGTCACCCGCACCGTGAGCGCCACCTACACCCGCTACGACCTGGCCCTCATGCGCCTCTCCAGCCCCGTGAGCACCTCCACCGTCACGCTGGCCAGCAGCAACCCGCCGATCGGCTCGACCAACTCGATCTACGGGTGGGGCATGACCTGCTACAGCGGCTGCTCCGCGTCCACCCAGCTCAAGACCGCGACCGTCCAGGTGACCAGCAACAGCGCCACCGACGCGTACGGCGGCCAGGCGATCCGCAGCACCCGGATCAGCGGCAACGCCTGGCGGGGCGACTCCGGCGGCCCGCAGTTCTACAACGGCCAGCAGGTGGGCGTCGCCTCGACGGCGGACGGCTACAGCATCCAGAACTACGGCAGTGTCGCGTACAACCGGGCCTGGATCACCTCCGTGGCCGGTGTCTGACGGTTGGTCCCCGAGCGGCGCGGATGACCGGCGGAGCGCCGGCCGTCCGCGCCGCGCCGTTTTTCAGCATCCGACCAGGTGAACAATGCTCACGATCAGGATGCCGGCCACCCTGACAGCATCGGAACCGTGCTGGTCGTGACGACGGACGAACTGCCCGGCTACGAGATCCGCCAGATCCTCGGCGAGGTGGTCTCATCGATGGCCAGGACGCGGAACCCCTACCGCGAGGGCGTCAAGAACCTGCGCGGTGGGGCGTACGACCCCATGGCCCCGGACAACCTCACCCGGTGGCGCACCGACTCGGTGGCCCGCCTCGGCGAGGAGGCCCGCCGGCTCGGCGCGAACGCCGTGATCGGCATGCGGTTCGACAGCCGGGACTGCGGCGAGATGTGGATGGAGATCTGCGCGTACGGCACGGCGGTGATCGTCGTACCCAAGGTGCCCGACGTCATGCCGCCCGACCAGCCGCTGGTCGCCGCGGAGACCGCGCACGAGCCGGAGATCGCCAGCGCACCGAGCGGCATCGCCGAGCCGCCCAGCGGACCCAACCTCCGCACCGCGGCCGAAACCCCCACCCGCGACTCCTAACCGCCCGCCCCACGGGCCGCCCGGTCGGCCGGGCTGGGCCGGCCGGGCCCGGCCGTCGATCACGAAGTTGTCGCCCACCGCGCCGGCGTGTCGCGGCAACAACCTCATGATCGACGCTCTGGAGCGCCCCCGGGGCCGGGGGTTACAGGATCGGGGGTGGGCTGTAGGCGGCGGCTTCGGGGTGCGCCTCGACGATCCTGGTGATGCGGCGGGTCACCGCCTGCACCTGGGCGGGGGCGGCACCCACGAAGGCCGCCCGGTCGGCCACCAGCTCGTCGATCTCGGCCCGGGTGAGGCCGAGCCGACCGTCGGCCGCCAACCGGTCGAACAGGTCGTTCTCCGGCGTGCCCTTCTCGCGCATCCCCAACGCGACGGCCACCGCGTGCTCCTTGATCACCTCGTGCGCGACCTCCCGGCCGACGCCCCGGCGCACGGCGGCCACCAGGATCTTCGTGGTGGCCAGGAACGGCAGGAAGCGCTCCAGCTCCCGGTTGATCACCGCGGGGTACGCGCCGAACTCGTCGAGCACGGTGAGGAACGTCTGGAACAGCCCGTCGGCGGCGAAGAACGCGTCCGGCAGAGCCACCCGGCGGACCACCGAGCAGGAGACGTCACCCTCGTTCCACTGGTCACCGGCCAGCTCGCCGACCATCGACAGGTAGCCACGGATGATCACGGCGAAGCCGTTCACCCGCTCGCTGGAACGGGTGTTCATCTTGTGGGGCATCGCGCTGGAGCCCACCTGACCGGGCTTGAAGCCCTCGGTGACCAGCTCCTGGCCCACCATCAGCCGGATCGTCGTGGCCAGCGAGGAGGGCCCGGCCGCGACCTGGGCCAGCGCGGAGATCACGTCGAAGTCGAGCGAGCGCGGGTAGACCTGACCGACGCTGTCCAGCACCCGTGCGAAGCCGAGGTGCTCGGCCACCCGCCGCTCCAGCTCGGCCACCTTCTCCGCGTCGCCGTCGAACAGGTCGAGCTGGTCCGCCGCGGTGCCCACCGGCCCCTTGATCCCGCGCAGCGGGTAGCGGGCGATCAGGTCCTCCAGCCGCTCGTACGCGATGAGCAGCTCCTCGGCCGCCGACGCGAAGCGCTTGCCGAGCGTGGTGGCCTGCGCCGCCACGTTGTGCGACCGGCCGGCCATCACCACGCCGGAGTACTCGTTGGCGTGCCACGCGAGCCGGACCAGCGTGGCCACCACCCGGTCCCGGATCAGCTCCAGCGAACGGCGCACCTGGAGCTGCTCGACGTTCTCCGTGAGGTCCCGCGAGGTCATCCCCTTGTGCACGTGCTCGTGCCCGGCGAGCGCGCTGAACTCCTCGATCCGGGCCTTCACGTCGTGCCGGGTGACCCGCTCCCGCGCCGCGATCGAGGCCAGGTCGACCTGGTCCACCACCCGCTCGTACGCCTCGACGACCCCGTCCGGGACCGGCACCCCGAGGTCGCGCTGCGCCCGCAGCACGGCGATCCAGAGCCGCCGCTCGAGGCGGATCTTCTCCTCCGGGGACCAGAGGGCGACCAGCTCGGGCGAGGCGTAGCGGTGAGCGAGCACGTTCGGGATCGTCGTCACGGCCCTCATTCTCCCGTACCGGTCCGGGCCCCTCCGGGCGGGCCACCGGCTCGGTATGGTGATCGTCCTGTTGGGACGACTGACGGAAATGGGAGACAGTGTCCGGACTCACTGGCAAGGTTGCCCTGGTCACCGGCGGTAGCCGCGGCATCGGCGCCGCGATCGTGCGACGGCTGGCCGCGGACGGCGCGCACGTCGCGTTCACCTATCGGGCGGCGGAGGACAGCGCCAAGGCCGTCGTCGCCGACGTCGAGTCGTACGGCCGCCGCGGTCTCGCGATCCGGGCCGACAGCGCCGACGCGGCGGAACTGGTGGGCGCGGTCGACCGGGCCGCCGACGAGCTGGGCCGGCTGGACATCCTCGTCAACAACGCCGGGGTGTTCGCCTCCGCGCCGATCGAGAAGATCGGCCTGGACTACCTGGACCGGGCCATCGCCGTGCACGTCCGGGGGGTGTTCCTGGCCACCCAGGCGGCGGTGCGGCACATGCGGGGCGGCGGGCGGATCGTGAACGTCGGCAGCAGCTTCGCCAGCCGCGTCCCGGCACCCGGGGTGAGCGCCTACGCCATGACGAAGAGCGCCGTCAACGGCCTGACCCGGGCCCTCGCCCGCGAGCTCGGCCCCCGCGGGATCACCGTCAACGTGATCCTCCCCGGTTCCACCGACACCGACATGAACCGGGCGGACAGCGCCGACGCCGACGCGCAGCGGGCGCACATCGCGCTCGGCCGGTACGGGACGCCGGAGGACGTGGCGGCGACGGTCAGCCACCTGGTGGGCGAGGGCGGCCGGCACATCACCGGCGCGTCGATCGCCATCGACGGGGGCAGCACGGTCTGACGGGCGCCGGACCGTCCGGCCCGGCCCCCGGACCGGCCTCGGCCCGGCCCAGCGCCGGACCGTTCGTCGAGCGGGGGCCCACCGGGCGCGCCGCGCTCCGGGACGAGCGCGGCGCGCGGTCGGCTCAGCGCTCCAGGATGGCCGTGACGCCCTGGCCGCCGGCGGCGCAGATCGAGATCAGGCCACGCCCGCCGCCCTTCTCCGCGAGCAGCTTGGCCAGGGTCGCCACGATCCGGCCGCCGGTCGCCGCGAACGGGTGCCCGGCCGCCAGCGAGGACCCGTTGACGTTGAGCTTGTCCCGGTCGATCGCGCCGAGCGGGCCGTCCAAGCCGAGGCGGTCCTTGCAGAACTCCGGCGACTCCCACGCGGCGAGGGTCGCCAGCACCTGCGAGGCGAACGCCTCGTGGATCTCGTAGAAGTCGAAGTCCTGGAGCGTCAGCCCGGCCCGGGCCAGCATCCGGGGCACCGCGTACGCGGGGGCCATGAGCAGCCCCTCGTCGCCGTGCACGAAGTCCACGGCGGCCGTCTCCGACCAGGTGAACCACGCGAGCACCGGCAGGCTGTGCTCGCGGGCCCACTCCTCCGACGCGAGCAGGACGGTCGACGCGCCGTCGGTGAGCGGCGACGAGTTGCCCGCCGTCATCGTCGCGTGCCCGGCGTCCGGGCCCGTGGCGCCGAAGACGGGCTTCAGCGCGCCCAGCTTCTCCAGGCTCGTGTCGGGGCGCAGGTTCTGGTCGCGGGTCAGCCCGAGGTAGGGCGTCATGAGGTCGTCGAAGAAGCCCCGGTCGTACGCGGCGGCCAGCCGCTGGTGCGAGCGGAGCGCCAGCTCGTCCTGGGAGCGCCGGTCGATGTTCCAGCGCAGGGCGGTGCGGGCCGCGTGCTCACCCATGGACAGGCCGGTACGCGGCTCCGCGTTGCGTGGGATCTCCGGCTTGAACGGCTGGAGCGGGCGCAGCTTCGCCGCGACCTTGAGCCGCTCGCCGAGGGTCCGGGCGCTGTTGAGCTTGAGCAGCGTCCGGCGCAGGTCCTCGTTGAGGGCGAGCGGGGCGTCGGAGGTGGTGTCGACCCCGCCGGCCACGCCGACGTCGATCTGCCCGAGCGCGATCTTGTTGGCGACGAGGATCGCCGCCTCCAGGCCGGTGCCGCAGGCCTGCTGCACGTCGTACGCGGGGGTGCGCGGGTCGAGCCGGGAGCCGAGCACCACCTCGCGGGTGAGGTTGAAGTCGCGGGAGTGCTTGAGCACCGCCCCGGCGACGACCTCGCCGAGCCGCTGGCCGGCCAGCCCGTACCGCGCCACGAGCCCGTCGAGGGCCGCGCCGAGCATGTCGGCGTTCGACGCGCTCGCGTAGCGCGAGTTGGAGCGGGCGAAGGGGATGCGGTTGCCGCCGATGACCGCCACCCGCCGGATGCTCTGCACGATCCGCCTCCTCGAGAGTGTTGCCCGTACCCTACTCGCCAGTAGGCTACGCCTATGACCGACAGGTACGCGAGCTTCGTCCAATCGGCGGCCGGCCGCGCGCTGGTCAAGCGCCTCGGGCTTCCCGACCCACCACGGCTGCGCCGCCACCAGCCCGGCGACCCGCTCCTCCCCGCCCCCGCCCTGGTCGGCGCGGCCACCGGCGGCCGGCTCGCCGAGCCGGTCGGCAAGATCCTCACCGCCGCGGGGGTCGAGCTGGCCGACCCGGCCGCCACCACCACCGCAGCCGCGCGTTTCGGCGCCCTGGTGTACGACGCGACGGGCATCACCGACTCCACCGGCCTGCGCCAGCTCTACGACTTCTTCCACCCGCACGCCCGCTCGCTGGTGCCCAGCGGACGGGTCGTCGTGCTCGGCACCCCGCCCGCCGAGTGCGACTCGCCCCGGGAGGCCACCGCCCAGCGGGCCCTGGAGGGGCTGACCCGCAGCATCGGCAAGGAGTTCGGCCGGGGCGTCACCGCCCAACTCGTGTACGTCACGCGCGACGGCGACGCCGGCACCCTCACCAGCCTCGACGCCACCCTCCGGTTCCTCCTCTCCGGGCGCTCGGCGTACGTCTCCGGTCAGGTGATCCGGGTCGGGACGGGCCCGGCCACCGCGCCGGCCGACTGGGACCGCCCGCTGGACGGGCAGGTCGTGCTGGTCACCGGGGCGGCGCGGGGCATCGGCGCGGCGCTGGCCCGGGTGCTCGCCCGCGACGGCGCGCAGGTGGTCGCGCTGGACGTGCCGGCCGCCGGTGACGCGCTCGCCGCCGTGGCGAACGAGATCGGCGGCACCGCCGTCCAGCTCGACCTGACCGCGCCGGACGCCCCGACCCGGCTCGCCGACCACCTCGCCGGCCGGCACGGCCGGGTCGACGTGGTGGTGCACAACGCCGGCATCACCCGGGACAAGACGCTCGGCCGGATGGACGCCGACCGCTGGGACCAGGTGATCGACGTCAACCTCTCCAGCCAGGAGCGCATCAACGACGTGCTGCTGGAGCGGGAGCTGATCCCGGCCGGCGGACGGCTCGTCTCGGTCTCCTCGATCGCCGGGATCGCCGGCAACCGCGGCCAGACCAACTACGCCACCAGCAAGGCGGGCGTGATCGGGCTGGTCGACTCGCTCGCCCCGGTGCTCCGCGAGCGCGGGATCAGCCTCAACGCGGTGGCCCCCGGCTTCATCGAGACCCGGCTGACCGCCCGGATCCCGCTGGTGGTCCGCGAGGCGGGACGCCGGATGAACAGCATGGCCCAGGGCGGCCTGCCGGTGGACGTGGCCGAGACGATCGGCTGGCTGGCCTGGCCGGCCAGCGCGGCACTCACCGGCAACGTGGTCCGGGTCTGCGGCCAGAGCCTGCTGGGGGCGTGATGAGCGGGGACGCCACCGCCGACGGCCGGACCACCGTCGAACTGCCCCGGATGCCGGCGGCCGGGGCGCTCTACCGGCGTGCGGTGCTCGGCACGCTCCCCGGCGCCGGTGCGCGTCGGGCGCCCGAACCGCCCCCGGTCCGGCTGGTCGTCACCGGGGTGCCGGTCGACCTCGACCACCTCGCCGACTACGACCGGGTCTGCGGGTTCCGCCTCGCCGACCGGCTGCCGGCCACGTACCCGCACGTGATGGGCTTCCCGCTGGCGCTGCGGCTGATGACCGCCCCGGAGTTCCCGGTGCCGGTCACCGGCGTGGTGCACGTCGCGAACCGGATCACCGTGCGCCGGCCGGTCCACACCGGCGAACGGCTGGACTTCGCGGCGTACGCCGAGAACCTGCGGCCGCACGACCGCGGCCGGCAGCTCGACGTCGTACTCGTCGGGTCGGTCGCCGGGGAGGAGGTCTGGCGGGGCGTCTCCACGTACCTCAGCCGGGAGCGACGCGGCGGCGGCGGTGAGCGGCGCGACCGGGCCGCGACCCCGCCCACGGCCGCCTCGGCCACCTGGCGGCTGACCCCGAGGATCGGCACCGAGTACGCCCGGGTCTCCGGCGACCACAATCCCATCCACACGTCCCGCCTCGGGGCGCGGCTGTTCGGCTTCCCGCGCCCGATCGCGCACGGCATGTGGAGCAAGGCACGCTGCCTCGCCGCGCTGGAGAACCGGCTGCCGGACGCGTTCACCGTGTCGGTGGCGTTCAAGCTGCCGGTGCCCCTGCCCACGACGGTGGCCTTCGGCGCCACCCCGACCGAGGAGGGATGGGACTTCACGCTGCACGGCGCCCGCTCCGGACGCCCCCACCTCACCGGCTCGGTGGGCTGAGCGGACTTTCCCCGAAGCGGCCCCCACGGTCGACTCGCCCCCGAGCATGAGGGCATGGACGCCGTGCTCGACCTGCTACGGGAGACGGTCACCTCGCCGTGGGTGTACCTGATCCTCGTGGCCGTCACCGCGGTCGACGCGTTCTTCCCGGCCGTGCCGAGCGAGGCGGCCGTGATCACGGCGGCCGTGCTGTCGGCCTCCGCCGGGCATCCCCACATCGTCGGCGTGATCGCGTCCGCGGCGGCCGGCGCGTTGATCGGCGACCACATCTCGTACGCCATCGGGCGTGGCGGCGGATCGCGGCGCCTGACCCGGCTACCGGAGCGGAGCCGCCGGCGGGCGGGGTCGGAGTGGGCGCGCCGGGCGATCGACCGCCGGGGCGGGGTCATCCTCACCATCTCCCGGTACATCCCCGGCGGGCGCACGGCGGTCACCCTCACCATGGGAGCGGTGCGGTACCCGCGCCGCTCGTTCCTGCTCTTCGACGCGGTCGCGGCGGTCACCTGGGGGCTCTACTGCGCGCTGCTCGGCTACTTCGGCGGCCTGGCGTTCGAGCGCGACCCGATCAAGGGGGTGGTGGCGGGCCTGGGCCTGTCGATCGGGGTCACGCTCGCCCTGGAGGGGTTCCGCGCGCTGCGCCGCCGCGCCCACCGCCGGGCCGCCGCCCGCCGGTGACCCGACGGGCGGGACGGCGGCCGGGTGCGGCGCTCACGGCAGGTCGGCGTCGTGCACGAGGATCGCCACCTGTACGCGGTTGGTGAGCCCGAGCTTGGCCAGCGCCCGGCTCACGTGCGCCTTCACGGTGGCCTCGCTCATCGTCAGCCGCCGGGCGATCTCCGCGTTCGCGTGCCCGCGCGCCACCTCCCGCACGATCGCCAGTTCCCGCTCGGTGAGCGGGTCGAGCCGCCGGCGGGCCGCCTCGCGGCGGGCCGGCCCCCGCTCGGCGAAGGAGTCGATGAGGCGTCGGGTCACCGTGGGAGCGAGCATCGCGTTGCCGGCCGCCACGGTGCGCACCGCGGCGGCCAGGTCCCGGGGCGGGGTGTCCTTGAGCAGGAAGCCCACGGCACCGGCGCGCAGCGCATGGTGCACGTACTCGTCGAGGTCGAACGTGGTCAGCATGACGACCTTCGGCCCGGCGGCCACCACCCTCGGCGCGGCCGTCAACCCGTCGGTCCCCGGCATCCGCACGTCGAGCAGCACCACGTCGGGTCGGAGCCGCTCCGCCTCGGCCAGCGCCTCCGCGCCGTCGGCCGCCTCGCCGACCACCGTGATGTCCGGCGCCGCCTCCAGGATCATCCGCAGGCCGGAGCGCACCAGCTGCTCGTCGTCGACGACCAGGACGCGGATCATGCCGGGTCCGCCACGGGGATCAACGCCCGGACCTCGAAGCCGCCGTCCACCGGCCCCGCCTCCAACCGGCCGCCGAGCAGCTCGACCCGCTCACGCAGGCCGAGCAGGCCCAGCCCGGCGCCGGGCAGTCCCGGTCCCGCCGCGGCCAGGTCCGGCCCGGTCCCGCTCGGGTCCGCCCCCGCTCCCGGCAGGTCCGCACCGGCCGCCGGGGGCCCGTTCCGCACCGCCACCTCCACGCCGTCCGGCACGTACCGCAGGCGGACGGTGGTCTCGGCCCGCGGCGCGTGCTTGCGTACGTTGGTCAACGCCTCCCGCACCACACGCGGGACGGTACGCGCGACGGTCGCCGGCAGCGGACGCGGTGCGCCCTCGGTCCACCACGTCACCGGAAGCCCGGCCGCCCGCGACTCGCCCACCAGCTCGTTCACCTCGGCGAGCGGG
Source organism: Micromonospora globbae (assembly GCF_036184225.1). Taxonomy (NCBI): domain Bacteria; kingdom Bacillati; phylum Actinomycetota; class Actinomycetes; order Micromonosporales; family Micromonosporaceae; genus Micromonospora; species Micromonospora globbae. The sequence goes on from NZ_CP108084.1 coordinate 5,283,417, forward strand.
TCGCCCTCGGATTCCCGGACGGCGACCGGCGTCCTCTGCCGCAGCACTCCCAGCACCTCCCGCAGGTCGGTGAGGGCCTGCCGGCCGGTGGACCGGATGAGGGCGGCCGTCTCGACGGCGGCCGGGTCGGTGGCGGTGACCTCCAGCGCGCCGGCCTGCACCACCATGAGCGACACCCGGTGCGCGACCACGTCGTGCATCTCCCGGGCGATCCGCGCCCGCTCCTCGGCGCGCACCCGCTCCGCCCGCTCCTCCTGCTCCCGCTCCAGCCGTTCGGCCCGGTCCCGCAGGGCCGCCAGCACGTCCCGGCGGGACCGGACCAGGAGCCCGGCGAGCAGCGGGAAGAGCACCAGCCACGCGGCCATGGCCGCCGCGTTCGCCGGCGTGGCGGTGGTGATCCGCCGTGGGCCTCCGGCGGCCAGCCCGACCAGCACCCCGGCCGCCATGACGAGCGCCGCGCCGGCGAGGTACGCGGCCAGCCGGCGCCGGTCCCGCAGCCGCAGGCCGGCCTGGTACGAGGCGACCACGCCGGCCGGCCACGCGGCCAGCAGCAGCCACCCGACGGCCGCGGCGACGAACAACGGCCACCGGCGGGACCGGACCACCCAGGCCGCCCCGCCCGACGCCAGGGCGAGGACGAGCACCAGGCCGACGGGCAGCGGCGTACGGACCCCGATCGCGCCCGTGCCGGACGCCTGGACGGCGAGGGCCACGACCACGGCGAGCACGGGTGGCGCGTACCGGTCGACGACCCGCCGGAGCACGACGGCGCTGGAGGCCACGGGTCGAGCCTAGGATCTGCCCGGCGGCACGCACAGGGTCGAGCCCGCGGACCCGGGTCACGTGGGGGACGTCCCCGACCCCCGCTCCGGGGCAGGATCTACTTAAGTGGTGCCCCCGGGCTGACCGACGGCCGATGGCGACGGCGGTCGCCGCCGGAAGCATCGGGATCATGGATCTGCTCGACCTGCTGCACCAGACCATGTCCTCACCCTGGGTCTACCTGGCGATCTTCGCGATCGCGGTGGTCGACGGGTTCTTTCCGGTGGTGCCCAGCGAGACCGCCGTCATCACCGCCGGCGTGTTCGCCGCCTCGGGCGCGCCGTACCTGCCGGCCGTGATCGTGGTCGCCGCGGCGGGTGCGCTGATCGGCGACCACGTGTCGTACGCCCTGGGACGCGGCGGTGGCGCGCGGCTGCTCGACCGGCTCCCGGCCGGCGGACGGCGGCGCGCCGGGGTCGAGTGGGCCCGGCGCGGCATCGCGGTCCGGGGCGGCCTGATCCTCACCGTCGCCCGCTACATCCCCGGCGGCCGGACGGCCGTCACCCTCACCATGGGTGCCGTCGCCTACCCGCGCCGCCGCTTCCTGGCCTTCGACGCGCTCGCGGCCGCCTCGTGGGGGCTCTACTCCGCGCTCGTCGGCTACCTGGGCGGGCTCGCCTTCGAACAGGACCCGCTGCGGGGCCTGCTGCTCGGGCTGGGCCTCGCGCTGACGGTGACCGTCGTGGTCGAGGGGGTACGCGCGCTCCGGCACGCCCGCGCGCGGCGACGCCCGCCCGCGCCGGTCACGGCCGACAGCGCCGGCGGGCGTTGACGGTGCCCCTGCTCACCGCTGCGGCGGTTGCCAGGTCACGCCGCGCAGCAGTTGGCCGGCGCCGAGCCACGCGACGTTCATCATCCGGGTGGCGGTCCGCTCCGGGTCCGCCTCCGGGTGGTCGGCGAGCCAGTCGGCCAGCGACTCGCTGGCGCCGACCAGGGCGTACGCCACCACCTCCAGCTCGGTGCCGGCGACCTCGCGCCCCTCGGCGCGCAACGCGTGGTCGAGCATGCCGGCGACCACCTCGACGAGCCGGGCCCGCATGGTGGCGAGCTCACCGGCGAACGGCTGCTCGCCCCGGGCCTGCCGGTAGAGCACCGCCCAGCCGTCGCGGTGCGCCCCCACGAACCCGAAGAACGCGCGCAGCCCCCGCCAGAGCCGCTCGTCGGCCGGCAGCTCGGGGGCCGCGGCGGCCGCGATGGCCTGCATCATCCGGGTGCCCTCCCGGTGCAGGCAGGCGACGAAGAGTTCCTCCTTGGTGCCCAGGTACGCGTAGACCATCGGCTTGGAGATGCCCGCGTCCTCGGCGATCTCGTCCATGCTGGCCGCGTGGTAGCCCCGCCGGGAGAAGACCCGCACGGCCGCGTCGAGCATCTGCTGTTCGCGTACTGCCCGGGGCAGGCGCTTGAAGGTGGATCCGCTGGACACCTTGCGAGCATACCTACTCGTGCGTAAGGTTACGCCAGAGTAACCAAATTGGCGCGCCCGGAAGGTGTTCCCCTGATGACTGACTTCGACCCGGCCAACTTCGCCAACGTGAGCCCCAAGGAGTTCGCTCAGCTGGTCAAGTCCACCCCGGACGACAAGATCGCCGAGGTGATGTCCGGCGACCTCCGCGGCAAGGTCCTCAGCGAGGTCTTCGGCCGGATGCCGTCGCTGTTCCGGGCCGACCGCGCCGGCTCCACCAACGCCGTCATCCACTGGACGATCACGGGCCGGCCCGACGGCGGCAGCGACACCTACGAGGTGGTCGTCGAGAACGGCACCTGCACCGTCTCGGAGACGCCGCAGCGCGACCCGAAGCTGACCCTCACCATGGGCCCGGTCGAGTTCCTCAAGATCGTGTCCGGTGGGGCGAACCCCGTCATGATGTTCATGACCGGCAAGCTGAAGGCCAAGGGCGACCTGGGCCTCGCCGCCAACATCGCCAACCTGTTCGACATCCCCAAGGCCTGACATGCCCGAGTTCTCGCTCGACCTGTCCGAGGAACAGCGGGATCTCCGCGACTGGGTGCACGGCTTCGCCGCCGACGTCGTGCGCCCGGCCGCGGCCGAGTGGGACGCCCGGGAGGAGACTCCCTGGCCGCTCATCCAGGAGGCGGCGAAGGTCGGCCTCTACGGCTTCGAGTTCCTCGCCACCTGCTGGGCCGACCCCACCGGACTCTCGCTGCCGATCGCCAACGAGGAGCTCTTCTGGGGCGACGCGGGCATCGGCCTCAGCATCTTCGGCACCTCGCTCGCGGTGGCCGCCATCTACGGCGCCGGTGAGCCCGACCAGCTCGTCGAGTGGGTGCCCCAGTGCTTCGGTTCGATCGACGAGCCGGCCGTGGCCGCGTTCTGCACCACCGAACCGGAGGCCGGCTCCGACGTCGGCGCCATGCGCACCCGGGCCGTCTACGACGAGGCCACCGACGAGTGGGTGCTCAACGGCCAGAAGGCGTACGCCACCAACGGCGGGATCGCCGCCGTGCACGTGGTCACCGCCTCGGTCGACCCGGAGCTGGGCTCGCGCGGGCAGGCCGCGTTCGTCGTACCGCCCGGGACACCGGGGCTCACCGCGACCCGCAAGCTGCGCAAGCTGGGCCTGCGCGCCTCGCACACCGCCGACGTCTTCCTCGACGACGTACGGGTGCCGGGGCGGTGCCTCCTCGGGGGCAAGGAGGCCCTCGACGAGCGGCTGGCCCGCGCCCGCTCCGGGCAGCGCGCCTCCGGGCAGGCGGCCATGCGCACCTTCGAACTGTCCCGGCCGACCGTCGGGGCGCAGGCGCTCGGCGTGGCGCGCGCCGCCTACGAGTACGCGCTGGACTACGCGAAGGAGCGGGTCCAGTTCGGACGCCCCATCATCGAGAACCAGGCCGTCGCGTTCGCGCTGGCCGACATGAAGATGGAGATCGACGCGGCCCGGCTGCTCGTGTGGCGCGCCTCCTGGATGGGCCGCAACAACCGGCCGTTCGCGGCCGGCGAGGGCTCGATGTCCAAGCTGAAGGCCGGCGAGGTGGCCGTCTCGGTCACCGAGAAGGCCGTGCAGCTGCTCGGCGGTGCCGGGTTCCTGCGCGACCACCCGGTCGAGCGCTGGTACCGCGACGCGAAGATCTACACCATCTTCGAGGGCACGTCCGAGATCCAGCGCCTGGTCATCTCGCGCGCGATCTCCGGGATGCAGATCCGCTGACGGACGGCAGAGCCGGCGACGTCGACCCGGCGCGACTCTCCGGGCCGACGTCGCCCCGCCGGTCTCCCACCGTGCCGTCCTCGTCACGTCGCAGCGCCGCCGAACGGGGCGGACGTGGCATCCAGGGCATGATCAGGGAAGACAACGGACGAGCGGCCCTCACCCGCCCGTCCGGCAACCACCCCAGGAGGTCTGCGGCATGGACCTGCCCTTCGTCGTCACCACGCTGACCCGGCGCGGTCTGCTCACCCCGGGCCGACCCATCCGGGTCGCGTCGCAGCTCAACGCCCTGCGCCGCTGGGGCTGGAGCCTCGCCGGCGAGCTGCGCCAGGCGGCCGCCCGCGACCCCGACCGCACCGCCGTCGTCGACGAGCACGGCACCGAACTGACCTACCGGGAACTGCTGGACCGCGCCGAGCGGATGGCCCGGTCGCTGCGGGCCGGGTTCGGCGTGCAGACCGGCGACCGGATCGGCGTCCTCTGCCGCAACCACCACGGCCTCATCGAGACGATCGTCGCGGCGACCGTGCTGGGCGTCGACGCGGTGCTGGTCAACACCGGGCTGTCCGCCGCGCAGCTCGCCACCGTCACCGAGGAGCAGCGGCTGCGGGTGCTGGTCCACGACGACGAGTTCGCCGAACGCGTCGTCGCCCTGCCGGCCGAACTGCCCCGGGTCGACGAGCGCGCCCGGGAGGAACTGGTGGCCGGAGCGCTGCCGGGCGACCTGCACCCGCCCGAGCGCGACGGACGCATCATCGTGCTGACCTCGGGCACCACCGGCGCGCCGAAGGGCGCCCGCCGTCCCACGCCGAACGGTTTCGGGCCACTGGTGTCCATCATCGACCGGATCCCGCTGCACACCCGGGACCGCGTGATGATCGCCGCGCCGATCTTCCACACCTGGGGATTCGCCGCCCTGCAGGTCTGCTTCGCGCTGCGGGCCACCATCGTGCTGCACCGCCGCTTCGACCCGGCCGCCACGCTGGCCGCGCTCGTGACCCACCGGTGCGACGCGCTCTTCGCCGTACCGGTGATGGTGCAGCGGCTCATGGAGGTGCCGCCGCCGGACCCGCGGCCCGCGCTCAAGGTCGTGGCGGTCAGCGGATCGGCGCTGCCCGGCGGGCTGGCCACCCGCTTCATGGACGTCTACGGCGACGTCCTCTACAACCTGTACGGATCGACAGAGGTCTCGTGGGCCTCCATCGCCGGCCCGGCCGAGCTGCGCGCGGCGCCGACCACCGCCGGCCGTCCACCGCACGGCACCCGGGTACGGATCCTCGACGCCACCGGCCAGCCCGTGCCGGACGGCCAGGTCGGCCGCATCTTCGTGGGCAACGAGATGCTCTTCGAGGGCTACACCTCCGGCGGCGCCCGGGAGAGCCGCGACGGGCTCCTCGACACCGGCGACCTCGGCCGGCTCACCGCCGACGGCCTGCTCTTCGTCGACGGCCGGGCGGACGACATGATCGTCTCCGGCGGCGAGAACGTCTTCCCGTCCGAGGTGGAGAACCTGCTCGCCCAACTGCCGCAGGTACGCGAGGTCGCGGTCATCGGGGTGCCGGACGAGGAGTACGGCCAACGACTCGCCGCCTTCCTCGCCCTGCACCCCGGCGAGACGCTCGACCCCGACGCCGTCCGCGAGTACGTCCGGCACTACCTCGCCCGCTTCTCCGTACCCCGCGACGTGGTGTTCGTGAAGTACCTGCCGCGCAACGCCACCGGCAAGGTGCTGACCCGGGAACTGCGCCGCTACTACGCCTGACGCGTCGCCGCGTGGTACGCCCGGGGATCGGCCCGGCTCAAGTGGAGGCCGGCGGTGCGGGGGTTGCCCGGGCTCAGCCGGGAATCCGGATCCGCCCCTCGACAGCGGCCGCGGCGATGTCGGTGCGGTGCTGGGAACCGGGCAGTCCGATGCCCCGGACCAGCTCGTACGCGGCGTCCCGGGCCGCGGCCAGGTCGGGGCCGGTGGCCGTACCGCAGAGGACCCGGCCTCCCGCGGAGAGCAACGCGCCGTCGTCGGCCCGCCGGGCGGTGCCGGCGTGGATGATGCCGGGTCGGTCCGCCCCGGTGATCACGTCGCCGGTGCGGGGCGTGCCCGGGTAGCCCTCGGACGCGACCACGACGGTCACCGCGGCGCCGTCGCGCCACCGCAGCGGCGGGTGCCCGGCCAGCGTGCCCGTCGCCGCCGCGTGCAGCAGGCCGCCGAGCGGCGTCTCCAGCAGCGCCAGGACGACCTGCGTCTCCGGGTCACCGAAGCGGGCGTTGAACTCGATCACGCGGGGACCGCTCGCCGTGATCGCGAGCCCCACGTAGAGCAGGCCGGCGAACGGCGCGCCCCGGCGACGCAGCTCGGCGAGGGTCGGGTGGACCACCTCCCGCATGACCTCGTCGACCAGGCCGGGCGGGGCCCACGGCAGCGGGGCGTACGCCCCCATGCCGCCGGTGTTCGGGCCGGTGTCGCCGTCGCCGATCCGCTTGAAGTCCTGCGCCGGCAGCAGCGGCACGGCGGCCTCGCCGTCGGTGACCACGAAGAGCGACACCTCGGGGCCGTCCAGGTACTCCTCGACCACCACCCGGCCGCACTCGCGCGCGTGCTCCTCGGCGCGGGCCCGGTCATCGGTCACCACGACACCCTTGCCGGCGGCGAGCCCGTCGTTCTTGACCACGTACGGCGGGCCGAACTCGTCCAGCGCCCGGCCGACGCTCTCCGGGTCGGCGCAGGTGAACGCGCGGGCGGTCGGCACCCCGGCGGCCGTCATCACGTCCTTGGCGAACGCCTTGGAGCCCTCCAGCCGGGCCGCCGCGGCCGACGGGCCGAACACGGCGATGCCCTTCGCGCGTACGGCGTCGGCGACCCCGGCGACCAGGGGCGCCTCCGGGCCGATCACCACGAGGTCGACGCCGGTCTCCACCGCGAGCGCGGCCACCGCGGCCGGGTCGTTGGCGTCCACGGCGCGCAGGTCGGCGACCGCCGCGATGCCCGGATTGCCCGGCGCCGCGATCACCTGCGTGACGGCCGGATCAGCCGCGAGCCCCAACGCGAGCGCGTGCTCCCGCCCGCCACCACCCACCAAAAGAACGCGCACGACCAGGATCCTACGCACCCACCGACCCGGCGCCCGGCCCCGCCCGCGCCCGGCCCCGCCCGGCCCCCGCGCCCCTCCGGGCTCTCCCCGGCCCTCCCCGGTGATCATGAAGTTATTGCCGCGACACGCCGACGCGGAGGGCAATAACTTCATGATCGACGGATGGACCGGCTCGCGGCGATGGCCTGGCGCACGGTCCAGGGGATGTAGTCGGGCCGCAGGGTGTCGGCCCAGGTGAACCGGAGGACGGTCCAGCCGGCGTTGACCAGGCGGTTCTGCCGACGGCGGTCGGCGAAGGCCGCGGACGGAGTGTCGTGCGCCTCCCGCCCGTCGGCCTCGGCGATGACCTTCGGTCCGCGCCAGCCAAGGTCACCGATGCCGAGCAGGTAACCGTCGTGGTCACGTACCTCCAGCTGGAGCGTGTCGGGCGGCACCTTGCCGTCGACGCACCGCAATCGGGTACGCGTCTCCAACGGCGACTGCGCCCGGCCGTCCGCCTCCGTGAGGTAGCCGCGGGCGGCCACCGCTCCCCGCCGTCCCCTGATCAGGCGCGGCACCGCGAGTAGCTCCTCTTGGCGGATGAGCCCGCGGTTCAGCGTCGAGTCGAGCACACAGACCGCCGGGTACCGCTCCTCCCGTAGGACGAGATCGGCGACCGTCCGCAGCGGGCCGGCGGTGGCGATGCCGTGCACGACGACGATCTGCTCCGGTGGGATGGTCAACTGATGGACGACCACGTCAGGATGGGCGGCCCGGGCCGGTCTCGCGAGCGGGCCGGGCACCGAGACGTGGATCTGCCCGCTTGCGGGAAGCCCGGCGATCCCATGCAGTTCGGCTGAGGTCTGGAGAACGGCGACCGCGGCGGGCCCGAACGACGCGACCGCCGCCCTGATCCGCGCACGCCTCGACACGTCCTCGCGAAGGTCGGCGTCGACCAGGTAGCTGCCGCGGGCAAGCGAACGCCAGCGGCCGGAGCGGCACAACCTCTGCACCTCATGCACCGTGAGACCGGCCGCACGTGCCTGGGCGAGCGTCACGATCCCGTCCCGCGCGGCGGCGATCCGTCGTACGAGGGTGAAACTGTCCATGCCGACCCACTCTCCCGGCCGGCACAGCCCTCCTACACCCCCTGTGGATAACCCGAGGCGACCCTGTGGATAACGCTCCCGCCGCCGCTGGTGTTGACCATGAAGTTATTGCCACGACACGCCGTCGCGGAGGGCAATAACTTCATGATCACCGGAGCGAACCCCCGAACCCCGCTCGGGGGCCACCGGTGGGTGCGGGGTTAGGGGAGGAGGGGGTGCTGCACCACGTTTTCGTCGCGGCCGGGGCCTACGCCGATCACGCTCACCCGCGTACGGCAGAGCTCCTCGATCCGGGCGATGTAGCGGCGCGCGTTCTCGGGCAGCTCCTCGACGCTCCGCGCCTTCGTGATGTCCTCCCACCAGCCGTCCAGCTCCTCGTAGACGGGAGTGGCGTGGTGGAAGTCGGTCTGGGTCATCGGCATGTCCTCGACCCGCTCGCCATTGATCTCGTACCCCACGCAGATCGGCACCTTCGGCAGGCCGGTGAGCACGTCCAGCTTGGTGACCACCAGGTCGGTGACCCCGTTGAGGCGGCAGGCGTAGCGGGCCACGACCGCGTCGAACCAGCCGCAGCGGCGCTCCCGGCCGGTCGTCGTGCCGTACTCGTGGCCGATCTTGCGCAGGTGCGCGCCGTTGTCGTCGAAGAGCTCGGTGGGGAACGGCCCGGACCCGACCCGCGTCGTGTACGCCTTGCTCACCGCGATCACCTTCGTGATGGCGGTGGGCGGGATGCCGGCGCCCACGCACGCCCCGCCGGCCGTCGGGTTCGACGAGGTCACGAAGGGGTAGGTGCCGTGGTCCATGTCGAGCATGGTGGCCTGCGCGCCCTCCAGCAGGACCGTGTCGCCGCGGTCCAGCGCGTCCCACAGCAGGCCGCGGGTCTCCGTGATGTACGGCTTGAGCCGCTCGGCGTACCCCAGGTACTCCTCGACGGTCGACTCGACGTCGATCGCCTTGCGGTTGTAGACCTTGAACAGGATCTGGTTCTTCTCGCGCAGCGCGAGTTCGAGCTTCTTGTGCAGGATGCCCGGGTCCAGCAGGTCCTGGAGGCGGATGCCCATCCGGGCGACCTTGTCGCCGTACGCCGGGCCGATGCCCCGGCCGGTCGTGCCGATCCGCGACGAGCCCAGGTACCGCTCGACCACCCGGTCCAGCGCCCGGTGGTGCGGCATGATCAGATGCGCGTCGCCGGAGATCCGCAGCCGCGAGACGTCCACGCCTCGCTCCGCGAGGCCGTCGATCTCGGTGAGCAGCACCTTCGGATCGACCACCACGCCGTTGCCGATGACGATCTTCGCGTTCGGGGAGAGTGCGCCCGACGGCATGAGGTGCAGCGCGTACTTCTGGCCGTCCGGCGTGATCACCGTGTGGCCGGCGTTGTTGCCGCCGGAGTAGCGCACCACGTAGTCGACCCGCTCACCGAGCAGGTCGGTAACCTTGCCCTTGCCCTCGTCGCCCCACTGAGCGCCGATGAGCACGATCGCTGGCATCTTCTCCGCCTCCAGAAGGCTCGGGTGCCAGGTGGCGACCGGTTGGCGAGCCCGGGGTGTCAGGCTAACAAGAGGTGACGACGCGACCGGCAGGGGTCGCGTCGAGAGGCAGGAGGCTCCTTCCCGTGTACGACGTGGTGCTGCTCGCCCTCGGCTCGGAGCGGGACGCTCCGGGCGGCTGCGGCAGCGGTGGGGCCTGCTGTGGCGGCGCGACCGGTGACGGCGCGACCGCGGGCCAGGGCGCGACCGACGATGGCACGGCCGCGGGTCAGGGCGCGACCGACGATGGCACGGCCGCGGGTCAGAGCGCGGCGGCCGACGCGCGGCCGGAGCGCTGTGAGACCCCCCGCGTGCCGGTGCTGGCCTGCGCGGACGCGCTGACCGCCCGGGGCGCCCGGGTGGAGACCGTCACCGCCCGCTCCGACGCGGAGATCGACGAGGTCCTGGCCCGGCTCGACGGCCCGCCCCGCCCGGACGGCCTCACCTGGCCGGACCCGGACTCCAAGACCCGGCTCGTGGTGGCCACGGCCAGCGACGCACAGTTGCGCGCCGTGCTGCGCCGGCTGGTCCGGCGGTACGCGCCACCGCCCAGCCGCCGCCCGGACGACCTCGCAGCCAACCGCACCGTGCCCGACCTGCCCCCGGTTGCCGTACTGCCGCTCGACCCCGCCCGGAGCACCGGGCACCGCGACCTGGCCGCGCAGCTCGGGTTGCCCCGCGATCCGGCGGCGGTGGCCGACGCCGTGCTCGACGGCACGCCCCGCCGGCTCGACCTGCTCCGCAACGACGGCGGCTCGGTGACGCTGGACGGCGCACTGCTCGGCGCCGCCGACGACGCCGGCCGGCCGCTGCACTGGCGCGGCCGCGTCGAGGTGGACGACACGGTCCTCTCCCACGGCGACGAACCCCTGCTGGCCTGCGCGGTCGGCAACGCCGGCGGGTACGCCACGCTCGACGACGTGGCCCTGCTGGGGCGGCCGGACCCGACCGACGGCGTGGTCGAGGTCGCGGTGGCCGTCCCGGTGGTGGCCCGGTCCACCTTCGGCCGCAAACGGGTACGCCTCGAGGTCCGCCGGGCCCGCGGCCGGGCCGTGTCCGTCCTGCCCCGGGACGAGAAGGTGCCGTTCCTCGACGACGGCGTCGAGGGCGAGCTGAGCCGGAAGCGGTCCTGGTGGACCGAGCCGGGTGCCTGGGCGGTCTGGGCCGTCTGACACCTCCCGTCCGGTTCGTCGCCCGGCCACCACCGCCCGGTGGGCCTATCCTCGGCAGGAGGAATGGGGAGGAACCGTGGTGGACGAGAACGCCGACCGGGTCCGCGTACCCGGGCAGCAGTCGGTGCCGGAGCGGGACATCGAACCACTCTGGCCCTCCGATCCGGACGACGCCGGGACGGCCCCGCCCTGGGCCACCGCGACCGCCCCGTCCGCGCGGCCGGCGAGTACGGCCGACTACCCCTCGTTGACGGGTGAGCTGCCGCCGCCGAACGGCTGGGCACCGTCACCGGCTGCCGCCGCCTGGGCACCCCCCTCCCAATCCGGGTGGCAGCCGCCCGCGACCCACCCACAGGTCGCGGCGACCGGCGCGCCCGGGGAGAACATCGCGGCGACCGGCGAGCCCGCGCCGGTGCCCGGGGAGGGCACCGCGCCGACCGGCCCGGGCGTCGACGCCGGCCCTCCGGCCTCGGCCCGGGTCGACCTCGACCTGCCGTTCATGCTGGACCAGCCGCCCGCGCCGCCCACCGTCCAGCCGACACCGACACCGACACCGACGCCGCCGCCAACGCCGGCACCGGCTACGCCGATGCCCAGCCAACCAGCCGGGACGGCAGTGGCCTCCACGCCGACCGCCCCGGACAGCACGGCGGAGCCGGCCGGGGCGAACACCGCGCCGGCCAGCCCCGAAGGACCGGCCGCATCCGCGACCTCGACTGGGCCGACCACACCGGCCACCCCCGACGGGCCGACCTCACCGGCCACCCCCGACGGGCCGACCTCACCGGCCACCCCCGACGGGCCGACCTCACCGGCCACCCCCGACGGGCCGACTACACCCGCCGCCTCCGACGAGCCGACCTCACCGGCCATCCCTGATGGGACGGCACCGACGTCCACCGACCCGGCCGCGATGAACCCAACCACCCCCGCGCCAACCAGCCCCGAGCCCGCCACGCCACCTCAGACGCCCGCGACGTCAGCTCAGATGCCCGCCGCGCCGCCTCAGGTGGCCGCGACGCCGGGCCAGGCCGCAACCGGATCGGGTCCGGACCAGTCACCGGGCGGACCGGTCGGTGTGGATCAGGAGGTGAGGGTCACCGACGCGACCAGGAGCGAGACCGCACCTCGACCCGCCGGGCCACCGTCGGCCGAGTCCGCGGCCCCGTCAGCGACCGCGTCCGCCGAGGTCGGGGCGGATGCCACCGCGTCACCGGCGACATCCGCCGCTGGTGCGAACGGGGTGACCTCCACACCTGCCGCGTCCGCCACAGCGGTGCGGGCGGGCGAGTCCCCGTGGGCGTACCCGCCGCAGCGGACCAGCGCCGATTCCGGTACGACCGCCGCGACGCCGACCGGCAGCGCGGACGCGACTGACGCCCCGCACGCCGACGCGACCGGGACGACCGACATGACCGGTACGACGGGCGCACCCGGCACGACCGGTCACGAGGCGTCGGGCGGTCCCGCCGTGTCGCCGCCCCTCACAGGGCCCGGCGTTTCGTCCGGCCTCACGGGACCGCCCCTGTCGCCCGGCGTTCCCACCCCGCCCGGAGCACCCGGAACCGCCGACGGCCCGCCCTGGCCGCATCTCCCCGGGGCGCCCGCAGTGCCGGCCACCCCTCCGGGAGCGCAACCGCACCTCGTCGAACAGGGCCACCCCGGACCGCCGCACCCGCTCGCGCAAGCCCACCCGAGCACCCAGGTACCGCTGGCCGCGCACGCCGAGGCCACACCGCCGCTCCCGACCGCACACCTCCAACCGGCCACGCAGGCCCAGCTGATCTCGCAAGCCCAGCCAGCCGCGCACGTTCCGCCGGACGTGCCGCCGCCGCATCTGGTTCCACCCCCTTCGCAGGCAGCAACGGCGCCCACGACTCAGCCCGGACACCCGGCACCACAGCTGGCCGGGCCGGTGCCGCCCGCCGACGTTCCGGCGCTTCCGCCGCCGGGCCCCTTCCCGCCCGGCTGGACACCGCCGGCCTGGCAGCGGGCCGCCGCCGCGGGAGCGGGACAGCCGTACCAGCCGCAGACGGCCCCCACCGCAGGCCCCGGCTACCCCACGGCCTCCGGCTACCCGCCCCCGACCGGCTACCCGCCCGCCGCAGGCGTGCCGGAGCCCGGGGAATCGCCGACGGCCGAGGACTTCGCCCGGCGCCGGCAGGCGCGCCCGGCCGAGCCGGTGGCCACGATGGGCGTACGGGCCGTGGCCAACAAGCTCGGGCTCCGGTTGCCGCCCGGACGGCACGAGCAGGAACTGCGGCGCGACATCGAGATGGTCCGCCGCAACTTCGGCGGGCTACGGCAGGTGACCGTGGTCAACCCGAAGGGCGGCGCCGGCAAGACGGTGGCCATCCTGCTGCTCGCCATGACCTTCGGGCAGAAGCGCGGCGGTTACGTGCTCGCCTGGGACAACAACGAGACCCAGGGCACCCTCGGCATGCGGGCGCAGCAGGACTTCCACTCCCGTACGGTGCGGGACCTGCTGCGCGACCTCGGCCAGTTCCAGGGCGCGCACGGGCGGGTCGGTGACCTGTCGCAGTACGTCCGGTCGCAGGGTGAGGGGATGTTCGACGTGCTCGCCTCGGACGAGTCGGCGACCGGCGGCGAGATGCTCACCGCGGCCGCCTTCGCCGAACTCCGCGAGGTGGTCAGCCGCTTCTACAAGCTGATCTTCGTGGACACCGGGAACAACGTCCGGGCGCAGAACTGGCAGGCCGCGATGGACGCCACCGACCAGCTCGTGGTCACCATGTCGGCGCGCAACGACTCGGCGGAGACGGCCGCCCGGATGCTCGACCACCTCGAACAGAGCGGCCGGCAGCGGTTGGTGCGGCAGGCGGTCACCGTGGTCTCGATGCCACCGTCCCGGAAGGACATCAACCTGCCGGCGATCCAGCGGCACTTCGCGGCCCGTACGCGGGCGGTGCTGCTGGCGCCGTACGAGCGGCTCATCGACAGCGGCGAGCCCATCCGGTACGGGGCGCTCTCCACCGCCACCCGCGACGCCTGGCTGAAGATCGCCGCCGCCGTGGCCGAGGGCCTGTAGCGCGCCACACCCCGCCCCGCGATCTTGCAGTTCTCGCCCCAGCATTACGGGCAAAAGCCCCGAATCAGGGGCCGAAACTGCAAGATCGCGGGGAAAAGAGCGGGGGTTAGTTGCTCGCCAGGGCGTCGGCGGCGGCGGGGTCGCAGTCGCGGAGGAACTGGGCGCAGCGCGCCGCCTCGTCCGCCTCGCCGATCTCGTCGGCGGCGCGGGACAGCAGGTAGAGGCAGCGGAGGAAGCCCCGGTTCGGCTTGTGCGACCAGGGCACCGGCCCGTGGCCCTTCCAGCCGCTGCGGCGCAGCTGGTCCAGCCCGCGGTGGTAGCCGGTGCGGGCGTACGCGTACGCCGGGACGGCCTGACCCGCCGCCAGCGCCCGGGCCGCCAACGCCGCCCACGCCGCGCTGTACGTCGGATACCGCGCCGCCACCTCGGCGTACGCCTCGTCGCCGCCCTGTTCCTCGGCGGCGGCCAGGGCGCCGTGTGCCTCGTCGTGTGCGGGGAGAAGGGTGGCCGGTGGCTCCGGCAGGAGGTTCTGCATCGCCCCATTCAACCCGCTTTCCCGGCCCACGCGCGAGAGGGTCGGCCGAGCTCGCTGACTGAACGGCTGAGGAGTTGGTCACGCCTGCGGCCTATGCACACGTGAGATGTTTTCCATTACAACTAATGGTCCGGAGCCTCCCCAGGACCCGGTTACGCAGGAGCCCGGTGGCGCAGCCGCCGGGCTCCTGTCTCGTTCGCCACAGGCCGCCCCCGCGGCAGCCGGTGGCGCGGCGGAGGCAGGATGGCCGGGTGCCCACTCCACCACCCGCGGACGTCATCGCCCCCCGCCACACCGACGAGATCGAGACCCGCGACGAGTTCGACCGGCGGCTGGCCACCGGTGACCTCACCGGCCTGACCGTGCAGGGGCTCCGCCTCGACCTGCACCCGGTGCCGGACCTCGGCGACGTCACGGTGGCCGGAACGCTCTTCGTCGGCTGCCGGTTCGCGTCCCGGGAGGTCGGTGCCGACCTGGTCCGGCGCGGCGCGAACGTGGTGCCGCCGTTCTCCGGGCTGCCGTACCCGACCCAGCCGAGCCACCTGTACACACCGGAGGACCTGGCCGCCGGCTTCGCCGAGGCCGGTTTCGAGGGGATGTACGACACCCGCGTGTACGCGCACTTCCGGGCGCACGGCGGCGCGCTGCCGGACGTCCGGGAGGCGCTCGGGCAGCGGCTGCACGACCACGGCGTGGACAACGCGCTCGCCGACGCGACCCGCGCCTGGCTGGCCGCGTACGGGCCGCAGTCGGTCGTCGGCGTCATGGGCGGGCACGCGGTGCCGCGCGGGAGCGTGGCGTACCGCATGGCCGCCGTGCTCGGCTGGGAGCTGGCCCGCGCCGACCGGCTGGTGGTCACCGGCGGCGGGCCGGGGGTGATGGAGGCCGCCAACCTCGGCGCGTACCTCGCGGACCGCCCGGCGGAGGAACTGACCGAGGCGATCGACCTGCTCGCGACGGCGCCCGACTTCACCGACCACGACCGGTACACGGCCGCCGCCCTGCGGGTGCGCGAGCGCTACGCGCCGCCTCCCGTGCCCCGGCAGCGCGGCGCGGACGTGGCCTGGGCGCGGGCCGGTGGGCTCGCCATCCCCACCTGGCTCTACGGGCACGAGCCGGCGAACCTCTTCGCCGGCCGGATCGCCAAGTACTTCTCCAACGCGATCCGGGAGGACACCATCCTCCGGCTCGCGCGGGGCGGGATCGTGTTCGCCCCGGGACGGGCCGGCACGGTGCAGGAGGTGTTCCAGGCGGCCACCAAGACCTTCTACGGCACCGACGGGGCCAGCGGCGCGTACGTCTTCCTGGACCGCACCTACTGGACCACCGAGCTGCCGGTGGAGTCGCTGCTGCGGCCGCTGCTGGCGGCCTCCCCGTTCGGGGACCTGTCGTCGACGATCCATCTCACCGACGACGTCCGCGAGGCCGTCCGCCTGCTGACCGGGGCGTAGGCCCGGGTCGCAGCCGGATCACCGCCGGCCAGGCCCGGTAGAGAGCCCGGGAACGCCGACGGCCGGCTCCCGCGCGGGAGCCGGCCGTCGTGGTACGCGTCCTACTTGTTCATGGTGGTGCCGGTCGAGCGCAGGGCCTCGCAGGCCTCGACGACCCGGGCGGCCATGCCGGCCTCGGCGGCCTTGCCCCAGACCCGCGGGTCGTACATCTTCTTGTTGCCGACCTCGCCGTCCACCTTCAGCACACCGTCGTAGTTGCGGAACATGTGGTCCGCGACCGGGCGGGTGAAGCAGTACTGGGTGTCGGTGTCGATGTTCATCTTCACGACGCCGTAGTCGAGCGCCTCGCGGATCTCGGAGAGCAGCGAGCCGGAGCCGCCGTGGAAGACCAGGCTGAGCGGCTTCTCCTTGCCGTACTTGGCGCCGACCGCCACCTGGATGTCGTGCAGCACCTGCGGGCGCAGCTTCACGTTGCCCGGCTTGTAGACGCCGTGCACGTTGCCGAACGTCAGCGCCGCCATGTAGCGGCCCTTCTCGCCCAGGCCGAGCGCGTCGACCATGGCGAGGCCGTCCTCGACGGTGGTGTAGAGCTTCTCGTTGATCGCGTTCTCGACGCCGTCCTCCTCGCCGCCGACCACGCCGACCTCGATCTCAAGGACGATCTTGCCCTTGGCGGCCTCGGTGAGGAGCTGCTCGGCGATCTCCAGGTTCTCCGCCACCGGGACCGCCGAGCCGTCCCACATGTGCGACTGGAACAGCGGCTCCTCGCCACGCTTGACGCGCTCCTGCGAGATGCCCATGAGCGGCCGGACGAACTTGTCCAGCTTCTCCTTCGGGCAGTGGTCCGTGTGCAGGGCGATGTTGACCGGGTAGTTCTTCGCGACCTCGCGGGCGTAGTGGGCGAACGCCACCGCGCCGGTCACCATGTCCTTCACCGAGGGACCGGAGAGGTACTCGGCGCCACCGGTCGAGACCTGGATGATGCCGTCGCTCTCCGCGTCGGCGAACCCCTTCAGCGCCGCGTTCAGCGTCTGGGAGGAGGTCACGTTGATCGCGGGGTACGCGAACCGGCCCGCCTTGGCGCGGTCCAGCATCTCCGCGTAGGCCTCGGGGGAAGCGATGGGCATGTCGAACGCTCCTAACTAACCGCTCTCGGCCGGGTGGCCGCTGTTGTCCATGGGTGCGCCGGACCGCGCTGTCCTCCGCCGGAAGTATCCCGCAGTACGACTGACCGGACGCAACCGACCCGGTGCACGTCCACCGCCGGTGACCCGGGGAAGCCGCCGGTCACCGCCCCTCCAGGCGGTCCGGGACCGCGATGCTGATCAGCCAGGTCACCACGGCCATCACGATGGCGCCCCAGAACGCGGCCCAGAAACCGTCGATGGAGAACGGCAGGTCGAGCGCGCGGGCGATCCGGTCGGTCAGCAGGAACAGCAGCGCGTTGACGACCAGGGCGAACAGGCCAAGGGTCAGCAGGTAGAAGACGCAGCCGATCACCCTGATCACCGGCTTGAGGACCGCGTTCACGATGCCGAAGATCAGCGCCACGACGATCAGCGTCAGCACGGTGTTGGCCCCGGACCGCCCGCCGACGTCGACCCCGGGCACGATCAGCGTGGTGATCCACAGCGCCACCGCGGTGATCGCCAGTCGGATCAGGAAGCCCACCGCTCCATCCTGGCATCGGTGTGATCCGGCGGTGGGCCGATTCCGTCGACTCGGCTTCGCCGCCCGGGCGAGCGGGGAACGGGTGCAGCCCGTACGGTGGTGTGTGGTGACCGTCCGCCGAGATCCAGGGAGGGACGATGGGTCAGCCCGACGAGGACTTCGCGCCCAGCGACCACCTCAGCCCCGAGGAGCGCGACCTGGAAGCGGAGCCGGCCGACGCGTTCGAGCAGGCCGTCGCCGTCGACCCGGGCGACGCCGAGCCCGAGCCGCACCGCGGTCTGGAGGTCGACGACTGGGACGCGATGGAGCAGGCGCGGGTGGTCGTCGGCGACGAGGACGACTACCGCTGACGCGTCCGTAGCGGAGAGCGGCGGCGGCCGGGAGGGCGGGGCCCGTCGGAGATCCGGCTGGCCGCTCACCCGGCCGCGGCCCGGTCAACCGTTCGGTCACTGTGCGACGCCGATCGTGGGGTCGGGACAGCGAGGAACCTTAATGGTTCCTTAAGATCCGCTGGCCCACCCGATCATCCCCCGACACGAGGGAACCCCATGATCAAGAATTCCGCCCGGCGCTGGCTCGCCGGGCTGGGCGTCGCAGGCGCGTTCGTCGCCGCCTCCGCCACCCCCGCCGTCGCCGCCGAGGTGCCGTTCGAGGTCGTCACGCACGACCTGCTCGTCGCGCCCGGCCACATGACCTACGGCTCCTTCTACGCCCATTGGAAGAACACCGAGTCCGAGCCCACGTTCGGGCGCACCACCATCGACATCGACCTGTCCGGCGTCGCCGACTTCGCCGTCGTCGAGCCGGCATGGGGCTGGGCCTGTGACGTGTCGCCGACCAAGCTGCACTGCGAGGCCGACCTCCAGGATGGCGACACGCCCGGGTTCGACTACATGGTCACCGGCAGGGATGGCGCCAAGCCGGGGCAGCAGGGCGCGCTGTCGATCAGCGTCGCCTCCGGTGGTAAGACGGCCACCGGGAAGGCGGGCGTCACCATCGCCGAGGGCGTCGACCTGGTGAGCGACCCGACCGTCGAGGCCAGCGGGGAGCCGGGCGCCCGCGTGGGCGTACCCGGCGTCGTGCGAAACGCGGGTGAGACCCTCGTCGACGGAACGGTCCTCGTCGTCCAGGCCGACTGGCTCGCCGCCTACGCCGGTGACTTCTCCAACTGCCTGTCCGAGGAGTTCGGCGTGTACGCCTTCTGCACCTTCGACACGAAACTCGAACGGGGCAGGACGTACGAGCTCTCCGAGGACCTCCCGATCAAGCTGAGCCCGGACGCGCGTACGGGCGCCACGCTCCCGGTGTTCCTGGACTGGTGGACCAGGGACGACTGGAACCAGGCGTTCGAGGACTGGCTCGTAGGCGACCTCAAGCCCGGCCGCGGCGGCGAACTCCGCCTGGTCGCGAAGGAGCGGAGCTCGGTGGCGCGGAGCCCGCAGACCGACCTCGACAAGCTGAACAACATGACTTTCGCGATGATCGGGGTGACCGGCGACAACCCGGCGGACCTCAAGGCCGTGGGCGCCACCGCCAGCGGCAAGAAGGGCGACGTCGTCGACGTTCAGCCGGGCTTCACCAACCTCGGGCCGGCGATTCTCGAGTACCAGGGCCAGGCGTCGCAGGACATCAGCATCGACGACCTGCCCGTCCGGATCTCCATCCCCGAGGGCACCACCGCCGTCGAAGCGCCCTGGGACTGCGTGCCGTACGTTCCGGGCGAGGAGTGGGACCCGTGGAACGCCAACTGGGGTGAGCCGGGCGCCAAGGAGTACGCCTGCCAGGTCACCGAGACGCCGAAGGACACGGAGTCCGTGTACTACTTCGGGCTCCGGATCGACGAGGTCGTCCCGAACGCCAAGGGCAGCGTCACCACGAAGCTGCCGGGTGACCCGAAGGCGGACAACGACACCGCGGCGATCGTGATCAACCCGGTCGGTGGCGGCACCCCAGGAACGCCCGGCGACGGCGACCAGGGCGGCGACGGCGGTCAGGGTGGCGGTGACGACGGTGACGGCCCGACCCTGCCGATCACCGGTTCCTCCACCGGCCTGATCGCCGGCGTCGGCGCCCTGCTGCTCGTGGCCGGCGTCGGCGGCTACGTCCTGGCGCGCCGCCGCAAGACCCGCTTCGTGGCCTGATCCGTACCACCACCAGCCGGTGCCCCGCCGACCACCCGGTCGGCGGGGCACCGTCGTCTGGTTCCGTCGCAAGGGCCGCCCGCACCCGTCGGCGCCCGGGTGTTCCGGACCCCGGGTGGCGCACCGCTTCTGTGACGTCGAGCACGGGGCATCTCGGACGGCCCCCTAGACTACGGACGTCCGTCGCCGCTCGCGACGTGCCCGCCAGTCCCGCCTGCCGACACCCGGAGGTCACTCGTGCCGACGCCCACCACCACGCTGGCCCTCGGGCCGGACTGGCTCGACCCGGAGTGGTTGATCTCGACGTTCGGGCTGCTCGGCATCCTCGCCATCGTGTTCGCGGAGTCCGGCCTGCTGATCGGCTTCTTCCTGCCGGGCGACTCGCTGCTGTTCACCGCGGGCCTGCTGACCGCCGACGGGCAGTACATCACCTGGCCCCTGTGGGTGGTCTGCCTGCTCATCACGATCGCGGCCATCGCCGGCGACCAGGTGGGTTACGCGTTCGGCCGCAAGGTCGGGCCGGCGCTGTTCCGCCGCCCCAACTCACGGCTGTTCAAGCAGGAGAACGTGCTCAAGGCGCACGAGTTCTTCGAGAAGTACGGGGCGCGTTCCATCGTGCTGGCCCGCTTCGTGCCGATCGTGCGGACGTTCACGCCGATCGTGGCCGGCGTCAGCCGCATGAACTACCGGACGTTCGTGACCTACAACGTGATCGGCGGGGTGCTCTGGGGCACCGGCGTGACGGTGCTCGGCTACTTCCTCGGCCAGATCTCGTTCGTGAAGGAGAACATCGAGTTCATCCTCATCGCGATCGTCGCGGTCTCGGTGATCCCGATCGCCATCGAACTGCTTCGGGCGCGGATGGCGGCGAGGCGCGGCACCACCGCCGAGGAGCGGGCTGCCGCCGAGCAGGCGATCCGGGAGACCCGGCAGCACTACGGCAAGCACTGACCGGCCGGCCGTCCGGCGCCGTCCCTGGTCGGGGAGGGCACCGGACGATCGGGTACGGGTCAGCGGGCCTTCTTGGTGGCCCGCTTGCGCGGCGGGGTCAGCAGATCGGCGATCGTGGCGATCGCGCTCGGGACCAGCCGGTAGTAGGCCCACACACCGCGCTTCTCCCGCTCCAGCAAGCCGGCCTCGGTGAGGATGCGCAGGTGGTGGCTGACCGTCGGCTGGGAGAGGCCGAGCGGCGCGGTCAGGTCGCAGACGCACGCCTCGCCCTCGGGGGCCGACTGGATCAGGCTCAGCAGCCGCAGCCGGGCGGGGTCGGCGAGGGCCTTGAGGACCCCGGCGAGACGCTCGGCATCGGCACGTTCGATTGGCTCGCCGGCGAGCGGCGAGATCTGAGGCATAGTCATTTCAGCCAACGCAGTTCCCACGTTTTCCATCCTTCCACCAGCAGCATCGATCCGCCTGCATATCAGCAGATCCGAATCGGCAGACTTTTACGCCACAAGGCCGAGGTCAGCCAACGTATAGGCCGCCCGATACGGCAATCCGGCGGCTCGCACCGCGTCGCCGGCTCCTCGATCAACAATAACCGCAACGCCGATGACCTCGGCCCCGGCCTCGCGCAACGCCTCCACCGCGGTCAACACGCTCGACCCCGTCGTCGACGTGTCCTCCACCGCCAGCACCCTCCGGCCGGCCACGTCCGGCCCCTCGATCCGTCGCTGCATCCCGTGCGCCTTCCCGGCCTTGCGCACCACGAAGGCGTCCCGGGGCCGGTCGGTCGGGGCGGCGGCGTGCAGCATCGAGAACGCGATCGGGTCGGCACCGAGGGTCAGGCCGCCGACCGCGTCGTACTCCCAGTCGGCCGTGAGGTCGAGCATCACCCGACCGACCAACGGCGCAGCCTGGTGATGGAGCGTGACGCGACGCAGATCGACGTACCAGTCCGCCTCGATGCCGGAGGAGAGCACCACCCGGCCATGGACCACGGCCAGATCGGTGATGAATTTACGCAGGTCGTCGTGGTCCCCCATGGCGATAGAGGGTACTGCGCGAGTCTGGGAGCCGCGTGCCGGGTCCATCGGGATCCACCGCGCGAGCGACCGATGGATGGCGATGTTCAACTACTCTGCGCGATCAATCCCGACCCGATCGCCACGGCCGGGCCGCCGGCGGGCGCGCCGACGGAGCCCGCCAGGGTCAGGCCTCGTCGCGGCCGATGCGACCGCGGGTGTCCCGGGCGACCGCGTGCAGGAGTCGCCGCGGCGCGTGGCGCAGACCGGCCACGGCCAACTTGTACCGCCACGCGGGAACGCTGACGAGCTTGCCTTTCCGCAGGTCACGCAGGGCGTCGTCGACCACGTCGTCGGCTCGTAGCCACATCCAGCCGGGCGTCTTGGACATGTTGATGCCGGCCCGGTCGTGGAACTCCGTACGCGTGTAGCCGGGGCAGAGGGCCATCACCCGTACGCCGAACGGCCGCGCGGACTGGCCCACCGACTCGCTGAAGTTCGTGACCCACGCCTTGCTGGCCGAGTACGTCGATCCGGGCATCACCGCGCCGAAACCGGCGACCGAAGAGACATTTATCACTGCGCCGCGCCGCCGCTCGGTCATGGGTCGCAGCGCCGCGAGGGTCAGGCGCATCACCGCGTGCACGTTGAGCCGGAGCAGCCGGGTCTCGTCCCCGGCGGAGGAGCGCAGGAAGGGCTTGTTGAGGCTGATCCCGGCGTTGTTGACCAGCAGGTCGACCGGGCTGCCGGAGGACAGCCGCTCCTCCACGAGCGCGCAACCGTCGTCGGTGGACAGGTCGGCCGAGATGGTCTCGACCTCGTGGCCGTGCCGCTCCGCCAGCTCGCCGGCCGTCTCGGCGAGGCGGGCGGCGTTCCGGGCGACGAGCACCAGGTGCCAACCGTCGGCGGCGAGCCGGCGCGCGAACGCCGCACCGATGCCGGCGGTCGCGCCGGTCACCAGGGCCCGCTGCTCGTGGGGCGTGGAATCGGGGGTCACGGGACGATCCTCACCGGGGCGGGTACGGGGGCGGGGGCTGGTGCGGGGCGGGTGGGAACCCGGGCGGTGCCGGCGGGAAACCGGGCGGCACGGACGGCGGGAAGCCGGGCGGCACGGACGGCGCGGGCGGGCGCCGGCGGAACCACACGTTCGCCGCCGGCAGCGCCAGCAGCACGGCTACCACAAGGTAACCGAGTGCCTGGCCGACGGAAAGCCCCGCGCTCAACGGGATCCACCACGGCGGGTAGGCGTCGCCGACCAGGTTGAGCAGCTCGGCCGTGGCCTGGTCGTCGGCGCCCAGCCGCAGCGGGGTGGACCGCTGGACGACCAGCACCGTCAGGCCGCAGCAGCCGCAGAGCAGGCCGAGGCCGCAGACGACCCAGGTGGCCACGCGCGCACCGGGGCGACCGCCGGCCACGCCGAGGGCGAGGACGGCGAGGAGGACGGCGGCCAACACGTTGATCACCGCTGCCAGCACGGCGGAGGTGCGCAGCAACGCCACCACACCGTCGATGTCGTCGGTGGTCGCCGAGGACCCGCTCGCCGCCGACCGGAAGCGGTCGACGGTCCCGCCGACGACCAGCAGGCCCACCACGACGTACGCGAGCGCGAGGACCGCCATCAGCAGCAGCACCGTCGTCGCCAGCGTGACCGTGGCGGGGCGGCGGGCCGGCACCGGCTGCGGGTACGACACGACGGGTCCCTCCGATAGGCGTCGACTGCAACCTATCGGAGGGACCCGTCGATGTGGCTCTCCGCGGCTCAGCTCATGGGCGGCGGCGTCGGGCCGGGCCGGTCCGACGGCGGTGGCTGGTCACCGGGCTGGCCGGGTGCCGGCGGCTGACCCGGCTGACCGGGCTGACCAGGCGTCGGGTAGCCCGGGGCCGGCGGGTAGCCGGGGGTCGGCGGGTAGCCGGGGGTCGGCGGGTAGGCGGGCTCGCCGGACGTCTGCGGGTAGCCGGGCGTCGACGGCTGGCCCGGGTAGGCGCCACCGGGGACCGGCGGCTCCCAGACCGGCTGCGGCTTCCGGAAGAACTCGTTCGCCTTCGGCAGCGCGAGCAGGATCAGCGCGGCGAGCAGCGCGAGCACGCCGATCACCCCGAGCAGCGTGTTGACCGGGGTGAACCAGCCGGGCAGCGCCGCGTCGAGCCGGCGCTGGATCTCGTCCGGGCTCGGCGCGTCACCACTCGTGCCACCGGCGCCGCCGGTGAAGCCGCCCGCGGCGCCGCTGACCAGGTTGCCGCCCGAGCAGCAGATCATGATGCCGCCGAGGACCCAGGTCGTGATCCGGGAACCGCTCTTGCCGCGGTTGTTGAGCAGCGCGAGCACGACCAGCGCCGCCGCGAGGAGCAGCGAGAAGACGGCCGCACCGATGCCGATGGCGTAGGTGACGGTGCCGATCGCGTCGGCGGTCTCCCCCGAGGTGTCGGCGTACGCGTCCTGCAGCGCGTCGCGGATCTTGCCGATCGTCGCCAGCGTGATGATCAGCCCGATCACCTGGAGGACGGCGAAGAGTATCAGCAGGTAGCTGGAAATCGTCACCACACCCGGCCGGGACCGGGCCGGGGTGCTGGGTGGATCGACCACGATGCTCCTTCCCTAGATCGCGCCCACACCGTATCGGCATACGACCAGCCGGGCACGCCGCGACGCCGCGGGCCGGGCGGCCGGACGCGGAAGGCGGCCCGCTAACCCCGGGCCGTCGACGGATGGACCAGGATCTCGCCGAGGTGCAGCAGTTCGCCCCGGGCCACCTCCCAGCCCGCCTCCCCGTACGCCTCGAAGGTGAGCCGGGCGCCACCCGGCGCCTGGTAGTCGTGGTAGCGCATGGTGCCGCTCGGGTCGAGACCGGTGCTGCCGCTGGTCGTGTACCGGGCCTGCCCGGACTCCATCCAGTCGTACCGCCGGCCGGCGAACTCGATGGTGGGGGCGCCCGGGGTGAGCGCCGCCGCGGGCTCCGCGTCCCAGAGCACGAGCTCCAGCTTCCGGTCCTCCTCGATCGAGAGCCGGCGCCGGACGCCGTCCGCGTCCTCGATCAGGTGCTCGATCCAGCTCCACCCCACCTCGACGAGGCGGATCGTGCCGCGGACCGAATAGGACACCTGGCGGATCTCCACGACGTCGCCGGGACGGATCCGGCGCGGGTCAGCGCGCGGGACGTCCCTGGCGGCCGCTCGCCCCCGGGCCCGGGACCGGTGCGCGGCCGCCACGGCGAGGGCCACCGCCGCAACCACGACCAGGCAGCCCACCACCAGGTACGCGACCCATCCGTTCACCGACCACCCTCCCCCGGCACGTCGGCGCGAACGCTAACAACCCCGCGCACCCGGGCGTACGGGCCGATGGTCGAAGTGAGCGCCCGGTCACGGACCGGTGGGCACGCGTGCCCACCGTCGGACGCACCGGGCTGCCGGATCACGCCGCGGCGAGGCGGTCCGCCGCGTACTCGCGGAGTGAGGAGCGGCCCATCACGCAGCCGGTGAACGTCGTGAACTCGGCCGGGTCGTCGCGCAGCGCCGTCCAGGCCGCCCGGGCGGCGCCCGGGTCGACCTGTTCCAGGAGCGTCGCCGCGTACGCCCGCCCCGCGGGCGACCCGCGGTCGAGCAGCCGGTCGACGTGGCCGCGTACCTCGTCGGGGTGCGCGGCCAGCGCGGCCTCGACCCGCCGGTACGCCTCGGTCACCGGCAGCACCGTGCCGGCGAACCCCACCCCGCCGAAGGCGAGCGTGTCCGCCCGCGCCAGTTCCTCGACGGCGTCCGTCAACTCCCGGTCACGCGCTCCGCTGCCGACCATGTCCTCATCATTCCCCGCGCCGCCCCGTCCCATCCCTTCCCGGACGTGACGGGGGTCGGCGGCACACGCCGCCGACCCCCAGGACGGGCGGGTCAGGCCGGGGTCACCGACAGGGTGTCCCGGCTCGGCGCCAGGTCGACCTTGACCGTCTGGCCGTCGCGGACCTGTCCGGCCAGCAGGGCCCTGGCGAGCTGGTCGCCGATGGCCGACTGCACGAGCCGCCGCAGCGGGCGGGCCCCGTAGATCGGGTCGTACCCGTGCTCGGCCAGCCAGCTCCGGGCCGCGTCGGTGATCTCCAGGTCGAGCCGCCGGTCGGCGAGCCGGCGCCGCATCCGGTTGAGCTGGATGTCCACGATGGCCCGCAGGTCGTCGCCGCGGAGCGCCGCGAAGACCACCACGTCGTCGAGCCGGTTGAGGAACTCCGGCTTGAAGTGCGATCGGACCACGGCGAGAACGCCCTCGCGGCGCTGCTCCTCGGCGAGCGTCAGGTCGCTGATCACCGACGACCCGAGGTTCGAGGTGAGGATCAGGATCGTGTTGCGGAAGTCCACCGTGCGGCCCTGGCCGTCGGTGAGCCGGCCGTCGTCGAGCACCTGGAGCAGGATGTCGAAGACGTCGGGGTGGGCCTTCTCCACCTCGTCCAGCAGGATCACCGAGTACGGCCGGCGACGCACCGCTTCGGTGAGCTGACCGCCCTCCTCGTAGCCGACGTAGCCGGGCGGGGCACCGACCAGCCGGGCCACGGAGTGCTTCTCGCCGTACTCGCTCATGTCGATGCGGACCATGGCGCGCTCGTCGTCGAAGAGGAACTCGGCGAGCGCCTTGGCCAGCTCCGTCTTGCCGACACCCGTCGGGCCGAGGAACAGGAAGCTGCCGGTGGGCCGGTCCGGGTCGGCGACGCCGGCGCGCGCACGGCGTACGGCGTCGGAGACCGCCGCCACGGCCTCGGCCTGACCGACCACCCGCGCGGCGAGCGACTCCTCCATCCGCAGCAGCTTCGCCGTCTCACCCTCCAGGAGCCGCCCGGCCGGGATGCCCGTCCAGGAGGCGACCACCGCGGCGATGTCGTCGGCGCCGACCTCCTCCTTGAGCATCGCGCCGTCGGCCTGCAGCCGCGCCAGCTCCTCCTCGGCGCGCTTCAGCTCGGCCTTGAGGGCGGGGATCCGCCCGTACCGCAGCTCGGCGGCGCGTTCCAGCTCGCCGTCACGCTCGGCCCGCTCGGCCTCACCGCTGAGCCGCTCCAGCTCCTCCTTGGCGGTGGACAGCTTGGTGATGTGGTCCTTCTCCAGCTTCCAGCGGTCGGAGAGCGCGGTGAGCTGCTCGCGCTTGTCGGCCAGCTCCCGGCGCAGCCGTTCCAGCCGCTCGGCGGAGGCGTCGTCCGGCTCCTTGGCCAGCGCCATCTCCTCGATCTCCAGCCGGCGCACCGCCCGCTCGATCTCGTCCACCTCCACGGGGCGGGAGTCGATCTCCATCCGGAGACGGGACGCGGACTCGTCGACGAGGTCGATCGCCTTGTCGGGCAGGAACCGGTCGGTGATGTAGCGGTCGGAGAGGGTGGCGGCGGCTACCAGGGCGGCGTCCGTGATGCGTACGCCGTGGTGCACCTCGTAGCGCTCCTTGAGCCCGCGCAGGATGCCGATGGTGTCCTCGATGGTCGGCTCGCCGACCAGCACCGGCTGGAAGCGCCGCTCCAGGGCCGGGTCCTTCTCGATGTGCTCGCGGTACTCGTCGAGCGTGGTCGCACCGACCATGCGCAGCTCACCGCGGGCCAGCATCGGCTTGAGCATGTTGCCGGCGTCCATCGAGCCCTCGCCCTTGCCCGCGCCGACCACGGTGTGCAGCTCGTCGAGGAACGTGATGACCTGCCCGTCGGAGTTCTTGATCTCCTCGAGCACGGACTTGAGGCGCTCCTCGAACTGGCCGCGGTACGACGCGCCGGCGACCATCGCGCCCAGGTCGAGCGAGACGAGCTTCTTGTCCCGCAGCGACTCCGGCACGTCACCGGCGACGATCCGCTGGGCGAGACCCTCGACGATCGCGGTCTTGCCCACGCCCGGCTCGCCGATGAGGACCGGGTTGTTCTTCGTACGCCGCGACAGCACCTGGATGACCCGGCGGATCTCCGAGTCCCGGCCGATCACCGGGTCGATCCTGCCCTCACGGGCGCTCGCCGTGAGGTCGACGCCGTACTTGGCGAGGGCCTGGTAGGTCTGCTCCGGATCGGCGGTGGTGACCCGCCGGTCGCCGCCGCGTACGGTCGGGAACGCGGCGACCAGGTTCTCCTCGGTGGCGCCGGCGTTCCTCAGGGCGACGGAGACCGCGCCACCCACCCGCGCCAGGCCGGCCAGCAGGTGCTCGGTGGACGTGTACTCGTCGCCGAGCGGCCGGGCGATCTGCTCCGCGGCGCCGATGGCGTTGACGAACTCGCGGGCGAGGGTCGGCTCGGCGATGCTGGAGCCGCGCGCGGCGGGCAGGGCGTCGATGGAGCGCTGGGCGACGCGGCGCAGCTCGGCGGCGTCGGCCCCGACGGCGCGCAGCAGGCCCGCGGCGGTCGAGCCCTCGGTGTCCAGCAGTGCGAGCAGCAGGTGCCAGGGTTCCACGGTCGCGTGGCCGCGCTGGTTCGCCAGCGCGACGGCACCGGTGATGGTTTCGCGGCTCTTCGTGGTGAGACGTTCCGTGTTCATGGCTCCCCCGGATCGGCGTGTCCACTAGGAAGGACACAACCAGAGTTGAGCCTATTCCGCTCAACCCTGGCGATGTGACTCCGGTCACTAGCAGGAGATGGAATGTGCGGGATGCGCCCTCCGGAGGGGCGTTCCGCCACTAGGATCTGCGGAAATCGCTGAGCGGTAGCCTTGTCGGGTGCGAGTACGTGTCGAACAGACCGCGCTGCCGGGGATCGGCGTCCGTCACGACCTCGTGACGGAGTCGGGACGCCGGCTGGGCGTGGTCACCCACCGCAACGGTCGTCGTGACCTTGTCCTCTATGACCCAGACGATCCTGATTCGTGCCAGGCTGACGTTCCGCTGACCGACGACGAGGCGGAGGCCCTCGCCGACATCCTCGGCGCGTCACTGATGCTCGGTCAACTCTCCGGGCTGCGCGAACAGGCCGCCGGGCTGCTCACCGAGCAGATCGCCATCCCGGCCGGTTCCCCGTACGTCAATCGGAAGCTCGGCGACACCAAGGCCCGTACGCGGACCGGCGCCTCGATCGTGGCGGTGCTCCGCCAGGGCGAGGTGATCGTCTCGCCGGACCCGGCCTTCCGCTTCGCCGCCGGTGACGTGGTGGTCGTCGTCGGGACCCGCCAGGGTCTCGACGGAGTGACCGCCATCCTCGCCGACAGTGACCCGGACGGCTGAGGCGCGTATGCACGAGACCACAACACTGCTCATAGAAGTTGGCGCGCTGCTCTTCCTGCTGGGCCTGCTCGGCCGGTTGAGCCGCCGTATCGGCCTCTCGCCGATCCCCCTCTACCTGCTCGCCGGCCTGGCGTTCGGGCACGGCGGCCTGCTCCCGCTCAGCGCCAGCGAGGAGTTCTTCGCCGTCGGCGCCGAGATCGGCGTGATCCTGCTGCTCGTGATGCTCGGCCTGGAGTACTCGGCCAGCGAGCTGGTCGGCAACCTCCGTTCCGCGGCGCCGGCCGGGCTGATCGACGGCCTGCTCAACGCGCTGCCGGGGGCCGCGTTCGCGCTGCTGCTCGGTTGGGACTGGGTGGCCGCGCTGGTGCTCGCCGGCATCACCTGGGTCTCCTCCTCCGGTGTGATCGCCAAGGTCCTCGGCGACCTGGGCCGGCTCGGTAACCGCGAGACACCGGTCATCCTCTCGGTCCTGGTGATCGAGGACCTGGCCATGGCGCTCTACCTGCCGCTCGTCACCGCCGTGCTCGCCGGCACCGGCCTGCTGGGCGGCGGCCTGACGCTCGCCATCGCGGTCGGCACCGTGCTGCTGGTGCTCTTCGTCGCCGTCCGCTTCAGCAGCGCCATCTCGACGTTCATGTCCGCGAAGGACCCCGAGGCGCTGCTGCTCGGGGTGCTCGGCATGACGCTGCTGGTGGCCGGCGTCGCGGCCGAACTCCAGGTCTCGGCGGCCGTCGGCGCGTTCCTCGTCGGCATCGCGCTCTCCGGACCGGTGGCCCACCACGCGACGGAGCTGCTCACGCCCCTGCGGGACCTCTTCGCCGCGGTCTTCTTCGTCTTCTTCGGGCTGACGACGGATCCGCGGGAGATCCCGCCGGTGCTGCTGCCCGCGCTCGGGCTGGCAATCGTCACCATGGCGACCAAGACGCTCACCGGGTACCTGGCCGCCCGGCGGGTCGGCATCGCGGAGCCCGGTCGCTGGCGCGCCGGCCTCGCGCTGGTCCCCCGCGGTGAGTTCTCGATCGTCATCGCCGGGCTCGCGGTGGCGGCCGGCAGCGTCGAGCCGCGACTGGCCGCGCTCGCCACGGCGTACGTCCTCATCACCGTCGTGACGGGGCCGCTGTTGGCCCGGCTGCCCGACTTCCCGTGGTTCAAGCGGTGGCTGCGCCGCCGCGCGAACGTCCAGCGGCGGGAGCCGGTCCCCGTCCCCGACTGACGCCGCTCGCCCCGAGCCAGCCGGGTCGGCCGTACGGTCGGCCCGGCTCGGCCAACGGTCGGCGAATTGCTCCCTGGAGGGTCTACCGCTACTTACCGGTACCGCGTTACCGTGTCGCCCCAGCAGCCAGGTCCGCAGGTGGCCGTGTCAACTGCGGGCGCGATCGGAAGGTTGGCCGGTGAGCGTGCAGGAGTCGACGTTCCACGGCTTCGCCAATCCCGTCGACCCGTCTCCGGCGGAGTTGCGCGCGTGGGCCTACCGCCCCGACTCGGTGCCGCTGACCTCCATGCCGCCGGACTGGGACCTGCTCGTCGCCGGTGACCGGCTGGTGAGCACCCTCTTCGACCTGGCCATGGACCAGTCGTGCCCGGCCCGCCGGTTCGCGCTGCACTGTCTCTACATCTACGCGGCCGACGGGATCCGGACGAACTTCCGCGCACACCCCAAGCGCCGCTTCCGCAAGCTCGTGGAGCAGGCCGAGAAGAACGGCGACGAGTTGATGCGCACCTGGGCGCACAACAGCCGGGTGCTGCTGGCCCGGCCCGAACTCTTCGTCTACCGGGACTGGTGCGAGGGCGGCCTGGTCCGGGAGAACCGCCGGCTCGGCTGAGGCCACGCGGGCGCGGGCCCGGTCGTGGCGTTCCCGGGAACGACGAACGGGCCGGGACCCCCCGTGGCTCCCGGGCCGTCCGTCGCGCCCGACCTCAGGTCGGGCCGCCCTGCCTCCCCGGTCGGATCTCCACCCTGTTCCTGCCGGCCCCGTCGTTCCTACCCGGCCCGTCGTTCCTGCCGGCCCCGTCCTCGCCGTTGCCGGCGGCCCCCTCGTCCGCGAAGCGTCCCGACTTCACCACGTCGGCGAAGTGCGCCCTCGTGATGTCCCCGAACCGCTTCCGCACCATCTCGGTGACCTTGTCCAGTCGGTCCTCCGCGTGCTGGGCCACCTGCTTCGCCGCCTCCGTCATCGCTCCCCCTGCCATGCCGGTAGGTCCGGATTGTGCGGAAAGGACCCACCTGCAGGCTAACCAGAACGGCCCGGCCCGCGCCGGTGAACCGGTGAGCGGGCCGGGCCGTCGAGGGGCCGGAGAAGTGTGGTCAGCGGTCGGGCCCGCGACGCGGGCGCCAGACCACGAGGGCCGTCGAGGTGCGGTTGGTGGGAACCAGGTCGCGACCGGAGAAGCGGGCCAGCGCCTCCAGCTCGGCGATCCGGCGGTACGCGGCGTCCAGCTCCGCCTCCAGCCGGGCCACCCGCTGCTGTGCCTCCTCGAGCAGGCGCTCCAGGCCGATGATCCGCTTCACGCCGGCGAGGTTGATGCCGTCGTCCTGGCTGAGTCGCTGCACCTCACGCAGCAGCACCACGTCCCGGACGCTGTACCGGCGGCCGCCGCCGGCCGCCCGCCCGGCCTGCACCAGGCCGAGCCGGTCGTACTGGCGCAGGGTCTGCGGGTGCATGCCCGCCATCCGCGCCGCCACCGAGATCATCAGGACCTTCGCCTCGTAGGCAGGGTCATCCGGCGAAGCGGCGAACCCGTCCGACATCCCGCTCACCTCCGCGTCCATCCACAGCCTCAACTGGCTCGACGCACCCGCGCGTCGAGATGTTCCCGGGCCGCCGGCGGCGTGTGCTCGGCGAACGCCTCGAGCGCCGCCCGTGCCTCGTCCGACAGCCGCGCGGGTACCACCACGTCCAGTGTGACCAGCAGGTCGCCCGCCCGCCCGTCCCGGCGGACCACGCCCTTGCCCCGGGCGCGCAGCACCCGTCCGCTCGGCGTGCCCGGGGGCACCCGCAGCGTCACGGCGCCGTCGAGCGTGGGCACCCGCAGATCCGTGCCGAGCACGGCCTCCGCGAAGGTGACCGGCACGGTGAGCGTCAGGTCGTCGCCGCTGCGCCCGAAGATCTCGTCGGGCCGGACCTTCACGTGCACGTAGAGGTCGCCCGCCGGACCGCCCCGCTCGCCCGGCTCACCCCGCCCCGCCAACCGGATCCGCTGGCCGTCGGCCACGCCGGCGGGGAAGCGGACGTTGAGCGTACGGGTCTTGGTCACACCGCCGGTGCCCTGGCACTCCGGGCACTTCTCCTCGACCACCGTGCCGACGCCCTGGCAGTTGCGGCACGGCTCGGAGAAGCTGAACGAGCCCTGGTTGCGGGTCGTCACCCCGGCGCCGTGGCAGACCGGGCAGGCGCGCGGCTGGGTGCCCGGCTTCGCCCCGCTGCCGTGGCAGGTGTCGCAGACACCCGGCGCGCGCAGGGTCAGCGGCAGGGTCACGCCCCGGACCGCGTCCCCGAAGTCGAGCGCCACCTCGGTCTCGATGTCGCGGCCCCGCGCCGGACCACGCGGAGTGGCCGGGCCGGCGGGCCCGCCGGAGAAGATCGAGCTGAACAGGTCCGAGAAGCCGCCGCCGCCGCCGAAGCGTCGCTCTCCCGCGGCCGTCGCGCCTCCGAACAGGTCCGACACGTCGAACGGCATCCCACCCGGCTGGCCCCCGCCCCGGGCGTTGCGTCGGAACGCTCCCGACCCGAACAGGGAGCGCATCTCGTCGTACTCCCGGCGGCGGCCGGGGTCCGACAGCACGTTGTACGCCTCGGAGACGGCCTTGAACCGCTCCTCGGCCTTCGGGTCACCCGGGTTGTGGTCCGGGTGGGACTCCCGGGCCAGCTTGCGGTACGCCTTCTTGATCTCGTCCGCGGAGGCGGCCTTGTCCACGCCGAGCACGGCGTAGAAGTCCTTCTCGATCCAGTCCTTCGAACTCACCGGTCCACCCCCTTCCGACCGTCCTGCCCGGGTCGCCCCGCCCACCGTCCGGCGGGCGGGGCGATCCGGTCACGTCGTCCCGGCACTACTCCGGGTCCGCTACCGCGACCAGCGCCGGTCGCAGGAGCCGCTCACCGAGCTGGTAGCCCCGGCGCATGATCTGCACGCAGGTCGGCTCGGTCACGTCGGCCGAGGTCTGGTGGGCCACCGCCTCGTGCCGGGTCGGGTCGAACGGGTCGCCCTGCTCGCCGAACGGCGTCAGCCCGAACTTCCCGAGCGCCGCGATGAGCTGCTCCGCCACCGATCCGAACGGCCCGACCAGGTCGCCGTGTTCCCGGGCCCGGTCCAGGTCGTCGAGGATCGGCAGCAGTGCGGCCAGCACCGTGCCGGTCGCCTGCTCGGCCACCGCGGCGCGGTCACGCTCCACCCGCTTGCGGTAGTTGGCGTACTCGGCCGTCACCCGTTGCAGGTCGCGGGTGCGCTCGTCGAGGTCGGCCCGGAGCGCCTCCAACTCGGCGCCGAGTGTGGAGCTGGTCGCCGCGTCCACCGGCTCGGCGGGCGCGTCGACCACCGGCGGGCCGGCGGGCGTCGCCCCGTCGACCGTGCCGGCCTCCACCTCGATCTCGTCGACCACGACCTCGGCGTCCTCGACCAGCCCCTCGGCTGGGGCGTCCGTCCCGGCGTCGGCGGCCGTGCCCTCCGGCTCGGCCGGCTGGCTGATCTTGCGGTTGTTGCGGATGACCACCCGCGGCGCGTCACCGGTGGCCGGCTCGGCGGGCGCGGAGCCACCCGGCGTCGACCCGGTGTCCTCCGGGCCGGCAGCTCGTGGCTTCTCCTTCTCCGTCATGCGGCTACCTCATCCCTTCGCCGTGCGCGTGTCGGGGCGGAAGGTCACTTCTTGTCCTCGTCCACGATCTCCGCGTCGACGACGTCGTCGCCGCCACCGGTCTGCCCGCCGGTCGCCCCGGCGCCCGGGCCGGCCTGGCCGCCCGCCTGCTGGCCCTGCTCGGCCTGCTGCTGCGAGTACAGCAGCGAACCGGCCTGCTGGGAGACCTGCGCCAGCCGCTCGTGCGCGGACTTGATCTTCTCGATGTCCTGGCCGCCGAGCGCGCTGCGCAACTCGCCGAGCGCCTCGTTGAGCTGGTCGCGGTTCTCCGCGGGCAGCTTGTCGCCGCTCTCGGCGAGGAACTTCTCCGTCTGCCACTGGAGCGCCTCGGCCAGGTTGCGGGTCTCGGCCTCCTCGCGGCGGCGCTTGTCCTCCTCCGCGTGCTCCTCGGCGTCGCGGCGCATCCGCTCGATGTCGTCCTTCGGCAGCGAGGAGCCGCCGGTGATGGTCATCTTCTGCTCCTTGCCGGTGCCGAGGTCCTTCGCGTGGACGTTCACGATGCCGTTCGCGTCGATGTCGAAGGTGACCTCGATCTGCGGCACGCCGCGGGGCGCCGGCGGCAGGCCGGTCAGCTCGAAGGTGCCGAGCTTCTTGTTGTAGGCCGCGATCTCGCGCTCACCCTGGAAGACCTGGATCAGCACCGACGGCTGGTTGTCGTCCGCCGTGGTGAAGACCTCGGAGCGCTTGGTCGGGATGGTGGTGTTGCGCTCGATCAGCTTGGTGAAGATGCCGCCCTTGGTCTCGATGCCCAGGCTCAGCGGGGTCACGTCGAGCAGCAGGACGTCCTTGACCTCGCCCTTGAGGACGCCGGCCTGGAGGGCGGCGCCGACGGCCACGACCTCGTCCGGGTTCACGCCCTTGTTGGGCTCCTTGCCGGTCAGCTGCTTCACCAGGTCGGTGACGGCCGGCATACGGGTCGAGCCACCGACGAGGATCACGTGGTCGATGTCCGAGATCTTGATCCCGGCGTCCTTCACGGCCTGCTCGAACGGGCCCTTGCAGCGGTCCAGCAGGTCCTGGGTCATCCGCTGGAACTCGGCACGGCTCAGCGTGACGTCCAGGTGCAGCGGGCCCGCGGACCCCGCCGTGATGTACGGCAGGTTGATGTTGGTGGTGGTGGCGGCCGACAGCTCGATCTTGGCCTTCTCGGCGGCCTCCTTGAGCCGCTGCATGGCCATCTTGTCCTGCGAGAGGTCGATGCCGTGCTCGCCGCGGAAGGTCTTCACCAGGTGGTCGATGATGCGCTGGTCCCAGTCGTCACCACCGAGGTTGTTGTCACCGCTGGTCGACTTGACCTCGATGACGCCCTCGGCCAGCTCGAGCAGGGAGACGTCGAAGGTGCCACCACCGAGGTCGAAGACCAGGACGGTCTGCTCCTTGGAGCCCTTGTCCAGCCCGTACGCCAGGGCGGCCGCGGTCGGCTCGTTGACGATCCGCAGCACGTTGAAGCCGGCGATCTCACCGGCCTCCTTGGTGGCCTGCCGCTGGCCGTCGTTGAAGTAGGCCGGAACGGTGATCACCGCGTCGGTGATCTGCTCGCCCAGGTACGCCTCGGCGTCCCGCTTGAGCTTCATGAGCGTACGGGCCGAGATCTCCTGCGGCGTGTACTTCTTGCCGTCGATGTCCACGGTCCAGTTGGTGCCGATCTCCCGCTTGACCGACCGGATCGTCCGGTCCGGGTTCGTCACCGCCTGCCGCTTGGCGACCTCGCCGACGAGCACCTCGCCGTTGCGGGCGAACGCGACGATCGACGGCGTCGTCCGCGAGCCTTCGGCGTTGGCGATGACGGTGGGCTCACCGCCCTCGAGAACGCTGACGCAGGAGTTCGTCGTGCCGAGGTCGATACCGACCGCACGTGCCATCTTCGCTTCCTCGCTTCGTTGGGTTTGAGCAGGTGACGGGCACCGCCCGCAGCGCACCCACCACAAGTTGAGTGGACTTGACTCAATAGTGCCACGCCCCGGTAGATCGTCAAGTCGAGGTTGAGCCGACTCGACGCAACTCCCGATGCTACCGATCGGTTGTATTCCCTTGCGCCGGTCGGGCACGCTTTAGCGGTGACGACGCACGGGGACCCCGCCACCCAGCCCGGCGCGCCCGACGTCGCCGCCCGCACCGGCCCGCCGGACGCGGAGGACCCGCCCGCCACCGCCGGGGACGAGAGCCTCCCCGGCGCCCTGACCGCCCTGCGGGCCGCGATCGGGGCGGCCCGGTTTCCGCTGGCCCTGCCGTCGGCCGCGGCGGCCCGCCGCGCCGCCGACGGCCTGACCGCCCAGCTCGACGACTACCTGCTGCCCCGGCTCGCCCGGCTCGACGCGCCCCTGCTGGTCGTGGTCGGCGGCTCCACGGGGGCCGGCAAGTCGACCCTCGTCAACAGCCTGGTCAAGGCCCGGGTGAGCGCCGCCGGGGTGCTCCGCCCCACGACCCGCTCGCCGGTGCTGGTCTGCAGCCCGGCCGACTCGTCCTGGTTCCGCCAGGGCGAGCTGCTGCCCGGCCTCACCCGCACCAACGAGCCGAGCGAGGACCCGCGCACCCTCCAGCTCGTCGCCGCCCCGGCGCTCCCGCCCGGGCTCGCGTTCCTCGACGCGCCCGACATCGACTCGGTGGTCGACGCCAACCGGGCGCTCGCCGGCCAACTGCTCGCCGCCGCCGACCTCTGGCTCTTCGTGACCACCGCCGCCCGCTACGCCGACGCCGTCCCCTGGGAGCTGCTGCGCAGCGCCCGGGCCCGCGGCACGGTGATCGCCATGGTCCTCGACCGGGTGCCGCCCGAGGCGACCGACGAGATCACCGCTCACCTGTCCGAGATGCTCGCCGAGCAGGGGCTCGGCCAGGCACCGCTCTTCGTGCTGCCGGAGACGTGGGTCGACGGGCAGGGCCTGCTGCCCGAACGGGTCACCGCACCCATGGCCGACTGGTTCGCCCGGCTCGCCGCCGACGCCGGCGCCCGGGCCGCCGTGGTCCGGCAGACGCTGGACGGTGCGCTCGCGGCCCTGCACCCCGCCGTCGAGGGCCTCGCCGACGCGGCCGAGGAGCAGCTCACCGCGGCCGACGCGCTCGACGAGCGGGTGCGGGCCGCGTACCGGTCGGCGCACCGCACGGTCGAGCAGGGGCTGAGCGACGGCCGCCTGCTCCGCGGCGAGGTGCTCGCCCGCTGGCAGGAGTTCGTCGGCACCGGCGAGTTCTTCCGCACCCTGGAGGCCCGCATCGGCCGGCTCCGCGACCGGGTGGTGGCCGCGTTCACCGGCCGTCCGGCGCCCGCCGCCGAACTGCGCACCGCCATCGAGTCCCAGCTCGTGACGCTGCTGCGCGGGGTGGCCGCGGAGGCGGCCGAGCAGGCGTACACCGGGTGGAAGGCCCATCCGGCCGGCGCCGCGCTGCTCGAACCGGACCTCGCCCACCCGGGCGCCGACCTGCCCGCACGGGCCGAACGGCTGGTCCGCGACTGGCAGCGCGGGGTGCTCGACCTGGTCCGGAAGGAGGGCGGCGACAAGCGCTTCGTGGCCCGCACCGCGGCGTACGCGGTGAACGCCACCGGCCTCGCCGTTATGATCGCCGTCTTCGCGTCGACGGCGTTCATCCCGACCGGGCTCGAGGTGGCCACCGGGGCGGGCACCACCGTGGCCGCGCAGGCCGTGCTCCAGGCGATCTTCGGTGACCAGGCCGTGCGTACGCTCGCCACCCGGGCCCGTGCGGACCTGCTGGAGCGGGTGCGGGCCCTGCTGGACGACGAGGCCGGCCGCTACCTGGCCCTCAGCGCGGCGGCCCGGCCCGGGCCGGAGACCGCGGAGGCCCTGCGCACGGCCGCCGGCCGCGTGGAGACCGCCCGGCGGCGGTCCGGCCTGACCGGCGGAGGATCGGCCACATGAGCGAGCGCAGCGCGCGGATCGTGGGGCACGGCGCCATGCCGCCTCGTGGTGGCGCCGAGTGGAACGGGGTGCCGGCGTGAGCAACGTGGTCGGCCGGATGCGCGAGGCGTTCCGCGGCGACCAGCGCGTCGACCCGGACGTCCTGCTCGCCCGCCTGGACGCCGTACGCCGCTTCCTCGCGGCCGCGGACGGGCACCTGCCGGACGCCCGGCTGGTCCCCGCGCACACCGTGGTCGAGCGGGCCGGCGCCCGGCTGGCCCTCTCCCGCGACCACACCGTGGTGGCGCTCGCCGGCGCCACCGGCAGCGGCAAGTCGAGCCTGTTCAACGCGCTGGCCCGGCTGGAGCTGTCCCCGGTCGGGGTGCGCCGGCCCACCACGGGCGTCGCCCACGCGTGCGTCTGGGGCCCGCCGGAGGGCGCGGCCGGGCTGCTCGACTGGGTCGGCGTCCTGCCGCGGCACCGGTTCGTGCGGGAGAGCGCGCTCGACGGCGACGACGAGGCCGCGCTGCGCGGCCTGGTCCTGCTGGACCTGCCCGACTTCGACTCGGTGCAGTGGTCCCACCGGCTGGAGGTGGACCGCCTGCTCGGGCTGGTCGACCTGGTGGTCTGGGTGGTCGACCCGCAGAAGTACGCGGACCGGGTGATCCACGACAGCTACCTGCGCGAGTTCCACCGCCACCGCGACGTCACGCTGGTCGTGCTCAACCAGGCCGACCGGCTCCCCCCGGCCGAGCTGCCCAAGGTGCTGGCCGACCTGCGGCGGCTG
Source organism: Micromonospora globbae (assembly GCF_036184225.1). Taxonomy (NCBI): domain Bacteria; kingdom Bacillati; phylum Actinomycetota; class Actinomycetes; order Micromonosporales; family Micromonosporaceae; genus Micromonospora; species Micromonospora globbae. The sequence continues at coordinate 5,321,729 of NZ_CP108084.1, forward strand.
CTCGACGCGGACGGGCTGGACGGCGTACCCCTGATCGCGACGACCGCCACGGAACCGGCCGGCATCTCCGACCTGCGCGCGACGCTCGAACGGACCGTCGCCGAGCGCCAGGCGGCGCTGCGCCGGCTCGCCGGCGACGTGGACACCGTGGTGGCGGACCTGGGCGAACTGGTCGGCACCGACCGCCCGGCCGCCGGCCCGGACGCCGCGACGACCGATACGTTGACCCGCGCCCTCGCGGGAGCGGCCGGTGTGCCGGCCGTCACGGAGGCGGTGCGGCAGGCGTACCGCCACCGGGCCGCGGCGAGCACGGGCTGGCCCCTGGTGCGCGGCTGGCGGCGGCTGCGCCCCGACCCGCTGCGCCGGCTCCACCTACCCGGCACGGCCGGCGGGGGCACCGACCCGGCGGAGAGCCTCGTGGCCGCGACCTCGGTGCCCGACCCGACGGCCGCCCAGCGTTCCGCACTCGGGCTGGCCATCCGGTCGGTGGCCGAGCACGCCGCCGCGGACCTGCCGGGGGCCTGGCCCACGGCGGTCACCGACGCGGCGCGGTCCCGCCTCGGCGACCTGCCCGACGCGCTCGACCGGGCGGTGGCCGGCACGGATCTCGGCCTGGACCGCCGGCCGCTCTGGTGGCGGTTCGTCGGCGCCGGGCAGTGGCTGGTGACCCTCGCCGCGGTGGTCGGGCTCGGCTGGCTGGTGCTCGGCTACGTGGTCCGGGCGCTCGGCCTGCCCGCGCTGGAGAACCCGACCGTGGGCGTGGTGCCGCTGCCCACCGTGCTGCTGCTCGGTGGACTGCTCGCCGGCCTGCTGCTCGCGGCGCTGACCCGGCCCCTTGTCCGCTGGGCGGCCGTACGGGCCCGCCGCCGGGCCGAGCAGCGGCTCGTCACGGCCGTGGCGGCGGTGGGCGACGAGTACGTGCTCGCCCCGGTGCGGGGCGTCCTCGCCCGGTACGCCGAGGCGCGGGACGCCCTGCGCGACGCGTCCCGCCGCTGACCCCGCGGGGTCGCTACGGCTGCCGGTACGCCGCGTCCGGCGTAGGGTCGGCACATGGCTCCTCCCCGGACCCCGTACGACGCGGTGCTGCACGCCGCCCGCGACGTGACGCGGCTGGACTGCGCCCTGGACGCCGAGATGCTCGGGGCCGCGCTGCTCGGCAGCGTGTACGCGATCGCGGAGACCGATCGCAGCGCCGCCGTCCGCGAGTTCGTCGGCGGTTTCCTCGCGGCCACGTCCCGCCGGCGCACCGCCGCCGCGACCACCATCCGCTCCGTGTTCGCCACCCTTGTGCCGGACGCCGAAGGCGCCGCGCGGGTCCGGCCGGGCAGCCAGGCGCCGGCCTGGTCCGGCCAGCTCGGGCGGGTGCACCTGACCGGCAGTTGGGCGTACGGCGACGTGTACGGCGACCAGACCTCCTACGTGGCCACGTTCGCCTACGACGACGACGCGGGCGGCCCGGAGCACGCGATGGTGGCGCTGATCGACCACAACATCGGCATCACGAAGGACATCTTCGTCGGCGGGCCGGCCGAACGGATCCTCGACCAGGTGCGGCAGATGTGCGCGGCCGACGAGCTGACCTGGTTCCGGGAGGAGGACCCGGCGCGGATCCGCGGTGAGGTGGCCCGCCACCTCGCGGTCACCGACGACCTCGGCGAGCTGCCCGGCGAGGGCGCGCTCGCCACGGACCGGGCGCTCGCCGGCGCGCGGCTCGCCGTGCTGCCCGCCGCGCCGGCCACCGCACCGCCGGTCGCCGAGCCGCTCTCGGCGGACGAGCGGACCCGGCTGGTCCGGCGTTTCCTCGCCTCGCCCGAGGCCGCCCGGGCCGGGCTGGACACCGTCGACGACGCGGAGCTGGCCTCGCTGCACTTCTGCCTCGGCCTGCTGCTGGACCACGCGGCGAGCTTCCCGGACGCCGACCCGCTGCGGTGGAGCCCGGCCGTCGCCGGCCTGTTCCTGCTGGACTGGGTGCACCGGCGGGCCGTGCTGGACATGGACGACGCCGCCATGCTGCCGCGGGTGCTGCGGGCCTGGGCCCGGTACGCCGCCCGGCAGCGGGGGCTCCCGGCGATCGCCGTGGCGCAGACCGACGCGGCGATCGAGGAGATGGTGCCGGAGTTCGCCCGCCTGTACAGCACCGGGGAGCGGCGCAGCCCGGCCACCGCGGCGGTGGCCGAGCTGATCGCCGACGGGGTGGACCCGGACGACCCGGCCGCCCTGCACGCCTGGATCGAGGCCAACCGCCACCGCCTGACCGACCCCGACTGAGCCCCACCCGCCCCGACTGAGCCCCCACCCGCCGGGCCCGCCCCCGCGCGCCCCCTCCTCCGTCCGACGATCATGAGGTTGGCGGGGAGTTCGATCTCTGATTCCCCCGCCAACCTCATGATCAACGGGGAGGGTGGCGGGAGGCGGCCGGGGAGGGTGGCGGGCCGTCAGGGCTCGACGAGGTTCAGGCGGCGGGAGGCCACCGAGACGGTGAGCCGCTGTCCCCAGTCCAGGGTCAGCCGGTCGGCTTCGAGGCCGTCGGCGAAGACCACCAGACCGTCGGACTCGGCCACCAGCTCCAGGCGCTCGTCGCCGTCGAGGCGGCCGGTCGTGAGCGCCACCCCGGTGACCGGGGACGGCCACGCCTCCCGTACGAACCAGCAGAGCGCGGCCTCCTCCGGGGCGGGCGGACGCGGCGCACCCGGACGGTCCCGCGCGATGGACGCACACCAGCCGGTCGCCCCCGTACCGCTGCCGACCACCACCCCGGAGGAGGAGTGCCGCTCCCGCCGGATCCGCCCGGGCTCCCCGACCGACAGGAGGTAGCGCGCGGACTGGTGGGAGGCGTGCCCCACGTACACCTCGTTGAGGCCGACCAGCTCCTGGCCGTCGTCGAGCGCGGCCCGGACCATCGTCCGGGCCCGCGTCGGCGCCGCACCGGCCGCGACCGCCGGCAGCAGGGCGGCCAGCGCGGCGGCCCGGTGCCGCACCAGGACGCCGGCGTTGCGCCCGGGCTCCGGGTCCACGCCGATCACCGGCTGCCCCGCGAGGTACTTGGCGACGTTGGCCACCAGCCCGTCCTGGCCGACGGCGACCACCACGTCCTCGGGGCCGAAGAGGAACCGCGGCAGGTCCGACCGGTCGACCGCCCCGCGCCGCCAGTCGGCGGGTACGGCCGCGCCGACCGCCGTGAGCGCCGCCTGGAGCGCGTCGTGCCGCTCGACCACCTCGGCCAGCGTGCGGCCCCGTTCCCGCAGGTACCAGTCGGCCGCCGCCCGGGTGCCGTGCCGGGCCACCAGTTCGTCGAGTTCGCTGCGCCGGCTCACCACGACCACCCGTGGGGCGAGGGTGCCGCCGCCAGCACCCACCGGCCCCGCACGGCCCACAACCGCGCTACTCGCCGACCCGGCACCGTTCACCGACCCGGCGCCGCTCGCCGGCCCCGGCCCGGCGCTCACCGGCCCCCTCCCGCCGGTGAGCGCCGGAACCCCGGACCCGGCCCGATCGCCACGCGCATCCCTCATCGCGCCGGAGTCAGTCGGGCCAGCAGGTCGGTGAGCAGGTCGGGCGTGACGGTGAGCTGCCCGATCTGCGGCAACTGCCCGGCCAGCTCGCGGACGGCGAGGGTCTGGAGGACCGCCGGCGGCAGCTCGGCGTACGCGGCGAGCTTGGCCGCCTCCGCCTCGGCCTCGGCGTGCCCGACCGCCCGTACGCCCTCGGCCCGGGCGGCGGCGAGCGTCCGTTCCTTGTCCGCCTCGACGCCCGCCAGCACCCGGGCCCGGTCGGCGGCCGCGGCGGTGGCGACCTTCTCCCGCTCCGCCTTGCCCTGGGCGGCGGCCAGCTCGGCGGCGGCGTCCAGTTCGACCTTGCGCCGCGAGTTCGCGCCGTGCTGTTCGACGAGCTGCTGCTCGCGCCGGGCCAGCTCGATCTTGTTCTGCAGCTCGTTCTCGGCGATCGACCGTTCCTGCTCGACGGCCTGCGCCCGGCGGGCGTACGTGGCCCGGTCGGCCTCGACCTGCACCGCCTCCCGCGTCGGGGTCTGCAGGGCGCGTTCGAGTTCGGGTTCGGGCCGGATGGCGACCACCCGGGCGCTGACCACCGCGACGCCGACGTCGGCGAGCCTCGGCTCGGCTGCCAGGGTCGCCGCGACCGCCTCCCGCACCGGCGCGATGGCGGCGAGCGCCTCGGCCAGCGGCATCCGGGCGAGCAGGTCGAGGGCGGGCTGCTGGGCCAGCTCGGCGAGGAGGGTGGCGACCTGGTCGAGCGGGCGGGAACGGGCCCGGCCGGTCCGCGGGTCGATGGAGAAGTCGAGTCGGCGGGCGGCCAGCGCGGGGTCGGCCACCCGGTAGGTCACCGTCGCCTGGACGGTGATGTCGGCGAAGTCCTTCGTGCGGGCGTGGAAGAGCAGCGGCAGCTCCCGGTCGTCGACCGGCACCTCGCTGAGCACCGCCCGCAGGGGCCGGTACCAGAACGACAGGCCGGTCCCCTCCCGGCGGACCCGGTCGCCCACCTGCAACCGGACCCAGCTCGTCGGCGTCCCGCGCAGGTGGCGCAGGAAGGCCCTTCTCGTCACGTCGGCCATGGCCGCACCTCCATTTCTCGTCACTCCGACGATAACCGCTCTGCTAGATTATCGTCAAGGTGGTGATAAACAGATGGCCGAGTACCCGCCCTTCGCGGTGACCGTCGACCTCGTGGTGCTGACCGTCCGGTCCGACGAGCTGAACGTGCTGCTGGTCCGGCGCGGCGTCGAGCCGTACCGGGGGCGGTGGGCGCTGCCGGGCGGCTTCGTCCACGTCGACGAGGACCTGCCCGCCGCGGCCGTCCGCGAGTTGACCGAGGAGACCGGCCTCGCCGAGCCGGCCGGTCACCTGGAACAGCTCGGCACGTACGGCCGGCCGGACCGCGACCCGCGCGGGCGGGTGGTCACGGTGGCCTGGCTGGCCCTCCTGCCCGACCTCGACCGCCCGGTCGCGGGCACCGACGCCGCCTCGGCGGAGTGGCTGCCGGTCGCGGCGCTCCGGCCCGGCCAGCTCGCCTTCGACCACGACCGGATCCTGGCCGACGGCGTGGAACGGGCCCGCGCGAAGCTCGAGTACACCTCGCTGGCCGCCGCGTTCTGCCCGCCGGAGTTCACCGTCGCGCAGCTGCGCACCGTCTACGAGACCGTCTGGGGCACCCGCCTCGACCCGCGCAACTTCCACCGGAAGGTGACCGGCACACCGGGGTTCGTGGAGCCGGTGGGGCGGTCCACCGAGGGCGAACGGGGGCGGCCCGCGCAACTGTTCCGCCGCGGCCCCGCCGAGCTGCTGCACCCGCCGATGCTCCGCCCCACCGCCGATCGGCCATGAGGTTGGCGGGCATCTCGATCTCCGACGACGCCGCTCACGCGGCGGGTGCGGCTCAGTTGAGCGCCGCGAAGACCGCGCCGGCCACCAGCCCGCCCACCAGGCCACCGACGAGCACCTGCGGCACGGTGTGGTCCCGCAGCCGGACCCGGGACCAGCCCACGAGGACGAGCAGCGGCACGGCGGCCAGGAGCGGGGCCCCGAACGTGAGGATCAGGATCACCACCGTGCCGGCGGCCACCGCCGAGTGGATCGACATCTTCCACCAGTGGCTCACGGCCACCGCCACCACGAGGCCGATGGCCCCCGCCACGACGAGCGCCAGCACCGGCCTGGGCGCGCCGAGCGCCGCCAGCAGGGCGAGGCCCGCGACGACCGAGCAGAGGCCCACGAGCAGCGGTACGCGACGCTGCTCGCGCAGCCCGACGTGATGGTCGGTGAGGCGTCCCCGACGCACCCCGCCGACGATGTACGCGAACGGGATGCCGCTGACGAAGAGGACGGCGAGCAGTCCCCACCCGAGCCCGCCCAGCCCGCCCGCCGTGCTGTGCCAGCCGACGGCGAGCGTCAGCAGCGAGACCAGCACCGCCGGCGCCGACAGCTCGGTGACGAGCCGGGCGAACCGCAGCGTCGGGCCGGGTCGGGGCGCGGCCGACCGACGGGATTCCGCACCGCCGCCCACGCCGTCTCCTCCACGTGCACCCGCCGGCCCGGACCGGCCGGACGGCTCAGCCGCTCCTGATCGTCACCGTACCGGCCGCGGCTCGACCGAGGGCCCGCCAACGGGTTCCGCCACGGACGGGGCGACACCGCCCGTCGGCGAGGGAGCGCCGCTCGCGCTCCGCTCCGGCGTGGGGCGGGGTCCGACGGTCGGACGGACGCTGGCGGTCGGCCGGGGGACGTCCGTCGTGCTCGGGGACGGGTCGGTGGGCTCCGGTGGATCCTCGGGCGGCACCGGATCGGTGGGGTCGGCCGTGGGGGTCGGCGTGACGGGCCGGGGCGGTGACGGCGTGACCGTGTCGGACGGGGACGGACTGACGGTGGGCTCGTCGGTCGGCGAGACGCTGGGCGACGGGCTCGGCGTGACGGGCGGCCGGGACGGCGGCGGCGCGGTCCGCGTGGGGCGTGGCGCCGGGCGTACGGGCCGCCGGGGTGGCTCGACCGCCCCGCGGGTCGGGTCCACCTCGCGGGCGCCCGACCGGTCCGGCTCCCGGGCCGGGAAGTCGGCCGACCAGCCGCTCACCGCCGTCGGACTGCCCGTGGCGCGCGGCGGCACGGCCGCCTGGCTGCTCGTCGGCAGCGGGACGACCACCGGCCCCACGCTGGGTGTCGGGATGAACGGGGTGCCGTGGTCGGGCAGCGCCGTGCTGCCCACGGTGGCGGAACCCGCGCTGATCGCCGCGAGGATCGGCATCGACGCGGTGCCGGCCAGCAGCGCGACAGTGAAGAGATAACCCCGCGGCGGACCGGCGGAGCCGGGGGCCCGGTGCGCCCCCACCACCCGTCGGTAGCCACCCGCCGCCCGGTGCCGGCCGAGCAGCGGCGTGGGGGGACCGTCGGCCGGCTCGGACACCAGCGCCTCCCTCTGGTCGATCGTGGACAGTCGGGTCGGGGAGCCGGGCACGCAGGGGTGCGGCAAAACACCCGATCGCGGCGAACCCGCCGGGAATCAGGGTGGCGGAGTGACGCTGGGTTGACCAGCCCTCTACAGCGTGTCGACATGCCCAACTGCCCGAACGGTGACGAACCATGACCGGATCGTCGTCGGGCGCGCCGCGCGCCGTTGTTGACAAAGGCCGCGAAGCGATCGGTGCCCGAACGAGCAGGCCGGGCGTACTGTGGGCCCCCTCACCTCCTCTGCGAATATGGAGCACGACGGCAACGCAGCCGCGGCCTCCGCGCACCCTCGCGGCAGGCGCGGCGGGACGCCGGCGCTCCCGAACCGGGTTCGGCCAACTGAATCCGGCTCACGCCGCGCGGCAACCCCCACCGGGGCTAGGCGCGGCCGCCAGGAACCGGTCCGGCATCAGCCGGGCAGGCGCAGGATTTGCGCGGCCGGGTGACCCCCCGGTGCCGACGCAGACACGACAGGGAGAGACGGATGGCAAAGGGCGACCCCGGGTCCACCACCCGCAGCAGGCGGGCCGCACCCCGGTCCAGGAAGGGCGCGGTCGGCGACCCCGAACTTGTACAACTGCTCACCCCCGACGGCGAGCGCGTCGACAGCGTCACCGGGCCGGACGGCACCGTGTACCGCGTCGACTTCACCGACGAGGAGTACCGCGGCCTCTACCGCGACCTGGTGCTCGTACGGAAGCTGGACGCCGAGGCCACCGCTCTCCAGCGGCAGGGTGAGCTGGGCATCTGGGCGAGCCTGCTCGGCCAGGAGGCGGCGCAGGTCGGCTCCGGGCGGGCATTGCGCCCGCAGGACATGGCCTTCCCGACCTACCGGGAGCACGGCGTCCTCTACTGCCGGGGCATCGACCCGATCATGCCGCTCGGCCTGTTCCGGGGCGTCGACCAGGGCGGCTGGGACCCGAACGAGTTCAAGTTCAACATGTACACGATCGTGATCGGGGCGCAGACCCTGCACGCGACCGGGTACGCCATGGGCGTCGCCATGGACGGCCGGACCGGCACCGACGACGGCGAGGCGGTCATCGCGTACTTCGGTGACGGCGCCAGCAGCCAGGGCGACGTCAACGAGGCCTTCGTCTGGGCCGGCGTCTTCAACGCGCCGCTCGTCTTCTTCTGCCAGAACAACCAGTACGCGATCTCCGAGCCGCTGGAGCGGCAGACCCGGATCCCGCTCTACCAGCGGGCCGCGGGCTTCGGCTTCCCGGGCGTACGCGTGGACGGCAACGACGTGCTCGCCTCGTACGCGGTGACCCGGCACGCGCTGGACAACGCCCGGCACGGGCAGGGCCCGAGCCTCATCGAGGCGTACACCTACCGGATGGGCGCGCACACCACCTCCGACGACCCGACCCGCTACCGGATCGCGAGCGAGGTCGAGGCGTGGCAGGCCAAGGACCCGATCGCCCGGATGAAGGCGTTCCTCGAGAAGCAGAAGATCGCCGACGCCGACTTCTTCGCCGAGGTCGACGAGCAGGCCAAGCGGGAGTCGGTGCACCTGCGCGAGCGCGTGCTCGCGATGCCCGACCCGGAGCCGACCAGCCTCTTCGACCACGTCTATCCCCACGGCTCGCCCCTGCTCGACCAGCAGCGCGAGCAGTTCAGCCGGTACCTGGAGTCGTTCGAGGGGAGCGCGCACTGATGGCCACGGAGACGCTCACCATTGGCAAGGCCCTCAACGTGGGCCTGCGTCGCGCCCTCGAGAACGACCCGAAGGTCGTCATCATGGGCGAGGACGTCGGCAAGCTCGGCGGTGTCTTCCGGATCACCGACGGGCTCCAGAAGGACTTCGGCGACCAGCGGGTGATCGACACCCCGCTCGCCGAGTCCGGCATCATCGGCACCGCGGTCGGCCTGGCCATCCGCGGCTACCGGCCGGTCTGCGAGATCCAGTTCGACGGCTTCGTCTACCCCGCGTACGACCAGATCGTGTCGCAGGTGGCGAAGATGCACTACCGCTCCCGCGGGAAGCTGCGGATCCCCATGGTGATCCGGATCCCGTTCGGCGGCGGCATCGGCGCGGTCGAGCACCACTCCGAGTCGCCCGAGGCGTACTTCTCGCACACCGCCGGTCTCAAGGTGGTCTCCTGCGCGAACCCCCAGGACGCGTACGTGATGATCCAGCAGGCCATCGCGTCGGACGACCCGGTCGTCTTCCTGGAGCCGAAGCGGCGCTACTGGGAGAAGGGCCCGGTCGACGTGGACGCGCCGCTGGCCGACGCGTACCCCCTGCACGCCGCGCGGGTCGCCCGCCCCGGCACCGACGCCACCCTGCTGGCGTACGGGCCGATGGTGCGCACCTGCCTGGACGCGGCGACCGCCGCCGCCGAGGACGGCCGCGAGCTGGAGGTCATCGACCTGCGTACGCTGTCGCCGCTCGACCTCGGCGTGGTGTACGAGTCGGTGCGGCGCACCGGCCGGGCCGTGGTGGTGCACGAGGCGCCGTCCAACGTGGGTCTCGGCGCCGAGATCGCGGCGCGGATCACCGAGGAGTGCTTCTACTCGCTGGAGGCGCCGGTGCTGCGCGTGACCGGCTTCGACACCCCCTACCCGGCGGCCCGGGTGGAGGAGGAGTACCTGCCCGACCTCGACCGGGTGCTCGACGCCGTCGACCGCACCTTCGGCTGGTGAGCGGCATGTCACGGATCAAGGAGTTCAACCTTCCCGACCTGGGTGAGGGCCTGACCGAGGGCGAGATCCTCAGCTGGCTCGTGAAGGTCGGCGACGTCGTCGAGCTGAACCAGCCGATCGTCGAGGTGGAGACGGCCAAGGCGGCCGTGGAGATCCCGGCGAAGTGGGCCGGTCGGGTGCAGGCGATCTTCCACCCGGAGGGCACCACGGTCGAGGTCGGCACCCCGATCATCGCGATCGACACCGACCCCGACGCCGGCCCGATCGAGACTCCCGAGGCGCCGTCGGGCGCCGCGGGCGACCTGCCCACGCCGTCGGCCGCCTCGCTGGCCGCGGTGGAGGTGGCGCCCGCCGAGGGCATGGTCGAGCCGGGCCTGATCGGTGGCCCCGCGCCGGGCGGACGTACCGCGGTGCTGGTCGGTTACGGCCCGCGGACGACGGCGGCCAAGCGTCGCCCGCGCAAGGGCGTCGTCCCGGCACAGACCGCCACGGCCGCGGCGGCGGCTCCGGCGCAGCCCGCCCCGACGCAGCCCGCCGCGACGGCGGCTCCGGCCACGCCGGTCGTCCCGGCACCGGCCGCGCCGGCCGGGAGCAACGGGCACACCGCTACGGCGGGCATGGTGCTGGCGAAGCCGCCGGTGCGCAAGCTCGCCAAGGACCTGGGCGTCGACCTCCGCACGCTCACCGGGTCCGGGCCGCTGGGCTCGATCACCCGTGAGGACGTCCAGCGGGCCGCCACGGCGGCGACCGAGCCGGCACCGGCCACCGCCACCGTCACCGCGGCGGCGAGCTTCGGCGCGGACCGCGAGCAGCGCGTCCCGGTCAAGGGGGTACGCAAGCTCACCGCCGAGAACATGTCCCGCTCGGCGTTCACGGCACCGCACGTCACCGAGTTCCTGACGGTCGACGTGACCCGCGCCATGAAGGCGCTGGACCGGCTGCGCAAGCGCCGGGAGTGGCGCGACGTCCGCATCTCGCCGCTGCTGCTGGTCGCCAAGGCCGTGCTGCTCGCCGTCAAGCGGCACCCGATGATCAACTCGACCTGGGCAGGCGACGAGATCGTCGTGAAGGAGTACGTCAACCTGGGCATCGCGGCGGCGACCGAGCGCGGGCTCATCGTGCCGAACATCAAGGACGCCGGCCGGCTCTCGCTCCGCGAGCTGGCCGACGCGCTGACCGACCTGGTGCAGACGGCCAAGGCCGGCCGCACCTCGCCGGCGGACATGTCCGGCGGCACCCTCACCATCACCAACGTGGGGGTGTTCGGTGTGGACACCGGCACGCCGATCCTGCCGCCGGGCGAGTCGGCGATCCTGGCCTTCGGCGCGATCCGCGAGATGCCGTGGGTGCACAAGGGCAAGGTCCGCCCGCGCCAGGTCACCACGCTGGGCCTCTCCTTCGATCACCGGATCATCGACGGTGAGCTCGGGTCGAAGTTCCTCCGGGACGTGGGGGACTTCCTCGCCGACCCCGAGGCGGCGTTGCTCGCCTGGACCTGACCGGTCCGTCGCACCAGCCACGGCCGGTGTGCCAGGGATGAACTCCCGGCACACCGGCCGTGTCCGTTGGGCGACAGAAACGTCGGCAGAGCCCCGCCAGAACCTTTGATTATTCGGCTCGTGTCGCAGCTCACCTAATAATCGATGGACGTTGCCGTCGCGTTGGGGTTCAATGGAGACATCAAGGGGCCGACAACCGAATAGCCGGAGGAGAGACCAACCATGAGCATGATCGAGCGAATCAGGACCCGCCGCGACGCCAACCGCCGCGCCCGTGCCATCGAGCACGCGCTGCGCTCCGCCAACTCGCCGGCGGTCCGCGAGGAGATCCTCGCCATCGCCCAGCGTCACATGAGCTGACGCGCGACGACTTTCCTCACCTCCTCCAGATCGATGACCCGCCCGGTACCACCGGGCGGGTCATCGGCGTTTCACACCCATTGGCACCGGGATTCCACCTGGGGGCAGCGCCCGGTACGGTGGGCTTCGGTCGTCGCCCGCCGACGCGGGACGGGCCGAACTGGTACGAGCAGTTCGCCACCGTCCGGTGACAGGAAGTGACGACCGGTGCTCCCCGGGCGCCGTGAACGGCCACCGGATACGGTGCGGGGAGCGCAGCACGGCCGGTACGCCGGCGACGCCGGCAGCCACGCCGAGAAGACCGACCGGCACGGCGGCCGACATGTGATGGAGGAGGCGCACCGATGACGTCCGAGGGCCCGCACCACCCCGGCCAGGAGCCGGACGAGGTGTCGCCGGGCGCCGGCGGACCGGCGCCGTACGGCGACCGCCCGGCGCAACCGGGAAACGGCTACGGCGCCGCCGGGCCGGACCTGGGCTGGGCGCCCCCGCCCCCGGCAGCACCCAATTCGCCCGCCCCCGCCTGGGCGGCACAGCAGGACCAGCCTCCCGCCGCGTGGGGCGCCGCACCGACGTCGCCCGCGGCCCAGCCGGGGCAGCCCGCGCCGTGGGCCGCCACCGGCGCACCCCAGCCCGGTTGGGGCGGACAGCCCGAGCAGTCCGGGCAGGGCTGGGCGGGTGAGCAGCCCGGCTGGACGAACACCCAGCCCTCCGCCCGCGGCGCGGCCCAGGTGCCGCCGCCCGCCACGCCGCCGCAGACCTGGCCGCAGGAGGACCCGGCCCGTTCGGGCGGGTGGACCCCGCAGCAGGCCGGCGGGCCGTCGCCGCAGAACGGCCAGCCCGGCGCTGGCTGGGGTGGCCAGCAGCCGGGGCCCGCGAACGGCGGGTGGGCCGACGGCACCACACAGGACGACCCCGCCACCTCCGGCGGCTGGAACGGCGCCGCCCAGGCGACTCCGGCCTGGGCGCAGGCGGAGCAGGGCTCCCCGGCGTGGGCGGGCGCGCCCGCTGCGCGCGGTGCCGCGCAGGTGCCCACGGCGGACGCCGGCGCCGAGGGATGGGCGCCACAGCAGGACCCGGGCTCCAACGGTGGTTGGGCGGAGGACGCCCAGCGGGACCAGCAGTCGGAGACCTCCGGCGGCTGGGGCGCGGGCACCGCGACCCCGCAGGACCCCGGGCAGCCCTGGGGCGCCGCTCCGGAGGACCGGCCACGGCAGCCGGACTGGGTGCTCGCGCAGGACCAGGACCGGCCGCAGGACGACCCCGGTCCGGCCCAGTCCGACCCGGCCCGCTCCGGCGGCTGGGCCGCCGAGCCCAACGCCGGGGCGCCGGCGCGTGCCAGCGCCTCCGTGCCCGGCACGGGCAACCCTCCGCAGTGGACGCCGAGTGAGCGCCCGGCCGTGCCCGACGTGGAGCCGTGGGCGCCCGGCGAGGCGTGGGGCCGCACCGACGCCGACTCCGCGAACCGACCCGCCGAGCGTGCCGAGGACGGCCCGATCTACCAGCCCGCCCCCGCGCCGGGCATCTCGCCGGCGAACGTGGTGCCGCTCCCGCCGCAGGAGCAGCGGGTGCCCGGTGCGAGCCTCGCCGCCGAACCGCCCGCCGACTACGCGCCCCCCGCCGACTTCGCGCCGCCCGCCCCGTACGGTGCGGCCGACGGGCAGCCCGGTGAGCGGAACGACTGGCCGCCCGCCGGCCCGGCCGGGCACTCGCACGAGCCGGAGCAGGCCGGTTGGGGGCAGGCCGACGCCCGCAACGACGCACCCTCCGCGCCCGTGGTGCCCGCGCCGCGTACGTCGCCCGAGGCGGGAGCGGCCCGCGCCACGGCGAGCGCCGCCGTGCCGCTGGCCAGCCGGGTGATGCCGCCGCCGGACCAGCCCGTGCTGCCGACGGGTGCGCCCGCTCCGCAGCCCCGGGTGTACGGCCGGCCGACCCGCCCGGAGGCGGCGGACGAGCCGGAGCAGGCCGCCGGGCAGGCGTACGGCGCGGAGCAGCCGGCCTACGGCGCGGAGCCGCAGGCGTACGGCGCGGAGCCGCAGGCGTACGGGGCCGAGCAGCAGGCGTACGGTGCCGACGCGCGGCCCGAGACCGGCCCGGACTCCTTCGACGACCGCGACCGGATCGCACCGGCGTCGAACGGCTACCTGGAGGCCCCGCCGAGTTCGGGTCCGCCGGCCCCGCCACCGTTCCCGCCGGGCATGCCGACCTTCACCGACGCGCCCAGCAGCAACCGTCCGGTCAACGGGGTGCGCCCGCACCCCGGCGGCGAGCGTCCGGCCGACCCGTTCGGGCCGCCGGCGCCCGCGTCCCCCGATCACGGGATGCCGGGCGTCGCGGGCTACGGGCCGCCCCCGATGCCCGAGCAGCAGCCGGCGCACACGACCGCCTTCCCGCCGGCCTTCCCGCCGCCGCCTCAGCAGCAGCAGTCCACCCCGTCGTGGGCGCAGGGCGCGCCGGACACCGACCAGAGCCGGTTCGACGCGTTCAAGCCGGACGAGGAGCCGAAGACCGAGGCGCCCACGCCGAAGGTCCGCAACGGACGGGTGCTGGCCGCCGTGCTCACCGCGGCGGTGCTCATCCTCGCCGTGCCGCTCGGGCTGCTGTTCCTGCTCGGCAAGATCGGCGGGGACCAGGCGCCGGCGGCGTTCGACCCGGCGGTGGGCTCGTGCGTGAAGCAGTCCGGCCAGAGCGCCGCACCGGCGGACTGCGGTGAGGCGGGCGCGTTCACGGTCGTCTCGAAGGTCGACAACAAGGACAAGTGCGGCGACCCGAGCCTGCCGCACGTCGTCCTGCAGGGCGACGGCCCCAACCGGGTGCTGTGCCTGAAGCCGGCGACCAGCCAGTAGACGCGACACCGGCGGGGCCACGGGCGACCGTGGCCCCGCCGTCGTGTGGACGGCCAGGTGTGATCGAGCCCGCGCGGGGTAGCGCCGGTCGCCGCCCTCCGGGTCCGGCAGACTGGGGCCCATGAGCGCACGAGTACGGGCTCCCGAGCTGCGCGGCCGGGGCTGGTTGAACACCGGCGGCCGCGATCTCACCCTCGCCGACCTCCGCGGCAAGATCGTCATCGCGGACTTCTGGACCTTCTGCTGCATCAACTGCCTCCACGTGCTGGACGAGCTGCGGCCGCTGGAGGAGAAGTACGGCGACGTCCTCGTGGTGATCGGCGTCCACTCCCCGAAGTTCGAGCACGAGAAGGACGCGGACGCGCTCGCGGCGGCCGTCGAGCGGTACGGCGTCCACCACCCGGTGCTCGACGACCCTGAGCTGAACATGTGGCAGCAGTACGCCGCCCGCGCCTGGCCGACCCTGGCGGTGATCGACCCCGAGGGGTACGTGGTGGCCACGATGGCCGGCGAGGGGCACGCCGAGGGGCTGGCCCGGCTGATCGACGAGCTGATCGCCACCCACGAGGCGAAGGGCACCCTGCACCGGGGCGACGGCCCGTACGTGCCGCCCGCCGAACCGGAGACCGTCCTGCGCTTCCCGGGCAAGGCGGTGTTGCTGGAGAACGGCAACCTGCTGGTCTCCGACTCGGCCCGGCATTCGCTGGTCGAGCTGGCGCCGGACGCGGAGACCCTGGTCCGCCGAATCGGGTCGGGTGAGCGGGGCCGCGCCGACGGGCCGGCCGCCGCGGCCACGTTCTCCGAGCCGCAGGGGCTCTGCCTGCTGCCGCCGCAGGTGGCCGAGGTGGCCGGGTACGACCTGGTCGTCGCGGACACGGTCAACCACCTGCTGCGGGGCGTACGGCTGGCGACCGGCGAGGTGGTGACGGTGGCCGGCAGCGGGCGGCCGTGGCGTTCGACGGTCGACGACCACGCCCACGACGCCCTCGCCGTGGACCTGTCGTCCCCCTGGGACCTGGCCTGGTACGACGACAAGGTCGTCATCGCGATGGCGGGCATCCACCAGCTCTGGTGGTTCGATCCGGTGAAGCGGACCGCCGGCATGTACGCGGGCACCACCGTGGAGGCGCTGCGGGACGGCCCGCTGGCCGAGGCGTGGATGGCCCAGCCGTCCGGTCTCTCCGTCTCCGCCGACGGTGCCCGGCTCTGGGTGGCCGACAGCGAGACCAGCGCGATCCGGTACGTCGAGAACGGCGTGATGGGCACGGCGGTCGGGCAGGGTCTCTTCGACTTCGGCCACGTCGACGGGCCGGCGTCCTCGGCGCTGCTCCAGCACCCGCTCGGCGTGTGCGCGCTGCCGGACGGGTCGGTGCTGATCGCCGACACGTACAACGGCGCGGTCCGCCGCTTCGACCCGGCGACGGACCAGGTGTCGACCGTCGCCGACGGCCTCGCGGAGCCGAGCGACGTGGTGCTCACCCCGGCCGGGGAGGTGCTGGTCGTGGAGTCCGCCGCGCACCGGCTCACCCGGCTGGCGCCCGGCGCGCTGGCCGCCGCGGGCGCGAACACGGTGGACGGGCCCCGGCACCGCACCGAGCGGAAGCCGACGGACGTGGCGCCGGGCGAGCTGACGCTGGACGTGATCTTCACCCCGGCGCCGGGGCAGAAGCTGGACGAGACGTACGGGCCCTCCACCCGGCTCGTCGTGTCCGCCTCCCCGCCGGAGCTGCTGCTGGAAGGGACGGGGACGACCACCGAGCTGTCCCGGCGCCTGGTGATCAACAGTGCGGTGGACGGCGGTGTGCTCCAGGTGACCGCCCAGGCGGCGACGTGCGACGCGGACGTCGAGCACGCGGCCTGCCACCTGACGCGGCAGGACTGGGGGGTGCCGGTGCGCGTGGTCGACGACGGCGCGGCACGCCTGCCCCTGGTGCTGCGCGGTCTGGACGCCTGAGGCTCCGTGGCGGAGGGCCCTTCTCGACGCGGTGAGCCGGGAAGGGCCCCTCGCGTCACGCGAACGGGCTGAGCGCGACCCCGGCGTCGATGAGCGCGGCGCGGACCATCTCCGCCGAGGCGACGGCGCCGGGGCTGTCCCCGTGCAGGCAGATCGACTCCACCTGGCAGGGCACCACGCTGCCGTCCACCGCCACCACGGTCCGCTCGGTGGCCATGCGCACGGCCCGCTCGGCGACCTGCTCCGGGTCGGTGACGAGCGCGCCGGGCGCGTTGCGGGGCACGAGTGTCCCGTTGGGCAGGTAGCCCCGGTCGGCGAAGCCCTCGGCGACCACGCGCAGCCCGGCGCCGACGGCCAGTTGGGCGAGCACCGAGCCGGGCGCGCAGAGCAGCGGGAGCTGGTCGTCGTACTCGTTGACGGCTGCCACCAGCGCGGCCGCCTGTGACTCGTCACGGGAGGCGGCGTGGTAGAGCGCGCCGTGCGGTTTCAGGTAGCGCACGCGGGTGCGGAACGCCCGGCAGAACGCGTCCAGGGCGCCGAGCTGGTAGATGACCTCGTCGCGCAGCTCCGCGAAGTCGTACGCGATGTGCCGCCGGCCGAACCCCGCCAGGTCGCGGTAGCCGACCTGGGCGCCCACGGCGACCCCCCGCCGCGCCGCCTCGGCGCAGACCCGCCGCATGGTCGACGGGTCGCCGCCGTGGAACCCGCAGGCGACGTTCGCGGAGGTGATGAGGCCGAGCAGAGCCTCGTCGTCGCCGAGCCGCCAGATGCCGAAGCCCTCGCCGAGGTCAGCGTTGAGGTCCATGGAACCTGACGGTAGTGCCTGGGCGGGCCTGCGCGAGGGGGGTCACGTCGGCCACCACCCCGACGACCGGGTACCCGCCGGTCGTCGGGTGGTCGGCCAGGAAGATCAGCGGTTGGCCGTCGGCGGGCACCTGCACCGCACCGAGCACGACGCCCTCGCTGGGCAGTTCGCCGGTGACCGCGCGGGGCAGCGGCGCGCCGGCGAGTCGCGCGCCGATCCGGTTGCTGAGCGGGCTCACGGTGTACGCCGTGTCGAACAGCCGGTCGAGTGCGGCCGGGGTGAACCAGTCGTCGCGCGGGCCGAGCCGGAGGGTGAGCCGCAGTTCGTCCCGGGGTGGCGGGCCGACGGTCAGGTCGACCGGCGGGGGCGGTTCGGCCGGCGTGCCCAGGGGCAGCCGGTCGCCGTCGCGCAGCGGGGGCGGGCCGAGCCCCGAGAGGGTGTCGGTGGCCCGGCTGCCGAGCACGGGCGGTACGTCGACACCGCCGTCGACGGCCAGCCAGTTGCGGACCCCTCGGCTGGCCGGGCCGATCCGCAGCACCGCCCCGGCCGGTACGGAGAGCGGCCGGCCCACGTCGCCCGGACGCGGGCCGACCCGGATCTCCGCGTCGGCGCCGGTGACGGCCACGGTGGCCGCCCGGGTGAGGCGCAGCGTGCAGCCGGTCGCGGTGATCTCCAGCCCGGCGGCGGCCTCCGGGTTGCCGACGAGGCGGTTGGCCAGCCGCAGCGCGGCCGGGTCGAGGGCACCGGAGCGGGGCACGCCGAGGTGCGCGTAGCCGGGACGGCCGAGGTCCTGCACGGTGGTGAGCGCCCCGGCCCGGAGCACCTCGACCTCGCCCGCCGGCTGGTGTCCGGCGGTCACGTCGCCACCAGGCGGACGCGGGTGCCGGGGGTGAGCCGGGCCGGTGGATCGCCGGCCACGTCGAAGAGCACGATCCCGGTCCGGCCGACCAGCAGCCAGCCGCCCGGGGACGCGCTCGGGTAGATACCGGCGTACGGGCCGGCCAGCGCGACCGAGCCGGCCGGGACGCGGGGCCGGGGTGTCGGCAGCCGGGGCAGCGCGAGGTCTGCCGGGAGCCCGGTGAGGTACGGGAAGCCGGGGGCGAAACCGCAGAAGGCCACCCGGAACTCGGTGCGGGCCAGCCGGTCGACCACCGCCGGCACGGTGGTGCCCCAGCGCTGCGCGACGACCGGCAGGTCCGCTCCGTCGTACGTCACGGGGACCTCGACGAGCCCCGCCGCACCGCCGGCGCTGGCCGCCCGCGGTGTCCAGGTGGCGATGAGCCGGGCGGCCGCCGCGGGATCGGGTACGCCGTCGAGCAGGACGGTGGCGGCCGCCGGGACGATCTCCGTGGCGGTCAGCTCACCCCGCTCGCGGCGGGCGGTGAGCTCGGCCCGCCACGCCTCGACGCGGCCGGCCACGTCGGCGGACGGGTCGCCCGGGTCGGCGCAGTCGAGCAGCAGGGCGTGCATCCCGACGGGTCGGATCCGCATGCCGCCATCTTGGCGGACCGGCGCCGGGCGCCGCCGTACCGTCGCGGGTGGACGGGCGTGACGAGTCGCACTACCTACAGGTAACCTACGGTGCCGTAACCTATGGACGTGACGACCTCCGCACCGTTCCGGCTCAAGCCGGCCGACATTGGCAAGCCCCGGATGCGCGGCTGGCTGCACACGTACGCCTTCTTCGTGGCCGTGGTGTGCGGGATCGTGCTCTGCGCGGTCGCCGCCACCAGACCGGGCTGGGCGCCGCTCGTCAGCTGCGTCATCTACAGCCTGACCGTCTGCGGCCTCTTCGGCACCAGCGCGCTCTACCACCGTCGCGTGTGGTCGGAGCGCGGCTACCAGATCATGCGCCGCATGGACCACTCGATGATCTTCGTGTTCATCGCGGGCACGTACACGCCGTTCAGCGCCCTACTGTTGGAGCAGCGCCCGGCCACCGTGATGCTCTCGGTGGTGTGGGGCGGGGCGCTCGCGGGCGTGGCGCTGAAGGTGGTCTGGCCGCACGCCCCACGCTGGGTGTCCGCCCCGCTCTACCTGGCGCTCGGGTGGGTCGCGGTGGCGATGCTGCCGCAGATCCTCGACGGCGGCGGCGTGACCGCCCTGGTCCTGCTGCTCGCCGGCGGCGCCGTCTACAGCGTGGGCGCCGTCTTCTACGCGCTCCGCCGGCCGAACCCGTGGCCCACGGTCTTCGGCCACCACGAGTTCTTCCACGCCTGCACCCTGGTGGCCGCCATCTGCCACCACATCGCCATCTACTTCGCGCTCTTCGCCTGACCACGACGAGGGCCCGTCCCCACGCGCACGATGGGACGGGCCCCCGCCGGGGTGGGGGTCAGACGGTGCGGCCCGGCCGGCGCACCTCGCGGTACTCCTCCACCACCCGGTCGTCCTGCACCGGCACCACCCGGTCGGTCACCACGCGGTCGGTCCGGGCCGGGGCCGTGGTCACCACCGTGCGCCGGCGGCTGTTCCAGAAGTAGAGGGTGACGAGCAGCGCCGCGACGCCGGCGAGCATCAGCACCCAGCCGACGACGGAGAGGTCGAGCCAGCCCAGGTCGGCCTCCACGGCGAACGCGAAGATCGCGCCCAGTGCGATCAGGAAGATGCTGCCACCAATGCCCATGGTCGCCTCCTCGGCTCTCAGCTGGCGTTACGTCCCGCCGCGGCCATCGGTGAGGTTGCGGCATCCATCGACTTACCCCGGCACGGTGATCGCCAATCGGGCAAGCTGGGGGCATGACGGACGCGTACGCCGACGGACGGACACTGGTGCTGCTGCGCCACTCGAAGGCCGAGCAGTCCGAGCAGGGGCCGGACGCGGACCGGCCGTTGACCGACCGCGGGCGGGCGGACGCGGAGAGCGCCGGCGCGTGGCTCGCCAAGCACGGCCTGCTGCCGGACGTGGTGCTCTGCTCGACCGCCCGGCGGACCCGGGAGACCTGGCACGGGGTGGCGATGGGCATGACGGGTTCACCGCCGGAGGGCGGCCCCGCCGGTCCGGGCCCGGACGTCCGGTACGAGCCCGACGCGTACGAGGCGCATCCGGAGGACCTGCTGACGCTCGTCCGGCGGGTGGATCCGGCCGCCCGCAGGGTGTTGCTGATCGCGCACAATCCGGCGATCTCGCTGTTGTCGGCGGTGCTGGACCCGGGCCGGGCGAATCCCGAGGGGCTGCGGACGACCGGCATCGCGGTGCACCGGAGCCCCCGTCCGTGGGCGGAGCTGGACCGGGGCGGCGCACCGCTCAGCGCGGCGTACACCGCACGTAGCTGAGCCACCCGCCCGGTCTCGGGCGGGTGGCTCGGCGTACGCGTCTCAGGAGGGTGGTGCCGTCGGCGGCGGCGGGTCGGGTGGCGGCGGCATCATCGCGGTGGGATGGGACAGCCGGTTCTCCTCCACGATGAGGGTCCGCGCCCGCTTGCGCCGGTCCTGCCAGTACCAGAGCGTGGTGAGCAGGACGGCGAGCCCGGCCAGGATGAACACCCAGCCGACCGCGCGCAGGTCGACCCACCAGACGTTGGCCCTGATGGCGAAGGTGAGGATCGCGCCGACCGCGATCAGGAAGATTCCACTACCAATGCCCATGTCCGCTGCACTCCCCCGTGCGATGGGTCCGGGCGTGTTCCGACGTGGTCCCGCGGGGGTTACCCGCCCCGACGGCGGCCTACCCGACGCCCCGCATCGAATGCGGTCCCGCCGGGCGGCGATCCCGCGCCGGTCGGCCCCGCCTTCGCGGCGTGCCTCCCGAGCGACCGGGATCGGGGGAAAGGGGACGGCCGGCGGGGTCGTCGCCCGCCGGCCGTCGTGCCGGTCATCGCCGGAGAAGCTCCGGTCGTCCCGTCCGCGAGGGAACGGTGGAAATCAGAAGGCCTCTTCCGGGAGGTCCATGACGTCCAGGTCGGTGCCCTCGATGATCCGCCGGTCGGCGCCGATGCGGGGCAGCACCTCGCGGGCGAAGAAGCGAGCGGCGGCCACCTTGCCGGTGTAGAACGCCTTGTCGGCCGCCGAGACCTCGCCGCCCAGCGCCCGCAGCGCCACGTCGGCCTGCTTCTGGAGCAGCCAGCCCACCACCAGGTCGCCGACCGCCAGCAGGAACCGCCGGCTGCTCAGCCCGACCTTGTAGAGGGCCCGGGTGTCACCGCCCTGCGCCGCACCCAGCCAGCCGGTCATCACGCCGACGATCGTCTGGATCTCGGCGAGCGCCTTGCCGAGCGCCTGCCGCTCCTCCTTGAGCTGGCCGTTGCCGGCCTCGGAGGTGATGAACTCCTGGATCTCGCCGGCGACCGCCATGAGCGCCTTGCCGTTGTCCCGGACGATCTTCCGGAAGATCAGGTCGAGGCTCTGGATGGCGGTGGTGCCCTCGTACAGGGTGTCGATCTTCGCGTCCCGCACGTACTGCTCGAGCGGGTAGTCCTGGAGGAAGCCGGAGCCGCCGAACGTCTGCAGCGACTCGTGGCCGAGCAGCTCGTACGCCCGCTCCGAGCCGACACCCTTCACCAGCGGCAGGAGCAGGTCGTTGACCCGCTTCGCGAGCTTGGTGGCCTTCTCGTCGCCGGCCGCCTCGGCCATGGCGACCTTGTCCTGCCAGGACGCGGTGTAGCAGACGAGCGCGCGCAGGCCCTCGGCGTACGACTTCTGGAGCAGCAGCGAACGGCGCACGTCCGGGTGGTGGGTGATGGTCACCCGCGGCGCGGTCTTGTCGGCCTGCTGGACGAGGTCGGCGCCCTGGACCCGGTTCTTGGCGTACTCGAGCGCGTTCAGGTAGCCGCTGGAGAGGGTGGCGATGGCCTTCGTGCCGACCATCATCCGGGCGTACTCGATGATCATGAACATCTGCCGGATGCCGTCGTGCTTGTCGCCCAGCAGCCAACCCTTGGCCGGCACGCCGTGCTCGCCGAAGGTCATCTCGCAGGTGTTGGAGACCTTGAGGCCCATCTTGTGCTCGACGTTCGTGGCGAAGACGCCGTTGCGCTCGCCCAGCTCGCCGGTCTCCTCGTCGAAGTGGTACTTCGGCACGATGAAGAGGGAGAGGCCCTTGGTGCCCGGGCCGCCCACGCCCTCGACGCCGACCGGACGAGCCAGCACGTAGTGGACGATGTTGTCGGTCAGGTCGTGCTCACCGGACGTGATGAAGCGCTTCACGCCCTCGATGTGCCAGGACCCGTCGGGCTGCGGGATGGCCCGGGTGCGGCCGGCGCCGACGTCCGAGCCGGCGTCCGGCTCGGTGAGGACCATCGTGGAGCCCCACTGCTTCTCGATGAAGAGCTTGGCCCACTTCTTCTGCCGCTCGGTGCCCTCGACGTGCAGGACGTGGGCGAAGGACGGGCCGGAGGCGTACATCCAGACCGGGGCGTTCGCGCCGAGCACCAGCTCGGCGAGGGCCCACCAGAGAGCCCGGGGCGCGTTGGTGCCGTCCAGCTCCGACGGGAGGTCCAGCCGCCAGAACTCCGACTCCATGAAGGCCCGGTACGACTTCTTGAACGACTCCGGAAGCGGAGCGGTGTGGGTGGCCGGGTCGAAGACCGGCGGGTTGCGGTCGCTGTCCGTGTAGCTGGCGGCCAGATCCTCGCGGGCGAGACGGTCGACCTCGGCGAGGATGCTGCGCGCGGTGTCGACGTCGAGGTCGGAGTACGGCTCCTGGCCGAACGCCCGGTCCGCCCCGAAGACCTCGAAGAGGTTGAACTCGAGGTCCCGCAGGTTGCTCTTGTAGTGGGTCATGCTCACTGGCCCCGCTTCCGGACAGGTGTTACCGATCAGTAACTCCAGACTCTATTACCGACGGGTAGCCAGCGACAAGCCGATCACCGAAGTGACGGCGATTACACACCTGCGGTTCACCTGCCGAGACGGCGCCTTCCATCAGCTCTCGGCGGCACCGACCTCCCAGCTCGGGACGGCCGCGGTGTCCGCGGTACGCGGACCGGGGTACTCCATCAGCACCAGGGCGATGTCGTCGTCGAGCCGGCCGTGCACCCACTCGACCAGCGCGGTCTCCAGCGAGGCCAGCCCGTCGGCGACGGTGCCGTGGCCGAGCAGCCGCCACGCCCGGTCGGCGGTCGGGAAGAACTCCCCGTCGCGCCGCGCCTCGCCGAGCCCGTCGGTGAACAGCAGCAGCCGGTCGCCGGGCTCCAGCCGCTCGACCCGCGGCCGTACGACCGGCATGAACCCGAGCGGGGGCGCGGGCGCGGGCGGCTCCAACGGGATCACCGCGCCCCGCCGCAGCAGCAGGGGCGGCGGGTGTCCACAGTTGACGATGGTGAGCGTCCCGCCCCGCTCCTCGACCAGTGCGGCGGTCACGAAGTCCTCGTCACCGACGCTGCGGGCCACGGCCCGGTCCAGGTCGGTCACGATGGCGCGCAGGTCGGCCCGCTCGTACGCCACGTGCCGGTACGACCCCAGCACGATGCTCGCCAGGCGGACCGCCTCCAGGCCCTTCCCCCGCACGTCGCCGATGATCATGCGGACGCCGTACGGGGTGTCGATCGCCTCGTACAGGTCGCCGCCGATCTCCGCGGTCGCCGTGGAGGAGATGTAGCGGCCGGCGACCGACAGGCTGCCCACCTGCGGGCCGAGTTGCCGCAGCACCGCCTGCTGGGCCACGGCTGCCAGCTTGGACAGCTCGGCGATCTCCTCGGCCTGGCGCTGCCGTACCGAGGCCACGACGGCCGCGATGCCGGTCGCCAGCGCGATCCCGGCCACGTTCACACCGTTGACCAGCGAGATCGACCAGTCGCAGATGGCGAAGGTGGCACCGATGGCGGTGGCCGCGACGCCCACGCCGAGCACCATCCGCCAGGACGCCAGCGCGGCGGCCAGGAACGGCGCGGCCACCATCAACGCGATGTAGTGCGCGCCGCGGCCGTCCGCCAGCTCGACCGCCGAGACGATCGCGAGCAGGACGACGGCCGCGCCGAGGCCGGCGCGGGATCCGGGGCTCAGCGGGCTTCGGCCCGACTGGAAGGGATGCGTGCGTACGAAGGACAGCATGCCTGATGGACGTGAACGGGTGAATGAACCTGGCCCGTCGTCCGAGGAGGTTCTGTCCGGCTGGGTCGCGCTGTCGGCCGTATCGCCGTGGAGCATCCGCTCAGCCGAGCACCTCGTAGCGCACGGTCATGGCGCCCACGTCGAGGGACGCGATGCTCGCGAAGGCGGCCCGGGACAGGTCGAGGCAGCGCCCGTCGATGAACGGGCCGCGGTCGTTGATCCGTACGGTGACCGACTTGCCGTTCGCGGGGTTGGTGACCCGGACCTTCGTGTCGAACGGCAGGGTCTTGTGCGCCGCGGTCAGCGCGTCGGGGTTGAAGTTCTCCCCGTTGGCGGTCATCTGCCCCTCGGAGTAGAAGGAGGCACCGCACGAACCGCTGTCCACGACGCTGGGGGCCTTCGTGGTCTTCTTCGGCGACGGCTTCGGGCTGGCCGTACGCGCCTTCGCCCGCGAGGCCGCCTGCGGGGAGCGGCTGGGCGTGGGGCTGGCGGTCGCGCTCGGCGTGGGGCTGGCGCTGGCGCTCGGGGACAGGGTGGGCGACGCGGGCGGGGTGCTGCTGGCCACCGTCGTCGGCGAGATCTCGATGGCGACGGGCCGGGAGTCGTCCGTGCCCGAGGTCAGGCGCACGGCGCCGACGGTGCCACCGACGGCGACGGCCACGCCGACCGCCGCGGTGGCCGCGATGGCGGCCGGCGAGGAGATCCTGCGGGTACGGGAGTGCCTACCAACCACCAGCCCGGTCCTTTCCTGTGCCGAATCAAGCCGGGTCGGACCGTAACGAGAGAGGTACTTCCGAAGTCAACGTGATCACGGTGGTATGCCCGCATTTGCAGTGATACGTGTAGCCGATCATCCGACCCATGATCGGCCGGGCGGCCCGGCCCGCGGCGTACCGCGCCACCCGCCGGGCAGGCTCGCCGCCCGCCGCGTACGCCCGCCGCCCGCCGGCCGCCGGCCTGCCCGCCGCTCACCGGCGCGCCTGCCGCAGGATGGGTGGATGCCCGCTGAGCTGAGGGACCGTCTCGTCGCGCTGTTCCGGTGGATCGATCCCGGCCCCGGTTCCACCCACCTCGTGAGCGACGTGTCCGGCTGGTGGCGGGACCCGGGCGTGCTGGCGGCCCTCGGTCCGGCCCTCGTGGGCCCGTACCGCGCCGCCCGGCCCACCGTGGTGCTCGCCCCCGCGGTCACCGGTCTGCTGGTCGGCCCGCTCGCCGCGACCGCGCTCGGGGTCGGCTTCGTACCGGCGCACAAGCCGGGCGACGGGCGGCTGCCGGCGGGCCCGCTGACCTGGGCGCAGAGCCCGCCGGACTTCCGCGGTCGCCGGGTCGACCTGGCCGTGCGGGAACGGCACCTCGGCCCCGGCGACCGGGTGCTCGTGGTAGACGACTGGGTGGCGACCGGCGCCCAGGTCCGCGCGCTCTACGACATCTGCGCCGCCCGCGGCGCCGAACCGGTCGGCACCGCTGCCGTCGCCGTGGACTGCTCGCCCGAGACCGCCGCCGAACTGCGGATCCGCGGGCTCGTGTCGGGAACCGACCTGCACGGTTGACTTCAACCATGCTTCAGATTCGAGGATCGACGCATGAGTGACGGGATCCTCGACGAGGCGTACGAGCGACTGCACCGCACCGGCCCGGAGTACCGGGGCTGGCTGTCCAACCACGGCCCGATGGCGGCGGAGGCGCTCGCCCGGCGCGGCCACGACCAGGGGCTCCACCGGTGGCTGGACGCGTACGTCACCCGGCTCGACGAGCTGCCGCGCGGCCTGCGCCCGATCGACGACTGGCGCGGCGCGCTCGGCGACCCGAAGCGGGCCGGTGACTGGCTCGCGTACTTCGACCGGGAACTGCGCGAGCGGCCCTGGCGGGAGGTGCTCGGCACCTGGTGGCCGCGGCTGCTGCCGGGCATCGCCGCCGGGGCCACCCACGGCGTCATCCGCGTCGGCCACGCCGTCCGGGCGCTGCTGGAGAACGACCGGAGCGTCCCCCGGCGCGTCGAACTCGGCCAGGCCCTCGGCTACTGGGCGGCCCGCTGGCAGCCGGTGCCGGGCGCCGACCGAGTCCTCCCCACCGGCGGTGCGGTGACCGTCGCCGGGAACCCGACCGACCCCGAGGCGGACGATGGACCCGACGTCGAGGCAGCGCTGGCCGGGCTGCCCCGGATCCCGGACCGCGAGGGCGGCATCCGGGAACGGCTGGGCCGCCTGCCCGCCCTCGACGGGTGGCCGGAGGCGCTCGCGGCGCTGCGCCCGGCACGTACGCCCGCCCAGGCGGAGGCGGGACTCACCGCGCTCGCGCACCAGGCAGCGCTGGGCTACCTGCGGTTCGGGCACGCCGAGCCGGTCATGCTGGTGCACGCCGTCACCGCCCCGACCGCGGTCCTGCGTACGCTCCCGGTGCTCGACCCGGCGCTGTGGGCGCCGAGCCTCGCGGCGGCCTGGTCCGCGACGGCCGCCGTGACCTCGGTGTACGCCCCGCCGAGGCCCGCCGCCGCGCCGGCCGTCGCGGCCATGACTCCGGCGGAGGTCTTCGCCCGGGCGGCGCGGCACGGCGACGCGCACGTGGTGAAGCTGGCCGACGCCGTCCTGGACGCCCACGACGCCACCGGTGACCGGAGGGTGCTCGACGCCGCCGGCTACGCCGCTCAGATGATCTGAACGAACTCCTCGACGGCGGTGGAGACGCGGCCCAGGGCCTCGGCCGAGCGGACCAGCGGCCCCGGCAGCATGAGGGAGTGGTCGGCCTCCGGGATCTCCACGACGTGCGGGGTGAGCCGGCGGGCCACCCCGCTGTCCCAGGAGGGGTCGGCGGTGCCGCCCACCAGCAGGCACGGCGCGGTGGCCCGTTCCAGCGCGGTCACCACCTCGGGCAGGTGCAGCAACGGCGTGAGCCAGATCGCCGGCAGCCGCCGGTCGGCGGCGAGCGGTGCCGCGAAGCTGCCCAGCGACTTGCCGACCAGCAGGTCGGTCGGCGCGGCCAGGGCGGGGAGCACCTGCTCGACCACCCACGCGCCGCTCCGGTCGTGGCCGAGCCCGGCCGGCACCTGCCAGACGATCTCGTGCAGCTCGAAACCCGCCCGGGTCAGCGACTCGCCGGCGTACGCGAAGAGCGGCGCCCGGGTGTCGTACCCCCGACCAGGAATGAGCACCGCACGCCGGTCCGCCATGGTCGCCTCCCGAGGTCCCGTCCGACTACCGCTGCGGCCACCGTAACGCCGGCGGGCGCAACCGTGGGGGCGGACGAAAAGCGGCGGCGGGGTTCCGGGCTCTCGCCTAGCCTCGGCAGGATGTGGCCACGGATCGGCGGACTGCGCACCCTCGCCCTCGGCACCCCCGGTGAGCTGCGGCGCACCCTCAACGGCCTGGTGCTCGCCGGGGCGAAGACGGCGACCGCCGGCCTGCTCAGCGAGTACGCCGAGGAGGGCGAGGATCTGGAGCGGGTCGGCGAGCGGCTGGTCCTCGTGGACGACGACGACCACCTGATCGGCCTCGTCGAGGTCACCGGCGTGGAGGTGGTCCGGTTCGCCGAGGTGAGCTGGGACTTCGCCCGCTCCGAGGGGGAGGGGGACCGGTCGATCGAGGACTGGCGCTCCGGCCACGCGGCCTACTGGGCGCGGCTGGGCACCACCGTCACCGACGACACCGACGTGGTCTGCCTGCGCTTCCGGCTCGTCGCCACCGACGACGGCATCATCGGCACGTGAGCACGACCGGGCCGTGAGCAGGGTCGCGCCGTGACCGGCGGCCCAGCCGTGACCGGCGGCCTAGCCGTGACCGGCGGCCCAGCCTTGACCGGCGGCCCAGCCCTGAGCGGCGGCTCAGCCGCGCAGCTCGGGCAGGAGCCGGGTGGCCACGTCCGCCAGGACCTCCTCGTCACCGGCGTACCAACTGCTGGCCCGCGGCCAGTGCGTGACCACGTCGGTGAACCCGAGGTCGGCCGCGCGCCCCACCTGGTCGGCGAAGAACTGGGCGCTGGTCAGCGAGAAGACCGGAGCCGCGTCCAGCGAGAGGTAGCGGTCCAGGGTGGCCGGATCCCGGCCGGCCTCGGCGAGCGTCCGGTCTAGCCGGGCCGCGACCTCGGCGACCCCGGACCACCAGCTCTCCAGGTCGTCGCCGCCGGTGCCGGTGGTGACCCAGCCCTGCCCGAACCGGGCCACGAGCCGCAACGAGCGGGGCCCGTTCGCGGCCACCACGAACGGCACGCGGGGCGTCTGGACGCAACCCGGGTTGTTGCGGGCGTCGACGGCGCTGAACCACTCGCCGCGCCAGGTCGTGCCGTCCTCCCGCAGCACCAGGTCGAGCAGCTCGACGAACTCCGCGAACCGGTCCACCCGCTGCCGCGGGGGCAGCGTCTCCCCGCCGAGCACCGCGGCGTCGAAGCCGATCCCGCCGGCACCGACCCCGAGCAGCGTACGGCCGCCGGAGACGTCGTCGAGCGCGGTGATCTGCCGCGCGAAGGCGGCCGGGTGCCGGAAGTTGGGTGAGGCGACGAGCGTGCCGAGCCGGATCCGCGAGGTCACCGTCGCGGCGGCGGTGAGCGTGGTCATCGAGTCGAACCAGGGACCGTCGACCAGGTCACGCCAGCCCAGGTGGTCGTACGTCCACGCGTGGTCGAAGCCCCACTCCTCCGCCTGCCGCCACCGTCGCTGCGACTGCGCCCAGCGCTGGTCGGGGAGGATCACGATGCCGATACGCATGATCGCAGCCTAGCCGCGCGGTCCGACACGCCTTGCCATATATCGATCATCAATATATGGTCCGGCCGTGGCATCGATGCGCGAGCCGACGTTCCTCATCCTCACCGCGCTCGCCGGTGGGCCGCGGCACGGCTACGGCATCATCGGAGAGGTCAACGCGCTCTCCGCGGGCCGCGTCACCCTGCTGCCCGGCACCCTCTACACCGCGCTGGACCGCCTGGTCGCACAGGGCCACGTCGCCCACGACCGGGACGAGCACGTCGACGGGCGGCTCCGCCGCTACTACCGGCTCACCCCGCGCGGTCAGCAGGCGCTCGAGACGGAGACCGCCCGGCTGCGCCAGCTCGCCACCGCCGCCGAGACGCGGCTGCGTGCCCTCCGCCCGCGTACCGCCTGACCCGAAGGGACGGCCATGCCGCCGACCGGCGACCCCCTCGCCCGCCGCTACCGGCGGCTGCTGATCGGCTATCCCCGCGACTGGCGTCGGGCCCGCGCCGACGAGGTGGTGGCGGTGCTCCTCGACACGGCCACGCCCGGCCGGACCCGGCCGACGACCCGCGAGGCGGTCAACCTGCTCCGGCACGGCCTCCGCGCCCGGCTGGGCCGCCCCGCCAGCCGTACCGTCGTGGCCTGGGCGACCCTCGCGGCCGTGATCTGCGGTCTCTTCACCGCGGCGCTCGCCACCTGGGCCGCCTGGCACACCGCGCGGCCCCTGCCCGACCGGGCGGCCGCCAGGGCGGTCGTCGCCGAGGTCCTACCGGGACACGAGGTCGGCGGCATCGATCCCGCCGCCGCGCTGTTCACCTTCTACAGCCAGCCATTGCGGGCCCGGAACCTCGATTCCCTGCTGCTCGGCGACGGCGGTGAGTACCAGCAGGCGTCGGTCACGGTCGCGGTGACGAGCGCGCCGACCCAGCGGCAGGAGGTGCTGGCGCTCGCCCGACGCCGGCTCGACGAGACGGGTTGGCGGACCTACCCGACGCACGTACGCCCCGACGTGACCTGCCGTGTCGACGGCTGCACGCCGACCGGCGCGGTGACGGAGATCGTCACGGCCCGCCGCGGTGACACCGCGCTGACGCTGACCGTGGCGCCCCGGCCGTCGATCGACGACACGTACGTCACCGTGGGGCTGTCCCGCGCGACCCCGACGGCCGTGCCGGTCGCGGCGGTGGCCGGTGGGCTGCTCGGTGCCGCCGCCGGCTGGCTGCTCTTCGGTTGGGTGAGCCGCCGCACCGAGCGACCGCACCCTGCCGCGGGCACCGTCACCGTGCTGTACGCGGCCACCATGCTGCTCTGGTGGGCGCCGGTGCTGCTGGCCGCCCCGTCGCTGTTCCGGCACCACCTCGGGGAGCCGCACCCGGTGTGGCACCCGCTCTGGGAATGGCTCGGGCAGCCGGCCCTCTCGCTCTTCTTCGTCGTCGGCGCCGGCTGCGCCCTCTGCGGGCTGGCGCTCGCCGCCCTGCCCCGCCGTGGCCCCCTCCCGTACGCCGCCGACCAGCACGAATTATTGGGGTGAGCAGGGCACGCACCCCCGCTACGGTGGCGCGATGCCCGATCTCCAGCGGCTCGACGCCCGCCACGCCGCCGCCCTGCTCGACTTCGAGCGGGAGAACCGGGCCTACTTCGCCCGGTTCGTGCCCGACCGGGGTGACGACTACTTCACCGGGTTCGCCGACCGCCTCGCCGAACTGCTCGCCGACCAGGCCGCCGGCCTGCTCCACTTCCACGTCCTCGTGGACGACGACGGGACCGTGCTGGGACGGTTCAACCTCGTGGACGTCCAGGACGGCGGCGCCGAGCTGGGCTACCGGGTGGCCGAGCGGGCGACCGGGCGCGGTGTGGCC
The DNA here is from genome assembly GCF_036184225.1 of Micromonospora globbae. NCBI lineage: Bacteria > Bacillati > Actinomycetota > Actinomycetes > Micromonosporales > Micromonosporaceae > Micromonospora > Micromonospora globbae. Next base: position 5,352,328 of record NZ_CP108084.1, read on the forward strand.
ACCGACGGGGTCCGCCGCGTCTGCGCGCTGGCCCTCGACACGTACGGGCTGCGCCGGCTGTACGCGTCGGCCACGCGGGACAACGCCGCCTCGCTCGCCGTGCTCCGGCGTACCGGATTCGTCCCGGTCGGCGAGGTCATGCTCCACCGTCCCGGGATCAGACACGTCCTCGACCTGACCGCCCCGAAGCCGTCGGTCTGACGACGCGTTCACCGCCGCGCGCGTTGCTTGTGCTTCGAGCGGGCGGTGAAGCGGGGACCGCCCGGGGCCCGGACGGCGGTCCGACGGCGCGGAGCGCGTCGGGGAAGCCAGCGGCGGAACGGGATGCGGGACAGCGTCACGAGCAGCCCCAGCAAAAGCATCGCGAACCCGGCCGCACCCAGCACGCCCTGCACACGACCCCGATGGCCGGAAAGCTGCCCGAAATCCGTCACGAAGTCGCGCGGGTCGGCGGGGTTCACCCAGATCGGCACCTCGTCGCCGTACGACCGGCACACCTCGACGCACGGGACCTCCTGCTCGTACGTCCGGCCGCCGATCTCGTACCGGAAGTACATCGTGGTGTTGTGCCGCTTCGTCACCCGGTCGTAGATGATCGCTCGCGTCGGCTCGCCGCCGGCCCGCAGCTCGGCGGTCCAGTCGTCGAGCGCGATCTGCGTGTGGATGGGCAGCCAGAGCAGCAGCCCGCCGACGCCCGCCAGCAGCAGACCGCCGACGGCCTGCCGGACGGGGGTGTCGAGCAGCCTGGTGAGTGCGGAGCGCATCCGGTCATCGTGCCGACCCGCCGCCACCCCGGCCGCCGCTACGCGGACCCGCCGGACGCCGGCCCGGTGACCGGCGACCTGCCGCTCCGTCGCTCGGGCGCGGTCCGGGTCGCTCCCGCGCTCACCCGAGGAACTTCGCCAGGATGCCCGCCAACGCCGCCGGCCGTTGCAGCACCGCGTGGTCCTCGCCGGCCATCACCACCAGTTCGGCGTCCGGCGCCGTCTCGGCCACCGCCCTCGTCGCCGCCGCCAGGCCCGGCGCGGTCCGGTCGCCGTAGACGGCCAGCACCGGAACGGCGACGCCGGCGATCCGGTCGCGCGGCAGCAGCTGCCAGGGCGTGCTGACCAGCACGTCGTACGGCAGGCTCGGCGCCTTGTCGACCAGGAACGACCATCCCTCGCCGGCCCTCATCCCGGCGATCGCCTCGGTCGGGACACCGACCACCTCGCCGAGGAACAACTCCACCGCACCGTCGTCGTCACCGGCCGCGACGAGCGCCCGGAGCCGGTCGTAGACGTCGGCCGGTGGCCTCGGCAGGCTCTCGTCGGCGCAGTACGACGGCTCGTAGACCGCTACCCGGTCGATCGGGAGGCCCCGCATGGCCCCCTCCAGCACCAGCACGGCACCGGACGAGTGGCCGAAGACCGACGCCCGCCCGCCGACGTGCCGGATGACCGCGGCCAGGTCGTCGACCTCGTTGGCGACCAGATAGTCGTCGGCCCTGTCGTCGCTGGCTCCCCGCCGGCGCCGGTCGTAGGTGACCACGGTGAACCCGGACGCGAGTTCGGCGCCGAGCGCCGCCACGGTCGAGCGGTCGTTGAAGGCGCCGCCCACGAGGATGACCGGCGCGCCCTGGCCGCTCGTGTCGACGGCGAGGGCGGTGCCGTCCCGGGAAACGACGGTCTCGGTCATGTCTCAGCCTCTCGCGTCCTCGGGGATCGGTGGGACAGCGGCGGATAATCCGCGCGCAGCCACCCTAGACAACGGCGGTACGCCGTCGCAGCCCGCGCGCCCACGCCGGGTCGTCAGGCCTGGCCGACGACGACTTTCGGATCGCGCTGACGCGGGGGCGGACGCAGAACTCGTTGCCGTCGGGATCGGCGAGGACCACCCACCGTGTCTACCCGCCTAGGCGGAGGGGGACGGGACCTCCAGTGGGCGGCCGGCGGCGTGTCGCGCGTCCGCGACGGCGACGCCGAGCAGCACGACGGCGGCGACGATGGCCGCGAGCAGCGGCGGCCCGAAGGCCAGCGGCGGCGCCAGCAGGACCAGCGCGCCGATGGCCACGAACCGGCGTACCGCGAGCCGGTTGAAGACGGCCCGTTCGAGCCGGATGCGGCCGAGCATGAAGATCGCCGGACCGCCGAGGATCGCGAGGAGCCAGGCCGGCTGGGTGCGCCCGCCCGGATGGGCCAGCACGATCTCCGCCCCCGCCGCGATGGCGACGATGCCGAGCACCATGAGTACGTGGGCGGAGCCGATGTTCCGGCCGAGCGTCGCCCGGTTCGACGACATCCCGACGGCCTGGGCCAGCACCTGACCGGCGCGGTAGAAGTAGATCCGCCACAGCAGCACGGACGACAGGAACGTGATCACCAGGGCGGTCGTGGCGGCGATCGTGGCGGGGTGGGCGGTGTAGGTGAGGCCGATCGACAGCACCGTCTCGCCGAGCGCGATCAGCAACAGCTGCTGGTACCGCCCGGGCAGATGTGCCGTGTCGGCCATCGCCCACGCGCTGGTGGGCACCCGGCGCATGCCGGGTACCGGCCAGCTGAACCGCGCGACGACCAGGTCGACGGTGATGGCGACCGACCACAGTGCCACCCGGTACGCGTCCCGCTCCGCCGCGCCCCAGAGCCAGAAGACCGCCGAGGCGGTGGACCAGATCGCCCGGCGGGTGTAGAGCGCCCGGATCGCCCCGTGCTCCCGCAGCATCGTCCGGAGCAGCAGCGGGCGCCCGATGTGCAGCAGCACGTACGGAACGGCGAAGGCGCCGCCGCGCGCGACGAACGCGTACGGCAGCGACGTCGTCATGATCAGCAGGCCGAACGCGCTCGCCAGGACCAGCAGTTGGATCCAGCGGTTGCGGAAGTCGAACCGGCTCGTGATGTGTGCGGTGGTCGTCCACAGCCAGAGCAGCGGCAGGGCCAGGACGACCGTGTACAGCAGCGACAGCCAGCGCAGACGCACGTTCTCGGAGAGGAGGTCCGGCACCACCCGGCTGACGACCCCGATCAGGGCGAAGACCAGCGCCAGGTCGAAGAACAGCTCCAGGAAGTTGGCCTGCCGGGTGTCCTCGTTACCGCGCAGGATGCCGCCCGCCTGTGCCGCCTCCGATGGTCGCCCCACCCGCCCATGGTCGCCGGGGCCCCTCCCTCCCGCCGCCGATTCGCCTGTTTCACCGGGATGCGGGTGGCTCGCGGCCGGCGACGTCGACGGGCCCGGGGCGGGTCGGCGAACAACCGATCCATGATCATGGAGGCATGAGCCAGTACTTCCAGGTCAATGACCTCGTCCTGTGGAACCCCTCCAACCGGGTGGCCGAGTTGTTCGTCCGTACCAGCGAGGCCGTCGCCCCACTGGTCGACGTGCCGACCGGCATCGGCCCCATGCGCGCCGACGACTACGAGATCGACCTCGACGTGTTCGTCGCCTTCGTGGACGCGCTGGTCGCGCAGTACCTGTCGTCGAGCCACGCGATCCTCAGGTCCCTGCTGGAAGGCTTCGTCGCCACCGCACTCGTGATGGTGGACCGGGCCGGCCGCACCGTGCCCTCGCTCCAGGCCACCGCCACGCTGGACCCGCGAGACGTCTCCGTGGGCCCCGGGGGGATCGCCCCGCTCGGCGACCCCAAGCGCCTGTACGAGCTCGCCCGCCGGCACGCCGCCGCGATGGCCCGCTGACCGCGGACCAGGGCTGATCCGGCGCCCCGCGCGCCGACCTGCGCCGTTCCCCGCGATCACCCCCGCCATCGAAATCGCTCGACCGGACGGCAGGGATGAGCCGATCATTACGCCAACTGCCAGCCCGGTCACGTGTCGGCCGCATCAGACAAGGACGTCTCGGTGAGCAACACGCCCCATCTCGGTCCGGTGCCCCAACGCATCACCGTCGACGCCGAGCTGGTGCGTCGACTCGTCGCCCACCAGTTCCCCCGGTGGGCCCACCTCCCGGTCGCGCCGGTGGCCGACGGCGGCTGGGACAACTGGACCTTCCACCTCGGCCCCGGGATGTCGGTGCGTCTGCCCAGCGCGGCCGAGTACGCCCTGGCCGTCGACAAGGAGCACCGGTGGCTGCCGGAACTCGCCCCCCGGCTTCCGCTGCCCATCCCCGTGCCGCTCGCGAAAGGGGAGCCCGGTGAGGGCTACCCGTACCCGTGGTCCGTCTACTCGTGGCTCGGCGGCGAACCCGCGAGCGCGGACCGCATCGCCGACCCCGTCCGGTTCGCCATCGACCTGGCCGAGTTCCTGTCGGCCCTACAGCGCATCGATCCCACCGGGGGTCCCCTTCCCGGGCAGCACAACTGGTACCGGGGCGGCACGCTGCGCACCTACCACCGGGACGTCCAGCGCGCCCTCGCGGCGCTGGACGGCCACGTCGACGTCGGCCTGGCCCGGGAGATCTGGACGGACGCGCTGGACGCGTCCTGGGACGGCACGCAGACCTGGTTCCACGGTGACGTGGCCCAGGGAAATCTCCTGCTCGACGACGGGAAACTGGCCGCCGTCATCGACTTCGGGACATGCGGTGTCGGCGATCCGGCGTGCGACATGGCCATCGCCTGGACGTTGTTGACCACCGAGGGCCGGCAGGCGTTCCGGGAGCGACTGGCCGTCGACGAGGGAACGTGGGCGCGTGGGCGCGGCTGGGCACTCTGGAAGACGCTCGCCGCCTGCGCCCGGACCGTGGGCCAGTCCGACGAACCGGCCGCAGTCGCACTGCGCGTCCTCGGTGTGATCTTCGACGAGTACGTGGCGGACGGCAGACGGCGGCAGTACCAGCCTTGATCGTTCCGGGACGGGTTTGCACGTCCGCCCTGCCCCGTGATCGGATGGTGGCAGCATCGCGTGCCGGTGGCGGGCTGCGTCAGGCATGGAGGTGCGGAACCGAAGGGCCGCCATCAGTGGCTTCCCACGACCGCGACCGTGCAGTCGCGCTCAGCCTGCAGCTCGCGCAGGCACATCAGGAACTGCGTCGCCAGATCGGCGAACTCAGGACCGGTCTGGGCCAGCACCGACCGGACGACGGCGTACTGGTGACCCATTGCCTGGCGTTCTGCGCCGCGTTGGCGTCGCATCACCGGGGCGAGGACACGGGCATGTTCGCCGAGCTGTTGCGGGAACGCCCCGACCTCGCGAAGACCGTCGCCAACCTCGTCGAGGACCACGAGATGATCGCGTCGATCCTGGCGCGGGTGGTCGAACTCGTCGACCGCGCCACGGGCTCCCACGGCCCGGCGCTGGAGGCGATCGGCCGTGAACTCGACGGACTGGCGGCGATCATGGAGTCGCACTTCAACTACGAGGAACGCGCGATCAGCGAGGCGCTGGACGCTGGGATACCGGACACGGGCTGGTCCGACCGGGTGTTCCGGTTCCGCGAGGGCGGGCACTGATCCCCGTCGAGGTCGCGGGAGCGGGGTGCCCGCGCGAGGCCGGCGTCGTCAGTCTGCCGGCACCGGCTCGGCGGGCCGCCCTGAGAAGAAGCGGACGATGTCGTCGGCCGCCGTGGCGGACAGCATCATGGCCTGGACTCGGGCGGACATCTCGGCGATCGGGTGGATCCTCGTGAACATCGCCTCCTCGTACGTCCGGATCGCCGTGTCGGGGTCGGCCGGGTGGGCGGCGAGTTCGGCCGCGAGTTCGGCGGCGTCGAGCATGGCCTGGTTCGCGCCCTCGCCGACCGGCGGCATGAGGTGCGCGGCGTCACCGATGAGGGTGATGCTCGGCTGGTGGGCCCAGCGGGTGCCGGTGGGCATCGCCTCGATCCTGCGCGGGGTCGGCGGGCCGTCGCCGGCTTCGATGAGCGCGGTGAGGCGGGGATCCCAGCCGTCGAACACGTCCAGCAGCGCCCGTGTGCTGCGGTAGGTGTCCAGGGGGCAACCGTCCGGGGGTAGGGAGATCCCGACCCGGATGCTGCCGTCGCCGAGGCGTTGCGCCGCCAGGATGCGGCGCACACCGATGCACCAGAGGTTCCCCGGGCCGACCAGCTCGGCGAGGTCCGGGTGGCGCCGGTCGGCGTCGCTGATGCTCAACTCGACCAGGGTGGCCACGGGGGACAGCGTCGTGTCGGTCAGCAGCGACCGGACGACCGAGCGTGCGCCGTCCGCGCCGACGAGGACGTCACAGTCGGCGCCGCGGCCGCCGTCGAACGTCAGCGCGAAGCCGCCGTCGGGGCGTGGCGTCGCCGCCACGAGCCGGTGCCGCCACCGGACAGCGCCCGCGGGAAGCGAGTCGAGCAGAAGATCACGCAGTGCGCCGCGGTCGATCTCGGGGCGTCCGGCGAAGGAGCCGGGGTCGGGCCTGTGGTGCACGAGGGTACGTCCGGCCGGGTCGAGGATGCGGTGCTCCTCGCCCTCCGGCCGCGCCTCGGACCGGAACCGGCCGGCGAGACCCGCCGCGGCCAGGGCCTTCTGCCCGGACTCCGGGTGCAGGTCGAGCGAGCCACCCTGCGATCGCGCGGTTCGGCTCGCCTCCCGCTCGTACACCACCGCGTCGATGCCGTGCCGGTGCAGGATCCGGGCCAGCGTCAGCCCACCGACGCCGCCGCCGGCGATCGCGATTCGCATCAACATCCCCCGTTACCGTACGCTGTATTCCATGGATACGCCGTACGGTAGCGCACCGCTGCCCGTCTGGGAACGGCCCGAGCCGCAGCCGCGGGCGGCGCCGGTGCCGCTGAGCCGCACGAAGATCGCCGCCACGGCGATCCGGATCGCCGACGCCCACGGCCTCGAAGGGCTGTCGGTACGCAAGATCGCCAAAGAACTCGGTGTCGGTCCGATGCGGCTCTACGACTACGTGACCAACAGGTCAGAACTGCTCGACCTGATGGTCGACGCCGTGTACGCCCAGATCGCCGAGGCCGCCGGCCAGCACCCCGAGTGGCGCGCCACGGTACTGGCCATCGTCCACCGGACCCGCGAGGCCGCTCTTGCCCACGAGTGGTTCGCCGACCTGCTCGGCGCCCGGCCGCACCTCGGACCTCACGCGCTCGCCGTGGGCGAGGCGACCGCGGCGGCGCTCAGCCAGGCCCCCGGCGTACGCGGTGTCGACGACCTCCAGCGGGCCCTGGGCGCCCTCAACGCGTTCATCGTCGGAGCCCTCCGCAGGGAGGTCACCGAGCGCCGCACCGCCCGTTCGACCGGCACCGACCTGGCCGCCTGGCAGGCCACCCACGGGCCCTACCTGACCCGCATGCTCGAAACCGGCCGCTACCCCACCGTCGCCCGACTCGTCATCGACGGCGCCCACCTCGACGCCGAGGAGACCTTCCACCACAACCTGACCACCATCCTGGACGGCATCACGAGCCGACCCCGCAGGTAACCCCCGGGCGTTTCTGCTCCCGACGTCGAACGGTGCGCTAGACAGCTTCGAGGACCAGGAACAGGTAGCACAGGATGTACCCCGAGGGGGAGGTCACGAGGTCGGGGAACGCCTCACGGGCACCGGGTGCGGGAGGTGGTTCGCTCATGACGGCGATCCGGAAGCCGGCCGCGACGAACTCGTTGGTGATCGCGTGCAGTGGTCGGTGCCAGTACGTCAGCACGGCGGGCTGGCCGTCGAACGTGTACTCCTCGGACCACTGTTCGGTGGCGAAGTAGTCGGCTTCGGGCCTGATCAGGTGGTAGACGAAGGGGTGGTTGACGGCCACGATGAGCCGGCCGCCGGGTACGAGCACGCGCCGCAGCTCGGCGAGCGGCGCCGTCCAGTCCTCGAGGTAGTGAAGGACCAGGCACACGACGACATCGTCGAACGCGGCGTCGGGGAACGGCAGAGGCTCGTCACCCAGACCGCCCTGATGCAGGGCCGCGCCATCGCCGAGCCGCTGCCGGGCCAGGTCCAGCATCTTGGCGCTCGGGTCGATGCCGGTCACGATGGCGCCACGATCGCGCAGTGCCGCGAGCAGGGGGCCGGCTCCGCAGCCGACGTCGAGGATCCGCCGCCCGGCCACGTCTCCCGCCAGGTCCAGCATCGCCGGCCGGGTGTAGTAGCCGTTGATGAGGTTGGACTCGGTCTCGGCCGCGTACGCCTCGGCGAAGCTGTCGTAGTCGTTGGCCAGAGTCTGGCCGGCGGGCCGGGAGGAGTGGTCAAGGTCAGGAGACATGCGGCCGATCCTGGCAGGTTCGCTCGCTCCGAGGTGCCCCGCGGCGCGATCGTGGAGCGGGTGCCGGGAATCGAACCCGCACTGTCGGCTGGAAGTTGCCGATCTGGCCGAATCGGCTGCTAGCGCCGCACGAAGATGAGGCAGGCCATAGCGGCCGCGATGGTGACAAAACCCGCTGCGTTCAGCGTTACCACGATCGGATGCGGAATCGACGGAAACTGCGCTGACGCTCCCAGGACGATAGTGACACCTACCAGTGCGAGCGAACTGCCTTTGCGCAACGGCAGCGGTGCGAAACTGGAACGTGGCCGCGGTACACGCCCCGTGACGATTATTCCGATGCCGAGAGCTATGGCGACGATGCCGAAAACCTCAAAGATCAGCAGCACGGCGACAGGGGGAGATGCTGACGGGGTGAGCACGGCGTGATCTTTACACGCCTGAATTCCAGCGGCTACCCCGACGGCGTGGCGAGATGGGCGGCGTTGGCTCGTGTTGGCCTCTGCGTCGGGCACGGATCGGGCACGCGATTGAGGGCGGCTGCCGTCCCGGGTGAGAGGCTGAACGCGTGGGACTGGACAAGGAGACGGCCGCGCGGCTTGCCGACGCACGTCTCGCTGAATGGCGACGCGTCGGCTATGGCGAGTGGTGCGCGATGCTCGACGACAAGGACGTACGCGAGGTCGTCGGCGAGGATGGCAAGCGGTACAGCGTGGTCAGCTACGCCCTTGACGATGGCGAAGGGCGCGTCCGCATGTCGGTGGCCGTGGACGACGGGGACTGGTCGGCGTTCGTGCCGCTGGTGCGCGACGAAATCATGGAGCCAAATGGCACCTTCGTCGAGTGACCTCTTCTGGTGAAAGAATGATCGATCGTCGGTCTTGAGCTGGGCCCCCGCCACTGAGCGGGGAATGGTCGAGTGGGAGCGGCTGCCCAGGCGTTGGCCTCGCACCCGCCACCGGCCGCGACCGGCCCGCCGCCCTGGCCGACGCCGCAATGTACCGGGTCCAGGGCCAGCCGCACCGGCGTCACCCTGTCCGACCCACGCAACACGGCCGGCGGCGGATCAAGAAGGGTCGGGATCGGGCGCGGCCAGCGCAAGAGGCGGTAGCAACGATCAAGGCCCCAGCCAGGAAGCCTGTCCTGAGCTGGGGCCTCACGTTGGAGCGGGTGACGGGAATCGAACCCGCACTGTCAGCTTGGGAAGCTGATGTTCTGCCATTGAACTACACCCGCAGGCGGGACCACTGTACCTGAGTCACCAGCCACGTGCACCCAGGTACCCCCTTGGCTGTGGCCGCGTGCCGGCCCGCCGGCCGCCGCCACCCCGCCCAGGAAACTTCCACCACGACAACCTATGGGCGTTCTCAAATCTGTCGATCGGTTGTAACGTCTGCCACACGTTCTCAGCCACGGCGCGACACATCCCCCGGTCGCGCCGCCAGAAAGAGGTGGGCCCATGGGACTTCGTCCCCACCTGCTGACCCGGCGTACCGCCGGTGTCGCGTCGACGACCCTCGCGCTGCTGCTCAGCACCGCCGCGGTGGGTGTCGTTCCGGCCGCGTCGGCCTTCTCCGCCGCCCCGGCGGGCACCTGCGTCGAGCCGGCCGACGTCCACGCCGACGCTCGGATCAAGGCGGGCGGCATCGCCCGCCACGAACCCAACGAGCTGACGGCGCAGCAGGTCAAGGAGCGGGAGGCGGACCTGGCGGCCGCGCTGCGGGAGCGTGCGAGCCGGCAGAGCGCCACGGTGGCACCGCTCGCCACGGTCACCATCCCCGTGGTCGTGCACGTGATCCAGGAGGACAGCACCCGGGCCGGCGGCAACATCCCCGACTCGATGATCAGCAACCAGATCAGCGTGCTGAACCAGGCATACAGCGGCGCGACCGGCGGCGCACCGACCGCCTTCGCCTTCCAGCTCCAGAAGATCAACCGGGTCACCAACCCCGCGTGGTACCCGATCGTGCAGGGCTCGTCCGCGGAGCGGTCGATGAAGTCGTCGCTGCGTGAGGGCGGCAAGAACGTCCTCAACATGTACCTCGGCGAGCTGAGCGACGACCTGCTCGGCTGGGCGACCTTCCCGCAGCGGCGGCTGAACAGCATGGACGGCGTGGTCGTGCTCAACGAGTCGCTGCCCGGCGGCACCGCCACGAACTACAACCAGGGCGACACCGCCACGCACGAGGTCGGCCACTGGCTGAACCTCTACCACACCTTCCAGGGCGGCTGCTCCGGCTCCGGTGACAGCGTCAGCGACACCCCGGCCGAGGCGTCGCCGGCGTACCAGTGCCCGACCGGCCGGGACACGTGCAGCGCGCCCGGCCTGGACCCGATCACCAACTTCATGGACTACACGTACGACTCGTGCATGTACCAGTTCACCCCTGGGCAGGCGAGCCGCATGCTGACCGCGTGGAACGCCTACCGCGCGGCCTGACCTTCCGCGTACCGCCGGTGCCGGCCCCATGGCGAGGGGGCCGGCACCGGCTTCTTTCTCTCCCCAGGACGTGTCAGGCGGCCGAGCGGTGGGGTTCGCGGCGGGCGGGGCGCGTCTGCCGTACCGGCGTCGGCCCGGCCCGACGGCCCGGCGCCCGCGGGTCGAGCCAGACCTGCACGGCCGGACGGCCGTGCCCCTCGCCCGGCCCTCCAGCGGTGCCCGAGTCGCGCCGCGCCAGCATGGCCACGTCGACGGTGAACTCGAACAGCCGCCAGTCGACGTGCGGAGCGGCCCCGGCGCGGGCCGCGAGCCGGGCCACCCGGCCCTGGTCGGTGACCGGCAGGGCCTGGCCGGCCACGTAGGCCTCGTCGTCGCTCTCCTCCGGCGGGAAGGAGTGCAGGGCGTAGCGCCCGTCGCGCTCCAGGTCGCGCCGCTTGGGCGAGTCGATGATGAAGCAGAACAGCCCTTCATCGGTGATCACCGGAGACACCGGGTGCACCCGGGGCCCGCCGTCGGCGCGGACCGTGGCCAGATAGCCGAAGCCCGGACCGTACTGCTGCAGGAGAATGCGGATCCCGTCGGCGAGCCGGGGCTCGTCAGCGGCGAATTCGGACCAGGAAGCCATGCCGGCATTCTATCGAACAAATGTACGAGGAGCGACCGCGACGCGCTGGTCACCGGCACCGGGATCGAGCCGGCGAGGCGCGCCTCGCTATGGTGGTGCGATGCTGCTCTCCGACCGCGACCTGGTCTCCGAGATCAAGGCCGGCACGCTCGGGCTGGAGCCGTTCGAGCCCACCCTGGTGCAGCCGTCGAGCATCGACGTACGCCTCGACCGGCTCTTCCGGGTCTTCAACAACCACCTCTACACGCACATCGACCCGGCGCGGCAGCAGGACGACCTGACCTCCGTGGTCGAGGTCCCCGACGGGGAGCCGTTCGTGCTGCACCCGGGCGAGTTCGTGCTCGCCTCGACGCTCGAGGTGATCTCGCTCGGTGACCAGCTCGCCGGCCGCCTGGAGGGGAAGTCGAGTCTGGGCCGGCTCGGCCTGCTCACCCACTCCACCGCGGGCTTCATCGACCCCGGCTTCTCCGGCCACGTGACGCTGGAACTGTCGAACGTGGCCAACCTGCCGATCACGCTCTGGCCCGGCATGAAGATCGGTCAGCTCTGCATCTTCCGGCTCTCGTCGCCGGCCGAGCACCCGTACGGATCGGCCGTGTACGGCTCGCGCTACCAGGGTCAGCGTGGCCCCACACCGAGCCGCGCCTGGCAGAACTGGCGTACCTGGCCGACCCGCTGAGCCGGACCCCGGGGCGGCGGCGAGGCACCACGGGTCGCCCCTGACGAGAGGGGTCCCTTCCCGGCGCATGCGCCGGGAAGGGACCCCTCCTTCGTGCGTCAGCCGGGGCGGCCGAAGCTGTGGATCGGCCCGTCGTCGACCTTCTTCATCTTGACCGGCACTCCGGCCTGGGAGGCGTGCACCACCCAGCCGCCACCGACGTACATGCCGACGTGGTGCAGGTCGCTGTAGTAGAAGACGAGGTCACCGGGGCGCAGGTCGCCGCGGCTCACGGTCTTGGTGACCCGGCGCTGCTGGGCGGCGTTGTGGGGCAGCGAGACCCCGGCCTTGGCCCAGGCCGCGAGCACGAGGCCGGAGCAGTCGTACGAGTCGGGGCCGTCGGCACCCCAGACGTAGGGCTTGCCGATCTGGGCGCAGGCGAACTTCACGGCCACGCCGGCGGCGCCACCCGGGTAGGTGGCCGGGCACGGGGCGGGTCGCAGCGGTCCGGCGCCGCCGTTGCCGTACACCTTGATCCGCAGCTTCTGCAGCCGGTCGATCTCGGCGTTGATCTGCTTCTTCTTGGCCGCGAGCTGGGCCTCGGTCCGGGTCAGCTGGGCCACCAGGGTGTCCAGCGGCTCCTTCTGCCGGACCAGCTCGTCGCGCAGCTGCGCGACCTGCTGGACGTCCTTCTGCTGCGTCTGGGCGAACCGGTCGAGCAGCTCCAGCTGGCCCATCAGTTCGCTGGGGCTCCGGCTGCCGAGCATGGCGTTCACCGTGGACAGGTTCTCGCCCTTGTACGCCCGCGCCGCGAGGGCGCCGACCTTGTCCATGGCCTGGTCGACCTGGACCTGGAGGGGCTTGATCCGCTTGGCCAGGGCGTCGGCCTGCTTGCGCTTGGCGGCCAGCTCCTGGCGGGTGGCGTTGTGCTTCTCGATGACCGGCTCGAGCTTGTTCCAGTCCTCATCGATCTGGCGTTCGATCTCGGCGACCGACGGGTCGGCGTGCGCCGCGGTGACGCCGCCGGTCAGGACGACGGCGACGCCGACGAGGGCGGCGAGGGCGGTGGTGAAGCGGGACCAGCGTGGACGCGGCACACCCGTCGCACGGTCGGCGCGCGCCGACCGGTTCGACGGAGGCCGCGGGGCATGGTGGGCCACCGGGCTCCGTACTCCTTCTTCCCTGACCGCCTACCGGGTTAGCTGACGGGTTCGGGCGGGAAGGGAGGCGCCCTACCGCATCGCTGCGGATTCACCCCGGAAACCTGGGTCCCCGGCTCGCTCCCGAGAGCGACTCGGCGGTGTCGGACCGTTACCGCCCGGGTGGACGGACCTGCTGCCGGCCGACGATTGACCAGACTAGAGAGGCGCGTTATCGATTCGCAACCCGTCAGGCCGTGACACTCCGTACGCGACACGGCCGACCGCACCCACGGTGCGACGCCGTAGATTTTCTTCTTCAAACCTCGATAGATGGAAAGGTATTGACCTGAACGCGGCGTCGGAGTGAAGGTGGGCCCACCTGCACCCGTCCTTCACTGGGGGGTTCGATGCACCGATCAGCCATGTCGAGAAGCCGGCGGGCGCTGCTCGCCGCCGCGGTGGTGGCCGCCGCCGCGGCCGTACCGCTCACCGGCGGCCCGGCCGGCGCCGCGCCACCCGCCGGGGCCGCTCCCGTCGACGACCGGCAGCAGCAGTACGCCGCCGCGGCGGCCGAGTACGGCGTACCCGAGAGCGTCCTGCTGGGCGTGTCCTACCTGGAGTCCAGGTGGGACACCCACGCCGGCGCGCCCAGCACCAGCGGCGGCTACGGCCCGCTGCACCTCACCGACGCCGCCCACGTCGCGGCGCTGCCCGCCAGCCACCACGTGGACGAGGGCGAGGACCCGCGCGGCGACACGTCCCGCCCGATGACGGTCACCACGCCCGCCGTCGCCTCGTCGGCCGACGGGCCGGACGCCGCGTCACTGCGGACCATCCAGGCCGCCGCCACGCTCACCGGCGCCGACGTCGAGGCCCTGCGCTCCGACCCGGCCACGAACATCCGCGGCGGGGCGGCGCTGCTCGCCGCGTACCAGAGGGAGCTGGGCGGACCCGTCGGCGCCGGGACCGACCCGGGCGCCTGGTACGGGGCGGTGGCCCGCTACTCGGGCGCCGACACGGAGGAGACCGCGGCCGCGTTCGCCGACGAGGTGTACGCGCAGATCCGTGAGGGCGCGAGCCGGCGGACCGACGACGGCCACCAGGTGACCCTGGCCGCGCGGGCGGTGAGCCCGCGGGAGGACGCCCTGCACCGGCTCGGGCTGCGCCGCGCGGAGCGGCCCGACGGGCTGGAGTGCCCGGTCGGCCTCGGGTGCGAGTGGATCCCGGCGCCGTACGAGCAGTACGGCCCGGGCGCCGGCGACTACGGCAACCACGACCTGGGCAACCGGCCGGCCCAGCAGAAGATCGAGTACATCGTCATCCACGACACGGAGGGCTACTACGGCCCCAGCGTCGGCCTCGTGCAGCAGGCCGACTACCTCGGCTGGCACTACACGCTGCGCTCGGTCGACGGCCACGTCGCCCAGCACATCAAGGCCAAGGACGTCGGCTGGCAGGCCGGCAACTGGTACGTCAACGCGAAGTCCATCGGCATCGAGCACGAGGGCTTCGCCGGGCACGGCACCTGGTACACCGAGGCGATGTACCGCACCTCGGCCAAGCTGGTCCGGTACCTCGCGCACAAGTTCAACATCCCGCTGGACCGCCAGCACATCATCGGGCACGACAACGTCCCCGGCACGGTGGCGTCGACGGTGGCCGGCATGCACTGGGACCCGGGCCCGTACTGGGACTGGTCGCACTACTTCGACCTGCTCAAGGCGCCGTTCCGGACCACCGGCACGAAGCGGACCGGCCTCGTCACCATCGACCCGGACTTCGCCGCCAACCGGCCGGCCTTCTACGGCTGCAACCAGCAGCCGCCGGGCGTGCCGGACCCGCCGCCGCCGGCCGAGCCCTGCCCGCTGCGCGGATCCTCCGCCGTGATCCTGCACAGCGCGCCGAGCCACGACGCGCCGCTGGTGAACGACCTCGGCGAGCGCCCGGACGGGTCGCCGGACACGATGTACATCTCCGACCACGGCGCCCGCGCCTCCGCCGGGCAGACGTACGCGGTGGCCGAGGTACGCGGCGACTGGACGGCCATCTGGTACCTCGGGCAGAAGGCGTGGTTCCACAACCCGCCCTCGGCGCCGACGGCGAAGTGGGCCACCGGGTTCGTGGTGACGCCGAAGCCGGGTAAGGCGACGATCCCCGTCTACGGCCGGGCGTACCCCGAGCAGGACGCGTACCCGTCCGGCGTGCCGTACCAGACGATCTCTCCGTTGCAGTACACGTTCCCCGCCGGCCAGCGGTACGCCGTCGGCGGCATCCTGCCGAGCGAGTACTACCGTGCCGTCACGTTCGACGGCTCGTCCCCCGGCGACTGGACGGTCGTGCGGGGTGACCTGCGGTACGTCCAGGTCCAGTTCGGCCACCGCATCATGTACGTCAACCTCGACGACGTGCTGGTGCTCCCGTCACCGGTGGGCGCCCCCCGGTAGCGCGAAACGCGAGGGCCCCCGGCCGGTCGGCCGGGGGCCCTCGTCGTGGGCGGCGGGTCAGCCGGGTCGGCGGAAACCGGCGACCGGCATGTTGTTGATGCTCGCCACCTGGACCGGTTTGCCGGCCCGTGGCGCGTGCACCATCTGGTCGTTGCCGAGGTATAGACCCACATGGTGCAGGTCGCTGAAGAAGAAGACGAGGTCACCGGGGCGCGCCTCGGAGCGCGGGATGGCCCTGCCCTCGTTCCACTGTGCACCGGTGAAGTGGGTCAGGCTGATCCCGGCGGCCTTGTACGCGTACTGGGTCAGGCCGGAGCAGTCGAACGCGTCCGGGCCGGTGGCACCCCAGACGTACGGGTCGCCGACCTGCTTGCAGGCCGTCTTGATGGCGATGTTCGCGGCACTGCTGACCACACCCCGGACCGTCGGGCACCCGGACACCTTGACCACGGTCTTCGGCAGCGACGCCTGGAGCCGCTTGATCTCGGCGTCGATGTGCTTCTTCTTCGCGGCCAGGTCGTTCTTCTGCTTGGTCTGCGTGGCGATCAGGGCGTCCAGCTTCTGCTTCTCCGCGTCGTACTTGGCGCGGACCTTCAGAATGCTCTCGACCTGCCGGCGCTCCTGCTTGGCCAGCCGGTCCAGGATGGTGAGCTGCTCGGTGAGGGTGTCGGGCTTGGCGCTGACCAGCAGCGCACCGATCTCCTGCGAGGGGCCGGTGATGTAGTAGCGGGAGGCGAGGTCGCCCACCCGGGTCATCGCCAGCTCGCTCTGCAGAGCCAACGGCTCGATCTTCTTCTGGAGGTTGTCCGACTTCTTCTGGTTGACCTTCAGTTGCGCCCGCACCTTGTTGTACTGCTCGATCGTGGGTTCGAGCTGCTCCCACTGCTTGTCGATCTGCTTCTCGATCTCCTCGACCGACGGGGCGGCGTGTGCCGGCGCGGCGAGCAGACCGGCGCCGACGGCCGCGACGGCGGCCAGGGTGAGCAGGCGACGGGCGGCCCGGCGCAGGCCACCCGGACGAGCGGAACGTCCCGGTGCGTGACGATGAGGGGGCATGGTTGCCACCGGCACCGACTCCTTTGCAACCGACCGCCGGGCGCCTCGCAGAGGGGAAGAGGGGCGAGGGCAGACGACCCTCAGCGGTCGGTGCCCCACGATAGGGAAGCGCCGGAGCGGAATCAAGGCGGCCCAGCGCGTCGTGACCCCCGTGCGACGGCACGCCTACGAACGGTGTCCGATGGCCGCGTGCCGCTACCGTCGGCTCATGGCGGATCTCACGCTCGCGCACGAACTCGCTCTCCTCGGCTACGACGACGCCGGCGTCAACCGGCTCGGCGCCCCCCATCTCGGCTTCGGTCTCGCCGGTGCCCTGCTCCTCGAACTCGCGCTCGCCGGACGGGTCACCGTCGCCGACGGCCGGCTCGTGGTGACCGGCACGGACCCGCTCGGCACGCCGCTGCTGGACGACGCGCTCGCCCGGATCGCCGCCGACCCCAAGCGTCGCCGGCCCCGGGACTGGGTCCGGCTGCTCGCCAAGGATCTGCCGGACCGGGTGCTGGACGGGCTGGTCGAGGCGGGCGTGCTGCGCCGCGAGTCCGACCGCGTGCTGTGG
This sequence comes from Micromonospora globbae, assembly GCF_036184225.1. Classification (NCBI taxonomy): domain Bacteria; kingdom Bacillati; phylum Actinomycetota; class Actinomycetes; order Micromonosporales; family Micromonosporaceae; genus Micromonospora; species Micromonospora globbae. The sequence continues at coordinate 5,369,343 of NZ_CP108084.1, forward strand.
GTCTTCCCGCGTACCCGCTATCCCTCGCCGACGGGCGCGGAGCCGGTCGTGGAGACCCAGGCCCGGCAGCGGATGCTCGCCGCCGTGTCTTCGGACGGGCCGGTGGAGCCCCGTACCGCCGCGTTGGTCAGCCTCACCCGGGCCGTGGATCTGGACCGCAAGCTCTTCCGCGACCTGCCGCGGTCGCAGGTCAAGCGGCGGCTCGCGGAGATCTCCGAGGGGAGTTGGGCGTCCGAGGCCACGAAGCGGGCGATCGCGGACACGCAGGCCGCGGTGATCGCGGCCACGACGGCCGCCAGCACGGCGGCCATCATGACCACCACGACCTCCTGAGCGCACGACGCGCGACGGCGGTGGGCCGTGCCACCGCCGCCGCGCCGCGCGCTCCCGCGGGCGTACGCGGTCAGCCGGCGACCGGCTCGGCCTCCTTGTCGCCCTGCGCCTGCTCGGGCTTCACCGACCGCAGCAGGACGCTCGCCACGTCGACCACCTCGACCTGCTCGCCGGCGCCCTTGCCGTTGACGCCGTCGTTGAGCATCGTCGAGCAGAACGGGCAGCCGACCGCCACCGTCTTCGCGCCGGTGGCCATGGCCTCCTCGACGCGCTCGACGTTGATGCGCTTGCCGATCTTCTCCTCCATCCACATGCGGGCACCGCCGGCGCCGCAGCAGAAGGAGCGCTCGCTGTTGCGCGGCATCTCCGTGAGTTCGCCCTCGATGGCGGTGCCCAGCACCTCACGCGGAGGGGCGAAGACCCGGTTGTGCCGGCCCAGGTAGCAGGGGTCGTGGTAGGTGACGCCGCCGTCGACGGGCTGCACGGGGGTGAGCTTGCCGGTGGCCACGAGGTGGGCGAGCAGCTGGGTGTGGTGTACGACCTCGAACTCGCCGCCGAGCTGGCCGTACTCGTTGCCGAGGGTGTTGAAGCAGTGCGGGCAGGTGGCGACGATCTTGCGCTTGCTCTTCTCCCGCCCCTCGAACGCCTCGTTCAGAGTCTCCACGTTCTGCTGGGCGAGCATCTGGAAGACGAACTCGTTGCCGATCCGGCGGGCCGGGTCGCCCGAGCAGGTCTCGCCCTCGCCCAGGATGGCGAACTTCACGCCGGCCTCGTGCAGCAGCGTGGCGACGGCGCGGGTGGTCTTCTTCGCCCGGTCCTCGAACGCGCCGGCGCAACCGACCCAGAAGAGGTACTCGAAGTCGTCCACCTCGCCGACCCGCGGCACCTCGAAGTCCAGGCCCTTGGTCCAGTCCTCGCGGGTGTTCTGCGGTGCGCCCCACGGGTTGCCCTTGTTCTCCAGGTTGCGCAGCATGACGCCGGCCTCGGACGGGAAGCTCGACTCGATGAGCACCTGGTACCGGCGCATGTCGACGATGTGGTCGACGTGCTCGATGTCGACCGGGCACTGCTCGACGCAGGCGCCGCAGGTGGTGCAGGACCAGAGCACGTCGGGGTCGATGACCCCGCCCTCCTCGGCGGTGCCGACCAGCGGACGGTCGCCCTCGGCGAGGGCCAGCACGTCGACGTGGGCGAGCTGCGCCTCGGTGGCCTTCTCCTCGCCGGTGAGGTCCTTGCCGCCGCCGGCCAGCAGGTAGGGCGCCTTGGCGTACGCGTGGTCGCGCAGGCTCAGCACGAGCAGCTTCGGGGACAGCGGCTTGCCGGTGTTCCAGGCCGGGCACTGCGACTGGCAGCGGCCGCACTCCGTGCAGGTGCTGAAGTCGAGCAGGCCCTTCCAGGTGAACTGCTCCACCTGGGCCACCCCGAACTGGTCCTTCTCGGGGTCGGCCTCCTCGAAGTCGAGCGGCTTGCCGTTGCTCGTCATCGGGCGCAGGGCGCCGAGGCCGGAGCCGGCGGCCTTGGCCGGCTCGCGCTTGAAGAAGATGTTGGGGAACGCGAGGAAACGGTGCCAGGCCACGCCCATCGTGACGTTCAGCGAGATCACGATGAGCCAGGTCATCGAGATCACGATCTTGACGAGGGCGGAGACGTTGACGCCGGCCTCCCAGGCCGGGAGGGCGTTGCCGATCGCGTGGCTGACCGGGGTGGCCCACACGGGGTACGCGAAGTGGTCCGTGGCGACCTTGAACCCGCGGATCAGGAAGCCGAAGATCAGCACGAGCAGCACGACCCACTCGACGAAGTAGCCCTGCCACATCGTCGAGCCGGTGAACCGGGAGCGGCCGCCCGGCCGGTTGGGCCGGTTACGCAGCCGGATCGCCATCAGGACGAGGATCCCGGCAAGGCCCAGCACGCCGATGATCTCGGTGGCCAGGCCGAAGATCGTCCAGTGCCCGATGATCGGCAGTTCGCCGTCGACGGCGACCACCTCGAAGTACGCCTCCAGCACCAGCAGCGACAGCACGATGAACGCGACCATCACGAACCAGTGCGCGGCGCCCACCACGCTCCACTTGAGCATGCGGGTGTGGCCGGCGGTCTCCACCAGCATGGTCCGGGTGCGGGTGGCCTTGTCGGTGAACCGCTCAGGAGCGGGTTGACCGAGCCGGATGACTGCCACCATCTTCAGGACCGCGCGTACCGCAAGCCCCACCGCCACGGCGGTGATGGCGGCCGCGAGGATCGTGGTGACGATCTGGACGCTGCCCATCGAGTTGGCCTCCCGGTCTGCTGCCTGTCGAGCGGCGCGGCGACCGGTGCCCGGGACGGGACGCGATCGGCGAGCCGCCGCTGCCACACCCTCGACCCGACCGGTCGATGACCGCGCTCCGCTCGGTCATGCAGTGCAGCCTACGCGCAAGGTTACCCAGCAGTAACGTGAGTCTTCTCGCACCCGGGCCGCGCCGCCCTGCGCACACCATAGGGGCCCCCGCCCGGATTCGCCGGACGGGGGCGACGTCGAGTGAGGTGGATCCGCTCCGCGGGGCGTCCCGGGCCGGGTCCGCCCCCGGTGCGACGGGGACGCCGCGGGGTCAGCGCCAGCGGGAGAGCAGGATCAGGGAGGCGACCATCGCGCCGAAGCCCACCGCGAGGTTCCAGTAACCCCACGACATGACCGGGTACGCCTGCTCGGAGAGGTAGTAGACCACCAACCAGCCGATGCCGGCGACGATGAGCGCGACCGCCGTGATGGGCAGCCAGACCGGGCTAGGCTTACGCGTCGCCGCCGTCGCCGTCGGGCGCACGTCCGTCGGCGGGGTGTACACCTTCTTCTTGCGGACCTGAGACTTGGGCACGACGCTCTCCAGAGGGGGATATTACGACCTCGTCCGGCCTGTCAACCGGGCGCGGGGGCGACGGTCCATGGCCAATAATGTTCGACAGCTAGCGTAGTCCGGAAGACGCGCCCAGGCCACGAATGGGGTCAGGCGGATGCGCGGAGTGACCAGAATAGGTGGGTTGTCACGGGTCCACCTCCGGCCGGGAAGCCGGCGGGGTACGACGGGAAGGAACGCTCGGTGGAGTACACATCCGGCGCGGCCTCCTGGCAGAAGGTGCTCCGGCGCGCCGTCGCCGGGCTGCTGCCACGGCGACGGCGGCAACGACGGCCGGGCTGGTCTATCGGGGTGCCCGTGATCGCCGCCGCGGCCGGACTCCTTTTCACGACCACCGCCACCACGGCGGGCGGCACCGCCCTGCGAGAGGACCGGCGCCCCCAGCTCACGCAGTTGATCGAGGAGCGCCGCCAGCAGGTGACCGCCAGCGAGCAGCGCGCCGCGGAGCTGCGCCAGGACGTCGAGGAGCACACCGCCGCGCTCGCCGAGCAGGACGGCCCGATCAAGGCACAGCAGGAGCGGGCCGTCGCCAGCCGGGAGGCGGCCGGGTTCACCGCGCTCACCGGGCCGGGGATCACCGTCGAACTCAACGACGCGCCCCCGCGCAAGGACGAGCGCCTGCCGGAGGGGGTCACCAACGACGACCTGGTGGTCCACCAGGGCGACGTGCAGGCGGTCGTGAACGCGCTCTGGGCCGGCGGCGCCGAGGCCATGTCGATCATGGATGTCCGCGTACTGGCCACCAGCGCCGTACGCTGCGTCGGTAACACCCTGCTGCTGCACGGCCGGGTGTACTCCCCACCGTTCAAGATCGTAGCAATCGGCGATCCGGCCGCCATGCAACGGGCTCTCGCCGAGTCCGAGGGAGTCCGGTGGTTCAAGGCCGCGGTCGACGACTACCAGCTCGGTTACCGGGAGTCCGTCTCCACGGTGACCGTGCCGGCCTTCGAGGACTCGACCGCGCTGCGCTCGGCCAAGGTGCTCGGGTGAGCACCGGCGACCGGCCCGACGGGCGACACCGGGACGTCCGCGACGACGCGACCGCCTTCCTGCCGGCGGTCGACCCGGCGGTCGACCGGGACGAGCCGTCGGACGGCCGCCCGCGGAGCGCCTGGCCCGACCCGGTGCTACCGCCCCGCGCGCCGGCCACCCCGCAGCCTCCACGGCATCCCGCCCCGCAGCCGTCCGCCTCCGACCCGCTGCCCCGCCGGTCGCCCACCACCCCACCGCCCTCCACCGCGTCCGACCCCCTGCCGCGCCGGTCGCACGCCGCCCCGTCGGCAGCGGGTGGAGTGCCCGGGGACGGCGCAGTGGCCGACGACGCCTCGGCGTTCGCGCCCCGACCCGGGAACGGCGGGCGCTTCACCCAACCGCTCCGACCGCCGGCCGGCCCCGCCTCGCCCCCGCCGCCCTGGCCCGGCGCCGCATCGACCCATGCTCCCGGCGATCCTGGGCACTCCTTCCCGGCCGGGGCTCCGGGCTGGGGCGACGGCACCGCCGACGGGTCGTACCGGCCGGCGTCGCCGGTCCGGCCGGCCACGCCCGAGGGTCGCCCCTCCCACCCGACCACGCCCGAGGGCCGCCCGTCCCACCCGGCCACGTCCGCCCGGGGCGCCGACGACCGCGCCCCGTACGCCGCCGCGCCCGGCGCGCCGACGCCCGGTCCGTCGGCACCCGGCCGCGGTGGCCCGCCGGCCGCCGGCCCGGACGGCCCGACGGCGTTCCTTCCGCCGGTCGCCTCCCGCCGCGGGTCGAGCGGACCCGTCCCGCCGTCCGGTGGGCCGAACGCGCCGGTGTCGCCGGCCGCCGATCCGGCGGCCACCGCGCTCATCCCGGCCGTCACGACCCCGGCCCGCCACCCGACGCTGGACTCCACGGCGCTCATGGGCGCGGTGCCCAAGCCGCCGGAGACCGACGACCCGGTCGACACCGCCCCCGCCGAACCACCGCGCCCCCGCCGCGGCGAGCGGGTGGTCCGCCTGCGCCCGGAGCAGACCGGTGAGGGCTACAAGAGCGTCTACTCGGAGCTGACCCGACCGTCGTTCGGGTCCCGGCTGCGTACGGGCCTGCGGGTCACCGGCGAGCTGTTGATGACCTTCGGCCTGGTGGTGCTGCTCTTCGCCGGCTACGAGGTCTGGGGGAAGTCCGCGATCGTGGACGCACACCAGAACGACCTCAGCCAGCAGCTCGCGCAGGCGTGGGGGCCGACGGGCGACCCGACCGTCGCCGCCTCGCCGACGCCGTCGGTCAAGCAGAAGCCGCCGGCGCACGGCAAGCCCCTCGCGGGGCTCTACATCCCGAAGCTCGACAAGAACTGGGTCGTCGTCGAGGGCGTGACCCAGGCGGACATCCGGTACGCGCCGGGCCACTACCCGGACAGCGCCATGCCCGGCGAGGTCGGCAACTTCGCCGTCGCCGGGCACCGGAACCGGGCCACGTTCTGGCGGCTCGACGAGCTCGACAAGGGTGACGCGATCGTGGTCGAGAGCAAGACCGACTGGTACGTCTACAAGGTCTCGCAGTCCCGGATCGTCAAGCCCACCCAGGTCGAGGTGGTGGCGCCGGTCCCCGGGAAGCCCGACGAGAAGCCCACCAAGGCGATGCTCACGCTCACCACCTGCAACCCGAAGTTCGACAACTACCAGCGGTTGATCATCCATGCCGAGCTGGAACGGACCCAGCCGAAGTCGGCGGGCCGCCCGGCGGAGCTCGGAGGCTGAGCCGTCATGTACGCGTGGATCTGGCGCAAGCTGCCGTTCGGCCTGGCCGGCAAGCTGACCGGCTCGGTGCTGCTCGTCGCCGCCACGGTGGCGCTGCTCTGGTACGTGGTCTTCCCGTGGGCGGAGCCCCTGCTGCCCTTCGACGACGTGCAGGTCACCCAGGACTCCGGCGAGCCCGGCGGCCCGGCGGGCAACGTCATCCCGGGCGACGCGCCGCCGGGTGACGAGCACGACCTGCCGTACGACACCGAGCGGAACAACACCCCGCCCGCCTCCCCGAACCGGTGACCTCATGCGTGTACTCGTGATCGACAACTACGACTCGTTCGTGTTCAACCTCGTGCAGTACCTGGGCCAGCTCGGTGTGGGGTGCGAGGTACGACGCAACGACGAGATCGACGTCGCCGAGGTCGGACGCGTCCGCGCGGCCGGCATCCTGCTGTCGCCCGGGCCGGGCAGCCCCGACCGGGCCGGCATCTGCCTGGACGTCGTCCGCCGCTACGCCGGCGAGGTGCCGATCTTCGGCGTCTGCCTCGGCCACCAGGCGATCGGCGAGGCCTTCGGCGCGACCGTGGCCCGCGCGCCCGAGCTGCTGCACGGCAAGACGTCCGAGGTGCGGCACCACTCGGTCGGGGTCCTGGCGGGCCTGCCGGACCCGTTCACCGCGACCCGCTACCACTCCCTCGCCGTGCTGCCCGAGACGCTGCCCGACGAGCTGGAGGTCACCGGCTGGACCGGGTCCGGGGTGGTCATGGCGATGCGCCACCGCACCCTGCCGATCGAGGGCGTGCAGTTCCACCCGGAGTCGGTGCTCACCGAGGGCGGGCACCTCATGCTCGCCAACTGGCTGGCCGGCTGCGGTCACCCCGAGGCGCTGGAGCGTGCCCCGGCGCTGGCCGCCGAGGTCGATGCCCGCCGCCGCGCCGCCTTCGCGGCCGCCTGACGCCGCGCCCGGAGGATCGGCAGGGCCGGCGGGGCACGGCTCCGGGAACGTCGGCACCCCGACGTCACCTCGTCAACGCGTCGTCCACCTCGCGGCTGGGGGGTGAGCTGACCGCGGGCGGCCTGCGCCGGACGGCGTCCCAGGCCGCCTTGCCGCTGGCGAAGTAGTCCCGTACCGCCTTGCGGGCCAGCAGGGTCGCACCGCAGCCGGAGCAGCGGGCGTCCACCCCGTCGGCGTCGAGGCCCAGATGCCGGCACAACGTCACCGCCCGGGACAGGTGGTACGACTGTGTGACGACGAGCGCACGCTCGACTCCGTACACCTCCCGCGCGCGGATGCAGCTGTCGTAGGTGTCGAGACCGTAGGGGTCGGCCACGACCCGGAGCGGGTCGACGCCCAACTGCTCGGTGAGGTACGACGTCATCACCGCCGGCTCGTCGCCGGACGCGCCACGCCCGTCCCCGGAGACCAGCACCACCCGGGCCCGCCCGCGGTGCCACAGCTCGGCGGCCGTCTCCAGGCGCCCGGCCAGTCGCTCTCCCGGCTGCTGCCCGTCCACCGCCGTGCCGAGGACCATCACGACATCGGCGACCGGGGCCCCGTCCACGTCGTACGCGTGCCCGCGCGCGCTGATCGTCGTCCACAGCCACGGAACGCTGACGAGAAGCAGCGCGACCAGCAGCAGGGCGGCCGTGCGGAGCAGACGCCGTCGCCGGCGGTCCGGTCCGCCGCACAGGCCCGTCAGCGCTCGCACCGCACGCTTCCCCGGACCGCGTCGCTTCTCTGCGTACCGGTGCCGGCGATGCTCAGTCCCTGCCGGAGAGGTCCGCCGGTGGAGGGATCACCGGGAGGCCACCGCCACCACCCGTGGGGGGTCCGGTCGGCGTCTCCGTCGGCGTCGGCGTGGGAGAGCTGCTCGTCGGCGGCGTCTCCGGTTCGGGCACGGACACGACGATCGTGATTTTGGTTCCGCGAGGCTGCTTGCCCTTCGGGCTCTGCTTGAGGACCTTGCCGGCCTCCTCGGCCGGCACCTCGTCGCCGAGGTCGACGTCGACCCGGAAGCCCGCGTTCTCCAGCGTCCTGACGGCTTCCTCCCGGCCGAGGCCCTCCACGTTGGGGACCTCGCGGATGTTGCCGCGCGACACCTCGAGGGTCACCTTCGTCCCTTCGGGCACCTTCTGGCCCTCGGCCGGTGACACCTTGACGACGATGCCCTCGCGCTCCTCGCTGTCGACCTCCTTGACGTCGACGGTGAGGTTCGCCTCGCGGAGCCGTGCGGTCGCGCTGTCGACCTTGCTGCCCTCGAGCCCGGTCGGGATGGCGACCTCCGGCTTGCCGCCGCAGACGCGGACGATTACGGTGCGCTCCCGCTCCAACTGGGTGCCGGCCGTCGGGTCCTGGCTGGCCACCGTGTTCGGCGTGCAGTCGGAACTGAGGACCGGATCACCCGACTGGGGTGCCAGACCCGCCTGCTGGATCTTCGTGAACGCCTCCTGCTGGGTCAGACCGGTGACGGTGGGCACGGCGACCCGCTGGGGCTTGTCCTGCTCTTTCCAGAGCAGCGCGGCGACCAGGGCGATCACCGCGAGCACACCGACGGCGGCGAACGTGGCGATCAGCCAGGACGAGGCGCGACGGCGGCGCGGGTCACCGACCCGGGCCGGGATCTGCCCGGTCGGCGGGGCGGCCGCGCCGCCCGCCCGGTAGCCGGGAGCGGCCGCCGCCGGAGCCATCGGCATGGTCTCCTGCTCGCGCATCACCGGGGTCGCCAGCACGGGCCGGCCGGCGGCGGCCCGCAGCAGGTCGGCACGCATCTCGGCGGCGCTCTGGTAGCGGTTGAGCGGGTTCTTCGACAGCGCCTTCAGGACGATCGCGTCGACCGCCGGGTTCACGTCCGGGTTGATGTCGCTCGGCGTGGGCGGCGCCTCCCGTACGTGCTGGTAGGCGACGCTCACCGGGCTGTCCCCGACGAACGGCGGGTGGCCGCAGAGCAGTTCGAAGAGCACGCAGCCGGCCGCGTAGACGTCGGAACGGGCGTCCACCGCCTCGCCCCGGGCTTGCTCGGGCGACAGGTACTGTGCCGTGCCGATCACGGCGCTGGTCTGCGTCATGGTGGTGGCGCCGCTGGCCAGGGCCCGCGCGATGCCGAAGTCCATCACCTTGACCTGGCCGGTCTGGGTGAGCATGACGTTTCCGGGCTTGATGTCCCGGTGGATGATGCCGTGCCGGTGGCTGAACTCCAGGGCCGCGCACACGTCGGCGCAGATCTCCAGCGCCCGTCGCGGCTGGATCCGCCCCTCGGCGGCCAGCACCTCCTTGAGGGTCCGCCCGTTCACGAACTCCATGACGATGAACGGCAGGGTCTCGCCGGTCGGCGCGGTCTCCTCGCCGGTGTCGTACACGGCCACGATCGCCGGGTGGTTGAGCGAGGCGGCGTTCTGCGCCTCCCGGCGGAACCGCATCTGGAAGGTGGCGTCCCGGGCGAGGTCCGTGCGGAGCATCTTGATCGCGACGTCCCGACCGAGCCGCAGGTCGCGACCGCGGTGCACCTCGGCCATACCGCCGTAGCCGAGCAGCTCGCCGACCTGGTACCTGCCTCCGAGCAGGCGGGCCTGGGCTGTCATCGCGTCTGTCGTCCTTCGCTCGTCGTCGTCTCGCCGCTCGCCGGCCGGAGCCCCTCACTGTGACGGTACGACGTACCGGTCAGATCGTCGCGTCCGTCGAACCGTAGCGCGCCGGACACCACGGCCCGCGGGCCGAGCCCCGCGGACTCGGCCTGCCCGCTCTTTCGCAGCTTGTAGGAAATCACGCCGGAGCAGAGCAGGACCAGTACGGCAAGGAGAACGGCCACGAGCACCATGCCGGGGCGGGTCCGCCCCGGTGCGGGCGACACCGCGGCGCCGGGCTGCCCCACGTACGCCGGCGGCTGGTCCTGACGGATCGGTGCCGGTGGCACCGGGGCGGCGCCACGCGGGTAGCTGGCCGCGGCCATGGGTGGCCGGGGCTGCCCGGCCGCCGGGGCGACCACGGTCGGTCGCGGCGGCGGGGCGGACGCCGCGACGCCGGGGCGGGCCGCCGCGGCGGGCGGGCGCGCCGGCGAGGCGACGGTCGGGGGTCGCTGCGGTGCCGGGACCGGGCGCGACTGCTGTGGAGCCGGCACCTGGGCCCGTCCGGGCGCGGCGGCCGGTGACGCGGGCGCGCCGGAGATCGGTCGGGTCTGGCCGGCGGCCCGGGCCTGCTGGGACAGCGCCACCTTCAGCTGGCGCGCCACGCTGGCCAGCGCGGCGGCGCTCGGCCAGCGGGCCGCCGGATCCTTCGCCATCGCCCGCTCCACCACCGCCCGGACCTGCGGCGGGATGTCCGCCGGCAGCGGCCGGGGGGTTTCCTGGACGTGCTTCATGGCGATTTCGAGGGGGTTGTCCCCCTCGAACGGGCGGCGGCCGGCGAGGCACTGGTACGCGACGACCCCGAGCGCGTAGACGTCGGACGCGGGCGTCGCGACCTGCCCCATGGCCTGTTCGGGAGAGATGTACGACGCCGTGCCGAGCACCGAGCCGGCCGCCGTGAGCTGCCCCACCAGGTCGGATCGGGCGATCCCGAAGTCGGTCAGCACGAGCGTGCCGTTCGGCCGGACGAGCAGGTTGCCCGGCTTCACGTCGCGGTGCACGATGCCCTTCTCGTGCGCGGCGTGCAGGGCGTCGGCGGCCTGCGCGACGAGCGCCATCGTACGGGCCGGGGTGAGCCGCCCGACCCGGTTCAACGTCGCCGAGAGGGGGTCGCCCTCGACGTACTCCATGACGAGGAAGGCGATCTGCTGGTCGTTGCCGAAGTCGTAGACGTCCACCACACCGGGGTGGTTGATGGTGGCCATCGTCCGCGCCTCGCCGCGGAACCGCTCGGCGAAGCCCGGCTCGTCCAGCAGCGCGGGGAGCAGGCTCTTCACGGCGACCGTCCGGCCGAGCACCTGGTCGGTGCCGCGCCAGACGTCACCCATCCCACCGCTGGCGATCCGCTCGTCCAGGCGGTAGCGGTTGCCGAGCTGGACCCCGGGACTGAGCATGTCAGCGGCTCCCGGGGTCGGCGATGACGGCCCGCATGATGCGGCCGGCGATCTTGGCGGCCTCGGCGCTGCCCCCGGAGCCCGCCTGCTCCAGCTCGACGCAGACGGCGGAGATCGGCGTGCCGTTCTTGTCGAGGGCGAAGCCGATGAACCAGCCGTGGTCGGGCCGGTCCGGCGCGGACTGGGCGGTGCCCGTCTTGCCGCCGACCGTGTACCCGTTGATCTGCGCATTCCGGCCGGTGCCGTTCTCCACGACGCTGACCATCATGTCCCGGAGGTCGCTCGCGACCTGGCCGCTGATCGGCTGGCGCAGCTCGCGCGCCTTCGCCGTGTAGTAGCTCGTCGTGCGGTCCGGAGCGAGCAGCTGCCGCACCAGGTACGGCCGCATCTGGCTGCCGCCGTTGGCGACCGAGGCGGCGATCAGCGCACCCTGCAACGGGGTCATCCGCACGTCCCGCTGCCCGATCGACGACTGGGCCAGCGCCGCCGGGTCGTCCCCGCCATCGGCGTTCTGCATGGTGCCGGTGTGGCTGGCCGCCACGGGCAGCCCGTCCTCGCCGAGCTGCCCGACGGTCAGGTCGTCCTGCTCGAAACCGAACTGCCGGGCCTTCTCCTTGATCGCGTCGGCGCCAAGCCGGACGCCGAGCTTCGCGAAGCCGGTGTTGCAGGACTCGGTGACGGCCTCCATGAGCGTGACCTGCGCCTCCGGGCAGATGCTCGCCGCCGCGTTGCGGATGGGCGTGCCCGAGGTCGGCGGGGTGTAGCTGGAGCCGGCCGGGATCTCGGTGTCCTTGGTGATGCCGTTCTCCAGGGCCGCCGCGGCCACCACGACCTTGAAGGTGGAGCCGGGCGGCAGCGTCTCCGTCAGCGCCCGGTTCTTCAACGGGCCGTTCGCATCCTGCTCCAGCTCGTTGTACGCCGCCTGGGCCTTCTTCGAGTCGTGGCTGACCAGCGGGTTCGGGTCGAAGCTGGGCATGGAGACGAGCGCCTGCAGCGCGCCGGTACGCGGGTCGATGGCGACCGCCGCTCCCCGCTTCACGCCCAGGTCGTTGTTCCGCAGCCCGTCGTACGCCGCGTCCTGGGCCTTGTTCGACAGCGTGAGCAGCACGTTGCCGCCGCCGGTCTGGTCACCGGTGAACATGTCCTTGATCCGGTCACCGATCAGCTGGTCGCTGGTGCCGGCCAGGAAGTCGTTCTCGATCCGCTCGATGCCGGTGGCCGCGAGGTTGACCGGCTTGTAGCCGAGGACGTGCGCGTACTTCGCCCCGTCCGGGTACGTGCGCAGGTACTTCAGCTCGCCGGTGGTCTCCTTGCTGGTGGCCAGGGCCCGCCCGCCGGCCTCGATGTTGCCGCGCTTGCGCTCGTACTCGGCCACCTGGACGCGGCCGTTGTAGTCGCTGTTGCGGTACTCGTCGGCCTTGTAGGCCTGGATCCAGTTCAGGTTCGCGAAGAGCAACCCGAAGAGGATCATGACGACGACGCCGACACGGCGCAGCGGTGCGTTCACGGCCTGATCACCTCCGTGGGGGCACCGTGCAGCTGCTCGGGCGGGCCGGCGGAGGGCCGGGCGGCCTTGCCGCCGCCCGCCGTCACCGGACGGCGCGCGCCGTCGGAGACCCGGAGCAGGACGGCGATGAGCAACCAGTTGGCCATCAGCGACGAGCCACCGGCGGAGAGGAACGGGGTGGTCTGGCCGGTCAGCGGGATGAGCTTGCTGATCCCGCCGACGATCACGAAGACCTGGAGCCCGAGGGTGAACGCCAGACCACCGGCCAGCAGCTTGCCGAACGAGTCGCGGACCGCCAGCGCCGCCCGGAGCCCGCGCTCGACGATGAGCAGGTAGACGACCAGCAGCGCGGAGAGGCCGAACAGCCCGATCTCCTCGCCGATGCCCGCGAAGATGAAGTCGTTGCGCACCTCGGGGAGCAGACCCGGCTGGCCGCCGCCCGGGCCGGCCCCGAACAGGCCGCCGGTGCCGAGCGCGAGCAGCCCCTGTACCAGCTGGTAGCCCTTGTCGTGGGGGTCGGCGAAGGGGTCCAGCCAGATCTCGGCGCGGAGGTAGAAGTTCGCGAACGGCCCGCCGACCGTGGAGCCGAGGAAGTAGGCGAGGTACGCGCCGCCGAAGAACAGCACGAGACCGATGAGCAGCCAACTGACCCGTTCGGTGGCGATGTAGAGCGTCACCACGAACATGCCGAAGTACAGCAGCGAGGTGCCGAGGTCCTTCTCGAAGATCAGGACCAGGAGGCTGATCAACCAGACGACGACCACCGGGCCGAGGTCGCGGCCCCGGGGGAAGTCGATGCCGAGGAACCGCCGGCTGGCCAGCGAGAGCACCTCGCGCTTGCGGACCAGGTAGTAGGCGAAGAAGACCAGCAGGGCCAGCTTGGCGAACTCACCGGGCTGGATCGAGAAGCTCTCGCCGAACTTGATCCACAGCTTGGCGCCGTTGATCTCGGAGAACCGGCCCGGCAGCACCGCCGGGATCATCACCAGCACGATGCCGGCGAGACCCAGGGTGTACGCGTACCGGGAGACGGACCGGTGGTCGCGCATGATCACCAGCAGTGCGGCCGCGAGGATCACGGACACCAGCGTCCAGGCGAGCTGGCGGCCTCCCTGACCGGCGAAGACGGCCAGCGTCTCCCGCTCGGGCGGGAGCGCCTCGCCGAGGTCGATCCGGCGCAGGAACCCCACACCCAGGCCGTTGAGCAGCGCCACCGCCGGCAGCAGCGCCGGGTCGGCGAACGGGGCGAGGAAGCGGATGACCAGGTGCAGGCCGAGGAAGACCGCGCCGAGCGCGGCGGCGGGCACCCAGAAGTCCGGGGTGACCGTGTCGAGCATGTTCGCCTCGACGGTCGCCCCGTACGCGGCCACCAGCACCATGGCGAGCAGCAGCAGGGACAGCTCGGCGTTGCGCCGGGACCGGGCCAGGCGTACGCCCGGCTGCTCGCCCGTGGTGGCGGGCGAGGCTGCCGGTGTGGCCGCTGCGGTCACAAACTGGTCCTCTGGGTCGGGCCGGTGCTCACTCGGGCGACCGGCAGTTGGCCGGGTCGAGCACCGGCGGAACCGTGTCGGAGGGCGTGGCGTCGGGGCTGGAGGGCGCCGTCCCGGCCACGGCGCTGCCGATGGCGCTCGGGCTGGAGCTGACGGCGGCGCTCGGGCTGCCCGTCGGCGTGCCGGCGGCGGCGCTGCCGCTCGGGGTGGGCGAGGCCAGGGCGGACGTGGGGGCGGGGCTCGGCGAGCCGGTCGTCGCGGGCAGGCTCGGCGGGCAGAGGGGCTTCAGGTTCGGGTTCGTCGGGCTGTCGCTGGTCAGCTCCGCCAGCCGGCGCTCGGCGTCCGGCTCGCTCTTGGCCGGGATGCCCTGCTTGACCTGCTCCTGCGCGGCCAGGGTCAGGTCGTTCAGGTCCGCGGGGCTCCGGGAGTGCACGGTGGAGAGGTCCAGGCCGGCGATCTGACCCTGTATCCCGCGGAACACGGCCACCTGGCCGTCCTCGGTGGCGCCGACGTAGTACTGCCGCTGGGTGTAGCTCCACCCCGCGAAGAGCCCGCCGCCGAGGATCACCAGCAGCGCGAGCGTCATGGCGGCGGCGCGCACCGGGCGGTGCCGGCGCCGCTCCGGCTCGTCGTCGTCGCCGGCCGGCTCCTCCTCGGGAGTGGCGGACCGGGGGGCGGAGAGCGCGGACGCGCGGGCGGCCGGGGTGGAGGTGTCCGCCGAGGTGGCCATGCCACGGTCACGCGCGGCGGCCCCTCCGACGATCGGCGTCGCCTCGACGATGTCCTCGTCGGTGGCGTCGGCGATGATGACGGTGATGTTGTCCGGGCCTCCGCCGCGGAGCGCGAGCTGGACGAGCCGCTCGACGCACTGCTGCGGGTCGGCGTACTCCCGCATGGTCTCGGCGATCGTGTCGGCGCTCACCACACCGGAGAGCCCGTCGCTGCAGATCAGGTAGCGGTCGCCGGGCAGCACCTGGCGCACCGAGTACTCCGGGTCGATGTCCCGGCCGTCGAGCGCGCGGGTCAGCAGCGACCGCTGCGGGTGGCTGCTCGCCTCCTCGGCGCTGATCCGGCCCTCGTCGACGAGCATCTGGACGTAGGTGTCGTCCTTGGTGATCTGCGTGAACTCGCCGTTGCGCAGCAGGTACGCCCGCGAGTCGCCGATGTGCACCATGCCGAGCTTGCTGCCCGAGAAGAGGGTCGCGGTCAGCGTGGTGCCCATGCCCTCCAGCTGGGGGTTCGCGTCCACGGTGTCGCGGAGCTGCTGGTTGGCGGCGCCCACGGCCGAGCGCAGCGCGTCGACGAGGGCGTCACCCGGGACGTCCTCGTCCAGTGGCGCCATGGCACCGATGACGATGTTGCTGGCGACGTCACCGGCGGCCATGCCGCCCATGCCGTCGGCGACCGCGAGTAGCCGCGGCCCGGCGTAGACGGAGTCCTGGTTACCGTCTCGGATCAGACCGCGGTCGCTGTGGGCCGCGTAGCGCAGGGTCAGAGTCATGGCCGTAATTCGAGGGAAGTGCGGCCGATCCGGATCGGCACGCCGAGGGGGACGGGGGTTGGTCCGCTGACCTTAGCGCGATCCAGATAGGTGCCGTTAGTCGAACCGAGGTCCTCGACGAACCACTGCCCGTCACGCGGCACGAGGCGGGCGTGCCGCGCCGACGCGTAGTCGTCGGTGATGACGAGGGTGGAGTCCTCCGCGCGACCGATGGTGATCTGTGCCTCACCGAGCGTGATCCGGGTGCCGGCCAGTTGACCGGCGGTCACCACCAGTTGGTGCGCCGCCCTGCCCCGCTTGACCTTGGCCGGCTTCGCCGCCGGCCCGGTCGCGGCGCCGAGGGTCCGGGGTGCGGCGACCAGCCGGCCCGACCGGGCACCCGCGAACAGGTCCCGACGGATGACGCCGACCACCGTGAACACGAAGATCCACAGCAGGATCAGGAACCCGAACCGGGCGACGGTGATGACGAGTTCCGGCAAGGCGGATCAGCCGTCCACGCGGAAGGTCAGGGTGGTGGTCCCGAGCTGGATCATGTCGCCCGGGTTGAGGGCGACCGCGGAGACCCGCTGGCCGTTGACCATCGTGCCGTTGGTCGAGCCGAGGTCGGTCAGCACGACCTGACCGCCGTCGAAGTCCAGCCGGGCGTGTCGCCGGGAGATGCCGACGTCCGGCAGCCGGAGGTTCGCCTGGTCACCCCGGCCGATGACGGTCGAACCCATCTGCAGCGGGTAGGTGCGCCCGTCGCCGGAGACCAGCCGCACGTTGCGCGCGCCGCCGTGGCCGGGCGGAGGGCCGTAGCCGCCACCCTGGTCGTACGCCGGGTAGGCGGGCGGGCCGGCGTCGTAGCCGGGGCCCGGGACCGGGGCGACGTCGCCGCCGGTGTAGACCTCGGCGGTCACCCGGAACATGCCGGTGTCCAGGCCCTCGCCACGCTCGATCTCGACGATCACGTCGCCGTAGACCGTCCAGGCCTGCTCGCCGATGAACTCCGCCTGCGACTGGGCCAGCTCCTGGGCCAGCGCGGCGGCGTAGGGCGCCAGCC
Source organism: Micromonospora globbae (assembly GCF_036184225.1). NCBI lineage: Bacteria > Bacillati > Actinomycetota > Actinomycetes > Micromonosporales > Micromonosporaceae > Micromonospora > Micromonospora globbae. Next base: position 5,385,836 of record NZ_CP108084.1, read on the forward strand.
GACTGTGGTCGTACGGCGAGAGATCGATCACGTAGCGGTTGGGCACCAGAGTGCGTCCACCGGCCAGGATGGCCTTGTGCGCCTCTGCCTCCCGCTGCATGGCGTTGAGGATCTCCACGGGGTGGACCACCCCTTTGAAGACCTTGGCGAAGGCCCCCTCGACCAGGCCTTCCAGACGCTTCTCGAAGCGTTGCAGCACGCTCACCGGCTCCTCCTCGGGTCCCGAGGACATGATGGTATCCGGCCGGCGCGCGCGCAGCTCACACGCCGCTCGGCCGCCTGCTCCCGGCCCGTTCGGACGGGCCGCTGTCGTCGTGCTACTCTTTCGTCCGCCACGAACGGTAACCGCTCGTGGCGATGACCGGGACAGCGTAATATGTGCCGGGCCCCGCCGCAGACGGCGAGGTCGACACGGATTACAGTGATCTGGTCGTGCCACGGGGAAGTGGCGGAATGGCAGACGCGCACGGTTCAGGTCCGTGTGCCCGAAAGGGCGTGGGGGTTCAACTCCCCCCTTCCCCACCACCAGACGAGGGCTCCGCGGAAGCGGGGCCCTCGCTGCGTACCGGGGCATGTCGCCCGTCACGCTATGCTCCGATGGTTTCTGCCTCCCATAAACCAGGAGTGGCGTGTGAGTGTCGCGTTGGTGACCGGATCGGGCGGTCTGATCGGCTCCGAGGCGGTGCGGCACTTCGCCGGCCTCGGCCTCGACGTGGTCGGCATCGACAACGACATGCGGCAGCGGTTCTTCGGGGCGGAGGCGTCGACCGCGTGGAACGTCCAGCGCCTCGTCACGGAGCTGGGGTCGTCCTACACACACCACACCATCGACATCCGGGACCGCGACGCCCTGGCGGCGGTCTTCCGCCGGTACGGCTCGGACATCGCCGTGGTGATCCACACCGCGGCCCAGCCGTCGCACGACTGGGCCGTCCGTGACCCGTACACCGACTTCGACGTCAACGCCGGCGGCACGCTCAACGTCCTCCAGAACGTCCGCGAGCACTGCATCGAGGCGCCGGTCATCCACTGCTCGACCAACAAGGTCTACGGCGACCGGCCCAACAGCCTCCCCTTCGTGGAACTGGAGACCCGCTGGGAGATCGAGCCGGGGCACCCGTACGAGCAGGGCATCCGCGAGGACATGTCGATCGACTCCAGCCTGCACTCGATCTTCGGGGCCTCGAAGGTCGCGGCGGACGTGATGGTCCAGGAGTACGGCCGCTACTTCGGCATGCGTACGGCCTGCTTCCGGGGCGGCACGCTCACCGGGCCGGCCCACTCGGCCACCGAACTGCACGGCTTCCTCGGCTACGTCATGCGGGCCAACATGGAGCGCCGCAAGTACCGGATCTACGGGTACCAGGGCAAGCAGGTCCGGGACGCCATCCACAGCTCCGACGTGGTGGCCGCGTTCGAGGCGTTCTTCCGCAACCCGCGCCCGGCCGCGGTCTACAACCTGGGCGGCGGGCGGCACTCCAACATCTCCATGCGGGAGGCGTTCGCCGAGGCCGAGCGGATCACCGGCCACGAGATGATCTCGGAGTACGTCGAGGAGAACCGGGTCGGTGACCACAGGTGGTGGATCGGGTCGAATGAGGCGTTCCAGGCCGACTACCCGGAGTGGAAGCAGATCTACGACGTACCCATGATCATGCGCGAGATCTACGAGGCCAACGTGGAGAAGTGGGTGCCGGCGGCATGAGCCCGCAGCGCAAACGGAACGTGCTCGGCGTCCTGGTCGACGCCACCACGTACGCCGAGGCGACCGAGCAGGTGGTGGCGGCCGCCCAGGAGCGCCGCCCGCTGGCGCTGACCGCGCTGGCCGTGCACGGGGTGATGACCGGCGTGCTCGACCGGGCGCACAACGCCCGGCTCAACGCGTTCGACGTGGTGACGCCCGACGGGCAGCCGGTCCGGTGGGCACTCAACCTGCTGCACCACGCCGGCCTCACCGACCGGGTCTACGGCCCCACGCTGACCCTGCACGTGCTCTCCCGCTGCGCGGACGAGGGTCTGCCGGTCTACCTGTACGGCTCGACCGAGCAGACGCTGGCGCGGCTGATCCCGGCGCTGGAACGGATGTTCCCGGCGCTCAAGATCGCCGGTGTGGAACCGTCCAAGTTCCGCCCCGTGCAGCCGGGCGAGGACGCCGAGATCGCCGACCGCATCCGTTCCAGCGGCGCCCGGCTCGTGCTGGTCGGGCTCGGCTGCCCCCGCCAGGAGGTCTTCGCGTACGCCATGCGGCCGCTGCTCGACATGCCGCTGATGGCCGTCGGCGCGGCCTTCGACTACCACGCCGGGCTGCTCCGTAAGCCCCCGGCGTGGATGCAGCGGGCCGGCCTCGAGTGGTTCTGGCGTCTCGGCCTGGAGCCCAGGCGGCTCTGGCGCCGGTACGTGATCCTCAACCCGGCCTTCCTGAGCCGGCTGCTCGCGCAGAAGGTGGGGCTCTGGAAGGCGACCCCGCCGGCGCCGGCCACCGAGCGCCCCGCGACCTTCGCGGTCTGACGCACGTGCGAGGGCCCCTCCCGACCGGGAGGGGCCCTCGTCCGTCCCTGGTCAGAGGGTCAGCGTCCAGGTGTTGATGTAGCCGCTGTCACCCGAGTAGACGTCGCGCACCCGCAGCTGCCAGGTGCCGTTCGCCGCCTCGCTCGACAGGTTGGCCGTGTAGGTCGTGTTCACGTTGTCGGCGCCGTCGAAGATGCTGCTGTTCTTCAGGCGGTACGACGAACCGTCCGGGGCCACCAGGTCGATGACCAGGTCGCCGCGGTAGGTGTGCACGATGTTCACGGCGATCTGGGAACTCGCCGACGCGTTGCGGCCGCACCCGGAGATCACGATGGGGCTGGACACGGTGGCGCCGGTGTCCGGGATCGCCACGTCGGTGCCGTTCGTGCCGGAGCAGCCGCCCCCGGTTCCGGTCACGGTCAGCGTGTACGTGGCCGTACGGCTGCCGGCCGTGCCCGTGCCGGTCACGGTGACCGTGTAGGTGCCGGGCGGCGTGCTCGCCGAGGTGGCGATCGTGAGGGTGGACGAGCCGCCCGAGGTCACCGTCGACGGGCTGAACGACGCCGTGGCCCCGCTCGGCAGCCCGCTCGCGGAGAGGCTGACCGACTGGGCGGAGCCGCTCGTGGTGGCCGTGCCGACGGTCGCCGTCACGGACCCGCCCGGCGCGGTGGAGCCCGAGGTGGGCGACACCGAGACGGAGAAGTCGTTGGTCGGCGGCGGGGTGTCCCCGTTCACGACGTAGAGCAGCCGGTTCGGGGTGCCGGTACCCACGTTGCTCACCACGTTCGGCGTCGCGTTGTCGACGAGGTTGTCGCGCACCTGCTGCGGAGTCCACGTCGGGTTGGCCGACAGGACGAGGGCCGCGGCACCGGCGACGTGCGGCGAGGCCATGGAGGTGCCGCTGATGGTGTTCGTCGCCGTGTTGCTCGTGTACCAGGCGGAGGTGATGTCCACGCCCGGCGCCAGGATGTCGACGCAGGTGCCGTAGTTGGAGAAGCTCGCGGCGGCGTCGTTGCTCTGGGTCGCGCCCACGGTGATCGCCGGGCCCACCCGGGCGGGCGAGTAGTTGCAGGCGTTCTGCCGGTTGCCGAAGATGTCGCCGTTGCCGGCCGCGACCGCGTACGTGATGCCGGAGTTGATCGAGTTGGTGACCGCCGTGTCGATGGCGCTGTTGGCCGAGCCGCCGAGGCTCATGTTCGCCACCGCCGGCTTGACGGCGTTCGCGGTCACCCAGTCGATGCCGGCCACCACCTGGGCGTTGGTGCCGCTGCCCTGGCAGTTGAGCACCCGGACGCCGACGAGCTGCACGCCCTTGGCCACCCCGTACGCCGAGCCGCCCACCGTGCCGGCGACGTGCGTGCCGTGGCCGTTGCAGTCGTCGGCGGAGCCGCCGTCGATCGCGTCGTAGCCGGACACGGCCCGGCCGCCGAAGTCGTTGTGCGTGAACCGGATGCCGGTGTCGATGATGTAGGCGCGCACGTTCGACGCCGTGTTCGGGTAGGTGTAGGAGCTGTTCAGCGGCAGGTTCCGCTGGTCGATGCGGTCGAGGCCCCACGACGGCGGGTTGGTCTGGGTGCCGGCGATCGAGACGGTGTGGTTCTGCTCGACGTACGCCACGGCGGGGTCCGCGGCGATCCGCGCGGCGGCCTTCGCGTCCACGCGGACCTCGAAGCCGCGCAGCGCCGCGCCGTAGGTGCGGGCCACCGAGCCGCCGTGCCGGCCGACCAGGCGGCGGGCGTTGTCGGCGACCGTGTTCCGGCTGACCGCCGTGTCCTTGAAGACGACGATGTAGCTGTCGGCCACCGCGGTGTCCCCACCCGCCGCCCGGATCACCCCGGTCGGTTCGGCGGCCAGCGCGGGTGTGGCGGCGGCCAGCATGGTCAGCGTGGCCACCCCGACGAGCACGGACCTGTGGGCAAGAGCCATCTCTACCTCCCTCCGACCGGCAGCCGCCCGACACGGGTCGCGCTCGGATCGACGGCTACCGATCTAGCAGAGAGTAGATCGGCATGGTGACGCAGAGAAACATGTCGAATCTTTCATAACGCGACAGGATGCCCCTACGGGGACCGCGTCCGGGACGAACGGGGGACGCGCCCGGATTCGCCGGCCGCCCTGGCGGGCAAGACTGTCCCACATGGAGAGCCATCTCGCCGTCCTGCTGCCGATCACCGCGGTGTGGCTGGCCGCCGGCCTCGTCGCGGACGGGCTGCCGCGGCTGGACCACGCCGGTGTCCTGCGCCGGCGCGCCGGGTGGCTCCTCGCCCTGACCCTCGCCGGTCTCGCGTCGACCGCGGCCGTCCTGGTCGCCGGCCTCATGAGCCCCGGACGCACGCCGGTCGACCGGGCCGCCGGCACCCTCGACGCCGTGGCCCTCGCCGCGCTCGTGGTCGCCGCCTGCACCGTACGCCGGGTGCACCGGCTGCGGGCCGGCGCCGGCGCGTTCGCCACCGCGCCCGGTACGCCCGCGCCGCACGGTCTGCGGGCCGCCGCGGCGCACCCGTTGATCGCCCTGCCGTTGCAGGTGACCACCCTGCTGACGGTGCCGGCGCTGGTCGCCGCGAGTGGGAACGACCGACTCGCCGCGCCGGACGTCACCGGCCCGGCGATCACCGTGGGCGCGCTCGCGGTCCTGGCCGTCGGGATCCGGCACGCCCTGCGGCACAACCGGCTCGCCGAGCGGGCCCGCCAGCCGCAACCGCCCTCAGCGCGAGCGGCTCGTCCCCTGCACGTATAGCAGTTCGAGGATGGCGCGGGTCGCCTCGAACCAGCGGTCCAGCCAGCCGGGAGGGGGCACGCTGCCCTTCGGCGGCAGCTCCATGAGCAGTCCCCGCAGCAGCGGGTGGTCGACGAGCGATTCACCGGGCTCCGGGGACCAGCCGGTCGTCGGGAAGGACGGCTCGGTGAGCGGGTTCGGGTCCAGCGACGGCAGGGTGAGCGGGCCGGACTGCTCGGGCGCCGGCGCCTCCCGCCCGGCGACCTCCGCGTCGTTCGAGACCACCTCGGTGAGGACGGTGTCCCTCCGCGCGCCGCGGTACTTGCCGCCGAACCGCTCCGGCTTCCCCGGCCCGTTGGTGAGGTTCTCTGAACCGATCGTCGTCATCCGTCTCGCCTGCCTCGCTCGGTTACCGATCCCCGTGGCCGGTTGTCGACCGGCGTCGTACCGACGGGTACAACGAGGCGGAGCGCATGTGGCGACGGGATTTCCGACGGATCCTCGCCGGCCGGCAGCGCACGAGCGCAGGCCGGGCCGGGCGTGGCGTGGCCGGGACCCGCCCGCGTGTCGCGGGACCGGGGTCGGGCGTGGCGGGGCCCCCGCCCGGGGCTACCGGGTCGGGGGCCCACCGGGTATGTCAGGCCGGACCCAACGCGCCGTCCCGGGTGCCGGCGACGAAGGCCCGCCAGTCAGCCGGGGCGAAGACCAGGGCCGGCCCGGACCGGTCCTTCGAGTCCCGGACGCCGACCGCTCCGGTCACGTACGCCACCTCCACGCAGTTGTCACAGTTCGGCCCGCTCTTCGAGCTCTTGAACCACGTGGCCTGCGTCAGGTCCACGGAGAACCCCTTGGTCGCCATTTCCACAACGGCTCCTCTGCCAGTTTCGCGATGTGTGCGATGGATTCCTCTGGACGAATGGCCGCCGCTCGGATGTGATCGAAGATGAAGCTGTACTTCTGCAGTTCGTCGCTCTTCTCGAGGAAGAGCCCACCCGTGGCGTTCTCCGCGTACACGACATCCGGATCACCGGGCTCGGGGAAGCTGAGGATCGTGAAGGTGCCGTCCATGCCGGCGTGCGCCCCCACCTCGAAGGGCAGGATCTGCAACGTCACGTTCGGCAGTTCGGCGACCTCGACCAGCCGTCGCAGCTGGTTCCGCATCACCTCGTCCCCGCCCACCGGACGGCTCACCACCGCCTCATCGAGCACCACCCACAGATCGACCGGATCATCCTGAGTCAGCAACGACTGTCGACCGAGGCGGACACGGACACGTTGTGCGACCTGGTCCGGCGTGAAGTCCGGCCGGGCGGCACGGATCATCGCGCTCGCGTACTCCTCGGTCTCCAGGAGCCCGGGCACCACCTGCTGTTCGTACGCCCGGATCGAGCTGGCCGCGGCCTCCAGCCCGACGTACGCACCGACCAGCACCGTGCTGTACGGGTGCCACCAGCCCTTCTGGCGAGCCTCCCGGGCGATCTGGACCAGTTCGTCGCTCTCCGCGCCGACCACGCCGTAGATGCGGAGCATGTCCCGCACGTCGCGCGGCGTGGCCGTCGTGTGGCCCGTCTCGATCCGGGAGATCTTCGACGCCGAGCACTCCAGCTGCTCCGCCACCGCCTCGATGGTGATGCCGGCCGCCTCGCGCTGACGCCGCAGTTCCGCGCCGAGGCGCCGGCGCCGGATCGTCGGGCTGCGCCGCTCGCTCACGGCATCACCCGCCGAACCGGTCCACTCCACGCGTGCGGGGATGTCGCCTGGGAATGGTGGCTGCTCGCCCTCACCCGCCTACCTCCGGTCGACGCGTTCGTGGTCGCCGCCCGCCATGACGCGACGCTCGGTGGGCGGACGTTCGCGGCAGGGATGGTGCCGGTCGTCGACCGGCCGCGGCGGGCGAAACCGGCCCTCAGTGTGCCGTCCCGACACCGACGGCTTCAAGCGTCGATTTGCGCGACGCACTCACGTATCGGCAAAAGTCGACGTGCAACTTGCATGAAGGACGCCACTGGTGCACTCTGTCGGTATGACGCGGGTTACTCACCGTCTCCGTCCCGTCCCTGATCGTGATCAACACGGCCGGGGCGGGCCGCCGGACGGCGGGGGCCCGGTCCGCGGCAACCAGACCTGCACCGGGTAGATGACCCCGTCGCTGCACGTCAGCTGACTGCGGCGGTGGGTGCGGCGCCCGGAGCAGCCGGGTGATGGTCGGGTGGCGGCACGCCACCAGCGGGTACGGCCCGACCACCACCACCCGCTCCACGACCGGTACGCGAGGCACGACCTGGCGCGCCGGAGAAAGTCCCCCCGACGAGACTCGCCGGCAATTGCCGGCCAATCCTCCCCAGGAGCCCATGTGCTTCCCCGCTCTGGTGACGTACTGCACGTGACTCGCGCGGCGAGTGTCCAGTTCCTCCGGCCCATCATGTTCCGGGTGATCCGGGTGCTCGACTGGCCGACCTACGACGGTTGGCTCTGGCTCGACGGCTACGAGTTGAACGCGGCGGGGGACGCGGTCAACCGGCGCTCGATCTTCGTCCAGCGGCAGGGGCTGCGCCAGTTGCGGTCCGCCCCGCAGCCGCAGCCGCGGCCGCACACCGTACGGCAGCGGCGGCCGGTCGCCCGTACGCCGGTCCGGGTCGGCTGACCGCCGCCAAACCGCCGTTCGTGGGCGTGTCTCGCCTTTAGAATCAGAGCACGCCCACCCCGGCAGTTCCACCCCGCGCGTTCCAGGGCCCCGAACCTGGGATGGCCATGCTCGATCAGCCCGCCGCGCGGCGGCACCACCGCTCCCGTATCGCCTACGCATTCGGACTCCTGGCGCTCTTCGGCGCCGCGATGACCCTCGTCGTCGTGATCCGGGACCCGGCTCTCTCCTCCACCCAACTGCCCGAACCGGTGCCGGCCCCCGAGATCACCGTGATCGGTGAGAGCGCCTCGCCGGATCCCGAGGACGAACCCGGCTGGAACGGCACGCCCGGCGCGGACGACCCGTCCGGCGACCCGAACGTCGGGGCCACGCCGGGCCAGGACGGCCTGGCAACCGGCTCCGGCGCGGGCGCGCTGGCCGGTGAGGCGGAGGCTGCCGGCCCCCACTCGCCGTCGGACATCCGCCGGTCGCTCTTCTGGTCCGGCGTCCTCGGGCTGACGATCTCGCTGGCCGGACTGGGCCTGGTGGGCACGAGACGCCGGATGTGGTGACGGCCCTTCGGATCGCCGGATGTGGTGACGGCCTTCGGGTCGGCGCGCCGGTGACCTCTGCGGGTCGGCACGCCGGGACGGCACGTCTGTCCTCGACGACCCACGTTCCGGCCGGCAGCCGGTGCCCCTGCTCAGGACGTCGGCGTCGCCGTGGGGCTCGACGGGGACGGGCTCGGGGACTCCGACGGGGTGGGCTCGGAGACCAGGAGCAGGATCTCGTCGTCCTCGTCGATCAGTTCGCCCGACTCGGGTTCGGTGTCGATCACGAGGCCCGGCGGCAGCGACGACGGGCGGTACTCCACGCGGTAGCTCAACCCGACCCGGTCCAGCAGCGCCTCGGCGGTCTCCAACGGCAGGCCGGCCAGCGGCGGCACGGGTACGCCCGCCGCCTCGGTGGTCGGCGGGGCACTGGTCGGCGGCGAGGTGGTCGGCTCGGCCGACGTCGGGGCGGCACTCGTCGGCGCCGAGGTCGTCAGCGGGGCGGACGGGGTCGGCTCCGGGCCGGGCTGCTCGTCCTCGGCGTTGCTCACCAGCCACAACGCGACACCGAGCAGGGCGAGCAGGAGCAGCACCAGGATCCCCCAGAGGATCGGCGACCACCAGCGCCGGCCGCCCTGGTCCTCCGCGTACCACTCGGCGGTCGGCTCGCGGTACTCCGCCGTCCGCGGCCGCACCTCGGCGCGGCCGGACCAGGGCCGTTCCGGTGGCAGTGGGGCCGTGGCGTCCGCGGGCCCGGACGGCTCGGCCGGACCGGGCAGACGTCGGGTCCGGTCGTCGGGCTCCTCGCCCGGGCGCGGCATCGGTCGCGTCTCGTCGCCCTCGTCACCCGGACGCGGCAGGGGTCGGGTCTCGTCGCCCTCGTGGCCCCCGGCGGGCGGCTCCTGGCGGTCGTCGCTCATCGCACGTCCTTTCCCGAGCCGGGCGGGCGGGTCGGGGGTCGGTGCTGGTCGACGCCACCGTGCCGGCCGAGGGTCGGCCTCTCACCGCCAACCTAACGGTCCGTGTCACCATCGGCCCGCATCGACGTGCCGGACCCGGCGCGCGGGTCCGGTCGTGGCGAGACCCGTACGCCCAGGGCGTGGCGTCGTGGCGGGACCGCCCGGTCCGTCAGGACGTCGGTGCGACCGACGGGCTGGCGTCCTCCTCGGTGCCGCACCAGATCCGCACCTGGTCGTTCCACCGCGCGGTGCTCCCGCCGGCCGGCTCCTGCCGGAGCACCGTGCCGCGCTTCCCGCTCGGGTACTGCGGGTAGAGGCCCTTCTCGCCCAGCTCGTCGGCGGCCTCGTCGCAGTCGTCGTCGACGACGTCCGGCACGTCGGTGGTCGGCGCCGGACCGGTCACGTAGAGGGTCACCGTCGACCCGCGCCGGATCGCCGTGCCCACCTCGGGTTCCGTCCGCTCCACCGTGCGGCCCGTGCCGGTGCCGAACACCAACCGCCAGCCCAGCCGCCGGTCGCGCAGCTCGTCCCGGGCCTCGACGAAGTCCGTGCCGATCACGGGAGGAACGGTCAGGCCGGAGGCGGACGACGCCGAGGTGCGCGGCGCCGACGGTGTGGTGCGGGTGGCCGTCGGCCGCCGGGTGGGCGGGACGCTGGGACCCCCGGTGGTGCTCGTCGCGGCCACCGGTGTCTCCGGCGGCACGTCCTCCTCGCCGGCCAGCAGCCAACCCCCGGTCGCCCCGATCGCGGCGAGCAGCACGGTGACCAGCCCGCCACCCAGCACCAGGCCCAGCCGGCCCGGTCCGCCACCGCTTCCCGCGACGTGTCCGCTCGTGTTCCCGTCCGTCATGCCACCGCCTCAGTCCCCGGCGACCGTACCGGTCACCGCCAAGCCGCCTGCGCCACCCGCCGCCGTCCCGCCGGGCATCGACGGCTCGCCGCGCCGACGACGGGACGTTACGCTGCCCCGCATGGCCAGACGCGGCTGGGGAGGATCGATCGCGACCGCGGTCGGCGTTGCTGCCGGCACCGGTGCCGCCCAACTGGGCTTCGGCTACGGGCTGGGCATCATCAACTGGGCGCCGGCCGACGCCGGTGCCGGCCCGGCGGCCTGGGTCGCCGGCCTCATCTGGGCCACCTGGATCGCCGCCACGTCGACGGTGCTGGGCGCCGTCTGCGCGTACCGCCTGCACGAGCGCGCCCTCGCCGCCGCGACGGCGGGGCCACGGCCCGGCCGACCCGACGCCCCGCCGGACGCTCCAGCGGCCGACAGCGGCGCGCCCGCTGCCAGCGACCCGTCCGCGGCCGTCAGCGGTCCGCCCGACGCGCCGGCCGACAGCGGGACGCCCACCGCCGACAGTGCCGCGACGCCGCCGGTCCGGCACCGCGGCGACCGCCTCGGGCGGGTCGGCCTCGCCGTGGCCGCCGGTCTGGGCGGTCTGATCACCGTGCTGCTGATCGCGGTGCCGGCGCGGGTCGCGGCCGCACCGGACACCGGCACCCCGCAGCGGGTGGCGGCCGCGTACGCGGCGATCGGCGTCCTGACGGGTGTGCTGGCCGCGCTCTGGGCGCTGCGCTCCCGCGCCGCCGCGACCAACGTGATCGCGACGGTGGCCTGGCTCTGGCTGCTCGCCGTCGTCGCGGTGGTCGACGGGGTCCTCGCCGGCCGCGGTCTGACCAGCGCCCAGCTCGGCATCTGGCAGATCAGCTCGGACCGCCCCGAGTTCTGGATCCGCGACTACCTCTACTGGCCGGGTGCGTTGCTGTCGCTCGGCTCGGCACTGGTGATCGGACTGCTCGCCGTGCGGCGGGGCGCCCGGTCGGCCGAGCAGCGCATCGGCGCGGCGGCCTCCGGCGCGGCCGGCCCGCTGCTCGTGGCGGTCGCGTACCTCCTCGCGGTGCCGCGGCTGTCGGCGATCAGCCCCGAGCAGGTGTCGGCCCACCTGATCGCCCCGTACGCGGTGATCGTCGGTATCGGCGGCTCGGTGCTGGTGGCGGCGCTCGCCCAGCGTGCCGAGCGGCGCGCGGCGGCGCGGAGCGCCGGCGGCAGCGTCCCGAGCCCGTCCGACCGGCCCGCCCCCGCACTGGAGGGCGACGAGGGCCGACCGGACGCCGCGGGCGCGACGACGGCACCGGGCGTGGTCGGCGAATCCGTGCCGCCGGCGGCTATCGGGGGAGCCGCGGCGCCAACCCCGGTCGCGGACGTGGAGGCGGCGCCGGCCGGCCGGGCAGCCGGGGCGAAGGCCGGTACGACGGCCGCCACCGACGGATCCACGCGAGAGCCCGCGGCGCCGCGCGTGCCGGCGCCGCGCACGGGGGAGGCGGACCGGCTCGCGGGCGCGGAGACCGCCGCCGCGCCGGCCACGGAGACCCAGGCGCCGACGAGCCCTCGCCGGAGCCGGTCACCGCGACGCACGAGCTGACCGAGGGCCACCGCGACGGACGGCCTGGGAGCGGCCGCGACGGACGGTGTCGGTGCGCCCGCGACGGACGGTTGCGGGGCGCCCGCGACGGCCGCGGCCCCGGGCGCTCCGGCGCTCGCCACCTGATCTAGTCGACGGGCCAGGTGTGCACCGGCTCGTTGGTGCGCTGGTGTTCGGCGTAGCGCTGCACCATGTGGTGCAGGGCCGCGTCGCGGTCCATGCCCCGGTGCCGTTCCGCGGCCCAGACGGTCTCGGCCTGCCAGGCCGCGCCGTTGCGGCCGGTGCGGCAGCGCTGCTCGATGACGCCGAGCAACCGGTCCCGTTCCGCCGGGGCGACCCCGAACCGGTCCAGCCCGACGGCGGCCTTCGGCAGCAGCACGTCGAGCACGAGCTCGGTCACCGGCACGTCACCGAGCCGGGGCCAGTGCAGGACGGCCTCCATGCCCCGGCGCGCGGCCGCGTGGAAGTTCTCCTCCGCGGAGCTGAAGGTGAGCTGGCTCCAGATCGGCCGGTCGGCCTCGGCGAGCGCGCGGGTCAGACCGAAGTAGAAGGCCGCGTTGGCCAGCATATCCACGACCGTGGGCCCGGCCGGCAACACCCGGTTCTCCACGCGCAGGTGCGGACGGCCGTCCATGATGTCGTACACCGGGCGGTTCCAGCGGTAGACCGTGCCGTTGTGCAGCCGCAGCTCGCCGAGCTGGGGCACCCCGCCGGCGTGCAGCACCTCCACCGGGTCCTCGTCCTCGCAGATCGGCAGCAGCGGGGGGAAGTACCGGACGTTCTCCTCGAACAGGTCGAAGATCGAGGTGATCCACCGCTCGCCGAACCACACCCGGGGGCGTACGCCCTGCGCCTTGAGTTCGTCGGGGCGGGTGTCGGTGGCCTGCTCGAACAGCGCGATGCGCGTCTCCGCCCAGAGCTGCCGGCCGTACAGGTAGGGCGAGTTCGCGCCGATCGCCACCTGCGCCGCCGCGATGGCCTGGGACGCGTTCCAGTAGTCGGCGAAGCTGTCCGGCGCGACCTGGAGGTGGAACTGGAGGCTGGTGCAGGCCGCCTCGGGCGCGATCGAGTCGGTGTGGGTACGCAGCCGCTCGACACCACGGATGTCCAGCTCGATGTCCTCGCCCCGGGCGCCCACGATCTGGTCGTTGAGCACGCGGTAGCGCTCGTTCGTGGACAGGTTGTCCGCCACGAGGTGCCGCTCCGTGAGGGTGGGCAGGATGCCGACGAGCAGGATCTTCGCGTCCGACCGGGCGGCCCGCTCGTCCGCCCGGGCGAGGCTGCCGCAGAGGTCGCGCTCGTAGTCGGCGAAACCCACGCCCTCGATGAGCCGCGGCGGCGCGTTCAGTTCGAGGTTGAACTGGCCCAGCTCGGTCTGGAAGAGCGGATCGGCGATGTCGGCGAGGATCTTCTCGTTCCGCATCGCCGGCTCGGCCGTCGAGTCGATCAGGTTGAGCTCGATCTCCAGGCCGGTCATCGGCCGGTCGGCGTCGAAGCCGAAGTCGTCCAGCATCAGCGCGAAGACGTCGAGGCACCGCCGGACCTTCTGCCGGTAGCGGACCCGGTCCTCCCGGGAGAAGGCGCCCTGCGAGACGTCCCTGCCCATGTGCCCTCCCGGCATAAGGCGCATCCGGGGCCGTGGCCTCCCCGTGCGCGTTGTCAGCCCATTACGTTAAGTGCGCACACCTCGCGAAAACCAGAGGCCGATTCCGATAGTCCGTCCATCGGGACCGCCCGCGGCCTGCCGCGACGTGCGCTCCCGGGCATCTCTACCCCGTCGGGTCGCTCCCGCCCCGCCGCCGGCGGGCAAAAGGCCGTGACGATTCGCACGCGAAGACGGCACGGGGCCCGCGCCGGACTCGGCGCGGGCCCCGGACGTGCGGGACAGGTCAGGCCTGACGGATGGCCTCGCCCTCGATCTCGATCTTGACCTTCTTGCCGACCAGCACGCCACCGCTCTCCAGGGCGACGTTCCAGGTCAGGCCGAACTCCTCGCGGTCGATCTCGGTCTTCGCGGAGAATCCGAAGATGTCCTGCCCGAAGGGGCTCCGGCCGACGCCCTCGAAGTCGACCTCCAGCTCGACCGGGCGGGTGACGTCCTTGATGGTCAGCTCGCCGGTCAGGACGAACTCGTTGCCGTCGCGCGACTTCACCCCGGTGCTCCGGAACTCCAGCGTCGGGAACTTCTCCACGTCCAGGAAGTCGCCGCTGCGCAGGTGCCCGTCACGGTCGGCCTGGCCGGTCTGGATGCTGGCGGCCTGGATGGTCGCGGTGACCGAGGACTGCATGGGGTCCTCCGCGACGGTGATGGTGGCGGCGGCGTCGGTGAACTCGCCGCGTACCTTGGACACCATCATGTGGCGCGCGACGAACCCGACGCGCTTGTGAGCCGCGTCCAGCACGTAGGTGCCGGGAGTCGGGATCGTGAGACCCTCCCACTCGCGGGTGACGGCCTCGGTGCTGCTGGTCATGGCTTTCCTCCAGGGAATGGTTTAGTAGCCCAACGGCTGCCTCAGCAACTATAGCGAGAGCAATATTCCCCGTGTCAAGTACTGGTACGATGAAGCCGTGAAGAACGAGTTGGACGATCCCCGGATCACCGCCATCGGCCTCTTCTACGAGGTGCACGCCGGGCTGACGGCCCGGTTCGCCGCCCAGTTCGAGGAGCACGGCCTCTCCGCGGTCGAGTTCGAGGTGCTGACCAGGCTTGCCCGCTCGCCCAACAACCAGCTCCGGATGACCGATCTCGCGGCGCAGACCTCCCTGTCGACAAGCGGTGTGACCCGGGTCGTGGACCGCATGGAACGCGACGGGCTGCTCGCCCGGCGGGCCTGCGCCACCGATCGACGCAGCTCGTTCGCCGTGGTCACGGCCGCCGGCATGCAGCGCCTCAAGGAGGTGCTCCCCGGGCACCTGCGCATCATCGAGGAGTGGTTCACAGGCCAGCTCGACCCCGAGTCGCTGGCGACACTGCTCGACGCCCTCCGCCGGATCCGGGACGCCGTGCATCCGTGCGCGACCGCCGGCAGCAGCACGGCGACACCCACCGACGACGAGGTGAGCACCTCGGCCTGACCGGGCGCGCCGGCTGTCCTGTCTGGTGCCGTTCGCACTCCCCTGCACTGCCCGTCCTCCCGAATGACGATCAGGTATCCGGTGGACGGATCGCCCGACGTTCGGCAAGATCGACTCCCACAGCCGGACAGTCCACTGTGGCTGCCCGGCCGTTTCCCGCGATCCGTCCCCGGCGGGACGCCGGTGACGGATGCGACAGCATCGACAGGAAACGGGGAAAATGGGACTTCCACCGATCACCAGCCGGCGTTGGCAGGCCATCGGGCTGCTCGCCGCCACGGCGGCCGTCACGGCCGTCGGCGGACCGGCCACCGCGGCACCGGCCGGTGCGACTCCGGCCACCGGCGAGATCCGCCTGGCCGGCACCCCCGACGCGGTGCCGGGCAGCTACATCGTGGTGCTCAAGGACACCGCGGCCACCGCGAGGGCCGGCCTCGGCGACCGCCGGCGCGTGGTCGCCGAGAGAGCGCAGACGCTGGCGCGCGGGCACGCCGGGACCGTGGGCCGGGTGTACGCGGCCGGGCTGACCGGGTTCGAGGCGCGGCTGTCCGAGTCGGCGGCCCGACGGCTGGCCGCCGACCCGTCCGTGGCGTACGTCGAGCAGAACCAGTGGGCGTCCGGGACCGGCGGGACGCAGTCGGCTCCCCCGTCGTGGGGGCTGGACCGGATCGACGAGCCGACCCGCCCGGTGGACGGCCTCTACACCTATCCGAACACGGCCACCGCGGTCCACGCGTACGTCATCGACAGCGGCATCCGGACCACCCACCGCGACTTCGGTGGCCGGGCGAGCAGCGGCTTCGACGCCGTCGACGGCACCGGGACCGACTGCCACGGGCACGGCACGCACGTCGCGGGCACGGTCGGCGGCACCTCGTACGGGGTCGCCAAGGGCGTGCGGCTGGTGTCGGTACGGGTGCTCAAGTGTGACAACACCACCACGGCGGCCGACACGATCGCCGGGGTGGACTGGGTCACCGCGAACGCGGTCAAGCCGGCCGTGGCGAACATGAGCATCGGCTTCCGCAGCGGCAGCACCAGCGTGGACGACGCCGTGGCCCGGTCGATCGCCTCGGGGGTGACGTACGTCGTGTCCGCGGGCAACGCGACCGCCGACGCCTGCACCCAGTCGCCGGCCCGGGTACCGGCGGCGATCACGGTCGGCGCCACCACGAGCGCCGACGCGCGCGCCTCGTTCTCCAACTACGGCACCTGCCTGGACCTGTTCGCACCCGGGGACGCCATCGTCTCGGCGGGCAGGGCCAGCGACACGGCGAGCGCCACGATGAGCGGCACCTCGATGGCCGCGCCGCACGTGACCGGGGCGGCCGCGCTGATCCTCGCGGAGAACCGGACGTTCACGCCGGCCCAGGTGCGGGACCGGCTGGTGGCCGGCGCCACCTCCGGTGTGGTGACGAGCCCCGGCACCGGCTCCCCGAACCTGTTGCTGCGGGTCGAGGGGGCGCTGCGCAACCCGTACACGCCGGTCGAGGCGTACGGCAGCGGATACAAGGTCATCAACTCCCGGCCGCTGGCCGTCACCGGCGGCGCCCTCCGCGGCCGGGTCTACCTGCTCTACAACGGCAGCAACGCGAACAACTGCGTGGTCACCATGAAGGCCACCTCGCTGGGCACCGCCACGCAGGTGGCGGCGTACCTGGAGGTGCAGGGCTCCACACGCCGCACCGACAGCGGCTCGTACTCCTACTACGCCGGACCGGTCCGGGCGGCGGCCGGCGGCAAGTGCGTCAAGTGGGGTGGGTCGACCGGCGGAGCCCAGTACGACAGCCCGTTCGAGCACTGCGGCTGACCTGACCGGCGAGCATCGCCCCCGGTCAGCCGACCGGCGGTCCGCCCGCGAGTGGAGCGGGCGGACCGCCGGTACCCCGCGGCACCGGACGACCGGCAGAAAGACCGGCAGAACTGCCGGCTCGACCGGACACCCACTGCAAAAACGGACCAACCGGCTTGCCGGCCCTGGCTACTGTTCGCCCCAGCGGGGATTCACCGGGGGGTGACGGCGCGGGCGAACAGCGAGGGGTTAGCAACGAGGGGGCTATTCGCCCGCGCTCCCCGGCCCCGCCCGGGCCCCGCCGAGGGGTCGCGTGGCTCAGTTCCCGCCGCCGGACGCCCGTCCGCCACGGGCCACCAGCGCATACAGCAGATCCTCCTCGTGCGGCAGCAGCCGGATCCCCTCGTCCCGGCAGGCCCGCTCCAGCCGCGCCAGCACGGCCGGATCGGACGTGCTGGCGGCCAGCCCGACCAGCGCCTCCACCGCGTCCCGGCGATCCTGACCTTCGACGCCCGCGTCGGCGGCCGCCGCGAACCACTCCGCCGCCAACTCCCGGTCGCCGCGGTGCAGCGCGAGGTTCCCCTCGATCAGGGCGCAGATCCCCGCCTCCGGATGCGGCCACCGCCACGTCTCCGCGTCGCGGGTCGTGCCGCCCGACCGCTGGCGGGGCACCGGAGGGTCCGGGCGGCCTCGGGGCCATCCGGCCGGCGGCACCGACTGCACCCGCAGCCGCAGCAGGGTGCAGGCCCGCAGCTCGGCCAGCACCTCGGCCGCCTCGTCCTCCCGGCCGTCCTGGGCGAGGGCCAGCCCCACCCGGCCGAGCACCCGGCGGCGGTGCCACGGATCGCCCAGCTCGGCGAGCGCCGCCGCCGCACGCCGGCCCTGGTCGACGGCGTCGCCGTAGCGGCCCTCCAACCGGGCGACCTCGGCCAGGTTCGCCCGGGCCAGCACCCGTAACCGCTGCTCCCCGCACTCGGCGGCGAGCCGGTCCACGGCGGCGAGCCGGCGCCGGGCCGCACGCAGGTCGGCGAGCCGGATCTCGTGCCAGGCGAGCCGGTTCTGTGCCACGGCCATGTCCCGGGTGCGGCCGTGCCGGACGGCGAGCCGGAGCGCCGCCTCGTCCTGCTTCCGCGCCTCGCCGATGCTCCCCACCCCCACCAGGAGCGCGCCGAGGACGTTCCGCGCCGCCAGCTCACCGGCCACGTCACCCGCCCGGCGGAACCCCGCGAGCGCCTCCCGCGCCGTGGGCAGCTCCTCGGCGCCCGCGCCGTGCTCGGCGGCGAGCCGGGCCGCGCCGATCCCCGCCCAGGCCCGCAGCACCGGGTCGGCCCCGGTCGTACGCGGGTCGGCCAGCAACCGGCGCAGCCACTGCCGCCCCGACACGTCGCGGCCCCGGAACCGCCACCAACGGGCCAGGTTGGACGCCAGGCGGAGCGCGGTCACCGGATCGTCGGTGGCGGCGTACGACAGGGCCGAACTGATGTCGCTGCTCACCTGGTCGAGCCGGCGCATGGCGTCGGTGAGGTGGGGCCCGACGAGACCGGGAGCGGTCCGGGCGACCAGCCCGGTGATGACCTCGGCGTGCCGGCGCCGGATCCGGGGAAGCTCGCCGGCACCCGCGGCCTGTTCCCAGGCGAAGTCACGGACCGCGTCCAGCAGACGGAACCGGAACGAACCGGCGCCCCGGACGCTCAGCAGGCCGAACTCGGCGAGCCGGTCCAGCACGGGGACCGGGTCGATCGCCACCGTGCCGTCCGGGTCCGCCTCGTCGGCGAGCATCTCCTCGGCCAGGTCGACCGACCACCGGTTGCCGAACGCGGCGAGCCGGCGCAGGGCGGTGCGCTCCTCCGGGGCGAGCATCCGGTAGCTGACCGCCACCGCGTCGCGGAGGGTGACGGCCACCGTCTGGCGGGGGTCCTCGGCTCCGCCCGGCCCGTCCCACCCCGACGTGCCGTCTCCTCCCGTGGCGAGATCGAGGACCCGGTCGCCGTACCGGTCGAGCAGCTCGGTGGGATCGAGGATCCGGCCGCGCGCGGCCATCAGCTCGATGGCGAGCGGGAGGCCCCCCAGCCGGCGGACCAGCGTCGCGACGGCGGGCAGCTCGGCGGGGGCGGGCTGCTCCCGGCGTACCTGGCCGAGGCGGGCGACGAAGAGCGCGACCGCGGGCCATGCCGCGAGCGCCGCGGGCCCGGCCGCCTCGGCCTCCGGGGGCGGCACGTCGAGCGGAGTGACGGGCCAGACCCGCTCCCCGGCGAGGCCGACCGGATGCCGCCCGGTGACCAGTACCCGCAACGACGGCACGGCGACGGCGAGGCGGTGCAGCGCCTCGGCCACCGGACCGGGTGCCCGCTCCGCGGCGTCCACCACGAGCAGCGCCGGCCGACCCGCGAGCCGGCTGGCGAGTTCCGGCAGCCGGGCCGCGCCGAGGACGGCCACCGAGGTGGCGAGGACGTCGGGTGTGTCCGTACCCGCGCCGACCAGGACCCCGGCGACGCCGCCGGGGTGGCTGCCGGACACGGCGTGCCCCACCGCCAGGGCGAGCGCGGTCTTGCCCACGCCGGCCAGCCCCACGAGGCTCACCAGCCGGGGACCGAGTTCGTCGGTGAGCAGGTCGACCAGCGCGGTGACGTCCCGGTCCCGCCCGATCAGCTCGACCGGCGGCGGGAGCGTCACCGGCGGGCCACCCTCGCCCACTCCGTCGCCCGTGCTGAGCACCGGGATGTGCGGCTCGACCACGGAGGCGCCGCGCGCCGCCGCGAGGAAGACCGACCGGGCCGCGCCGGCCAGGCCCAACGCCCCGGCGAGCAGCTCGACGGTGGTCCGCTGCGGCCGCGAGGACCGGCCGCGCTCCAGGTCACGCACCGTGCGGACACCCACGCCGGCCCGGGTCGCCAGCTCGGCCTGGGTGAGTCCGGCGGCCAGCCGGTGCCCGCGCAGCAGTTCCGGCAGGGCGGTACGACCGTCCGGGCCGGACGAGCGATCATGGGCCGGAGTCACGGGGTGGAAGACTACGGACCAGGTCCGACCTTCGGCAGTCGAGCGTCAACTGGCCGACGCGCCGGTGCTGATATCCGACAGCCGGCGCGACGCGGCGGGCGTACGTCCGCTCAGAGGCCCAGGTCGCGAGCGATGATCATCCGCTGCACCTCGCTGGTGCCCTCACCGATCTCCAGGATCTTCGAGTCACGCCAGAACCGGGCCACCGGGTACTCGTTCATGAAGCCGTACCCGCCGTGGATCTGCGTGGCCTCCCGGGCGTTGTCCACGGCGATGGTGCTGGCGTGGAGCTTGGCCATGGCCGCCTGCCGCTTGAACGGCTCGCCCGCGAGCATCCGGGCCGCCGCGTCGTAGTAGGCCAGCCGGGCGGTGTGGGCCCGCATCTCCATGTCGGCGATCTTGAACTGGATGGCCTGGTAGTTGCCGATGGGCTGGCCGAAGGCGTGCCGCTCCCGGGCGTACTTCAGCGACTCGTCCACGCAGCCCTGCGCGAGGCCGACGGCGAGCGCCGCGATGGCGATGCGTCCCTCGTCGAGGATGCGCAGGAACTGGGCGAAGCCCCGGCCCCGCTCGCCGAGCAGGTTGTCGGCCGGGACCCGGCAGTCGTCGAACGTCAGCTCGTGCGTGTCGGACGCCGTCCAGCCGACCTTCGAGTAGCCGGGAGCCACGGTGAAGCCGGGCGTGCCCGACGGGACGATGATGGTCGACAGCTCCTTCGAGCCGTCCGGCCGGGTGCCGGTCACCGCCGTGACCGTGACCAGCGCCGTGATGTCCGTGCCGGAGTTCGTGATGAACGCCTTCGAGCCGTTGATCACCCACTCGTCGCCGTCCAGCACGGCCCGGGTCTGGGTGCCGCCCGCGTCCGAACCGGTGCCCGGCTCGGTGAGCCCGAAGCCGGCGAGGGCCTCGCCGCTCACCAGCTTCGGCAGCCACCGGGCCTTCTGCTCCTCGGTGCCGAACCGGTAGATCGGCATCGCGCCGAGGGAGATCGCGGCCTCCAGCGTGATGGCCACGCTGGAGTCGACCCGGGCCAGCTCCTCCAGGGCGAGGCAGAGCGCGAAGTAGTCACCGCCCATCCCGCCGTACTCCTCCGGGAAGGGGAGCCCGAAGAGACCCATCTTGCCCATCTGCCGGATCACGTCGTACGGGAAGGTGTGCTTCTCGTAGTGCTCGGCGATGACCGGCGCGACGACCTCGCGCGCGAAGTCCCGCACGCTCTCCCGCAGCGCCTCTTGCTCCTCGGTGAGCCGGAAGTCCATGGTTCCTCCTGTACGACGGGCGGCCGGGCGCTCGTGACGCCGGCGCGGGACGCGGGTCGGTCGGTCAGACCGGGGTGACGCCGTGCCGGCGCCGGGAGAAGTGGCGGTCCTTGCCGCGAGCCGCGGCGAACCGGCGGATCAGCTCGGGCCGCAGCTCGTGCGGCTCGACGATCGCGTCCACCACCAGCTCGCTGGCGAGCCGGACGATGTCGATGTCGCGCTCGTACTCCTCGCGCCTGGCGGCCACGAAGGCGGCGCGCTCGGCCTCGTCCTCGATCGCGGCGATCTTGTTGGCGTAGACGGCGTTGACCGCCGCCTCGGCGCCCATCACGGCGATCTTGGCGGTGGGCAGCGCGATGGTGGCGTCCGGCTCGAAGCCCGGGCCGGCCATCGCGTAGAGGCCCGCGCCGTACGCCTTACGGACCACCACGCAGATCTTCGGTACGGTCGCCTCCGAGATCGCAGTGATCATCTTGGCGCCGTGGCGGATGATCCCCTGCTTCTCCACGGCCGTGCCGACCATGAAGCCCGGGACGTCGGACAGGAAGAGCAGCGGCACGTTGAAGGCGTCGCAGAGCTGGACGAAGCGGGTCGCCTTGTCGGCCGAGTCGACGAAGAGCACACCGCCCTTGAACATCGAGTTGTTGCCGACCACGCCGACGACCTCGCCGTTCAGCCGGCCGAAGCCGATGGTCAGCTCCTTGGCCCACAGGGCCTGGATCTCGAAGAAGGAGCCCTCGTCGAGGAGGCCCTTCACGTACCGCCGCATGTCGAACGCCTGCCGCTCGCTGGCCGGCACGAGCGCGGCCAGGTCGGCCTTCTCCGGCGCTTCGACGGCCGGCGCGGCCGGCGGCGTCTGCGTCCAGTTCGAGGGCAGGTACGACAGGTAGCGCTTCACCACGTCGAGCGCCTCGGCCTCGCTCTTGCAGAGGAAGTGCCCGACGCCGGACTCGGCGCAGTGAACCTTGGCCCCGCCCATCGCCTCCAGCGTGGTCTTCTCGCCGGTGACCATCTCGACCATCCGGTCGGAGCCCAGGTACATGCTCGCGTTGCCGTCGACCATGGCCACCACGTCGCAGAACGCCGGGATGTACGCCCCGCCGGCCGCGCTCGGGCCGAAGAGCGCGCAGACCTGCGGGATGGAGCCGGAGGCGCGGACCTGGTTCCAGAAGATCTTCCCGGCGCCGCGCCGGCCCGGGAAGAGGTCGACCTGGTCGGTGATGCGGGCGCCCGCCGAGTCGACGAGGTAGACCATCGGCACGCCGGTCGTGTACGCCCGCTCGATGATCCGGATGATCTTCTCGACGGTGCGGGCGCCCCAGCTTCCGGCCTTGACGGTGGAGTCGTTCGCCATGAGGCAGACGGGCCGGCCGTCGATGGTGGCGGTGCCGGTGACCACGCCGTCAGCGGGAAGCCCCTCGGCCATCGCGTTGGCGTAGAGCCCGTCCTCGACGAAGCTCCCCTCGTCGACGAGGAGCGCAACCCGCTCGCGCGCGAAGAGCTTGCCCTTGGCCGCGTTGGCCGCGTGGTACTTGTCCGCCCCGCCGGCCTTGGCCCGCTTGCGCAGCTGCTCCAGTGCCTCACCGTCGAGCGTCACGCCGACTCCCTCACCGTACCGACCTGAACGATCGTTAGGTTATCGCATCGGTGCGACGTCGGGCCACCCGGCCGATCTCCCGGCGATCTCCCGGGCGACCTCTCGCCGATCTCCCGGGCAACCTCTCGCCGGGTCTCCCGGCCGATCTCTCGGCCGATCTCTCGTCAGATATTGATGTGTGCCTATTTCTGTGGCTAGGCTCCTGGCACCCCGAACCTCTCCGATGGGAGTGAGCCATGAACTCACGGATCAGCCGGGCCGCGGTCGCGTTCGTCGCGACGGCGGGCGCCACCCTCGGCGTCACGGTCGCCAACCCCTCGCCCGCGGCCGCCGCCATGACCATCTGCTACAACACCAGCCAGGCGCCGAGCTTCGCGAGCATCGCCAACCAGGCGGCCACGATCTGGAACAACGCCACCACGAACCTGACGCTGTCGCCGAACTGCGGCTCGAACCTCCGGATCTACCAGATCACCGGCGGCGGGTCGTACGCCGTCCGCACGAGCCTCGGCAACGGCCGCGTCTACATCGACACCCAGCAGGCCCAGCAGTACAGCCCGCTGCGCATCATGACCCACGAGATCGGGCACATCCTCGGCCTGCCCGACAACTACAACGGCAACTGCGCGATCCTCATGTCCGGCGGCAGCGCCGGCACCAGCTGCACGAACCCGTACCCGAGCACGACCGAGGCGAACCGGGTCAGCAACCTCTTCGCCGGCACCCGCAGCGCCGAGCGCACCAGCGGCGACACCGGAGGCGCGGTCTTCCGCGACAGCTGGCCGGCCGCACCCGCGACGGTCGGCTGACCCGCATCCCGCACTGGGAGGGGCCGGCCGACGCCGGCCCCTCCCGTCGGGCCGGTGCCGGCCCCTCCGGGGACCGGTGCCGACCCTTCCGTCGCGGTGTCACCAGGGCCCCTGCATCACCGCTCCACGGAGAGCGAGGGCCCGCCCTGACGGGCCAGGCGGGTGCGCGGATGGGCCGGTCCTAACGGGCCAGGCGGGTGCGCGGGCCGGCGCGGAGCACCCCGGACGGGAGCTGCCGCCCGACCAGGCGCTCGGCCAGCTCGGCGACCTCGATCAGGGCGTCCAGGTCGATGCCGGTGTCGATGCCCATGTCGTGCAGCATGTGCACCGCCTCCTCGGTGGCGAGGTTGCCGCTCGCCCCCGGCGCGTACGGGCAGCCGCCCAGGCCGCCCACGCTGGCGTCGAACTCCGTCACCCCCAGCTCCAGCGCGGTGAGCAGGTTCGCCAGGGCGGTGCCACGGGTGTTGTGGAAGTGCAGCAGCACCGGGATGTGCGCGTTGCGGTCGCGTACGGCCGTCAACAGCTCGCGGACCCGGCGCGGAGTGCCCATGCCGGTGGTGTCACCGAACGCGACCCGGTCGGCGCCGTCGCGGACGACCCGGTCCACGATGCCGGCCACCCGCTGCGGGTCGATGTCCCCCTCGTACGGGCAGCCGAAGCTGGTCGCCACGATCACCTCGACCCGTGCGCCCGCGCCGTGCAGCAGGTCGACGAGCTCGGCGATGTCGTCGAGCGACTCGTCGGTCGAGCGGTTGACGTTACGCCGGTTGTGCGTGTCGCTGGCCGACACGACCACCTCGATCTCGGTGAAACCGGCGGCCAGGGCCCGCTGCGCGCCGCGGGTGTTCGGCACCAGCGCCGAGTAGCGCACCCCGTCGACCTGGCTGGCCTGCCGCCACACCTCGTCCGCGTCGGCCATCTGCGGGATCGCCTTCGGGTGCACGAAGGACACCGCCTCGATGCGCTTCACGCCGGTGCGGGAGAGCGCGTCGAGCAGACGCACCTTGGCGTCGGTCGGGATCGGGTCCTCGTTCTGCAACCCGTCGCGGGGCCCGACCTCCCGGATCGACACGGAGTTCGGAAGGCTCGTCATAAGGGGTCACCTCACTGTGACGCAGTGCTGGGTCGTGTCCTCCAGCATGTCACCCCGTCCGCCGCCCCCGCCCCACCTCCTTGATCATGAAGTTATTGCGCGCCGCGTCGGCGTGTCGCGGCAATAACTTCATGATCACCGGGGCGAATGGGGGGCGGCGCGCGGGGGGGCGGACGGGGGACGGGGGACGGGGGACGGGTCGGGGGGTCAGCGCATGCGGGACACGATGGCCGTGTCGTAGTCGCCGGAAAGGAACTCCGGGTTCTCCAGCAGCTCGGCGAAGAACGGCAGGTTGCACTTCGGGCCGGCGATCTCGAACGCGGCGACCGCCGCCCGGGCCCGCTCCAGCGCCTCCGCGCGGTCCCTGCCGTCGACGATCAGCTTCGCCATGAGGCTGTCGTAGAACGGGGTGACCGTGTTGCCGGCGACGTACCCCGAGTCGACGCGTACGCCCTCGCCGACCGGCTCGGTCCACGTGGTGACCGCCCCCGGGCCGGGCAGGAAGCGCTTCGGGTCCTCGGCGTTGATCCGCAGCTCGATGGCGTGTCCCCGCGGGGTGAGCGCGTCCGGGTCGAACGTCGGGGCGAGCCCGGAGGCCACCCGCAGCTGCTCCTCGACCAGGTCCAGTCCGTAGACCAGTTCGGTGACGGGGTGCTCGACCTGGAGCCGGGTGTTCATCTCCAGGAAGAAGAACTCCTCGGCGGCGTCGCCCTTCGCGTCCGGCTCACGGGGGACCAACAGGCACTCCACGGTGCCCGCGTTGCGGTAGCCCACCGCCTCCCCGGCCCGCACACCGGCGGCCAGGAGCCGTTCCCGCAGCTCCGGGGAGACCGCCGGGGACGGGGACTCCTCGACGAGCTTCTGGTTGCGCCGCTGCACCGAGCACTCCCGCTCCCCGAGCGCCACCACGCGCCCGTCGGCCAGGCCCAGGATCTGCACCTCGACGTGCCGCACCCGCGGGAAGTAGCGCTCGATCAGCACCGAGCCGTCGCCGAACATCCGCTCGGCGAACGACCGCACCTTGTCGTACTCGGTGCGCAGCGCGGCCTCGTCGGTGGCCACGCCCATGCCCATGCCGCCACCGCCGGCGGCGGCCTTCACCATCACCGGGTAGCCGATCTCGGCCGCCGCGGCGACCGCCGCGTCCAGGTCGGCCGCCGGCTCGGTGGTGCCCGGCGCGACCGGGACGCCGGCCGCCGCCATGAGGTTCCGGGCATTGATCTTGTCGCCCATCGCGGCGATCGCGTCGGCGCCGGGCCCGACCCAGATCAGGCCGCTCGACTCGACGGTACGGGCGAACTCGGCGTTCTCCGACAGGAAGCCGTAGCCCGGGTGGATCGCCTGCGCGCCGGTGGACTTGGCGGCGGCGAGGATCGCCTCGACGTTGCGGTAGCTCTGTGCGGGGTTCGCCGGGCCGACGCAGACCGCCTCGTCGGCCTCGGTGACGAAGGGCAGGTCGGCGTCGACCTCCGAGTGCACCGCGATCGCGCGGATGCCGAGCCGCTTCGCGGTACGGATGATCCGGCGGGCGATCTCCCCCCGGTTGGCGATCAGCAGCGACTCGATCATGTTTCCTCCCAGCGTCCAGGATTTGGGACGGATCTCAGGGAACCATGCCGGCCGCCTTCGCACGAGTCCCGGGCCCCCGACCGGAGGCACGGGACCGACGAGTCCCGGGTCGGATCAGGCCAGGAGGGCGGCCAGGGTCGCGCCCCGGAGCAGCTCGGCCCGGCGGCGGCGGTCCACCTCGCCGCCGAGGAACGGGGTGGAGTTCATGAGGCCGAAGGCGGCGTGCGCCAGCACCCGGGCCTCGCCGTCGGGCATGCCGGGGTGCAGGGCGGTGAGCACGCTCACCCACTCCTCCACGTAGAGCCGCTGGAGCCGGCGGATCCGGCGGCGCGGCTCGTCGGGGAGGCGGTCCAGTTCGTGCAGGTGCAGCGCGATCACCGCCGGGTTCGCCAGCGCGAAGTCGACGTGGAAGTCGATGAGCGACTCCAGCGCGGCGCGCGGGTCGGCGGGGTGCGCGGCGGCGCGTTCCCGGCCACCGGCGAGCAGCCCCTCGCTCACGGGGATGAGCGCGGCGGCCAGCATCGCCTCCTTGCCGGCGAAGTGGTGGTAGAGCGCCGGGCCGGTCACCCCGGCCGCCGCGCCGATGTCGTCCATCGAGACGCCGTGGTAGCCCCGGGCGGCGAAGAGGCCGACCGCGACCTCCAGGATCTCGTCCTTGCGTGAACGTCGGCGACCCGCCGCACCACCCGCCGTGCCTCGTGCCTGCTGCTCCACCGTCACCGGGCAAGCGTAGACCCGCACGCCGGCCGAGGTGGAGGGGCGGTTGACGGCCGATTGATCACACCCGAACGGCGCGGGCCGACCGGCGGACGGGCTCGGGCACGCGGGCCCGGTGCCGCTGTCCGGGCCGGGCCGGCCGGCGCGCGGCCGGCCCGGCTCCACGTCAGTGGTCGTGGTCGAGGTCGTGCTCCGCCCGCAGGGCGGCGGCCTCGTCGGCGCGGCCGAGTTCGTCCAGCGCCCGCGCCAGCAGCCAGGCGGCCTGCTGCAACGGGCGGGAACCGGCGGGAAGCCCACCGAGCACGTCCCGCAGCACCCGCTCCGCGTCGACCGGCCGGTCGAGCCGCAGCAGCAGCTCCCCCGTGAAGATCTCCACCTGGGCGGCCTCGCCGAACGCCTCGATCGACCGGAGCCGCTCGGGCACACCGGCCAGCCGGTCCAGCGCCTCGGCCTCCCGGCCGTCGCCGGCCAGCACGCGGGCCGCCGCCTCGGCGGCCAGGGCCCGCTCGTACGTCACCGGGGGTTCCGGCTCCCCGTCCCCGCCGACCGCCGCCGCGAGGCGGTCCATCACCTCCACGGTCCGCAGCGCGGCGGGTCCGTCCCCGGCCCACATCCAGGCGTACGCCTCGCGGCGGCGGGTGC
The DNA here is from genome assembly GCF_036184225.1 of Micromonospora globbae. Taxonomy (NCBI): domain Bacteria; kingdom Bacillati; phylum Actinomycetota; class Actinomycetes; order Micromonosporales; family Micromonosporaceae; genus Micromonospora; species Micromonospora globbae. The sequence goes on from NZ_CP108084.1 coordinate 5,413,169, forward strand.
GCAGCTCGTCCAGGGTCAGCCCGGCCAGCTCGTACGCGCCGGCCGCCGCCGCGAACCGCTGGGCGGCGAGGGCGTCCCGGTCGGCGTCGTAGAGCAGCCCGCCCGCCTCCTCCAGCATGTGCGCGCGGTGCGGCAGGTTGTCCGGGCCGTCGAGGTTCTCCGCGAGCTGGTCCAGCAGGGCCAGCGCCGGGTCGATCTCGCCGAGCCCCTGGTAGATGCCGGCGAGCAGGTACCGGCAGCGGTCCGCCTGGACCTGCGCGCCGAGCTTGTCGAGCCCGATGACCGCCTCCTCGGCGACCTCCGCCGCCTCGCTCAGCCGGCCGGCGACCCGGTAGGCGTTCGCCAGTTCCCAGCGCAGCAGGGCGTCGCCCTCGGCGCCCCGCTCCACGCAGAGGGTGACCGCCTCGGCGAAGTCGTCCACGGCCTCGTCGGCACGCCCGGCAGCCATGAGCGCTCGGGCACGGGTGACCCGGGCCGGGATCAGCCCCTTCGGCGGCGTCACCCGCAGCGCCTCGTCGCAGGCGGCCACCGCCTCCGCCGGGTCGTCCACCGCCCGGGCGTACGCCAGGCTGGCGCTCATGAGCAGCTCACCGACGCCCAGCTCGCGAGCCTGCCGGCGGGCCTGCTCGGCCGCGGCCCGGAACTCCTCCGCGCGTTCCAGCTCCTCGAGGACGTGGGTGCGGTGCAGCGCGATCCGGAGTTCCAGGTACGGGTCGCCGGCCGCCGGCACCCGGTCCAGCGCGTCCAGCGCCTCCGCCCAGCGCTCGCCGTGCATGAGCGCCAGCGCCACCCGGTCGTGGGCGGCGGCCCGCAACCGCTCGTCCCCGAGCCGGTCGAGCGCCTCGGCGGCCGCCTCGACCAGGGCCAGCCCCTCGTGGGTGCCCTCCTCCGTCATGGTGAGCAGCACCCCGAGCCGGCTGGCGACCACCTGGGCGCGGACCTCGTCGCCCAGCTCCCGGTAGGCGGCCACCGCCGTCCGCGCCGTCTCGATCGCCGCCGGGAACTCCTCGGCGTCGCTCAGCTCGGCCGCGCGCAGCTCCAGCCGCCGCGCCACCGCGGCCGGGGCCTGCTCGGTGGCGCCGAACCGCCCGTCGTACGCGGCGAGCGCGGACCGGAATCCGGCGAGGTCGTGCCGGTGCCAGCACGCCTCGGCGAGGTCCAGCAGCTCGTCCGCGCCGGCGTCGTCCGGCACCTCCACACCGGCGCCACCCGGGGCTGACCCGCCCGCGTACCGGCCCGCCGGAGGCGTCCCGGGAGACGGGCCGTCCGCGACCGCGCCGGCCGGGGCGACCGCGACGGCGTCGCCGTCCGCCGTGGCGCGCGGGCGGGGCGGGCGGCGGCGCAGGCTCGCCGAGAGCGGCAGGTGCTCGCCGCTCGGCCGCACCGCGAGGCGGGCGGCGACCAGCTCCGACTGGCGGGTGGTGCCGTTGCGGGCGTCGAACCGGGCCGCCAGCTCCGTGGCCGTCCCGGCCAGCTCGTCGGCGAGCCGTCCCGCCGGCACGTCGGCGGCCGGCCGGTCGCCGGCGGCCCGCCGGTGCACGGGCAACTCCCCGTCCACCTGGCGCAGCGCCGCCGCGGCGGCCGCCGCGAAGTGCATGGCGGCCGCCGGCGAGGGCGCCCGGTCGAGCCAGTCCAGGTGCCGCTCGACCAGCTCCAGCGCCCGCGCCTCGTTGCCGGTCAGCGTGCAGAACTCGATGTGGTCGCCGATGTCCCACAGGTCGGAGAGGTTGCCGCGCAGCCGCCGGTACGCCTCCCGGTGCGCGTTGCGCGCGTCGTCGTGCCGGCCCGTGCGCAGGTACGGCACGAGCAGCGCGGTGAGGATGGCCTGCGGCTGCTCGGTGCAGGTGAGCCGGCCGGCGAGGACCGGCTCGGCGAGGGCCGCCGCCTCGGCGTACCGGCCCGTGTCGGCGAGGTACTGCACCTCGGTCGTCGGGTCGCAGCCCGCGCAGTCGGAGAGGTCGTCACGCGGGGTGGTCTGCCAGAGCCGGTACCAGTGGTCGGCCGCCTCGGCGTCCCCGACGTGCTCGGCCACCCGGAACCGGTGCTTGTGGACCGCCTGGAGGCTGTGCCCGCCGGCCCGGTAGCGGCGTTCCATGTCGTCGAGCACCGCGTACGTGCGGTCCAGCGGCACCTCCGGGAACTTCAGCAGGCCGTTGACCATGTACTTGAAGTGCCAGAGCAGCTGCCGCGCGTACCGGGCGTGGTAGGGCTGCGGATCGCGGTCGAACTCCGCGACGCACCAGGAGAACGTCACGAAGGACTTGGCCGGCTCACCGCCGTAGGTGTACGCGGTGGTGCCCTGCATCCGGGTCACGAAGGCCAGCTCCCGGTCCTCGGCGGCGTCGACCCGCCGGAGCAGTTGCTCCAGCGCGGCGATCTGCCCCGCTCCGTACGGCATGTTGCTGACCTCGCGGAGCACCCGCCACAGGTCCTCGTCGGTCGTGCCCACGAATCACTCCCGTCCCGGTACGGCCCGGCCGAGCAGGCCGAGGAACGAACTGTTCAGCAGCGCGGCGTCGGCCGCGCGGATCGGATGGTGCCCGAGCAGCAGCGCCTGCCCGTACAGCGCCTCGACGGCGAGCCCGACCAGCTCCGGGTCGGTGAGCGTGGTGACCCGGCGCAGCAGCGGGTTGCGGTGGTTGAGCACCAGTTGCGGACGGTCCGGCGGGGCCGACGCCGCGATCGCGTCGAGCACGCCGGCCCACAGCTCGTCGGCCCGGTCCCGGCTGGCCGCGAGCTGGTCGTTGAAGGCCGCCGAGCGGCTCACCAGGTAGAGCGCGGGCAGGGAGACCGGGTCGTACGCCCGGATCACCACCTCGCACCCGGTCCGCTCCAGCGCCTTCTGCGCGGCCGCGAGGAACGGCCGCAGTGCCAGCTCGACCTGCGGGTCGAGGCTGTCGAAGCGGGTGGTCAGGTCGCTGGGTTCCAGCCGCTCGATGAGCACCGACCGGTCCACCGTGGGCAGCCGCTCGATCAGCTCGGTGTCGTACGTGTAGCCGCCGTTGACCACGGCGAGGTCCTGCGCGGCGGCGACCGCGGCGAGCTGGCGGAACTCGTCGAGGCTGGCCGCGTACCGGATCAGGCCGTGCCGCTGCCGGAACTCGGCCAGCGTGAGCGTGCCGACGTTGGTGTCCATCGGCCACCACTCGTCGACCAAACGGAGCATCTCGTCGTCGTGCAGCGCCAACGCCTTCACGCCGAGGTGGTGCACCTGGAGGAACTCGGCGAGCCGGCGCGGGTCGTGCCGGGCCAACCGGACCAGCCAGCCGCGGACCTGCTCGCCGAGCGCCTCCCGGGTCGCCGTGAGCAGCGTGTCCTCGTAGAGCGCCTCGCGGCTCGCCGTCGGCCGCAGCTCGCTGGCGTCGACCACGCAGTGCGCGAAGAACGCCCAGTCCGGCAGCAGGCCGTCGGCGTGCTCGGTGAGCAGCATCCGCTTGAGGTAGACGCGGTGGCCGGCCCGCGCCGCCGGGTTCACCGGCTCGGGAAGGATGAACGCGACGCCGGTGAGCCCCGCCTCCGGCACGGACAGCGGCAGCACGTCGAACGGGTCGAAGCCGAGCGTCTCCCGCGCGTACCGGATCAATCCCGGACGGTCGACCGGCGCGCCCGCGGTGGTGGGCCACGGCGGTGGCCCGGCGGTGGTCACCACGTCGCCGACGCGCACCGTGACCGGCAGCAGCGAGCCGAACAGCCGCGCCAGGTCGGTGACGGTGGCCGTGGTGAACCACTGGTCGGCGTCCCGGCGCGGGACCAGCGTGACCGTGGTGCCCGGTTCGCTGCGCCCGGCCCCGGCCGGAGCGGGCTCGACCGTGTAGCGGCCGTCGGAGTGGCCGGTCCAGCGGACGGTCGGCTGGTCGCCGTGCCGGGTGAGTACGCGGATCTCGTCGGCGACCAGGAAGCAGGAGAGCAGGCCGATGCCGAACTGGCCGAGGAACTCGTGCCGGGAGAAGCCCAGCTCGTCCCGCTTGGAGCTGCGGCCGATGGTGGCCAGCAGCTCGTGCACCTGCGCCTCGGTGAGGCCGATGCCTGTGTCGTGGATCCGCAGTGTCCCGTCGCCGGTCAGCTCCGGCGGTTCGATGCGGATCAGCGCCGGTGCGTCCGGGTCGGTCGCCCGGCGCGCGGTGATCGCGTCCACCGCGTTCTGCAGGAGCTCGCGGACGTACACCCGCGGGCTGCCGTAGAGATGATGACTGAGCAGGTCGACGACGCCACGAAGGTCGACCTGGAAGGTGTGGTCCACGCCTGTGTGCTCCCCGGTCCGATGCCGGCGCTCACCGTACCGACCGTCACCGACGCCGCGCGTCCCCCGTTCACCCGTCGGCTTGACCCTCGAGCGGGTCGACCCTCCAGGGTCACCGCCATGCCCGCATCCCGGCTCGGCCGCGACTACCACCTGCTCTGGTCCGCCGCCGTCTCCTCCCGTTTCGGGGACGCGCTGCGTACGCCCGCTCTGGCCCTGCTGGCCGCGACCCTGACCCGCGATCCCCGACTGATCGCGGCGGTCACCGTGGCCGCGCAGGTGCCGCCGCTGCTCTTCGGCCTGCTCGGCGGCGTGTACGCCGACCGCTGGGACCGCCGGCGGACGATGGCGCTCGTCGACGGCGTACGCGCCGCCGTGGTGGCCGCGCTCGCCGTGGCGGTCGCCGTGGACCGGGCCGGCCTCGGGATGCTGCTGCTGGTCGCCTTCCTGCTCGCCACCCTCGGCACCCTCTTCGACGCCGCCTCCTTCGCGCTGCTGCCGTCGGTGGTGCCGCCGGACGCCCTGCCCCGGGCCAACGGCCGGCTCCAGGCCGGTACGGCGGTGGCCGGGGGTCTCGTCGGCGCGCCCGTCGCCGGTGCGGCGTTCGCGGCGGCCCCCGCCCTCCCGTTCGCCCTCGACGCGGTGACGTTCGCGCTCGCGGCCACGCTGGTGCTCGCCCTCACCCCGCCCACCCCGTCCCCGCGATCTTGCACTTTCCGCCCCGACAAACCCCACGAAAAGCCACGAACCAAGGGCCACAACTGCAAGATCGCGGGGAGGGAGACGGGGAGGGAGACGGGCGCGGGGGTGCTCTGGGTTGGGGTGCGGTGGTTGCGGGGGGACCGCACGCTGTGGCGGGTCACCCTGTTGAGCGCGGCGAGCAACCTCGCGATCAGCGGGCTCATGGCGATCGTCGTGCTCCACGCGCTGGAGGTGCTGCGGGTGCCTCCGGCCGGGTACGGCCTCTTCATGGCCACGGCGATCGTCGGCGGTCTGGCCGGGGCGCTCGTGGCCGGCCGCCTCGCCTCCCGGTTCGGCACGCTGCCCGTGCTGCGCGCGGTGCTCGCCGCGCAGACCGTCGCGCTGGCCGGGTTCGCGCTGGCCCGACACGCTGTGCCGGCCGGGCTCGCCCTGGCGGTCTTCGCCGCCGGCACGTCGGTGTGGAACAGTCTGTGGGCCGCGTACGGGCAGCAGCGGGTGCCCGCGACACTGCTCGGGCGGGTGGGTGCCGCCCAGCGGATGGTGGGGCTGCTCACCGCACCGATCGGGGCGGCGGTCGCCGGTCTGGTCGCGGGGGCGTACGGGACGGTGCCCGTGGCCGGGGCGGCCGCTGGCACGTTCGCGGTGGTCACCGTCGCGGCGTGGCGGGTGCTCCGCGGGGCCCGGCCGGAGCCGGAATCCGATCCGCTGCCCGCCCCAACCTTTTCCGCCCCCCGTGCGTCTGAGTGATGAGCGCGACGACCCGCCGGAGGGAGGCGCCATGGCACGGGCGGCCGGAGACGACGGGCGGGACGGCTACGTCAGCTTCGTCGAGAGCCACCAGCACCGGCTGCTGCGTGCCGCGTACCTGGTCTGCGGCAACCGGCACCAGGCCGAGGACCTCCTCCAGGACGCGCTGCTCAAGCTCGCGCTGCGCTGGCCCAGCGTGCGCGAGGGCGACCCGGCCGCGTACGTGCGCTCGATCCTCTATCGGGACGCGGTCTCGTGGTGGCGACGGCGCCGCCGCGAGTGGCTGAGCGCCCGGACGCCGGACCAGGCCGGCGCCGACCGGGACGACGCGCTCCGGCTCGCGTTGCGCGAGGCCCTGGTCCGGCTGCCGCCGCGGCAACGCGCGGTCGTGGTGCTGCGGTACTACGAGGACCTGACCGAGGCGGCCACCGCCGAGGTGCTCGGCGTGAGCGTCGGCACCGTGAAGAGCCAGTGCCACGCCGCGCTGCGCCGGCTCCGCGAACTGGCCCCCGAGCTGGGCCGCGACGACGGGCTGGCCAGCGGGATGGAGGTGACGCAGTGAGGGAAGAGGAGCTGCGGCGGCTGCTCACGGTCGCCGCCGAGGACGTACGCCCGAGCCACCCGGCGGGGACCGCCTGGGAGCGGGCGCGGCGGGTCCGGCACACCCGGCGGGCCGTCGGCGCGGCGGCCCTCGCCGTCGCGCTGGCCGGGGGTGGCACCGTGTTCGCCCTGCGTCCCCCGGTCGGACCGCCGCCCATCGTGGCCGACCCGAGCGTCACCGACCTCACGCCCACGCACGCCCCGCCGGTGCAGCGACCGCCGGCCACGCTGGCGTTCCGGGCCGACCCGCTGGCGCGTCTCACGGATCCGGCGACCGCGCCGCTCTCGCGCGAACCCGTCCGGCGCGCGCTGGCGCTCTACCAGCCGGTCGACGCCGAGTACCGGGCCGACGGCCCGGTCCGGGTGCTGGGCGACGACGGCGTGGTCCGCTCGCTCGACGTGGTGGACCTCGAACCCACCCGGGACGCGGGCGGCAACGAGGCGCCCGCCCTCAAGCCCGGTGTGCTCTCCCCGGACGGACGGACCGCCGCGTTCGCGCAGACCGGCGAGCTGGTCCTGGTCGACCTGACCACCGCGGGCGTACGCCGTGTCCCGCTCGACGGGTACCTCGAACTGGTGGTCTGGGCCGGCGACCGGGTGCTGGTCGGCGGCGACGACCGGACGTACGCGGTGGACCGGTCCTCGGGCGCGGCGGCGAGGATCGACGTCTCCGCCTGGGACGTGTCCGCTCCGGACCCGGCTGCCGGGCGGGGGGCGGCGCTCGTCGAGCTGAGCGGGATGCGGGACGGTCTCACGCTGCGCAGCCGGTCGGCGGGGGACGGCGCCCTCCGCACCGAGCAGCGGGTCGGCCAGGGCGACCTGCCGGCGTCGTACCGGGTGAACGAGTTCTACGGCCGGGGCTGGCTGCGCGGTGACCGGGTGGCCCGGGCGGCGTGGATCACCAGCAGGGAGATCGACGGCGCGGAGGGGGTGGCCGTGCTCGACGCGCGTACCGGCGCCGTGGCGCATCTCCTCGACCTCGGTCGAGATCGGACGAAGGGCTGCTGCGAGGTGCTGGGCTGGGGCGACGGCGGCACCGTGCTGCTCCGGCTCGCCCCGGACGCCGGCCTCGCGCGCTGGGACCCGGAGACCGGCGAGATCACCGGCGTCCTGCGCGAACTCCAGGGCCTGGTCTCGCTCGCCGCCGGCTGAGCGCTCACCGCCGGGCTGAGCGCGCCGGCTGAGCGCTCACCGCCGGGTGAGCGCGCCGGCTGAGCGCTCGCCGGCGGGTGAGCTGTCCGGGACGTCGAAAAGGGGCCCCTCCGGAAGGGGCCCCTTCTCGCACCGGCGTCAGGGGTTCAGGCCGCCGGGCTGGTCGCCCTTCACGACGGGGGCGCGGACCAGGTTGCCCCACTCGGTCCACGAGCCGTCGTAGTTGCGCACCTGCGGGTAGCCGAGCAGGTGCCGCAGCACGAACCAGGTGTGGCTGGACCGCTCACCGATGCGGCAGTACGCCACGATGTCGTCGTCCGGGCTCAGCCCGAGCTGGTCGGCGTAGATGGCCCGCAGCTCGTCGGGGGACTTGAACGTCCCGTCGTCGTTCGCCGCCGACTTCCACGGCTTGTTGAGCGCGCCCGGGATGTGGCCGCCGCGCAGCGCGCCCTCCTGCGGGTAGTCGGGCATGTGCAGCATCTCGCCGGTGTACTCGCCGGGCGAGCGGACGTCGACCAGCGGACGGCCGGCCGCCACGTGCGCCATCACCTGCTCGCGGAAGGCCCGGATCGGGGCGTCGTCCCGCTGCGGCACCGGGTACTCGGCGCGCGGCCGGCTCACCTTCTCGCGGCTCAGCTCGCGTCCCTCCTCGACCCACTTCTGCCGGCCGCCATTGAGCAGCCGCACGTCGGGGTGGCCGAAGAGGGAGAAGACCCAGAGGGCGTACGCGGCCCACCAGTTGAAGTTGTCGCCGTAGAAGACGACCGTGTCGTCCCGGCCGATGCCCTTGGCGGCGCACATCTCGGCGAAGCTCCTGGCGTCCAGGTAGTCGCGGGTCACCTGGTCGTTGAGTTCGAGGTGCCAGTCCACCTTGACGGCGCCCGGGATGTGGCCGGTGTCGTACAGCAGCACGTCCTCGTCGCACTCGACGACGACGAGGCCCTCGTCGCCGAGGTGCTCGGCCAGCCAGTCGGTGGTGACCAGGCGCTGCGGGTCCGCGTACGCCTGGAGGCGGGGATCAGGATCGCTCGGCACAGACATGATCCCCAAGGTACGCCGGGCGGCCCTTCCCCGACCCCCAAACGTGACGGGGCAGGCAGTCCGTGCGTCAGTCGGAGATCGGGCTGAGCGAGGGGCGCTTGGCGGTGACGGTGTCGCCGGACGACCGGCCGGTGAGCCGCCGCTTGATCCAGGGTGCGAGGTGCTGGCCGGCCCACCGCAGGTCGGCGGCACGGGCGGCCAACCACGGCGTGGGCTCCGGGTGCGCGGGCACCATGAGCCACTCCTCGTCGCAGCCGACCCCGAGCGCGGTGAGCACCTGGGCGGCGACCCGCCGGTGCCCGGCCGGCGAGAGGTGCAGCCGGTCGGTGCTCCACAGCAGCGGGTTCAGGTACGTGTCGTCGGCGTACAGGTCGACGAGGATCGCGCCGTGCCGCGCGGCGGTCTCGCCGACCGCCCGGTTCAGCAGCTCGACGCGGGGCCGGACCAGCCGCTGCCCGGGGAGCCGGGCCATCACGTCCGCGAACCGGAAGATCAGTACGTCCGAGCCGTTGGCCCGGAGCTGTCCCACGATCTCGTCGAAGCGGCTGACCAGCCCGTCCCCGTCGAACGTGCGGCGCAGCACGTCGTTGCCGCCGGCCGCGAAGCTCACCAGGTCCGGCTTCATGGCGAGCGCCTCGGGGATCTGGTTCGCCACGATGTTGGGGAAGAGCCGGCCGCGGATGGCGAGGTTCGCGTAGCGGAAGTCCGGGCCGGCCTCGGCGGCGAGCCGGGTCGCGACCAGGTCGGCCCAGCCCCGGTAGGTGCCGTCCGGGTAGGGGTCGTCCATGCCCTCGGTGAAGCTGTCGCCCACCGCCACGAAGCTGCGCCAGCGCACCCCGGCCTCCTCACTCCACCTGGTTGCCCGCGGCGACCAGTTTGGCACCGCGGGCCGCGCCGGGGGTGCCCGCCGGGCTGAACGTGGCAGAGGTCCCACCGCGGGCCGCGGCGGGGGTGCCCGCCGGGCTGAACGTGGCAGAGGTCCCACCGCGCCGCGGCGGCGGAGCCGGACGAGGTCCGTGCGACGCGCCGGGACCGTCACCGGTCGACCGCCGGCGGCTCGACCATCCCCCTCCGGTACGGGCCCCAGGCCACGAACCGCTCGAACAGCTCGCGCGGGGTCGGACCGTCGTGCGGGTTGAGCCGGAACAGGTCGTGCGTCGCCTCGTGGTAGAGCCCGGACAGGTAGATGGCCAGCTCGACGGGGTTCTGGTCGTACTCGACCCGCAGCAGCAGCCGCGCCTCGGCACACGGCCACGGCTGCCCGCAGGCCCGGCACATCCACAGCGGTCGGATCGGCACGTGCGGCGGGTGGCCCGGCGGATAGGGACGCGGCCGGTCGGCGTACGGACCGAGGCGCGGCACCGGGAGTCCCGTCCGGGCACGGCCGCCGGTCACCAGCGCCCTCCGTTGGCGCGCCACTGCTGCGCCGGGGTCAACCGGCCCGGGCTGCCCGGGCGCGACGTGGGGATGACGCGGGTGGGCTCCCGCATCCAGCCCGGCAGGTTGGTGCTCTCCGGCGCGGCAGGCGGTGGTGGCGGCTCGGCGGTGCGGCGCCGGAGCCAGCGGAGCGGGTTGCGCATCTCGACCTCCTTCGGGTGTGGGGCCGCCCCGGCACGGGGGGAGGTGCGGGGCGGCCCCGGAAGCGGACCGGACGGGAGGCGGTCCACCGCGTGACAGTCTGGTGAGGACGCCACTACTCTCGGAAGGCATCGACGCCCTCCGGGGCGGGGTCGGGGGGACCGTCCCGACCGCGTGGACGTGCCGTGGAGACGCCGGGAAGATCGTGGAGGACGCGTGGAGGGCGAGCCGACCGCCGAGCTGATTCGGACGCAACTGCGGCGCCTACGGCAGAACGCCGGCCTGAGCCAGGAGGAGTTCGGGAGGCTCGTCCACTTCTCCGGCTCCCAGGTGTCCGCCGTCGAGCTGGGCCAGCGGCCGCTCGACCGGTTCTTCCTGAAGCGTGCCGACGAGGTGTTGAACACCGGCGGGCTTCTGCTGTCGCTGCTCAGGATGGCCGAGCGCGACGGGCAGCCGAGCTGGCTCCGACCGTGGCTGGACGCCGAGCGCGACGCCCAACTGCTCTGGTGCTACCACCCGACGCTCGTGCCCGGTCTGCTCCAGACGGAGAACTACGCCCGCGCGGTGATCCGGGCCGACGACATGCTGAGCGACGACGAGGTGGAGAGGCGGGTGGCGGTCCGGTTGGACCGGCAGGCCGTCCTCGGTCGCGCGCAACCGCCCAAGCTCGTCACCGTGGTGGAGGAGGCCGTGCTCCGCCGGGCCGACGAGAGCTTCCGGGGCATCATGGCCCAGCAGGTCGGTCACCTGATCCGGTGCGTCGAACGCCCCCACGTCCGGGTGCACGTCATCCCGGCCGAGGTGAGCACGCACGTGGGACTCGCCGGCCCGTTCACCCTCGCCCGGGGTGCGGACGGCGGCTGGATCGCCCATCTGGAGAACCAGCTCGGCGGCACGACGATCGACAGGGATGAGGACGTGGCTAGTCTGGTCGCGAGGTGGGAGAGCGTCCGCAGCGAGGCGCTGCCCCACCGGCAGTCGGTCGAGCTGATGAAGGAAGTGGTGTCGTCATGGAGCTGACCGGCGCCGTCTGGCGCAAGTCCACCCGCAGCGGCAACGGCGAGTGCGTCGAGGTGGCCGACAACCTGCCGGGGGTCGTCGGCGTACGGGACAGCAAGGACCCGACCGGTCCGGTCCTCACCTTCACCCCGCGAGCCTGGCGCGCCTTCGTCGCGCACGCCCGGCGCCCCTGACCGATCGCGCCGCGCCCGACCTGATCCCCTCGATCACGCGGTCGTGGTGGGCAGGACAAGCGCAGGTGTCGCCCCTGTCCGGCACCACAACCGCGTGATCGACGCGGGCTGGGGCTCGCGAAACCCGTCGCCGGGCCGGCGGCGCCGGTCGTACGCTGCGGCAATGCTGCGTATGTCGACCCTCCTGCTGCGGACCCTGCGCGAGGACCCGGCGGACGCGGAGGTGCCGAGCCACCGGCTCCTGCTGCGCGCCGGCTACGTCCGCCGCGCCGCGCCGGGCGGCTACGCCTGGCTGCCGCTGGGAAAGCTCGTGCTGGACCGGGTCACCGAGGTGGTCCGCGCCGAGATGACGGCCATCGGCGACCAGGAGGTGCACTTCCCGGCGCTGCTGCCGGCCGAGCCGTACCGGACCAGCGGCCGGTGGACGGAGTACGGCGACGACATCTTCACCCTCGCCGACCGGAAGGGCGCCGAGCACCTGCTCGCCCCCACGCACGAGGAGCTGGCGACCCTGCTCGTCGGGGACGTCTTCACGTCGTACCGGGACTTCCCCGTCACGCTGTTCCAGATCCAGACCAAGTTCCGGGACGAGGCCCGGCCGCGCGCCGGCCTGCTGCGCGGGCGGGAGTTCCTCATGAAGGACGCCTACTCGTTCGACCTGGACGAGGCGGGTCTCCAGGCCGCGTACGACCGGCACCGCGCCGCCTACACGAAGGTCTTCGACCGGCTCGGCCTGGACTACACGATCGTGCGGGCCACGTCCGGTGCGATGGGCGGCTCGGCGTCGGAGGAGTTCCTGGCGGCCGCGCCGGTCGGCGAGGACACGTTCGTGGGCTGCACCGCCTGCGACTACGCGGCCAACACCGAGGCCGTCACCACCCGCGCGCCGGCGGCCGGCGACCCGTACGCGCACCCGCCGGCCGAGGTGCACGACACTCCCGAGACGCCCACGATCGCGAGCCTCGTGGAGCTGGCCAACGCCCGCCGCCTCGCCGGCCGGAGCGACTGGACGGCCGCCGACACGCTGAAGAACATCCTGCTGACCGTCCGCCGGCCCGGCGCGGACGAGACCGAGCTGCTCGTGATCGGGCTGCCCGGCGACCGGGAGGTCGACCTGAAGCGGGTCGAGGCCGCGCTGCACCCGGCCACCGTCACCGTCTTCGAGGACTGGGCGGAGCACCCGGAGCTGGTCCGCGGCTACATCGGCCCGCAGATCCTCGCCAAGCTCGGCCTCCGCTACCTGGTGGACCCGCGCGTGGTGCCCGGTTCGGCCTGGTTGACCGGGGCGAACGAGCCGGGCCGGCACGCCACGAACGTGGTCAGCGGCCGGGACTTCACCCCCGACGGCGCGATCGAGGCCGCGGAGGTGCGCCCCGGCGACCGGTGCCCGGCGTGCGAGGCCGGCGAGCTGACCATCCGGCGGGGCATCGAGATCGGGCACATCTTCCAGCTCGGCCGCCGGTTCACCGACGCGTTCGCCGTCGACGTGCTCGGCCCCGAGGGCAAACCGGTCCGGCCCACCATGGGCTGCTACGGCATCGGAGTGTCCCGGCTCGTGGCGGCCATCGCCGAACAGCACCACGACGACCGGGGACTCGTCTGGCCGGCGTCGGTCGCGCCCCTCGACGTACACCTCGTGGCGGCCGGGAAGGGGCCGCAGGTGGAGGCGGCGCTCGACCTCGGCGGACGCCTCGCCGCGGCGGGCCTGCGGGTGCTCGTCGACGACCGCGCCGGCGTCTCCGCCGGGGTGAAGTTCACCGACGCCGAGCTGATCGGCGTCCCGCGCGCCGTCGTGGTCGGCCGCCGGCTCACCGAGGGGTACGTGGAGCTGCGCGACCGGGCCACCGGCGAACGGAGCGACGTGCCCCTCGACGGGCTGGTCGAGCGACTCGCCGACGAGGTGCGCGCGACGCGCGGGCACCTGGTGTAACGGGGGCGTGACGGGGTACCGCAACCGGATCGGCGAACGCGTTTGTGGAGGGGCTCTCATGACCGGATACCGGGTCAGCGACGTGATGACCAGGCAGGTCGTCTACCTGCCGGCGGAGACCACTCTGGACGAGGCGGCCTCGGTCATGAAGGAGGCCGACATCGGCGACGTGGTGGTGACCGACGGCGCCAGCCTCGCGGGCATGCTCACGGACCGCGACATCGTGGTGCGGGCGGTGGCCGAACGCGTGAACCCCGCCACGACCACGATCGGCTCGATCATCACCCGCGAGGTCGTGATGATCGACCAGCACGCGACGGCCGCCGAGGCGGCGGCGCTGATGCGCGAACGCGGGATCCGGCGGGTGCTGGTCTGTGACAACGACCGCAAGCTGGTCGGGATCGTCTCCCTCGGCGACCTGGCCATGCAGCTCGACCCACGATCCGCCCTCAGCGAGATCAGCGAGCAGGCGCCGACCGTGTGAGGAGCGGCCCCTCCTCGACGTTCCCGGTAGAGGAGGGGCCGCCTCCCGACGGGGGTAGCCTCGAACGCATGTCTGCCATGCCGGCCAGGTTGGCCGAGATCGTCGACGAGTTCGCCGCCGCACCCCGCGACGTGGTGCTGGAGATGCTGCTCGAGTACGCCGACGTCATCCCCCCGCTCCCGCCGGGCGAGCGGGAGGGCATGGAGCAGGTGCCGGAGTGCCAGACCGCGTTCTTCCTGCGCGCCCGGGTGACGCCGGAGAAGACGGTGGAGACCGCCTTCGACTGCCCTCCCGAGGCGCCGACCACGCGGGCGTTCGCCGGCATCCTCGCCGAGGGGCTGGCCGGCGCCAGCGCGGACGAGGTGCTCGCCGTCCCGGACGACCTCTACCAGCGGATGGGGCTGGCGCAGGCGATCAGCCCGCTGCGGGTACGCGGCGGCACGGCGATCCTGGCCCGGCTCAAGCGCCAGGTCCGGGAACAACTCGGCTGAGCGGGAAGTTGCCACCGGTCATGGAGATCGAGATCTACGCGGACGTGGTGTGCCCATGGTGCTACATCGGCAAGCACCGCCTGGAGCAGGCCCTCGCGTCGTACGACGGTGACGTGACCGTCCGCTACCGGCCGTTCCAGCTCGACCCGTCGCCGGTGCCCGAGCCGCAGCCGGTCGTCGAGTCGCTCGCCGCGAAGTTCGGCGGTACGGCCAACGCCCGGCAGATGGTCGACCGGGTCACCGACGTGGCCGCGGGCGTCGGGCTCCGGCTCGACTACGACCGGGCCGTCGCGGCGAACACCTTCGACGCCCACCGGCTGGTCGCGTACGCCACCGAGCGCGGCCTCGCCGCCGAGATGGTGGAGGCCCTCTACCGGGCGCACTTCGTGGACGGAATCGACGTGGGGTCGCGGGAGGCGCTCGCCACCCTCGCCGGGCAGGTCGGGCTCGACGCCGCCGACGCCTGCCGGTTCCTCGACTCCGACGAGGGTACGAAGGAACTCGCCGCCGAGCTGGCCAAGGCCCGGGACATCGGAGTCACCAGCGTGCCGACCTTCGTGCTGGCCGGCAAGTACGCGGTCACCGGCGCCCAGGAGCCGCAGACGCTGCTCGCCGCCCTAGCCGAGGTCGAGCGGCTGGAGTCGACCAACGGCTGATCCCGGTCGCGGTCGGCGGCCTGCCGACCACGACCGGCGATGTTTCACGTGCAACCACATCGACGCCGACGAGTGCGCCGCGTCCGGGCCGGACGGTCAGGCCGGGCGGGCCAGATCCTCGACCACCCGGGCGCCGGGCAGCGCCCCGAGGGCCGGGCCGGGCAGCGCGATCTTGCTGTGGCGCACGCCCGAGCCGATGATGACGTGCGGCGTGGCGACCACCCGCGAGTCCACGAGGATCGGCCACTGCGCCGGCAGGCCGATCGGCGTGATCCCGCCGTACTCCATGCCGGTCAGCTCCACGGCGTCCGCCATCGGCGCGAAGCTCGCCTTGCGCACGTCGAGCGCCCGCCGGGCCACCCCGTTCACGTCGGCCCGGGTGGTGGCGAGGACGACGCAGGCCGCGTAGCGGACCACACCCTCCCGCTTGCCGGCCACCACCACGCAGTTGGCCGAGACGTCCAGCCCCACCTCGTACGCCGCGCAGAAGGCGGCGGTGTCGGCGAGGTCGGCGTCGATCGGCGCCACGAGCACGTCGTCCACGTCGACCGGAGCGTCGGCGGGCCACTCGGCGAGCGCCGCGGCCACCGGCGGGGCGAGCAGGTCGGGGCGGGTACGGGCAGGTTCGGTCTTCAGCGTCCCCATCACGGATGCGATCCTTTCACCCGCCCGTCCGCCGCGCCCACCCGTTCCCCCGCCGGAGGCCAGCGCGTGCCGCGCGGGACGGCGGCAGGATCACCCGCCGCCGTCCGGCGCTCAGCTCCCGGCCGCTCAGCTCCCGGCGAGGAAGGCGTTCTCCTTGAGGAACGTCCGGTCCCGGTGGACCGCCAGTTCCTCGGCCCGCGCGGCCTGGGCGCGGCGCACCTCCAGGTCCTCCAGGCCGTGCCGGACGGCGAGCCGGATCACGCCGTAGAGGAAGACGAAACCGAAGCAGTACAGGATCACAGTGGTGACGACAGCGAACATGCGGTCACGCTAGGTCGAACGTGAACGGGACACGTTCTCATCTCCGGGTGGTTCCCCCGTACGTGTCGGCCAGGTAGTCGGCCCAGGTGCGGGTGCCCTTCGGCAGGGCCGTGGTGACGAGCCCGCCGTCGCGCAGCGTACGGCCGAGCCGCCCCGGCAGGCGTACGGGCAGCAGCGGTCGCCGGGAGTGCCGGGCGGCCCGCCAGGCGCGTACCGCCTCGTCGAAGCGGAGCACCTCCGGCCCGCCGTACTCCTCGATGCCCCGCAGCGGCCCGGCCGCGAGCCGGGCCACGAGCCGCGCCGCGACCTCCGCCGGGTCGACCGGCTGGGCGAGGATCGCGCGGTCCCCGATGGTCGGGCCGAACCGGCTCGACATCCGGAGAAGGTCGTCGAGGAACTCCGGGAACTGCGTGGCCCGCAGCACCGACCAGGGCACCGGCCCGGCCGCGACCACCTGTTCGGCGGCGAGCTTGTGCCGGTAGTACGGGATGGGCACCCGGTCCACGCCGACGATCGAGACGTACACCAGGTGCCGGACCCCGGCCTGCCCGGCGGCGACCACGAGCCGGCGTGTGCCGAGCACGTCGACCTCGTGGGTACCGCGGTTGGGCGCGGACGCCAGGTGCAGGATCCCGTCGACGCCGTCCACGGCGTCGGCCAGCCCGTCCCCGGTCGCCAGGTCGGCGGCCACCCACTCGACGCCCGGGTCGGTACGCGGACGCCGGCTCGTCGCCCGCACGGTGTGCCCGTCCTCCCGCAGCCGCGGCACCACCACGCGACCGAGACGTCCCGTCGCCCCGGTGACCAGAACCTTCATCTCGTCCTCCTCGTGTCGTCGGCCCGCTGTCCACGATCTGGACGGCACGGCCGGTGGCGACGTGACCGGCTGTGCGTCGGATCACCGCGGCCCGGACCGGTCCGGTCAGGTCAGCAGGTCGAGCACGGTCACCAGCGCGTAGAACGCGATGACGACCTCGCTGACGACCCAGGCGTGCCGGTCGGACCAGGTGCGGATGCGGGGCAGTGTGTCCATGGCCCGCCGGCCGGCCAGCAGCAGCGCGACCAGCGGCAGGGCGAGCAGCCCGAGGGTCACGGCGATGAACGGCAGCAGGTGCCACCACGCCAGGTCGTGCCGGGCGACGCTCGCACCGACCGCCGCCATCGTGAGGTCGTCCGTCGGCGAGGTGGCGACCAGCACCACGCCGAGCCGGGCCGCCCGCCCCGGTCCGGCGTGCCGGAGGGCGCTCATCCACCGGGGCGTGCCGGACTCGTGACGCCGGAGGTAGACGACCAGCGCGAGGACGACCAGCAGTCCCAGCACCGCCCAGTCGATCCGCCGCGCGGTGCTCTCCAGGCGGCCGACGTCGGTCTCCGCCCGGTCCGCGAAGCCGCGCAGCACCCTGGTGACCAGCCAACTGACCGTCACCCCGGCGGTGACCACCGCTCCCACGCCGGCCAGGTACCCGAGCGGCGCGGCCCGTGGACGGTCGGCCGAGGGCAGCAGCACCGCCGCGACGAACTGCGTCCCGGCGACCATCACCACGGCCAGCGGCAGGATGGTCAGGAAGCTCATCGCCGCCCATCCTCCCGGCCCGCCACCCCGTACCGGGCCGGTTCGCCGACCGCCCACCTCGGTGATCATGAAGTTGTCGCCGACAAATCAGACAACGAGTGGCAACAACTTCATGATCAGGCCGAGGCCGTCCTGGTCGAGCAGCACGTCACCGCGGCGAGACGCGGGTGGCCAGGAGCGTGCCGACCAGCGCCAGGGCCGCGGAGACGGTCAGGGTGGTGAGGTAGCTGCCGGGGCCCGGCGCCGATCCCGCGGCGAGCACGGCTCCGGTGAGCGCCAGCACGGTCGCCGCGCTCAGCGAGTCGCCCAGTTGCAGCGACGAGCTGTTGCGCCCCTGCTCCCCGGGACCGGACAGTTCGAGGGTGAGCGCCGACAGCGACGGGTAGAGCAGCCCCATGCCGAGCCCGGCGACGGCCCAACCGAGGACGCCCACGAGGACCGGCGTGCCGGGCGCCACCGTGAACGCCACCGTCCCGATGCCGACCGTGATGCAGACCAGCCCGGCGCGCGGCAGGGTGGCCCGCGAGGCCGGCGCCGGGATCCTCCCCTGGATCCAGGAACCCGCCGACCAGGACACCGCCCCGACGGTGAGCACCAGCCCGGCCGCCGTCGGTGAGAGACCGCGCTCCCGCGAGAGCATGAGCGGGATGACCACCTCCGCGCCGACGAACGCCGCCGAGGCGAGTCCACGCAGGCCGATCACGGTGGGCAGCCCCCGGGCGGCGCGGACGAACCCCGCCGGCAGCAGGCGCGGCGCGCAGAGCAGCAGGCCGGCGATCGCGAGCGCCGTGACGACCACGGCGGACGCGCCGCGCTGCTGTCCCCCGATGTGCAACAGTGCGGCGCTCACCCCCGCCCCGCACGCCCACGCGATCCGCGCCGCCGCGCCCGCCGGCGGGCCGGTCACCGCCGTACCGGCGACGGACCGCAGGCCCGGGCGCACGAACAGCGCCGCCGGCACGGCCACCGCCGGCACCGCGAGGAAGACCCACCGCCAGCCGAGGTGCTCGACGATCAGCCCGGTCAGGGCGGGTCCGACCAGCGACGGTACGACCCACGCGGCCGCGAACGCCGCGAAGATCCGCCGGTGCAGCACCTCCGGGTACGCCTGGCCGACGATCACGTACAGCGCCACGGAGAGCAGCCCCGAGCCGAAGCCCTGCACCACCCGGCCGACGACCAGCACGCTCATCACGGGTGCGGTGCCGGCGACGACGAGCCCGACCACGAACCAGACGAGCCCGTGCCACATCGGCGCACCGGGCCCGCGGGCGTCGCACCAGATGCCGGAGACCACCATGGCGAGCACGCCGGCGGCGAACGCACCGCCGAAGGCCAGCCCGTACAGGGCGAGCCCGTCCAGGCTGCGGGCTACCGTCGGCATGGCCGTACCGACGGCCAACGCCTCGAAGGCGAGCAGCGAGATGAGCGCGACGCTGCCCACGGTCATCGCGCGCAGCCGGGGCGAGAGAAGCCCCGGCACCGGGTCGGCCGGCGCCATCGTGGCGGTCACGCGACACCCGCCCGCAGCAGATCGATCAGCATGCGCCCAGCCTGCGACCTCAACCCGGATTGAGGTCAACCGGCGAGTGGCCCACCTCTCTCACCGGCAACTCCGGTGCCGGCGCGGACGAACGGTCGGACGGTCCAAGATTCCGCCGGTCGGAGGGCATAACGGACGGCACGCCGGGAAGCCAGGGCGCCGGACGCGACGCGCGGGAGGCGAGATGACGGAGGTCAGGAGCAGCAGCGCAGGGGAGTCGGGCCGGCACCCGTCCGGCCGTACGCCTCGATGACCCCGGCCGCGCGCGCCGCCGCTCGGCTCCTTCCGCCGGTCGGCGTGCCGCGGCTGGTCGGCGACGCCTCCCGAACCGCCGGTTCCGCCGCGGCGCGGCTGGCGCGGATGGTCGGCCTGACCAGCCGGCGTGTGTGGTCCCGGCCCGGCCGCCACCACATCGAGGTGCACGGCGTCTGCCAGGACGGCGGCGACGCGCTGGCCCGGCAGGTGGAGGCGGCGCTGGAGAGCGTCCCCGGGGTCGAGTGGGCCCGCGTGAACGCGCCGTCCGGCCGGGTCGTGGTGGCCGTCTCCACGCCGGGACCGAAGCTCCGTGACCTCATCGCCACGATCGCCCGCGCCGAACGCGCCTGCCCGTACGAGCCGGACCCGGAGATCCCGCCACCGCATCCGCCCGAGGAGGGCCCCCGCACCCCGCGTACCCTCGGCGCCCTCGCCTCGGACGCGCTCGGCCTCACCATCTCCGCGGCGACCCGGATCCTGCCGTTCACTCCGGTGCCCGCCGAGGTGGCCGGCCTGCTCTCCGCCGTGGACCTGCACCCGCGACTGCACGCCCTCGCCGGCAAGGGCCTGCGGGCCGACCCCCGCACGGAGGTGCTCTTCCCCCTGGCCGAGGCGGTGGTGCAGGGCCTCACCGGCGGCTGGGCGGGCATCGCGCTCGACAGCGCCCAGCGGATCGTGCAGTGGGGCGAGGCGCGGGCCCAACTCTCCACGTGGGAACGGGCCGAGCCGCGGCTCACCGGCGACCCCGAACGGGCCGTCGCCCGCTGGCCGGCGGCGGAGCGACCGTGCCCGAAACCGGACGGGCCGGTCGAGCGGTACGTCAACCGGATGCTCGTCGCCGGCGCGGCGGCCGCAGCGGCCGCCACCCCGGTCGTCGGACGCAAGCGGGCCGCCGCGCTGGGGCTCTCGACGCTGCCGAAGGCGCCCGGGAGCGGCCGCGAGGGGTTCGCCGCCCACCTGGGCCGGATCCTCGCCCGACGCGGGGTGATCGCCATGGATCGCGAGGTGCTCCGCGAACTCGACCGGATCGACACGCTCGTGCTCGACGCCGCCGTGCTCGGCTCGGACCGCGGGACGCTCGCCGACCTGGCCCTCATGCCCGGCGCCGACACCGGGGAGGTGGCGGGCCGGGCGTTCGCGCTGTTCGACCCCGCGGACCCGGAGCGGCTGCGGGAGTCGGACGGCTGGCGGCTCGGCCCGCTCGACCGGCTGGACGCCGACGCCCCCGACGACACGCCCGACGTCGCCCGGCTCCGCGCGGCCGGCGGCCGGCTCCTCGGTCTCGCCGAGGGCGGCAGGCTGGCCGCCGTGCTGCGGGTCGAGCCCGAACCGGCGCCCGGCGTCGACGGCCTACCCACCGCCGCGCGCCACGCCGGCCTGCGGCTGGTGGTGGCCGGCGACGACGAGGACCGGTACGGCTACGCCGACGCCGTCCTGCCCGGCGGGGACCGGCTGGCCGAGTCGGTGCGGACACTGCAACGCGATGGCGCCGTGGTGATGCTGGTCTCCGGGGACCGGGCCGCCCTCGGCGCCTCGGACTGCGGTCTGGGGATCTACGGCCCCGACGACCTGCCACCCTGGGGAGCGCATCTGCTGGTCGGCACGGACCTGCGCGTGGCGGCCCTGCTCGTCGAGGCCGCCGGGGCGGCCCGGCGGATGACCGCGCAGAACATCCGGGTGGCCATGGCCGGCGCCGGCCTCGGCGCGCTGGGTGCGTTCACCGCCCAGCCCGTCCACCTGCCCGGCCGGAGCCTGGCGGCCGTCAACGGCGCGGCGGCGCTGGCCTTCGGTCACGGCGTGTGGCGGGCCGGCCGGCTGCCGAGCCCGGCGGACACCCCCGCCCCGACGGCCACCGCCTGGCACCTCATGCCGATCGAGACCGTCCTCGACCGGCTGGGCACCCGCCCCGACGGACTGACGAGCGCCGAGGCGGGGCGGCGGCGCACCGGCGCGCACGGCGCGGGCCCCGGTCCGGGCGGTCTGCTCCGGGCCTTCGTCGACGAACTCGCCAACCCGCTCACGCCCGTGCTGGCGGCCGGCGCCGTGCTGTCCGCGTCCTTCGGCTCGCTCGTGGACGCCGCCCTCGTCGGTGGGGTCGTCGGCGGGTCCGCGCTGATCGGGGCCGTGCACCAGCGCAACACCGAGCGGTCCCTCGCGCAGCTGCTGTCCCGCTCGGCGGTGACGGCCCGGGTGCGCCGCGACGGCACCGACCGGGTGGTGGCCGCCGACGACCTGGTGCCGGGCGACGTGATCCGGCTGGAGCCCGGCGACTCCGTACCGGCCGACTGCCGGCTCATCGAGGCCGTCGGTCTGGAGACGGACGAGTCGTCGCTGACCGGCGAGTCCCTCCCCGTCGGCAAGACCACGCAGCCGGTGGTGGCGGCGGCCATCGCCGACCGGCACTCGATGGTGTACGAGGGAACGACCGTCGCCGCCGGGCACGGCACCGCCGTGGTGGTCGCCACCGGCGCCGACACCGAGGCCGGCCGCAGCCTCGCCCTGGCCCGGCAGGCGCCACCGGCCAGCGGCGTCGAGGCGCGGCTCGGCACACTCACCCGGGCGGCCGTCCCGCTGGCGGCCGGCTCGGCGGTGGCGGTGGCCGGAGCCGGGCTGCTCCGGGGCGTACCGCTCGCGCAGACCGCCGCGACCGCCGCGAACCTGGCGGTGGCCTCGGTCCCGGAAGGGTTGCCGTTCCTGGTCAGCGCCGCCCAGTTGGCCGCCGCCCGGCGGCTGGCCGAGCACGGCGCCCTGGTCCGCAACCCCCGCACCATCGAGGCGCTCGGCCGGGTGGACGTCCTCTGCTTCGACAAGACCGGCACCCTCACCGAAGGACAGTTGATGCTGGCCGGAGTCGGCGACGGGGACGCCGGCCGGTACGCCCCGGTCGACCGGCTCGACGACCGGCTGCGGCTCACCCTGGGCGCGGCACTGCGGGCCACCCCCGGTGCCGTCGACCCGGAGGAGCTGACCCACCAGACCGACCGCGCGGTCCGGCGGGGCGCCGCGGCGGCGGGCGTGACCGAGCAGGCCGGCGCACCCGGCTGGCGGCTGGTCGGCGGGTTGCCGTTCGAGCCGTCGCGGGGCTACCACGCGAGCGTCGGGGAGAGCGGCGGCGGACTGCTGCTCAGCGTCAAGGGCGCCCCGGAGTCCGTCCTCCCCCGCTGCGCGTCCCGCCGGGTCGACGGGCGGGAGGAACGGCTGGACGACGCCGGCCGCGCCGACCTGCACCGGCTGCTCGCCGACCGGGCCGGCGCGGGGCACCGCATCCTGGCCGTCGCGGAGTGCCGGGTGGCCGACGCGGACGTCGACGACGACCAGATCCGCAACCTGACGTTCGTCGGCTTCCTGGCCCTGGCCGACGGGGTACGGCAGAGCGCCGCACCCGCCGTACGCCGGATCCGGCAGGCCGGCGTCCACACCATCATGATCACCGGGGATCATCCGGCGACCGCCGAGGCGATCGCGGCCACCATCACCGAGCACGACGAACAGCGCGTCGCCACCGGCGCCGAACTCGACCAGCTCGACGACGAGGCGCTGGCGGAGCGGCTGGCGCGTACCGACGTGGTGGCCCGCTGCACCCCCACCCACAAGGTGCGGATCATCCAGGCGTTGCAGAAGTGCGGGCGTACGGTCGCCATGACCGGCGACGGCGCCAACGACGCCCCCGCCATCCGCCTCGCCGACGTGGGCATCGCCCTCGGCCAGCGCGGCACCCCGGCCGCCCGGGCCGCCGCCGACCTGGTGGTCACCGACGACCGGCTGGAGACCATCATCGCCACGCTCGTCGAGGGGCGGGCCATGTGGTCCTCGGTACGCCACGCGCTGAGCATCCTCGTCGGCGGCAACCTCGGCGAGATCGCGTTCAGTGTGCTCAGCGCGGCGGCCACCGGGCGGTCCGCGCTCAACGGACGGCAACTGCTGCTGGTCAACCTGCTCACCGACCTGGTGCCGGCGATGGCCATCGCGGTACGCCCGCCCGCCATGGGCCACGCCGACGACCTGCTGCGCGAGGGGCCGGACACGTCGCTGGGCGAGACGCTCACCCGGGAGATCGGCCTGCGGGCGGCGGCCACCACGCTGGGTGCCACCGCCGGCTGGACGCTGGCCCGCTACACCGGGCGACGCCGCCGGGCCGGCACGGTGGCCCTCGTGTCGCTCGTCGGTACGCAGCTGGGCCAGACCGTCCTCGCGGGGGGCACCAGCCCGGCCGTGCTCGCCTCCACCGCGGCGTCGCTCGGCGCGCTCGCCGTCGTCGTGCAGACGCCGGGGCTCAGCCACTTCTTCGGCTGCACGCCGCTCGGCCCGATCGGCTGGGGCATCGCGGCCGGGTCCGCGGTCGGGGCCACGTTCGCCAACGGCGCGCTGAGCCGGCTGGTCGAGCGGCTGCCCCCGCTCGACGGGGCCGGCGGGGGTGACGGCGACCGCCGCGACGGCACCGGCGGCGACGGCTCGGCGTCGGAGTGAGCGGGATCGGCATGGCCGGCCCGTTCCCGGGTACGGGCCGGGGTGGAGGTGGGTACGTTGGCAGAGCAGCCCGAGGTCACGTTCATCGGCACCGCCACCACGGTGCTCCGGATCGGTGGGTTCACCCTGCTGACCGATCCGAACTTCCTGCACCGTGGGCAACGCGCGTACCTCGGCAAGGGCCTGTGGTCCCGCCGGCGCACGGACCCGGCGCTGCGGATCGCCCAACTGCCGGAGCTGGACGCGGTGGTCCTCTCCCACCTGCACGGCGACCACTTCGACCGGGTGGCCCGCCGGGAACTCGACCGGACGCTGCCGATCGTGACCACCCCGGCCGCGGAGCGGAAGCTGCGCCGCTGGGGCTTCGGGGCGGCCGAGGGGCTGCCCACCTGGCAGTCCCACGAGCTGCACGGCGACGGGGAGTTCCTGCGGCTCACCGCGCTTCCCGGCCAGCACGGACCGGGGGTGCTCGACCGGCTCATGCCCGACGTGATGGGCACGATGATCGACCTGGTCCGCGGCGGCACCCGCGCGTTCCGCCTCTACATCACCGGCGACACCCTGAACCGGCCGCAACTCGCCCGGATCCCCGAGCGGTACCCGGACATCGACGCGATGCTCATCCACCTCGGCGGCACGAAGGTCGCCGGCATCCTGCTCACCATGGACGCGCGGCAGGGCGCCGACCTCGTGGAGCTGATCCGCCCCCGGCTCACGGTGCCCGTCCACTACGACGACTACCGGGTGTTCCGCTCGCCGCTGTCGCACTTCGTCGAGGAGGCGCGCCGGCGGGGCATCGTCCAGCAGGTGCGCACCATCGCTCGCGGCGAGACCGTACCCCTCACCGTGCCCGCCCTCGCGAAGCCCGCCGTCACCCGACCGGCCTGACCCGACCCGGAGCCCACCGTCACCCGACCGACCTGACCCGGCCCCGGAGCCCGGCCGAGCAGGCCCGGAGCGCTCGGCTCCTCGACGTACGACGACCGCCGCCGCGGCCACAGGGCCGACGGCGGCGGTCGAGAGCGAGCCGGGTCAGCCGCGCTCGGAGATGGCCTCGATGAGGTCACCGACCGGGCGCTCCGGCAGGGAGCGGGCCACGTCCGCGACGGCCACGATGCCCACCAGGCTGTGCCCGTCGATGACCGGGAGCCGGCGTACCTTGTGCTGCCCCATGGTCCGCAGGATCTCGGCCGCGTCGTCGTCCGCGCCGATGGTCACCGCCTCGCCCTGGGCCAGCTCGCCGGCCGTGACGTTGCCGGGGTCGCGGCCCTCGGCCAGCACCTTCACCACGATGTCGCGGTCGGTCAGCATGCCCTTGAGCCGGTTGTCGTCACCGCAGATCGGCAGCGACCCCACACCGAGCTGGGCCATCTGCTTGGCGGCCGTCAGGAGGTCGTCCTGCTCGCGGACACAGGTCACGTCACTCGTCATGATCTCTCGTGCGGTCGGCATGTGGCGTCACACCTCACTTCCGGGGGAGTTGATGCCGTTCCTCCTACCCCGGGCCGCCCCGGCCATGCGCGACGACGCCTGCGCCCCGACGTGCGGGTGGGTCCACACGCGACCGCGTCGACCGTCCGGTGTCCCGTCAGCCCGCCGCGCGCTCCTCGAAGACCTGGGCGGCGATCTGGTAGCCGTCGAACGCTCGTGCCACACCGGCGTACGCCGCGACCTGCACGAAGACTTCGACGATCTCCTCCTTGGTGGCGCCGGCGTTCAGCGCGATGCGCACCTGGCCCCGCAGTGGTTCCAGGACGCCGAGGGTCGCCGCGATCGTCACGGACACCAGGGCCCGCGTCCGCGTGTCGAGGTGCTCGCCACGCGGCCAGACGTCGCCGAACGCGTGCACCGTCGCGATCCGCTTGAAGTCCGCGGCGTTGTCGGGCTCACCGGGAGTCGGGCCGAGGAAGCGTTCCAGGCGGAAGCCCAGCAGCCGCTCGGCCGTGTCCAGCGCGGCGGCGTACGCCGGGTCCGCCGCGACGTTCTCCGGATCAGCCGCCATGATGTCCATCCTTCCGCCTGCCGTCCGGTGACGTGGCGGATCGACGAAGCGGTACCCGGTCGAGTCGGGCTTGCCTGAACCGGACCTCGACGCGATCATTGGTCGCTCGGCCGGCGGCCCGCCCGCGTCGGTCTCTTCCGCACACAGCCAGCTAGGAATCGCTTCATGCGCAAGCTCGTGTACTACATCGCCTCGACGCTGGACGGGCACATCGCCGGTCCCGACGGTGCCGACCCCACCGGCCCCGGCGGCTTCTGGCCGCTCCCCGAGGACTACCTGCGCCACCTGATCGCCGAGTACCCCGAGACCCTGCCGGGACCGGCCCGGCAGGCCATGGGCATCACCGCCGCCGGAACCCGCTTCGACACGGTCCTGGAGGGCCGCCACTCCTACGACATCGGTCTGAAGGTCGGCGTCACCGACGCCTACCCCCACCTGCGCCACCTGGTGTTCTCCCGCACCCTGTCGGAGAGCCCGGACCCGGCCGTCGAGATCGTGTCCGGCGACCCGGTCGCGAAGGTGCGCGAACTCAAGCAGCAGGACGGCAAGGATCTGTGGCTCGTCGGCGGCGGCGAACTGGCCGGCGCCCTGTATCCCGAGATCGACCAGCTCATCGTCAAGCTCGCACCGCTGACCATCGGCACCGGCATCCCACTGTTCGGCCGGAGCGCGGTCTTCGACCCCCGCAGCTGGGAGCTCACCGACCACACCGTCCTGGACAGCGGCGCGCTCTTCCTCACCTACACGCGTACGTCGGCCGACCAGTCGGCATAGGCGCCCGCGGGATGCCGCCCGGGCGGCATCCCGCGCGGTGGCCGAGGGCCGGGCTCCATCGTCGCTCTGGCTGCCATGACGTCGCCAGCTCGCGGCGGCGAGAGCGCGAGCCGGGGCGGCTCCCGGCCGCCCCCACGGGTCGTGAATCTTCCCGTACGGTGGGTCTGCATCGCCTTGGTCGGCGGACCACAGCGTGTTGCGGCTGGGACAGTCGGGGGATGGATGCGGGACAACAGACGGAACGTTCGCCTGTCCTTGGCGAGTCTTGACTTCCTCGGCAGCGACGCCGAGTTGCGGGCCGGCGCCGAACGCGCCATGCGTGAGGCGGAGGCCGGGCCCGGGCCCGACGGCTACACGGGCCGCGACCGTACCGGCACGGTCACCGTCCACGCGGGCGCACCCGAGGGGACGGTCGACAGCGTCACGGTCAGGCAGGACTGGCGCGCCCGGCTCGGCGCGGGCGGGTTCCCCGACGCGCTGTTCGAGGCGTACACCGCCGTCGTCCGGGCCACGCTCGAAGCGGCGGCGTTGCGGGCGTTGCGGGAGGAGCACGAGCCTCGGCCCGCACCGCAGGAGCCGGACGCGCCCGACTCCCGTGAGGCCGACGAGCATCTGTGGCTACGGCGCACCTGGGAGACCCTCCACCGCATCGACGCGGACCTCGCGCGACTGTCGCAGACGGCGAGTCCGGAGGCCGAGGGACGCATCGTCAGCCCGAACGGCAGCCTCACCCTGCATCTTCGCGGCGGCACCATCGCCGCCGTCACGGGCGACGCCGGCCTCCTCGCCAGGTCGGACGCCGGCCAGCTCCAGTACGAGGCCCTGACGGTCCTGCGCACCTACGAACTCGCCCACCACCCGCGGAAGGCTCAGGCGTGAAGGAACTGGTCGTCATCACCGATGCCCTCCGCGACGAGGGCGGCAAGTGGATCGAGCTGTCGGACCGGGTCGCGGCGGTCAAGACAGCAGCGGCCGAGCTGACGCTGGACCCGTCGGCCTTCTTCATCGGGGATGCCAACACGGCGATCCACGCCATCGCGTACCGCGACTTCCACACCTTCATGGTCACGGTCCTCGGCGGTGCGGTCACCGAGTTCGAGCAGGTCGGGGCCGCGCTGCGGCGTATCGCCGACGAATACGACCGCGCCGACGAGATGATCTCCCTCGATCTCAACGAGATCTACAGTGTGTGAGGGGTGACGGACGAGTGCAGCCAGGAACCCCCGACCTCGAGTACGGCGAACCGTTCAACAAGGCCTTCGACCAGATCCGGCCCGCCATCGAGACGTGCGTCGACAAGTTCAACGAGATCGTCGAGCAGGTCAACGGGCACCGATGGCTCCTGGGCCCCGCGGGCCTGTGGTGGGTCAAGCACCACCTGGACAACGTCCGCAACAGGCTCGACGACGTCCTCGACCGCGTCGACCACGCCCTGGAGCATCAACTGCCGGTCCTCTCGCTCATCAACATCAGCTTCCGGTGGGTCAACGATGTGAAGACCCCGGTATCGGACCTCTCCTTCGTCACCACCGAACCGGCGAACGAGAACCTGGCCAAGTGGAGCGGCGACGCGGCCAGCGCCTACCACGCCAAGGCGGCCAAGCAGAAGGCGGCGGTGGACGAGACAGTGCTGAAGGCCGAGTTCATCAGCCAGTGGCTGTTCAAGATCGCCAAGGCGAACGTCGACTACGTGGTCGAACTCGCCAAGATCGTGACGGCGCTGGCGGGAAAGCTCGCCCAGGCCGCCGTCGACGCCGCCAGCCTGGTCGATCTGCTCTGGGCGGTCGACGCGCTCGCCGAGTCGATCGGCGACCTGGTCACGGCCGGGCTGGACACCCTCCTGAAGATCGGACAGCGCTTCGTCGACGCGCTGGGCAACGTGCGGGACATCGCCACCCAGGTCGGCGACTACTCGAAGCTGCCGGGAGGGCGGTGGCCGGAAGCCGTACGCGGCTGACCGTGGCTTGACCGCTCAACCCGTCGGGACCGCTGACCGGGTCGCCGCCAGGATGTCCAGGGACTTCTCCGCCAGCGTCGAGGTGGGCACATAGGAGTCGCCGCCGACGGCGAGCCACACCTTCACCACCAGGTTGCCGGTGCGGGAGTGCACCATGTACTCGGCGTACCTGAACCCCGGCTCCGACTGCTTGCCGAACGCCTCGGCTTCCTCCCCCGCCCCGTCGACCGCACCGATCCGCCGCATGGTCGTCGCCTGACCGGTGCCGCGATACAACCGGCGCGCCTCCTCCACGGTCCCGGGCGTCGACGCCTCCACCCGCAGGTTCGCCTCGTACCCCTTGCTCGTCCGCATCTCGAACAGGCACGCCGCCCCGGGCCGGGCCGCCGGCGGCGTCGGGTCCGTCCGGGTCACGGTCAGCCCGAGGTCCGCGAGCACCGCCAGATCGGTACGCCCGCACAGGTCCAACCCGTCAGCGTGGTAGAGCGGGCCGTCAGCGGGCGTCGGGCCGCCGCCAGATGGAACCGCCGTCGTCGCCGGTCCGGTCGGCGCCACGACCGGATCGTCGTCTGCCCCGGTACAGGCGGCCGTTCCCGCGGCGAGCGTGAGACCGGCGACCGCCCCGGCAACCCTCATCCAGGCACGCACGAGCCGACCATACCGTCCGTGATCGGTTCGTACTGTCCCCGCGAGGTCGACCAGCTGCGCTCCCGCGCGCGGGCCGCCAGGTTCCGGCTGCTCCGCGTTGGCCGCCGGGTTCGGGCTGCTCCCATTGGCTGCCAGCTTCGGGCTGCTCCGCGAGGACGCTACGTTCGGGCTGTGGCCGCTCCAGAAACTCCCGAGCAGATCGCCCGCACCCGCACCGTCACCGCCGCAACCGTTCTCGCCCACGGCGCGGATCTGCGGGCGTACCCCTATCGCCTGCTGTCTGTCCTCGCGCACGGCGTGGGCGCCGACCGGGTGACGCAAGCCGTCGCAGCCGCCGAGGTGCTCGAAAGAAGCGGGTGGGAACTCGTCACGGTCTCGGAGTTCGCATCCAGCCGCCTCGTGTACGCCATCATGCGCCGACGGTGAGCCGAGAGACAGGGCCTGGCGTAACAGGTCAGAGCAGAAAGGGCGCGACCGACCGTGCCCCTGGTGACCGTCCGGGGTACCGCTTAACGGCACGTGGTTGGCACGAATCCGTATGGTGGCCGTCGACGACCACCTCATGAGTAGAGGAAGGTGCTGGGGCCACATGTCTGAGCTGGTGCTGCCGATTCGTACCGAGCGACTGCTTCTTCGACAGTACCGAGTGGACGATGTGGATGCCGTGCTTGCCTACTACGGCGACCCGCTCGTTGCTCGCTACGTTCCGTGGGAACCGTGGTCGCGTGAGCACGCGGCCGAGCAGGTGGCCAAGCGCGTCCACCGTCTGGGTGTCACCGGTATCGACTCCGCGCTGGCGCTGGTGGTTGAGCACAAGGGCGAGGTCGTCGGCGATGTTGTTCTGTGGCCGGCCGACGAGACGCTGTCTCGGGGTGAGATGGGCTGGATCTTCAATCCGTCGGCATCCGGGCGCGGGTTTGCCACAGAGGCAGTTCGCGCCCTCGTCCGCGTGGCCTTCGCGCACTGCGGGATGCACCGGGTCATTGCGCGACTCGATGCACGGAACGAGGCATCGGCGCGACTGTGCCAACGTGTGGGCATGGTCAAGGAAGCGCACCTGCGCCAGGACTACTGGCTGAAAGGCGAGTGGGCTGACACCCTGATCTACGGACTGCTCGCGGAGCAATGGCACGGCTAGCTGAAGCTGCCTCGCGGATCTCCTCGTCCGGCAGGAGCCCGTCATCGCCGGCGGCCGGCTGTCAGGTCTCAGGACCTGCGTGACACATCGTTGTCAGGACCCGGGTGACACTCCGCTGACTGCTGTACCGAACCGGCGGGCCGCGGCCCGCAAAGCCGCGATGAGGACGTGACCGGGGTAGTCGGTCAGCGCGGGGTAGCGCTGCCGGTAGTGGCAACTCCAGTAACTCGCCACTCGCTGGCTCATGAGCGCTAGGAAGGCCGGATTCTCGGCGGCGAACCGCCCGTAGACCCTGCCTGCGCAGTTGTCAGGGACAGCCAACGACGGGGCGAGACCACGTTGAATGACGAGCAGGATCTCGTCGACGTACTCGCCGACCAGCTGCACCACGAATGGCGCCACCCAGGGCTCGGTAAGGCCGACCACCCGTTCCAGATGGTTCTGCCGCACCCGGCCGTCGTGGTGCCGGGTGTACAGGCAGTCGACGATCGCGCGCTGGGTTGGCGACAGCGCTGCTTGCGCGTCCGGTGACGGTTCGTCTGGGTAGATGCGGTAGGGGATCGCCACAGGCTCGCCGGCTACGAGCACGTGAAAGGGCCACGCCGGCTTGTGCTTCGCGGGCGGCAGCACGCGCAACGCGCTCTGTACCTCTGCGCGGAGGTGACGCGGAAAGGCGGCCTCCAGCGCTACGACTACTCCGGGTCAGGGTTGAGATCCGCCACGGCTGATCGTAGCCCGGGTACGAGCTGGGTGGAGCCCAGGGGACTCGAACCCCTAACCCCTGCCTTGCAGAGGAGTTCCTACGAGGTCAGCAATGCGGTCGGCAGCCGCCTCCGCGTAGCTGACAACGGACGCGGGAGCCATGATCCGGACGGCACCCAAGGAACCTAGCAACTCCTCATGCACGGATGTGGCAGCTTCGACGGACCGCACGAACATCGGGTGGTAAAACAGCCCACTGGCCCTCGGCCTCGCGAACTGCTCGACAGTCCGCATGGATCCATCACGCAGCATCACCGCCCATGCCGCGTTCGCGAAGCGCTCATAGGTTGCTGCTCGCCGATCTGCACCGATCCGTCCGACTTGGACCAGATTTGGCAGGTGCCTCGCGGCATCCATCGTGGCCTTAAGTGCTAATCCGACGAGAGGGTCTGCGGCCTCATCATGTCAAGAACGGAGTTGCCGTTTCGACCCCCAGTTGTATGTTCTAGAGGCGCCCAGTCAACAACAAGGCATCCGTCGAGGTCATGCCGGCTGCCCGACTGGTTGACCCCTTGGCGCGGTCGGGTGCCGTCGCTGCGACAGGCACTGCTACAGGAAGGGGCCGCATGACGCCTGTGACCGATCAGTCCGCAGCCCGCCGTAAGCCAGTCGAGCATCGGCCACCCACGGCAGCGACGATCAAGCAGCTCTACGGCACCGCCTTCCGGTGCGGCGAGCCATCCTGCACCAAGCCCCTCTACCGGTTAAATAATGAGACGGGCGAGTGGATACTCAACAGCCGAGTCGCTCACATCCACGCACGAAGCGAGGGCGGTCCACGCTGGGATCCGCAGATGAGCGAAGAGTCCAATCGAAGTCCAGACAACCTGATCCCACTTTGTGAGGAGCATGCGTTCGAAATCGACGCAACGCCCGAGCACTTTCCCGCTGAACTGCTACGCGAATGGAAGAGAGCTCAGCTCGAAGAGCATCTCCAGCTTGGCAAATCGTGGCCGCTCAGTGACGCCGAGGCAGCTGAAGTTGCCGTAGAATCATTTGACTACCACAGCATCGGCCGGGCAACCGCCGGAGCGAACATCGTGTTATCAGTGGCCCGCCAGGTAGGATTGTTGATCGAGACTGGCCGCCTCGAACGACGTGTGCCTGAACGTGCAGCGCTGGCGTGGCGTGAACTGCGAGAGCAGGTTAACCGTTCTATGCCGGTGTTCGACGCGCACGGAGAACGCCTCGTAGTGGAGCCGTCGTTCGTCGAAACGGAGCCTCGGCGCGTCGCCCTGGAGGAGGCCCTCGCTCAAGCAGTGGCCAGACTTGAGCCGATCGCAGCTCAAGCTGTCGCCGAGCTTCACGCCGTGATAGCCGCAGAGCAACGACTAGCTCCGTGGTGCAGCTGGGTTGAACGGGCGATCCGAGAGGTCATCACTGCTGCTGGGCGCTGGCCAGGGCGCCCACCTCTTGAGGATGACGACGTATGGCCGAACTCCCTTGCCGAGTTGTCGCGCGCCTCCCAAGCCCTCATGGCCAGATGGCGTGGAGAAAAAGCACCAGAGCCTCCAGCGCCCACTGCGCCGGAAACTCCGCCAGCAGAAACGGCCGAACAACGCGCCGTCAGGGAGCACGAGGAACTGCTTGAGCGGGCACGCCCTTGGGCGCGAGTCGACCACCGGGCTTACGACGCCGACTTGTGCCGCGAACTGATGGACGCGGCGGCGGGAGTCGTGCTGCTCCCAGACATCCCTTCACTGCTCGCCACGGGCTTGGATGCAACCGCGCGACTGGCGGCTAGAGTGGCACGCAACTCTGACGACCGAACGTTCGATGAGCTGATCGACCAGGCGGCTGCTCGCCAGCCACTCGCCGTAGCTGTCACCCTCCTGCGGAATATGATGCTCGTCGCTAGGGATGCTGGACGGCCGGAGCTGGACTCGAAAGCCGCCGCTCGCGCAGGCGACATTCTTATCGCTCAAACGTGGCGAGATGTGGATGTTTGGAAGGCCAATCGGACGCACGCACGCAAGCTTCTTTCCTGGACGGCATCGATCACAAGCGACGAGGCGGTTCGGACCAAGCTCGCATCTGCGGTCGGGCAGCGCCCTGAAATTCTGCCCTCCGCCCTCCTAGCAATGGCGCAATGGATTGAAGAAAGGGATATCATTGCCTTCTCCCATGTTGTGGGTATACATTGTGAAATCAAGGATCTGCCGGCGTGGTTTGCCACGGAGGCATTCGCGACCGCAATCCGGCAGTCGCTTGCTCACGTAAACGCGGCAGACGAAGACGATAGCGCCCGGTATTCCGACGACGTCGACCGCCTTGCGTCGCGAGTGCTGTGGCTGGCCGACAACGCCACCGAGAATTGCGGCGGATAACGACTCACGCTGCTAACGACCACCGCTTCCGGCCCGCTAGGACGAGCAGGGCGCGCCCTGCCGACGAGGCCGTGGTTGGGATGCGGCGCGTTTACCCGGGCAGGTTCCTGGCCTGCCGGCAACGCCGGCCCGAGGGGTCGCAGGGGCTCCGGGGTCAAGGGCGGCCCGTAGGGCCGTCGCGCAGCGACGCGAAGCGCCCTTGACCTTGGAGGGGCGGCCCCGCACACTCCGCGCCGCATCCCCACCACGGCCGGCGGTGCCTCGCCCTACGGCGCGGCGGCCGTCGCACCGCCGCGCCCCGGCCGGCTGCCGGCCACCTCACCGGTCAACGGTCTGTCGTTCTGCGGCGGTCCTCCGGGCTT
The DNA here is from genome assembly GCF_036184225.1 of Micromonospora globbae. Taxonomy (NCBI): domain Bacteria; kingdom Bacillati; phylum Actinomycetota; class Actinomycetes; order Micromonosporales; family Micromonosporaceae; genus Micromonospora; species Micromonospora globbae. Next base: position 5,446,757 of record NZ_CP108084.1, read on the forward strand.
CCCGCTTTCCGCGCCAGCCGCCGGGCATCCGGCGTGACGGCCGCAGAGCGACAGCGGCAGCGGCCGGCGCGCGCCCAGGCGGCGGCGCGTGCGGCCCGCACAGGGCCGCCTTGACGCCGCCACCGAACCCGCCGCCGCTACCGGGACCGACCACGGCCGGGGGCGTTGATGGGACACATCGTCAAGACCCCTGCCGGCACCTACCGGGCCAACTGGCGTGATGCTGCCGGACGGCAGAAGGCCAAGACCTTCCGTACCAAGCGGGAGGCGTCAGCCTTCCTTGCCGAGATTGAGACGTCGTTGTCTCGCGGCTCCTACGTCGACCCGATGGCCGGTCGAACAACGTTCAGCGCCTACGCGGATCGCTGGTTGTCGTCCCGGTCGGTGGAGGCCACCACCCTTGCGGCCTGGTCGTCTCGCCTGCGGTCCCGGCTGCTGCCGCACTGGGGCGGCTGGCAGCTCGGGAAGATCGATCACCTCGCCGTGCAGGAGTGGGTGACCCAACTGGGTAAGCAAGTCGCCCCGGCCACCGTCGCGTCGTGCTTCGGCCTGTTCTCCTCGATCCTGGCCTCGGCCGTCCGGAGCCGGCTGATTGCGTTCAACCCCTGCGAGGGTGTCCGTCTCCCGGCACAGCGGAAGCGGGCTGGCGCGGTCCAGACCATCACTCAGGCCGACCTGACTAACCGTCTCCTTCCGGCGGTGCCTGAGTGGCGCCGGGCGCTTGTGGCCGCTGCTGCCGGAGCGGGTTTGCGGTGGGGTGAGTGCCTGGGCCTCCGGTGGGGTTGCGTTGATCTGGACGCGTCGACGCTGGCTGTCGAGCGTGTCGTGGTCGAGGTTGACGGTCACTTGTTCGACAAGCCCTACCCGAAGTCGGCCAAGAGCCGGCGGACTGTGCCGCTGGCTCTGTTCCTGGAACAGGCGCTCCGATGCCATCGCGAGCTGGTCGCGCATGGTCCGGATAACCGGGTCTTCACGAACTACGAGGGCGGGTCGATGTTGCGCAGCAATTTCCGCCGCCAGGTCTGGCGGCCGTCCCTCGTCCGTGCCGGGCTCCTCGGCCAGGTCGCCGAGATCGGGCCGTTCAAGTTCCGGGCCACCTGGCCCGACCGCGGCGGCGCTGAGTGGTCGGCGGAGTTCACCACCGAGCGGGAAGCGGTCGACTGCGTAGCGACCAAGGCAGCCGGCGGCCTACGGTTCCACGACCTGCGACACTGCTATGCGACCTGGTTGGTGTCCGGCGGCGTCCCGGTCAACATCGTCCAGGCGGTGATGGGCCACGAGCAGGCGTCGACCACGCTCAACCGCTACACGCACACGCCGGCCGATTTCCACGAGTCGGTGCGCTGGGTCTTCGGACAGTCTGCTGACGATCCGCTGACGACCAAAGATGATCCTCAATCCGGCGGGGAGCCGACGGAGGAGGAGGAGGAGGAGGAGGAGAGGCCGTGAGCAGGCCGGATGATGTGGTGGAGCCCAGGGGACTCGAACCCCTAACCCCTGCCTTGCAAAGGCAGTGCTCTGCCAGTTGAGCTAGGGCCCCGAGGGCGGTCGGCGCCGCGGTCGTCGACCGCCGCGCCGGACGTCAGCGCAGGTCGGGCGCGGTCGTCGCCTCGTGCCAGAGGGCACGCTCGTCGTTGGAAGCCTTGATCTTCTTAGCCACGACGGCGGCCACGCCGACAACGCCGACCAGAATCAGAAGCTTCTTGACCATGGGGCGACCCCTCGCGCTCGGCTGCCGTCGGACGACGTGCGGTGGGGCTAGCTGGAATCGAACCAGCGACCTCAGAGTTATCAGCTCTGCGCTCTAACCGACTGAGCTATAGCCCCGCGTTGCGACGGCCAACATTAACCCATCAGCGCGCGCCGCCCCAAATCGGGGGTGGCCTCGCGCGCCGCCGTCGCGGTCGAACCTACCCGAGTACGGAACGCCGGGGCGACCGCTTTCCACGGCGCCCCGGCGTCCGGTGTCTCAGTCCCGCTCGGCGAGCGTCAGCTCGATGCCGCCCACCAGGTCGGCGCACACGTTGTAGACGAACGCGCCGAGGGTCGCCAGCGCCGTGAACAGGACGACGTTGACCAGACCGATCAGGGCCGAGCTGAGGATCACGCCCTTGGCGGTGATCTGGAAGCCCTCGGTGCCCTGCCCACCGCCGGCGTTGACCAGGTCGGTGAGGCTCTCGTTGACGCTCTGGAAGACGCCCATCGCGTCCAGGGCGAGGTAGAGCACGGACGTGGCCACGACCACCACGATGAAGAGCACCACCGACACGGCGAAGGCGAACTTCATCACGGACCAGGGGTCGATCCGCTTGAGGTTCAGCCGGGCCCGGCGCGGCCCGCGCGAGGCCGCCGAGCTGACCGAGGTACGCGCGGCGCGTACCGCCTCACCGACGCGCGCGGCGCCGACGGCGGCCGCGTTGCCGATGCCCGGTGGCAGGCCACCGCCGTTGGGCACCCGGCCAGGACCGGGGCTGGGGCGGGCGGTGTCCGGCGCCGCGGCACCGCCGATCCGCGGCTGTGTGCCGGTGGCGGCGGCGGACACGCCGGCGCGTACCGGGATCTGCTGGGTCGCGCCCGGCCGGGCCGATGCGGTGGCCTTCGCGGCACCGCCTCCGGCGGCGTCCGTCGGCACCGCCTCGGTCTTGTCGCCGGAGCCCGCGTCCTCGGTCGGTTTGTCCGGCGGTGGGGCCATCCCGGGAGCCCGGGTGAATTTCGGGGCAGGCGCGTCGGCGGGGACCGTGGCACGGCCCACGGCCGCGCGGCCGGTCGCTGGTGCGCCGCCTCCTGCGGCCTCCTCGTCGACCGGGTTGGCCGAGGTCCCCGCGTTCCCCGACTTCGCCTGTGTCTCCGTCATTCAACTAGTCCTGTTCGTCAGGCTCGTCGGCATTGCGAGCAATCGCCACGATAGTCACGCCGTCCGGAAGGTCCATGAGCTTGACCCCCATTGTGTTCCGGTCACGCGTACGGCGTACAGGCTTCACCGGAGTCCGGATGACACCACCGTTGCTGGTGATGGCGAACAGTTCGTCGTCCGGGTCGATCACCACCGCACCGACCAGACCACCGCGTCGCTCTGTGATCTTCGCAGTCAGCACGCCTTTACCTCCCCGGCCCTGGACCGGGTATTCCTCGATCGGGGTACGTTTCGCATATCCCCCGTTCGTCGCGACCAGGACGTCCATGCCCGGCCGGACCACCTCCATGGCCAGCAGCATGTCGTCCTCGGCGAAGCGCATGCCGATCACGCCCGACGTGGCCCGGCCCATGGGCCGCAGCGCCTCGTCGGAGGCGTTGAATCGGATCGCCTGCGCGTTCTTCGAGACCAGCAGCAGGTCGTCCTCCGGCGCCACCAGGGCGGCACCGACCAGCTCGTCCTCATCGCGCAGGTTGATCGCGATGATGCCGCCCGACCGGTTGGAGTCGAACTCCTCAAGCCGCGTCTTCTTCACCAGGCCGTTCTTCGTGGCCAGTACCAGGTAGGGAGCGACCTGGTAGTTCGGAATCTCGATGATCTGCGCGATCTGCTCGTCCGGTTGGAAGGCGAGCAGGTTCGCCACGTGCTGACCCCTGGCAACCCTACTGGCTTCCGGAAGCTCGTAGGCCTTCGCCCGGTAGACCCGACCCTTGTTGGTGAAGAACAGGATCCAGTCGTGCGTCGAGCAGACGAAGAAGTGGCTGACGATGTCGTCCTGGCGCAGGTTGGCGCCGCTCACGCCCTTGCCGCCCCGGCGCTGCGAGCGGTACTGGTCGACCTTGGTCCGCTTCGCGTACCCGGTGCGGGTGATCGTGACGACCACGTCCTCGCGGGCGATGAGGTCCTCCATGGAGACCTCGCCGTCGAACGGCACGATCTGCGTCCGGCGGTCGTCGCCCCACTTCGCGATGATCTCGCCGAGCTCCTCGGAGACGATCCTCCGCTGCCGCTCCGGCTTGGCGAGGATGTCCTTGAGGTCGGCGATCTCCAGCTCCAGCTTGGCCAGGTCGTCGAGGATCCGCTGCCGCTCCAACGCCGCGAGCCGGCGCAGCTGCATGTCCAGGATCGCGGTCGCCTGGATCTCGTCGATCTCCAGGAGCCGGATGAGGCCCTGCCGGGCGTCCTCGACCGTGGGCGAGCGCCGGATCAGGGCGATCACCTCGTCGAGGGCGTCCAGCGCCTTGGCCAGACCGCGCAGGATGTGCGCCCGCTCCTCGGCCTTGCGCAGCCGGTACGCGGTCCGCCGGCGGATGACCTCCACCTGGTGGTCCACGTAGTAGCGGATGAACTGCGCCAGGTTGAGCGTGCGCGGCACGCCGTCGACCAGCGCCAGCATGTTGGCGCCGAACGTCTCCTGGAGCTGGGTGTGCTTGTAGAGGTTGTTCAGCACCACCTTGGCGACCGCGTCGCGCTTGAGCACGAGCACGAGCCGCATGCCCGTACGCCCGGAGGACTCGTCCCGGATGTCCGCGATCCCGCCGAGCTTGCCCTCCTTGATCAGCTCGGCGATCCGCTCGGCGAGGTTGTCCGGGTTGACCTGGTAGGGCAGCTCGCTGACGACCAGCGCGGGCCGGCCGCGCTTGTCCTCCTCGACCTCCACGACGGCGCGCATGCGGATGGAGCCGCGGCCCGTCCGGTACGCGTCCTGGATGCCCGCCGTGCCGACGATGAGGCCGTGGGTCGGGAAGTCCGGACCCTTGACGATCCCCAGCAGCGCCTCGAGCGTGGTGGCCTCGTCCTCGTCCGGGTGCTCCAGGCACCACTGCACGGCCGCGCCGATCTCCCGCAGGTTGTGCGGCGGGATCTTGGTGGCCATGCCGACGGCGATGCCCTCGGAGCCGTTGATGAGCAGGTTCGGGATGCGGGACGGCAGGATGGTCGGCTCCTTGGCCCGACCGTCGTAGTTGTCCTGCATGTCGACGGTGTCCTCGTCGATGTCCCGCATCATCTCCATGGCCAGCGGGTCGAGCTTGCACTCGGTGTACCGCATGGCCGCGGCGGGGTCGTTGCCCGGCGAGCCGAAGTTGCCGTTGCCGTCGACCAGCGGGTAGCGCAGCGACCACGGCTGCGCCATCCGGACCAGCGCGTCGTAGATCGGCGAGTCGCCGTGGGGGTGGAACTGACCCATGACGTCGCCGACGACCCGGGAGCACTTCACGTACCCGCGGTCCGGCCGGTAGCCGGAGTCGAACATCGCGTAGAGGATCTTGCGGTGGACCGGCTTGAGCCCGTCCCGGACGTCCGGCAGCGCACGCCCGACGATGACGCTCATCGCGTAGTCGAGGTAGGAGCGCTGCATCTCCACCTCGAGCCCGACCGGTTCGATGCGGTCGCGCGCGACGACGGCGCCGGTGGCCTCGGTGACCTCAGGCTCGTTCGGTGTGGACTCGGGGGAATCGGTCACTGTTTACCCTTATCAGACTCAGAGTCGTTTTCGTGCTGTGGATAACGGCTGTGGATATCGGCCAGGTTGTGGATAACTCTGTGGACCGGCGGGCCGGCCGGTGGACGCCGGGTCGGCCCGCCGGTCACCGTCAGATGTCCAGGAACCGGACGTCCTTGGCGTTGCGCTGGATGAACGACCGACGCGCCTCGACGTCCTCACCCATCAGCACGCTGAACAACTCGTCGGCGGTCGCCGCGTCGTCGAGCGTGACCTGACGCAGCGTACGCGTCGCCGGGTTCATCGTGGTCTCCCACAGCTCGGGGTAGTTCATCTCGCCGAGGCCCTTGAACCGCTGGATGTCGTCCGGCTTGGCGTTCGGCTTCTGCTGCTGGCGCAGCGCGATCAGCCCGTCGCGCTCCCGGTCGGAGTACGCGTACTGGGCGTCGTCGCCCTTCTTGTTCCACTTGATCTTGTAGAGCGGAGGGGCGGCCAGGTAGACGTGTCCCAGCTCCACGAGCGGTCGCATGAAGCGGAAGAGCAGGGTGAGCAGCAGGGTCTGGATGTGCTGGCCGTCGACGTCCGCGTCGGCCATCAGCACGATCTTGTGGTAGCGCAGCTTCTCGATGTCGAAGTCGTCGTGGATGCCGGTGCCCAGCGCCGTGATGAGCGCCTGGACCTCGTTGTTCTTCAGCACCCGGTCGATCCGGGCCTTCTCCACGTTGAGGATCTTGCCGCGGATCGGCAGGATCGCCTGGGTACGCGGGTCGCGCCCCTGCTTCGCCGAGCCGCCCGCCGAGTCGCCCTCGACGATGAAGACCTCGGACTCGCGCGGGTCGGTCGACTGGCAGTCGGCCAGCTTGCCCGGCATCGATCCGGACTCCAGCAGCGACTTGCGCCGGGCCAGCTTGCGGGCCTGCTGGGCGGCGATCCGGGCCCGGGCCGCCTGGGACGCCTTCTGGATGATGATCTTCGCCTCGGCCGGGTTCCGGTCGAACCAGTCGACCAGCCACTCGTTGCAGACCCGCTGCACGAAGCTCTTCACCGGCGTGTTGCCGAGCTTGGTCTTGGTCTGGCCCTCGAACTGCGGGTTCGCGAGCTTCACCGAGATGATCGCCGCGAGGCCCTCCCGGATGTCCTCGCCGGAGAGCTTCTCGTCGCTCTTGAGCAGCTTCCGGTCGGTGCCATACCGGTTGACGACGCTCGTGAGCGCGGCCCGGAAGCCCTCCTCGTGGGTGCCGCCCTCGTGCGTGTTGATCGTGTTGGCGAAGGTGTAGACCGACTCGCCGTACGACTCGTTCCACTGCATGGCGATCTCGACCGACATGCCCTCCTCCTCGGCGCCGAACTCGACCACCGTGCGGTGGATCGGGTTCTTCGAGGCGTTGAGGTGCCGGACGAAGTCGGCGATACCGCCCTTGTAGAGGAAGGTCACCTCGCGCGGCTTGCCGTCCTCGTCCTGCGCGCGCTCGTCGAGCAGGTGGATGGTGAGGCCGCGGTTGAGGAAGGCCATCTCCTGGAGGCGGCGGTAGATCGTCTGGAAGTCGAAGTCGACCGTCTCGAAGACGGCCGGGTCGGGCCAGAACGAGACCGCCGAGCCGGTGCGGTCGGTCGACTCGCCCTTCTCCAGCGGGCTGGGCTTGGAGTTCGTGTAGCTCTGCCGCCACACGAAGCCGTCCTTGTGGATCTCCACGAACATCTTCGTGGAGAGCGCGTTCACGACCGAGACACCGACACCGTGCAGACCGCCGGAGACGGCGTACGCCTTGCCGTCGAACTTGCCGCCGGCGTGCAGCACGGTCAGCGCCACCTCGACGCCCGGCTTCTTGAGCTTCGGGTGCAGGTCGACGGGGAAGCCTCGACCGTTGTCGGTCACCCGGACGCCGCCGTCGGCCAGGAGCACCACGTCGATGGTGTCGCAGTAGCCGGCCAGCGCCTCGTCGACGGCGTTGTCCACGACCTCCCAGACGAGGTGGTGCAGACCCCGCTCGCCGGTCGACCCGATGTACATACCGGGCCGCTTCCGGACGGCCTCCAACCCTTCGAGAACGGTGATCGATTCTGCGCCGTACTGCTGCTTGTCCTGCGCTGCCACCCTCGGCCACTTTCTCGCGCCGTCCGCGCCGCCAGGGGCGCGTCGGGCGCGGGTTCGGCGGACAGGACGCGACGTCGGCGCGGACCGGCACCGGAGCACATCCGGGTCACGGGTCGGTACGCGCCGTTCGCCGCGGATGTCCGCGGATCGCGATCGGCTCGACCCGACGTGGACAATGATCGCGGGCCCTTCTCCGGGCCCGTGTCCGTCGCTCCGCACCGGGTCTTCGTCTCTGCGTCAATCTTACTGTGCGTCGGCGGCTGAACCGCCACTCGGCACCCTCGCAAAGCGCCTGAGAACTCCGTAGCCGGCCGAACCGCCGCGTCCGCGACTCCCCCTACGCGCCAGGCCTTCACCACCGTGCCGCGCCCCGCGACGGGTGCACCCGCTGTCGGGCGGGTCGGGGGGTCGCGGACCGACCGGCGGTGCCGTACGTTTGCGGCGGTCCCGGACCCGCTCTTGATCTTTCCAGACCGGAACCGGACGATCTACCCGATCGACCCCCACACGTGCTCTTAAGAGGTGACCCCAGATGGGGCTGGACAACGTCGCGGTGCACTGGCCGCGTACCGGCCGCTTCTACGATCCGGTCGCGCCGGCCGAGTTCGTCGACTTCGGCGAGATCGTCGACATGCCGCGGATCTCCGCGCCGACAGCCGCGCTGGCCGAGTTGATCGCGAAGAGCGGCACGGTGCGGGCCACGGCGTACACGGAACTGGTGGACCTGCTGCTCGGCCTCGACGGTGTGCTCTACGCCACGGACGCCGCGGCCGAGGACGAGGACCCGGTGATCGACCCCGACGGCTGCGCCTGGATCGCGGACGGCATCGAGCGGTTCGTCGCCGGCCACCGGGAGCACGGCGAGGCGGTGACGTTCGAGTCCGTCAGCGCCGTGCTGCGCAGGCTGCTCGGTGACGGGCGCCTGGCCGAGCAGCAGCTCCGCTGGCTGGACGGGCGGCTCGACGCGCTGCGCGACGAGCGGGGCGAACCCCCGCAGTGGGACTTCACCTGCGCCGAGCTGAGCGTGCTGGCCGCGTTCTACCGGCGGTGCGCCGACCGTGGCTTCGCCGTCTACGCCGAGTCGGAGGCCCCCCGCCGGGCCACCCAGCCGTAGCGGAGGGGGGCCGCGGCGCCGCGCGAGACGCCGCCGCGCCCCCTGACCGGCCTCGCGTCAGCGGCCCGCCTCGTCCGCGGGCCGGTCGGCTGCGGGCCGGTTGGCCGCCGCGATGACCCGGGTGAGCGCGGCGTGCAGCTGCCGCAGCTCTTCCAGCGGCAGGCCGAGCCGCGAGACGATCGCCGGCGGGATCTCCTCCGCCCGGGCCCGTAGCGCCCGTCCGCTCTCGGTGAGCGTCACGGCGAGGCTCCGCTCGTCGGCGGGATCCCGCTCGCGGCGGACGTAGCCGTTCGACTCCAGGCGCTTGAGCAGCGGCGAGAGCGTGCCCGGGTCGAGCTGGAGCAGGCGACTGAGGTCGCGGACCGACAGCGGCGCGTGCTGCCACAGGGCGAGCATCACCAGGTACTGCGGATGGGTGAGGCCCATCGGCTCCAGCAACGGCCGGTAGACCCCGACGACGCCGCGCGCCGCGACCGACAGCGCGAAGCAGACCTGCTGTTCCAGCGCCAGGGGGTCCGCGTCGTCGAGCTGCTCACGCATGCCTGTCGACCTCCTTCGTGGCGGTGTTATCGTACCAACGTTTTGTGCACCAACTATTGGGGCACAAAACATCGGCGTGCGGTTCCCGAGCGGAGGTCAGCAGCATGAGCGAGGACCCGAAGGAGACCAGGAGCGCGGGCGAGGGTGGCCGGTTCTGGCGATTCGCCTACAAGTACCTGGCGGGCCCCGCCGAGGGGGTGCCGGGCGCGGTCTACGGGGGCTCGGCCGAGGCCCGTGAGGGGTGGAAGCGCGACCTGGAGAACCGCAAGCGCTACAGCCGCGAGCAGCGGGAGCGCAAGCGGGCCGCCCGCGAGGCGCGGCGCGACTCCTGATTCGCCGCCGCTCCCGGGCGACCCTGCCGCCGCTCGTCAAGACCCCGGCTGACGCACCGGGTCATGCGACAGCCGCCGCTGACTGCCGCGTCCGCCCCGCCGGTCAGCCGTAGGTGTCCCGCGGGCCGCGGCCCCGGACCCGGCGCGGCCCGCGCGACCACGACGGCGCGGCCGGGCCGTGGATGTGCAGCTTGCGCACCACGTTGTGGCCGACCTCCCGCGCGATCTGCTGGAGCAGCGAGCCCGCGAGCAGCCGCAACTGGGTCGCCCAGGCGGTGGAGCGGGCCTCCACGGTCAACTCGCCGTTCTCCAGCTTCACGGGGCGGCTGTGCTGGGCCACCTCCGGCCCGACCACGCGCTCCCACGCGCCGAAGACCGTCGCCTCGGCCGCCGGCTGCTGCCAGCCGCGCGCCTTGACGAGCCGGTTCAGCACCGCGCCGAGCGGCTGCGGGTCGCGCGGGTCCGGCCCCGGGCCGGAGTAGCCGCGCAGGCGCCGCTCGCCGCCGCCCGTGCCGGTCCCGGTACGCCGTCGGGTCCGTCCCGCCGCCTCCCGTCGCGCCTTCGCGGCGTCCAGCACGGCCCGGGCCAGTTGCGGCCCCGAGGCCCCGTCCGGCACGGCCTCACCACTGTCACCGCCGGCCCGCGCGGGGTCGGCCGCGGCGTCCCCGCCGGTTTCGCCCCGCGCGGCAGGGCGGCCATCCCGGGCGGTTCCGCCACCGGCGGGCGTACGCGCAGCCCCACGCCCGGTCGAGGAGGCGCGGCTCGCGTCACCCGTACCGGCGCCACCGGCACCGGTCCGCTCCGGTTCAGTCGACACGGCGCACCGTCCCCTCGCCCACCTCGTAGCGTGCTCCCCGCAGTGCCGCCGGCACGTCGTCGTCGACCGCGCAGGTGACCAGGAGCTGACTCGCCCCGCCGACGAGTTCGGCCAGCCGCTCGCGGCGCCCGGCGTCCAGCTCGGCGAACACGTCGTCGAGGACCAGCACCGGCTCGATACCGTCGGCGCGGAGCAGGTCGTACGCGGCCAGCCGCAGGGCGAGCGCGAACGACCAGGACTCGCCGTGGCTCGCGTACCCCTTGGCCGGCAGCGGGCCGAGGGTGAGGGCCAGCTCGTCCCGGTGCGGGCCGACGAGGGTGGTGCCCCGCTCGACCTCCGCCGACCGGGACTCGGCCAGCGCGGCGGTCAGCGCCCCCGCGAGCACCTCCCGATCCGTCGTGGGCTCGGGCAGCTCCACTGACGGGCGGTACGCGATCCCCGCCGCGCCCCGCCCGGCCGCCACGGCGTCGTACGCCTTGGCCACGTGCGGCGCCAGCGCGGACACCAGTTCCAGCCGGCCGGCGAGCAGGTCGGCCCCGTGCCGGGCGAGATGCGCGTCCCAGACGGCGAGCGTCGACAGGTCCCCGCCGCGCGTGCCGCCGGTCTTGCGGGCCAGGTACGCGGTCCGCAGCAGCGCGTTGCGCTGCTTGACCACCCGCTCGTAGTCGGCCCGGACCCCGGCGAACCGGGGCTGCCGGCTGACCAGCAGGTCGTCCAGGTAGCGGCGGCGTTCGGCGGGGTCGCCCCGGACGAGTTCCAGGTCCTCCGGGGCGAAGAGCACGAGCCGGAGCGCGCCGAGCACGTCGCGGGCCCGGCGGGCCGGGGAGCGGCCGAGCCGCGCCCGGTTCGCCTTCCCCGGGACGATCTCCAGCTCGACCAGCAGTTCCCGGCCCTCGTGCACGATCGCGCAGCGGATCACCGCCGAGCCGGCACCCATCCGCACGAGCGGGGCGTCCGTGGCGACCCGGTGGCTGTCCAGGGTCGCCACGTAGCCGAGCGCCTCGACGAGGTTGGTCTTGCCGACGCCGTTCGCGCCGATCAGGACGTTCGCCCCCGGCTCGAGGTCGACGCCGACCCGCTCGTACGAGCGGAAGTCGACCAGTTCCAGCCGGCGGACGTACACAGGGTGTGGATACCGCTCAGCGCTTGCGGACGGCGTGCCCACCGAACTGCTGGCGCAGCGCGGCCACCGCCTTCATGGCGGGCGAGTCGTCCTGGCGGGAGGCGAACCGGGCGAAGAGCGAGGCGGTGATGACGTTCAGCGGCACGGCGAGCCGGACCGCCTCGTCCACCGTCCACCGGCCCTCGCCGGTGTCCTCGGTGTAGCCGCTCAGCTCGGACAGGTCCGGGTCCTCGTCGAGCGCGCGGTCGAGCAGGTCGAGCAGCCACGAACGGACGACGGTGCCCTCGCGCCACGACTTGAACACGCCGGGCACGTTCGTGACCAGCTCGGAGGCGGTCAGCAGCTCGTAGCCCTCGGCGTAGGCGTGCATGAGGCCGTACTCGATGCCGTTGTGCACCATCTTGGCGTAGTGCCCGGCGCCCACCGGCCCGGCGTGCACGAAGCCGAACTCGCCCTCCGGCTTGAGCGCCTCGAAGATCGGCATGAGCCGGGCGACGTGCTCCTCCGAGCCGCCGACCATCAGCGCGTACCCGTTCTGCCGGCCCCAGACGCCGCCGGAGACGCCGACGTCGATGTAGCCGATGCCGCGCGCGTTCAGCCGCTCGGCACGGGGGGCGTCGTCGCTGAACCGCGAGTTGCCGCCGTCGATGATGATGTCGCCCTCGCCGAGCACGTCGGCGAGCTCGTCGATGGTCGCGTCGGTGACCCCGGCCGGGACCATCACCCAGACCGCGCGCGGCGACTCGAGCTTCTCCGCCAGCTCCGCGAGGGAGGCGACGTCGCTCAGCTCCGCGTTGTGGTCGAAACCGACCACCTCGTGGCCGGCGGCGCGCAACCGCTCGCGCATGTTGCCGCCCATCCGGCCGAGTCCTACCAGGCCGAGCTGCATCTGTCCTTACCTCCGGTGCGTGGGTGGTGCGGGCGCGATCAGCGGGAGACGCGGATCGGCATGATGAGGTAGCGGTACCCGGGCACGACCTCGCCATCCTCGCCCGCGGGAGAAATCACCGCCGGCTTGAAGGCGTCCACGAACGAGAGCACCGCCGTCTGCGCGCCCAGGTTGGCGAGGCCGTCGATCAGGTACTGCGGGTTGAAGCCGATGGTCAGCGGGTCGCCGGTGAAGGAGGCCTCCATGGCCTCGCTCGCCCGCGCCTCCTCGGAACCGCCGGCCTCGACGACCAGCCCGTCGGCGCTGAAGCTGAGGAGCACCGGGGTGGTCCGCTCGGCGACCAGCGCGACGCGCTTGACCACCTCGACCAGGGTGCTGACCGGCACCCGGGCCTCAGCGTTGTGGCTGGCCGGGAAGAGCGACCGCACCGGCGGGTAGTTGGCGCCGTCGAGCAGCCGGCTGGTGGTGCGCCGCGTGCCGCCGGCGAGGCCGATCATGCCCTCGCCGGCGCCGCCCGCGGCGAGCGCCAGCGTGACCTCGCCGCCGAGCGGGCCCAGGGCCTTGGCGGTGTCGTGCAGCGTGCGCGCGGGCACCAGGGCGTTGAGGCTCACGTCGGGGTCGTCCGGGTTCCACTGGATCTCGCGCAGTGCCAACCGGTAGCGGTCGGTGGCGAGCATGGCCAGGGTGCTGCCGGACAGCTCGATGCGTACGCCGGTCATCATCGGCAGCGTCTCGTCGCGGCCGGCGGCGACGGCCACCTGGGCGACGGCGGTGGCGAAGGCCGCCGCGTCGACGGTGCCGGCGCTCTCCGGCATCTCCGGCAGGGAGGGGTAGTCCTCCACGGGCATGGTGGGCAGCGTGAACCGGGCGCTGCCGCAGACCAGTTCGAGGTGGGCGCCGACGGCCGCGATGTCCACCGGCTTGGCCGGCAGCGCCTTGGTGATCTCGGCGAGGAGGCGACCGGAGACGAGGGCCGCGCCGTCCGCGTCGCCCTGCACCTCGACGGTCACCTGGCTGGAGACCTCGTAGTCGAAACCGGAAACCTGCAGGTTGCCGTCGGTGACCCGGAGCATGACCCCGGCCAGCACCGGTACGGACGGCCGGTTGGGCAGGCTCTTCGCGGTCCAGGCCACGGCCTCGGCGAGCGCGTCGCGCTCCACTCGGAACTTCATCAATGCCTCCGCGTCGACGTCGACGACAACTCTCTCATGCCGACCGCTGCCTGCCGACCCGCCCGACGGTGCGGGTACCTCTCGCACCTTAGGGCGCGGGGGCATCGGCTGTGCGCCCGACCCCGTGTCGGGCGCTGCCGCTCACCGCTGCTGCGGCAGCGCCCGGCCCGATCCACAGAAAGTCCAACGGTGATGATTGGTTTTTGTTCTTTCAGAAGAGATAACTCATCGTCTTCATCGCACCTGTGCAAACTGTGGAGAACCGGCGTCTGCGCAGGTGAGACAGGTTATCCACCGGTGTGGTCGCTGTGGAGAACCAGGGGGTCAACCCGTGTCCCGGTCCACAGGCCCGCTCCGCCCACATCGTTGTCCACCGTCGTCCACCGGTTGTCCACCGGAAATCCACCGACTTTCTCCCCAGGCCTGTGGACCGTTCGGATCGTCACGTTCGCCGTCATCCCCAGAACCTTCAACAGCTCGCCCACAGGCCGGTCCCCGTCGGTGGATGACCGGACCCGTTGTCCCCACCCGTCCACACACCGTCCCCAGGAGTTGTCCACAGCCTGTGGGTGATGGCGGGCGGACGGACCGTAGTTATCCACCGACGGTGGACAACGGGATGTGGACAACGACCGTGGGCGGTGGATGGACACGGTCCGATCCTGGAGGCTCGACCGGCTCGAGGGTCAAGGTGTGGAGAACGAGAAGGCCCCGCCGTGGGCGGGGCCGGGGAGAGGCGCCCCGGCAGCGGCCGGGTCGCGGGGCGTGCGGGCGTACGCCTCAGGTGTTCTGCTTGATCCGGTTGGTCAGCTCGGCGATCTGGTTGTAGAGCGAGCGCCGCTCGGCCATCTGCTGCCGGATCTTGCGGTCGGCGTGCATGACGGTGGTGTGGTCCCGGCCGCCGAACGCCTGCCCGATGCGCGGCAGCGAGAGGTCGGTCAGCTCCCGGCACAGGTACATGGCGACCTGGCGGGCGTTGACGAGGACCCGGGAGCGGGAGTGCCCGCGCAGGTCCTCCAGGCTCACCCCGAAGTAGTCGGCCGTGGAGACCATGATCTGGTCGGCGGTGATCTCCGGCCCGGCGCCGTCCGGGATGAAGTCCCTCAGCACCTCCTCGGCCAGCGACAGCTCGACCGTGGACCGGGTGAGGCTCGCGAACGCCGTCACCCGGATCAGCGCGCCCTCGAGTTCGCGGATCGAGTTCGACACCCGCGAGGCGATGAACTCCAGCACGTCCGGAGGCGCGAAGAGCCGCTCCTGCGCCGCCTTCTTCTGCAGGATCGCGATCCGGGTCTCCAGGTCGGGCGGCTGGATGTCGGCGAGCAGGCCCCACTCGAACCGGGTCCGCAGCCGGTCCTCCAGGGTCGCCAGCTGCTTCGGGGAGCGGTCGGAGGTGATGACGATCTGCTTGTTGGCGTTGTGCAGCGTGTTGAACGTGTGGAAGAACTCCTCCTGCGTCCGCTCCCGGTTCTCCAGGAACTGGATGTCGTCGATCAGGAGGATGTCCACGTCCCGGTAGCGCCGCTGGAACGCGCTGGTCTTGTCGTCCCGCAGCGAGTTGATGAAGTCGTTGGTGAACTCCTCGGTCGAGACGTACCGGACCGAGCGGGCGTTGCCGAGCGTCGTGGCGTAGTGGCCGATGGCGTGCAGCAGGTGGGTCTTGCCCAGCCCGGAGCTGCCGTAGATGAACAGCGGGTTGTACGCCTTCGCCGGCGACTCGGCGACGGCGACCGCGGCGGCGTGCGCGAACCGGTTGGACGAGCCGATGACGAACGTCTCGAACATGTACTTGGGGTTGAGCCGGTTGCCGCCGGTGTCGGCGCCGGGCAGCCGGCGCTCGTCCCGCAGACCGGGCCGGTGGTCGGCGCCGCCGCGGCCGGGGCCGCTGTCCGTCCCGCCGTCACGCGGAAGCGCCCGGATCACGTGCTGGTCGCGCGGTGACCCGCTGTCCTCCCGGTAGCGGGACTCGAACGGCCGGGCGTCCGGACCCGGCGGGTCGAGGCGGGCGGCCTGCTCGTCGAAGCCCCGCCGCTCGGGCGCCGGGCGGGGCGCCGGCGGCGGCTCGGCGAAGGCGGCGCTGAAGAGCGTCTCCTGCGCGTCCCCGGGGGCGGGGTGGCCGAGTTCCGGGCGGCGCGGGTCGGCGAACGAGGGCGCGGGCTCGGCCACGCGGCCGGGGCGCGGCTGCTCGGGGATCGCCAGCTCCGGCCGGGCGGCCCCGGCCGGCTCGTCGAGGAGGGTGGGCGCGTCGGTCTCCGGGCCGGCCGGCCCCGGCTCGGGTGCGGCCCGGTAGACGGTTCCGGCGGGTCGGCCCGTCGGGTCCTCGGCGACCCGGACGGTGACCGCCACCTGGATCGGCCGGCCCAGCCGGCGCGTGAGGGCCTCCGTGATCGCCGGACGCAGCCGCGACTCGATCACGTCCCGGGTGAAGGCGTCCGGGACGGAGAGCAGCGCGGTGTCCTCGACGATGGCCCGCAGCCGGGTCAGGCGGAGGTAGGCCCGTTGCTGCGCGGAGATGATCTCGTCGGCGAGCTCGTCCGTCGTCGCCGTCCACACCGCGGCAAGGTCGGTCGTACCGGCCACCGTCGTGCCACCCCCTCGCCTCTGCTCCCCGGCCGCCGCTGTCTGCCAGCCGGCCGTCCCGGGCCCGCCGGGTTCCCGCGGGTGGCGCACCACCACCCGAACGGCCGACCGGTCGTCGTCCACAAGTTATCCACAGCCTGTGTACCGACCGATTGTGGCCGTTCGTCGGACGCGGGTGGGACCTGCCCCCTGCCTAACGGGCGCTGAAGCGGGTACACCGTGCCGAACGATTCACTACCTTGTCCGGTCTTGCCGGTCGACTCCTGCCGGTCGACGACGACTGGCTCCCCCCGACGCCGACCGCAATCGGGCACGGTAACAGCGTTGTCCCTGAGCCATCAACCGCCGACGCGGCCCGGCCGTTGTCGGCATGAGTGAAAACCGCCGCACCGGTCGTCGGCGCGTCCGGCTGGACCCGGGCTGCACTGTTTGACGGCCATTGCCCCCCTGCGTAGGCTGGAGCGGCTGCTCTCACGCCCTCTGCTAGGGTGATGGGTGCTTGCTGTCCGCACTCGCCCCCCGGCATCCCCGGCGGGCCGCGTCGCCGGGCAGCGCCGATCGGAGGCCACCGTCCAGTGGCCTGGACCACCACACGACCCCGGTCCGGACGGGCCCTGGGGCGTACGACAACGGAGAGCCTGACGTGAGCAAGCGCACCTACCAGCCGAACAACCGCCGGCGCGCCAAGACCCACGGCTTCCGGCTGCGCATGCGCACCCGGGCCGGGCGGGCCATCCTCTCGACCCGTCGCGCCAAGGGCCGCGCCCGCCTGTCGGCCTGAGGCCGAGCGGGCAGGTCCGGGGGGACGTGGGGCAGTCGTGCTGGCGGCCGCGCAGCGACTGCGGCGCAGCACCGACTTCGCCGCAGCGGTCCGGGGTGGCCGACGCGCCGGCCGTGGGGCCGTCGTCGTGCACCTGACACTGCCCGCCGCCCCCGGGTCCTCGACACCGACATCGCCGGAGCCGGCGCGGGACACCGGTGCGGAGCAGCCCTCCGCGCCGACCCGCGCCGGCTTCGTCGTGTCCAAGGCCGTCGGGCCCGCCGTGGTCCGTAACCGGGTCCGTCGCCGGCTGCGGCACCTCGTCCGCGAGCGGCTGGGGCAGCTGCCGGCCGGCAGTACCCTGGTCGTCCGAGCCCTGCCGGCGGCCGCCGACGCGAGCTACCAGCGGCTCGGCGCCGACCTGGACGCGGCGCTCGCCGCGGCCCGGGCAGGCCGGGGGCGACGCCGATGAGCACCGGCCCCGCCTTCCCCCAGCCCAGCAGCGCGGCCGCCCGTGTGCTGAGCGGGCCCATCATCGCGTACCGTCGGTGGATAAGCCCGGCACTGCCGGCCCGCTGTCGGTTCTACCCGTCGTGCAGTGCGTACGCCCTCGAGGCGGTGGCCCGGCACGGCGCGGTCCGCGGAGCCGGCCTCGCGGTCCGGCGGCTGCTGCGCTGCCACCCCTTCCACCCAGGTGGACATGACCCGGTGCCGGAGCCGGGCGGTCGCCGCCGTGCCGATGTGACTGGAGCTCCGAATTGAGTCTCGACTGGATCTACTACGCGATTTCGTGGATCCTGCTGACCTGGCACTCGGCCTGGGACGCCATCGGAGTGCCGGTCGACGCCGTGATCGGCACGAACTTCGCCTGGATCCTGGCCATCGTCTTCCTGGTGGTCACCGTCCGGGTGATCCTGTTCCCGATCTTCGTCAAGCAGATCAAGTCGCAGCGCGCCATGCAGGCGCTGCAGCCGAAGGTCAAGGAGCTTCAGGAGAAGCACAAGGGTGACCGGGAGACGCTCCAGAAGGAGATGATGGAGCTCTACCGGAAGGAAAAGGCCAACCCGCTCATGGGCTGCCTTCCGATGTTCCTCCAGATCCCCGTCTTCCTGGGCCTCTTCCACGTGCTCCGCCGGCTCGACCCGGCCAAGCAGGCCAAGACCCTCTACGGCTGGTCGGTCGAGCAGTTCGACAGCGCCTCCAGCGCCAAGCTCTTCACGGCGCCGATCGCCGGCAAGTTCGGCTCCACCGCCGACGAGCTGGCCCGGCTCGGCGCCAACGGCACCACCGTCAAGATCATCGCGGGCGTCCTGGTCCTCGTGATGATGGGTACCACGTACCTCACCAGCCGCCAGATGATCCTCAAGACCGGATGGGCCGAGGACCCGCAGCAGCGGATGATCCAGCGCCTGATGCTCTACGGCATCCCGCTGTCGCTGCTCATCTCCGGCGCGATCTTCCCGATCGGTGTGATCATCTACTGGGTCACCAACAACCTCTTCACCCTCGGCCAGCAGCAGTGGGTGCTCCGCAAGTACCCGCCGCCGGCCACCGCCACCAGCAAGGCCACGTCGGGGGCCCGGAACCCGGTGCAGCCGGCCAAGACGGGTGCCCTGTTCGGGCGCAAGCCGGCCCCGCAGCCGCCGGCGAAGGCGACCGCTCCGAAGGTCGCCGCGCCGAAGCCGGGCGCCAAGCCCGTGAACCCGAAGAAGGGGCGCCCCGCCAAGCGGCGTGGCTAGTTGGTGGTACGGGCCGCCGCGGGAGACCGCCGGCGGCCCGTTCCGCACCGTGCCGCCGCCGTACGGCCGGCGCCGGGCGGAACACCCCGCGCGTGGCGCGGCCACGGGCGACACTGCCCGTACAGACGTGCCCGCGGGCACCGGCGACCTCCCGCCGGGGCTCCGGGAGACCAACGGACCCGACGGTCCGGCCGAGCGACTACGGAGATGAGACCGTGACGGACACCAGCATCCCCCGCGCCGACGAGTCCCTGGACGAGGAGGGGACCGAGCCGATCGAGGCGAGCGACGACACCGACGCCGAACTCGAGGCCGAGGAGGCCGAAGAGGGCGGCCGGGAGAAGAAGGCCCCGGCCGAGAACGACCTCTTCCGGCAGAGCGAGATCGCCGCCGACTACGTGGAGGGGCTGCTCGACATCCTCGACTACGACGGCGACATCGACGAGCTGGTCTCCGGTGGCCGTCCGGTCGTCGAGGTCGTCGGCGCCCGGCTTCAGAACCTGGTGGGCCAGCGCGGCGCCACCCTGGAGGCGCTCCAGGAGCTCGCCCGGCTCGCCGTCTTCCGGCAGACCGGCTCGCCGAGCCGGCTGCTGCTCGACGTCGGCGGCTACCGCGCCACCCGCCGCAAGGAACTCGCCGCCGTGGCCCGCAACGCCGTGGAGAAGGTGAAGGAGTACGGCGAACCGGTCCGGCTCGAGCCGATGTCCGCCTTCGAGCGCAAGTGCGTGCACGACGTGGTCAACGCGATCGCCGGGGTGGAGAGCGAGTCGGAGGGTGTCGAGCCGAACCGGCGCGTCGTCGTCCGGCCGGTGGACTGACCGGGTGACCCACGACGACACCGCGGCCGGCGCCGCGACCGGCCCGGGTGGCACCACACCCGGGCCGTCGGCTGTCCGGCCCGGGCGTGAGGCGTCGGCTGACCGGTCGGCTCGCGGGGCATCGGCTGACCGGTCGGCTCGTGGGGCGTCTGCTGACCGGCAAGGGCCGGAGGCGTCGGATGAACGGCGCGTGGGGCGTGGGGCGTCGGGTGACGGGTCTGTTGGCCGCTCGGGGCGTGAGGCGTCGGGCGACCGGGCTGCCGGCCGCTCGGGGCGTCCTCCGGTGGTCGGTTCGCCGGCCGCCTCGGGCGGGACTCCGGCTCCCGATCCGGCCGACGCGACCTTGCCGCCGGAGCTGGCCGGCGCGGCCCGCGCCCTGTTCGGTGACCGTATCGACCTCGCCGCCGCGTACGCCGAACTGCTGGCGACCGACGGCGTGGTGCGGGGCCTCATCGGTCCCCGCGAGGCACCCCGGATCTGGGACCGGCACCTGCTGAACTGTGCGGCGGTGGCCGAGCGGATCCCGGAGGGGGCCGAGGTGCTGGATGTCGGCTCCGGCGCCGGCCTGCCCGGCCTGGTGCTGGCCATCGCCCGCCCGGACCTGGCCGTCACCCTCATCGAGCCGCTCGCCCGCCGCACCTCGTTCCTCGTCGAGGCCGTGGACCGGCTCGGCCTTGCCGGGACCGTCCGCGTGTTCCGCGGCCGGGCCGAGGAGGCCGCAACGGGGACGGACGACTCCGGCCCGCTCCGGGGGGACGTCGTTACCGCCCGTGCCGTGGCCCCACTGGACCGCCTCGCCGCGTGGTGCCTACCGCTCGCCGTGCCGCACGGGCGGCTCGTCGCGCTCAAGGGCGCCTCGGTGGCCGACGAGATCGCCGAGCACGCGGCCACGGTGGCGAACCTCGGCGGCGGGGAGCCCACCGTGCACCGGTGCGGCGTCGGCGTCATCGAACCACCCACCACGGTCGTGGAGGTCGTCCGGGAACGGGTCGTGGCTCCCGCACGTGCGTCCGCGCGCCGGAAGTCCCGGGGTGGTCGTACGCGTCGGCGTTGACGATCGCGGTGCTTCGCGACCCCCAACGCCATTCCGGGCATCGCGGCTCTCTCGTTGTACCGGTGGTTCCCCTGTGAATCCGTGCGGGCGGAGGGAAGGATGAGAACCCGACGTGGACCCGCCGCGCCCGTCCGCCGTAGGCTGGCCGCGCGTCGATAGTGTGGAGCGGGCGGCGACCGACGTGACGGTTCCGGCCGCTTCCCCCGGCCGCAGGCACCGCGGGAGGCGTGCGCGGGCGTGGCCAGTTGACGGGTGCGGACCGACCATCCGAAGCGGGCAGGGATGACAGGTGCATGACGACGGCAGGTACGACGACCCACGCGCGATGGGATCAGCCAGCGAGCACGTTTCACGTGAAACCGACTACCCCGGCTGGTCGCCCGGCGGACCCTCGGCGGACCGACCCGTCGACCCCACTGCGGTGAGTCGCCCGGCGAACGCCCCTGCGGAGGTCCGCTCGTCGACCGGGCGACGCAACATCGCCGCGTCGGCGCGGTTCGAGCCCGCGCTCCCGCACCAGCCCACCCCCGATGCGGTACGCGACGCCGCTCCGGCCCCGGCGGTGTCCGACGCCCCCGTCGCCGCGGTCGAGCCGTACGCGGCCGCCCAGGTTGATCCCGCGTTCGTTTCACGTGAAACGGCCGATGACGATGACCCACCGTTGGCAATGGAGGCGATGCGCGCCGTGCAGATCCTGAACCCGAGTGGCGAGGTGACCATGCCTCGGCCGGAGCGGACCCGGGTCATGTGCGTCGCGAACCAGAAGGGCGGTGTGGGGAAGACGACCACCACGGTCAACCTGGCCGTGGCGCTCGCGCTGCACGGCAACCGGGTGCTCGTCGTCGACCTCGACCCGCAGGGCAACGCCTCGACCGGGCTGAACGTGCCGCACCACACCGGGGTGCCGGACGTCTACGACTGCCTCATCAACGGGGTGCCGCTGGAGGACGTCGCCCAGGGCGTCGAGGGCATCCCGAACCTGTGGTGCGTGCCGGCCACCATCGACCTGGCCGGCGCGGAGATCGAACTCGTCTCGGTCGTCGCCCGCGAGTCCCGGCTCGCCCGGGCGATCGCCGCCTACCCCGGGCACTTCGACTACGTCTTCATCGACTGCCCGCCCTCGCTCGGCCTGCTCACCGTGAACGCGCTGGTAGCCGCGCAGGAGGTGCTCATCCCCATCCAGTGCGAGTACTACGCGCTGGAGGGGCTGAACCAGCTCATCAACAACATCAACCTGGTCCGGCAGCACCTCAACCCCCGGCTCGAGGTCTCCACCATCCTCCTCACCATGTACGACCGGCGTACGCGGCTGGCGGACGCGGTCGAGCAGGACGTGCGGAACCACTTCGGCGACAAGGTCCTCCGGGCCGTCATCCCCCGCAACGTCCGCGTCTCCGAGGCGCCGAGCTACGGCCAGTCGGTGATGACCTACGATCCCGGATCGCGGGGGGCCACGAGCTACTTCGAGGCGGCCCAGGAGATCGCCGAGCGGGGCGTCATGGAGCCGGTGAGCCGGAATGCGTAGTGCGGACGAGTCGTCGGGAGGCGTGGAATGAAGAACCGTCCTCGGGGCGGTCTGGGTCGAGGCCTGGGGGCGCTCATTCCGACCGGGCCGGCGGCCGGCGCCGTCGCGGGCACGGCTGACCCCACGGGTACGCCCGCGGCCGTCGCCGCCACGGGCGGCGTGCCGGCCGCAGCCCCGGCAACGCCCTCTCCCGAGCCCGACTCGACGCTGAGCCCGGTTCCGGGAGCCCGGTTCGCCGAGATTCCCGTCGACGCGATCGTGCCGAACCCGAAGCAGCCCCGGCAGGTCTTCGACGAGGAGGCGCTGGAGGAGCTGAAGATCTCGATCCAGGAGGTCGGCTTCCTCCAGCCCATCGTCGTACGCCAGCTCGATGGCGAGAAGTACGAGCTGGTCATGGGCGAGCGCCGGTGGCGGGCCGCGCAGGCGGTCGGCAAGGAGCGCATCCCGGCGATCGTCCGGGACACGCGGGACGACGCCATGCTCCGGGACGCCCTGCTCGAGAACATCCACCGGGCGAACCTCAACCCGCTGGAAGAGGCGGCCGCCTACCAGCAGTTGCTGGAGGAGTTCGGGGCCACGCACGAGGAACTGGCGCGCCGGATCGGCCGCAGCCGGCCGCAGATCTCGAACACGATCCGGCTGCTGAACCTCCCCGCTCAGGTGCAGCGGCGGGTCGCCGCCGGGGTGCTGTCCGCGGGGCACGCCCGGGCGCTGCTGAGCCTCGACGACGCGGAGGCCCAGGAGCAACTGGCGCTGCGCATCGTCGCCGAAGGGCTCTCCGTACGCGCCACCGAGGAGATCGTGGCGCTGGCGCTCAGCGACGGCCCGGCGAAGTCGCCGGCCGCGAAGCGGCGGCCGAAGCCTCACGCCCCGGCGCTCAATGATTTGGCCGAGCGGCTGTCCGACCGCTTCGACACGCGGGTGAAGGTGGACATCGGCCGGAACAAGGGCAAGATCACGATCGAGTTCGCGACGGTCGACGACCTGGAGCGGATCGTCGGGATCATCGGGGTCGGCCAGGAGTCGACCGAAGGCTGATCCTGCCGCTGCCGCTGCCGGGTTGCCGGTGCCGGTGCCGGGTTGCCGGTGCCGAGGCTCCGCCGCGCGACGCGCGATCCGATGGCCGCACGCATCCCAGGGGGACGTGCGGCCATCGGCTTTCCGAGGGTGTCCCCGGGCCGGGGCTGTCGACTCGATGCGGGGTGCCACGCCGGGACGCGGTATCCCCCGGCGTGGCCGGTCCCGCGGCGGTATGCCGGCGGGCTGGATGCCGCGCGATGCCGGCACGAAGTGGAGCAGGTGCCGAGGAGCACTCGCGCGGCCCTGTCGTTTCACGTGAAACGGCCGGATGGGTGGCGCAGCGGGCTTCCAGGGCCGCGCCTCGCGTCTCCTATGGCCGAGCCCGATCGGGGCGGGAGGGGCCCGTTCAGGGCTGCGCGGAGGGGCGGCCATGCCGTCCTCCATCCTGGCGGGTGGTTAGCGGTGGGACGATCCTCGGTCGCGTAAGCACATGACCGCGTGAGCGACTGACCGCGTGAGCACCTGGGCGCGTGGGCGCGTGAGGGCGGGCGGGCGTCAGGGCGCGAGCATCTGAGGGCGCGAGCGCATGTGGAGCCAGCGAGCCGGCGCTGTCGACCTGCCCCAGATATGGGACAGCGGACGTCGCGGGCCGCGCAGGCCCGAGCACGTCTGGCCCGAGCACGCCTGGCCCGAGCACGCCTGGCTCGAGCACGCCGTGAGCCGGGTACGCCTGGGGTCGAGCGCACGTCCCGGCCTGAGCACGGGTCACCTCCAGAGCCAGCTCGGTGCACGTGGCGCGTGAGGGACGCCTGGCTCGCGCACGCTCGACCGGGACTCGTCCGGCAGAGCCCGCTTGATTCAGCGTCGCTCAAGCGTCGCTCGGCCCGAGGCGGCTTGGTCTGGGCCGCTCGCCCCGGGGTCCGCTCGTTGGAACGCGCCTCGGACGGAGCCCGTCCGACATCGCGAGCCCGCCTGGCATCGAGCCCACCCCGCAACGAGGCCCGCCTGGTCTGGGCCCGCCGGGGAGCCATTCCGCTTCGCTACTCCGTGGCGCCACGATGGGCCCGATGGTGCGAGCCGGTGGCGGTGACCTTGAGGGGGTTCGTGGCCGCGGGCCGGACCATCGGAAGGCGACCGCGTCCGCCAGTGGTACGGCGACGTTCGCCGCAAAGCCGGGCGGCGGTCCGCTACTCCACCCAGACGAGACTTCCCGCCGGATCAGGGTTCCCGCACCGGGCTCGTCGGGATCCCAGCCGTCCCGACATTGCGACGATGCCTTTCCACCTTCCACGACGTGTCGGTCCATGCCATGGCCCGCTGCGCCACGCGCTCGGGAAGCCCGATCCCGCGCCACACAGAACCGCCGGGACCAACAGCCGTGTTTCACGTGAAACCGCGCCGCAGGCCGGTCGCGGATCGCCCGCCTCTTGACCGGAAACCCCTCACGGACAACTCGCCAGCGCCGGTCGACCTTGTGCCGATCTCCCCGTGCCCCGGTCTACCCGCGCCGACCGCCCGCCGATCTGCCCGGTCTATCCCGCGCCGACCGCCCGCCGTTCTGCCCGGTCTATCCCGCGCCGACCGCCCGCCGTTCTGCCCAGCATCTTGCTCACCCCACGTGCCTCACCCAATCTGGCGCCCCCATCTGGCCCCGATCTGGCCGCCCGATCCGACCCCCGCCACCGACTCAGGGGCGCCGCGGCGCATACGGCCACCGTCCATAGCGATCCCCTGCAGTCCCGTCCCCGCCGAGCGGACCCGCGCCCGGCGCTTCCGCGCTCAGTCGATCGCGCCGAACGCCGGTCGACGCCGAGGCACCCCGCGCCGAACGCCTCCGCACCAACTTCAGTCCGCACCGGTTTCCATCCGCACCCAGTCGGTTGCGCCGACGGCTGGTCGCCGTCGAGGCGTCCGCGTCGGCCCCCGTGGGTTTCGATCGGCCGCGAGGACTCGCGTCCCCCGCCGCGACGGTCGCCTCGGGGCGCTTCGCCCCACGCCCGCACCGTCCCCGGCCGACCCCGCGCCGTCCTCCGACCACCTCGCACCGTCCCCCAACCCGCTCCGCATCCCCGACCACTCCCATGCCTGGCGGCGATCCCCGCCACGACGAAGCGGACCGCCAAGCCGACGTCCTCACGGCGTTGCGCCAGCGATCAAGGCCGAACCGGAGCCCTCCGAGTTATCCACACCGGTTATCCACAGGCACCCACCGTTTCACGTGAAACACCGCGTGGAACCGGGTGTCGACCTGTGGATGACGCCGTGTGTTCGCGACCTTCCGGGGCTCTGGACATCGACGTGAGCACCTGATCGAGAGTGCCCCACCGGCCGGCGAGAACGGATGATTCGGGGTAGGGACAGCCGTCCCGGACTCGGTTAGGGTCAGCCTCGTGCACGACACCCCTCCCGCAGTTCCGGACTTCACCCGGTGGCCCTCGTTCCCCTTCGAGGGCGATCTTCGTGTCAAGCAACTCGACGACCCGGTCCCGGTCGAGCCGCCCCGCAAGGGAGAGGGCAATCGGGAGTGCATCACCTGCGGCGCGCCGGACGAGGCGTACATCTGGGTGGGCGAGCGGTGGCGGGTACGCGCCATGGACCGTCCCACGGGCCTCCCGATGGTGCTCATCCTGGAGTCCCGGTCGCACCTCGACCTCGGCGACCTCCCGAACCTGCTCGCCGCGGAGCTCGGCGTGATGACGGTACGACTGGAGCGCGCGATCCGCTCGCTCGACGGGGTGGCCCGTGTGCACGTGAACCGCTGGGGTGACGGGTCGGCGCACCTGCACCTGTGGTTCCTCGCGCGGCCCTACGGTCAGCTGCAACTGCGGGGCACGTTCCTGTCGCTGTGGGACTCGATCCTGCCGCCGATTCCCGAGGCGAAGTGGCGAGAGAACCTCGCGCTCGTCGCCGCCTGGCTGGCGGAGTTCGGTGGCCGCCCGCTGGCGGAGCCACCCCGGATCGAGTGGCAGGCACCGTCCAGCTTCACCTCGACGCTGCCCACGATCGAGACGGACGATCCGGTGGGCGATTTGGTCTCGGTGATCGAGGCGGCCGAGGAGAACCCGACCGCCGAGGAGAGTCCGGCGGGCATCGGCGGGAGCGCGACGGCCGGCAGCACGACCTCCGGCGGGAGTACGGCCACCGACGGCAGCGCGGACGCGACAACGGCCGAGTCACCGGCCATCCCCGGACAACGCCCCCCGTCACCCGACGAGGCGAAGCCGGCCGTCGGCCAGGCGGGCGGCGCCTGAGCCATCCCGGACGCCGCGCCGCGCCGGATGGGACGCTGACGACCGCACGGTACGGTGGAGCGCGGAACGCGGAGCGCGCAGCGCCGCCCTTGCCCGCCCGAGCGGTCCCGGTGCGCCGTCAGTGGCTGTCAGCTCCGGCGCGCCGTCAGCGGCTGTCAGGGCCGGCGGGCGGCGGCCCGGGCGACCAGCGCGCTCAGCACCCGCCCGAAGTCCAGGCCCGCGGCCGACACGGCGAGCGGCAGCAGCGACGTCTCGGTCATGCCCGGCGAGACGTTGACCTCCAGCACGTGCGGCTGGCCCGCCGCGTCGACGATCATGTCGACGCGGGACAGGTCCCGCAGCCCGAGCGCGTTGTGCGCGGCCAGGGCCACGTCCG
Source organism: Micromonospora globbae (assembly GCF_036184225.1). NCBI lineage: Bacteria > Bacillati > Actinomycetota > Actinomycetes > Micromonosporales > Micromonosporaceae > Micromonospora > Micromonospora globbae. The sequence continues at coordinate 5,473,319 of NZ_CP108084.1, forward strand.
CGACCCGTGCCGCGGCATCGGCGTCGAGCCTCGCGGGGGTGTGCCACGTCGTCCGCCCGGCGGTGTACCGGGCCGCGTAGTCGTACACCCCGTTGCGCGGGACGATCTCCACGGCGGGCAGCGCCTGGGGGCCGTCGCCCATGTCGATGACGGAGACCGCCACGTCCATGCCGGCGACGTAGCGCTCGACGAGCGCCGTCGACCCGTACGCGAAACAGCCGACCATCGCGGCCGGGAGCGACGCGCTGTCCCGGACCACGGCGGCGCCCAGGCCCGAGCCGCCCTGCGCCGGCTTGATCATCAGCGGCAGGCCGAGCCGGTCGACGATCCGGTCCAGCACCGCCACGGCGCCCAGTTCGGAGAAGCGGTCGTGCGGCAGCGCCACCCAGTCCGGGGTGGGGATGCCCGCCTCGCGGAGCACGGCCTTCGCCGACGGCTTGTCCCAGGCCAGGCGGGACGCCCGTGCGTCGCAGCCGACGTACGGGACGTCGCAGAGGTCGAGCACCCCGCGCAGCGAGCCGTCCTCGCCCGTCGCACCGTGTAGCGCGATGACGACGGCGTCCGGCGGGTCGGCGGCCAGCGCCGGCAGCAGCGCGATGTCGGCGTCGCGGAGTTCGACGTCCATGCCGACGGACCGGAGCGCGTCGAGCACCCGGCGGCCGGAGCGCAGCGAGACGTCCCGCTCGTAGGAGAGGCCGCCGGCGAGCACCAGCACGTGCAGGTCGTCGATGTTGCCCGGGGCGGTCACCTCGGGGCGGTCGGCAGCGGTCGTACCCATGCCGGCATCATGCCAAGGCCGGCCCCGGCGCGTCCGAGCCGGCCCGGCCCCGACGCGGGCCGTCCCCGCGGACCGCGCCGAAGACGCGGCGCGTCGCCAGCTCCTGCTCCATCACCCCGGCGAGCCGGCGGACGCCCTCCCGGATGCGGTCCGGGGGCGGGAAGCTGAAGTTCAGCCGCATGTTCCCGGTGCCGGAACCGTCGGCGTAGAAGCCGGTGCCCGGCACGTACGCGACCCGGGCGGCGACGGCACGCGGCATCATCGCCTTCGAGTCGAGGCCGTCCGGCAGGGTCGCCCAGACGAAGAGGCCGCCACCGGGTCGCGTCCAGGTGGTGCCCTCCGGCATCAGGTCGGCGAGCGCGTCCAGCAGGGCGTCCCGGCGTTCCCGGTAGATCTCCCGGTAGACCTTGAGCTGTTCCCGCCACGGCATGGTGCCGAGGTAGGTGGCGACGGCCGCCTGGGCGTACGCGCTCGGGCAGAGGATCTGGGCCTCGCTCGCGATGACCAGCTTGTCGCGGACCGCGTGCGGGGCCAGGATCCACCCGACCCGGAGCCCGGGGGCGAAGGTCTTGGAGAACGTGCTGAGGTAGAAGACCCCGTCCCGCCGGCGGGCCCGCAGCGGTGCCGGCGCCTCGCCCTCGAAGCCCAACTGGCCGTACGGGTCGTCCTCCACGACGAGCAGCCCGGCGCGTTCGCAGATGTCGAGCACCCGTTCCCGCCGCTCCTCGGTCAGCGTCACGCCGGCCGGGTTCTGGTAGGTCGGGATGGTGTAGAGGAACTTGACGCGCCTCCCGGCGCGGGCGAGGTCGGCGATGGCCGCTTCGAGCGCCTCGGGGATCAGGCCGTCGTCGTCCATCGGTACGTGCACCACCTGGGCCTGGGCGGCCTGGAACACCCCGAGCGCGCCGACGTAGGTCGGCCCCTCGGCGAGCACCACGTCGCCCGGGTCGAGGAAGAGCCGGGCCACCAGGTCGAGAGCCTGCTGCCCGCCCACGGTGACCACGACGTCGTCGGGTGAGGCGCCGCAGGACGCGTCGATCCCGGAGAGGGCCATCACCTCGCAGATCCGCTCGCGCAGTTCCAGGGTGCCCTGGCCGATGCCGTACTGGAGGGTGGTCACGCCGTGCTCGGCGCCGAGCTGCCCGAGCATCTCGCCGACCGCGTCGAGCGGCAGCGCCGCGATGTAGGGGGCGCCGCCGGCCAGCGAGACGACCTCCGGACGGCTCGCCACCGCGAAGAGGGCCCGGATCTCCGAGGCCGTCATCCCGCGGACACGGCGGGCATAGCGGTCGGTGTAGTCGTCGAGTGTCGTGCCGGTCATGACATCACCTCGATCGCTGGAGGGGTGACTTCCGTCCCGGGCGTACCCCGGACACCGGCGACCATGGCGGCAAGGGGGACGCCGTTTTTCGATCCTAGACCGCGCCGACCAGGCACGGGGCGTCGCTGTGAGCCGCGTCCAGATGCCGGACGTCACCCGCGGCGGTGGGCGTTCGCGCGTCCTCTCCCGTACGGTCGTACTGCGGCGTACGATCGCTCGTCGGGGGCAGGAAGGCGGCGCTGTCGTTCCGTGCCGGTTTCACCGCCGAGCCTAGTGTTGGGGATGCGCCAATGTCGCGACGTCTGGTCAGTCTGACCCTGGACACCCTCGAGGACCTGCCCCGTCCCTGCCGGCAGTGCGTCTACTGGGAACTGGACCCCGTCTCGGCGGACCGCGCCTGCGCGACCGGGGACCCCGGTCTGGAGAAGGAGGCGTGGGTCTCCCAGACGCTCCTGGAGTGGGGCTCCTGCGGGAAGCTCGCCTACGTCGACGGCATGCCGGCCGGTTTCGTCATGTACGCGCCGCCGGCCTACGTGCCCCGCTCGATGGCGTTCCCCACGTCGCCCGTCTCCGCGGACGCGGCGCTGCTGATGACGGCGAACGTGGTGCCCGCGTTCGCCGGTGGCGGGCTGGGGCGGATGCTCGTCCAGGGCGTCGCGCGGGACCTCACGAAGCGGGGCATCAAGGCGATCGAGGCGTTCGGTGACGCGAAGTTCGGCGACACGCAGGACGACGCCTCCCGCGCCTGCGTGGCACCAGCCGATTTCTTCCTCTCCGTCGGTTTCAAGACCGTACGTCCACATCCCCGCTTCCCCCGGCTGCGCCTCGAACTGCGGACGGCGCTGAGTTGGAAGTCCGACGTCGAGTACGCGCTGGAGAAGCTGCTCGGGTCCATGAGCCCGGAGACACTGCTCCGTCCCGTGCGGCCCGCCCCGGCGACCCGCTCCACCAGCTAGGGCGGGTGATCCCCGCCGAGCCGAGGCGGAGTCCCGGCGGCGCCTGGGCGCCTCAGTCCACGACGGTGCCGGCGGCCACCACGGCCCGCAGTTCGCTCACGTCGATCGAACCGGTCGGCACGTCCCGCTCGATCGGGAAGTACATCCGCTGCACGGCGGCGACGATCGCCTCGACCACGCGGTCACGGAACCGCGGGTCGACCAGCCGGCCGCGGTCCGTCGGCGAGGTGAGGTAGCCGACCTCGACCCGGACCGCCGGCATGCGGGTCAGCCGGAGCAGGTCCCACGCCTTCGCGTGGGTGCCGCAGTCCCGCAGCCCGGTGCGCGCCACGATCTCGCGCTGCACGAGCCCGGCGAGACGTTCACCGGTCGCCGACGTCACCCCGTTGTCGGTGCCGTAGTGGTAGGTCGCCACGCCGTCGGCCGCCGGGTTCTGGTGCCCGTCGGTGTGCAGCGAGATGAACACGTCGGCGCCGAGCGCGTTCGCCAGCTGGGCGCGGTCGGTGTCGGGCAGGCACTCCCCGGGGGCGGGGCCCCGTGTGAGCTGCACCCGGACCCCGGACGCGGCGAGCCGCCCCTCCAGCCGGCTGGCCAGGTCGTGCACCAGGTCGGCCTCGGTCCAGCGCAGCGGCCCGTCCGGCACCACGACGCCCGGGTCGGTGCCGCCGTGCCCGGGGTCGATGACGACCGTACGACCGACCAGGGTCGGCCCGGACTGGCGGATGGCGTCCGACTCGCGCAACCACTGGGGCCGGCCGCCGACGACCTTGCGCCCGAGCCGCCGCAGCGCGTTCATGGTGTGCGGTCCGCACGCCCCGTCGGGGGTGAGCCCGACCTCCCGCTGGAACTGGGCCACCGCGCGGGACGTCCGGACGCCGTAGATGGCGTCGGCGCGGCCCACGTCGTACCCCATCTCCAGCAGGCGCTCCTGCAACGTGCGGACGTCCTCGCCGGTGAGCGGTTCGGGCACCGCGTGGTAGAGGGTGCGCGCGCCGAGGCGCCACCGGGCCGCCTCCAGGGCCCGCCAGGTCTCCGCGCCGACCCGGCCGTCGACGCTGAGCCCGCGTGACTGCTGGAAGGCGCGTACGGCCCGCTCGGTCGCGGCGTCGAACTCGTCGGACCGCCCCTCGTCGGTCGGTGCGAGCAGGTGGAGGCCGGCCAGTACGGTACGGATCTCCGTCACCGCGGGTCCGCGGTCACCGGGACGGATCGGACGCACGCACGACCCCCTCTGCGCGGATGCTGGCTGGCCGGGCGGCCCGTGCTTGAGGTTATGCGGTCCGGGGCGGCGAGGTGGCTCGGCCGACGAAAAAACGCGACCCCGCACCCGGTCGGCCCGGGTACGGGGTCGCTGCGTCGGTGCTGCTCAGAGAGCGGACTCGATGAGCTTGACGAGTTCGCCCTTCGGCTTGGCGCCGGCGATCGACTGCACCGGCTCGCCGTTCTTGAACACCGTCAGGGTCGGCACGGACATCACCCGGTACGTCCGGGCGGTCTCCGGGTTCTCGTCGATGTTGAGCTTGACGATGCTGACCCGGTCACCCATCTCGCCGGCGATCTCCTCCAGCAGGGGCGACACCTTGCGGCACGGCCCGCACCACTCGGCCCAGAAGTCGACCAGCACCGGCTTGTCGGACTTCAGCACGTCGGTCGCGAAGCTCGCGTCGGTGACCGCCTTGGTTGTTCCCACTATGGCCCCTCCTCCGGGTGTGTTTGGTTGTTCAGCCCTGCAGCGTCGCGATGAAACGCTCGGCGTCGAGGGCGGCGGCGCAGCCCGTACCGGCGGCGGTGATGGCCTGCCGGTAGGTGTGGTCTACCAGGTCGCCGGCCGCGAAGACACCGGGCACGCTGGTCCGCGTGCTGGGCGCCTGCACCTTCACGTACCCCTCGTCGTCCAGCTCCACCTGGCCCCGGAACAGCTCGCTGCGCGGGTCGTGGCCGATCGCCACGAAGACGCCGGTGACGTCCAGCACCTTCGTCTCGCCGGTGTGGACGTTGCGGACGCGTACGCCGGACACCTTGCCGTCGGAGCCGAGGATCTCCTCGACCACCGTGTTCCACTCGACCTTGATCTTGTCGTTGTTCAGCGCCCGGTCGGCCATGATCTTGCTGGCCCGGAACGAGTCGCGCCGGTGGATGATGGTGACCGAGTCCGCGAAGCGGGTGAGGAAGCTCGCCTCCTCCATGGCCGAGTCGCCACCGCCCACGACGACGATGTGCTGGTTGCGGAAGAAGAAGCCGTCACAGGTCGCACAGGAGGAGACGCCGTGGCCGAGGTACTCCTGCTCGCCCGGCACGCCCAGCGGCCGCCAGGCGGAACCGGTGGCGAGGATGACCGCGCGGGCCCGGTAGGCGGTCTCACCGACCCAGACCGTGCTGGCGGCGTTGGAGCCGACGTCGCCGGTGTCCACCAGCTCCACCCGGGTCACGTCGTCGGTCAGGAACTCGGCGCCGAACCGCTCGGCCTGCTTGCGCATGTTGTCCATCAGCTCGGGGCCGAGGATGCCGTCGGCGAAGCCCGGGAAGTTCTCCACCTCGGTCGTCGTCATCAGCGCGCCGCCGGACTGGACGCCCTCGATGACGAGGGGCTTCAGGTTCGCGCGCGCGGCATAGACCGCCGCCGTGTAGCCGGCCGGCCCGGAGCCGATGATGATCAGGTTGCGGACCTCGTCCACTGCCGTCTCCCGAGTTGTGTGTGCCGGCCGCGGCGTGCACACCGAGGCCGATCCGGGTGCCGACGCCTGGAGGTGCCGGCAGCTACTTCCGAAACGTCATCGTACGAACCGGGAATTCCCGAGCCGGGCGTCCGGTGGGTCACGTCACGCGAGCCCTCGAACGCCCGGTGACCGCTCGTTTCACCCTACCCGCGTGCGGTAGCGGGTGTCCGCGCCGGACCCGGGCACACCGCACTCGGGGCCGCTCACCCACGCCCAGCTGGTCCCCGTGCCGTCGGTGAACCGTACGACGAGGGCCTGCTCCCCCTGGAAGGCGGCGTAGTCGATCAGATCGGCCACGAGCGGGCCGGCCGGGTGCTCGGCCGCGATCGCCCGCAGGCACGCCCGGAGCGCATCCTGGTCGGTGAGGCGCGCGAGCAGGTCCCGGCCGTCGGGCGCCGGGATCCGGCCGCCCTCGGCGCCGGCCATCCGGGGCGGCGACGGAACGCCGTACGCCTTGGTGGTCGCGAGCGGGGCGGCCAGCGACTGCGGGGTGTAGTCCGTGCCGCTGTGCATGGCCGGGCCCGTCGTCCGCACCGGGTCGGCGCCGCTGGCCGCCTCGGGGGCGCTGGCCGGATGGTTCAGGGCCGTGTCGGCGGTCCTGGCGTCGTCCGTGCCGCGCGCGAGGTGGTTGACGCCGAGCCCGACGGCGGCCAGCGAGACCGCGGCGAGCGCCACCGGGCCCGCCACGCGCCGCCAGCGTCGCCGCCGGCCCGGGCCGGTCGCCGCACCCGGCTCCGAGCGCGGAGCCCCCACGCCGGGCCGCCGCGGGGAGCGCCCCTGCGCGGGTACCAGTCGGACGCCGGCCGGCTCATCGTCCGGCGCGTCCCCGTCCGGCGCCGCGTCGGTGCCCGCCGGGTCGGTCGCGGCGGGCGGGACGTCCGGGTCGGCACCGGCCGGCCGGGAGTCGGTGGCCGGGTCGACCGGGACGGAGTCCGCGTCGGCGGCCGCGTCGAGCACCGCCGGGTCGGGGCGGTCGGCCGACAGGGCGGCGAGGGCCGCGGTGATCCGGTCGGCGACCGCCGGCGGGATCTCGTCCACCGGCTCGCCCCAGCGGGCCAGGTCGGCCCGCACGGCCGACACGGCGGGCGCCAGCCGGGCGTACGCCTCGGCCCACGCCGCGTCCTCGGCGACCAGCCGGGCGACCATCGCCTGCTCGGGTGTGCCGTCGAGCGCCCCGCCGAGGAAGTCGGCGAGCAGGTCGTGGTCGACCTCCCTGAACCCCCCGACCGTCACATGTCCTCCTGGTTGGCGTCCCGCCGGGTTCGCCCCGACCCTGATCCGACGCCCTCGGTGGGGCGTGGGTTCCCCGGGGTGACCGGCGGCACGTCGACCTGGTCCCTCCCGGCCCGCACGTCCCCGGCCGGCGACGACGACGCCGGGCGGCCCGCCGAGGGGCGCAGGTGGCCCAGGATCACCGCCAGCCGGGCCCGCCCGCGGGCGCACCGGCTCTTCACCGTCCCCTCGGCCACCCCGAGGATCCGGGCCACCTCGGCGACCGGGTAGCCCTGCACGTCGACGAGGACGAGGGCGGCACGCTGCTCCGCCGGAAGCGCGGCGAGCGCCTCCCGGACGACCAGCGCCGTGTCGTGGTCGTACGCGGGGGCGGCCGGCTCGACGCCCCCGGTGCCCGGCCCGCTGTCGGTGCGTACGCCGTCCGGCAGCGGCACGGTGGGGTGTGCCTGTCGGCGGCGGATCCGGTCCAGGCAGGCGTTCACGACGATCCGGTGCAGCCACGTGGTGACCGCCGAGTCGCCGCGGAACCGGGCCGCGGCCCGGTGGGCGGAGAGCAGGGCGTCCTGGAGCGCGTCGGCGGCTTCCTCGCGGTCACCCATGGTGCGCAGCGCCACCGCCCACAGGCGGTCGCGGTGGCGCTGGAAGAGCTGGGCGAAGGCGTCCCGGTCACCGGCGACGTGGGCGCGCAGCAGCGCGAGGTCGCTGACCGGATCGGCGGGCCCGGCCGGGGCGGGCGGGCCCGCCGGGGGCACGCTCGCCGTACGGGTCTCGCGTTCGTCCATCACCACGTCCGGCGGAGGCGGTGCCCGGAGCGCGGCGGACGGCTCACGACCCCTGGACCGTGATCTCCTGGACCCCGAGCCGGTAGCCTCCGTCGTCGTCGGCCGGCAGCTTGGTCACCCAGAAGAGCAGGTAGCGGTACTGCGCGTCGGGGTTGAAGCCGGCGAAGGCCATCGTGGCGCCGTCGTGGTCCTCGTACGGCTGCCCGATCCGGGTCTTGTAGTTCTCCAGCAGCTGCTTGTCGCCCGACGAGGTGGAGGGCCAGTTCTGCGTGCCGGTGAGCAGTTCGGCGCTGGCGCCGGTGCCCGAGAGCGTGACCTGCAACGACTTCACGGTGTGCGGGGCGCCGAGGTCGATCCAGACACCCATGCCGCGCTTGAGGTCGCCGAACTTGTCGTTCGGGTACCGGTCGGTCCGCCAGCCCTCGTCCTCGTTCTTGTCGATGATCTTCTTGGCGCCGTCCAGCTCGTCGCGCTTCTTGCTGTCGGGGTCGACGATGCGGATGTCCTGGATCCGCAGCGGGCCCACGGTGGGCGCCGGCGCCCCGTCGCCACCGGCCGGCGCGCTGGAGGTGGGCGCCGCCACGGGGTTGGTGCGGGGGTCGTCCTTCCCGTCGCCCAGCACGCTGATGCCGATCAGCAGCCCGACCAGCGCGACCGCCAGCAGGCCGGCGATGCCGATGGCGACCTTGCGGCCGCCCGCGGCGGCCAGGGGCGAGGGCTCGTCGCCCGTCTCGGCCGTGAAACGCAGCGGGCCGGTGTTGTCGAGGAACTGGTCCTCGGCCGGTACGTCGAGCCGGGCCAGTTCGGCGGCGAGCACGTCGGACGACGGCGGGCTGATCTCCGCGTCGAGCAGGTCCATGGTGAGGTCGTCCAGGTACGCCGGCACACCGGCGCGGACCTGGCGGGGCGCGGCGAGGGCGCCGTTGGCGTCCCGGACGGCGTCGGGGATGGCCGCCCGCCCGTGCCCGGCGGTGGCGCCGCGCAGCGGGGCCTCGGTGTGCGGCCAGTAGCCGGTCAGTGCGAAGTAGAGGATCCCGCCGACCGCCCGGATGTCGCTCTCCTGGCTGTCGTCGCCGTCGGTGCGGGCGTCGGCCAGCACCACCCGGCCGTCATCGGAGATCATGACGGTGCCCGGGTGCACGTTCCCGTGCACCATGCCGGTGGCGTGCACGGCGGCGAGGGCGCTGGCCACGGCGGCGCCGATCGCGGTCGCCCGGGCCGGGTCCAGGGGCTCCTCGGTGACCAGCTCGCGCAGGGAGTGCCCGTCGACCCACTCGCGCACCACGTAGGCCCGCTCGCCCTCGTCGATCGCGTCGTAGACGCCGACCAGGTTGGGGTGGATGACCCGGCTGGCCGCGACGGCGGCCTGGAGCATCTCGGTGGCGGAGTCGCCACCCGGGTAGCGCAGCACGACCGCGACGGGACGGCGCAGCACGACGTCGACGCCACGCCAGACCAGGCGCCCGGCGCTGTCGTTGTTGATGTGCTCGACCAGTTCGTACCGCTCGGCGAGGATCTCACCGGCCGTGGGAGCACCGAAGGTCATGACCGGCGGAGCGCTCTCGTCCGCGTCCTGACCCTCGCCGACCTGGGTCACCCGTCCTCCCTCGGTGATCGTGTCGATCGATGGACCCGCGCTGCTGGGCATGTGGCTTCCCGCTCTGCCTTCGAAGGAACCGGCCGACCGGTGTCGACGCGAGGCGCCGCGCCTGCCGAACCCGTCGAGAGCGACCTTACCCGGGTTGCCCGCCTCCCCGACATGTCATCTTCCCGCCGTACCCGCCGGGGGTGCCGGGGGTCGGACGAGTCGTCCGGTTACGACTGTTGTCAACCACGTTGCTGGCACATGTACTAGCCAAATCTACGTGTTCGCCGCAAGAGGCCGCCGGAGGGGCTCGAACCGGCGTGGTCGCCCGGATCACGCCGCCGGGGTTCCCACCGTACGGCCGGGCACGCTCAGCCGTACGGCTGGTTATCCACAGGCCGATCCGGCAGCTGACCGGTGAATCGCGGAGTTATCCACAGGCTCATCCCCAGACTGGTGATCCACCGTCACCATGCGTCGCCGAGCCGGGCGGGCGCGGTCAGCGGCCGAGCCGCCGGCGCACCATGCCCACCACCTCGGTGATCTCGCCGATCCGGAGCAGCGTGGCGAGCCCGAGGTACGTGCCGCCGATCGCGGCGCCGCCGATCACGAGCTGGACGAGAGCCTGACCCCAGCTCGGCGTGTCGTCGCCCGGCAGCAGGGCCACCACGAGGAGGCCGACCAGCGCCGCCCCGAGGGCCGCGACGAGGACCCGGCCGATGGTGCGCATGATGCCGCCGAGCCCGATCCGCCCGACCCGGGGCCGCAGCAGCCACGCCGAGGCGATGGCGGCCGCCAGGTAGGACACCGCGTTGCCGACCATCATCCCGGCCGCGGCGAAGTGGGCGGCGAACGCGGCGAAGAGCACGATTTGCACGCCGATCCGTAGCGCCACGACCGGGATGTTGATCAGCGCGGGCGTACGCGTGTCGGGCAGCGCGTAGAAGGCGAACGTGAAGAGCTGGCTGATCGCGAACGGCACCAGGGCGAGCGCGGCCAGCAGCAGCACCAGCGACGTGTCGGCGGCGTTCTCGTCGGTGAACGCGCCGTAGCGGAACAGCACGACCGCCAGCGGGCCGGCCAGCACGGCGTAGCAGACGGCTATCGGGGCGAGCACCGCCGAGACGGTCCGGGTGCCCCGGGACAGGTCGGCGGCGAAGTCGGCGTAGCGGCCATCGGCCGCCGCCGCGCTCATCCGCGGCATCAGCGCCGTGATGATCGAGACGGCGATGATGCCGTGCGCCATCATCAGCAGGAGGAAGACGTTGTTGTAGATCAGCGCGCCCGCGTCACCGTCGCCCGCGCGGTTGAGCAGATTGAACAGCACGATCAGGCCGACCTGGCTGACCGCGACGTAGCAGAACATCCACCCGCCGAGCCGCCCCAGCTCACGCAGTCCCAGCGCGCGGAAGTCGAAGCGCAGCTTCCACCGGAAACCGACCCTGCGCAGCGCCGGCAGCAGACCGGCGGCCTGGATCGCGACACCGAGCAGGGTGCCGCCGCTGATGAGCACGATCCGGCCGGCGGTCATCTCCTCCGGCCGGACGATCTCGGCACCGAAGATCGCGATGTAGAGGCCGGCGGTGGCGATCACCACGATGTTGTTCAGGATCGGCGCCCACATGGGGGCGGCGAAGTGCCCCCGGGTGTTGAGCACCGCGCTGATCAGCGCGCTGAGGCCGGTGAAGAAGATCATCGGCAGCATCAGGTACGACAGGTGGGTGACGAGTGACTGGTAGTCCTCGCCCCGGTTGTCGCTCGCGTACAGCTGGGTCAGCAGCGGCGCGGCGACCACCGCGACCAGCGCGGCCGCCGCGAGGGTGACCACGGCCAGGGTGAGCAGTCGCTGGGCGTACGCCTGGCCGCCGTCCGCGTCGGCCTTGCGCCGGCGCACGAGCACCGGGATCAGCACGCTCGTGAGGATGCCGCCGAGCAGGAACTCGTAGACCATCCCGGGCAGGATCTGCGCGGTCGTGTACGCGTCGCCGACCAGCGCCCCGCCGAGCGCGGCGGTCAACGCGAGCGTGCGGAGGAAGCCCGTGCCGCGGCTCACGAGGCTGCCGATCGCCATCACCGCGCTGTTGGTGGCCGCGCTGCCCTCGGCGACCTGCTCCTGCGGCGGAGCCGTCGACTCCATCGACGGCTGGTTGAGCGGCTCGGCGGAGATGAAGACGGCACCGTCGTCGGTCGGCCGCCCCGGGTACCCGCCCGGCCCACCGCCCTGTGCGGCGTTCGCGCTGCGGTAGAGCCCGCCGCTCATCTTCAGCCTCCCCGGATGCCTCGCCGGGCGCGTGCCCGCACGTGACAGACGATAGTCAACGCGAGCGCGTTACCCACGCCCGGCGCGGGTGATCCGGACCAGGCCCGATAGTCTGGCGATCCCATGTCCGAAGCCTCCGCACCGCACGCCGCCGACCGCCGCGAACTCACCGCCGCGCAGCGCAACGCCGTCGCCGAACTCCTCCGGGTCTCCCCGGTCGCCGACGAGCTGGGCCGTCGGTTCGCCCGCGCCGGTCACGAGTTGCACCTCGTGGGCGGTTCGGTGCGGGACGCCCTGCTCGGCCGGCTCGGCGAGGATCTCGACTTCTGCACCGACGCGCACCCCGACGAGACGCTGCGCATCGTCAAGGGCTGGGCGGAGGCGATCTGGGAGACCGGCCGTGAGTTCGGCACCATCGGCGCCCAGCGCGGCGGGCTGCGGCTGGAGATCACCACGTTCCGCGCCGAGGCGTACGACCAGGTCAGCCGCAACCCCGTGGTGGAGTACGGCACCAGCCTCGTCGAGGACCTGAAGCGACGCGACTTCACCATCAACGCGATGGCGGTGAGCCTGCCGGACCACCGGTTCACCGACCCGCACGGCGGGCTCGAGGACCTCGCCGCCCGGGTGATCCGCACCCCCGCCGCGCCGCAGGAGTCGTTCCGCGACGACCCGCTGCGGATGCTCCGCGCCGCCCGGTTCGCCGCCCAGCTGCGCTTCGCGGTGCACCCGGACGTGCGGACCGCGATGACCGCGATGGCCGCCGACCTGGACCGGATCACCGCCGAGCGGATCCGGGACGAGTTCACCAAGCTCCTCTGCGGCGCCGACCCCGTCACCGGGCTGCGGCTGCTCGTCGACACCGGCCTGGCCGACCGGTTCCTGCCCGAGCTGACCGGGCTCAAGCTGGAGATCGACGAGCACGCCCAGCACAAGGACGTCTACGAGCACACGCTCACGGTGGTCAGCAACGCCATCGGCTACGAGGAGGACGGCTGCGACTTCATCCTCCGGATGGCCGCGCTCATGCACGACGTGGGCAAGCCGGCCACGAAGGCGGTCGGCCCGGACGGCCGGGTCAGCTTCCACCACCACGAGGTGGTCGGCGCGCGGATGACCAAGGCCCGGATGAAGGCGCTGCGCTACCCGAAGGACGTCATCGGCAAGGTCACCGCGCTGGTCGCGCTGCACCTCCGCTTCTACGGGTACGGCCGGGGCGAGTGGACCGACTCGGCCGTGCGGCGGTACGTCACCGACGCCGGTGACCTGCTGCCCCGGCTGCACAAGCTGACCCGGTCGGACTGCACCACCCGCAACCGGCGGAAGGCGGCGCAGCTCGCCGCGGACTACGACGCGCTGGAGGAGCGGATCGCCCGGATCGCCGCCGAGGAGGACCTGGCGCGCGTCCGGCCCGACCTCGACGGCAACGCCATCATGGAACTGCTCGGCGTGCCGCCGGGGCCGGTGGTGGGCCGGGCGTGGAAGTACCTCAAGGACCTGCGGCTGGAACGCGGCCCGCTGGACCGGGAGACCGCCGAGGCCGAGTTGCTGCGCTGGGCCCGGGAACAGGGGCTCTGACGGCTCGCCACGGGTGTGGCGCCGTCCGGTTCGCGACACGCCGGACGTGCGGACCGAACGTATGACGCGGATCCCGCGGACATCACCCATCATGGATCGGCAACCCTCAGCCTCCCGGTTTCCTCCAGGCGGGCTGCGCCGTCCGACCGTCCCGTCCATCCACAGGGGACGGTCGCCTCATCCACGGGGAGTCATCAGTGAGACGTCGTGGCGTTGTACGCCATTCGGCGATGGCGAGTCTACTCCTCGCCTCCGCCACCTCCATCGCCGTCGCCGGGTCCGGCGGCCCGGCGATGGCCGAACCGGCTTCACCGACGCGGGCGCCTGTGCGTGGCGCTGCACCCGGTGACGTCGTGCCCGGTCGCTACATCGTCGTCCTCAAGGACGGCAAGGCGACCCCGAGCGAGACGCGGGCCGCCGCCACCGCGCTCTCCGAGAAGAACGGCGGAAAGGTCCGCAAGGTCTTCACGAGCAGCCTGCGCGGATACTCGGTCGAGGCCAGCGCCGGACAGGTGAAGCGGCTCGAGCTGGACGCGCGGGTGGCCTATGTGGAGCCCGTCATGAAGGCGTCGGCGACCGGGACCCAGACCAACCCGCCGTCGTGGGGGCTGGACCGGATCGACCAGGCGTCGCCGAAGCTGAACCGCTCCTACACGTACCCCAGCACCTCCGCGAGCAACGTCCGGGCGTACGTGCTCGACACCGGCATCAACATCGCGCACCAGGACTTCGGCGGCCGGGCCAGCCACGGGTTCAACGCCGTGCCCGACCAGCCGTCCACCGACGCAAGCGACTGTGACGGCCACGGCACGCACGTGGCGGGCACCGTGGGCGGTACGACGTACGGCGTCGCCAAGGACGTCAAGCTCGTCGCCGTCCGGGTGCTGGACTGCGCGGGCACCGGCACCACCGAGGAGGTCCTCGCCGGCATCAACTGGGTGACGGCGAACGCCGTGAAGCCGGCCGTGGTGAACATGAGCCTCGGCTTCGGCTACAACAACCAGGCGGTCAACGACGCGATCACCGCGTCGATCGCCACCGGGCTCACCTACACGGTGGCCGCCGGGAACGCCATGCAGGACGCCTGCCTGGTGAGCCCCGCGTCGGTGCCGGCGGCGATCACGGTCGGCGCCACCGACCAGATCGACGCTCGCGCCTGGTTCTCCAACTACGGCGCCTGCCTGGACACGTTCGCCCCGGGGGTCGGCATCACGTCCGCCGCCATCGGCGGCACGACCGGCAGCGCCACGATGAACGGCACCTCGATGGCGTCGCCGCACGTGGCGGGAGCCGCAGCGCTGCTGCTGGCCGCGAACCCGGGCTGGAGCCCGGCGCAGGTCCGCAACACGATCGTGACCCGCGGCCTCTCCGGCGCGGTCCACGACACGCAGCGCTCGCTCGACCGGTTCCTCCAGGTCGGCACGACCCCCGCGGCCCGCAGCTCCTACGGTCTGCGCGCGCGGGTCAACGGAAAGCTGGTGACGGCGGAGAGCTCCGGCACCAAGCCGCTGATCGCCCGCGGCACCGCCGTGGGGCCGTGGGAGAAGTACGACGTCGTCGACGCCGGCAGCGGGTACGTGGCCCTGCGGGCGAAGGTGAACGGCAAGTTCGTCACCGCGGAGAGCTCGGGCACGAAGCCGCTCATCGCCCGCGCCTCGGCCATCGGTGAGTGGGAGAAGTTCCAGATCTCGCACGGCACGGACGGCAGCGTGAGCCTCAAGGCGAAGGTGAACGGCAAGTTCGTGACGGCGGAGAGCTCGGGCACGAAGCCGCTCATCGCTCGGGCCACGACCGTCGGCGCGTGGGAGAAGTTCGACTTCGAGGCACCGAACCCGACGGTCAGCCTCAAGGCGAAGGTGAACGGAAAGTTCGTGACGGCGGAGAGTTCCGGCACGAAGCCGCTCATCGCTCGGGCCACGACCGTCGGCGCGTGGGAGAAGTTCGAGCTGGAGTTCCTCCCCGAGGGCGGCTTCTTCACCATCCGCGCGCTGATCAACAACAAACTGGTGGTCGCGGAGAGCTCGGGCACCAAGCCGCTCATCGCCCGGAGCACGGCGGTCGGCCCGTGGGAGGTGTTCGACTTCGTGGAGTACAACCCGGACGGCACCATCTACCTGCGGGCGTACGTCGACGGGCAGGCGGTGACCGCCGGGGCGAACCCGCTGATCTCCGACAAGACCATCGACTGGCTCGACCCGGAGCTGGGTCTCGGCACCGCGCAGAAGTTCACTGTCGCGACGCTCTGACCGGTCCACGACGCCCGCCGCCCTCCGCCCTCAGGTCGGGACGCGGCGGGCGTCCGCGTTTACCGGGCGCTCACGGCCCTCATGGCACGGAGGTCGTGCCGCGGCTCAGGCGGGCCCGATCGTAAGCGTGAGGGTGTCCAGCTCCGGTGGCAACGGCCGTCGTACCAGCTCCCGACCCTCGGCGTCGACAAGCACCATCTCGTTCGTCGCCCGATCGCGGTGGAGCAGCCGGTCATTTTCGAGCCACACGTCGTCGTCGGCGAGGGCCGTGCCGACGATCTTCCCGTTGCCGACGTCGACGATCCGGGGACCGTCCTGTCCCTTCACGACCACCAACCGGCCGTCCGGGGACCACGACCACGGGCCGGCGGGATCCCCGGGCACGGGCAGGAAGCGGGTCGGGCGGCCGTCGTCCGGCGAGAAGAGCTGGACGCCGCGCCGGGCGTGGGGCTGGGACTCCGAGGTGGGAGCCGTGGGGTCGGTCTGTTGCAGCACCACGTTCCGGCCGTCCCGCGCCCAGGTGAAGAAGCACCGGTCGGTGCAGTAGTACTTCTTCTGGTCGACGGGGTGGACCCGGTAGCTACCCCCGGCGGTGAGCACACCGAGCGCCAGCTTGCCGGTCGCCTTGTCGAGCACGGTGAGTGCCAGCCGGCGCCCGTCCGGTGACCAGTGCGGCGTCATGATGTGCGGGCCGGTGGACACCCAGCGGACCGCCTCGGTGCGCAGGTCGAGGAGACCGATCTCACCCGGCCGTTCGTAGTCGACGACCGCGGCGACGTGGCCGCTCGGCGGCGCCCACACCTCCTCGTACCGGTCGACCGCGTGGTAGCGGCCACTGTCGCGGTCCAGGACGTACGCCGTCGAGGACGGCGTGCCGGTCGAGCTGGCGCCCGCGAGAACCCAGCCGCCGGGGAGGGTGAGGACCCGCCGGGCCCAGTCGTCACCCGGCGCGGGCTCCGCCGAGGGAACGGGTTCCGGGCCGATGGCGGTGGACGCCGACGGGCCGACGGTGGCGGACGTCGACGGGCCGGGGGCGCCCCCGCCGACGACGGCCGGCGGGTCGGCGCGGAGCCAGGCGTACGGCACGGCCAGGACGACGAGAGTGGCCAGGGCACCGGCGGACGCGGCGGCCCGCCGCCGGCGGCGGAGGGTACGGCCGCGCCGCAGTGCCTCGCCGGCGAGATCGGACGGCAGCCGGGCCTCGTTCGCCAGCTCGTGGACGGCCTGCCGGACCGCGTCCTCGGACCTGCTGGTCACCGCTTCACCTCCGTGACGGTGTCGTCGAGGGCGGGCACGAGCTGCCGGAGCCGGGCCAGGGCCTTCGAGGCGTTGCTCGCCACCGTGCCGACCCGGCAGCCGAGCAGGGCGGCGGTCTGTTCGAGGCTCAGGTCCTCCAGGTAACGCAGCGTCAGGACGGCGCGTTGCCGGGGCGGGAGGGCCAACAGCGCCTCCCGCAGCAGCAGCCGCAGGTCGGTGTCGTCACCGCTGTCGCGTCCCGCGCGTTCCGGCAGTTCGGCGACGGGCACCTCCGGGCGGCGGGCCCGGCGCCGCCATCGGGAGACCTGGTCGTGGTAGAGGATCCGCCGCACGTACGGCTCGGCGTCGCCGCGGATCCGCGGCCACCGGGCGTACGCCTTGGCCAGCGCGTTCTGGAGCAGGTCCTCCGCGCCGTGCTGGTTGCCGGCGAGGGCGTACGCGACGCGCAGCAGGACGTCGCCCCGCTCGTTGACGAAAGCGGTGAACTCCCCGTCGGTTCCCGAAGCCACCCGTCCACCTCCGTTACACAGACGCCGGTCGGGCGCGGATCTTTGCCCCGATCCTCAATCTTTCCGTTGACAAGATGCTGCGGAGGGGCCAATCTTGACACCGACAAGACGGAGGTGTCCCCATGTCCTCGGCAACCCTGACCACCGCCGGCATCCTGTTGATCACCGTGGTGGCCGTCGCGTACGGCGGTCTCACGCTGCTCACCCACCTCGCCCGGCGTCGGGCCGGCTACCTCGACAACCCCGTGCGGCGCGGACTCTGGACGGCCGGTCACGCCCACGCCGGCGTGCTGGTGCTGTTCACCCTCGCCGTGCTGCCCTACATCGACCAGGCCGACGCGTCCGACGGCACCCGCACGCTGATCCGGTCGCTGCTGGTGGCCGCGCCGATCCTGATGCCGCTGGGCTTCTTCCTCTCGGTCGCGCGCCCGCAGGACACCCGGCCCAACAAGCTCATCTGGCTGACCGTCGCCGGAGGCGCCTGCCTGGTCGTCGGGGCGCTGCTGCTCGGGATCACCCTGCTCTGATCCGAGCGGGTGGGAATGTCGGCCGGTCGCGGACAATGAACGGATGCGCTGGACCGTGCTCGACTCCCCGATCGGGGAGTTCTCCGTGGCCACCGACGGCACGAGCGTCTGCGGCACCCACTTCGGCCGGGTCGCCGACGCCGTCGACGAACCGGTCGACGACCTCGGCCGGCAGGCCGTGGCCGAGCTGCGGAGCTACTTCGCGGGCGCGCTCACCGGCTTCACGGTGCCGGTGCGGATCCCGCGCGGTTCGGACTTCGAGCGCGCCGTGTGGCGGGAGATGACGCGCATCCCGTACGGGGAGACGCTCACGTACGGCGAGGTGGCGTCCCTGGTGGGCGACCCGGGCGCCGCCCGGGCGGTCGGGGTGGCGTGCAACCGCAACCCGGTCCCCGTGATCGTGCCCTGTCACCGGATCGTCGGCGCCGGCGGCAAACTGGTCGGCTTCGGCGGCGGCCTGGACCGCAAGGTGCACCTGCTGGAGCTGGAGGCCCGGGTCGCGCTGGAGCACGCCTGGTCCTGACGGCGGCGGCGCCTTCCTCAGTCCGGGGCGGGCAGGCAGCCGCCGTCGGCGATCGGGGCACCGATCTCGACCCTGACCTCGCCCTGCCGGACGCTGCCGAAGACGCACGCGCGCCCGGTCCATCCCGCGAAGAGCAGGCCGTCGCCGGGACCGTTGTCGAGCCGCCCCGGCGAGCGGACGGTGACGGAGGTCAGGCCGGTTCCCTCGACGACCCGGCGCACGGCCGCCTCGTCGGCGTCGTTGCGGCCTCCGGCGGTCAGCAGGTTGAGGTGGCGCGCCACCTCGCCCGCGCAGGCCCGCGCGCCCTCGGCCGCCTCCGGGGCGAGGGTGCCGCGCTGGCGGAAGGCGTCGTTGGCCGCCTGCTGCCGCCGCAGCATCTCCTCGCGCCGCTGCTCCTCACCGAGTGGGGATCGCGACGGCGTCGCCCCGGCCGGCGTGGAGCGGGCGGGAGCGGGCTCGTGTGGCGGGCGGGCGACCACGGGCCCCGGCACCGCGCACCGCGCCTCCGGCACGGGCGGACGAGCCACGGTCGTGGCGGCCGCCGGCTCCTCGGCGGCGTCGGCCGCGGGGCGGGCGTCCGGTGGCGCGCAGGCGACGAGGGCCGGCAGCAGCACCGCCGCGGCGAGCGCGACCGCGGCGGATCCGTGACGCTCGCGCCTCCATTCACCGTTGCCGGCTCGCATGGACAGCCAGGCTACCGGCGTGCCGCCGCGTTCGCGTGACGGCGCGGTGGTGCGTACCGCCCTCCGGGGCCGGGACGCGTCGAGGGCCGGGTCCACACGGACCCGGCCCTCGACGGATGCCGCGGTGAGCGCGTCAGCGCTCGACCTCGCCGGCGATGAACGCCTCCACGGCGGCGTGCGCGTCGTGGTCGGCGTACTGCACCGGCGGGGACTTCATGAAGTACGACGAGGCCGACAGGATCGGGCCACCGATCTTCCGGTCCAGCGCGATCTTCGCGGCGCGGACGGCGTCGATGATGACACCGGCCGAGTTCGGGGAGTCCCACACCTCGAGCTTCAGCTCGGCGTTGAGCGGGGCGTCGCCGAACGAGCGGCCCTCCAGGCGGATGTACGCCCACTTGCGGTCGTCCAGCCACGGCACGTGGTCCGACGGGCCGATGTGCACGTCGCTCTTGACCATCTCGTGCGGGATCTGGGAGGTCACCGACTGGGTCTTCGAGATCTTCTTCGAGACGAGCCGGTTGCGCTCCAGCATGTTCATGAAGTCCATGTTGCCGCCGAAGTTGAGCTGGTACGTGCGCAGCAGCTCGACGCCCCGGTCCTCGAACAGCTTCGCGAGCGCGCGGTGCACGATGGTGGCGCCCACCTGGCTCTTGATGTCGTCGCCGACGATCGGCAGGCCCGCGTCGGTGAACTTCTTGGCCCACACCGGGTCGGAGGCGATGAAGACCGGCAGGGCGTTCACGAACGCGCAGCCGGCGTCGATCGCCGCCTGGGCGTAGAACTTGTCGGCCTCCTCGGAGCCCACCGGCAGGTAGGAGACGACCACGTCGACCTGCGCGTCGCGCAGCGCCTGCGCCACGTCGACCGGCTCGACGTCCGACTCCTCGATGATCTCCCGGTAGTACTGGCCCAGACCGTCGAAGGTCGGGCCGCGCTGCACGGTGACGCCGGTCGGCGGCACGTCGCACAGCTTGATGGTGTTGTTCTCGCTGGCGACGATCGCCTCGGCGAGGTCCATGCCCACCTTCTTGGCGTCCACGTCGAACGCCGCGACGAACTGCACGTCGGAGACGTGGTAGTCGCCGAAGGTGACGTGCATGAGACCCGGGACGCGATCGTTCGGGTCGGCGTTCCGGTAGTACTCGACGCCCTGCACGAGGGACGAGGCGCAGTTACCCACACCGACGATGGCGACGCGGACGGAGCCCATAGCGTCTGCCTCCTTCTTCTTCATCACGGCCGCTCTTTCCTGGACTCTCCAGGCGGGGGCGGGCTGATCTCTTCTCGTCGGCCGCCGGCTGTCCCGGTTTGCGGGACCGTCGGGGCTCGGCCGGAGCGCTCGTTGGCGATGAGCTCCTCCAGCCAGCGGACCTCGCGCTCACAGGCTTCCAGTCCGTGGCGCTGCAGTTCCAGGGTGTACGCGTCGAGGCGCTCGGCCGCCCGGGCCAGCACGTCGCGCAGCCCTTCGCGACGCTCCTCGATCTTGCGGCGGCGACCCTCCAGGATGCGCAGTCGGGTTGCCTGGTCGGTCCGGGCGAAGAACGCGAAGTGCACGCCGAAGCCCGTGTCGTCGTACGTCTCGGGCCCCGCCTGTGCGATGAGCTGGGCGAAGCGTTCCTTGCCCTCCGCGGTGATTTTGTAGACCACCCGACCACGTCGGCTGGTCAGCGCGGGAACCTCCTCGGCGGTGGCAGGTGTCTCGGCAGCTTCGGTGATCCAACCCGCCGCCTGCAACCGGCGCAGGGTCGGGTAGAGCGAGCCGTAGCTGATCGCCGCTCGGATGGCACCGAGCTTGGCGGTCAACTCCTTGCGCAGCTCGTAGCCGTGCATCGGAGACTCCTGCAGCAGGCCGAGGATGGCGAGCTCGAGCACGGGCCACCACCTCTTACCCTCTGCGCGGAGCGATAACCGCCGCGATGTATCGGACCGATACATCGCACGTTAGCGGCTCACCCCCATCAGGGCAAATCCCGAATTCGGGGTCCGGCAACTACGGATAGTCACCCCGGTCGCCTCGTCGGGCCGGACCGCGTACCCTCTTCCGCATGCGTACGCAGCGCCAGGTCGTCGACTACTCGCTCCGGAAGCGAGCGGTGCTGCGTGAGCTCCTGGCGGGTCGGGTCGGCACGTACGACGTCTGCGACGCGTCGCCGTACCTGAAGAACGCCGCTCGGTTCCACGGTGAGCCGACCGACGAGCGCTGCCCGATCTGTCGGAGCGAGAACCTCATCCACGTCCACTACATTTACGGGGACGAACTCAAGCAGTCGGCCGGGCAGGCCCGGACACTGGCGGAGTTGCCGGTGTTGGCGATGACGCTACGTGAGTTCCAGGTCTTCGTGGTGGAGGTGTGCCTCGGCTGTGACTGGAACCATCTCGTCGAGCAGTACCTGCTCGGGCGGGACGGGCTGGCCGAGGGCGGGCCGGAGCACGAGGTGGCGGGCGGCGAGGCCGCCGGCCCGGTACGGCGAAGGCGAGAGGCGCAACGGTGAGGCCGACCCGTCGGACGGGCCCGGCGCGGCGCAGGCTCGCCAGGACGGACGACGAGTGATTGGTCTGAAAGGCCCGATTGATCGGGAAGTGACGTCACGCGAGCGGCACGTACGTGCCGCCCTGACGCGTGAAGAAGCTCACGGCAACCCGGTGGCCGCGCGACGGCGCGCCACCGCGACCGGCAGGGTGTGAGGAATGAACTCGTACGGCGATCCCAGTTCGCGTGGGCGGGCCCAGATCCCGAATCCGAGTGGTGACCTCGGACGGGCGGCGGACGACGCGTACCGCCGCCCCGGCGGCGACGGCTGGTCGGCCCAGGAGGGCTCGGCGTCGGCCGGACGCGCCTCGGTGGCACCCCGCGGTGCCTCCTCGGGCGGGCGGGCCTCGGTCACGCCGCGGGGCGGAGCCGCGAGCGCGGCCCCCGCCGGCTCCGCGTCGGTCGGTTCGGCCTCGGTGGGGCGCGCCGGTTCCGGTCGGGCCTCGGTGCCGGTCTCCCCGGCCGCCGGCGGCGCGGCCGGCCGGGCGAGCGCCGGTAGGGCTTCGGTGCCGGTCTCCCCGGCTGGCCCGGCGGGTCGGGCCACCGTCGGCGCCGCCGCGGTCGGTTCCGCGTCGGCCGGTCGGGCGAGCGTCGGTTCGGCCTCCGTCGGCGGTCGTGCCGCGGTGGCCCGGGCGAGCGTCTCTCCCGTCTCCGGTGGCCCGGGAGGCGCCGGAGGGCCGGGCGGTCCCGGTGGGCCGACCGGCCCGCGACGCGGCCGCCGTGGTCCCGACGACCCGGGCGCCGCCGCGCGGGCGAAGAAGCGCAAGCGGATGAACATCGCCATCGCGAGCTTCGCGGTCTTCATCATGCTCGCCGGTCTCGGCGTCGTCGGCTTCACCTACTACTCGACGAACGTGGTGCTCCCCGAGGAGATCAACCCGCCGCAGGCGACCACGATCTACGACTTCAGCGGCAAGACGATCATCGCGAAGGTCGGCCAGGAGAACCGCACGCTGGTCACCATCAACCAGATCCCGCAGTACGTGCAGGACGCGGTGGCCGCCGCCGAGGACCGCAACTTCTACCGGCACTCCGGTGTGGACTACAAGGGCATCGCCCGCGCCGCCTGGAACAACTTCACGGGCGGGGACAAGCAGGGCGCCTCGACGATCACCCAGCAGTACGCGCGCAACGCGTTCGACAACCTGAAGGACGACACGTACGCCCGGAAGGTGAAGGAGGCGATCTTCGCCTCCAAGCTGAACGACCAGTACTCGAAGCCACAGATCATGCAGCACTACCTCAACGTGATCTACTTCGGGCGGGGCGCGTACGGCATCGAGGCGGCGGCGCAGACCTACTTCGGCAAGCCGATCAGCAAGGTCACCCCGGCCGAGGGCGCGGTGCTCGCCGCACTGATCAAGCAGCCCGAGCCGACCGCCACCCACAAGGGCTACGACCCGGCCATCAACCCCACCGACGCCAAGGCCCGCTGGGACTACGTCATCAACGGCATGATCCAGGAGGGGTGGCTCAACGCGCCGGGCAAGCCGCAGGCGCCCACGGAGTACCCCAGTAAGACGCTCAGGGCCCCGAAGAAGGGCGGCGTCGGCGTCGACTACGGCGTCAACACGCCGTACGGCAACGTCATCAACTACGTCCGGCAGGAGATGCGGGACAAGGGGCTCTGCGTCGACGACGAGACGCAGGTCACCGACGCCAAGCCGCTCTGCTCGCAGGCGCTGATGTCCGGTGGCTACCGGATCCGCACCACGATCGACACGAAGATCCAGAAGGCGGCGCTCGAGGTCGCCCAGCGCAAGACCAAGGGGTCCGAGCTCGCGGGTCAGCCGGCGAACCTGATGGCCGCCGTGGTCGCCATCGACCCGACCAACGGCCGCGTGCTCGCCTACTACGGCGGTGACACCGGCGTGGGCATCGACTACGCCGGCAAGAACACCGACTCCGCCGGGAACCTCTTCGGCGGTCACTCGCCCGGCTCCAGTTTCAAGATCTACACCCTGGCGGCGGCCCTCAAGGCCGGCAAGTCGCTCGAGTCCCGCTGGAAGGGCCGGGCATTCACGCCGAAGGGCACGGAGTTCAAGGTCAGCAACGCCGGCACCGACAACCCGAAGTGCGGAAACAGCTGCACCCTGCGGGAATCCACGTTGCAGTCGCTCAACGTGCCGTTCTACCACGTGACCGAGGACATTGGCCCGGACAAGGTCATCGAGATGGCCCGGGACGCCGGTGTCACCACGATCTGGCGGACCGACACCAACCCGCAGAAGCCCTACGACCTGACCAAGGAGGAGCCGGAGAAGGTCGCCCACCCGAACGGCCCGTTCTTCCACGTGGTCGGCTACGGCCAGTACCCGATCACCGTGCTGGACCACGCCAACGGTGTCGCCACGTTCGCCAACGGCGGCGTCTACAACAAGGCGCACTTCCTCTACTCGGTCGAGAAGCAGGACGAGACGACCGGCAAGTGGAAGAAGATCAGCAGCGAGAAGCTGAACTCCCAGCGCCGGATCGACAAGGACGTCGTGGCCGACGTGACCTCCGTCCTGAAGGACTACCCGGGTCGGGTGCACCACGAGCTCGACGGTGGCCGGCCGGCGGCCTCCAAGACCGGCACCTGGGAGCAGAAGGAAGGCAGCCCGGAGAACGGCGACGCCTGGATGATCGGCTACACGCCGCAGCTCGCCACCGCCGTCTGGGTCGGCAACGTCAAGGAACGCAAGCCGCTGAAGATGAAGGACGGCACGCGGATCAGCGGTAGCAACCTGCCCGGTGAGATCTGGGAACGCTTCATGGACGAGGCGCTCAAGGGCGAGGAGAAGGAGCCCTTCCCGCCCGCGGCGAACATCGGCGACAAGGACTCCGGCAACGGCGAGGCTCCGCCGCCTCCGCCGGAGCAGCAGCAGCCTCCGGGTTGCCCGAACCCGCTGAACCCGTTCTGCCCCCGCGACGGCGACAACGGCGGGAACAACGGCGGTGGCGACAACGGCGGGAACAACGGCGGCGGCGACAACGGTGGCGGCGGGCCCAACAGACGGGACCTGCCCGACGGCATCGGCGGTGGGCTGCTACCGAGCACACCACCGACGTACTACCGCAACTGACGCACTCACCGCCGCTGGCGGCCGGACCACCCGTCCGGCCGCCAGCGGCGTTTCCGGCACCCGTACCGGAGCGGTCCGCGGCGGGGCGCGTCCGCCCTCCGCGCGCCGGGACGGGACGCGGACCCGGGATGTACGGCAGGATGCCTCTTCATGAGCACCCAGTCGACGCCCGACCTCGGCGACGCCGGTAGCACCGACCACCCGTCCCGCTCCGACGGGTTCGTCCGGGGAGTGTCCGGCCTGATCGGCGGCCCGCTCGGCGACCACGCCGTGGCGCTGGACCGCCCGGCCGGACGGGAGCGGCGTTTCTGGACGGCGGCCAGGATCGTGCTGGCCCTCGTCTGCCTGACCCTGGCCCTGCACTGGGTGCAGAAGTCCCCCTGCCAGGACGGCGCCTGGCAGAACAACGTCCAGTACACCCGGTTCTGCTACACCGACGTGCTCGCCCTCTACTACGCCGAGGGGTTGAACGAGGGCAAGGTGCCCTACCGCGACCACCCGGTCGAGTACCCGGTGCTGACCGGGTACTTCATGGGCGCGCTCGGTCTGCCGGTGCACGCGCTCGGCCGCGACGACCCCGGAATCAACCAGGGCATGTGGTTCTACAACCTGAACGCGCTGGTGCTCGGCGCGCTCGCGGTGGCCACCGTCGCGGTGATCCTCGCGCTGCGCCGCCGGAGGCCGTGGGACGCAGCGCTCTTCGCGCTGGCGCCGGCGCTGCTGCTCACCGCCACGGTGAACTGGGACCTGCTCGCCATCGGCCTGGCGGCGTTCGGCCTGCTGGCCTGGGCGAGGCGACGGCCGCTGCTGGCCGGCGCCCTGCTCGGGCTGGCCGGCGCGGCGAAACTCTGGCCGCTGTTCCTGCTCGGTCCGCTGCTGGTGCTCGCCCTGCGGGCGAACCGACTGCGTGCCGCGCTCAGCGCCGTGGCCGCCGCCGTGGTGGCGCTGGTCCTGGTGAACCTGCCGGCCGCCGTGCCGTACCGGGAGAACTGGGACCGCTTCTTCGAGCTGAACAGCAGTCGCCCGATCGACTGGGGCACCCTCTGGTACATCGGCCGCTACCTGGACGGCAAGGTGGGCAACGACCCCGGGCAGTTGGGCCCGTTCGAGTGGCTGAACGCCAACATCCCGACGCTCAACCTGCTCTCGTACGCCCTCTTCGGGCTGGCGTGCCTCGGCGTGGCCGCGCTCGCCCTGCTGGCACCGCGCCGACCCCGTCTCGCCCAGCTCGCGTTCCTGGTGGTCGCGGCCTTCCTGATCTTCAGCAAGGTGTGGTCCCAGCAGTTCGTGCTCTGGCTGCTGCCGCTCGCCGTCCTCGCCCGCCCGCGCTGGGGAGCCTTCCTCGCCTGGCAGGCCGCCGAGGTGTGCTACTTCGCCGCGTTCTACGGCGAACTGCTCGGGGCCTCCACGGGCCGGCCCGTCTTCCCGGAGGGGGTGTTCGTGCTCGCGGCCACCCTGCGGCTGGTCACCGTGGCCGTGCTCTGCGGGCTGATCGTGCGCGACGTCCTGCACCCCGAGCGGGACGCGGTCCGGGCGACCTACGCCGACGACCCGGACGGGGGCGTGCTCGACGGCGCGCCGGACGCCCCGTGGTGGGAGCGGTGGCGGCGGCGCTCGGCGCTGCCGGCCGAGTCGGTGCCGACCGAGTCGCTACCGGCCACCGGCTGAGCCGAGCGCGCCGGCCGCTTCGGTTGAGCCGAGCGCGCCGGCGGCCTGCGTCGGCAGGCTCGTGGGCAGGCCGCTCGGCAGGCCGCTGGGGAGGCTGGTCGGCAGTCCACTCGGAAGGCCGCTCGGCAGATCGGTCGGCAGACCGCTGGGGAGACTGGTCGGAAGGCCGGTCGGCAGGCTCGTCGGCAGATCGGTCGGCTGGCCGGACGGCGTCGGCTGCGGACCCGACGACGAGTCGCCGGGCCAGAGCCGGTAGACGACCGCCGAACCGATCTCCTCCCGGGTGATCCCGAGCGAGTCCACCGGCGTGTCCACCGACATCTCCCACGGCGTGCCCGCGATCTGGTCGCGCAGCAGCACCACGTTGCGTACGCCCAGCGTGCGCAGGTAGTCCACGCTGACCTGGTCGGGGAACGTCTGGGTCACCCGACGGACGTCGTCCAGTTGCCGGGGAGTGAAGCCGCTGCCGCCGTTCACCACGTCCTGGAAGTGGGTCGTGGACCAGAGCATGACGTGCTGGTCGAGGCCCTGGTTGCTCGGCAGGACCAGCATCGGGCCGTCGACGACGCGCATGGCCTCGGGCTGCGCCGGGGCGACCGGGTGGGGTGTGGTGTTCAGCCCCTCCGCCGTCACGAGGAGCAACGGCAGCACACTGGCCAGCCGGAGCCACGGGCCGGGCCAGGACGGGATCCGCTGCGCGGCGAGGTCGTGCACCCGGTCGGTGAGCGCGGTGACCGCGCCCGCCGCCAGCAGGCAGAGCAGCAGCGTGACCCAGAGCATGAGCCGGCCGGGGGTGCGCAGGCCGTTCCAGCCGGGCAGGTGCTCGAAGAGGGGCACGTACGTCCAGGTGCCGCCGAAGAAGCGGGTGCCCATGGCCAGCACCATCGTGCCGAGCACACCGGCGAGCAGCAGGAGGCGGTGCCGCAGCCTCCACACGGAGAAGAAGAGGCCGCCGGCGGCCAGGGCGTAGAGCACGAAGCCGGGCAGCAGGGTCATCTCGGGGTGCCACGGCAGGGCCGCCCGGGCGCCCTCGTGCAGTCCGCCCCAGATCCGCGACTCGGCCGGTGCGGTCACGAAGCCGGACGCGGGCGGCGAGAAGAGCGCGATGTCGCCGACCGACCGCTCGGCGTTCGGGTGCAGTTCGGTCACCCTGAAGTACGGGATGGCCATCAGCAGCCCCACGCCGGCGAAGAGCGCGCCACCCACCAGGTCGGCGATGAACAGCCGGACGCCGAACGGCCGCCGTACGCCGCCGAACCAGCGCCGGACGTACCAGGTGACCGCCGCGACGAGCACGGCCGCGCCGAGGAAGTACGCGAACGGCAGGCCGATCCCGAAGCCGAGGCTGAGCTGCCAGGCCGCCACCAGCCAGCCGGCGTACACCCAGCCGTCGTGCCGGCGCTCGGGCCGGTAACCGTGCCGCAGCGACCAGCCGTGGCCCCGCGCCAGCATGGCGAGCGCCAGCGGGATGCCGCCGTTGGAGAGCACGTGGAGGTGCCCGGCCTGCGCCAGCAGCCACGGCGCGTACGCGTAACCGACCCCGGCCACCGCCGCGCCCATCCGTGCCGAGCCGAGTTGCCGTGCCAGCGCGTACGCCCCGAACGTGGCGAGCGCGTGCGCCAGCACGAACATGATGTTGTAGCGGAGGACGGCGGCCTCGGGACCGGTGCCGATCATGCCGGCCGGCGCGTAGCCGAGCAGCGTGTCGGAGAAGGCGAAGCTCCACGCCTCGGGGAAGAACGAGTTGGACTGCCACAGCTGGGCCGGGTTGGTCAGCAGGATGTGCCCCGACCAGGCCATCTGCCAGGACTGCAGGCTCGGGTCCCAGGTGTCCTGCGGCAGCGTGTAGCGCGGGTAGCGCAGCGTCGGCCACGTCATGAGCACCGCGAGCGCGAGGGAGCCGAGCGCCGCGAGCGTCCACTCGTGAACGAGGGACCGGCCGACCGCCCGCCCGACGCGCCGTACGCGACCGGGTACGGGCTCCGGCGCGGGCCCGAAGGCGGCCCAGGGGTCGGCCGTGGCCTCCCCGTCGGTGCTGGTCTCGTCGGTCCCGCCGGGCTTGCCGTCGGTGGCCGTCTTGTCGGTGTCGGCGACCGTGCCGTCGGTGGTCTTGCCGGTCTCGGTGGCCTTGTCGTCGCCGGTTCTCTCGTCGGTGCTGCCGGACTTGCCGTCGGTCTGGGCGGCCTCGCCGTCGGCGCTCGTTCCAGCGATCACGTCGGGCTTGCGGCCCGGGGTCGTCTCGCCGCTGTCGTGGGGCTTGCGGGCCGCGGTCGTTCCACCGGCCTCGGCGACCGTGGAGTCCGTGCTCGTCCCACCGTTCTCGCCGGCGTTGCGGTCCGCGGTCGTTCCACCGGCCTCGGCGGGCTCGCCGACGGCGGTCGTGTTGTTCCGGGCGGGTATGCCGGCGTCCGGCCCGTCGGTGGCGGGCTTGTCGGCAGCGGCGGCCTTCCCGGTCACCGCGGTCGCCGCGCCGCTCGTCCCAGCCGCGCCGCTCGTCCCGGCCGTGGGTCCGGCGGCTCGGTCGCCCGTCGCGTCGCTCGCGCGCGGCCCATCGACCGTCGCGTCCGCGGTGCCCGCCCCGCCGCCAGCGGGGGGCGTGGCCCCCTCCCGGCGTTCCTGGCTGTTCCCGGCCGGGGCTGGCGCGCCTCCGGCCTCCGACTGTCCGGTCGTCATGCCGCCGGCCGCTCCGTCCCGAGCTGCTCACGAAGGAAGGCGATGTCGGCGGCCTGACCCGTCGCGCCGCCCGGCGTCTCCACGATGACCGGCGCGCCGGCCGCCCGGATCACGGCCACCACCAGCTCGGGGTCGATCGTGCCGCCGCCGAGGTTGTCGTGCCGGTCCTGCCCGGAGCCGAACGCCCCCTTGGAGTTGTTGGCGTGCACCAGGTCGATGCGACCGGTGATCGCCTTGACCCGGTCGACGAGGCCGAGCAGTTCCTCACCGCCGGCGTGGGCGTGGCAGGTGTCCAGGCAGAAGCCCACCTCGAACTCCCCCACGGCGTCCCAGAGCCGGGCGAGCGCGTCCAGCCGTCGCGCGCAGGCGTTGTCGCCGCCGGCCGTGTTCTCGATGAGGACCGGGACGGCGAAGCCGCCGGACTCGGCCGCGTACGCGAAGGTCTTGCGCCAGTTGTCGAACCCCACCGCCAGGTCGTCACCGGCGTTGACGTGCCCGCCGTGGACGATCAGCCCCTTCGCTCCCACCGTGGCGGCCGCCGTGGCGTGGCTCAGCAGGAGCTTGCGGCTCGGGATCCGGATCCGGTTGTTGAGGGTCGCCACGTTGATGACGTACGGCGCGTGCACATAGATCTCGGTCTCGGCGTCGCGCAGCCGCTCGGCGTCCTCCCGGGGCGCTGGCGCCTTCCATCCCTGCGGGTCGGAGAGGAAGAACTGCACGGCGTCGGCTTCACGAGCGGCCGCCTCCGCGAGCGGGTCGGTCGAATCGACGTGGGCTCCGATACGCATGGAGGCGAGCCTACGTCGCGCCTCCGACGCGCGGAACGACGACGGGAGCGAGTTGTGGCCGCGAACGTCACCCGACCTGTCGGCGGTCGTTGATGAGAGGGGAGTGGAGGCACGTCGT
Source organism: Micromonospora globbae (assembly GCF_036184225.1). Classification (NCBI taxonomy): domain Bacteria; kingdom Bacillati; phylum Actinomycetota; class Actinomycetes; order Micromonosporales; family Micromonosporaceae; genus Micromonospora; species Micromonospora globbae. The sequence goes on from NZ_CP108084.1 coordinate 5,503,119, forward strand.
CCCTGGCCCGCTCGTCGGCATCGGCGCCGGTCGGGGCTCCGGCCGGGCGGCGGGTGTCATTCCCCGACGCGGGCGCCCTCGTCGTGTGGCCCGATGCGGCGAGGGCCGGCCCGGTACGAACAGGGCGATCACAAAATTCTCAGGAATTTGCGCCATTTCCACCGACAAGTGACGACAGCAGTTGTATCGTCAGGTAACAACACGATAAAGCTCCGCGGGGCGTCTCCGGTCCAACCTCATCGGTGTGGTCGTTCCTCCCCAGGTCCCACCCAAGGAATGCGGACGGGACGCCCCGCGGCCTCGTGGACGGGGGTCCGCTGCCAGCCTGACGGCCGGCGCGGACCCCCGTCGCCGCGTTTCCCGGGGTGCGCCGTGGCTGCGGGCCGGGGACGACGACGCTGTAGAGCCCGGACTGGGAGCGCACCGGCCGGGTCGGTGTGCACGCGACCAGCCGCAGCGTGCACCGGCCCGGGCATGATCGTCCCGACCAGGTATCCTGGCCCGGTTGTCCGCGTCCGGGCGGGTCCCCCCGACCCTGGAGCGGTCCACGACGCACGACCTCCTGCCACGGAAGGACCGTGGCCGCTTAGCCCACAGGAGGTGAGCACGTCTTGCGTCATTACGAAGTCATGGTGATCCTCGACCCCAGCCTCGAGGAGCGCACCGTCGCCCCGTCGCTCGACACGTACCTGAACGTGATCCGGACCGCGGGCGGCTCGGTGGAGAAGACCGACGTGTGGGGCCGCCGGCGCCTCGCGTACGAGATCAACAAGAAGGCCGAGGGCATCTACGCCGTCATCGACCTCCAGGCGACGCCGGAGGCGGTGGCCGAGCTGGACCGTCAGCTGCGACTCAACGAGTCGGTGCTGCGCACCAAGGTCATCCGGCCGGAGATGCGCTGAGGCGCATCCGACCCGGCTCGCCCGGATCAGCCTCATCGACGCTGTCGTACGGCTCTGGGAGCCTGTACGACGAGACGATGAGTGCGCGAGGAGATGGTCATGGCAGGAGACACCACCATCACGGTCATCGGCAACCTCACCGATGACCCCGAGTTGCGGTTCACCCCCTCCGGCGCGGCGGTCGCCAAGTTCCGGGTCGCCTCGACGCCCCGTTTCATGGATCGGGCGTCCGGCGAGTGGAAGGACGGCGAGCCGCTGTTCCTCTCGTGCACCGTCTGGCGCCAGGCCGCCGAGCACGTCGCCGAGTCCCTCCAGCGGGGCACCCGGGTGATCGTGTCCGGCCGGCTGCGGCAGCGGTCCTACGAGACCCGCGAGGGTGAGAAGCGCACCGTCATCGAGCTCGAGGTCGACGAGATCGGCCCGTCGCTGCGCTACGCCACGGCGAAGGTGCAGAAGATGTCCCGCTCCGGCGGCGGTGGCGGCGGCTTCGGTGGCGGTGGTGGCCAGGGCGGCGGAGGCAACTTCGACGACCCGTGGGCCTCGGCCGCGCCCGCCCCCTCGCGTTCCGGTTCGGGCGGCGGAAACTTCGACGACGAGCCCCCGTTCTAATGGCGCCCAGCGCCCGTGATCGCAAACCAGGAGCAAGAGCAATGGCCAAGGCTGCGGCACTTCGCAAGCCGAAGAAGAAGGTGAACCCGCTCGACAAGGACGGGATCACCTACATCGACTACAAGGACACCGCGCTGCTGCGCAAGTTCATCTCCGACCGCGGCAAGATCCGCGCTCGGCGGGTGACCGGCGTGACCTCGCAGCAGCAGCGGCAGATCGCCCGTGCGGTCAAGAACGCCCGCGAGATGGCGCTCCTGCCGTACACGTCCACGACCCGCTGAGAGGAGGCGCCGACATGAAGATCATCCTTACCCAGGAGGTTTCCGGCCTCGGTGCCCCCGGCGACATCGTCGAGGTGAAGGACGGCTACGGCCGTAACTACCTGCTGCCGCAGGGCTTCGCGATCGCCTGGACCAAGGGTGCGGAGAAGCAGGTCAGCCTGATCAAGCGGGCCCGCGCAGCCCGGGAGATCCGCGACCTGGGCCACGCCAACGAGGTGAAGGACCAGCTCGAGGGTCTGAAGGTCAGCCTCAAGGCCCGTGCCGGCGACGGTGGTCGGCTCTTCGGCTCGGTCACCCCGGCCGAGATCGTCGACGCCGTCCGGGCGGCCGGCGGCCCGAGCCTCGACCGGCGTCGGCTGGAGCTGCCCGGTCACATCAAGTCGACCGGTGCCTACCCGGTGCGCATCAAGCTGCACCCCGAGGTGACGGCCTCGTTCAACCTGAACGTCGTCGCCGCCTGACCCGTCACGCACCGACCAGGGCCCGCACCGAGCGATCGGCGCGGGCCCTGGCCGTCTCTGCGGGCGTACGGCCGACCGCCGCTCACCGCCCAGCGCGGCGCGACCTGGGGCGAGCGGCCCCGGGTGCGGTGTGCCGGTGACCGGTGGGCCCTCAGCCCGACGGTGGCCCGCGCCGTGACGGCCGGCGCGGCAACGATCAACCGATCGGTTGCCCGGTCACCACGCTGATGAGCACGGTGGACAGCCCACCGCCCACCACCGCGGAGGCGAGCGCGATCGTGGTGGCGCGCCAGGTCGTCCCGACCCGGCGCAGCAGCGCCGCCACCACGAGACTGCTCGCCAGGGCCAGAGCGAAGCGGGGCGCGCCGGCGACGAGGGAGCCCAGCGCGTGTGCCCGCGGCGAGTCGCAACCACCCCCGGTGATGTCCGTGACGCAGCCAGCCGGAGGCCGCGCGTCGAGCGTCAGGAGCCACGCGAAGATCAGGACCGCGGGGATCAGGTAGCACGCTGCCGTGTAGAGCAGAGGCCGGAGCGGGCCACCCGGATCCGGGTCGAGCAGGTCGTCCTCCAGGCGCCGGGCCCAGGCGGCCGAGTCCAGCGTGTCGAGCCGTCGCCGGACCGCCGGCCGTCCCGTGCCACGAGGCGCGCCGATCGGATCCGCCGGGCGCCGGCCCGCCCCGTAGCCGGCGGGCCTGCCGCGCGGTGCCGCGTACGTGATCGCGGGCGAGCGGGGCGCCGACGTGGGCGGGTCCATCCAGCGCGGGTCGTCGCCCGCGAGTCGCGTGCCTGACCAGAAGCCCTCGTCCCGCCCGGCCCAGTCCCGGCTCTCGTCCGCCCGGTCCCGCCGCGACCGGGGCGGCTCCGTCCGGTCCCACCGGCCGGCGTCGGCGTACCGCTCCCACTGGCCGGTGCTGTCGGACCGCTCCCAGGCCCCCGTGTCGTCGGGCCGCTCCCAGCTTCCGGTGTTGTCCGGCTGCTCCCAGGCCCCGGTGGCGTCCCACCGGTCCGTCCCGCCCGCCGCCGGCCAGGCGTGCACCCCGGACGCGTCCCACGGGTCGACCGCCGGCGGGTACGCGGGAGCTGCTTCCTCCGCGGCGGGTCGGGCCGCCCGGTCCCACGGGTCGGCCGCCGGACGGGACCAGGACTCCTCCACGGGACGGAGAGCGCGTCGCGCGCGTCGCTCGGGCTCCCGGCGGGCCGGCCGCTCGTCGGTGGCGGACGACTCCTCGACTCCCGACCAGATCACCTGGGGACGGGATGAGGACGCCCGCCGAGGGCGGGGCACGACGACCGACCCGGAGACCGGCTCGTCCTCCACCGGGTCGGCACGGCGGCTGCCCACGTACCCCTGCTCCTGTGGACGGTCGAACGTCCACTCGCCGGTGTGGTCCGACCCCGGGCCGCCGGCGGCCGGCAGCTCCTGCCAGGCGGTCGCGCGGGCCTCGTCCCCACCGCCGGTCGTCTCGACGGCACGCCGGCCACCACCCGAGCGGGGCCGGACCACCTCGTCGTCGTCATCCGGCGCGGCGTGTCGCCCGCCGCCGTCGGCGCGCCGGACGCCGGACTCCAGCGCCCACCGCGGCAGGTAGGCGTCGACGGGCTCCTCCTGCTCCCGCTCCCACGACCGCCAGCGGCCCGGCGCGCGCCGCGGCTCGTCGGGAACCTGGGGGTCGACCGGATCGGCATCGGGCGGGCTCCACGAGGCGGTCGACCGACGTGCGCGCGGGCCACCCTCCCCGCGTCCCCAGTCCCGGTAACTCACGGCCGGAGCGTGACCCTTCTCAACCGATGGCGCAATCCGCTGTCCAGGTGTAGCCGTTCGCTGGAGATAGTACGGGACGAAGGACGCGCCGACCCCACCGAAAAGTTTCCCTCCACAGCCTGGGGATCGCGTTATCCCAGCTCAGAGCGGGTGTGCCCGCGAATTCCCCAGTGGTTGTCCACAGCCTGTGCACACCCTGCGCACATCCCTGTGCACCGGCGTCCACAGGTTGTCCCGAGGCTCGTCCACCGCCGATGTTGAGTCCCTGAACTCGGGTTTCGTATGGTGGGCCCCCGACCGCCCGCCGATGACCCCCGATCGACCGGTCCGGTCACCACGAATGTCGCACCCGGACGGTAGAGCTGGGGGCGAGGATCCGACGCATCGGAGGGGGGACCGTGTCGGTCACCGACGACATGCGGGCGGAGCCGCGCGCCGGAGGGCAGCCGCCCGCGCCCGCGCAGCGTGACGGCCAGTTCGAGCGCACCCCACCGCAGGACATCGCCGCCGAGCAGTGCGTGCTCGGAGGCATGCTGCTCTCGAAGGACGCCATCGCCGACGTCGTCGAGATCCTCAAGAGCAACGACTTCTACCGGCCGGTGCACGCCACCATCTTCGACGCCATCCTCGAGATCTACGGCCGGGGCGAACCCGCCGACCCGATCACGGTGGCGGCCGCCCTCGCCGACTCCGGCGACCTGGCGCGCGTCGGCGGCGCGCCCTACCTGCACACCCTCATCGCCAGCGTGCCGACCGCGGCCAACGCCGCGTACTACGCGCGGATCGTGAGCGAGCGCGCGATCCTCCGCCGGCTCGTGGAGGCCGGCACGAAGATCGTGCAGCTCGGCTACGGCACGGCTAACGGCGGCAGCCGCGACGTGGACGACATCGTCGACCTCGCCCAGCAGGCCGTCTACGACGTGACCGAGCGCCGGGTCAGCGAGGACTTCGCCGTCCTGGCCGACATGCTCCAGCCGACCCTCGACGAGATCGAGGCGGTGGGCGCACAGGGCGGCGTGATGACCGGTGTGCCGACCGGCTTCACCGACCTGGACCGCCTGCTCAACGGTCTGCACCCGGGGCAGCTGGTGATCGTGGCGGGCCGGCCGGGTCTCGGGAAGGCGCTCGCGCTGGACACCCCTCTCCCGACTCCCGACGGCTGGACCACGATGGGAGAGGTCAAGGTCGGCGACCAGCTGCTGGCGGCGGACGGCACTCCGACGACGGTCACACACGCATTCGACGTCAGGTACGACCGTCCGTGCTACGAGGTCGAGTTCTCGGACGGCACCGTCATCGTGGCGGACGCGGAGCACCTCTGGAAGACGACGACGCGGGCGAGCCGACGGCAGGGCCCAGGGAGGGCACGACGTCACTGGCCCGAGTCGAAGCTGGCCAGGGTCCGAGCGGCGTACGACGCGGCGCTCGACGCCGACGGCGATCAGGCGATCACGTTCGCTCAGGCGCTCGACCGGGTCGGTCCGGAGTTCCGGCACGTCCTGCGCACCGCCGCCACAGGGGTGGGCTCCATCGGCAGGATCAGCCGGCCGGTCATCCGCTCCGGCACGGTGCGGAACTGGACGGCACCCGGATACCCCGAGCGTCCGCTGTTGGCCGCCGTGCTCGAACGGACCGAGCACCACGTGAGCGCGGGCACCCGGGCTGGCCACGACGGCGTCGTCACCACCGCCGAGATCGCCGCCACGCTGCGCACCGACACCGCGGACCGGCGGCTCAACCACGCTGTCCGCAACTGCGCACCGCTGCAACTGCCGGAGCGGGACCTGCCGGTGCCGCCGTACACACTCGGGGTCTGGCTCGGTGACGGGCACACGGGCGCGAGCCGGTTCACCACAGCTGACCCGGAGTTGGTCGCGTACGTGGAGGCGGACGGTTTCACCGTCCGTCCCAGCGGGCCGATGGTCTACACCATCCTGCCGCCCGAGCCGATCACTCCGTCGGCGGCCGGGCGCTGCGTGGACTGCGGTCGCTCCACGCGAGCGTTGCGGGAGAACCGGGCGACACGACGGTGCACAGAGTGTCACGCCCGCAACGGTTCGCTGGTCGGTCTGCTCCGCCAGGCTGGGGTCGCCGACGAGAAGTACATTCCCGCGGTGTACCTACGCGCGTCCGAGGCTCAACGCCGGGCGCTGCTCGCGGGGTTGATGGACACCGACGGAACGGTCGCGCCCACCGGCAACCTGCAGTACACGTCAACCTCCGAGCGACTTGCCAACGACGTACGCGAACTGGTGGTCAGCCTCGGCTACCGCTGTACGGTCACCACGAAGCCGGTGCGGGGGCGGACGGCGAGGTCGTCCACGGCCTACACGCTGAACTTCTCCACGCCGGACCCTGTCTTCCGCCTCGAGCGGAAGCGGGCCGCACACCGTGCACGCCGGCGAACGACGTCTGACGTCCGAACGGCCTCCCGGTTCATCGTCGACGTGCGTCCGGTGCCGAGCGTGCCGGTCCGGTGCGTCACCGTCGACAACCCCGAGCACCTCTACCTGGCCAGTCGCGCGATGATCCCCACCCACAACAGCACGGTGAGCATGGACTTCGCGCGGAACGCGGCGATCCGCGCCAACCAGGCCTCCGCCATCTTCTCCCTGGAGATGAGCAAGGTCGAGATCGTCATGCGTCTGCTCTCGGCCGAGGCGCGGGTCCCGCTGCACGTACTCCGCAGCGGGCAGCTCTCCGACGACGACTGGACGAAGCTGGCCCGCTGCATGGGTGAGATCAGCGAGGCGCCGCTCTTCGTCGACGACACGCCGAGCATGAACCTCATGGAGATCCGGGCGAAGGCGCGCCGGCTCAAGCAGCGGCACGACCTCAAGCTGGTCGTCGTGGACTACCTCCAGCTGATGACCTCGCCGAAGCGCACCGAGAGCCGCCAGCAGGAGGTCGCGGACCTGTCCCGTGGTCTCAAGCTGCTGGCCAAGGAGATCGAGTGCCCGGTGATCGCGGTCAGCCAGCTGAACCGCGGGCCCGAGCAGCGTACGGACAAGCGGCCACAATTGTCTGACCTGCGTGAGTCGGGCTGCCTTACGGCGGAGACGAGGGTGCTGCGTGCTGACAACAACACCGAGGTGACGCTCGGTGAACTACTTGCCAGCGGAGCGAGGGACGTCCCGGTGTGGGCGCTGGACGAGGGGCTGCGTTACACCCCGCGCACGATGACCCATGCCTTCCCCAGCGGTAGGCGCGAGGTCTTCCGGATGACGCTCGCCTCGGGCAAGTGGATCGACGCCACGGCCAATCACCCGTTCCTCACGTTCGCCGGCTGGATGCCTCTGGGGGATCTTGCGCCCGGTGCCAGGATCGCCACACCCCGTCACGTGCCGCCCCCACTGGCTGTCCGGCCGTGGGCGGCGCCGGAGGTCGTGCTGCTGGCGCACCTGCTGGGCGATGGTTCCTTCGTACGGCGACAACCGATCCGGTACGCCAGCCGCGACGAAGCGAACCTCATGGCGGTGACGGAGGCTGCCAAGCACTTCGGAGTTTCGGCGGTACGCGACGAGTACGAGGCTGCGCGGGTGGTCACGCTACGGCTGCCCGCCCCCTATCGGCTCGCCCGGGGTCGCCGAAACCCGATCGCCGAGTGGTTGGACGGCTTGGGGCTCTTCGGTCTCCGCTCACATGAGAAGTTCGTTCCGGCGCCCGTCTTCGCTCTGCCGAAGGAGCAGATCACGCTGTTCCTGCGGCATCTGTGGGCGACCGATGGTTCGGTCCATGTCAACAAGTCGGGGCGCGGTGGGCGAATCTACTACTCGTCCACGAGCCGACGGATGCTGGAGGATGTCTCCCGGCTTCTGTTGAGGTACGGCATCACGGGCCGGCTCAAGACCGTGTGCACGGCCAACCACCGCACGCAGTACACGCTCGACATTTCGGGGCGGGACGACCAGCTGCGGTTCCTGCGGGAGGTCGGAGTGCACGGGGACCGGGCGAGGAACTGTACGGAACTCCTCGCCTCGCTCGAGGGCATGAAGAGCAACCCCAACGTCGACACCGTGCCACGCGAGGTGTGGACCAGGGTCCGGGAGGTTCTGGCAGAGCGTCGCATGAGCCATCGCGAGTTCGCGGCGGCCGTCGACACCCAGTTCTGCGGGAGCGCGCTGTGGAAACACGCTCCGAGTCGGTCGAGGCTGGCCAAGATCGCAGCTGTCCTCGATGACGCCGATCTTGAGCTGCATGCGACGAACGACATCTTCTGGGACGAGATCGTGTCGATCGAATCGCTTGGCGAGCAGGAAGTCTTCGACGCCACCGTTCTCGGGACACACAATTTCATCGCGAACGGCATCGCCACCCACAACTCGATCGAGCAGGACGCCGACGTCGTCATCCTCCTTCACCGCGACGACTACTACGACAAGGAGTCCCCGCGCGCCGGGGAGGCGGACTTCATCGTCGCCAAGCACCGGAACGGCCCGACCGACACCATCACGGTCGCCGCGCAGCTGCACCTGTCCCGCTTCGTCGACATGGCGGTCGTCTGAGCGCCACGGCGGAACGGCGACCGGCCGGGTGGCGGCCGAGGAGGCTCAGCCGAGCAGCGGGAACCAGCCCGCCGCCTCGCCCAGTTCCCGCCGGTCCCGGTCGGTGAGCGGGAGCCGGCCGGCGGCCTTGAGCAGGAACTCGTGGTCGTCCCAGCCCGACGGGCGTACGGCGTCGTCGCTGAGCAGGCCGTCGACGGTGGCCGTCGCGACGCGGGTGGCCAGCGGGCCGGGGCGCGGCGCGTCGGGCAGGTCCACCACGAGGTCGAGATGGTGGATGACCGCCTCGGTGGTCAGGGTGGCCAGGAAGTCGGGTACCCGCAGCACGTGACCCTGGGTGGCCACGAAGCCGCCGGGATCGCTCGCCGTGGCCGCCCGTACGGCGGCCGGGGCCGTGTCGCACCAGATCCGCACGACCCCGGAGGGGCTGTCGAAGGCGGCGGCGGACCGGCGGACCCAGCGGGCGTGCCGGGCGGCGCCGTCGCCATCGGTCGGTTCGGCACGCCAGTAGCTGACGTCGTCCACATCGGCCGGGCCGGCGGCGGGGGTCGCCAGCGTCACGAGGGCCCGTTGCGCGTCACAGAGCAGGTGGAACAGCAGGTCGTAGACGAGCCAGCCCCGGCACCGGGTCGGTCGTTGCAGGTCGGCGTCGGTCAGGCCGGCGACCGCGGCGGTGACGCCCTCGTACGCCTCGGCCATCGCCTCGTGCTGTGCGACTGCGGTCATGGGATGCAGCTTCGCACGGCCCGGACGCGGCGGCACGACCCCGCGCGCGCCCCGACGCTGCACGGGGCCCGTGGGCACGGCGCGACGCCCGGACACGACCGGCCCGGCGCGCGACGCCGAGCCCCGGCGGGGCCGCCGGCACGGCGGGACGCCAGGACCCGACGGACGCGCGCCGTCACCGTACGCCGTGACGGCCGGCCCGGTGGGCGCCGGACCGGCCGTCGGCGTGGTGACGAAGGTCAGCCGAAGAACTCGTCGAGGAAGCTCTTGTGCTTCTTCCGCCGGTAGTGGCCGTGGTAGCCGTGGTGCTGCCCGTGCCCGTAGGCCGGTGCCGGCGGGTAGCCGTGCGCGGGCGGCGGCGGAGGCGGCACGGCACCGTAGCCCGGCTGGTGCGGGGCGGGCGCCGGGGGCGGCGGAGGCGGCGGGAAGCCGCCCGGCTGGTGGGCGGGCTGACCCGCGGGAGCGGCGGCGGTGGCCTGCTGGCGGTTCCAGTTCGCCTCCGCCTCGAACAGCTTCTCCAGCTCGCCGCGGTCGAGGAAGATCCCCCGGCACTCGCTGCACTGGTCGATGACGACGCCGCTGCGTTCGTACTGGCGCATTTCTCCGTGGCACTTGGGACAGGTGAGGCTCATCACCCGACGGTACCCGGTCGGGTCACGCCGTCGCCGTCAACGTGTCCGTGACCTCCTCGTCGGTGACCTCGTGGAAGTCCTCGTAGTAGGCGCTCACCGCGATGAACTCCACCGGGTGCTGCGCGCAGATCACCTGGTCCGCCTCGGCGCTCAGCATCTCGTACGCCTCCTGCGAGCCGACGGGCACCGCGACCACGACCCGGCGCGCGCCGAGCCGGCGGGCGACCTCGACGGCGGCCCGTGCGGTGGCGCCGGTGGCGAGGCCGTCGTCGACGATGACGGCGGTGCGGCCGGTCAGGTCCAGCGGCGGCCGTCCCGCCCGGTAGAGCTGTTCGCGGCGGTCGAGTTCCGCCTGCTCGCGACGGACGGTGTCGGCGATGTCGTCGGCGTCGAGGCGGCTGGCCACGTGCTCGTTGAGCACCTGCACCCCTCCGGGGCCCAGTGCGCCGAACGCGACCTCGCGGGCCCAGGGCATGCCGAGCTTCCGGATGACCAGGACGTCCAGCGGTGCCGACAGCCGTTCGGCGACCACCTGGGCCACCGGTACGCCGCCGCGCACCAGGCCGAGAACGATGACGTCCGGGTCGCCGATCAGTCCCGTGAGCCGGTCGGCGAGCATCCGGCCCGCGTCGGCACGGTCGCGGTAGGTCGTCATGCCTCAGGTCTACGCCCTGCCGCGCGCCACCGCTCGCGAGTTGCCGGAAAGAGCCGGATCCGTGGCGGCTTGCTCGGGGTCGTGCAGGGCCGGGGCGAGGGCCAGCAGGGCGAGCGGGTAGAGCAGGTACCCGAAGCGGGTCGAGGGCATCAGCGCGATTGCGGCGAGCAGCCCGTACCCGCAGATCAGCGCGGTGGTGGCGGCGGTGCGCGGCGGGCGGAGGGCGAGCCGGACGGCGATGGCCGCGCCCGCCGCGACGAGCAGTCCGGCGGCGATCAGCCGGCCGCCGGGCAGCCCGGTAGCGATGAGGTGCCCGGGGAAGGGCGACTGGGCCGGGCTGGTGACGAGCCCGTGGCCGAGCGGGAAGCGGAGCACGTTCTCGACCAGGGCGTCCCGGTCGACCAGCAGGGCGGGCAGCAGGGCGGCCACGGGCAGCCCGACGGCGCCGGCGGCCACGCGGACGCCGGCCCGCCGGGTGGCGCCCCAGATGATCAGGACGAGGGCGACCGGCCAGGCGAAGAGCTTGAGCGCGCCGGCGAGGCCGACGGCCACCCCGGCGCGGCCGGGCTGGCCGGTGGCGGCGAGCGCGAGGGCCAGCAGGCAGAGCGCGAGGACGGGAAGGTCGTCGCCGCCGGTGGCCAGGGTCAGGGCGCAGATCGGCAGTACGGTGGCGGCCTGCACGGCACGGAGGAGGGCGGGCGTCCGGTGCCGGTCGGCGGTGGCGTCGGTGCGCGGGGCGGTGGCGTCGGTGCGGAGGGCGGCGACGGCGAGGGCGAGGGCCAGCGCGGTGCCGAGCGCGAACCAGACCCGCGCGTCGGTCCACCATCCGTCGGCGGCCGCCCGGGGCAGCCCGAAGAGGGCCATGCCCGGCTGGTAGGGGGTGTAGCCGAGCAGCCGTTCGTCGGCGGGCAGGGCGGCGATGGCGTCGTGGCCGAGGTACGGGGTGCCGTGGTCGACGAGCCGGGCGCCGGCCTGCTCGACGACGAGCACCTCCTCCTGTGCCCGGTCGGTGCGGCCGGCCGCCCGTTCGACGCTCTGGAGCACGAGCGGCAGCAGCGCCGTGGTCACCCAGGTGACGAGGGTGACCGCCCAGCGGGCCGGCAGCGAGACGAGCGGCGAGCCCGGGTCGTGGCGGCGGACGAGCAGTTGCGCGGTGGCGGCGAGCGCGGCGACGAGGTAGCCGATCGCCGCCGTGCCGCCCCACGCCCGGTGCGGCAGCAGCGTCGAGGTGGCGGCGGTGAGCGCGGCGAAGCCCGCGGACCCGGCGTACAGGGCGAGGTCGAGGGCGAGGCCGCCGGCGGCGGAGTCGAGGGCCCGCCAGCCCCGGCGGCGGGCGGTCGGGGCAGCGGCGGTCACGCGGGCAAGTGTGTCAGACGGCCGCCGTGCCCTGGGTACGCGTGCGGGTCAGGCGGGGAGGTGGGGGCGCTGCTCCCGGCCGCGACCGGCGGTGCGGCGTCCGGGGGCGAGGCGGATGACGGCGCCGGAATCGTGCAGCGGGGCGGCCAGCAGGCCGGGGCTGCCGCCGGCGCCGCGGTGCAGCGCCGCCAGGAGCGTGCCGACGGGCATCGGCCGGGCGAACAGGTGTCCCTGGCCGCTGGCGCAGCCCTGCTCCCAGAGCGCCCGCCGCTGCGGCTCGCTCTCCACCCCCTCGGCCACGACGGTCAGGTCGAGGCTGCGGCCGAGGTCCAGGGTGGAGCGGATGACGGCGGCGGCCTCGGCGGAACTCTCCATGGCGGTCACGAAGCTGCGGTCGATCTTCAGCTCGTGGACGGGGATCCGGGAGAGCAGGCTCAGCGACGAGTACCCGGTGCCGAAGTCGTCGAGGGCGAGGCGTACGCCCTCGTCGCGGAGCCGGCTGAGCACCCGGTCCACGACGTCGAGCTGGCTGAGGGTGAGGGTCTCGGTGAGTTCGAGCACCAGCCGGTCCGGGGGCAGGTCGTGGGCGCGGAGCCGGGCGAGCACGGAGCCGGGGAAGCGGGCGTCGAGCAGGCTGCGCGGGGAGACGTTGACGGCCACGGGTACGTCGAAGCCGGCCTCCCGCCAGGTGGTGGCGGCGATGAGCGCCTGGTCGAGGATCGCCTCGGCGAACGCCGGCAGCAGGCCGGACCGCTCGACGGCGTCGAGGAAGCGCAGCGGGTCGATGATCCCGTGGGTGGGGTGGTGCCAGCGGGCGAGCGCCTCGGCGCCGGTGATCTGGCCGGTGCCGAGGTCGACGATGGGCTGGAAGTTCACCGTGAACTCGTGGTCGGCGACCGCGCGTGGCAGGTCCCCGCCGAGGGTGAGCCGGCCGAGGTCGGCGGTGTCCCGGGTCGGCGCGTACGTGGAGATGCGCTGGCCGGCACGCTTGGCCTGGTACATGGCCACGTCGGCGCGGCGGAGCAGTTCCGCCATCCCGCCGCTGGCCGGGGCGGCCGCGATGCCGCCGCTCGCCTCGACGCTGATCCGCATGCCGTCCAGGTCGAACGGCTCGTGCAGCGCGGCGAGCAGGCTCTCCGCCCGGTGCGCGGCGACCGCGGGCGCGGGCAGGCCCCGCAGGAGTACGGCGAACTCGTCACCGCCCAGCCGGGCCACCAGGTCGTTGCCGTGGGCGGCGCCGCGCAGCCGCTCGGCCACCTGCACGAGCACCTGGTCACCGGCGGCGTGCCCGAGCGTGTCGTTGACCTCCTTGAAGTGGTTGAGGTCGATGAGGACCAGCGCGGTCACGCCCTCGGCGTGCCGGATGCCGAGCTGCGCGGCGCCCTCGTCGAGGAGGTGCCGCCGGTTCGCCAGGCCGGTCAGGGCGTCGTGCGTGGCGGCGTGGGCGTGCTCCTCGGCGACCCGGGCCAGCTCCGCGTACGCCTGGGCGTTGCGGACGGCGGTGCACAGCGCCGAGGCGAACGTGCGCAGCGTGTACCGCTCCCGCTCGGACAGTTCCACGACGCCGCGGAAGCGCAGCCGCAGGACGCCGACATCGGCGGTCCGGTCGCGCCCTTCCAGCGCGGCGGGGACCACGGTGCCGTCGACGGTCGTGGGCTCGTCACCCGACCCGTCGTACGTGATGGCGCCGCCGGCGTCGCCGCGTACCGTCCGGCCGCCGTCGCGTAGCGCGATCTCCACCTCGTCGGCGGAGAAGAGTTCGGCGGCCTGGGTGACCGCGGTGCGGAGGACGTCGTCCAGGTCCACGACGTTGAGCGCGTCGGTGGCGCGGGCGAGATGCTGCCACGCTTCCTGTTCGGCGCGTCCCCTGATCCGGGCCGAGTACGCCACGTGCAGGCTGAGCACGAGCGGAGGCACGGCCAGCAGGAGCCGGGGGTCCGCCCGGATGATGAGCAGGATGCAGACGGCCACGACGAAGCGGGCGCCGAACCCGATCAGCCGGAGGTCGAGGTTGCTGCGGAACTGGCGGGCGATGCCGTTGCCCGACGCGAGGGCGATGACCGGCATGGCGAGCAGGTCGTCCAGCAGCGCGGCGACCAGGTACACCGCGCCGAGGACGACGACGATCTGCAGGAACCCCCGCGGTGGCCAGCGGTCACCGAGGAGCAGGATCAGGGCGGTGGCGCCTCCTGCGACGAGCGTGTGCTTCGCGATCCCGAATGCGGTCTTGATGGCGGACAGGCGGGTCAGGAACGACGCGCAGGCGATGCCCACTCCGGTGGAGAGGATCACCCAGGACGCCGGCGCGATCGCGAGCCCGAGGACGATCGCGGTCTCCACCCAGGCGATGGCGAAGGTGGTGGACCGGATCCTCAGCGGCGCCTTGACGACGGCTCCGAGAGCGATCATCAGGGCGAGGGCGCAGATCGTGGAGGCGTCGCGAACCGATCGCGGCGGGTCGTGCCGGAGGGCGACCGCGGCGCTCAGCGCCACGGCGGCGGCCGAGGCCACCAGCACTCCGACCAACACCAGTAGGCGTCGGTCGGTTTCCTGGTGACCATCCGCCGTCCGGCTCACGCATCCTCATCCGTTGCCGACCGTCAGTATCCGACGACCGGCAGCGTACCCCGCGTGTCACGGGCTGGTAAGAGCTCAGGTCCACTCGGTGCTGCGCATGGCAGGTCCTCCTCGCGAATCGCCGGGGTCCCCCGGAAGCTTTCTGCGGCGAGCGTAGGAGAGATAGCGGCGGATACGGAAGCATTTATGTCGGTATGCGCAGAATAAGTCAAGCGAAGGCGGATCTGTTACGTTCTGTCCGCAAGCCTGAGCGGAGCGCGCCTAACCCATTCTCCGAAATCAGAAGCTGTATCGGGGGCGTTGCCGCGCGTTAACAGTGAGTTGCTCCAACAGTGTCCCGCAGGTGGCCGGAACCTTCATCCACGGAACGGTTCATCCGGTCCTCCGCCGAGTTGTATGGAACGGAAGAGCGCAGGTCGGAGACTGTGCGTCGCGCGTACGGACACCCCGAGCGACGTTCCCTTCCCTATGCTCCGAGGCGTGATCATGTGAATACCCAATTGCCGGCAAAGCAGAGGGAACGGTGGAGATTCACGTTCTGGGCGGCCTGGTGGTGCAACTTTCCTCAGGCACGCTGCAGCTGGGAACGCCGAAACAGCGCACAGTTCTTGCGATGCTCGCGACGCATCCGGGACAGCTCGTGACCGTCGCCGAACTCGTGGATGAACTGTGGCCCGAGGAGCCCCCTCGGTCCGCCGTTCCGAACGTGCGTACGTACGCCGCCAATCTGCGGCGGAACTTCGAGACGGTGGACGCCGCCGCGGGCGTTCTCGTGCGCCAGGCGAACGGCTACCGCTTGCGCGTCGAACGGGACCAGGTCGACATCCACTGTTTCGAGACCGAGTACCGGCAGGCCCGCGCCCTGTTCGACGAGGGCCTGCTCGATCGGGCCGCGGAGGTGCTGGAACGGGCGGTGGGACGGTGGCGGGGACCGATGCTCGCCGGCGTGCCGGTCGGACCCGTGCTGGCCGCACGGACGGCCGCCGCCGAGGACGAACGGCTCCAGGCCACGGAGCTGCTGGCCGACGCGTGGGTACGGACGGGGCGGGAGGAACGGGCCGTGCCCGTCCTCCGCGAGCTGCTCGCTCTCCACCCGCTGCGGGAGTCCGCCCACCTGCTCCTCATGCGCGCGCTCCACCAGCGCGGCGACCGCGCGGGGGCGGTCGCCGCGTACGAGAGTGCGCGTGCGGCGCTCCGCCGTGAGCTCGGCATCGAGCCCGCCGCGGAACTGCGGCTCCTGCGGCGCGCCATCGACCACGCGGACGAGACGTCCCGCGCCGACGTCGCGGCACCCCGGCAGCGCAGATCCACGAGCGGCAACGCCGGGGCGCCCCGGGCGGAGGGCGCGCGGGTCGGAGGCGGCGGCTGGCTACCGCGACCGGTCACCGACTTCGTGGGCCGCGACGGTGCCATCGAGCGGTTGCTCGCCGAGACGGCGAGGGTGGAGGCGTCCGCGTCCGTCGTGCACGTGATCGACGGGATGGCCGGCAGCGGCAAGACGACGCTCGCCGTGCACGTGGCCCGCCGGCTCGCCGACCGCTACCCGGACGCCCCGCTCTTCATCGACCTGCGCGGACACGGCGGCGAGAAGCCGATCGACCCGAGCACCGCGCTCGCCACCCTGCTCCGGCAGCTCGGCGTGCCCAATCCGCAGATCCCCGCGGAGCTGGCGGACCGGGTGGAGCTGTGGCGACGGGAACTGGCTCGCCGCCGCTGTGTGGTCGTCCTCGACAACGCCGCCGGTGGGGAGCAGGTCCGTCCGCTGCTCCCGACGCTGCCGGGCACGGTGGTCATCGTGACCTCGCGCCGACGCCTCGCCGGCCTGGACGTGGGACCACCCGAGTCCCTGCCGGTCATGACGACCGAGGAAGGGCTCGCACTGCTCGCGCGGACCGCCGGCCGGGACCGGGTGGACGCCGAGCCGGACGCCGCCCGCGAGGTCGTCCGCCGCTGCGGCCACCTGCCGCTGGCGATCCGGCTGGCCGGTTCCCGGCTGACCCGGCGTCCCAGCTGGAGCCTCACCCATTTCGCGCGGCTGCTCGGTGACGACGCCAGCGCGCTCGGGCAGCTGTCCGAGGCCGACCGCTCGCTGGCCGGTGTCTTCGCGACGTCCTACGACCCGCTGAGCACGGCCGCGAAGCGGCTGTTCCGACTGTTCAGCCTGCATCCCGGGAACCGGGTCACCGCCGCCATGGCGGCGGCGCTGGCCGGGCTGTCGCTCGACGCCGCCGACCGGGCCCTCGACGAACTGGTCGACGGGCACCTGGTCGACGAGGTGGAGACCGGCCGCTACCGCATGCACGACCTGCTCCGGCAGTACTCGTCGGAGCTGTCGGCGCGCGTCGACCCGGCGGAGGAGCGACGGTCGGCCCTGCGCGAACTGCTCGACTTCGTGCTGCACGCGTCGCTGCGGTCGGCCGAGCTGCTCGAACCCGACTTCATCCGGGCGCAGGTGTCGCCGCCACCCCCGCGCCGTCCCGACCTCCTCGACGCGGTCGGAACCCCGCCGGTGGAGTGGTTGGAGCGGGAACGGGCGGAACTGGTCGCGCTCGTCGTCCGCGCCCGGGAGAGCGCCCACCACGCCCACGCCTGGCGTCTGGCGCGCGTCCTCTGGCGGTTCTGCTACATGCGCGCGTACTTCGACGACATCCTCCTCACCCACCGGCACGGGCTCGCGGCGGCCGAGGCCGCGGGCGAGGCGCCCGCCGTCGCCTGCATGAACAACTACATGGCCTCCGCCTACGTCCGGACCGGCGACTACGCGGCGGCCCTCGCCCACGTGAGTCGGGCCGTCGCGATCTGCGAACGCATCGGGGACCGGCAGAACCTGTTCCGCTACCGCGCCAACCTCCTGGTGGTCTACCTGTTCCGCGGCGACGTCCACGAGGCGGTGGTGGTCGGTCTGGAGAGCCTGCGGGACTCGCGCGCCAGTGGACACGACATCACCATCGGCCTGCCGAACATCGGCCTGGCCCTCGCGGCGTGCGGCCGCTACGAGGACGCTCTCCGGATCCACCGCCTGCACCTGCACTGGGCCCGGATCGGCCGGGACTACTTCCACATCCAGAACGCCCTGGCCCACATCGGCGGGGTGAAGGTGCGTCTGGGCCGGCACCACCAGGCGATCCGGTTGCTGCGGGCGTCGCTGGCGCTGCGGGACCGGACCGGGCACCGGTACGCCGAGGCGGAGGTCCGCATCGACCTGGGCGCCGCGTACCGGGCGCTCGGCCGGCTGGCCGAGGCGGAGCGGGAGCACGAACTCGCCCTCGTCCTGGCGACCGACTCCGGTGAACGCCACGTCGAGGCGGCCGCGTTGAACGGGCTGGGGCGGACGCTCGCGGCCGCCGGCCGGGACGACGAGGCCGCCGAGCGGTACCGGGCCGCGCTGCGACTGGCCACCCGGATCCGGTCGCCGTACGAGCAGGGGCGCGCGCTGGCGGGGCTCGCGGCGCACTTCGCGCGTACGGACCCGGTGGAGGCACGCCGGCACGGCGAGCGGGCGCTGGCCATCTTCCGGTGGATGGGTGTGCCGGAACGCCGCGAGGTGGAGCGCTGCCTTGCCGAGGTGGCCGCTGCACCGGTGGCGGTCGAGCCGGCCCCCGTACCGGGTGCCGCCGAGCCGCCGGATCCGCGCTGACCTGCGGCGGCGGGCTTATCGAATTCTTATCGGCGGCGTCGATAGGGTCTGCCGCGTTCGGTGAACGGGGGAGGTTCTGGCGTGCGTTCAGAACCGGGTCGCCGAAACGCCCGCCGCCCGGGTCCCCCCAGCGACTGAGCGGCGGGTCACGAGGGAGGGGCGGCGCCTGCCGTGCGGCCGCGCGGACAGCACCTTCGCGCGGTGCGCACCGGTGCCGCTCCTCCCCACCCGGGGCCTCCTGGCGGCCCCGTTCCGTCCCCGCCGGAGGGTAGGCTCGCGGCCGTGACCGAATCCGCGCAGCTGACCGGCCCCGCGCAGCTCAGCCACGTCGACGCCGCGGGCGCCGCACGCATGGTCGACGTCTCGGCCAAGGCCGCGACCGGGCGGTCGGCGGTCGCCGCCGGCCGGCTGCGCACCACCGCCGAGGTCGTCGAGCTGCTGCGCCGCGACGGCCTGCCGAAGGGTGACGCGCTGGCCGTCGGGCGGCTCGCCGGCATCATGGGCGCGAAACGCACGCCCGACCTGATCCCGCTCTGCCACCCGATCGCGCTGCACGGCGTGACCGTGGAGCTCGAACCCACGGTCGACACCGTCGAGATCACCGCGACGGTGCGCACCGCCGACCGGACAGGCGTCGAGATGGAGGCCCTGACCGCTGTCGCGGTCGCCGGCCTCGCCCTGATCGACATGGTCAAGGCGGTCGACCCGGCGGCGTCCGTGGAGGCGGTTCGCGTGCTGCGCAAGGAGGGCGGCAAGACCGGCGAGTGGGTCCGTCCGGAGGACCGGCCGTGATCCGGGCACGGGTGATCGTGGCGTCCAACCGGGCCGCCGCCGGGGTCTACGCCGACACGAGCGGCCCGCTGCTCGTGGCCGGCCTGCGCGAGCTGGGCTGCGAGGTCGACGAGCCCGTGGTCGTGCCCGACGGCGAACCCGTGGGCACGGCGTTGCGGGCCGCCCTCGCCGACGGGGTCGACGTCGTGCTGACCAGCGGCGGCACCGGGATCACCCCGTCCGACCGGACGCCCGACGTGACCCGGGAACTGCTCGACTACGAGATCCCCGGCATCGCGGAGGCGATCCGCGCCCACAGTCGTGACCGCGTCCCCACGTCGGCGCTCTCCCGGGGGCTGGCCGGCGTGGCCGGGCGGATGCTCGTCGTCAACCTGCCCGGCTCGACCGGCGGCGCCCGCGACGGCCTGGCCGTGCTCGGGCCGATCCTCACGCACGCCGTCGACCAGCTACGCGGCGGCGACCACCCCACGAGCCTCCAACCCGGCCCCCACGGCGCCGGCTCCCGGTGATCATGAGGTTGTCGCCGCGACACGCCGATGCGCGTGACGACAACGTCATGATCGACGCAGTGGGACGTGTGGACCGGTGGGCGCCGGGCAGCACCCTCGGCCGGCGCCCGCGCCGGGGAGGTCCGGCGTGGTCACTGGCCCGGCACGGTGTCCGCCCTCCGGATAGGCTCGTCCGGTGAGCACGGAAACCGCAGCGGCGGCCGCGCGGACCGCCGCATCCGCGCCGGCCGACTGGGCACAGGCGCGCTCCGACGCGTACGCGGCCGGTCTCGCCGCCGCGCTTCCGGTGGCCGGACGGCCGCTCGTCGAGACCGACGGGCTGACCCTCGCCGAGCCGCTGACCACGCGCACCGATCTGCCGGCCTTCCCCACGTCCAGCGTGGACGGCTGGGCCGTACGCGGCTCCGGGCCCTGGCGGGTCGTCGGCCGGGTGCTCGCCGGCGGCACACCGCCGCCGCTCACGGAGGACGGCACGACCGTCGAGATCGCCACCGGCGCGATGGTGCCGGACGGCGCCACGGCGGTGCTGCGGATCGAGGAGTCCGACCGGACGCCGGACGGCCTGGTCAGCGGCACGCCCCGCAGCACGCCGGAGTGGCGGAGGCCGGGCGAGGAGGCGTACGCCGGTGAGGAGCTGCTTCCCGCCGGCACGCCGGTGGACCCGGCGGTGATCGGCCTGGCCGCCTCCTGCGGGCACGACACGCTGCGGGTCCGGCGTGCGCCGCGCGCCGCGCTGCTGGTCTTCGGCGACGAACTCCTGACCGCCGGCCCGCCCGGCGCGGGCCGGGTGCGCGACGCGCTCGGCCCGGCGCTGCCGTCCTGGCTGCGCCGCTACGGCTGCGAGATCACGCCCGCCGACGTGGTGGGCCCGGTGGCCGACACGCTTCCCGCCCACGTGTCGGCGCTGCGCACGGCGCTGGCGCGGGCCGACCTCGTGTGCACGACCGGCGGCACCATGCACGGCCCGGTCGACCACCTGCACCCCGCGCTGGCCGAGCTGGGCGCCGAGTACGTCGTCAACACGGTGGCCGTCCGGCCGGGCTTCCCCATGCTGCTCGCCCGCCTGACCGGGCCCGACGGGCGGGTCCGTTTCGTGGCCGGCCTGCCGGGCAACCCGCAGTCGGCCATCGTCGCGTTGGTCTCCCTCGTGGCGCCGCTGCTCGCCGGCCTCCAGGGCCGCCCGATGCCGGCGCTGCCGCACGCCACGCTGGCCGAGCCGGTGCCCGGGCGCGGCGACTACACCCATCTCGCGCTGGTCCGGCTGGACCGGGCCGCCGGCAGCGCCCACCCGGTGCGGCACGTCGGCTCGGCCATGCTGCGCGGGCTCGCCGGCGCGGACGGCTTCGCGGTGATCGCTCCGGGGACCACCGGCGAGCCGGGTGCCCGCGTGCCGGTCGTACCCCTGCCGCTGCTGCCCGGGGAGCGTGCCTCGTGACCGCACCGACCCTCGCGTACGGCGAGGTCACCGACCAGCCGCTCGACCTCGCCGCGCACGAGGCGGCGGTCGCCGACCCGCGCGCCGGCGCCGTGGTCTCCTTCCAGGGCGTGGTCCGCGACCACGACCACGGCCGGGCCGTGACGAGCCTGGAGTACGAGGGACACCCGAGCGCCGAGCGCATCCTGCGGGAGGTCGCCGCGGAGATCGCCGCCGACCCCGAGGTGTACGCCGTCGCCGTGTCGCACCGGATCGGTCCCCTCGCCATCGGCGACGTGGCGCTGGTCGCCGCGGTGAGCACCGCCCACCGGGCCGCCGCGTTCGCCGCCTGCGCCCGCCTCGTCGACGAGGTGAAGGCGCGGCTGCCGATCTGGAAGCGGCAGGTCTTCGCCGACGGCACCGAGGAGTGGGTCAACTGCCCCTGACGGGGCGCGCCGGCGGCGGCCGTCAGCGGCGGGCGCCCACGACGACCCGGCTCATCCGGTCGGTGTAGAAGACCGGTTCGGCGCCCGGCCGCCAGGGCAGCGCGGCGACCAGGACGATGAGGGCCACCGCCAGCGAGTTCTCCATGAGCGCGCCGAAGAGGCCGTCCTGGTAGTGGGACACCTCCGGCAGCTGGTGCTCGTACGGCCAGATAGGCGAGACAAGGAAGAGCAGGTAGAGCCCGATGGCGGCGACGCCGTGGCGTAGCCCGGTCAGCGTCGGGTACCAGATCGGAGGGCGCAGCCCGTTCACGCCGGGCAGCGCGCCGTTGGTGGCGGCCTGCCCGGCGCGGTGCGCCAGCCCCCGGCTCGCCTCGCGGCGGCGTACGGCCGCGTCGGCCAGGATGATGATCGCCGGCACCACGAAGACGAGGTGGTGCGTCCAGGAGATCGGGCTGATCACGTTGGCGGTGAGCCCGACCAGCGTGAACGCGGTCAGCTCGTCACCGTCGGCGTGCGCGTTGGAGGCGCGCGACAACCCGAGCGCGAGGATCAGCACGGAGAACGAGAACCAGAGCAGGCCCGGCGTCTCGATCGAGTCGTAGAGGCGGGCCAGCAGCCCGGCCAGGGACTGGTTCGGCGTCATGTCGGCCGCGCCGACCCGCTCGGTCTGCCACAGCACGCTGCCGAAGTACGTGCGGGACTCGGCGCCCACGATCGCGAAGGTGCCGATCGTGACCCCGATCGTGGTGGCGATCGCCGTGGTGGCCGCCCGCCACTGCCGGGTGATCATCAGGTAGACGATGAAGAGGGCCGGCGTGAGCTTCACGGCGGTGGCCAGCCCGATGCCGGCGCCCGCCCAGGCGCCGCTGTAGACGAAGCGCAGCAGCGGGCCGTCCTCGTCGGAGACGTGCGTGCCACGGCGGGAGCGCCAGCGCAGGCCGATGAGGTCGGCCATCACCAGCGCGAAGAGCAGCAGGTTGACCTGGCCGTAGCCGAGGGTCTCCCGGCCCGGTTCGATGGCGGCGGCGAGCGGCACGGCGAGCGCGACCGTGAACCACAGGGGCCAGCCGAGCCGGTCCACGATCGGGCGGAGCAGGCCGGCGAGCACGATGGCCAGGGCGCCGAGGCTGGCCAGCGCGTTGACCATGCCGGCGGCCTCCACGGGCAGGTGCGCCATCGGCAGCATCACCAGGCCGGCGAACGGCGGGTAGGTGAACCCGAGGGTGGTGTCGGGGGCGACGAACTCGTAGAGCTCGTGTCCGGTCGCCCACCACACCACGGCGCCGTGGTAGATCTTCATGTCGAAGAAGGTGTACGGGCGGCCGAAGGCCTTCACGGCGAGCCACGCGGCGTACGCGACGGCCACGACGACGCCGATCCGTACGACCGTCCTGCGATCGATCCCGCTCGTCACGCGTCGGACGGTGGCGAGGCGGTCCGCCCGTCTCCCGACGGTCGCCGGCATGGCGTGGCCACCCCCGTACCAAGCTCGTCCTACCCGTCCAGGTCCCGCACGGAGCCTAGAACGGCGCCTCACGTTGATGCCTCCCGCGTTATGCGACCGTGTCCGATCCCACACATGTTTTTGACATTTCCACCGCGTTAACGCCTACCGGGCGGTTCAGGTGATTCGCGGTGTTGAGCGGGGGGTGGAACTCGTGAGGGGGGTATCGACGCAGGTCAGCCGGGGAAACGGCGCGCGGTGCTCGTGGCGCGGGCGGCGGCGAGCCGTGCCTCCCGGCGCGCCGTGCGGACGGCCCGCTTCATGGACCGTCGCGAGTGGTCCACGCGGTGCCCCGCACGCCAGCGCAGCCCGGGCTTGCCCTGCGTGTCGACGGCCGCGAGCAGGAGTCCGCCGAGGAGCCCCAGGTTCTTCAGGAAGTGCACCTGGTTGTTGTTGCGGGCCGCGGGGTCGTCGTTGTTCCAGAAGGGATGCCCGGCGATCGTCGTCGGCACGAGCGTCCCGGCCAGCAGGAGCGCCGCCGGCCGGACGAACTTGCCGGTGGCGAACATCAATCCGGCGCCGACCTGCACCGCAGCATTGGCTCGGATCAACGTCTCGGTGTCGGTCGGGAGGCGCGGGTTGGCCCGCTCGATCAGAGGCGTCACCCGATCGGTGACCGGTTTGGCGGCCGGCACCAGCCGCCCCGGGTTCATGAAGTTGCGGTACCCGCTGACCACGAAGATGCCGCTCAGCATGGCGCGGGCGAGGGAGCGCACGGGTGTCATGGCTCAGTCATACCCCGTCGCGGCCCCGGCCACCCCGGTATCCACCGAACGGTATCGGCGGGTGTTTACGTCACGCCACGCCGAATCGAGCGACCGTCGCGGATGGACGGGCTCCGGCGGGTAACGTCGCGCGCGTGACCACGCTGCGGCTGCGACCCGAGGACCCGGCCGACACCGGCCCGGTCCGGCGGGTGCTCGCGGCCGCCTTCGCGCGCCCGGACGTGACCACCCCACCCGAGGTGGTGCTGGTCGACGAGCTGCGTGGCTCGGACGCGTGGATCCCCGAACTCGCCATGGTCGCCGAGTACGGCGGCGAGGTGGTCGGATACGCGCTGCTGACCCGCGTACGGGTGAAATCCGAACAGGGAGCGGCGCCGGCGCTGGCCCTCGGCCCGGTGGCGGTGGCGCCGCACCGGCAGCGGGTGGGGCACGGCACGGCCGTGGTGCAGGCGGCCCTCGACGCCGCCACCGAGCTGGGTGAGCGCCTCGTCGTGGTGCTCGGCAGTCCCGCCTACTATCGGCGCTTCGGCTTCGGCCGGGCCGACCGGATGGGCCTGACGAGCCCCTGGTCCGGGCTGGGCGAGCCCTGGCAGGCGCTGGTGCTGCCGCCGGCGACCAGCGACGCCGCCCCGCCGCCGAGGGGCGAGGTCGTCTTCCCGCCGCCCTGGTCCAAGGTCTGACCGGCCGGGCCGGCGTGGCCGGATCAGGCCGGCTGGGTGCGCAGGTACCGGCCGAAGTGCGGCACGGTGAACGCCACCGTGCCCCGTTCACCCGAGTAGATGAGGCCCTTCTTGATGAGGGCGTCCCGGGCCGGGGAGAGGCTGGCCGGCTTCCGGCCGAGAGCGCGGGCGATCTCCGCGGTGGGCACGGCCGCGTCCATGTCGTCCCGGGCGCCGCCGCCCGCCTCGGCCTCGACGAGCGAGAGCGTGGCCATGGCCCGCATGTACTCCCGCTCGGCCGGGGTGGCGCGCTCGAAGCGGGAGCCGAAGAAGCCGACGGCGAGTTCGGCCTCGGCCTCCGGAGCGGCGACCCGCACGTCCGCCGCCGTGATCGGGGAGCGCGGCGCGTGGTCCCAGGTCGCCTTCCCGTACGCCTGCACGAAGTACGGGTAGCCGCCGGACTTCTCGTAGAGCAGGTCGAGCGCCTTCTGCTCGTACTCGACCTCCTCACGCTCGGCGGGGGCGCAGAGCGCCTGGTCGGCGGCGATCCGGTCGAGGCGGTCGATCCGCTGGTAGCGGAAGAGGCGCTCGGAGTACGACTTCGCGGCGCTCAGCACCGCCGGCAGGTGCGGCAGGCCGGCGCCCACCACGATCAGCGGCGCGCCGAGCTGGGACAGCTCGTGGCAGGCGGCGCAGAGCGCCGACACGTCCTCGGCGCCGAGATCCTGCATCTCGTCGATGAAGATGGCGATGCCCGTGCCCACGTCGCTGGCCACGGCGGCGGCGTCGGTCAACAGCTCCACGAGGTCGATCTCGATGTCGCCCGAGTCGGCCCGGCCGCTGCTGGCCGGCACGTCGATGCCGGGCTGCCAACGGTCACGCAGTTTCGGCGCGGCCCCACCGCGGCCGGCGGGCGCGGCGCGCAGCGCGAACGCCTTGAGGACGCCGAGGAAGGCGTCGATCCGGTCGGGAGCGCGGTGCCGGGGCGCGAGTTCGCGTACGGCCATGTGCAGGGCGGCGGCGATCGGGCGGCGCAGCGACTGGTCGGGCCGGGCCTCGATCTTGCCGCTGCCCCAGAGCCGGTTGATCGCCTGCGAGCGCAGGGTGTTGAGCAGGACGGTCTTGCCGACACCGCGTAGGCCGGTCAGCATCAGGCTCCGCTCGGGCCGGCCGCGGGCGATGCGTTCCAACACGATGTCGAAGACGTCCAGCTCCCGCCCCCGCCCGGCGAGTTCGGGCGGGCGCTGACCGGCACCCGGGGCGTACGGGTTGCGGACCGGATCCACGCATCGCACAGTATCGGGCCGTCTAGCTGCGGGGCTAGACATGGATAGATGCGGCTACCGCGTGTCGGAATCCTCGACACAAAACTAGGGCTGTCTAGCGTCCACGCTAGACAGCCCTAGTTTTACCTACGACGGCCACCGCTCCTGCCCCCGGCTCGTGGCCGACTACCGCTGCTTGAGGCAGAGGACGAAGTCGAGGGTGTCCAGCTCGCTGTCGAAGAAGTACCAGTTCGTGTACCCCTCGACCTTGGCGCACTTCGCCTCGGCGTCCCGCTCACCGCTGGTGGTGCCGTCGACACGGCGCAGCACCTCGTACGTGTTCGGGCCGCAGTCGCTGATCAACAGCTTCGGCTTCCCGCCGACCGAGCCCTCGTTGCGCACACACTGGCCCACCTTCACGAAGCGCGGGTCGGCGGAGGACTCGGGTGCGGCGGCCGTCGGCGGCGCCGCCGCCTCGGGGACGTCCGGGTCGGCCGGCTCGCTCGACGCGGGGGCACTCGGTGCCGCCGCGGGCGGCGTCTCCTCCCCGTCGGTGAGGACGTAGACCGCCGCGCCGCCGGCCAGGACGAGCAGCACGGTCACCGCCAGCACCACGACGAGCGGCCTGCGGGAACGCCGTGGGGGCGGCGCGGGGGCGGCGGCGTACGACGACTGGCCCGCACCCGGCTCCCACGCGGGGACCTCGTCGTAGCCCGACCGGGACGGGGGATCGGCGGGATACCGCTGGGGGGCGACCTGGCGTTCCCCCTCGTCGGGGTGGAAGCCGCCGTACCGGGGCTCCCCGTAGCGCGGTCCCGGATCGGCGTACCGGGGCTCGTCGTGGCCCCGGTACCCCGGATGGGCCGGGCCGCGGTACCCGCCCGGAGGAACATCCTGCGGGGCGCCCGCCCACCGGGAGCCCTCCGGCGCCGCCCCGTACGCCTCGTCCGGCCGCTGCCCACGCCACGGATCCGGGGCGTCACCACGCGGTGATCCGTAGTTTCCCATCGACATCCTCCTGGACAGTGGTGAGAGGCCGGCCACCATCGCGGGACGGCGACTCCGGCGTCACCGTAGCGTGGACCGGTGATGCGCTCGAACCCCTCGGGTGCGATCCGGACCGCCGACCGGTCCGGCCCGCCCACCCCCGCCACCCGCCCGGGTCTCGTCTGGGCAGCGCTGATCGTGGTCTACGTGCTCTGGGGCTCGACGTACCTGGGCATCCGGATCGCGGTCGAGACCCTGCCGCCGCTCGCCTCGGCCGCGGCGCGGTTCGTCGCCGCCGCGGCGGTCCTCGCGCTCGTCCTCCGCGTACGCCGGGGACCGGGCGCCCTCCGGGTGGACCGGCGCCAGCTCGCTTCGGCCGCGCTGGTCGGGTTGCTGCTCCTGGCCGGCGGCAATGGACTCGTGGTGCTCGCCGAGTCCGGTCCGCCCGGTGTGGCGCTGCCGTCGGGGATCGCCGCGCTGCTGGTCGCCACCGTGCCCCTGCTGGTGGTGCTGCTGCGCTCGGTCACCGGCGACCGGCCCCGCTTCTGGACGTTCGCCGGCGTCACCCTCGGCTTCGCCGGGCTCGTCCTGCTGGTGCTCCCGACCGGTGGCGCGGACGCCGTACCGCTGGCCGGGGCGCTCACGGTCGTCGTCGGGGCCGTCTCGTGGTCGATCGGCTCGTTCCTGTCGGGGCGCATCCGCATGCCCGCGGACCCGTTCGTCGCCACCGTCTACGAGATGGTCGCGGGCGGGGTGGCACTCGGCCTCCTCGCGGTGGGACGGGGTGAGCTGCGCGGCTTCGATCCGGCCCAGGTGAGCGGCCGGTCGTGGCTGGCGCTCGTCTACCTCATGGTCGCCGGCTCGCTGGTCGCCTTCACCGCGTACGTCTGGCTGCTGCACCACGCGCCGATCTCCCTCGTCTCGACGTACGCCTACGTGAACCCGGCCGTCGCGGTGGTGCTCGGGGCGGCGCTCGCCGCCGAGCCCGTCACCGGGCAGGTGCTGCTCGGCGGCGGCGTGATCGTGGCCGGGGTGGCCCTCGTGGTCAGCACCGAACGCCCTCGCCGGGCGGGCGCGGCGCGCTCCGCGGGCGCCGACAGCGCGCGCTCCGCCGGCATCGACAGTGCGCGCTCCGGGGGCGCCGGAACGGCCACGTCGCACCACCTCGGTATGGGCGACGGGCGTTCCGACGGTGCGGGACCGGCCACGGCGGGGATACCGCGACCCGGAGGTGCGGGGACCACGGCGAGCGGGGAGCGGCGGTAACGTCCGGCCGGTGACCGCCGGCCTGCCGACCACCGCGTCACTCGGCGTGGTCGCCGGCTCGGTCATCCTGGGTGTGCTCGCCGGCTCGGCCGCGCCGGTGCTCGCGCGCCGCTTCGTCGCGGTCACCGGCGTGCACGGCCCTCTTGGCCAGGCAGGCGTCCCGCCCAGGTTCGCCGGGTGCTTCGTGCTGCCCACGGGCGCACACCGTCTGCCGATGAGCCCGGCGGCCGTCCCGCGTTGGCCCGTTCCTGCGCTCGCCGGTGCGGTCGTGTTCGCCGGGCTGGCGGTCGCACGGGGCGACGATCCGGGGCTGCCCGTGTTCCTGCTCGTCGCGGCGATCGGCCTGGTGCTCGCCGTGGTGGATCTGATCTGCCTCCGGCTGCCCGACCTGCTGGTCGCCGCGGCGGCCGGCGGTGGCGTCCTCGGGCTGGGCGTGGTCGCGCTGGCGACCGGTACGCCGGCACGGTTCCCCATGATGGCGGCCGGCACCGCCGTCTCCCTCGCCGTCTACCTGACCCTGGCGGTGCTGCCGCGCTCGCGACTCGGCTTCGGCGACGTCAAGCTCGCCGCCGCACTCGGTCCGGCGCTCGGGTGGGCGGGTTGGTCGGCCCTCGGGTGGGGACTGGCCCTGCCGCACGTGCTCGCCGGCGTCACGGCGCTCGTCCTCCTCGCCACGCACCGGGTACGCCCCGACACCCCCCTGCCGTTCGGCCCAGCCATCCTCTGCGCCACCTGGCTAGCCCTGCTCGCCTAACCCAACCCCAACCCACCCCCTGCCTCGGCGATCTTGCAGTTTGTGCCCCGGCAAAACAGGGCAAGTGCCCTATCTCGGGGGCCGAAAGTGCAAGATCGCGGGGATGGGACGCGCGGGGGCGGGGCTACAGGAGGCGGAGCTGGCGGTCCTTGGGGCGTCTCGGTTCGGCCTCGCCGAAGCGCTCGAACAGGCCCGGATCGATGGAGTCGAGGAAGGGCGACGGGCGGCACTCGCGTTCGGACCCCTGCCGGACACGCCGGGCGGCGTGGCTCACGTAGAGCCGGTCCTGTGCCCGGGTCAGGCCGACGAAGAAGAGCCGGCGCTCCTCGGCGATCGCGTCCTCGTCCGGTGTCGCGCCCGGCCAGCGCAGCGGCAGCAGCCCGTCCTCGACCCCGACGAGGAACACCACCGGGAACTCGAGTCCCTTGGCGGCGTGCAGGGTGAGCAGGGTGACCGCCTCGGCGCGCGGGTCGAGCGCATCCACCTCGGCGCCCGTGGCCAGTTGGGACAGGAAGAGTTCCAGGTCGTCGCCGCAGCGGCGGGCGAGCGGCGTGAGCAGGTCCACCGCCACCCGGACGTCCTCGGGGCGTACCCCCGAGCCGGAGCCGTCCAGCGTCGGGGTGGCGAAGCGCTCCGCCACCACCTGGCCGGCGAGCCGTACCCGGGCGGCCAGCCCTCCGCCGAGCCCGCCCGCGTGGCGCAGCTCGCGGGCGATGGCGGCCACGCCGGGGCGGTCCCGCAGCCGGTCGTGCGAACGCTTCTGCACGGGGATGTTCGCCCGGGACAGCGCGTCCACGATCGGCGCGGCCTGCGAGTCGGTGCGGTAGAGCACGGCGATGTCGCCGAACGAGAGTGAGGTGGTCCGCCCGTCGATCCGGCCCGAGTCCAGAGACCGGTGGGAGAGGCCGCCCACCAGCTCGTCGATGGTGCGTACGACGAAGTCTGCCTCGTCGGCCACGGAGCTCGCGGGGTAGCGGCCGACCAGCGGGGCCTCCGGGTCCAGCCGGGCCGGGTCGAGCCGGCGACCGCGGACCAGCGACGACGGCGCGATGGCCTGCACGGCGGCCGCGAGGATCGGCGCCGACGAGCGGTAGTTGCGGTTCAGCCGCACCAGGCGCGCGTCGGTGAAGTCCTGGGAGAAGCGCAGGAAGTAGCCGACGTCGGCGCCCCGGAACGAGTAGATGGCCTGGTCCGGGTCGCCGATCGCGCAGAGGTTGCCGTCCGGGGGGCTGACCAGGCGCAGCAGCTCGTACTGCACCGCGTCGACGTCCTGGTACTCGTCGACGAAGATCCACCGCCAGCGGTCCCGGTAGCGCTCGACCAGCGTCCGGTCCGCCCGCAGCAGCGCCACCGGCAGGGTGAGCAGCTCGTCCAGGTCGACGAGGCCCTGCTTGCGCAGCAGCGCCGTGTAGGCGGTCGGGTCGTCGCCCGCCTCGGCGCGGGCCGCGGCCCGGTCGGCGTCGTCGGCGATCCGGAAGTCGTCGGGAAGCCCGGCGGCGTCCGCGTTCTCCCGCAGGATGGTCAACCCGAGCGAGTGGAACGTGCCGACCGTGATGTCCTCGGCCACCGGCCCGAGCAGCCCGTCGAGCCGCTGACGCAGTTCCTCCGCGGCGCGGCGGGTGAAGGTGATCGCCAGACAGTGCTCGGGGAAGACGTTCAGCTCGGCGCAGAGGTAGGCGATCCGGTGGGTCAGCGTCCGCGTCTTGCCGGTGCCGGGCCCCGCCACGATGAGCAGCGGGCCTCCGGGCGCGGAGGCGGCCACCCGCTGCATCGCGTCGAGCCGGTCCAGCAGCCCGGTGCCGACCTCCTCCATGCCGGCGAGCATCGGCTCGAACGGCTCGTGCGGTGACGGTGGCGGGGCGATCGGTGGCGGGGGCGGCTCGGGCGCCTTCCGCTTCGAGTCGGCCCGGGCCGCCGCGGGGCGTCGGGCCCGTGCCTTCGCCGCCGGCTCCGCGGGCTTGCGCTGCGCGGGCACGGGTACGTCGAACAGCGTCTCCGCCTGCGCCCCCGCGGCCCGTCCGCGCAGTTCGGCCGGGTCGAAGAGGGTGATCACGCCGTACTCGCCGTCGTAACCGGGCACCCGGCGGACCTCCCCGCGGCGGAGCCGGCCGATGCCCTCGGCGAGCAGTTCGCCGCCGACCCGGGAGATCTCGTCGAGCGGCGTGCTCGTGAGGATCTCCAGCTCCGGGCCGAGCGCGGCGAGCAGGTCGGCGAGCTTCCCCTCGACCTTCTTCGAGCGGGCGCCCACACCGTTGATCTCGCCGAGGACCTCGGCGAGCGGCACGAGGTGGGTCACGTCCGGGCGGTGCTCCGGCCGGTACCCCGCCGGGCGGTCGGCCAGCTCCTCGACCCGGCTGAGTACGCCGACCGTGAGCGGCTTGCCGCACTCGGGGCAGCGGCCGCCGGCCGCCCGGGTCCGTTCCGGCTCCCAGTTGACCCCGCAGAGCCGGTGGCCGTCGGCGTGGTACTTGCCCTCCTCCGGGAAGAACTCGATGGTCCCGGCGAGGCCGTCACCGGTGCGCAGCGCGTCGCGTACGGCGAAGTAGTCGCGTGCGGTGGCGAAGACGGTGGCCTCCCGGGCCAGCGCCGCCGGCGAGTGGGCGTCCGAGTTGGACACCAGCCGGTACGCGTCCAGGCTGCCGACCCGCCAGTTCATCTCGGGGTCGGAGGAGAGGCCGGTCTCCACGGCGAAGATGTGCTCGGCCAGGTCGGCGTAGCAGTCGGCGATCGCGTCGAAGCCGGACTTGGAGCCCAGCGCGGAGAACCACGGGGTCCAGATGTGCGCCGGCACGAGGTAGCCGTCGGGGCTGGCGTCGAGGGTGATCTCCAGCAGGTCCCGGGAGTCGAGGCCGAGGATCGGGCGGCCGTCCGAGCCGAGGTTGCCGATGCGGCCGAGCGCGGCGTTGAACCGGGCCACGGCGTCCAGGTCGGGCAGGTAGACCAAGTGGTGCACCTTGCGGGTCCGGTCGTCCCGCTTGTAGATCGTCGAGATCTCCACGCTGAGCAGGAACCGGACGGGATCGCTGTCGGCTCCGCCGGCCAGCCGGGGTGGCAGCCGCCGCGCGGTGTCCCGTTCCGTCTCCGGGCTCAGCCGGTAGAGGCCGGGCTCGGCCGGGCGCAGGGTCTCGCGGAGGTGGTCGTACCAGGCGGGGTGGGTGAAGTCACCGGTGCCGAGCAGTCCGACGCCCTTGCGCCGCGCCCACCAACCGAGGGTCGGCAGGGTGAGGTCACGGCTGCAGGCGCGGGAGTACTTCGAGTGGATGTGCAGGTCCGCGACGAACGGCGGGCGGCCACCGGGGGGTACGGCGCTGAACGGAGGCACGCCGCATCCTGCCACGAGCGCCCCCGGCCCCGCCCGCCGCCACGCACACGAGTGACCCGCGCAATCCGAGCCCACCGCCAAACGAGCGCGGTCCCGCCCGCCCCCGGGGGCTGGCGGTGATCATGAAGTTATCGCCCGTTCACTCGGCGTGTCGTGGCGATAACTTCATGATCAACCGAGCGGTGGGATCAGGGGGCGCGGAGTTCTACCAGGGTTACCTGGGGTGGGGCGCCTACGCGGACCGGTGGGCCCCAGAAACCAGCGCCGTTCGTGACGTACACCTTCGTGCCGTCCACTTCGCCCAGTCCGGAGACGATGGGCTGCTCCAGCCGCACCGCGAGGTTGAACGGCACGATCTGGCCACCGTGGGTGTGCCCGGACAGTTGCAGGTCCACCCCGTACTTCGCGGCCTCCACGGCGGCCACCGGCTGGTGCGCGAGGAGCACCACCGGGCGGGACGGGTCGCGGTCGCCGAGCGCCGCGGCGTAGTCCGGGCCGGCGGCCAGGCCCGTTCCCTGCCCGGAGACGTCGTTCACCCCCGCCAGGTCCAGGACGCCACCGCGCGCGGCGATCTCCACCCGCTTGTTCTGGAGTACGCGCAGCCCCAGCCGGTCCACCTCCTGTACCCACTCCTCGACCCCGGAGTAGTACTCGTGGTTGCCGGTGACGAAGAAGCTGCCGTAGCGGGAGCGCAGGCCGCGCAGCGGGGACGCCGCCTCGCCGAGTTCCGCCACCGTGCCGTCGACCAGGTCGCCGACGACCGCCACGATGTCGGCGTCGAGCCGGTTGATCGCGGCCACGATCCGTTCGGTGTGTGCCCGGCCGAGCAGCGGCCCCAGGTGGATGTCCGAGACGGTGGCGATGCGCAGACCGTCCATGCTCCGTGGCAGCTTGGCCAGCGGGATGCGCACCCGGTCCAGTTGCGGCGGGCCGAGGGCGGTGCGGACGCCGTACCCGGTGACGCCGACCGCCGTGAGCCCGGCGAAGATGGCGGCCCCCCGGGCGAGCAGCAACCGGCGCGACGGGTCGTGGTCGTCGGGCGCCACGGCGTCGACGGCCGGCGGGTCGGCGGGGCCGGCGGCGCCCACGAGCACCGGCTCGGGGGCGGCGGCGGTCGGTTCGGCAGTGACCGCCCGGCGGCGCAGCACCAGCCGGGCCACCAGCATCGGCACCTCGAGCACCACCAGCAGCACGAGCAGGTAGAACATCAGCGCGAGCCAGAGGTAGCCCGGCCAGGCCAGCCAGTGCAGCCCGCCCCGGGTGCCGGCCAGCGTGGCGGGTACCAGCAGCGCGAGCACCAACGCGGTGACGCCGCCGACCCGCCTCCACAACCCCGGCCGGGTCGTGTCCCGGACCAGCCGCTTCCACAGGTACAGGTGGATGAGGCCGGTGATCAGGGCGAGAGCGCCCACGAACCCCAGCACCGACAGCACGTGCCCTCCCTCAGCCGCCGGCGAAGGGAGGCAGGACGTCGATCGTCGTCCCGGCCGGCAGCGGTGTGTGGCGATCATGGCAGGTCACGCCGTCCACCAGGAAACTCGCCACCTTCAGCACGGATGCGAGCCGCTCACCGTGGGATTCGGCCAGGTCAGCGGCGATGTCATCGAGGGATCGTCCGGCCGGCACGGTCTCCTCGCTGCGGCCCGCGGCGGCGCGCGCCCCGGCGAAGTAGCGGATGGTGAGCGTCGCCGTCGTGGTCGGTGGCGTCGGGTCGATCACTGTCACCCTCCGATGGCGGACATGGGCCGCGCAGGTTGCAGGAAGGACGGGTCGTCGATGCCGTGGCCGGCCCGCTTGCCCCACATGGCCGCCCGCCACCGGTCGGCCAGCTCGTCGTCGTCCATCCCGGCGCGCAGCGCGCCCCGCAGGTCGGACTCCTCGGTGGCGAAGAGGCAGGCGCGGACCTGACCGTCGGCGGTGAGCCGGGTGCGGTCGCAGTCGCCGCAGAACGGGCGGGTCACGCTCGCGATCACCCCGACCCGGGCCGGTCCCCCGTCGACCAGCCAGGTCTCCGCGGGCGCCGACCCGCGCTCGGCGGGGTCGGCACGCAGGTCGAACTCGCGGCGCAGCGACGCGAGGATCTCGTCGGCGGTCACCATGACCGTCCGGTCCCAGCCGTGCTGCGCGTCCAGCGGCATCTGCTCGATGAACCGCAGCTCGTAGCCGTGCGCCAGGGCGAAGCGGAGCAGGGCCGGGGCCTCGTCGTCGTTGATCCCGCGCATCAGCACGCTGTTGACCTTCACAGGTGCGAGGCCGGCGGACGCGGCACCGGCCAGGCCGGCCAGGACGGCGTCGAGCCGGGGACGGCGGGTCAGCTCGGTGAACCGGGCCGGGTCCAGGGTGTCCAGCGAGACGTTCACCCGGTCCAGTCCGGCGGCGCGCAGCGCCGGGGCATGCCGGTCGAGGCCGATGCCGTTGGTGGTCAGCGAGATGGTGGGGCGCGGGTCGAGGGCGGCCACCTCGGTCACGATGCGGACCAGGCCGGGACGGATGAGCGGCTCGCCGCCGGTGAACCGGACCTCGGTGACGCCCAGCCGCTGCACGGCGACACGGATCAGCCGCACGATCTCGTCGTCGGTGAGCAGCTCCGGCCCGGCCAGCCAGGGCAGCCCCTCCGCCGGCATGCAGTACGTGCACCGGAGGTTGCACTTGTCGGTCAGGGAGACGCGCAGGTCCCGCGCGACCCTGCCGTACCGGTCGACGAGGGCGCCGCCGGGCGGATGGGCGAGGCTCACCGCTCGACCGTAGCGCGATCGAGCCCGGCAAGGGCGGATCGTGCGGCCCGCGTGACCGCGTCCCGGTACGCGGCGCCGAAGAGCGCGGTGTGCACGAGCAGCAGGTGCAACTGGTGCAGCGGCACACGTTCCCGCCAGCCGTCGGCGAGTGGCCAGACCTCCTGGTACGCGGAGAGGATCCGGTCCAGGTGCGGCGCGCCGCCGAACAGCGCGAGCTGCGCGAGGTCGGTCTCCCGGTGCCCGCCGTGCGCGGCGGGGTCGACCAGCCAGGCCCGGTCGTCGGCCCCCCACAGCACGTTGCCGGGCCACAGGTCCCCGTGGACGCGCGCCGGGGGTTCGTCGCCACCGAACTCGCCGATCCGGTCGACGACCTGCTCCACCAGGGCCGCGTCGGCCGGGGTCAGCGCCCCGCTGTCGACGGACCGCCGAAGGTACGGGGTGAGCCGCCGCGCGGCGAACCACCGCGACCAGGGGCCCTCGTCGGGAGTGTTGTCCTGCGGCAGCGCCCCGATGAAGCCCGACCAGGGCGCGCCGAAGGCCGACGCCCCGGCACGGTGGAGGGCGGCCAGTTCCCGGCCGAGGCGCTCGGCCGCCGCCGGATCGGGCTCACCGGGTTGCACCCATTCGAGGGCGAGCAGGTCGGGCAGCGCGACGATCACCTCGGGCACGGGCACGGCGTCCGCCTCGCGGAGCCAGCGCAGTCCGGCGGCCTCGGCCGCGAAGAAGCCGTCGGGCACCGGGCGGGCGGCCCGTTCGGGCCAGGTCTTCGCGAAGACCGAGTGGCCGTCGTCGAGCGTGAGCCGGGAGGCGGCGCAGATGTCGCCGCCGGAGACCGGCGTCTCCCGGATCCGTTGATGGGTGAGGAAGGTCGGCAGCTGGGTCGGATGCGCCCGCAGGTACGCGAGGTCCATCTGCGCACGGTAACCCGGCGCGGCCGGCCTGTCGTCACGTACGCGGTCGTGGTCGCGACTGACCTGCGGGAATACCCTGCGTGACTGTGGATGACGGGTGTGTCGTCCACAGGGGCGGCGCGGCGGGGGCACCCGGTCGCAGGCTGCCCGCATGACCTCGACCGACGTTCACCGCCTCGCCGTACGCTCTCCCGCCGACCTGCTCGCCGCCGTGCCGTACCTGCTCGGCTTCCATCCCGCCGACAGCGTGGTCGTCGTGGCGATGCGTGGTCGGCGGGTCGTGTTCGCCGCCCGCGCCGACCTGCCCGATCCGGCCGAGGCCCCGGCGGACCGGGCCCGGCATCTCGTCGGCGTGGTCCGCCGGCAGCGCGTGGACGCCGCCACCGTGGTCGGCTACGGGCCCGCGCACCGGGTGACGCCGGCCGTGGACGCGGTCCGGGACGCGCTCGACGAGGAGGGGCTCGTGCTGCTCGACGCGCTGCGCGTGACCGACGGCCGCTGGTGGTCGTACCTGTGCGGCGAGGCCCGTTGCTGCCCACCGGAGGGCCGGCCGTACGACCCAGGCAGCAGCCAGGTCACCGCGTCGGCCGTGTTCGCCGGGCAGGTCGCGCTCCCCGACCGGGCCGCGCTCGCGGCACAGGTGGCGCCGGTGAGCGGTCCCGCCCGGGCGGCGATGCGCGAGGCCGTCGCGAAGGCCGAACGACGGCTCACGCGCCTCGTCGAGGAGGCGCCCGCCGAGGATCTGCTGGGCGCGCGCTCCGTACGGGCCGCCGGTGTGGCCGCCGTACGCGACGCGCTGCGCCGGCACCGCCGGGGCGAACGCCTCGGCGACGACGAGGTGGCCTGGTTGACGCTGCTCCTGACCCAGATTCCCGTACGCGACCACGCCTGGGAACGCACCGACGGGCGCGACGGCGACATCGCCTTCTGGAGCGACGTGCTGCGCCGCGCCGAGCCGGAACTGATCGCCGCCCCGGCGAGCCTGCTGGCCTTCGCCGCCTGGCGGGCGGGCCAGGGCGCGCTGGCCGCGGTCGCACTGGAACGGGCGTTGGCCCGGCACCCGGACTACTCGCTGGCGGTGCTCCTGGACGACCTGCTGCGCCGGGGCGTACCACCCTCGGACCTGGACGGCTGGCCGGCGGTCGGGCTGCCCGGTGTGGTGCGGCGACGCGGGCGGCGAGGCTCCCGCCGGTGACGGGACGGGCGCGCAGGCCCCGCCGTGGCGTGCCCCACCGCTGGCACGCCGGTGACCGCGGCCGGTCCGTCGAACGATGTACGACCCGTTCGTTCCCGTGGCCGACTCGGCCGGGTCACACGGCCCGGAGAATCGGTACGTGCCCGTTCTCCCCTCGACGACGATCCGATGAGCGTCGGCCTGCTCCTGACGCTCGCCGGTCTGGCGCTGATCGACAGCACCAGCATCGGTACCCTCTTCATCCCGGTCTGGCTGCTGCTCACGCCGGGCCGGGTCCGGGTGGGACGGATCCTGACCTACCTCGGCACGATCGCCGGCTTCTACCTCGGGGTCGGGCTGCTGCTCGTCTGGGGTGGCACGCGACTGGCCGACACCCTGGGCGGTGCGCTGGACCACCGGCCGGTGCTCTGGGCGCAGCTCGCGCTCGGGGTCGGGCTCTTCGTGCTGAGCTTCCGCTACGACGGCAAGCGGCAGCGCCGCTCGGGGGGTGTGCTGCGCTGGCGTGACCGCGTCACCTCCGGTGACTCCTCGGCCCGCTGGCTGGTCGGGCTGGCGCTGCTCGCCGCGCTGGCCGAGGTGGCGACCATGCTGCCGTACCTCGGTGCGGTGACCCTCCTGTCGACGACCGACCTCTCCGGTCCGGTCGTGGTGGCCGTGCTGGCCGGCTACTGCGTCGTCATGGTGGTGCCCGCGCTGCTGCTGCTGGGCGCCCGGCTGGCCTTCCCCGCACCCATCGAGCGGCTGCTCGGGCGGCTCAACACGTGGATCGAGAAGAAGGCGGGCAGCGCGCTGGGCTGGGTCCTCGGCATCGCCGGCTTCCTGATCGCCCGCGACGCCGCGTTCCGCCTCGGCCTGCTGAGCGGGGAGATCGACATCAACCTGCTCAACCGCTGACCGCCGCGGCCACCGCCGGTCGACCGCCGACCCGCGGGACCAACCGACCTCGCTCCGGAATCAACGGGGCCTCCGGAATCAACCGGCCTCCGGGATCAACCGGCCACCGGATCAACCTCCCGCGCTCCGGGATCCACCGGCCCGGGACAAGCCAGCCGCCGCCGGGATCACCGGCCGCTCCTCTTGAGAGCCGGCGTCAGCTCACGAGCACCCGCTGAGGCCCGGCGTAGACGTTCATCGTCCGACCCCGCAGGAAGCCGACCAGGGTCATTCCGGCCTCCTCGGCCAGGTCGGTGGCGAGGGTGCTCGGCGCGGAGACGGCCGCGAGCAGCGGCACCCCGGCCATCCACGCCTTCTGGGTCAGCTCGAAGCTCGCCCGGCCGGAGACCATCAGCACGTGCCCGGCCAGCGGCAGCCGCCGCTCCCGCACGGCCCAGCCGATCACCTTGTCGACGGCGTTGTGCCGGCCCACGTCCTCGCGGAGCACGACCAGCGACCCGTCGGCCGTGAAGAGTCCCGCCGCGTGCAGCCCGCCGGTCCGCTCGAAGCCGCGCTGCGCGGCCCGCAGCCGGTCCGGCAGCTCGGCCAGCACCTTCGCCGGCACGGTGACCGGGTCGCCGGCGACCGGGAAGAGCGACCGGGTCCGGACGGCGTCGATGCTCGCCTTGCCGCACACGCCGCAGGAGCTGGTGGTGTAGAAGTTGCGGGCCGAGTCGGTCGCCGGCTCCGGCACGCCGGGCGCGAGCACCACGTCCACCACGTTGTACGTGTTGGGGGTCTCCGCCCCGGCACACAACTGGGCGGTGTGCACGTCGTCGGTCGACCGGATCAGCCCCTCGGTCATCAGGAAGCCGATCGCCAGGTCGAGGTCGTCGCCCGGCGTACGCATGGTCACGGCGAGCGGCCTGCGCCGGCCCGGCCCCGCGGGCCCGACCCTGATCTCCAGCGGCTCCTCCACCGCGAGCGTGTCCGGCCGCCGGACGGAGGTGCGGCCGTCCGCCGCGTCGAGGTCGATCCGGAGTACGCCCCGTCGGTCAGCTGCGCGTCCCATCCCGCCATCCTGCACCGCCCGGCCGGGCGCCCGCACGGCTACCGTGGGCCGCGTGGGGGCGTACGCGGCGGTGGTGCTCGCGGGTGGCGCGGCCCGCCGGATGGGCGGGGTGGACAAGCCCGCGCTGCCGGTCGGCGGCCGGTCGATGCGTGACCGGGTGCTGTCCGCGATCGCCGACGCCTCGCCGCGGATCCTGGTCGGCCCGGCCGACACGCCGCCCGCCGGCGTACGGGTGACGCGCGAGCGGCCACCCGGGGGCGGGCCGGTGGCGGCCACCGCGGCCGGGCTCGCGCTCCTCGATGCCGGCACGTCCGTCGTCGCCCTGCTCGCCGCCGACCTGCCACTGCTCACCCGGGACGCGGTCGCGCTCCTGCTGCGCGCACTGGCCGACCCGGCGGGCGGGCGCGTCGAGGCCGACGGCGCCTGCTACGTCGACGCCGACGGCCGGCGGCAGATGCTCTGCGGGGTGTGGCGGGTGCCGGCGCTGCGGGGTGCGCTGGACCGGCTCGCCGCGGAGCGGGGTGGCAGCGTCGCCGGGGCCCCGGTCCGTGCCCTGCTGGCCGGGCTCGCCGTACGCGAGGTGGCCTGGGCCGGTGACGGCCCCCCACCGTGGTTCGACTGCGACACTGACGAGGACGTACGCCGGGCGGAGGAGTGGGCACGATGACGGTGATGGACGACTGGGTCACGGCGGCCTGTGCCGAGTTGGGTCTCGATCCCGGCCAGGTGCCGGTGCCGGCCGTGCTGGGCCTCGCGAAGGACGTCGCCCACCAGGTGCTGCGCCCGGGCGCGCCGGTGTCCGCGTACCTCCTCGGGCTGGCCGTGGGGCGCGGGGCCGACCCGGCCGACGCGGCCGAGCGGCTGCGCGCGTTGGCCGCCGGCTGGCCGGTCGAACTCGGCGCGGACCGCGCCGACGCCTCCTCCTGACCCGCCGGCACCGCCGAGCCTCCGGCTCCGCCCGCGCCCGCGACGCATGGCGGATGCCCGCGACGCGCCGCCGGCGCCCGCGACGCCCCACCCGGCACCCGCCTCGACCAGGTGTTTCGTCGTTCCCGAACGCCGGTGCGGCCCATCGCCGCGGGGCCGGTGTCCGATCACGGTCGGCCCTGATTCGGCCTGCGGGGCCCGTGGGTAGGGTGACCGTGACGGACGGAGGCGATCATGACGGCAGACCACCCCTCGACGCCGCCCGGTGAACCGCCCGGCACCGCACCCGGGCAGCCGGGCACCCCGGCGCAGGCGGAGCACCCCGAGTCGATCCTGCTCGACGAGCCGAGCACGGCCGACCTGCGCGCGAAGGTGACCCAGGCGTGGCAGGAGTTCGCGCGGTCGCTCGCCGAACGGCTGCCGGCGCTCCCCGAGGGCGCGCACGTCGAGCTGACCCTCGATCCCACCGCCTCCGGAACGGGTGACGCCGTCTACTCGATCGGTGTCGACGTGGGCGCGGAGGGCCGGCTCTCCGCGCGGGCGGTCGGCAACGCCAGCCTGCCGGACGGCTACCGGCTGGACCGGATGGCGGTGGCGGACATGATCGCGCTCGGCTGGTCGCCGCCCGGTGTCGTCGAGGGCTCCGGCGAGTACTTCGGGCTGGAGGGCACGACGGCCGACGCCAACCGGATCGCCGCGCTGCTCTCCCGCACGCTGCGCGACGTCTACGGCGCCCCGCACCCCGCGTTCCTCGTCTACCTGATCCACGACGCGGAGGGGGAGCCACTGCCGGGGGCGCCGCTGGGCACGGCGCGCAGCGAGTTCGGGCCGGGCCGCGTGGCCGAGGCCGACCTGGACGAGGCGCTGGTCGAGGCCGTCGCCGCCCAGACGGAGCAGAACGACGTGCTGGCGCTGGAGGAGCGCGTCCGGACGGTCGTCTCCACCATGCTGAAGTCCGACTCCGACCGCCTCCAGGTGGACTCGGACGGCGACATCAACATCCGGGCCGGCTCGGCCATGGTGTTCGTCCGGGTCCGGGACAATCCGCCCCTGGTCGACGTCTTCTCCCCGGTGCTCACCGAGGTCCGGCCCACCGAGCGGCTCTACGTGAAGCTCTCCGAGCTGACCAACCGGATGCCCATCGGCCGCCTCTACTGCGCCGACGACACGGTGTGGGCGTCCATCCCGGTGTTCGGCAGGAACTTCCAGCCCACCCACCTCATGCTGGCCGTGCAGGTGATGACCGGCCTCGCCGACGAGCTGGACGACCGGCTGCACGGCGAGTTCGGCGGCAAGCGGTTCTTCGGCGAGGGCGACAAGGCGGTCCGCCGCGACGAGGGGGAGCACCGCACCGGCATGTACCTCTGAGGTCCCGTCAGCGGACGTCCAGCAGCGTCTTGCCCACCGTGGCCCGCGACTCGATGGCCGCGTGCGCGTCGGCGGCCCGCTCCAGCGGGAACCGCTGGCCGATCACCGGCCGCAGCCGCCCGGCCGCGGCCTCCGCCAGCGCCCGTTCGGCGTACGCCCGCAGCCGCGCCGGCGGCACGTCCGGCCGCACCAGGCGTACGCCCCGCTCGGCGGCGTCCTCGGCGGGCACCCCGGCCCACTCGCCGCTGGCCAGGCCGAAGCTGACCATGCGGCCGCCCGGCCCGAGCAGCGTGAACGCGGTCCGGCCGACCTCGCCCCCCACCCCGTCGAACACGACGTCGACCCCGTCCGTGGCGGCGCGGACCTGGTCGGCCCAGTCGGGCCGGAGGTAGTCCACCGCCACCTCCGCGCCGAACGCGGGCAGCAGTGACACCTTGCGCCGCCCGCCGGCGAGCCCCACGACGCGCGCGCCCGTGGCGGCGGCGAGCTGGACCAGCAGGCTTCCCACCCCGCCCGCGGCCGCCTCCACGAGGACCCGCTCGCCGGGCCGCAGGTCGACCGTGTCGACGAGCATGGCGGCCGTACGCCCGTCGGCGAGCAGCGCCACCGCCGCGTCGAGGGACAGCCCGTCGGGCACCTCGATGGGCAGCGCGGCGTCCACGGCGACCCGCTCGGCGTACGCGCCGGAGCCACCGGTGCCGCTCACCACGCGGCGGCCGATCGAGGCCGGGTCGACGCCGGCGCCGACCGCGGCGATCACGCCGCCCACGCCGTTGCCGGGGATCAGCGGCGGTGTGCCGCCGAAGGGACCGGGCCGGCCGGCGCGGAACTGCGTCTCCACGAACGTGATGTTGACGTGCGCCACGTCGATGAGCACCTGGCCCGGCCCGGGCACCGGATCCGGCGCCGGACCGACCGCGAGCACCTCCGGCCCGCCGAACTCCCGCAACCACACCGCTCGCACGACACTCTCCCCGCCCGCTCCGTCCGGTTCCCGGTGACCAGTCGACACCGTGAACCCGACTTCAGGTCAAGGGCGGGTGGGGCCCGGATCCCCGACAATCCGGGCCCCACCCGCCGGGGGAGGGAGATTCAGGTCGAGGGCAGCCAGTCGAGGCTCCGTCCCGTACGCGGGTCGCTGGCGCGCAGACCGGCTGCCGAGACCGTCCACAGCGTGTCGCCGACGAGCAACGACCGGTCCACGCCGCGCCCGTTGCCGTCCGGGTGGGTCACCCGTCCGATCTCGCTGATGCCGTCGCCGGTGACCCGCAGGAGCCGTACGCCGTCGTCGACGGGCAGCGCGACCAGGCCGGTCCCCGGGTGGTACAGGAAGGCGTGCGGATCGAACTCCACCGCCGACCAGGCGCCGGGCACGTGGTACCGGTCGAGCCGCGCCGGTCGGGTCGGGTCGCGCACGTCGAAGAGGGAGACCTGGAGGCCCTGCGTCCGGCCCCGCGCGTCGGCCTCCTGGCCCACGCCGAGCAGCCGCCCGTCCGGCAGCGGGTGCAGGTAGGCCGAGTAGCCGGTGATCTTCAGCTCGCCCGTGACCCGGGGCGCGGCCGGATCGGTCAGGTCCAGCGTGTAGAGCGGGTCCGTCTGGCGGAAGGTCACCACGTGGCCGGTGCCGCCGAGGAAGCGCACCGAGTGGATCCGCTCGCCCCGGCCCAGGCCCGTGACGGCGCCGACCCGCTCCAGCGTGCCGCCCTGCCGGCGCAGCACGTACACCGCCGACTCCGAGGAGCCTGGGCGTCCCGCGCGGGCGTCGACGGTCGTCGCGACGCGCAGGTCACCCCGCCACTCGGACAGCGCGTACTGGTTGACGAGCCATCCGGGCACCGCCCCGCTGGCGAGGTAGCGCGGGCGCCCGGGGCCGGCCGTGTCGAACTGGTGGAGGACCGTGCTCACCTCCGACCGCTGCCGGCCCCACCAGCTCGGGCGTGACCGCTCCACGGTCCGGTCACCGGCCAGCCAGAGGCTCGTCGCCGTGCCGTACACGACGTCGGCGTCGGCCGCGACGCTCACCGGGTCGCCGTCGCCCAGCCGGTCGGCCGTGAGGTCGAAACTGAGCACGGTCAGCAGGGAGGTGCCGGTGGCGTCGGCCGGACGGCTCAGCCGGTCGCAGCCCACACGGGCGGCGTGCCGCTGCCCGCCGCCGGTCCACTCGTACGCGGGCAGCCAGGCGTCCAGACCGGTCTCCGCGATCACGGCCCGGTTGGCGGCGATCCGTTCGGCGTCGCTGGCGTCCCGTCGGAACGGGAAGTCGAGCCGGGGATGGGAGCGGA
This sequence comes from Micromonospora globbae, assembly GCF_036184225.1. Lineage (NCBI taxonomy): Bacteria > Bacillati > Actinomycetota > Actinomycetes > Micromonosporales > Micromonosporaceae > Micromonospora > Micromonospora globbae. Next base: position 5,546,225 of record NZ_CP108084.1, read on the forward strand.
CCACGACCCGGGCCGTGTCGCCGGTCTGCCGGGCGTCGAGCAGGACACCGTCGATCGAGTAGGTGGCGAGCACGGTGGGCGTCGCCGCCGCGAGGTCCACCAGGGTGAGCAGGGTGGCCCCGCCCGTGGCCGTGTCGTCGGCCGGCCGGAACGTCACCCGGGCCGGCCCGCCGAGCACCAACGCCCGGTCACCGAGCAACAGCAGGTTGCGCTCCCGGTGGCGGTCGGGCAGTGGGCCCGCCCCGAGATCGAGACGTCCGGTCGTGCGCCGGGTCGCCGGGTCGATAACGCGCAGCACGCCGTCACCGATCGTCACGATGCGGCGGCCGTCGGTCTTGACCAGGTCCGGCTCGTCCGCCCCGATCTCGTGGACGTTCGTGGTCGAGTGTTCCGGAGCGGACTCCGCGGCGTACCGGTCGCCGCCGCCCGCCTTCGCCACGGCCGGGACGATCTCGTCCCCGCCGAGACCCCACGGCCCGACCGCCGCGCCGGCGGCCGCGCGCAGGTCGGCCAGCGCCTCGGCGCAGGAGTCGTAGGCGACCAGCCGCATCGGACCGGCGGGTGCGGTGGGTGTGGTGGGCGTGGTCGCCCCGGCGGTGGGCGGGACGCCGCTGCCGGCGAGCAGCGTGAGCGCGGCCAGCGTGCCGACCGCGGCGATCGGGACTCCCCGTGTCATGGCCGGTTCGACGGGACATCGTGGGCCGTGGTTCCCGGCTGGTGCGAACGATCCGGATCAACCGGCGGAGGGGCCGACGCCGGGTGACTCGACCAGCCGGGACAGCACGATGGTGCTGCGGGTGGACGTCACGAACGGCTCGGCCCGCAGCCGTTCGAGCGCCGCCTCCAGGTGGGCGATGTCGGCGGCGCGCAGGTGCACCAGCGCGTCGGCCTCCCCGGAGACGGTGTACGCGCCGACCACCTCGGGGTGCCGTCGGGCCGCCGCGCCGATCTGCGCGGGCGTCGTCCGGCCGGCGCAGAACAGCTCGACGAAGGCCTCGGTGGTCCACCCGACGGCGGCCGGGTCGACGACGGCCGTGAACCCCCGGATGACCCCCGCGGCGCGCAGCCGGTCGACCCGTCGCTTGACGGCCGGGGCGGAGAGTGACACCCGGTTGCCGATGTCGGCATACGACGCCCGGGCGTCGGCGACGAGCAACGCAATGATCCGCTGGTCAACGGCGTCGATCTGCAACGTTCCGCCTCTGGGAAGCAATGGTTGTGGCTGTTACCAAAGTTGGAGGATACCTACCCTTGGTGACCGTGAACCACCAGCGAGTGCCGCGAAAGCGGACATATCTCATGTGCTCCCCCGAGCACTTCGCGGTCGAGTACGCGATTAACCCGTGGATGGACCTCACCACCCCGGTCGACCGCGAACTGGCTGTGAAGCAGTGGGACCGGCTGCGGGAGACCCTCGTGGGCCTCGGCCACGAGGTGCACCTGCTCGCGCCCGAGCCGGGCCTGCCCGACATGGTGTACGCCGCCAACGGCGCGTTCGTGGTGGACGGGACCGTCTACGGCGCCCGGTTCAAGCACGAGCAGCGGGCCGCCGAGGCCGCCGCGCACCGGGCGTTCTACGAGGCGCAGGGCTGGCGGTTCATCGCGCCGAACGAGACCAACGAGGGCGAGGGCGACTTCGCGTACGTCCCGGAGGCGCACGGCGGGCTGATCCTCGCCGGCCACGGGTTCCGGACGGAGCTTCCGGCGCACGCCGAGGCGCAGGAGGCCCTCGGTCGGCCCGTGGTGTCGCTGCGGCTCGTCGACCCCCGCTTCTACCACCTCGACGTGGCGCTCGCCGCCGTCGACGACGCCAACATCGTCTACTTCCCGGGCGCGTTCTCGACGGCCAGCCAGCGGGTCCTCGCGCAGCTCTTCCCGGACGCCGTGGTCGCGGACGACGCCGATGCCATCGCCTTCGGGCTCAACCTGGTGAGCGACGGCCGCAACGTGGTGCTCAACAGCGAGGCGGTCGGGCTCGCCGAGAAGCTCGAGGCGGCGGGCTACCACCCGGTCCCGGTCGAGCTGACCGAACTGAAGAAGGGCGGCGGCAGCGTGAAGTGCTGCATCGCCGAGCTGCGGCACTGACCGCCGCGACGGGCACGTCGCACCGGGGCCGTCCTCCCGCGCGGGGGGACGGCCCCGGTGCCTCCGGGCTCAGCCGAGCGTGGCCAGCTCGGTGATCAGGACGTTGGACAGCACCTGGCCGTCGTTCTGCACCCGGCGCAGGTACCACTTCTGCTGCGGCGTACGCGGCTGGTTGAACTGCCAGATGCCGCGCGGGCTGTCGATCTGCCCGAGCTTGCCGAGAGCGAGGTTGACCTGCTGCGGGTTCGGGTTCTCGCCGGCCAGGTCGATGGCCTGGTCGAGCACCTGCGCCGCGTCGTAGGAGGCCATGGCGTACGTGGTGGGCGAGGTGTTGTGCTTCTTCCGGTACGCCGAGGCGAACACCCGGTTCGCCGTGTTGCTGAGGTCGGCCGAGTAGTTGAGGGCGGTCTCGATGTTGGCGGCGTCGCCCTTCATGTTCTCCAGCGCCGTGCCCTCGGTGAGGAAACCGGGTGCGTACACCGGTCCCTTGTAGCCCTCGTTGCGGAGCTGGCGGATGAACTCGACGCCGGCCTCGGCCGTGTAGAAGCAGAGCACGGCGGTGGGCTTGCGGTTGAGCGCCCGCCGGATGTCCTGCACGTACGCCGTCTTGCCGGGGTTGGCGGCGGCGGTGGTCTTGATGACCGCGCCCGCGATGCGGGGGTCGGAGGCGCCGAACTCCTGCCGGAAGCCGCGCACCACGTCGTCGCCGCCGACGCTGTCCGGGACGATGATCGCCAGCTTGTCGTCGGGGCGGAGCTTCTCCTTGAGGTAGCCCGCGAGCGCCTTCCCCGCCTCGTCGAGCACGTACGACGTACGCCAGATGTAGACCACGCTGGCGAGCGTGCTCGGCGACGCGTTCGAGCCGACGAGGGGCACCCGGGCCTGCTCCACGGTGTCGCGGATGCCGAGCATGACGGCGGAGTTGACCACGCCGGTCAGGGCGAGGACGCCCTGCTGCAGCAGCTTGTCGACCGCGGCCTTGCCGGAGTTGACGGTCTCGCCCTCGTCGGCGGTGAGCAGCGTGACCGGGTGCCCGCCGAGCCGCTGGTCGTGCAGGTCGAGGAAGAGCTGGAAGCCGTTGGTGATCTCGTCGCCGATGGCCTTGAGGCCGCCCGCCTGCGGTGCGATCAGGCCGATCTTGATGGGGCTCTTGGTGTCGGTCGACCCGCCGTCGGCGGCGTCGTCGCCGCACGCCGTGAGGAGTCCGGTGGTACCGAGCGCGGCCAGGATTTGGAGCGCCCGTCTGCGGTTCATCTGCGACACCGAGTCCTTCCAACAGGGGTGGGGGCCGGTCGCCCCTCCGGCGTTCTACCTGCTCCGCGACGCTGCGTCAATCCGCCGATGATCTTCGTGCAGGGATCGCAACGCGTCCACCACGGCCGGCCAGGCGGCCGACTCGGGGTCGATTAGCCCGAAATGCTCGCATTCTTGTAGCTCAACGAGGGTCATATCGGAACCGGCGGCACGGGCTGCCGCCACGAATCCCCGGCTCATCGCCACCGGCACCTGCCGGTCACGCTCCCCGTGGACGACTACTGTCCGTGGCCGAATCGGTACCAACGCCTGCGGATCGGCCGCCGCGTACCGGTCCGGCACCTCGTCCGGGCCGCCGCCGAGCAGCGCCGCGACCGCGCCGGAGTCCAGGTCCCGCCGGTACGCCTCCCCGAGGTCGGCCACCGGGGCGAGGGCGAGCACGCCACCGACCGCCGCCGGGGCCGTGGCGGCCACGTAGAGCGCGAGGTGGCCGCCCGCCGAGTGGCCGAGAAGGATCGGTGGGGCGTCGGGGACCCGGCCCGGCATCGCCGACGCGGCCAGCCGGGGCAGTGCGGTCACGCCCGCGAGGACGTCGGTGAGGGTGTTCGGCCAGCCGCCGCCCGGCTGCCCGGTACGCCGGTACTCCACCTGCGCCACGGGGTACCCGAGCGCGGCCAGGGCCGCGGCCATCGGGCCGGTGTGCCGCCGGTCGTACTCGGACCGCCAGAAGCCGCCGTGCACCACGACGACGAGCGGGCGGGCCGGCCCGTCCCCACCCGGCTCGCTCACGGCCGGCTCGCGGAGGTCGGCGACGTGATCGGGATGGTCGCCGTACGCCACCGTGTGGTCGGGCTCCGGTGCGGGCCGGGTCAGGACGGCGCGCGGATCGGCGGACATGGCGTGACGGTAGCGCGACCGCCGGACGGCGCCGGGGTGAGGGAGTCGGTCCCGGCGAGCGTCGGGACCGGGCGCTGGGTAAAGATGGTTCCCATGACCGAAGCGCGCTCCGCTGGACAGAACGACGAGCCGGGCCACGAGGGCACCGGTCACTCCGGCACGGTGGTGGTGGTCGGCCCTGACGGCCGGCCCGTCGGCACCGTGCAGACCGACGACGGGCAGGGGGAGGACCCGACCCGCCTCGTCGAGCAGCCCGCGAAGGTGATGCGGATCGGCAGCATGATCAAGCAGTTGCTGGAGGAGGTCAAGGCCGCACCGCTGGACGACGCCAGCCGGCACCGGATGCGGGAGATCCACGAGCGGTCGATCGTCGAGCTCAAGGAGGGTCTCGCCCCCGAGCTGCGCGAGGAACTGGAGCGCATCTCGCTGCCCTTCACCGAGGAGGGCGCGCCGAGCGAGAGCGAGCTGCGCATCGCGCACGCCCAGCTGGTCGGCTGGCTGGAGGGTCTCTTCCACGGCATCCAGGCGGCGCTGGTCGCCCAGCAGATGGCCGCCCGGGTGCAGCTCGAGCAGATGCGATCCGGACGGGCGCTGCCCAGCGGCCCCGGCGGGATGGCGCCCGGGATGCCGGGCATGGGGCAGTCGCAGGGCGGCGAGGGGCACAGCACCGGCCAGTACCTCTGATCCCGCCGGCCGCGTGCGACGGCGCGGCCGACCGGGTAGCGGCCCTCGGGGAACCGCGCCGGCCGTGGGCGTCCCGCCCCGGCCGGCGCTCACCCCACGCCGAAGACCTTCTCCAGGTGGGCCGCCACGCCGTCCTCGTCGTTGGCGGGCGCGACCTCGTGCGCGATCTCCAGGACGGCCCGGTGCGCGTTCGCCACCGCGACGGCCCGGCCGGCCCAGGTGAGCATCGGCACGTCGTTCGGCATGTCGCCGAAGGCCAGCACGTCGGCCGCGTCGATGCCGAGCCGCCCGCAGTACCAGGCCAGCCCCGCCGCCTTCGTCACCCCGGCCGCGGAGATCTCGACGAGCCCCGAGTACGACGAGTGGGTCGCCTCCGCCAGCCCTTCCAGGGCCGCCGCCACCAGCTCCACGAACGCGTCCGGGTCCTGTTCGCCGGCGCGGGCCAGCAGCTTCACCGCGGGCGCCTCCAGCAGCTCCTCGGGCGACTCCACGGCGCGGATCGCGTCGTGGTCGGCGTCCCAGCGCATCGGGTAGTGCGCCTCGTGCCGCATCTGCCGGCTGTCGGTCACCTCGACGGCGAAGCTCACCCCGGGCACCTCGGCCCGCAGCCGCCGCGCCACCTCCGCGAGCAGCTCGGGGGCCAGCGGATCGGCCCGCAGCACCTCGTCACCGACCGGGTCGTACACGACGGCGCCGTTCGCGCAGATCGCGGGCAGCGGCTCGGCCAGCTGCTCGTACACCAGCTTCATCCAGCGGATCGGGCGTCCCGTGACCAGCACGACCGGCGTGCCCCGCGCGCTGATCCGGGCCAGCACCTCGGCGGTGCGCGGGCTGACGGTCCGGTCGTCCCGGAGCAGCGTCCCGTCGATGTCGGTGGCGACCAGTCGAGGTGTCTCTCCCATCACCGGGAGAGTAGTCGGTCCAGGTAGACCGCCACCCCGTCGTCGTCGTTGCGCAGGGTCACCTCGTCGGCGGCCGCCCGCACGGCCGGGTGCGCGTTGGAGACGGCCACCCGGGACCAGCCCGCCCACGCGAACATCGGCAGGTCGTTCGGCATGTCACCGAAGACCAGCACGTCGCCCGGGTCGACGCCGAGGGTCTGCGCCACGACGGCCAGCCCGGTGGCCTTGTCGACCCCGGGCGGGCAGATCTCCACGAACCCGAGCCCCGCCTGGGTGAGCGTGGCCACCTCCGGCGGCACGATCCGGCGGGCCACGTCGAGCAGTTCGTCGACGTGGTGGTCCGCCGTGCGCGCGAACGCCTTGATCACGTCGCTGGAGAGGCACTCCGCCCGGGTACGCGGCTCGAACCGGTCCTGGTAGGGCCAGCTCGGGTCGTGGTCACCCCAGAGCGGGGCGTCGTGCTCGTCGGACGCCTCCACCATCACGGTCAGGGGGCCGACCTCGGCCTCCAGGTCGGCGAGGATCCGGGCGAGCACCTCGGCGGGGAGCCGCTCGTCCCGGAGCACCACCGGGCCGGCCGGATCGCTCTGGTCGACCACGCGCCCGCCGCCGGCCATCACCAGGAAGTCGGCCGCGCGGATGTCGTTGCGGGTCAGCTCGGTCAGCCGGGGGCCGCGGCCGGTGGCGCCCACCACCGGAATCCCGGCGGCCCGCACCCGGTCGAGCACCTCGTGGGTGTACGCCGACACGGTGTCGTCGCTGCGGACGAGCGTCCCGTCGAGGTCGGTGGCGATCAGCTTGGGCAGTCCCGGGCGGGTCATCGTTCCTCCTTCGCCCGCCGCCGTCGCAACCAGCCGTTTCAGTGGTCGATCGTCGACCCGGAGTGACGGCGGGCAGCAACCGTACCTCGCCCGACCGGTCACAACCATGGCTTCCAGGCGAATCGGATGCCAACCCGCGGCGGACCCTGGTTGTCGGCGTTCCCGCCCGGCCCGTCGTCGTACGGTGAGGGGTGTGGTGCGCGACTGGCCGGCGGCGGAGCCCATCGAGACCGAGCGGCTCGTGCTGGAGCCGCTGCGGGTCGAGCACGCGGACGAGATGGCCCCGCTCCTGCGCGACGAGCGCCTGCACGAGTTCATCGGCGGCCGGCCGGCAACGCTTCAGGAACTGCGGTACCGGTACGCCCGCCAGGCCGCCGGGCACTCGCCGGACGGCGCCGAGGGCTGGCTGAACTGGATCGTGCGGCACCGGGAGACCGGCGACGCGGTGGGCACCGTACAGGCCACGATCCGGCTCGACGGCGCCCGTACGGTGGCCGAGCTGGCCTGGGTCGTCGTCGCGCCGCAGCAGGGCCGCGGCTACGCCGCCGAGGCCGCCACCGCCATGGTCGGCTGGCTCGACCGGCACGGCATCGCCGCGCTGATCGCCCACGTGCACCCCGACCACCGCGCGTCGGCGCGGGTGGCCGAGCGGCTCGGCCTGCGCGCCACCGACGCGCTGGTCGACGGCGAGGTGCGCTGGGTCGGTCCGTGAGTGCGGAGCCCTGCCGGCGGCGGGTCCGCGGGGCGGTTGCCGTGCTGGCGGCCGGTCCGTGAGCCAGGAGCGAACCGGCGGCCGGGCGGCCGGCACGGAGCCTCGCCGCGTCCGTCGCCCTGACGGCGCGGCGGCCGGGACTCAGATCGGCGGTTCCGGGCGGGCGAACGGCACGGTCGGCTGGACGGTCAGGTCGGCCGGCGCCGGCGGCACGTCGTCGGGCTCCTCCCGCACCGCCCGGCGCCGCCGCGGGAGCACGGGCCCGGACGGCTCGGTCCCGTCCGGCACGGCGGCGTACGGCGCGAGCCGCAGCGCCGCGCCGAGCAGCGCGCAGGCCACGAAGGCCATCACGAGGCCTCGGCCGTACTCGATGCGGAAGCCGTCCTGGGGGGAGTAGAGGATCCCGCGCCGCACCGGGTCGTCCAGTTGGACCGCGGCGACGGCGAGCACCGCCAGCAGCGACCCGGCCAGGGCGAATCCGGCGACCCGGGCGTTGGGCCGGACACCCGGTGTGCCCCGCAGCGCGAGAGCCACGGCGCAGACCAGGGCGAGCAGCCCCACCAGGTAGCCGATCCCGAGGCCGCCGATCTCGGCGACCCCGGCGGGCACCTCGAGCGGCTGGTCGTCGCGGCCACTGTCGGGCAGGGTCATCACCACCCACTCGCCGAACAGCGAACCGACGCCGGCCACCGCTCCCAGCCCCGCGAGCAGCGGTGGCAGCAGCCCGTCCCGGCCGAGCGCGGCGAGCGGATGCCGGCGCTCCGGCGCCCCGGACTCGACCTCGCCCCACTCGATGACGGCCGTGCCGTCGGAGCGGTCGTCCTGACGCGGGATGGGAAGCTCTCGGGACATCGCCATCCTTCCGCCGGTCACGGGCCTGGTCGAATGATGGCACAGGGGACGGCGGTGACGGGGATCGCAGCGCGGGCGTCGCGGGAGCCCGTCGCAGGTGGTGTCGCTTTCCGATAGCGTCGGCACCATGCCTATCCGTACCGCTTCCGCACGTTGGCAGGGCAACCTCACCGAGGGGTCCGGCACGCTCCGCACCGGCAAGGGCGGGCTCGAGGGGAACTACTCGTTCAAGTCGCGCTTCGAGGAGGGGGAGGGCACCAACCCCGAGGAGCTGATCGGCGCCGCGCACGCCGGCTGCTTCTCGATGGCCTTCTCGAAGGCGCTCGCCGACGCTGGTGCGACGCCCACCTCCGTGGAGACCACCGCCAAGGTCCACTTCGAGAAGACCGACGCCGGGTTCAGCGTGACCCGGATCGACCTGGAGACCGTCGGGCAGGTGCCGGGCCTCGACGAGGGCGAGTTCCAGAAGCTCGCCGAGGCGGCCAAGGCGAACTGCCCGATCTCCCGCCTGCTCTCGCCGGGCGCCGAGATCACCCTCACCGCCCGCCTCGCCTCCTGACCCCCGTCGACCGCACGCTCACGGAGAGGGCCCCCGTCCGGGCGACGGCCGCTCTCTCCGTGGGCGGGTAGGGATCTTGGTGGGGCCGCGTACGGGCGGCGTCGGGCAGAATGGCGTGGTGCCGATGGAGATGAGCCGCGAGCGCTTCGAGGAGCTGGTCGCCGACGCTCTCGACGAGGTGCCCGAGGAACTGCTCGGCCTCATGAACAACGTGGTGATCCTCGTCGAGGACGACCCGCCGCCGGGCGAGGACGACCTGCTCGGCCTCTATGAGGGGCACGCCCTGACCGAGCGGGGCTGGGACTACTCCGGGGTGTTGCCGGACCGGATCTTCATCTACCGCCACCCCATCCTGCGCATCTGCGACACGGAGGACGACGTCGTCGACGAGGTCGCGATCACCGTGGTGCACGAGATCGCCCACCACTTCGGCATCGACGACGAGCGGCTGCACGAGCTGGGCTGGGCCTGACCCGCCGGTCGTCCGCCCCGACGCCGCCGATCCGCGCCGGCGGCCACGCCGCGTGACCGATGCCCACCGTTGTCACGGTCACCTACCGTCGTCGTGGCAGGCATCGTGACTCAGGAGGCACCCATGCGCAGCTCGCTGTTCTCGGCCGAGAACCTGGAGCAGGAGTCCGCGCAGCCCGGCATGCGGCTGCAGAACTCCAAGATGTTGAAGATCGAGCTCAACGGCGAGGCGATGGCCCGGGTCGGGTCGATGGTCGCCTACCAGGGGAACGTGCAGTTCCAGGCGCTGGGCTCCGGCGGCCTGGGCAAGTTCCTCAAGCAGAAGCTCACCGGCGAGGGCGTGCCGCTCATGCGGGTCAGCGGTCAGGGCGACGTCTTCCTCGCCGAGCTGGCCAAGGACGTCCACATCATCGACCTGGAGCCGGGCGACGCGCTCTCGATCAACGGCTCCAGCGTGCTGGCCTTCGACTCCACCCTCCAGTACGACATCAAGATGGTCGGCGGCGCTGGCATGGCCTCCTCGTCCGGCCTGTTCAACTGCGTGTTCACCGGCTACGGCCGGATCGCGATCACCACGAAGGGCACCCCGGTCGTGCTCAACGTCGACCAGCCGACGTACGTCGACCCGCAGGCGGCGGTGTGCTGGTCGGCGAACCTCCAGACGGGCTACCACCGGGCCGAGCAGCTCGGCCTCGGCACGCTGCTCGGTCGGCGCACCGGCGAGGCGTTCACCATGAGCTTCGCCGGGCAGGGGTTCGTGGTGGTGCAGCCGTCGGAGGAGCCGCCGGTCATGGGCAGCGGCGCGCAGGAGCAGCAGGGCGGCCTGCTCGGCGGCCTGCTGAGCTGAACGCTCCCCGGCGCCTCGGCCGGCTGCCTGCCGGCCGGGCCCGGGCGCCGGCGGCTCAGCTCCGCGTCCCGGTTCGGGGGCGTGGGCGTCGCTCGGGCCACGTGGTCGTGCGTCCCGGTCGGGTGGTCGTGCGTCCCGGTCGGGGCACTCGGTCGTGTGTCGCGGTCGGGCGGCGGTCAGCTGAGTTCGCCGGCACGCAGTCGGGCCAGCCAGGCCGCCGCGTCGGCGTAGTCGGCGTCCGAGAGGCCGGGCGGCGGCGGGACGGGCCGCTCGCCCGCCGCCTCCGCCCAGCGGTGGCGGGGGTACGAGCCGAGGAAGCGTACGTCGGCGCAGACCCGGCGCAGCCCCTGCAACGCCTCGCCGAGCCGGACGTCCGCCACGTGCCCCGTGCAGTCGAGGAAGAAGACGTAGCGGCCCAGCGCCTCGCCCGTGGGCCGGGACTCGATGCGGGTCAGGTTGACCCCGCGTACGGCCAGCTCCATGAGCACCGCCAGCAGCGCGCCCACCCGGTCGTGGGCGATGTAGACGGCCAGCGAGGTCACGTCGTCCCCGGTCGGTGGCGGGGGCGGGCCGGGACGGGAGAGCAGCGCGAACCGCGTCACCGCGTCCGGATGGTCGGCGATCTTGTCGGCGAGCACCGCCAGCCGGTGCCGCGTCGCGCCGATGGGCGCGCAGATGGCGGCGTCGTACTCGCCGGCGGCGGCACCCGCGGCGGCGGCGCCGTTGGAGAGGACGTCGACCACGACGGCGTCGGGCAGGTGGACCCGGAGCCAGTTCCGGCACTGGGTGGACGCCTGCGGGTGCGCGGCCACCGTACGGACCGCGGCCAGCTCGGTGCCGGACCGCGCGCCGAGCACGAACTCCACGGGCAGGATCACCTCGCGGGTGATCACCAGGGGCTCGCCCTCGGCCAACTCGTCCAGCGTCACCCCGACCGCCCCGCCGATCGAGTTCTCCAGCGGCACCAGGGCCGCGTCGGCGTCGCCGGCCCGGACGTTCTCCAGCGCCTCCCCGACGCTGCGGGCGGGCGTACGGCTGCCGCGTTCGGCGGCGGGGATCGTGCGCAGCGCCTGCTCGGCGAAGGTGCCCTCGGGCCCGAGGTAGACGAAGCGCGTCGGCGGCGTACCCGGCATGCCGACCAGCCTACGCACCCGGTACGCCCACCGTGCCGCCGTCGCAGGCCAAGGTCCGGATGCCGGGCGGGGCGAGCACCCGCACCTCGGCGGTGCAGACGTCGGTGCCGGCCGTCACCAGCTCCGGGGCGGTCGCCCGGCCCCGGGTGACCACCAGGAGTTCCTCGTAGCCGGTCACCTGGAGCACCGTGTACTGCCAGTCCGCGGCGCACTGCGGCCCGGTGCGGACCTGGACGCGGACGTCGTCGGGGAGCACCCCGGCGGGGCCACGCAGCAGCCGGACGATCCGCTCGCCGGTCGGCCCGCTCCGGCAGGGTGTCGCCACCAGACCGGCGTCGGTCGGCGTGGCCGACGCCTCCGGGAAACCCGACGGGAGACCGGTGGCCGGCGGGACCGCCGGGGTGGGCACCGAGGTCGGTGGCGGCGGTGCGGTCGGTGAGGCGGCCGACGCCGGCTGGCGAAGGTCGGGTGGGGCCCCGCAGCCGGCCAGTGCCAGCGCGGCCACGACGGCCACCGCCGGACGGCGCCACCGGTGGGGCGTCCGCGGCGTGCCGGCCGCACCCGGGGCACCGGGCGGCGTCGGGTGTGCGCCGGGCGGCGTCGACGGCCGGCCGGCGGAGCGGCGGAGCGCGGTACGGCGGGGCGGGGTGGGCGGCACGGCCGATCCTGAGGGGGCGGGGACGGTGGGCCGGGGGTGGCCGTGCCCATCGTAGGAGGATCCGCAGCGCGGGTGAAGGTCAGCCGAGCACGCGGTGCCCGGCGCGCTCGAGCGCGGCGGTCGCCTCGCCGAGCCGTACGCTCGGGACCAGCAGGTAGTCGGTGTCGAACGTGGAGAACGCCACCGCGCTCACGCGGGCCGCCGTGAGCGGGTCGACCAGGGCGGCCAGGGTGCCGGTGACGGCCACGCCGTCCGGGCCGGCCACCCGCAGGCAGCGCCACGCCGTCTCCACCACGGCGTGCTCGGGGGCCCGGTCCATCGGACAGATCACCGAGATGCCGTCAGCGGTCCAGCTCACCGTCACCACGTCGGCGGCGCCGAGCCCGCTCGACAACGCGGGCGGCAGGGCGGAGCCGGCGGCCATCCGGCACACGGCGTACTCCCCCGGCAGCAGCGCGATATCGAGCATGAGGGCACCCTACGGCCTCGGCCCGACCCCTCCCGGCTTCGCCGCGTGCGGCGAACGCCACACATCGCCGCAGGTCAGACGCCGGAGAAGAACGTCAGCGAGCCGGCCACGACGCCGTCGGTGAGCACCGGTGTGGAGATCGCGTCCACCGTCGAGTCCGGGGCTCCCTCGGTCGCCGCCTGTACGCGGAGCAGGCCCCGGGCGAGCCGGCCGGAGGAGAGCGCCAGCAGGGGCGGGATCTTGTCGATCTCCTGCTCGGTCAGCTCGCCGCGGTTGGCGGTGAAGTCGAGCAGGCGCAGCCCGCCGTCGAGCAGGGGCAGCCCGATCACCGTCCGCGGCTCGCCGAGGCAGAGCAGCTCGCACCCCGCGGCCGAGATCGCCACCACCCGGGTCTCGGCATCGATGAGCAGGCAGGGCTCGTCGGCCTCCGACACCGTCGAGGACCAGCGGCCCACGTTGTCGAACTCCGGCTCTGTCGAGGCCCGCGCCGCCGGCACGAACACTTCCGAGAGCGAGAGTTCGACGTGGGCCACCGAGCCTCCTATGTACACCGACGGACTGTCCACGCTAGCCGGTTGTCCAGACGGTCGGCGACCGCACCGCGACCGCCGGACCACCGCTGCGCGAGCGGCTACCGGACCGGACGGCCGGCGACGGCGCGGACCTGTGGCGCCGGCGGCGGCCGGCCCACGTGACGTCCCCGATGACGTTACCGGCGGTTGGCCGGCTTGTCAGCGGCCGTTCGGCCGTCCTCGTACCACCGGTAGTCGGCGGCCGGACGGTAGGTGCCGTTCAGCCAGGTGTTCGGATGCTGTGCCACCCGGGACAGCTTCTCGGCGGTCGCCGGGGTGATCCGGTTTCCGCCGGCGACGAGCAGGCGGTCCAGCTCCCGGTGCGTGGCCATGAGGCAGTCCTTGGGCAGGCCGTAGACGCTGATGACGCCGGAGCCGACGAACGTCAGCACCGGCGTCACCGGGATCGGCAGGCCCACGGCGTCCGACAACGCCTTGCTGGCCCGCTTGGCGTCGCGGCGCGCCTCGGTCACGTACGGCGGGCGCTTGCCGTTGATCTGGACGACGTCGCCGGCCACGAGCACCCGGGCCCGGCCGTGGTCGACGATGGTGACCGCGAAGAGACCGCTCGGCCCGATGGCGAGGAACCCGGCGCGTTCCTCGTGCGGCCGGTCCAGAAGGAGGTCGGCCGGGTCGGTGCGGGGCCACTCGATGACGTGCCACGCCGGCCCGAGGTGGTCGAGCTGGCCGAGGGCCCGCGCGCCGGCCGCCTCCAGTCGTCGTGCGCCGCGCTCCGCCCGCCGACGGCGGGCCCACTCGAGAGGGGTCGGACGGACCGGCTCGAGGGCCCCCGGCGACTCCACGCGGGGGTGTGGCACCGCCACACGCGGCAGGCCGCGGCTGGTCGGTACGGCTCGGCGGGCGGGGAAGACAGTCATCGCGACCTCCGGCAAAAGGTCCCTCGAAGTTATGTCCCCACTACCCTACGTTGCCAGTCGGGGTGGTCGGCAAGGTGGAGCGCCGGAGTGACTGTGGATGAATGCCATATTCATCCACACTTCTTTTCCCGGATGCCGCCAAACCCTGCCCTACGCTGCCAGGGTGACCCACTATGTGGACAGCGAAGTCGGCCGGCTCGGGACGGTCCTCCTGCACCGTCCCGGCCCGGAACTCGCCCGCCTGACCCCTCGCAACAACGACTCCCTCCTCTTCGACGCCATCCCGTGGGTGGGACGCGCGCAGGAGGAGCACGACGCCTTCGCCGCGGCGCTGCGCGAGCGTGGGGTGGAGGTGCTCTACCTGGCCGACCTGCTCGCCGAGACGCTGGGCGTCGCCGACGCCCGGGCCGAGCTGACCGAGCAGGTGCTCAGCTCGCCCCGGCTGGGGGACACGCTGCGCGCGCGGGTCGCCGACCACCTCGCGTACCTCGACCCGGCCGCGCTCGCCGACGTGCTCATCGCCGGTCTCGCCCACGAGGAGCTGCGGATCAGCCCGGAACGCCCGGGCGGGCTCGTCTACACGCTGATGGACCGGCACGACTTCGTCATCGACCCGCTGCCCAACCTGCTCTTCACCCGGGACTCGTCACTGTGGATCCGGGACCGGGTCGGTGTCACCAGCCTCGCCATGCAGGCGCGGCGGCGGGAGAGCACGCTGACCAACGCCATCTACCGTCACCACCCGCGCTTCGCCGGCACCGAGTTCGTCTACCACCCGGGACTGGAGCACCTGGAGGGCGGCGACGTCCTGCTGCTGGCGCCCGGTGTGATCGCGGTGGGGGTGGGCGAGCGGACCACGCCCGCCGGCGCCGAGCGGCTCGGGCGGCAGGTCTTCGCCGCCGGGCTGGCGCACACCATCCTCGTGGTGCCGATCGCGCAGGAGCGGGCCACCATGCACCTGGACACGGTCTGCACGATGGTCGACGTCGATGCCGTCCTCATGTACCCGAACGTCGCCGACACGCTGTCGGCGTACACCGTGATCGCCGGCGCGGACGGCGGCGACCCCCGGGTGGACGGGCCGGCCCCCTTCCTGCGGGCCGCCGCGGACGCCATGGACCTCGACCAGCTCCGCGTCATCGACACCGGCCTCGACCCGGTCACCGCCGAGCGCGAGCAGTGGGACGACGGCAACAACACCCTCGCCATCGCGCCGCGGCTCTGCGTGGGGTACGAGCGCAACGTCGAGACCAACGCGCAGCTGGAACGGGCGGGCATCGAGGTGATCCCGATCGCCGGCTCGGAACTCGGCTCCGGCCGGGGCGGCCCCCGCTGCATGTCCTGCCCCCTGGTACGCGAGCCGCTCTGACCCCCTCTTCCCCGCGATCTTGCACTTTGTGCCCCGACAAAAGCCACACAGTGGCACGAACCGAGGGCCCAAAGTGCAAGATCGCGGGAAGAGGCCGGGGCGCGGGGGGCGAGGGGGGTAGGGGGCGTATTAGCGCAGGGTTAGTTGGCGGCCTAGCAGGCCCTGGCGGGAGCGGCGTGCGGCGGCGTCCAGGGGTGCGGTGTCGGCGAGCGCCTCGGCGTACCGCTTGGCGAACTCGGCCACCGGGGCCTCCCACTCGCCGGCGGGCGTGTGCTCGGGCAGGTCCCACACCGGCACGAGGCGCCCGTGCGCGCGGAACATGCCGGCGAAGCGGGTGTCGTCGCCCAAGGTCAGGGTGCCGGCGGCGCCGAGGCGGGCCAGCGCGTCGAGCGCGGTGTCCTCGTCCTCCGGGAGCACCCAGCGCACGTGCGCCTTCTCCGGCACCTGGCACCAGTACGCGGCCTTCGCGGCGGTGAGCCGCACCGTCGGGTAGATGGCGGCGTTCGCCCGCTCCAGGGACGCCTGCACGTTCGGGTCGTCGGTGGCGCCCGGGTCGAGCCAGAACTCGAACCCGTCGTGCATGGTGATCTCCAGCGGCCCGTCGACGAGGACGTCCTGCAGCCGGGGCCCGGGCCCGGGCAGCGGCGGCACCGCGACGGGGCTGCCCGGCTCGGTCCGCAGCGCGCAGAGCAGCGCCTCGGCGAGATCCCGGGAGACGTCGCCGGACTGGATGTGCCGCTGGAGCCCGATGAGCACGCGGCCGTCCGGCTTCGTCATGGCGGGGGCGGCCATCGGCAGCACCGTGGCGAGGGTCACCGGACGCTCGCCGAACTCCTCCACGAGGGCGGGGGCGAGCCGCAGCGGCGCGGACGCGGCCGGGACGAGTTCCCGCAACGCGATCCACTCGGGCTCGTCGACGAGCCCCTCGAACGGGCGCGGGACGAAGATGTCGCGCACCTTCTCCCGCTTGGGGGTGGTCTCGGCGGCCCGCTGGCTCTTTCGACGCTTGCTCACGGCGAGACAGCCTAGAGGCCCGGGCCGACGTGTGTGGGGAGGACCCGGGCGGGGGCCTCCCGTTTCACCGGTGCGACGGGCGGCTCGGCGTGGGCCACGCGGGGTCAGCCGGCGACGGCGAGATCGGGGCGGACGGACCCGGCGGGCTCGAAGTCGGCCCAGACGCTCTGCCCGAGCCCGTCCCGCTCGACGCCCCACCGGTCGGCCAGCCCGGCGACGATGTGCAGCCCCCGGCCGTCGGCCGCGTCGAGGCTGGGCGCCCGCATCCGCGGCTCCTCGGCGGCGCCGCCGTCGGTGACCCGGAGCTGGACGCGGGGCGCGTCGGCCGGGCCGCTCAGCCGCCACGCCACCCGGACCACCCCGCCGGGCAGCGGGCGGGCGTGCCGGACGGCGTTGCCCACGAGCTCGGCCAGGACCGCGACCAGGTCGGCGAGGAGGGTCGGCGGCACCAGATCGGTCAGTTCGGCGGCCAGCCGGTGCCGAGCCAGCCGCGCTCCACTGGCGTGGTGGGGAACCACCACGCACCAGGCTCGTTCACCCGTTCCCGTCGCCACCGTCGCCCCTTCACGCCCCCACCACGGCCCGTCACCCGCGCGGTAGCCGCACCTCTGCGACCGTACCGCCACCGGTCCTCGGACGGAGGGATACCCATCCATTCTGCTGTTCAACGATCCGGCGGACGAGATAGAGACCGAGTCCGGCGCCCGGGTAGCCCCGGCGGTCACCGGACTCGCCCTGCCAGAACCGGTCGAAGGCCCGCTCGACGTGCTCAGGCCGGATGCCGATGCCCCGGTCGCTCACGCGGAACGACACCATCTGCGTGTCCGACCCGGCGCTGACCTCGATGGGTGTGCCCGCCGTCGAGTACTTGCCCGCGTTGGTGACCAGCTCGGTGAGCACGGTGGCCAGGCTCGGCCGGTGACCGAGGGCCTTGGGCAGGTCGACGGGCAGGTCGACGGTGACCCGGCGGCGCAGTTCCGCCGGAAGGTCGGCGACGGCGGCGCGCAGGGTGTCGCCGAGGTCGAAGGGGGTCGGTGGCTCGTCCCCCGGGCCCGACTCGGCCGCCGAGGAGAGCAGTCGGTCGACCAGCCGGGCCAGCTCGTTCGCCCGCTGGCCGATGATCCGGGCCGCCTGGCGCCGGTCCGCGTCGGTCAGCGACTCCCAGTGGTCGGTAAGGGTGTCCGCGTACCCCTTGATCACCGTGACCGGCGTGCGCAGCTCGTGGCTGGTCACCGCGACGAAGAGGTCCCGCTCGTGGTCGCGGCGCTGCTGGTCGGTGATGTCCCGGAAGGTCACCACCCGCAGGGAACCGGGACCGGGCAGCTCGCCGGAGGTGATCCGCAGCCAGCGGCCGTCGGGCAGCCGGTGGTCGAGCACCTGCCCGGGAGGGGGGATGGGGAACGGCAGCGGCCGGCTGAGCGCCTGGGCCGCGGCCTGACCGGTCACCTGGGCCGCCGCCGGGTTCCACAGCCGCACCCGACCGTCGCGGTCGACCACGGCGAGCCCGTCGGCGAGCGCCGCGACGACCGGGCCGTCGCCGTGCACCGGCAACCCGGTCTGGTCGCCGTACATGTGGGCGATGCAGGAGGCGAGGTACGCGACGACGCCGTGCTGCTCGGCGTCCGGCTCGTCCTCGCCGTCCGAGTAGAAGGCGTGCAGGCTGCCGACCGGGTGCCCACCGATCTCCGCGCGCGAGACGACCATCCGGCGCAGGCCCCGTTCGACCAGTTCGCCGGACAGCCTGCCGTTGAGCTGGTCGAGGCGGACCTGCTGTACCCGGGGACCGCTGAGCAGGTAGACGGTGGCCGGATCGTCGGGGGCGAACGGCCGGCCGAGGGTCCACTCGGCCGCGCCGGTCGCGGAGATCACCCGACCCCCGGTGGGGCCGAACTCGACGAACGCCATGGCGGTCGCGCCGAGCGCCGGCTGGGCGACCCGGAGCAGCTGGGTGAGGACGGGAAGCCCGGCGTCACCGGAGTTGATCATTTCGATCACCACGGTGTGGCCGGTGATGAGAGCGGCGAAGTCGATGCGCTCCGGCATGTCCGAAAGTGTGCCCCGCCGACCGGATTTTGGGCACCCCCGCGCGTCCCGCGGACGCCGCCCGACCGGCCCCGTACCCCGCGCCGGGTCAGCGTCCGAGGCGGGCGAGCGTCTGGGCGGGGCGGTCGGTGATGATCCCGTCGATCCCGGCGGTGAGGACGAGGTCGAGGTCCTCCGGTTCGTTGACCGTCCAGACGTACACCTCGTTGCCGGCCGCGCGCAGGGCCGGCAGCAGCTGCGGGCGGGCCCGGACCAGACCGATCCCCGGCCCGGCGATCCGGGTGCCGAAGGGCAGCCGGCCCAGGCGCAGCCAGCGCGGCAGCACCTCCAGCAGCAGCACGGTGGGCAGCGTCGGTGCCAGTTCCCGGATCCGGCGCACGGCCAGCGGGGAGAACGACATGACGGTCACCTGGACCGGGTCGTCCGGTCGCGGCTCGGCCAGGCCGTACCGGCGCAGCATCCGGACCAGGCGCCGTTCGACGTCGGCGCCGTACCGGGACGGGTGCTTGGTCTCGACCAGCAGCCGGACCGGCCGGCCGGCGTCCAGCACGGCGTCGAGCAGGCGTTCGAGGGTGAGCAGCCGGGTGTGCGACTCGTCCGGCGGTTCGTCCCCGTCCGCGGGGGCGCACCCCGGGTGCCAGGAGCCGAAGTCGAGCATCTCCAGTTCGGCGAGCGTACGGGCGCTCACGAGGCCGCGCCCGTTGCTGGTGCGGTCCAGCCGGCGGTCGTGCACGCAGACGAGATGCCCGTCGCGGGTCAGCCGGACGTCGCACTCCAGCCCGTCGGCTCCCTCCGCGAGGGCGCGCAGGTACGCCGCGAGGGTGTGCTCGGGGAGGTCGTACGAGGCGCCGCGGTGCGCGAACACCAGGGGTTGGTCGCCCATGGCGGCGTCCTAGAGCACCCGGCCGGGCTGCCCGTCCTCGCCGACCACGGGTCGCCCGGCGGCGGCCCACTCACCCATGCCGCCCTCGACGTTGCGCACCTGCTCCCAGCCGTTGCGCACGAGGTAGGCGACGACCTGGGCGGAGCGACCGCCGGAGCGGCAGATGACGGCGACGTCCCGGTCGGTGGGCACCTCGGCCAGCCGGGCCGGCAGCTCCATCATCGGAAGGTGGTGTGCGCCGGGCGCGTGGCCGGCCGCCCACTCGTCGTCCTCGCGCACGTCGAGCAGGTACGTGTCGTCCGCGACCTCGGTCACGGACATGGTGGGAACCTGGGGTCCGAACACGGCTACCAAGCCTAGATCCTCGTCGTGCCGATCGCCGGGGACCCGGCCGTCGGCGCCGTCACAACCGGACGACCCAGCGCGGGTTCGCCTGCGCCCAGTCCGGCATCCGGGTGCCGCGGACGGCGTCGAAGAGCCCGTTGCCGCCGTTGTCCAGCACCACGTACGACACCTCGTCGATGACCTGCGGATACGACGGCACCTGCACGCCCTTGAGGGCGTCGGGTGGCAGCCCGCGGAGGGCGAAGAGCAGGTCCTCCAGGGCCACCCCGTTGGTGTCCACGGTCAGCGAGTCGCCGACCGCCCGGATCACCTGGTCGAGCTTGACCGGGTTCGTCCGCAGCCGGGTCTCGCCGGCGCGGTCCAGCATCGCCCGGAGCAGTTGCTGCTGGTGGCGTTGGCGGTCGTAGTCGCCGCCGGGCAGGTCGTAGCGCTGTCGGACGTAGTCCAGCGCCTCGGCGCCGTTCATCTGCCGGCAGCCGGGGCTGAAGACGCGGTTGGTGTGGATCGACCGGACCTCGCGGTCGACGCACATGCGTACCCCGCCGAGCAGGTCCACCACCTGCCGGATGCCGGAGAAGTCGACCAGCGCGGCGCCGTCGAAGCGGAGCCCGGTCAGCCGGGCCAGCGTGGCCGACAGCAGTTGGGCGCCCGACTCGCCGCCGCCGCCGTGCTCGTACGCCGCGTTGATCTTGTCCTGGCCGCCGGCGTAGCCGTTGGCGGCCGGGATGGCGACGAGCAGGTCGCGGGGGATGGAGACCAGGTACGCCTGCCGTAGCCCGGCCGGCACGTGCACGATGAGGATGGTGTCGGCGCGCTGCTCCGGGTTGGTGTCCCCGGGCCGCCGATCGGTGCCGATGAGCAGGTAGTTCAGCGGACCGGACAGGTCGGTCCGCGCGTTGCGCGCGTCCGGGGCGAGCAGTTGCTCCTTGAGCACGGTGCGGTCGTACCGGTCGGTCAGCGCCTGGAGCCCGAACACGGCGAGCCCGGCGAGCAGCACCAGCGCGAGGCCCGTCCCGAGCAGGACGCGCGGCCAGCGGGCGCGACGCGGCCGGACGGTCCCGGCGTCCGCCCCGGTCCGCTCCCCGTCGTCCTGGCCCGACCTGGACGTGGCCCCTCCCCGTCGCCAGTACGTGAGTGCTGCTCACGTCAGGCTACGGGCGGCGCCGTGCCGGCTGGCCCGGTTCGCGGACTTTCCCAGCGGCCGATCACGCGGCGCCGGCCGCTGGTCGCCGGATGGAGGTCACTGCCGGTTGGAGACGACCTCGGGGTGGTAGAAGACGTACTCGGCCAGCTTGTCCTGCTTGACCGCCTTGAACATCTCCAGCGTCTCGGCGCTGAGCACCTCCCGGCCGGCGCCGTTGCCGTTGAAGGTGCCGTTGTTCGTCTTGAGCATGGTGAGCTCGTTCGCGGTGATGCCGCGCAGGGTGAAGATGAAGTCCGCGATCGGCACGCCGCTCGTGTCCAGGACCAGCGCCTTGCCGGCGGCCTTGATGAGCTGCTGGATCTTGATGGGGTTGGTGAGCGTGCCCTGCTCGGTGGCCTTGCGGGCCATCGCCTTGATCAGCTGCTGCTGGTTCTGCTGCCGGTCGTAGTCGCCGTTCTTGAGGGTCTTGCGCTGACGGGAGTAGTCGAGCGCGGCCCAGCCCTCCATCTCCTGGCAGCCCTTCTTGTGCACCACCGGGGTCATGGGCTTGCCGGTCTTCTTGGCGTCCGCGTTCCACATCGGCTTGCCGTCGACGTACGACATGTGGATCGACTTGACTTCCTGCTTCACGCAGATCCGCACGGTGCCGAGGGCCTCGATGATGTTCTTGAAGCCGCCGAAGTTGATGATCGCGGCGCCGTCGAAGCTGACCCCGGTGAGCTGCTTGATGGTCCTCGCCATCAACTGGGCGCCACCCTCCCAGCCGCCACCGTTGCGGGCGCCGATCTGGAACGCGGCGTTGATCTTCTCGGTGCCGCCCGCCCAGTTGCCCTTCTCCCACTGCGGGATGTGCGCCTCGGTGTCGCGGGGGATGGAGATCAGGTACGCCTGGTCGTGGCTGGCCGGGATGTGCAGGACGATGATCGAGTCCGACCGGACGTCGTCCGCCGCCCACCGCTCCCGCGCGTCCACGCCGAGCAGCAGCATGTCGATCGCGCCGTCCAGGCTCGCGCCGCCCTCGGCGTCGGTCTTGCCCGCGTCGCCCAGCAGGTTCCGCTGGGCGATGTTGCCGGTCGCCTGGCTGATCAGCGCCTTGCTGCCGACGATCGCGACGCCGCTCGTCAGCATCAGCACCGCGCCGAAGACCACCGTGAGCCGGGCCCAGAGCGGGTCCTTGCGACGCGGCCGCTTCCTCGGGGGGGTCGCGTCGGCACCCCGCCGCGGTTGGGTGGGGATGGTGGGGCCACCGCCCATGGGCGATCGGTGGTCATCCAGCGACGGAGGGCGACGGCTGGTCTGAACCGGCATGCGTGCTCCAGCTCGCGTTGTCAGGGGGCGGGATCACTGTACGGACACTTTGCGATCCTGGCGAGTTCGTCAGGCGGCAAATAGCCGTGCACCCGGGGGCACGGGCATTCTGACCGATCGCCCGGATCGATGGCGACCGGTGATGGGCGGCCTTTCACGAACTGGAAACTTCTTCACCGCCGCCCGGGACGTCACGCCCGGAGAGTGACCGTTCAGCCGCCGTCGGTGCCCTTCTGCGGCTGGTTGGCCTTCACCCAGTCGGCCATCGTGTCGGCCGACATCGCGCGGTACATCGCCAGCGCCTTCTCCCGGTCGGAAACCACCACCGACTCTCCGTCGACCATGTCGCTGCCGGAGTTCGGGCTGGTCACGAACGTCAGGTTCTCACCTCGCAGGTTGCGGAACTGCACCGCCATGTCGACCAACGAGAAGTCCTTGTCCACGGTGACGGCATCGGTCACGGACTGGAGGAAGGCGTTCAGCTTCTTCGGGTTGCTGAGCGTGCCGGTGCTCGCCGCCTTGTCCAGCAGGGCGCGCAGGAACTCCTGCTGGTGCCGCATCCGCGCGAAGTCGCCGTCCGGGAACTGCTTGCGCTGCCGGATCCAGTCCAGCGCCTCCGCGCCGTTCATGTGGTTCATGCCCTTGGTGAACGTGCGGTACGGCTTGTGGATCGACGTGACGGTCCGCTCGACGTTCAGGTCCACCCCGCCGAGCGCGTC
Source organism: Micromonospora globbae (assembly GCF_036184225.1). Taxonomy (NCBI): domain Bacteria; kingdom Bacillati; phylum Actinomycetota; class Actinomycetes; order Micromonosporales; family Micromonosporaceae; genus Micromonospora; species Micromonospora globbae. The sequence goes on from NZ_CP108084.1 coordinate 5,568,844, forward strand.
GGTGACCTGCTTGAAGCCGGCGAAGTCGATGGCCACCACGTGGTCGAGCCGGACGTCGGTGAAGCACTCGACGGTGCGTACCGCGAGCGGCAGGCCGCCGAACGCGAACGCCGCGTTGATCTTCGCCCGTTGGCCCGAGCCGCAGTCGGCGTTCGCGCTCTCCGGGATCGGCACGTACAGGTCGCGCGGGATGGAGACCAGGTAGGCCTGCCGGTGGTCGGACGGGATGTGCATCACGATGATCGTGTCGGCCCGCCACTTGCCGGCCTGGTCGACCGGGGCGTCCGGGTCGCGGGAGTCGCTGCCCACCAGCAGGATGTTGAGCGCACCCTCCACGGGCTTCGCCGGCCGGCCCTCGGTGATCTCGGCGAACGGGTCGGTGCGGGCCAGGTCGTCGTCGAGGTTGCGCACGTAGAGCCAGGCGCCGAGCCCGCCGAGCAGCGCGAGCACCAGCACCGCCACCCCGGCCACCAGGCCGATGCGCCCCCACCGGGGCCGCGGGCCCCGCCGGCGGGGCCGGTCGCCGCCACCGGGCCCGTGCGGACCGCCCGGCCCGCCGGGTCCGCCCGGGCCGCCCGGCCCGCCGCCCTGCGGCTCCTCGTCGTACGACGGGTTCCAGCGTGCGTCCGACGGCCGGGCGCGCCCGGAGACGCCGCGCGCGGTGCCGGGCACCGATGCGCGCCCGGCGCTGCGGTGCAGGTGCGGGAGCGGGGCGGACCAGGTGGCTGACATGTAACTCAGGGTACGTAGCGTCGGCCAGAGTCGCCCTCAGGCGACACCCAGGTTCCGACGGGCGTGCCGCGACGGAGAGCCGCCAGAGCCGCGACGGGAGCCGTCAGAGCCGCGACGGGGGCCGTCAGAGCCGGCTGCGGAAGTAGTCGATGGTGCGCCGGAGGCCATCCTCGGGCGCAACGACCGGTTCGTAGCCGAGGAGTTCGCGGGCGAGCGTCAGGTCGGGGCGGCGCATCTCCGGGTCGTCCGCGCTGCGCGTGACGTACGTCACCTCGGAGGTGCTGCCGGCGAGCGACACGATGGTCTCGGCGAGCTGCCGCATGCTCATCTCGTGTTCCGTCCCGCAGTTGATCGGGCCGGTCTCGGTCGAGTCGAGCAGCAGCAGGATGCCCCGGACCAGATCCTCGACGTAGCAGATCGAGCGCGTCTGCTCGCCGGTGCCGTGCACGGTGATCGGATCGCCGCGCAGCGCCTGGGAGATGAAGGTGGGGATGGCGCGTCCGTCGTCCGGCCGCATCCGCGGGCCGTACGTGTTGAAGATCCGGACGATCGCGGCGTCCAGGCCCCGGCTGCGGTGGTACGCCATGGTCGCCGCCTCGGAGAACCGCTTGGCCTCGTCGTAGACGCTGCGGATCCCGATCGGGTTGACGTTGCCCCAGTAGGTCTCGCGCTGCGGGTGCTCCTTCGGGTCCCCGTACGCCTCGGAGGTGGAGGCCATCAGGAACCGGGCGCCGTCGGCGAGCGCGCGGTCCAGCAGGTGCAGGGTGGCCACCGAGCCGACCCGCAGGATCTCCACGGGCAGCTTTTCGAAGTCGGTCGGGCTGGCCGGGGAGGCCATGTGCAGGATCGCGTCGAACCGCTCGACGAGCGCCGGGTGCGGCGGCAGCCCGTCGGAGACGTCGCCCTCGACGAGGGTGAAGGTCGGGGTGTCCAGCAGGTGCGCGAGGTTCTCCTTCGACCCGGTGACGAAGTTGTCCAGCGCGACCACGGAGCAGCCCCGCGCGATCAGGGCGTCCACCAGGTGTGACGGCACGAAGCCGGCGCCGCCCGTGACGAGGACGCGGTGACCTTGGCCGAAGCGGGGAGCAACCTTCATACCGGTCAGCCTACCCAGCGTCACCGTCGTCCGGGTCGGGGGCGGGGCGGCGCGCCGGCCGTCACCACGGCCGCGAAGGTCCCCTCCCGCGCCGGAGGGGACCTTCGGGTCGGACGGTCCGTGCCGCCCCGCCGTCGCCCTAGTGGGCGCCGGCGCCGGTGAGGGCGCGCACCTCCAGTTCCGCGTACTTCTCCTCGTCACGCTCCTTCGAGATGACCGTGCCGATCCAGCCGCAGAGGAAGCCGAACGGGATCGAGATGAGACCCGGGTTCGACAGCGGGAACCACTGCCAGTCGTGGTCGGGGAACATGGCGGTCGGCGCGCCGGAGACCACCGGCGAGAAGAACACCAGGACCACGGCCGCGAGCAGGCCGCCGTAGATGGCCCAGACCGCGCCCGAGGTGTTGAACCTCTTCCAGAACAGGCTGTAGAGGATCGCCGGCAGGTTGCCCGACGCGGCCACCGCGAACGCGAGCGCCACCAGGAACGCCACGTTCAGGTTCTGCGCGAAGATCGAGAGCGCGATGGAGATCGCGCCGATCACCAGTGCCGAGATCCGCGCGACGTTCACCTCCTGGCGCTCCGAGGCCGTCCCGTCCTTGAGGACGTTGGCGTAGAAGTCGTGCGCGAGGCTCGACGACGAGGCAAGGGTCAAGCCGGCGACCACGGCCAGGATGGTGGCGAACGCGACCGCGGCGATGACCGCGAGCAGGGTGGCCCCGCCCAGGTCGCCTCCGAGGAAGTCCACGCCGAGCACCTGCGCCAGTTGCGGTGCCGCGGTGTTGCCGGCGCGGTCCTGTGCGGTGATCGCCTCGCCGCCCACCAGGGCCGCCGCGCCGAAGCCGAGCGCCAGGGTGAGCAGGTAGAAGGTGCCGATGATGCCGATCGCCCAGAGCACGCTCTTGCGGGCCGCCTTCGCGGTCGGGACGGTGTAGAAGCGGATCAGGATGTGCGGCAGGCCGGCCGTGCCGAGCACCAGGGCGATGCCGAGCGAGAGCAGGTCCATCTTGTTGTAGAAGGTCTGCGTCGCGTTGCCGGCCACCTCGACGCCGTAGCGCAACCCGGGTTCGAGGAAGTTGCTGCCCTTGCCGGAGGACGCCGCCGCGTCCCCGAGCAGCGAGGAGAGGTTGAACTTGTACTTGGCCAGCACGAGCAGCGTCATGATCACGGCGCCGCCCATGAGCAGGAACGCCTTGACGATCTGCACGTAGGTCGTGCCCTTCATGCCGCCGACCGTGACGTAGATGATCATCAGGGCGCCGACCAGGATGATGGTGGCGATCTTCGCGGCGTCGGCGTCCATGCCGAGGAACGTCGTACCGGGGCGGATGCCGAGCAGGAGCGCGACCAGGGCGCCCGCGCCGACCATCTGGGCCAGCAGGTAGAAGATCGACACGGTGATGGTCGAGACGGCCGCCGCCGTACGCACCGGACGCTGGCGCATCCGGAACGCCAGCACGTCCGCCATCGTGTACCGGCCCGAGTTGCGCAGCAGTTCGGCCACGAGCAGCAGGGCCACCAGCCAGGCGACCAGGAAGCCGATCGAGTAGAGGAAGCCGTCGTAGCCGTAGAGGGCGATGAGGCCGGCGATGCCGAGGAACGACGCTGCCGACATGTAGTCGCCGCCGATGGCCATGCCGTTCTGGAAACCGGAGAACGACCGGCCGCCCGCGTAGAAGTCGGTGGCCGTCTTCGTCTGCCGGCTGGCCCACACCGTGATGGCCAGCGTGATCGCCACGAAGATCAGGAAGAGCGTGATGGTGAGGTTCCGTGCGGTGGTGTCGCCCGCCTCAGCCGCGAGGACCGTCCTCATGCGTCACCTCCCCGATCTCGGCGCGGATCCGGTCGGCGACCGGGTCGATCTTCCGCTCGGCGTGGCGGGAGTACAGCCAGGCGATGAGGAACGTGGAAACGAACTGGAGCAGCCCGAACACGAGGGCCACGTTGATGTTGCCGACGAGCTTCGTGCCCATGAAGTCCCGGGCGTACGCGGACAGGATCACGTAGAGCGCGTACCACAGGAAGAACGCGACGGTCATCGGAAAGACGAAGCCGCGCAGGGCGCGACGCAACCCGGCGAACTCGTCCGACCGTTGTACGGCGAGGTACCGGTCCGGCGTGGACGCGGCCGGCGCGGGTGTGTCCGTGGACATCTGTGGATCACCACCTTCACAGGCGTCGGGGATTTGCGCGCACGGTAGAAAGCGCGCTCCCCGGCGGGGAAGGCCGAGATCGGCGTCGGTCGGCGGTTGCGCCGAACGGCGGGTTGGCTGCGCCGAGTGACTCAGGTCACTCCGTTGAGCGGTCGGTGGTGATCAGTTCAGCTCGCGGTAGCGGCCCCGGTGGTGCAGCAGCGGCTCGGCCTCCTCGGCCAGTTCGACCGTCTCGATCGTCGCCTCGACGAGCAGCGCCCAGCCGTACTCCCGGGCGGTGTCGAGGCGGCAACCGGCCCACCCGCCGGCGTCGGCCGGCACCGGGCCGTAGGGCGTGTCGGTCCACTCCCCGGTGGCGAAGAGCCCGCCGGGGGACGGGAACAGGCCCGCGAACCGGTCCGCGAGCCGGCGGTGCGCCGGGGTCAGCGGCGCCACCGCGAAGCGGCCGGCGGACTCGGCAGCCGCCCACAGGTCCGACTCGGCGTCGATGAGCCCGAGCAGGCGGTCCGGCTCGCCCTCGGCGACGAGCGTCGAGGACACGGTGAGTCCGGCCGGGCCGGGCGCCGTCCAGAGCGTCACGGGCGACGCCAGCCGACCCCGCAGCCGGCGCGCGGGGGAGCGCTGGCCGGCCGGCACGGCGAACGGGTCGGTGTGGTGGATCTCGGCGCCCGGCTGATGATTCACGTGAAACATCATGCCGCCCGGACGGTGCCCGGTGCGCACCGATCCGCACCCCTGGGCGGACGCGCGTCAGCGCCGCGGGGTGACGGCGGCCAGCAGTTCCGGCTGGCGGCGGTCCAGCACGTCCCCGGCCAGGTACGCGCCGAGCAGGGCGGCACCCACGCCGTACGCGACGCCGACCGGCAGGGCGAGCCAGAGCCAGATGTCGCCGAGCAGGGCGGCGGCGACCACCATCGGCACCGCGGCGGCGCCCGTGCCGAGCATGGCCAGGAGGGTGAGGAAGCTCTTGGCCACCCCGGCGCCGGTGTTCAGCGCGAACGGGTTGCTCGTCTCGGGCAGCGCGTACGCCCCGAGCACGGAGACGAAGCTGTTCACCGCGAGCCCGGCGCCGTACGTGGCGATGAGGCTGCCGGCGATCACCCCGAGCCAGGCGGGCCGACCCAGCACCACGGCGATCACCACGGCGACCACCGCCAGCATCGGCACCACGTAGATCGAGAACGCCGTCATCCGTGCCCGCAGCTCCTGCTGCCCCGGCACCGCGGCCACGACGTGCGCCGCGTACGCGCTGCCGTCGAACCCGAACTGGTTGGCCAGCGTCACCGCGGCGAGCACGCCCACGAAGACCATCGAGAGGCTGACCAGCAGCGGCGACGACGCGCTCCCGGCCGGCGCGAAGCCCTGCTCCGCGTCCATCGCGAAACCCGCGCCGCCCAGGTTGACCAGGACGGGCACGAAGAGGCCGACGACCGCGACGGTGATCAGGTTCGCCCGCCGCCGCGCGTCCCGCCACCAGTAGCGGGCGTCCCGGGCCACCATCGCGCCGAACCGGTCCCGCGCCGCCCAGCCGGCCGCGCGCGGGAAGAGCTGGGCCACGGCGCCGCCGGTCGGGCCGGCCTTCGCCGGGGCCCGCCCGGTGCTCGCCGCGCCGGTCATCGCCGACTCCAGCGACCGGGACCACCACACCAGCAGCACCACCAGCGTGAGAGCGGTGATCAGCAGCTTGACCGGAGCCGCCCAGGCCCGGCCCTCGGCCACGTCGATGCCGACCGTCCACGGCGCGCCCAGCGGAGTCCAGCCGACCACCTCGGCCACCCCGGTGAGCCGGCTCCAGTCCGTCTCCTGCAACGCCGAGATGCCGATCAGCTGGAGTGGGCCGAGCAGCGCGGCGGCGACCGCGAGCAGCACGGCCGCGAGGTCACGGACCCGGCGTGAGCGCAGCATGGAGGCGAACGCGCTGGTGACCGCCCGGGCGGCGGCGACGCAGAGCAGAAGACCGGCGAGGATCCCGACCACCTCCACGACGGCCGCCACCCAGCCGCCCAGAACGGCGGCGGTGAGCACCAGTCCGCAGAGCGCCAGCAGCACCGCGACCGTCGGCACGCTCACCGCGGCGGCGGCGAGCAGCCCGGTGACCAGCGTCCGGCGCGGCAGCGGCAGCAGGGCGAAGCGGGCCGGGTCGAGGGTCTCGTCCACGCCGAAGAAGACCAGCGGCAGCAGCAGCCAGCCGAGCACCATGAGCCCACCGCCGAACGCGGCGACCATCGAGGCGTACCGGCCCTCGTCGGCCAGGCCGGGAGCGGCGAACAGGAAGAAACCGGTGGCGGCCAGCCAGAGCCCGACGACCACACCGACCACGAAGAGCGCGATCCGCCAGCCCTGGCCGCGGAAGTTGTTGCCCATCACCCGCAGCTTCAGGCGGACGAAGTGCCGCGCCGAGACCCGTCGGGCCGGCGCGGCCGGCGCGGTCAGTTCGACAGCCACGCCAGCTCCTCGCCGGTCGCCGTCCGCCCGCCGACCACCTCGACGAAGACCTCTTCGAGCGAACGCTTCCCGCGTACCTCCTCGATGGTGCCGGCACGCTTGATCGCACCCTCGGCGAGGATCGCCACGTGCGAGCAGAGCCGCTCGACGACCTCCATGACGTGGCTGGAGAAGACCACGGTCCCGCCACTTCCCACGTACCGCTGGAGGATGTCCCGGATCAGCGCCGCGGAGACCGGGTCGACCGCCTCGAACGGCTCGTCGAGCACGAGCAGCCGCGGGCCGTGCAGCAGCGCGCAGGCGAGACCGATCTTCTTCTTCATGCCGGCGGAGTAGTCGACCACGAGGGTGCGGCCGGCGTCGCCGAGCGCCAGCACGTCGAGCAGTTCGGCCGCCCGCTGGTCGACAACGGCCGGGTCCATGCCGCGCAGCAGGCCGTTGTACGCCAGCAGTTCGGCGCCGTTGAGCCGGTCGAAGAGGCGTACGCCGTCGGGCATGACACCGAGCAGCCGCTTCGCCTGGACCGGATCGCGCCACACGTCGTGGCCGAGCACGCGCGCCACGCCGGCGTCCGGGCGGAGCAGCCCGACCGCCATGGACAGCGTGGTGGTCTTGCCGGCGCCGTTCGGCCCGAGCAGGCCGTAGAAGGAGCCGGCCGGCACGTCCAGGTCGACGCCGGCCACCGCGACCTTGCCGTCGAACGCCTTGGCCAGGCCACGAAGGGACATCGCCGGATGCGCACCAGTCATGGACCCGACCGTATCCGGCCGGCACCGCACTGTGGTCCGGCCCCAGGATGACCCCCGGTCATCCGCGAGACGTACGGCCGCGCCGGGTAATGAGGGGCCGTGCTCGACCCCGGTCCCGTCCCTACAGACGCAGCGCGTCGGGCGCGTGCAGGCGGAGCATCGTGGCGCCGATGTCGGCCGGCACCCGGCGGCGGGAGGCGATCGACACCAGCACGGTCACCGTGAAGGCCAGCGGCACCGTCCACGCGGCCGGCTGTGCGAACAGCACCGCCGGCCAGCCGGTGAGCGGCGGGCCGACCACGGTCACGAGCACCGCCGCGACGGCGGCCCCGCCGCCGACCAGCACGCCGGCCGCGGCGCCGAGGTCCGTCAGGCCGCGCCACCAGATGCCGAGCACGAGCAGCGGGCAGAAGCTGGACGCGGCGACGGCGAAGGCGAGCCCGACCACCTGCGAGACGTCCAGCCCGGAGACGTTCAGCGCGAGGACCGCCGGCACCGCTCCGGCGATCACCGTGGCCAGCCGGAACCCGCGCACCGACCCGCGGCCGAGCACGTCCGTCGAGATCACCCCGGCCACGCTGGTGAGCAGGCCCGACGAGGTGGAGAGGAACGCCGCGAACGCCCCGGCCGCGACGAGCGCGGCGAGCAGCCGGCCGGTCGTCCCGCTCCCGAGGGCCGCCTCCGGGAGCAGCACCACGACCGCGTCGGTCTGGCCGGTGACGAGCAGTTGCGGGGTGTAGATCCGGCCGAGCACCCCGTAGATGGTGGGGAGGAGGTAGAAGACGCCGACCAGCGCCAGCACGACGAGGGTCGTACGTCTGGCCGCCGCGCCGTTCGGGTTCGTGTAGAAGCGCACGAGCACGTGCGGCAGCCCCATGGTGCCGAGGAACGTGGCGAGGATCAGCGAGTACGTGGCGAACAGCCCCCGGTCGTCGTCGCCGGCCGTGCTCGGCAGCAGCCAGTCGGAGGCGTCGGTGGCCACCCCGCTCACCTCCGGCACCGGGTCGCCCGGCGCGAAGGACAGCGTCTCCCCGGCGCGTACCTCACGGACCTCGCCGTCGGGGAAGGTGAGCGTCGCGGGGTGCTCGACCACGACGGCGGTCGCCGTCCGGAAGATCGGCCCGTCCGGCGGGGTCACGGCGGGACGCGCGTCGGCCTGCCACTGGAGGGCCAGGAAGACCGCCGGTACGGCGAGCGCGGTGAGCTTCAGCCAGTACTGGAACGCCTGGACGAACGTGATGGCCCGCATACCGCCCAGCGCCACGTTCGCCGTGACCACCACGGCCACCAGCACGGCGCCCACCGGGTACGCCGACCCGGTGACCGTCGAGAGGGTCAGCCCGGCGCCCTGCAACTGCGGCACCAGGTAGAGCCACCCGATGAAGATCACGAATGCGGTCGCCAGGATGCGCAGCCGCCGCGAGCCGAGCCGCAGCTCGCAGAAGTCGGGCAGGGTGAACGCGCCGGAGCGGCGCAGCGGCGCGGCCACGAAGAGCAGCAGCGCGAGGTAGCCGGCGGCGAAACCGACCGGGTACCAGAGCACGTCGACGCCGTACTTGAGGATCAGCCCGGCGATGCCGAGGAACGACGCGGCCGACAGGTACTCCCCGCCGATCGCGGCCGCGTTCCAGGTGGGGCTGACCACCCGGGAGGCCACGAGGAAGTCCGAGGTGGTCCGGGCCAGCCGCAGGCCGTAGAAGCCGATGCCGACGGTGAGCAGGGTGACCGCGACGATGGCCGGGATGACGAGGGCGTTACCCACCTCAGCGCTCCGGCCGCTGGACCAGGTCGGTGAAGTCCTGCTCGTTGCGCTCGGCCAGCCGCACGTACGACCAGCCGACGCCGATGAGGAACGGGAAGCTGACCACGCCGAGCAGCAGCCAGGGCAGCTTCACCCCGAGGACGGTGACCTCGCTGACCGAGGGGGCGATGGCGAACAGCCAGGGCAGCCCGCCGAGCGCGATCATCACGACGAGTGAGAGTCGCAGCGCCAGGGCGAGCTGCGCCCGGACGAGCCCCCGGACGAGCGCCTCACCGACGCGGGTCTGCTGGGCCAGTTCCGTCCGCGTACGGTCGGCCCGGTCCTCGCGGCGCGACACCTCGGCCAGCACGATCCGTGCCCGTGGCTGCGGCACCGGCGGCCGCCCGCCGTGCTCGGGACGCGCCGGGTCCGGCGCCCCGGGCCGCTCGGCGGCTCCGGGCACCGGCCTGTGATCGTCGGCGGCCACCCCGGCAGTCTCGCCGGATCGATGGGAATGTCAAGGGTGCGGCGGTCACCAGCGGGGGACGATCAGGCACGAGGCGTCCGGTGGCCGTACCGGCTGGTCGGCCAGCAGCCGCCGGGCCCGCGCCCGGCCCAGGTTGGCCGAGCGGAGGTCGTCCTCGTCGAGCTCGACGGCGATGTCCCGCAACGCGCAGGAACGCAGCGGCTCCGGGAGCCGGGCCAGTGCCGGTGCCGCGTCGGCCGAGAGCGAGGCCAGGTAGCGCACGTCGAGCCGTCCGGTCTGCCGGTACCGGTCGACGTTGCGGTCGGCGATCAGGTGGTCCGGGTTGACCGCGGCCAGTCCGAGCAGCGCCAGCACGGCGGTGCCCAGCACGAGCTGCGGCAGCCACCGTGCCCGCAACCGGACCGTGGCGACCCCGACGAGCACGAAGAGCAGCCCGAGCCAGATCTCGACGGCGGCCACCACCAGCCGCAGCCGGGTCGCGCCGTACGCCTCGGCGTACACGTGCATCCGGTAGAGCGCGGACGCCACCACGACGAGGCTGAGCAGGGTGAGCGTGCCGAGCAGGGCACGGATCAGCAGCCGGTCGGCCCGGGTGGCGCGGGGAGCCCAGCGGGCCGCCCCGGCGATCACCAGCAGGGTCAGCCCGGCGATCACGAGCAACTGCCAGAAGCCGCTGCGGGCGTACTCGGCGTAGGTGAGGCCGGCGGTGCGCAGCACGTGCGCCGAGCCACCGAAGAGCACGGTGAGCTGGACGAGCACGAAGGCGGCGAACAGGGCGTCGAGGACGACGAGGGGCGCCGCCCACTCCAGCCGGCGGACCGGCCGGGCCGGTGCCGGGCGCACGTCCAGGTCGGGGGGCCGGGCCAGCAGGTACGCGGCGCCGAGCAGCACCGCGCCGGCGAGCGCGAAGCGCAGCACCCAGGGGACCACCCCGGACGGCGAGACGTCCGGCAGCAGGTCCGCCACCAGGCTGGCGAAGATGGCGTCGGCGGACGCGAACAGCAGGCCGAAGAGCACGAGCAGGGCGATCGACACGGCGAGGGTAGCCAGCCCGCGGCCGATCCCGCCCGGGCGGGCACGGTGCAGTCCCCGCGCCGCCCACGGCAGCGCCCGGAGCGCCGCCGAGGGCGGGAACACCACGGACAGCAGCATCCCCAGCGGCGTACGGGCACCGGTGAGCGCGAGCGTTCCGGTCATGATCGCGGCGAGCAGGCAGAGGGCGAAGAGCCAACCGGCGGCCCGCATCGTCCCGACGCCGACCAGGGCGACGGTGGCGGCGGCCCAGACCAGCCGGGCCGCCCGACCCGGTGCCCCCGTGGCACCGGGGCGGGCAGCCGCCTCATCGGGCTCCGTTGCCGGTTCGTCGCCCCCGGGCGACCGGTCCCGCGCGAGCGCGGCCGGCCCGGCGGGCGGCCGGTCCTCGGCCGGGACCGCGGGGCCCGACGGCTGGTCCCGGGTGGATCCCGGAGGTCGCCGGTCGGGAGCCGGCGCGGTGGAGCCGGCCGGTGGCGGGCCCTCGACGGAAGCGGCGGATGGCAGCGCCTGGGCGGCCTCGGCGGTCGGCGGCTCTTGGGCGGCCTCGGCGGTCGGCCGCTCGGCGGCGGCCTCGGCGGTTGGCGGCTCGGCGGCGGAGTCGGTGGGTCCGGTGGTGGCCGGTCCGGGAGCGGGCGGACGCTCCTCCCGGAGCGGTTCGGTGAATGTGGTGGGTCCGCTCCGGCCCGGCCCGGCCGGCCGTGGATCCGCCGCCGGCCCGGGCGGTGCCGTGGCCGGGGCCGAGGCGGTGCGGGCGCGGGTCGTGGCGGTGGCGGCGAGTGCGCCGACGGCGGCCAGGGTGGCGATCGTCCAGCCCAGCCCCGGCCCGTCGAGGGGAACGGTGGAGGCGGCGACGGCGGCTGCGGCGCCGACCGCGCCGAGCAGCACCGGGTGGGGTGCGCGGTCGAGAGCGGGCCAGCGGCGCGCCAGCGCCGAGGGCGGTGCCGGCGGCGCGGGCGGCCAGGCCGCGGGCCGCCCGTACGGGTCGAGCGGCGGCCAGCCGGGACGGCCCGGCCAGGCCGGTGGGTGGGCGACGGGAGCCGGGCCGGCGGCCGTGACCCCGGCATGGAACGAGCCGGCGGCCATGACCCCGGCATGGAACGAGCCGGTGGCGGTGGCTCCGGCATGGACCGGGCCCCCAGTGACCGCTCCGGCATGGACCGGGCCGGTGGCGGTCGCTCCGGCGTGGACCGGGCCGGCGGTCGCTCCGGCGTGGACCGGACCCGGGGGTGGCGGAGCCGGCGGACCGTCGGTCGGTCCGGACGGGTCGGTCCCGCCCGCTGACCTGTCGGCCGGCGTCGGGTCGGGCGGGGTGGTCATGCGGCCTCTCCTCGGATCGTTCCTGGGGCGGGTAGCGACACCTGGATGCGGCAGCCGGTGCCGGTGGCGGGGTCGAGCACCTGGATGCGACCGCCGTGCAGCTCCACCACCCACCGGGCGATCGCCAGGCCGAGCCCCGTCCCGCCGCCGGCGGCCCGGTCGCCGCGGGTGAACCGTTCGAAGACCCGGGAACGCTCGGCCGGCGGGATGCCCTCACCCTCGTCGCTCACCTCGAAGCGGATCTCGCCCGGACCCGCCTCCGCGGACACCCGCACGATGCCCCCGGCGGGGCTGTGCCGGGCGGCGTTGTCCAGCAGGTTCGCGAAGAGCTGGTGCAACCGCCACGGGTCGCCGTGGACGCTCAGCGGCTCCGGCAGGTCGGGCGGACGGAAGGTGACGTCCCGGCCCGCGCCGGCGGCCGTCGCCGTGGCGTTCTCGACCACCTCGTCGAGGAAGTCGGCCACGTCGATCCGTACGCGGCGCAGCGGCACGACGCCCGCGTCCAGGCGCGAGAGGTCGAGCAGGTCGGCCACGAGGTGACCGAGCCGTTCGGTCTGCGCGAGCGCGGCCCGCAGGGCGGCGGGTTCCGGCTCGGCGACGCCGTCGACCATGTTCTCCAGCACGCCCTGGAGCGCGGTGATGGGCGTACGCAGCTCGTGCGAGACGTTGGCTATCAGCTCGCGGCGGCGCTGGTCGGCGGCGTGCAGGTCCTCGGCCATCTTGTTGAACGCATCGGCCAGCTGGCCGACCTCGTCCCGGGAGGTGGCGCGGACCCGCCGGGTGTAGTCGCCCCGGGCCATCGCCCCGGCGGCGGCCGTCATCTCCCGCAGCGGTGAGGTCATGCCGTGCGCCAGCACCTGCGAGGTGACCAGCGCGAGGCAGATGGCCGTCGCCGCCGTGCGGGGCGGGAGCCAGCCGATGCCGTACCAGAAGTAGCCGACCCCGGCGGCGCCCGAGGCGACGAGCAGGACGCCGAGCTTCACCTTGATCGAACGGACCGGGTCGAGCGGGCGGGGTAGCAGATCCAGGGCCTGGCGCACCCGCACCCGCAGGGTGCCACTGGTCACGCCGGGACCTCCAGCGCGTACCCGACACCGTGGACCGTGCGGATCAGGTCCGCGCCGAGCTTGCGGCGCAGGGCCTTGACGTGGCTGTCGACGGTACGGGTGCCGGAGCCCTCGGCCCAGCCCCAGACCTCGGCGAGGAGGCGTTCCCGGGGCAGGACGGTCCGGGGCCGGCCGGCGAGGTACACGAGCAGGTCGAACTCGGTCGGCGTCAGGTGCACCTCGGCGTCGCCCCGACGGACGCGCCGCTCCGACTGGCGGATCTCGACCTCGCCGAGCCGCAGGGTGGGTGGGGCGGTGTTTCCGGCGGCCCGCTCCACGCGGCGCAGCAGCACGTGCACCCGGGCGGCCAGCTCGCGCATCGAGAAGGGCTTCGTGAGGTAGTCGTCCGCCCCGACGGCGAGCCCCACCAGCAGGTCGGTCTCGTCGTCGCGGGCGGTGAGCATCAGCACGGGCACCGGCCGTTCGGCCTGGATCCGCCGGCACACCTCCAGGCCGTCGAAGCCGGGGAGCATCACGTCCAGGACGACGAGGTCGGGTTGCCGCGCCTCGAACGTGGCGACGCCGCCGGGGCCGTCCCCGGCGACGTCCACGGTGAATCCCTCGGCGCGGAGCCGGGCGGCGACGGCGTCGGCGATGGTCCGCTCGTCCTCGACGACCAGGATCCGGCGTTCCCTCATGGGTCACGACTGTAGGGAGCCGGCGTGGAGATCGGTGGGGCGCGTTGTGAATAACCTGTGGAGAACGCGTCACCCCTGTGGATAACCCGGTGGAAACGCCGGGCGGAGGGCGGGCCGACGGTACCGGCCCACCCCCCGCGCCCGCGTACGCGCGCCCACGGGGTCCGTGGGGATCAGCTCAGGCCGATCCGCTCCGGGCGCGCGGACGCCGAGCCGAGCCAGGTGTGCGGGTTGCCGTACCAGCACCAGCCGAGCTTCGGCGCGCCCTGGCTGATCCAGAGCGCCGGCACCCGCTTGTCGCCGCAGCGGGAGCCGACCAGCGAGAAGCACTTGTTCTTCGCGAGCGCCTCGGGGTGGAGCGTGACGAAGGCGAGCCCCTCGTCGATGGTGATCGGCAGCCGGTCCTGACCGGTGATGACCTCCATGGCGGCCGACGGGGCGAGGTTCAGGGTCTCTTCACCGCGGTCGACGTCGAAGAGCAGGTACGCGGGCCCCTCGGGCACCTCCAGTTCCTTGATCGGGTCGAAGCGGGCCAGGTCGCCCTCGGCGTAGTGCCGGTCGAGGAAGCCCTGCTTGCGCTTGCCCGCCAGCGTGGTGAGCGCGAGCCGGTCCTCGACCGGCACGAGGTCACGGGTGATGACCAGCAGGAACGGCACCCGCGCCTCGGTCGGGGCGGGGAGCCCGGCCGCGCCGGTGACGGCCACGGCGCGCAGCGGGTGGACGAGGGTCCGGAAGTCGTCCTCGGTCATCCCGGCCAGCTTCGGGTAGCCCAGCTCCACCAGGCGCGCCACCTGGCGGTCGAACTCGGTCGCGGCATCGTACGGGGCGTCGGTCACTGTCACGGCGGCTCCTTCGATATCGTACGGCCTACCGTACAGCGTACGACCAAGCGCTCCTATTCCCGCCGGTTCCAGTCCTGTTTCGCGGCGCGCACCAGCTTGTCCTTCAGCTCCCGGGTGTGCCGCCGGCTCACCGGCAGCTCCGTGCCGTCGATGACCACCACGTAGCCCGAGTTGACCAGCCGCAGTTCGGCGATCAGCTTCAACTGCACGAGGTACGACCGGTGGATCCGGACGAAGCCCGCGTCCGCCCAGCGTTCCGCCAGCGTGGCCAGCGAGACCCGGACGAGGTGCGAGCCGTCCGCCGTGTGCAGCCGCGCGTAGTCGCCCTGCGCCTCGACCCAGCGGACCGCCGAGCGGGGCAGCATCCGGGTGGTGCCGGCCAGCTCGATGGGGATGGTCGGATCCTCCTCGGCCCGGGCCAGCGCGGCCGGGTGCGATGGCACCACCCGAGAGCCGATCACCCGGCGCAGCGACTCGGCGAGCCGGTCGGCGCGGACGGGCTTGCGCACGTAGTCCGTGGCGCCCAGGTCGAACGCGTCGACCGCGCCGTCGTCGTACGCCGTCACGAACACGATCGCCGGCGGTCGGGCGAACCGGCGCAGCACCCGCGCCAGCTCCATCCCGTCCAGGCCGGGCATCCGGATGTCCAGGAAGACCACGTCGACGTCGCCGTCGCGGAGCAGCCGCAGCGCCTCGGTGGCGTCCCCGGCGGTGTGCAGCCGGGCCACGCGCGGGTCGGCCCGCAGGTGGTACGCCAGCTCGTCCAGCGCCGGCGGCTCGTCGTCGACCGCCAGCACCCTCAGGAAACCGGACGCGTTCACGGCGTTCACCCCCGTCGGTCGCCCGCTGCGTTCGTTCACGAACCCGCCCGTACGCCCGGATGGAACTTCGGCACCCGCATGCTCACCTTCGTGCCCGAGCCGAGCCCGGTCTCCACGACCAGGCCGAAGCCGTCCCCGAAGACCGACCGGAGCCGCTCGTCGACGTTGGAGAGGCCGACGTGCTGCCCGGAGTCCTCCCCCGGGTCGCCGGCGCTGCGCGCCAGCTCCGCGATGCCGGCCGTCAGCGTCGTCGGATCCATCCCCACCCCGTCGTCCTCCACCGTGATGTGGCACTCGGCGCCGGCGTCCCGCGCCTCGATGCTCACCATGCCCGTGCCCGGCTTGCGGGACAACCCGTGGCGGACCGCGTTCTCGACCAACGGCTGGAGGCAGAGGAACGGCAGCGTCACCGGCAGCACCTCGGGGGCGATCTGCAGGCGCACCTGGAGGCGGTCACCGAACCGGGCGCGTTCGATCGTCAGGTAGCGGTCGATGGACCGCAGCTCCTCGGCGAGCGTCGTGAACTCGCCGTGCGCCCGGAACGAGTACCGGGTGAACTCGGCGAACTCCAGGATCAGCTCGCGGGCCCGCTCCGGGTCGGTCCGCACGAACGAGCCGATCGCGGTCAGCGCGTTGTAGATGAAGTGGGGGCTGATCTGGGCCCGCAGGGCGCGGATCTCGGCGCGCGCCAGCCGTTCGCGGGACGAGTCCAACTCGGCCAGGGCGAGCTGGTTGCCCGCCCAGTGCGCGGTCTCCAGCGTCGCCTGCACGAGACCCGGCGCCGGCGGGCCGTCGGCGACCGCGACCAGGGCGCCCGCCACCCGCCCGTCCGCACCGGTGAGCGGGGCGACCACCGCGCCCCGGACCGGGCAGTCGACCCGGTCGCACCACAGCTCCGACTCGCCCAGCACCGTCGAGCGCCCGGCCGCCACCGCCCGCTGGGCCGCGGCCAGCAGCTGCTCGCCGTGGTGGGTGCCGCGTCCGTCGAGCGCGAGCAACCTCTCCCGGTCGGTGAGCGCCAGGCCGGGCGCGCCCACGAGGGCCCGCAGATGGCGTACGGCCTTCGCCGCGCCCGCCTCGCTCAGCCCCGCCCGCAGCGGCTCGGCGGCCAGCCCGGCGGTGTGCAGCACCTCGTACGTGGCCCGCTGGGTGGCGGTGGCGATGCCCCGGCGGGCGCGTAGCCGGCCGACCGCGTACAGGGCCGCGGCGAGCGCGCTGACGAGGGAGACGACACCGAGAACCGCCGAGAGGTTGCCACCCACGCCTGGAATCCTGGCGGTTGGCGGGCGGCGGCGCCAGACGCCGTCAGTACGCGCCCTTGCGGGCGAGCACCACGCCGACCGTCCGCCAGAGGATGCTGAGGTCGTACGCGAGGGACCAGTTGTCGACGTAGTAGAGGTCCAGGCGGACCGCCTCGTCCCAGGAGAGGTCGGAGCGGCCGGAGACCTGCCAGAGCCCCGTCATGCCGGGACGCACCAGCAGCCGCCGGCGCACGTCCCCGAGGAAGTCGCCGTCGTCCGCCGGCAGCGGGCGGGGCCCGACCAGCGACATCTCCCCGCGCAGCACGTTGATCAGCTGCGGCAGCTCGTCGAGCGAGGAGGCCCGCAGGAAGCGGCCCACGGGGAAGACCCGCGGATCCTGCTTGATCTTGAACAGCATGCCGTCGGTCTCGTTCTGGTCGACCAGGCTGGCCAGCCGTTCCTCGGCGTCGACGTACATGGTGCGGAACTTCCACACCCGGAACGTGCGCCCCTCGTGCCCCACCCGCGGCTGGCGGAAGAACACCGGCCCGGGGTCGGAGATCTTGATGGCGATCGCGATGGCCACGAACACGGGGATCAGCAGCAGCAGCCCGAGGGCCGCGGCGACCCGGTCCATGAGGTTCTTGGCCAGCAGCGCCGGACCCGACAGCGTCGGCTCCTCGACGTGCAGCAGCGGCAGGCCCTCGATGGGGCGGATGTGCACCCGGGGACCGGCGATGTCGGTGAGCTGCGGCGCCACCACCAGGTCGACGCCGGAGCCCTCCAGCTGCCAGGCCAGCCGGCGCAGCTCGCCCGGTTCGGCGCTCGCCGAGCCGCACACCGCGATGGTGTCCCCGCCGACCTCCCGCACGAGGGCGAGCACGTCGCGCCCCGCGTACACGGGCACGGGCGTCCGGATGCCGCGGGACGCCGCGTAGCCGTCGGTGAGGTGGATGGCGACCGGGACCAGCCCGGCGGCGGGGTTGCGGGTGACCGCCGTGTAGACCTCCAGGCACTCGGGCAGGGTGCCGACCAGCACCATCCGGTGGCCGCCCTGGCCGATGTTGCGGCGGATCACGTGCAGCACGAAGCGGGCGAGGATGCGGCCGAGCAGGATCAGCAGCAGCGCACCGAGCAGCGCGGTGCCGACCGTGTAACGGGACAGGTCGGTCTTGGTGGCGAACGCCAGGAAGGAGACCGTCGCCGCGACCGCGACGCCGGCCCGGATCACCCGCTTGAACTCGTCCGGGCCGAGCCCGAGGTAGCGCCGGTCGTACGCCCGGTTGCCCCAGAGGATGACCACCCAGCCCAGCGGGAGCAGCACGAACGCCACCGTGAAGAACCAGGTGGGGTCGTTCTTGGCGTTGTAGAAGCCGGCGCGGGCCTGGTCGAAGGTGTGGATCGCCGTGAAGCTCGCGAACACGGCCGCCGCGAAGTCGAGGAACAGCAGGATGGCCGTGTAGGGACGATGCCAGCGGGAGACCCGCCGGCGAGCCCGGGCCCATGCCGACCGGGGTACGCCGTTGTGCGACGGCGGAGTCGGCGGCTGGATCTCGAAGCTGTCGACGTGCCGCACGAGTCTGCTCCGGCCTGTGTTGGTTACCGGGCGCTGGAGGCTTGCCGTCACCTCACCCATGTCCTCCCGCATGACGCGCGCCGCTCACTCGCCGTGAGGGGCACGGGTCGCCCACCGTCCCAGTCTCCCACGTGGGCCCGATCGGCCGCCGGACCCGAAGGACATTTCGCGCCCGGTGGTGCCGGCGGGATCTGGCCGGCTCCACTGCTCATCAGAAGCCGGGGACCGGGCCACTATACCGATGGATGACCCCGTTGGTAGAACCGCCGAGCGGGACACTGGCGCATCCCCGGCCGATTCCGCTCCGTAACCGGCAGTGTCGTTACTCACCGTACGAGCCGGGACAGCCGACGGTCAGCGAGCGGCTTGCCTCCGGTCTGACAGGTCGGGCAGTACTGGAGGCTCGAGTCGGCGAACGAGACCTCCCGGACCGTGTCCCCGCACACCGGGCAGGGCAGCCCGGTGCGGGCGTGCACCCGCAGGCCCGAGCGCTTCTCGGCCTTCAGCTCCGCCGCCCGCTGGCCGAGCGACCGGGTCACGGCGTCACCGAGCACCTGCCGGGTGGCGGCGTGGAGGGCGGCCAGTTGCTCGTCGGTCAGCCGGTCGGTGAGCGCGAACGGGGAGAGCCGGGCCGCGTGGAGGATCTCGTCGGAGTACGCGTTGCCCACCCCGGCCAGCACCGCCTGGTCGGTGAGCACCCCCTTCACCTGGCCGCGCCGGCTGCGTATCCGCTCGGTGAAGGTGGGCAGGTCGGCCGTCAGCGCGTCGGGGCCGAGCTTGGCCACCCCCGGCACGGTGGCCGGGTCGGTCACCAGGTACGCGGCGAGCTTCTTCTGGGTGCCGGCCTCGGTGAGGTCGAAGCCCGAGCCGTCGTCGAGGCGTACCCGCAGCGCGATCGGGCCCTTCCCGGGGCGCAGCGGCGCCCCGCCGGGGAACGCCTCCCGGTAGTGCAGCCAGCCCGCCCGGGCCAGGTGGACCACGAGGTGCAGGTCGCCGTCGAGGACCACGTCCAGGAACTTGCCGTGCCGGCGCGCGTCCACCACCGATCGCCCCGTCGCCGCGCTCGGCGGCGGGTCGTACGTCTTCAGGGCGCTGATCGCGGCGACCTCCAGCCGGTCGACCCGACGGCCCACCGCCCGCTGGCGCAGGTAGCCCGCGAGCGCCTCAACCTCCGGTAGTTCGGGCATCAGCCAACGGTAGCCTTCTTTCCCGTGAGAATCGTGGTGGCGCACAACCGGTACCGGGAAGCCCAGCCGTCCGGGGAGAACACGATCGTCGACGCGGAGATCGCCCAGCTGACCGCGGCCGGCGTCGAGGTGCTGCCGTTCCTGCGCAGCTCGGACGAGATCCCCACGATGCCGCGTACGGCCAAGGCCCTGCTGCCCGTCTCACCCATCTACGCGCCGCGGGCGCAGCAGCAGCTGAGCCGGTTGATCGAGGAGCACCGGCCGGACGTGCTGCACCTGCACAACCCGTACCCCCTGCTCTCGCCCTGGGTGGTGCGCACCGCACACCGGCACGGCGTGCCGGTGGTGCAGACGGTGCACAACTACCGGCAGGTCTGCTCCTCCGGGCTCTACTTCCGGGACGGGGTGATCTGCCAGGACTGCCGGGGACGGGCGCTGGGCGTGCCGGCCATCGTGCACCGCTGCTACCGGGGTTCCCGGGCCCAGAGCGCGCTCATGGCCACCACCCTGGCCGTGCACCGGCCGACCTGGCGCTCGGTGGACCGGTTCGTGGCGCTCACCTCGGCGGTGGCCGACCACCTGCGGGACTACGGGATCCCCGACGAGCGGATCGTCGTGAAGCCGAACGGCATCCCGGACCCGGGCCGGCCCGCCCCGCTGGGCGACGGGTTCCTCTTCCTCGGCCGGCTCTCCCCCGAGAAGGGCCTGGACCTGCTGCTGGACGCCTGGCGCCGGCACCCCGACGGCGCCCTCGGGCCGCTGCGGATCGCCGGCGACGGCGAGCTGCGTCCGCTGGCCGAGGCGGCCGCCGCGGAGCGCGGCGACGTCACGTTCCTCGGCCCGCTCGACCGGGCCGGCGTCCGCGCCGCCCTCGAGGCGAGCGCCGTGGTGCTGGCCACCTCCACGTGGCACGACGTGCTGCCCACCGTGATCATCGAGGCGCTGGCCAGCGGCCGCCCGGTGCTCGGCACGGCGCTCGGCGGCATCCCGTACCTGGTCGGGGCCGACACTCCCCGGGAGCCCGCGGGCACCGGCCCGGCGCGGGTCGCCTCCGCCGTACCCGGCGACGGGAGGGCCACCCTGCCGACGGGGGCGGTGACGGGCGAGGCGGGCTGGGTGGTGCCGCCGGAGCCGGCCGCCCTGGCCGCCGCCCTGCCGCTCGCGCGGGCGGGCGCCGCGACGCTGTCGGCGGCGGCCCGCGCCCGCTACGAGCGGACCTTCCACCCCGACGTGGTCACCGGGCAGCTCGTCGACGTGTACGCCGGCCTGATGCGCGCCAAGACCCCGGCCACGCCCTGACCGGCCCCACACCAGTCGGCGGGAGCCGGGTCGGTGCGGGTCAGCGGAGGGAGGCGCGGGCGCTGAACGCGATGCTCGCCAGCAGGAAGCCGCCGTTGACGACGGTGAACGCCACCACGACCCAGAGCGCCAGGGCGGGGGCGAGCAGCAGCACCAGCGCGGCCACGAAGATCACCGCGCCGTAGTCGCGGACCAGCTTCACGAGGCGTACGGGCAGCGAGGTCGACGTGACCATGCTCGCCGCGTTCGGGCCGGCCTGCATCACCGAGGTGACCAGGTTGACCATCCACGTGCCGGCGAACGCCGCCACGAGCCAGGGCGGGGTCGACGGGTGCTGCGCCACGGCGGTCGCGCCGAGCGCCGCCACCAGGGCGATCTGGGCCGCCACGTCACAGAGCACGTCGACCCGGGCGCCCGCCGGGCTGCCCTGCCCGGTCACCCGGGCGAGCTGGCCGTCCGCGCAGTCCAGGGCGTACGCCACCTGCCAGCCGACCAGCGCGAGCAGCCCGACCACCCAGGCCGGGACGTCGCCGTCGGCCACCCGGCCGGCCAGCGCCACCACCGTGACCGACGTGGCGAGCCCCAGCACGAGGTTCGTGATCGTCAGAGCGGTCGGGCGCAGCCCCAGGCGGTGCGCGGCGACCGCGAACGCGGCGCCGAGCCATTGGCTGATCGATTCGCTGAACAGGCCGCCGCCCCGGTTCGTGCGGTGGAAGTCGGCGACGGTGGGACGGGACGGCTCAGCCGAGGTGGTCGCGGATCGCACCGGCGTAGTCTGCCAGCCGCGCCCGAACGTCGGAAGGCGACATCGCCAGGTGTTCGAGGATGGTGTATCGGTCCGGCCGGGTACGCGGGGCGAAGATCACCGCGTCGACGAACTGGTCGTCGGTCAGCCCGACCTCGGCCGGCGTGACCGGCAGGCGGTGCCGGGTCAGGCAGGACGCCATCTGCCCGAGTCGCTGCGTGTCGCCGCGCAGGAAGGTGCAGAAGAGCGCGCCCAGGCCGGCCAGCTCGCCGTGCGACGCCGTGCCGGGGAACAGCGCGTCGACGGCGTGCATGATCTCGTGGCAGCCGCCGCTGGACGGGCGGCTGGTGCCGCAGACGGCCATGGCCAGGCCGCTGGCGATCAGCGCCTCGGCGAGCACCGTCACGAAGGCGTCGTCGCCCATGTCGCCGGGGTGGCTGAGCACCGACTCGGCGGCCATCCGGGCCAGCGAGGCGGCGAGCCCGTCGACCGGCTCGCCGCGCACCTGCCGGGCCAGCTCCCAGTCGGCCAGCGCGCTGATGTTGCTCACCACGTCGCCGATGCCGGCCCGGTTGTGCCGCTCCGAGCCGCTCTCCACGAAGTCCAGGTCGACGATCACCGCGATCGGGATGTGCACCCCGTAGGAGCCCTTGATCCCGTCGGTGATGAGGCTGGCCACCGGGGAGGCGATCCCGTCGTTGGCCAGACTCGTGGCGACCGAGACCATCGGCAGGCCGCGACGGGTGGCCGCGTACTTGGCCACGTCGATGGTCTTGCCGCCGCCGATGCCGACCACCGCGTCGTACGAGCGGGCGCGCAGCTTTCCGCCCAGGTCGTCGGCGGCCTCCAGGGTGCCGCCCGCGGCCGTGAACACGTCGGCCGAGCCGAGCGAGGGCTTGATCAACTCGGCGATCCGCTCCCCCTGGCCGGGGCCGACCACCACGGCGACGTCGCCCCCGGAGGAGATGCGCCCGTCGGCCAGGATCGCCGCCAGGTCGGCCACCGCGCCCCGCCGCACGTCGATGTGCAGCGGGGTCAGGACGCTCCGGGCTAGTAGCGGCACGCGATCTCCCGGGCCCGCGCCAGGTCGGCGTGGTTGTCGACCTCCACCCAGGAGACGTCGCCGATCGGCGCCGCCCGCACCTCGCCGCCCCGGTCGGCGAACTCCTGGTAGCCGTCCTCGTAGTAGAGGTTGGGGTCGCGCCGCCAGGTCGTCTCCAGCGCGTCGGCGAGGGCGTCGGCCACCTGCGGCTCGATGAGCGTCGCGCCGATGTACTCCCCGTACGCCTCACCGGGGTCCATCATCTTCGTGATCCGGGTGAGCTGGCCGGCCGCGTCGAAGGTGGTCTTCATCTCCTCCTCGGCGAGCGGCTTGAGGGTGTCCACGGCCAGCAGGATGCCCGGCCCCCGCTCGGCCAGGAGGGTCTTCTCCACGCTCACCGGGTGCACGGTGTCGCCGTTGACCAGGAGCACGCCCTGGGCGAAGTACTCCCGGGCCAGCCAGAGCGAGTAGGCGTTGTTCCACTCCTCGGCCTTGTCGTTGTGCACGAGGGTCAGCCTGACGCCGTACCGCTTCTCCAGGTCGGCCTGCCGCTCCCGCACCGCGTCGGCCGCGTAGCCGACGACGATCACGATGTCGGTGAGCCCGACCTCGGCGAGGTTCCGCAACGCGATGTCGAGGATGGTGACGTCACCGTCCACCGGCACGAGCGCCTTGGGCAGGGTGTCGGTGTACGGGCGCAGCCGGCGTCCCGCCCCGGCCGCGAGCACCATCCCGATCATGCCGGCATCCTCCCTCGTACGACTCCGGTCACCGGTGGAGGATAGCGCCGGTGGCCCGGGTGCCTCCGGTCAACCGGGGTTCACCCCCGCCGCTCAGCCCGGCAGCGCCGCGAGGTCGGCGAGCATCGTCAACCGCTCGTCGGCGGTCAGCACCGTGTACGGGCCCGCCGCCCGGCGGTCCGTCTCCTGCTCGATGGCCAGCCGCTCCGGGCCGGGCGGCAGGGCCGTCACGCTCTGCGTGGTGTGCCCGGCGGCGGCCCAGGCCGCGGCGTACGCGTCGTCCCGGTGGTAGCGGAGCGTGCCGAGCCGGTTGAGCAGCAGCAGCGCGGGCGGTGTGCCGTCCGGCTCGTACGGCGGCGCCATCGCGGCGAACGCCGCCCCCGCCGATCCGGGCTGCTCCGCCCCGAGCACGAGCGCGTACGCGAGCATCCGCCCGAGCGCCTCGACGAGCCGGAGCACCCGCTGCTCGTGCCCGGCCCACAGCTCCGCGGTCACCTCGGCGTGCAACTGCCACAGCTCGCCGAGGAACGCGAGCCCCCGCTCGGTGGCGGCCACCCCGCCGTCCGGCCGGCGGTGCAGCATCCCGTACGCCACCTGCTTGTCCAGCGCCCGCCGGCACTCGGCCGGGTCCCGGTACCGGGTGGCCGCCGCGAACCCGGGGCCGTCGACCACGCCACCGGGCTCCGCCAGGCGGGTGCGGAACTCCACCAGGAAGCCCGTCGCCGCCGGCCCGCCGTACCGCTGGCTCACCTCGGCGCCGCCCCGCTCCCGGCCGGCGCGCATGCCGGCGTCGAAGGCCCGGTCGACCGCCGGGGCCACCAGCCCGGCGAACCGGTGCGGCGCCAGCTCGACGGTGTGGTTCACCGACCTGCCGCACGCAGGGCGGCGAAGGCCTCCTCCGCGATCCGGCGGATCAGGCCGTCGTTGACGTCCCGGTGCTCGTCGAGCAGGGCCAGATCCTCCTCGGCGAGCCAGCGGTACTCCGTGTGCTTGCCCGCCTCCAGCCGGGGCCGGTCCAGGTCGCCCTCGACCTGCACGAGCCAGTCGCTCTCGACGCGCTCCAGGCCGTCGTCGCCCACGTAGCGGTACTCGCCGACGGGCGCGAGCAGCCGCGAGAGCGTCCAGCCGGTCTCCTCGGTCACCTCGCGCCGCAGCGCGGCCTCCACGTCCTCGCCGGGTTCGAGGTGGCCACCGACCACGTCCCAGCAGTTGGGGAAGAGGCGCCGGTCGGGGGACCGGCGTTGGAAGAAGAGGCGGCCCTCGTCGTCGACGATGAGGGCGCCGGCGCAGCGCAGGGGCTCGGTGGACACGCCCCGACCCTAGCGAGCCGCACGGCGTGTCGGCGACGCCGGTCTTGTTCCCGTAACATCGACGGCTCACCATGTCCGTACCGGATGCCACCGTCCCACAGGGGTGATGCGTGATGCAGGTACGGGAAGCGATGTCGAGCCAGGTCCTCGTGGTCGGCCCGGAGCACACGCTCCGCCAGGCGGCCCGGATGATGTCCGCCCGCGGGGTCGGATCGGCGGTGGTGATCGACCCGGACTCCGAGGGCGTCGGCATCATGACCGAGCGGGACGTGCTCAACGCCATCGGCGCGGGGCTGGACTGCGACGTCGAGCGCACGGGCGCCCACCTGACGTGGGACGTCGTCTACGCCGGCCCGGACTGGACGCTGGAGGAGGCCGCCGCGGCCATGGCCCGGGGCGGGTTCCGGCACCTCGTGGTGCTCGACGGCCGCGAGGTGGCCGGCGTCATCTCGGTGCGGGACATCATGCGGGTCTGGGCGGCGAGCCGGATGGTGCCGGCGTCCTGACCGCAACCGGCGCGCCCGGGGACGGCACTCCGGGGCGAGGCCCGGCCCACGGAACGCGCCGGCCGGCGGGCGCAGCACGACCCGCTCGCCCTTCCGGTCCGACTTGCCGCACCGCGGGTTCGGCCGAGGTCACCCGACCCGGTGGCTCAGGATGCGGACATCGCCGTGCCGTCGGCGTACGCCCGGTGGCCGCCCGTACGCTCAACAGCCATGACCGCCGAGCAGCTGATCTCCTTCGCCCGTGGTGCGCCCTCGCTGGACATCGTCGATGTCGAGGGGCTCAAGGCCGCCGCCGTCCGCGCGTTCGACGCCGACCCCGCCGGGGTCACGGCGTACGGCACCTCCGTCGGCTACCCGCCCCTGCGCAGGTGGATCGCCGAGAAGCACGGGGTGGCGCCGGAGCAGGTGCTCATCACGAACGGTTCGCTCCAGGCCGACGCCTTCCTCTTCGACCACCTGGTCCGCCCCGGCGACGCGGTGGTGGTGGAGCGGCCCACGTACGACCGGACCCTGCTCAACCTCAAGCGGATGGGCAGCGAGTTGCACGGCGTCACCATCCAGCCGGACGGCCTGGACACCGCCGAGCTGCGCAAGCTGCTGGAGTCGGGGGTGCGCCCCCGGCTGGCGCACATCATCCCGAACTACCAGAACCCGGCCGGTGTGACGCTCTCGCTGGAGAAGCGGCGGGAGCTGCTCGACCTGGCCGCCGAGTACGAGTTCACGATCTTCGAGGACGACCCGTACGCGGACATCCGGTTCCGGGGCGAGCCGCTGCCGTCGATGCTTTCGCTGGACACGCGTGACGTCGTGGTCCACGCCTCCAGCTTCACGAAGACGGTCTGCCCCGGCGTCCGGGTCGGCTACCTGGTCGGGCCGGCCGACCTGATCGCGGACATCGCGAAGAAGGCGACGAGCCTCTACATCTCGCCGGGCATGGTCTCCGAGGCGATCGTGCACCAGTTCTGCGTGTCCGGTGAGATCGACCGCTCGATCGAGACCGTGCGGGCCGCGCTCGGTGAGCGCGCCCGCGTCCTGGCCGAGTCGCTGCGCCGGCACCTGCCGCAGGTTCGCTTCGTGGAGCCCGACGGCGGCTACTTCCTCTGGGTGGAGTTCCCCGAGGACGTCCTGGTGGACCGGCTCGCCCCGGCGGCGGCCGAGCGCGGCGTGGCCGTGGTGAAGGGCAGCGACTTCATGGTCGACGGCGGGCAGCACGCCCTGCGGCTCGCCTTCTCCGCGGTGACCGCCGACCGGATCGACGAGGGTGTACGCCGGCTCGCAGAAGCGGTGGAAGCGGTTCGCGGGTGAGTTTCTGTCGGATTCCCGACAGAATGGCGTTGCCGGCCGCCCCGGGACTCCCGCCCGGGCGGCCGGCGGGCCCACAATGCTGCGAGCGTCACTCACGACGTGTAGCCGAGGGCGTCCTCCGATCCTCGTCGCCGGTCGAGCCGGCAACGAGCGGGCCCGACCCTCGTCGCCCCGGTCGGAAGTGGCGTGACCAGCACAACCCCCGCCCCCACAGGGCGCCGGGTGGGCCGCGTCGTCCCCTCACCCCCCGATGCGACCCGGCCCGCCCGGCCCCGCTTCACGTACCGAGCCGTCACAGGCGGTGACGGACCGATCGGGCGTACCCTGCAATCCGGCCATCGAGGCCGACCGGCGCGACTCGCCGGGCGGCGGAGCGTGGAGAGGGGGCACGATGACGGATCGGGAGCAACGAGGCCGGATCTCCTCGCCGAACGGGGGGCGGCTGCCGCGACCGCGAGCCTGGGCGGCTCCGGTGCGGGCGATGACACGCATCCTGAGCACCGACGGCGCACCGCGCGTCCCCGAGCCCTCCCGCCCCGGTCGGGACGCGGTGGTCGACTGCGCGCTCTACGTCGACGGCAGGCGGCAGCCGGGCGACTGGACGTACGCCGAGGCGCTGGCCGCCGCCCGCCGGGAGGAGCACGCCTTCGTCTGGCTGGGGCTCCACCAGCCGGAACTGGAGCAGATGACCGCCATCGCGGCCACGTACGGGCTGCACGAGCTGGCCGTCGAGGACGCGGTGAAGGCGGCGCAGCGCCCGAAGCTGGAGCAGTTCGGCGACGTCAGCTTCCTCGTGCTGCGGACGGCCCGGTACTGCGAACACGGCGAGCTGACCGAGTCGTCCGAGGTGGTGGAGACCGGGCAGGTGATGCTCTTCATCGGCCCGAACTTCCTCATCAGCGTCCGGCACGGCGACGCGTGCCGGCTCGCGCCGGTCCGGGCCGACCTGGAGACCAAGCAGGAGCTGCTGCTCCACGGGCCGTGGGCCGTCGCGTACGCCATCACCGACCGGGTCGTGGACCTCTACCTGGAGGTCGCCGACCAGCTCGAGGACGACCTGGACCTGCTCGAGGCGCAGGTGTTCGACCGGAACGGCAGCGGCCGGATCCAGAAGATCTACCAGATGAAGCGCGAGCTGGTGGAGTTCAAGCGGGCCGTGGTGCCGCTGCAACGCCCCCTGCTGCGGCTGACGTCGGACGTCAACCGGGACGTGCCGAAGGAGATCCGGCGCTACTTCCGCGACGTGCAGGACCACCTCAGCCGCACGGTCGAGCAGGTGAACTCGTACGACGACCTGCTCAACTCGATCCTCCAGGCGCGGCTCGCCCAGGTCACGGTCGACCAGAACAACGACATGCGCAAGATCGCGGCGTGGGCGGCCATCGCGGCGGTCTGGACGGCCATCGCCGGCATCTACGGCATGAACTTCCGGTACATGCCGGAGCTGGAGTGGAAGTACAGCTACCCGTTCATCTGGGCCGTCATGGTGGCCTGCTCGTACATGCTGTACCGCTGGTTCCGCCGCAACGGCTGGCTCTGACCGCGAGCGGCGACCCGGCGCCCCGCCCCGCACGGCCGGCGCCCCGTCGCACGCCGGCGTCCCGGACGCGGAGGCGCCGGCGTAGCGGGATGCCCCCGCCTCGCCGGCGCTCCTCCACCGCGTCCGCGGTCAGCGACGCCCGTTGGTGCGGGCGGTGTCCTTGCCCATCGCCTTCGTGAGGTCGTCCGCCGGCCGGCCGGAGACGTCCGTGGCGCCGTCGGCCACCGAGGGAACCTTGTCGGTCGGCTGGACCTTCGCGCGGGTGCCCGTCGAGGTGGTGGAGGCGCTGTCGCCACCGGCCACCGCCGAGCTGCCCGCCCCGGTCGGGCCACCGCCCACAGCGGACGTACGGGAGGTCGTCGCGTCGGCCATCTTCGCGCCGGCCGGCGTCGACCGGGTCTGCACCTCGATCGTGTCGACCTCGTCCCGCATCGGCTCCAGCGTGCGGGTGGGGTCGTACTCCGCCCACTCCTGCTGTTCCCGGCGGCGCCGCGCGGCCATCATCCCGGCCACGCCGGCGATCGCGCCGGCGGCCAGCAGGCCCGTCATCATCCGGCCGCGGCGGCGCGGCTGCTTCTTCTTCCCGGTCATCCGCATGTTCCTCGACTTCGCCTTCCTGGTCATCGAACCCGCCTGCACGGCGCCGTCGCGGGCGGCCGCGGCGAGCGGTGCGAGCGAGGTGAGCGTGGTCCCCCAGCCGGTCGCGGCGCGGTCACGCAGTCTCGCCGCCGTCGGTCCGACATGGTCCCGGGCCGCCTGGACGCGCGGTCCGACCGTCGCGCCAGCGCCCTTGGCGGCGTACGTGGCTGCCTGCATCAGGTGACTGATGCCCTGGTTCAGCTCGGCCCTCGCGAGTTGCCTCTGGGACTTCCGCCGCCCCATTCCAAACACGGTCCCACCTCCTGGGAGTTGTTCCTCCGTCATCCTCCACCTTCGGATGCCTCCGTGATGCCAGATCGGGCACATGGGAGGATCCGCATGGAACTGACCAACGAGTGAGGAGTACCCGTGGCCGAGTCCATCTACGCCACCCTGCACACCAACGCCGGGCCGATCCGGCTGGAGCTCTTCCCGAACCACGCCCCGAAGACCGTCCGCAACTTCGTCGAGCTGGCGGAGGGGACGCGCGAATACATCGACCCGCGCACCGGCCAGCCGGGCAAGGGTCCGTACTACGACGGCACCATCTCCCACCGGGTGATCGCCGGCTTCATGATCCAGATGGGTGACCCGACCGGCACCGGCCGTGGCGGCCCCGGCTACAAGTTCGCCGACGAGTTCCACCCGGAGCTGCGCTTCGACCGGCCGTACCTGCTGGCGATGGCGAACGCCGGGCCGGGCACCAACGGCTCGCAGTTCTTCATCACCGTCGCCCCGACGCCGCACCTGAACAACCGGCACACGATCTTCGGGCAGGTGGCCGACGAGCAGTCGGCGAAGGTGGTCGACTCGATCGCCAACACCCCGACCGGCCCGAGCGACCGTCCGCTGCAGGACGTCGTCATCGAGCGGGTCGAGATCGAGCGGAACGCTGCCTGAGGCGCGCGCGAGGTACCTTTGCTCGCATGACTGAGCGCTCCGGAGGGTGGACACGGTGAGCGAGTCGCCGCCGACCACCCCGGTCTGCTACCGACACCCCGGCCGGGAGACGTACGTCCGGTGCACCCGCTGCGACCGGCCGATCTGCCCGGACTGCATGCGCGCGGCGTCGGTGGGCCACCAGTGCCCGGAGTGCGTCAACGAGGGGCGCCGTAGCGTCCGGCCGGCGCGTACCGCCTTCGGGGGCGGTGCCGCCGGCCGGCACGGCTACGTCACCAAGGCGCTGATCGCGGTCAACGTCCTGCTGATGCTCCTCTCCATCGCCTCCGACCGGGGCGGTGACGCGGCCGTGGGCGGGCGCGGCTTCGGCGGACTGCTCGGCGGCAGCACGCCGCTGACCGACTGGGGCGCCGTGCTCGGGCTCGCCGTCTTCCCCGACGGCACGGTGGGCGGCGTCGCCGACGGCGAGTGGTACCGGCTCGTCACCGCGATGTTCCTGCACTACGGCGTCCTGCACCTGCTGCTGAACATGTGGGCGCTCTGGGTGCTCGGCCGGTCGTTGGAGGCCACCCTCGGGCCGCTGCGCTTCCTGGCCCTCTACCTGATCGCCGGTTTCGGCGGGAACGTCGCGGCCTACCTGTTCAGCGCCCAGAACGCGGCCACCGCCGGCGCGTCCACGGCCGTCTTCGGTCTGTTCGCCGGGATCTTCGTCATCATGCGGCGGCTCGGGCGGGACACCTCGGCGATCCTGCCGATCCTCGTCATCAACCTGATCTTCACGTTCACCGTGCCGAGCATCTCGATCGCCGGGCACCTGGGCGGCCTGGTGGTCGGCGGCCTGATGGCCCTCGTGCTCGCGTACGCGCCCCGCTCCCGCCGCACGCTGGTGCAGTTCGCGGGCGGCGCGATCATCGTGTTGATCCTTTTGGCGCTGGCCCTGTTCCGGACGGCCCAGCTCCTGGCGGGCTGAGACCCGGGCCGCGATCCGGAGGTCCCGGCCGGCTGACCCGCGGCTCAGGGGTGGTCCGGTGACCCGCGGCTCAGGGGTGGTCCGGCCGTCGCGGCGGTCGCGTCGACTCCGGCACGGCGGCCGTCCGCGCCACGCGCAGCAGCCGGGCCACCTCCCCGGGCTCGGCGCCGAGGTCGTACCGGCTGAACAGGTGCAGCGAGTCCCCGGCATCGATCTCGAGGGTCTCGGTGGAGAGGCCCAGCCGGGACCGGCGGTCCACGGTGATCGCCTCGACCGCCGGCCAGGGCAGGTGCCGCCGCCCGGCGAACCCCTGGATCACGGTGACCCCCGCGTCGTCGGCCGCCAGGCGGACGGGTGCCAGCAGGTCGCGGGCTCCCCACACGGCGAGTGCGGCGGCCGCCACGCAGGCGAGCGCCAGACGGACCACGTCGCCGTCGGCGAACAGCAGGCCGAGCGAGACCAGCAGGACCGCGCCGGCGATCTTCGCGGCGGGCAGGTTCGCGGGCACCCGCCACTCCCGTACCGGGAACGTCTCCTCCACCCGCCCAGCATGCCAGCGGACGGGGGCCGGTGGTGTCGTCCGACGGCGCGCCGCGGGGTGGGGCATCCGGCCAGTCGAGGACGTAGGATCGGGGCAGCCCAGGTTACCGGGGAGTAGACATGAGTGACGCGGTTATCGTCGGCGCCGTACGCACCCCCGTGGGGCGGCGTAAGGGCAGCCTCGCCGGGGTGCACCCGGTCGACCTGTCGGCCCACGTGCTGCGCGCGCTGGCCGAGCGCACCGGCATCGACCCCGCGCAGGTCGACGACGTGTTCTGGGGCTGCGTCTCCCAGGTGGGGGAGCAGTCGTGGAACATCGCCCGCAACGGCGTGCTGGCCGCCGGCTGGCCGGAGTCGGTGCCCGGCACCACCCTGGACCGGCAGTGCGGATCGAGCCAGCAGGCCCTGCACTTCGCCGCCGCGACGGTGCTCTCCGGGCAGGCCGACCTCGTGGTCGCCGGCGGGGTCGAGTCGATGACCCGGGTGCCGATGGGCTCCAGCGTGGCCGGCGGAACGCCGTTCAGCGACGCGGTGCGGCAGCGCTACCGCGGCGTCGAGGGCGTCGCCGAGGACTCCCCGCTCCCCTTCAACCAGGGCGTCGGCGCCGAGCTGATCGCCCAGCGGTGGCGCTTCTCGCGTACGCAGCTCGACGAGTTCGCCCTGGCCAGCCACGAGAAGGCGGCCGCCGCGCAGGACGCCGGCGCGTTCGACCCGGAGCTGGCCCCCGTGGCGCTGGCCGACGGCGGCAAGTTCGCCGCCGACGAGGGCATCCGCCGGGACACCTCGCTGGAGAAGCTGGGGGAGCTGGCCACACCGTTCCGGGAGGACGGCGTGGTGACGGCCGGGTCCGCGTCCCAGATCTCCGACGGCGCGGCCGCCCTCGCGGTCACGACGAGTGAGTGGGCCAGCCGGCACGGGCTGCGCCCGCTGGCCCGGATCCACACCGCGGTCGTCGCCGCCGACGACCCGGTCACCATGCTCACCGCGCCGATCCCGGCCACCGCGAAGGCGCTGCGCCGCGCGGGCCTGGGCATCGAGGAGATCGGGGTGTACGAGGTGAACGAGGCGTTCGCCCCGGTACCCCTGGCGTGGCTGGCCGAGACGGAGGCGGACCCGGAGCGGCTCAACCCGCGGGGCGGGGCGATCGCCCTCGGCCACCCGCTCGGCGCCTCCGGAGCGCGGATCATGACGACGATGCTCCAGCACATGCGGGACAACGGGATCCGTTACGGGCTCCAGACCATGTGCGAGGGCGGCGGCATGGCCAACGCCACGATCGTCGAATTGCTCTGACCGAGCGGCGCGCGCGTCGTCGAGCTGCTCCGGCCGGGCGGCGTGCCGGTCGCGAAGCTGCTCCGGCCGGATCGTGCGCCGGCCGCCAAATCCGGTGGCCCCGGGCCGGCGACCCCGCCTAGCCTGCGGTGCCGTGACCACCGACGGACGGCGGGGCTGGGCCGACGCGCAGCGACAGGACGAGGCCCGCGACTGGCTCGTCGGGAGGCTCGCTGCGGCCGGCCGGCGGGTGACCGGCCCGGTCGAGGCGCGCGTACGGCCGTGGTCGCTCGTCTGGCGGGTGCCCACCGACGCCGGCCCCGTCTGGTTCAAGGCGAACAACCCGGGCACCGTTCACGAGGCCGGGCTGCTCGCGGTGCTGGCCGAGCTGGCGCCCGACCACCTGCTCGCGCCCATCGCCGTGGACGCCGCCCGGGGCTGGTCGCTCCTGCCCGACGGCGGCGCGTCGCTGCGCGAGCTGGTCGGCGGGCAGCCCGATCTGGACCACTGGGAGCACGCACTGACCGCGTACGCCGCGCTCCAGCGCGCCGTCGCGCAACGGGTCGAGGGGCTGCTCGCCCTCGGTGTCCCCGACCACCGGCCCGAGCGCCTGCCCGCGTTGCTGTCCGATCTGCTCGACGACTGGGAGTCGCTGCGGATCGGCGCGGACGGCGGACTGAGCACGGAGACGTACGACCGGCTGCGGGCCGAGCTGCCGGCGTACGCCGACCGGTGCCGGCGGCTCGCCGAGATCGGTGTCCCCGCCACGATCCAGCACGACGACCTGCACGACGGCAACATCTTCGCCACGCCCGCCGGCGGCTACCGCTTCTTCGACTGGGGCGACGCGTCGGTGGCGCACCCGTTCGGCACCCTGCTCGTGACCCTCCGTTCGATCCGGTACGCGTCCGAGCGGGAACCGGGCGATCCCGTCCTGACCCGGCTGCGCGACGCCTACCTGGAGCCGTGGACGGACGCGTACGACAGGGCCACGCTCGTGGAGGCGGCCCGCCTGGCCGTGAACGTCACCACGGTGAGCCGGGCGCTCTCCTGGCGTCGGTCGCTCGACACGGCCGACCCGGCCCGGGCCGAGTACGCCGAGGCGGTGCCAGGCTGGCTCGCCGAATTGCTGACGCCGGACGAAGTCTGAGCGGGCTCACGACAGCGGGAATCCCACGCCCGCATGTCCCACCGGGCTCAGGGCCGGATGTCGGACAGGCGGTGCGACCGTGGCCCGTGGAACTTCTGCAAATTGCGCGTGACCCATGTCACTGCCGCACGCGTGTCGTTGGGCAGAGCATGGACGTCTTCTCCCGAACGTTCCTTCCGGCCGCCGCCGAGGCCGGCCTGGCGCTGCAGACCGTCAGCCGGCACATGCCCGTCTTCCGCCGCTGCGTCGGCTCGGGCGACGCCACCATCCTGGTGACCCGGTGCAGCCGTCCCGACCGTCCGGTCGGCGGCGAGTACCTGCTCCTGCTCACCCACCGACGACTCGTCGTCACCCAGCAGACCCGGGTGCTGCACCGGCTCCGCCTGCACCTCAACACCGAACTGCGGGAACTCAGCAACGTCACGTGGAGCCCCGACCCGCGTACGCACTCCGTCGAGCTGGCCGCCACGGCGATCGACGGGGTCCGCGAGCGGTTCCTGATCCGTACCGGGCACCCGAAGCAGGTGTGGCAGCTCGACACGCTGCTCAACCACGCCTTCCGTACCCGCCTGCGGGCCGCACGGGAGCGGATCGTCGCGACCATCGGTGAGCCCACGGCAACCGCCCGCCCCAAAACGTCCCCCCACCCCACCCCCGTCCGCTAACCCCCCGAGCCCGCGCGCCCCCGCCCACTCCCCGCGATCTTGCAGTTTGTGCCCCTGGTTCGTGGTGGTGTGTGGCTTTTGTCGGGGCGGAAAGTGCAAGATCGCGGGGGTGGAGGGGCGGTCAGGGTCAGTACACCCGGGAGCCGATGAAGTCGTCGTGGCCGTAGCCGACCGGGTTCGGGAAGTTGCGGGACTCGAAGGACCACTTCTGGCGGCTGCTCGTCGAGCAGGTGGCCAGCCGCAGCCGCGGCGTGCCGAGTAGCGGGTTGTCGAAGGCCAGGCAGAGGTTGTTGTTGCCGGCCGGCTTGATCTGGCTGCCCACGAACACGAACTTCTGGTTCGCCCCGCCGTGGCAGTCGTAGATGTTCACGGCCGTCCCCGAGGTCAGTGACCCGTTGGCGACGTCGAGGCAGCGGTCGTGGGAGAGCTCGGAGTGCAGCGACTGCCGGGTCGCGTCGTACCAGAAGCCCTGGTTGCGTCCGCCGTGGCAGCCGTACGACTGCTGCGGCGTGCCGTTGCGCGAGTCGTACCCCTTGCCGTCCAGGCAGGTGCCGGTGGCCTGGTTGCGCAGCTGGCGGAACTCGAGCAGCCCGTCGTAGAGCACGCCCGTGCCCGTGCTGGCCGGGTCGACGCAGGTGGCCCGCTGCTGCCCCGAGTTCCAGAACTGGGTGATGCACTGGGCGAACATGCCGTGCCCGCGGTAGTTCGGGTGGAACGACTGGCGGGCCGCGTTCTCATCCCAGATGCCGAGTTCGATGTAGAGGCCGCGTACCGACGTGCTGTCGGTGCAGACCTCGTGGCCGTGGAAGAGGCGGCTGGCGTCCAGGTAGCGGGTGCCGGTGTTGGCGGCGGCCGCGCGCAGCGCCGACTCGAAGAGCGGCACCGCCTTGTTCCGGGCGAACGCGGCGTCGGCCAGGTAGAGCAGGCAGCCGCCCGCGTACCAGCCGGGGAAGTCCGGGTTGTCCTCGACGTCGGGGCTGCCCGGGCTCGGGTACGACATGAGCACCAGCTCGTAGTCCGAGCGCAGGTAGCCGGCGCCGGTCATGGTGTTGCGGATGTCCGTGAGCGCCGCCTCGACGGCCTGGCGGCTGCCGTCCGTGCGGACCGTCCACTCGTCGGTGTAGGTGGGGTAGCACGGGCCCTGGAACAGCACGCGGCGCAGGGCGCAGTCCGTGGCCACCGGGCCGAACTGGATGGTCCCGTCACCATTCGCGCCGACCACCACCCAGATCAGCCTGATGTGCGTGTTCCGCGCCTTGATCGCCAGGTGGTCGCCCTGGTTCAGCTCGTTGTGCTGGGTGGGCCCGCCCCGGATGAGGTTCCACGGGGTGGCACCCGAGCAGGCGATGTTGTACCTCTCGTCCGCGGCGATGCCGGTGCGGAACACCGCCTGGTCGTACGAGCGGTCGCACCAGTTCCCGGGCTCGTGGGTGCCGGGGACGTAGTTGCCCACCCCCTCACCCGAGATCTCGCTGTCGCCCATGGTGATGAGCGCCGTGCGGCGCTGCTCGATGGGCCGGATGTCCGGTGTGCCGTAGAGGGCGGTGGCCTCGGCGGCGCGGATGGCCTCGAGGTTCGCCGGGAGGGGCTGGATGGCCGGCCGGTCGGCGGCGACGGCGGGGGCGGCCGGGCCGGCGAACATCGGCAGGGCGAGAGCGGCGGCGACGGCCGCGACGGCGATGCGCCGCCGGGTGGTCCGTTCGCGCCTGGCGGAGGTGACAGGCATCGACGCACTCCTTTCCGCTCAATCGCAGGATGTCGATTGAGTTACCAGACGGTAACGTGCGGATCGGCACATGTGAATGCGTCTCGTAATCCTTGCGCGGACTGCCGAACGGTGCCCTTCGGGCGATCCGGACGCCGCCCCCCGGGCGGGCACCCCTGATCGGCCCGCTCACCCCGGACGGTCCGCCCGGACGGTCCGCCCGGACGGATCAGCCGGGCGGAGGCAGGGCGTAGCCGACGTACGTCCGGTACTCGACCCGCCAGCCGGGCGGCACGAGCCGGACGCACGCCGTCCGGGGCCCGGTGCAGACGATGGCGTCCACCGAGGACGGCTCGGCCGGTGGCCGGTCCGGAAGCACCGACCGGAGCGCCAGCAGTTCCGGTGGCCGCCCGTCGGCGTCGCGCAGGAGCAGCCACCAGGGGTACTCCCAGTTGTCGTTCTGCTCCACGAGGCCGATCCGGCGGGCGCCGCTGTCGCGTACCGCCGCGGCCGCCCACCGGAACTCGTCGGCCCACTGTGGCCGGCGCAGGAACCGGGTCTCCCACTCCGACGCGGTGAAGACCGATCCCGCACCGACCAGCCGGCGCGGGAAGCCGTACGACACCGCGAGCACGCCGGCCAGCGCGGAGGTGGCCAGGACGACCGTGGCCGCCAGCGCGGCGATCGACCGCCGGCCCGCGACCGGTGTGGCGGGTACGGCGAGCGTGGGCGTGCTCGCACGGCGGCGGAACAGCGCGTCGAGCCAGAGCCCGGCCAGGGGTACGGCGAGCGTCAGCACGTACAGCAGCAGCCGGTTGCCCCACGGCTGCCACTTGATCATCGCGGTGTGCAGCACCACGACGAGCACCACGAGCGCCGCGTACGCCCGCAGCGCCCCCACGTCCGGCGGGGCGAGCCGCCGCGGTCGGGCCAGCGCGACAGCCGTTCCCAGCAGCGCGAGCGCCCCGGTGAGCGGGAACGCCACGCGGTCCTCGTCCGGGTACCAGGACGGCTCCGGGAAGATCTCCCGTCCGAACGTGATCTCCCGGTCCTGCGGGTCGACGCCGATCGCCTCGGCGCCCTGGATGATCGCCTCGGCGGCGGCGTGGCGTAGCGGCGCGAACGGGGTGTCGAACGCGGTGTGCCCGATCCGGGCCGCGTTGACCAGGACCGACAGCGGGTCGTGCCGCTCCATGGGAATCGACTCCCGCAGCCGGGGTGGCCCGAGGGGATGCCCGAACTCCGCCGTGACCCGCGCCACGAAGGGACCGACCACGGCCGCCGCCACCACCACGACCAGCACCGCGCCGCCGACCGTCCGGGCGATCCGGGGCCCCGCCCCGCCCGCGCCGGGTTCGCCGCGCGCGCCGCCCCGGCCGTCTGCCCCGCCCGGGCCGCCCGCGCCGGCCGCACCCCTCTCGCCCGCCGCGTCGCTGCCGTCTGCCGTCGCGGAACCGGCGCGGGCGAGCCGGAGCTGGGCCAGTCCCCAGAGCACCAGCAGCGGGCCGACCGCGATGAGCCCGTTGGTCTTGGTCACGGCGGTCAGCCCGGCGGCCGCCCCGAGCCCGAGCAGCGTGCCCAGCCCGGT
Source organism: Micromonospora globbae (assembly GCF_036184225.1). Taxonomy (NCBI): domain Bacteria; kingdom Bacillati; phylum Actinomycetota; class Actinomycetes; order Micromonosporales; family Micromonosporaceae; genus Micromonospora; species Micromonospora globbae. The sequence continues at coordinate 5,605,926 of NZ_CP108084.1, forward strand.
ACGCCGCCGCAGCTCGTCGAGCACCAGCGTCGCGGCGCAGCCGACCCAGGCGGCGACCACCAGGTCGGTCTGGGTGCTGGTCGCCTGCAACGCCACCATGGGCGTGGTCGCCAGGACGAACGCGGTCAGGAGCTGAGCCCGACGGCCACCGCCGAGCTGCGCGACGATCCGGGCGGCCACCAGCAGGCAGCCCACGCCGGCAGCCCACTGCACCAGGTTGTGCAGCCGGTCACCGCCGGTGAGCAGCCGCAGGTGCAGCAGCAGGTACTCGGCGCCCGGCGGGATGGTCACCTGCCGGTGGATGGCGGTCGCCCAGAAGTCGAGGTCCGCCTGGGCTACCCAGCGCTCGACCTTGGGCAGGTGGTAGGTCTGCGAGTCGAAGTTGTTGGGCTCGGCGAGGAGCGCGACGACCAGTTCCGCCAGGAGCAGCCCGGCCGTCGTGCCGGCGAGCAGCCGTTCGCCCCGGCTGGCCGTACGCCAGCGCTCGGCCAGCCGGGTCCGCCAGCCGTCACGGGTCGGGCGGGCGTCGGGCGGAACCCCGGCCGGGCCGGCTTCAGCGGTGCCCGGCGCCGCCGGCGGGCCGGCCGGTGCACCGACCAACGCCGGCTGTGGCGCGGCGGCGACGGCCTCCCCGCCCCGCACGGCGTCGCGGCGTCGGCGCCACCCGGCGGCCACCCCGGCCGCCGCGAGGAAGAGCAGCCAGGCGGCGGTCACGGTCAGGGGGGTCAACGCGTGCAGGACGCCGAGCACCTCGACCGTGAGTACGGCGTAACCACCCGTGATCAGGGCGGCACGGACCGTCGCGAGTCGACGAGGCGCCGCGGTCCGCGCCATCGGCCGTGTCGCGGCGGCGAGCAGGGCCATGGCGACGACGGGTGCCGCCGTGAGCAGGTAGCCGGCTGCCGACATGGCGGGAAGTAAACACCATCCGTCTCGTCCGCCACGCCGGATGTCCGATGATGGGGGGCGGCGTTGCGCTGACCAGCCAGGCTACGCTAGGCCTCGACAGGTCGTCCCACCATGGAGATTTCCGTGAAGCTCTCGATCCTTATGCCGGTCTACAACGAGGAAGAGCGCATCGCGGATGCCCTCAAGCAGGCATTGGCGGTCGACTATCCCTGTGAAATCGAGCTGGTCGTGGTCGACGACGGCAGCCGGGACGGCACGGGTGAGATCCTGGGCCGCACCGACGATCAGCGGGTTCGCGTCATCACCCACCAGCGGAACGCGGGCAAGGGCGCGGCCATCAAGACGGCCGTCGACAACGCCGAGGGTGAGTACATGGTCATCCTCGACGCCGACCTCGAGTACGACCCGCAGGACATCCCGAAGCTCCTCGACCCCGTGCTCGACGGCCGCGCCACCGTCGTCTACGGCAACCGCACCTTCGGCAGCCACAGCGCGTACAGCTTCTGGTACGTGATCGGCAACAAGGGCGTCACGATGGCGGCGAACATCCTGTTCAACTCCTACATCGGCGACCTTGAGACCTGCTTCAAGCTGATGCCGGTATCGCTCTACCGCTCGCTGAACATCCGCTCCCGTGGCTTCGGCATGGAGGCCGAGGTGACCGGCAAGCTGCTGCGCCGGCGCATCCGCCCCTACGAGGTGCCGATCAGCTACCGGGCCCGGGGGCGCGAGGAGGGCAAGAAGATCACCTGGCGGGACGGCGTCGAGGCGCTCTGGATCCTCGGCCGGGAGCGCACCCGCCGCCGTCCGGTCGACGCGGACCGCTGAGGTCCGCCCCTCGCCAGGTCGTTCCGCCGCTCAGCGCGCCGGTTGCAGCGCCGCCTCCAGGAAGCGGGTGATCGACCGGCGCAGGCCGGCCGCGTCCAGTCCGTGCCACCGGGTGTGGTCCTCCGCGGAGCCGTACCGACGTAGGTCGGCGTGCCCCACTCCGAGGGCCAGCAGCCGGTGCGGGCGGTCCGCCAGCGCGTCCGACACGACCCGGCTCGACGTACCCGCCAGGTAGGGCTCGACCAGGATCACCTCGGTGCCCGCCAGTTTCCGCAGACCCGCCGTGTCGAACGGCCGGGGCCGGTTGGTGTACGCCACGGTCACGCCCAGGTCGGCGACCGCGTCCAGGGCGGCGTCGAGCACCGGGCCGACCGCCACGAGCAGCGGCGCTCCCGGGCCGGCGTCGCGGACCACGGTGAGGGCGCCGTCCGTGCCGTGCGGCCGGTCGTTGTGCAGGATCGAGAGCCGCAGGTACGCCGAACCGTCCCCGGCCACCGCGTCGCGCAGCAGCGCCGACACCTCACCGGGATGCCCGGGTACGTGCACGGTCCAGCCGTGCAGCGTGTCGATGAGTGAGACGTCGGCCGGGGAGAGGTGGGTACGGCCGGCGGCCGCCCGGTCGTACGAGGCGCCGACGCTCACCAGCACCGCGCTCACGGCCTGGTGGTCCAGGTCGAGTTTGATCTGCTCGTACGCCCGCTCCACGAGGAAGGGCGCGTAGCTGTGCACGACCGGCCGCAGCCCGGTGAGCGCCAGCCCACCCGCGACGCCCATCATGAGCTGCTCCCGGATGCCGACGTTCAGGACGCGCTCGGGATGCCGGGCGGCGGCCGGCGTGAAGGCGGCCGCGGAGATGTCGGCGAGCACGAGGGCGGTCCGGGGGTCCTCGGCCAGCAGGTCGGTCATGGTGTCGACGAAGGTCTGTCGCACGGGTCACTCCCCTCCGACGACCGCGACGACGACGTGCGGTCGGTGGTTGTCGTGCCCGGTCAGGGCGTGGTGCAGGGCGTCGTGGTCGCGCCCGTCGACGGTCACCGCGGTCCAGCCGTTCGCCGTGAACCGGGTGGCCGCCCCGCCGGGCCAGCCGTGGGTGGCCGAGTGGTTGTCGACGACCACGGCGGTCAGGCTGGCCAGGCCGGTGGCCCCGGCGTACGCGATCGCCTCGTGGTTGGAGCCCTCGTCCAGTTCCGCGTCGCCGAGCAGCACGTACACCCGGGGGGTGAGCAGGCCCTGCGCGCGCAGCCCGAGCGCGGTGCCGACGCCGAGGCCGAGCCCGTGGCCGAGCGATCCGGAACCGATCTCCACGCCGGGCACCAGGGTCCGGTCGGGGTGGTCGCCGAGCCGGCTGTCCGGCCCGCCCTGGTCGTCCAGCCAGTCCGGCGGGATGAAGCCCTTCGCGGCGAGCACGGCGTAGTAGCCGGCCACCGCGTGCCCCTTGGAGAGCAGGAACCGGTCCCGGTCCGGGTCGTCGGTCGTCTCCGGCGTGATCCGCAGGATCCGGTCGTAGAGCACCCAGAGCACGTCGATCGTCGAGTACACGTTGGCGCCGAACTCCCGGCCGGCGCGCAGCCGCTCCAATGGCCCGGCGACCGGGCCGGGTACGGCGGGCGGGCCGGGCACGGTCGGCAGTGCCGGCGCCGGTCCGGGGGGCGTGGCCCCGCCCGTCGGGCGGGGCGTGTTGGCAGTTGTCATGGTCATGCCGCTAGCCTGCAAGTTGAAGCGCACTTCAACTCAAGGCGACAGGATGCACGAGTCCCTCACAATCGGTCAGCTCTCGGCCCGCAGCGGCGTGGCACCCTCCGCGCTGCGCTACTACGAGCGGCTCGGTCTGATCCGCGCCGAGCGCACCGGCGGCAACCAGCGCCGGTACGCCCGCTCCGAGCTGCGCCGGGTGGCGTTCATCCGGATCTCGCAGCAGGTCGGCATCTCGCTGGAGGAGATCCGGGCGGCGCTGGACTCGCTGCCCGCGTCCCGGACCCCGAGCGCGTCGGACTGGGCCCGCCTGTCGAGCGTCTGGCGGGAACGCCTCAACGAGCGGATCCGGCTGATGACCAAGCTCCGCGACGACCTGGACAGCTGCATCGGCTGCGGCTGCCTGTCGTTGCAGCGCTGCGCCCTCTACAACCCCGGCGACCGGCTGGCCGGCGAGGGGCCGGGCGCCCGGCTGGTCCTGCCCGCGCAGGCCGTGGAACCGGAGGCCGGCGTCACCCCGTCGTGAGCAGCACCTTGCCGAGGTGGTCGCTGTTCTCCACCCTCCGGTGCGCCTCGGCGGCCTCCGCCATCGGCATCCGGCGGTCCACGACCGGCCGGATCCGGCCGGCCTCGACGAGCGGCCACACCTCGTCGCGTACGCCCCGGACGATCGCCGCCTTCTCCGCCGCCGGCCGGGCCCGCAGCGTCGTGGCCCCGATCGTGGCCCGCTTGGCCATGAGGGCGTTGAGGTCCAGCTCGCCCTTGCGCCCGCCCTGGAGGCCGATGACCATGAGCCGTCCGCCGGTCGCGAGCGCGGCCACGTTCTGCCGCAGGTAGCTCGCGCCCATGATGTCCAGGACGACGTCCGCCCCCCGGCCGTCGGTGACCCGGCGCACCTCCTCGACGAAGTCCTGCCCGGCGTAGTCGATCGTGTGCGCGGCCCCCAGCTCGCGCAGACGCTCGTGCTTCGCCGCGCGGGCGGTCACCAGCACGGTGGCGCCGAGCGCCACGCCGAGCTGGATCGCGAACGTGCCGATCCCGCTGCCGCCGCCGTGCACCAGCAGCGTCTCGCCGGCACGCAGCCCGGCCAGCCGCACCACGTTGGACCAGACCGTGCAGGCCACCTCGGGCAGCGCCGCGGCGTCGACCAGGTCGACGCCGGCCGGCACCGGCAGCACCTGGCCGGCCGGAACGGCCACCCGCTCGGCGTACCCGCCGCCGGCCAGCAGCGCGCAGACCTCCTGGCCCACCCGCCAGTCGGTCACGTCCGGACCGACGGCACTGATCACACCGGAGCACTCCAACCCGAGGTACGCGGGCGCACCCGGCGGCGGCGGGTAGTGCCCCTGCCGTTGCAGCAGGTCCGCCCGGTTGACGGCGCTCGCCCGCACGTCCACGACCACCTCGCCCGGGCCGGGTTCGGGATCGGGCACCTCGGCCCAGACGAGTGCCTCGGGTCCACCGGGTGACGGAACGGTGATCGCGTGCATGGTCCAGTCTTACCCGACCGGCGTCCACCCCGGGGGCCGTGGGTCTGCGTCGGGTCGGAAACGCCTCCGCCGCGCGCCCGCCGGCGCTGCCGCCCCCGCTCGTCCGGCCGCCCGGCATGGCAGACTAGGCACGGCCGCGTACGTTCTCGGAACGCGGCCCGGGAGGGTTCGCCTAGTGGCCGATGGCGCTGGTCTTGAAAACCGGTAAGGGCGCAAGCTCTTCGTGGGTTCGAATCCCACACCCTCCGCTCCCCACGGGCGGCGCGAACGCCCCTTGACCTGCGGTGCCGGGTTCAGGCGACGAGCAGGCGAAGGCCCAGTTCCGCCGCGTCGAGGTCGACGAGGTCGCGGTTGCGTTCCGCCCACCGGCCCGAGGCGAGGTCGTCACGCAGGTCGCGTACCGCCCGCTGCTCGGCGTCCGCCCCGACCCTGGACCAGACCGACACCCCGCGCCGGACGTTCTCGTCCAGGTACGCCTCGGGCCGGCGCCAGTGGGCCTCGAAGAAGCCGTCCACGCAGTCCCACGGGATGAGCACCGGCTCCACGCGGGCGCCGATCGCGCCGGCCAGGTCGGTCAGCGACGGCCGGCCGACCCGGAGGTCACCGACCTCGGGGAGGTAGTCGCGTGTGAGCCAGAAGCGGTGGAGCCATCCGGCGTCGCTGGTGTCGTGCGTGAACACCACCACCCGGCGGGCGACCCGCCGCATCTCGCGCAGGCCAGCGATGGGGTCCGGCCAGTGGTGGATGGTGGCGAAGGCCATAGCCGCGTCGAAGGACTGGTCCGCGAACGGAAGGTGCTCCGCGTCGGCGGCCACGCACGGCGCGGCAGCGGCGGGGCGCTGTGCCCGCATGAGCGCCGACGGTTCCACGGCGGTGACGCCCCGGTCGGCGGGCTCGTAGGAGCCGGTGCCGGCGCCGACGTTCAGCACCGTCCGCGCGTCGCCGAGCGCCGCCCACACCTGTGCGGAGATCCGGGGCTCGGTGCGCCGCGTCGCGGTGTAGGTGGCTCCGATGGTGTCGTACAACTGGGTGCTGGACATGCCGCCGCCTCCCTGGCCGTCACCGTCCCCGCGCCGCGTGCGGGGCCTGACGCCGCTGCCAGAGTAGGTCACGGTCGCGGCTTGCGTGGCCCGGCCGGCCACGATGGACGGGTGGGCCCGACGCGCCCTAGCGGCGCCGTCCGCGGCTCGCGGCGAACCAGACGACGCCGCCGATCAGCGCCAGCGACGTGACGAGGCAGCAGAGCGTGGCGATGTGCCACGGCTTGATCGCACCCATGCCGCGGCACTGTACGCACCCCGCGCCACCCCGGGCGACGGCGCGGGTCGCAGGGGCGGTGGGGAACGTCTCCGCTCAGCGCTCTTCGGCGGGCCGACGTCGAACGCCGTCTCCGCTCAGCGCGGTTCGGCGGCTGGAGCGTCGTCGAGGTCGCCGACGAGCGATTCGGGGGCGCGCATGCGCCACGCGTCGGTGACGAGTTCCTCCAGGCGGTACACGTCCACCTGCGCCAGACGCAGCATGACCAGGGGCAACCCGTCGTACGCGGGCGTGGTGAAGAAGCGCTCGGGCTCGCCGAGCAGGAGCGCCTGCTTCTCCGCCTCGTCGCCGACGTACAGCACCGCGATGTCGGTGCGGATCACGCGCGGTCGGCCCGGTTGGCGTTCGGGGTACGACCAGACGAACCCCTTGCCGCCCACGCGGAAGTCGAAGCCCTCGCTGTCGATCTCCTCCACGTGGGGCAGTGCCAGCGCCAGCCGGCGGACGTCCTCTGCGTCAGCCATCGACGCCGCTCCCACGGATCCGGTGTCGGTCCGACGGCGTCGATGGGGGAAGGCGGCTCGGCATGCCGCCATTCTCACCCGTCCACGGCCGCGCGCCAGCGCCCTAGTCCCGCCGTTCCGCCGAGCCGCGCTCCTGGCGGATCCTCTCCTCGGCCAGCCGCTCGACCGCGCGGCGGCGTTCCTCGGCGATCGCCCGCTCGTCCGGCCGCTGCCGGAGCGCGGTCACGATCGCCGCGAGGAAGTCACGCCAGACGGCCAAGAGTTCTCTCCCGGGATCGTTGCCTGTGGTCAACGGTAGTGAGACGAACGGTTCATCCGCACCTGTCGCTTCCGGTCGATCCTGACGGGCCGGCAGGGTAAGAAGAGCGGAGAACTCCGCGCGCACATCGGAAGGACGCGTCTCGATGACCTTGGAACGACCGATCGCCCCGGACCCGTACGAGCTGCTGCCGACCGTCCCGTCGTTCACGCTGACCAGCGACGACGTGCAGAACGGCGAGCCGATGGACGTACGGCACGCCCACCCGAGCGTCGGCGGCGAGAACCTGTCGCCGCAGCTCACCTGGTCCGACTTCCCCGAGGGCACCCGGAGCTTCACGGTGACCTGCTACGACCCGGACGCCCCCACGGGCAGCGGGTTCTGGCACTGGGTGCTGGTGAACATCCCGGCGAGCGTCACCCAGCTGCCGCGGGGCGCGGGCGGCGCCGGCGGTGCGGATCTCGGCGGGGCGTTCCCGGTCCGCAACGACTACGGCGAGCAGGGTTACGGGGGCGCCGCGCCGCCGGCCGGCGACCGGCCGCACCGGTACGTCTTCGCGGTGCACGCCCTGGACGTGGACCGCCTCGAGCTCACCCCGGACGCGAGCCCGGCCTACGTCGGCTTCAACCTGACGTTCCACACCCTGGCCCGGGCCGTCATCCGCCCGACGTACCAGGTCACGCAGTGAGCTGATCCGCCCGCGATCCTGCGCCCGTCCCGGCGCGGGGTCGCGGGCGGAACCGTGCCGGGGTCAGGCGGGCGCCCGGGCAGGACCGTCCGGTGTCAGGCGGGGACGCGGGCGACGGCGAAGACGGACTGGCCGAACGGCGGCCGGACGACCTGCTCGGCGGCCTTGGTCACCGGGAGCACGAGGGTGTCGTAGAGCTTGACCATCGGGCCCTCCTTCGGCATGAGCCGGAAGACCTTGGTGGCCATGAAGTAGCCGAACAGTCCGAGCGCGTTCGCGTAGTGGATCTTCTCCACGGTCAGCCCGGCCTCGGTCATCGCCGCTGCGAGGGTCTTCTTCGTGTAGCGGCGTACGTGGCCCGTGGCGATGTCGGCCGGGCTCATCGCGAACTGGAACGCCGGCACGATGATGATCACCGCGCCGCCGGGCCGGACGAGGTCGCGCATGCTGCGCAGGGCGCTCACGTGGTCCTCGATGTGCTCCAGCACGTTGTAGGAGACGGCGGCGCTGTAGTCGCCCCGCTCCGAGTGCGGGAGCAGCATCTCGCGTACGTCGATGGTCGGCCGGTCGGCGAGGCGCTCCTTGAGCCGGATCAGGCGGTCCGGGTCCGCCTCCGTGGCGGTGAACCGGGGCAGGCGGTCGGCCCACTCGAGCGCGTAGTCGCCCAGTCCGCTGCCGATCTCGATCGGGTTGTCGCCCAGGTACGGCACCGCCAGCTCGACGAACCAGCGGCGGTGGTTGACCGCCGTCGCGAGGCCCTCCAGCACCTCGGACTGGACGCGCTGATCACCAGTGATTTCTGCCATGCGTCGATTCCTCACGGTATGAACTCGACCCGCGCCTGGGACCGACAGAGTGAATCATCCCCGCGGAGGGCAGGAAAATCGGGGCGACCCGATGGCCGAAATGCAGTCGGGGGTGGCACGCGATCGGCGGTCGGCGAACCCGGCACATAGTACGGCAATACCCAGAAACGTGTCACGTGCACGCCATACGCTGACTACGCTCCGAATTGTTATGACTACTCCTGATTCGGGCGTCCCGGAGGACGGCCCCACGGCCGCTGCGCCGGGTGTCGTGCGGGGTGATCGCCCCGGGAGGGGTCGCCGGATCGACCTCCTGGCCGTGCTCAGCTTCGTGGCGCTCGGCTTCTGGGTCACCGCCCGGCTGTGGCTCGACCCGCGCAACGGGGTTCGGGACAACCGGAACGATCAGGCGCAGTTCGAGTGGATGATGGCGCACGGTGCACGAGTGGTGACGCATTTGGCGTATCCATTCCACTCGGACCAGATGAATGTGCCCGAAGGCGTCAATTTGATGGCGAATACGTCAGTATTATCCGTTTCGATACCGCTGACGCCGGTCACCTTGGCCTTCGGTCCCCGTGCCTCGTTCCTGCTGTTCCTCACGGTCGGGATGATTGCCACGGCCACCGCCTGGTATTTCCTTTTCTCCCGGGTCCTCGTCGGCTCACGTGGCCCGGCCTGGCTGGGTGCGGCGTTCTGCGCGTTCGCGCCGGCGATGATCTCCCACGCGAACGCGCACCCCAACATCGTCTCCCAGTTCGTGGTCCCCCTGATCATCTGGCGGACGCTGCGGCTGGGTGACAGCGGCCGCTGGCTGCGCAACGGCGTACTGCTCGCACTGGTGATCGTCTGGCAGGCCTTCCTCAACCTGGAGATCCTGCTGATGACCGCGATCGGGCTCGGCGTCGTGGTCGCCGTGCTGGCCGCCGGCCGGACCGACCTCCGGCGGCGGGCCGGGACCTTCCTCGCCGGGCTCGGTGTGGCCGCCGCCGTGGCCGCGGCGCTGCTGGCGTACCCGCTCTACGTCCAGTTCTTCGGACCCGGCGCGTACGAGGGCCTGCCGCGCCTCATCCGCGGCTACTCCAGTGACCTCGCCTCCTTCGTGGCGTACTCGCGGGAGTCACTGGCCGGCAGCCCCCGCACCTCGGAAGGGCTGGCGAAGAACCCCACCGAGGAGAACAGCTTCTTCGGCTGGGCGCTGGTGATACTCGTGCTCGCCCTCGTCTGGTGGCTGCGACGCAACCTCGTTGTGGTCAGCCTCGCCGTGCTCGGGCTGCTCTTCGCGGTGCTCTCGCTCGGCCGCGAGGTGATCTTCGACGGTCGCGAGACCGGCGTCCCGAGCCTCTGGGCGCCCCTCGAGGACCTGCCGATCCTGCACTCCGTGGTGCCCACGCGGTGGGCGCTGGCCATCACACCGATCATCGGCCTGCTGCTCGCGCTCGGCGTCGAGCGCATCCGCCGGCTCGCCGTGGCGCACCCAGCGGCACGACCGCAGATCCGCTACGCCACCGTGACCGTGCTCGCCATGGCCCTGGTGCCCATCCTGCCGACCCCGCTGCCGGCGACCCACCTCAACCCCGTGCCCGGATTCGTGACGTCCGGGGCCTGGCGGCCGTACGTGGCCGGCGGGCGGAGCGTCGTGACCCTGCCCCTTCCGGACACCAACTACACCGAGCCGCTGCGCTGGGCGGCGGCCACCGGGCTGGACATGCCCCTGGCCCGCGGGTACTTCCTCGGCCCGGACACGCGTCCCCACGCGGAGGAGCACGGCGCCGCCCTCTTCACCGCCCCGCCCCGGCCCACGAGCAGTTTCTTCAGCGTGGTCCGGCGTGCGGGCGCGGTGCCGCCGATCACACCCCAGTCCCGGGTGAATGCGGTCGACGACCTGCGGTACTGGCGGGCCGGTGTGGTGATCCTCGGGCCGCACCGCAACGCCGACGCGCTGCGCCGGGCGATGACCGAGCTGACCGGGATCGAGCCGGTGTTCACCGGCGGCGTCTGGGTCTGGGACGTGCGTCCTCTGACGAAGTGAACCGCGTCAGGCCTGGCGTACGCAGCAGCCCTGGCAGATCTTCGGGCGGGGCAGGGTGAACGCGAGGCAGCAGGTGCGCCGCTGGACGGTCGGCTCGCCGGTCGGCCCGGGCACCAGCTCCACGAGGTCGCGCAGGTCGAGGGCGCCGAGCAGCGTGTCGATGGTCTCGGCGGAGGAACCGGGCAGCCCGTCCGCGGCGCGCAGGATGCCGTTCGAGATGCCGGAGGCCACCGAGCCGAGGAGGGTACGCGTGCCGATCCGCACCTCCGACTGGATCGCCCGGATCATCGGCGCCAGGTGGGCGTCCAGGAGCGAGGCGCGGAACACGTCCAGCAGCTCGGCCTCGCCGGACACGACCCGCACCTCGGGCGAGGGCGCGAGGGCCAGCGGGTCGCTGGGCAGCACCGCGACGGTGGTCGAGCGCCGCAGGCCGAGCGTGACGAGGGGGCGGTGGTCCTCGAAGTGGATCAGCACGTCGGACGGGTCCAGCAGGGGCACCCGCCGGGCCGAGGCCCAACCGAGCACCACGGGCAGCGCCGTCCAGTAGCTGTAGGACTTCCATGCCAGGGCCGCACAGGCGTGCGGGGTGCCGCCCCACCGCAGGCTGGCGGCGTGCAGGAGTTCGGGGAGCCGGCTGCCGTCGATCAGGGTCGTCGCCGGGGCCCAGCCGAACTCGTCGGCGACCAGGAGGCCGGTCGCGAGGCCCGGCACGTCGTCGGTGCCGAACATGGCGCGCAGGGCTGCCGTGACCGGCGCCAGCGGCGTGGCGGCGACATCCCGCCCCGGCATCACCGCTGTCACTCGATCATCCCCCGTCGCGCGCCTGGTCCCTGTGAGCTAAGGCTAGCCTAACCACAGTCCGTCGGTGTGAGGAAGGGCCGTCCCCGGCCGATCCGGAGGTCTGGGTCACCCTCGGCACCGCGCGAAGCGACGCCGATCGCTCGGGCGTACTACCCCCGGCCGGCCCGGAGAAACTCCGGCGCAACGGGCGAGCGGGCAGCAGCATCGACGTCCATCGGTGAAATGTCAAGAAGACTGTCGGCAAGGTGGCAGTTCCGTGTGCGCTCGGCCACGGAACGTGAAACTGATACTCCCGGCCACGAGGAAGCCGATGACGACCTCACCCCTCGACCGTGCTGCCGACTCCTTCGCCGCCGAACTCGCGCGGCAGCGGACCGCGCGAGGGCTGTCCAAGAAACAGCTGGCCGTGCTGATGGGCTTCGACCCGTCGTACGTCAGCCACGTCGAGGGGCGGCGGCACCGCCCGACCGAGGACTTCGCCCGCCGGGCCGAGGCCGTCCTGGAGGCCGGCGGCGTCATCTGGCAGCGCTTCCGGGAGTACGACGAGGTGCGGCACACCCGCGCCGGGCTGCCGCAGCGGGAGCTGTCCCCACCCGGGCAGTGGCTGCCCCCGGGCACCGGCCTCGTGGTCGAACGGGAACTCGCCACGCTCACCCACACCGACGAGGGCTACCTGTGCGTGATCCGGCGGGAGCTGTACAACGCGGGAACGGAGCCCGTCACCCGCTACCTGGTCCGGGTGGCGGTCGACCGCTACCCGAACGATCCGGGCCGCTCCAACCGGCACCACCGGGAGCATCCGCTCACCTTCGCCGAGTTGCAGCTGCGGGCGTACCGGGACGACGGCGGCGAACGCGAGCCGATGCACTGGCGGGCCAAGCACGACCGGGACGCCTTCAAGGAGATCTGGCTGCTCTTCGAGAACGGCGAGCGGCGCTTCCCGCTCTACCCGGGGGACCGCGCCACCATCGAGTACGCCTACCGAGTCGGCGCGGAGAAGTGGGGGCCCTGGTTCCAGCGGGCGGTCCGGGTGCCCACCCGGCACCTGGCCGTACGCCTCGACCTGCCGGCCGTGCTCGACCCGCAGGTCTGGGGCGCGGAGACCTCGCTGTCGGCGGAGGAGGGCCCGCTGCGTACGCCGGTGCAGCGGCACGACGAGGGCGACCGCGCGATCTTCGAGTGGCAGACCGACGACCCCCCGCTCAACGCCCGCTACCGGATGCAGTGGCGGTTCCGCGCCCGCCCGGAGCCGGACCACGACGCCCCGCCGGAGGGCCGGGTCCGCCCCAGCGACCGGATGCGTGCCGCCGGCGTCGTGCAGCGCGGCGACGACCTGCTGCGCCAGCCCGCCCGGCCGTTCGACCTCCCCGCCGAGGAGGGGACGGCCCGGAAGGTGGTCGACCGTCTCTGCGCCACGCTGGCCCGCCTCGACGAACTGCACCCGTTCAGCAAGGGGGTCGGCATCGCGGCGCCGCAGCTCGGCATCGGACGCGCGGCGGCCGTCGTCCGCCCGCCCGACCGGAACGCCGAACCGGTCGTGCTGCTCAACCCGCGCGTGGTCGACGTGTCCCCGGACACCGACGAGCAGTACGAGGGCTGCCTCTCCTTCTTCGACCACCGCGGTCTCGTGCCCCGGCCGCTGCGGGTCGACGTCGAGCACGCCCAGTGGGACGGCAGCCGGATCATCACGTCGTTCGAGTACGGCATGGCCCGGCTCGTCGCGCACGAGATCGACCACCTGGAGGGGAGGCTCTACGTGGACCGGATGACCCCCGGCGTGCCGCTGGTCCCCGTCGAGGAGTACCGGGAGACCGGCCGCCCCTGGCGTTACTGACCACCCGGCTGCTCGCCCTCGGCTACGAGGCCGCCGCGGGCGAACCCGTCCCCGTGGGGGCGGGGGGCCGGGGCGCGTGCCCCAGGGGGCAGGGGCACGCGCCCCGGATGGGGGGAGAAAAGCCTCAGAGATCGCCGAAGGTGTCGTACCGGATGTGCGGCGGCGGGACGTCGTCGGCCGCGAGCACCCGCAGGGTCGACCGCACCATGGGCGCCGAACCGGACACGTAGCAGTCGTGCGCCGTCCACGGGCCGTAGCGGCCGAGCACGTCCGCGATGTCGCCCTGCTCACCGTCGAAGTCCGGGTCCTCGCTGCACGCCGGCGTCACCGACAGCCACGGGTGCGCGGCCACCAGCTCGCGCAGGCCGGCCAGCCCGTACAGGTCGGCCTCCCGCCGGGCACCGTAGAAGACGTGCACCCAGCGGGTGCGGTTGTACGTGGCCAGCTCCTCCACGAGCGCCTTGATCGGCGCGAGCCCGACCCCGCCGGCCACGCAGAGGATGTCCCGCTCCGAGGTGCGGTCCAGCGTCATCGAGCCCATCGGCGCCGCCAGCCGCAGCAGGTCGCCCGGCTTCACCCGGCGGACCAGCGCCCCCGAGACCCAGCCGGCGCCGGCGGACCGGACGTGGAACTCCAGCACGTTCTCCTCGTTCGGGGCGTTCGCCACCGAGTACGTCCGCCACACCCGCGGGTGGTGCCGCGGCACCTCCACGCTCACGTACTGGCCGGCCTTCCACGACATCGGGTGCTGGAGGGCGCGGACGGTCAGCACGGCCGTGTCGGCGCCGTGCCGCTCGTGGGTCAGCACCTCCGCGTGCCAGTACGGCGGGTTGTCGTCCGCCGCCGCCCCGGCCAGCATCTTCTCCGAGATCGCCGCGTACGCGTCCCGCCAGGCCTGGTCGTACTCCAGGTTCCAGCCGTCGCCGGCCGTGGTGCGCAGCGCGTCCAGCAGCGCGACGCCCATGGTCGCGTAGTGCTCCGCCTCGACCTGGTACTTCCGGTGGTCGCGGCCCAGCGCCCGCAGGAACTCGTCGAAGCTCTCCGGGTCGCCGACCGTGTGGATGGCCGTGATGATCGCCTCGAGCAGCCGGTCGCCCTGCCCGCTCATCTGCACCGGGAAGAGCTGCCGCAGGTCCGGGTCGAGCAGGAACAGGCGGGCGTAGAAGTACTCGCTGAGCCGCTCCCGGTGCTCTTCCACCAGGGTCCAGCTCTCCTTCAGCAGCCGCGCGAAGTCCTCCATGGGCCCGCTCCCTCTCCTGACGGTGAATGGGGCGAAGACAGGATCTCCACGGAGCGTGTCCACCGGTCGCACAGAATGTGCGATCGGCTCACGAGGGGTGTTCGGCGGTGCCGGCGGGCGCTCCCGTCGGGCAGAGTGGTGCGGTGACCCTTGAGCTCACCCGCCCGGTGTCGCGCCGGACACTGGGTACCGAGACGTTGCTGGTCCTCGGCCTCTCCCTCGGCCAGTCGGCCGTCTACGCGGTCGTCTCGATCATCGCGAAGCTGACCGCCGAGGGGCCGCTGTCCAAGCAGACCGCGGCACTGAACACCTCCGCGTCCACGAGGCCCTACCTCGATCTGACGTACCAGCTTCTCGGGATCGTCTTCGCGCTGCTGCCCGTGCTGCTCGCCGTACACCTGCTGGGGCGCGACCCCGGTGACCCGGCGCGGACGCTCGGCCTCGACGCCCGGCGGCCCGGGTCGGACCTCGCGCGCGGCGCGGGCCTGGCGGCGTTGATCGGGCTGCCCGGGCTGGCGCTGTTCTGGGTGGCGGCCCAGCTCGGCGTCAACGCGACCCTGGTGCCGGCCTCCCTGCCCGACATCTGGTGGGCCGTGCCCGTGCTCATCCTCGCCGCCGTGCAGAACGCCGTGCTGGAGGAGGTGATCGTGGTCGGCTACCTGGTGACCCGGTTGCGCCAGCTCCAGTGGCGGCTCGGCGCGGTCGTCGCGGCGAGCGCGCTCCTCCGCGGCTCCTACCACCTCTACCAGGGGTTCGGGGCGTTCGTGGGCAACGCCGTGATGGGCGTGGTGTTCAGCCTCTTCTACCTGCGCACGCGGCGGGTGATGCCGCTGGTCGTCGCGCACACGCTGCTCGACGTGGTGGCCTTCGTGGGGTACGCGCTGCTGCCCAAGTCGTGGTTCGACTGGCTCTGACCGGGGGCGCGGGCGGCCGGCGTGTGGGGCGGTTGGCGTGTGGGGCGGCTGGCGTGTGCCGGCGCCTTCGAGAGTGCGTCGGCGGCCGAGCTGTGTGCCGGTGCCTTCGGTGTGCCGCGGCCGTCGAGGTGTGTGTGCCGGACCCTTTGGAGCTGACGACGTGAACGAATCAGGCGCGCCCGCCCGCCCACGGCAGCAGCCGGACCTGCGTCAGGCCCGCCGCGGCGGCCGGTAGGCGGTGATCGCGCGGGCCGCCAGCCGTTCGGCCGCCGCCGCGTCACCGGCGGCCGCGGCGAGCACCGCGGCGCCCGGCAGCAGCCGCGACGCCAGTCGCAGCGCCAGCCAGCCGCCGGCCTGGGCGGCGAGCGGCGCGGCCAACCGCCACGCCGCCTCCGCCGCGCGCGGCCACGGCGCCTCTTCCGGCCCGTCCAACGCCCGCGCCGCCTCCAGAGCGGTACGCGCACTCGACCCGTCCGGGTGCACCTGCGTCAACACCAGCAGCTCGGCGGCCCGATCGGGATGAGCCGGGTCGCGTCCGTACGCCGCGGCCAGGTGCAGCACCAGGTTGGCCTGCGTCCAGAGCACCGCCGCCAGTTCGGCGAGCGGCGCGAGGACACCGGCCAGGGCCGCCGTGGCCCCACCCGCCCCGGCCAGCCGTACGAACCGCCGGGTGGCGAGCCGGGCAAGGCCGTCCGGCGTGGCATCGGGGTACGCCATGCGCAGCCGCTCGGCCCACGCGCCGGCCCCCGGACCGAGCGCCTCGACGGCGGCCAGGGCCAGCAGCTCCGGGGCGAAACCGGGATGGTCCAGCACCCGGGCGGTGATCGCCCGCAGGTCGTACGCCGGCGGGGCCGGGGGCGGCTCGGTGGCCGGCTTCCCGGCGGTGGCCGGGGTGGCGGTCACCGTCCGGTCCGTGGCCGTGGTGGTGGCCTGCGTCGCGGTGGCCTTGGTGGTCGGCGCGCCGGCCGTCTTCCGGGCGGAGGTCTTGGTGGTGGGTGTCGCGGCGGTGGCTTTGCGGGCGAGGGTCTTGGTGGTCGTCGCGGTCGCCTTCCGGGCAGGGGTCTTGGTGGTGGCCGTCGCGGTCGCCTTCCGGGCGGCGGCTTTCCGAGCGCCCGCCTTCGGCGCGGCGGTCTCCTCCGCGACTTCCGCCTGACGCGGTGTGGCTGCCTCCGCCGGCGGTTTCACCTGGGGCGTGACTGCCTCGGCCGGCGGTTTCGCCTCGCGGGTGGCCGCCGTGGCCTGCGCCGGTGATGCCGTCCCCTCCGCGGCTGTCGGGGGCACCGGCTCCGAGTCCGCCGGGGCGTTCGTCCCCGCCGAAGGGGCCGCCGGCCGGACGGGTCCCGTCCCGGAGCGGGGCGTCGCTGTGGGGGCCGTCGTCGACGCGGGCGTGGCCTGGCCAGGAGCGGCGGTGTCGGCAACCCCGGCCGGGGTCGCGGTCCCGCCAGGGGGCACGGATGCAGCGCGGGGCGAGGCTTTTCGGGTGGACGCCTGCGGTGATGACCTGCGGACGGACGTCCGCTTCGTGGCGGAAGCCGCTTCTCTGCCCGCCTTGGCGGGGCCGGTTGGGATCTCCGCCGACGGCTGCTCCTGTGGCGCTGGCGGATCCTGCGCGAGCTGGTCCGGTGCCGTCTGGTCCTGCGTGGGCTCGTCCGGTGCCGCCTGATCCTGCGCGGCCTGGCCCTGTGGCGGTTGGTCCTGTGCGGGCTGGTCCTGTACCGGTTCCTCCTCTGCGACCTGATGCTGTGCCGGTTGGACCTGGGCCTGGCGGTCGGGTGCTGGCCGGGCCGCCGCCGGCTGCTCGGGCGCAGGCCGTTCCGCCGGCTCGTCCGTCGCGCCGGCTGGGTCCTCGGCCGGCATTGTCGGCCGTCGGGCCGACTGCGGAGGCACCGCCCGGTCGGGCTCCGGCGGCTGGAAGAGCACGATGGCAGCGCCCTTGACCCGCCGGGTACGGCCGGCCTTCTCGTCGGCCGTCTTCGCCCCGCTCTCTCCGGCCGGGGGTGGCGCGGCTTCCGATGCGGTTTGCGGCACGGATGGGGGCCTGAAGGTGGGCCTCGGGGAACGCCGGCGAGCCCCGTCAGCAGGCTCGCGGCGGGTCGGCTCGCTCGGGGGCTGCTCCTGCATATCGATGGAGAGTAGTCCTGATGACGCCCGCGCACAGCGCTCACGTGCGGTCGGGCGGTGGTCGTTCACCGCTGCTCGCGAAGTCGCTTTGCCCCCGGTGGGTGCTGCCCTGTATCCTCGGGCGCGGTGGCCTGCCGGGTCGCCAGGGAGACTTCGCCTAGTCTGGTCTATGGCGCCGCACTGCTAATGCGGTTGGGGTCTTAAAGCCCCTCCCGGGTTCGAATCCCGGAGTCTCCGCGCGAAAGTCGGTCGTGTAGGCTGGCTGAGCACCAGCGCCCGTAGCTCAACGGATAGAGCATCTGACTACGGATCAGAAGGTTAGGGGTTCGAGTCCCTTCGGGCGCGCAGCAGGTGAGGGGCCGTTTCGGGAGACCGAGACGGCCCCTTTTCCGTCCCGTACAGCAGTGAAGTACAGCAGCGATCATGCGGACTCAGCGCCGTTCATCCGCTCGCCCAGGCGCTTCAACGCCTCGCGGGTCTGCTTGGAGCTGACCTTGGTGTAAATCTCCATCGTGACCTTGAAGTCAGCGTGCCGCAGGATCTGCATCGCCACCCGCGGGTGCACGTCGAGATCCGCCAGGACGCTGGCGCAGGTCCGCCGTGCGCCGTGCGGAGTGATCCGGCGCAGCCCGTAACGGCGCACCCGAGCCTCCCACGCCCGGTTGAAGTTGCGCGGCTCTAGCGGCGTCCCGTAGCGGGTGGTGAAGACGAGCGACGAGTTCTGCCACGCCTCACCAGCCGCCTTCCTTTCCGCCTGTTGCTCGGCACGTCGAATGGCCAGGGCAGTACGGCATATCTCAGGCAAGGGCAGCGGGGCGTCCGACTCTTCCGTCTTCGTTTCCCGTCGCACGAGCTGTCCTCCGATGCGCTGGAGCTGCCAAGCCACGTTCAGTTCGCCATCGGTTTCGTCGATATCGTCCCACGAGAGGCCGAGCAGTTCCCCGCGGCGCAGCCCGAGCACGAGCAGCAGCACCCAGGCCGCATACATCGGATCCTTGTCCGCGCGCGCCGATTCCAGAAAGCGGCGAGCCTCGTCGCTGTCCCACGCAGCGCCCGGCTTCTTGCGAGCCGCACGTAGCTTCACCAGCGCCGCCACGTTCTTGGTGACCAGTTCCTCCGCCACCGCTTGCGAGAGCGCCGCCCGCAGGGTCGCCCGGAGTCCCCTGATCGCGCTGTCGGACGGAACGGCCTGGCAGCAGTTGCCAACCGCGCAGCAGCGCCGCTTCGCCGCCGGCCTGGCGGCGTCCTTACCCTGAGCGCAGCACTGGCAGGCCCGAGCCACCTTATTGATCCACGTCTGCACGTCCTTGACCTGCAACCGGTCGAGCCGCTTGGCGCCGATACCCGGAACGATGTACAGGCGGGTAAAGCCCTCGTACGAGACGTACGTGGCCGGAGCAAGATTCGGCTTAACGATCTCTTCCAACCAGTACGCCAGGTACTGCGCCAGCGTCGGAATCCGGGTCGCCACCGGCCCAGCCTTCGCCTGCTGGTGCAGCTTCAACCACTTCTCGTGGACGATCTCGCGAGACTGTCCGTACACGTACTTGCGAGCACGTCTGCCGTCCGGCTTGTTGACCCAGACGTATGCGGCGTAGCCGTTGCGGTAGGGGAAGATCGAGCCTTCGCCGTTGGCACGAGTTCGGCCGGGCATCAGGCGACCTCCTGCCGCTCGACCTGTTCACGGATGTACTCATCCACCCACTCGGGCAGGATCCGGCGGTACTTCCCGTCCTTCACCGACCGCAGCTCACCCGTAGCGATCTTCATCTTCACCTTCGACAGGCCAAAGCCGAGCAGCACTGCGACCTCGGCAGGGGAGTACCACTTGGGGACAAGGGGCTGAGAACGGTTGCTCATGGTGTCCTCTCGATCAGGCGGACTCGTCGGCGGGCAGCGAGGAACCGGCAGACGCTCTGGCGCGCGCAGCTAGCAGGGCGGCTTTCCACTGCGCCCGTTGCGACAGGGCGCGTAGGAGCCGGTGTTGAAGCGGCGGAATGTCGGGGTCGTCCGGCCGCGCCATCTCCCAGGCGTAAGCGGGTGCACCGTCGGGGCTGGCCGGCTCGGCGTCGTCGGTTCCGGTGGTGATGCCGAGGAGTCGGCGGACCCAGGCGCGGGCGTCGGCGCGGTGGTCGGCGAGGGTTTTGCCGGACCAGTCGCGGGAGACGAGGATGCGGCGTCCGCCGATGCCGAGGGTGGCGCGTTGGTGGACTTTGCCTTTGCAGCGGCCGGCTTGCAGGCGCCCGTGGGCCTTCTTCGGCTGGATCCCGTACAGGAGCCAGTTGGCGCACCGGTCGGAGCACGGGGTGATGCGGAGTTGTTGCCAAAGCCGGTCGAGGTGTTCGCGTTGCCGGTCGGTGGCCGGCTTGTGGCAGTCGGCGGCGCTCTTGGTGATGTACTTCGTGATGTAGCCGATCGTGCGTTCGGCGTGCACGGTGCCGGGGGTGACGCCCTCGGCGTGGACCTGCCGGCCGAACCGCACGACGTGGGCGGGCTCAGTGTCGGGGTCGGCGTCGATGAGGTCCAGGGCGTCAGCCCACGAGGGCAGTGGTTCCCGCGTGTCTGGGTCCACCCACTCGCCGCGGTCGTTGTCCCAGACCGGGGGCCGGTCCAGCGGGTAGACCAGCTCGTCGGCGGGGGGCCACCACACCTGGTGGTAGGTCGCGGCGGCGACCTGCCGCAGCACCGCGCGGGGGATGGTGCCGCGGATGGCGAAGTGTGCGTGTGGGGCGAGGCGGCGTTGCGGCTCGACGCAGCCGGCGTATTGGACGTTCCAGCCGACGCAGCGGCGCAGGTTCTGCCAGAACCGGTCGAGCAGCCGGGCGAAGTGCACCGCATCCCACGCTGCCCGCCGGTAGTCGTAGCTGTCGGGGTCGACGGGGGTGCCGTCGGGGTGGACCCGGCCGTAGCTGTCGAGGGTGAGGGACAGCCACATGGACGGCCGGTGTTGGGTGCCGTCGGGGGCGGTGTAGACGCGGCCGACGGTGCGGGGTTCGACCCGTTTGCGGGGCAGGTCGGGGGCGTCCTGCCGGCGGCGGGTGGACCTCTTCCGCCGGCCAGCGGAGGCGTCGTCGCCGTCGTGGGGTGGGGCGACCTGCCCGCGTAGCCCCTCCGCCGCGATGGCTTCCTCTACCTCCGCGATCGCGTCGTCGATGGCGGGGATCTGGTCGAACTGCGCCGAGCGTTGCGCTTCGTCGCGGGCGAACTCCAGGTGTGCGCGCAGCATGACCAGTTCGCGTTGCGCGTCGGTGGCCGGTCCCGGTCCGGGGTTGGGTTCGTCGGCGCGGTGCCAGCCCTCCCGGATCTGCGTCTGGCGCAGCCGGCGAGCGCGTTTGGCGCAGGGCTGGCATTTGTCTTCGCGGGTGGTGCCGCAGGGCAGGTCGATGACTTCGGTCAGGCCGGTGGTCAGGTCGGTGCGGCGCAGGGTCACGGGTCGGATGCAGACGCCGTACTCGGCGGCCATCTCCTTGAGCACCTGGCGGGACATGGGCATCGCCAGCCGGGCCGCTCGAGACCCAGCCGCCGGCGGATTGCTTGCCGGGGTGGGGTCGGGGGTGAGGCCGGGCAGGACGGGGGCGGTCAACGAGTCACCTCCGGAATGTCGAACAGGGCGGGTTGGGTGTCACCGATGGGGGTGGCGCGGGTAGGGCCGACCGCGCTGGCCCAGCGGTGGGCGGCAGCTTCGTGGCGGGTGCAGGCGACCTCGGCGCGGTAGTGGCCGGTGCCGGGGTGGCCGGCTTCGACCAGGGCGACGGCTGGCCCGCCGCAGCGGGCGCAGTAGGTGGGCCAGCCAGCCATGGCGGTTAGTGGCCGCATCCGGGGCAGTGCAGGCCGGGGCAGCAGCGGCCGGACGAGCGCAACAGCAGGGCGATGACGACCAGGACCAGGACACCGCCGAGGATCAGCGGGAACGCCGCCCGGACCGCCTGCACGAGCTGGGCGGCGAGGTAGCCCACCGCCACCACGGCACCCACGGCCGGGACAGCGACGGCGGCGACCACGGGGCCACGGCGCAGCCGGCGGACCGGAGCCGGCGCGGGACGACGGTTGTCGAGGAACCGCACGGTGACCGTCACCCGGTTGGTGGTGCCGGGGATCTGCTGCGGGGTGGTCATGGACAGCAGCCGGCCGGAGTCGCGGACCAGGGCGACGGTGGCGGCGACCTCAGCGGGGGTGCCGACGATCCGCCGCGCCACCACGGCGGGACGGCGGGTCTGGATGCGGGCGAGCTGGGAGCGGGTCACCGGATCACCTCCGAGGCGAAGACGTGGCCGTTACGCGGGGTCTGAACGGTGGACGAGATCAGCGCCGACCGCACCGCAGCCGGAGCCGGAGCCGGAGCCGGGGTCGGGGCCAGGGTCGGGCTGGCGACGGGAGCCGGCGGGGCCAGGACCGGGGCAGGGTCGGTGGGCAGGTCGACCGGTTCCAGGTCGACGGCCTCCGGGGCGGGTTCCTCGACCGAGGCCGTGGCCGGGTCCGAAGCCGGGGCGGGGACGGGTTTGCCGGTGAGGATGAGCTTGGACAGGGCGAGGAACGCCAGCGCCGGCACCGAAGACAACAACCGCGACGAGAAGCTGTCGTTGGCCACGGCGATCTGCGCCGCCAGCGACAACGCCACCGCCGCGATCAGCAGGACCAGCGGGTAGGCCACGGAGGCGTGCGGGTCGGCGCGGCGACGGCGGCGCATGACCAGCAGGGCAGCCGCCGGGGTCAGTTCCGAGATGACCGCGTTGGACCAGCCGAACCACTCGCCCGTGCCGGTCGGGGCGTGGTGCATGGTCCAGTCCTTGACGTGGGTGAACGACGCCGCTCCGGCCATGCCACCCACGGCCAGGAGGATCAGGACCAGGGCGACACCTTCCAGCCGCTCAGCGCGCCGTTTCATGCGGCCCACCCCCAGGCTTCGGCGTCCTCGGCGGCGATCTCGGCGTGCCGGGCGAGGGCGGCGGCGAGGATCGCGTCTGCGTGGGTGTCGGGGGCGCAGTAGGGGCACTGCTGGTCGGGGTCGGTGTGGGCGAGGTCGAGGCAGGTGCGGCGCATCGGTCGGCGGGTGAGTCGACGGGAACGCATCACGGGCTCCAAGCGGGAAGTCAGCGGTGGGTGGGGGTGATGTGCACGCGGATCCACTCCGGCGGTTCGCCGGTCGAGGCCACGGCTTCGGACAGGCAGCGCCACAGCGCCCACGCCTCGTTCGGCGTCAGGTACATGCGGCGTCGGCCGGACCCGACCGCGATGTAGAGGTCGGCGTCGGGGGTGACCCGGACCGTGACCGGCACCGTGGTCTTGTCGACGTGCGGGGCGCGCAGCCGGTAGAACCGACGCGGCTCGGGCTCCCGGTCGGGTTCGTCGGCGTAGGGCATCCGGGTCGGCGTGCCCTCGGGCAGCTCGTGGGCGGTCACCGCGGCTCACCTCCGTTGGGCAGGTCGAGGGCGTTGAGCAGCGACGGCGGCAGCAGCGGCGCGGCCTGCTTCGGCGGCGTCGGCCGGTAGGTGTGCCGGCCGTTGCCGGGGGCGCGGGCCGGCTTGGCCGGAGCCGGGACGGGTTCCGGTTCTGGCTGCGTCTCCGGTGGGGCGGGGAAGGTGGCCGCCATGTCGCGGATCAGGTCGTCGGGGATGTAGGAGAAGCGGACGCGGGCGGGTTCGGGCTGCCCGTCGAGCAGCACATACGCCACGCCCTTGCCAGAGAGCGGGATCTGATCTGCCAGGGCTCCCCGGTCGCGGGCACCGTCGCCCAACAGCAGGTCGACGTGGCCGCGTTCGGTCAGGCCGAGGGCGATGCGGGTCGGGAACAGGTCCCGGACCGACACGACTTCCTTGCGCGGGTCCTGCGTGGCGGCGACGACGAGGACGCCGAGCCCGGCGCCCTGCGAGAGCAGCAGCCCCAGGGCGTGGGCGATGCGGTTGCGGATCTCGCTGTCGGGCAGGTACGCGAGCAGAGCGGCGATCTCGTCAATGACGATGACGATCAGCGGCTCATCCACCGTGGGCGTGTGCACCCGCACCTTCCCGCGCAGGATCTGTTGCCGGGCGCGCATCCGGGCCACCGCGTCCTCTAGGAGGTCGGCCATGCGGGACCAGTCGTCGTCGACGTAGCGGGAGAACAGCGGCCGACCGATCGCGAGTTCCATGCCGCCCTTCGGGTCGATGGCCCACACCCGCACCAGACCCGACCGGATCCCGGCCGCGAGGGAGCGGATCAGGGACCAGATCACCGAGCCCTTCCCCATCCGCGTCGCCCCACCGACCAGCACGTGGGTGGCGAGCAGCCGAAGGCAGTAGACGGCCAGGTCCTCGCGCAGCCCCAGGGGCAGGGCGGTGAAGTCCGGACGCGCTGGCACCGGCAGCGGGGCGACGATGCGGGTCAGCGGGTCACGACGGATGAACACCAACCACACATGCCGGGGCCGGTCCCGGAACCGCACCCGATCCACCAGCCGCAGCAGCCAGGCGAGCCGGCCCGACCGGTGCGGGGCCGGGTGGCGACGGCCGGAGAACACGCGGCAGTGCCGGGTGCCGAACGAGTACGCCAGGTCGCGGGCCGCCTTCTGGTAGACCTCCGGGTTCTGCCCCCGAGGCATCCGCAGCACGACCTCATCCGTGGCATACGAGCAGCGGACCGAGAGCAGTTCGGGGACCTTCTCCCCGTCGTCGTACTTCTTCACCAGCCCGCACAAGGTCATGGCCTCGTGCCACTGACGCCGATAGACCCACAGCCGCCGCCACACGGTGACGGCCCGGAGCACGACCAGGCGGTGGAACGAGTCCCGACCCCGCCACCACCACAGCCCACCGGCCGCCGCGGCGACGAGCAGGACCAGGAGGTGCGGCCACCATCCGTGCGAGCGGTGAACGTCGACGGCGACCAGGACCAGGACGACGCCGGGCCAGGCCCGCCAGTGCCGCACCGCCCATACCGCCAGCCGGACAACGAGGGCAGCGAGGCGGACGAGCAGGAACGCGATGGTGACCGCCCAGACCAGGGGCCACGGGGTGGCGACCTGGAGACGGCGGAAGTTGACCAGCGGGGGCCGCATCACGCCACCGCCTTGCGGGCCTTGTGCTGCTCGGTCCACGCCTCCGCGCAGACCTTGTGCACCGGCTTCCCAGCAGGGCTACGGCAGATCGCCGGACGCCCGCAGACCACACACGGAGCGGACTCGCCGGCACCACCGGCACGAGTCCAGTCCAGGAAAGAAGGCATGATGAACCCGCCCTTCCAGGCCGAGAGGAATTTGGTAGGGCAGCGGGGCGGCCGGCTTTCCTAGGGCATGGGCCGCCCCGCGCCATCAACGAGGTCAGGCAGCCTTGCCGCGCGTCTCCGCGAGGGTCTTGGGCGCGACCATCGCCGTCGCCCGGTACGAGAAGGCGAGCCGGCCGTTGCTGGCCACGTACGGGGTGACCGTCAGGCCCTCGAACTCCACCGGCTGGAACGGACCCACCGGCGGCACCGGCTGCACATCCGACAGGATCTTGATCGACACCTCACGCGACCGGGCACCCAACTCCGGGTCCATGTCCATCACCCGGCACTGCCACACCCGCTGACCCGTCACCTTGTCCTTGGCCGGCGTCCGCTGCTTCGTCCGCTCGTCGAAGTCCTGCGCCTCCGCGATCGAGTCCGGCACGAACACCGCGCCGTGCGGGAACACCGCCTCGAACGGAACCGAGAACCGAGTACCACCACGAAGAGCCATCTCTTCCTCCCACGCCGAAGGCGCCTGTAGCGCTCGCCGGTCCAGCCGGCAGAGCTTCGAACACCAGACCTGATTGGCCTGGCTAGCCAAGTGGCTTGCGATGAGGCTAGGCCGGCTTGGCTAGCCAGGTCAAGAGTCTGGATCGAAGGTTTCCTAGCTTGGCTAGTCAGAAGTACTCTTGTGGGGTGACCGAGAACCTGGATTACCTCGGGGAACTTGACCCCGATGACCCGAAGCAGGCGTCACAACAGATTGCGAACAAGCTTCGGGCTGCAATCCTCACGCGCCGCCTGGCGCCTGGCGACAAGCTGCCGTCGCAACCTGAGTTGGCCAACCGGTACGGCGTCGCACGCGAGACCGTCAAGCGAGCGCTCGAAACGCTCCGAGCCGAACGGCTCATCGTTACGAGGCAGGGAAGCGGTGCCTTCGTACGAGCGCAGACGCAACGAGCTGTCGAACTGCGGCCACACATCGAGGCAGCCTTCGAGCGAGCGCACGTGACGATTGACTTCGCCGGCTTCTCCGGAGAAACGCTCCGAGATGCGCTTGCCGAGGTACTGGACAAGGTGAGGGTGGGCCGGCTGGCTCCGGAGACCATCGCGGTCCGAGTCCTGGTCGCCGACATGTCGGCGCCAACGGCACTGCCTGCCAGGGCCGAGACGCAGGCCGACGACCCGGCCGTCCGTGAGCGTGCGGATCGTATTACCCGCCGAGCGGTGGACGGCATCATCGACCAGGTCTCGGAGCTCGGCGACCTCGGCCTAGTCCGTTCGGCGACCGTCAAGGTGCGTATGCACCGCGGCTCGCCGCAATTCAAGCTATACCTACTGAACGGCGAAGAGGTCTTCTTCGGCTTCTACCCTGCCGTTGAGCGGACCGTGACGATCAAGGGTGAGCCCATGGCCATCTACGACCTGATGGGCAAGGACGTCCCGCTGTTCCACTACGCCGTGACCGATGACGACGCCTCACACGGCACACAGTTTGTTGAGGCTTCCCGCCAGTGGTTCGACTCACTGTGGTCGACCATTGCCTACCGGTACGAAGGGTGACCGCCCAGCTTGAGCAGCTAGGCCGGGATGTTCGCGCCCTGCTGCTCGATTTCGACGGGCCGGTATGCAGCATCTTCGCTGGCTACCCGGCGCCGGTCGTCGCCCAGGAGCTTGTTCAGTCACTCAGGACAAGGGGCGCCGGGTTCGTGGGCGAGCTGGCCAGCGAAACAGACCCGCTCGAAGTCCTCCGACGAACCGGGACCGAAGGAAACCACAGCCTCACCAGCGCGATTGAGGATGCCCTAACCGCAGCGGAGGTGAAGGCTGCCGAGACAGCCGAGCCAACACCGTACGGGCGAGAGGTCATCGTCGCGGCCCGCCAGTTGGGCCTACCGATCGCTGTGGTCAGCAACAACTCCTCGCAGGCGATCGAGGCATACCTTCAGAGGCATCGACTAGCCCGCCACGTCTACGCGGTCGTTGGCAGGGCATACGCCGAGCCAAGGCAGATGAAGCCCAATCCCGCCCCGATCCTTCATGCGGCACGCACCCTTGGCGTTGATCCCAAGCTGTGCGTGCTCCTCGGCGACTCGCTGTCAGACATCGAGGGCGCACAGGCATCAGGTACTCGTGTGATCGCCTTCGCGAACAAGAGGTCGAAGCATCGGCTGTTCGAGCAGGCAGGCGCGGATGTCGTTGTAACGAGCATGCGCGAAGTCGCAGAAGCCCTGATGCGGCTTGACACGTCGCAGGCGGAAGCGCGTCCCGATAGACCTTGATGATCGCGTCCATCGGTCCCTATCCTCTCGAAACGGCATGGGAGAGGAACCGCAAGGGTGGCGACCGCACCGGGTAGCACCACGCCGGCCGAGACGCCACTGGCCGTGGGTGCTGCTCGCGCTGGTCGCGGTCGTGTGCGCTGGCCTTGTCGCCGTACCGGCGACGTGGGCGGTCCGGAAGCAGTTGGAGGCGGACCGGGGCGAAGCCTCGCCGGAGTCCGCCGCGCTGATATGGGTGCTCAAACTCAGCGCCGGTGACGAGCTGGGCCTGTCGCGTGTGCTGGCGAAGCCTCGCCATGATCTGCTGCTCAGGCAGTGGCGCGACTACCGGGCCACCATCGACAGCACAGGCAAGCCGCCGTCGAAGATCACGACCACGGGGCCGAGCGTCGTTGAGCACCAGGGCGACGACCGCGCCATGGTCACCGAGCAGGTTCAGGCGATCTGGTGGGACGGGCCGACAGCGCTGGCCGGCACGCCCCAGCCCTGGCGGTTCGAGGTCCGGCGGGACCGGGGCGGGTGGCGGATCTGGTTGGTGGAGTTACCCCCGTGGTGCGGCGGGCATGTGCGCGCCGACCTCTGCCCCGCCAGAACATGACCCCTCAGCGTCGACCGAAGCGTAGAGGACTCACCGTGGCGGTTGGGTGGTGGCGTCGCCGTTCATCTCGCGCCACTGGCCGCCGTCAGCGCGCATGAGCCGCTGAACCATGTGCCGGGCCTCGTCTTCGGTGTCGAACTCCCACCGGAGCACCTTGCCATTCTCCGAGTCGCCGGCCCTGGCTACGACATGCCAGCGGACCTCGCGAGCGAGCCACACGTCACGGCGTGTCAGCCGGCCCCAGACGCCGTTCCACCAGCGCGACACCACCTCCCTACTCACTCGGCGATCGTACAGGCGTTCTAATCACGGGTTGGGTGGGTGGGGGGAAGGAAGGCCTGCGAGCCGGCCAGGAGGCAACCGCGGACCCGTGAGGGAGAGTCACCCAGCCGGCAGCGCGTGACAGCCTGGACAGCCACCCACGGCCTGGCCTACGAGGTGAGGCCGACGCAGCCTCGTTGCGGTTCTTGACGGCGACGACCGGGGCGGGTGTGTGCTGTGCGCCGGCCAGGGTCGGCCCGGGGGACGCTACCGGTGATCTATTGCCGAATTTGCCTGTACTAGGTCAAGGCGCTCCGCGCGGCGCGGGGCGGGGCGCGGCAAGCGGCTCCTGCGGAGCCGCCGCCCCGGCCGCCTGCGGCGCCGGGGCGGAAAGTCAGCCGGCCCGAAACCCACGCCCCGCCCCGCGCGTCCGCCTCGAATAGGCAGGCGATCCGGTGACGAATCCCAGGGTGACCGGGGGCTAGGCGGTGACACCTCCACCCGTTCTCTCCGACCCAGAGGCGCACGAAGGCCCGCACCTCACCACGAGGGCAGGACCGAAGTTGCCGAACGGCTCACGCGGGCCGCTGGGGGCCGCAGGAGGGGAAGGGAGGTGGGGAGGTGAGGGAGGGGGGAGGGAGGGGTCGCGCTTGAGGATGCCTCCGGCGGGGGCCAGACGACTCCAGGATGGCAAGTTGCCGAACAGCTTGCGGTGGGTGAGTGGTTGGGGGAGCTGCCATCCCGCCAGCCACCGACCCAGGCAAGCCGAGCAGACCAGGGCCAGGGCGACCAGGTCGTACGTCCAGTAGGGCGCTCCACCTGGTCACCCTGGCCCTGGCCCGCTCCACGGAGTGTGGGTCGGCGGCAGACGGGATGGCAGCAAACGGTTGGTGAGCAAAAGCAGACCGCTCCTGGCTCTTGGAAGAGCTAGGAGCGGCGAATTGGAGTAATCACCCTTAGCAAGACACAAGATGCCGCACGGCCTCCTGCGCCTTTTCAAAGTGCTCTCTCCTGCTGCTCGGCAGCCCCTCATCAATTGCCAATTGAAGAGCTTCCCCCACGAACTCCGTCAGCGACTGGAGGATCTGTCCATGATTTGCCTCTGCTGGGATGCTCCACTCACGCTCAAAGATGAGCCTGTAGTAGTCAGCGACGCCGACAGTTACATACCGTTGCCTTGGCGAGTGGTAAACGATTCCATCGAGAAGTCCGGGACCCTCGTCGTCATCGAGGGCGCGCTCGTCGCCATCCGAGAGCGGAACGTACAACCAAAGAGAGATATCTCCCGTATAGCCCAGTACACGCCAGTATAGGTGGGCTTGGCCGCTTGTTCTGAATACGCCCAGTGTTGGCACTCCGTTGTAGCGGTCGAAGAACTCGACCCCCTCCACTGAGGTGACCGGCGCCCATGCCAGGTTGCCCACCTCTGGCAGAACCGACTTACTCACGAGTATCACCTCCCGTGGACTCAGTGAAGCACTTGTCAAAGCGCATCGCCATAGAGTCATCCCACTCGGCGGGCCCGTGTGGCCCAGTTGGTGGGAAGACCGAGACGTGCAGGGGATTGCCTCGCGTGGGTGAGTGGACGACTTGGAAGCCAGCAGCCCTCAATGCTCCGGCCGTGGTGTACCTAGCCATTGCCCATGGTGGGGCGGCTTTCGTCACCAGCAGGGCGCAGGCCATCTTCGACTGTCGGCCGATGATCAACGACATCTCCGTCTCACCGATGCTTACCCGCAGCCGGTTGCGGAAACCCTCGCCATCCTCTCCGTACTGAGTCAGTTCGACATCGTCCCGTAGCTGCTGGACCTCGGCTGCGCTGCCTTTTCCACCCGGCACGGTCCACCTTCGGTAACTTCATCGGTCAGGGGTTGCATGAAGTTACCAACGGGGCACCACTGGTAGTGTCAGAAATCCGACAGTCGCCGTGTCCAGCCGCCAGGATCCTCGTTCCTTAGATCAAGGGAGAGTCTACCCTACTTCGTTCGGTGATCTAGAAAAATCGGACCAGACGGTGCAGGTCGGACGTCCCGCCGCCTCAGGCTCTACGCCTCATGCTCTTGCGTACCGGGTCGAAATCAACCACCTTCACCGTGCTACTCCGGGTCGAGCTAACTTGACTTCCTCGGGTCTGAGACGACTGCGGAGTAGGAGCGATCGACCTCAAGACTGTTGGATGAATGGCAAGCTCATCTGCCCCTTGTACGTACGGCCGCGAACCATAGCGGCGAGACAAGAGCGTCCACAGCAGTTTGGGAGACTCGTGACCCACGGCGACAGGCTCGCGCTTCCTCCATCCCTTCGCAGAGAGCTGCACGAACAGCGAGTTCTTACGAGTATCACCGATGGCGCCAACGGTGTGGCCTCTCATGATCAAGGCTTGGATTGAAACACCCCAGGTCGCCTTAAGCCGCGCATAGTCCGTCAGCGAGAGCTTGTCCGACATGCTTGCCTGGGCTCGCTCAAGCGGTACCAGTAAGGCGGTGGCAAAGAGGTTGGCTTCCTCTTCTGCCTGAGAGTGGCTGGTCCGCGGTCGAAACGTGTGCAGCACCAAATGCCCTAGCTCGTGCCCCAGTGTGAAGCGATCTCGATCGCCCTGCCGACCGGGAAAGTAGCCAATCAGTGCTGTAGCTCCGAGCCCACCCCAGTATGAGACGCCAAAGTGCCCGACCGCGGCCTGTTCGTCTCCCTCGATGTCTGGGAGCACCATCGGTGCTACCGCGATCCCGGCCCGCTCAAGCGCGCGGGTCAGATGTGGGATGGGCTTGTCGGGGGCAAGTTGAAGAGCCTCCCTGGTCTCGCTGGCTAGCTGCTCGATGTCAGCATCCGTCAAGTTGGCCTCACCGGATGCAAAGGGGAGTGACGGCGTCGGGTAGCCCTCAGCGCCCACCAGGTCTTCCGTGACGCGGTAGCTCTCGCCGTAGATCGCGTGCACTCGGCGGGTTGTTGTCTTCCTGGCAGCGGACGACTTCCGGAACCGAAGGGTGTCCAGAGGGACCGACGCGGGCCGGGCCGAGAAGAAGCTGACAGGAGTGCCCGTTGCATGCGCGATCTGTTGCAGCTTGTCCGGCGTCGCCTCCTTGCTTGACGTTTCCACCTCGGAGATCCAGGGCTGACTGACGCCGGACACCTCAGCCAACTGACTCTGGGTCAGGCCGAGGATGTCGCGCAGGGTCTTGAGCCGTTCACCCGGCGCTGCCGCCAGCATCTCCCATCCCGCCTTCCAGCTCGTCCTCGTTCGGGATGTCCAACTCCATGCCCTCATCCGATGGCTCGAACTCTAGTGCAGCAAGATCTTCTGCTGTCTCTGGCAGGATGAAGTCGATGTCCGTCTCGGCATGGTCGCCCCACCTCCAGTTTCCGATCGGTCGGACGACGCGGAAGACCGGGACGTGTGTCTTCGGATCGATCCGCCAGACGAAGAGGAGCCGATCGTCCGGCGGGCCCACGAGTCTCTGCTGCGGAAGGGTAAAGAGGGGCACGTTCCGGTAGTAGGCCTGGCGGGCAGCGTTGCTTCCGGCTGGCGGAACGTCGGCGTCTCGAACGGCATGTAGGAGTCGCACTCGATAGTTGCCGTCAGTGAGCCACAGCTCACCGTTGCGCGCATGGTTTCCGGCCAGGCTCCAAGGATCGATGCAGAGACGGCTAAGCCGGAGGTGGGCGAATGCCCGCACGGTGTGCGTTGCATGCCACCTGTACCTAGCAACGCCGTCGAACTCTGGGAGCGCGGTACGACGTTGCTGGTCCGCCCAAGTGAAGACGTCGTGCAGGGGTTCGCAGAGCGGGCTGAGAGCTTCGCGGATCCGCTCGACGTCGTCGTTAAACATGGCCGCGATATTATCAGCCGGTTTTTTAACACGGAAGCACCGATCGATGTGCCTGTCGGAGCGTCGACTGACAGCCGGGGTGCAAGCCATATCACGGCGACCTAGAGCCGGTTGGGTGGCGTGATCTTGCAAGAGCACGGAGGCAGCGAAACCGCCACCAGTCGCTGGCGGTCTACGGCGTTGACCGGCGGGGCGGTCACGCTCAACAGCACCGGACGGCAACGGCTGACGCATGCTGGTGCGTCGTGCCCGCGTTCGGGACGAAGGGGCCCGGTCTTAGCTCGTTTGGTTTCGACGCCGCCGTGATCCTTGTGACGAGGTCCGTCTCGGTCGGGAAGGCTACTGCGGGTTTTGACTGCCGAGGTCCGTGGCGAGTCCGGCGGCTTCGTAGGTGATGCGTTGTCGTTCTTCGGGGTCGAGGTTGCGTTCCCAGTCTCTGAACCGGTGGTAGCGGTCGAGGAGTTCTCCGCCGTAGGCGTCGGTGGCGGCGATCTGGTGGAGGTCGGCGTGGCCGGCGAGGATGTCGCGGGCCATCTCCTGGAGGTCGTTTCCGGCGACTCCGTCGCGGAGGCGGGTGAGGCTGGCGTGTAGGAGTTTGGCGAGGCCCTGGTCGCCTTGGGTGAGGTCGAGGAACTGCTGCTCGGGTGGTGGTTCAGGTTGGCTCATGGAGTACCGGACTCGTGTAGGGCCGGTCGGGCAGGGGGACCTTGGACAGGTCGCCGCCCTGTTCGGCGAGGGTCTTGATGAAGCTGAAGAAGCCGAGGATCGCGGTGCCGCCGGCTTGGATCTTCAGCGCGGCGTCGTTGACCTTCTTGACCAGTTCGGTGGCTTGCCAGGCGGCGATGCCGTAGCCGGCGACGGCACCGACGCCCGTTTCGATGAGCGCCGTGCCGGCGGCGGCGCTGACGCCGATGATGATGGCCTTGTCGATCATCATCTTGACGAGGCCGCCGATCATGTCGGCGAGCAGCCAGATGGCGCGGGCCGCTTCGTGGTACTTCTCTTCAACCTGGATGAGGACGAGGTTCTGCTGCACCAGCGCCTTCGTGAGCTGCCGGAAATAGACGAAGGCGGCGTCGGCGGCATGTCCGTCCCACTGCTGGTCCATGTGCGAGGCGGCCAGGGTGACGTTCTGGCCGATGGCTTGCAGGCACTGCCCGAGGTTGCCGTAGGCGTCGCCTGCCTTGTAGAAGCTCTGCCAGTCTCCGACAAGGGCATTGCTGATGGTGCCGATGACGTCGTAGCCGGCGCAGTCCTTGATGATCTGGTTGACCCAGTGGGAGATGGACAGCGCGTCCAGGACGCCGATCGGGTTGGCGAAGCCCTTGGTCATCGAGGCGTCGGGTTCGGCGGGCTCGACGAGGAAGTCCGTTGGCTCTCTCACGGCAGGTTCCCGCCGGTCGGGCGCCCGCCAGGCAGCTCGTAGCCGCTGCGGTCGATGGCCGGGTAGGTGGCGTCCAGACGGGCCGCGCTGCCGGTGTCGGTGCGCCGGTAGTAGCCGGCGGTTTCCTGGAGCGCGTCGCGTGACTCGTCGAGCAGCTGCACCAGATGGGTGAGCCGCTTGTTCATCTCGTCGACGAGCTTCTGATGCGCCGGCCATGCCTCGTTGAGCAGACCCTGGCTGTGCCACGACATGTCGGTGTGCTTGACGATGTAGGCCTTGGCCGTCTGGGCGTCGAGGCTGGCGTCGTTGAGGCGGGAAGCGGCGGCCTCCAAGGCGGTGGGCTCGACGGAGAAGCTCACGACAGACGATCCCCGATGATGCCCGTCACCACGAGCAGGACCGCGGCAGCGAGCAGCGCAAGAGCCATGACCCGACCACGGCGCTTCGACTCCGCGTTGATGCTCGCCCGATGCACACCGACGCCCGCGACCGCCGCCACACCCAGGGGCACCGCGACCGACATGAAGCGGAAGAACGACCAGACGCTAAAGGTGCCGTCGTCGTCCCCGACGACCGCCAGCTGGTAGACCAGGAAACCCAAGCCGACCACGCAGAAGAAGAACAGCACCATCGACACCAGCGCCACGCTCTTGCGGAAGTCATGCCACTGATCCAACTTCTCCGGCACCGCCACCGGATCCGTCTGCCCCGTCTCACTCACGACCGCACCATGCCACAGCCCGACCACGCAGCGCGACCCCGCCTTCACCCGGCTGGATCCGATGTCGGGAACTAGGCAGGCCAGCACTCAGTAAGCAGGAGCTAGAGCATCAGCACGATGCCAGGCCTTCTGAGGGCATTCCCCCAGTTGCAGATGACTGTTGTCGACCGACGAAATCAACTCGTACCCCTCCGCTGCGACATCCAAGCGATCAAGGTCCATTACTTGAGCCTGGTGACAGGTTGGCCGACTGAGTCAACGCAAGCTTGGAGCTAGCGGATCGCCGGAGGGGGCTCCTCCGGCAGTACCTCAGGCACTCTAGGATGTTGAATCGCCGCCTCGGCCTTCCCTTGATTCCAGCCGGATACGCGCCCCAGCCAGCCTGTCGCCTGAAGATCCTCGGCCGGTGCCCTGTAGTCCTCCACGTGGAGCAACTCGCCTCCCGTGGCCACGTACGGCCGCTGGCTGCGATCGACCACGATGTCGCGAACAACGATCAAATCCGCGCCGTGCGGACACGACCGAAAGTGAAGGACTTCTTTTGGCGTGTACTCGACGTCCGCGCCTGCTCCGCTGGTTCCCTTCACCTCGACGTGCTTTTCCGCGCCAGATGGCTTCCGACAAACGAGGTCGTACGGCTTGCCAAGGGGCTCCACCTCCGGCCAGCCGTGCTTGTCCTTCATGTGCTTCGTCGCCAGATCAACGGCGTGTTCCTCGATGACCTTGTTGAACTCGGGATCATGCGAACGTCCAGCACCGCGGCGGCCGCGAACCGGGGGGAAGGAGGGCCGTGGGCTACCAGCAGTTCGGCTCAGATCCGGCGTCAGCGACTCGCCGCTGGTGGTGACGCCCATGGCGTGCAGAAGCGGAGCTATGTCCAGCTCGACGCGTACGCCGCGGTTTTTGATCGCCGCCTTGCGAAGGGCATCACTCGCCTCACCCAGAACGCCGCCGGGACCGGCGTCGACGCCGGCCAGCCAAGCTACCGGAGTCAGGCCGATGCGGTGCGGGTAGATCACTGTGCCGCTTTCGACCTCGTCCGGCCAATGCGGTGCATGCCCTCGGTAGAGAGGAGTGGTGAACTCGCACAGCACCAGGTCCAGGCTGCCCTTCTGCCAGATGCTGGCTTCAACGCGCGGGCTCCCGTTCGTGTGGTCGTGGCCGAATAGCACCCATCGGCTCCGAGCGGCGTACTGCGGGTCGTAGTCCTTGAACCCCCAGGTTTGGGTGTCGAGTCCAAAAACGAGATTTCGCCGCCCGTTCGGCGACGAAGAGGACCAAACGCAGAGGACGGGCTGCTTCACGAGGAAAGCA
Organism: Micromonospora globbae; assembly: GCF_036184225.1. Classification (NCBI taxonomy): domain Bacteria; kingdom Bacillati; phylum Actinomycetota; class Actinomycetes; order Micromonosporales; family Micromonosporaceae; genus Micromonospora; species Micromonospora globbae. The sequence continues at coordinate 5,640,890 of NZ_CP108084.1, forward strand.
CCTCACCGGCTAAGAGGTATGGTGGCCGCCCAATATAGACCAGGTCATCTTAGAGCACAACGCTAAAGGGGCCTGATGTGGCTGCTGCGGGGTGATGCCGCGTTGGGTCACACGTTGAGGTGATCGGACGCGCTGCGGAGGAGCTTTGACATCAGTTGTTGACATCAACGGCGGCGGCTGTGCCGGACGAGCCCAGACGGCGTCGTCTCAGAGCCGGACTCGGTAGCCGTCAGCCTTGCCGACAGCGCCTTCATGCGAAGGGTCAAAGGCGCGGCAGCGAGGTCAGGTCGCCAGCCTGCAGGCGGGGCCTATTCGCAGACCTTTCCGTCGTTGTCTCGGTCGATGTACCAGTAGTACTCCGGGTCCTCGCCCTGAACGTATGGGCCGTAGCCGTGATCGTTGGCCTCGGCGCAGGTACTGAAGCGGGGGTCGTTGTCGCCGCCACCGCTGTCCCCGCCACCGCTGTCCCCGCCGCCGGTGTCGCCGTTGCCCCCGTCGGGCTCGCACGCCTCGCCGTCGAGGTCGCGGTCCAGGCCGGTCCGGTACCCGGGATCGCCCCTGTACAGCGGGTCCGCGCCGGCGGCGCGCACGGCGTCGCAGTTCTTGTAGTAGACGGCGGGTGCGGTGGTCTTCTTCGGGCTTGGCTTGGGCGACGGCTTGGCGCTGGTCGGGGCGGCCGTGCTCGGCGACGGTGAGGGAGCGTTCCTAGCCTCGGTCGTGGATGGCGCTGGCGCGGCGATGTCCTGAGCCGGCTCGGTGGGCTCGGCGGCTTCGTTGGAGCTGGCAGGCTTCGGCGGGTCTTCCATCATGTTGCTGATGCCGCCGAGTCCGCCGCAGCAGAGAAGCACCACGGCGGCGATGAGGAAGGACTGCACCGCTGTCGACTGGCGGCGCCACCATGACGGGCGCGGCGGTGGCGCAAACGCCGTGGTGGGGTCGTACGGGGGCGGCGGTGGAGCCTGGCCGCGCCACGGGTCCTGGGGTGGCAGCTCAGTCACACACGACAGTGTGAACTTGAAGTTGCCACGCTCGGCTCGCGTGTCGCCGAGCCGACATATCCGGCTACCGGCCTTGCGAGCACGGCCCCGGCAAGCGGAGCGGCAGAGGCAGCCGGGGCAGCGAGAAATCCAGCACCGCACGGCAGGAGCCGACAATGCACAGGCACTGATGCCCTCCTAGACAAGGCAAGACGGCGTCGGACGACATCAAGTGATGCCGCGTACCCGCGTTCGGGACGAAGAGGTCGTCGGCGCCGGTCGGCCCTGCCTGACCCCTTGAGCGGGATCCAGCAGTACAGCAGCGATGTACAGCAACCGAGCGAGCCGCAAGAGCTACCAGGGGGCGCACAGGAACTGTCCGACGTCGGGAACGGCCGTAGGAGATCGCGTCGCCCGGAGCTACGGATCAGAAGGTTAGGGGTTCGAGTCCCTTCGGGCGCGCAAGATCACAAAAGCCTGACCTGCGGAAACGCCGGTCAGGCTTTGTGGTTTTCCGTCCCTTGTGGACGTGTGGCTGCTCGGTGGCTGCTCGTCCGACGAGCATCCCCTGCGTCCCGGCCGGTCCGGTGGGGTTCGGGTGGGTCCAGCCTGGTCCTGGCGGCGACGGCGAAGCGGATCACCGATTCCATCGATGGGCATCGAGCGAGCGGGTGCCTTCGCGGCTGAGTGGGCTGCTGTCAGCCGGCTGTCGGCGGCTGCACCCACCGCATCCGGTCGCCCGGGTCGTCGAGTGCTCAACGCGTTGATCGGCTTCGCCCCGCGTGCCGAGCGTGGCACCAGGCTCCTGTGGGCGTTCTCGTCGGGGGCCTGTGTCGGCGTACCGGCATCGGTGTAAGGGTTGGGTACGGCGTGGCGTACGAACCCTGCACCGGGCTCGTATTAGCCTCCGGGGCCCGCTTTGGATCGCGGAACCGGCCGAGTTGAGTGCACTTGATCATGTCGAGCGGAGCGTCCGTATGGCGTTCTTGCGCGGTGGCTCATTCGGACTGATTTGGTGATCGAGGTCGATGCGCCGCGACCCAGCCCGGCGACGACTCAGTGCTGCGGCCGGCAACCTACCCAGCCGAGGGAATCGAGAATCGATATGTCAGGGTGATATTACGCGCCGTCGCGGAGCGTGCGGTTCGGCTGCGCGGCGCGCTATGTCAGAGCGACCCGGCGGGGCGCCGTCATGAGCACTGGTGCAGCGAGGAAGGCGAATGAGCGCCGATGAAGATCACGACGTTGCGGCTGAGCAATTTCCAGTCCTTCGGTCCGGAAGCGACGGCGATCGATCTCGGCGAACTGACTTATGTTCTCGGCCCTAACGGTTCCGGCAAGACCGCCGTCCTCGAAGCGCTTTCACGTTTGTTCAGCCCGCTCGAAACCCAGCGCAGGATTCGCCTCGAGGACTTTCACGTGCCGATCGACAAACGGGCGAGCGAGGTGCAGAGCGGAGAGCCTGCCCTGTGGCTGGAGGTTGATGTTGAGTTTCCGGAAGCGGGGGCGGATGGGCAGCACGCTTCCGTTCCTCCCAACTTCTCACACATGGCGATCGACAAGGCGGACGGGGTTCCGCGGATCCGTGTGCGCCTGACGGCATCGCTCGCCGCGGACGGTGTCATCGACGAGAAGATCGAGTACGTGCTGGAGGCGGACGATGCTGGTGATCCCACCCAACGAGCCGAGATGTCGCGCTACGACCGAAGGCACATCGAGGTGCACTATCTGCCTGCCCGTCGCGACCCGGCCGACCACATCTCGTACACGACGGCCTCGCTCATCGGGCGCATCCTGAGAGCCGCCGACTGGACGACGGAACGGAGGACGCTGAGCGACCTCACTGATCAGATCACCGCGTCGCTCGCCGCCAACGCCGCGGTGACCGGTGTCGGCGTTCAGCTGGCCGGCGAGTGGCGGGGGCTCCATAACGGCGCCTACTTCAAAGATCCGTCGATCGCCTTTGGACGGGGTGATCTGGAGGGGGTGCTGCGCCAGCTCACCGTGACGTTCTCGCCCTCGCACCACGGAGCGCCGCTACTCTTCGAGCGGCTGAGCGACGGGCAGAAGTCCTTGCTCTACATCTCCCTCGTGCTCGCCTGGCAGTCCCTGGCCAGGCGGGTGCTCAACGGCGCCGAGACTTCCCTCGACCCAAACCGCCTGCGTCCGCCGGTGCACACAGTCATCGCCCTAGAGGAACCTGAGAACAGCCTCGCACCGCAGTATCTCGGTCGGATCATCCGTCAACTGCGCAGTGCCAGCTCCCACGGGGATGTCCAATCACTCATCGCCACGCACGCGCCCACACTCCTGCGTCGGGTCGATCCCCACTCGATCTGTTTCCTACGGCTGAACGCGGCCCGGGAAACGACCGTCCACCGCATCGTCCTTCCCGCTGACGACGAGGACGCCGCCAAGTACGTTCGGGAGGCAGTTCAGGCATACCCCGAGCTGTACTTCTCCCGGTACGTCGTGCTCGGCGAGGGCGACAGCGAGCAGGTGGTCTTGCCCCGAGTCCTGGCAGCCGCCGGCATCGCCGAGGACGACGCATCCGTATCGGTGGTCCCGTTGGGTGGCCGACACGTCAATCACTTCTGGCGACTGCTCAACGAGCTGCAGATCCCACATGCCACACTGCTTGACCTCGACAGTGGCCGCTACCACGGCGGGTGGGGTCGGGTGCGCAACGCTCTGAAACAGTTCAACAAGGTTCGGCCAGGGACCTACCCGAAAGACAAGATCGATGCCCTCCCCAGGTGGGATGACGACCGCGGCTTTCCAACCTTTAAGGACGGACGCGGATCAATCTGGTCTCTGGAGCGGCGGGGCGTCTTCTTCTCCCACCCGGTTGATCTTGACCTCATGATGCTGGAGGCATACCCCGACGCCTACGACATCGATCCGACGGACCCGGACGAGAAGACCATCGTGGCCGTGCTCGGAAAGAACCACAAGAACGAAACCCGCCTTCCCGACGACGTTCTCCAACTTTTCGACGACTACCACGACAAGTTCGACCTCGCAAGCAAGCCTGCTACCCACCTGGCCGCTCTTGCGGATCTGAGTGACGAGGAGTTGTTGGAGGGGCTGCCCGAGGTTCTCGAGCGGCTGGTGGAGCATGTGCGCACGAGTCTTGCCGGGCTGCCGGAATGATGCGGCCCGAGCAGTGGCGTCCCGTCGACGGCCTGGTCCTCGAACCGAACGCGATGACGGCCGCCACGATATCGGACGAGAATGTGGTTGTCACGGCTGGGCCAGGAGCGGGGAAGACTGAGCTGCTCGCGCAGCGAGCGGACTTTGTACTGCGCACCGGGCAGTGCCCTTACCCGCGCCGGATTCTGGCAGTCTCGTTCAAGGTCGACGCCGCCCGCAATCTGCGCGAACGGGTCCGTGGTCGTTCCGGTCCACAATTCGCGGCTCGGTTCGACAGCCTCACCTTTCACGCCTTCGCGAAGCGTCTGATCGATATCTTCCGGCCCGCGCTCACGGGGCAGAACGTTCTGGACCCGGACTATCGGATCGATCCTGACACCCGTGTAGCTCGCAAACAGATCACCTTCGCCGACCTGGTGCCGCTAGCGCTGGAGATCGTCGAGACCAACGCCTACGCCCGCGGAGGCATCCGCCAAACATATAGCCACGTCTTCCTCGACGAATTTCAGGACTGCACCGGGCAGCAATATCGACTGATCAAGGCCGCGTTCGGCGAGTCAACGGCTGTCCTAACGGCCGTCGGCGACACGAAGCAGCGGATCATGGTCTGGGCTGGCGCGCTGGACGGGGTGCTGAAGACCTTCGCCGAGGACTTCTCCGCTAGGGCGCTTCCGCTCTATCAGAACCGCCGGTCTGCACCCCGCCTACGACGAATGCAGAACCGGATGATCGCACAAATGGATCCCTCGGCGGTCAGCCCGGGCGAGGATCTGGCCGGCGACGACGGCGTCATCGAAGTGCTCCCCTTCGACACCGACTACGACGAAGCACAGGGCGTGGCGGACCTCATCGAAGGCTGGCTTAAGGAAGGCGTAGCACCGGACGAGATCGCCGTCCTCGTGCGTCAGCAGCCACACCTGGTCGCATCGGCCCTCGGTGGCGAGCTCACGAACCGCAGTATCCCATTCCGCAACGAGCAAGAGAGCCAGGACCTTACCGCGGAGCCAGCAGCCGCGCTCGTGTTGAACTTCGTCCGGGTAGTCGCCGACGACCGCCAACCCGACGCGTACGCCGAACTCATGCGGATGGCGAATCGCATGAGCGCCTCCGAGGACGAGGCCGCACGGTTCGACAGCCAGCTGAAGCGGATGCTCCACACAGCCCGCGCGAACGTCCGCGATCCCGCGTTCAAGGCAGACCAGCCCACGGCGTGGAGGCACCTCGTCGATGAGTTCCTGAAGCTGGTGTCACGACCGGTACTGACCGCCCTATCACCCGGGTACCAGCAGGGCAAACGGCTCGACGACCTGATCGAGCAGGCACTTGATGCTTTCAGCAGAGAACTCGCAATTGACGGAGACGCCGTTCAAGCGCTCCGACGGCTATCTGAAGTGGACGCAATCCGTTTCTTGACCATCCACAAATGCAAGGGCTTGGAATTCGAGAAAGTCGTAGTCCTCGGTGTGGAGGAACAACTCTTCTGGGGCAGCGACACCACAACGATCATGTCCGAGTTCTTCGTGGCGATATCCCGCGCAAAGCGCCACCTCGTAATGACCTACACCGAGCGCCGCGAACGACCAGAAGAGGCCACGAAGAGATGGGAAGAGCGGCGCTCTCCGCACGCAAGACTGTTGGCCTTTGCTCAGGAGGATTAGCGGTCGAGAGCCCTGACGCGCGCTTCCACCGCCGAGTAGGCGGATGGCTTCGAGGGCCTTTTGTCTCGTTGAAAACGGGCTCCTCGCCGACAGGCGGGCGTTGCCGGGCGGTTGCGGCTAGGGAGCCCAAAGGCGAGATCGAGTGCATAAGGGCGGGTAGGCGCGGGCGCATTCATCTGCCGCGATCCGCGCTTTGTCGCCACACCCATCGCAGGTGGTCGCGATGCAGGCTGGTCACCAGCCGCCCAGGATTGAAACGCGGACAGAGTAAGAAGCGCTCTCGGCAAGCTCGACGCTGTACGTCACCCGGCGAATCTGGCGGTCGTCTACGTAGAGTGCGACCTCTTGGAGCGCTCCGAGGTGGGAAAGGTCCATGCTGGTTCGATGACTCTTGTCTTGGAGAACGTCCCCGATTCCCCCGAGATAGTTGGTTGCGTCTCCAGGAGGACGGCCTGCCGGCGCTTGAACAACTACATCAAGCGCGATGTCGGCGCTTACTATCGTCCAGCCGACTTGCCGTGACGCTACGGCGGCTGCTTCCAACAGGGCTCGGACACTTCTGTGGTGCTTGTGGCCGGCGGCCAGCATGGATCTGGCCTCATTCTTGAGCGGTGGCCATCCTGGTACGTCGAAGGCGATCTCGAGGGCACCGTCCGGGTTCATCGGCACAGTGTCGACTGATTGACGCGGTATCGGAAGGTCAGACGTCCTCTTCTAGCCGCTGACCGAGCATTGTGCTATACCGCGTCCTGCGGGGGGACATGACTGAGGAGGGTGCATCATGCCTGCCGGGCGCGGGCACTTACGTTGGCGGTTGGTGACCGCCGTAGTCTGTTGCTCCGGGACGTCGTTCGGTCGGCCAGGTGTTGCACCATAGGCACGACCAGCACAGGTTCGTAATGTTGTTGGAGCCGCCGTTGAAGCGGGCGAGGCGGTGGCCGAGGGAGCCGATACGTCTGCCGACGGCCGCCCACGGCGCCGGTCGGCCGTCGGGGCCGGATGGCCGTCGTTCGAGGGCGAGGGAGCCACAGTGCTCGCACCGTCCTTCGGCGGCTTGGAGAACCGCCCAGACATCGGCGGCGGTGATCTTGCAGTCTCGCTGGCCCGGACATGAGCCTCGCCCGATTCGCTGTGCGTGCCTTTGCCCGGCACCATTGCTGGCGTTGTTCCGCAGTGGTGTCCGCGAGATACTGGGCCCATGACCTGTAGACGAGGGCGGGCCGTTCTGCTTCAGCGTCGTCTTCGGGTGCCAGCGGTGCCGGACGTGCCCTGCCGAGCAGTCTCTTGGCCTGCGAGGGCGGTAGCTGCGCAGCGAACCGGAGCAACTCATCAATGGTCGGCGCCTCGCGCATGGGCTCCATGATTGCGATTCTGCGCCGTCATGTTTGACTACCACTAGTACTCGCCAAGGGTGACCGAAGTTGTCCTGCCCGTGCCGCTGTTGCAAGGCTAGGCCACCGGAAAGCGGCTACGGTTCGGCCGCCGGATGTGGAGCCCCGCCCCCCGAAGCGCCCGCGTCGGGTCCTGACTCGTCGTCGACCTGACTGACCGGATCGTTCGTCGCCACGGGGATGGGCATCTCCGCCCTGATGGGTTCGCCGTTTCGAGTCCGTAGCCACACCTGGCCGCTCAGGTCGGAGTACCGCAGGGTGATTGAGACGTCCGGCAGTTCGTCGAGCAGCAGTTCCGACGTTCCCCGATCGAGGATGCGGCCCGCCGTTCTCCAGGTTCCGCCCGGCTCCAGGGTGGCGGGACCGGGGATCACGATGAAGCCCTTGGGTGTGTCAACCAGGGCGTCAACCTGCAGAACCGGGTGGCTCCCGAAGTTGGCGACGGGGACCCACGCTCTCTTGAGGTAGTCGCCGTTGTCGGACCATGCCGTGTCGATTTCCGCCGAGATGACGCCACGCGCCTCTCTCAGGTTCGCCTTGCGCTGCTCGGCGGCGAGTTCGGCGCGCGCCTCGCGAGCCTGGTTCATCTCGAAACGCAGCAGCCAGCCGGTAAATCCGGCCGCAACCAGAGCAGCGGCGACGCCCACGATGCTCGCCCAGCCCTGCATCCAGTCGGTGACCTTTGGCGGCTCCTGGCCGGGCGGCGGGGTATAGCTTGCGGTCACCACGATGGCCAGTGCGACGAAGATGCCCACGGCGGCCAGGCCGAGCGCCATGGCGCTGAGCGCGAGCCCGGAGGTCCAGCGGTTGCGAGCGGAAGTCACGCGAGCACGGTAGCCATCTGCCGCCACATGCCGAACGTACGACACATCCGCGCGGGGCGATACCGCAGCGCTCGCCACACCGACCGGTAAGCGTGGAGCCTGCGCTCGCCGGCGCACGTGGCGGTTGGGCTTACCGCGCGAGCCCGCCCCCGCCACGGACTGTCCGTCGGCCGTGTGATGGCGTTGGCAGCACGCCACGTGCTGCGGCGCGGGAGTGCTGGGCGGGTCGGGTTTACTCGCCGGGTTGTGGGGGGTGGGGGCCGCTGTCGCGCGCGGCTTCCTCGAGGTGGAGGAAGTCGTCGATGACTCGGGCGAGGCTTTTCCTGGATCTGGGGGTGAGCTTTTCGATGGATCTGGCCATGACTCGTGCTTCCCGGCTCACCGTTTTGGGCTCGTCGTCGCCGAGGAGGTAGCCGGCGGGGACGTTGAAGAACTCGGCGAGGGCGCGCAGGGTGGTGGCTTTGGGGCTGATCCGGGGCGATCGCAGGAGGTTGCGGATGCCTTCGGCGGTGATGCGGTGTCCGCGTGCGGTGAGTTCCCGGGCGACGGTCCACTGGTTACCGAGAAACGCTCAGTGACCTCCCTCTGTTTCGAGTAGGGTCACGTCTCGTGTCCGAGCTGACGAAGCTTCGCGAGTCATATGCTGCCGCCTGCATTCGCGCTGTGCTGAACGTCGACGTAGAGGACGGGACCGATGACGGCACGCTGCGGCGGATGTACGACCTTCAGATCCGATACACCGATCGTCCGTGGGCGCCGGTCGAGGTCACTTCCCATCTCGACGAGCCGACCGAAGCAGTGCTCGCGCGTATCAGTGCAGAAGATGGCGGTATCTGGTCCGCCCGAACGCTGAACATGCGATGGTCCACAAGAATCAGGACCGATGCCAATGTCAAGAAGCTTCGACGGTCGATCGAGCCCGCCTTGGCGAAGGCCGAACGCGTCGGGCTGGATCGGGTCGATGACTGGGTCATTCGACAGTTGCGCAGAGATCTTGTTGCCGCGCCCACAGACAAGATCGCGGAGGAAAGGCTGGAAGCGGCACAGCGCCTTGCCGAGATTGGGGTCGCCTCCGCGCGAGCATCGCTCCCAGATCTCGACGGGGCCGAGATCTGGGTTGCAGCTGGCGAGGGCGGCGGTACGTGGGACGGCACGGGCGAGTCGATCATAGGCTGGCTTGATACCTTCATGCACGACGCCAAGCGGTCCGACCTTCTCAAGAAGTACACGCACCTGCCCTACAACGAGGCACACATCTTCATCTTCGTAGATATCAATGCTGTCGAGTTCTCTGTATTTAGGGCCCTTTACGATAACGACACAGTTCCGCTTCAGGCTCCCAAGCTCCCGCCCCCTTACACACATGCGTGGGCGGTAGCTGCGGGATCGGCGACGGGAATTCGCTGGGATCCTGAACTTGGCTGGGCGCGGTGGGCGCGGCCCACTGCCAGGCGCTGACGGTTAGTCGGCTCGGGGCCTTCTCCGATGTCGCTTTGAGCGATATCGAGCGAACTCACATCGGCATGTCCGCATGCTGGAGGGGCACCGAGATCAGAGAGCACAAGGCGGACTGCAGGGCGCACTTCACGATCGGCGCTCGGCCGCCGCAGCTCGCGGAGCAACAGGTGCCCCCTGGCGCCGCCGGAACACGACAAGTCCGGCCCAACATGCTGATCATTCCGGAGACAGCAGTGGCCACATGCCGTCTGCCACCGCAAATGTCCCGTCGCTGGTCATGGGAGGTTCCCATGTTGTACGGGAACAACCGGGGGCGCCATTGGGTCCTGCGTTTCCGCTGGTCAGCACGTTCCTTGCGCCTGCCCACTGATCGCACTGGCTGGCCGGGCGGCCGATCCCGACCTTCACCCGATTCCCCTTTGGCATGCCCAGACGGGCCTTCCACCTGTTGCTGCGCAATGCGCGGGACGCCCAGGAGGATGGCTGGGGCATGACGCCCGAGGAGCTGGCGAAGCTGCCCGAGCATACCGACGACTACGACTGGGATACGGCGTACGAAGTGCTGCTCCAGGACGACGACATCCTGAATCTGTTCGACGTGCAGCCCGACGGTGTGGAGGACCCTGACAGCGAACACAACCGCTTCATGAGAATGGGTGACTACCGCCCGGCCGCATGGTTCCGCCCGTTCTCGAACGTCACTCCAAGGGACGGACGGCGCCCCTTCCGCCGCTGACGATCGCCTCGATCAGCCTCTTCCGAGGGCGGACGGTTCAGGGTGCGGCGGCGTCCTACCGGAGGGTCGCGATCACCAGTAGCGTCGGTTCAGTGACCGACTCGCAACCGAGCCTCACATCGCCATGGCGCCGCTGAGCCGGCGCCGCGCAGGTCAGCCACTAGAGGATCTCGTCGAGGGCATGCCGGAATGGCTGGGTCTGTCAAACGAACGGTGTAACTCGGGTTGTTGACGACTACTTTCGGCCTGCGGACAGGCGTCCGTCGAAGGCGATGTCGAAGGCGTTGAGGGCTGGTTTCCAGCGCATGGTCCAGCGCCGGCGGCCCTGCCCGGTCGGGTCGAGGCTCATGATCGCCAGGTAGACGCACTTGAGCGCCGCGGCCTCGTTGGGGAAGTGACCGCGGGCTCGCACGGCCCGGCGGATGCGGGCGTTGACCGACTCGATGGCATTCGTGCTGCAGACGACGGTGCGGATCTCGGTGTCGAAGGCCAGGAACGGCACGAACTCCGCCCACGCCTGCTCCCACAACCGGGCGATCGCCGGATACCTGTCGCCCCAGGCCTCGACGAACTCGGCGAACCGAGCTCGGGCGGCGGCTTCGGTGGGCGCGGTGTAGACCGGGCGCAGGGCTTTGGCGATGGCATCCCAGTGCTGCCGACCGGCATACCGGAAGCTGGCGCGCAGCAGATGGATCACACAGGTTTGCACGACAGCTTCGGGCCACACCTCGCCGATGGCATCGGGCAGCCCTTTGAGCCCGTCACAGACCACCATGCACGCGTCGGCGACGCCCCGGTTCTTCAATTCGGTGAGGACCTGCAGCCAGAATTTGGCGCCTTCGCCGCCGTCGCCGGCCCACAGGCCCAGGATGTCCCGGGTGCCCTCGACCGTGACGGCCAGGGCCAGGTAGATGGGCCGGTTGGCGACCTTCCCATCGCGGATCTTGGTTCTGTCGCCGATCTTGTGAAGTCTCAGTGCGCGAGTAGGACGCGTTTGCGGAGTAGGTCGAGGCCGGCGCGGCCGAACATCTGTCGTTTGATCATTTTCAGGCGGTTGATGGTGCCTTCGACGGCGCCGGAGCTGTGCGGCAGGGTCAGGCCGTTGCGGATGGCGTCGAGGTCGCGGCGCATGTTGCGGGCGAACGCGGCCAGCGGCGCGAGGGTGTCGTGTTCGACGGCGACGATCCATTCGTCGAGGCGGTTGCCGTGGCGGCCGGTCATCATCACCGCGAACGCGCGCACGTGTTTGACCAGCCGGTTCAGGTCACGGTCGCGGTGGCGCAGGTCGCGCAGCTTGGCGGCGTCGCGAGGATCGAGGTGGTCGGGATGGGTCATGATCCACGAAGTGACCTGGCGGACGGTGGGTGGTTTCGGACCGGGGTGCGGGGCGTGACCGCGGCCGGTGCGGAAGCGGCGCAGGTAGCGCTGAACGGCGAGTTCCCCGCCGGGGTAGCCCTGTTGCTGGATCTCGCGGAACAGTTGGGTGGCGTTGCGTTCGCCGTCGTTCCAGCGCTGGTGCAGGTAGCCGGTGAACGGGTCGACCAGGTGTGAGCGTTGCTCGGTGACGGCGGTCAGGTCGGCGAGGCTGCGGGCGTTGACGAACTTGCGCACCGTGGCCTGGTGCAGCCCCAGCTTGCGGCCGATCGCCGCCTTGGACATGCCCTGCGCTGCCAGTTCCTGCACGGCGGTGTAGTGCTCACGCAGCCGGGTCACGATCTTCTTCTCCGGTAGCGGCCGCACCAACTGCGGCGGCGTGTCCTCGGGAGGCGGAGGTCCTGGCCGGGCGAGCTGGGCGCGATGGGCGTTGACTGTCTTCTCCACCGCTTGGCCCAGGTTCTGCCAGAGGTGGAACCGGTCGGCGACCTGCACCGCGTGCGGGGCGCCCTGCCGGGCGCCTTCGCCATAGCCACCGGCACGGTCGCGGCAGATGATCTCCACCTCTGGGTGCTGCGCGAGCCAGCCGGCGAGGCTGTCACCGTCACGACCGTCGAAGACCTCGACTGGGCGGCGGGTGGCCATGTCGACCAGGATGGTGCCGTAGTGGCGTCCGCGCCGGAACGCGAAGTCGTCGACACCCAGGACCGTCACCGCGGTCCCTGCCGGGTCCGGCAGGCCTTTCACCAGCCGCAACAGGGTGTCACGGCCCACGTTCACTCCGACGGCGGCAGCCAGCCGTGCGCCGGCACGCCCGGCCAACGCAAGCCCGATCCGGGTGAGCAGTTCCCGCAGCCCCTGGGTGAGACGGGCATGCGGAGCGGTCAAGCCGTCGACCTGCTCGACGAAGGTCACCGCCGGGCAACCGCGGTTGCCGCAGCGGAACCGCCGCACCCGCACCTGAAGCAGCACAGCCACCCCGGCAACCGTGAGGTCGCGCAATCGCCGCAGGTAACGGCCATGAACGCGACTCGATGACTGCCGGCAGCTACCGCACTGCGCCGTCGCTGATCGGACCCGGGCGGAGATCACAACTGCCTCGTGGCGCTGTTCAACGCCGTCGATCAGCAGGTCGGACAGGTGAGGCAGCAACTGCTCCACAAGCGAACACGCCGAACATGATCAGTGGGTGGCGCGTCGACTTGCCACGACCGTCCACATCACAAGATCGGCGACAGAGCCCGGATCTTCACGTGCACCGCGTCGAGGAAGATCACTGGGTAGACCGCATCGAGGGGACGGTTCTGCCACTCGGTCATCCCGTCGATGACCTTGTCGGTGATCGTCGAGATGGTCTGCCGCGACACGTCGGCGCCGTAGACCTCGGCCAGGTGGGCCTGGATCTCCCCGGTGGTCAAGCCCTTGGCGGACAGGGAAATCACCATGTCGTCCACCCCGGACAACCGGCGCTGACGCTTCTTGACGATCTGCGGCGAGAAGCTCCCGTCGCGATCCCGTGGCACGTCGATCTCTACCGGGCCGACGTCGGTCAGCACAGTCTTGGCCCGCACACCATTGCGGGAGTTCCCGCCGTTCTTGCCCGCCGGGTCGCCCTTGTCATAGCCCAGATGGTCGGTGATCTCACCCTCAAGCGCTGACTCCAGGACCCGCTTGGTGAGCTGCTGCAGCAGCCCGCCATCACCAGTCAACTGCAACCCGGCCGCCCGGGCCTGCTCCACCAACTGCGCGACCAGGCCTGCGTCGACACCGTCCGCCGGTAGTCCCGGCCCATTCTTCGCCACCGCGGAAGTATCCACGGCGGCCATCGATCCTTCAGACATCAGGTGCTGCTCCTTGATCAGGAGTTACACCGTTCGTCTTACAGTCCCGAATGGCTCTACCCCTAGACGAGTAAGTCCTAACCCTGATCAGTGGTCGTAGGCGATCAAGGATCGGGTGATGGGTTGGCCGCTGCTGCGGTTGTGCCAGACGGCGGCGGTCAGGGCCAGGATGCGCTGGGCGATGCGGGCTCCGACGCCTTCGATGCTGCGGCCACCGTGTAGTTCCAGGTCGAGTTGGCCTTTCAGGGTGTCGTTGACCGATTCGATGAGCTGGCGGATCGGTTTGAGTAGGGGTTCGTCGGGGCGTGGGGTGCGGTTGCGGTATGACGGTCGCAGCAGCCGGACTCCGTGTTCGCTGAGCCAGCGGTCCAACTCGGCGGAGACATAGCCTTTGTCCGCGATGATCAGCAGGCCGGGACGGGCGCTGAGCAGGTCCGGATCGTGTTCGAGTATGGCGGTCAGGACCTGTCGTTCGTCGATCTTCGGGTTGGCTAGGGCCCATGAGACTGGCAGGCCGGCGGGGGTGCAGATCAGGTGCAGCCGTAAGCCCCAGAACCAGCGGGAGTGGGAGGCGCAGTAGCTGTAGCCGGCCCAGCCGGCCAACTGGGAGCGCTTGACCGTGGGGCGGGACCGGGCGCACTCGACCGGGGTGGAGTCGACCAGCCACACAGCATCGGTCCACAGGTCGGTGTCCGCGGCCACCGCCCGGATCGCCTGCTTCAGCAGCGGCAACGCCGCGCGTAGCCGTTTGTTGTAGCCGGACTGGCCAGGCAGGTACGGAAATGCCCCGGGCAGGTGTCGGGGCACGAACCGTAGCCAGCGAGCCTCGGAACGCACCCCGAGCAACACCTGCGCCACGGCCAGCGTCAACAACTCTGCATCGGTCAACTTCGGCGGCCGTCCGACCCGGGCAGGCCGCCCGAGCCAGTCGTCGATCTTCACGTACAGTGCGGTGAGAAGGGTGTTGATGTCTGTCGTCACAAACGGATCATCAACACCCTTCGCTGCGTCCGCAGCCCCGCCCTGAGTTAGGACTTAGAACTCCTAACAGAATGATCTAGGCAGACGCGTAGAGCTGTCCTCGGTGGACGATTAACTACAGTGATCGGCAGTAAGGCGAGGTGAGCAGCCGCCGTGGATCGTCTCGGACGACCTGTGGGCCGAGATCGAGCCGTTGATACCGACCCGACCGCCTCGCCGGCGGCGCTATCCCGCTCGCAAGCCGCTTGATGACCGGAAGGTGTTGTGCGGGATCTTGTTGGTGCTCTACACCGGGATCCCGTGGGAGCTTCTGCCTCAGTAGCTCGGGTTCGGGTCAGGCATGAGCTGCTGGCGCCGGCTACGGGACTGGAACGACGCCGGCGTGTGGCAACGACTGCACGAGGTCCTGCTGGGCACGCTGCGGGCCGCCGGTCAACTGGACACGTCCCGGGCGGTGATCGAGGGCTCCTACGTCCGGGCGCTCAAAGGCGGCCCAAAACCCGGCCCGAGCCCGGTCGACCGCCGCCGCCCGGGCTCGAAACACCACGTCATCACCGACGCAGGCGGCACACCCCTCGCCGCGACCCTGACCGGCGGCAACCGTCACGACGTCACCCAACTGCTGCCCCTGGTCGACAAGGTTCCCCGGATCAAGGGCATCCGCGGTCGACCAAGGCAGCGACCCGAGCGGATCTACGCCGACCGGGGTTACGACTACGACATCTACCGCCGCCAACTCCGCGACAGGGGCATCACCCCGGTCACCGCCCGACACGGCACCGAACACGGCTCCAGCCTCGGCACCCGACGATAGGTAGTCAAACAGACCACCGCCCTACTGCACTGGTTCCGCCGGCTACGCACCCGCTGGGAGATCCGCGACGACATCCACCAAGCCTTCCTCACCCCGCCTGCGCCATCATCTGCTGGCGACGACTCCAACGCTCAAAAAGTTTGGAGTTCTTAGAGGTCCTAACAAAGTCGGGCGACGTGTCGGTACGTGATGATGCAGGTGGCGAGGGTGAGGAAGGCTTCGTGGATGTCATCACGGCGTTCCCACCGGATGCGTAGCCGTCGCATGCCGTGGTACCAGGCGATCGTCCGCTCGATCACCCACCGGAACACACCGAGTCCGGAGCCGTGGGGCTGGCCGCGGCGGGCGATACGCGGGCGGATGCCCTTGCCGCCTACCGCCTTGCGGTACTTGTCGTGGTCGTAGGCGCGGTCGCCGAACAGCTGGTCAGGGCGCCGGCGGGGCCGACCACGCCTCCCGCGGACCGGCGGGATCTTGTCGATCAGCGGGAGCAGTTCGGTGACGTCGTGGCGGTTGCCGCCGGTCAACGACACGGCCAGGGGGATGCCGGCGCCCTCGGTCAGGACGTGGTGCTTCGAGCCCGGGCGGGCGCGGTCGACCGGGCTCGGCCCACTTTTGGGCCACGTCGAGCGGACCGTACATGCGAGGAGTCGATCACGGCGCGGGACCAGTCCAGCTTCCCGGCCGCCTGGAGCTCTGCCAGCAGCAACTCGTGCAGCCGCTGCCACACCCCAGCCCGGTTCCACTCCTCCAACCGCCGCCAGCAGGTCATCCCGGAGCCGAACCCCAACTCCTGGGGCAGGAACTCCCACTGGATGCCGGTGTGCAGCACGAACAAGATCCCACACAGCACCTGCCGATCCGGGATCCGCTTCCGTCCCGGGTGCCGAGGATTGCGCTCAGGCTTGGGCAGCAACGGCTCGATGCGCTGCCACAGCCCGTCCGACACGATCCACGGCGGCTGCTCACCACGCCTCACGGCCGAACACTGTAGATCATCGTCTACACCGGACAAGCCCCTAGACCATTTTGTTAGGACCTCTTACTCGTCTAGGTGGCGGAGTGGCTGTACCGCGTTTTGCAGTACACGAGCGAGGGACCAGTCAGGGCGCTGCCTCCCGACCGGGTCCTGAGCGCCGACACCCGCCAGTTCATGCTGCGCATCCGGACGGCGACCCATCCCCTGGCTGTTGGAGCCCGAGGACCAGGCGTTCCTTGATGCGGTCGACGCTGCCATTCGCTGGATCGACTGGGGCGGCTGGCCGTCGTATCGGGACGAGCACGGGGACCCGAGCACGCTGGAGTCGATTCTGGCGGCGGCAAACTCCGCCTGGCGGGCGACATGGCAGGGCCTGGAACGTCAGCCAGGACTCGACCGTCACGACGTCCGTGTCGTTCGCTGCACGCGGTGCCGGCGCCGAGGCGGGAGAGCACCTTGCCGCGGCCTGGTCGGCGGCGTACGGGCGTCAGCCTGACCCGGACAAGGCCTACGACGAGGCGGTGCTGGCGGTTGGGGCACTCGCTTGCCCCCTCGTATGCGCCACCAATCCCCGCCGCACGTTGGGCACCGTAATACGAGATCTGCGCAACCAGAGCGGCCAATGGGAGCTGACCCTCGGCGACAAAGATGGGCTACCCGCCGGTCCCGACCGGCTGATCGAGATGCTCGCACTGCTGTGGGACGGGCAATCCAGACATGCAGGCAGCCCGAACTCACGCCGACAAACCGCAAGCGAGGCCGAGGCAGCGCTGCACCTGGCCGCCACCCTCGTTCAGTGGCTCAGCGGTGGCATCCTGCGCAAAAATCCGCAACGAGAAGGGAGCGAATGAACTGATGCCACCAGAGGCCCGATCCGGACTGTTCATCAGCCCTGCGCCTTCCCGGCCAGTTTGCGTCGCCACCTGACCGGACGCAGACCGGGCCCGGTGAACAGTTGGAGCCGGAAGCTCGACCGGTTCACGGTGAACATGTGCTGATCGAGCGGGTCGGCGGTCCGCCGTGCTCGCGGACCACCGACAGGCTCTGCTGGCGAACCACACCGCCGTCCTGTCCACTCCATGACCGTGTCACAGGTGCGACATGACTGGGAGGCGGCGCGGAATGTGGTTGGCGGACTCCAACCGGGGGCGTGGTGTTGAAGTCCTACTCCTCGTCGTTCTCGTAGATCGTCTCCACGGCAGAGGGGCCGGGATGGTGGATTGTGGACACGGTGGGGTGGTCGTAGTCGAAGTCGATCTCGGCGAAGTCGCGCTGCACCGTATCGGGCAGTTGGTTGTCGGCGACGATCAACTGCAGCTTCCCTGGGAGTGCGCCGGCGATGTTTGCCAGACGGCGGTAGAGGGCGGTCGAGATGTCTGTCGCCGCGTTCAGCGCCATGCGTGGGCTGTCGATGAGCAGGAATGACGGGAAGCGGGTGTCGCCGCGGGAGACCACCACGTAGAGGATCGAGGTCCAGTATGCGATCTGGGTGGCGGTGATGATGCCGCCGCCTTTGCTCGCTCTGTGGAAGGGCTTGCCGTTCAGCACCGGTAGGTAGCTCGTGGGATGGATGGTCGCGGTTTTGATGCTGGGGACCCCGATGCTGCGGATCACCCGTCCAAACTCGGTGTTGAGCTCATCGAGAATCTCCCGGCGTCGCCTGTCGAGGTCTGCTTCGAGCCGTGTGAGCTCGGCTCGGGCGCGATCACGCTTGGCCCGCAGATCGTCTTCGGCGGCGGCGAGGTCGTCGACGCGGTCCCACTGCCGCAGGACAGTTGCGAGTTCCCGCTGGCGAGCTCGCGCGTTAGCCAACTTGTTGGACGCGTCCGTGTACGCCTGCAGACGGGGCGTCACCCGCTCCGAAGTGCGGTTCTCAATCTCGATGGTCAGGTTCTTGATGAGCGCTTCGCGGTCGGCGATCGCCTCGTTGACGATGGTGAGCTGGCTGTCGAGGACCTTCAGCTGCGCATCCATCTCCCGTAGCTGCTCGGTGAGCTGGCGTTGTTCGTACTGGTCGTCGTCGTGCCCGCCCGTGACGGGGTCGTGCTGCAGGCAGACGCGGCATGCGCCGTTGGGGACGGGTCGGGCTGTCAGTGACTGCAGGCATCGTGGGCAGGTGACGAATTCGATGTTGGCGATCCTGTCGCCGGCGTCGCGCATGCGATCCAGGCGTGCCAGGTCTGCCTCGACGCGGCGTCGTTCGCTGATCAATTCCCGTCGTTGACGCGTCAGCGACGCGACGGCCGCCCGGGCATCGGCGAGCCGACGCTCAGCGTCGGTGAGCAGGTCGCGCATCACTTGGGTCTCCCGGTCTGTGACCGGGTTGATTGCCGCGCGGAGAACCTTCAGTTGCGCTTCGGCGGCGATCTGGGCATTGGTGGCGTCCCCGAAGGCTTCTAGCGCCTCCTGCTTGCCCTTGGTGTTCGTCGTGCGCAGGAAGCTGCGGATCGTCTCTGTTTCGTTCTGCGCTGCGGCGACCTCGGCGTTCAGCCTGTTCACGTCGGAACGCAGTGACAGGATCCGTTCGTTGGTCAGCATGAACAACAATTCGAACACTGTCTTGCGTTTGGACTCCAGGTACGAGTCCTGGCTGCGGGCGATATCTCGGTTCATGTCGGACTGCGCGACGTACATGAACGAGAAGATGTCCGCGAAGGAGATCCGGCTGCCGGCGTTCGTGCTGGCGCTGGTCCTCGCGGCGGCCCGCATGTGGTCGGAGAGACCGAGCGCACCCATGAGCAGGGTGTTCAAGCTGGGCGACTGGTCTAGGTCGGTGCTGTGATCGGGCAGCCGTTCCCGTGTCCGTAGGTCGGTGACCCGCACGTTGCGTCGCTTGTTCGCGTCGGTGCTGCGTACGAGGAGGTAGCGGGCGTCGCCGATGGTCACATCGAGGCTGATGTCGGTGACGCTCTCGGTGATGACTGGGGCAAGCACGCCGTCTCCGCCGAAGCCGTACTTGATCGCTTCCAGCAGCGTGGTCTTTCCGACACCGGTCGGACCGGCGAGGATCGTCAGGTCTGCGGGAAACGCGTACCTCACGGGTCCTTCGAGGGTGTCGAGGACGACGGCGTTGAGGCGGAAGGTCGTGGTCAACGAATCACCTGTCGGTGGGGTCGGTCCATGAGGTCGGCCAACCTCTGGTAGATCAGGTCCTTCAATCCATTGCCAGTCAGCCCGGTCGACGCCTGCGCGATGGCCTGACTGCGGTCCGCGATCTCCGCCCACTGGAAGGAGCGGGCCATCTGATCAACTAGCTCCCGGCCGGCGGCCGTGGGCACGAGCGCCACGCTTCCTTGCCGGCCTCTGGTGTAGCGCAGCAAGCCGCGCCCCACCAACGCGCCGATGATTGCGTAGTAGCGGTCGTCCCAAGGCCCGTACTTGTAGCGTGTCATGGGCGCTTCCACCGCAGTGGGTTCCCGCCTCTCATCGTCACTGAGATGCAGACGAGGGTCGTCGGCGTCCAAGTCGTCCAAGACCTGGGTCGCCAACGCTGGATACCGCAGCAGGAAGTCCAATTTCGCGAGCTTGGTCAGCCCGTCGAGCTTACGGTTATGTCCCCGCTCGGCAGCCGTGGCGGTTACGAGCAACAACACGCGAGCTTGGTGGTAGGCCAGATCCTCGCGCAGCAACGCCAGCTCAGCGGCCTCGAAGGCAGTCGTCACGACCCTTCACCTCGTTGACTGCGGCGCCGGGCCACCTCAGTCTCGATGTCGAAGCCGTCGCTGAACCACACCTTGCACCGATTCGACAACTCGCACAGCCCGCCGAGAGCCAAATCGACGTCCATATTCTCCGGCAACGCCCCTGCCTGCTGCTCAAGTTGAGCCTCGAGTTCCCGCCACAGATCAGCACCCCAGCCGGCGGTGGGTCTCTTCACCCGCGCCGTCGCCGTGTCACTGATCCGAAGCAGCGCGCGCCGCAGCCGCATCTGCTCGGCCCGCGCGAGCGGATCGGACGCCACGCGGTCACGCCACAGATCCTGGTAGTCCATTCGCAACTGCTCAGCCCGCTCGACGGCATTGTCGGAACAGCCTCCGACCTCCATCTTGATGGCGAGCCGGCTGGTGCGAACTATCCGCGGCAGCCGGGCGAAACCCGCCGGGAACGCTATCGCCGTGCGGATGGCCACGTCGATATCGCCCAGCGTGACGATCCGGCTGCCGAGCTGCTTCTCAAGTTCGGCCACACTCGGTGCCGAGGCACCCATAGGAAAGACCAGCACGGCCGGTAGACCACCCACCGGTGTCGGGCCGGCGGCGCGCATACGTGCCCGAAACAACGACACAACGGCCTGCCACACCGACTCGGCCGGCACCACACTGCGAAGACGATCGAGCACCGGCCGCACGTACATCCCCGGAGCGGCAAAGGACACGTAGTCCCTGCCCGGGCCGATCTGATAGTGGAACATCGACAGGAAACGAGCGATCTGCTGCAGATGCTCGGCACTCGGAACCGCACCGCTTTGGCCGCTTGCATCCGCACTCCACCGCTTCGCCAAACCGTCGCAGTGCTTCAGCAAGGCCTTCCCGAAGGCGGTGAGCAGCTCCTCGAACTCGCCCTGTGCGATCAGCTTCTGTCCGGCCAGGCGGCGGCCACGCAGTGTCTCCACCAGAGCCGCGAGCTGCTTAGGCGGCCCGTCCAGGCCCGCCGTCGTGACGAGCCGGCACGTGGCCTTCTCCTGCATCGCTAGCCAGCGACCGAACAGGTGACCCAGACCGCCGTCGTCGGCCAGCGAGTTCAAAGTCGTGTAGGCGCCGAATGAAAGGCCCGGGTGCTTGGCGGACACCAGTTCGGCGTCACCGCCGCGCAGCGTCACCCAGTCTTCGTGCCGCTCACAGAGCACCCGAGACTGATCCGCGGCGACCAGGTTCCCATCGGCGTCCAGCGAGTCGAGGTAGAGCCGCAGACCATCGGCCGCTGCCATGACCGCCTGCCACTCGTACAGATCGGCGGTCCGCGCGCCAGCATCATCCGGCGGCGGCTCCGTCACGACGAGCTCGGCTGCCGAAGCGCCACTCTCTCCAGCCTGCAAACGCCACCCGCACAGCCATCCGTGGTTGCCGAACCACTCACCGTCCTGCGATCGCCCCGAAGTCTGCCGGGACTACTGCAAACCGCAATGCGCTCTGTCGCGAAGCCGACAATGAGCAGTAACCGTCGTGTTCACGCGCGACTGCACAGATACACGCTGGCCTGGCGCCTCCGTGCTCCTTGACGCGACCGCTTGCCGGGCCGCGCCACAGGCCGACGCCTCGGACGGTAACGGGCGCGAGTCTGAGTTCCCCGCTTTGATGGAGCGGTGGTTACCTGCTGCCGGCTGGTGCAGGGGTGGCGATAGTTGGCTCGGCTGGATTTTGCTGGCGGGTGTGCCTCAGTTTCACCGACGAGTTCCTCCGCAAGTACTACTCCACCCTCGCCACGCAGGACGACGGCCCGACCTCCGTGCTCGTGACCGGACTCAACAACGACACCCGCGAAACGATCGTCATCGCCTTCGAACGCCGCGAACTTATCGCGCTGGAGCGACTCGGTGATGACCTTGTGCTACTGGCGGCGTCGGATGTTCTCTCGGACACCTTCAAGCTCGCCAGGGCGCTGGGAACTTTCACCGCGACCACGGTCGCTGAACAAATGGGCATCAGCGCCCCAAATGCGAATAACCGACTCAAACACCTCGTCGCGGCGAGAGCGCTCGTCCGGCGGCGGGGGGTAGCCGAGCGCGGTGGCAAGGAATTCACCTACTCCGCACCCGAGGTTTGAGCGTCTGGCGTTATGTCTCCTTCGCGGCTCAGCAACGCACGCCCCGCTCAGACTCGCACGTTAGGCTGTCGGGGCCGTTGACCGCCCCACTACTGTGCGGTATCGCGAATTCGTTCGTGCGATCCGCCGGTCCAAGGGCGGCGGGCTGCTTCGGCTGCTGGCCACGGCGTCGGTCCTAAAGGGGCGTCGCTCGCCCCGCGTGCTGGTCAACGCCGCGGATCCGATCACGCCGTCGGCGGTGAGCATGGTCGCCCGGGAAGTCCTCGCTCGGTGACGGCGGCGCTGTTCGGCGCTCCTGCGCGATGCGCCGACATGCCGGCTGGCGAGGGCTGAGGGACGGGTGCGGCATTGGGTGCGGGCAATGCCGTCGCCGATGACGTGCACGTGGATCAAGTGACAGCGATCTGTCACGTATCATGTGGAGCCCGACATTCGTGGGCAGCCGACGGGCCTCACCCCGGCGGCTGGGTGGCCGCGTCGCCGGTCTGCTCCCGCCACCGGCCACCGTCGGCTTGGACGAGCCGCCGGATCAACGTGCGGGCCTCGTCCTCCGTGTCGAACTCCCACCGGAGTACTTTGCCCGTCTCCGAGTCGCCCGCACGAGCGGTCACGTGCCACCGGACTTCGCGGGCGAGCCACACGTCACGCCGGGTCAACCTTCCCCACACCCCGTTCCACCAGCGTCCGACCAGTTCGCGCGTCACGGTGTGATCGTACATACGTGCGAATCGCTGTCGCTGGCGGCGCGGACTTTTTCAGGGCGCAGGGGAGTCAGGGATCGACGACAACACCTACTCTGACTCAGTGGTTGCGGCTGAACATCCCAAAGTCACCGACTGGATGCAGGCATGGGGCAGCCTGCTCGGCGTCGGCGTGTCCACCCTTGCTGTGATCATTACTGGATTGCTGCTACGTCACGAGATGCGCGCCCGGCGCGATGACAAGGAAGACGCTGAGGTAGCTCAAGCCCGTCTCGTCTATGGCGATATACATAATCCGGCCGGTCAGGACTCGAGTTTCACTGTGGCATACGGCTCCCAGACGTACATGCCTTCGTCGCGGTTGAGGATGATGAGCTGGCAGGAGTCGATCTCGGCGTTCGCGGTCAGGTTTGGGGCGGATGTCAAGGCTTCGACAAGTGGAGCGGCCGGGCCTTCCGTGTTGGTGTAGGCGAGGCTGAGGTGGGGGTTGTACGGCTCGGCTGGTTCGGGCACTCGGTCGCTTCCCCAGACGTCCGCGATGGCTGCGCGGATGGCGGTACGGAGTTGACGCACCGGTTCGACCGGGTCGACGGCGATTTGAATGGATTCGGGGTCGACGTGGGGGGCGGCGATGGTGAGCTTGAAGGGAGCGAGGTGGGCGCATCGGGCCCGTGTGGCGGCCACGATGGCGTCGACGTCTTCGGGGGCGACATCTTGGACGAATCCGATGCCTTGCATGGTGAGGTGAAGCCACTGGTTCGGGATGACGTCGAGGCTTGGCTGCTGAGACAGTAGGGTCCGGTATTGGTCGGCGAGGTGTTCGACTTCGGGTTGACCGTCGAAGGTGATGTGCCAGGTGTAGAAGCGGGAACCGATGCCCCAGCCGGGCCGCCAGTACCAGTGGTTGCGGATGTGGGTGGCGTGCGGGACTGCCATGGTCGCTCCAGGTTGTCAGGGGAGTTGACGGGCGGCGCCGGTGGCGCAGAAGTCGGTGATCGCTGCTTGGATGCGGCGGGCCTCTGTGCTCGCGCGCAACGACGGGGTGCTGGCGATGGTGCGGCCGAGGTCGCGCAGGCGATGGACGAGCGGATCGAGTCGCTGTTCGGGCGGCAGGGTGAGAACGGGAGAGAGCATCGAGATGGCGCCATCGAGGCTGTTGGCGTTGAGGTGCGCCGAGGCGGCCCAGATACGAATTTGGGCGAGCGTGCCGTAAGCGACTGAGGGATCCGCCGCCGCTTCCGCGAGAGCGTGATCCGCGTGTTCGATGGCGCTGGCGGCCTCACCGATGCGTAGCAGCACCGCTCCGGCGTAGTTGTGCTGGCGCACGACACCGCAGGCGAGTAGCCCGCCCACCGAGTCGTTGCCGGCGTTCTGGCGGGCTTCCTCAGCCCGGCGCAGCGCCTGTCTAGCAGGTTCGGCGGCGCCGATCTCCGCCCATGCGTCCGCTTCCTGGCATGCGAGCATGACCGCTGCGGTTCCTTCGACGGCGTGGCTGAAGCCGCGTGCGGCGGCGTTGGCAGCCTCATCGAAGCGCCGCTCCCACAAGTGGATCTTGCTGATGGTGGACAGGACCCAGGCCCGGAGTGTGTTGTCGCGGACCATCTCGGCGCACATCCACGCCGTGCGCGCCTGGGATTCCGCTGCGGCGGGGTGCCCGAGGTCGCCGGCCATCCAGCCAAGCAGCGCGCAGAGATATCCAGCCCAGGTGTAAAGCTCCCGCGCTTGATCGAGGTTCTGGCGACCGGTTTGTAGTAGCTGGAACACGCGATCGGCGAGTAGCCCTGCCCGGGCGTAGACCACCACTGGTGGCTCTGTCAGGTAGTCGAGGGCGATCCTGCGGGTAGAGGCAGCGATATCGTCTAGGGTGAATGGTCCGACGTTGGAGGCTTGCGCCCAGGCGCCAAAGCTCGCTGTGCGTTCCGCCACGGTTATCACCAACTCCGTCTCGTCCAGCAGTGCTCCGAGATCCCACCGCAGCGGTTCTGTCATGTTGTTGCTAGGCGGGACTGGCTGGGCTGCTGTTGGTCTATTAGACAGAGAGCTCGTATTGGCGCTGCCGAGAATCCTGCGGTCGGACTCGGGCATCGCGGCCAGGTCGTCTAGGTCGACGAGGCAGTTGGGCTCGGTCCCGAAGAGCTGGGCCAGCGCGTTCAAGGCAGCCAAGGTTGGACGCCGGCCGCCGAAGGGCCACCGCTCGTAGTCACTGATCCGCGCCCCCGTGAACGATGCTGAACCGTTCCCGCTGTTGTTCAGCCGCTCCGCTACCGCCTCCTGTGTCCACCCGTGGGCCTGTCGGAAGGCATCTCGAGGCCGCAGTCCGAACCTTCGCTGTAGCTCACCAGCGATGGCTGCCGGAGTTGCGCCGAAGCCAGCCAGCGTCTGGCGCACGTGATCGCGCTGGGCCTTGGTGCCCGTTGTCCTTGCCATCGCGGTCACCCCCTACGTGTGGCCCTCCGTCGCACGGTAACGCCCCTGTCGTCGGAACCGGTACGGATGGCGGCGAGACGGCCGGTGCCGCAGTGGGTAGTTTCCGGCCAAACGATCAACGTATATGCAGGCCACCGCCGATGTGTGGGTGGGGGAAATTCTCGCCACCGCTGGGAATCCATTGGCATAGATGCCCTTGTCATGCTTCCTCCACCGGATCACTTCCGGTCCGGAAGTAGTCACCGATGGATGCATCGGTGACCGCGGAAGCAGTGCCAAATTTTGCTGCCGTCGACTCCTCCGCGTGGACCGCGGCAGCCGGCCATCGCGTTCATGCCGACACTCTCACCCTCGTGAGGAGTTCTGATGACGACCCCAGACGACTTGATCCGGTACGGCTACCGGCAGGAGCTGGCCCGCAGGCTGCGGTTCCGGGACCTGTTGGCGTACGGGCTGGTGTACATGGTGCCGATCGCGCCGATGGCGATCTTCGGCAGCGTGTACGCGGGCTCCGGGGGCATGGTCGCCCTGGCCTACGCGATCGGTGTCGTGGCGCTGGTGTTCACGGCGTTCTCGTACGCGCAGATGGTCCGGGCTTTCCCCATGTCGGGCAGCGTCTACAACTACGCGGGCCGGGGCATCAGCCCGCCCGTCGGGTTCCTGGCGGGCTGGGTGATCCTCCTCGATTACGTCCTCGTACCCGGGCTGCTGTATCTGGTGGCGTCGGTGGCGATGCACGCGACCGTGCCCGCCGTGCCGGTGTGGCTGTGGCTGCTCGGGTTCGTCGCGGTCAACACCATCGTGAACTCGGTCGGCATCCGGATGACTGCGGCGGTCACTCGGGTGATGCTGGTCGGCGAGCTGATCGTCCTGGCGGTTTTCCTCGCCGTCGCCGGCCGGGCGATCGCTTCGGGGAAGGGCCGGTTCAGTTGGGAGGCGTTCTACAACTCGGACACGTTCACGTGGTCGGTGGTGGCGGGCGCGGTATCGATCGCCGTGCTGTCCTTCTTGGGCTTCGACGGGATCAGCATGCTGGCCGAGGAGGCCAAGGGCGGTTCCCGGCAGATCGGCCGAGCGATGGCGGCTGTCCTCGTCGTGGCGGGGGTGTTGTTCATCGGGCAGACGTGGCTGGCCGCGATGCTCGTCCCCAACCCCGGCTCGCTGCTCGCCGATGGTGACGCGAACGGCACCGCCTTCTACGACGCCGCCCAGGTGGCCGGCGGGAGCTGGCTGGCGACCTTGTGCGCGGTGGCGACCGCGGTCGCGTGGGGGTTGCCGAACTCGATGGTCGCGCAGGTCGCCACGTCCCGGCTGTTGTATGCGATGGCCCGTGACCGGCAGCTGCCCGCGTTCCTGGCGAAGGTGTCGGTTCGCCGTAGCGTGCCGATCAACGCGACCCTGCTCACCGGCGCCGTGTCCCTCGCCCTGGGCCTGTACATGGCGACCCGGGCGGACGGGATCACGTTGTTGTCGTCGCTGATCAACTTCGGGGCGATGGTCGCCTTCCTGGTCCTGCACGTCTCCGTCGTCGTGCACCACCTCATCCGCAGCCGTAGCCGCAACTGGTGGGCGCACCTGGTCATGCCAGCGGTCGGCTTCGCGATCTTGGCCTATGTGGTGGTCAACGCGAACATCGCCGCCCAGCGCTTGGGCCTGGCCTGGCTGGCCCTCGGCGTGATCGTGCTCGCCGGCCTGTACGCCACGGGTCGCCGGCCGGTCCTGTCGGGGCTCGCGCCGGTGCAGCCGCTGCAGCGGCGTGACGTGGAGAGGGTGTGACCGGCATGGAGAAGATCACCTACCGTCCGGCGCGGGACGAGTTCGCCTACACCTTCGGCGGACGCATGCCGGTCGCCCACCTTCGCTCCGGTGATGTGCTTGAGGTGTTCACGGAGGATTGTTTCGGCGGGCTTGTGCGGGGGCCGGGGGATCTGCCGTCGCAGGTGTGCGGCATGCCCTACCTCAACCCCGTGTCCGGGCCGTTCTTCGTCGAGGACGCCGAGCCCGGCGACACCCTCGCCATCCACCTCGCCTCGATCACGCCCGCCCGGGACTGGGGTGTGTCGTCGACGTTTCCGCACTTCGGGGCCCTCACGTCGACCTCCCACACGGCGACGTTGCAGCCGCCGTTGGAGGAGCGGGTGTGGGTGTACGGCATCGACCGGCAGGCCGGGATCGTGCGGTTCCAGGCCACCGAGACCGACCACACCGCAGAGCTGCCGCTGGAGGCGATGATTGGGACGATCGGGGTCGCCCCCGGTGGGATGGAGGCCCGCTCCACGATCGTCCCCGACACGCACGGCGGGAACCTCGACACCCCACAACTTCGCGCCGGTACCACCCTGTACCTCGGGGTGAGGGTGCATGGGGCGATGCTGGCCCTCGGCGATGGCCACGCCCGTCAGGGCAACGGCGAGGCCTGCGGCGTCGGCGTGGAGATCGCCACCACCACAACCCTCGCGCTTGAGGTGATCAAGGGTGTGCCGACGGTGTGGCCGCGCCTGGAAACCGACACGGCGATCATGTCGATCGGCTGCGCCCGCCCGCTGGAGGACGCCTACCGCATCGCCCACCACGACATGGTCGGCTGGGTCGCGTCCCTGACCGGCCTGGAGGCGCTGGACGCCTATCAGTTGGTGTCGCAGGCGGGGCGGGCGCCGATCGGCAACGTCTGCGACCCCAACTACACCGTCCTCGCCGCGGTCGACAAGGCCCTGCTGCCCTCTCCGGAAGCCGCGTACGGCGGCGTGCATGGCCGCCTGCGGCACCTCGCCCGCCGGGTTGCTTAGGGGAGTGGCGCAATGAGCGTTCCTCGACTGCCGCTGCGCGATGAGCTGTTCCTGCTCGGCCACGACGACGACACCGGCCAACTACACATCCACCGACAATCCCTGGCCATTGGGCTGGCCGGCGCGGTCCTGATCGACCTGTTCCTCGCCGGCCGGATCCTCCTCGACCCGACCGACGACCGCCCGGCCGGGGAACGCTGGCTGCGCCTGCACACCGACCAACCGGTCGGCGACCTGATCGCCGACACCGCCCTCGCCGCCATCCGCCACCGGCGCACCGCACCACCAGTGAAGGCATTCCTGCGCGCCTTCTCCGCGGACCTGTACGAGCGCACCCGCGCCGGGCTCGTCGCCGCTGGCATCCTCCGCCAGCACACCAGACGTCGCCTCGGCGGGCTCGCCCGCGCCGATACCTACCTGCCCACCGACACCAAATGGCCGGTCGTCACCCGGGCCCGCCTGCGCTACCTCGCACACGGCCGCGAGCAACCCGACCACCACACCGCAGCCCTCGCCGGACTCGTCGCCACCCTCGGCCTCACCGAACACCTCTACCTCGACGACGACACCACCACCCTCACCGAACGACTCACCGCGATCGCCGGCCAGCACCACCGGACGGTGCGCCACACCATCGCCGCCGTCGACGCCGCCGTCGGTGACCTCGCCACCGCCGCCTACCGCTAACCCACCCAATACGGACGCCAACCGCCATGGACACCACCGCTCGTATACGTGCCGCCCGCTGGGCGGACAAGAACCCCGTCGCCGCGCTCATCGCCGACGCCCTCCACCCGACCCCACTCGCCGCCTGGCTGATACCCGATCCACCACGGCGCCGCCAAGTCCTCACCGACGTCGTCGCGATCTGGGTGGAACACGCCATGTTCTTCGGCGACATCCACCTCACCGACGACCTCACCGCCGTCACCGTCGGCTTTCACCGCTACCGGCCCATCCCACCACCAGCGCAGTACCGCATCCGGCTCACCGACGCCGCCGCCGGCCACACCGGCCGATTCGACCTGCTGGACAGCCTGCTGACCCTGAAACAGCCCACCGAACCGCACTACCACCTAGCGTTCCTCGCCGTCCGCCCCGACAACCAGAACACCGGGCTGGCGACCGCGATGCTCACCCACCACCGCAGCCGCCTCGACCGCATCGACCTACCCGCCTGGACCGTCACCCCTCCAGCCGGGCAAAGTCTGCTCGGCCGCCACGGCTACACACCCCGACCAGCGATCACCCTGCCCGACGGCCCAACCCTGCTACCGATGCGCCGCAACGCCCACCACGACAGCAACGCCCAAGCCGGGCCTGTGCCCCTCTCAGGAAGTCGGCGTGGAAGTGGGTGTTGATCACCCCTTCGATGGTCAGGCCGTGCTCGCGGGCGTCGGTCAGGTATTCGTCGATTTCCCGACGTGGGTCGACGAGGATCGCCCGCCCGGTGCTCTCGTCAGCGATGAGCTACGACGCCTGGGACAGGCACCGACGCGACTGCGCAGGGGTGCGGGAAGATCTCGCGCCCCTGCTGCGCCTCAGCTTGATCTTTAACCTTCCCGTTCCTTGTGGGCGGTGATGCTCGGGGCGCGTTTGACGGTCTTCCCCACGTCGTGGCGGGGTGCTGGTCTGCGGTTGGTGGAGCCGGGCGGCCGTCCTGGACCGGGTCTGCCGGGTTTGGGGACACCGGCTGGCAGGGCGCTGGTCGCACGTATGTTGCGAAACCCTCGGCGAACGCGGGCGGAGGTGAGCCGCTCGGGTGGTGCGGGGCGTTCCCAGGGGCGGCGTAGATCAGCGGCCAGGGGCCGGGCCAGGCGTAGCTGGGTGTAGGCGGCGATGATCAGCCAGGTCCAGCGGTCAGCGGCTTCGGTGGTGCGGATCTTCGGCCGGGTCCATCCCAGGGTCTGTTTGAACAGGCGGAAGGTGTGTTCGAGGTCGAAGCGGCGCAGGAACGTCTGCCACCAGCGGTCGACATCGGCGGCGGTGGCGCCGATGGCGGAGCACCACAGCCAGACCGGTTTGGGGTCGCGCTCGCCGGGCAGGTGTTCGACCTGTAGCCGGATCAGGGTGCCGGCGATGATCGGCAGGTCCCCGTCGTGGTCGATCCAGCAGGTGCGGCGGGTCAGCCTGGGGTGCAGCTGGTCCCAGCTGTCGGCTTGTGCGGTTCCGTAGCGGCTGGTCGGGGTGAGCGTGGTGTGCTGCGGCGTAGGCCAGGTGGCCGGGTCGTTGCAGGCGAACTCGGGGCCGTGTTTGCGGGGCCGGCCAATGGCGCCCGGCTGCCTGGCCGGCTTGGGAAACCGGAGGACCCGGTCTGAGCGGATCCGGCCGACCAGGAGCACAGGCAGGTCGGACAGCACCCAGGCCAGCCGGGCGGTGTCGTAGCCGGTGTCGCAGACGATCAGGATGTCGGGGTCGCCGGGCCGCCAGTGCCCGACGCGGATCAGCCGGTCGATCAGCTGGCGGAGCTGGTCGGCGGTGACTGCGGTGGCGTCGTCGGCCGGGCCCAGCCGCACCGCGTCGAGCACCTGTGTCCACGACGTGCGACCTGGTTCCAAGGCGGCGACGAACGAGTACGGCCAGCCGGGGATCATCTGCGCTTGGCCCTTCCCGCGCCCGTAGGTGTGGCAGAACAACCGGCCTGGGCTGGTGACCGCGTCCGGGCGCAGCCAGTTGCTGACGTCAACGGCCAGCATGATCCGCCCGTCCGTGGCGCGGGGCAGCACCAGCCCTGCGAGGGCAACCGCAGCCGGGCAACATCGATCCAGCCGGCGCTCAACGCGTCGTACAGGGCGCCGTGACCACGGCGGTGCTCGGCGGCCAACGACAGGTCCACCAGGCTGGTCACCGGCCCACCCGAACACAGCAGCGCGTCGGTGAGCTCGAACAACGCGTCCGCCCGACGTGGCAGACACCGGTAGAAGTCCCGACGAAACCCCGCCAACCTCGCTGCAGGATCCTCCGCCGACCCGACCACCGACATGTCCGGCGTGGGCGTGTCGGGCAACACGACGCTACCCAGGTAGTCCAGAATCGTGGCCACGGCCACCGCCTGTTCTGTTCTTCGTGTCATTGCAGGGAACGCGAAGGATCATCAGACGGTGGCCGGCTTGCGTCTCCACGACACGCCGAGTCCACACAGGACTACCTGTCGACCGAGACGCCCGAGGTTAAAGAACAAGCTCAGAGAGTGTTGTGATACCTGGACGTGATCTTCGTTGGCTGTGTCAGCGAAGATCACGTCTGTGTCGTTGTGTCTGTAAGCCGGCGTATGAGTCGTCGTTGACTGACCGGCAGTGGGCGGTGGTCGAGCCGTTGCTGCCGCAGCGGAACCGGAGTCGGGGCGGTCGGCCGTTGCGGTATCCACGTCGGTTGGTCATCGACACGATCTTGTACGTGCTGCGGACTGGTACGGCGTGGCGGCACGTCCCGCATGACCTCGTGCCGTGGGACGTGGCCTACCGGTGGTTTCGCTGTTGGAGCGCCGACGGGACGTGGGACCGGGTGCATGACCGGCTGCAAGACGCGGTGCGGGTGGCCGAGGGACGTGACCGGCAGCCATCGGCGGCGGTGTTGGACTCGCAGACCGCGCACAGTCACCAGGGCGGCGAGGCGATCGGCTACGACGCCGGCAAACGCACGCGGGGCCGTAAGCGGCATGTCCTGGTCGACACCTGCGGACTGCTGCTCAAGGCGGTGGTGCATTCCGCGTCGATACAAGAGCGTGCCGGAGCCAGGTTGGTCCTCGCGGGGATCACCGAGACGTTCCCGCTGCTGGGCCTGGTCTGGGCCGACGCCGGCTACGTCAACCGCGTCGACGCGGGCCTGCTGGCATGGGCCCGCACGCACGCCGGGATCGACCTGCAGATCGTGGCCCGCAACGCCGACGTGAAAGGCTTCCAGGTACTACCCCGACGCTGGGTGGTAGAACAAACGCCTGGTTGGGACGGTGCAGACGGTTGGCCCGCGACTACGAACGCAAACCCGCGCACGCCGAAGCGATGATCAAAGTCGCAATGATCCGCCTGATGGCCGCCCGCCTCGCCGGCGAGGACATCGAACCGCAAGGCCCCATCGAGACCGAAGCAGCCCGACGCCTCGACGACGAACTCAACCCGAAGTAGCCCTCCAGTTACCCAACACTCTCTCAGGCCGACAGGCCGTCCAGTGCGGCTCGCAGCCGAGCGGCGGCTTCGTCGGCCATCCCCCGCAGCTCGGGCGCGTCGCTTAGCTCCATCATCACCTGTGGATCCATGGCCTGCACCACCGTGCTGTGCGGCCCCTCGGTGCGGACCACCACGTTGCATGGCAGGAGTAGGCCGATCGTCCGGTCCGCCTGCATGGCACGGTGGGCCAGGGGCGGGTTGCAGGCGCCGAGGATGACGTAGTCCTCGATGTCGGCACCCAGCTTCTCACGGAGCGTCGACCGCATGTCGATCTCGGTCAGCACCCCGAAGCCCTGCTCCTTCAGCGCCCGCCCGGACGCGCTCCACGGTCGGGCCGAAGCCGGCGGACAGGCGGACGCTCATTGCGTAGCTCATGCGGATGCCCCTTCAGTTGAGATGCTGCCGGCCCCGAGGGGCGGGCTCTGGCTGTTCGGAGATCCCGCTCAGGCCAGTCCGCGGAGCATCCCGTGCCAGTACATCGCCGGCAGCCCGTACCCAGGGCCCCGGCAAAGTCGTCAGGTGATGCCGAGCAGTGCCAGCGGGCGGGTGCTGTCGCGGGCGTGATGCCGGTTGGCGGCGGCGATGTTGGTGACCCCGCTCAGGCGCAGGGCGCCGATCGCGGCGTTGCGTAAAGCGGCCATGACCTCGGGTCCGGTGCCGGTGCGGATCTGGCTGCGGTCCTCGTCGTAGGTGACGTCGCGGACCCAGTGGACCTTGTTTTCGATCGACCAATGCCCGCGGATCCAGCCGGCCAGTTGTGCCGGTTTCGCCTGGTGGACGCGGAGATCGGTGATGGCGTAGACGGTCTCGGTGGTGAAGCGTTTGGGCTGGTCCAGACGCCGTCTGCGGCGCCGGATCCGGATGGCTTGGACGGCGTGCGGGAAGTCGATGCCGGTGGAGATCGTCAGGATCTTGCAGCTGCGGATCTCGCGGCGGCCGTGTCCGCGGTCGGTGTCGCGTGCGGCGTCCGGGACTGCCCGCCAGGGCAGCGTGGTGAGCTGGGCGTGCAGGTGGGGCTGGTTGCCTTTGACGGTCAGGATCCAGTGCGCGCCGCGCTGGGCGAGGTAGGTGACGTGCTCGCGTTGGCAGTGCAGGGCGTCGGCGGTGATCACGGTGTCGCGCAGGTCGCTGATCTGGTCGAGCAGCGGCGCGAACCGGGTGATCTCGTTGGTCTTGCCGTCGACGTCGATGCTGGCCTGGACCACACCGGTGGCCTGGTCGCAGGCGGTCATCACGTGCCGGGCCGGGGCGCCGGGGGTGCGGGAGCCGCGCAGGGTCTTGCCGTCGACGGCGATCGCCCGGCCGGCTGTCGAGGTGTTGGTGGCCCGGCCGGCTAGCCAGACGCCGATCGCCGCGGTCAGTAGGTGCGGGTCCATGGCCTGCAACAGCCGACGGATCATCGCCTCCGATGGGCGCCGGTCGGCAGCCATGCCCAAGGCAAGAGCCGTTGCCGCCGGCACGTCGGCGACCCATTCGGCGATCGCGGCGTACGAGCGGTAACCGGCGACCACAGCACACACCGCTGCAGTGACCACGACCGTCAGCCGATGCCGGACACCTCGCCTGGCGCGTGGATCAGGCAGACCGGCGAGCGCTTCGGGCAGCCCACCAGCGGTTTCGGCAACGGTCAGAGCCGGTGCGCAGGACAGGGACGAGATCAGCGATGATGGCAGCGCGGGCATGACTCACTTCGGGCGATCAGCATGGCGTAGAGAACCTTGATGATCTTCTGAGCCGGTCATGCCCGTCTTGCTGCCACCACCAACGGCGCTTCTACCCCAAGCCTCACAAATCAGTCACCGTCACGACTTTGCCGGGGCCCTGAGCCCGTACCGCTTGAGCAGCCACATGTCGTAGCGCGGCTTCATCGTGTCGATCAACGGAAAGCTCGGCTTCGGCTTGAGCTCGTAGTCGAATTCGGCGAGCAGCATCCAGTTGTGTGCCGGTGCGCTCTGCGGCGGTACGGCGTGCAGCAGCTCGTAGTCGATCGTCTCCCTGGTGCCGGCGGCGTTGTCAAGGATCACTGCCCGCCGGCGCTCGCCGTCCACCTCGACGAGCTGGGAGTTGTAGCGCACCTTGATGCCGTAACCGGCGGTGATGCGGGTGAGAACCTTGGCCCAGTTCGGCTGGCTGAAGATCGCCGGTGTAGGCAGCACCAGGATGACCTGGATGTTGTCTAGCAGACCCTGCCGGCGCCGCGAGTCGGCCGCCAGGTAGGCGATCTTCTGGCATTAGGTTGGAAATGGCTCAATGTCGCGCCCTGCGGATACTTTGTTCGGCATGGAAGCCACAGGGGTGGGCGAAGCTGCCTTCGCGACCGTTGGTAGCCCGGCCCGGAACATGCGCTTCGAGCGCGGAACTCTGCTGCGTGACGCCTACCCCCGCCTGGTGACGCTGCTCCACCCGACCCGCAATCCCGGCCTGGACCTGAACACGTTGACGGCGGGTAACGGCAGAAAACTGTGGTGGAAGTGCCGCGAGGGCGACGACCACGAATGGCAGGCCGTGGTCTCGAACGTGACCCGCCCTAACAGCCGATGTCCCTTCTGCGTAAATCAGCGCGTATCGGTAACGAACTCCCTCGCGACCCGCTACCCAGATATCGCCGCCGAGTGGCATCCTAACGCGAACGGTACACTCACACCGGCCAAGGTCGTTTTCGGCAGCAACAAGCGAGCCTGGTGGCTGTGCGCCGCCGATTCGCGCCATCAGTGGGAAACCCAGATCTGCTCCCGTACCGTCGACGGCACCCGATGCCCGTACTGCACCAACAAACGCGCATCGCCAACGAACTCGCTCGCCGCCCTCTACCCGCAAGTCGCCGTGCAGTGGCATCCCACGAGGAACGGGTCGCTTACACCCGATGATGTGCCTGCCGGCAGCGCCACGATCGTCTGGTGGATATGTGGTGCGGGGCCCGACCATGAATGGTCGGTGAGGGTTGTCCAGCGTACAACACTCGGCTCCGGATGCCCCTACTGCGCGAACCAGAAAGTGTCCGTCACCAACTCACTCGCCATGCTCTTTCCGGAAGTCGCCGAGCAGTTGGACAAGGACCTCAACGACGGCCTCACTGCCGACCAGGTGATCGCCGGCAGCAACAAGTATCGATGGTGGCGCTGCCCGGCCGGTCCCGATCATATCTGGAGGACCTCGCCAAACAGCCGAACTACCGATGGGACCGGC
Organism: Micromonospora globbae; assembly: GCF_036184225.1. Classification (NCBI taxonomy): domain Bacteria; kingdom Bacillati; phylum Actinomycetota; class Actinomycetes; order Micromonosporales; family Micromonosporaceae; genus Micromonospora; species Micromonospora globbae. Next base: position 5,676,105 of record NZ_CP108084.1, read on the forward strand.
TGTCCGGCATGCTCAGGCAATCAAGTGTCCGTGACGAACTCCCTAGCCAGTCTGTTCCCAGCGGTCGCTGCCGAATGGCATCCCACAAAGAACGGCGACCGACGGCCGGAAGACGTGACCGCCTACAGCAACAAACCTGCCTGGTGGCAATGCCAGCAAGAACCGGGCCACTACTGGGAGAGCGCTCCAAAAAACCGCACCAGAGGCGGAACTGGCTGCCCGTACTGTGTCAACAAACGCGCCTCCCCGACAAACAACCTCGCCGTCTTGCACCCGGAGATCGCCGCCCAGTTCGACTCCGCTCTCAACGAAGGGCTCACCGCTGACCAGGTCGTGGCCGGCAGCAGCTACCGCGCCGTGTGGCGGTGCGTGAAAGGTCCCGATCATGTATGGACCCTCGCTGTCTCCGCCCGAACAACCCGCGATACCGGCTGCCCCGCTTGTAGCGGCCGGCAATTGTCGGTTACAAACTCACTCGCTACCACCTTCCCCGGCGTCGCGGCGCAGTGGCACCCGACGCGCAACGGGACCTTGACGCCCGAGCAGGTCATCGGGACCAGTTCCACGGTCCGCGCCTGGTGGTTCTGCGATCGAGGACCTGACCACGTCTGGGCAACGCGAGTCCATCAGCGGACCGTCGTCGGAACCGGATGCCCCTGCTGCCGCGGCCTCCAGCTGTCGGTGACGAACTCCCTCGCCGCCCGGTTTCCGGACATCGCCTCGCAGTGGCACCCAACCCGCAACGGCACCCTCACTCCGGACAAGATCGTCGCCGGCAGCCGCACTCTCGTCTGGTGGAAGTGTGATCAAGGCCCAGACCACGAATGGCCAGCCACCATCGACAAACGAACCGGCGCGGAAGCGACAGGCTGCCCCGCCTGTTCCGGCCAACAGGTGTCGGTGACGAACTCCCTCGCCACGCTGTTTCCCGCCGTCGCCCAACAGCTTGACAGCGCCCTCAACGAGGGTTTGACCCCAGACCGGGTCATGGCCGGAAGCGAGCGCAAACTCATGTGGCGATGCCCTGCGGGCCCTGACCACGTGTGGCCGGCGACCGTCTCCAGCAGAACTTATGCCGGCAACGGTTGCCCGTGCTGCGCCGGCCAACGGCTGTCCGTGACGAACTCCCTCGCTGCGCGCTTCCCGGAGATCGCCGCCGAGATGGACCCCGGCCTCAACGACGGCCTGACCGCCGACCAGATCCTCGCCGGTACCCATAAACGGCTCACCTGGCGCTGTCGAAACAACCCTGACCATACGTGGCTTACTTCGGTGGCGAACCGAACCTCCGGTGACACCAACTGTCCGATTTGCGCCGTTACGGGCTACAGCCCGGCCAAGCCGGGCTACATGTATCTGCTGCGCCGTACGTTTGACGGCCGTGAACAACGCAAGATCGGCATCACCAACGTCCCGAAGGACCGCCTGGCGAAGCTCCGCCGATACGGGTGGCAACCACTCGAGGTATCCGCAGCGTTGGACGGCGAACTCGCCCGCGAACGAGAGCAGGCGTTTCTAGCCGTTCTGGTCAGCCTGGGCCTACGCGGAGGCCGCAAGCTCGCCTACTCCGCGCGCGAAGATGGCTATACAGAAACATGGGACTACCATTATCTTCCAATCGACTCTCTGAATGCAGCTTTGGCGGCGAGCTGCAGAATGCCGGCGGCGATCCTGTCCGACAAGCGCGCACTCATTGACGGCCTGGAGATCCTGCCCGCCACCGTCGACAACGTCACGCCAGCAGCGGACCGGACAGAGCTGACCGGACCGGACCGGACATCGTGAGCATGGCTAACTTTGCCGTTCGGGAACCGGTCGCGTCCGCGTCCCGTCGCTGTCTCCTGGCACACCAGGGCGCCCGGTGGCCCCGGGTGCCCCTGGCGGCCAAGCACCTCACCGCCACGATGAGGGCGCCACGGGTCAGGGCCAGCAGCCGGTCGTCGCGGCCTGGCAGCCGGCGCATCGCCGGTTCCGCTCCGTACGACGCCGGTTGAGCGTCGGCCCGCATGAGTCGCCACGCCTCGCCGCCGGAGGTGACGACCGGGATCCCCGCGGCGACGACGCCGGTCGCAACGAGCGCAACGTGCGACAGCCGCATGTCCCCGTCGCCGGGGAAGGTGGTGCCGCAGCACGTCACCGATCATGAACATGGCCACGGCCGTGACGAGTTGCCCGACCTCCACGCCGAGGTTGAACGCGAGCACCCGAGGGATCAGCCGTCCGAGGGCTGGGTGGTGTTTATGCCGCCTTGCGGCTGCGGCGGGGGATGAGTTTGGTGGTGGCTTCGGCGGTGGTGCGCTTGAGTTCCTGCAGGACGGATGTGTAGGTGTCGGCGGTGAGTTTGTAGGAGGCGTGGCCGAGGGTGTCCTGGATTTCCTTGATGCTGGCTCCGGCGGCGAGCATGAGGGTCGCGGCGGTGTGTCGCAGGTCGTGGAACCGTACAGGTGGTAGGCCGCTGGCGGTGACGAGGCGGTCGAAGCGGGCGGTGATGAGTTCGGGGTGCCAGGGTCGGCCGTCACGGCGGACGAAGAACATGTCGCTGTGGTGCCAGGTGGGGCCGGCGGCGAGTTTCCAGGCGGCGCGTCGGGCGAGGTAGGCGCGTAGCGCGGTGATGGTTTCCGCGGCGAGGGGCACGATCCTGTCTCCGGCGGCGGACTTCACCTCCTTCTCGATGATCTGGTAGCCGACGCTGGTGCGTTGCTCGGTGATGGTGATCTCGCCGGTGGCCAGGTCGACGTCGTAGTCATGTAGGCCGGCGAGTTCGCCGCGTCGGGGTCCGCGATGCACGGCGAGGTCGACCAGCGCGGACAGTTCCGGGTCGTGCGCTTCGACGTAGTCGAGGAATTCGCCGACCTGGGCGGGGGTCCAGACCATGACGGGGCCGGGACGTCGTCCGGTGTGCCGCCAGCGCTTGACTGCGGAGGCGGTCCACAGGCGCGGCTTGGGTGGGGTGCCGGAGCGAAGGTCGACTGCTTCGGCGGGGTTGTGGTCGGCGAGTTGGTGGTGGTAGATGCGGCGGGCGTCGTTGAGGGCCTTGCGCAGGGTGGCCCGGATGCGGTGCATGCTGGCGGGGCTGACGGTGCGCACACCCTTGACGGTGCCGCGGACGGCCTGGTCGGGGCTGGCGCGCAGGGTGAGGATCTCGGCGTTGCGGGCCTCGATCGCGGCGAACACGGTTTGGATGTGCCCGGCGGTGAGGGCGTGCAGGGGGATGTGCCCGAGCTGGGGTTTCCAGTACTTGGTGATGTGGTCTCGGTAGCTGCGCAGGGTGGCAGGGGAGAGCCCGGTGCGGTTGTTGATCCAGGTGTCGAGGTAGGCGCCGAGGGTGAGCGTGCTGCCGGTGGTGGGGACGCCGGCGTGAATGCGGCGGGCGATGAGATCGCGTCGGGGCAGTGGTTCCCCGGGCTTGAGGTGGTGCAGCAGGTCCGCGATGTGCTGGCGCAGTACCGTATCCGCGCCGGCGAGGTCGAGCAGCCCGCGGGCGTGATCCCGTTCGTTGACGGCATCGTCACGGGTGTGGAAGCCGGCGCGGCGCAGCTGCCGGCGGCGGCCGGTGGCGTCGGCGGGGAGTTCAAGTTGGTAGGCCCAGCTGCCGTGGTGGGGATTCCAGCCGTTACCGCGGCGCAGCTTGGGGCAGCGCGCGCCGAGGCGCTTGCCGTCGAGGCGGCAGCTGCACTGTTTGGTGATCGACCCTTGGGCCATCAGGGATACCTCTCCATGCGCCGATGCCCTTGCGCGGCATCGGATTATCGGGTGTCGCTGGTGGTTGATCGACGCTCGCCATGGCGGATTGATCAAGTCGACGGCGGCGGGCGGGTGGGCTCGGTGGCGGTGAGGACCGCGATGATCGCGGCCACCGACACGCGGTAGCGGGAGCCGACCCTGATCACCGGCACTGGCAGAGTGCCGGCCTGGGCCATCTCGTAGGCGGTGCTGCGGGACAGCCCGAAGATCTGGCCGGTGGTGGCGATGTCGGTGACCGCGCCGAGCGCGCGGATCCGCTCGAGGGTCCATACACCCTTTCCGGACGGCGGCGGGTGCTCAGGTGACGGACTCGGCAGCATGAGGGCTCCTTCCACAGGTGACGTGCGAAAGCCACCCATGTGGGGCGGCCTTCGGCGGCGGAGGCAGGTGGTGCCGAATGAGGTGGTCGGTGAGAGCGGTTGTGGGATTTCGTGCAAGAGGGCTAGGGCCCGCGGAAACGTCGAGGACCTGGGGTGACAACGTCGGTGGGGCCGTCTTTGCGGTCTTAGCCCGGCTCCTCGCCGCCGTATCGGTCATCAGGGCGCAGCTTGTCGTCGAAGAGCACGATGACGAGTCCTGGCGTGGTCTGGTGCGGGCGGCAGCCGACGAGGGTGTCTCCATGGTTGCTTCTCGGATGGGTGGGGCGACGTGGGCGTCGTCGTCGGTGGACGCCATCCCGGTCGGAATACGCGCTGGGGTGGTGGGATGCCTGCCAGCGCATTTGTGCGGTGGTCGAGGATGGCCACAAGCTTGAGGTCGCCGGGCGCCAACAACCTCATCCCAAGGAGCCCCAGTGACATTTCGTGAGCAGCTGGTCTTAACGGCTGTTACTGGCGCTGCAGCGTTCGTGGGCGTGCTCGTAGGGAGCTGGTTCAACGCCCGGCGTGAAGCGAAGGCCAGGCACGACGCCTACGTGTCGAAGCTGGTGGAACGTCGCTATGACCTGTATCAGCGCTACATCAACATCCTCGACAGGCACCAGGATGAGTTGACGGGCGCGGACCTCTTAACAGACATGGGGGTGACAATCTCCGACACCCACAAGGTCGAGCGCGAGATGCGCCTGTTCGCATCGGACGACGTGCTCGCCATCGCCGACGAATACCGCGACCATCTGCGGTCGGTCGCCCAGACTTGGTCAGGCCTGAACGAAACCCAGAGGAATGAACTCGACGCGAAGCTGCACCTAGCTAAGGGACGTCTCGTAATTCGAGGGGCGGTCCATGGTGGATCATGTCGGGGTGCAGGTGATCTCAGCCGCCCGCCCGGAGTGGATCTTCCCGTTCACCGGACTGCAGCCCGCCCAGTTCCGCAGGCTGGTCCGGCTGGTCGCCGAGCGTGGCGGTGACACGATCGCCGATGGCCGACCGGGCCGGCCATGGTCGCTTGACCTCGCCGACCGGGTGTTGCTGGTGGCCGCGTACTGGCGCACGAACCTGACCATGCGGCAGATCGGCCCGCTGTTCGGGGCGTCGCACTCCGCCGCGCACCGGGTCATCGACACCCTCGGCCCACTGCTCGCCCTGGCACCAGTACGGCGGCGCCGGGTCGACCAGATCACCATCGTCGACGGCACCCTCATCCCGACCCGGGACCACCGCCTGGCCGCCCCGAGCAAGAACTACCGCTACAGCACAAACCTGCAGGTCGCCATCGACGCCCACACCCACCTCGTCGTCGCCCTCGGCGACCCGCAACCCGGCAACCGCAACGACACCATCGTCTACCGCACCAGCGGCATCGACCAGAAGCTGGCCGGACGGCCCGTCATGGCCGACGGCGCCTACCGCGGCAACCCCGACGTGATCATCCCCTACCGCAAACCCACCGACGGCAGCGAACTACCCGACTGGAAGGCCGACCTGAACAAGCAGCACCGCACCGTCCGAGCGCAGGTCGAACACGCCCTCGCCCGCATGAAGACCTTCAAGATCCTGCGCGACTACCGCCGCGCCGCCAAAACACTGACCGACACCGCTTCCGGCATCGCCCATCTCCACAACATCATCCTCGCCGGGTGACGCCGACATCGTTGGCAGGCAACGCCTTCACCGAATTACGAGACACCCTTTAGCGAGATGCTGCTAGCGGCGATGCGGGCAGATCTCAAGATCGACGCACTTGGGTTTGGCTCGTCCCGCAGTCGCACGCGGCAGTTCCGAAAGCTTCTCCGAGCGATGCTCGCCCGTACGGCAGGCGAAGAAGGCCTCCCTACGGACGGCCAGCAGCAAAGGACCGGACACCAGCGTCGAGGCTCCGGTACGGCGGGTCGGTAGGTTTATGCGACAACCCCGCCCCCGGCGGCGTCCTTCGGAGTTTCGGAACTCGAGCCGGGCTGCGCCGGTCGGTGGAAGATCAGCACGTCCTCGTGCGTGATCAGATGCAGCGGCGTGCCTGCCGTGCGGGCCTTGCGCACGGCTTGGAGTTGGAAGAACGACGGCCGGGCGACGAGCTGCCCTCCTCGTACGGCCGCGAGCAGCGCGACGCACCGCTCGGTCGGCACCAGGCCGGCGCGGATACCGGCGGCGATCACGGCGCTGGGCAGGTCGACCAGCTGTCCGTTCTTGCGCCATGGCCTGGCGGTGACCACGACGGTGCCGCCGGGGCGCAGCAGTACCGCGCAGCCGTGCAGGATCTGCTCGAATCCGTCGGCGAGGCCGGTCAGGTCGCGGTAGGCGAGGTTGCCGCGGTCGGTGCCGTCGTTGTATGCGTTGTCGAACTTCTCGACCCCGTCGGCTCCGGGGCGGACCAGGCCGTGCACGGTGGGCCCGTATGGCGGTGAGGTGACCACGAGGGCGACCTGCCCGGCCAGCGCCGCGGGCAGCAGCGACTGGAGTCGGGTGGCGTCGCCGCGGACGACCGACGCCCGCCCGGTGGCGCCGTGGGCGTGGGCGTGGGTGATGTTGGCGTCGGCGATGTTCGACCAGCGGGGCTCGTATTCGACGCCGATGGCGTCGCGGCCGGCGTGGATGGCCTCGACGAGGGTGGTGCCGATCCCGCACATCGGGTCCAGGACGAGGTCGCCGGGCTGGGTGTAGGCGTGCACGGCGTGGGCGGCGATCGCCGGGAGCATCCGGGCGGGGTGCTTGACCGACTCGGGCACGTACCGGCCGCGTCGCTGCACCGGTCCGGTCTTCTGCGCGGTCGCCCACACCGACAGGACATCGGGCTCCGCCACGTGGTGGCCGCCGGTGGTGGCCCGGTGCCGGCCGTCGTAGGCGCGGTGCCGGCCGGGATGGGTGTCCCCGCCGGGCAGGTTCGCCTCATTGGGGGTGTGCTCAGCCACGGCGCTCACCCCCGTTCCGGCGCCCGTCGCGCGGCGCGTGTGCGACATCCCGCGAGTTCGTTGGGGTGGTGAACACGCTGGAGTGCTTCTGGCTGGGCAGATCGCTTGTCTGGGTCGTCTGGGTGGTTTCGACGTAACTTCGGGGATTCTGAAGCGTTTGCACAGTGGTTGGCCTTTCGGGTGTGTTGGTGAAGGTGGGGTGCTCGGGTTGGCGCTGGCGGTGGTGCGGGATTTGCGGGAGCACCGTGGGCCGGCGTCGGCGGCCGAGCTGGTGGAGTTCGAAACTGATGTGCTGGCCGGGTTCGTGCTGGCGAGGGCCTCGGCCGGGCTGGCCGACGCGACGGTGCGCGCCGATGTGGGCCATCTGGAGCAGGTGCGTGCGTGGTTTGGCCGGCCGCTGTGGGAGATGGAGCCGGCCGACGCCGACGCATACTTCGGTCGGGTGTTACGCGACGCGGCCAGCGGGACGCGGCTGGCGAGGGCGCAGGCGTTGACGACCTACTTCGCGTTCCTCGAGTTGCGGCACAAGGTCGAGATCCACGCGTTGACCGGCCGGGTGGTGCAGTGCCCGATCGACGAGATGAACCGGCCCCGGGGCCGCAAGGACGCCCGGCTGCGTATTCCTCCGTCTGAGGTGGAGGTGGCGCAGCTGTTTGCCGGTTGGGCGGGTGAGCTGGCCAGCTGTCGCAAGTTTGCGCCGGCCGCGCGGAACTACACCGCGGCTCGGCTGATGGCCGAGGTCGGGTTGCGGATCAACGAAGCGCGCAGCCTGGACCTGACTGACGTGAAGTGGGATCTGGGCCGGTTCGGCAAGCTGCACGTCCGTCACGGCAAGGGATCGCGTGGCTCCGGCCCTCGGGAGCGGATGGTGCCGCTGGTCAACCATGCCGGTCGGACGCTGCGCTGGTTCATCGAGGACGTGTGGGGCCAGTTCGACGCCGACCACACCCGGCCCGGGGCGCCGCTGTTCCCGTCGGAGCGTAGGAACGGTGACGGCTCGTGCCGGCGGGTCGGTGACGACGCGTTGCGGCAGGGCTTGGCTGCGGCTGCGGCCAGCCATCTCCCGACCTGGGCGGACACGCTGACGCCGCATGTGCTGAGGCATTTCTGCGCGTCGCAGCTGTACCTGTCCGGGGTGGACCTGATCTCGATCCAGGAGCTGCTCGGCCACTCGTGGGTGGCCACCACCATGCGCTACGTCCACGTGCACCGAACCCGGATCGAGGATGCCTGGGTCGCCGGGCAGCAGCGGGCCGCCCAGCGGTTGGAAGGACTGATCTGAATGCGGTGGAACCTGCGACTCGCGGCGGCCAACCGCGGCATCTGGAAGGCGTCGGAGTTGCAGCGGATGCTCGCCGAACGAGGCTTGGTGATCTCGGCGGGCAAGATGTCCGGGCTGTGGTCGGGCCGACCGGCGTCGATCAAGCTGGACGACTTGAACGTGATCTGCGCGGTGCTCGGCTGCCAGGTCGGCGAGCTGCTGATACCTGAGCCGGACAAGGTTCCCCAGGCCGGCCAGGGCGAGCAGTCGATGGCTGCGGCGGCCGGTGCACCGGTGTTGGCCGTGGTGCCCCGTCGTCGTGACGGCCGGTCGCTGCCTCCGGCCTGAGCACCGCTGATGAGCCCACGCGGCGTGCCCGGCCGTCACCTGCGCACCTGCGTGGGCTGTCTGGCGTGGGGACGCGGCTTTAACAATGGGCTGTGCCGCCCGTGCTGGGAGTTCGCCCGGCGATGGCCCGCTGGCGAGTGCGGCGCCTGTCGCCGGTCGATGCCGGTGAAGCGGGGGCATTGCCGGCTGTGCTGGTGCCAGGCTCGTCAGGACCGCAGCATCGCGCTGGACGGCCGGGCCGGCACCCATGTCGTGCTGTTGCCCTATGCCCGCCGGGTCCGCCATCACCAACTGTTTCTTGCCGAGATGCCTGCACCCCGCGACCTAGTCGGCCAGGCACGCCGGCAGCGCCGCGCCGCAGGCCCGCCCGATCCGCTGCCGCCAGCGGTGGGCCGGCCTGTCGTCACCTGGATCCAGCCGTCGCTGTTCGACCCCGGGCCTCGTGACTATCGGCGCCGTGTCGACCTGCGCACCCGTCCGACGCTGGATAACCCCTGGTTGGCGTGGGCCCTGCACCTGGCATACAGCTTCGCCGAGTCCCGTGGGTTCACCGATGTGGTGCGCGAGGCCCTCAACCGTGCGCTGATCATGCTGCTTGCCGACCACACCGCCAGCGAGACGATCCGGTTCTCCGACATCCACCGAGCACTGCGGAAACGAGGAAACAGCATTCACCACACCGCCCACATCCTCGACCAGATGGGCATCTTGAAGGACGACCGGACCCGGACCATCGACCGCTGGCTGGAGCGCAAGCTGGACGGGGTCGCGCCGGCGATCGGCCGTGACGTCCACCGCTGGGCGTTGCTGCTCATCGACGGTGGCCCCCGCACCAAGCCGCGCCACCCCAAGACCGTCCGTGTCCTCGCCACCGCCCTGCAGCCGATGCTGCTGGACTGGTCGGCCCGCTACGGGCACCTTCGTGAGATCACCCGCGACGAGGTCCTCGACCGGATCCGGCCGCTGCGCGGACAACAGCGCCTGACTGCGATGAAGGCTCTGCGGTCGCTGTTCCGGTGGGCGAAAGCCCACCAGGTCGTCTTCCGCGACCCGACCAACCGGATCAAGGTCGGCCGCGTCGAGCGGCCACTCCCGCAGCCGCTCACTCCAGCCGAGATCACGCCGACGGTCAAAGCCGCCGCAGCGCCACACATTCGCGTCGCGGTCGCCTTGGCCGCCGTCCACGCCGCCCGACACGGCGACATCATCACCATGCAGCTGTCCGATGTGGACCTTGTCAACCGGCGGCTCACCGTCGCCGGCCACACCCGCCCTCTCGACGACCTCACCCACACCGCGTTGACCGACTGGCTCGACTACCGGCGCCGCCGCTGGCCCAACACCGCCAACCCGCACCTGCTGATCAGCAAGGAGAGCGCAGTGCGGCTCGGCCCCGTCAGCCACCCCTGGCTCAACCGCATCCTGCGCGGACTGCCGGCGACCCTCGAACGGCTGCGCATCGACCGTCACCTCGACGAAGCCCTCGTCAGCGGCGCCGACCCGCTGCACCTGGCTGAGGTCTTCGGCATCTGCGAGGCCACCGCGATCCGCTACGCAGCCGCGGCGCGACAACTGCTGAGCACGCCAACCGAGCAGACCGAGGGCCTAACTGCCCACGCCGGCCGGCACGCGCAGCCAACCATCAGCTGACCCGGCCGTCTCGCTCAGAAAGCGGCCCCACACAAGCCGCCATACTGTCGCCCATGAACCTGGACGTGCGCAGCGACGACAACTGCCACCTGTGGGCCGAACAGTCCGGCAGCGGGCCGCCGCTGGTGCTCTGTCACGGCGGTCCGGGCCTGTGGGACTACCTCGACCCGGTCGCCCGGCTGCTCGACGATCGCGCCCGCACCATCCGATGGGACCAGCGGGGCTGTGGACGCTCGCAGCGGCGCGGACCATACAGCGTTGCCCGCTTCGTCGCCGACCTCGACGCGGTACGCGACCAACTGGCCGGACCGCGAATGGCCCTGTTGGGCCACTCGTGGGGTGCGCACCTGGCGTTGCGGTACACCATCGAACACCCCGAACGGGTTAGCCATCTGATCTACGTGTCCGGGACTGGCATCGACCCCGAACGCGGCTGGCACCCGCACTACAAGCGGAATCTGAGGCTGCGGCTCGGGCATCATCTGGACCGGTGGGAGGCCCTCAGCGCCCGCACCCGCACGCCCGAAGAGGACCGCGAACAGGCGGTACTGCAATGGTCGGCCGACTTCGCCGACCATGGCACCGCACTGCGGCACGCCGAAGGCATGGCCACGCCATGGCTGGGCATCAACTACGACTGCAACCAGGCCATCAACGCCGAGGTCAAGCAAGAACTCAGCAACTCTGAAATGGCCGTGCAATGCCGAGCGCTCGACCTGCCCGTGCTCATCATCGACGGCACCGAGGACATCCGCCCCCGCTGGGCCGTCGACTCGCTACACCAAGCGTTGACCAACAGCCAACGGGTGAGCCTCGCCGGATCCGGTCACTTGCCGTGGGTCGAGAACCCGCACGACTTCCGTCGGACAGTGACCACCTTCCTGACGCAACACAGTCGCCAGACGCTCAGCCAGGTTCACCGCGAACCCCCGGATCCGCGATAGCGTGACTGCGCGGACGAACCCTTGGGTTCACGTCGAGAACCCATCAGTTTCCCTGAACTCTCGGGAATCCCGGCTGGCGAGAAGACGAGCAGGTCCGCGTGGACGCGCAGGTGCGCCACCGCCCACCGCTGGTCGGTCTGGTGGGTGAGGGTGAGCAGTTCCTCGTCGGTGACGTGGTACACGAACGCGTCGCCCTCGTCGCTGATGTCGGCGGCGACGGCGACGATGTGCTGCAGGTAGCCCAGCCCGACAGATGCGGCGGCGGTGGCCACCGGGGTGAAATCCTCCGGCCCGCCGGTCGCGGCGGCCGGGACGGTGACGACGAGGACGAGGCAGCCGCCGGGGCGCAGCAGCCGCGCGCACGCGGTCAGCAGCCACGCCAGCCGGATCCTGTTGGTGGCGTCGGCGGGGTCGAGAGGCCAGCAGGCCACGACCAGGCTCGTCACCTCGGCCGGGGATGTGTGGCCGGGTGCGGTGGGCGGTTCGGTGGGCAGGTTGGGGTCGGTGAGGTCGTTGCCGAACCAGGCGCTCATGTCGAGCAGGTCGTCGTCTTCGCCGCCGGCGGGGGCCGTGCGGGCCGGCGGGGTGGCCGGTCCGATGATCAGGCTGGATGCCTCGGTGAACCAGGCCGGGTGGTGCCACCGCCGGCCTGCTGCGCTGACGGCGGCCAGGGCGTGGTCGGCGGTGACGTCGACGACGACCTCACCGGGACGGGTGTAGGCGGCGACGAGCCGGTAGGCCAGCCGGGCACCGACGCTGCGGCCGGCGTCGGCCGGGCTGTGGGCGGTGCGCCACACGGTGACCGGCACCGGCGGGTCGCCGGCGACCAGGTCGATCAGGGTCGAGTCGACTTCGAGCGGGTCAACAGGGTGGACAGGGTCGTTGTGGTGCTGCGGCGTGTGCTCGCTCATGTGAATGTCGGCTCCGCGCCGCGCATGTGGTGCGCTGACACCCTTAAACCCGCGTGTGTGTGCTCCGGCGAACGCCCGCCTCACTCACAGCGGCTCACAGCCACTCACACGACGCGGTCGCGCCTGCCAGTTCTCAGGCGACCTGCCCCATCCCCAAGGCTTGTGCTCCGACCGCGGCCGACTTGTCACCCCGCTCGCCTCGCCCCGCCAGGGCGCGATGCATGGACGCGGCGCTTCGATGCACAACGCGAAGGACGGGTTCGCGACCGGGTCTGTCCGCCGGGGGCGGATGGAATGCGGGACGCGTGCAGAACGTGACCGCAGGGGCTCCTGACCGGCACCGGCCAATGACAGTCCTGCCGATCGATGTCATGGGACGCTGCGCTACCTCGATGTCATGACAAGGGCGATGACACGGTGTCACACGGGGCGGTGCGGCATCCCCGTCCGCGCAGCTGTCATCGCCGCCGTGTCCAGTGGCGCGTGACCGGGCCGGACATGCACGTCGGTGTCCCCGGCGTGCTCCTCCGGATCGCTGCGGGTGCGATGCCTGGCCGAGTGCCCGCGGCGGGAAGCGGGCGTCGGCGGCCTGCCGTGCGTGTCATGCCGGTCGCCGAGCCAGTGTCAAACCCCTGATCAGGCGCACTGCCGGACAGAATGTCAACGAAGGGCGCCGATGCCGAGGCGGGCCGGCCCACGACGGGTGACCGGCATGGGTGAGTGCCCACCTTGTCGGTCACCGGCCCCGACCCCGGCGCGGGCATCGCCGGCGCAGCCCTGCCGCCACACGTGTCCAACGATGCGGTGACTCGACATCTGCCACGGTGACATGGCCGCGGCGCGGTCCCCGTCCGGGCGCGACCGACCTCTGTCATGGCCGGCCGTGTCACTCGCCGGATGGCATGTCCGCGTCACTGACAGCGGCGACCGCCTCCGTCACATCGACATGGCGCAGTTGCTCGCTGCGCGTCGCTGCCAGGCTTCACCACGCCGACGGATGCCGGACAGGCTGTCCTCTCGGTGGCGTGGCTCCGCGACATCGCCGCGCCGTGAGCGTCCGCGCGGCGGTAGCCGGGCGGTGGACTGCGTCGGCAGAAGGTGCTTCTGGCTCAGGGAACGCGTCGCGCCGGACAACGGAAAGGCCGCTGTGAGCGGCTGCGAGCCGCCGTGAGCGCTCCTCAGGAGTGCCAGCGGGGGTGGGCGGTGGCGGAGCGGGCAGCGCGCCGCATGGTCGTTGGGCGCACGGCAGGGGGCCTGGATGGGCGCTCACAGTCCTGCTCAAGGGCCCTGCCGGGCACCCGGCGCCACCGACGCCGGCCGGGATGGCCCAGGTTCGCTGCACTGACTGCCCACCGGCGTGCATCGCGGACCTGGCCTGCGGCGTGAGCGTGGGTGAGTCGGTCATGGCGTGATCGGTGTCTTCGAGCGTGGCCACTGGCGGCTACGCGCATCTCTCTGACCTTGGAGGGCAACGATGACGGTCTCGAACACCCAGTGGCCGGATTCTCCGCTGGACGCCGCGGACATGGCCTTCGCCCTGCTGATCAGCGACCCCGAGCCCCTGTCGATCGACTGCAAGGGATTCAGCCCGGAGGCCGGGCTGCCGGCACAGGTGATGACGCTGCCGGCGGTGCGGGACTGGCTACTGGCGCACCCACGTGCCTTTCCGGCACGCGACGCGGTGTGGGCGCACGTCATCCGCCGCGCACGGCTGGACGGGCCGCAATGGGTCATCGGCGCCGTCGGGATGGCCATGCCGGCGCTACGCCGCTACGCCCGCCAACTACGTACCGGCTACCGCGGCGACCCCAACGACATCGAGGCGGAGATCCTCGCCGGGTTCCTCACGGCGCTACGCGACCACGTAGACCTTGCCCAACCCGCCCCATACGCAGCGTTGTGCCGCGCCGGGTGGCGCGCTGGCCACAAGGCACGCCAGCAGGCCGGGGAGTTCACCCCGGTGGAGGACGTGGAGCACGCCACCGGGCCGCGCACCCCACAGGTGCCGTACGGGCATCCGGACGTGCTGGTCAGGCGGGCCGTCCGGTTGGGAATCCTCGACGAATGCGACGAGCAGCCCTACATCGACGTTCGGCTGGGCCGACGGGCAATCGAGCCGATCGCAGCCCGGTTAGGCGTGAGCACCGACGCGCTGCGCATGCGGTTAAGCCGCATCGACACCCGCATCGCCCAAGCCCTCGCGAGCGGACTGCTAACCGGAATCGCGTCCCCTCAGGCCGCGAAGGAACTGACGGCACGGGCCGAGCGGCGGGCCGCCGTGCGCACCGCCAACCGACGACCCGCCGGCAGCGGCACGAAACAGGCGGCAGCCGCGTAGACGGCAGCCCAAATAGCGGCGCCCCTACCCCGCCGGGGCAGGGGCGCCGCGCCCTGTCCCGCCAGCGCAGGCGTAACCCCTGGAAGGGCTTCAGGCCACACCGTTACCCGCCCACGAGCATGGGACGAGACTACGCCGCTGCCGGATGCCAAGCTGATGACCGACACCGGAACCACCAGCCCCACCGATGCCGCCCTCACCGGCGCTGACAGACAGCAGTCTTTGCAATACGGGGGTCGGGTGGAAGCCTCAAAGCGTGACCAGCAGCTACATCGAAGGCACCGAGCTTAACTTGGACGAGATCAACCGGTTGTTCCAACGGATCCTCGTTGCAGACCGCGCCTACGACGCGGCAGCCGACCTCTGGAATGAGTTGGGGCCCCCGGAGCTCGACGACGCGCTGAGACTGAGTCTGTACCTCCAGTGGGCGGCGTTCACCGACTGGGTGGAACTCAAGCCAGAAGAAGAGGAGGGCGCAAGCCTGGCGATGGTTCGTGCGGCTCAAGAGTGGCTGGCCCTGGACCTCGCGGACGACGCGGTGCTGGACCGGTACTTCGATCACTGGCTTCACGACGTGCTTGGGTACGCCCGACACGACACCCGGTCGACGTGAATCCAGCTGCGGGAAACCCGTCGAAGATCAACTAGCAGGTCAACTATGTATGCAAGCCCTCACGTGCCAGCCACGTGCCAGTAGCCAGTGCGCCGAAGGGGCGCGAGCGGGCACCAGCTGCGACCCACCCCCGCACGCGGCCCAGCTCACGGGCGGTCAGTTAGTTGTACGACCAGAGGGCGGCACAGCCGAAGCACAACGCCAGCAGGACCGCCGAAGCGAGCAGCAGCACGAGTAGCGTGAGCGGTTCGCTGCCCGCCGTCAGTGCAGACTCCGGCGGTGGACTGCCGGTGGCGGACTCGGGGTCGGGCACGTCGTGATCATGTCAGACCCAGCCGTACGGCTGTACAGCCAAGCCAGCAGACCCGAGCCCGTCATTCCTGGACGCGAGCCGACAGGACGAGCAGCTCAGCGGCAGTGGCCGACGTTGCCCGACAAGAGTCTTGATCTTGCGAGGCAGTGGTCCAGCCAGACGTAGGTCGCCGTGCCAGCTACGTGCCAGTAGCCGGTACCCCGGACGGTCACGAGGGGGTACGAGCGGTCCCACGTCTGTTGTCTCGACCGGGGCGACTAGGTGGGTTCTGGCGATGATCTCCGTCGTCGCTGCCTTGCGACTCGGCGACCGGGTGTGTGCGTGGTGGGGCCACGCACCGGGCCGGAAGTCGTTGTTATGAGGCCGTGGTGTGAGCGGTGGTGAGTCCCTGGGAGTGGCTGTGAGTACGGCAGGCGTTCGCCAGGGCACACAAACGACGGTTTAAGGGTGCGGGGCCTTCCCGCCCGCCCCTTGGCGGGCCGCCGGGGTTCCGCCCGCCGCCAGAAGGGCCGGGCACACACCGGACACTGCCCGTGCCGGACGTCTCCGGGTGCCGCGCAGCTCGGTGCGCTGACACCTCATCGAATACCGCGACCCGGCAAGGGAGGACGTGCTCCTCCCGGGGACGTTCGTGCTCGTGGCGCTGTCCGCGCCCGCCCTTCTGGCGGCGGTCCATTCACCCTGTCCGCCCCCAACCGCCCCGCGCCGCTACGGCTGTCGGGGCAGGAGGTGACCCGCCCTGATGTTCCGCATCTCGGCACGTCGTCGTGCCCTCATCCACTCCCGTGCCGCCCGCCGCGCCGCCCGTGTCGTCGCTGTGGCCGGCGGATTGCTGTTGTTCCTGTCCGTGCCTGCCGCCGCGTACGCCGACTCGGGCGCGCCGCTGCTGTTGGCGGTGAACTCCCTGCCCGTGGTGATCTGGAACCTGCAGGCCTGGCTGATGGGCATCCTCGCTGCCCTTGCCACCTTGTTCCTCGTCCTCGCCGGCGTGTATTGGGCGACCGCCGGGGGTGACCCGTCGCAGGTCGAGCGGGCTAAGGGCGCGTTGCGTAACGCCCTGGTCGGCTACGGCGTGGCGGTTCTCGCGCCGGTGCTGTTGCAGGTGGTGCGGGGAATCGTCGGGGGCTGATCGTGGGCTTCCTGTTCGATCAGATCCTGGACTGGCTGGCGACGGCGATCCTCGCCGCCCTGGACGCGCTGCTTGGGGTGATCAGCAGCGCGCTGCTGATCACCCCGAACGTCACGGGCTTGCCGCAGGTGCAGGCCCTGACCGGCCGTTCCGTGCTCGTCGTGGACACCGTCTTCGTCCTGGCGTTTGTGGCCGCCGGCGTGCTCACCATGACCGCCGGTGGCAGCGAGAGCACCCGCTACACCGTCAAAGATTTGATCCCGAGGTTGATCGTCGGGTTCGTCGCCGCGCACTTCTCGCAGCTGTGGTGCGGCAGGCTCATCGACCTCGCCAACGCCCTGACCGGCGCCCTCACCACTCGGGAAGGGGACAGCGACGGCGCATTGCGGGCGATCAGGACCCACGTCGCCGCCGGGCAGGACGAGATGGCGGCGCTGCTGTTCGTGGTCTGCGCGGCGATCATCGCCGTGCTGCTCGCGGCCACGGCGCTCAGCGTGATCGTCCGCTTCGCGATCGTCCTCGTCCTGACCGCCTTCGCGCCGCTCGCGTTGGCCTGTCACGCGTTGCCGCACACCGATCCGGTCGCCCGGCTGTGGTGGCGCTCGTACACCGGCGTCCTCGCGGTGCCGGTGGTGCAGGGATTCACCCTCTACGCGGGGCAGTGGATGCTCACCGACCCGCAGCACCTGCTGCCGGTGCTCGGCCTGCCGGTCGAGCCCGGCGGGGTGCTCAACCTGTTCGTCGTCATGGCCATGCTCTGGACCACGCTGCGCGTCCCGGCCTTGATGCGCCGCTATGTCGCCGCCCCCGGCAGCGGTGGCCGTGGGGTGAACATGCTCGGCGCCGCGGTGCGGGTCATCGTCGTGCAGCAGGTCACCCGCTCGATCCCCGGTCTCGGCCGGGGGCTGAGGGCGGTGGGCCGATGAGCGCCCACGCCGGCGGCGACGGGGCCCGGGCGCGGATGCCGGCTGACGTGGACGCCCCGGACAAGGTCGCCTACGGGCTGACGTTCCGGCAGCTGGCGATCCTCGCGGTCGCCGCTGTCGCCTTCTACGGCGCCTGGCGGGTGCTGCACGACCTCGTGCCGCCGCTGCTGCTCGTCGGCGCCGCCGTGGTGCTCGGCGGCCTGGTGCTCGGGGTCGTTGTGGGCCGCCGTGACGGGCTGCCGCTGGATGTGTGGCTGCTCGCCGCCGTCGCGCATGCGAGAGCACCGCGGGCGTTGTCGACGACGGACACGACATCGACAACACCGGACTGGGTGCAGGCCACGAAGAGCCCGGTGATGCTGCCGGCGCCGCTGCGGCTGCCCGCCGACGCCATCGACGACGGCGGACAGATCCGCCTCGGCGGTGGGCGGGCTGCGGTGGTCGCCGCGACCAGCGTCAACCTCGCCCTGCGCACCCCGGATGAGCAGACGGCCCTGGTCGAGGTGTTCGGCCGCTGGCTCAACAGCCTGTCCACCCCGACGCAGATCGTCGTGTCCGCGCAGCCGGTGGACCTGCACTCCGCCGCCCGCACCCTCTCCCAGGCGAAGGATGGACTTCCGCACCCCGCCCTGGCGGACGCGGCGGCCGACCACGCCCGCTTCCTCGACGACCTCGCGACCCGGCGGGATCCGCTGCGCCGGCAGGTCCTCATCGTCACCCGCACCAGCCCCGGCGAGCGGGGCGACCACGCGGCCCGCAGGCGCGCCGAGAACACGGTGCGCGCGCTGTCCGGCCTCGGCGTCACCGCCCGCGTTCTCGACGGGGCGGCGGTCACCGCCGCGATCGCCGCTGCCGCCGACCCCTACCGGCCACCCCGACCTGGCGGTCTCGCGGCCCCCGACACCGTCATCACCGCTACCCGCTCACGCGGAAGGAGCTGACAGACATGCACCTGTTCCGCCGTCGTCCGCCCGCCGAGCAAGACGGTCGACCTCGACGGTTGGCGGCCACCGTCGCCCCCGCCTCCGTGGAAGTCACACCCCGGTTCCTGCGGGTCGGCGACGGTTACGCCGCCACCCTGGTGGTGACCGGCTACCCGGCCGAGGTCGGCCCCGCCTGGCTCGAACCCCTGTTGTCCTGGCCGGGCCGCCTCGACCTCGCCCTGTACATCGACCCGCTGCCCGCCCCGATCGCCGCCGCCCGGCTGCGCAACCAACGCGCCCGCTTCGAATCCTCCCGCCGCGCCGACGCCGAACGCGGCAAACTGGCCGACCCGATGGTGGAGGCGGCGGCCGACGACGCCGCGGACCTCGCGGCCCGGCTGGCCCGCGGCGCGGCGAAGCTGTTCCGCGTCGGCCTCTACCTCACCGTGCACGCCCGCACCGAGACCGAACTCCTCGAGGCGTGCGCCCAGGTGAAGGCCGCCGCCGCGTCCACGCTGATCGAGGTGCAGCCCGCCACCTGGCGGCACCTGGCCGGCTGGACCACCACCCTGCCCCTTGCCACGGACTCGCTGCAGATGCGCCGCACCATGGACACCGCCGCCCTCGCCGCCGCCTTCCCGCTCGCCAGCGCGGATCTGCCGGCTCCCCTGCCCGGCGACCCGCCAGCGCAGGGCGGGGTGCTCTACGGGGTGAACCCGGACTCGCAGGGCATCGTGTGGTGGGACCGGTGGGCGCAGGAGAACCACAACTCCGTCGTCCTCGCACGTTCGGGCGCCGGCAAGTCGTATTTCGTGAAGTTGGAGATCCTGCGCAACCTCTACCAGCGGGTGCAGGTCGCCGTCATCGACCCCGAAGACGAGTACCTCCGGTTGGCCGACGCGGTCGGCGGGACCGTGGTGCGTCTCGGCGCCCCGGGGGTGAAGATCAACCCCCTCGACCTGCCCACCGGCGACCGCCGCCCGGACGTCCTCACCCGCCGCGGCCTGTTCCTACACACCCTCATCGCGGTGCTGCTCGGCCAGCAGCCACCCCCGGCGGAACGGGCCGCGCTGGACCGGGCGATCCTCGCCGCCTACCGCCAGGCCGGCATCACCCCGGATCCGGCCACCCACCACCGGCCCGCCCCGCTGCTGCGCGACCTCAACGCCTGCCTGCACGCCGACAACGACCCCGCCGCGCGGCAGCTCGCCGCCCGCCTCGCACCGTGGGTGCACGGCTCGTTCTCGCACCTGTTCGACGGGTCGACCACGACTCGTCCCGACGGGCACCTGGTCGTGTGGTCGCTGCGGCACCTGCCCGACGAGCTGCGCGCCGTCGGCACCCTCCTCGCCCTCGACGCGATCTGGCGGCAGGTCGACACCCCCGACCACCCGCACGTGCGGCGGCTGGTGGTGGTCGACGAGGCGTGGCTGCTGATGCGCGACGGCGAAGGCGCGAAGTTCCTGTTCCGCATGTCGAAGGCCGCCCGCAAACGCCACGCCGGCCTGGCCGTGATCACCCAGGACGTCGCCGACGTGCTCGGCAGCGACCTCGGGCAGGCCGTCGTCGCGAACGCCGCCACACAGATCCTGCTCAAACAAGCACCGCAGGCCATCGACGCCATCGGCGACGCGTTCGGCCTCACCGCCGGCGAGCGGCGGCTGCTGCTCGCCGCCCGGGTGGGCACCGGCCTGCTCATCTCGGGCACCAACCGGACCAGCTTCGAAGCGGTCGCCTCCGACGCCGAGCACCAGCTGTGCACCACCCGCCCGAGCGAGCTGGCCGACCTCGACGATCAGGAGGACCTGTGACTCCCTCCGCCACCCACCTCACTGCCGCCCCCACACCCACGCCCGGCCCGAGCGGCCCGGATATGGGCGTGGCCCCGCCCACCGGGGCGGCCCGCTGGTTGCTCGACGCCGCCGCCTGGGCGGTGCAGCGGCCCTGGCTGCTCGCCGTCGCCGCAGCCGTGCTGGTCGCCTACGTCGCCGGCCGCAACCTCCTCGCGGCGTGGCGGCACCGCCACCACGCCGACGGCGCCCGCCTCGTCACGATCGCCCCGCCACCCGAGGTCGACCCGCACAGCGCCGCGGCGTTGTGGGCCAACCTCGCCGGCACCCTCACCCCCTCCCGGTACCTGCGGCTGCGCTACGGCAGCCCCCACCTGGCATGGGAATACACCTGGAGCGGCCGCGCGCTGCTGATCAGCGTGTGGGTACCCGGCACCGTCCCGCCCGGCGCCGTCGAAGCCGCCGTCCGCGCCGCCTGGCCCGGCGCCGCCTGCACCACCCACAACACCCCCGGCCCACCCATCCCCCACGACACCACGGCCGTGGGCGGGCATCTACTCCCCACCGCCGCCGAATGGCTGCCCCTCGCCACCGACCACCACACCGACCCGCTGCGCGCTCTGATGTCCGCCGGATCGGGGCTGCGCGCAGACGAACACGCCTGCGTACAGGTCCTCGCCCGCCCGGCCCCGACGCGGCGCGCGCTGCGCGCCCGACGGGCCGCCACCCGGCTGCGCGACGGCAAAACCGCCCTACCCGCGGTCAACCCGGCCACGCCGCTGCTGTGGCTCATCGAAGCGTTCCTGCCCGGCCGCCCCGCCCACACCACCGCCCGACACGGGCAAGCGGGCCGCCGCGACCCCGGGGTGGAACGCGACGTGCGCGCCATCCTCGACAAAACCTCCCACCCGCTGTGGGAAACCGCCGTCCGCTACGCCGTCGCCAAGGACACCCGCCGCGCCCACACCGACCAGCGTCCCCGCCTGCGGGGCATCGCCGACACCATCGCCTCCGCGTTCGCCGTCTACTCCGGACGCAACCGGCTCACCCACCGCGCCCGCATGCCCCACCCCACCCTGGTGCTCGCGCAGCGGCGCCTCGGCGCCGGGTTCCTCACCTCCACCCCGGAACTGGCCGCGCTCGCCGCGCTGCCCCAAGACCTGGCCGTCCCCGGCCTGGACCGGGCCCGCGCCAAGTCCATGCCCGCACCGGTCGCCGTGACCAGCGGCGGGCGCGGCGAAAAGGTCCTCGGCGACGCGCAGGTCGGCGGCCACCGCGTCGCCCTGTCCGTCGCGGATGCGCGGTATCACACCCACGTGATCGGATCGACCGGCAGCGGCAAAACCACACTGCTGGTCAACATGGCCGTCGACGACATCACCGCCGGACGCGGCACCGTCGTCATCGACCCCCACGGCGACCTGGTCCTGGACATCCTCGACCGGCTCCCCGACACCGTCGCCGACCGGGTGGTGCTGTTCGACCCCGACCAGCCCAACCCGCCCACGATCAACCCGCTGTCCGGCGACGACCCCGACCTCGTGGTCGACAACCTCGTGTCGATCTTCGGGAACATCTTCGCCAAAGCGTGGGGACCCCGCATGGACGACGTCATGCGCGTCGCGTGCCTGACCCTGCTGCGCCACGCCAACGTCACCCTGCAGCACATCCCGCCGCTGCTGAACAACAAGCAGGTCCGCGCCGAAATGACCGTCGACCTCGACGACCCAGCCGGACTGCACGGCTTCTGGCAGTGGTACGACGAACTCAACCCCGCCCTGCGCTCCCAGGTCATCGGCCCCGTCCTGGCCCGGCTACGCGCGTTCCTGCTACGCGACTTCGTCAACCGCACCATGAAGTACCCCCAGTCGAGCTTCGACATGGGCCACATCCTCAACGGCGGCGCTCTTCTGGTCAGGATCCCCAAGGGTCAACTGGGGGAAGACACCAGCAAGCTGCTCGGCTCGCTGATCCTGGCGCAGGTGTGGCAGGCCGCCACCGCCCGCGCCCGCCTCGCCCCCGACCAGCGCCGCGACGCCACCCTGATCATCGACGAGGCGCAGAACTTCCTCACCCTCGCCAACAGCCTCGACACGATGCTCGCCGAGGCCCGCAAGTACCGGCTCTCCCTCGTCCTGTCCCACCAAGACCTCGCCCAGTTCCCGAAAGACCTCCTCGCCGCCGCCTCCGCGAACGCCCGCAACAAGATCTACTTCTCCTGCGCCCCCGAAGACGCCCGCGTCCTGGCCCGCCACACCCTGCCGGAACTCGACGAGCACGACCTGACCCACCTCGACGCCTACACCGCCGCCGTCCGCCTCGTCGTCGACGGACGACAGACCCCGGCGTTCACCATGCACACGCGCCCACCAAAACCGGTCATCGGCGCGGCCACCGCAATCCGGCGCAACGCCGCGAAGCGAGTCCAGCCGCAGCAGCCCAGCGCACTGGACGCCCGCATCGACATGCTGTCCCGACCGAAGAAAGAGCACAGCCGCCGCGACGCGGCCGACACCGGCCAGGCCGGCCCAGCACGCGACACCTCTCGCCCTGCCTGAGCGCTTCAAGCCTCCGCACCTCGCCGCGCCGCCCGCGGGCGCGAGTAAGTCGGGTTCGTTGGCGTCTTCCGCCGCGGCTTCACCGCGCCTTCACCACCGCCGCCCACCGTCGCAGCTGCCACGGCTTCCAGGTACGGCTATCAGCGCAGCACACCGCCGATCACCGCCGCCAATCACCGGCGGTGACAGTTCCAGACTCCCTCCCCTCAGGAGGGAGTTCCTTCCGTCTCTACTCCCTGAGGAGACCTCATGCCCGGCGGCACTTCGACTTCCAATCCTGATCCGGCCGACAACTCACCGACCCCGGAACGCCCGCCGTCCAAACTTCGCCGGCCCTCAGCCCGCCCTCCCAGCAAGGCCGACCTGCTGCGCTACCTGCGGCAGCTGACCCTGCGCGACCACGAGCTCCTCGAGTGGCTCGCCGAGCACTACCTGCTGTCCACCGCCCAGATCGCCACCGCGCTGTTCCCGTCGGAGCGCTCCGCCCTGTTACGCCTGGCCACGCTGCACCGCATCGGAGCCGTGCATCGCTTCAGCGACGTCAGAGCCGGCACCGGCCAGCACCTCTACACCCTCGGCCCGCTCGGCCTCGTCGTGCACCCCCACCCCTACAGCGACCCCGCACACCCGGACGCGCGGCCCACCCGCACCAGCGTCGAACGCGCCCACCGCATCATCGGCAGCGGCCGGCTGCGGCACCTGCTCGGCACCAACCAGCTCTTCATCGACCTGCACGCCTACACCCGCACCGACCCCAGCGCCCGGCTGCTGCGCTGGTGGTCCGAACAGCACGCCACCACCGCCTACGCCGTGGCCGGCATCCACCCCGACGGCCACGGCATCTGGCACGCCGCCGGCCGCACCGTCGGGTTCTTCCTCGAACACGACAACGGCACCGAAAACCTGCGCACCGTTCTGCGGAAGCTGCGCGCCTACGAACGCCTCACCGAGTTCGGCCCCCGCTACCCGGTCCTGCTGCGCGTGCCCAACCACCGGCGCGAGGCGCACCTACTCGACGCCCTCGCCGGCGTTCCCACCGCGATGCCAGTAGCCACTGGCCTGCACCACGAACACCCCGCCGGCCCCGCCTGGACACTCACCTCCGACCCCGGCCCACGCCGCTGGCTGCACGAGCTACCCAGCGACCACGGCCCCGACACCGCCACCAACCCCCACCGCTACACCGACCCCGACGACTTCCCGTGACTACCAGCGCTAGTTGACTTCCCGTCGTGAGTTGGCACGTCGGGACATCGGCGAACACGGCGTCGTTGCGCACCCAGGTAGACGGCCTCGATGCGCGGCTGGAGGCCGTCGACCTGATCGACGGTTGTCCTACTCGGCCGCTAGTTCCTTGATGATCTCCGCGACCTCCTTCGGCATGCGGAACCAATGGTCGCCCTCGGTGTAGCCGCTCTTTTCATAGGGCGGGTATCCCTTGCACCGACGCTCCGCAGCGCCGAGCATGCCTGACGCTTGGTGAGGCGTCAGGCCGATCGCCTCGCAGAGGACGGTCCACGACACCCACTCGTCGGGCTCCTCGGCGAGGCGCTCCAGGAAGGGCCGCCAGTAGTCGCTGACACCGCCGAGGTAGTTCTTGCGGACCGTCGCCTTGCCGAAGCCAGGCAAGGCACGCTGTGCCACCGGAGCTCCCTTGTATTCCACCTTAGGGACTTCCTTCGAGCCAATGGGACCGTGGAGGGTCGCCACGAACGCGTAGAGGTCGGAGACCCGGTTGGCCGGGACAGACACGCTGATTTGTACTAGATCTGGCGCTCCTGCTCCGGGAGCGGCGATAGCCGTCATGGTAGATACGATACTGTCGATGCCCTTCGCAGGCAATCTCTAAATATCTTAGAGGGAGGTTTGCCTTCCCATTGAGGCCTTGCTCATCACATGCAACGCCCGGCCGTAACGACCGTGTACCGCCAGCCGCACGGCAACGCCGCCTCGTTCACCGCCGCGAAGCACAGCCGGCCTTCGTCCTCAACGCGCTCACCTGGACGAACACCGGTCAGTCATCCGTCGACGCGGATCAGCGCCAGGAAGACCACAAAGGTGCTCGCACCGGCGTCCACCGAAGGCGAACCTCAGCCGGAACGCCGGCGAGAGCACATCGGACGCCACTCACAGCGGCTCACAGCCACTCACACCGGGCACCGCCCCATAGTGGTGGTTGACCTGTCACACCGCAGGTCAATCGGCCCCGGGCCCGCTTCGGAGGCCCGGGTCCGCTGTGAGTGCGCAGGGCTACCGTCCACGGCAGTACCACACCCCAGATCGCTCCACCTCGGTTCGGTCCCACCTCAGGGATGCACGCCGCGCCTACCCGGTGCGTCATGCCCACCCGCCTACGCCGGTCGGCACGCGCCCCAGCGCGGCGATCCCTGTCAGGTCGCACCAACCACCCGCACCAGCGCACCGCGCGCCCGCATCCCGACGACCTGACCCACGCACCCCGGTGGGCCTGTCGTGCCGCGCTGGCCCTGCCCACGAAACCGGTGAGCCGGTCGGTCCCGCGCACCCCACGTACCACTCACCCCAAGGAGGACTACCCCTATGTCCGCTGTCAACGGCACCCCGCTGACCCGCCACGGCAGCCGCGTGCCCGCCGTCCCGGCGCGACCCGCCCGACCAACGGCCATGCCGGCGCCGGCCGCCCCGTCAGCCCGCGCCCAGGCCACCGCTTCCCGACCGCCGGTCACGCCGGCTCCCACGATCGAGACGATGGTCATTTGCCTGCCTGACGACCTGCCGGCCCAGGCATTGACCAGCCACCAGCTCGCCACCCACTTTGGGGTCACCGGCACCGTCACCGCTCTGTACTGGGCCGTCCCGCGACTGCGGCTGTGGCAACGGCGCCAGCTCATCGGTGCCCGCAAGGGCCACCCGACGCTTTGCGCGGGTGGACCGCTGCGGCTGCTCGACCTGCCCGGTCTGCGGCAGGCCGCCGCCGTCGGCGCCGGTATCCGCTACCAGATCTGGCAGCAGGTCGTCCATGGCACCCGACCGGCCACCCCGTGGCCAGTGTTCCATTCGCGCCACCTCACCGACCCCGACCGCTACCCCTACCAGCGAGCCAGCGAGGAGTTCCACGCCCAGCCTCGGGTGCAGGCCATGCGCTTGCACGCCACTGCGACCCCCGGTCCGGGCCAACCCAGCATTGGGGAACTGGAGATGTATCAGGCCGGGCAGGTCGCCTACCAGCACTATCGCGCCGGCAGCGCGGTCGTTGGCGACGCGATGCTTACCGCCGACGGCCGCCACCTCGCCCCGGCCAGCGATGCTCTCGGCTACCGCGTCACCTACCTCGAGCAGGCTCTGGCCCACCTCGACACCGTCGGCCCGCAGCAGCGGCTGCTCGCCGTCTCCCTCTAGCCCTGACACCAGCCCGGCAGCAGGTGCCAGCAGCCATTCCTGCCGCTGGCCGCCGACCGCGCGCACTGCGTGATGGTTGACCCCCGCGCCCTCACCCTCGGCGTTGGCCGCCGCCGTGACCCCTTTTCGGCTACCACCCGGCCGCGCCGACGCGCCGCATCCTCGCCGGACGCCCCCGCAACGCCTGCCAGCCGCCACGCCACGCCACGGCCCTGCCATCGCCCGGCCACGCAAACCGCGAGCGGGCGCCGCCCCCTGGCCACGCACGCCGGGCGCCCCGGGCATGGGGCACCCGCCCGCCGCTGGCCCGCGACAAGGCCGCCCTGTTCCTCTTCCCGCCCCACGTCACCAGTCGCCGGCAACTCGATGTCCCGTTCGCGCCCGGCTGCGGCGGGAGGCGAGGCCGCTTCCGGTGAGATCACCGCTGCCCGCCGCCGGCCCGTTCTAGCCACCCGCCGCCACCGGAAAGCCGCGCCAGCCCAGCGGCACACGGTGACCCGCCATTACCGGATTTCGGGGTGAGTCCCGAGGTCCGGTCATCGCACTTGATCAGCGCCGTGTTCGAAGCGTGGATCAGTGCTGACCTCACACGAAGGGACGATATCCATGACCGACACACCGGAGCCGGTTCCGGCGCACGCGATGTTCAAGGTCCTCGCCGCGCTCGCGGAATTCGGCGAGGCCACCGCCGCCACGGTGGCTGAGAAGGCCGGGCTCGGCTATTCCACTGCCACGGCTAAGTTGCGTGCCTGGGAGCAGACCGGGCAGGCCGAACGCGTCCACACCGAGAGCAAGCGCGCGGTGTGGCGGCTGACTGACGCTGGCCGCGCCACCGTCGGCGCGGATCAGGCTGCGTTGCCGGTGCACGACAGCCCACCCGACGTGCTGTCCAACGAACGTGCGCGGCCTGCCTCCAACGACCAATCTGCCGAGGCCACCGAAACCTCAATTCCGCCCGAGAAGCCGTCCACGCGTCCGGAGCCCGAGAATCCCGCCCACGAGGAATCCTCGGCCTCCGCCAGCGAACCGGCCGCCCCGCCGGACGCTCCCACGCCGCCGGATGGTGAGGGTGAACCGGTTGCCGTGGCCGACGGGGACGGCCAGCAGCCTGCTCCCACGCCCGATGACACCGGCCCGGACACCGCCGCCCCGTCGAATGATCCAGCCACCTCGACGGGCGGTCGTCGGGCGAAGGGTTCCCTGCGCGGGGCGGTGTTGGACATTCTCGAAGCCCATCCCGATCGGGCCTACAAGACCAGCGAGATGTGCAAGCTCATCGACGCGGCGAACGCCGGCAGCGGCGCGAGGAAGGCCAGCGCGGGCGCGGTCGTCAACGCGTTGGTCAAGCTCGTCGCCGCGGGGAAGGCCGTGCAGACCGTGGAGAAGCCGGCCGCCTTCCAGCTCGCCCCCACCGCAGGCAGCCGATAGCTGTCGACCCACCTGTCAGGCAGCCCGAGGGCGGGCGTCGAAGTTTGGCCGCTCCACGCCCGCCCCCGGTGCTCCTTCACATCCAAGGAGCGTTCCCAGTGTTGTCCATCCTGCACACGATCGCTATCGCCGTCGGCGGGATCCTCGCCGGTCTCGCCCTCGCTGCCGCCCTGCTGTGGCGGCAGCAGCAAGTCCTCGAGACGGCCCGGTATGAGGCCACCCACGACGAGATCACCGGCCTGCCCAACCGTCGGCTGTTCCTGACCCGCCTGCGCGCCGCGTTGGCGGACAACGCGCCGGTGGGGGTGGTGCTGCTGGACGTCAACCGGTTCAAGACGGTCAACGACACCCTCGGCCACGAGGTCGGCAACGACCTGCTCGATCAGGTCGGCCGCCGCCTGGCCGGCCTTCCCGCCCCGGTGCGGGTCGCGGCCCGGCTCTCCGGTGACGAGTTCGCCCTGCTGGTCACCGGTGACCGCGACGACACCGCCGCCGCGGCGGAGGCCGCCTGGCAGGCGGTCGCCGCGGACTCGATCCGCGTGGTCAACGCCGACCTGCAGGTGACCGCCTCGGTCGGCTACACCCACAGCCACCACCCGAACGCCAGCATCAGGCAACTGCTCACCCAGGCCGACCGCGCCATGTATGAGGCGAAACGCGTCGACGGCGGCGTACGCGAGTACCTGCCCCACCGCACACCCGCCCTGCGTAGCCGCAGCCGTCACGGCGGCTGACGCCGCGCCCCGCATGTCCCAGGCCCCGCAGCCACCTCCGGCTGCGGGGCCTTTCGCCTGTCCACCCCTTTGTAAGGGAGAACCTGGTGCTGTCCTCCACCACTGTCCGCGCACTCACCGAATGCCTCATCGCGGCGAACGCCGACGCCGACCAGATGGGATGGGGCCAACCCCCGACGCTGCTGCTCGTCCACGACTGGCTCCTGCCCGCCAGGCCGGAGCAACGGCGCATGATGCGCAGCGTCGAGTTCCCGCTGCACCCCGACGACCTGCTCGCCGACCCGGCCGGTCTGCCCGCGCTGCTGCACCGCCTCGCGGTCGGGCTGTCGACTAATCCCACCGAAACCAGCCCGTACCAGGCCACCCTCGACACGATCATCAGCCGGATCCGTGCGAGCACACCGGACGCGCGCCTCGTGGCCTGGGCCGCCTGCTACACCGACGTTCGAACACTCGACGGGCAGCCACGGCAGGCCCGCCGGGTCGACGCCGTCGACGCCGACGGGCGCGTCTACCAGCTCACCCACCTGCGCGGCGAGGACCACCCGCTCGTGCTCGTCGACGACACCCCCGACCCGCACGACCTTCCCGGCACGTATCCGGGTCTGGTCGCGCTGCTAGCCGCCACCGCCCACCACATCGAGACCAGTACCGCCGCGGGCGCGCCACCACCGTGGCGGTCCCGCCTCCGCACCGAGCCGGACGAGCCGATCTTCGGCGTGTGCGGGCCTGATGGTGCGTCCATCCGCTGCCGGATCTGCGGCGCCGTCGACGAGATCGACTCCGACGAGATGCCGTCCATGGCCGGCTACGGCGAAGACACCTACACCCGATGCACCCGCTGCGGGTCGGTCGAGACCACCGACCCGGTCTTCGGGTGGCGCGCCAAGCCCGCCATTTGGCCGCCCACACCCGAGCCCGACCAGCCGTGACCCTCCATGCCCGCTGCCCGACCTCTTCACTGAAGGAGTTGAGTCCTGTGCACACCCACTGCTACATCGGCGCCACCCGCCCCGACGACCCGCGCCTGGTGCACGCCCGGTTCGTGCTCGTCGACGGCCATCCGGCCGTCGTGCTGCCGGCCCTGGCCGCGATCTGGGCCGGCCACACCCACCACGACACGCAGGCGCTGGCCGCCGTGATCCTCGCCTACGACTGGGAGTACCTCGACCCGGACATCACCGCCACCACCCGTTGTGCGTTCGCCGGGCAGCGTCCGGTGCCGGGCGTCGGCATGACCCTCGCCTCCGAGGTGGACCCGCCGGAGCCGGTCACGGTGTTCCCGCTGTGCCACGCCGGGCACCTCGACGCCGAATGGATCTACCTCATCGAAGCCAACGGCGCCATCGCGGTCCACACCGGCGACAGCACCCACGTCGCGACCTACCCACTCGTCGACTGCCTGCGTCCCGACCTCACCAGCCGGTCCGAGCAGCCCTGCCGCGTGCGACCGGCCGGAGCACGGCGATGAGCGCGCGCGCTCTCGCCGGGATCGCCGCCGGGGTGATCGCCGTGCTGGTGCTGTGCGCCGGCGCCGCCGGTGCCCTGTTCACCGGCGGGGGCACCGCGGCGGCCGCCTGCTACCACACGGTCGGCCCGGACGGGCAGCCGCTGCTGCCCACCCTCACCATCTCCCCACCCGCCCGCGCCGCTGGGTGGGACGGCGAGCAGACGGCCAACGCCGCCGTGATCGTCGCCGTCGGCGCGGAACTCAACGTTCCGCCGCGAGGCTGGGTGATCGCCCTGGCCACCGCCATGCAGGAATCCGGCCTGCGGAACCTGCCCGGCGGAGACCGTGACTCGATCGGCCTGTTCCAGCAACGCCCCTCCCAAGGCTGGGGCACCCCCGCGCAACTGCGGGATCCCCGCTACGCGGCCGGCAAGTTCTACCAGGCACTCCTGGCCGTTGACGGGTGGCAGGCCATGGCGCTGACCGACGCCGCCCAAGCGGTGCAACGCTCCGCCTACCCCGGCGCCTACGCCAAATGGGAAGACGACGCGATCGCCCTGGTCCGCGTCCTCACCGGCGGCACCCCCGCCGGAGGCGTCGACGGCGATCTGGAACAGGCGATGAGCAACCCGCTGTGCCTGTTCGACGCAGGCGACGGCCAACCCGGCGGCGAGCAGGTCCCCCTGCCCGCCGGGTTCGCCCTACCACCAGGCACACCGCTGCCGGTCATGACGGCGATCGGCTGGGCCCTGGCCCAGCTCGGCACCCCCTACACCTTCGGCGGGGACTGCACCGCGCCCCACTCCGGGATTCCCGCCCGCCAGTGCGACTGCTCCTCCCTGATGCAGCAGGCGTACCGGGCCGCCGGCATCACCCTTCCCCGCACCACCAGCGAACAGGTCCACGCCGGCACCCCGGTCGCCGACCACCGCGACCTACGGCCCGGGGACCTGCTGTTCATCCCCGGCAGCCGCGGCACCACCGCCCGCCCCGGCCACGTCGGCATGTACCTCGGCCAAGGGCTCATCGTGCAAGCCCCCCACAGCGGGGACGTCGTCAAGATCACCCGCCTGTCCGCGTGGGCCAACCAACTCGCGGCCGTCCGCCGGATCGCCAGTTGAACGGGCTCCCGCCATCGACGTCCGAAACAGGCGCGGCGGCCCGCGCGACGTCGATCGTGACGGCCGCGCGAGCATCGCCCGTCTCGCCGTCGCCGCCGCCCGCACCGCGACCGACCGGGCGCGACGTCCCGGTGCAAGCCGCGAACCGCCCCTTTTCCCACCACACGTCAGCGCCGCCCTCGCCTCGCGTGTCAGGCGCCTATAGGGCGGCGCTGCTCTCCACTACACGAAAGGAAACGCCCTGATGGCAACCAGGACGGTTGTCGTGGTCACGGACGACATCGACCACAGCACCGACAACGTCACCACGCACCACTTCGCGCTGGACGGCGTGGAGTACGAGATCGACCTCGCCCCACACAACCTGCAGACGATGCGGGACGCCCTCGCCCCATACATCGCGGCGGGACGCCGCCTCGCGAAGCGGCCCGCCGGTCGCCGCCGCGGCCCCAGCACCCGCAACGGCCGCTCGCCCGACACCGGTGTCAGCGACTCCCGGTCCGCCCGCCAGCAGTCGAGGGTGTCCACGCCCCGCCGGCACGGCCCGGCACCGCACGCGGCCG
Source organism: Micromonospora globbae (assembly GCF_036184225.1). Taxonomy (NCBI): domain Bacteria; kingdom Bacillati; phylum Actinomycetota; class Actinomycetes; order Micromonosporales; family Micromonosporaceae; genus Micromonospora; species Micromonospora globbae. The sequence continues at coordinate 5,707,513 of NZ_CP108084.1, forward strand.
GCGCCGACCACGGCGCCGCCGGGCGGACCGGTCAGGAGGCGCGCTGATGGCACACCACCTGTTCGCGGTCCTCGTGCGCGCCACCGCCACGGTCACCACCATCGACGCGCACCTGGCCAAGCCGATGCGCCTGGCCGCACGCACTCACCACATCGACGGATACCGGCTCGGCGGGCAGGTCACCGGAGCGTGGGACCCCGACTACGACCCCGCCGCCGACCCGAACAACTGGCACCCCTGCCAGGCCTGTGGCGGCACCACCCTCGTCCACGGCGCGGGATGCCGCGCGTGCGCCGACGCCGTGGAAGCCGGCCGCAGGCCGGGCACCGTGGTGCCCTGGAGCTACACCGACTGGACGCGGTTCCCGGGCGACATCGTGGCGTTGCCGAGACTGCTGCACCCCGGGTGGCGATTCCCGCCCGGACGCACCCCGGTCGCCTGGGTCGACCTGTCCGGCGTCGTGTGGCTCGACACTCATCAGGCCAACGGCACCGACACGGGCGCGGTCCCGCCACGTCTGCTCGCGGTCTTCCACGACCTAGTGACCGGGCGCCGCGACCCCGACCCCACGACCCCCAAGGCACTGCGGCGGCCTACCCCGGCCGACTGGTCCGTGCCCTGGCGGCACCCGCGCCCGCGGCGTTCTCGGCCCCGGTTCGAGCCGGCTGACTGGTCGGTGGCGGTGGTCGGTGCCCACTCCTGACTACCTGCCGCGGCGTGGCAGCACCGCCGTGTTCTCCGGGCCGTGGCTGCGCTACGAGCCGACCCGCGGATCCCACCGCTACTACGAGGCCTACACCGCGACGGTGATCGGCTGGTGGAACGGCGCGGTCGAACTGAACGTCGACGCCGAGGCGGCCAGCGCCCTCGCCCTCACGTTCTCGCAGATGGCGGAGTACGTGGGCGGTGACTGGCGCACGGTCGACTTCGACGGACGCGTCCTCACCGTGGGCCGTCCGCTGTCCCTCGGTGGCGGCGTCCACCTCGTCGAACCCAACCGCGGTCGGTACCGGATCGGCTGGGGCCTGCCCTGGCTGCCTGTCGACCCTCGCCGCTGCGATCGCATCGCCGGCAAGGCGTAGGCATAGCCCTCCCGAACAGCGTGGATTGCCGGCACCCGCATCGCGGCCGGGCTGACCTGGCTGGTGCACCTAGCCGGGAACCTGTGATCACCACGTCGCCAAACGGCCGGGCAGCGTGACGAGCCGCTTGCCCTCGCACCGGCGGGTGTCGCGCCGTCGCGCCGTGAGCCTGCTCCAGTTGCCCCTCTGATTCCTGTCTCCGCTGCGCGGAAGTTGCTTCTGCCCGCGCAGCCCGGAGACGGCTGCGCGGGCCCTACCCCTATGGGAGGACCCGTATGGATCCCACAACCCCAACCGCCACCCCATCCAGAGCGGGTGGCAGGCGTCCCGGCTACCTGTACCACAAGGTCGCCGCGCACCTGGCCGCTCACCCGGACCAGATGCTCACGGTCGGGGAGATCACCAAAGCCCTCTCCGCCCCCTCGACCGGGGCGGTGTTCGAAGCCTTGAAGAAGATGGCCGCCGCCGGCTACGCCACCCATCACACGGGCCCGCACCGGTTCCAGATCACCCAGGCCGGGATCGACGCCGCCGGCACCATGCCGCCGCCCGCCCCGCGCGCACCCGCCCAGGGCCGGCGGGCAGGACGGCGACAGCCCGTCACCCGCCCCAACGGTGACCTGTACTTCCCCCGCAAACTCGCCGGCGCCACCGACGTGGACGTGCTGCGCCGGCTGCGCGACAAGCGCATCCCCGTGCTGCTCTACGGGCCGCCCGGCACCGGGAAGACCGCCCTGGTGGAGGCCGCGTTCCCGGACCTGCTCACCGTCGCCGGCACCGGCGACACGGTGGTGGAGGACTTCCTCGGCAACTTCATCCCCCTCCCGGATGGCGGGTTCGAGTTCGTCTACGGCCCCCTCGTCGTCGCGATGCGCGAGGGACGGGCGCTGCTGGTTGACGACGCCACCCTCATCCCGCCGAAGGTCCTGGCCGTGCTGTACCCGGCGATGGACGGCCGCCGCGTGATCACCATCCCCGGCTACCGCAACGAACGCGTCGAAGCCGTCGACGGGTTCTACGTGATCGCCGGCCACAACCCCGGCGTCCACGGCGCCATCCTGACCGAGGCGCTCGCCTCCCGGTTCGACGTGCACATCGAGGTCACCACCGACTGGGACCTCGCCCGCCACCTCGGCGTCCCCCGACCCGCCGTCGAGGCCGCCATCACCCTGAACGCCGACCTCGCCGCCGGGCGCGTCGGCTGGGCGCCGCAACTACGCGAGCTGCTCGGCTTCACCCGCGTCAGCAAAACCCTCGGCCCGGCGGCCGCCGTGGCGAACCTCGTCGGCCGCGCCCCGGCCGAGGACCGCGAGCACGTCCTCGCCGCCCTCCGCGCGCGGTTCGGCACGGACATCACCCCGCTGACCCTCGGCAAACAACGCTAACCGCCCCTGGAAGGAACCGTTGGTGTCTCATCCCTCCACCCACCGGGCCGCCGGCACGACCACCGCGGCTGCCAGCATCCCGGACTGGCAAGCCTGGAGCGACGCCTGGACCCGGCACATCCCGGTCCTGACCGGCCGCACCGACCTGACCGTCACCGTCGCCCCCGGCGCGGGCGGCGGCGCCCCCGCCTGCTTCTACCCCGACGCCCGCCGCATCGAAGTCGACGCCACACACATCGGCGCCCCCGACATCACCAACCCCCGCCGCGCCGGCCACAAACGGATCGTGCCGACCGCCTACGGGCTGCTCGTGCACGAAGCCGCCCACGCCACCCACAGCCTGTGGACAACACCACCGGGGACCCCGCCGGTCGTCGCCGCCGTCGCCGACCTCCTCGAGGAGTCCCGCGCCGAGAACCGGCACCGCGGCAGGCGGCGCGCCGACCGCCGGTGGCTGCGCCACACCGTCACCACCCTGCTCGACCCCGGCGACGCGCCGGTGGACGACCCGTGGCACGCCGCCCACCTCGCCGGGCTGCTCCTGGCCCGCGTGGACGCCCGGATCATCACCGCCAAAGACATCCGTGGGGTACGGGCCGCCGTCACCACGGTCCTCGGCCGCAAGAAACTCCGCCAGCTGCGCGACGTGTGGCGCCAGGCCCACACCGTCGACGACACCGACGCCACCGGGATGATCGACCTGGCGTGGCGGTGGTGCCGCATCCTCGACATCGACCCCCACCGGCGGCCGAACCCGCCGCAACCAGACCCCGGTGAGTTCTCCGGGCAGCTCGCCCAGGCACTGGCCGACTACCTCGCGCACACCGCCGGCCTGGCCCCCGCCGAGTACACCGCCCAGCAGATCCACGCCCGGCACGGGGCACCCGCATGGTGGACACGCCGCGACCCCACCGACGCCGAACGCGCTGCCGCCCGCACCCTGGCCGCGCGGCTGCGCCGCGCCCGCACCCACTCACCGGAACCCGACACCCGGACCAGCCCGATACCACCCGGACGGCTGCGCACCCGCCACGCCATCACCGCCGAAGCGCAGATCGCCGCCGGCAGCATGCCCACCGCCACACCGTGGCAGCGCCGGACCCAGGTCCCGCCGCCGAAGCCGCACCTGCACCTGGCCGTGCTCGTCGACACCTCCGCATCCATGCGCTCCTACGCGGCGCCGATGTCCTCAGCCGGGTGGATCCTCGCCCACGCCGCCGCCTCCAACCAGGCCACCACCACCATGATCGGGTTCGGCAGCCGCGCCACCCTGCTCGTGCCGCCCCGCCAGCGGCCCGCCCAGGTCCTGCAGATGCGGGCGGCCGGAGGCACCACCGCATTCGGCGACGCGGTGAAACTCGCCGACCAACTGCTGCACCTGCGCCAACCCGACCGGCTGCGGATGCTCGCCGTCGTCTCCGACGGCGACCTACCCAACACCACACCGGCGCAGCGGCTGATCACCACCCTGCACCAGGCGGGCTGCGCGGTGCTGTGGCTGCGCCCCGCCGACCTGGCCGGGCACACCTTCACCCACACCACCACCCTCCAGGTGGCCGACCCCATCCAGGCCGTCGACGCCATCGCCGACGCCGCCGTCACCGCACTCGAACACGCCTGACAGCAGGCACGAACCGACCGAGGCACCGAGTCCGGCTGTCAGGCAAGACCGACACCAGCAGCCGCCACGATCGGGCGCCGCTCCCGCGGGCTCGTGACGCCCACGCCCCGCCGCTGACCTCACTGCCTCACATCGCACGAACCAGGCCGTTGCCCGGCCACCCGCGCACACCCGCGCAACCCCCGGGCACGGCCGACCGGCCGTGCCCGGGATTTCCCACCCGCGAGCCTCCAAAGGGGAAACCTCATGACACTGCCGCCGCTGATTCACCCGACCGGCACACCCACCGCCGTCACGACGAGCCCGACGACGCGTGCGCCTCAGCCGCGCATCGCCGTCGTCGGCGGATCTCTCACCGGCTGCGCCACCGCGCTGCTGCTCCTACACGCCGGTTTCCACCAGGTCACCGTGTATGAAGCCGCCCCCGATGCCGCGCCGCGCGGCGGCGGGCTGATCGGCCTGGAACACCCCGCCCTGGACATCCTCGACCGCCTCGGCATCGGCCAGAACGAGGTTGTCGCCCACGACTCCGAGACCGTCCGCCGAGTCACCGTCCGCGCCCGCCAGCCCATCCACACCCTCCGGCAGCGCTACCCGGGCCGCAACACCACCTGGACACTGCTACACGCCGCCCTGGCCACCCGGCTACCCGCCGGGGTGCTGCGCACCGGCCGCCGGGTCGCCGCGCTCGGCGTCCACCACAAACAACCCGTCCTGACCTTCGGTGACGGCTCCCGCGAGGTCGCAGACCTGGTGGTGTTCGCCGACGGACGCACCTCCACCGGCCGCCGCCTGCTCGACCCGTCCCGCCGGCTGCGGTACGCCGGCTACGTCGCCCACCGCGGCCACGCCCCCGCCCCCGCCCAGCCGCTGCGCGACTTCCTACGCCTCGAGCCGGGACCCGGCTGCCAGTACAACGTCGCCCCCATTCCCGGCGGGCTGGACTGGACGCTCTACCTCACCTGCAGCCCCACCGCCTACGCCCACCACTTTGGGGCGCCGCCCGAGCGGCGGACGTTCGCCCTGCCCCATCACGTCGGGCCGGCGGCCCGCGCACACGTCGACGCGCACGCCACCCGGCTGCTCCCCGCCGCGCACGCCGCGATCGTGCACGCCACCACCGTGCGGATGGCCGTGCCGATGATGGACATCGACCCGCCCACCCGCATGGCATGGCCTGTCGGCGCCGGGTGGGCGGTGCTGCTCGGCGACGCCCTCGCCCCCGTGCGCCCGCACACCGCCCGCGGCGCGAACAACGGCATCGAACAGGCCGCCGGCCTCGTCACCGCACTCACCCAACACCACCGCTGGGGCGCCGACCTGGGCGCGGCCCTGCACGGCTGGCAACGCCGCCACCTGCCCGCCGCGGTCGCCGCCGTCCACCGGGGCGCCGCCATCGGCGCCCGCCTCGGCCTCGGCCATCACCCCCACTGAGCAACCTCTTCGACCTGACCGATCCCGGCGGCGGCAGACGCGTGATCTGCCGCCCGTCCCACCGCCAGCCCCGCACGCCACGCCCAGCGGCCGCAGGGCCCCTTTTCTGCCAAGGAGTTACCCCTATGACGCACGACCAGCCGGCCCGGCTACCGGTGACCTCCATCAGCGACCTGCTCGCCGCCGTGCCCTACCTACTCGGCTTCCACCCCGCCGACAGCCTCGTCACCATCGGCCTCACCGGCCACCGCATCACCGTGGCAGCCCGAGCCGACCTCCCCGCCCCCGCCACCATCCCCGACTGGGTGCCGCAGGCGGTGCGGCAGCACCTCGCCCTGCTGCGCAACGTCGACGCCACCACCGCCATCCTCATCGGCTACGGACCCGCCACCGCCGTCACCCCGGTCGTGGACGCGATCACCCCACACCTGCACGCCGCGGGCATCACCATCTTCGACACGCTGCGCGTCACCGCCGGGCGCTACCACTCCTACCAATGCCAGGACCCGCGCTGCTGCCCGCCCGACGGGGTGCCGTTCGACCCGCACTACAGCCCCACCACTGTGCACGCGATCGTGGCCGGGCAGACCGCACTGCCCGACCGGGCCGCACTCGTGGCCAGCCTCGCCCACACCGCAAGCACCGGCATGACCGAGGCCAGCCGCAGGGCGCAGGAACGCGCGCTCGCCGCCCAGATCTCCGGCGGGCGGGCGGCGCTCATCCGCGCCGGCAGACAAGCCGTCGGCGAGGCCTTCGCCCGCTACGCCGCAGACGCCGCCCTCACCGACGACGAGGTGGCCTGGCTAGCGGTTCTCCTCGCCGACATCGCCGTCCGCGACCACGCCGGACAGGCCACCGGACAGGCCACCGGGACCGAGCCCTGGCTCCTCGCCCTGTGGACCGACATCACCCGCCGCGCCGATCCCGCCTACGCCGCCGCCCCCGCCACCCTGCTCGCCCTCACCGCATGGCGGCACGGACAAGGCGCCCTCGCCGCCGTCGCCCTCGACCGCGCCCTCGCCGCCGACCCCCACTACCGGCTCGCGCACCTCGTCGACCACGCCCTGCGCCACGGCATCCCACCCACCGCCCTCGACCACGGGCCGACCTCCGGCAACCCCGCCCGGTAACAGCCCGAACCACCCCGCCCCAGACGCCCGGGCGGCCACGCCAGTTAGCGCCACCGCCGCCCAAGGCATCCCGGTCATCACTGCCTCGCGCCTAGTACCGCGCGTCAACGACTTGATCAATCCGAAAAGTCGAGCGTCACTGCACCCGGCTGCCACCCCTGTGGCGAACCCGACCGCGTCAGCCCATGCCGCGGGCCCAGGGGTGGCGGCCTTGTACCGGCCGAAACACCAACCGGAAGGACCGCGACTCATGGTTTCGCCACACCGCCGCGCGATACCGCGCACCGTCACCGACGTTCTGTTGTGGCTACTCGCCAGCGACGTCGCCGCCGCCCACCAACCACAGCCGCACCGGCCCGACCGCTGCGGCAACCTGCGCTGCGCCGGCCAGGCATACCCGTGCCCACCGGCACGTGACGCCCACCGCGCCCACCAGGCCGCCACCCGACCCGAGCCGCGACCGCGAGGCCGCGCACGGGTTGCCCCGCCCGCGCACCAGAACACCGGCTGGTTCCAGCCCGCCCGCACCCACCCCCGCGCCGCCTGAAGCCACGGCGACCCGGAACCCCTCGCCACCGTCGCCGCCCTGCCCCTGGACCGGCCCGCACGCCGCCGTGCGCTGCGCGCCGGCCTGCGCCACGACACCCGCGTCGTCATGCTCCGCCGCACCACACCCGTCACCGAAGCCACCGGCGAGGCGAATTGGCACTACCGGGTGCGGTTCATCGTTCGCGGGCCACTGGCGGCGCCTGGTCAACGCCGACGGCCAGCCCTACCGCATCTGGATCCGCTCCTACATCAAAGGCCCCGACGCAGCACCGCTGCTGCTCGCGAAGCCGTCTCCGTCCTCGCCCGACGACCCGACTGCGCCAGGAGATACACGTGATGCACGACGCCGCGTATCCCTTCGACACCGCCAACCGCGCCTACCAGCGTTTCCTCTCCCTCGCCAGCGACCACTTCGAAGTCCTCAGCTGGCACAACGCCACCACCGGCCGGCCCACCCTCATCACCGTGACCGACATCGGCAGCCGCGACACCTTCAGCCTTGCCCTGCTCGACAGCGTCGAGTACCGCACCCCGCTCGCACTGCTCGCCGTCACCACCACCGCCGCGCTCTCCCTGCACGGCCCGATCGCCGGCCGCGCCGCCACCGCCGACTACGCCCCCCACCTGGCCATAAATAACCCCGACATCGCCGCCACCACGCCATGGCCCTCCACAACCCCACCCAGACGCACGTCGGCGACGACGGATGGACACAAGTGCTGCCAGACATCGCCCGGGCCGCACGAACCATCACGATCGACGCCCCGCGCGTGGCGTTGGCCCTGCTGGACCGCGACCGCGCTCGCCTCGCCGTCGTCGGGCCCTTCGCCACCCTCGACGCCGCCGACGCCTGGCAGCCCACAGCCCACCGGCAGCCGCCGGCCGACCGGCTCCTGCTGCCCATGCACGCCCCTGACAGCCCGTACTGACCGACGCTGCCCGTCCGACCAGCACATCCCCGCCGCGGCTGCGCCAGGCCATCCCGCCAGCCACCGCCAGCGGCATCAACCATGTCAACAGAACGGGGCGTCGCCGACGGGCGGCGCCCCGTCAACTACGTCAGGAGGCAGACAACATGGAATCTGTATCCGACTCCACCGCTGACGCCGGCCGACAGGAGGAACTTAGCGTCGGCGACCCGTTCCTCGGGAAGTCACGGCTGCTGTCGCGCCAGTGCGACACCTGCATTTTCGCCCCCGGCAACCGCATGCACCTCGGCCCGGGACAACTACGTGCCCTCGTCACCGAGGCCCGCGAGCAAGACTCCTACATCATTTGCCATGACACCTTGCCGCACTACCTGCACCCGCAGGCGAAGCCCGCGATCTGCCGCGGTTTCGCCGACCGCTACCGCACCCAAGCCCTCGAACTCATCGAGCGGCTCTGGGGCTTCGTAGAAGTCAACCCACCACAGCCATCCAAGCAGCACCAAAGTGACGAAGGACCCGGCCAGTGACCGGTAACCGAGGACTTCATGCGCGGCCAGAGCCAGATGATCGACCGGGTCGGCTGGCCGGTAACCCGCGCGGCGACGATGACACCGGTACGTCCACACCGGCTCACCGCCCACGGCTATCCCGAGCTGCTGATCGCTGTCCTCGACCCCACCATGCTTCGGCCACATCCAACGGGTCGGCGACCTGATCGCCGGGTGGGCTGGACAGGACGCCCCGTTCAGCCCACCGCCTGGAACTGCGGTAGATGCATCCCGACCCCGGCCTGCTAACGCGTCCACCAACGCGCTTCCCGGAATCCCCGCGCACCCCGCGACCGCCCCCGCGGCTGTTGTCACACCCCGCCGCTACCTTTTGTGCGCGGTCTCTAACACACCGTTGACCTGGGGAGGTTGGAGTGGCTCGACGTAAGCTGCGGCGGGGCAAGCGCAGCAACGCGGCGACGCTCACCGCGACCGGCGGGGGCCTGCTCGCCGTGTCGGCCGTAGTCCAGGTCGTGCGCGAGCACCCGGTCATCGCCTCCCTGGTCGCGCTCGCCACGCTCGTCAGCGTGAGCGCCTGGCTCTACCTGCGGTGGGCAGGCGCGCGGCAGTTGGCCGAGCACGAGCGCAACGTGGCGGTCACCGACCACATGTCCGGGCCAGAGTTCGAGCAGTTCGTCGCACGGCTGATGCGCGCCAGCGGATACCGCAACGTCACCGTCTGCGGGGGCGCCGGCGACATGGGCGCCGACGTGATCGGGCAGTCACCGTGCAGCCGCCGGGTGGTGGTGCAGTGCAAGCGGTACAAGGGCAACCTGGGCAGCCCACACGTCCAGCGGTTCGCGGGAACCGCCCGCGACATCCATCGCGCTGACGTCGCGCTGCTGGTGACCACCGGCCGTCCGACCGTACAGGCGCGGGAGGTGGCGCTGCGCTGCCGCATCATGCTCGTGGACCGGCCAGCGCTGGCCCAGTGGGTCAGCACACAGGTGCTCCACCTAGAGCACTGAGGCAGAGGCGGCACGGGAGCGCCGGGCTCGTCGCTCAACGAGCAGCGCTACTGCGCGGCGACGACGGTCTGCCGGCGGATGGCCTGGTCGACCGGGACGGGAGGCGGATGAGTCCGCGCCACGCCCGCCTCGATCTGCCCAAGAAGGCTTCCCGCTTGTGCGGCATAGGGGCATCCTCCGCTTCCCACCGGCGCCCGGGGGAGCAAGAAGCGGGACCCCTTTGTCGTTGTGGGCCGGCAGCTGGCTGTGACGGACGAAATGGGCTCCACCGGGACGCGGCCATAACTGGCCCCACCACGGGCCGGTCTCGCTGAGAGCCAAGAACGGTGCGTGAAGGCCGAGACTGCTAGTGCTGCTGTGCGGCAGCGCGCGGATCTGCCGAGATCAGTGCACCCGATCATGCCGAGACGGGGTGCATCTGATCATGCTAAATCCAACCTGCGCTGTCGCAGTTCACTATCCGCGAGTCGGAGGCGAAATAGCCGTGGCCCACGCACCTGAAATCGCTCCTGCCCATGCAGGCCCCAATGAATGCCCAGCTAACCGCCCAGCTGCTCCTTAGTGGTCAAGGACTGAGCAAGGCCGTCAGTTTCCGCTAGGGCGATCTTCTCCACTGACGTCGGCAGTGCCGCGAAACGCGTCTAGTTCAGGGTTCATCACTCACTTACGGCCGCTCAGCCATGACTCGACCTACGCAGTGAACATCAGGGCAGGATGCGAGTTACGGCTCCCCGGCCGAACTCGGCGACGTACACCGTGCCATTGCCTGAGCAGGCGAGGCTTCCGGGGTTTCTTAGGCCCGTGGCGACCTCGCGCGTTTGGGAGTCGCGAAGGGCGAGTACCTGTCCTTTGTGAAAGTCGGTGAGGAAGAGTGTCTGGTCGTACATGATGATGTCGGTGATATCGAGCGATGCGGGTGGGCGGCCAACGTCCTCCACCTGCCCTGGCGCTTTCAGAGGGAAGCTCAGCAGCCGACGGGGCGTGCCGGCGGCGACGTAGACACGTTCATCGTCTGCGGCGAGCGCCACCACGAGCCCACCGACCTCCGCCAACTTTGTCGGCTTACTGTCGGCGGCGATTTGCCACACCTCGCCGGTCTGAGTGCCAACGATCAGCGTGGTTCCCACCCAGCACATGGAGCTGATCAGGTGGGCCTCGGGAAGCTCTATCAGCCGGCTGCGCCGGTACTGCTCGTCCGCACGCAAAAGAAGGATGCCGCGCCGGTCGAGCATTCGTATGGATAGGTCGCCGTTCGTCGCGGCGGCGATCGTGTCTGTGCCGCCGTAGACGGGAGGCAGGAGGGGTACGGAGGTCAGGATCTCGTACTTGCCGTGCTCGACGGCCCAGAGGGCGCCTTGACGTGTGCTGACTACGAGCTTGTCACCAATGCAGGCGACGCCGGCCACAGGAGGTAGCCCTGTCAGCACCTCGGCTATCGCGCCGCTGAGATGAGCGCCGACCTGGATCGAGGCAGCACAGTACAGGCCATCGTGGTGAAGCCGTAGTGTCGTCGTCCCGTCGTGTTTGGCGGTGACGACGCCTCCTTTATAGTGGGCCACGCGCTCGTCGTCTGACACTACGCCTGGGCTGTCGAGTGGCTCGGTCCAGCTGGCTACGCCGTCGGTTACGTGGCGTAGGGCGCGCAGGGGCGTTTTCTCGTCCCGTCGAAGTCGCACCACTGGCGGCTCCAGCGAGACTCTGTAAGTCCGTTCGGGCTGACCGGGGCCGATGACTGCTCCATTGAACAACGTGGCCCCATCGTAGATCTTGGTCAGTTGCGTCGATCCTTCTTGGTGAGCCCACACCGTTCCAATGGATCTGCCGCCGGACGACCAGCGAATGTAGTCACCGACCTGGTAGGGCTCGTCGGTCGGGAAAATCCGGTGAAGGTGAAGGCCCTCCTCGAAGCTGTGCAGGCGCACTCCATGGATATCTGAATGAGGGGCGCCCGACTCGTCACGGAACAGTTCGATCCCGACCTCCTCCACGCGATGCCAGTTGTCGCTGCCCAGTTCGTGCGAGACGAAGACTGGCACCGCAGGACCCTGTCGTGTGCCAGCCACGAGGTAGAGGTCGTGCGGTCCAGTCGAAATGCCATCGACATCGATCGTCAGCGTAGCGGCCGTTCTTGCCCGAACACGGCACGGTTGATCATCGAGCCACACCTGCACTTCCGGACCGAGCCGCTGGACCGACAACTCCAGCAGATCACCTCGCTGCTGGTAACCCACCACAGCCGGTGCAAGCTCCACCCCTCGGTCTAGTAAGTCAAGCAGGGCACTGGCGTGTGCCAGCAACCGGAGGCACTCGTTACGCGATCGACACGGCAATGCAGGTCTGTCCTTGTGAGACCGATCTCCTTTGTGTAGGCCCACAGCGCCGCCGAAGAGCTCGACGAGCCGATCCGCGTCTCGTTGCCGGTCGGAGATGCTGATCCGGGGCTTGCCGGAGTTCTTACCAAACGCCTCCTCGACAAGGCGATCCCCTATTGAGTTCAGGCCGGTCCGCTGCTGAACTTCGTGCTCGATCCGGCGGAAGGCGGCGAAGATCGCGTCGTCGAAATGGCCACTGCGCAACTGTTTCACGGAGGCGTCGATTATTTCGGGGCGCAATATCGTGACTAGGACGTCGAGGGGTGTCGCGTCGTCTTGTCCGCCGTCGCCGACCGTCTGCACTGGCAGGTCCACGGAAAGCTCGAGCGCAGGGGACCGTGCCTCGTGGACCCTTTGCCAGAACTCTCGATCACGTTCAAGAAGTTCATCAACATCGGCGAGGCCGCGGAACTGGCGAACACCGCGACTCAGAGTAAATGTCCATCTCCACCGCTGCTGCGATGCATGGCCCGCGCTGTTCCAGAAGGTCGGCATGGCTTCGGCAAGGACACCCAACCGGATCACCCGTGCGCGGGCCTCAGCGACCTCCGGCAACTCCGCACGATCATCGTCCTGGGCGTCGGCGTCGAGAGGAAGTCCGGCATGCGTGGCGAACTCGACGCTCGACACCACGACCTGACCGTCACTCTCATCGGCCCGTTCGCGCTCGGCGGCCCATCTCAGAAATGACACCAAGAACTGCAGGTCATCCTTGCTGTTGGTGCAGGCCGCAACACCGCGAAGGGTCAACCGGACCTCGTCGGTGTCCGAGAAGATCGCTCGGCTCCAGGACCGCGGCAGGTACTCAGCGGGAAGCCCGGCGAGCTCAGCCTGCGCATCCTCGATCCCGTACTGGCGATCAAGGACGCGGTCGACCTGCGTAAACGTCGGCCATGCACCTCGTTCGCGCAACTGGTCGTACACCACCTGCACGGCGACGCTGAGCCGCCCGGACTTTCCCTCAGTCACGTGGCGATTCTCCACGACGGAAAGCCTTGTCTGTTACGCCGATCCACCGGCACCAACCGTGTTGTACGAATCCGTCACATATGCGGCACCCGAAGCCCTGGCGGTCGCCAGCCTGATCCCTAGCGCTCGTGGCGGGTCTGCCAGGCATCCTCATCTGCCGCAGACAACGCGCGGGTCGGCGCTAATCGCCGCGCCGTAAACACCAGCGCCGACTACTTTCGGTAACTTGGAGCAGCGACAGTCAGCCCGTGGTGGGGCCATTTATGGCCGTCCCGGTCGAGCCCATCTCGTCCGTCATAGCTAGGCAGCCGATGGGCGAGGTCGGCGACTCGACGGACCGTGCCGGGGCGCGGTATTAATGCCGAGGTGTGGCGGGGTGGCCGTTGCGGCGTCCGGCGTGGGTCGTTGCTCGCTGTTCCCAATGGCGGCGTACTGTGCGTTCTGACCTGCCGATCCGCGCAGCGACCTCGGCTGGCTTGGCTGCGGGATCCCGGCGCCGCCAGTAGGCGACGGCGGCGGCGGTGTCGGCGGTAATGGGGGCGCCATCCGGTGGATCCACCCGTTCGTAGTCGCTAGCACCCGCCGCTGGCCCTACGCCGGTCCTGAGTTCCGGCGTCTTGGGCAGGCCAGCGTCCGTGGCCGCGAGCACCTGCAGCATGACCTCGGACGGCATGGGATCGGTTGTCTTGGCGGCGGGGGCGGCGGTTTCGTTGAGCGCACCGACCCGTAGGTCGATCATGGCGTTTCCGGCGCCGGCTGCCGTGACTGGGCCAGGCGACCGCTGCTCGGTACCGGGCCGGGGCGATGGTGCCGGGCCATCGTCGCCGTCGCCGCCCACGCCGCTGACGGAGGTCCGCGGCCCGGGCGGGGTGGCGGCATGTGGCGTCAAGATCGAAGGGCGAGTGGATGTCGTCAGCGCAGCGGTGTGCTCGGCCCCGAGGGGGTGCTGGTCGGCTGGGGATGCGGCGACGGTGACCTCGTTGGATTCGGGCGGTGATGGGACGTGCCCTACGGCTGCTGACAAAGAGTCGAGGGCCGCTGGCGCCAGTGCCGTGGCCTGTTCGGTGGCGGTGGTGGGTGCGGATGTGGCGCGGATGCGGGCAGTGATTTCGACGAGGCTGACGCTGGCGACCACGACGAGTCCGTCGACGGAGATGGGCAGGAGGTATGCGGCGCCGTAGCCGCTCTCGCCGTAGCGGGCGGCGACGCCGACGAGGTGCCAGTAGGACACCCAGGCTGCGATGATGGCGATGACGGCGGCGGCGGTGACGCGGATCGCGCCCAGGTACCAGCGGTGGTGGGGGACGCGGGAGATCAGCTCGACGGTGAGCAGCAGCGCCAGGGGCGGCCAGGCGGCGATGACCTGGCTGATGGGGTTCGGCCGGGCGTGCAGGACGTTCGCCGCCACGGACGCGGCGACGCCGAGGGTGAGGGTGGCCCGTACCGCCCATCGCAGCCTGCGTAGCTGCTTGCCGGTCATGGTGCTCTCGGCGGGCGTCACGGCCGGGACGGTTGCCGGTTGCGGCGTGCTGCTCATCGCGCCGGTCCGCGGGTGAAGCGACGCGGGTCGCGTCGGGAGCGCACCTCGGTGATGAGCCGGTCGGCGAGGGCGAGGGTGTCGTCGCTGGGTTCGGTGTCGATTTCGGTGAGGCGTTGGGTCAGGGTGCGGCGCAGCGCGCGGATGGCGTCCAGGTCGCCGAGTTGGGCGTGGGCGTGCATCGCTTGCTGGTAGAGCTGTTCGTTGTAGGGGTGGTGTGGCAGGGCGGCGGCGCAGACGGCGGCCTGTTGGTCGGGTTGGTCGGTGAGTTCCTCGAGCAGCGCGGTGACGGCGTCGAGGGCTTCGCGTTGCACGGCGTGGCGGTGGGGTTCGAGCCATTCGTAGTCGCAGCCTTCGGCGAGGGGTCGGTAGGTGTCGACGGCGTGCCGGAGCGCGTGGAGGCGTTCGGCGTGGGTGCCGGTGGTGGTGCGCACGGCGGCGCGGAGCCGCCACAGGTCGATGTCGAACCGGTCGGGGTTGAGTTGGTAGCGGTGGTGTAGACGGGTGATGTAGGTGCCGGGGCCGGCGTGGTGGCGGAGCACGGCGCGCAGGTCGGAGATGTAGGTGTGCAGCCGGTGGGTGGCTTTGCTGGCGGGGGCGTCTGGGAGGAGGTCGTCGAGGATCGCCTCGGCGGGGGCGTCGCCGCCGCACACGGCCAGGTAGACCAGCAGTTCCATGGACTTGGCGCGCATCGGCCGCGGGTGGGTGGCGCCGATGATGGCTGGCCGACCGAGCACCGTCACCTCGACCCGGTCGCGAGACGACACCAGCGCCGCCGCGCCTGGCGTGGACGCGGCGACCGGATCCTGCCGGGGTTCGGGCGATGGCCGGCCGGTCAGGGTCCCGGCGTCGGCGGCGGGGTGATCGATGCTGGTGGGGCGCTCGTTCGCCTCGCAGGCGGGCCGGTGGCCGCTGGCCGTGGTCCTGGCGGTGCCGGGGTGAGGGCTGGTGGCGGCCGTGTCCGCGCTGCCGTCTGCGTGTTTCAGGGGCGCCGGGTCGGTGATGCTGTCGGCGGCGGTGTGGGCTGGGGGCGCCGTGGGCGGGGACTGTGGTGCGGTGTCGGCGGGGGCGGGCGCCGGGCGCTCGCCGGTGTGGGATTCCGCCAGGGTCGCCAGGATGTCGATGGTGTCGGTGGGGTTGAGCACGGCGAGCCGGCCGATGTCGGCGGGATGGGTGCCGTGGCGGGCGTCGCTGTCGGCGCGGCGGACGGTGCCGTCGTCGGCGACGACGGCGGTGTCACCGTGAGGCCAGGCGCCGAGCAGCACGCCGTGGATATCCAGGCGGTGGCCTTGCGTGAGCAGGGCGGCGACGCGCGTACGTTCGTGGCGGCCGGCCGCGTCGGCTAGCAGCATGAGCGGCGGGAGGGGCTCTTCGTCGGGGCTGGCGGCCCGCAGGTCGGCGACGGTGTCGACCTCGTGTTGGTAGACCAGCCGGGTGCGGTGCATGGTCTGTTCCTCGAGAATGTCCAGGGCTTCGCTGAGGTCGGCGGTGATGGTCAACCTCGGCGTGTAGGGCAGGCTGCTGGCGGCGGCACCCAGCAGGGCTGCCGCGGTCGTGGCGGGGATGACGACGCGGGTACGGGCGCCGGGATGGTCCTCGCCGTTGGCGGCGAGGGCGGCGGCGAGGAAGCCGCGGGCGGCGGCTTCGGCGCCCGGCCCGGTCAGGCCGAGCCCCGCCGACGGCCAAGCCAGACGGTGGTGGAGAGCCGGTGCCACCGGCGCGGCGACATCCGTGATGGCCCCACTGCCATCGGTGCGCCTGTCGAGGTCGGAGACGATATCGGCCCGGCCGGTACTGTCGACCGTTGATGGGCGGCCGTCGCCGGGAGGCTGATCACTGTGAGGACGCGTGCGCCGGGCGGGCTGGGATTCGGCGTCGGCGGGGTGGAGTCCACGTCGGATGGCGCGGACCGCGCGGGGCATGGGCGCCAGGCCAGGGTCGGACGTGTGTGACCGACCGGGCGGCCTCCGGCTGCGGTAGCGGCGTTGCCGGTGGGCCCAGACCAGAGCGACCGCGGTCGTGATCGCCACAGCCAACCCGCCATCGAGCCAGCCGCCAGTGGGAAGCCAGACGCCGTCACCGGATCGCCGCTGGCGGCTTGCGTCGCCCGCGCCGGGGGTGGGGGCGGTGGCATCACCGTCGGGGCCGGCGCCGGTGGGCGTCGGGCTCGCCGTTGCGGCAGCGCCGGCGGGAGCGTGCGGCGCGGCGCTCGCGGGTACGCCGCTGCCTGGGGCAACGTCGAGCGTGGGTTCAGGTGTGGCCGCGTCAGGTCCGGCCGGCGGTCGGGCGCGAGCTGCGGGGCGGGAGCCGCCGGCGGGTGCAGCGGCGGCGGGCAGGTCAAGCGTCCAGCCCGGGTAGATGAGGTCCGGGTCGCGCAGGACGCCGCCGACGTCAGGGAAGCGGGCGCCGCGGTTGAGCGCGAAGATCTCCGGCCAACGGTCCGCGTCGCCGAGACATCCCTGCGCGATGCTGGACAAGGTATCCCCGCGGTGCACCGTGTAAGTCGCCCTCTCAGCGTCGCCAACCTGGCGGAAGGGAACCGCCCGCTTGGCAGCGAGGTCGCCTCTGGCGGTGGCGCCCGGCCCTGAAAGGGCCGGACGGTGCATCTCCTCGGCGGCAGTGGCGGTGGGGGCGTCGGCCTGAGCGGGCGTCGCGGCAGCGGCCGTGCTCATGGCGGTCGCGCCCAGCACGGCCGCCGTCAGGCCCTGCAACGGCCCTGGCATCCGCACGGTCGGCAGCTGTCGCATCACCCGAGCAGCCCGCGCGTACACGCGGACGATGACCGCTGCGGCGACCAACCCCCACAACAACCACGCCGCGATGTAGGCGAGTCCGGCGAGGAAACCGGCGCTCAGCGGTTCCTGGACCCAGCCGCGCAGTACGGCCGTCCACGACGCCCCCGGGCTCGGCCAGCTGGCCATGCGGACGAGCACCGCCGGTACCGCGACGAGCAGCACCGTGACCGCCGTGCCGCTGGCGACCGACGCGGTTGCGATTCTCATCGTCCCTCCCACCGGGCGTTCGGATGGACACAGTCAGCGGCAGCGGGCCACCCTCGGCGCCTCGGAGCGCTTGCTGTGGCTCGACCGTAGGGCCGCCAAAGGCCGCGGCGGGGCTACGGCAGCTGACGGGACCTCACACGGCCTTACACGACCTCACAACCGCAGCTCACCGAGCCGCGGCCCATACGGGGCGGCGCCGAACCGGGTCTCTGCGCCTTCTCTTCCGTCATGCCGTCATGACGCCCGTTATGCCGTGATGACGGCACGGGAGCCCGATTCCACCTGGTAGTCGGATCACGACGAAGGCGGGTCGCCGCTCCTCAAGCCGGCCGATGGGTGGGGAAAGGAGAGATCGCCTCTGTCCCGATGCGGGCGGCGCTACCGGCGGGAGACGCCAGGTCAGCCGCGAACCGTGGGCATCCGTTTGGCAACGGGCGGACCGCTCATGTTCGTCGCCGCCGACCCAACCTGGTCGCCCGGGTGCAAACCCGCGGCGGTGAGACGGCGGATGTAGCCCTCGCGTAGCTCGTGAGCCGCGTGGTGCTCGCCGAGCGCGGTGAGGACGTTCACCGTGCGGGTGTGCAGGTCGGTGTTGTAGGGGTCGATGCGGATGGCGGCCTGCAGCAGCGTGAGGGCGCGCTGCTTGTCAATGGCGGTGTCGGCGAGGGCCACGTGCGCGCCGAGGACATGTCGGCGGATGGTTTCGCGTATGGGGTCGAGCCAGGGCCAGGTGCGTCCGGTGGCGAGTTCGTCGGGGTAGGCGTCGATGACGGCCTGCCAGGCGATGGGGGTGTTGGTGACGGCGGTGGCGGCGTGCTGGATCGCGTCGTGGAGGCGCCACAGGTCGACCTGGATGTGGGCGGGGTTGAGGCGGTAGCGGTCGTCGGCATGGTCGAGGAGGTTCAGCCCGCAGGCGTCCCGGACAACGCCGCGGAGTTCACTGAGGGTGGTGTAGAGCCGGCCGGCGAGGGACTGCCGGGGTACGCCGGGCCAGATGGCGCCGATCAGCTGGCGGGTGTCGGCGCCGTCGGGGTGGACGGCGAGGTAGACGAGGACCTGGACGGCGGCGCTACGTCTGACAGCCACGGGGTGACCGTCGATAAGCAGTGTCGGTTCGCCCAGCACACGCAGCTCCAACCGGCGGCCGGCGGCGGCCTGGGGGAGGGGGTGGTGGCGGGTGGCCTGCCGTGGCACCCGGCGGGTCGGTGTCGCCGACTGGGGGGAGGCGCCGTCCGGTCCAGCCGGGCCGGGTGGTGTCTGGGTGTGGGCGATCACGGCGAGAAGATCAGTGGCCGCGACCTGGTCGAGGACGCACCAACGCGGCCCGGACCAATCGGGGCGGCGCGGGTCGTGCAGGTGGCCTGCGGGGTCAGCGTGCCATGTCGGCCCGGCCGGCCACCTGCCCAGCATGACAACTCTGCCGCGCCTCGTGACCGCCGCCTCGACCAGGGGCGTCACGTCGCGCTGACCGCAGTCGTCCTCGACGATAAGAACAAAGGGCGCCTGGGCGGTGACGGCTGTCCTGCCCTCGCGTGTCTCGGATTCGCCGCGCGCCCGGTCCGGCGGGGCGGCGGATACGACGAGGTGGGCTGCCTCGTCGACGGTGTCCACGACCGCCAGCTGCGGCAGGCGATCGACGAGCGGCTCCATGTGGGGGCCGAGCAGCCTGGTCAGGGCGGCCCTCGTGGTGACCAGGCACGCGGTCGGGTGGCGTTGCCCGGCCAGCAGCACGGTGACCAGAAGGCCCCGTCCGACGGCCAGCGCGCCGGGCCCGGTGATGCCCACACCGCTGCCCGGAACACCCGCGAGGGCGGGGATGCCCGCTGCGGGCGCCATCTCGGCCAACGGGGCGGGTGCGTCGGCGAGGGCTGCCTGCACGGCGGCGGCGGTCGAGGGCAACGGTGCCAGTTCCGGGTCCTCGCGCCCGAGCCGTCCGGGTGGGTGGGGCTGGTAGTCGCGGCGGCGGCGCAGCCAGACGAGGGCCGCTGCGGCGGTGACCTGTTCGGCGACCTCACGGGGCAGCCATCCACCGTGCACCGCGATCCCGTCATAGCGCTGCGCCCTTCCGTCGTGCTTGGCGGCCCCGGTGCCACCAGGACTGTCGAGGGTTCCCACCGGCGCGGGAAGCGGTGGCGCCGGGACGGTCACGGCGTTCGCGCCGGCACCGAGAACGGCAGCTCCGGCCATCCCGGTGGCGGTTGCCTGCAGGGGCGTCGGCAGTGGCAGGCGCGCCAGCCAGCGCGCGGTAGCGCGGATGCGAGTCAGCGTCCGAACGGTGACGGTGTAGGCGAGCACAAGCCACAGAAGCCAGGCCGTGATGGTCAGCGCGGCGGTCACGGTCTGCTCGGTCAGCGGTTGCTGCACCCATGCTCGCAGATGCTCCCCCGTCGGCCACCCGGATATCGGTGGGCCGATCAGGGACAGCAACACCACCGGCGGGCCAGCCAGGAGCGCGAGGACGACCAGCAGCGACATCAGCTGCCGCGGCCACCGCACCCCTACCGACCCCCAGCTGTCGGTATACCGGCCGGGATCATCGCTGGCGGCTGCTCGGCGGGCCTGTGTGGAGCGGGGCGAATGATGCGGGTCCACAACCGGGCGGCCCACCACACCGCGACAGCGACGGCATAGGTGACGCCGAGAATGCCAGCGGCCTGATCACTGACGATCGCGGCCGTGATCACCGCGAGGGGGGCGGCGAGGATGAGCCGGAACATCAGCGGCGCGACCAGCGCCATCACCACCCCGACACCGAGCAGCAGCCCACCGACCCGGCCGGCGACGTCGATCCACAGCAGCAGCTCCGGCCACCGCTCGGCGGTCAGCGAGTACTGCACCAGCCCCATGCCGAGCGTGGCGGTGACAACCGAGCCGGTCGGCGCGGCCAGCAGCGCCGACCAACCGCCGTGCGGGGCACGCCATTGCCGGGCGGCGACCACCGCCATCGCCACGGCTATCACCGCGATCGGGGCGATCGGCCACAGCGCCCAACTCAGAAACCGGCCCACCGGCTGGCCGAAGTACTGGCTGGCGACCACCGCGTACAGGCCGGCGATCGCGGTCCCGAGGGACACTGCGGCGAGGATGCCGATGCCGACCCTCCCGCCCTCAGTGCGGGTGCCGGGGCTGGGACTGCGGGCAGCGATGAGGGAACCGAGCACAGTGCCGGCCGCGAGGCATGCCAGCAGCGCCATCACGGTGGCCATCGTGAACTCGCCCCAGTTCAGGTCCACCCAGAAGTAGATGTTCAGCGTACTGTGCTGCTCCGCGGTCATGAGGCACTGCCAGATCAGCGCCAACGAGGCGAAGCCAGGAACCGCGATCGCGGCGGCGCGCCGCACCGGCGGCACCTCTACCTCCACCCGGTCGGCGGCTCCAGGGCCGGCGGCGCCGGCGTCCGCAGCGCCCCGCACGGCGGCAGATGCGGGCTCCGGTACGACCGAGGGAGTGATGCCCGTGCGCGCGGCGATGGCTTGGGCCAACTGGGGTAGGTGGGTGCTGCCGCCGACGCAGTAGACGCCTGCAACGTCGGTGGCGGTGAGCTCGGCGGCCGTCATCGTCTCCTGGGTCAGCTGCGCCACCCGCTGCAGCACCGGTCCTGCCGCCTGCTCGAGCATGGCGCTGTTCGCGACCACCGGTGGTCGGTCGGGAAGCGGCACCGTGACGGCCGGGTGGGCGGCCAAGGCCTCCTTCGCGGCGCGGGCGCTCTCCACTGTCGTCGACCAGCCTGCGCCGTCGCCGGGCACATCCGGGTCGGTGAGGGTGGCGGCCACGGCCTCGTCGATGGCGGTGCCGCCTGCCGCCGCGTCGGCGAGAGTCGCCAGCACCTCGAAACCCGCTGCGCCGCGGCGCAGCACGCTGATCTCGGCACCCGCACCTACATCGCAGATGACGATGAAAGCCCCGACCGGTAGTTGCACATCGGTGGCCAGCAGATGCCCGGCGACGGCCACCGGGGCCTCGACCAGACGCGGCTGCGGCAACCCGGCTCGGTGCGCGACCTGCCGCATCCATGTGCGCCGCCTCGGACCCCAGCCCGCCGGCACCACCAGCCGCACATCCCGCACCGGCCCACCCGCAACCTGCTCCGCCTCCACCGCCACCCGGCGCAGCGGCGCCGCCGCCACCTCAAGCGCATCCACCGTGGTCCCCTCCACGGTGAGGCTGTCATCGGCAGGACGACGGGGGCTTGGGATCAGCCGGCTCGGCTCCGCCACGGCGGCCTGCCGCGCCTGCTGGCCTGTCCACACCTCACCGCCGGGAGACACGTAGACCGCGCTGGGCAGGTACGGGGCGGCGTCGAACGACAACGACGTTGAGCTCCCATCAGGCCAGGCGAGGACCGCCGTGGTGGTGGCCGTGCCGCAATCGATCGACAGTCGCGCCTCCCACGCCCGCATACGCATAGTCAAACATGAGGATAACGTTCACGTCATCTGCCGATCACTCACAGAGAGCAGGCTCGTGTTCCCGGCCGGGTCACTGCTCGCCCGAACCGAAACGCGGCCGAGCGGGACGGGAAGCGGCGCCGCATGAGCTGCGTAGCGTGCGCCTGGTCGCTCGACCGGGCTAGGTGGCGGAGCTGGTGGCCGTGCCAACCGTCGTGCCGGCGAACGGGCGCCTGGCGCCGGGCCCGCTCGGCCCAGCATTCCTCATACCAGGGCTCTCGGCCGCCATCGGGGTGCTGGTTCTGATTCCGCCGGCCTATCGATGGTTCTGGTGCCACGATGGAAGACGTGGGAACTGCGACAACTGCTACGCCTGCTGTCTCGCCGCTCGGCGGCGAGCCAATCAAGCGCGCCGATGCCGAACGACTCGCGGGAGTGCTGAAGGCAGTCGCCGACCCGGCCCGGCTGCGACTGCTCAGTCTGATCCAGTCCGGTGCGCAGGGCGAGGCATGCGTGAGTGACCTCACCGCGCTGCTTGGTCTCTCTCAGCCGACCGTGAGTCATCACCTTCGGATTCTCACCGAGGCCGGCCTGCTCGTGCGCGAGAAGCGGGGCGTCTGGGCGTACTACCGCCTGGAGCGGTCCGCGATAGCGGCGATCGCTGAGATCTTGACGCCGCCCCGCAAGCGGGCGACGAAGCGGGTCCGCTGAGGCTGCCAAGGCCGTCGCGGGTCCCCAGCCCAAATGGGTCGGCAGACCCACGTCACAGGGTGCGGCGTTGTCCTACCTGGCTTGGCTGGCTTGCCGGCGGCGCAGGGCGGATCCACCCTTGGGCTGTGTGCACGCCCGTTGTAGTGATCGCGACAGCCGTCGCGCTGCCGGCCTGCTGATACACCGACTCGAGATCACTCGGCGACCGCCGGTACACGCGGCCCGTGGCCGTGGCCGCCTCGCTCTTCGCGGTCTGCTTGGTGGCTTTCCGCGCCGCGGTCGTGGCGTTGGCGCCCGCCGCGGCTTTCCGCCGACCCGCCCACGGCGCGCATGCCGACGGCAGCGAGAAGGCATGCGGTGGTGACGGCTGCCAGCAAGGCGTGGTAGCCGCCGTGCGGTATGAGCGCGGCGGCAAGCAGGGGGGCGGCGGCTTTGACCGTCGTGACGGGGGCGGCGAGCCGCCCCGCGATGGTGGCGTAGGCGGTGGTGCCGTAGCGGTCGGCGATGAGGGCGGGGGTGGCGAGGCTGGCGATGCCGAAGCCAAGCCCGAATCCGGTGACGGTGATGACCGCGCCTACGCGGGTTGCGGCGGCGAGAGGCATGGTGAGGACAGCGGCGGCCTGGACGGCAAAGACCGCAGAAACGATGGTGGTGACTCGGAGGCGGCGTCGGGCGCCGGTGAGGACGAGTCGTCCGGTGACGGACAGGGCACCGAGCAGGCCGGCGGCGGTGGCGGCACAGGTGGCGGGGTGGCCGCGGCTGGTCAGGTAGCCGACGAGGTGGACGCCGATGGTGCTGGTGGCGGCGCCGTGAGCGATAAGCGCGGCGGCGAGGAGCCAAAACCGGGGGTCGTGCATCGCGGCGCGTGTCGCCACCCGCCGCGAGGTGTGGCCCGTTCGCAGCGCGGCGGGGGTGGGCGCGGTGTCGTGCGGCGGTTTGCGGATGGTGAGGGCGTGCAGGGGGATGGCCACGACGCCGTGGACGGCGGCGAGGGCGAGCAGGGCGTCGCGCCAGCCGAGGTGGGCGACCAGGAGGCCGGTGAGTGGCAGGAAGATGGTGCTGGCGAATCCGGCGACGATGGTAATGGCGAGGAGGGCGGTGGGTCGCCGGTCGGGGGTGAACCAGGAGATGATGACGGCGAAGGCGGGTTCGTAGAGGACCATCGCGCCGGTGATCCCGATGCCGATCATGACGGCGTAGAGCTGCCCGATGGTCTGGACTTGGGACCAGGCGATCAGGAGTGCGGTGGCGGTGATGGAGCCTGCGGTCATGAGGGCGCGTCCACCGTGTCGGTCGAGCCATCTGCCGACCGGGATGGCCATCAGCGCGCCGGCGAGGACACTGGCGGTCAGCGCGCCGGTGACAGCGGTGGTGGAAGCGCCGAGGCTGGCGGCCATGGGGTTGAGCAGGACTGCGTAGGCGTAGTAGAGGGTGCCGTAGCCGACGGTCGAGGTGATGGCCAGGGCGGCCACCAGTCGCCACGCGTGGGCGTGGTGCCCGCCGACGGTCGGGTCGGCCGGGCACCCTCGTGGAGGTGGCCATCAGCTGGCGCAGCAGCCGCCGGTCTGGCCGCTTGCCGGAGTGTTGAGGTTGACGAGCTGAAGCGGCGCGGACAGCAGGCCACCGGAGATGCCCGTGGCAAGCCCCTTACCGGCCGTCTCTGCCGCAGGGCTCGGTCCGCAGCAGCTGTCGGTGCCGGTGGAGTCGGCGGGGTTGCTGTTGCACACCCCGGTCTCCGGCAGGTCGAGCTGCACGTCGCGGGCGGCGTCCCAGTCTCCGGCGAGGGCGGCGACGACGGAGCGGACCTGCTCGTAGCCGGTGGCCATGAGGAACGTCGGGGCGCGGCCGTAGCTCTTCATGCCCACGGCGTAGTAACCCGGCTCGGGGTGGGCAAGTTCGTCAACGCCGTGCGGGGGCACGGTGCCGCAGGAGTGCTCGTTCGGGTCGATCAGCGGGGCGAGGGCGCGGGTGGCGCCCATGATCGGGTCCAGGTCCAGGCGCAGCTCGGCGGCGAGGGAGTGGTCGGGTCGGAAGCCGGTGGCGGCGACGATCCGGTCGACCGTGACCGATTCGTCGGTGCCGTCGGCGTGTCGGACGACGACGGCGACCCGCCCGTCGGTCGGCGTGATCGCGTGGACGGAGAATCCAGTGAGCAGCCGGATCCGGCCCGCGTCGACGTGGTCGCGCAGCCGGGAGCCGAGCGCGCCGCGCGCCGGGAGGGCGTCC
This sequence comes from Micromonospora globbae, assembly GCF_036184225.1. NCBI lineage: Bacteria > Bacillati > Actinomycetota > Actinomycetes > Micromonosporales > Micromonosporaceae > Micromonospora > Micromonospora globbae. The sequence goes on from NZ_CP108084.1 coordinate 5,732,364, forward strand.
GCGTCCCCGCCGCCGTAGGTGCGGGCCGGGGACGCGGAACGGATCGCCCAGGTCACCTCCGTGCCGGGCACCTGGGCGGCGAGTTCAGCGAGGGACAGCAGGGTGTTGGCGGCGGAATGCCCAGCCCCGACGACGAGGGTGTGCCGGCCGGCGAACCGGTCTCGGCCGGCGCCGAGCACGTCCGGCAGCGCGTGCTCCAGGAACCCGGCGGCTTCCTTCTCACCCTGGGCCGGGAGGCCGGAGGCGCCGAGGACGTTGGGGGTCCCCCAGGTGCCGGAGGCGTCGATGACGGCGCGGGCGAGGATCTCCTCGCCGGTGGTGAGGCGGATCAGGAACGGGGCTTGGTCGCGTCCGGCGGTGCGGAGCCGGTCCAGGCCGAGACGGCTGATCGCCTCGACGCGGGCGCCGTAGCGCAAGTGCGGCTTGAGCTGCGGCAGCTCAGCGAGGGGCTGCAGGTAGTCGGCGGCGAGCTCGGCGCCGGTGGGCAGAACCTCCAGGTCGGGGGCGGGCCACCCCGCGTCGTCGAGCAGCCGGCGGGCGGATGAGTCGATGTTGTACCGCCACGGGGAGAACACGCGGACGTGGCCCCACTGCCGTACGGCCGCCCCAGCGGTGTCGCCGGCTTCGAGAACGAGGAAGGGGAGGCCACGCTCGTGCAGGTGCGCGGCGGCGGCCAGGCCGACCGGTCCCGCGCCGATGACGGCGACGGGCAGCTGGTCCAAGGCGCTCATCAGAAACTCCTTATGTTGAGGTTCGTCGAAACAACAGGGCGTATTAGGCCGCCGGTCAACGGCGGCGGCAGTGTGGGTCAGGTAATGGCGGGGCTGCGGCGTTCGAGCAGGATCACGTCGCGCCAGCGGCCGTGGTGGCGGCCGACGCGTTCGCGGGTGCCGATGATCCGGAAGCCGGCCCGCTGGTGCAGGGCGAGGCTGGCGGTGTTCTCGGGGAAAACACCGGACTGGATGGTCCAGATGCCGGCAGCCTCGGTCGAGGCGATCACGGCGTCCAGGAGCAGCCGGCCGACGCCTCTGCCCTGGGCGGCGGGGTCGATGTAGACGGAGTGCTCGACCACGCCGGCGTAGACCGCCCGCGCCGAGGTGGGTGACACGGCGACCCAGCCGAGGACGCGATCGTCGGGATCGACGGCGACGAACCGGTGCTCGGCCAGTTTGCCGGCGTCGAACGCCGCCCAGGTCGGGGCAACGGTCTCGAAGCTGGCGTTGCCTCCGTCGAGACCGGCCTGGTAGATCGCCAGGACCCGGTCAGCGTCATCCCCCGTCATCCGGCGGACGGTGATGTCGGCCATCAGCAGGCTCCCTTCGGGGTCGGGGCCGGGCGGCCCATGACCACGTCGGCCGCGGACGGGAAACAGCCGACACAGGCGTCGTTGATGCGGTAGTGGCGGGCGGTGCCGACCGGCTCGACGAGCACGAACCGCACCTCGGTGAGGATCTTCAGATGTTGGGAGACGGTGGACTGGGCCAGCCCCACGGCGGCGACGATCTCGCCCACGCTCATGGGCCGGTTGTGCCGGGCGAGGTACTCGACGATCTGCACCCGCGTCGGGTCGGCCAGTGCACGAAACCACGAGGCGTAGGTCTGCGCGGTCGCCCGGTCGAGGAGGTCGCCCACCATCACTCCTTCTATCGTTTATCGCCGATCGACGATGAAAGTGTAGCGGGCGCCGCCGCGGCGAGGCAGGCGGTGGCGACGACGAGGCGGGCGATCGCAGTCAGCGTCTGCGGGTCGACGCGGTCCGCGGTGTCGGCCGGGCTGTGGTACCCAACCATGCCGGCTCCGATTCCCACCGCGGCGAAACCGGCTCCGCCGTAGCGGCGGTTGTCCGATGCCACCGGACCCGCTGCGAGAGGGACGCCGGTGTGCCGTCCCGCCTGGTCGAGCAGCGCCAGGAGCCGGTGGGCAGGACCGCCGGCCTCCACCGCCGCTGCCCCGTCCAGGCGGCCGGCGCCGTCGACATTGATGACCAGCGGTGCGGCCCCTGCGGCGCGGAGCTGGGCGGCGTGGTGGGCGGAGCCGAGCGCACCGACCTCCTCGCCGTCGAGCAGCGCGACGGACAGCCCGATCCCCTCAGGTAGCCCGGCCGACAGGATTCGGGCCACCTCGAGGACCACTCCGACCCCGCTCGCGTTGTCCGACGCGCCGGGTTGGCGCAGCCCCGGGTGGTCACCCACCCCGTCATAGTGGGCCGTCAGCAGAAGGTCAATGTCATGGGGCCTAGCCGGCGCGCGAACGGCGGCGTGGACGTTGACGCCGGTGACGTCGTCGCGCCGCAGCGGGGCGTTCCCGCTGAACCAGCTCCCGGCTGTGCTGGCGGCGGCGAGGACGTCGCGGTGGGTGTCCGCATCGAGGGTCAGGATGGGCAGCGGGCCGGGGTTGGGACCGGCGAGGGTGGTGAACTGCCATCCGCCGGCGTCGACGGCCCGGCTCATCAACAGCCCGACCGCCTCCTGCGTGTCGCGGTACGCGTCGAACAGGCTCGTCCCCGCCGGCACCACGAGCCACCGGCCGGCGGGGTCCTCGCGGCCGGCGACCCCGAGCGGCCCTCGGCGCACCTCGCTCATTTGCGCGGAGGCGGTGTGGATCGCGACCTGCCGGCCGAAGGCCAGCGAGGCGGTTGTGTCGTCGCCGCCCCACATCGCCGCTGGCCCCGCGTAGACCTGCGGCACGGACCGGACCGGGAAGGCGTCGGTCGTCAGGGAAGCACCGAGGGAGGCGAGCTGGTCGACGAGCCACGCCCGGGCGGCGGCCCCGCCGGCCGAGCCGACGCGTCGGCCGGCGAAGCCGTCCCCGGCGAGGGCGGCGACGGTGGCCGTCATCCGGTCCGCCGACACCTGGCCGAGCAGGTCTGCCAGCAAGGCCGAGGACATCATCCGCAGCACCCCTGTCCCGCGGTGATGGCGTCGGCCTTGGCCTCGGCGTCGCAGCAGGAACCGGCGGCATGGGCGGCCTCCGCCGTGCCGCAGCAGCCGCCGGCCGTCGCCGCCTCACCGGCGGGAGGGAGGATCGCGCCGACCGCCTGGGCGGGGCTTCCGCAGCAGGAGCCAGATCCGGTGACCGCCAGGGCGGCGGCCGGGTCGCCGGCGAACCCGCCGGTGGTCTGGATGTTCTCGCTCATCAGGATGTCCCTTCCGGTTATCGGGGGCTGATCAGGGTGTAGACGGTGGTGCGGGCGCGTTCGTAGCGGCGCTGCGCGCGTTGGGCGGCGGTGGACACCTCCGCGCAGGAGTCGCAGAACACCACTCCCGCCGGCGCTGCCGATGACCGCCGAGCCTTGCCGAACATGACGATTCCTTCCCGACGGCGTCTGTCTTGACGTCTGTCTAAGCAGAGACTTGCACGCTGATTAGAGGGATGTCAACCTAGAGGCATGTCGAAGCAAGTCGTGCCCCTCGCCATGATCGACCTGAACGCCGATGCACCCTGCTGCCCGCCGCTGGCGCAGCGCCGGGTGCCGGCAGAGACCGCCGCGGTCCTCGCGCCCGCGTTCAAGGCCCTGGGTGATCCGGTGCGGCTGCAGTTGATGTCGATGATCGCTTCCGCCGAAGGCGGGGAGGCGTGCGTGTGTGACCTGACACCGGCGTTCGACCTGACCGGGCCGACGATCTCGCACCATCTGAAGACGTTGCGGCAGGCAGGTCTGGTGGACGCCGAGCGGCGGGGCACCTGGGTCTACTACCGGGCGCGTCCGGGGATCCTGCGCCAGTTGGCGGCCCTGCTCACCGTCGCGCCAGCCGACTCGTAACCCACCGCCCGTGCGGGACGGCTGCCGCGCAGTGGGTCAGCGTCCTGCGCCGGACGTGCCGGTCGGCGCGGACGCCGGGACGGCTGCCGAGCGTGGCAGCCTGCGCCGTCCGGACAGGTGCGCGGCGAGGGCGCGCATCACGTGGGTGGCGTCGCGGCTGACGCCGCGCAGCGTGTTCGAGGCGAAGGACCGCTGGAACTCCAGCCCCACGTAGACGAGCCCTTGGTGGCTGGTAGAGAGTCCGCCCACCTGTCGGGGCGTGCCGTGCGCCAGGGCGCCGAGGGGCTCCAGGTAGCCCAGGTTCGGGCGGTAGCCGGTGGCGAAGATGACCGCGTCGACGCACTCGATGGTGCCGTCGCCCCAGACGACGCCGTCGGGGGTGAAGGCAGTGAACATGTGCCGACGGGCGAGCTGCCCGGAGGCGAGGGCGTCGCGGTAGACACCGGTGTCGAGCACGGCGGCGTGCCGGATCAGGCGGCTGAGGACGCGCCGAGGGAGGCGGTCCGCGCCGGTGACGCGCAGCCAGTGATGCAGGTCCCGCCCGCCGATGCGCTGCGGCAGGAACCGGACGGGCCCCCGGGTGGCGAGGGTGACGTGCGCGTGCGCCGCGAGCTCGTAGGCGACCTGCACCGCCGAGTTGCCCGCCCCGACGACGATCACCCGCTTGCCGGCATAGGGTCCGGGCCGGCGGTAGTCGGCGACATGCAGCAGGTCCCCGGTGAAGTCGCCCCGGCCGGGCAGGTCGGGCAGGTACGGGTTGCCGAAAGACCCGCTGGCGGCGACGACACCGGCTGCGGCGATCTCGTCACCAGCGCCGGTGCGCACGAGGTACCCGCCGCCAGCGCGCGGGTGAACCTCGGTGACGCGTACGCCGGTGCGGATCTCGGCGTCGAAAGTGCGGGCGTAGCGGCGCAGGTAGGCGACGACCTCGTCACGGTGGGGGTAGTGCTCGGGGTCCCCGTCGAAAGCCATCCCGGGCAGGGCGCTGTAGCGGGCGGGCGAGAACAGGGTCAGGCTGTCGTAGTAGTCCGGCCAGGAGCCAGCCGGTGAGTCACCCGCGTGAAGAACGACCGGACGCAGGCCGACGGCGAGGGCGGCACGAGCGGCGGCGAGGCCGGACTGGCCGCCGCCAATGATGATCACGGGATCCGCTTGAGCAGTCACGTCCGAATCATAACGTCATTTTGTTGAATGACAATATGAGGGTGACGAGGAAAGGTGTGACCATGAGCCAGACCGCCGCCGACCAGCCGACCGGGCCGCAGAGCGGTGCCCCGGGTCTTGCGCCGCAGACGCAGGAGTTCCTCAAGGCCCTCGGCAGCCCCACCCGGCAGCGGATCATGATGCTGTTCGCCCGCGGCGCCGAGATGTCCGTGGGCCAGGTGGCGGAGCGGGTCGGCATCAGCCAGGCCACCGCGTCGCAGCAGTTGACGCTGCTGCGACGCGGCGGGGTGGTCACCTCGCGACGCGACGGCAAGACGGTGTTCTACCGGGCCGACCGCGACGGCGCCCTCGCCGCCCTGGCCGACTTGCAGTCCTACCTGTCGACCTGCTGCTGATCGAGCCGCCCTAATGGCCGGACCCCCTGCGGGAACAGCTTGACTCTGGGGGGTGCCTCAGCAATCATTGAGTCAATGAACGCTGAGTCTTCTTCCCTCGTGGGGCGTGCCCGAATCCACGCCGCGCTTGGCGACCCGGCGCGCTTGGCGATCGTGGATGCGCTCACCCTGGGCGATGCCTCCCCAGGGGAGATCGCCCACACCCTCGACATGCCGACCAACTTGGTCGCCCACCACGTCAAGGTCCTCACCGACGCCGGCCTGGTCACCAAGGGCCGATCCGAGGGTGACCGCCGCCGCACCTACCTGCGGCTACGCCCGGAGGCCCTCGCCGCACTCGCCACTCCCCGGCTGACCGGCGTCGGCCGCGTGGTGTTCGTGTGCACCCACAACTCGGCCCGCTCCCAGCTGGCCGCCGCGCTGTGGAAGCAGCACACCCACAGCGACGTCGCCTCCGCCGGCACGAAACCTGCCGCCAGGGTGCACCCCCGCGCGCTGGCCGTGGCCTACCGCCACCACCTCGACCTCGACCCGACCAGCACCGCCCACGTCACCGACATCGTCCGCGACGATGACCTCGTGATCGCCGTGTGCGACAACGCCCACGAGGAACTGACCGGCCCGGTCCGCCCCCGCCTGCACTGGTCCGTGCCGGACCCGGTCCGCGTCGACACCGACGAGGCGTTCGAAGCCGCCTACGCCGACCTCGCCGACCGGGTCAATCGGCTCGCTCCCGCCGTTATCCCCGGAGGTCCCCAATGACCGACACCAGCCCCCACCAGGAGATCACCCTCGACCAGCAGGTCGCCCTACACACCGCCGCGACCCGACTGGCCGCCGAGTTCGACGGTACCTACGGCACTGAGACAATCGAGCGGTTCCTGCACAGCAGCTACGACCAGTTCGCCACCGTCGCCAGCATCGCGAACTACCTGCCGCTGCTCGCCGAGCGCTTCGCCCGCCAACGCTTGCGTGCCCTCGCCCGGGTCGAAGGCCACCACCGCGACGGCCGTCCCGTCGTGCTGTTCCTGTGCACCCACAACGCGGGCCGCTCCCAGATGGCGCTGGGCTTCCTCACCCACCTCGCTGGCGACGGCGCGGTGGCGTGGTCCGGGGGCAGCGAACCCGGCATCGAGATCAACCCCTCCGCGGTCGCCGCCATGGCCGAACGCGGCATCGACATCTCCGAGGAATTCCCCAAGCCTTGGACCGACGAGGTCGTCCGTGCCGCCGACGTCGTGGTCACCATGGGCTGCGGCGACGCCTGCCCCGTCTTCCCCGGCACCCACTACGAGAACTGGGTCGTCGACGACCCGGCCGGGCTGGACCTAGCCGGCGTGCGGCCGATCCGGGACGAGATCGAACGCCGGGTACGCCGCCTGCTCGACGAGCTGAACGTCGCCGCCACCCGATAACCAGCACCGTCACAGCAGATGTGGTGACCGCTCGACCAGGAGAGAGAACAGACTGATGACCATCGCACTTCGGCGGCGCCTGCTGGCCGAGTTCACCGGCACCGCCCTGCTGGTCACCGCCGTGGTCGGCTCCGGCATCATGGCCACCACCCTCTCCCCCGGCGACGTCGGCCTCCAACTGCTGGAGAACTCCACCGCCACCGCGTTCGCCCTCGGCGCGCTGATCCTGATCTTCGGCCCGATCTCCGGGGCACATTTCAACCCGGTCGTATCCGCCGCTGACTGGTTCCTCGGCCGCCGCGCCGGCACCGGCCTCACCGCCCGCGACCTGGGCGGCTACATCGCAGCCCAAGTGCTGGGCGCGATCGCCGGTTCGGTGCTGGCGAACCTGATGTTTAACCTCGCCGCCGTCGACTTCTCCCACAAAGATCGGGCCGCCGGGCACCTGTGGCTCGGCGAGGTCGTCGCCACCACTGGCCTGCTCCTGCTGATCTTCGCCCTCGCCCGCTCCGGCCGCGCCCCCGTCGCACCCGCCGCCGTCGGTGCCTACATCGGCGCCGCCTACTGGTTCACCTCGTCCACCTCGTTCGCCAACCCCGCGGTCACCATCGGGCGGGCGTTCACCGACACGTTCGCCGGCATCGCGCCCGCTTCCCTCCCCGGGTTCGTCGTCGCCCAACTGGTCGGGCTGGTAGTCGGCGTCGGTTTGCTCGCTGCGCTCTACCCCGATGCTGGGCGGGCCGCCGATCAGGTCGTCGTCCCTGCGAAGGAAGGCGACCCGGTGCTGGACCAGCGCCCGTGACGGTCCCCAACCCCGAGCAGGGTGAGACAGAGATGGGCAACCGCCACCTGCTCAACCCGCCGCGCCCCGCCGGCCGCTACCGACTGCTCGACCACAACAGCGACCCCGACCGGTTCCTACCTGCAACCCGCGCCGCGGCGCCCATGAACCGGCCCTATGACCTGTACTGCAAGGAAGGCATCTGATGTCCAAGCCCAGCGTCCTGTTCGTCTGCGTCCACAACGCCGGCCGTTCCCAGATGGCCGCCGGCTGGCTGCGCCACCTCGCCGGTGACGCCGTCGAGGTCCGCTCCGCCGGCTCCGAGCCCGCCGACCAGATCAACCCGGTGGCAATCGAGGCCATGCGTGAGGTCAGCATCGACATCACCGCCAACAAGCCGAAGATCCTCGACTACGCCACCGCCGAAGCCTCCGACGTCATCATCACGATGGGCTGCGGCGACGTCTGCCCGGCCTTCCCCGGCAAGCGGTACGAAGACTGGCAACTCGACGACCCGGCCGGCCAGGGCCTGGACGCGGTCCGTCGCATCCGTGACGAGATCCGCACCCGAGTGGAGAACCTGCTCGCCGACCTGCGCCCCACCACCTGAACATCACCCCGCCCCACCTCGCCCGCCAGCCCCACCAGCGGGCGGCTCAACTGAGCAGGAGCCCCTCGTGCCCGACCCGCACCGCCTGATCATCATCGGCTCCGGGCCCGCCGGCTACACCGCCGCCCTCTACGCCGCCCGCGCCAACCTCACACCCCTAGTCATCGAGGGCGCCCAATCCGGCGGCGCGCTGATGACCACCACCGAGGTGGAGAACTTTCCCGGCTTCCCCGACGGCATTACCGGCCCCGAGCTGATGGACAATCTCCGCAAGCAGGCCGACCGATTCGGCGCCCAGTTCCTCACCGACGACGCCACCCACGTCGACCTCACCGGCCCCGGCCCGAAGACCGTGCACGTGGGCGAGCAGGCCTATCGCGCCGACGCTGTCATCCTCGCCACCGGATCCGCCTGGCGGCCCCTCGGCGTCCCCGGCGAACAGGAACTCCTCGGGCACGGCGTCTCCTCCTGCGCCACCTGCGACGGGTTCTTCTTCCGCGACCAGGACATCGCCGTCATCGGCGGCGGCGACTCGGCCATGGAGGAAGCCACCTTCCTCACCCGCTTCGCCCGCAGCGTCACCATCGTGCACCGCCGCGACACCTTCCGCGCCAGCCCCATCATGGCCGAACGCGCCCTCACCAACGACAAGATCCGCATCGCGTGGAACAGCATCGTCGAGGAAATCATCGGCAACAACGGTGCCGTCGTCGGAGCCCGCCTCCGTGACGTCCACACCGGCAAAACCCGGATCCTGGACGCCACCGGCGTGTTCGTCGCCATCGGCCACGACCCCCGCAGCGAACTCTTCGCGGGGCAGGTCGACCTCGACCCCGACGGCTACGTCACCGTCGAATCCCCCAGCACCCGCACCAACGTGCCCGGTGTGTTCGCCGCCGGTGACCTCGTCGACCACACCTACCGGCAGGCCATCACCGCCGCCGGCACCGGCTGCGCCGCCGCACTCGACGCCGAGCGCTACCTCGCCGCCCTGCCCTAACCGACACCGCCTGAGGTCCTGGCCGAGCCGGCCGGACCTCAGGCCTACGACTCTCGGATTCGAGTGGCGACGTCCGCCACCGTGGCCTTCGCCGTCCGGCCCGCACCCACCAGCGTCGCCGACGCCGGCCCCGTCCAGTCGCCGTAGCCGAGCAAGTAGAGGCGGGACTCGTCTACCGACCGTGTTCCCTCGGTCTCCACCTCTCCGTGCCGCCCGCCTGGTAGCAGCGGCGCGAGATGGGTGAGGTTTGGCCGGAACGCTGTGCACCAGATGACGGCATCGCAGGACTGCTCGGCGCCGTCCGCCCAACGCACGCCGTGCGCGGTCAGCCGTACGAACATCGGACGGGCGTGCAGGACCCCGCGCTCCCGCGCATCGCGGACGGTGGGCACCATCACGATGTCCCCCAAGTCGCTGACACCGCCACCTGCACCACCGCCGGCCGCGCGGGTGGCAACCCCGAACAGCACCCGACCGTCGACGTCATCCGGCATGAACCGCGGAGGGCGCATGGTGACCCAGGTGGCCTCGGCGACCCGGGACACCTCGGCCAGGATCTGCGCCGCCGAGTTACCCCCACCGACGACCACGACCCGCTGCCCCCGGAAGTCCTGCGGCGAGGTGTAGTCCACCGTGTGCAACTGCCGACCGGCGAACGCCTCACGACCCGGGACGTCCGGCACGTACGGGCACTCCCACGTGCCAGTGGCCGAGATGACGTACCGGGCCAACCAGGTCCCAGCCTCGCTCTCCACCGCCAGGCGCTCCCCGGCCGGCCGCACCTGGTGCACCCAGACAGGCCGGCGCACCGCCAGGTCATACCGCTTCTCGTACGCGCGCAGGTAATCCACCACGTGCCCGGCGGTCGGAAACTCCTCACCCTCCTGCCGCGGCATGCCCCACCCCGGCAGCGGGCTGTACTCCGCCGGAGAGAAAAGACGCATGGAGTGCCAGTAGTGCTGCTTGGACCGCGAAGCCCTGGGACAGGGCGATCACGTACGCCGCCGCGTCGCGCGGCTTGACGGTCGCGGGGAGGTCGCCGGCCCACCGCACCCGTCAAGAAGCCGCCCCATGTAGCTGCCCTGCTGGCGCCAGGTCAGGTCCTGGTGCCAACAGGGCGCAGATGTCTTTTTAGTGAGCACCATCCGCTCTGCGTGCCGGAGATCAGCAGGAGGATCTGGCTCCTGATGAGTCCAGTTGTTCGAGTGGTCTCGCGCCTTCAGTTACATGGAGGGGGCTGGTTGCTCGGGTGGGGCGCCGCGGGCCCGGATGCTGTCTGCGATGGCAACTCCTGCCAGGACGAGGGTGGCGGTGAGGCCGGCCAGCAGTGCGGGTGCGAGCACTAGAGCGGGTCCGGCGACGATCAGCGCTAGCAGTGCCACCAGCCGGGACGGTGACACCCGGCTGAACACCTCGTATTCGAAGCGGGCTCGTCCGGCCAGGAACAACGCGGGTCCGCCGAGAATGACGCCGGCCTGCCAAGGTGTGCTGTGATCGGTGGGGTGGGCGATGACGACTTCGAAGCCGGCGGACGCGGCGACCACTCCGGCCACCATGAGCAGGTGGGTGTTGGGTGCGGACCGCACGAATCGGCCCGGATCTCGGGAGGATTCGATGGTGGCTTTCAGCAGGGCTCCGGCGCGGTGGACGTAGACCTGCCACAGCAGCACGGTGGCGGCGAAGGCAAGCAGGAGCGCGGCCGTGCGCCCGGCTGTCATGTCGCTGTCGGCGTAGGTGATGGTGGTGACGAGGATGAGATCACCGAGGGCGAGGGTGAAGAATTGCTGGTAGCGCTCCGCCAGGTGGTCGGCTGCCACCGTGTACTCGGATGTGGGTACCCGACCGAGCCGGGGCGTGGGGTAACGGAGCCAGGCTGATCCGTAGTCGATGGTGAGGGCCGCGGTCCACAGCAGGCCCCGCGCTGGGCCTGCCACGAGGCCGCCGGCGAGCCATGGTGCGGCGGAGACGAGGAACCAGAAGACGAATTGGCTGGGGTGCAGGCGCGTCGTGCGGGTGTGCAGCGTGGCGATGAGGAAGAGGCCACGTCCCAGGTGGATCGCCACGTATGCGCCCGCGAAGACCAGGGCGCGGTCGGAGAAGGCGTCGGGCAGCGTGCCACCGATCAGGATGGTTCCGAGCATGACCCATAGCGTCATGACGAAGATGGGAGGCCGCTGCGCGTGGTAGAGGTCGGTTACCAGCGCGGTGGCGGACCAGACCCACCAGATCGCCAACAGCAGCACCACGGTCTGGACGGCCCCGACCCAGTCGAGACGCTGGGCCAAGGTTCGTGATGTCAGGGCGAGCGCGGCGACGAAGACCAGGTCGAGAAACAGTTCCAGCAGGGTTGCCCGCTGAGGTCCCTCGCTCTCCCGGGCCAGCCCTATTGCTCGGTCGGTCGTCATCGGGCTCCCGTCTACTAACCCGGGCCTTCCTGGACTGGCGAGAGTTTTGCGGTGGGGGACGTGGCCGGGTCGGTGGCGAGAAAGCCCTGAGCGATTTTAAGGCAGTAGCGAACTCAATATGGCAAAAGTTGACTTTGTCCCCTCGGTTTGGGTTGGCGCCCGCGCCTCGGGCTGGCCCGAGAATCCCGGTCCTTCGTGTTGCCACCGTTACCCCCACCCTCCTTCTCACAGACCGAGCATGGATCGGTGCGGGTTGTTGTCGCCGCCGGGGCCGGTGGTACCCGCACGCATGATCTGCCGGATTCGAACCAGGGTGAGGGCGAGGCTCGGGATTTCGGCGATCGCTTCCGGGATCGCGGCCACCGCCCGCCGTCCAGAACCGCTCGCCTTCGGGTGGCGGTGAGGATTAAGCCAAGGTGCGGCGGATGTTGTAGCGGGCTCATGGTGCCGATGACAGCGGCCAGCAGTAGCGCCAGACCGATGGGCAGGGGCGATGTGCGAAGCCGGCCCGGTGCGGGTGCGGATCTACGCCATGAGGCGTACGGTGAGTGTGTCACCCGAGTCCCTGGCGGCCGCCACTGCCGTCCACCATCCCCCTCGGGCGCCAATCGTCACTTCCATCGTGCCAAGCCTGCTCGTCGTGCTGGCTGATCGCCAATTACGTCCCGGCCGCCGGATCCGCCGGCGCGGCACGCTCAGGGCCGCCGTGTGTCCCGACGGTGGTGGGATCAAATCAGCGCGTTCGCACGGCCGCCCGTGAGCACGACCCTTTCGGGCGGCTTCACAGGGGAGTATCCGATGAACATCGCCAGGCAGCGGATCGTCAACGTTCTTCGCCAACGCGGCCAGCAGGTCAGGGCCGACTGGGTCGAGCGCGAGCTACCGGAGCGGGTGGACTCGGGAGAGCACGCCGGGCTGCTCGCCATCCTGCGTCTCGATCCGGCTGATCTCGTTGACGCGCCTTCGCCGTGAGGGGTGCTCCGTTCGGACCGTTCGCCACGCGCACACCCCCGACCGTGGCGACCCCGTGCCGCGGCGCTATTGAGCCCAATCCGCTGCGGCGGGTTGGTCGATCGCCGAAAATCCAAGGTGAAGAGGCATCGGAGTCAGCCGACGCAGGGCCGACCAGCGAGGAAGCGTGGCGATGGCGTCGGGATCGGTGAGCCGACGGATCGAGGGCTTGGTCCGCAGCCCCGGAGCGCGTGGCCGGATGCGGCGTGGCCGCTGCGGCCCGGGCAGCCCCGGCGCGCTGCGGACGTTTCAACAGCTCCATGGCGCGCCTGACCGGCTGGTCTAGCCGCTGCCGGTGAGCCAAGCCGACGGGCAAGAACCAGCGGGGGCAGCCATCGTGAGCGATACCAGTCTCGGCACCGACCGGGAGCGGGGCAGCGATTACGCCGACCTGTCCCGGCTGGTCCGCGCGGCGGGTCTACTCGGGCGGCGGCGAGGCTACTATGCAGTGCGTATCGGCCTCGTCGTCGGTTCCTTCGCCGGACTGTGCGTCCTGTTCGTCCGGCTGGGTGAATCGTGGTGGCAGCTCGGCGTGGCGGTGGTCCTCGCGGTGGTCTTCGCGCAGGCCGGGTTCATCGGGCACGACGCGGGGCACCGTCAGATAGCCCGCTCGCGTCGGGTGAACGATCTGATCGGCATCGTGCACGGCAACCTCCTGACCGGGATCAGCTACGGCTGGTGGGTGGACAAGCACAACCGGCACCACGCCCATCCCAACACCGAAGGCAAGGATCCCGACATCACCGTGGCGCCCTTGTCCTTCACCGTCGGCCAGGCCCGCCGGCGGCGTGGCCTCGGTGCGCTGCTTGTGCGCTGGCAGGCGTATCTGTTCTTCCCGCTGCTTCTGCTGGAAGGCCTGCACCTGCATGCCAACAGCGTGAAGGCGGTCCTCGGCGCACGCCGCATCGCCCGCCGACCCGCCGAGGCCGGACTGCTGGCCCTGCACCTGGGCGGCTACCTCGCCGCCGTGTTCCTGCTCCTGAGCCCCGTGCAGGCGGTCGTGTTCATCCTCGTCAACCAGGGCGTGCTCGGCCTCTATCTCGGCTGCTCCTTCGCCCCGAACCACAAGGGCATGCCGATCCTCGGCGCCGAGGACAACCTCGATTACCTACGGCGACAGGTCCTCACCTCCCGCAACGTCCGCGGCGGAATGTTCCTCAACACCCTGCTCGGCGGCTTGAACTACCAGATCGAACACCACCTGTTCCCGAGCATGCCGTGTCCCAACCTGCGCCGTGCCCGGTCATTGATCCGGCGGTTCTGCGCCGAGCACGACATCGACTACCACGAAACCACCCTGGGCCGCTCCTGGGCCGAGACACTGCGCCACCTGCACGACATCGGATCCCCCGCACCTCCGACCGGCGTCGCTATGCGCTGAGCTGCTGAGCCGCCCGGGCAGGAGCCGAGGCGCCCCTACCGGGGTCGCTGGCGGCGGGGCCGGATGAAAGCCGGGACCCGGCCCATCGTGCAGCCGGTCCGTTGCCCGCGCCGCCGCACATCCAAGTGGGGCTATGGTAGGCCGAGGGTGGGTGACATGGCCGAGATCCAGCTCTCCGACGTGTTCGTGGAAATGGCCGACACACTCGTCGACGACTTCGACGTGATCGAGTTCCTGCACGTGCTCGCCGACCGGTGCGTGCAGCTGCTGGGCGTTTCGGCGGCCGGGCTGGTGGTGACCGACCGGCAGGACAACCTTCAGGTGGTGGCGGCCTCCTCCGAACGCACCAGGCGGTTGGAGTTGTTCCAGTTGCAGACCGACCAGGGGCCCTGCGTGGACTGCTTCCGCACCGGCCAACCCGTGTCGGTCATCGACGTGCGGGTCGCCAGTCACCGCTGGCCCCGGTTCGCCGCCGCCGCAGCCGAGGTCGGCTTCACTGCGGTACACGCCCTGCCCATGCGCCTACGTTCCGAGGTCATCGGCGCGCTGAGCCTCTTCGACACCCGCCCGGGCGCCCTCGACGAAGGCAGGGTCCGGATCGGGCAGGCATTGGCGGACGTGGCCACCATCGGGCTGCTCCAGCAACGCGCCATCCACCACCGCGACATCCTCACGGAGCAACTGCAGACCGCACTCAACAGCCGAGTTCTGATCGAGCAGGCCAAGGGCGTCCTCGCCGAACGCCTCCAGGTGGACGTGGGCGAGGCTTTCGCGCTGCTGCGCAACGGCGCTCGCAGCCGCAATCGGCGGCTGTCCGATCTGGCACAGGCGATCGTCGACGGCTCCGAGCAACTCCCGTCAGGACCAGCAGCCGACCTGTCCGCCTGACTGCCTGGTCGGCCCGCGGCGGCCTGTGCTGTCCCGCCGGCCGGCGCTCAGCGGCGCGAATCGGCGTGCTCGGGCGTATGGTGAGGTGTGTCGCCCGCGCCGCCGGGTGGGTGTCAGCTCCACCGCTGCCAGCCGTAAGGGGCGTTGAACAATGGTCATACCCACCGCGACCGCCGTTACCCGACATCCGCCGGCGGGTGAAGTGCCGGCGACGAGCGAACAACTGTTGCGTCGACACGCTGCCCTGAGCTGCGACGATCCCGATCGTACGAGACTGCGGACCCGGATCATCGAGGGCCATCTGCCCATGGCCAGCCGACTGGCCCGCCGATACACCGGACGCGGAGAGCCCTACGACGACCTAGCCCAGGTCGCGGCCCTCGCCCTGGTCAAGGCCGTCGACGGATTCGACGTCCGACGAGGCGTCCCGTTCTCCTGCTACGCGGTGCCGACCACTCTCGGTGCCCTCCGCCGGCACTTCCGCGACACGACATGGGCGATGCGCGTCCCGCGCCGCACCCAGGAACGAAACAGCGTGGTGCGAGCCGCCACGGCCGAGCTCACGCAGCGACAGGGCCACCACCCGACCACCGCGGAACTCGCCGATCACCTGGACGTGAACGTCAACGACGTCCAGGCCGCCCTCACTACATCGCAGGCCTACCATCTGCCATCCCTCAACGCGCCCGACCTCGGCGCCGACAGCGTCGAGACCATCGAGCTCATGGGCGCCGTGATCCCGGCTACGCGCGCGTGGACGACCACCTGACACTACTGCCGTTACTCGCCGCTCTTCCTCTGCGTGAGCGTCGGATTCTGACTATGTGGTTCTACCGCCATATGACCCAGGCGCAGATCGCCACCGAAGTCGGGCTGTCGCAGATGCACGTGTCCCGGCTGCTGAAGCGTTCCCTGGCCCAGCTCAGGGCCGGAATGCCGAGCTGACGGGCCGCCGTCCCGGTCACTCCGATCGCCCAGAGGAGAGCGCCAAACGGTCACGAGAAAATTTCGATGGCAGTTGGTCCGTCCGTCGCGACTGAGTCCTCCATCGCCCATCTTGCCGATGGCCCTGTCTGGTATGAGGCGGTGCTGTGCTCGGCCGAGGCGCCGGCTGCCGGATTCGCCTCCCACTGCAGGCGTCGTCGAACGGCTATGGGCTCCAGTTGTTCTTCTGTTGGTCCTGTGAGGGGCGGGTGCGGCGGAACATGTTTGTCCGGATTGGTAGATCCGACATCTCGAGCGTGCCGATCAGCCTAGACGGAGAGTAGGCTGAGGTTGTCGTCCTGGACCCCGACGGCTCCGGTTCGCGTACGTCGCGCACCACCGTCGAGATGAGGTCCACAATGACCAGGTCCACCGGCTCAGCCCACCCCACCAACATGCAGTCCGCCCCCAAGATCAACGACCGGTCCCGGCCTGTACCGCGTGTCCGCGCCGGGGGTTCGCTGGTCGCGTTCACAGCATCCGCCGTGGTGCTGCTCCTGCTACTGATCTTCATCCTGCAGAACGGTCAGCGTACGGACGTGCACTTCTTCGGCGCGCAGGGGCAACTTCCGATGGGAGTAGCGCTGCTGCTCGCCGCGGTGTTCGGCGTGCTGCTGGTGACCATCCAAGCCACCATGCGGCGCATCATCCAACTGCGGCCGTTGACCCGTAGGCACCGCACGGCCGTCTACACCACCACCATCACTCGTCCAGACCCCGCCGGCACCGACCCGGGCGCCGACGTACCGGAGGGACGGAACTGATGATCCGCTCCGCCGAGGACCGCATGACGTGGGTCTGCACCCGTGAGCCGCCTGCGGCACGCCTGCGGCTGGCCGACTCGCCGTCCAGCCGCGCGATGCTCGACGGCGGTTGGTGGCCGACCTCACGAGACCCGGTCGTCGAACTGTGCAGCCTGGTCACCGCGCTCACCGCCCAACGTGGCGGCGTGATCGAACGGATCATGCTGCAGCCGGCGGCCTGGGACAGTCATCCACGCCGGATCGGCGTCGACGGTGCCGTGGTGCGGGTGGGCTGGTTCACCACCCTCGAGGCCGCGCTCGTGATCGTCACAGGCCCGAGGAATCTGCGGATCGACCTGGCCGTGATAGCGCCTGAGACCACGTACGCCGTGGCGGCGGCGGCCATGCTCGCCACCTCCCGCCCCGCCAACACCACCCGCGCCGCCGACATCCTCTCCATACCGCCCAGCCCTAGCTCACGACCGTTGGCGCGGCACGGCGACGATGTCGCCGCCTGGGAGACCGAAGGCGGCCACCTTCAGCCCGATCGACAACCCACAGCGCCGGCCCGGACCTGAACGCTCCAACCGGCCCGGGCCGGAAGGCGCGGGGTCCGGGACCTCGGTTCGAGGTCCCGGACCCCGCAGCCACCACTGACCGCATTCCACCAGACGCGCCGCCGCGGGCAGCGTCTTCGCGCAACTCGAGGTTGTCATGAGCGGCTGGCGCGACATCGAGCGCTCCCTTGCCGAGTTGCCGCCTTTCATCTACGCAGCCACACCTGGACCACGATGCGGAAGATCTCGCTGGCCTGACAACCCCGCGAGCTGGCTGTGGAGGCTCCAACGGTGCGCGGACGTCCGCAGTCCAACATCCAGCACGAACTCAGCGGTTCCAGCGTTGCCGCAAGTCGCGGTAGTTCAGGCCCAGCGTCGTGAACGGGCCGATCCATGGCTGCTCCGTGGCTGCTCGGACATCGGGGAACTGATCCGAAGGTGCGGGGACTGGTTCGGATTCCGGGGCCGTTTCTGACGGCGAGAAGCGATCGACAGAACCTGATGTATAGCCTGGACCTGCTGGTACCTGTGGGGATCCGTGCGGGACTGGGGCGGACGGCTGGCCAGCCAGATCATGCCCATAGACACGCATCGGTCTACGGATCAGAAGGTTAGGGGTTCGAGTCCCTTCGGGCGCGCACAGTTGAACAGGAGAAACGCACAGGGCCGGTCGCTTGCGACCGGCCCTGACAGCAACCGGTGACAGCAACGTCATTCCTGGGCCTCGTCATCATCAAGAGCGGCCCGCAAAGCGGGCCGCGCCGGCCCGGCTCCGGCCTGCTGGCGACCTCCGGCCGGCATCGGCCGGGCCGGCCGGCCACACCCGCGGACGACAAAACCTTGAAGACCTCGGGGCTCCGCCCCGAACCCCGCCCCTCCTCAGAGATCAGCCGCGGATCACCTCCCGGGCACCACAAGGGCTACCAGCCTCCCCGCACAGGGGCCAGGTGGAGCGCCCTACCGGACGAACGACCTGGGCCCCGTCCGGGGAGGCTGGACGGTCGGAGACTGCCCGACGAGGAGATCCGCTCCCCATGGCATCGGTGCTGCCACCGCCAAGCGGGTTGACCTCGCCGGACGCTGGTTTCAGCGTTCCGCCGATTGCCGCCCATCCGAGCTGCCCCAGAGCCGGGCCTCGGCGAGCAGCTGCATAAACGCCTCTTCCTTCGCGGCGCCGTACTGGGCTCGACTGTCGGGATGCAGTTCGGCCGCGCGCCTCTTCGCCGCCTCATAGCGGCGGGCGGCATCGGCGTTAGCCGCGATGTAGGCGCGGAAGAGCCGGTTCTCCTCTGGCGCCGGCGACGTAACGCCGAAGACGTGCAGGTGGTGGCTTCGCTTCCCGGCGGTGTCCTTGACAAAGAACAGGTGCTCACTGTCCTCGGGGAAGGCCAGCGGCCGATAGACGTACCCAAGCTGCTTAAGTCGCGCGAGGGCGGCGACTACGACATCGACCACAGGTACTACAGCGAGGATGTCGATGATTGGCTTGGCCGCCAGCCCAGGAATGCTGGTAGATCCGATGTGTTCGATGCTCAGCGCCGTGGGCAACGCATCCGCCAACCGCCGTTGTTCGACCTTGAATTGCTCCGACCAGGCCGGATCGTAGGCCACCACCTCGACGACACGCGCATCGTTCCTCACGTCGATCACGGTAGCGGCCCCGAGCCGCAATGGGCCGTCCACGGGCCAGTAGCCGGCGGGCCCAGCGGTCACGGAGGGGTATGAGAGGCAAGCATCACGACCGCTTGAGCACGCTCTTCCAAGCTGCGGCTACGACCCGCGGGAGTGGATAGCCGATGGCCTTCTCGGCGTCGCTGACCGCTTCGGTTGATGCGGGCGGCGGTAGGTCCACCGCGCGGTTACGTACCGCTGTGATGATCTCTTCTTCCGTCACCGCTACTCCGCTCGTGCCTTCGGCTCCAGTGCGCCGCGACAGCGACGCTCGACGGTAACGGCTGCGAACAGGGGCCCATGCCGTCCACGTGCCAGGTGCACCCGAAGGTCGCCGGGGAGCACGAGCGTCACACCTCTCTTGGCCAGACGTGGCGAGGAACGCCAGACGCACGCCAAGCTCCGGTCGGTGACGCCGCGGGACTGCTTCTCGGCCAAGCCTCTGTCGGCAACCGGCCGTGCAACGTGTCGAGGTCGGCGCACGATCGGTCCGGCGCTCGCCCAATCTTGACAGCACGGCAGTCGTCCTCGATATCGTGGACATGTGAACAGCTATTCAGATGACCATGTGTTGGTGTTGGACGGCTGCACCGCCCGGGTCGTCGACGCCGACCGGGTCACCGCCGTAAATGAGCGGATGCCCTCCGCCGAGGACCTTGCCGACACCGCTGACGTCTTCGGCCTGTTGTCGGACGTGAACCGGCTGCGGCTGCTGGTCGCCCTGCTGGATGGCGAGTTGTGCGTGTGCGACCTGGCGGCGGTGACCGGCCAGAGCGAGTCGGCCGTCTCGCACGCGCTGCGGCTGCTCCGTGCGCACCGCATCGTCGCGGCCCGCCGCTCCGGGCGGATGGCCTACTACCGGCTGGAGGACCCGCACGTACGGATGCTGCTCGACCTGGCGCTGGCCCACACCGAGCACACCGAGGCCCTGCACCCCGAACGGGACGGCAGCGTCTGATGGGAGCGGGACACGGTCATGGGCACGGGCACGGGCACGCGGGTGGACGCCACCGCTGGCGGCTGGCGGTCTCGTTCGTCCTGATCGGCGCGTTCTTCGTCGTCGAGCTGATCTTCGGGCTGCTGTCGGGCTCGCTGTCGCTGCTGTCGGACGCCGGGCACATGGCCGCCGACGTGGTCACCCTCGGCGCGGCGCTGGTCGCCACCAGGATCGCCACCCGTCCCGACTCCACGGGACGCCGCAGTTACGGCTCCTACCGGGCCGAGGTGTTCGCGTCCCTGCTGGCCGTCGTGCTCATGCTCGGCGTCGCGGTGTACGTGGTCGCGGAGGCGATCGGCCGTATCGGCGGCCCCGCCGAGGTCTCCACGGGGCCGATGCTGATCGTCGGCGCGATCGGCCTGCTGGTCAACGTGGTCGCGTTGCTGATGCTGCGGTCCGGGGCGAGCGAAAGCCTGAACGTCAAGGGCGCCTACCTGGAGGTGGTGGCCGACACGGCGGGCTCGGTCGGCGTCATCGTCGCCGGCGGGTTGGTGGCCGCCACGGGTCAGGTGTTCTGGGACACCGTCATCGCGCTGGCCATCGGTGCGTTCGTCGCGGTGCGGGCGGTCTCGCTGGGCCGGCAGGTCTTCGCCGTCCTCGGCCAGCACGTCCCCGAGGGCGTCGACGCGGCGGCGGTGGCCAACGACCTGGCGGCCATCGAGGGCGTACGCGACGTGCACGACCTGCATCTGTGGACCTTGACCTCGGGCATGAACGTCGCCACCGCCCACCTGGTCACCGCCGACCACAGCGACAACCACGCCGTCCTGGACCAGGCCCGCGACCTGCTGCGCCACCGCCACGGCATCGCCCACGCCACGCTGCAGGTCGAACCCGCCGACCACCGCGGCTGTGACGAACTCGGCTGGTAGGCCCGGCCACCAGCCCGCCTTCCCCTTCACACCCCTGGATGGTCACGACCTCCACCGCCCGCCCCGGTGGCCTGCCCCGGCCAGGCGCCGTGGCCGTCACGCTGGGCACGCTCATCGCGGCCGCCGCCATCGGCGTTCCTCTGACGGCCAGAGCCGCTGACTCGGGACTGCCCGCGCTGCCCACCAGCGGAGACACTCGACCGACGGAGGGTCGAACTGGGTCATCTACGACCGCGACATCGCCGTGACCGTTCGGTGCTTCGACCGAGCGTCGGGTTCCTTCCTCGGAGACGCCGAAGACCCCGGCTATGCCAACAACCCATTGCAAAGATTTCTTTGCAAGGCTATCTTGGCATCCATGACAGGTGATCGAGGACAGGAACCCGGGTGCGACTCCGGCCAGGACCGGGCGGCCGCGGGCACTCGACCGTCCCGCACCGGGGTCGATGGGTCCTCCGGCGACGGGCGAGGACCGGCCGTGCGCCGGCGGTCCGCGTACGGGCTGCTCGTCGCCGAGGCGGTCTCGGTCACCGGCACCCGGATGTCGGTCGTGGCGGTGCCGTGGTTCGTGCTGCACACCACCGGTGACGCCCTGCTGACCGGCGTCACCGCGTTCGTGGAGATGAGCACCCTGGTCGCGGCGCGAGTGCTCGGCGGACCGTTGATCGACCGCATGGGCCTGCGGAAGGCCAGCATCGGCGGTGACCTGATCGCCGGGCTCGCGCTCGGCGTCGTGCCCCTCCTGTACGCCGCTGGCCTGCTCGCCTTCCCGGTCCTGCTCGTGCTCGTCGGGATAGTCGGGCTGTTCCGCGGGCCGTCGGACAACGCGAAGTACGCGATGGTCCCCGACGTCGCGGCTGCCGCCGGCTGGAGCAACGAGCGTGCCGCCGGGCTGGCCGACAGCGTGCAGCGCCTCGGGTCGCTGGTCGGGGCGCCGCTGGGCGCGGTGCTGATCGCTCTGGTCGGCGCTCCCGCGGTGATCGCGTTCGACGCGGCCAGCTTCCTGCTCGCCGCCGCGCTGGTGGCGGCACTGGTCCGGGTTCGGAGGGCCGAACCCGAACCGGCCGAGGCGGGTCGCCCCACCGGTCTCGGGGGCTATCTCGCCGACCTCCGGGCCGGGCTTCGCTTCGTCCGGCGTGATCCGCTGCTACGGGCGATCGTCGCGATGATCCTGCTGACGAACCTGCTCGACCAGGCGATGACGGCGGTGCTGGTCCCGGTGTGGGCAGCCGAGCGTTTCGACGACGCCGCACCCGTCGGGCTCGTGTTCGGCTCGCTCAGCGCCGGAGCGCTCGTAGGGTCACTGCTCATGTCCGTGCACGGCGCGCGGCTGCCACGATGGCGCACGTACGCCGTGGCCTTCCTGCTCGGCGCCGTCCCGCGGATCTTCGTTCTGGCGCTGCCGGTCGGGCTGCCCGTCGTCGCGGGCGTCGCGCTGGCCGGCGGGGTGCTGATCGGGGCCATCAACCCGTTGCTGTCCGCCGCGGAGTTCGAACGCATCCCGGCCGGCCTGCGGGCGCGTGTCCTCGGCGCGATCGGCGGCCTGGCCTGGGCCGGCATCCCGCTCGGCGGGCTCGTCGGCGGCGCGCTCGCGTCCACGCTCGGCGCCACCGGCGGCATCCTCGTGGTGGGAACGGCCTACCTGCTGGTCACCCTCGACCCCCTGATCCGTCGGCGCACCTGGCGGCTGATGGACCGGCAGCAGCCGGCTCCGGCCACCGCCCCGGTCGCCGTACGGGGCTGACGACGGCGTCGCGGCACCGCGTCGACGTACGGCATCCGGTTGGCGCCACACACAGGTGGCCCGGGCCCTGGTCGGTCAACCAGGGCCCGGGTCCTGTGCCTCAGTCCAGGGCGATGTAGAGCCGTTCACCGGCCGGTCGGTAGCCGACGCGCTCGTAGACCCGCCACGAATCCTCGCCGGAGGCCTCCAGCCAGGCGATCTCCGTCTCCCTGTCGAACAGCCGTCGGGTGATGTCGGCGGTGATCGCGCCCGCCAGTCCCTGACGGCGGTAGGGCGTGCGGACCGCGATGCCGGCGACCTCGCTCACCCCGCCGGTGGGCGGGACCGCTCCGCCCCCTCCCGCACAGGTGCCGTCGTCGGTGACGGCCATGACGGCCACGCCACCCGCGTCCTGCGTGCGCCGGAGCCGCGCCACGTCGGCCTCGGAGGCCACCGGGTCGCCGCCGAAGGCTTCGTTCTGCGCGCTGATCAGCGCGGTGCGCTCCGGATCGGTGGCCGGTTCACGCAGACCGAACCGGTCGAGAGCGGGCGGTGCTGCCAATGTGTCGGGGACACACAGCAGGTAGGTGTGCCGGGCTTCCACGACGAATCCGGCGGCGGTCAGGAGTGCCTCCAGGTCGGGGGCGCAGCTGACGACGTACTCCAGACGGGGTTTGCGATCAGCCGCGCGGAAGGCAGCGACCAGGGCGGTGACATCGGCCGCCGTGATGGCGGCACCGGGACGGGGCGTCGCGTAGTTGATGTGGGGACTGGTGGTTGTCGGATCCATCCCGATCACGAACGGCCCGACCTCGACGGGCGCGGGTCGGTGGGACAGGTTGGCGACGACCGACTGCTGGATGCGGACATCCATGAACAAGGTGAACCTCGATGCGTGAGAGAAGCTGCGGTGAACGACGGTGCGTTGGACCGCTCAACCGTGATGGCGCCGCGCGTCGGTCATCCGCCGCGTGGTCAACACTCAGGCGGCCGCTCGGCCTACCCGGATCACAGGCGTCATTCCCTCATGCAGAGTTGCCCACGCCGATCGCGTGGTCGGCTGCCAGGCTGCCGCAGCGGGGTGTGCGCTGTCAATCCTGATCGGTGCCGCGTCCGGCTTCCCCACGTGCCACTCGGTCCACCCAGCGGATGCGATCACGCGGGCGGCCCACCCCGCCGGCGCGCACGCGGAACCTGGTCAGGACCTGGCCCTGCGGGGCGCCACGGTGTAGCTGAACGAGATCAGGAAGTCGATGACGACGACGATCCCCCAGACGCCCATCGGCCCCCACATCGGCGCGACCCGCTCGTAGTCGCCGACGAGCACCGTGAAGAGTCCCATGACGGCCACCGCGACGACGTACGCGACGACGTGGCGCAGCCACTGCCGCCGTTCGTGGGCGGCGTGCTCCCGGCCGTGCCTGGGCGGCCGGACCGGCGCCGGCCCACCCGCGAATCGGTGGGCGAACCGCTGGTCGGCCCAGCGGACCATCTGGCCGCCGAAGGCCACGGACACCCCGATGTAGATGGCGGCGAGCCCGTGCGCCGTGCTGGCCTGGCCGCCCCCGCGCAGGTCGATGACGGACAGGGCGAGCAGCACCACGTCGACCAGCGGCACGCAGACGAGCAGCACCGCGCTGAGGGTCTTCGCCCGCAGCGGGTAACGAGCCGTGAGACCGGCCAGCAGGAGCACCCAGAACCCGATCTCGCAGGCGATGATCGCCGGCAGCATGGCACCCTCCCCGTTTTTCACACGACCGTGCTTTATCTTTGTAACACGACCGTGCGACAATAGCGGGGTGCCGAAGATCGTCGACCACGCCGAGCGCCGTCGAGAGCTGGCTGAGGCCGTCTGGCACGTGATCGCCCGGGGCGGCATCGACAGCGTCTCCACCCGGTCGGTCGCCGCCGCCTCCGGCTGGTCCACCGGCGCGTTGCGGCACTACTTCGCCACCCGGGCGGAGCTGCTGGCGTTCGCCTGCGAGCAGGTCATCGACCAGGTGACCGCGCGCATCGAGGGGCTACGGCTACCCGCCGATCCGGTCGTGGCGGTACGGGCGATCCTGCTGGAGACGATGCCCGTCGACGAGCTCCGGCGCGTCGAGGCCACGATCGCCTTTTCCTTCCTCGCCCTCGGCCTCGGTGATCCCGCGCTGGCCCGCGTGCAACGCAGGCACTTCAGCTCGATGTTCGAGATGTGCCGCCGGCTCGTGGACGGTCTGGCGACGCACGGCGTCCTGGCCGGCGATCCCGACGACCTCGACACCGTCGCGCGGCGGATGCACGCGGTCGTCGACGGTCTGACGATGCACGTCCTGGCCGGGCACCTGAGCTCCCCGGAGATGGTGGCGCAGCTGGACGCGTACCTCGCGGATCTGACCGGCCGCGACCCGCGTTCCTGACCCGAGGTCGCCGGGCAGGTCGCTCGTCGAAGCGCTCCCCGCGTCGACGATCAGCGCCGGTCGAGTTCCGACTCCAGCCGTTGGATGAGCGTCTTGCGGGCCCGGCCACCGCGCTCACGCCTCAGCGCGGCCTTCAGCTGGCCGGTGTCGAGCCCGTGGACGAGCTTGGTCGCCTCGGCCACCGTCATCTCCGACAGCCGCTCCGCCGACGAGGCGTCCTTACGGGCCTGCCTGGCCGGCGCCGTGTTGGCGACGTACTGTCTGCCGGCCCGGGACGCGCGCCGCTTCTTGACGTCGGTCGCGCGCCGTTCCTGCTCGGAAAGCTCCTCCCAGGCCTGCTTGGGCAGGTAGCGGCTCGTCTCACCGTTCCGGCGTGCCCGGGTACGGCCCTCCCTCGTCTGCCAGTCCTCGGCGCCCCAGCGTTGCAGGGCCTTCTGCCGCTCGTCCTTCGGTCCCAGGTAGCCCCCGCCGCGCCTCTCGTACTCCTTCGTGAGCAACTGCGACTTGCGTGCCGACCACTGCCCCGGTCGGCCGCCCTTGTCGGAGGCCTTGATCTCCTCCTTGACCTGCTCCCTGAGCTCCGGCTTCGTGTACCGCGCCATGCCCCTGGCGATACCCGGGCCGCACCGGGAATCACCCGGCGGCCGGCTCGGCCGTGCGCGTGGAAGTGGACGTGACCGACGCCCTCCGCCTCCGCGACGGGAGGGTCAGACGAAGAGGCAGAACGGGTGGCCCGCCGGGTCGAGGTGCACCCGCACGTCGTCCTGGGGCTGGAAGTCCGCCACGCTGGCCCCGGCGGCCACGGCGTGGGCGGAGGCCGCCTCCAGGTCGTCCACCCTGATGTCGAGGTGGGCCATCATCTGCGGATCTCCGGTCCCGGCCGGCCAGATCGGCCGTACGTATGCCGGCTCGGTCTGGAACGCGAGGCCGGCGCCACCGTCCGGCGCCCGCAGCACCACCCAGTCCGGTTCGTCCTCCTCGCGCGACCAGCCGAGCAGGCGTTCGTAGAACGCCGCGAGGTCCCGGGCGTCGGGTGCGTCGAGCACGGTGCTGGTCAGGGTCAGTCTCGGTCGATCTGCCATGCCGTCGTCCATACCCACGACGAGCCCACCCCACCATCGCGAGTCGGCGGGCCGGGCGTCGTCTCAGCCGTCCGCCGGCCGGCGCCGCCAGAACTGGCGTGGCGCGTACCCGTCGCGCCGCAGCCAGTGCTCGGTGTAGACGATGCGCTCCGCCTCCACCACGACGAGCGGGTCGGCCGGCGGATCGTCGAGGGAACGGGAGCGTTCGACGTGGTCGGACTGCCAGCGTACGGCCGGCCAGTAGTGCTCCCGGTCGGGATCGCCGGGCACGAGCACCCGCGCCCGGCCGAAGACCTGCGCTCCCCGGCTGCTCGCCTGCCCGACCAGCGGCGCGAACACGCCGATCGAGACGCGCGGGTCGGCGGCGATGTTCCGCATCTTCGGGGACACCGCCGAGGCCGTGAACATCAGCGCGAAGTCGAGGTGGAAGTAGCGCACGGGCGTCGCCAGCGGACCGTCCGGTCCCGACGTGGCGAGGACGCACATGTTCTGCGACGACAGCAGGTTGAGGATGCGCTCCTCGAGGCGGTGCCGGTCGAGCCGTCTCGTGGGGGCCGGGCCGGCGAGCCAGGGGTTCGTCACGGGCATGACGGATCTTCACATCCGGCACTGAACCGTTGACGGCCGGCCCCCGTGTGGATGCCGAACGGCGTCCGGACCGACCGGAACCGGTACAACATGGAGATCCCTGATGCGCGAGCACCTCGTGCCCTTCGTCGCCCTGCTCGCTGCCGTCGCCGCGTCCCGCGGCGGCGGCCGGCTCGCCCTGTGATGCAGGACCACCAGCCCTCGGCGCGGTGCTCAGTCGGCCCGGTGCAGCGGCCCCACTCCGACGACGGCTGCGCCTCCACCGCCCGGTCGGCCTCCTGGAGTGCCCGCTCCGACACCCAGGCCACCGGCCGGTGGCAGCGCACCAACGGCTCGTTGTCCGGCCCCCGCCCGATCTGCTCGCCGACGAGCACCCACGGCCGTACCCCCGGGCCGCGCAGTTCCCGCAGGTGGCAGTAGTCGTAGAGCCGGCGCGCCACCCAGAGCCGCAGCGGCCGGTCACCCCACCACGGCTCCACGGCGAGCGGGTTCGCCGAGAGACCCGGCAGGTCGATCCCGGTGAGCGCGTCCTTGCTCGACTGGTCCGCCTCGCGGCCGGAGGAGAGATCGGCGTCGGGACCGCGCGACCACCGCACGTACAGCTCCTCGCCGCGACCGGCCTTGCGCAGCAGCGCCGCCAGGTGGTCGAGGGACTCGACCACCGGCAGCGCCTCCTCCCGTACGCCGTTCATGGCCTCTTCTGTGCCCCGCGCGGCCCGGACCATTCCCGGCCGGGCGGCGTTCACCGGGAGCCGGCCACCGCCCGCCCGGCCCGTTCGGCCCGGCGGCGCACCTGGGTGTACGCGCTGGTCAGGCCCATGGCGCGGCGTACCTCGGTCACCGTCTGCCGCACCTCCCGGCGGGTCCGTTCGGTGCCCTCGACGATCAACTGGTCGACCAGGCCCCGGTCGTCCTCGATCCGGGCGCGCCGCTCCCGGATCGGGTCGAGGAACCGGTTCAACGCCACCGCCAGCTTCTCCTTGACCTCGACGTCGCCCACCCGTCCGCCGCGGTACCGCTCCTTCAGGTCCTCGACCTGCGCCCGGTCCGGGTTGAACACGTCGTGGTACGCGAAGACGGGATTCCCCTCGACCCGCCCGGGCACGTCCGCCCGCACCCGGTTCGGGTCGGTGTACATGCCCATCACCTTGCGGCGCACCGTGGCGGCGTCGTCGGAGAGGAGGATCGTGTTGCCCCGGCTCTTGCTCATCTTGGCCGCGCCGTCCGTGCCGACCAGCGACGGCGTGTCGGCCTGGATCAGCTCGGGGATCGGGAAGACCGGGCCGTAGAGGTTGTTGAACCGGCGGGCGATCTCCCGGGTCACCTCCACGTGGGCGGCGTTGTCCCTGCCGACCGGGACCACCTGCCCCTTCACGCAGAGGATGTCGGCGGCCTGGAGCACCGGGTAGCCGAGCAGCCCGTACGGCATCTCCTCCTTGCCGGAGTCGCGGGCCATGTCCTTCAGCGACGGGACCCGTTCGAGCCGGGGCACGGTCACCAGGTTCTGCAGGAGCGTGTTCAGGTCGCCGACCTCGGGGATGGCCGACTGGAGGTAGAACGTCGCCCGGGCCGGATCGACGCCGGCAGCGAGGACGTCGGTGACCATCTCGCGGGCGTTGCCGGCGACCCGCTCGATGTCCTCACGGGTGTTCCTGGTGGTGAGCATGTGCAGGTCGGCGATGATGAAGAAGCTCTCGTAGCGCTGGTGCAGCCGTACGCGGTTCGCGATGCTGCCGACGTAGTGCCCCAGGTGCAGCCGCCCGGTCGGCCGGTCCCCGGTGAGCATCCGTGCAACGGACATGGTGGTACGCCTTTCGTGCGTGGTGACTGGTGAGGTGTGCGCGGGCGCGCGCCGGCCGGGGCGGGACGTTCCGCCCCACCGGATCAGTGGGATGGGCTCAGTGAGCCGACCGCGTCAGCGGACGCGCTCAGTGAGCCAACCGCCATCGCGCGCCGTCGCGGAACCGCAGTCCGCCGGCACGAAGGACGTCGATGATCTGCTCGCGGCCGAGGCCGCGACGGGCCGGGCCGGTGGGTACGCCGAGCGGGAGGCCGTCCATCGCCGTGACGACCTCCGGCGCGCAGATGCTCGGCCGGGCCATGGCTACCACGATAGCCGCGGCACCCCGACCTGGCGGCCCCGCCCGGCTCAGCCCCGCCGGTAGCTCTCCGCGTAGTAGTCGCCGACCCGGTCCCGGTACTCCGGCCGCCCGTACTCCTGCGGGTCGAACGCCGGGGAGTCCTTCACCTGCTGGCGGGTGCGGTCGATGTGCACCGTCCGCTCCAGGTGGTCGACCCGGGTGACGGTGCCGGCGGGCAGCAGCACCTTCCGGCCGAGGATCCACGGTCCGGTGTCCACGACCAGGTAGCGCGCGTCGACGTCGCCGCTCGCCTCGTCGACCGAGCCGATGCGCCCGTCGACGGCCTCCACCCGGTAGCCGGCCAGCTCGATGGGGGTGCCGGGACCAGGGGCGTCGGGACCACGGCCGTTCGGACCGCCGTCGTTCGGACCGCCGTCGTCGTCCGGCGGCGGGGAGTCGGGCGAGGCTCCGGCGTACCCGCCGGCGAGGGCGGACGGGTCCCGCCAGGCCCAGGGGTCGAACGGCGATGGCATACCTGCACCTCCGGGTCGTCTTTCACAGCCGGCTCGTCTTTCCGCGGCCGGGGTCGTCTTTCCGCGGTCATTTGCCCAGACAGTGCCCGGGTCGACCGCCGGGAAAACAGGCCCGCCGACGCGGGCGCGCGGATCAACCCGGGAGAGAAATACCTCATACGGCGTCGCCGCAGGGTCATGGGTGAGCCATCACCGCAGGCCACGGCCGGTGTGCCGGCCGTCGTGCACAGACGGCGGCCGGCGGTGGTGTCCGTCCGACACATTCGCGGCGGTCATCCCGGGCCGCCATTCTGTTGCGGTATTTCGTGCGGAGAGAAAGTGAGGTACGCGGATGCAGCGCGCCATTCGCCGCTCGGCCACCGTCATCGTGCTGGTGATCGCGATCGCGACCTGGGTCGGGTCCACGGCCGCCCGTGCGGCGACCCCCTGGACGCCACAGGCGCTCTGCGGCCCCGGCTACCTCACCACCGACCAGGACCCGATCCACGACGCCCGGACCGGGGTCCGGCTGGGCACGGTCCACCTCCTCTACAACGCGCTCACCGGTCACGCCTGCGCGGTGACCATCAAGTCCGCGTACGTCGGCACGCCCACCCGCACCCAGGTCCACCTGTCCGCCGAGCACCTGCCCACGCAGCTCGACAAGGGGCCGCGGGCGTACGCGGCCGGGCCGGCGAGGGCGTACGTCCGGGGCGGGTGCGCGATCTGGGGCGGGTACGCGGCGGACCTGAGCGGAACGATCAGCTACCACGACCGCGCGAACCCGGCGATCGGCGGCATCGGCACCTGCTTCTGATCCGGGATCCCTTCCCTGGGCGAACGGTGGCCGACAACGGGCGCCGCATCCGCGGGGTAGCGGTCCTGGGCCGACCGCTCGCAGCGCTGCTGAGCTGGGGATCAGCAAGGGGCGGCGGGCGATCCGGCGCTGGCATACTGGGCACCCATGGTGCTGTCGCGTGGCTGGGCCCTCTTCCTCACCGGGGTCGGTGTCTGGACCTGGGTCATCTGGCCGAGGTTCGCCGTCGCGATCTGGAACGACCCCCGGGCCTGGTCGACGGGCACGGTGGCGGAGGGCACGCCCACCAGCTTCCTCTGGGTGCACGCCCTCCTCATCGCGGCGTCGCTGGCCATCGGTACGACCGTCGCGGTGCTCGGCGTCCGCGGAGTGCTCGCCGCCCGGCGACGGCGGTCGGGCGCCTGACCTTTCGCCGGTGGAGCCGGGCCGGCGCTCCGGGTCCGGGGGTCGGCTGGTGCGCAGGCCCGGGTCTGGTGAGCGGCCTCCGGTTGCGGGTCGGTCGAACCGTCCGGGCAGCCCTCTCCGGTGTGTGCCCGCCCTGACATGTGGCCGTGGACCTGCCAGCATCGCCGTCCTGAGCGCGTGACCTGGGAAGATCGGCGTCCGAAGATGATGTGACGCGGGACGCGGCACCCCGATTTGACGATCATGGCGGGAGCCACGTACCTTTCTCTCTGCCAGCGCGGAACGGGGCAAACGGGACGAAAGTCCGGGGTGTCCTGGGCCGGGAATGGCGCCGGGATCGGCGGGGTTGCACCCCTTGGACCCGGTACCGGGCGGTGCCCCGGATTCGCCGTGAGGCGGATTTGGTGGGGCGGAGCCGACCGGGTATGGTGGACGACCGGCAGGGCACCGGGCGTGCTTGCGAGTGATCGCGGCGGCCGGCCTGCTGAATCCGATGATCGCGTGTGGTGGTTCGCTGCTGCGTGTGTTCGTCGGGGCCGAGCTGTGAAGCGTGACAGACCGGGACAGACCGGTTTGACGCGGCGGAAACGGTGAGGTAACGTAGTAAAAGTGCCCGGCGCGGGAGCGGTGGGTGTGGGACGATGCGCCCCGGACGGGGGTCCTCCTTGGTGGGGGGTTTCCGGATGGTGTGTGGTTGTTCTTTGAGAACTCAACAGGGTGCTTGATAAGCCAGTGCCAATTTGATTTATTGCCCCGTGCTGGGTTGGGCTTTTGTGGTCTGATCTGGTGGGGATTCCTTTGGCAACTTTTGTTGCTGGGATGATTTTCCAAGTTTTTGTTGGAGAGTTTGATCCTGGCTCAGGACGAACGCTGGCGGCGTGCTTAACACATGCAAGTCGAGCGGAAAGGCCCTTCGGGGTACTCGAGCGGCGAACGGGTGAGTAACACGTGAGCAACCTGCCCTAGGCTTTGGGATAACCCCGGGAAACCGGGGCTAATACCGGATAGGACCTGGCGTCGCATGGCGCTTGGTGGAAAGTTTTTCGGCCTGGGATGGGCTCGCGGCCTATCAGCTTGTTGGTGGGGTGATGGCCTACCAAGGCGACGACGGGTAGCCGGCCTGAGAGGGCGACCGGCCACACTGGGACTGAGACACGGCCCAGACTCCTACGGGAGGCAGCAGTGGGGAATATTGCACAATGGGCGGAAGCCTGATGCAGCGACGCCGCGTGAGGGATGACGGCCTTCGGGTTGTAAACCTCTTTCAGCAGGGACGAAGCGCAAGTGACGGTACCTGCAGAAGAAGCGCCGGCCAACTACGTGCCAGCAGCCGCGGTAAGACGTAGGGCGCGAGCGTTGTCCGGATTTATTGGGCGTAAAGAGCTCGTAGGCGGCTTGTCGCGTCGACTGTGAAAACCCGCGGCTCAACTGCGGGCCTGCAGTCGATACGGGCAGGCTAGAGTTCGGTAGGGGAGACTGGAATTCCTGGTGTAGCGGTGAAATGCGCAGATATCAGGAGGAACACCGGTGGCGAAGGCGGGTCTCTGGGCCGATACTGACGCTGAGGAGCGAAAGCGTGGGGAGCGAACAGGATTAGATACCCTGGTAGTCCACGCTGTAAACGTTGGGCGCTAGGTGTGGGGGGCCTCTCCGGTTCTCTGTGCCGCAGCTAACGCATTAAGCGCCCCGCCTGGGGAGTACGGCCGCAAGGCTAAAACTCAAAGGAATTGACGGGGGCCCGCACAAGCGGCGGAGCATGCGGATTAATTCGATGCAACGCGAAGAACCTTACCTGGGTTTGACATGGCCGCAAAACCGGCAGAGATGTCGGGTCCTTCGGGGGCGGTCACAGGTGGTGCATGGCTGTCGTCAGCTCGTGTCGTGAGATGTTGGGTTAAGTCCCGCAACGAGCGCAACCCTCGTTCGATGTTGCCAGCGGTTCGGCCGGGGACTCATCGAAGACTGCCGGGGTCAACTCGGAGGAAGGTGGGGATGACGTCAAGTCATCATGCCCCTTATGTCCAGGGCTTCACGCATGCTACAATGGCCGGTACAATGGGCTGCGATACCGTGAGGTGGAGCGAATCCCAAAAAGCCGGTCTCAGTTCGGATCGGGGTCTGCAACTCGACCCCGTGAAGTCGGAGTCGCTAGTAATCGCAGATCAGCAACGCTGCGGTGAATACGTTCCCGGGCCTTGTACACACCGCCCGTCACGTCACGAAAGTCGGCAACACCCGAAGCCGGTGGCCCAACCCTTGTGGAGGGAGCCGTCGAAGGTGGGGCTGGCGATTGGGACGAAGTCGTAACAAGGTAGCCGTACCGGAAGGTGCGGCTGGATCACCTCCTTTCTAAGGAGCACCATCCAGCGAAAGCTGGCATGGAGCCCGCGCTGCCCGAGTGTGGTGGCGGGGTGCTCAATGGCGGAGACACTGGCCAGTCTTGTCCGGCAACGGTCGGGTTCTAGTACGCATCCCTGTGGGGGTGGTGGAACGAGCTCCGGCGCGGCTGGGCGGGGCGGTAAGCACCCTGTTGGGTCCTGAAAGAACAACCGGTGGTTGTCTCTTTCGGAACTATGCCCCCACTGTGGTGGGGGAGGTTGCCAGGCATGGCCTGGCCTCGCATACCGGCTGCTTTCGGGTGGTGCTGGTGTGGGGCTGTGGGTTGTGGGTTGGTCGTTTGTTGAGAATTGCACAGTGGACGCGAGCATCTTTGTGGTCAAGTTGTCAAGGGCGGACGGTGGATGCCTTGGCACCAGGAGCCGATGAAGGACGTGGGAGGCCGCGATAGGCCTGGGGGAGCTGTCAACCGAGCTGTGATCCCAGGGTGTCCGAATGGGGGAACCTGGCTGGAGTCATGTCCAGTCACCCGCACCTGAACTCATAGGGTGTGTGGGGGGAACGCGGGGAAGTGAAACATCTCAGTACCCGTAGGAAGAGAAAACAACATGTGATTCCGTGAGTAGTGGCGAGCGAAAGCGGATTGAGGCTAAACCGGCTGCGTGTGATACCTGTCAGGGGTTGCGTGGTCGGGGTTGTGGGACCCTGCTGAGTGTACTGACATGCACTCGAGGAGTGATAAAGCCAGTGGTTAGTCGAACAGTCTGGAAAGGCTGACCGTAGACGGTGATAGTCCGGTAGGTGAAAGCTGCTGGTCTTCTGTGGGTGTTCCCGAGTAGCGGCGGACTCCTGAAATCTGCCGTGAATCTGCCAGGACCACCTGGTAAGCCTAAATACTTCCTGGTGACCGATAGCGGACGAGTACCGTGAGGGAATGGTGAAAAGTACCCCGGGAGGGGAGTGAAATAGTACCTGAAACCGTTCGCCTACAATCCGTCGGAGCCCTTTTTGGGGTGACGGCGTGCCTTTTGAAGAATGAGCCTGCGAGTTAGTGGCATGTGGCGAGGTTAACCCGTGTGGGGGAGCCGTAGCGAAAGCGAGTCTGAATAGGGCGTTGAGTCGCGTGTCCTAGACCCGAAGCGGGGTGATCTAGCCATGGGCAGGCTGAAGCGCGGGTAAGACCGCGTGGAGGGCCGAACCCACCAACGTTGAAAAGTTGGGGGATGACCTGTGGTTAGGGGTGAAAGGCCAATCAAACTCCGTGATAGCTGGTTCTCCCCGAAATGCATTTAGGTGCAGCGTCGTGTGTTTCTTGCCGGAGGTAGAGCACTGGATGGTCTAGGGGGCCCACAAGCTTACCGAAATCAGCCAAACTCCGAATGCCGGTAAGTGAGAGCGCGGCAGTGAGACTGCGGGGGATAAGCTTCGTAGTCGAGAGGGAAACAGCCCAGATCACCAGCTAAGGCCCCTAAGCGTGTGCTAAGTGGAAAAGGATGTGGGGTCGCATAGACAACCAGGAGGTTGGCTTAGAAGCAGCCACCCTTTAAAGAGTGCGTAATAGCTCACTGGTCAAGTGGTTCCGCGCCGACAATGTAGCGGGGCTCAAGCACACCGCCGAAGCTGTGGCACTCACACAGGTACTTCGCCGGATTCCTTTGGGGGTCTGGTGCAGGTGTGTGGGTGGGTAGGGGAGCGTCGTGCCGGGGGTGAAGCAGCCGGGTGACCGAGTTGTGGACGCGGCACGAGTGAGAATGCAGGCATGAGTAGCGAAAGAAGGGTGAGAAACCCTTCCGCCGGATGACCAAGGGTTCCAGGGCCAGGTTATTCCGCCCTGGGTGAGTCGGGACCTAAGGCGAGGCCGAGAGGCGTAGTCGATGGACAACGGGTTGATATTCCCGTACCCGCGTAGGAGCGACCCTGACGAACCTCGTTGTGCTAACCACCCGAACTGTGGGCGGTCTTCGGACCGACTGCGGGGAGCGTGGGAACCTGGCGGGTAGTAGTCAAGCGATGGGGTGACGCAGGAAGGTAGCTGAGCCCGGCCGGTGGTTGTGCCGGGGTAAGCGTGTAGGCCGGCGTGTAGGCAAATCCGCACGCCATGAGGCTGAGACGTGATGCCGAGCCGATTCAGGTGAAGTCAGTGATCCTATGCTGCCGAGAAAAGCCTCTAGCGAGTTCCGAGCGGCCCGTACCCCAAACCGACACAGGTGGTCAGGTAGAGAATACCGAGGCGATCGGGCGGACTGTGGTTAAGGAACTCGGCAAATTGCCCCCGTAACTTAGGGAGAAGGGGGGCCGGAGACGTGAAGCCCCGCGCGGGTGGAGCGTTGTATGGCCGCAGAGAGCAGGGGGAAGCGACTGTTTACTAAAAACACAGGTCCATGCGAAGAAGTAATTCGATGTATATGGACTGACGCCTGCCCGGTGCTGGAACGTTAAGGGGACCTGTTAGCTCTTTCGGGGGCGAAGCGGAGAACTTAAGCGCCAGTAAACGGCGGTGGTAACTATAACCATCCTAAGGTAGCGAAATTCCTTGTCGGGTAAGTTCCGACCTGCACGAATGGCGTAACGACTTCCCCACTGTCTCAACCACAGGCCCGGCGAAATTGCACTACGAGTAAAGATGCTCGTTACGCGCGGCAGGACGGAAAGACCCCGGGACCTTTACTACAGCTTGACATTGGTATCCGGATTGGCTTGTGTAGGATAGGTGGGAGCCGGTGAAGCTCGTACGCCAGTGCGGGTGGAGGCAATCTTGAAATACCACTCTGGTTGATTTGGGTATCTAACTTCGGACCGTTATCCGGTTCAGGGACAGTGTCTGGTGGGTAGTTTAACTGGGGCGGTTGCCTCCTAAAGGGTAACGGAGGCGCCCAAAGGTTCCCTCAGCCTGGTTGGCAATCAGGTGTTGAGTGCAAGTACACAAGGGAGCTTGACTGTGAGACTGACGGGTCGAGCAGGGACGAAAGTCGGGACTAGTGATCCGGCACTTGCGTGTGGAAGCGGTGTCGCTCAACGGATAAAAGGTACCCCGGGGATAACAGGCTGATCTTCCCCAAGAGTCCATATCGACGGGATGGTTTGGCACCTCGATGTCGGCTCGTCGCATCCTGGGGCTGTAGCAGGTCCCAAGGGTTGGGCTGTTCGCCCATTAAAGCGGTACGCGAGCTGGGTTTAGAACGTCGTGAGACAGTTCGGTCCCTATCCGCCGTGCGCGTAGGATACTTGAGAAGGGCTGTCCCTAGTACGAGAGGACCGGGACGGACGAACCTCTGGTGTGCCAGTTGTCCCGCCAGGGGCACGGCTGGTTAGCTACGTTCGGAAGGGATAACCGCTGAAAGCATCTAAGCGGGAAGCTCGCTTCAAGATGAGGTATCCCACCACTATTAGTGGGTAAGGCCCCCAGCTAGACGACTGGGTTGATAGGCCGGAGATGTAAGCTCGGTAACGGGTTCAGTCGACCGGTACTAATAGGCCGAGGACTTGACTTACAAAGCTGCTACGCGTCCACTGTGCAACTCCCGACAAACGAACAACACACCCAAACGGTGGTGTTGTTTGATATGTCGATAGAGTTACGGCGGTCATGGCGGAGGGGAAACGCCCGGTCACATTCCGAACCCGGAAGCTAAGCCCTCCAGCGCCGATGGTACTGCACTCGTGAGGGTGTGGGAGAGTAGGACGCCGCCGGACATTCTTTCGGTCAGGGTCACCCCCTTACAGGGGGTGGCCCTGACACCGTTTACGGACCTTTTCCACTCGCGGCCTCGCGGCCCACGCCCGGTGTCCGCCGTTTCCCTGAACCGCCGCCACGATCGGCGATAGCGTCGAGGACGGATCGCGTCGCGACGACCAGGGGGCGGGCATGAGGATCGGCATCATCGGCTCGGGGCACATCGGTGGCACCCTCACCCGACGGTTCACGGCCCTCGGGCACGACGTCACCGTCTCCAACTCCCGTGGCCCCCAGACGCTGCGCGCCCTCGCCGGCGAGACCGGCGCGGAGACCGCCACGGTCGAGGAGGCCGTACGCGGTGCGGACGTGGTGGTCGTCGCCGTACCCCTCATGGGGGTGCCCGACCTACCGGGCGACGGCCTCTTCGCCGGGAAGCTCGTGGTGGACGCCGACAACTACTACCCCGACCGGGACGGCGACATCCCGGAACTCATGGACGGCACGGCGTCCAGCCGGTGGACCGCCGAACACCTTCGCGGCGCGCGGCTCGTGAAGGCGTTCAACACCATCCAGGCCCAGCACCTGCTGGAGAACGGGCGCCCGGCCGGTGCCCCCGACCGGATCGCGCTGCCGGTAGCCGGCGACGACCCCGAGGCCAAGCGGACGGTGATGGAACTGGTCGACGCCCTCGGCTTCGACCCCGTCGACGGGGGAAGCCTCGACGACAGCTGGCGCCAGGAGCCCGGCACGCCCGTCTACCTCGCCGACCGGGACGCGGACGGCGTACGCCAGGCGCTCGCGGAGGCCCGCCGCTGAGCCCGCGTACGACGAGGGCTGCGGCGGGCCGTGACCCGCGTCAGGAGGGCTCGCGGCCGCACACGTAGCGCGGCTCCGCGTCGTAGCGCCAGGTGAACTTCTCCCGCTTGACGACCTTGCCGTCCTTGCGGATGACCCGGTACGCGTCCTGGGTGAAGCCGTTGATGCCGTTGCTGGGGATGCAGGACGGCCCGGGCTCCAGGTAGATGGTCCGCGGGGTGGTGATGTTGCGCCGCGGGCCGTACTCCGTCTTGACGCTGTCGTAGATCTTCGTGCTCCAGATCGACACGGTGATCGTGCTGGAGGTGTACGAGGTGTCGATGAGGACGCCGTACGGGGTGTTGTTGCGGAACTTGAAGTCCAGGTCCGGCCAGAAGATGGTCGACTCGATGACCGGCGGGTAGCGGTCGAACCAGTACGAGTGCGGCTTGTGCTCGACGTCCTCGAGGCCCGCGTAGTAGGTGGCGTTGAAGAGCGTCGTCGTGAACTGCGACGTGCCGCCACCGACGCCCGGCACCAGCTTCCCGTCGAGGATGACGGGTGCGTCCCGGTAGCCCTGGGCGTAGCCGCGCTCCCCCGTGTGCCCGTTGAGGGAGAACGTCTCGCCCGGCAGCACCACGGTGCCGTCGACCTCCTTGGCGATCGTCACGATGTTCTGGCTGCGCGGCGAGGAGAGGCCACCGGTGAAGCGGGTGGTGAACGAGGAGACCTTCTGCTTGATGCCGAGCCCGGCCAGCTTCTCCGCGGTCAGCTCCGGCTGCGCCGGCTTGAGCTGGCCGGTGACCTCCCGGCCGTCGGCGTCGGGCAGGACGGCGAGCAGGTCCCGGGCGAGCGCCACGGCGTCCAGCTGCTGGCCGGGGCGGCCCTGGTCGACCACCTTGGGGCGTCCACCGGAGATGCTCATCCGCGCGTTGCGCGGCGCCACCTCGATCTTCGCCAGGTCGTCGCCGAGGGCGGCGCGCAGCCGCTTCACGTCCACCCGCGGGGTCAGCTTGCCGGTCTCGTCGGCGCTGAAACGCAGGCTCCGCGCGATGGCCTTCGGCGGGATCGTCACCGAGCCCTTGTCGGTGGTGACCTTCACGGGCGCGGCGACCGCCGGGCGGGCCAGCTCGTCGACGAGGCGCTGCACCTCCTCGGCGCTGGTCGCCGGCTGCGTCTCGACGAGCGGCACGGTCACCGGCTGCCCGTCGAGCCACCCGGTCCGGACGGCCTCCGCCGAGCGTTGCGGGTCGAGCGCCAGGCCCGGCTTCGGGTGCACCACCTTCGGGGTGGTGCCGGCGTACGTGATGGCCGGCATCGTCATCTTCCGGACCTGGTCACCGGCCACCTTCTGCAGGGCGGTGTGCAGGCGGTCGACGTCCACCGACACGACCGGCCGCACCGACCGCGACCCGACGAGCCGGCTCACCGGATGCGCGTCGGCCTTCGCCGCGGCGGCCACTGTCGCCTCCACGTCGACGGTGAGGCCCACGTCGCCCGGCACGATCTCGGCGGTCCGCTCCCCGACGCGTACGGTCAGCGGGGCGGCGAGTGCGGCGGCCCGCCGGTCCAGCTCGGCGCGCAGCTCCCGGGCCGCCTCCGCGCGGCTGCGGCCGCCCAGTTCGGCGCCGAGGACGACGGTGCCGCGCGGCACGTCGCCGGCGTACGCGTAGGCCCCGGCACCCGCCACGCCGGCCAGCATCACGGCGGTGGCGCCCGCGGCGACCAGCAGCCGCAGCCGGCGGGGGCGGCGGGGCGTGGCCGGCGGTGTGGGTTCGGGCTCCTCGACGGGCCACGTGACGGCGGTGACCTGCACGGTGGGACGGTCGTCGGCGGGCGGACGGTTCTCGCCGTACAGCGTCACAGCTACCTCGATCGCGACGTGCCATCCCGGGGACTCTCCCCGCGCGGACACCTACGGTAACGAACGCCCGGCCGGGTCGGCAGTCGCCGTCCGATCGTCCCCGCACGGCGTGTCGCCCGGCGTGTCGCGCCCGGACGGCCCGGCCGTGCCGGGGGGCCGGCGTGCGGTTCCGGCACCCCTCACGCCCGCCGTGGACGGGGTCGGCCGTCTCGACGTGGGGCCTGCCCGCCGGTCGTCGGGGCGGCCGTGAAAGCGTGACGGCATGAGCGGCGAGCGGGTGTTCGCGTACGGCGGTGGGTGGTTGGACCGGGCGGGTGACGTCCGCGCCGACGCGGAGCGACTGGCGGCGCTGAGGTCCGACGAGCGGACGGCGGTGCTGGCGCTGTGGCGGGACCGCTGCCTGGTGACCGCTGAGGACGTCCCGGTGCGGTTGACGGGGGACGCGGCGGCGCGGGTGCTCGCCGTCGCGGACGAGACGGTCTTCCTCGGCCTGGACGCGGGCGCGGCGGTGTTCGCGGCGGACCTGACGGGGCAGCCCGAGGCACGGGCCCTCGACGTGGCGGGTGCGGCGTCGGCCGTGGACGTCCGGCGGCTCGCGGGCCGGCTCAGCGCCGCCGAGGCGGCCGCCCAGGCGTACGGCCGGGGTCTGCTCCACTGGCACCGCCAGCAACGGTGGTGCGGCGCCTGCGGTGCCACGACGGCGGCCCGCGCGGGCGGCCACGTGCGGGTCTGCACGGCCGCGGAGTGCGGGCGGCTGCACTTCCCCCGGATCGAGCCGGCGGTCATCGTCCTCGTGGAGGCGCCGGGCGAGCCCGGCCGCTGCCTGCTGGCCCGGCACGCGGGTTCCCCGGAGGGTTCGTACTCGACCCTGGCCGGGTTCGTCGAGGTGGGCGAGAGCCTGGAGGACGCGGTGCACCGGGAGTTGGCCGAGGAGGTCGGTGTGACGGTGACCGACCTCGTCTACCAGGGATCGCAGGCGTGGCCGTTCCCGGCCGGCCTGATGGTCGGTTTCCGCGCCACTGCGGTGTCCGACGAGGTCCGGGTGGACGGCGTGGAACTGCTGGAGGCGCGGTGGTTCACCCGGAGGGAGCTCCGTGCGCGGGTGGCCGCGGGCCGGCCGCTCGGCCGCGTCGACTCCATCGACCGCCATCTGCTCGGTTCGTGGCTCGACGCCGACGGGCGGGACAGTTGACCGCCGCCTCGTCCGGACGGTCGGGATCGGGTCACCCTCAGCGCTTTGACAGCCTGCCGTTACTGAACTGTGATGAAGGGCTTGCTCGGCTACCACCGGTGAAACCTACCGGCCACATTGTCGTAATAAAGCGCATTTGTCAGCCGACCCGCCGCACCCGCGGGTTAACGGCTTGTAGCGGCGGTGGCGCTCGGCGGACCCACCCTGTTACCGGTCAGTAGCTAGGGTCTTGTGACGTAGGTCCCTTCGCGAGAGCATCCATCCGCGTGCAGTGCCCCGCTGATGGCACACCACGGCAGCGCAGCGCTCGCTCTTTCCCAGTCCCGCATCGCGTGCGCGATCGGTGACGACACCCCCGTCGAGGAGGACCCCGTGAGTGAATCGGAAGACCGTCAGCTGAGCGGCGGCACCCGGTGGCGCCGCTTCGCCGCGATGATGGTCCCCGCGACCGTCGTGGCCGGCGGCATAGTCCTGGGGATGGCCAACGGCGCCATCGCCGCGTCGTTCAACGTCTCCGGTCAGACGTTCAAGGTCGGCGCCTCGGAGCTGGTGGGCCACGACTTCAAGCAGTACGGCGGCATGGTCAAGGAGAAGGACAACACGGTCCACCCGGTGGCCGTGTCCGAGATCGGCACCGCGGAACTCCACAACCTGTGCCAGTCCGTCAAGTCCCGGGTGCTCGGGATGGACATCGTGCTGACCATCAACGCCGGTGGTGGCGGCAAGCCGGCCACGGCCAAGGGTCTGCTCATCGACATGGAGTCCCTCGAGGGCAACGCGGAGTTCACCAACATCCAGATCGGGCGCGACGCCACCGACCTGAACGAGCACGCGCTGCCGAAGTCCTTCGGGCAGGACGCCGACAAGGTCGTCATCAAGGACCTCAAGCAGGTGGCGTGGTCGACCAGCGCCGGCACGTTCACGCTCAACGGGTTGAAGCTCGGCCTCAAGGTGGGCCCGGACGCCAAGGAATGCTTCTGATCTGACCCCGAGGCCCGCGGAGGGCTCCCTCCGCGGGCCTCGTCCGTGTCCCACCCCGTCGGCACCGCCAGGAGGAGTACGTGACAACCGCCGAGACGCAGAACGCCCGCTCCGGCTGGTGGGGCCGGACGTGGCGCGGGTTCCGCCGTTGGCGGCGGCAGCGCCCGTTCTGGGCCGGGCTGTTCACCATGCTGGCCGGCCTGGAGATCTTCGGAAGCACGCAGATGTCCCTCGACGGGCTCTCCGTCAAGATGGGTCCGACCGGCTTCCTGGCGTGGCTGATCCCCGCCATCCTGTTCACCTGCGGCCTGCTTCTCTGGCTGAGCCCCGCACAACGGATCTTCTACGCCGTGGTCGCGGCCGTGACAGCGGTCTACTCGCTGATCGGCGTGAACCTGGGCGGCTTCTTCGTCGGGCTGGTCCTCGGCATGGTCGGCAGCGCGCTCGGGTTCGCGTGGGTGCCCGTGAAGAGGCCGGTCGCCCCGCCGCCCGTGGACGAGCCGGCGGCGGACGAGGAGATCGCGGAGGAGCGTCCCGCCGACTGGACCGGTGCCGGTGAGCCAGCGCTCGTCGACGACCTGATGCCGC
This sequence comes from Micromonospora globbae, assembly GCF_036184225.1. NCBI lineage: Bacteria > Bacillati > Actinomycetota > Actinomycetes > Micromonosporales > Micromonosporaceae > Micromonospora > Micromonospora globbae. Next base: position 5,774,044 of record NZ_CP108084.1, read on the forward strand.
GGCAGCGGGAGGAGGAGCACACGGGAGTGCTCACCGACACGGTGCCGCCGCCGCGCAACCCGCTGCGGGAGTCGGCACCCACCGAGCCGGCCCAGGGCACGGGGCCGGACACCGTCGCGCTCCCCGTCACGGACCCGGAGCGGCCGGCGCAGGGTGGCCGGCACCGCGAGCCGAGGACGTACGCGATCCTGCTGGTCGTGGCGACGGCCGCCGCGGCCGGGCTGCTCGGGCTCCGCACCAGCGGGCCGGCGGTGGCCGCGCCGTCCTGCCCCACCCCGACGGAGAGCGTGAAGCCGACGGAGAGCGCGAAGCCGACCGCCACCGCGAAGCCGACCGGAACTGCCGAGTCGACAGCCAGCGCCACGTCGTCCAGCGCCGCCACCCCCTCGGCCCCGGCCAGCGCGGACCCCGAGAAGTCGTCCGACGGCAACCTGCTGACCGACATCGTCGGCGGCATCACCGATCTGCTCACCGGCGGTGACTCGGACGAGAAGGACACCACCGCGACGGCGTCCCCGTCCCCCACCGCCAGCCCGGAGGGCGAGCCCTCGGCCACGCCGTCCCGCAGCGCGTCGACCGACGAGCCGACGCCACAGCGTCCCGCCCGTGCGCCGAAGCCCGGCGGCACCGAACCCGGCCGGTGCCCGACCCCGACACCCACCACGCCGCGGGAGGTGGAGCCCGGCAAGCCGTTGCCCATGGTCGCCACGGACGACGACCTGCCGAGGGTCGCCGCCAAGCCGGGGAAGCTCACCGGCTCCTCGCAGACGATGACCGGCCTGCGCTTCGAGGGCATCGCCGAGCTGGACACGGCCGACGGCACGCTCAGGACGCTGATGTTCACGATGGACAAGGCCGTCACGAACGACTTCGTCCTCGCGGTCGACGGCCCGGCGGGGAAGACCGTCCGGTACGTCACCGAGCAGCTGATCGTGAAGGGCGACGTGCGGTTCTTCGCGACGCGGTTCGTCGGGTGGCTCGGTCCCCTGAAGGTCACCCTGACCCCGGACCTGCCGTTCCCGGACGGCATCCCGATCACCTCGCCGGTGCCGATCACCTTCACGAAGGTCGACATCAACCTGGCGTACATCGACTGCGACACCCTGACCGCGAACACCCGTGGCCCGCTGAACATCGAACTGGCCTGACCGTGACGAAGGGCCGGGAGCCTCTGGCTCCCGGCCCTTCGTCGAGTTCGGTCGGCGCCGGTCCCCCGGCGGTCAGAGCCGGGCGAGCGCCCGGCGCAGCGGGTCCAGCCCGAGCGAGCCCAGGTCCAGGGCCTGCCGGTGGAACTCCTTCAGGTCGAAGTCGGCGCCCTTGCGGGCCTTCGCCTCGTCCCGCGCCTGGAGCCAGATCCGTTCGCCCACCTTGTACGACGGCGCCTGGCCCGGCCAGCCCAGGTAGCGGTTCAGCTCGAAGCGCAGGTTCTCGTCCGGGATGCGGCAGTGGGCGCGCAGGAACTCCCAGCCCAGCTCCGGCGTCCAGCGCTCGCCGGGGTGGAAGCCGAACGGGTTGTCGCGCGGGATCTCCAGCTCCAGGTGCATGCCGATGTCGACGATCACCCGGGCCGCCCGGAACGCCTGCGCGTCGAGCATGCCGAGCTTGTCGCCCGGGTCCTCCAGGTAGCCCAGGTCGTCCATCAGGCGCTCCGCGTAGAGCGCCCACCCCTCGCCGTGGCCGGAGACCCAGCAGAGCAGCCGCTGCCAGCGGTTGAGCAGGTCGGCCCGGACGGCGGTCTGCGCGACCTGGAGGTGGTGGCCCGGGACACCCTCGTGGTAGACGGTGGTGACCTCCCGCCACGTGGAGAACTCGCTGATGCCCTGCGGCACCGCCCACCACATCCGGCCGGGGCGGGAGAAGTCCTCGCTCGGACCGGTGTAGTAGATGACGCCGTCGCTGGTCGGGGCGATGCAGCACTCGATCCGGCGTACCTGCTCCGGGATGTCGAAGTGCGTGCCGTGCAGCTCGCCGATCGCCTTGTCGGCGAGCGACTGCATCCAGTCCCGGAACGCCTCCTTGCCCTGGATCGTCCGGGCCGGGTCGGCGTCCAGCGCCGCGACGGCCTCGTCGACCGTCGCGCCCGGGCCCGCGATCCGTGCGGCCACCTGCCGCATCTCGCTCTCCAGGCGGGCCAGCTCCGCGAAGCCCCAGGCGTACGTCTCGTCCAGGTCGACCTTCGCGCCGAGGAAGTACTGCGACGCCAGCTCGTAGCGCTCCCGGCCGGCCGCCTGCTTCTCCCGGCCGAGCGGGGCGAGTTCGGTGCGGAGGAACTGGCCGAACTGCGCCGTCGCGGCGGTGGCCGCCGCCGCACCCCGGCGCAGTTCGGCGCCGACGCTGCCCTGCGCGCCGAGCCGCTCGACCAGGCCGTGGAAGACGTTGTCGCCGTTCGGGTCGACCCAGATGTCACACTGCTTGGCCGTCTCGATGAGCTGCACCTTCGAGCTGACGTGCCCGGCCGCGGCAGCCTCGCGCAGCGTGGTCTTGTAGCCCTCCACCGCGGCGGGGAAGGCGTTCAGCCGGGTCGCGATGTTGGCCTGCGCGTCCTCGCCCTCGGTGGGCATCAGGTCGAAGACCATCCGGAGGTCGTGCAGCGCGCTGGCGATGACGTTGACCTCGCTCGTCGTCTCGCCCGCCTCGTAGCGGGCGAGGTCGAGGCCGAGCCGCTCCTGCATGGCCTCCTTGGCGGTCCGCTCCGCCTCGGTCTCCGGCTCGGTGACGTCGAGGTCGGCCAGCGTGCGACGGGTCAGGTCGGCTCGGGCCGCGTAGCCCTCGGGCGACAGGTCGTCCAGCTTGTCGTCGTAGCCGGCGATGCCGACGTAGGTGGCCCCGGTCGGGCTCAGTGGCGCCCACTCGGCCACGTAGCGGTTCGCGAGTTCGTCGATTCGTCCCACACGGCGACCCTACGTGACCGGGCCCGCCCCGTGTCGAGCGTGTTCGCACCTTCGGGCGGCGGACGGAACCGGCGCCCGTGGCGTGCGACACGGGCGTCCGAATTCCGCGCGACTTTGTCGTACGCGTCCGGCAGAGTGTCAGGAGTGCCGGACCACTTCACTCCTGACCGGCCAGCGCTCCGCAGCTGGCTGCCCGGATACCTCGCCCTGGCCGCGATCTGGGGCTCGAGCTTCCTGTTCATCAAGGTCGGGGTCGAGGAGCTGCATCCGTTCCAGCTCACCCTCTACCGGGTAGCCGCCGGGGCGCTGACCCTCCTCGTGGTGCTCGCCGTGCTCCGCGACCGGCTGCCCCGCGAACCTCGGGTGTGGGCCCACCTCTTCGTGATCGCGGCGTTCGGCGTGGCCATGCCGTTCACCCTCTTCGGTTACGGCGAGCAGCGCGTCGAGTCGATGCTCGCCGGCATCTGGAACGCCACGACGCCGCTGATCGTCCTCCCACTCGCCGTGCTGGTGTTCCGCACCGAGCGGCTCACGGCACGCCGGGGCATCGGGCTCGCGCTCGGGTTCGCCGGCGTGCTGGTGGTGCTCGGCGTCTGGGAGGGCGTGGGCGGGGCGCACTTCGCCGGCCAGCTCATGTGCTTCGGCGCGGCCGCCTGCTACGGCGTCGCCATCCCGTACCAGAAGCGGTTCGTGGCCGGCAGCGCGCACTCCGGCGTCTCGCTGTCGGCGGCGCAGCTGCTGATGGCCGCGGCGCAGCTGGCCATCGTCACCCCGCTGGTGGCCGGGGCGCCTCCGGTGCCCACCGAGCTGTCGCCACGGGTGCTGGCCAGCGTGCTGGCGCTCGGCGCGCTCGGCACCGGCCTGGCCTTCGTGGTCAACATGCGCAACATCCGGGTCGTGGGGGCGAGCACCGCGTCCAGCGTGACGTACCTGATCCCGGTCTTCGCGGTGCTGATCGGCGCGCTCGTCCTCGACGAGCGGCTGAACTGGCACCAGCCCGTCGGCGCGTTCGTCGTGCTGCTGGGCGTCGCCGTCTCGCAGGGCATGCTCGGCCGCCGGCGTCGCGCGACCGTCCCCGCGACGCCCGCCCGGGCGCCCGCGGCGTCTGCGGAGCCGGCCGCACACCGCTGAGCCACCGGCACGCCCGCCCCGGTCAGGAGTGGCCGCGCGCCCAGTCGACGAGCTGTTCCGCCGGCCAGGTGTTCACGACCTGGTCGGCGGTCACGCCGCAGCGGGCCGCCCGTTCGCAGCCGAACCGCTGCCAGTCCAACTGGCCCGGCGCGTGCGCGTCGGTGTTGATGGCGAACCGGCAGCCCGCCTCCAGCGCGCGCCGGATGAGCCGCTTCGGCGGGTCCTGCCGCTCCGGACGGGAGTTGATCTCCACGGCGACGTCGTGCTCGGCGCACGCGGCGAACACGGCGTTCGCGTCGAAGTCGCTCTCCTTGCGGCTGCGCGCCCGGTGCCCGCGGTCGCCGGGGCCCGTGACACCGGCCGGCCGGGAGGAGACCATCCGGCCGGTGCAGTGGCCGAGGATGTCCAGGTGCGGGTTCGCGATGGCCGTGAGCATCCGGCGGGTCATCTTCGACCGCTCGTCGTTCAGGCCGCTGTGCACCGAGCCGACCACCACGTCGAGCCGCGCGAGCAGCTCCTCGTCCTGGTCGAGCGAGCCGTCGGCGAGGATGTCCACCTCGATGCCGGTGAGGATCCGGAACCCCTCGGGCAGCGCCGCGTTCACCTTCTCCACGTGGTCGAGCTGGCGGCGCAGCCGCTCGGCGGTGAGCCCCCGCGCCACGGTCAACCGGGGCGAGTGGTCGGTGAGCACCACGTACTCGTGCCCCAGCTCGACCGCCGCGAGCGCCATCTCCTCGATCGGTGACCCGCCGTCCGACCAGTCCGAGTGGGTGTGGCAGTCGCCGCGCAGCGCGGTCCGCAACGCGGTCGCCTCGGCGTCCAGGTCGCTGCCCTCCGTGGCGAGCAGCCGCCGCAGGTAGACCGGCTCCTCCCCGGCGATCGACTCGGCCACGCAACGGGCCGTCACGTCGCCGACCCCGGCCAGCTCGGTGAGGGTGCCGGCGGCCGCGCGCTCGGCCAGCTCGGCGGCCGGCAGCGCGGCGAGGGCCTTGGCCGCGGAGCGGAACGCCCGCACCCGGTAGGTCGCCTCGTTCGCCCGCTCCAGCAGGAACGCGATCCGACGCAGGTCGGCGATGGGGTCCCGGGCCTTCATCCCACCGAACCTAGCCGGTCAGGGTGCCTTCGGGCAGCCGTGGCGGCGGTGCCACGCACCGACCTCGGCGGCGGGTGCCCGGTTGCCGCCCTTGCGCCAGCTGTCCAGGTAGCGAGCCGGCCAGATCACGCCACGTCGGATCCACCAGCCGTCCTGGCCCGCGCACGGTGGCGAGATGCCGAAGTGCAGGTGGCAGACGTTGTTGGCGTTGCCCGTACGCCCCACCTCGCCGAGCTGCTGTCCCGCCCGGACGCGCACGCCCGGGTCCACGCCGCCCGCGATCCGGCTGAGGTGCGAGCCGTAGTAGCGGACGCCGTCGTCGCCGAGCAGCGCCACCGACAGGCCCCCGTTGTCCGGGCCGAGCGGCCCCCGCTTGTCGAACCGGTCGACGCGGCTCACCTCCAGGACGGTGCCGTCGGTCACCGCGACGACCGGCTCGCCGCAGTCGGCGAAGATGTCGGTCGCCGGGTATCCGGAGTGCGTCCGGTGGTAGGCGACCTTGTCGGCCCGCACGGGGAAGACGTGCCGTGCCGTGCCGCCGCTCGCGCTCGTGGCCGGGGCCGCCGTCCCCCGCGAGGCGGAGCCGGTCGGCGCGGCGGAGCCCGGCGCCTGGTCCGCGGTGACCGGTGCGCTCGGCGGGGTCGGCACCACGCCGCCGGGCGGCGCCCCGGGCCGCGTGGTCGCGCACCCCGCGGCCAGCGTGGCGGCGAGCAGCAGGACCGGGTACGCGCGGCGTCTGGTCGTCGGCGAGGGCATCCGGTCATCCTGGCAGAGTCGGTACGGTGGTACGAGTGGTCCGGCTGAGGGGAGGCGACGGGTGACGACCGGCCAGCCTCCCTACCCGTACGACCCGGGCGCCGCGCACCGGCCCGTGTCGCGTACCCCCTCGGGGCTCTTCCCCGCCGGCCCGCCGAGCCGGCCCACCTACCGCGAACCGCACCCGGTCACCGGCGCCGGCGTGGCGGCGGGGGGCGGGTCCGCGTTCGTGTGGCTGCTGCTGTTCGGGCTGCTCGGCACCGACGTCGCCGGCTACGCCTGGTGGACCCTCGTGGCGGGCCTGCTGGCCTGGCTCGTCGCCGCGGTGCTCGTGCGGCACGGCGACCGGGGGGTGGGCGTCGGGATCGCGATCGTGACCGCCGGCGGGTGGAGCATCGCGGCCGCCGTCGTGGCGGTGCGCTGGGCGACCAGTGGGGACTGGCCGCTGTGGTGAGGCCGCGAGGCCGGTGCCCGCGCGAGGTCGGTGCGGGCGCACTCTGGTCACCGGCGGGAGCCCGGTGAACCCGTCAGATCGGTCACCGCGCGGTGTCGGTGACTGCGGCCCGTCGCCGCTCGGCTGCGCTGCGAAGCCCGGCTTGACGAGGGCCCCACGGCTGACGCACTCTCGCAGCTATGGCCTGGACCACTCCGCGGCTCGACCCCGACCGTAGCCGCCGCCGCCTGCAACTCCTCGCCGAGTTGGCCGGGGCCCGGGCGGTACGCCGGCGGGAGCGCCCGCAGCGGCTGCGCACCGAGCGACTGCGACAGATCATCGCCACGCGACGACAGCTCGCCGGCTGAACCGGCGGAGACTTTGTCACGAATGACCGGCGCTTCGGGGCGTTGACCGGTCGCCCGCCGACCCGACCGGCTAACGTGCACGCGTAACGAGTCGGCGTGCTGTGCCGAGGGCAATTGGGGGGAACGTGTCGTACTTCGCTGCGGCCGTGGTGCGCGATGACGGCGGCTGGACGGCCGCCGAGGTGAGCCTGCGAGGGACCGCCGACATCGACGAGGTCGCGGACCGGCTGCGCGACGTCGACCAGGACGCCGACCTGTCGCTGCTCTTCGTCGAGGCCGACGACACCTACCTGGTGATCCTGCGCCTCGACGAGGGCGAGGATCTGCGCGTCTTCGGCTCCGACTCGGCGTACGCGGAGGAGTCCCAGCTGGGCGCGCTGCTGGTCGGTGACCTGAAGGCGTCGGTGACCGGCCTGGAGGACACCGACGAGCCGCGCGCGGCGGTCGGCGGCGACGAGGAGACCGAGCAGCCGGCCGTCGACCCCGAGGCCGACCCGGTCGGGGACGCCGACATCCTGGCCGACCTGGGCATCCCCGCGCAGAAGCTGCTCTCCCTCTGCGCCGAGGAGGGCATGCTGCCCGCCGACGTGACCGCCGAGATCTGCCAGGTGCTGGGCTGCGCCGACCAGGTCGAGGAACTGCGTGAGGTCTGATCCGCCCGGCGGCGATCCGCTGCTGCCACGCGGCGGCGAGCCGTCCGACGCCACGGATCCGGCGCTGGAGACCGTCCGGCCGGGCCAGCCGACGCCGGGCCGGATCGGGCGGGTCGGCCCGGGCGCCGACGAGGGGCTGGCCGACCCGGGTGACCTGGGCCGCCGGCAGCGGCACGAGCTGTGGATGCGGCGGGCGCTGGAGGTCGCGGTGACCGGCCCGGCGACCCCGGCCGGCGACGGCGCCGGGCCAGGCTTCGGCTCGGCCGGCGATTCCGCCTCGCCGGGCGGATCGGCCTGGGCCGTGCCGGGTCCGGCGGAGGGCGGTGCCGAGGCCACGGCCGTCGAGGACGTCCCGGTGGGCGCCGTCGTCTACGGCCCGGACGGAACCGAACTGGCGATCGGCCGCAACGAGCGCGAGCTGACCGGTGACCCGACCGCCCACGCCGAGGTGCTGGCGCTGCGCCGGGCCGCGCAACGGCTGGGGCGGTGGCGGCTCGACGGCTGCACACTCGTCGTGACCCTGGAGCCCTGCACGATGTGCGCGGGCGCCCTGGCGCTGGCCCGGATCTCGACGGTGGTCTTCGGGGCCTGGGAGCCGAAGACCGGCGCCGTCGGGTCGCTGTGGGACGTGCTGCGGGACCGCCGGCTCAACCACCGGCCCGAGGTCTACGCGGGAGTGCTGGAGAACGAGAGCGCCGCGCTGCTGCGCGCGTTCTTCCGCTGAGCCGCGCGCCCGCGACCCCTCGCCGGCGACCGCTGCCCGGGAGCGCGGGCTACCGGAGACTCCGGTCCGGCTCCGCCCGCCGGCTGTCCGGCACGGCGGAGAGCTGTGGTGCGGCCGGCGCCACGGGCAACCGTACGGTGACCACCAGCCCGCCGCCGTCGCGCGGCTGAGCCGTCACCGTGCCGCCGTGCGCCCGGGCCACGGCCCGGACGATGGACAGGCCCAGGCCGAACCCGCGGCCCCCGCCGACCCGGTCACCGGCGAGCCGGCGGAACGGCTCGAAGATCGCCTCCACGTCGTAGCCCGGCACCACCGGGCCGGTGTTGCTCACCGTGAGCGTCGCGTGGCCGTCCCACGAGCCGGTGCCGACGTGGACCCAGCCTCCGGTGGGCACGTTGTGCCGCACCGCGTTCTCCACGAGGTTGGTGGTGAGCCGTTCCAGCAGGACCGGGTCGCCCACCACCGGCGCCGGCGCCAGCTCCCGGGTCACGACCGGTCCGTCGCCCTTCCCGGCGGCCTGGTCGAGTACGTGGTCGGCCACGTCGGCGAGGTCCACCCGGGACCGGGCGGTGAGTTCGTTCTCCGAGTCGGCCAGGGTCAGCAGCCCGTCGATCAACCGCTCGTGCCGCTCGTTCACGGCGAGCAGCGACTCGCCCAGCCGGCGTACGTCCTCGGAGGCGCCCGGCCGGGTGACCGCCAGCTCGATGAGCGACCGGTTCAGCGCGAGCGGGGTGCGCAGCTCGTGCGAGGCGTTCGCGACGAACCGCCGCTGCCCGTCGAACGACCGGTCCAGCCGTTCCAGCATCTCGTCGAAGGTGTCGGCCAGCTCGCGGATCTCGTCGCCGGGGCCGGAGAGGGAGATGCGTTCGTGCAGGCCCCGCCCGGCCACGTCGGCACCGGCGATCCTCCGGGCGGTCCCGGTGATCTGGTGCAGCGGTTGCAGCGCCCGGCCGGCGACCAGCCAGCCGAACGCGATGGCCACGACCGAGACCAGGCCCAGCGCGATCCCGCCCTGGGTGAGCAGCGAGTCCAGCGTCTGGTCCCGCGCGTCGTCCTGCGCCTTGTTGACGATGAGGCGCAGCTGTTCGGCCTGGTCGCCGGTGAGCCTCCCGTTCATGTCCTGCACCACGGGTTTGACGTCGCGCAGCGCCAGCCCGAACGGTTGCACCGTGCGCTGGTCGACGAGCACGTAGGTGACCGCGAGGAGGACCAGGCCGGCCCCGAGGAAGAGGCCGCCGTAGATCAGGGTGAGCCGGGCCCGGAGGGAGAGTCGCTTCACGGTATCCGGTATCCCACGCCGGCCAGGGTCTCGACCACCTGCGGCTCGCCGAGCTTGCGGCGAAGCTTCATGACGGTGACCCGGACCGCGTTGGTGAACGGGTCGATGTGCTCGTCCCAGGCACGTTCCAGCAGTTCCTCGGCCGAGACCACGGCGCCGTCGGCGCGCATCAGCTCGACCAGCACGGCGAACTCCTTGCGGGACAGGGGCACGTACCGGCCGTCACGGTGCACCTCCCGGCGGGCCGGGTCGAGCACGATGCCGGCGCGGGTCAGGGTCGGCGGCGCGGCCCGGCGGGCCCGTCGGCTCAGCGCGTGCACCCGGGCGGAGAGCTCGACCAGGGCGAACGGCTTGGTCAGGTAGTCGTCGGCGCCGATCGCGAGGCCGGCCACCCGCTCGCGTACGGCCGCCGCGGCCGTCAGCATCAGCACCCGGGTCTCCCCGCCGCCGTCGACGATCGCCCGGCACACGTCGTCCCCGTGCACCCCGGGCAGGTCACGGTCGAGGACGACCACGTCGTACTCGTTCACACCGAGCCGTTCCAGCGCGGCGCCGCCGTCGTACGCGACGTCCACCGCGAACGCCTCGCGGCGCAGCCACTCGGCGATGCTCTCGGCGAGCAGGCTCTCGTCCTCCACCACCAGGACCCTCACCCGTCCATGGTGCCGCCCGCCGGATAACGCCGCCGTAAACGTCCGCCGTTACGCCCCGGATACGCCCCTTGCCGTCGACTGGGCGGGAGGCCCGGCGGTGCGTCGTGGCCGATCGGAGCGCCCGGCACACGGCCGGGCCGGGAGAGGAAAGCGTCATGCGACGAGGACTGTTCGCACTGCCGCTGCTGCTCGCCCTGACCCTTCCCGCCTGCGGGAACGGCCAGGACGAGGAGCCGGCGGTGGCGACGGCCGGGGGCGGTGGGGCGCAGGCCGCGTCCGCCAGCCCGGCGGCCCAGCTCAGCGACGAGGAACGGCAGCTGAAGTTCACCGGGTGCATGCGGGAGCACGGCGTCGAGGTGCCGGACCCGGAGCCGGGCGGGCAGCGGCTGTTCCGGTTCGACGGGAACACCGACCCGAAGAAGGTGCAGGCGGCCATGGAGGCGTGCCGCCAGTACCTGCCCAACGGCGGCGAGAAGCGCAAGCTCGACCCGGAGCAGGTGGAGCGGCTGCGCAAGCTCGCCACCTGCATGCGGGAGAACGGCGTGCCCGAGTTCCCCGACCCGTCGCCGGACGGCGGGCTGCAGCTCCGGCTCGACGTGGTCGACCTCAAGGACCCGAAGGTGAAGGCCGCCATGGAGAAGTGCCGGCAGTACGCGCCGAAGATCGCGGAGGCGACGCGGTGAGGGTTCGTCGCCCGCGGCTGCGCGCCGTCGCGCTGGCCGCCGCGGTCGTGCTGGCGGCCGCCGCCGGCGTCGCGGCCGCGGTGGGCTTCGGTGGCACCGACCGGGGTACGGCCGCCGCCGGCACCACCCCGCCGGCCACCGCCACCGTCACGCGCCAGACGTTGACCGACGCGCAGGAGGTGGACGGGACACTCGGGTACGGCAGCCCGCGTACCGCCACCGCCCGCCTCACCGGCACGATCACCGCCCTGCCCGACACCGGCACGGTCGTGAAGCGGGGCGGCCGGCTGTACGCGGTGGACGACGAACCGGTGGTGCTCCTCTACGGGGCGCTGCCCGCGTACCGGGTGCTCGAACCCGGGGTGGAGGGGGCCGACGTCAAGCAGTTCGAGCGGAACCTGCGGGCGCTCGGGCGGACCGGCTTCACCGTCGACGACGAGTACACCGACAGCACCGCCGACGCGGTCCGCGAGTGGCAGGAGGACCTCGGGCTGCCCGAGACCGGCCGCGTCGAGCCGGGCCGGGTCGTCTACGCCGACGGCGCCGTACGCGTGGAGAGCCAGCAGGCCGCCACCGGGGACGCGGCGCAGCCCGGCCAGGCGGTGCTCACGTACACCGGCACCAGCCGGCTCGTCACCGTGGACCTGGACGTGGACGACCAGCGGCTGGCGAAGAAGGGCGGCGCGGTCAGCGTCGGCCTGCCCGACGGCGGCTCGGTGCCCGGCAAGATCGAATCGGTGCAGACCGTGATCGACCCGGGCTCGGGCGGCGCGGGCGGCCAGTCCAGCGAGGCGGAGACGAAGATCGAGGTCACCGTCTCGGTGGCCGACCCAGCGAAGCTCGCCGGATACGACCAGGCGAGCGTCGAGGTCACCTTCACCGCCGCCGAGCGGCCGGACGTGCTCACCGTGCCGGTGGCCGCGCTGCTCGCGCTCGCCGAGGGCGGCTACGGCGTGGAGGTGGTCGACGGGGGCCGGAGCCGGATCGTGGCCGTGACCACCGGGCTCTTCGCCGCCGGCCGGGTCGAGGTGAGCGGCCCCGACATCGCCGAGGGCATGACGGTGGGGATGCCGGCATGACCGGTGACGCCGTGGTGCTCGACCGGGTGAGCCGGACGTACCCCGGCGGGGTGACGGCGCTGCGCGAGGTGTCGCTGCGGATCCGCCACGGCGAACTGGTGGCGATCGTGGGACCGTCCGGGTCGGGCAAGTCGACGATGTTGAACCTGATCGGCACCCTGGACCGCCCGTCGACGGGCCGGGTGGTGATCGACGGCTACGACGTGGCGGCCCTGCCGGACCGGCAGCTCTCCGCGCTGCGGGCCCGCCGGATCGGCTTCGTCTTCCAGCAGTTCCACCTGGCCTCCGGCACGCCCGTGCTGGACAACGTGGCCGACGGCCTGCTGTACGCCGGCGTACCCCGGCGGGAGCGACGGCGGCGGGCGGAGGCCGCGCTGGACCGGGTGGGCCTCGGCCACCGGCTGACGCACCGGCCGCACGAACTCTCCGGCGGGGAGCGGCAGCGGGTGGCGGTGGCCCGGGCGGTCGTCGGTGAGCCGGCGGTGCTCCTCGCCGACGAGCCGACCGGGAACCTCGACTCGGTGGCCGGCGCCGGGGTGCTCGCGCTGCTGCGCGACCTGCACGCGGCGGGGACCACCGTCGTGGTGATCACCCACGATCGGGAGATCGCCGACGGGCTTCCCCGACAGGTGCGGATGCGTGACGGCCGGGTGCTCGCCGACACGGCGGCGCCGCTCGCCGAGGGGGTGCGCTGATGGCCGTGCAGACCCCGCTGCGGCTCGTGCCGGCGGACACCCGACCGCGCCTGACACCGGCCCGGCTCGCTCCGGGCGACGTGTTCCGGGTCGGCGGCGTGGGCCTGCGCACCCGGCCGCTGCGCGCGTTCCTCTCGGCGCTGGGCATCGCGATCGGCATCGCGGCGATGGTCGCCGTCGTCGGCATCTCGTCGTCGTCCCGGGCCGATCTCGACCGCACGCTGGACCGGCTCGGCACCAACCTGCTCACCGTCGCGCCGGGCAACACCCTCTTCGGCGAGCAGGCGAAGCTGCCGGTCGAGTCGGTCGCGATGATCGGCCGGATCGGGCCGGTGACGGACGCCTCCGCCACGGGGCAGGTGCCGGACGCCCCGGTCTACCGCACCGACCGCATCCCGTCGGGCGAGACCGGCGGGATCGCCACGCGGGCCGCCCAGCTCGGCCTGCTCGACACGGTCGGTGCGACCGTACGCAGCGGCACCTGGCTGAACGCGGCCACCGAGCGGTATCCGGCCGTGGTGCTCGGCGACGCCGCCGCCCGGCGGCTCGGGCTCGGTGCGGCCGGGCCCGAGGTGCAGGTGTACGTGGGCGGTCGCTGGTTCACCGTGGTGGGCATCCTGGCTCCGGCCCCGCTCGCACCGGAGCTGGACAGTTCGGTGCTCGTCGGCTGGCCGGCCGCCGAGGCGTACCTGGAGTTCGACGGGCACCCCACGACCGTCTACACGCGATCGCGGGAGGAGTCGGTGGAGGCGGTGCGCGCGGTGCTCGGCGCGACCGCGAACCCGGAGGCGCCGAACGAGGTGCAGGTGTCGCGGCCGTCGGACGCGCTCGCCGCCGCGGCCGCCACCGACGAGGCGTTCACCGGGCTGCTGCTGGGGCTCGGCGCGGTGGCGCTGCTCGTCGGCGGCGTGGGCGTGGCCAACACCATGGTCATCTCGGTGCTGGAACGGCGGGCGGAGATCGGGTTGCGCCGGTCGCTGGGCGCCACCAGGGGACAGGTCCGCGTCCAGTTCCTCGCCGAGTCGCTGCTGCTCTCCGCGCTCGGCGGTGCGGGCGGGGTGCTGCTCGGCATCCTGGTCACCGCGGGGTACGCGTTCTGGCGGCAGTGGCCGACCGCGGTGCCGGTGTGGGCGATGGCCGGTGGCGTCGGAGCCACCCTGCTCATCGGTGGCCTCGCGGGCCTCTACCCGGCCGTCCGGGCCGCCCGCCTCGCCCCGACCGAGGCGCTCGCCTGACCGGGGCCGGGCGTCGTGAGCGGGTCGGGTGCGTTCGTCGTCGCGGAGGCGGCGGACGCACCCGACCCGGCGGTGCGTCAGGCGGACGCGCCGCGCGGTGCGTCAGGCGGCGGTGGTCGCGGGCCGGAGCAGGGTGGCGGCCACGGCCCGGGCGGCGTCCGTCCAGGGCGCCGGCCGCAGCGTCGCCGGGTCCAGCCGCACGATCGAGCGGTGGCCCTCGGCGTGCAGCGTGTGGCCGTCCACCGAGCGGAACTGGAAGCCGTACTCGGCGCTGCTCGTGCCGAAGTGGTTGAGCCAGAAGTGCAGCGCCACGGGGCCGGTGCTGGTGATCGGCGCGCGGTAGGTGATCGCGAACTCCCGCACGGCGTGGAACAGGTCGGGCGGGGTGGAGCTGCCCCGGTAGGCGAGCCCACGCTGCGACCAGTACGGGGTGAGCCCCCGTTCCAGCAGCACCGCGTACCGGGCGTTGTGCATGATGCCCATGGCGTCGAGGTCGTCGAAGTGCACGGTGACGTGCTCGACGTGCCCGTACGCCACGGCGGGCTGGTCGGTGAGGGTGGCACTCATGGTCGGCCTTCCGGTAGCAGGGTCGGGTCGGTGCACAGCGCCCGGAGGCGGTCCAGCAGACCCTGGCGGGCGTGCCGGTACGCGGCCTCCGGCTCCAGCAGCCGGGAGTGCATGGCGGCGCTCATCCCGAGCGCGTCGATCTCGTACGCCAGTTGCGGCACGTCGACGTCGGCGGCGAGCTCGCCGGCGTCCACGGCCTGCCGCACCAGCTCCTCGAGGAACGCCGTCCAGCGGCGGAACGCCTCGGCGAGCCGGTCGCGGACCGGGCCGGGCCGGGCGTTGTACTCGAACTGGGTGTTGGCGAAGAAGCAGCCGCCGGGCAGCACGCGGGCGGCGTAGAAGTCGATCCGGGCCTCGTGAAGTGCCCGGATCCGGCGTACGCCCCGCGGGGCGCGTAGCGCCGGCGCGACGATCCGCTCCTGCCACTGCTCCACGGCCCGGTCGATCGCCGCGAGCTGGAGCGCTTCCTTCGACCGCCAGTGTGCGAAGAGCCCCGACTTGCTCACCCCGAGCGCGTCGGCGAGCTGGGCGAGGCTGAGCCCGTGCAGGCCGGCCTCGGTGGCGAGGACCACGGCCGCGTCCAGTGCCGCGGCGCGGGTGCGCTCGCCCCTCGCGAGGCGTCCGTCGACCGTCATGCCGACACCGTACTCAATCAGCACGACCGGTCGTATTGTTTTGTGCCGTGACCGTCGTCACCCGCCAACGCCGCCGCCCCGCCGTCCGGGTGGACGGCGGGGCGGCGGAAGGGCAGGTGGCTGTGCGCCGGCTGTGCTGCCGGAGGCAGGTGGCGGGTCAGGCGATGATCGTGTCCAGCGCGATCTCCACCATCTGGCTGAACGTCTGCTCACGCTCGGCGGCAGTGGTCTTCTCGCCCGTCTTGATGTGGTCGCTCACGGTCAGCACCGTGAGGGCCCGCGCCTTGAACCGGGCCGCGATCGTGTACAGCGCCGCGGACTCCATCTCGACGGCCAGCACCCCGTAGTCGGCGAGGGTGTCGTAGAGGTCCGGCCGGTCGGTGTAGAAGGCGTCGGCGGCCAGGATCGGCCCCACGTGCATGGTGACGCCCTGCCGCTCGGCCACCTCCACGGCCGTACGCAGCAGCCCGAAATCGGCCACCGGGGCGTAGTCGATCAGCCCGTCGAACCGCATTCGGTTCATGTTCGAGTCGGTGGACGAGCCGATCGCCGCGATCACGTCGCGCAGCTTCAGGTCCTCCCGCAGGGCGCCGCAGGAGCCGACCCGGATCAGGGTCTTCACGCCGTACTCGTTGATCAGCTCGTGGGCGTAGATCGACGCCGACGGCATGCCCATGCCCGAGCCCTGGACGGAGACGTCGACACCCTTCCAGCGGCCCGTGAAGCCCAGCATGCCGCGGACGGTCGAGTAGCACTCCGCGCCCTCGAGGTAGGTCTCCGCGATCCACTTGGCCCGCAGCGGGTCGCCCGGCATCAGGACCCGCTCGGCGATCTCTCCCGGCTTCGCGCCGATGTGCGTACTCATGGCAAGGATCCTGCCAGGCGCGGCCGGGCGGTACCGGTTCGGCATCGCAACCTGCGGTCCTGTACCCTACTCGGCGGTGGTGTGTCCGAGTGGCCTAAGGAGCACGCCTCGAAAGCGTGTGAGGGTTCACGCCCTCCGCGGGTTCAAATCCCGCCGCCACCGCTCGTAAGGTGCGGGAACGCCCGGTCGATCCGCAGGGATCGGCCGGGCGTTCTGCTTCTGGTCTCAGTTTCGGTCTCAGTTGGTGGTCAGGAGGCCGTTTTCGGCCCGTCTGCGCCGTTGGACGAGCTATCCCAGAGCAGCCCACCGACGCGCTTGGCGATGTCCCGGCGGACCTGTGCGGTCAGGTGCTGGTACCGGGCTGCCATGGCAGAGTTCGACCAGCCCATGATGCCCATCACAGCCCGCTCGGCGACGCCGAGGATTAGCAGCACAGTGGCGGCGGTGTGTCGGGCATCATGAAGCCTGCCGTCCCGGAGCCCGGCGAGTTTGAGCAGCCGTTTCCACTCGTCATAGTCCGTCCGCGGGTTGACCGGGCCGCCGATCGGCGTGGCAAACAGCCACTCGCCGCCCTCCCAGAGTTGGGCGGCGGTCGCGCGCTCCTGCTCCTGCTCCTCGCGGTGCTTGCGGAGTAGCGCCACCAGCTCGTCAGGCAACCCGATGCTGCGGCGTCCGGCGCGCGATTTCGTCTCGGCGGTGTCCGCTCGCACCTGGCGGCGGTCGGGGCAGTGCCCGCCATGCTTCCGGCCGCACGGTGAGCTGCCGTGCTCCCACCTCGCGCGTTGCCGACCGCGCCAGACGGTCAGCGTCCCGGCGTCCAGGTCAACATCCGGCCAGCGCAGGCCGAGCGCTTCGCCTTGGCGCAGACCGAGCGCGAGGGCGATGGCCCATCGTGCGCTGTTTCGTCGGCCGCGGGTCGCGGCCAAGAGACGCTGCACCTCTTCGACCGAGTACGGCTCGATCTCGGTCTCGGGTAGCCGTGGTGCCCTGGCAAGCGCGGCAGGGTTTCGCGCCAGGTGTCCACGGCGTACGGCTTCATTGAGCGCGGTCCGTACGGTGCGGTGCGCCTGATGAGCGGTCGCCGGAGCGGCGCCCTTCTCCGGCATTCGCTTGTAGAAGCGCTCTAGGTGCTCGGGCTCCAAACGGTCGAGACGGTGCGCGCCGAGGCCCGGGATCAGGTGACGGTAAACGGCCACCCGGTAGCCGGCGATCGTGTTCTCTCGGACCGCAGGTGCGGCGATGTTCTCGACCCAGTGGGTCGGCCAGGTCTTCACGGTCCAACGCTGGCCGGCCTTGCGAACGGTTCCGCTGTCCCGTTCCCGCTCAAGGAGGCGGACCTTCTTGATGACCGCGGCTTCCGTCTTCCCCCGCACGTGTCTCCGGTCCGGTGAGCCGTCGTCCTTCACGCCCACGGTTACTCGGCCGTGCCAGGAACCATCGGCGCCGAGGTAGATGCTGGATGCGCCGTTGGGTTTGCGCCCCAGCTGCCGTCTGTTGCACCTTGTCGAGCAGCCGAAGTGCGTCCTCGACGGTCAAGCCTTCAGTGCTGGCCTTTGCCTCGGCACCGATAGCGACAGGCCCGTTGGTTGTCTGGATCGTCGTGTTGTAGATGTCCCCGAGACGGTGGTTCACTGCGGCGTCGACCTGGCCTTTCTTGGGTAGTTCCGACATCGGCGTGTCGGCGGTGAGGTCCGCGACTACGTCCACCGAGCTTGGTGCGGATTTGACCGAGGATGCCCATGACCGCCGAGCCCGTCATGACATAGGACAGGCCGTCAACGCTTTGAAACGGACCAAGCTTTCTGTTCCAGATCGCCTGGGCGACGACCAGACCGGGTGACGTGAACGACAGCTTGATCTGCCCGGCAAGGTGCTGCAGCTCCTCGATCGGCTGCTTGAACGTGAACTCCTCCGGCACGTACTCCCGAGCTTCAGGCGGCAAGTTGAGTCGGCTGATGATGTCGCCCCGCCTCCACGTACGCCCGCTCATCGAGTCCATCGAGATCGGCACGTCGTGGAACTTGCGGTACTTCGGAACCTCATCCTCGTCGCCGTACCCGTTCAGCTCCCTGCGCGCCCGCTCTCGGAGGGCCTCGGAGCCGGTCTCGGCACCAAGCAGCAGGCACTTACGGAGCAAGCCAGCGAGCGGCTCGGACTCGTCCAGTAGGTGCTCGCGCAGCGAGCGAAGCAACGTGTCGGTCACCTGAGTGAGGCTAGGGGAGGGTGCGACAATGGACTCAGATCCGGGGGGCGAAACTGCGAGACCAGCAGCCTGCGCCACGTGGCATCCTCGCCACTCCCGGTCCTCCTCCCAAACCACAGCGATGTCCTCGGCGTTCAGCCACGCCGACGGCGAGCAACTATCCCTTCACGCTTCTCCGCCTGCCGGCTTGACCGGCTGACTCAAGCCACCTCTCCGCGGCTTTGGAAGTACCGCTTCGACAGAGCCACTGGCAGCATCGGTGGCTGACATCTGCGCGATAAACCTTGACGGACTTAGCGCCGCTTGCAGGAAGACGTCTTCAAAGAACATGTTCGCGTCATCCAGGGTCAGGGTCGAACCGATCGCCCTTAGTTCATCCTGGAGTCGCTCGACGCCTTCAACAAAGACGGGCGCTGAACCTACTGGCAAGGTTCTTTGCCTTGAGCCTTCCATACTTGCTTTCTTCGCTCGCTCGAAATGCTCCCGGGCGTCGTTTCCAACCTTGTCCGTTGTGATCACGGCCGAGAGATCTGGCCGAAGAATTCCCACCTTCGCCGCGAAGGAGTAGGCATGGCCAAGGGAAAACTCCTTGTCCTTGAGCTCGAACAGCACCGTATCACCAGCAATTACGGCGAGGCAGTCCATCTCATCACCACCGTCCAATTGCTCAATAAAGATGTGCTCCAGCGGTACTCCAAGCGAGCGAAGCTCCTCGACCAGCAGAACCGTCATCCATCGGCTTTTGTCAACCAAACTCCTGCCCAACTTCGTTACAGTTACCGATCTTTCTCTTTTCTCGCCTTGGACTGGCTGACCGCAAGAACATCTTACGTTCAAGGCCGCGAGTGCCTCCGCATCCTCATCTGAGGCGTATCTCAAGACGGGGGTGCGAGCCTTTGAGCAGACAATAACTGTTTCTTGCTCTAACAAAGAACTTGAAAGCAGCTTCTCCTGGATCTCGTCAATTCGAGCGCGATCACCTGCCGGTAGCTGCTTCGGCAAGTCGCTTACTAGAAGGCCTCCGGACGCCTTGATTGCCTGCATCAGTGTGCGAGCCGACTTATCTTTGAGAACCCCGGCCGCAGAAACCTCCGGTCCGGTCGGAGCATCCGCGTGCGTCCGCTGCTCGTTAAGGAAGAGGCGGGTGCGCTCCGATGTCCTGACCAACTCCTCTAGGTTGGCGTTGAAGGCTGTGGCTACTGCCTGTTCAAACTCATCGGTCCTCTGGCTGCCCTCCAGCGAGTAGCCAACGTAACCAGCCCATACCGCCGACTGGGCAGCTCGTTCCGGCGATACCAACGTCTCGCTCGGCCTCTTGATGATTACACCGTAGAGCTCGCCGTCTTTCACGTAGGCTTCGCCCGCCAACATCTGGGCGTTGCTATACAGTCTGAGTCGACGGAGATCTCCGACGGAATATCGCAAGCCGGCCGCATCTACAGCAAGTGTGGCTGCTTGGCTTTCAATTGCTGGACCGGTGAGCGGCCTGTACTCGGGAGGAAGAAGTTCCCTGACTTTGGCAAGGCCTCTTGCGGCGTCAGTCCGCGTGCGTCCGCGAAGTTGTCGGAATCTCAACACCGGCAGATTATCTCAGCGATAATGCGAGAACGCCAGGCCCCAAGGGCCGGCCGTTCAGACGGCTTCCTCCTGTCCAGTGGCACGTCTATCCGCAATTTCAAGTAATAGTCGGATCCACGACACCGGTGTTGTCTGGCCCGACCCTGTGCCGCTTCGGAGGATCCGAAGACGTACGCGCGTAATGCCCCACGTTGCCTGTCCGACACTGGCTGGTCTCGGTTCTGGTCTCATTCGCCGGCGTGCGGGTCCGACCGGCCGCATCTGTCACAAGCGTCGACCGCAGATGGCGGATGCTTCCGACCGTCCCTGCACTGTGGGCAACAGACTTGGAAAGCGGGTTGGTCCGGCTAGGACCGAGACGCAGAGTGGTGGCAGCCGGTGGGCCAAGCCTCTCGTAATCGTCCGTCTCGCATGGCTCCGCCTGGTCAACACGCATCGGGCCGGTGCTGCCTCCAGTGCTTCTCGATCCAGGCCACTTGTCCGCGGTCCAGCTTTGTCGCAAGCGGCTGGCCGTGCAGAGGCGCGTAGCCCGGGTACCTGAGTAGTTCGTCCCGCAGGCTGATCGTCAGGGTGTGCGGGTCCACGGCGATGTCTCCCTGATCAAAGAGCCGGTGTACATCCCGTCTCAGCAACAGGCCTCCGTCGTCGTGGTGCTGGCCAACCGCTGCGTAGCTGTACAGATGCGCGGCTTCCAGTGCAGCAGCGGGACCAGGCCCGGTGAAGGCGCATACGGGCCCCAGTGTCGCGAGCAGGCGTTCCCTGAACCCGCCCTGACCAACGCGAACGCGCACCCTTGCCTGTCGGTGCCCTCCCGGGCGCGACTGCACCCAAGGGGTCGCCTCGTCGAGGAACGCCGCACCCCGGGCCCTGCCAACGCTGCGCAGCGCCTCAGCAAATGCGTCCCATCGCAATGGTCGCATGCTGAGCTGGGACTTCGGGGAGACGCAGAGACTGCGCAGGGTTTGCCCGTCCAGGCAGCGCCCGAGGTCAACCCAGTTGGCGTCGTGACGTGACCTGAAGGTCTCAACCCGTTCTACGCGTGTCGAAGCTATGGGGAACGTGTCCGAGCACGGGAAGCACCTGAACGGGGGCGATTCGCGCTTGCGTCTCTTGATGTTTGCCCCGTTGCAGCGAGGGCAGCGGTAGAGGATCTTCTCCGCGTGGCCTGTCTCGATCTCCTCGATCACGGAGGCGCCGATGACCGCTTCTTTGTCCCACAGGACGATCCGATCACCGACAGCTACGGTCCGGGCGTTCGGAACGGTGTGATCCCAGCTGTAGTGAACGTCCGGGTCGTCGTCGTACCCGTCATTGCCACCGTGCTGTCGATCCGCACCGACAGCCAGCATCAGCCACGCCTTCGGCGGATCATCAGCCGCAGCCACCGTTCGCCACCCCTCCCCATCTCCAAGAGAGCAACCTAGCGGGAGGATGCGACACAGACACGCCCTGCCGATTACTGCAGGGCCCAGCGCAAGCGGGGCCCTGCAAGCTGTAGTGCAGCTACCGGCCGCGCCTAGGCGCCGGCACGAGGTCCGGGTCGACGCCGGCCTGGCGGAACAGCTCACGCAGGCGCTGTTTGACGTCGACCGTGGCGTCCAGGGACTTCAGTATGGACGTGGACGCGCGGTCCATGAGCTGGTCGAGTTCGTGCTCCTTGTCATGATCCATGGGTTGCCTCCCTCCGGGTCGACTCGGGGTCCATCATGCGAACGAGCTTCCGACGGGCATGCCGCACGTTCGAGCGCACCGTCTCGCGCTGCTGCCCGGTGATCTCCGAGATCTCGGCATAGCTGTAGCCGTCGTGGTACAGCTCGAAGACCACGCGCTGGGCCTCCGGCAGTGCCCGCAACATGCGCAGGTACTCCGACCGGTCCTCGTTGGCATCGAACGCCTCCACCATGGCGTCCTGCGCGACGCGCCTCGCCGCGCAGGCCTCCCGCTCGGCAACCTGCCAGCCACGGTGCAGGATGCGGTGAGCGACCGTGCGAACGAACGCCTTCGGGGACTGGACGGTCGGCCAGCTCATGAGTGCCGCGTGCATCGCCTCCTGGGCGACGTCCTCAGCCTCGTGCCGGGACGTGCCCCAGCGGATCAGCAGCCCGACCAGGGGCTTGTAGTCGCCCTCGTAGTAGACGGCGAAGTCGGCCAGCTGCTCCTGGGTGAGCTGGATCTCGGTCTGTGACGGCATGTCTTGTTCCTCCGTTCTCTCTGGGCAAGCCAGAGACCTTGTCCCCTTTTGTCCATATCCATCTCCGTTCCATTTGTCGACCGGGCCATCCGGTCGCGACGGCGCCCAGATAGGCGCTCATCGGTCGTCGTGCGCGACGACGGCCAATGTCCAACTACCTGGTCTTCGTCTCTGGCCTTCGTCGGTTGAGTACCGGGCGAGGGCTCAGCGTGCAACGCCTCGGCAAGAAAAGTTTGGAGCGTCCCCGGGAGATCACCGGACCCGGCGGACCACAAATGCGAGAACCATGACGACCGCCAACACGGCAGCAATCGCAGTGACCGCCAGCGAGTTCGACAACGCGTACGCGGACGGCACTCCGACCAGCGCTCCATTCATCACCATCAAGAGCTTGGCGGGCTCGTCGGCGCCCTCGCGCCGCCCCTCGGCCAATTCGCCCCCCGTCTCGCTGATGACGGGTTCCGTGGAGCCGTTCACCGTCTCGCGCACCTGATTCTCCAACCTGCCACCCGATCGGGAGGCTCATGAGTGAGGTGCATGGAGAGGGGCGTGCCGTGCAACCGCCAAGTGGCCGAGCCCGCACGTGGCTCGACAGTCGCGCCGCTCGTTGGGGGAAGGGTGGTCTCAACTGTGGTCTCATTCGCTGCCGTACGCGGTCGTCCATGACGGTCCGGTGGACAGCCGAACTGCTGGTCATGTGCGCTGTCGGACCGGTCCGGACGCATGGTCGCAGACCTCGAAAGCGTGTGAGGGTTCACGCCCTCCGCGGGTTCAAATCCCGCCGCCACCGCTCGTAAGGTGCGGGAACGCCCGGTCGGTCCGTGAGGATCGCACCGGGCGTTCCGCATTTCCGTCTCGGTTGGGTCGCTGCGACGCTGAGCCGGCCGTTCTCCGCTTGCTGTCGGTGGTGCGTCGGGCGCTGTTGGCGAGGAGGGCGAGCGGGTGGCACGCGGCATGACGGCACACGTGCACTTCAGGCCGGACCGTTCGATGCAGGTCGTCGTCCCAGGACCCGACGGGCCGATCGACGCGGGGGTGACACGGCGTTCGAAGGACATCGGCCGAATGGCGCGGGAGGCCGCGTCGGCCGCGTACGGCGGGGAGCCGGTGGAGTTGGCGATCCTCGTCGACCGGCCGCCGTGGCTGTGGGAAGGGGCTCTGGTCCGACCGGATCCGGCGGTCGTCGATCCCGGTGAGGCTCCCACACATCCGTACGGGCAGGTCGTCGCGTTCCTCCCGGTGGGCGGCGTCGTGGTGATGCATCCGGAATCCGGCTCCGGTGTGTACGCGCCGGAGGACCTGGTGGTGTGCGATCCGGAGTCGATTGATCCGGGCGTACGCGAGGCCATCGTGCGGTGCACCGGCATCACCGCAAGCGAAGGTTGATGCGCGGGACCCGGTGGTCTGACGTGGGCAGACCGTGAGGTAGCGGCCCGAGGTATCGCCAGCCCTACCATGCTCGTCGGCCTGCGCCCAGTGCGTCGCGGCCGGGCGGGCTGGTCTGCTCGTGGTCATGGACCTCTCCCGCCCCGCCCGCGTCGGCGCGCTCTGCTGGCTGGCCGCCGCGCCGCTGTTCCTCGTCGCCAACGTCGTCACGGGACTCGGCTGGCGTCAGCCGTCCTACAGCTGGGTCGCGCACAACATCAGCGACCTCGGAAACGTGGAGTGCGGGATCTGGGACAGCACCCGCCCTCGGTACGTCTGCTCTCCCTGGCACCCGCTCATGAACGCCACGTTCCTGATGACGGCGCTGTTGCTGGTGGCCGGACTCGTCCTGACCTGGCGGGCGCTCGGCCGTGGCGTCGTGGTCCGGGTGGCGCAGTCGATGCTGCTGCTCGCCGGAGTGGGATACGCACTGGCCGGCGCCTACCCGGCCGACGTCGACGAGAACCGGCACTTCCTCGCCGCACTTCTCATCATGGGTGTCGGCAACATCGGCCTGCCGCTCGCCGGGCTCGCCCCGCGTACGACGGTGCTCGGCCGGCTGCGGATCCTCACCCTGGCGGCGGGCCTCACGGCGCTGGTCGGCTCGGTGCTGTTCTTCGCGCAGCAGGAAGTGGGCATCGGCCTGGGCGGCATGGAGCGCGTCGCCGTCTTCCCGTTCCCCGTCTGGGCCTGCTGCCTGGGCGCGATCCTGCTCGCCACCGGCACCCGGGCCTCACGCGACGGGCGCGCCGCTACCCACCTCCGGATCCCCGGTGACGCGGTGGTCGCCGCCCACGAAGCCGCCCTCGCGGCGGGAGCCGCCGCGGTCAATCACCGCCATGCGCGCCCAGACCCCGCGCGACGGGCTCAGCGCCGCCCACCGGCCGGTGACAGCCGATGATCCCGGGCGTCCCCCGTGGCAACCGCCGCCGTGGCAGGATCGCGGACCGTGCGCCCTCGTCGAGTACTGCTGCTGGCGTCCGTCCTGGCGGGTGCCCTCTCGGCGCTCGCGACGCTGTTCGACGAGTCGCGGATGGCGTTGCAGTCCGGCGCGGTCGCCCTGGCCGCGCTGGCCGTCCTCGCGCTGCTCCCGAACACGACGGCGGGTCGCGTACGGGTGGCCCTGGCCGCCGGTCTCGGGTTGCTCGCCCTGGTGATGGTCCTGGAACTGCGGTGGCTCCCCGAACCGTCCGCCACCTCCCAACTGCTCGTCCCGTCCTACTCGCCCCTCGACGGCAGCCCGGCGCCGTCGCCGCACCCGTCGGCCCTGCTCGACGAGTGGCAGGAGGGAATCGACCGGAACCGTGCCGTCCAGACGGGGGAGTTGGTGGGCCTGCTCGCCCTCGCGTACGCGGTGGCCGCCCTGCCGCCCCGCAGGCGGACGAGACGGGCGCTGCTGGCCCGGATCCTCGGCGTACTGGTGCTCGTCGCCGCTCTCGCCGAGGCCTGGGGTGACCTTCGTGACGCACCACTGACCGGCGCGCTCGGGGTCGCCTGGTCGGCGCTCCTGGCCGTCCTGGTCGCGGCCGTGGTGCTCGCGCTGTCCGGCGCACGGTCCGACCGGTTCGGCCTCCTGCCACTCGGGGCGCTGCTGGTCGCGGGGGTGGCTGCCGTCGACCTCGGCCACCTCGTCGGTACGTGGTCGTCCTGGTGGTGGTTCGCCGAGGCCAGCCGCAACGCCTACCTCACGTACGGGGTCGCGGTCGACACCGGCCTGGACGTCTCCCCGGCGGTGGAGGCGGCCGTCGCGCTCGCCGGACCGGCGCTGCTGACGCTCGGCGCCCTGCGCGCCGGCCAGGGCGACAGCGGCCGGGGCAACGCAGGCCAGGACGACAGCGGCCGGGGCAACGCAGGCCAGGACGACAGCGGCCGGGGCAACGCAGGCCAGGACGACAGCGGCCGGGGCGACGCCGTCGCCGCCGACGGCGACGAGCACGACGGGCGCGACAAGCACGACGGCCCTGACGACACCGGGCCGGCCGAATCCACCTAGCAGGGGCCGACGCCCTCTTCGAAGAGCCGCCGGGCCCAGTCGGCGTACCCGGCGATGATCTTCCGCACCTCGCGTCCATCGTGGAGGAAGAGGTAGGCGCGGTCGCCGTGGCGGGCGAGCAGTCCATCGAATCGGTACGTCCCCTGTGGAGCGTCGAGCGGAGTCAGCTCGGGGTAACGGGTGCGCAGCTCGTCGAGCGGGGTGCCGACCGTGACCCCCTGCGGCGTGCGGGTCGAGTCGCCCAGCCAGAGCAGCACCAACCGGTCGTCGATGAAGACGGGGCTGATGGTCTCGTGCCCGGCCAGTGTCGGGCCGCATCCCGCCACGTCGGTGCGCAGGATGCCGCGCCGGGTCAGCTCGCTCTCCGTGTCGCCGAAGTCGACGTCGTGCAGGCCGTCGAGGTCGAGCACCTCGCCGGCGGCCACCGGTGTCTGTGGCGTGTGGACGGTGGGCGGGCTGCCCGAGACGACCGCAGCCGTCAGCAGCCCCGCGATCACCGCGAATTGGCGCAATTTCATGGACTCCCCCGGGTCCCTAACGGATCGCGGGCGTCCAGGTTGCTGCTATCCGCCCGATTGCTGCTCTTCCCATTCCTCGGCAAGCTCGTCCCAGTAGTCGGGGCTCAGCCTCCGGCGCCCGTGGGCCAACCAGCCGGCGGTGTCCCGCTCCAGGTGCAGTCCCAGCTCGGCGAAGGCGTCGATCCACGGGCCGGGTTCGACGCCCAGCTCGACGAGGGCCGCGTTGATCGGCCAGCCCTCGCGCGGCCGGTCGAAGGCGCTCTCGACCTGCGGCCCCCACGTCAACCTGCCGCCGAGCCACACCGCCGCCGACTGGTACCCGAGGCCGCCGACGAACTCCGCCTCGACGTACGCCACCGGCCCGGACCGTGACCAGCGGGCGAACGTCCCGGCGAGGGACGGCGAGAGTATCAGGCGGAACGGCTCATCGGGCGACCGTTCCGCCACCGAGAAGTCCGGCAGTGCCCCGGTCAGCTCTTCGACGAGTTGCGGCGTGACCGGCAGCAACGCGAAGTCCTGCCGCAGCGCGCCGAGGACGGCGTGGTCGAGCTCGGCGGTGTGCTCCCGGAGCAGCTCGGCGTCGGCGACCACGGCGCTGAGCTGGTAACTCATTGCCTCGCTCCGGGATCCACAGCCTGTGGATAGAACATGTGTACGACCGGGGTTGGTTCCCGGGTCAGCGCCGCGCCGGAAGGTTCTCCCACGCTGCCATCATGGCGGCGACCTCACCCGGATCGCGAACCAACGTGACCCTCCGGGACGGCTGCTGCTCTGGGTGCTGCCCTGGTGGCGCGGGCTGCGCATCGTGCTGGCCGTCGTCGCGTTCGCCGTGCTCGTCGCCGCGCCGATCCGGATGGCAACGCGACGCGGCGGCGGCTCAGGACGTCGTCGCGAGGAACCGGGTGATCGCGGCTTCCCAGGCGGTGGGGTCTTCGAGGAAGGGCAGGTGTCCGGTCGGGATCTCCACCAACTCCGCGCCGGGGATGGCCGCCGCGACGTCGCGGTGCAGGTCCGGGGTGACCAGCAGGTCCGCCGTGGTGGAGATGACCAGCGTACGGGCGGTGATGCGGGACAGGTCGTCGCGTACGTCGACGCGGGTCACCAGGTCCATCTGGTCGCCGCCGCCCGGTGGGGCGGTGGCGGCGCTCGTCCGCAGGACGTCCTGCACCTCGTCGGGGCTGAGGGCCTCCAGCGCGTCGGCGCCGAGCGCCAGCGGGAGCGTGTGTCGGGCGAGCAGGAACATCTCTTCCCTGGCCTGGAGGTCCCGTACCTGTTCGGCCGCGAGGCGCAACCGCGTGTTCGGCCGGGCGAACGGTGCGGTGAGCACGAGCGCGGCGACGCGGTCCGGGTGCCGGCTGGCGACGCGGACCGCTACCGCACTGCCCAGCGAGTAGCCGAGCACGGCGAAGCGGTCGAGGCCCTGTTCATCGGCGGCGGCGACCAGCTGGTCGGCGAGGTCGTCCAGGACGAGCGGCGCCCCGGCGCGCGGGGTGTCCCCGGAGCCGGGGTAGTCGACGCCGACGACCGTGTGGTCGGCGGCGAGCGTGTCCAGGAGTGGTCCGTAGTTGGCGGCGACGCCCCCGCTCGCGCCGTGGGCGAGCAGCAGCCCCGGGCCGGTGCCACGGACCGTACGGGCGTAGGACGTGGCCGGAGACATGACCGGTGGCATGGCAGCACCCTTCCTGTTCTGTAGCGGTCACTACAAACGGAGACCGTACCAGGTTTTTTAGCGAGGCCTATAAAATGGGGTCGTGGCCACAGGTGGACGTCCCCGCAGCTTCGACCGGGAGGAGGCGCTGGAGCGCGCGATGCTCCTGTTCTGGCGCCAGGGGTACGAGGCGACGTCGGTCTCCCAACTCACCCAGGCGATCGGCATCAATCCGCCCAGCCTGTACGCCGCGTTCGGCGACAAGCACCGGCTGTTCAGCGAGGCCGTCCAGCGCTACCAGGACACCAGCGGCACGGTCATGACCCGGGCCCTCGCCGGGGCGGGGACCGCCCGTGAGGCGATCAGTCGCCTGCTGCGCGACCTCGCCGCCGAGTACACCCGTCCCGACCGGCCACGCGGGTGCATGGTGATCACCGCCGCGGTGAACTGCGGCCCGGCCAGCGAGGACGTCAAGTCGGAGCTTCGTGCCCTGCGGGAGGCCAGCAGGCTGGCGATCCAGGACCGCATCGCCGCCGACGTACGCGCCGGCCTCCTGCCCGCGACGGTCGACACCGCCGCGCTGGCCGCCTTCTACGCGAGCGTCATCCAGGGCATGTCGACCCAGGCCGTCGACGGCGCCGACCGGCCGACGCTGGAACACATCGCGGACCTCGCCATGGCCGCCTGGCCGCGCCAGGACGGATGACGGACGAGGCGGCGGAACGACCCGGAACACGAATCAGGGCCGGCCCCGCGCGGGGGCCGACCCTGTCGTTCTTCCTGCTCAAGAGAGCGGAGGATACGAGATTCGAACTCGTGAGGGGGGTTACCCCAACACGCTTTCCAAGCGTGCGCCCTAGGCCGCTAGGCGAATCCTCCGCGGAACAGGATACAGGTCCCGTCCGGATCGCCCACCCCACCACCCCCGGAAGATCGACAGGGAGTCGGGTACGCTTGACGAGCCCCCCGTGCGGCGTGCATCTCGTGAACCTCCCCAGGGCCGGAAGGCAGCAAGGATAAGCGGGCTCTGACGGGTGCACGGGGGGCCCTTCTGTCTCGGGCCCGCCTCGGTCGACGCGAGGCCAGCGAAGCCGGTCCCCCCGACGCGGCGACAGCCGGGTCGGTCACACCGCAGCGTGCCGGCGGAACCGGCGGGGTGGGTGGTCACCCGGGGCGTACCGGCGCAGAATGGCTCGGTCGAGAGGAGGCGGGACGGGTGGCACTGGCGCTCTACCGCAAGTACCGGCCGCGTACGTTCGCCGAGGTCATCGGCCAGGAGCACGTCACCGAGCCGCTGACGCAGGCGTTGCGCAGCGGGCGGCTCAACCACGCGTACCTCTTCTCCGGCCCCCGCGGCTGCGGCAAGACCTCCAGTGCCCGGATCCTGGCCCGCTCGCTCAACTGCGAGCAGGGGCCCACCCCCGAGCCGTGCGGGCAGTGCGAGTCCTGCCGGGCGCTGGCCAACGACGGTGCCGGCTCCATCGACGTCATCGAGATCGACGCGGCCAGCCACGGCGGCGTCGACGACGCCCGTGAGCTGCGGGAGAAGGCGGTCTTCGCGCCGGCGCGCAGCCGCTTCAAGATCTACGTCATCGACGAGGCGCACATGGTCTCGTCGGCTGGCTTCAACGCGCTGCTCAAGCTGGTCGAGGAGCCCCCGGACTACGTCAAGTTCATCTTCGCGACCACCGAGCCGGAGAAGGTCCTCGGCACGATCAAGTCGCGGACCCACCACTACCCGTTCCGACTCATCCCGCCGAAGGTGCTCCGCCCCTACCTGGAGCAGCTCTGCGAGGCCGAGGGCATCGCGGTGGAGCCGGCCGTGTTCCCGCTGGTGGTGCGCGCCGGCGGCGGCAGCGCCCGGGACAGCCTCTCCGTTCTCGACCAGCTCATCGCCGGCGCCGGGCCGGAGGGCGTCACCTACGCCCGGGCCGCCGCCCTGCTCGGCGTCACCGACTCGGCGCTGATCGACGAGATGTGCGACGCGCTCGCCGCCGGTGACGGTGCGGCCGCCTACGCCACCGTCGACCGGGTGGCCGAGGCCGGGCACGACCCGCGCCGGTTCGCCTCCGACCTGCTCGAACGGCTGCGCGACCTCATCGTGCTTCAGCAGGTGCCCGACGCGGCCGCCAAGGGACTCATCGACGGCCCCGCCGACCAGATCGAGCGGATGACGGCGCAGGCCCAGCGCCTCGGCCCGGGCACCCTGAGCCGCTGCGCCGACATCGTGCACAACGGCCTCGTGGAGATGCGCGGCGCTACCGCGCCCCGGCTGCTGCTGGAGCTGATCTGCGCCCGGATGCTGCTCCCCGGCGCCGACGACTCGACCGGCGCCCTGCTCCAGCGCCTGGAACGCATGGAACGCCGGCTCACCCTGTCCGGCACCGACGCGCCGTCGGCCGCCGCCGACCCCGCGCCGGTCGCTCACGCTCCGGCCGTACGCCCGGCGGCTGACGCCCCGGCGGCGGCTGGCGCCGCGGCACCGGCCGGGACCGCCACGGCGGCTGCCGCCACCCCCGCACCCGCACCCGCACCCCAGCCCGCACCCGGTGCCGGGGCGACCCGTCCGCCGGCCCCGGCGTCGGACGTTCCCGCCGGTGGCCCGGGCCGGCCCGCCTCCCGTCCCGACGACGGCTCGGCGGCGCCCCGCCGCGCGGTGCCGCCCTCGGCCGTGATGCCCGACCCGGCCACCCCCGCTCCGCCCCGACCCGGCGCCGAGGCGCCCGGCACGCTGGACGCGGCGGCCGTACGCCGGGTGTGGCCGGACGTGGTCGGCAAGGTCAACCGGACCAACAAGCGGATCGCGGCGCTGATGCGGGACGCGGTGGTCCGCGAACTCGACGGCGACACCCTGGTGCTCACGGTGAAGTCGGCCGTGCTGGCCCGGATGATGTCCGACCACGCGGCGGTGCTCACCGACGCGCTCTACGAGGAACTGGGCGGGCGCTGGCAGATCCGCTGCGAGGTGGCCGGCGAGCGGGGTGGTGTGACGCTCTCCGGTCCGCCCCGGTCCGCCGCTCCCGCGCGGCCCGCGTCCCCGCCGCCCGGCCCGGCGGCCGCCGGCCCGGCGTCGACGGGCGCTCGCGGTGCGGGAGGTGCCGGTGCCACGGGTACGGGCGCCGGCGAGGCCCCCGCCGACGACGAGGAGGACTGGCCCGAGCCGGCCCGCCCCGGCGGCGCCGCCCCCGGTCCTGACGACAGCGACGCGGGCGACGACTGGCCCGAGCCTGCCCGGCCGGGTGGTGCCGGCGGCGCCGCGCCGGGTGGCCCGGTCGGCGGTGCGGCCGGTGGCGCGGTCGGCGCTCCGGCTGGTGCTGCCGCCCCGGCGGGTGTCCCCGCGGCTCCGGCCCGTCCGGCGGCCCCGGCGGGTGCCTCCGGTGGCGCCGCCCCGGCCACGCCCCGCCAGCCGGCCGCCGGGAGCGGCACCGGTGCACCCGTGAGCAGCGCGATCGCGGCTGCGCGTGCCGCCGCCGCGGGGCGCGGTGCGCGTACGGCCGCACCGGCCCGGCCGACCGCGGACAGCGACTGGGCGGGCGAACCGCCGTACGACCCCGACTACGACGGGCCGGTCCGGCCCGGCGGAGGGCGACCGGCGGCGGCCCCCGTCTACGAGGGGTTCGACCCGGGCGACGAGCCGCTGGACGACGTGATCGACGAGAAGACGGCCCGGGAGTCGAGCGAGGAGCAGGCGGTACGGCTGCTGCGTGAGGCGCTCGGGGCCGAGAAGATCGACGAGGTGGACGCCCGCTGAGACCTCGCGGTCGCCGCGAGCCGTGGTCGATCATGCAGTGGTGGTGGGGATGGAAGGCGTTGATCCCCGCAGATCGGGCACCGGAACTGCCTGATCGCCGACTCGGTGGGCGGCACGCGCACCGGGCAGGGCGGGACGGCCCGCAGCGGATAGGCTGAGCGGCGGCCCGACAGACGAGTGCGAGAAGGAGCCGTCGTGCGCCCAGGTGGACAGCCGAACATGCAGCAGATGCTGAAGCAGGCGCAGAAGATGCAGCAGCAGCTCGCCAAGGCGCAGGCCGAGCTCGCCGAGGCCGAGCTGACCGGCACCGCCGGCGGTGGGCTGGTGACCGTGACCGTCGCCGGCACCGGCGAGGTCAAGAGCATCAAGATCGACGCGAAGGCGGTCGACCCGGAGGACGTGGAGACCCTGGAGGACCTGGTCGTCGCGGCCCTGCACAACGCCGCCGAGGCGGCTCGGGAGCTGACCGAGCGGAAGATGGGCCCCGTCACCGGCGGCATGGGCGGCCTCGGCCTGCCCGGTTTCTGAGCAGCAGATGTACGAAGGCGCCATCCAGGACCTGATCGACGAGCTGGGCCGGCTGCCGGGCGTCGGCCCGAAGAGCGCCCAGCGGATCGCCTTCCACGTCCTGTCCGCCGACCCGGCCGACGTCAACCGCCTGGCGGGCGCGCTGCGCAAGGTCAAGGAGCTGGTGCGGTTCTGCACGAGCTGCTACAACGTCGCCGAGTCCGAGCAGTGCCGGATCTGCCGCGACCCGCGCCGCACCGACGAGGTGATCTGCGTGGTCGAGGAGCCGAAGGACGTGGTGGCGATCGAGCGGACCGGTGAGTTCCGCGGCCGCTACCACGTGCTCGGCGGCGCGATCAACCCGCTGGAGGGGATCGGGCCGGACAACCTGCGCATCCGGGAGCTGATGACGCGGCTCGGCGGTGGCGCGGTGCGCGAGCTGATCCTCGCCACCGACCCGAACACGGAGGGTGAGGCGACGGCCACCTACCTCGCGCTGATGGTCAAGCCGATGGGGATCGCCGTGACCCGTCTCGCCAGCGGCCTGCCGGTCGGCGGTGACCTGGAGTACGCGGACGAGATCACTCTCGGCCGCGCCTTCGAGGGCCGCCGGGCCGTCTGAACCGGCCCGGACGCCCCGGGTTCTTACCACAGTGGTGGGTGTGGTGGACGCTGCCCGCACTGCTCGCGAACCGCCCAAAGCAGCCCGTTACATGTGTCGCCATCGGTCTCCGGCGGGCCGTCGGGTGTCAGAAGGTGTCGGCTTGATAGCGATTGCCGCGCGGGCGTTCCGCTTTGCAAGTGACCTGTCATAGCCTCCCGCACACGGACCGAGCCACGACTCCGCGTGGTCCGGCGCATGACAGAGGTGAGAGATGCAGGCGAGAAGGCTCAGAACGGCCGTCGCGATCGCGGCCGTCACCGCCCTGGCGGTCGGCGCCGCCGGGTGCGCGGAGAGTGAGCGTGACGGCGACAGCGGTGAGGCCAAGACCGGCGGCACCTTCATCTTCGCGGGTGCCGGTGACCCGAAGAACTTCGACCCGATCTTCAACGACGACGGTGAGTCGTTCCGCCCGATCCGGCAGATGTTCGACACCCTGGTCACCCACAAGCCGGGCACCGCGGAGCTGACGGGCGGCCTGGCGGAGAGCTGGGAGCACGACCCGACCGGTAAGGTCTGGACGTTCAAGCTGCGCCAGGGCGTCAAGTTCCACGACGGCACCCCCTTCAACGCCGCCGCGGTCTGCTACAACTTCGACCGTTGGTACAACATGAAGGGCGCCGCCGCCCAGGCCAACATGATCTACTACATGGACGTCTTCGGCGGGTTCGCGAAGAACGAGGCCGAGGGTGCCGGCGAGTCGATCTACGACAAGTGCGAGGCGAAGGACGACAACACCGCCGTCCTCTCGCTCAAGAAGTACAAGGGTGCCTTCCCCGGCGCGTTCGCGCTGACCTCGCTCTCCATCGCGAGCCCCGAGGCGCTCAAGAAGTACGACGCCGACACGGTCACGCAGAGCGGTGACTCGTTCGCCTACAGCGCGTTCGCCAACGAGCACCCGGTCGGCACCGGCCCGTTCACCTTCGGTGGCTGGGACAAGGCCAAGGGCGAGATCACCCTCAACCGGAACCCGGACTACTGGGGTGACAAGGCCAAGGTCGACAAGCTGATCATCAAAATCATCAAGGACGAGAACACCCGTAAGCAGGAGCTGCGGGCCGGTACCGTCCAGGGCATCGACTTCCCGGCCCCGGCCGACCGCAAGGCGCTCGCCGACGAGGGCTTCCAGGTCATCGACCGGCCGGCCTTCAACATCCTCTACCTGGGCATCAACCAGAAGAACCCGAAGCTGAAGGACCTGCGGGTGCGCCAGGCGATCGCCTACGCCCTCAACCGCCAGCAGCTCGTGCAGACCAAGGGCCCGGGCGGCGCGAAGGTCGCCGACGAGTTCATGCCGGACACCGTGCTCGGCTACGCCCCGGACGTGCAGAAGTACGAGTACAACCCGGAGAAGGCGAAGCAGCTGCTCAAGGAGGCCGGCGCCGAGAACCTGACGCTGAACTTCTACTACCCGCCGGACGTCACCCGGCCGTACATGCCGAACCCGCAGGAGATCTTCACCGTCCTGGCGAACGACCTCCAGGCCGTCGGCATCAAGGTGAACGGTGTGCCGCGTCCGTGGAACGGTGGCTTCAAGGACGACGTGCAGACGTTCGGCAAGCACGACCTGCACATCCTCGGCTGGACCGGTGACTACAACGACCCGGGCAACTTCGTCGGGACGTTCTTCGGCCGCGGCAAGGCCGAGTTCGGCGACCAGGCGATGACCGAGATGTTCGACGCGATCGGCAAGGCCGACGCCACCGTCGACGAGGCGGGCAAGAAGGCGGCCTGGGAGCAGGTCAACCGTGACATCGCCAGCAAGTGGCTGCCGGCCGTGCCGGTGTGGCACGCCCCGCCGGCCATCGTCGTGACGAAGGACGTCGAGGGCCTGGTGGCCAGCCCGCTCACCGACGAGCGGTTCAACACCGTCAGCGTCAAGCAGTGACGTCCGCAGGCTGACGCCGTAGGCGGAATCGGCCCGGGTTGGGGACTTCCCCGCCCGGGCCGATTCCGCGACCATCGAGAGTCTGGTGTGTGAAAGATGTTGCGAGTCATAGTTCGCCGCCTGCTGCAACTGGTGGTGACGCTCATAGCGCTGTCGGCGCTGATCTTCATCTGGCTGCGGAACCTGCCCGGCGGCCCCGTCGACGCGCTGCTCGGCGAGCGCGCCACCCCCGAGACCCGCGCCCTGCTGACCAAGGCCCTCGGCTACGACCAGCCGATCCTGGTCCAGTACGGCAAGTTCATGCAGCGGATCCTCACCGGTGACTTCGGCAACTCGATCCGCACCGGAGACCCCGTCACCGAGGTGATCGGCCGGGCCTTCCCGGCCACCGTCGAGCTGGCCCTCGCCGCGATGATCATCGCGGTCGGCCTCGGCGTGCCGCTCGGCTACCTGGCCGCCCGCTGGCGCGGTCGGTTCCTCGACAACCTCACGATCGCCGGCACCCTGCTCGGCATCTCGATCCCGATCTTCTTCCTGGGCTACCTGCTCAAGGACGTCTTCACCCAGAACATCCACTGGTTCCCGCCGTCCGGCCGGGTGAGCACGGGCATCGACAACACGAACGTCACCGGCTTCTTCGTCCTGGACGGTCTGCTGACCCGCGAGTTCGACGCCGCCGCCGACGCCCTCTGGCACCTGCTCCTGCCGGCGATCACGCTCGCCACGATCCCGCTGGCCGTCATCGTCCGCATCACCCGGGCGAGCGTGCTCGACGTCCTCAACGAGGACTACGTCCGCACCGCCGAGGCCAAGGGCCTGCGGCACCGCACCATCCGGGGCCGGCACATCCTGCGCAACGCCCTGCTTCCGGTGGTCACGGCCATCGGCCTCCAGACCGGCGCGCTGCTGTCCGGGGCAGTGCTCACCGAGAAGGTCTACAACTGGGGTGGCCTCGGCACGCTGATCACCGACTCGATCAGCGGCAGCCGGGACTACCCGGTGCTCCAAGCGCTGATCCTGCTCGCCGCACTGGTGTTCGTGGTGGTCAACCTGCTGGTCGACCTCTCGTACGCCTTCATCGACCCACGGGTGCGTGTGCGATGAGCGGGCGGATGATCCGCGGGTCCCGGCTCGGCGGCGAACGAAGCGAGGCGACGGCATGAGCGAGCGCAGTATCGGACTGCTCGGCGAGCGTAAGAAGGCGCGGCTGGAGGAACTGGCCCGGGCCAGCGCGGACAAGGGCGGGGTCAGCCTCGTCCGGGACGCGGCCCGGCGGCTGCGACGCAACCCCGTCGCCATCGTCGGCGCGATCATCGTGGGTCTGTTCGTGCTGGTGGCGGCGTTCGCCCCGCTCATCGCGCCACACGACCCGGTGCAGCGGTTCGACGAGCTGACCCGCAACCTCACCGTCGACAACATCCCCGGCGCGAGCAGCGAGTTCCCGCTCGGGTCCGACCCGCTGGGCCGGGACTTCCTGTCCCGGCTCATCTACGGCAGCCGGCAGACCCTCTTCGTCGGCGTCCTCGCCACCCTCATCGGGCTCGCCTTCGGCGTGGTGTTCGGCGCGCTCGCCGGCGCCTTCGGCGGGTGGATCGACGTCATCCTGATGCGGCTCACCGACGTCATGCTGGCCCTGCCCAGCCTGCTGCTGGCGATCACCCTGGTCGCCATGGCGAGCAAGTCCAGCCAGTGGACGGTGATCTTCGCGGTCGCCATCGTCAACGTGCCGATCTTCGCCCGCCTGCTGCGCGGCTCGATGCTCGCGCAACGGGAGAGCGACCACGTGCTCGCCGCGCGGGCGCTCGGGGTCAAGGAGCGCAACATCGTGCTGCGGCACATGCTGCCGAACTCGCTGACCGCCGTGATCGTGCAGGCCACGCTGACGTTCGCGGTGGCCATCCTGGACGCGGCGGCCCTCTCCTTCCTCGGTCTCGGTGACCCGGACATCAACCGGGCCGAGTGGGGCCTCATGCTCGGCGTGGACGGCCAGCGCTACTTCGAGGTACGACCGGAGCTGGCCTACTACCCGGCGCTCGCGATCATCGTGGTCGCGCTCGGCTTCACCCTGCTCGGCGAGGCCATGCGCGAGGCCATCGACCCGAAGAACCGGCGGTGACGCGGTGCGAGCGACAACGGACCAGCACGGTGAGGAAGTGACCCGATGAGCCTGCTCGACGTACGAGACCTGAGCGTCGTGTTCCAGCGGCGCGGCGAGCGGCCGTTCACCGCCGTCGACAAGGTCAGCTTCACGGTGGAGCCGGGTCAGACCGTCGGCCTGGTCGGCGAGTCGGGCTGCGGCAAGAGCGTGACCAGCCTGGCGATCATGGGGCTGCTGCCCCGCCGGGGCAACAAGGTCACGGGCGAGGTGCTCTTCGACGGCGCCGACCTGCTGAAGCTGCGGCCGGACGACATGCGGGACCGGCGTGGCCGGGACATCGGCATGATCTTCCAGGACCCGCTCTCCTCGCTGAACCCGGTCATCCCGATCGGCATCCAGGTCGCCGAGGTGCTGGAGCGGCACCGGGGCATGGACCACAAGGCGGCGCTCAAGGAGGCCAAGGAGCTGCTCGACGCGGTCGGCATCCCGGACCCGATGCGGCGGCTCAAGGAGTACCCGCACCAGATCTCCGGCGGCATGCGCCAGCGCGCGCTGATCGCCATCGCGCTGGCCTGCAAGCCCCGCCTGCTGATCGCCGACGAGCCGACCACGGCGCTGGACGTGACCATCCAGGCGCAGATCCTCACCCTGCTCAAGCAGCTCGTCGACGAGACCGGCACGGCGCTCATCATGATCACGCACGATCTCGGTGTGGTGGCCGGCCTCTGCGACACCGTCAACGTCCTCTACGGCGGCAAGGTCGTGGAGCGGGCGCGGCGGCACGAGCTGTTCGGGCACGCGCGGCACCCGTACACCCACGGGCTGCTCAACTCGGTGCCCCGGCTCGACTCGCCCCGCGGCGAGCGCCTGCACGCCATTCCCGGATCGGTGGCCGACAACATCCCGTGGGCCGAGGGCTGCGCCTTCGCGCCGCGCTGCCCCAACGTGGTGGACGCCTGCCTGGAGGGCCCGCCGCCGCTCGAACCCACCGCCACCGGCGGCGACCTGCGCTGCAACAACCCTGTTTCCGAGGAGGTGGCGGTGCCGTGACCGAGCGGATCGGACCACTGGTCGAACTGCGCGACGTCAAGGTCCACTTTCCGATCAAGAGCGGTCTGCTCGTCGACCGCACCGTCGGCTACGTGTACGCCGTGGACGGCGTCTCCCTGTCCATCAACGCCGGTGAGACGTACGGGCTGGTCGGCGAGTCGGGCTGCGGCAAGTCGACGCTCGGGCGGGGCCTGCTGCGGCTCGTCGAGCCGACCGCCGGGGAGATCATCTTCGACGGCACCGACGTGCGCTCGCTCAAGGGCGAGAAGATGCGCCGGGCCCGCCGCCGCATGCAGATGATCTTCCAGGACCCGCTGTCCAGCCTGGACCCCCGCCAGTCGGTGGAGTCGCTGCTCGTCGAGGGGCTCAAGGCGCACGGGCTGGCCAACGACAAGGCCGAGACCGGCCGGCGGCTGCGCGAGACGCTCGACGCCGTGGGACTGCCCGCCTCGGCGCTCACCAAGTACCCGCACGAGTTCTCCGGCGGCCAGCGGCAGCGCATCGGCATCGCCCGGGCGCTGGTGCTCAACCCGGACCTCATCGTCGCCGACGAGCCCGTCTCGGCGCTCGACGTGTCGATCCAGGCACAGGTGCTCAACCTGCTCGAGGACCTCCAGGCCGAGCGAGGCCTCACGTACCTGATCATCGCTCACGACCTGGCGGTGGTCCGGCACATCGCGGACACCGTCGGCGTCATGTACCTCGGCGGGCTCGTGGAGGAGGCGTCCAGCGACGACCTCTACCGGGAGCCGCTGCACCCGTACACCCGGGCGCTGATGTCGGCGGTGCCGGTGCCGGACCCGGTGGTGGAGGACCGCCGCGAGCGGATCCTCCTCGCCGGCGACCTTCCGTCGCCCACCAACCCGCCGTCGGGGTGCCGCTTCCACACGCGATGCCCGTGGGCGCAGCCGACGCGGTGCGCCGACGAGCGGCCGGCGCTGCGGGAGGTGGTCACGGGACACCGCGTGGCGTGCCACTACGCGGAGGACATCGCCGCCGGCCGGATCCGGCCCCACGAGGTCGAGCCGGAGCTGGTGCGGCCGACCGACGACGCCGCGCCCGGCGACCCGGGCGAGCTGATCCCGACGCCGTGACGGTCCGGTCGGCGGGGCCGGTCTCCGGCTCCGCCGACCGCCCGACCCCTGCCCGCCCTGACCCCCTGCCCGCCCGACGGCCGGGCTGCCGGCCCGAGGTCCGGGGCCTCGCCGGTCGGTGTCCGGGTACCGGGCCGCTTCAGAGCTGATGTCGTCACCGACATCAACGGTTGCCGACACGGCATCCGTGTCCCACCCGACCCTGGGCCCACCTCGTCGGGCCGCGGACGGGCCGCCGCCCGGACGGCAGCACCCGCGGGGCCGCTCAGCCCTCGGGACGGTTGAGCAGGGCGACCGCGACAGCGTGCACCGCGTCGAGACCCGTGGCGTCGGGCAGCGCCACCCGGCCGCCGGTGACGGCGTACCACTCGTCGGCGTCCTTGTACTGCACGCGCAGCGTGACCTGCCCGTCCGCCCACTCGGTGCGCAGCGTCAGCTCGCCGGTGACGACGCCGACCTCGTCGGTCATCACCCCGCCCGGGCCGGCCACGATGTCCGTGGTCCGATCCTGGGCGCCGCCCGCGCCGCCCGCGCCGCCCGCGCCGCCCGCGCCGGTTCCGCCGGCGCCGGCCCCGCTCGCCGCGTCGGCCTGCATGCCCGCGCCCGGCACGGCGGCGGTGGCCGCGGCCGGCCCGTCGGCCTGCATGCCGGCGCCGGGCACCGCTCCCGGCCCCTCGGCGCTGCCGTCCACGTTCATGCCGGCCGTCGTCGGGTCCGGCCCGGTCCCGGACTGGTCGCTCATGCCGGCACCCCACTCCGCGTCCTGCCACCACGCGGACTGTCCGTCCGCTGACGCCCGCTCATGCACAGCCCTCCAGCATCTCGGTCAGGGCGGCCTTCTCGGCGCTCGTCACCGTCAGCCGCCAGTAGTGCTTGACCGTGACCCAGTTCTCGGCGTACTGGCACCAGTACGACCGGTTCGCCGGTTTCCACTGGGACGGGTCCTGGTCACCCTTTGCCCGATTGGAGGAGGCGGAAACCGCGATGAGCTGCGGGCGCGTGGTGTCGTTGGCGAAATCGCCGCGCTTCGCGTCGTCCCACTCGTCGGCGCCCGAGCGCCACGCGTTGGCCAGCGGCACCACATGGTCGATGTCCACATCAGAGGGATCGGTGAAGGCGCGGCCGTCGTACGCGCTCTCCCACCGGCCGGCCACCACGTTGCAGCCGGAGAGCCGGATGTTGCGGCCGTCCCGGCGCAGCACCGTGTCGCGTACGTCGCAGTTGGTGCCGGTGTCCCGCCAGTGCGGGAACCGCTCCCGGCTGTACCCCTTCATCGACCCGGCGCTGGCCACCGTGAGCTGGCTCAGCTTCTGGATCGCCGTACCGTCGGTGCGGGGCGGCACATCCGGTTCGTCCACCGGCACGCAGCCGGCCGCGCCGAGCGCCAGCGCCGCGGCGAGCGCGGCCGACAGCGCCGCGCGCGGTCCTGATCTGGTACGCACAGACGACACCTCTCCAGCTTGCGGGCTCGTGGCGATCCCGCACAGTACCCAAGCACGGTTTCGGCGTTTCGTGGCCTCTCCCACATCGTGCGGGAAAGATGGGCAGACGTGACCCAGCCCTCGCCCGCGCTCCGCATGCGCACCGCCGCAGGACGGGGGACCCTGCTCGCCGCGGTCCTCGCCTCCGGCATGGTCTTCCTGGACACCACCGTGGTCAACGTGGCCCTGCCCCGGCTCGGCGCCGACCTGCACGCCACCGTGGCCGATCTCCAGTGGACGGTGAACGGCTACCTGTTGACGCTCGCCGCGTTCGTGCTGCTCGGCGGCGCGCTCGGCGACCGCTTCGGCCGCCGGCGGATCTTCCTGCTCGGGGTGGTCTGGTTCACCGGCGCGTCCGTCCTCTGCGGCCTGGCCCAGGGCACCTCGTGGCTGATCGGCGCACGCTTCCTCCAGGGCGCCGGCGGGGCGCTGCTCACCCCCGGGTCGCTGTCGGT
Source organism: Micromonospora globbae (assembly GCF_036184225.1). NCBI lineage: Bacteria > Bacillati > Actinomycetota > Actinomycetes > Micromonosporales > Micromonosporaceae > Micromonospora > Micromonospora globbae. Next base: position 5,814,325 of record NZ_CP108084.1, read on the forward strand.
GCTCCAGTCCAGCTTCCACCCGGACGACCGGGGTCGGGCCATCGGCGCCTGGTCCGGGCTGTCCGGGGTGTCGACGGCGCTCGGGCCGTTCATCGGCGGCTGGCTGATCGACGCGCTGTCCTGGCGGTGGATCTTCTTCCTGAACCTGCCGCTGGCCGTCCTCGTGGTGCTCGCCGCGCTGCGCTGGGTGCCGGAGAGCCGCGACGAGGACGTCTCGCGTACGCGGGCCGCCGGCGACCGGCACCGCCGGTTCGACGTGGCGGGCGCCCTGCTCGGCGCGCTCGCCCTGGGCGGCGTGACGTACGCGCTCATCGACGCGCCCGGACGCGGCGTCGCCTCGCCTGCGGTGTGGGGAGCGGCGCTGGCCGGGCTGCTGGGGGCGACGGCCTTCGTCCTGCTGGAGCGACGTCGCGGCGAGACCGCCATGCTGCCGACCCTGCTGTTCCGCAGCCGGCTGTTCGCGGTGCTGAACGTCTTCACCGTCGTGGTCTACGCCGCGCTCGGCGGCTTCACCTTCTTCTTCTCCGTCTACCTGCAGAACGTGCTCGGCTGGTCGGCGCTGCTCACCGGGGTCGCGCTGCTGCCGATGACGGTCCTGCTGCTCGTGGGCTCGGCGCGGGCGGGTGCGCTGTCCGCGCGGATCGGTCCGCGCCTGCCGCTGACCGTGGGCCCGGTGGTGGCCGCCGTCGGGCTGCTGCTGTTGCGGCGGGTCAGCCCCGGCGCGTCGTACTGGCTCGACGTGCTGCCCGGGGTGGTGCTGTTCGGCGCCGGCCTGACCCTCGTGGTGGCGCCGCTCACCGCGTCGGTGCTCGCCGCCGTGTCGGACCGGTTCGCCGGCGTGGCCAGCGGCTTCAACAACGCGGCGGCCCGCGCGGGCGGCCTGCTCGCGGTGGCCGCGCTGCCGCTGCTGGTCGGTCTCTCCGGTGGCGGGTACGAGCAGCGCGGCGAGCTGACCGGCGCGTTCCGCGGCGCGCTGCTGTGGTGCGCCGGCGCGCTGGTGGCCGGCGCGGTCATGGCGCTCGTGCTGGTGCACCGCCCGCGCCCACGGTGAGAGCAGGGGCCCCTTCCGTCGCGGAGGGGCCCCTGCCCGCGTCAGCGTCGGGCGCGGTTCACGGCGCTGGTCACGGCCTTGATCGAGGCGGTGACGATGTTGGCGTCGACACCCACGCCCCACACCGTCTGACCGTCCACCTCGCACTCGACGTACGCGGCCGCCTGCGCGTCCCCACCCGAGGAGAGCGCGTGCTCGTGGTAGTCGAGCACCCGTACGCCGACACCCACCGACTGGAGCGCGGTGACGTACGCGTCGATCGGGCCGTTGCCGACCGCGGTGAGCGACCGGTCCTCGCCGTCCACGCCGATCCGGGCCTCGATCTCCACCTTCCCCTCGGCGGTGCCGATCGTGTAGCCGGCCAGCGTCACCGCCGGGTCGGTCTGGTGGTCGAGAAGGTAGTTGCGGGCGAAGATCTCCCACATCGCGCCCGGCTCGACCTCGCCGCCGTCGTGGTCGGTGACCTGCTGCACCACGCCGGAGAACTCGATCTGGAGCCGGCGCGGCAGGTCGAGCTGGTGCTCGCTCTTCATGATGTACGCGACGCCGCCCTTGCCGGACTGCGAGTTGACCCGGATGACGGCCTCGTAGGTGCGGCCCAGGTCCTTCGGGTCGATCGGCAGGTAGGGCACCGCCCACGGGTACTCGTCGACGGGTACGCCGGCCGCCGCGGCGTCGGCGGTGAGCGCGTCGAAGCCCTTCTTGATGGCGTCCTGGTGCGAGCCGGAGAACGCGGTGTAGACCAGGTCGCCCGCGTACGGGTGGCGCTCGTGCACCGGCAGCTGGTTGCAGTACTCGACGGTCCGCTTGATCTCGTCGATGTTCGAGAAGTCGATCATCGGGTCGATGCCCTGGGAGAACAGGTTCAGGCCCAGGGTCACCAGGTCGACGTTGCCGGTGCGCTCCCCGTTGCCGAACAGGCAGCCCTCGATCCGGTCGGCGCCGGCCAGCAGGCCCAGCTCGGCGGCGGCCACGCCGGTGCCCCGGTCGTTGTGCGGGTGCAGGCTGAGCACCAGGCTGTCACGCCGGGGCAGGTGCCGGTGCATCCACTCGATCGAGTCCGCGTACACGTTCGGGGTGGCCATCTCGACCGTCGCCGGCAGGTTGACGATCAGCTTCCGGTCCGGCGTCGGGTCGATCACCTCGACGACCTTCGCGCAGACCTCCAGCGCGTACTCCAGCTCGGTGCCCGTGTACGACTCCGGCGAGTACTCGTAGTGGATGTCGGTGTCCGGAGTGTGGATCTCCGCGTACTTCTGGCAGAGCCGGGCGCCGGTGGTGGCGATGTCGGTGATGCCGTCGCGGTCCAGACCGAAGACCACCCGGCGCTGGAGCGTCGAGGTGGAGTTGTAGAAGTGCACGATGGCCCGCTTCGCGCCGCGCAGCGACTCGAACGTCCGGTCGATCAGGTGCTCGCGGCACTGGGTCAGGACCTGGATCGTCACGTCGTCCGGGATCAGATCCTGCTCGATGAGCTGCCGGACGAACTCGTAGTCGGTCTGACTCGCCGACGGGAAGCCGACCTCGATCTCCTTGTAGCCCATCTGCACGAGCAGCTGGAACATGCGCCGCTTGCGCTCGGGGGACATCGGGTCGATCAGGGCCTGGTTGCCGTCGCGCAGGTCGACGGCGCACCAGCGGGGCGCGGCGGCGACGTGCCGGGTCGGCCAGGTGCGGTCCGGCAGGTCGACGCGGAACTGCTGCTGGTAGGGCTGGTAGCGCTGGAACGGCATCCGGCTGGGGCGCTGCCGGGCGATCGGATCGGTCTCGACGTCGGTGGCTGGTTGAGCCATGGCGGAGTGCTCCCGTTGGTCACGTGGCGTCAGCAATCGGAGGTTGTCGGCGGGTGCCGCGGGCGCCGGGCCGGCGACGGTGCCGGGGGCGCGGTGTCGGCGGCGGTGCCGAGCCCGGGGAATTCCGGGCGGACGTTCGGATCTGCTGGGCGGCGCGCTTCAACTCCGCGACGAGGTGCCGGCCGTCAGGCCTCGTCGCGGCGACCAAGGAGAAGGGCCTGCCACATGACAAGCGCAACCCTACGACTCGGGACGTGGATCTGGGAAGACAGTCCGGACTTTGAGACGTGAGTCGCAGGACTGAGCCGCGTAAGCCCAGCTCAGACCAGGAGGAGGTCGTCGAGCGGCCGGCGGTGGCGCAGCCCGGTCTCGGCCGCGACGAGGTCGGCCGGGAGGCTCAACGGATCGCCGAGCCGGCCGACGGCCAGCGCGACGGCGGGCCGGATGTCGCCGGGGAGGTCGAGGTCCGCGGCCAGGCCGGCGCGGTCGAGGTCGTGGATCTGGCGTACGTGCAGCCCGAGCGCCGTGGCCTGCACGGTGAGGTGGGCGACGGCCTGCCCCAGGTCGTACGCCGTCTGCGGGTCCGGCGCGGCGGGGGCGCCCGCGGCCGGGCCCGGTGCGGCGCTCGCCTCCGTGTCCGCTGCGGCGCGGTCGCTCGTAGCGGAGTCCGCTGCGGCGCCCGTGGCGGGGTCGGCTGCCGCGCGGTCGCTCGTGGCGGTGACGTGCGCGGCGAGAAGGAGCGCGGCGGCGCGACGGGCCCAACGCTGCTCCCGCTCCGGGAGGTTGACGAGGATCCGCTTCCAGGTCTCGTCCTCCCGGTGGCCGAGGGCGAACCGCCAGGGCTGGCGGTTGCCCGCCGAGGGCGCCCAGCGGGCGGCCTCCAGCAGTGAGGCGGCCTCGTCCGGGGTCAGCTCGGCGCTCGGATCGAAGGCCCGGGGGCTCCAGCGGAAGGCGAGCAGCGGGGTGAGGTCAGCCATGGGAGAAGCGTCCTGTATGGCCGATTCGCCCAGACGTCCGGGGTGGGCAAATGTGGGCAACAGCACCCGTAACGGGATGAAGATCATTGCGTTCCGGTGCTCGGGCTCCCCGACGGCTCGGGTGGCGGGGGTGAGGCCGTGCCCAGCGGCTCGCCGTCGACGACCGGCCCGGCCAGCTGCACGGTCGGTGGCGCGGGCGCCGGCGGCCCGGCGAGGGTGAGCGTGCCGTGCTCGGTACGGACGGCGGTCGGCGTGCCGTCCTGGTCGTAGCAGTAGATGCCCACGTCCAGCGGGGCGTTCAGCGAGGCCGAGGTGGTCTCCACCGCGTAACAGGTGCCGGCGACGCCCTTCGGCGGCTGCGCCGGCGAGACCGAGAGCGGGGCGCGGCGGTCGGTGAGCACGTCCAGCCAGTCCGTGAACGGGTGCTGCACCCGGGGGTCGAACCGGCGCGGGATCGTGTCGTCCCGGTCGCCGAGGCGTACGCAGCTCGCCGCCTGGGGCCGGGCCGCCGACGGCAGGGCGCACTGGAAGAGCCCGTCGGCGGTCGCCGCCAACGACACGTCGGCCGCCCCGCCGAGCGCCCCGCCCGGCACGTCGACCCGCCAGGTGCCGTCCTCCGCGCTGGTGACCACGATCGTCCGGTCCGGCTCGCCGCCACGGCTGAACGTGTACCGGGCGACGAGGTGACGGTCCTGGGCCGCCGCCGCGAGCGCGGCCAGCTCGTCCCGGGCGGCGTCCGCCGCGACCGGCGTCGGGTCGCTCGCCGGGTCGCTCGGCGGCGGCGTCGACGGCGGTTCGGCGGAGCAGCCGAGGAGGAGTGCAGCCGGCAGGGCGATCGCGAACACGAGGGGGCCGCAGGCGCGCCGGCCGGGCCGGTCGGGGCGGGGCCGGTCGGGCGTACGCCTGCCGGCGACCCGGGGCGAACGGGAGAGGACGGGCACGGGCACATTCTCCGGTGCCCGGGCGCCCCGCGGTGCCCCGGCCGCCCGTCGTACCGACGGCGTGTCGGCCCCCGCCTTCCCGCCCGCCCCGCCGTGTCGGCCTCCGCTTCCCCGCCGCCCGCCGTGTCACCGGCGTGTCGCAGCGGGTCCCGTCCGCCCCCGCGGCCGACCTGCGCGTCCGCGCCCGTGCGGGCCGGATGGTGGGATCACCCGACCCGGCGGACCCGCCGGCCCGATAGGCTGAGGAGGTCTGACACGCCGCCGGCCCGTGACCGGCGGCGTCGGCACGCTCAGGGTCACTGGGAGGGGAGTGCACCGTCGTGGCACTCGTGGTGCAGAAGTACGGCGGGTCCTCCGTCGCCAACGCCGAGCGGATCAAGCGGGTCGCCGAACGCATCGTCGCCGCACGCAAGGCCGGTGACGATGTCGTGGTGGTGGTCTCCGCGATGGGTGACACCACCGACGAACTGCTCGACCTGGCCAACCAGATCAGCCCGCTGCCACCGGGCCGTGAGCTGGACATGCTGCTCACCGCCGGTGAGCGCATCTCCATGGCGCTGCTCGCGATGGCCATCCACAACCTGGGGTACGAGGCCCGTTCGTTCACCGGCTCGCAGGCCGGCGTGATCACCACCTCGGTGCACGGCCGGGCGCGGATCATCGACGTGACCCCGGGCCGCCTGAAGGGCGCGCTCGACGAGGGCGCCGTGGTGATCGTGGCCGGCTTCCAGGGCGTCTCCCAGGACACCAAGGACGTGACGACGCTCGGTCGGGGTGGCTCGGACACCACGGCCGTCGCGCTGGCCGCCGCGCTCGACGCCGACGTCTGCGAGATCTACACCGACGTGGACGGCGTCTTCAGCGCCGACCCGCGCATCGTGCCCAACGCCCGGCACATCAAGCAGATCACCTACGAGGAGATGCTGGAGCTGGCCGCCTGCGGCGCCAAGGTGCTGCACCTGCGCAGCGTGGAGTACGCCCGGCGCGCGGGGTTGCCGATCCACGTCCGTTCGTCATACTCGACCAACACCGGCACGATGGTCACCGGATCGATGGAGGACCTTCCCGTGGAGCAAGCACTGATCACCGGGGTCGCCCACGACCGCAGCGAGGCCAAGATCACGATCGTCGGCGTGCCGGACGAGCCCGGCGCCGCCGCGCGGATCTTCGACACCGTGGCGGGCGCCGAGATCAACATCGACATGATCGTGCAGAACGTCTCCACCGAGGGCACCGGGCGGACGGACATCTCCTTCACCCTGCCCAAGGCCGACGGCCCGACGGCGATGGCCGCGCTCAGCAAGATCCAGGAGTCGGTCAAGTTCAAGGGCCTGCTCTACGACGACCACGTCGGCAAGGTGTCGCTCATCGGCGCCGGGATGCGCTCGCACCCGGGCGTCGCGGCCGGCTTCTTCGCGGCCCTCGGCGCGGCCGGCGTGAACATCGAGATGATCTCCACCTCCGAGATCCGGGTCTCGGTGGTCTGCCGGGACACCGACCTCGACGCGGCGGTCCGTGCCATCCACGACGCCTTCGACCTCGGCGGCGACACCGAGGCCGTGGTCTACGCGGGCACCGGGCGGTAGCTCATGGGCGAGCTGCCCACCCTCGCCGTGGTCGGGGCGACCGGCGCTGTCGGCACCGTCATGTGCGAGCTGCTCACCGGGCGCCGCAACGTCTGGGGCGAGATCCGCCTGCTCGCCTCCGAGCGTTCGGTCGGGCGGCGGGTCCGCTGCCGGGGCGACGAGCTGACCGTCCAGGCGGTCACCCCGGAGGCCTTCGACGGGGTCGACGTCGCGATGTTCGACGTGCCCGACGAGGTGTCCGCGCAGTGGGCGCCGGTCGCGGTCGACCGTGGCGCCGTCGTGGTGGACAACTCCGGCGCCTTCCGGATGGACCGAGACGTGCCGCTGGTGGTGCCGGAGATCAACCCCGAGCAGGTACGCAACCGGCCGAAGGGCATCATCGCCAACGCCAACTGCACGACCCTCGCGATGATCGTGGCGATCGCACCGCTGCACCGCGAGTACGGCCTGCGCGAGCTGGTCGTCTCCTCGTACCAGGCGGTCTCCGGCGCCGGCCAGGCAGGTGTGGACGCCCTGCACGCGCAGCTCGGCAAGGTCGCGGGGGACCGCGTGCTCGGCTCGCGGCCCGGCGACGTACGCCAGGCGGTCGGCGACGACCTCGGGCCGTTCCCGGCGCCGCTCGCCCTGAACGTGGTGCCATGGGCCGGCTCGGCCCTGGACGGCGGCTGGTCGTCGGAGGAGATGAAGGTCCGCAACGAGTCCCGGAAGATCCTCGGCCTGCCCGACCTGAAGGTCTCCGCCACCTGCGTGCGGGTGCCGGTCGTGACCGGGCACTCGGTGGCCGTGCACGCGGTGTTCGCCACCGAGGTCGACGCCGAGGGCGCCCGCGAGGTGCTGCGCAACGCGCCCGGCGTGATCCTGGTCGACGACCCGGCCGCCGGCGAGTTCCCCATGCCGATCGACGCCGTGGGCACCGACCCGTCCTGGGTGGGCCGGATCCGTAGGGCCCTGGACGACCCACGCGCCCTGGACCTCTTCATCACCGGCGACAACCTCCGCAAGGGCGCCGCCCTGAACACGGCCCAGATCGCCGAACTCCTAGCCCAAGAGCTGACCCGCTAACCCCCCGCGCGCCCCCGCGCCCCCGCGCGCTCCCCGCGCCCCCGCTCCCAGCGTCGATCTTGCAGTTTGTGCCCCGGCAAAGGGTGTGAATGGTGCATAACGAGGGCCGAAAGTGCAAGATCGCGGGGGTCAGGGGCGGGGCGCGGGGTCAGGGCGGGGTGGGGGGGTTACGCGGGGGCTAGGCGGACTCCGTCGCGGCCGTGGCGCTTCACGGCGTAGAGGGCCTGGTCGGCGCGGCGCAGTGCGAGTTCCGCGGATTCGCCGGGACGGGGGAGGGCCACCCCGACACTGATGGTGCGGCCGGTACGGCGGGCCGCCTCGGTCAACCGCTCGGCGATCCGGACCGCCTCCTCCGGGCGGTTCACCTCGATCACGGCGACGAACTCGTCGCCGCCGACCCGGTACAGCTCGTCGCCCTGCCGCAGCGCGCCCTCCAGCGCCCGGGCGAGGCCGATGAGCAACTGGTCGCCGGCCTGGTGGCCGTACGTGTCGTTGACCGTCTTGAAGCCGTCCACGTCGATCGCGAGCAGGGCCGTGCGGCCCGGGGTGGCCGCCGCGATCCGCTTGCCGAACGGCCCGGTGTGCCGGAGCCCGGTGAGCGGGTCCGAGATGGCCTGCTCGCGCAGCCGGTCGAGGGTGCGCAGCCGGTCCAGGCTGTTCCAGGCGTGGCCGGCGAGGAGTTCCATGAGGCTGACCGTGGTCGGGTCGGGGTACAGCAGCCGCTCGTCGGCGACGAGCAGCACCCCGCCGCGGTCGGGCGGGCCGAGGGGCACGGCCACGAGGGTGCGTACGCCGGCGTGGGCCAGCGGCTGGTACTCCGCCGTCGGCGGCTGGCCGGCCTCGCCGAGCGTGTAGCCCGCGCCGTACCGGTGGACCCGCTCGACGATGGCCCGCAGCGCGCCCGGACCCGCCTCGGTCAACTCGGCGCGGATCCGCGACTCCAGCTCACCGGGTACCGCGCCGTCGGCCTGATCCGCGATCCCGGCCACGCCGCCGAACTGACCGTGCGGCGGCGTGCCGAGGCGGTGCCCGTCACGATCCGCCAGCACCAGCACGCCGGCGGAGAGGGTGGCGACGTCGCGCGCGGCGCACACCGCCGCCGCGACGAGTTCGCCTTCGGTCGGGGCGGCCGAGAGCGCGGCGGCGTGCCGGAGCAGTTTCTCGCTGCGGCTCTCCGCAGGAGGGCCGCCGAGTGCCATGATCCGGGCGCCGAGCCGCCCGGCCAGCCGTTCCGCGGTGACCCGCCACGGGGTCAGGTCGACAGGTGCGCTCCACTGGAGGTCGAGCACGCCGACCGGCCGCCCGGCGGGGTCCACCACCGGTACGCAGATCTCGGTGACCACGTCCGGGCGGACCGGCAGGTAGTCGGGGTCCGCGGCGACGTCGGGCACGACGGCGGTCTCCCCGGAGGCGTGCACCCGGCCGACGATCCCGGTCTTCGGCGGCACCGTCGCGAAGACCTGCCAGGCGCCGGTGGCGGCCACGCAGCGCAGCCGGTCGTGGACCTGTAGGAGTACGGAGATCGTGGCCGGGGTGTGCCTCGCGAGGGCGGTGACGGCGCGTTGGCACGCCTCCAGGGCGGTCGAGGCCGCGGGAAGGCTGGCCGTGACGTCACGGATGATCCGCTCGTGATCCACTCGCTCGTCGTTCCAGGTAGGGGTGGGGGCCGGCCGCTGCCGCGCCTGCGATCAAGCGTACTCGTGGCGTGACGGGAGCCCTTCCGCTCAGGCTCGCGCAGGCTCTTCGTACACACGTGCTATCCACAGGCTGTGGACGCGGCCGGTGGATACAGCGGGCCCCGGGCGGGTCGCGGCGGCGATAGCGTGAATACCCCGGCCGCGAGGAGGCGTCCCATGCGCATCGCCCAGCTGAGCGACCCGCACCTGACCACCGGCCCGCTCGCCGCCGAACCGGCCGCCGGGCTGCACCGGGCGCTCGGCCGGGTGCTCGCGTTGACCCCCCGCCCCGACTGCGTGGTGATCACCGGGGACCTCGTCGACCACGGCCGTCCCGACGAGTACCTCGCGCTGCGCGAGGTCATCGGGCGGTTTCCCCTGCCCGTGCACCTGGTCACCGGCAACCACGACGACCGGGAGTCGCTGCTCGACACGTTCGGCGGCACCCCGTGGCTGGGCGACGGCTTCTCGGCGTACTACCTCGTCGACCACTCGGCCGCGACGGTGGTCGTCCTCGACTCCCTGGTGCCCGGGGCGAGCGGCGGGCGGCTCGGTGAAGAGCAACTGGGCTGGCTGGACGGCGTCCTGGCCGGCCGACCGGACGTGCCGGCCCTGGTCTTCCTGCACCACCCTCCGGTGGCCGCGGGTGTCCCCGCCGCCGACGCGATCGGGCTGGCCGACGCCGACGGGTTCGCCGACGTGATCGGCCGGCACCCCCACGTGCTCCGGATCGGCGCCGGTCACCTGCACCGGCCGCTCACGGCGGGATTCGCCGGAACGGTCGTCACGACCGCGCCGAGCACCTGGCGGCAGGCGTCGTTGACGATGAGCCCGGACGAGCAGATCGGCTGGGTGGCCGAGCCCACGGCGTTCCTGCTGCACCTCGTCGAGGGCGGCGGCTGTGTCACGCACACCGTGCAGGTCAGCCACTCGGCGGGGCACACCTGCGGGTTCTGAGGCAGCGGGCGATCGCGTATCCGCAGGTCCGACGCCGTCCCCGGTCGACCCGGGGCGTCCGGGATGAGAGGCTGTGCCGGACGGGGCAGCGTACCCCCGAGCGCTGCCGCCGCACCGACCCTTCCGACGGTGCCGGTCGGCGTCCGGGCGACCCACGGCCCGGTGCCGCCCCCCACCGAGTCTCACGAGGAGTTCCATGTCCATCCCCGGGATGCGTCGGGCCGCCGTCGGCCTGACCGCGCTCGCGGTGGCCGCGTTCGGCGCGGTCACCAGCACCCCCGACCAGGCGGAGGCGGGGCCCAAGCCCGTCGACGTCACCCTGCTCGCACTGAACGACTTCCACGGCAACCTCGAACCGCCGAGCGGCTCCAGCGGCACCATCGCCGGGCAGAGCGCGGGCGGTGTCGAGTACCTCGCCACCCACCTGGCCGAGCTGCGCAGGGCGGCCACGAACAAGAACACCATCACCGTCGCCGCCGGCGACCTGATCGGTGCGTCCCCGCTGCTCTCCGCCGCGTTCCACGACGAGCCGACGATCGAGGCCCTGTCGATGGCCGGGCTCGACTACGCGAGCGTCGGCAACCACGAGTTCGACGAGGGCGCCAACGAGCTGCTGCGGATCCAGAACGGCGGCTGCCACCCGGTGGACGGCTGCGCCGACGGCACCCCGTACGAGGGCGCCGGGTTCCAGTACCTCTCGGCGAACGCGTTCCGGACCGCGACCGGCCAGCCGCTGCTCGCGCCGTACGCCATCCACGAGGTGCAGGGCGTCAGGATCGGCTTCATCGGGATGACGCTGGAGGGCACCCCGCAGATCGTCAGCCAGGAGGGCGTCGCCGGCCTGAGCTTCGCCGACGAGGCGGAGACCGCCAACCGGTACGCCCGGGAGCTGCGCCGCCAGGGTGTGCAGTCGATCGTCGTCCTGCTGCACGAGGGCGGCACCCAGGCCGCCGGCGGTGGCATCAACGACTGCGTCGGCATGACCGGCCCCATCGTGGACATCGCCAACCGCATGGACCCGTCGATCGACGTCGTGGTCAGCGGCCACACCCACCAGGCGTACAACTGCGAGATCAACGGCAAGCTGGTCACGAGCGCCAGCTCGTTCGGCCGCCTCGTCACCGACATCGACCTGAAGATCGACCGGCGCAGCGGTGACGTCCTCAGCGCGTCGGCCGAGAACGTGGTCGTCACCCGGGACGTGGCCAAGGACCCGGCGCAGACCGCCCTGATCGACCGCTACACCACCGTGCTCGGCCCGGTCGCCGACCGTCAGGTCGGCGAGACCACCGAGGCGATCACGCGGAGCCAGGAGACCCTCTTCGGTACGACGATGGGCGAGTCGCCGTTGGGCAACGTGATCGCGGACGCGCAGCTCGCCGCCACCGACGACGAGCAGAACGCCGTCGCCGCGTTCATGAACCCCGGCGGCGTGCGAGCCGACCTGGACGCCGGCCCGGTCACGTACGAGGAGGCGTTCACCGTCCAGCCGTTCGCCAACAACCTGGTGACCCTCGACCTCACCGGCGCGCAGCTGTACTGCGTGCTGGAGCAGCAGTTCGTGGTGAACCGGATCCTCTACCCGTCGTCCACCGTCCGGTACGTCGTCGACCCGAACGGCGCCACCGCCCCGGCCGCCGACCCGTGCGGTGGTACCCGGGTGGTCCGGGGCAGCCTCGCCATCGGCGGCACGACGGTCGACCCGGCCGCCACCTACCGGGTGACGGTGAACAACTTCCTGGCCGGCGGCGGTGACGGCTTCAGCACGCTCACCGCCGGCACGAACCTGGTCACCGGGCAGATCGACCTGGACGCGTTCGTGGCGTACCTGACCGCCGAGTCCCCGGTCTCCGCCCCGGCGCTGGACCGGATCCGCACCACCGCCGAGTCCGCCTGACGGCTCGGTCGTCCCACGGTCGGGCCCCGGAGCACCCGCTCCGGGGCCCGATGCGTCTCCGGGCGCCGCTCGCCGCCGCCCGTGCCGGTCACGGCGGAGATCACGCTCGATCGTGGACGCGGTGGCCTCCGCGTGCCGGCGAGGCCACCACAACCACGATGCAGCGCGATCCTGTCGAGCCGGCCGACGGGTCAGGCGTGGGCCGGAGCGGGCTCCGCGACCGGGGTGGCCAGGACGCGGCCGTCCTGGATCGGGGTGAGCAGGCGGCGCAGGGACAGCGCCACCAGCGAGGCGATCAGGCACCCGCCGACGACCGCCACCACCCACACCTTGCCGTCGGCGGCGCCGATCAGCGGGCCGGCGGTCACCGGGCCGATCACCCCGCTGATGCCGAAGATCATGGAGCTCATGGCGTTGTACCGGCCGCGCAGCTCGTCGGTGGCGAGCGCGTTCGTCAGCGCCGGCATCATCGGCGAGAGCATGGTCTCGCCGAAACCGAAGATCGCGGAGCAGGCCACCACGCAGAGCGCGGCGACGATCGCGTTGCCCGTGGCCACGACACCGGCGGCGCCCAGCACCAGCCAGGCGGCGGCGAACACGGCGCCCACGACGGCGAGCGCACCGGTGCGGCTGCGCCCCTCCAAGCGCCGGATCACCACGAGCTGGGCCAGCACGATCATCACGGTGTTGGCGGTGAGCGCCCAGGCCACCACGCGGGGGCTCACCTCGGCGACCCGGACGGCGTACGCGGCGAAGCCCACCTCGATCTGCGCGTAGCCGCACGTGGTGAGGACCAGGCCGAAGATCACCAGGCGCCGGAACGGGCGGTCCCGCAGGACGGCGAAGTAGCCACCGGTCGACGGCGCGTCCCCGCTCGACGCGGCGGCGATCCGGCGCCCCACGGCGGGCAGGGTCAGCAGGATGATGGCCGGCGTCAGGTAGCTCACCGCGTCCAGCACGTAGATCGCCTGGAAGGTCACCGGCCGCTCGGTGTCGATGATCGCGCCGGAGATCAGACCGCCGACACCGATGCCCAGGTTGAGCAGGGCGAAGTTCAGCCCGAACACCCGCTGCCGCTCGCCGTCGTCGGTCAGCGTGGCGAGGATCGTGTTCTGCCCCGACCAGATGGCCGAGCTGCCGACCGCGATCACCGTCATCACCAGGAACGCCGAGGTGGTCGAGTGGACGAGCGCGAGAGAGCCCGTGCCCGCCGCCTCGATCAGCAGGCAGGGGATCACCACCCGTCGCGCGCCGAACCGGTCGATGAGGCTGCCACCCAGCGGCGACAGGACGAGGGTGACCGCGCCGTACCAGCCGATCACCAGGCCGGCCCGTGCGTCGGTGAGGCCCCGCACGTCGGTGAGGTAGATGAAGAGGAACGGCAGGGTGAGGCCACGCCCGATGGCCGAGAGCAGGGTGCCGATCAGGATCCGGCGGGCTTCGGGACGGCGGGGCAGGGCGCGGCGGATCATGCGAGGCATTCTCTGCCGAGGGTGTGACGGCCGGCGACCGGATTCCCGCCCGCCACGCCCAGCGTGGTCCCGCGTGGTGACGAAGCCCACTCCCGGCCGCTGTCCGACCCGTCTGGAATGCTGGCGCCGTGACCACCACCTGGCGCCACCTGCCCGCCCCCGCCCGCGAGATCGCGGTGAGCGCCGCCGAGGCCGTCGCCGCCGTACGGCGACGCGACGGGCAGGCGTACGACGAGGCCGTGGCCCGGCTCGCGGCGGCCGACCAGTCCGGCCTCGTCCTCGGCGGGGTGGTCCGGCTGCTGCTCGAGGAGACCCACCCCGACGGCCTCGACGGCGACGACGTCCGCCGGGTGCTGGAGCGCGTCGCCCGCGACGGCCTCCAGTGGCTCACGGACGTCGACCCGCACGTGCTGCTCGTCCTGCTCGCGGGCGCCCTCGGGGTGTACGACCCGGCCGGCGACGAGTCGCCCCCCGACCCGCCGGCGGTCGCGCGGCACGCGCCCCTCCTCGTCGCCGACCTGCTCACCGCCACGGGCCGCCCCCTCGACGGCTACCTGGCCGCCGCCCTCGCCGAGATCGAGCGCGCCGAGCGGCACGACTGAACGGCGCAGTTCACGCAAACCGCCCGGCCGTGCCGGCAGGGGCGCACGAAGATGGCAGGGTGCGCATCTTCCGGGGCCGGTACGAGACGACCGCGGAACGGCACCGGACGACCAGCTTCGAGATCTTCTTCGACCTGGTGTTCGTCTTCGCGCTCACCCGGATCGTCGAGTTCATGGAGGACGAGCCCTCGGCCGTCACCCTGACCCGTGGCCTGCTGCTCTTCCTGCTGCTCTGGTTCTCCTGGTCCTCGTACGCCTGGCTCGGCAACCAGGTGCGCGCGGACGTCGGCCTGGTCCGCACCGGCACCCTGGCCGCCATGGCGGCGATGTTCGTGGCGGCGCTGGCCATCCCCGGCGCCTGGCGGGGGTCCGGTCCGGTGCCGACGGCGCTCGTCCTCGCCGCGTCCTACATGGCGGTGCGGACCCTGCACCTCGCGCTCTTCCTCGCCGTGTCCCGGGACCGGCAGCTCACCCGTACGCTCCGGCTCACCGCGATCCCGGTGGTGCTGGGGTGGATCCCGCTCGTCACCGGCGCGCTGGTGGGCGGCGCCACGCAGACGGTGCTCTGGACGGTGGCGTTCGCCGTCGACGTCGGTGGCGCGCGCATCGCCTCCGGGTTCAGCCCCTGGCCGCTGCGGAGCGTCAGCCACTTCACCGAGCGGCACCGGCTGGTGCTCATCATCGCCGTCGGCGAGTCCCTGATCTCGATCGGCATCGGGGCGGGCGCGGAGCTGCGCGGCTGGCTGGTGCTGTTGGCGGCACTGCTCGGGTTCGCGGCGGCGGCCAGCCTGTGGCGGCTGTACTTCGACCGGTTCGCGTCGGTCATCGAGCGGAGCCTGGAGGGGGCGTCCGCGGCGCGGCGGGCCACCATCGCGAGCGACGCGTACAGCCTCGCGCACTTCCCGATGGTGGCCGGGATCATGTACGTGGCGTTCGGCATCGAGCAGGTGCTCGCCACGCTGATCCACGAGCCCGACGCACACCAGCGGCCGCTGGGGCTCCCCGGGACGGTCGCGCTCTACGCCGGCGGCGCGCTGTACCTCGTCGGCCGGGCGCTCTGCCTGCGGCTGGCCACCATGCACGCCACGTTGGCGCCGCTCGCGGGCGCCGCCGTACTCCTGCTGTTGATCGCGCCGGCCCGGCTGCTGCCCGCGGTCGTCGCCCTGGCGCTGCTGGTGCTGGCGCTCATGGCGCAGCTCGCCGTGGAGTGGCGCTGGCCCCGACCGGCGGCCCCGCTGCCCGCCAACCAGCCAGCGGGTTGACGCCGGCCGGCGCGGGTGAGACCGGGGGTTTCGCCCGGCTCTCGTGGCGGTGCTATGCGGCCAGCCGCCGCCGTACGAGATCCGGGTCCGGGTTCACGACGGGCTCGCCGTCCGCCACCATCGTCGGCACCGTCTCGTCCCCGCCCGTGACGGCTCGCACGGCCGCCGCCCCGGCCGGGTCGCGCCAGATGTCGACCCAGTACGCGCGCC
Source organism: Micromonospora globbae (assembly GCF_036184225.1). Taxonomy (NCBI): domain Bacteria; kingdom Bacillati; phylum Actinomycetota; class Actinomycetes; order Micromonosporales; family Micromonosporaceae; genus Micromonospora; species Micromonospora globbae. The sequence continues at coordinate 5,829,811 of NZ_CP108084.1, forward strand.
GCGCGGCACGGTCGAGCCGGAACCGCAGACGGAGGCAGTAGCGGCAGCCCGGCCGCCAGTAGATGACCGGCCGGCCGTCCGCCGCGCTGCGCCGCTGCGCCTCGTCCGCCGTCACGGATCGCGGGAAGACCAGCGGCGACAGCAGCACGGCCAGCGCCGCCAGGAGCACCAGCCAGCCGACGCCGACCCACGACGGCCGGTCGCGGACCACCACGAGCACGCCGCACGCCAGCAGCAGCACCGGCGGTCCCCAACTACGCAGCATGACGTCGGATGCTAGCCCCGCCGGCCGACGAGATCCCGGCTCGGGCTGTCGCGCCCGCAGGTCAGGCGCCCGCACCTAGCATCGTCGTCATGGACGTCACCATCCACACGACCTACCTGCCGCACCTCGACCCGGACGCCTCCCTGGCCTTCTACCGGGACGCCCTCGGGTTCGAGGTACGCAGCGACGTCGGCCAGGGCACCATGCGGTGGATCACCGTGGGCCCCACGAACCAGCCCGACACCTCCATCCTCCTGGCGCCGCCGGCCGCGGACCCGGGGATCACCGACGAGGAGCGCCGCACCATCACCGCGATGATGGCCAAGGGCACGTACGGCTGGGTCCTGCTGGCCTCCCGCGACCTCGACGACACCTTCGAGACGGTGCGGTCGCGCGGGGCGGAGGTCGTCCAGGAGCCGACCGAGCAGCCGTACGGCATTCGCGACTGCGCCTTCCGCGACCCGGCCGGCAACCTGGTCCGGATCCAGGAGGTCCGTTGAGACGTACGGTCCGACGGACACGTCGCCGCACGTGGCGGGACCGGTGGGCATCCGTCAGGATTCGAGAAGGCCGCCCGGCGGGGCGCCGCTAGCCTGACGATCATGGCATCCACCGAAACCGCCACCCCCGAGACGGCCGACCCCACGCCCGCGCCCCCGCGTACGCTCGACGAACGGCTGCGGGACACCCGCGCGAAGCTGGAGAACGACGTCGACCTCTGGGTCGCGACGTCGGGCTCCCCGGGCGGCGTTCACCTCGTCCCGCTCTCGTTCCTCTGGGACGGGGCCGCCTTCCTCATCTCGACCCCGCGCGCCTCGCGCACCAGCCGCAACCTGCTGGCGGACGATCGGGTGCGGCTCAGCCTCGGGCCGACCCGCGACGTCGTCATCGTCGACGGCACGGCCGAACCGGTGGACGTCGCCGACCTGGGCCCGGACACCGGCGACGCGTTCGCGACCAAGACGGGTTTCGACCCGCGTACGCTCGACGAGCCCTACCAGTACTTCCTGATCCGCCCCCGGCGCATCCAGGCCTGGCGGGAGGCCAACGAACTCCGGGGACGGGTCCTCATGCGCGACGGCCGCTGGCTCGGCTGACCGCGTAGGACGGCAGCCGTACCCGGAAGCGCCCGAGGGGTTGGGCGGCGACGCGAGCGGAAGCGTCCGCCGAGACCACGCGACGGCCGATCCCCTGCCCGGGATGGCATGACGTGCGCCACCCCCTCCGGCGTTCCGGCCGCTCGTCGGGGAGGATGCCGCGCTCGCGGGGGCCGGCTCGTTCAAGCCGGTCGCGACCTGACCCGGAAATAGATCAAGGCCCCTCCGTGGAGGGGCCTTTGACCTGCTGTTACCTCTGGTCGGGGTGGCCGGATTTGAACCGACGACCTCTTCGTCCCGAACGAAGCGCGCTACCAAACTGCGCCACACCCCGAGGCGTGCCGACAAATAGTAGCCCACCCGCTCCGGCGGTCAAACTGGGTACCCCCGCCCCTCGGCGCCGGCGCGCTCAAGATCCAGACAACATCCAGGATGTGGGGGCATCCCGGGTCGGGGGAGGCCACAACATCCAGGAAGTTGTGGCCTCACCGGCCAGGCCGCAGCGCTCCGCCCGGGATCAGCGCGCGATCAGGGTCAGGATGCTCGCCTCCGGTGGGCAGGCGAACCGGACCGGCGCGGTCGGGTGGGTGCCGAGGCCGGCGGAGACGTGCAGCCAGGAGTCGGACCCCGGCCAGCGGTGCAGCCCCCGGGCCATCGACCGGGGCAGCCCGCAGTTGGTGACCAGCGCCCCGACCCCCGGTACGCAGACCTGCCCGCCGTGGGTGTGGCCGGCCAGCAGCAGGCCGAAGCCGTCGGCGGACATCTGGTCGAGCACCCGCGGCTCGGGGGAGTGCGTGAGCGCGATCGACACCTCGGCCGACGCGGCGACCCGCCCGGCGACGGCCGCGTAGTCGTCCCGCTCGATGTGTGGATCGTCCACACCGACCAGGTCGATGACCCGTCCGCCGGCCTTGACGGTGGCCCGGGCGTTGTTGAGGTCGATCCAGCCCGCACCGGTGAGGACGTCGCGCAGTTCCTCGTACGGCAGCTCGACGCCCTCGACGTACTCGCGATCGGGCAGGAAGTAGGTGAACGGGTTCTTCCAGACCGGGCCGGTGTAGTCGTTGGAGCCGAAGACGAAGGCTCCCGGGTAGTCGAGCAGCGGCTGGAGGGCGCGCAGCACGCCGGGCACGGCCTCGGGGTGCGCCATGTTGTCGCCGGTCACGACGACCAGGTCGGGGTCGAGCGCGGCCAGCGACGCCACCCAGCGCTGCTTGCGCGCCTGGTCGGGCATCATGTGCAGGTCCGACAGGTGCAGGACCCGGAGGGGCTCCGCATCGGTCGGCAGCACCGGCACGTCGTACCGGCGCAGGGTGAACATGTTGCGCTCGACGAGCGACGCGTACGCCAGGGTGGCCGCGCCCACCGCGGCGGTGGTGGCCGCGAGCCGGAATACTGTGCGCTTTCGCATGGCGTTCAGGGTAGTTTGACCGTCCATGAGCACGCTGAAGGACCGCCTCACCGCGGACATGCGGGCCGCGCTGAAGGCGCGCGACGAGCTGACCACGTCCACCCTGCGGATGGCGCTGGCGGCGGTGGGTAACGCCGAGGTGGCCGGCAAGGCCAAGCGGGAGCTCACCGACGACGAGGTGCTCGCGGTGCTGACCAAGGAGGCGAAGAAGCGCCGGGAGGCGGCGGCCGCGTTCGCCGACGCGGGTCGCGGCGAGCAGGCCGCCAAGGAGACCGCGGAGGGCGAGGTGCTGGAGCGCTACCTGCCGAAGCAGCTCTCCGACGAGGAGCTCGGCCAGGTGGTCTCCGAGGCGCTCGCCGCGGGTGGCTTCACCGGCAAGGCGCAGATGGGCCCGGCCATGAAGGCGGTCCAGGCCGCGGTGGCCGGCCGGGCCGAGGGCGGCCGGGTGGCCGCGGAGGTACGCCGGCAGCTCGGCGTCTGAGGCGCCGCTCCTTCGGCCGTACGCGACGACGGGCGGGCACCCTCGCGGGGTGCCCGCCCGTCCTGTGTCGTGCGGGGTGCGGGCCCGGCCGTGGTGCGGGCCGGGCCCCGTGGGATCAGCCGCCGCCGGGACGGCCGCCGCCGGGTCGTCCGGGTCGGTCGGGAGTCGGCGGCTGCCCGGAGGTGCCGTTGTCCGGCTGGTCGCCGCCGCCGTTGCCGCTGCTGATCTGGATCGTCACCACGCCGCCCTTGATGGTGCGGCCGCTGGGGCTGGTGCCGGCGGCGGTGCCGGGCGGGCAGCTGGAGGCCACCCGCACGTCGGAGACGACCGCCTGAAAGCCGGCGCCCCGGATGCGGGAGCGGGCGGTGTCGACCGACTGGCACTTCACGTCCGGGATGGAGCGCTGGTCACCCTCGGAGATCTTCTTGCCGGGTGGCTCGAAGTCGATCCGGGGTTTGCCCTTCATGGCGTCCCGCAGCGTCTGCCAGACCGGCGGGTTGATGCCGTCGGGCCGCTCGTGCCCCATCTTCACGTTCGTCTGCGCCCAGTCGGGGTCGGCCATGATGCCGGCGACCGCGTACTGCTTGGTCATCGCCACGAGCGCGGACGTCTTCTCCGAGTCGGTGGTGCCGGACTTGCCGGCCACCGGCGCCTTGACCTCCGCCTTCACCCGCGCCGCCGTGCGGCTGCCGCCGCACTTCGTGGTCGGGGAGTTGTCGCCGACGGGGCAGCGGGCGGCGTCGACGGCGGCCCGGGCGACCTCGGTGCTGACCCGCTTCTCGCAGCGCGGGTTGGCGATGTCCAGCTTCTTGCCGTCCAGGTCGCGGATCTCCTGCACCGGGATCGGCTCGCAGTACTTGCCGTCGGCGGCCAGGGTGGCGTACGCGTTGGCCAGCTCCAGCGGCGTGGTCGCCGAGACGCCGAGGGTGAAGGAACCCCAGTCGTGGGCGTATTCCTTGTTGTTGGCCCACTGGTTCTCCTTGCTGACCCGGAACTGGATGCCGAGCCGCTTGGCCACGTCGACCACGTTCTCCGCGCCGATCTGCTGCTGCAGCGGCACGAAGTAGGTGTTGATGGAGGCGCTGAACGCGCTCCACATGTTCTGGACGCCGCCGGCCTTCTTACCGGAGTTGGTGGGGCAGTAGAAGTGGGTGCCCGGGCACGCGGCGGGGCTGCCCTGCTCGACGATGTACTCCGACCGGAAGGTCTGCGGGGCGTTCATCGTGTAGCTGAGCGGGATGCCCTTCTCCAGGGCGGCCACGATCGTGAAGATCTTGAACGTCGAGCCCGCCTGGTAGCCGACGATCCCGTCACCGCCGGTGAGCAGCGGGTTCACCGTGTTCGGGTAGTTGCCGCGCTTGCCCTTCTTCCGCTGCTTGGGATCGCTGTGCGGCTTGTTGGCCGGGTTCTTCGGGTCGTCCAGCTTGAAGTTCCGGTTCACGGCGAGCGCCCGCACCCGGCCGGAGCCGGGCTCGACGACCGCCACCATGGCCGCTTCCTTGCTGTTCACGCTCTTCGCCCTGCGGACGGCCTTGTCCGCGCCCCGCTGCGCCTGCGCGTCGAGGGTGGTGATGATGGAGTAGCCACCGCTCTTGAGGCGCCGCTCCCGGTCGTACGACGTGGAGCCGAACGTCTCCTGCTGCAACCACCAGCGGTAGAAGTAGTCGCAGAAGAAGCCCCAGCCCTTCTCGTTGGTGGCGACGCAGCCGTTCGGCTGGCGCTTGCCCGCGACGTTCAGCGGGGTGGCCTTGGCGGCCTCCCCCTCCTCCTTGGTGATGGCGCCGATCTTGACCATGTTGTCGATGACGTAGTTGCGCCGGTCCAGCGCGAGCTTCTCGCCGCTCTCGGTGGTCGGGTCGTTGGTCGTGGGCGCCTTCACGAGGCCGGCGAGCAGCGCGGCCTCCGGGATCGTGAGGTTCTTCGGGCTCTTCTGGAAGTAGACCCGGCTGGCGGCGTAGATGCCGTACGCGCCGTTGCCGAAGGAGGCGATGTTCAGGTAGCGCTCGAGGATCTCGTCCTTCGAGAGCTCCTTGTCGATCTGGATGGCGTAGCGCATCTCGCGCAGCTTGCGGGCGCTGGTGTCCTCGGTCGCGGCGACCACGTCGGCCGGATGGGTGGCCGTGTACGCGATGGCCAGCCGGACGTACTGCATGGTAAGCGTGGAGGCGCCCTGCTGGGAGCTCGCGCCGGACTGGTTGTTGATGAAGGCGCGGGCGACACCGTTGATGTCGACGCCGTTGTGCTTGTAGAAGTCGTGGTCCTCCGCCGCGATGATGGCCTTCTGCATGTGCGGCGAGATGTCGGCCAGCTTCACGTCCTTGCGGAACTCGTCGTACAGCGTGGCGACCACCGTCTTGCCGTCCGACGCGTACAACGTGGTGATCTGCGGTGCCCGCGACACCGTCAGTTCCTTCGGCAACGCGCCGAAGGTTTCGGCTCCGGCCTTCGCGGCCAGCCCGGACATCGCCACTGCGGGGAAGGCCGCCGCTGCGACCACCACACCGGCCAGCAGGCCACAGATGAGTAGCGATGCGGCGTTGGTCAGCACATTGTGGTCACGTTTCCGCATCCAGGTCACCTCGACAGGGTACGCGAACAGAGAACGAGGGGCGCTGGGGCGTCTTTTCCCCATTTCCTGCGCGCGCTGCCCTCGTTGTGCTAAACGCACGACCCCTGGTGCGTGGTTGCGTGGGACCTGGCGCCGAGTCTCCCTCGTACGGAGGGGGCACCGCTGCGTTTTCACGTACTGCGGCCGGGTATGCGGCGGTCAACGGCTCGAGAAGCCGGGAGTGTCCGGAATGATGGATTTGGCCGACAACGTTGCGTAATCGGGTGACTACAGAGCATGATGGGGGACGGCGACAGCGCCACATGTCGTCCGTACCGCCTTGGGGAAGGCCGGGCGGGCGATCGGGGGGATTGCCGGCTGACGCGTGACGAGGTCGGTAGGTACTGCAAGGGGGGACGTGTACACATGGGCATGATCGCTGACTGGCCGTCGCTGGCGGCGTGTCAGAACGGGGACCCGGACGCGCTGTTCGTTCAGGGCGCCGAACAGAACGTGGCGAAGCGGATCTGCCGGAGCTGCCCAGTTCGGTACGAGTGCCTGGCCGACGCGCTCGACAACCGCATCGAGTTCGGCGTGTGGGGTGGCATGACCGAACGCGAGCGGCGGGCGCTGCTGCGCCGTCACCCCCAGGTGACGAGCTGGCGCAAGATGTTCGAGGCGGCCATGAAGAAGAACGCCAAGGAGAAGGCCGGCAAGGACCGGATCCTGGTCACGACCGGCTGATCGCCGCGCCGATCGTCCGCAGCCCGTCGACGTCGTGGACGTCGGCGGGCTGCGCCGTCACCGACACGGTCGGCACCTCGGGGAACGCCTCCGTGAACCGCGCGGCGACCTCGCGCTCGCGTACCGCCTGCCGCGCGAGCGCGGCGTGCGCCCGCAGCACGTCGACGGTGCCCTCGTGCCCACCGATCTCGGCCAGGCGGTCCGCGGCGGCCCGGCTGGTAGCGGCGTCCAGCTCCGGCACCGCCGGCCGGTGCACCCGGTTGAGCACCAGCCCGGCCAGCGGCATCCGCTCGTCGCGCAGCCGCCCCGCGAAGTAGGCGGCCTCCCGGACCGCGTCCGGCTCCGGCGCCGCGACCAGCAGGAACGCCGTCTCCCGTGCCTGGAGGATGCGGTACGTCTGCTCGGCGCGCTGCCGGAAGCCGCCGAACATCGAGTCGAGAGCGGCCACGAACCCGGAGAGGTCCGTGAGCAGTTGGGCGCCGAGCACCTTCTGCACGACCTTCGAGAACATGCCGAACGACGCGGTGACCAGGCTGAACATGCTCCGGCCGCCGGTGCGGGCCGGGGCGAGCAGCATCCGCAGCATCCGCCCGTCGAGGAACCGGGAGAGGCGGGCCGGCGCGTCCAGGAAGTCCAGCGCCGAACGGGACGGCGGGGTGTCCACCACGATGAGGTCCCACTCGCCCCGGGCGTGCAGCTGACCCAGCTTCTCCATCGCCATGTACTCCTGCGTACCGGCGAAGGTCGAACTCATCGCCTGGTAGAAGGGGTTGGCGAAGATCTCCGCCGCCTTCGTCGGGTCGGTGTGCTGCAGCACCACGTCGTCGAAGGTCCGCTTCATGTCCAGCATCATGGCGTGCAGCTCGCCGCCGCTGTCCTCGACGTCGATCCCCTTCACCTGGCGGGGCGTGTTGTCCAGCTCGGTGAGGCCGAGCGACTGGGCCAGGCGGCGGGCCGGGTCGATCGTGAGCACCACCGTGCGACGCCCGTGCCGCTCCGCGGCGCGCAGCGCCAGCGCGGCGGCCGTGGTGGTCTTCCCGACCCCACCGGCGCCGCAGCACACCACGATCCGCACGCCCGGATCAGCGAGGATCTCGTCGACGTCCAACGGTGGCGCCGCGTCTTCGGAAGGCACCAATCGAGCGTATCGGGCCGACCCGGTCCGTGCGCCCGTGCCGACGGCAGGTGTGAGTCAATCGGCCCGCCGCAGGGCGTCGGCCAGGACGTCCAGCCCGTCCCGGTCGACCCCGTCCGGCAGCAGCGGCAACTCGGTCAACGGCAGCCCCAACTCGACCAGGTCGGCGCGGAGGGAGTCCTCCAGCTCCCGGCGGATGACCTGGTCGCGCGCCTCGTCGTGCAGGCCCGCCACGGTGTCCCGGTCCGCCGGCAGCCCGGCGGCGACCAGCCCCCGCTTCAGCTCGGCGGCGGTGACCACCCGGCCGGCCGGCAGCGGCGGCCGGGTGCCGTTCACGATGATCCGACCCACCGGGAAGCCGTACGACGTCAGCTCGGCGATGGCGTCCACCGTCTCCTGGACCGGCATCTCCTCCAGCAGGGTGACCACGTGCACGGCGGTCATCGGGGAGCGCAGCAGCGCCGCCACCCCCTCGCTCTGCGTCTTGATGGGGCCGACCTTGGCCAGCCGCGCCGTCTCCGCCGTCACGTTGAGGAACCGGCCGATCCGGCCGGTGGGCGGAGCGTCCAGGACCACCGCGTCGTAGACCCGGCGCTGGTCGACCGTCCGGGTGGTCGCCTCCTTCACCTTGCCGGTGAGCAGCACGTCCCGCAGCCCTGGTGCGATGGTGGTGGCGAAGTCGATGGCCCCGAACTTGCGCAGCGCCCGGCCGGCCGCGCCGAGCTTGTAGAACATGTCCAGGTACTCGAGCAGCGCCAGTTCGGCGTCCACGGCGAGGGCCCGGACCTGTCCGCCGCCGGGCGCGTCGGTGAGGTGCCGCTCCTCGTACGGCAGCGGGTCGGTGCCGAAGAGCTGGGCGATGCCCTGCCGGCCCTCGACCTCGACGAGCAGGGTGCGCCGGCCGCCGGCGGCCAGCGCCAGGGCCAGCGCCGCGGCCACGCTCGTCTTGCCGGTGCCGCCCTTGCCGGTCACCACGTGCAGGCGGGCCGGCCATCCGGTACCAGCCGGCTCGGCCGGTCGCTGCTCTGCTCGCACTCGTCGAGCCTATCCAGCCGGGGCCGTCAGGCGACCTCGCAGACCCACCAACCCGTCTTCTGCACCACGGTGAAGCGCAGGTCCTGGTCGGCCACCTTCTCGTCGGCGGTGGTCATGGTCACCGTGGTCGAGACCGTGGCCCGGTCGCCGGTGCGGTTGTCCACCTTCGGGGTGGTCCACCGGAAGCGGGGGTTCTGGTAGGTCGACGCGTACTTCTCCACCTCGGCCACCTTCGCGGCGATCTTGTCGTCGTCGCGGGCCGAGGCGCAGACGAGGCTCGCCGCCTTCGTCGCGTCCCGCTCCTTGTAGACGGCCGTGAGGAACTGGTCCACCGCCACGGCCGGCTCCTTGGCGCCCTCGCCGGTCTCGACGTTGCGCAGGGTCAGGAACGCCGTGAGGCCGCCACCGAGGCAGAGCACGAGCACCACCGCCAGCGCGATCGTCGCGATGAGCGCGCCACGCTTCTTCCCGGGCGGGGCCGGCGGCGGGTACGGCGGAGGGACCGGTCCGCCCGACGGCGGGTACGGCGGAGGGCCGGGCACCGGTCCGCCCGACGGCGGGTAGGGCGGGTGGGCCGTCGCGCCCGGCGGCGGGTACGGCGGCGTCGCGGACGGCGGACCGGCCTGGGGGTGACCGGCCGGCGGCGGGCCGGGCAGCGGGGACGGGCCGGGCGGGGGAGGTTGACCGGCCGGCGGACCGGAGGCGACCGGACCGGCGGGGTACCCCGGGTGCCCGGGACCGGCCGGAGCGGGGGGCCGCCCGGCGTCGGGATGGGCCGGCGGCACCGCCGGACCGGTCGGGTCGCCGCTGGGTGGCTGGGTCATCTCTCCCCCGGGGGTGCGGCGCTCGGCGCCACCGGCGTCGAGCGTGAAGTCGAGCGGCCGGCCGCTCGCGGCCGTCCGACCGGAAGGGTAGCGGTCGATCCCGTCGCCGGTGTCGCCCCCGTGGGGCGGTCCGGCCGCGCCTGCCGCCGTCCGCGGAACGCCGGACGCGCTCGCCCGCCCGTCCGGGCCAGGCCGCCGGGAAGCGGGACGATCCCGCCGGATGTGTCGCATATGTGACTACCAGGCCGTTGTGCGTGCGCGTCCTGTTGGCGGGACTCCGGCACCGGACCTACCGTCGTGCCGGCGCGGGGGAACCCGGTCGGGGCGGGCGTCCGGACCGGCACAGCAGGGAGTTGACCAGGTACGACGTCCGGAGGCAGTGCATGCGCGACGCGGAGAACACCCCCCGAGCCCAGTTCCCGGCGAACGACCGGTCGCGCCGGATCGGCGCCGGTCCCGCCGGTGAGGCCGAGGGGCCGGTCGGCGGCCTGCCGGTGAACGAGCGACCGTACCGGCGCATCGCCGAGCCCGTCGAGGTGGTGCGGACGCTGCGCCGCCCGGTCGAGCAGGGCCGGGACGACGAGGAGCCCGGCTACGTCATCCACCTGCCGATCCGGGTGCCCGACCTGGCCTCGGCCACCACGCTCGCGAGCCGGGTGGCGGTCTCCCTCGGCTTCCTGCCCGAACTGGACGCGGGCGAGACCACCGTCTCCAAGGCCGACGACCAGAACAACCGGCACCGCGTCTTCTGCGACCTCCTGCTGCCGGACCGGTCCCGCTGCCCGCAGCGGTACGAGCACAGCGGGCCCTGCGGGGAGCTGCCGGCCGCGCCGGAGCAGCGTCCCGCACCCGGCCCGTCGGCGGGCCCGTAGGCTGTGCCTCGAACGATCCGCGTATCGAGGGAGCCCTGCACCGATGCAGAAGTGGGAGTACGCCACGGTCCCGCTGCTGGTCCACGCGACCAAGCAGATCCTTGACAACTGGGGCGAGGACGGCTGGGAGCTCGTCGCCGTGGTGCCCGGTCCGAACCCGGACCAGCTCGTCGCCTACCTGAAGCGGCCGAAGGCATGAGCGGGCGCGTGCGTACCGCCGGGTGGGACGGGGTGGCGGCATGAGCAACGGTCCCCACGCGAAACTCGCCGAACTCGGCCTCCAGCTGCCCGAGGTGGTGCCGCCGGTGGCCAGCTACGTCCCGGCCGTGCAGTCGGGCCGGCACGTCTACGTCTCCGGGCAGCTGCCGATGGCCGAGGGGAAGCTGCTCGCGACCGGCAAGGTCGGCGCCGGTGTCTCCGCCGACCAGGCCAAGGACCTCGCGCAGCGCTGCGCGCTCAACGCGCTGGCCGCCATCGACTCGCTCGTCGGCCTGGAGAACGTCGTGAAGGTCGTGAAGCTGACCGGCTTCGTGGCGTCGGCACCCGGGTTCACCGGCCAGCCGGCCGTCATCAACGGAGCCTCCGACCTGTTCGGCGCCGTCTTCGGCGAGGCGGGCCGGCACGCGCGCAGCGCCGTCGGCGTGGCCGAACTGCCCCTCGACGCCCCGGTCGAGGTCGAGGTGATCGTCGAGGTCGCCTGACCCCGAGCGGCCCCGCCCCGCGATCCCGCGGGCCCCTCGCGGACGGAAGTTCGTGAACGGGCACAAACCCCCGGGACCTGCCTGCAAGATCGCGGGGAGGTGCGGGCGGGGCCGTACGATCGCAGCCATGACCGGGCACGTGACGGCGCCGGCGGCGGCGCTCGCGGACCAGCTGCCGGGTTGGGTGACGCTGCTGCGTGCGCCCAACCCCGGGCCGATGACCCTCGACGGCACCAACACGTGGGTGCTGCGGGCGCCGGGCGCGCGGCAGGCCGTCGTGGTCGACCCCGGCCCGGCCGACGAGGCGCACCTCGCCGCGGTCACCGCGTACGGGCCGGTCGGGCTCGTGCTGATCACCCACGGGCACCCGGACCACACCGAGGGCGCGCCACGCCTCGCCGACCTGCTCGGCGGGGCGCCGGTGCTCGCGGCCGACGCGGCGCACACGGCCGGCGGCCCGCCGTTGACCGCCGGCGCGCTGCCCGCCGTCGCCGGGCTGGACGTACGGGTCGTCCCGACGCCCGGGCACACCGCCGACTCGGTCTGCCTCCTGGTGGAGCACGCCGGCGAGCGGGTGGTGCTGACCGGCGACACCATCCTCGGGCGGGGCACGACCGTGGTCGCCCACCCCGACGGGCACCTCGGGGACTACCTGGCCAGCCTGGAGCTGCTCTCGACGTACCGGGGCGTCCCGGCGCTGCCCGGCCACGGCCCGGCGCTGGCCGACTGCGGCGCGGCGGCCGACTTCTACCTGGCCCACCGGCGCGCCCGGCTCGACCAGGTCCGGGCGGCCGTGGCCGCCGGCGCCCGCACGCCGGCCGAGGTGGTGGCCGCCGTCTACGCCGACGTCGACCGGTCGCTCTGGTGGGCCGCCGAGTGGTCGGTCCGCGCCCAGCTGGAACACCTCGGGGTCGAGATCCGGGAATCCGGGCCCGGGGGTGCGGGGTTGGAGCAGCCGTGACCTGCCCCGTGTGCGGAACCGTCGCCGTGCCCGGCGCGCGGTTCTGCCACAACTGCGGCGCCGCGCTGCCGGCCGCCGCGACGCTGCCCGCCGCCGAGCGCCGGGTGGTGACGGTGCTCTTCGGCGACCTCTCCGACTTCACCTCCTGGTCGGAGGACCTCGACCCGGAGCGGGTCGGTGCCGTCACCGACCGGGTGCTCGCGGCCCTCGCCGGCGCCGTGAAGACCTTCGGCGGGCACGTCGACAAGCTGACCGGCGACGGGATCATGGCGGTCTTCGGCGCGCCGGTCGCGCACGAGGACGACGCCGAGCGCGCGGTGCGCGCCGCGTTGTCCATGCAGCGGGCGGTGCGCCGGGTGCTCGACGACGAGCGCGGCGGCGGCGCGCCGCTGGGCCTGCGCGTCGGGCTGAACACCGGCGACGTGATCGCCGGGATCCAGGCCTCGATCGAGTACACCGTCATCGGCGACACGGTGAACACCGCCGCCCGGCTGGCCGACGCGGCCGCCGTCGGCGCCGTCTACGCGGGCGCCCGTACCGCCGCGGCCACCCGGCACGTCGCGTCCTGGCGGGCGCTGCGACCGCTGCGCCTCAAGGGCAAGCGCGAGCCCGTGGAGGCGTACGAGCTGCTCGGCCTCCTGGACGCGCCCGGCACCCGCTCGGGCCTGGGCGACGAGGCACCGTTCGTGGGCCGGGAGACCGAGATCGGGCGGGTCGCCGGCCGCCTCGCCGAGGTCGTCGACCGGGGCGAGCCGCGCGTGCTGCTGATGACCGCCGAGGCGGGCATCGGCAAGTCCCGGTTCGCCGCCGAGGTGGAACGCCTCGCCGCCGGGTACGACGTGGGCGCCGGACGGTTCGCCGCGCACACCGGCGCCCGGGTGCTCTCGGTGCGCTGCGCCGCGTTCGGTGAGCGCCGCCGGCTCGCACCCCTGGCCGACCTGGTCCGGGCCGCGGTGGGCCTGCCCAACGACGCGTCGACGGCGCTCACCCGCCCGGCCGTCGAGGAGCGGTTGCGCCGGCTGGGTCAGCGACTGGCCCGCGGCGGTGCGGAACCCGCGCCGATCGCCACGGAGCAGATCCTCGCCCTGCTCGGCTACGCCGAGCTGCCCGCCGGCGGCGCCACTGACCAGGGCGAGTGGAGCGCCGCCCAGCCGGCCGCCGACGCCGAGGCGGTGCCGAACGCCGTGGCCGACCTGCTGAGCGCCCTGGCCGCCGAGGCCCCGCTCGTCATGATCGTGGACGACCTGCACGACGCCACCGCCGAGACCATCCAGGCGCTCGGGGTGACGCTGTCCCGGCTCACCGGCCCGGTGCTCGTCCTGCTGCTCGGCCGTCCGGAGCTGGTCCGTACGGCCGGCGCGCTGACCCGGGTCGCCGACGCGGAGGTGCACGCGCTGCCGCCGCTGCGCGGCGCCGACGCCGCCCGGTTGCTGACCAGCTACCTCGGCGGCGGGAAGCTGCCGCAGGCCGACACCGACCGGCTGCTGGCCACCGCCCAGGGCAACCCGTTCTACCTGGCCGAACTGGTCACCCTGCTCATGGAGCGGGGCGCGCTCACCGCGGTCGGGGACCGCGGCTCCGGTGCGACGTGGCGGCTCGTGCCGGGCTCGCTGGGCAGCCGGCTGCTCTCCCGGGACCTCGCCGCCGTGCTGGCGGCCCGCATCGACGCGCTGCCGCCGGACGCCCGGTCGGTGCTGCGCGACGCCGCGGTGGTCGGTGACACGGTGCCGGCGGGCGCGCTGGAGGCGCTGCGCGAGGAGCACGCGGGCCGCGACGGGCGACCCGCGGCCGTGGTGGCGGTGGAGTTCGAACGGGCCGTGGACGAGCTGCTGCAACGGCGCATGCTGCACCGGACCCGCACCGGGTTCGCGTTCGCCACCCCGCTCATGCGGGAGGCCGCGTACGCCGGGGTGAGCAAGGCGGAGCTGGCCGAGCGGCACGCCGCGCTGGCCCGCTGGGCGGCGCCCGGGACACCGGGTGACGACCCCGTACCGACACCGGCCGGCGCGTTCACCGACGTCGACCGGGACGAGTTCGTGGCCACCCACGTCGAGCGGGCCGCGGCGCTCGCCGACGCGGTGAAGCTGCGCCCGGACGCGCCGGCCCGCGCGGTGGTCCCGCTGGGGGTCGCCGCGCTGGGCCGCGCCGCCCGCCGCGCGCTCTCCGCGGGCGAGCCGGCGCTGGCCGTCGAGTACGCCGAACGCGCCGCCGAGCTGGCCCGCGACGGCGTACCGGCCGCCGACCGGGTGGTGCACGCCCGGGCGCTGCTCCAGGTGGGCCGGGTGGCCGACGCGCTCGCCTCCGCCGAGAAGATCGCCGCCAACGCGGGCGAGGAGGGCATCCGGGCCAGCGCCCTGCTGCTGGCGGGGCAGGCTCACCAGACGCTCGGCGACCAGACCCGGGCGGTGGCCGCGTGGCAGGAGGCCCTCCAGGTGGCCACCGCCGGCGGCCTGCCGACGTTGCGGGCCTCGGCCATGCGGCGGCTCGGCATGGCCGACTTCGTGGCCGGGCGGCTGAGCCAGGCGAGCAGCCGGCTGGCCGCCTCCTACCAGGTGAGCCTCGCGGCCCGGGACCGGCGCGGCCAGGCCTGGTCGTTGCAGAACCTGGCCTGGGTGACGACCACGCGGGGCGACTTCGCCGGCACGGACGCGGTGCTGGGCCGGGCCGCCCGGTTGTTCGCCGAGCTGAAGGACCCGTACGGGCGGGCGTGGCTGCGCGGCACCACGGCGTTCGCGCGGCTGCTGGCCGGGCGGCTGGGCGAGGCGTGCCGGCTCGCGCGGGTCTTCCTGCCCTTCGGCGAACGGGTCGGTGAGGCGTGGGCGGTGGGCACGCTGCGGGCCGTCGAGGCGTACGCCACCGCCGAGCTGGGCGAGCTGGCCGAGGCGGACCGGGAGGCCCGGCGGGCGTACCGGGAGTTCGCCGCCGCCTCCGACGCGTGGGGCTGCGGCTTCGCGCTGGTCGTACGCGGTGTGGTGGCCCGTGGCCTCGGCGAGCCGGAACACGCCGCCGACCTGCTCACCGACGCGCTGTCGTACGCGGACAGCACCACCCACCCGCTGCTGACCGGGATGGCCGGCACGTTGCGCGGCTTCGTGGCGCTGGAGATGGGCGACGTCGCCGCCGCCGAGCGGGACGCCCGGGAGGTGCTCACGAGGGTCGAGCCGCACAACCCGCAGGCGCCGGCGCAGGTGGCCCCCCGGGTGCTGCTGGCCACCGCCCGGCTCGCGGCCGGTGACTCGGCGACCGCCGTGGGGCTGCTCGCCCCGGTGGCGACCGCCGCCGGCACCACCCCGGCCCTGCTCTTCTCGCGCCGCCAGTCGATGGCCCGGTACGCCTCCGCGCTGCTCGCCCACGGGCAGCGGGAGCAGGCGCTGGACTGGGCGCGACGGGCGGTGGCGGCGCCCGCGGAGGACGTCCGCAGCCAGGTGATCGGGGCGATGGTGCTGGCCGAGGCGCTGGAGGCCTGCGGTCGGGGAGCCGAGGCGCTGGCCAGCGCCGAGGAGGCGGTCCGCCTCTCGTACGCCACGGAGCAGCGCAGCGAACGCCGCGCCGCCGACGCGCTGCGCGCCCGCCTCGCGGGCGACCGGGACCGGGTCGGCTGAGGCCGGGTCGCGAGCGGCCCGGCGCACGGTCTGCCGGTTTCGCCGATGGTGTCCCCGTCCGGCGGCGGGCTAGCGTGTCGGCGACGACGCGGCGGTCCACTGTGGCGGCCGTACCGGTACCTGGGGAGGGCCGTCATGAAGCTGCCACGGAGCGTGGCCGGCTGGACGATCGCCGTGTTCGGCGTGCTGGCGCTGGTCATGGGCGCGGTCGGGCTGCTCTGGCCGGAGGCGATGCTGCGGTCGCTCGGCTTCGAGGTGCCGGACACGCGCGCCCCGGGCGACCACACCGGCACCTTCCTGATGGCCTCCTCGATGGCGTCGTTCAACATGGGGGTCTACTACCTGCTCGCGACCGCCACCGAGTGGCGCGCCTTCTACCGCTTCACGGTGGTGTTCCGGCTGGTCACGTTCACGGTGTTCAGCATCGCGGTGCTGGCCGACATCGCGCCCGGGCGGTTCTTCGGAGTGGCCGCGTGGGAGGGCGTGGGCGCGCTGGCGACCGCCGTCGGGCTGTGGTGGGACGCCCGCCGGGCCGCCGCTCCGGTCGGGGGCGCCGCCGGGGGAAACCGGGGCGCCGGGGCCGGGTCGACGGCCGGCGGCGAGGCGGCCCCGGCCGACGCGGTGCACTGAGTCGTCCGCCCCGTTGGGTATTTTCGAGCTGTGACCGACACCCAGTCCGGCAGCCTGCCGGTACCCATCGTGCCCGGTCTGACCGATTTGAAGGTCTTTGCCCGGGGCGGTTACGCCACCGTCTACCGGGCCACGCAGATCTCCGTGGGTCGCGAGGTCGCGGTGAAGGTGGAGAACCGCACGCTGGACAGCGAACGCGACCAGGCGCGGTTCCTGCGCGAGGCGCGTGCCGCCGGCCGCATGTCCTCGCACCCGCACGTCGTCGACCTGTTCGACGTCGGTGTCACCGTCGACCAGCACCCCTACCTGATCATGGAACTCTGCGACGGGTCGTACGCCGAGCGGATGCGCACGTCCCCGCTGGCCGCCGCCGAGGCCCGCGACCTGGGCATCCGGATCGCCGACGCGCTCGCCCACTCGCACGCGGCCGGGGTGCTCCACCGGGACGTGAAACCCGCCAACATCCTCTACTCGCACTTCAACCCGGCCGTGCTGGCCGACTTCGGGCTGGCCGTGCTCGCCGAGGTCCGCGACCCGACGGTCACCCTGGAGGTGCTGACCCCCGCGTACGCCCCGCCGGAGATGTTCAACCACAGCCCTCCGTCACCGGCCGTGGACGTGTACGCCCTCTGCGCGACCCTCTACGCGGTGATGCACGGCCGGCCGCCGCGCTGGCAGTCCGAGCGCAACCCGAGCCTCGTCACCGTGCTGGAGATGTTCAACCAGCCGATCCCCGGGCTGCCCGGCATCCCCGAGGAACTGATCGACGTGCTGCGCGCCGGGATGGCCAACGATCCCGGCGAGCGGCCCTCCGCCGCCGAACTGCTCGGCATGCTGGCCGCCCTGCCGATCGAACCCGCGCCGCCGCCGGCCGGTGGCGTCGGCGGGGCATCGACCGGCGGCGCGTCCGCCGCAGGGATCGCCACGTCCGGCGCGTACGCGCCCGGCCGCTCGACCCAGCCGCTGCCCCGTCCACCGGCGGAGGAGGCCCACCCCACCGTCACCGCCCCCTCGGCCTCGGCTGGCCGCCGCTGGCGCCGTCGCTGGTTCCTCGGGGGCGCCGCGGCGCTCGCCCTGGCCGGCTCGGCCCTCGCCGGTGCCTGGATGGCCGACGGCGGGGGGACACCCGACCCGTCCCCGTCGGTGAGCCGGGTCGCCGGGCCGGCCACCGGGAGGTTGCCGGGCTGCACCGACGCGGCCTCCGAGGCGGCACTGCCCGAGGGCGCCCGGTGCGCCTCCGAACTGGAGTGTTTCGGCCCGGTGCGGGTGCGCGGCGTCCGCGCCGAGGCGACACGGATCTCCTGCGACGGCCCGCACACCTGGGAGACGTACGCGGAGGGTCTGCTGCCGGTGGCGCTCGTCGGCGCCGGCTACCCGACGGTGACCGCCGACCCGACCGTGCAGGCGGTGTGCAGCCCGACCACGTTCCGGGCGACCAGCCGCATCGAGTCCGCCGAGGGCTGGCACCTGGAGGTGCTGCCCCCGGTGGAGGGCAGCGTCGACCGGACGTTCCGCTGCCTGGCCGGGCGGGGCGTCGACGCGCTGGCCGGCCCGACGCTCACGGGTCACTGAGCCGCTGACGCCGCTCGCGCACCGCGCGCAGCGCGTCCCGGCTGTCCAGCGCCTCCAGCGTGTCCGCATCCACGGACTGCGGTGGCGCGTCGACCGACTGCGCGTCGGCCGCGGGTGGCTCGTCGGCCTCGCGGGCCGCGGCCACCGAGACCCCGGCGACGACCGCGAGCAGGACGCACAGCAGGGCCAGCACCACGCCGACGAGATCCTGCCGGCGCCAGACCACGAGAGTCACCAGCAGACCGAGCGCGGCGACCCCGGCGACGACCGCCACCGTACGCGCATCGGGCCTGGTCAACCGGTTCACCCGTCCAGCATGTCCGGGCCGGGGCGGCTGTCAACCGCCGACGCGTGTCGCGCGTAGCGCCGACGGGCGCGAAAATGTTACGTCGTCGCGCGGATTGTCGGCTTCCCACGCGTTTTGCGGGCCACATTCATTGCCTGCGATCCCTAGAGTGACGGGGGCCGAGCATCGTCTCGGCCGTCCCTGTCGTCCACCGGAAGGCGTCCACATGCTTCGACGAACCCGGTCCCTGGCCGCAGCAGGAGTCGTCGGCACCCTCCTCGCCGGATCGGCGGTAGCGCCCGCCGCCGCCGCGCCCACCCTCAGCGGGTGGGGACGGCCGGTCGTCACCGACCGGACGAGCCCGCAGGAGGCACGCCGCGTCGACCGCGTCCCCACACCCGACCTCGACTGGTACGCCTGCTACGACTACGCCGAGTGCGCCACGGTCCGGCTCCCACTGGACTACGACCGGCCGCACGGCGCCACGACCGAGGTCGCCCTGCTCCGGGTCAAGGCCCGCGACCAGCAGCACCGGATCGGCAGCCTCTTCGTCAACCCCGGTGGCCCGGGCGGCTCCGGCACGAGCATGGCGCTCGCGGCGCCCTACTTCCTCGGTGACGAGCTGCTGGACCGGTTCGACATCGTCGGGGTCGATCCGCGCGGTGTCGCCAGCAGCGAGCAGGTGCGCTGCTTCGCCTCGGTGAAGGACCAGACCCGGGCGTACGCCGGGCTGAACGTCGCCTTCCCCTGGACGAAGGCCGAGGAGAAGGCGTACGTGGCCTCGTCGAAGGCCGTCGGTCGGGGCTGCTCGACCACCGGCCGCCCGCTCTCGGGCGCGATGTCGACCGCCGAGGTGGCCCGTGACATGGACGTGCTGCGCCGGGCGGTCGGTGACCGGAAGCTGACCTACCTGGGCTTCAGCTACGGCAGCATCCTCGGGCAGTACTACGCCAACATGTTCCCCGACCGGGTGCGCGCCCTCGTGATCGACGGGGTGCTCGACGCGACCACGTGGGTCGGCCGGGGCAAGGGCCGTAACCTGCTCCAGGAGGACCGGATGCGCAGCGCGCAGGGCGCGTACCGGGCCCTGTCGGAGATCCTGACCCGCTGCGACGCGGCCGGCCCCGCCGCCTGCCCCGTCGCCGGTGACGCGGCCGGGACGTACGACCTGGTGGCGAAGCGGCTGCGCGCGAAGCCCGTCGTGATCGAGGACCCGGACCTGGGCGAGGTGACGATCCGCTACTCCGACTTCGTGGCCGCCACGCTCAACGCGCTCTACGACCCGTACGGCTACCAGCAGGTCGTCGCCATCACGGCCGAGCTGCTGGTGCTCACCGACCCGGCGGCGGCCGCACCGGCCCGGGAACGGGCCCGCGCCGCGGTCACCCGCCTCGCCGCCGAGGCGCGCCAACAGGCCCGTCGCTACGACTTCCCGTACGACAACGGCCTGGAGACGTTCCTCGGGGTGGACTGCACCGACGCCAACCACCCGAGGGACGCCGCCTCGTGGCCGGCCCGCGCCGCCCGCGCCGACGCGCGGGACCCGTACTTCGGCCGGGCCTGGGCCTGGGCGACGTCGCCCTGCGCCCGTGACACGTGGACGGTCCGCGACGAGGACGCCTACACCGGTCCGTTCGACCGGCGCACCAGCGCTCCCGTACTGGTGGTGGGCAACTACTGGGATCCGGCGACCAACTACCGGGGTGCGGTGAGCACCGCCGCGCTGCTGCCCAACAGCCGGCTGCTGAGCAGCGACAGCTGGGGGCACACCGCGTACGGCACGTCGGCCTGCGCGACCGGCGCGGTCGACGCCTACCTGCTCCGCGGCACGCTGCCGGCGAAGGGCACCGTCTGCACCGGCGACGCCCAGCCGTTCGCCGAGCCGACGGACGCGCCGGCGGTCGACCGGGCGGAGGCGGCCAAGCGGACCCTCGCCGAGCAGGGCGCTCCGCGCCGGGGCGAGCCCAAGCGGCTCCCGCCGGTCGTGGCGCCGCTGCCGGCCGTCGGCACGCTGACCGTCCGGTGAGGACCCCGGGGTACGGCGGGCGATCGGGCGCCTGCCGTACCCCGGCCCGGCGGCCGGACATCGGCCGGTCGTCAGTACGACTTCTCCTGGTGCAGGACGTGCTGGGCCACGAAGTTCAGGATCATCTCCCGGCTGACCGGCGCGATCCGCCCCGCCCGGACGGCCCCGAGCAGGGTGGCCACCCCGTACTCGGTGGTCATGCCGGCCCCGCCGTGCACCTGCACCGCGGTGTCCACGGCGAGCGCCGCGGCCTCGCCGGCCGCGTACTTGGCCATGTTGGCGGCCACGCCGGCCTCCAGGTCGCGGCCCGCGTCGTAGAGGGTGGCCGCCCGGTAGATCATCAGCCGGGCCAGCTCCACCTGCACGGCGGCGTGGGCCAGCGGGTGCGCGACACCCTGGTGGGAGCCGATGCTCCGGCCACCCCACACCTTCCGGCTCGCGGTGTACGTCGACGCCCGCTCGATCGCGTACCGGCCGGTGCCGACGCCCATCGCCGCCACGGTGATCCGCTCGGGGTTGAGCCCGGCGAACAGCGCCGGCAGGCCGGCGTCCACCGACTCGCCGACCAGCGCGTCGGCGGGAAGCCGGACGTCGTCGAGGTAGAGCAGGAACTGGTTCTCCGGCGAGACGATCTCCATGTCCAGCTTCGACCGGGTGAGCCCCGGCGCGTCGGTCGGCACGACGAACAGCGCCGGCTTGAGCCTGCCGGTCGCCGCCTCCTCGGTGCGCGCCACGACGAGCACGTACCGTGCCTCGTCAACGCCCGAGATGAAGCACTTGCGGCCGGAGAGCAGCCAGTCGCCGCCGTCGCGGCGGGCCACCGTGCCGAGGCGGTGGAAGTTCGACCCGGCCTCCGGCTCCGTGATCGCGAAGGCCACCTTCAGCGAACCGTCGGCGAAGCCGGGGAGGAACCGCTTGCGTTGCGCCTCCGTGCCGTGTCGGTGGATGACGGTCGCGGCGATGGCGGGGGACACGACGAGCAGCAGCAGCGGGCAGCCCGCGGCGGCCAGCTCCTCGCAGACGATCGCCAGCTCGGTGATGCCGCCGCCACCGCCGCCGTACTCGGTGGGCACGTTCACCCCGAGGTAGCCGAGGCGCCCGGCCTCCGCCCACAGCTCGGTGGTGTGCTCGCCGGACTTCGCCTTCGTCACGAAGTAGTCGTGCCCGTACCGCCGGCCCAGGGCCCGTACGGCGTCGCGCAGCTGTTCCTGCTCGTCGGTCAGGTCGACGTTCATCGGGCGTCCTCCTCGGGGTTGACCACGGCCAGCACGGCGCCCGTGTCGACCTGACCGCCAGCGGGCACCGGCAGTCCGGCCACCACGCCGTCGACCGGGGCGAGCACCGGGTGCTCCAGCTTCATCGCCTCGAGGGTGAGCAGCAGGTCGCCGGCCGCGACCCGCTGGCCGACCTCGACGTGCACCCGGGACACGGTGCCGGGCAGCGGCGCGAGCAGCGACCCGGCGGCCAGCTCGGCGGTCGGCTCCGGGAAGCGCGGCAGCTCGTGCAGGGTCACGGCGCCGTCCGGGCCGTCCACGAAGACGTCGGCACCCACCCGGTGTACGCGGAACGCCCGCCGCACACCGTCCACGTCGAGGGTGACCCGGTCGGGCGCCACCGCCACGAGGACGACCTCGCCCGAGCACGCCGGCTCGGTGGACCACTCGGCGAGCGCCCCCGTCCGGTCCCGCCGGTAGCGGACCTCGATCTCCCCGCCGTCGGGGCCGCTGTAGCGGCTGACCTGCGGGAACGCGGGCACGTTCCGCCAGCCGGCCGGGAGTCCGGCCAGCACGGGCGCGTCGGCGCGGCGGGCGGC
This sequence comes from Micromonospora globbae, assembly GCF_036184225.1. Taxonomy (NCBI): domain Bacteria; kingdom Bacillati; phylum Actinomycetota; class Actinomycetes; order Micromonosporales; family Micromonosporaceae; genus Micromonospora; species Micromonospora globbae. Next base: position 5,851,814 of record NZ_CP108084.1, read on the forward strand.
GGCCGAGGCGAGAGCGGCGGCCAGCGCGGCGAGGGAGCGCTGCTCCGGCGGGAGCAGGGGCGCGAAGACCTCCGGGTGCCGGTCGAGGAACCCGGTGTCGACCGCACCGGCCGTGAACGCGGGGCTGCGGAGCACGCGCACCAGCAGGTCCCGGTTCGTGGTCACCCCGTGCAGTTCCGCCCGGGCCAGCGCGCCGGCGAGCGTACGGGCCGCCTCGGCACGGGTCGGCGCCCAGGCGACCACCTTGGCGAGCATCGAGTCGTAGTGCACGCCCACCGTCGAACCGTCCGCGACCCCGGAGTCCAGCCGGAGCCCCCGAAGCGGCACGAACTCGGCCGACACACCGGGGACGGCGAAGCGGTGGAGGGTGCCGGTGGCCGGGCGGAAGCCCTGCGCGGCGTCCTCGGCGCAGAGGCGTACCTCGATGGCGTGGCCGGCGGCCGGCGGGGTGGTCGTGAACGGCAGCGGCTCGCCCTCGGCGACCAGCAGTTGCAGCCGGACCAGGTCCAGCCCGGTGACCGCCTCGGTGACCGGGTGCTCCACCTGGAGGCGGGTGTTCATCTCCAGGAAGAAGAACTCGCCGGTGGGTGCGAGCAGGAACTCGACGGTCCCGGCGCCCACGTAGTCGACCGCCCGGCCCGCGGCCACCGCTGCCCGGTGCAGCCGCTCCCGCACCTCCGGGTCGACGACCGCGGGAGCCTCCTCGACGATCTTCTGGTGCCGGCGCTGGATCGAGCAGTCCCGCTCGCCGAGGGCAACCGTCGTGCCGTGCGAGTCACCGAAGATCTGCACCTCGACGTGGCGGCCACCCTCGACGTACCGCTCGACGAAGACCGTGCCGTCGCCGAACGCGGCGGCCGCCTCGCGGCGCGCGCCGGCGACGGCCTCGGCCAGCCCGGCCGCGTCGCGGACGACGCGCATGCCGCGCCCGCCGCCACCCGCGGCCGCCTTCACGAGCACCGGAAAGTCCGTGATCTCACCGGGGTCGGTCCAGGACGGCAGCATCGGCACGCCGGCGTCGGCGAGCAGCGCCTTCGCCGCCATCTTGTCGCCCATGACGGCGATCGTCTTGGCCGACGGGCCGACCCACGTCAGCCCGGCGTCGGTGACCGCCGCGGCGAACTCGGCGTTCTCCGCCAGGAAACCGTAGCCCGGGTGGACGGCGTCCGCGCCGGACCGTCGGGCCGCGTCCAGGATCGCCCCGATCCGCAGGTACGTCTCGGCCGGCGCGTTCCCCGGCAGGCGGACGGCCAGGTCGGCCTCGGCGACGAACGGTGCGTCGGCGTCCGCGTCGGAGTGCACGGCCACCGTCGAGATCCCCAGCGACCGGCAGGTGGCGAAGATCCGGCGGGCGATCTCGCCCCGGTTGGCCACCAGCAGTTTCCCGATCATCGCCACTGCGCCTGCCTTTCGTTCGCGACCGCGGGACTCCGCTGCGCTGCGTTCCTCGCGCTCACGGCTACATCCGGAAGACGCCGAAGGCGTCGGCGCCCTTGACGGGTGCACTGTGGACCGCCGACAGGCAGAGGCCGAGGACGGTACGCGTGTCCCGGGGGTCGATGACCCCGTCGTCGTAGAGCCGGCCCGAGAGGAAGAGCGCCCCGGACTGGGACTCGATCTGCTGCTCCACCATGGCGCGCATGGCGGCGTCGGACTCCTCGTCGTACTCCCGGCCCTTCGCGGCGGCGGCCTGCCGGGCCACGATCGAGAGCACCCCGGCGAGCTGCGCCGGGCCCATCACCGCCGACCTGGCGTTCGGCCAGGTGAACAGGAACCTCGGCTCGTACGCCCGCCCGCACATGCCGTAGTTGCCCGCGCCGTACGAGGCGCCGAGGTTGACCGTCAGGTGCGGCACCGTCGAGTTCGACACCGCGTTGATCATCAGGGCGCCGTGCTTGATGATGCCGCGCTGCTCGTACTCGGTGCCGACCATGTAGCCGGTGGTGTTCTGGAGGAACAGCAGCGGGGTGTCGGTGGCGTTGGCGAGCTGGATGAACTGGGCCGCCTTCTGCGCCTCCTCGCTGAACAGGACGCCCCGCGCGTTCGCGAGCACCCCGACCGGGTATCCGTGCAGCTCGCCCCACCCGGTGACCAGCGCGCCACCGTAGGCGGGCTTGAACTCGTCGAACTCGCTGCCGTCCAGGATCCGGGCCAGCACCTCGCGCGGATCGAACGGCACCTTCAGGTCGGCGCTCGCGATGCCGAGCAGTTCCTCCGGGTCGTAGCGCGGTGGCGCCGGGACGGCGGTGCGCGGGGGCGGGCCCTGCTTGCGCCAGTTCAACCGGCGTACGCACTGCCGCGCCAGCCGGATCCCGTCCCGTTCGTCCTCGGCGAGGTGGTCGGCCAGCCCGGACCTCGTGGCGTGCATGGCGGCCCCGCCCAGCGACTCGTCGTCGGTCACCTCGCCGGTGGCCATCCGCACCAGCGGCGGCCCGGCGAGGTACACCTGCGACCGGTCCCGGATCATGATCACTTGGTCGGACATTCCCGGCACGTACGCGCCGCCCGCCGTGGCGTTGCCGAACACCACGCTGACCGTGGGGATCCTCGCCGCGGAGAGCCGGGTCAGGTCGCGGAACACCCGCCCGCCCGGGATGAAGATCTCCGCCTGGGTCGGCAGGTCGGCACCGGCCGACTCGACCAGGTTGACCATGGGCAGGCGGTTCGCCAACGCGATCTCACCGGCCCGCCGCGTCTTCGCGAGCGACCACGGGTTCACGGCGCCGCCGCGCACCGTCGGGTCGTTCGCGACGATCAGGCACTCGACGCCCTCGACCACACCGATGCCGGTCACCACGCTCGCCCCGACCGGGAAGTCGGTGCCGTACGCCGCCACCGGCGACAGCTCCAGGAACGGGCTGTCCGGGTCGAGCAGCAGTTCGATCCGCTCGCGGGGAAGGAGCTTGCCGCGCGCGTGGTGCCGGGCCACGTACTTCTCGCCGCCCCCGGCCCGCGCCCGGTCCAGCGCGGCGTCCAGCTCCGCGAGCCGCTCCAGCAGCGCCGCCCGGTTCTCGGCGAACCCCGGCGAGGATGGGTCGATCCCGCTCCGCAGCACCGTCACAGCGGTCCCTCCGTTCGTGACCGCCCGGCTCGCGGACCCGGTTCGCTCCTCGCGCTCACAGCCCCATGCCCTTCGCGATGATGTCGTTCATGATCTCCGTGGTGCCGCCGCCGATGCCGAGGATGCGCGCGTCCCGGTAGTGCCGCTCCACCTCGGCGTCGCGCAGGTAGCCGAACCCGCCGTGCAACTGGAGCGCCCGGTCCACGACGTCGGCGCAGGCGGCCACCGCGACGTTCTTGGCCATCGCCACCTCGGTGACCACCGGCTGGCCCGCGGCGACCCGCTCGGCCACCTCGTGCACGTACGCGCGGGCCGCCTCGGCGCGGGTGTGCATCTCGGCGAGGCGGTGCCGGATGAGCTGCCGACCGGCCAGGGGCCGCCCGAACGTGCTGCGGTCCCGGCACCAGCGCACGGCCAGGTCGACGCAGCGCTGCGCGGTCGCGTACGCCTGCGTGGCCAGCGAGAGCCGTTCCGCGGAGAACTGCTGCATGATCGTCAGGAAGCCGGTGTCCTCGGGGCCGATCCGGTTCGCCACCGGCACCCGTACGTCCGAGAAGGACAGCTCGGCGGTGTCCGAGCAGTGCCAGCCCAGCTTCTCCAGCCGCCGGCCCACCGTGAAGCCGGGCGTGCCCTTCTCGATGACCAGCAGGATCAGCGAGCCGGAGCCGGGGAAGTCGGTGCAGGCGGCGGTGGTCACGAAGTCCGCCCGGATCCCGCTGGTGATGTACGTCTTCGACCCGTTCACCACGTAGTGGTCGCCGTCGCGGACCGCACAGGTGCGGATGCCGGCCACGTCGGAGCCACCGTCCGGCTCGGTGATCGCCAGCGCGCCGATCATCGTGCCGGCGAGTGTCGGCCGGACGTACCGGTCGACGAGGTCGGCGTTGCCGGCAGCGACCATGTGCGGCAGGGCGATCCCGTGCGTGAACAGCGCGGCGACCAGGCCGGACGAGCCGCCGGAACGGATGATCTCCTCGGTGACCACGATCGAGTCGAGCAGGTCACCGCCGCTGCCGCCGACCGCCTCCGAAAAGCCGACGCCGAGCAGGCCGACCTTCGCGGCGGTCTCGTGCAGCGACCGGGGCACCTCGCCGGCGCGCTCCCACCCGTCCAGGTAGGGCAGGACCTCCTTCGTCACGAACGCCCGGGTCAGCTCGCGGAGCTGCCGCCGCTCCGGGGTGTCCACGATGGTCACGACGGCACCTCCGGGATGAGATGGACGGGCAGGTCGACGACCCGGGAGCGGAGCAGCTCCCCGAGCGCCTTGGCCTGGGGGTCGAACCGGGTGGACGCGGCCACCCCGGGACCGAGCAGCCCGCGGATCACGAAGTTGAGGGCGCGCAGGTTCGGCAGCTCGTACCGCTCGACGGTCAGCGGGGCGGTCTCCGGCAGCAGGTCGGCCAGCCGTGCCACGGTCAGCCAGCCGCGCAGCCAGTCGTAGCCGGCGTCGTCGCGGGCCCAGACGCCGAGGTTCGCGTCGCCGCCCTTGTCGCCGGACCGGGCACCGGCGACCGTGCCGAGGGGAGCGCGCCGGGTGGCCGCCGCGGGGAGTACGGCGGGCGGCCCGTCCTGGTGGGCCGGCGGCTCCTGGACCTGTGTGACGTGCGGGGGCGGCACGGGCACGCGGACGCCGTCGGGCAGCACCGCGACGTGCGCCACGGCGTCCTGCGGCACGGCGTCCACGGTGAACACCCCGTACGGCGTCGCGTCCCCCGGCGGCGTGGTGAGCGTGCAGCCGGGGTAGGAGGCGAGCGCCAGCTCGACGGCGGCCGCCGAGAAGACCCGGCCGGCCCGCGCCCGGTCGCCGTCGCGCAGGTGCACGTGCAGCAGCGCGCTCGCCGTCTCGGTGTCCGGCGAGTCCGGATGGTCGGTACGCGCGAGCACGAACTCCAGCCCCGCCGTACCGACGGCGTCCTCCACCTGGCGCCGGACCAGCGCCGCCTTGGCCGGGATGTCCAGCCCGCACAGGACGAACGTCATCGAGTTGCGGAAGCCGCCGAGGTTGGCGACACCGACCTTGAGGGTCTCGGGCGGGGGCGTCCCGCGTACGCCGGTCACGCGTACCCGGTCCGGCCCGTCGGCGTGCAGCGTCACCGTGTCGAGCCGGGTCACCACGTCCGGCCCCAGGTACGCCGGTCCGCCCACCTCGTACAGCAGTTGCGCGGTGACGGTCTCCACGGTCACCGCGCCTCCCGTCCCGAGGTGCTTGGTGATCACACAGGAGCCGTCCGCGTACACCTCCGCGATGGGGAAGCCGGGGCGGAGGCCGCCGTCGGGCAGCTCGGTGAAGAAGCTGAAGTTGCCGCCGGTGACCTGGGCGCCGCACTCGACGAGGTGCCCGGCCACGGTGGCGCCGGCGAGCGCGTCGAGGTCGTCGCGGCCCCACCCGTACCGCGCGATGGCGGGCCCGACGACGAGCGAGGCGTCGGTGACCCGCCCGGTGACCACCACGTCCGCCCCGCCGTCCAGGCAGGCGGCGATCCCGAACGCGCCGAGGTAGGCGTTCGCCGTGAGCGCGTCGGGCCGGGGCAGCGCGTCGCCTTCGACGTGACCGACGCGCACGGCGAGGCCGAGCCGGCCGGCCAGGGCGCGGATCGCGGCCGCGAGCCCAGCGGGGTTCAGCCCACCGGCGTTGGTGACCAGCCTGACTCCGCGGTCGAGCGCGGTGCCGAGGCAGTCCTCGAGCTGGCGCAGGAACGTCTTCGCGTAGCCGAGCGCGGGATCACGCATCCGGTCCCGGCCGAGGATCAGCATGGTCAGTTCGGCCAGGTAGTCGCCGGTGAGCACGTCCAGCTCGCCGCCGTCGAGCATCTCCCGCCAGGCGGTGAACCGGTCGCCGTAGAAGCCGGAGGCGTTGCCGACGCGGATCACGCGGGAACTCCCGAGCTGTCCGGCGCGTCGGCGGGGCCGCCCGTTCGCGACGGGCGGCCGGCGCCGGGTGGGCCGGCGAAGGCCTGTGCCACGTCCATCCACTCGTCGGCCACCGGCCCGGTGGCCGCCAGTGCCAGGTCGGCGCGGTGCCGGCGCTGGGTGACCAGCAGGCAGAAGTCCCGCGCCGGTCCGGTGACCCGGTCGACGGCGTCCGCCGGGCCCCAGCTCCAGGTGTCCCCGCCGGGCCCGGTCAGGTCCACCCGCACCGGCGCCGTCGGCACGGCACGGCCGTGGGCGGCGAAGCTGTGGCCGAGGGTACGCACACCGAGGTGGGCGACGTGCCGGAGCCGCTCGGTGTCGGGCCGGCGTACGCCGAGCGCGTCGGCCACGTCCTCGCCGTGCGCCCAGGTCTCCATGATCCGGGCGGTGGCCATCGAGGCGGGCGACATCCGGGTGCCGTACCAGGGCAGCTTCTCGCCGGGCGGTACGGCGGCGAGGGCCGCGGCGAGCGAGGCGCGCCCGGCGCGCCAGCGGTCGAGGAGCGCGGCCGGCGGGGCGAGGAACTCCTCGGCGCCGTGGTCGACCATGCGGGCCGGGTCGGGGGCGGAGGTGACCGTGGCGAAGAAGGCGTCGGCGTCGGTGGCGGCCAGCAGGGCCACGTGGTCGGTCCAGGCGAGGTGCGCGATCTGGTGGGCGATCGTCCAGCCCGGCGCCGGGGTGGGTCGGTCCCAGTCGGCCGGCGGCAGGGGGCGGACCAGCGCCTCCAGCGCTTCGGATTCGTCGGCCAGGTCGGCGAGCAGGTCCGTCAGGTCGACCATGGTGCCTCCGGTCTGGTCGTGCCCGGTGGGGCCGGTCAGGGCGTGAGGAGCGTGGAGAGCTGGCGCTTCCAGGTGTTCAGCAGGGCGGTACGGCGGGCCGAGTCGTCGGTGAGCAGGTTCGCCACCCCCAGGCCGCGGAGCAGGTCGAGCGTGGCCTGGACCGCCTCCCGGACGCCGGGGCGCCGCTCGTCCACGCCGAGCAGCGCCACGGTGAGCCGGTGCATCTCCCGGCCCACCCGGGCCTCCAGCGGCACGAGGGCCCGGCGCAGCTCCGGGTCGGTCCGGGCGGCGACCCAGAGTTCGAGCGCCGCGACGAAGAGCGGGCCGGTGAACGCCGCGGCCAGCAGGTCGACCACCCGGTCGAGCCGCTGCGGGCCCGCCGGCAGGGCCTCCGCCTCCGTGCGCAGCTCGGCCGCCCGGCGTTCGGCGAGGTGGTCGACGGCCGCGGTGACCAGGGCCGCCTTGGTCGGGTAGTGGTGCAGCTGGGCGCCGCGCGACACCCCGGCCCGGGCAGCGACGAGGGTGGTCGTGGTGCCGGCCCAGCCGTGCTCGACCAGGCACTCGACGGTCGCCTCCAGCAGCCGTGCCTGGGTCGCCCGGCTGCGCTCCTGTCGAGGGACGCGGGTCGATGCGGCGGCCACGGGGACAGCGTGCCGGCCCCAAAACAAACAGTCAAGCCTGACTTTTTCTGGTGGTGCCCGCCCGGTCCTCCGCCACCAGGCCGGGCCGTGCTGCCCGCCGGGACCTCGGTGCCCGCCCGGGCCGCGGTGCGAGCCTGGGCCGTGGTGCGAGCCTGGGCCGTGGTGCGAGCCTGGGCCGTGGTGCGAGCCTGGGCCGTGGTGCGAGCCTGGGCCGTGGTGCCTGCCTCGCTGCCAGCGGGAGCCTCGGCTGTGGTGCCCGCCGGGGCCGTAGTGCCTACCTCAGCCTTGGTGCCTGAGTCGGCCGCAGCGCGAGCCTCGGGCGTGGTGCCTGCCTCGGCTGTAGTGCTTGCCTCGGCAGCAGTGCCTGCCGGATCGCTGTCGAGCTGCCCCATATCTGAGACACCCGATGGCGGCGTGCGGCAGTCGCGCCCCTACAACCGCACGGACTGTCGATCCCCGACCGCCATGCAGACCGTCGATCCCCGACCGCCATGCAGACTGTCGATCCCCGACCGCCATGCAGACTGTCGATCCCCGACCGCCGTGCAGACCGTCGATCCCCAGCCGTCAATGCCGACCGCCGGTCGCCGGCTGGCCGACCGCCGGGTAGCGACTGCCGGGTGGCGACTGCCGGGTGGGGGATGACCGCCGGGTGGCGACGCCGGCTGGCCGACCGCCGGGTGGCGACTGCCGGCTCGCCGACCGCCGGGTGGCGACTGCCGGCTGGCCGACCGCCTGGTGACCGACCGCCGAGTGGGGGTGACCGCCGGCTGGCCGACGGGGCAGCCGCGGGTAGGTCGACCGAACGCCTGCCCCATATCTGGGGCAGCTCGACAGGACACGCATATGCCCAGGCCGGCGCGCCCGGTTGGAGGCGATGGCGCTCCGGCCCATCTGCTCGACCGCTTTGAAGCTGATGTCGTGAGCGACTCAGCATCGTCGGAAGGCCGCCCTAGCGGGACCCGGCATAGCAGGGCGGGCCGGCGCCCTCGGCTGGGGCCTGGCCTGGTGGGGCCTGGTGCTCATGGAACTGGGCTGGCACTCGGCGCGTTTGCGGAGCCGGGAGCCGGGAGCCGGGAGCCGGGAGCCGGGAGCCGGGAGCCGGTTCAGCGACCGTCGCGGGGCGCGAACACGGCCAGCGCGTCCGCGTCGCTGTGCCGGGACCGCAGGTACTCGTCGGCGAACTCGGCGGCGCCGGGGAAGGTCGACTCGGCGGCGACCTGGGCGCACGCGGCGTCCACGTCGAAGTCCGTGCGCCGCAGCTGCACGCCCGGCCCCAGCAGTGCCCAGTACGCCCCCGGCCCGCCGTACGGCATGCCCACGCTGCCCGCGTTGACCACCAGGCGCCGGTCGACCAGCCGCGTGAACGGCATGTGGGTGTGGCCGCAGACCACCGTGCGTACCTCTGCCGGGACGCCGGCGAGGACCTCCGCCCACCGGGCCATCCGGGTGTCGACCAGCACGACCTCCTCGTCGCCCCGGGGCGTGGCGTGACAGAAGAGCACCCGGCCGAGACCGCGGATCTCCAGCGTCACGGTGAGCGGCAGCGCCGCCAGCCGTTCGACCTGGTCGGCGCGGAGCTGGCCGGCGGCCCAGGTCGAGACCTCGATGGGAAGGGTGCGCCCCGCCCGTGCCTCGACCAGCTCCCGGTCCGCGTTGCCGCCCACCCAGCAGACCCGGTCGCCGAGCCGGGCGAGCCGGTCGAGCACCTCGACCGGCTGCGGCCCGGCCGCGATGTCGCCGGTGAGCACGATCAGGTCCGCGGTGGCCACGTCCGGCTCGGAAAGCACGGCCTCCAGCGCGGGCAGCACCCCGTGGATGTCGGAGAGTACGGCGACACGGTTCAGCACGGGCCCCAGCCTGCCGGCCGGCCGCGCCCACGGTCCAGGAATTCTGCCCCGGGCAGACGACCCGGAGGACGGCGACCAGCCCGCACCGGCCCCCGGGCCAGCACCCGACAACCGCCCCGACCGGCACCCGAAACCGGCCCGGGCCGACGGTGCGGTCCGGGCCGGGTTGCTCGGCGAGGCGGGGGGCGGGGCCCCTACGCGTCAGACGCGGGCGCGGCGGGCGAGGCGCTCCGGGTCGAGGATGATGATGCTCTTGCCGTCCAGCCGCAGCCAGCCACGCGAGGCGAAGTCCGCCAGCGCCTTGTTGACCGTCTCCCGGGAGGCGCCGACGAGCTGGGCGATCTCCTCCTGGGTGAGGTCGTGGGTGACCCGCAGGACGCCGCCGTCGCGGGTGCCGAAGCGGCCGGCCATCTGGAGCAGGTTCTTCGCCACGCGGCCCGGGACGTCCGTGAAGATCAGGTCGGCCAGCGAGTCGTTGGTCCGGCGCAGCCGGCGGGCCAGCACCCGCAGCAACTGCTCGGCGATCTCCGGCCGGTTGTTCAGCCACGGCCGCAGCGCCTGCTTGCGCAGCCGGACCAGACGGGTGTCGGTCACCGCCGTGGCCGTCGCCGTCCGGGGGCCGGGGTCGAAGAGTGACAGCTCGCCGACCATGTCCGACGGGCCCATCACCGCGATCAGGTTCTGCCGGCCGTCCGCCGCCCGGCGGCCGACCTTGATCTTGCCGGACAGCAGGATGTAAAGACTGTCGCCGGGCTCGCCCTCGTTGAAGACGACCTCGCCCTTCCGGACCTCGAGCGTCTCCATCTCCTTGGCGAGCGCCTCGGCAGCCTCCGGGTCGACACCCTGGAAGATCCCGCTGCGGGCCAGTACCTCGTCCATCGCGCACCTCCGGTTGCGCGTTGCCGTCCCTCGGCCGGGTCCGCCGTCCGCTGGTCCCCTCGCGCGCCGCCAAGTCTAGGCGCACGTGAGCGGGAATCAGAGGTGCACCCCTGGAAACTTGATCGTTGGGCGTACCGCCCAGGTTCGGTGTGACCAGTAAAATCGTGCCTCCGTGGGCCGGTGGCGGCACCCCGGCCGGCCGCACCGTAGGGTCACCGGCGTGCTGAGCGACCCGCTGCTGACCACCCGCCGGGAGGACGGTCTCGACGTCCCCGTCCTGGTGTGGCGGGCCACCGCCCCGCTGCGGGCCGTGAGCTCCGCGCCGTTCGGCGGCGGCATCGGCGTACGCCACTGGGTCGTCAACGCGACAGTGCCCATGTCGTACGACCGGGACGACCCCGCCGACCACCTGGCCGCGCTCGCCCGCGGCCTCGACCTCGACGGGCCCGGCGTCGGCCTGCTGACCGGGGTCGACGTCGCCGAGGTGGTCGCCCGCGCGGACGCGGGGGTGTGGGCCTACGCGACCGTCGGGCTCGGCAACCCGGTACGAGCCGCCGAACCGGCTCCCGCGACGCTCGCCGAGCGGGTCGGCACGGTGAACATCGTGGTGTACGTGCCGGCGCGGCTCAGCGACGCGGCGCTGGTCAACGCGGTGGCCACCGCCACCGAGGCGAAGGCGCAGGCGATCACCGACCTGGGGCTGGCGGCCACCGGCACCCCGACCGACGCGGTGACCGTCTGCTGCCCGGTCGACGGCCCGGAGTCCGCCTACGGGGGCCCGCGCTCGACCTGGGGCGCGCCCCTGGCCCGGGCCGTGCACGCCGCCGTGCTGGCCGGCGGGGCCCGGCCCGTGGTGCCGTGGTCGGACCGGCTGAACGGCTGAACTTCCGGCCGATCGGCCCTGCTCTGCGGGAAACCGGCCCGGTAGGGTCGCCAGCGATGTACGCTGCCGCACCCACCTCGTCCCGTCGCCGCCTCGCCCTCGTGCTCGGCGCGCTGCTCGCCGTGCTCGTGGCCGGTTGCGCCGAGGCCGGCGCCGGGCCGGTCTGGCAGGCCGGAGCGGGTGGGGGCGCCACGGGCGCGCCGGTCACCGGCGGGCCGTCGGCGAGCGGTTCCCCGGAGGCGGACGAGGAGGCCATCTCGCTCTCCGCGACCGGCGACATCATCATGGGCAACGCGCCGAACCGGCTGCCCGCCAACGGGGGCAAGGGCTTCTTCGACTCGGTGAAGAAGGCGCTCGCGGCCGACCTGGTGATGGGCAACCTGGAGGAGCCCCTGACCGTGGACACCGGCACCGGCAAGTGCGGGGCCAACTCCACCCGCTGCTTCCAGTTCCGGGCCCCGCCGGAGTACGCGGCGCACCTGCGGGACGCCGGGTTCGACCTGCTCAACCAGGCGAACAACCACGGATACGACTACGGCCCCAAGGGCTACCAGAACACCCAGCGGGCCCTGGAGAAGTACGACCTGGCGCACACCGGCGCGCCGGACCAGATCACCGTGGTGGAGGTCAAGGGCGTCAAGGTCGCGGTGGCGGGCTTCTCGTCGTACGTCTGGTCCAACAGCCTCGTCGACATCGCGGCCGCGAAGGAGGTCGTCGCCAAGGCGGCCACCATGGCCGACCTGGTCGTCGTGCAGGTGCACATGGGCGCCGAGGGCGCCGACAAGACGCGGGTCCGGCCGGGCACCGAGATGTTCCTGGGCGAGAACCGGGGCGATCCGGTCCGGTTCTCGAAGGCCATGATCGACGCCGGGGCCGACCTCATCGTCGGGCACGGCCCGCACGTGCTGCGCGGGATGGAGTTCTACAAGGGCCGGCTCATCGCGTACAGCCTGGGGAACTTCGCCGGCGGCGGCAACTCGCTGAGCAACACCGGCCGGCTCGGCTGGGGCGGGGTGCTGAAGGTGTCGCTGCGCCCCGACGGCACCTTCGTGGGCGGCTCGTTCACCTCCACGTACATGAACGGGGCCGGCAAGCCGACCCTGGACCGGGGCGACCGGGGCCTGGGCCTGGTGCGGCAGCTCACCCGCAGCGACTTCCCGAAGACCGGGGCCCGGTTCGACGAGGACGGCCGGATCCGCCCGCCCGCCTGACACGGCGGACCCGATCGGGTGCCGGCGTCGCGGTCGCCCGGTGCGGGCAGGCGTGGGCCGCCGGAAGAGTCGGCGCCGCGACGTAGGCTGGCCGGCGTGACCAGTTCTCCCCCCGGCGCCACCGAGACCGACCTCGGGCGCAAGCGTCGCGCCCGGCGCATCGGCCGGGTGTTGACCGAGACCCACCCCGACGCGCACTGTGAGCTGAACCACTCCAACGCCCTGGAGTTGGCCGTCGCCACGATCCTGTCGGCCCAGTGCACCGACAAGAAGGTCAACGAGGTCACGCCGAAGCTGTTCGCGCGGTACCCGACCGCGGCCGACTACGCGGGGGCCGACCGCGGCGAGCTGGAGGAGATGATCCGGCCGACCGGCTTCTACCGGAACAAGACCGACTCGCTGATCAAGCTGGGGCAGGCACTCGTCGAGCGGTACGACGGGCAGGTGCCCGGCAAGCTGGCCGACCTGGTGACACTTCCCGGGATCGGCCGCAAGACCGCCAACGTCATCCTCGGCAACGCGTTCGACGTGCCCGGCATCACCGTCGACACCCACTTCCAGCGCCTCGTGCACCGCTGGCGGCTGACCACCGAGACCGACCCCGTCAAGATCGAGCACGCGATCGGCGCGCTGTACGAGAAGCGCGACTGGACGATGCTCTCGCACCGGGTGATCTTCCACGGCCGGCGGGTCTGCCACGCCCGCAAGCCGGCCTGCGGCGCGTGCACGCTGGCCAGGCTCTGCCCGTCCTACGGCACCGGCCCGACCGACCCGGCGCTCGCCGCCAAGCTGCTCAAGGGGCCCCGGGCCCGCGATCTGGCGGTGGCCGCCGGGATCGACCCCGCGCTGGTGCCCGCCCAGGCGGTCGCCGCGGAGGTGCCGTGAACCGTCGCGCCGCCCTCCTGTTCCTGCCGCTGCTGCTCGCCGCCGCGGCCGGCTGCACGACCACGGGTGCCGACGAGACCGCCGCGGGTGTCCCCGCCCCGACCCGGGCCGAGCGGCCGTCACCGTTCGCCGACTGCGCGACGCTGACCACCGCGCCCTCGGCCGCCGCCACGCCGGGCGGGTCCGCGGCGACCCCGAGCGGCGACCAGGGCGCCACGCCGGGGGACCGGCTGCCCGAGCTCTCCCTCACCTGCTTCACCGGCGGCGCGCCGGTCGCGTTGCGGGACGTACGCGGCCCGGCCGTCGTCAACGTCTGGGCGTCCTGGTGCCCGCCCTGCCGCAAGGAGCTGCCCGCCTTCCAGCGGCTCAGCCAGCGGGCCGGCGACCGGCTCCACGTGATCGGGGTGAACAGCCAGGACAGCCGCGGTGCGGCCCAGTCCATCGGTGAGGACCTCGGCGTCCGCTTCCCGGTCCTGTTCGACCAGGGCCAGGCGCTGCAACGGGCGCTGAACCGCAACGCCTTCCCGCTCACCCTCTTCGTCGACGGGCAGGGACGGGTCCGGCACATCGACGCCTCCGGCGCGCTGGACGACGCTCGGCTGCACGAGTTGGTCCGCGAGCACCTCGGGGTGGCGGTGCCGGCGTGACCGCAACGCCTCCCGAGTGGATGGGCCCGCTGCTCGCCCGGCTCGGCACCGCCCGGGCCGAGGACTTCACCCGGCTGGCCACGCCGGAGAGCGGCGGCCGGGAGAGCGCCGTCCTGGTGCTCCTCGGCGAGCAGCCCGGCACCGGCCCCGACGTGCTGATCCTGCAACGGGCGGCCACCCTGCGGCAGCACGCCGGCCAGCCGGCCTTCCCCGGCGGCGCGGCCGACCCGGAGGACGCGGACGCCCCGGCGACGGCCCTGCGCGAGGCGAACGAGGAGGTCGGCCTCGACCCGTCCAGCGTCACCGTCCTCGCCGAGCTGCCGAAACTGTGGATCCCGGTGAGCGACTTCGTGGTGACGCCGGTGCTCGCGTGGTGGCACGCGCCCCACCCGGTACACCCCTGTGAGCCGGCCGAGGTGGCCCACGTGGCGCGGCTGCCCATCGCCGAGCTGGTCGACCCGGCCAACCGGGTGCGCGTACGCCACCCGAGCGGCTGGATCGGCCCGGCCTTCTCCGTACGCGGCATGCTGGTCTGGGGCTTCACGGCCGGGGTGCTGGACGCCCTCCTCGAGATGGGGGGCTGGGCCCGCCCCTGGTCACCCGGTCGCCTGGTCGACCTGCCGCCGGTCGGCGCGACGCCGGCGCCCTCGGCGGGCACCGACGAGGTGGATGAGACGCGGGTGCACTAGCGCCGCCGCGCAGGCGTCCGGCGTGATCGTCCGGCCCGCGTCACCGCCGTCGGCGCCCGGAGGTCATCCGAGCCGTGCGCCCGCTCGGTCACCTTCCGCAAGCGATGGTCATCCGGCGGGCGCGGGGCCCGTAGGCTTGACCCGTGTCCGCCGTGGATCTCGTCCTGCTGCTGCTCATGCTCGTGTTCGCGATCAGCGGATACCGGCAGGGCTTCGTCATCGGGGCCCTGTCGTTCACCGGGTTCTTCCTCGGCGCGCTGATCGGTCTCCAGGCCGGGCCGATGCTGGCCCGCCAGTTCGTGGACAGCGGCACCCGGGTCCTCATCTCGCTGGTGGCCGTCTTCGGCCTGGCCGTGGCCGGGCAGGCGCTCGCCGGCTGGCTCGGGTCGAACCTGCGCGCCGCCATCACCGGCCAGGTCTTCCGCAAGATCGACGACGTGGGCGGGGCGTTCGTCTCGCTGTTCGCCGTGCTCCTCGTCGCCTGGCTGGTCGCCGTGCCGCTGGGCTCGTCGTCGCTGCCCTGGCTGGCCGCGTCGGTGCGCAACAGCGCCCTGCTCACCGTGGTCGACCGGGTGCTGCCCGACCAGGCACAGCGGCTCTCCACCGCGCTGCGGGACACGGTCGACACGAACGGCTTCCCGGACGTCTTCGGCGACCTCGCGCCCACCCGGGCCCGGCAGGTGTCCCCGCCCGACCCGGCGCTCGCCGGTTCACAGGTGGTGGCCAACGGGCAGCGGTCGGTGGTGAAGGTCCTCGGCTCCGCCCCGAGCTGCTCCCGCAGGATCGAGGGCTCCGGCTTCGTGTACGCCGACGACCGGGTGATGACCAACGCACACGTGGTCGCCGGCACCCGCTCGGTGGCCGTCGAGCTGAACGGCGACCGGTACGACGGTGACGTCGTCGTCTACGACCCGGACCGCGACCTGGCCGTGCTCTACGTGCCCGGGCTGCCCGGGCCGTCCATGCGGTTCGCCGCGGGCAACGCGGGCACCGGCGCGGACGCCATCGTGCTGGGCTTCCCGCTCGACGGGCCGTACGACGCACAGTCCGCCCGGATCCGTGACGTCGACCGGATCACCGGGCCGGACATCTACTCCTCCGGCGACGTGACCCGGGAGATCTACACGATCCGGGCGTTGGTCCGCAGCGGCAACTCGGGTGGTCCCCTGGTCTCGGCCAACGGGCTCGTGCTCGGGGTGATCTTCGCGGCGGCGGCGGACGACCCGAACACGGGGTTCGCCGTGACCTCCGCGGAGGCGCGGCCGGTGGCGCTGGCCGGCGCGGAGCGTACCCAGGGGGTCGGCACCGGCGAGTGCACCTGACCGCGCCCCGCTCGGGTGACCGACGCCGCCGCCCACCGGCTCAGGTCCGCGTCGAGCGGTCCTCGGGCGCCGCGGCCCGCCGGCGTCGAGTCGGTCCTCCCGCCGTACGCCGGCTCACGGCCGTGTCGAGCGCGCGGCGGCACCCGGCGCGTGGCGCCAGACGGTGAAGGCGGCCGAGGTCGCCGCCACGACGGCCGCGCCGAGCAGCCAGCCACCCACCACGTCGCTGGTCCAGTGGACCCCCAGGGCGATCCGGCTCACGCCGGTGAGCACGGCGACCAGCAGGGCCACCAGCCAGAGCGTCACCCGCTGCGCCGGGCGTCGGGCGTACGGCAGGAACACCACGAGCAGCACCCCGGCGGCCAGCGCGGCGTTGAGCGCGTGCCCGGACGGGAAGGCGTACCCGGTGGCCCGCGCCACCGGGTCGAGCAGGTCCGGCCGGTCCCGGCCCACGAGCAGCTTCAGCAGCGGACCGAGCACCCCGCCGACCAGCATGGTCACCGCCACCCAGAGCGCCAGGCGGCGGGCGCCCCGGCGGACCAGCCAGACCGCCAGCAGCAGCGCGGCGGCGCGCAGCGGCATCGGCGCGAAGACGTCGGTCCAGATGCTCATCAGCCGGACCCATCCGGGGTGGGCCAGGGCGTAGGTGTGCAGCGCGTCGGTCACCGCCGTGTCCAGCCGGTGCAGCGGTGGCCAGTCGCCGAGTACGAGCGCGGCCAGCGCGGCGAACGGCACCAGCACGACGAACGCGGCCACCGTGGCGAGGGTCAGGCGCAGACCCAGCGAGTGCTCCGGGTCGAGTCGCCGGCGACCCCAGGACGGTGGGGGCCGGCGGGCCGTCATGTGCGGACCGCGCGTACTCATGGGATCCGTTCTACCCGGCGGGCCGCGTCGTCAGCCGCGGTCAGCGGCTCTGCTGGCGGAGCCGGCGGACCATGAGCGCCGCCCCGGTGACCAGCGCCACGAAGAGCGCGGCGCCCGTCCAGAGGCGTTCGGGTGCCGTGTCGTCCTGTGCGCCGGCCGGCCGGGCGTTCCACCGGGTCTGGTGCTGGGGCGCGGTGAAGCCGAGCGGGTCGCCGACGCCGGTCACCGGGTTGTCCTGGTCGAGGCCCGGCGCCGGCCCGAAGCCGACGACCCCGGGAGAGGTGTTGTCGTCGAGCGGGTTGCTGGTCACCGGCGGCACGTCGGCCGTGAGCGCGGCCACCGGGTCCACCAGCCCGTAGCCGAAGCGGTCGTCCCGGCCGGTCGGCCCGATGTCGCGGGCCGTGGAGATCAGCCGGTTCACCACCTCGCCGGCCGACATCTTCGGGTAACGGGAGCGGACCAGCGCGGCCGTGGCGGCCACCAGGGGCGCGGCGAAGCTCGTGCCCTGGACCCGCCAGTAGCCGTCCGGTCGGGCGCCCACGAGACCGGTGGCGGGCGCGGTGAGCACCGTGGCCCGACCGGTGATCGACCCGGACCAGAGGTTCTCGCTGTTGCGTTCCAGCCCGGCCACCGCGATGACGCCGGGCTCCCTCGCCGGGTACCACACCGCCGAGGTGGTCGAACTGGCGACGTTGCCGGTGCACGCGACGACGACGACGTCCCGGGCGAAGGCGTAGTCGAGGGCGGCGGCGAGCGCCGGGCTGTCGCCGCTGCCGCCGAGCGACAGGTTGATCACCCGCGCCCCGTTGTCCACCGCCCACCGCACGCCGCGGGCCACGATGAGCGCGTCGTCGTAGCGGTTCTCGTCGTCGAGGACGCGGACCGGCAGGATCCGGGCGTCCGGCGCGAGGCCGACCACCCCCTGCTTGTCGTCGTTGCGCCCCGCGATCAGCCCGGCCACCGTGGTGCCGTGGCCGACCGGATCGGCCTCCGGGCCGCCGCCGGGGGTGACCAGGTCGTAGCCGGGCAGCACCTGCCCGACCAGGTCCGGGTGGGTGCCGTCCACTCCGGAGTCGATGACGGCCACGGTGACGCCGCGGCCCGTCGAGAGCCGCCACGCCGCCTCGGCGTTGAGCTCCTCGAGTTGCCACTGCTCGTCGCGGGCCTGGTCGGGCCGGTCGGCGTCGTCGGCCGGTGCGAACGCGACCGGCGTGCCGGCGATCGGGCGGTCGGGGACGGGCGCGGCGTCGGCGGGCACCGCGGAGCCGGCGACCGCGACGACGGCCGCCGTGACGCCGAGCAGCGCCCGGCCGGCGATCCGTCGGGCCGCGGCCGGGCCGCTGTGCCGAACCCCAGTCACATCCTCAGCCATTCATCCCACCAGAACCACGACGATCGGAGATTACCGGTTCCCGCCCCGATCCAGGGACGTTCCGGGGACTCACGGTGCCGGCAGATGGGCGAGCTGCACGAGGCGTACGCCCTCCCGGCGGGTCACGAGCCGGCCGCGGCCCGGTGGCAGCGGTCCGGGACGGACCGGCCCCACGAGCGCGCCCTCCTCCGGGTTGCCGGCCATCACGAGGCCCGACGTGGACAGTTCCCGCAGTCGCTGCGCGATCGGCTCGTACTGGGCCCGCCCGGCACCACCGGACCGGCGGGCGAGCACCAGGTGCAGGCCGACGTCGCGGGCCTGGGGCAGGTACTCCTCGAGGGCGCGCAGCGGGTTGGCCGGCCCGGTCGCCACCAGGTCGTAGTCGTCGACCAGCACGAACAGCTCCGGCCCCGACCACCAGGAACGGTCGCGCAACTGCTGCGGTGTGACCTCCGGGCCCGCGATCCGGCGGGCGAGGTAGCCGGCCGCCGACTCGATCAGGTCCGTCGTGTGCGCGGCGGCGGTGCCGTAGCCGATGAGGTGCGGCGTGGCGATGGCGCCGAGCAGGCTCCGCCGGTAGTCCACGAGGATCACCCGGGCCTGTTCCGGGGTGAACCGCGCGGTGATGGTGGCCGCCAGCGCGCGCAGGAACGAGGACTTGCCGCACTCGGCGTCGCCGAAGACGACGAAGTGCGGTTCGGTGGCGAAGTCGAGCACCACCGGCCGCAGGTCGGCCTCCGCGATCCCGACGGGCAGCCGCAGCCCGGTGCTCGCCGTGAGGTCCAGGTCCGCGTAGGGGAGCACCGGCGGGAGCAGCCGTACGCGGGGCGCCGGCGGGCCGCTCCACGCCCCGGCGATCCGTTTCACGAGGTCGACCGTGTCCGTGCCGGCGAGCCGGGGCAGGGCGGTGAGGAAGTGCAGGCTCTCGGCGGTGACGCCCCGGCCGGGGACCTTCTCCGGCACGTTCACGGCGGCGCGGCGGGCCACCAGTGAGTCATTCGGGTCGCCGAGGCGCAGTTCGAGGCGGGAGCCGAAGAGATCCCGGACGGCGGGGCGGAAGTCCAGCCAGCGCAGCGCGGTGGACACCACGTGCACGCCGTAGGAGAGCCCACGGGTCGCCAGGTCGGTGACGAGGGGCTCCAGGTCGTCGTACTCGGCGCGCAGCGTGCTCCACCCGTCCACCACGAGGAACACGTCGCCGAACGGGTCGGCGGCGGGCTGGCCGGTGCGGGCCGCGCGCCGCCGCCGGTACGCCGCCATCGACTCGACGCCCAGCTCCGCGAAACGCCGTTCCCGATCGGCGAGCAGGGTGGCGACCTCGCCGATCGTGCGCCGGACCGCCGTGGGATCGGACCGGCCGGTCACGCCGCCCACGTGCGGGAGGTCGCGCAGCGCGGCGAGCCCGCCGCCGCCGAAGTCGAGGCAGTACACCTGCACCTCGGCGGGGGTGTGGGTGAGCGCCAGCGCGCAGATCAGCGCGCGCAGCAGGGTGGACTTGCCGCTCTGCGGGCCGCCGACCACCGCGACGTGCCCGGCCGCGCCGTCCAGCGTGAGCCAGAGCAGGTCACGGCGCTGCTCGAACGGCTTGTCGACGATCGCGACCGGGACGCCGAGCGCGCCGTGCAACTCCGGGTTGCCGGCCGTGAGGCCGCGCGCCGGGTCGACCTCGACGGGGCCGAGCAGGTCGTCCAGCGCCGGTGGCTGGTCGAGCGGGGGCAGCCAGACCTGGTGCGCCGGCGGCCCCTGCCCGGCCAGCCGGTCCACCAGCAGGTCGAGCAGGCTCTCCCGGCCCTCCTCGGCGGGCGCCGGCTCCGGTGCGGCGGCCGGTTCGGGCGCCGGCACCAGGTGGGTGGTGAACGTCAGCAGGCGTGGTGGGCCGCCCGCGTCGGGGCCCGCCGCCGGGCCGCGCCGGGGCAGCGGCCCCGAGACGTACGCCGCCTTGAAGCGGACCAGCGGCTCGGTGCCGGAGCGCAGGTACCCGTGCCCGGGGGTGCGGGGCAGCTCGTGCGCGTCGGGAACACCGAGCACCGTCCGCGACTCCAGCGCCGAGAACGTGCGCAACCCGATCCGGTACGACAGGTGCGTGTCGAGGCCGCGCAGCCGCCCCTCCTCCAGCCGCTGCGAGGCGAGCAGCAGGTGCACGCCGAGCGACCGGCCCAGCCGGCCGATCTGCACGAACAGGTCGATGAAGTCGGGCTTGGCGGAGAGGAGTTCGGAGAACTCGTCGCAGATCAGCAGCAGTGACGGCAGCGGGGCGAGCGGGTTGCCGGCGGCGCGGGCGCGTTCGTAGTCCCGTACGCTCGCGAAGTTGCCGGCGCGGCGCAGCAGTTCCTGCCGGCGCACCAGCTCCCCGTTGATCGCGTCGACCATCCGGTCGACCAGCGGCAGCGCGTCCGCCAGGTTGGTGATGACCGCCGCCGTGTGCGGCAGGCGGTCGAACGAGGCGAAGGTCGCGCCGCCCTTGAAGTCGATCAGGACGAAGTTGAGCTGCTCCGAGCTGTGCGTGGCGGCCAGCCCCAGGACCAGGGTGCGCAGCAGCTCGGACTTGCCGGAGCCGGTCGCGCCGATCAGCAGTCCGTGCGGGCCCATGCCGTCCTGTGCGGACTCCTTCAGGTCCAGCTCGACGGCGCCGCCGTCCGCGCCGACCCCGATCGGCACCCGCAGCCGGTCCCGCGGCGAGCGGGGCGTCCACCCCTGCTCGACCGTGAAGGCCCGCGGGTCGTCGCCGAGGCCGAGCAGCTCGGGCAGGCCGGGCTCGGCGTGCGGGGGTGCGTCCGCACCGCGGGCGGCGCCGGCGAGGCGCAACGGCGCGAGCCGCCGGGCGACCGCCTCCGCGTCGGCCGGGTCGAGTCGGTCCGGCGTGCCGACCTCGGCGTGCCCGTCGGCCGAGTACGAGTGCAGCCGCCCGGCTCGCAGGTCGAGCAGGAGCGCGTGCCGGTCGAGCAGCCGGGGCGGCGGGGTGTCCAGGTCGAGCACCGTCACCGCGTCGATGCCCCCGTCGGCGGTCAGCTCGGTGGCACCCGTGAGGTCGCCTCCGTCGAGCACCACCACGACGTGCGGCCCGTCGGTCGCCGGGCCGGCCGGGCTGAACCGGGACCGGTTGCCCAGCACGTCGTCGAGCAGCCGTTCCAGCTCGGCAGCGGAGCTGGTGACGAGCCGGACCGGGCCGAGCGCGTCGGTGCGGGTCGGGTGGTGGGCGTGCGGCAGCCACTTGACCCACTCCCAGGCCGCGCGCCGCTCCGGACCGGCGCAGACCGCGAGCAGCAGTTCGTCCGGGGCGTGGAAGACCGCCAGCTGGGTGAGGACCGCCCGGACCATCGCCCGTGCCGACGCGCCGCGCGCCGGGCCGCCGTCCTCGGCCGGGGCGGTCCCGCCGGCCGGGGAAGCGCCGGTGGCGTCCCGGACGTAGACGCGCGCGAAGCTGCGCAGCGAGAGCGCCACCGGCAGGTCGGGCACCACGGACCAGGCGTCCAGGAACCGGCGGAGCGCGCCGGCCGTCATCGGCTCCAACTCCTCCAGCGGCCGGGTCACCGGTGGGACCAGCGGCGTGGCGAGGGTCTGCGGCCCCACACCGACCCGGACGACCGCGAAGTCGGGGTCACCGGGACGGCGCTCCCACACCCGGTGGCTCACGGCCGTCGACCAGAGCCGGCCCGGGTCGGGGTGCCGGTAGTACAGCCCGGCGCGCTGCCGCCCGGCGGTCTGCCGGACCCGGCGCCGCAGGGCCGTCAGGTGGCGCAGGTACTCCCGCCGGGCGGCCATCATCTCCGACTTCCGCGGGCTGCCGGCGGCGCTGCCCCACGATGTCACGAGCATCGCCAGCGAGGAGAGCCCGAACATCCCGCCCACCACGTACGCGTAGGCGCCGCCCCCGCGGCCGAACATCATCGCCATCGCGACGGTGCCGCCCAGCATGGGCAGCACCATGAGCAGCTGCTGCCACCGGCCGCCGGTGACCGTGGGGATCTCCGGCGGAGCCTCCACGGTCAGCTCGCCCACGGGGATCTCCGGCGCCGGCCGCCGCGGCGGGCGCGTGATGACGACGGTGCCCACGGACCCTCCCCAGAACGCTCGGTAACCCGAAGCTGGCTCATCGTAGGTAAAGTCCTGTCGTCCGCGCAGCCACCGATCCCGCTCGATATGGAGACAAACCGATGCCGACCGGGCTGGCCCGCGTCACGATCAGCACGCCGCAGCGCCGCCTCGACGTCGCCCTGCCGGAGCAGGTGCCCCTCGCCGACCTCCTGCCCGACGTGCTGCGCCACGCCGGCGAGGGCCTCGCCGACGACGGCGAACGCCACGGCGGGTGGGTGCTGCGGCGTACCGACGGGGCGGTCCTGTCGACGGCCCAGGCGCTGCTGCCGCAGGGCGTCCGCGACGGCGAGGTGTTGCACCTGGTGCCGGGAGACGCCCACTGGCCGGAACCGGAGTACGACGACGTCGTCGAGGCGATCGCCGACGGCGCGCGGCGCCGGGGCGGCGCCTGGTCGCCGGCCGCCACCCGGGGCGCCGTCCTGGCCGGCGCGGCCGTGCCGCTGGCTGTGGGGCTGCTCGCCCTGCTCGGAGGTGGGCCGCAGCAGCGGGGGGCCTGGTGGGTCGCGGCCGTGGTGGCGCTGCTGCTCGTCCTCACGGGCACCGTCGCCTCCCGCGCCCACGGCGACGGCGTGACGGCCGCGACGCTCGGCGGCTACGCCCTGCCGTACGCGGCGGCGGCCGGCGCGCTCGCCGTCGGCTCGGGCGAGCCCGTCGGGCCGTTCGGGCCGCTGCGCTGGGTGGGTGCGCCCGAGGCGCTCGCCGGCGCCGTGGCCCTGCTCCTCGCGTCGGTGCTCGGCGTGTTCGGGGTGGCGAGTCGGCTGCGCGTCTTCGTGGCCGGCGCCACGGTGGGGCTGGTGGGTGCGCCGGCCGCGCTGGGCGGGCTGGCGCTCGGGCCCGCCGGTGCGGCGGCCGTGCTGCTCTGCGTGCTGGTCTTCGCCATCGGGGTGATCCCGCTGCTGGCGATCCGGCTCGGCAAGCTGCCGCTGCCGCCGATCAGCCTGCCGGCGCCGGCCGACGGTGGCGCGCCGGCCCGTGACCTGCCGGACCGGGGCCGCGTCCACGCGGCGGTGGCGCGGACCGAGGAGATGCTCACCGGCATGTTGCTCGGGCACGCCGTGCTGGCCGCCGCCGCGGCCGTGGTGCTGGGCGCGACCGGCGGGGTCGCGGGTGCGGCGCTGGTCGGGGTCACCGCGGGCGTGCTGCTGCTGCGCTCCCGGCTCTTCGTCGCGGTCCGGCACCGGGTGCCGCCGGTGGTCGCCGGTCTCACCGGGCTCGGGGTGCTCGGCGTCGTGCTCGCCGGCGCCGCGGGGACCGCCGGCCGGCTCGGGCTCGCCGCTGCCGGGGTGGCGTCCGCCCTGCTGGCCGTCGCCGCCGGCACCGCGTACGCCCGTCGGCCGGTCTCCCCGTACGTCGGCCGCGTGGCCGACCTGGCCGACACGGCGCTCGTGGTGGCCGTGGTGCCGGTCGCCTGCGCGGTGCTCGACCTGTACGAAAGGGCCCGGGGGCTGCTCGCCTGAGCGCCCCCGGGCCCCCGGGTCGTACGGTCAGTGAATGTCCTCGCCGCGCTCCTCGGCCTCCCGGGCGCGCTGGAAGGAGGCGCGGATCTCCGCCTCGGCCTCGGTCCGCCCCACCCAGGTGGCGCCCTCGACCGACTTGCCGGGCTCCAGGTCCTTGTACACCTCGAAGAAGTGCTGTATCTCCAGCCGGTCGAACTCGCCGAGGTGGTGGATGTCGCGCAGGTGCTCCTGGCGCGGGTCCTCGTAGGGGACGCAGAGCACCTTGTCGTCCCCGCCCTTCTCGTCCGTCATCCGGAACATGCCGATCGTGCGGCACCGGATGAGGCAGCCGGGGAACGTCGGCTCGGGCACGAGCACGAGCGCGTCCAGTGGGTCGCCGTCCTCGCCCAGGGTGCCCTCGATGAAGCCGTAGTCCGCCGGATACTGGGTGGACGTGAAGAGGGTGCGGTCCAGCCGGATGCGGCCGGTCTTGTGGTCGACCTCGTACTTGTTGCGGTGACCCTTCGGGATCTCAACCGTGACGTCGAAATCCATGTGCACGCTCCCTCGTTTGCCCACGCTGGCCAACGGAATCGCCGGCACCCCCCGGACAGGTGAAACCCACCCGCCGGCCTCGGCCGCCGCATAGTGTTCGGACCGAAGTAGTGTCACCCAAGCCAATTTCCGCACGGGGAGGAGGGGGCCGTGGGGAGGGAAGATTCACATTACCGCCCGGAGGAAGGGTCTGGACGTGGTACCGGACGATCTGGTTCGGGTGGTGCCACGGGTCGCGTTCCCGTACCCGGAGCGCAGACGCCCCGCAGCCCCGGCCCGGCTCCCGACCCTGCTCCGCCGGCCTGGCAGCCCCCCTCCGACCCGCGTCGCTTCCCCGCGCTGGGGCCCGACCGGCCGATGACCCCGCCGAGCTTCCCTCCGGCGCATCCCGACGGGCCGGCCCCGACATCCGGCATCCCCACGAGCCCCGCCCCGGCCGGTCCCCGTCGGGAGCCCGCCGCCCGCGGGTACGCCCCGGCGGGCGCCGGCGCCCCGGCGTCCGGGTCCGCGCCGGTCGGCCCGCCCGGGCCCCCTCCGTCCGGGCAGCCCGGTGGGCCGGTGGGCGGCCCGCCCGGCGCCGCCGCCCCGGCCGCACCGGCGCCGCGCCGCCGGAGGCTGCCGCTCGTGCTCGCCCTCGTGTTGCTGCTCGTGCTGGCCGGGGCCGGCGTGGCCGTGGTGCGCCCGGGCCCGGTCGCCGGCTGGCTCGGCGAGAAGGCCGAGCCGGCGGGAACGGCCGCCGGCACGACGGAGCCCTCGCCGTCGGCCGTGCTCGGCGAACCGGATCCGAACGCGCCCGTGCCCACCCCCGACGGGGTGCGCGCCGCGCTCGACCCGCTGGTGCGGGCGGCCGCCCTCGGCGACCGGGTGAACGTCTCCGTGGCGGACGTGGCCACCGGGCAGTCGCTCTTCGCCCGCGGCGCGGACGATCCGACGGTGCCCGCCTCGGTCACCAAGCTGGTCACCGGGGTCACCGTGCTGGCCGCACGGGGGCCCGCGTACCGCATCCCCACCCGGGCGGTCGCCGGCCCCAACCCCGGCGAGGTGGTCGTCGTCGGTGGTGGCGACCCCACCCTCGCGGTCGACGGCAAGGGCTTCTACCCGGGGGCCGCCCGCCTCGACGACCTGGCCCGGCAGGTGAAGGAGGCCCTCGGCGGCACCGCGCCGACCAAGGTGATCGTCGACTCCTCGCTCTACTCCGGCCCGGTCTACGAGCCGGGCTGGGACGACGACATCCCGACCGGCGGGTACGGGGCCGCGATCACCGCACTGATGACCGACGGCGCGCGCCGGGACGTCCCGCAGGCGAAGAAGGACCACGAGAACGGCGACCACGGCGCCGAGCGCGTCGCCCAGCCCGACCTCGCGGCGGGCCGTGCCTTCGCCCGCCTGCTCGGCCTGCCGGCCAGCGCGGTCAGCCGGGGTACGGCGCCCGCGGCGGCCGACGCCACGGCCGGTGCCCCCGGCAGCGAGCTGGGCAAGGTCGAGTCCCTCCCGCTCGTCCGGATGGTCGACATCATGATCACGGACAGTGACAACGTGATCGCCGAGGCGTTGGCCCGCCAGGTCGCGCTGGCCCGCGGCAAGCCGGCCTCGTTCAGCGGCGCGGCCGCCGCCATGGACGAGGTGGCGGGCGAGCTGGGCCTGCCGGCCGACGAGCTCGCGCTGGCCGACGGCAGCGGGCTGTCCCGCACCGACCGGATCAGCCCGTCCCTGCTCACCGACCTCATCGCGCTGGCCGGCGACGGCAGCCACCCCGAACTGGCCGCGATCTTCGGTGGCCTGCCCGTCGGCGGCTGGTCCGGCACGCTGGGCGAGCGGTACGGGTCGGAGGGCACGAAGGCCGGTGCCGGGATGGTGCGGGCCAAGACCGGCACGCTGACCGGGGTGCACGCCATCGCCGGCCTGGTGACCACCGCGGACGGGCGTCTGCTCACCTTCGCCGTGCTCACCGACCGGGTGCCGGCCGACGGCCTGGACTCCGCCCGGGTGGCGCTCGACCGCATCGCGGCCACGCTCGCCGGCTGCGGCTGCCGCTGACCCCGGCCACCGCGGCGCCGGTGCGAGCCCGGGCCGGGGTGTCCCGGCGCGGGTACGGTGGGTGCATGGCGCAGTTCGTGGACTGGGATCTGGCCGCCGCCACCGCGGGGGCGCTGGGCAAGTCGGGCCCCCGGGTGTCGTACGCCGAGGCCACCGACGTGGTCGGCGACCTGCGACGGCTGACCGAGGAGGCGGCCGGGCACGTGGCCGACTACACGGGGCTGCGCCCGCAGGTGACCCCTCCGCCGGTGCGGGTGGTCGACCGGCGGGACTGGGCCGGCGCCAACATCGACGGCCTGCGCGAGGTCATCGGGCCGCTGGTCGGCCGGCTGGCTGGCGACAAACAGCCCGGCGTGGTCACCGAGGCGATCGGCTCCCGGCTCACCGGGGTGCAGGCGGGCACCGTGCTCGCGTACCTGTCCGGGCGGGTGCTCGGCCAGTACGAGGTCTTCTCCGGCGACCCCGGCCAGCTGCTGCTGGTGGCGCCGAACATCGTCGAGGTGGAACGGAAGCTCGGCGCGGACCCCCGCGACTTCCGGCTCTGGGTCTGCCTGCACGAGGTGACCCACCGCACCCAGTTCACGGCCGTGCCGTGGATGCGGGCACACTTCCTCGGCGAGGTGCAGGCGTTCGTCGACGCCTCCTCGGGCAGCGAGCACCTGGCCGAGCGGCTGCGCCGCGGCGTGGCCACCCTCGCCGACGCGATCCGCGACCCGGAGAGCCGCACGAGCGTGCTGGATCTCGTGCAGACGCCGGCCCAACGGGCCGTGCTGGACCGGCTCACCGCGCTCATGACGCTGCTCGAAGGGCACGCCGAGTTCGTGATGGACGGGGTCGGCCCCCAGGTGATCCCGAGCGTCGACCGGATCCGGGCGGCGTTCAACCGGCGCCGGGAGGCCGGCAACCCGCTGGAGAAGGCGATCCGCCGGCTGCTCGGCATCGACGTCAAGATGCGCCAGTACGCCGAGGGCCGCAAGTTCGTGCACGGTGTGGTCGAGCGGGTCGGCATGGAGGGCTTCAACAAGATCTTCGGCTCGCCGCTGACCCTGCCCAGGCTGGAGGAGATCGGCGACCCGGACGCGTGGGTGGCCCGGGTGCACGGGCCGGCCGGCCCGCTGCCGGCGGCCGGCTGACCGTACGCCGGTGGCCGTCCTCGCCCCGCCGGTGGCCGCGATCCGGGTGGCGGTCCGCCGTGCGCTGGCCGGGCTGACCGCTGACGGTCCGGTGCTGGTCGCCTGCTCCGGTGGCGCCGACTCGCTCGCCCTGGCCGACGCCGCCGCGTTCGTGGCGCCCCGGCTCGGTCGGCGGGCCGGTCTCGTGACGGTCGATCACGGTCTTCAGGAGGGCTCCGCCGAGCGTGCCGCCGCGGTGGCGGCGTGGGCCGTCGCGCGGGGGCTCGCGCCGGTGGAGGCGGTCCGGGTCGACGTGG
The DNA here is from genome assembly GCF_036184225.1 of Micromonospora globbae. NCBI lineage: Bacteria > Bacillati > Actinomycetota > Actinomycetes > Micromonosporales > Micromonosporaceae > Micromonospora > Micromonospora globbae. The sequence goes on from NZ_CP108084.1 coordinate 5,879,359, forward strand.
CCGGGCGGCCCGGCGGGCCGGAGGCGGCCGCCCGGGAGGCCCGCTACGAGGCGCTCGTGGCTACCGCCCGGCGACACGGGGCGGCGGCGCTGCTCACGGGGCACACCCGCGACGACCAGGCGGAGACGGTGCTGCTCGCGCTGGCCCGGGGCGCCGGCCCGAGGGGGCTGGCCGGGATGCCCGCCCGCCGGGACCTGGGCGGGGTGCCGTTGCTGCGGCCGCTGCTGGACGTGAGCCGGGAGCAGACCCGGGCCGCCTGCGCGGCCCTCGACCTCACCCCATGGGTCGACCCGCACAACAGCGACCCCGCGTACGCCCGCGCCCGGGTGCGCGCCGAGGCGCTGCCGGCGCTGGTCCGCGCGCTCGGCCCCGGGGTGCTCGACGGGCTGGCGCGTACGGCCCGGCTGGTGGCCGCGGACAACGCGGCTCTCGACGAGCTTGCCGGCGCGGCGCTGGCCGCGGCCCGGCATCCCGACGGCGGGCTCGCCGTGCCCGAGCTGGCCGCCCTCGCCCCCGCCGTACGTGGCCGGGTGCTGCACGCCTGGGCGCGGGAGCTGGGTGCGCCGCCGAGCGCCCTGTCCCACCGGCACGTGGCCGCCCTCGACGCGCTCGTGACCGACTGGCGCGGCCAGGGCGCCGCGTACCTGCCCGGCGGGCTCCGGGTGCGCCGCCGGGCCGACCGCCTCCTGCCGCCGCCCGAGCCCTCGTGACCGGGGCACGGCGCCGCTCGGTGTGCGCGGCGCGCTCGGCTTGCGCCGCGTGCCCGGTGTGGTCCGCGCGTTCGGTGTGGTCCGCGCGCTGGCCACGGCGGGTCGGTCAGGCGACCTGGACCCGGTCCCGGAACGTCGTGCGGTAGCCCTGCGGGGTCGTGCCGACCCGGCGGGTGAAGTGGTGCCGGAGGGCCGCCGCGTCGCCGAACCCCGCCCGCTGGGCCACCTCCTCGACGCTGAGGTGGGTCTCCTCCAGGAGCCGGCGGGCCAGCAGCACCCGCTGGTTGGTCATCCAGTCGTGCGGCGTGGTGCCGGTCTCGGCGCGGAACCGGCGGGCGAACGTGCGGGGCGCCATCCCGGCGCGCGCGGCCAGCTCGTCCACGGTGACCGTCCGGCTCAGGTGCCCCATCAGCCACTCCAGCACCGGTTCGAGCGTGGGCGCCTCGGGCGCCTTCGGTATGGGTGCCTCCACGAACTGCGCCTGGCCGCCGTCCCGGTGCGGTGGCACGACCATCCGGCGGGCCAGGCGGGTGGCGGTGGCCGAGCCGTGCTCCTGGCGTACGAGGTGCAGGCAGGCGTCGATGCCGGCGGCGGTGCCCGCGCTGGTGAGCAGGGGACCGTCGGCCACGTAGAGCGAGTTGCAGCGGACCCGGGCGCGGGGGTGCAGCCGTTGGAGCTCGTCGACGAAGCGCCAGTGGGTGGTGCACTCGCGGTCGTCGAGCAGCCCGGCCGCGCCGAGCAGGAAGGCGCCCGAGCAGACGCTCAGGAGGCGGGCGCCGCGCGCGCCGGCCCGGCGCAGGGCGGCGAGCACCGGCTCGGGCGGGGTGACACGCCGGTCGTGGGCGGGGACGGCCACGAGGTCGGCGTCCTCGACCGGGCCGAGGTCGGCGTGGGGCACGAGGTCGAACCCGGATGAGGTGCGTACGGGGCGTCCGTCCGGGCTGCACACGTGGAAGCGGTAGCCGGGGAACCCGTCGGCCGTCCGGTCGGTGCCGAACACCTCGGCGAGCACGCCCAGCTCGAACGGGGCGACGTTGTCCAGGGCGATGACGGCGACCGATCGGAGCATGTGACGAGGGTAACGCAGTCGGTGGCAGGAAATCGACGGCCAGTGGCATTCCTGCCACTGTCCGGTCCGGGTGGCACGGCGCAGACTTGGAGTCAGACCCGGTGCGCACCGGCGGCGAAAACCCACGACACACACGCGAAAGCGAGCGCCGCCATGGAATTCCTGCTCATCCTCCTGTTCGTCGTCCTCCTCGCCGCCGCCTCCGCGGCCGGCCTGACCGCCGACAGCCGGGACTCGGCCGACTGGCAGCCGACCGACGGCGGCTGCCGACGCCCGTACGGCGCCCGGTGATGCCGTTGATCCGATTACGCCGAGAAAATCCGAGCGGGACCGCGCCGAATGGGGCGGCCCCGCCGACGGCGGCCGGGCGGCGTACGGCAGGCTAGGAGCCATGGCAGACGGCTCCTGGTACGACGCCGACATCGACCACGTGATCATCTCCGAGGCGCAGATCCGCGAGAAGACCGCGGAGCTGGCCAAGCAGGTCGCGGCCGACTACGCCCACGTCGAGGACGGCCTCCTGCTGGTCTGCGTGCTCAAGGGCGCGGTGATGTTCATGGCCGACTTCGCCCGCGCGCTCGGCCGCCACGGTCCCCCCGCCGAGTTGGAGTTCATGGCCGTCTCCTCGTACGGCCAGGGCACCACCTCCTCCGGCGTGGTCCGCATCCTCAAGGACCTCGACCGGGACATCGCCGGCCGGCACGTGGTGGTCGTCGAGGACATCGTCGACTCCGGCCTCACCCTCTCCTGGCTGCTGCGCTACCTGGCGTCCCGTTCGGCGGCGAGCGTCGAGGTGGTCGCGCTGTTCCGCAAGCCCGACGCCGTCAAGGTCCCGGTCCCGGTGAAGTACGTCGGTTTCGACATCCCCACGGAGTTCGTGGTCGGCTACGGGCTCGACTTCGGCGAGCGGTACCGGGAGCTGCCGTACGTCGGCGTGCTCAAGCCCGAGGTCTACGCCCGTTCCTGAGCCCTCCTCGTATCGGCATTCGTCGAGCGGACGTTCAGCGGACTCTCAGTTGTTCGGACTACCGTGGACGTCGGTGGCGCGGAGGCACTTCCGCGCCCGGCCCCTCGATCACGTGACCGGGTGTTCGCGGGCGGCCGGGTTCGGACTCCCCGCCACGCCGGTCTCCGCCCGGTCCCGTCGTACGTGGCGGCGCGGGCTGGCGGGCCCCGGGGCACGACACGCGCCGTCGATGCGCGGCGTGCGCCGAGTGCGGGGCTCGCAAGCTCACTCCGCGCGCACACGGTGTACCGTCGAATGACCGCGGCGCGGCAGTTTGCCGCACCTCGGGGGTCGAGGCCGGCCCGCACGGCGGCTCCGGCCGCCGCCACCGGCGGCGACACCATCAGACGGTCAGGACGTCGATCAGGAGGATGCGGGCGCCTCGGCGCTCGACAACAGCATGGAACGTACGCGTTTCTTCCGCCGACCGGTGGTCTGGATCATCCTGGTCATCCTCGGCGCCGTTGTGCTCAGTCAGTTGTTCACCTCGGGTCCCAGTTTCCACCGGGTGGACACTTCCGTTGCGCTCGACCAGCTCCACACCGCCAAGATCGATAAGGCGGTCTTCCAGGACAAGGAGCAGACGCTCCAGCTGGAACTGGCGGAGAAGACCAAGTTCGGCGACACCACCACCGACCGGATCGAGGCCCAGTTCCCCTACGAGGTGGGCGGCCAGGTCTGGAACGAGGTCCTGGAGGCGAAGGCAGCCAACCGGATCACCGGCCCCGCCGACACCAAGGTGTCGTCGGACAGCATCTGGGTGAGCCTGCTGGTCAACCTGCTCCCCATCGTGCTGCTCGTGCTGCTGCTGCTGTTCTTCATGTCGCAGATGCAGGGCGGCGGCTCGCGGGTGCTCAACTTCGGCAAGTCCAAGGCGAAGATGATCACCAAGGACACGCCGAAGACGACGTTCGCGGACGTCGCGGGCGCCGACGAGGCGGTGGAGGAGCTCCACGAGATCAAGGACTTCCTTCAGAACCCGGCCAAGTACCAGGCGCTGGGCGCCAAGATCCCGAAGGGCGTCCTGCTCTTCGGCCCGCCCGGAACCGGTAAGACGCTGCTGGCCCGCGCGGTCGCCGGCGAGGCCGGGGTCCCCTTCTACTCCATCTCCGGCTCGGACTTCGTGGAGATGTTCGTCGGTGTCGGCGCGAGCCGGGTCCGTGACCTGTTCGAGCAGGCCAAGGCGAACGCCCCGGCGATCGTCTTCGTCGACGAGATCGACGCCGTCGGCCGGCACCGTGGCGCCGGCATGGGCGGCGGCCACGACGAGCGGGAGCAGACCCTCAACCAGCTGCTCGTCGAGATGGACGGCTTCGACACCAAGGGCGGGGTCATCCTGATCGCCGCCACGAACCGGCCGGACATCCTGGACCCGGCGCTGCTGCGCCCGGGCCGCTTCGACCGGCAGATCCCGGTGGACGCGCCGGACATGGAGGGCCGCAAGGCCATCCTGCGGGTGCACGCCAAGGGCAAGCCGTTCACGCCCGACGTCGACCTCGACTCGGTGGCGCGGCGGACCCCGGGCTTCAGCGGCGCCGACCTCGCCAACGTGATCAACGAGGCCGCGCTGCTCACCGCCCGTAAGGACCAGCGGGCGATCTCCAACGACTCCCTGGAGGAGTCGATCGACCGGGTGATCGCCGGTCCGCAGCGCCGGACCCGGGTGATGAGCGACCAGGAGAAGAAGATCACCGCGTACCACGAGGGTGGGCACGCGCTGGTCGCCTGGGCGCTGCCGCACGCCGCGCCGGTGCACAAGGTGACGATCCTGTCCCGCGGTCGGTCGCTGGGCCACACGCTGGTGCTGCCGACCGAGGACAAGTACACCCAGACGCGGGCCGAGATGATCGACACCCTGGCGTACGCGCTGGGCGGCCGGGCCGCGGAGGAGCTCGTCTTCCACGAGCCCACCACGGGCGCCGGCAACGACATCGAGAAGGCCACCCAGCTGGCCCGCGCGATGATCACCCAGTACGGCATGAGCTCCAAGCTCGGCGCGATCAAGTACGGCACCAGCGGGGACGAGCCGTTCCTCGGCCGCAACATGGGCCACGAGCGGGACTACTCCGACGCGGTCGCCGCCGAGATCGACGCCGAGATGCGGGCGCTCATCGAGCTGGCGCACGACGAGGCCTGGGAGATCCTGGTCGAGTACCGGGACGTCCTGGACAACATCGTGCTGGAGCTCATGGAGAAGGAGACCCTCTCCACGGCCGACATGGCGCGGATCTGCGCGCGGGTCGTCAAGCGCCCGCCGATGGCGCCGTACAACGGCTTCGGCAAGCGCCAGCCCTCCACCGAGCCGCCGGTGCTCACGCCGGCCGAGAAGGAGGCGCTGAAGGCGCAGGCCCAGGCCGACGGCGCGCAGGCGGGGGTGGGCGGCAGCTCGCCGAACAACTCGGACGGTACCCACTGAGCACGATGGATCCGGCGGCCAGCCCCGACAGGGGGCTGGCCGCCTCCGCGACCGAGCCCGACGGCGACGACGGGCTGGACTACATCGCGGCGCGCCTGATCAACGGCAAGCTCACCGGCGGCCCCGTCGAGGAGACCGTCGACCTGGCCCGGATCGAGAAGGCGGTCCGCGAGATCCTCATCGCGGTCGGGGAGAACCCGGACCGGGACGGGCTCCAGCAGACGCCGGCCCGCGTGGCCCGGGCGTACGCCGAGCTCTTCGCCGGCCTGCGGGTCGACCCGGCCCAGGTGCTCAGCACCACCTTCGAGGCCAACCACGAGGAACTCGTGCTCGTCCGGGACATCGACGTGATGAGCCTCTGCGAGCACCACCTGCTCCCGTTCCGGGGCAGCGCCCACATCGGCTACATCCCCGGGCCGGATGGGCGGATCACGGGCCTGTCGAAGCTGGCCCGGCTCGTCGAGGTGTACGCGCGCCGGCCCCAGGTGCAGGAGCGTCTCACCTCCCAGATCGCCGACCTGCTCATGGAGAAGCTCGCACCCCGCGGCGTGATCGTGGTGCTGGAGTGCGAGCACATGTGCATGGCCATGCGGGGCATCCAGAAGTCCGGCGCCCAGACGATCACCTCGGCCGTACGGGGGACGCTCCAGCGCGACCCGAAGTCGCGGGCCGAGGCGATGGCCCTCATCCTTCCCCGCTGACCACGCGTACCGCGGCCGGCCGACCTGGTGATCCCGGGCGGCCGGCCGTGTCGCTCTGCTGCGGCCCTGCTCAGCCGGCCAGCATGGCGAGCAGCAGTCCCGCGGTGACGAGCACCGCCGGCACGAGGCACACCAGCGCGCCGAAACGGGGTGTCCGGTCCACCCTCCCGCCCTGGGCCGGCGGGAACAGCCGGCCGACGCCGAGCCAGCCGGCCACGAACGCGACCGCCGGCATCGGCAGCCCGCAGATGAGCGCGGCCACGGTCGCGGGGCCGGCGCCGGTGGCCACGTACACGACGACCTGGATCAGCGGCACGAGCACGGCCAGCGGCCCGTACACGAGGAGGTTGCGCGGGCGGGCGGACCAGCTCGCCGGGCGCAACGGGTGGCGGGCGACGAGGGCCGCGTCGGCGGAGTCCAGGCGGTCGCGGGCGCCGCGCAGCGCCGCGAGGACCGTGGCTGGCCCACCGGCCATCGCCCGGGCCTCCTCCGACAGCTCCGGCGGCGACGGCACCAGCGAGATCGGCGGTACGCCCCGCTCCCGCAGCCGCGTCTGCTGGGCGGCGAGCCGGGCGCGTACCTCGGTCAGCTCCTCCCGGGCCTCCTGGACGGACCGGGCCTGCTCACCGGCGGCAGCCGCCGCGGCCCGGCGTACCCCGTCGAGCTGCCGCGCGGCCGCGAGGTAGTCCTGCCAGGCGGCCACGGCCGCGTCGGCCGCCGCCGTGGGCGACGGCACCGCCTCGCGCTGCCCACCCGTGCGCTGCCGCCCCGGGCCGGCCGGACCCGGCGGCCTCCGGGTCGCCGTGCCCGGCTTCCGCGCCGCGCCTCCGGTCATCGCGGCCTCCGGGTCGCCGTGCCCGGCTTCCGTGCCGTGCCTCCGGTCATCGCGGCTCCTCCTCGGCGAACGGCACCAGGACGACACCCCGCTCGTCGGGTCCGTCCCAGAGCACGACCCGTCCCGGGCGCGGCCGCCACTCCACCGGACGGTGGAAGACGGCGGCGAGCTGCGCGCCGGGCACGTCGACGGCGGCCACGGCGGCCAGCTTGTCGACGGCGTCCTCCGGCCCGAGGAGCGCGGCGAACGGCGGCACCACCCGCCACCAGCCGAGCAGGTGCCGACCCGCCGGCGGGCCCTCGCGCAGCAGCGTCCGCAGCTCTTCGACGGGAAGCTCCTCCGCGGCGACCCGGTCCAGCCCGAAGACCACCAGGTACGTGGGCTCGGCCGCGCACCCCGGCTCGGGCGGCCCGTCCCCGCACGCGGGCCCGTCCGGGCCGCCGCGGGCCGGTCCGGAGCCGGGTCCCGCGACCGCCGCCGCGGCGTCGACCGTCACCGTGCCGGTCGTTTCCGTCGTGGTGAGCGCGGCCGTGGCGGTGCGGTCGGCTCCCGTCGCGGCGGCCGGGTCCGTGCCGGCCGCGGCCGTGAGCAGGTCCCCGACGTCGACCACGGTGGCTGCCTGCCGCACGGCCAGTTCGGCGGCCAGCGCCTCGGCCAGCGGCCGGGCTTCCTGGTCGGGGGCGGCGATCACGAAACGCGCGGTGCCCGGCGGATGGTGGACGGCGGTGCTGCGTGCGGCGGTCGCCAGCAACCGCGCCGCCCCGGGCCCGGGACCCAGGACGGCGAGGTTCCGCCCCGCCGCCGGGCCGAGCGGTACGGCCGCGGTGGTCCGGCCGACGTCCACCGCCCGCCCCAGCAGGGCCGCCGGCGCGTGCGCCCGCCCCGCGAGCGCGAGACGGTACCGGGGGTCGTTGCGCAGCAACGGCCGGGCGTACCCGGCGAAGACCACCGGTGGGACGCTGCCCTCCGGCCGGGCCGCCCACAGCTCGTGGCGGAGGCGCTCCACCGTCTCCGGCTCGTCCTGCGGGTCCGGGTGCCGCACCAGCCGCTCGTGCCCGCGTACCGCGCCGCGGGGGCCGCCGAGCCCACCGGCGGTGTTCACCACCGCACTGCCCACGGGCAGGCCGGCCGCCGAGTCGTTCGTCGGTTCCAGCACCGCACCACCGCCGGGAAGCGCCACGCGGACCGGGAACTGCCCGAGCAGCGAGTCCCGGTGGCCGGCCTCCGACCGGCCGGCCAGGCCGAGGTCGCCGGCGCCCGCGAGCAACAGGTGTACGCCGTACGCCCGGCCGGAGCGCGCCAGCGCCTCGATGCGGGCCGCGGCGTCGGCGGCGAGCCGGTCCCGCTCGGCGAAGAGCAGCGGCAGGTTGTCGACCACGCACACGATGCGCGGCAGCGCCATGTGCTGGCGGAGCTCGGTGAAGCGCTGCCCGCCCGTCCGGCGTCCGGCCTCCTCGCGGCGGCGGACCTCGGTCGCGAGCTGTTCGAGGAGGTCCCGCACGTACTCCCGGTCGGCGGTCATCGCGGCCGCCCGCACCTGCGGTACCCACGAGCGGTCCCGCTCGGTCTGGAGGAACTCCACGAAGGAGTCGCCCTCGCCGAGGTCCGCGAGGTACAGAGCCAGCTCGTCCGGGCCGTACCGGGCGGTCAGGCCCAGCAGCGCGGTGGTGAGGAACGCCGACCGCCCGCCAGCGGAGCGCCCGCTGACGAGCCAGTGCGGGGTCAACTCGGTGAACCCGAGCGGCACCGGCCGGCCGGCGGCGTCGCCCACGGTGGTGGTCAGGCCGTCCGTCGAGTCCGCCGACCAGAGCGCGTCGCCGGTGGGCGGCAGCAGGTCGGCCAGCGCCAGCCGGGAACCCGCCTCGACCTGCGCGGCCAGCCGCCGGCACACCGCGTCCACCAGGTCGGCCGGCGGGTCCGCCTCGACGAAGACCGGCGAGTTCAGCCCGCCCGCCGCGTCTGCGCCGGGACTGGTGAACGACGTGCCCGGCGGGTCGCCGAGCAGCGCGTACGCGTTGCGCAGGGCGAGCGTGGTGGCGCGGGGCAGCGGCGAGCGGTTCGCGTACGGGCCGGGGCCCGCCCAGCCCGCCACGACCAGGTGCAGCCCCGCCGACGGTCCCTGCGCGGCCAGCGTCTCGATCCGGGACAGGTCGGTCGGCCCGGTCGACTCGGGCAGGGCGGCGATCACGAGCAGCAGCGTGCGATCGTGCCGGCGCCGGCCGCTCGCGCCCGGTGCCACCCACTGCTCGGCCTCGGTCAGCACCGCCCGCAACCCGGGTACGTCCACGGCCGGCGGCGGGAGCAGGCCGGCGTCGGCCAGCGCGGCGAACGGCGCCAGCGTCCCACCCTCGGCGTCCACGGCCCGTACCAGCAGCGCGCCGGCCGGCGTGGCGGCGAGCGTACGGAGCAGGACGGCGCGGAGCAGCCCCGCCACCCGGGGGTCCCGCGCGTCGGTGTCGACGCTGAGGTGGCCGGAGCCCACCAGCGGCACCAGCGCGGGGAAGCGGGCGTCGTCCAGGGGCGCGGCGGTGCCGACCCGCACGAAGGGCGGCGGGCCCTCACCGGGAGGCGCGTCAGGGGCGAGCGTGTCCAGGGGAGCACCGGCCCAGCCCGGCGCCACGACGGCCGCCACCGTACGCAGACGGTCGGCGAGTTCGTACTGGCGGCGCTGGTCGGCGGGGGCCGGGCGGATCTCGTCGAGGATGCCCGCCGCGGCGGCCGCGGTGGCGGCGGCCCGACGGTGCAGTGCGGCGGCGCGGTTCGTCCGTGCCTTCGGACCGGCCACCGCGTCCACCCCCTCTGGCCGAGGTTGGCAACCTCCCCGAGCAGAGACGGTATCCCAGGTGAGGCCGGTACCCCGGGAGGTGCGGGGGTGTCGTTGGGGATCTCACTCGGGGTAGCGGACCGGCCCGATCCGCGGCATCTGGGGCATTGGGTACGCGGCCCCCGACCGATAGCCTCAGGAGGTGGAATCAGTGCAGCCCCCCGCCGGTTCCCAGGTCTCCCGCGTACCGGCGCAGCGGCCCCCCTCCGAGCAGCTGCCACCCGCCCCCGCGGCCCCGGCGCCCGAGCGGCCACGCCGTCGCGTACGCACCGTCCTCACCGTGGTCGCCGGGGTCGTCGCACTGCTCTGCCTCGGCGGCGCCGTCACCGGCTACGTGCTGTACGACCGCGCCACCGCCCCCGACCGCAGCGCCCCCGACGTCGTCGTGGCCAACTACATTCAAGCCTTTCTCAACGATCGCAACGACGCAAAAGCGGAGCAGTTTGCCTGCCGGGAGGAGGATGGTCTGAGGGCGATGCGCACCCTGCGTCAGGAGCTTGAGCAGCGCGAAGCGAGCTTCGACGTCGTCGTACGGGTGCGGTGGGGGCCGCTGACGCGAGTGAAGGACGGTGAAGGAGAGTCGGTGACAACCACTCTAACCATCTCTAGCTCGGCGAACGGTCAGCCGCGGAGCAGCCGCCGCGAGGACTGGCGTTTCCATGTCGTGGACGAGGACGGCTGGCGCGTCTGTGGCGGCAGCAAACTCGGCTGATCACTCGATCCACAGGAGGTGGACCGGCACCTCCAAGGTGGACGGAGCCTGCCCGCGCCACGCCCACCGGTACCAGTCGACCTCGGACGTGATCCGCACGCAGATGTCGCCGTCGGCGCCCGAGTAGGTTTCGGTGACGGCGCGCAGATCGCGGTGCTCGACGGAGTCGACCACGTGGACGACGCGCCGGCCGGCCACCGAGTCCGCGTCGACGACCGGAATGGGGTCCCGGTGGCTCGGGCCGTCGAGCGACACGAGGCGGAGGCCGACCGCCGGCCGGGCCGGCTCGGCGGGGCGCGTGCCGATGGTCTCGACCCACACCCGCTCCACCGGGATCAGGGGTGCGAAGACCTCCACCTGTTCGATCTCGGCCCGGTACCACTCGTGTTCCGGGATGACCGGGACGTACGTCCGGCTTCCCTGCACCACGCGGTCGTCCGCCCGCAGGTCGCCGCGCCACCCGAGGCCCGGCAACCCGACCTGCACCCGCCGGCCGCGCAGCGCGACCCGGCCGGTGGCCGGCACGATCTCGACGGGCCGCGGCGGCCGGGGTGCCCAGTCCGGACGGTCGGCGAACGGATCGGGCAGTCGTTCTGTCATGGCACCGAGGATGTCATTCCGCCTTGAGGGGGGCGCCCCGCGAACGCATGAACGGCACCGGGTCGATGGCGCTGCGGGCGCTGCGGTCGCCGTCCTCGTGCACCTCGAAGTGCAGGTGCGGGCCCGAGGAGTTGCCGCTGCTGCCGACCTCGCCGATGACCTCACCGGCGGCGACGGTCTGTCCGGGGTGGACGCGGGGCCGCGTCACCATGTGGCAGTAGCGGGTGACGATGCCGCCGGAGCGCTCGTCGGGGTGCAGGATGTCGACGAACCACCCGCAGCCGCCCTTGCCCGGGTAGCCGTCCACGTCGCAGCTCTCGCGCCCGCTGTTGTCGGGATCGCACCGCGCCACCAGCACCCGGCCGGACGCGGCGGCGTGGATGGGCGTGCCCTTCCTGGCGCCGATGTCGACTCCGTCGTGGCCCGGGCGCTGCGCGGTCCGGAATCCGGAGCCGACGGCGCCGGCGATCGGCGCGGTCCACCCGGATGCCGCGACCCTCTTGCCGGAGGCGGCGTCGCAGGTCTGCCGGTTGGCGACCATCGTCGTCCGCGCCGCGCCGCCGGCGAGGGCGTCGACGATCTGGGACGCCACGGTCTCGTGTTTCGCGTAGGCATCGGGGAAGGCGCTCACCTGCACCTTCTGCGCGGCCACGCTGAGCGGCAGCTGTTCCCAGCCGGGGACGGTGAGCAGCTTCTCGTAGAACTTCCGGGCGGCGTACTCGGGGGTCATCCGCTGCTTCACGCTGCCCCAGGAGGCCCGCTGCTGGAACAGGCCGACCGAGTCGTGGTCGGCGCCGACGCCCTCGTTGGGCAGGTCCTGGGACTCCGCGACGGTCCGGTTCGCGAGGTTGCGCAGCGCGGACTCCTGCATGGCGGTCGCCACCGCGACGACCCAGCCCCGCGCGGGCACCTTCATCTCCTGACCGACGCCGATGATCTTCGCGGCGTTCCGGAGCTGGCTCTCCCCGTAGTCGGCCATCCGTGGCATGTCCCCGGTGACGTCGACGCGGAAGTCGCCGGTGCACTCGAGGCTCATGGGCGTCATCGATTCGGCGGAATCGCCCCCGAGCTCGGTGAGGAAGAACGCCGCCGTGCCCCCGGTGCAGCAGAGCAGCCCCAGCCCGACGGTGAGCGCGGCGGCCAACGCGCGGAGTGGCCTGCGTCGACGCCGGGGCACCCTCTCGCCGCTCATTCCTGCTCCCAGTCCACCGCGTCGACCAACCAGCGCCCGTCGGACGCCAGGAGTTCCAGCCGGAGCCGGCCCGTGTCGAGGGGAACCAGCGCCTCGACGAACGTCTCGGTCCGGGGTCGGAGGACCACCTCGTCCGTCATCTGCCGCGCCGGAACGTCGCCCGGCACCGCACCGGCCAGCTTCTCGGTGAGCGCGGACGTCGACAGCGGCCGCATGCCCTCGTGCCACCGTTCGGGGGTCATCCCCGGCTCACCGAGCCACGCCGCGACGAACCGTTCGGCGGTCTGTTCGGGCGTGCGCTCCCCGGGACGGGTTACGGGGGAGGGCGGCGCGTCGCGGCCCACCAGCCCGTCGTCGCCGGCGGTCGGCGGCACGGTGGTGATGGGTTCGTTCGGCCGGTTGCTCAGCCCGAGGGTGGGATCGCCCGGCCCGGCGAGGAGCCGGGCCGCGCCGACGATCCCGAACACCACGACGGCGAGGGCGAGCGCGATCCCGAGGCGGGAGCGCAGCACCCGGCCGACCAGGAACTCGACGGCCCGCCGCACGACGCTCACCGTGCCTCGGAGCGGACGCGCGGCGCGCGCCGGTCGGGTGGTGTCCGTTCCGTCGAGCCGGGACGGTAGACGACGAAGGACGGGCTCTCCTCGGGCACGTCCGGCTCCGTCCACGTGGCCGGCTGGCGGCGTTGCCGGGGTGCCGGCGGACGAGGGGTCGGCCCCTCGTCCGGCTCGGGCGCACCGTCGGCGCGCTCGCGACCGTCCGGACGCCGCCCACCGCCGCTGGGAGAGGTGTGCACCGGGTCCTCGTGCCGGGCCTCCGGCCGGAGTCTCGTCGGCTCCGCCACGACCGCCTTCCGCCGCCCCATGGTGGGCTCGGCCGTTCCGCCGGGCTCCGCCACGTCGAGCCGGGCCGCGGTCCGCATGTCCCGGAAGAACCGGCGGTGCCAGGACCCGGCGGAGCTGACCGCCTCACTGCTGTCCTTGCCGCCGAGCTGGGTGATCCGGCGGTAGGGACGCAGCAGGAGCCAGCCGACCACACCGCAGAGCCACACGAGCACCACCTGGAGCCAGCCGGGCAGCGTGGGGGTCCTCATGATCAGATCGACCGCGAACAGGTAGACGGCGGCTCCGGTGCCGAAGATGGCGATGTTGAAGATCGCGGCGACCACGGCGTTCCCGAGCCGGCGCAGACCGGCGCTGGCCGGCCGGAACAGGGCGACCGTGCCGAGGATCGGCGCGGCAACCACCGCCCACCGGAAGATCAGGAAGCCGAGCAGCACGAGCAGCGACGCGGTGAGGTCGAACATCGCGAAGAGCAGCGAGGCCAGGACCGCGATGAAGCCGGCGCCCACGCGGTCCATGTCCCGCACTCCCTGGAGGTACTCGTACGCCTCCGGGTCCTCCTTCTCGATCTGCGCGGCGACGGTCATCCACTGCTGCTGCTTGGCCTTGATGACGACATTGCGGGTAGCCGGGTTCTTGCGGATGGACTCCGCTTCGTCCCACGTCAGTGCTTTCGCGTCGTAGAGCGCGGGGCCGTACTTCTTCGCCGTCTCGCTGTCCGCCGAGCCCAGCACGCCACGCAGCCAGTTGCGGTAGAGCATCGTCTCGGCGGCCGTGTCGCTCGCACGGACGGCGGGTGGACGGTGGTCCTTGCATGCCTCGGGATTCGGGTCGTCGCACTGGCTCGGCGGAGTGTCGCGACTTACGGGGCCGATCGCGTCGTGCACCACGCCCAGCGTGGTGATCAGTGAGTTGTCGGCGAGGTTGGCGGACTTCACGGGCCAGGCGGCCAGCGCGGTCACGGCGACCATGACCAGCAGCGCCCAGCCCGCCGTGGTCATCGCGTTGCTCATGTCCGACTGGCGCGACCGCCAGAGCAGGTACAACCCGACGACGCAGAGCGTCACGATGCCGAAGACGCTGAACACCTTCTGGTAGATGGCCTTGGTCGCCTGCTCCACCAGTGGGTCGGCCCAACTCCACATGGTGCGGGGATCCCACGCGCGCTCCCGGAGGGCGTTCGAGGCGCCCACGATCGCCGTCGCGAGCATGAACTCGCCGTTGGCGACCGTGTTGCTGAACTTGTAGTCCGGGTGCAGGAGGGTGGACGCGCACCCGCCGTCGACGCGGTAGGTCGTGTAGCTGTAGCCGGCGTACCCGTAGTCGCTGTAGTAGCCCTTCGGGCCGGGCTGCGTCGAGGATTCCGGCCGCGAGGCGAACCAGCCCGCGAGCCCGGAGTCGGGAGCGGTCGGCGTCGGCGGCTTCCAGCAGTTGGCCTGCGACTCGGCGACCTGCTGGAGGCGCTTCACGCAGGCGCGGAAGTCCGCCTGCCACTCCTGCGTCGAGCAGAGGTCGGCCGCCGCCTGGGCCGTGACCGGGGCGGCGTACGCGGGACCGCCGCCGATCAGCGGAAAGGCGATCGTGGCCCCGGCCAGTACGCCGAGCGCGAGCAGGAACGCCGTGATCCGTGCCCGGGCCCTCGCCATGTCACGCCTCCAGATCCGGCAGGGGGACGCTCGGCAGCACACCGGCCGCCGCGGCGATGGCGGCGGGCGTGGTGTCGAGGTGGTCCAGCAGCCCGTCGACGTACGACACGTCCACCCGGACCTTCTGGACCCGCCCGTCGACGTCGCGCATGACGAACTCGCGGAAGCCGAGCCGGGTGGCCGATGTGGCGTCGGCGGTGGAGAGTGTGGCGAGGGTGGCCTCGTACCCGTCGTTGACCGGCACCCGCAGCAGCCGGAGCGCCTCGGAGGCGATCTCGTTGTCCTCGGCGATGCGGCCGACGAAGACGGTCGAGACGAGGTTCTGCACGTCGAGGCCGAGGATGTCGCGCGGGTTCTGGGAGGCGACGAGCGCCGCGAGGTTCCACTTGCGGGAGTCCCGGGCGAGGCGGACGAGGAAGGACCGGCCGGAGCGCCAGCCCTCCATGAAGTGCGCCTCGTCGAGGCCCACCAGCTTCCGGGAGGACATCGAGCCGCCGTAGCAGCGGCGTACCGCGAGCCGATGCGCCGTGTGCAGCATCGGCAGGGCGAGCGCCTCCTCGGCCGACCAGTACTCGCGCTCGATCTTGAGATCGGGCAGGCGGAGGCCGGCCATGGTGATGACGGTGAGCGCCGCGTCCGGCCCGAGCATGCCCTCCGGCGGCCGGCCGAAGAAGAGCATCGCCAACGGCATCTCGGCGGTGTCGAGCAGGAGGTTCGCGAGTTCCCGGCCGGCGTCGTCGTCGAGCTGGCTGAGCGTGGTCACCACGTCGTCCAGGGTGGACGTCTCCTCGGCCGGCACCTGGCGTACGGCGTGCCGGAACAGCGTGGCGGTGGACGCCTCGCGGGCCACCTGCGGCGGCACGAGCATCATGCAGATGTCCTGCACCAGCATCCGCCGCTCGGCCCGCGCGTTGGAGATCGCGATCTCGAACTCCCGGTCACCGGTCGCGCCGGTGCCGAACTCGCTGCGTCGCGGCGTCGGGATGAGCGCGTACGGCGCCAGGGTGCCGTGTTCCGAACCGGTCAGGTTCAGCACCCGGGCGTAGGGCTTCAGCTCCGGCATGGCGCACAGGCGGGCGAGCGGGCCGGACGGGTCGAGCAGCGTCACCTGGACGCCCCGCCGGGCCGCCAGGTAGCCGAGCGCGCCGAGCAGGGTCGACTTGCCGCCGCCCGGCTCGGCCACGAAGACGGCGAGCCCGGACCGCTCGCGGACCTCCATGGGGTAGTGCAGGTCCAGGAAGACGGGCCGCCGGCAGGTGCCCGAGGTGCGGCCGATCAGGTCGCCGCGCCGGTCGCCGACGGTGGACGCCGCCTGCGGCAGCGCGGCGGCGAGGAGGGACACCGGCATGCGGCGGACGTATCCGGTGTTGGCGATGGGCTCACCGGGGATGAACTCGCGCGCCAGCCAGTCCTGGTTCTTCGGGTGTTGCAGCGAGATGCGCAGTTCCCGGGAGTAGAGCTGGATGAGCCGCCGGGCGCGCTCCAGGCACTCCTCCCGGGTCCGGCCGCCCACGGCGATCCGGTGCCAGCCGTGCGCCCGCGCCGAGTCGACCGGCAGCCCGGTCGTCATCTCGTCGCCGATCACGAGCGCCCGCTTGGCGAGCCGCTCCAGCTCCGGCGGGGCGTCGATGCCGTGCTCGGCGTAGTCGAGCTGCTGGGAGCGGATCATCCGGAGGCGGTGCTCGAGGTTCCGGAAGGAGTCGTTCGGGCCCAGGATGTCGACCCGGGTGGACAGCTCCATCGGCCAGGGCAGGCGCTCGTGGAAGTGCAGCCAGGGCTCGTGCCGTTCGGGGATCTCCAGCGGCTCCATCCGGCCCACGGCCAGCACCGCCACGTGCCGTTCCTCGCCGGTCATCCGGTTGACCAGCTTCACCGTGGAGCCGTACGGCGTCCGGTAGCGCTCGACCTGCTCGGTGAGGGCGAGCAGGTCGCCGCGTTCCCACCGGCCGTCGGTCACCGGGGAGAGCGCCCCGGGCGGTGACATGCAGAGCGCCACCGAGCGGTAGAGGAGCCACTCCAGCTCCTCGGCGGTCACCCGGCGGCCGCGCATGCCGAACGCGCCGAGCACCTCGTCGAACTGCTCGACCGTCCGGCCCAACCGGCGGCGCTCGGCCTCGGCCACTCCGCGGCCGAACACGCGGAGCAGCCGCTCGCTCAGCGAGTCGCCGAGGGAGCGGCGGGCGAAGGTGACACCGAGGTACGTCTGCCCTTCGGCGTGGTTCACCGACATCAGGTGCCGTTGTGCGGCGACCAGGTGGTCGGCCCAGCTCGGTGTGCCGGGCACGTCGGGCAGCGGGGCGACGGTGTGCGCGTCGAGGGTGCGGGCCCACTCGTCGGCGGGGAACGGCCGGGTGGTGCGCCGCAGGTGCAGCCGGAAGCCGGCGAGGCCCGCATACTGTTCGGCGATCGCCGACAGCAGGGCCTCGCGCTCGGCGTCCGGCCGGAACGCCCACCGCACCTCGGGCAGCCAGTACCAGGCGGTGACGGTGTTCGGGGTGAAGGTCAGGTGGCCGGCGATCTCGGTGATCGCCAGTTCGACGGACGGGTCGCGGTCGCCGAACTTGATCTTCGGTGGCTTCACCCGGACCGGCTTGACCGGCTTGTTCCGCCGCTCCACGGCGCGCTGCCGGGGTGGCACGACCTCCCGCCCGGGCGCCCGCGCCGGTTCGCGTTCCACCGGCCGCCGGAGTTCGGGCACCGGCTCGGCCTCGGTGACGGGCGGACCGGCCGGTGCCGGCGTGCTCCGCGACGGCGCGACCGGCTCGGGGTCGACCGGGGGCCGCCGCACCGGCAGCCGGTCACCGGCCTGGTGGGGCACCCGCGACCGCACGGTGGGCTCGGCGTGCTCGGGAGCCGGGCCGAGCGCCGGCGGCGCCGCCGGGGGCCGCTCACGGCCGGCCGTGGGCAGGCGCGGGGCGGCCGGCCCGGCGGCGGACGGCGGGTCGACCGCGGCCGGCTGCTGCGGGATGGACGGGTGGTCGCGCTCGGCGTCGCGCGGTGGCGCGAGCGGACGGGCCGAGCCGGGGCGCGGGGATCCGAAGAGGTCGAGGAACGGCGAGTCGATGTCGTGGCTCTCCGTACCCGTCGAGGTCTGGTCCGGCAGGCGCGACGACGGTGCGCCCGGCGGGGTGCGTCGCACGACCGGCCGGGGCGCCTGGAAGACCCCCACCCCGCCGTGCCCGGGCGAGGTGGCGAGGGCCGGGTCGAGGGTCGCCTCGTCCAGCTCGTCGGCTTCTGCGTAGTCAAACGAACGCGCTCGGTGACCACCCGGCGCGGCCGGACGGCCGGCCGGGGAACCCGGCGTGGAAGAGCGACTCATGCGACCGCCTCACCCGCGTCGTGTGACCGCCCCGTCGGCGTACGCCCGGTCATGCCAGTTCCTCCCGGATCCTGATCCCGCTGCCGGCCAGGCGGGGGTCGCGCTGCTCGGTGGCGGGCTCCCGGGTGCGTCGCCAGTCGGTCAGCGCGGTGCGGATGACCGCCCGCGCCGGCCGGTCCGGGTCGACGTGCCGGAAGACGAATGACGTGGTCACGATGGCGAGCGCGATCTCCCACGCGGGGAAGAGCTCGACCTGGAACGTGAACAGCCAGTGGATGAACATGTAGAGGGGGACGAGCAGCATGAAGAGCCCGTACTGGGCGTACGGGAGGTGGACGGGAAGGGTGTAGCCGGGCGGCCCGAGGTAGACCAGGCGTGCCCGGTAGATGTCGTCGTCGGTGCGCAGCCGCATGTCGTGCCCGCGCCCTATTCGAAGATCAGGTCGATCAGGTAGTCGCCGACGAAGAACAGTGTCGCCGCGCCGGCGATGAAGGCCAGCCCGACGATCGCGATGGCGGAGCTGGTCAACACCTTGGAGATCTCGCCGCGGCTGGCTCGGCCGATGAAGATGACGCCGAGGACGGCGAGCAGGATCGGCGCGATCTTGCTGGCGAAGAACGTGACGACACCCTCGGTGTCGATGCCCTTCGGCGCCGGCTCGGCGAGTGGAGTCGACGCCAGGGTCGAGAGCGCGTGGGCGACGCCGGACGACGCCGTCTCCATGAGCTCGATGGCGATCACTGAAACCTCCCCAAATCGCGGCCGGCGGCGCCGCGGCGGTGCAGTGGGTGAGCGTGGCGGGAAATGTGCGTGTTCGGGCGCAGCGTCTTGACCCTGCGTTCGTTACTCACCACGGAGGGTGGTGAGATTTGGGCGGATTGTTCCCGCTTCGGCCCTCCCTCCACACCTCGCCATCTCGATGCTGGGCAATTCCACAGCGTACGGGCCGCCCCGGAATGCGACAAGCCGCGAAGAGACTGCCCGATCCGACCTGGACGACCGATCGTACACCTGTTCCAATCCGCATGTCAGGGGCGTTGTGGTCGGGCGCCACCCGGGACGCGGGAGGCCCCGACGAGGACCGGTACGGTCTAGTCGTGACCGATCTGGTACGGGCCCCGGCCCCGGTGGTGATGGGCGTCCTCAACGTCACGCCCGACTCCTTCTCCGACGGCGGACGGTACGCCGACCTCGACGCCGCCGTCGGACACGGCGTCCGTCTGCGCGACGACGGCGCGCAGCTCGTCGACGTGGGAGGCGAGTCCACCCGGCCGGGCGCGGACCGGGTGGACGCCGACACCGAGATCGGCCGGGTGCTCCCGGTCATCCGCGAGCTGGCCGCCGCGGGCGTGCCGGTCAGCATCGACACGACCCGGGCCCGGGTCGCCGAGGCGGCCCTGGCCGCCGGTGCGGCGGTGGTCAACGACGTCTCCGGCGGGCTGGCCGACCCGGACATGGCCCGGGTCGTGCGTGACGCCGGCTGCCCGTGGGTGCTCATGCACTGGCGCGGGCACTCGCGTGCCATGCGCGAGCTGGCCGTCTACGGCGACGTGGTCACCGACGTCCGGGCCGAACTGGCCCAGCGCGTCGACGACGCGCTCCGCGCGGGGGTGTCCGCCGACCGCATCGTCGTCGACCCGGGGCTCGGCTTCGCCAAGACCGCCGAGCACAACTGGCAGCTCAGCGCCCGCCTGCCCGAGTTGCTCGACCTCGGCTACCCGCTGCTGTTCGGCGCGAGCCGCAAGTCGTACCTGGGGCGGCTGCTCGCCGCGCCCGACGGGACACCGCGACCGACCGACGGGCGGGAGGCGGCCACCGTGGCCACCAGCGTGCTCGCCGTGGCCGCCGGCGCCTGGGGCGTACGCGTGCACGACGTCCGCGCCACGGTCGACGCGCTCGCCGTCTGGCGGGCCACGGGCAGCCCGCGCCTCGTCCCGGCGGCCACCGCCGGCGCGGCCGTACGGAAGGGGGAGGCGTGACCGACCGGATCACCCTGACCGGCCTGCGGGTGCGGGGACGGCACGGGGTGTACGACTTCGAACGCGTGAACGGACAGGACTTCGTCGTGGACGTGGCGCTCGACCTGGACCTCGGCCCCGCCGCGCGCTCGGACGACGTGGCCGACACCGTCCACTACGGCGAACTGGCCGAGCACCTCGTCGCCGTGGTCGGCGGCGAGCCGGTCAACCTCATCGAGACGCTCGCCGACCGGCTGCTCGACGTCTGCCTCGCCGACCCCCGGGTGGTGAGCGCCACGGTCACCGTGCACAAGCCGGAGGCGCCGGTGCCGCACACCTTCACCGACGTGGCCGTCACCATGACCCGGACGCGTGCCCGGTGACCCGCGCCGTCCTCTCCCTCGGCAGCAACCTCGGCGACCGGTTGGCCCACCTGCGCTCCGCGGTCGCCGTGCTGGGCGACACCGTGCGGCTCGTGTCCGGTGTGTACGAGACGCCGCCGTGGGGCGACCCGGACCAGCCCGCGTACCTCAACGCCGTGGTGCTCGCCGAGGACCCCGCCGCGACGCCGTACGACTGGCTGGAGCGGGCGCGGGCCGCGGAGCGCGCGGCCGGCCGGACCCGCGACCCGGAGCGACGGTACGGGCCGCGCACCCTCGACGTGGACGTCATCGCGGTCTGGGGGGACGACGACCAGCCGGTGCGGAGCGACGACCCCGAGCTGACCCTCCCGCACCCCCGCGCCCACCTGCGGGCGTTCGTGCTGCGGCCGTGGATCGACATCCAGCCGTACGGCCGGCTGCCCGGCCACGGCTGGCTCACCGACCTGCTGGTCGCCGGCCCGGTGGCCGCCGACGCGCAGGAACTGCGCCCCCGTCCGGATCTGGAGATAGAGTCGACGGCATGACCCAGCGGAGCCGGCCGGCATGACGCAGGCGCAGTCCCCGCCCCCGGGCGGGACGGGCCCGGACCGCGCGCGGATGGGCCCGACCCGGATCTCCACCCTCGTGGTGGCCGGTCTGGCCGCCGCCGCGGCGGCCTGGTTGCTCATCAGCAGCTTCTACTACTCCGGCATCCCCCGGCTTCCCTGGCTGCCCGTGGTCACGCTGGCCGGGCTCGCCGTGCTCGAGGGGTACGCGGCGGTCAACACCCGCGGGCGCATCGAGCGCCGGCCCGGGCGTCCCGCCGTCAACCCGCTGATGGTCGCCCGGTTCGTGGTGCTCGCCAAGGCGTCCTCGCTGGCCGGCGCCATCTTCGCCGGGTTCTACGCGGGGTTGACCGCCTGGCTCTTCGTCGAGTCCACCCGCGCCGCCACCGAGGACCGGGTGCCCGCGGGCGCCGGCCTGCTCGCGTCGCTGGCACTGGTCGCCGCCGCCCTGTGGCTCGAACGGTCCTGCCGGGTGCCGGAACGCCCGGAGGACGAGCGCGAGCCCGAGGACCGGGAGAGCCGCCCGGGCCAGCGCTGACCGCCTCCGGGAGGGGCACGGCGCTGGCCAGGGGGTTACGTGCGGCTCGCCACGCGAGTACCGTGCCTCCGACCGGAGAGCATCGGCCCCCGTCGGTCCGCCGAACGTCGGACCTGGACGGCCGGCCAGGGGAGGCGCCATGGGGTACGACGAACCGGGCCGGAACACGTCCGTCGAGCCCTCGTCCGGGGTACCCGCCGCCGTCCTCGAGAACGTCTTCGACGACCCGAACCACGGTGAGCCGGGCCGGGACCGCGTCGGCGTGCACATCGGCTGGGAGGTCGTGCTGCTGGTGGGCCTCGCCGTACTCGGCTGGCTGCTCTGGCGGGACGCGCCGGACGTCCTGCGCGGCGCCGGCCTGCGGTCGCTCCTGGTCGACGTCGTCGCGCTCGGTCTGCTCGTCCTCGCCGCCGGGCTGAGCCTGCGCACCGCCGCCGTGAACCTGGCGATCGGGCCGGTCGCCGTCGCGGCGGCGCTGCACTTCGCCGAGCAGGGTGACCGTGGCGTGGTGGCCGCCGTCGCCCCGGCGGCCCTGGTCGCCGCCGTGGCCGGGCTGCTGCTGGCGCTGGCCGTCGTGGTGCTGCACGTGCCCGGCTGGGCGGCCAGCCTGGCCGGGGCGGCCGGCGTCGTCGTGTACATCGAACGCCGCGCCGAACCGGTCCTCGTCCAGGGCGAGTACGACCCGCGCCGGCACGCGTACTACCTCTGCGCCGGATTCGCGGCGGTGGCCGTGCTCGGCGGCCTGTTCGGCGCCATCCGTGCCGTCCGGCGGCTCGTCGGCCGGTTCCGCCCGGTCGCCGACCCGGCCCGGCGGCGAGGGGCGGTGGCCGCGGTGGTCACCTCGGCCGCGCTCGTCGGCTCGACCGTGCTCGCCATGCTGGCCGGGGTGCTCATCGCGGCGAACGGCACCGGGCCGGTGGCCCCCACCGCCGGCCTCGACTGGACGGTGCTCGCCGTCGGCGTGGCGCTGCTCGCGGGCACGAGCGCGTACGGCCGCCGCGGCGGGATCTTCGGCACCCTGTTCGCGGTCGGCCTGACGTCGGCGTTCCTCGCGTACGCGCAGGCGCGGGACTGGACGGTGAGCCGCTGGGCGGTCGGCGCCGTGGCGCTCGGGGTAGGGCTGGTGGTTACCCGGCTGGTCGAGCGGTTCGGGCGCCCGGGATCCCCGGCGCCGGAGGCCCCGGAGCCGGCCGGCGACGGTCCGCTCAGCTCCGGCTGGGCGGTGCACGGGTCCGGACCGGTCGAGGACTGGCCGCCCACGCTGCCCACGCCCGCCACCGACTCCCCGATGGACCCGTGGCGGTCGTCCCGCTGGGAGACCGAGCCGCGCCGCTGGGACGACGGCCGGTGAGTCCGACGCCACGTCCGACGGGCCGGGAGTGATCTCGACGGTTAGGCTCGGCGGCATGACCGAGACACCTGCCACCCCCGCCGGCGGCCGATCGTTCGAGGAGCTGGACGCCCTCTCCACCGAGGAACTGCGGGAGCGGGCCTTCGCGCTGGCCCGGGAGCGGCGCGACGTGGGCTTCTTCTGGTCGGTGCTCCGGCACCTGCCGAACGCCGACGAGGCCACGGTGCTCGACGGCGCCCCGAACTCCGTCGGGCCGACCGTCGACGAGGCCGCCGCCCTGTGGCGGGAGCTGACCGGTCACGGCTACGAGGAGTCGGCGCCGCTGCTGCGGGCCGCCTTCATCGACTACCTCATGAAGCACTGACCGGGCCGGCACACGCACATCCGCCCGCCGCCACGGCGGGCCGGGAACGGACAGCATCATGGCGCCCACCAACACCACGGGTGCGCTCCGCCGGTACGGCACGGCCGCCGGCACGGGGGCGCTCGCCGCGTTCGTGCTCGTCGCCGTCGGCGGCTGCCCGGCGTACGTCGGCTGGGCCGGCACCCACACCGACCCGAACTCCGCCGGCGGCTGGTACCTGCGGGTGCTCGCCTGGCCGGCCTGGCGGTTCGACGCCGCCGACCAGGCCGGCGGGGTGCTCGCGGCCGACCTGCGGGCCATCCTGCTGGTGATCTTCGCGGCGGCCCTGCTCTACCTGCTGCCCGCCGGGCAGGCGGCCCGGGTGCCGGGAGGGCTCAGCCAGTTCTTCTCCGGCTGGGCGGCGTACGTGCTGGCCGGCGGCCTCGCGGGCCTGGTCGCCGTGGTGCTCGGGCCGGAGCCGTCGATGCTCGGCGCGTTGCAGACGGCCGGGAAGGGCGGCAGCTACGGCCTCCTCACGGGCTGGGTCGTCGGCACCGCCAGCCTCGGCGGCCGCGCCTGAGCCGCCACACCTGCGCCGCCGCGCCCGAACCGTCGCACCTGAGCTGACGCACCGGCGGCCGCTCCTCCGCGACCGGAGAAGCAACCGCCCCCCGCTCACATGAGTTCGAACAGGCGCTGCCGGTCGAGCGTCCCGACCGGCTGGCCGCCGTCGGTCACCACCACCCGCTGCGCGTCCGAGGTGAGCAGCGCGGCGAGCGCGTCGTACGCCGAGCCGCCCAGGGGCACGGCCGGGCCGGCCGGCGCGTCGTGCGCGGGCACCGGTTCGAGCATCTCCCGGCGCAGCGGCGTGACCACCAGCCGGCGGATGCCGCGGTCCGCGCCGACGAACTCGCGGACGAACGGGGTGGCCGGCGCGCCCAGCACGGCGGCCGGGGTGTCGTACTGCTCCAGGTGGCCGCCCTCGGAGAGCACCGCGATCCGGTCGCCGAGCCGCACCGCCTCGTCGAGGTCGTGGGTGACCAGCACGATCGTCTTGCGCACCTCGGCCTGCAACCGCAGGAACTCCTCCTGCAACCGGGTGCGGACGATCGGGTCGACGGCCGAGAACGGCTCGTCCATCAGCAGCACCACCGGGTCGGCGGCGAGCGCCCGGGCCACGCCGACCCGCTGCCGCTGCCCGCCGGACAGCTCGTGCGGGTAGCGGCCGGCGAACGTGCCCGGGTCGAGGCCGACGAGCTCCAGCAGCTCGTCCACCCGCCCGCGTACGCGGTCGCGGGACCAGCCGACCAGCCGGGGGACGGTCGCGACGTTGGCCCGGACGGTCTGGTGCGGGAAGAGGCCGACGTTCTGGATGACGTAGCCGATGCGCCGCCGCAGGCGTACCGGGTCGACGCGGGTCACGTCCTCGTCGCCGAGGAGGATCCGGCCCCCGGTGGGCTCGATCATCCGGTTGATCATCCGGAGCACCGTGGACTTGCCGCAGCCGGACGGGCCGATCAGCACGACCAGCTCGCCGGCCTTGACGTCGAGGCTCAGCTCGCGTACGGCCTCGGTCCCGTCCGGGTAGCGCTTGCGTACGCCCTCCAGCGCGATCGACGCCGCGCGCCGCTCACCGCCGGTCGCGCGCCCGCCGGTGCCGGGGGCCTCCGGGGTAACGTCCACGTATGTCCTTCCGCCTGAGCTACCGGGCCGACCCGGGCAATCCCTGGTTCTCCTGGCAGTACGTGCGGGACAACTCTGACACGCTCCTCGCCGCGCTGCGCGAGCACACCTGGCTGACCGCCCGCGCCGTGCTGATCGCCGCCCTCATCGCGGTGCCGCTGGCGGTGGCGGCGTACTGGTTCCGCCCGCTCGCCGGCCCGATCCTCGCGATCACGGGCGTGTTCTACACCATCCCGTCGCTGGCCCTCTTCGCGTTCATCGCACCCTACCTGGGCATCGGCGCGGTCACCGTGCTCAGCGTGGTGGTGCTCTACGCCCTGCTGGTGATCGTCCGCAACGCGATCGCCGGGTTGACCCAGGTGCCTCCCGAGGTCCGGGAGGCGGCGGAGGGCATGGGGTACGGCCGGTGGGCGCGGCTGTTCCGGATCGACCTCCCGCTCGCCCTGCCGGGCATCCTCACCGGTCTGCGGCTGGCCACCGTCTCGACCGTGGCGCTCGTCACGGTCGGCGTCGTCATCGGTCGCGGCGGGCTCGGCCAGTTGATCTTCGCGGGCTTCCAGAACAACTTCTACAAGGCGCAGATCATGACGGGGACGCTGCTCTGCGTCCTGCTGGCCCTCGTGCTGGACCTGGTCCTCGCGGGGGTCGGCCGGCTGCTCACCCCGTGGCTCGCCCGGAGGTCGTCGTGAGTGTGATCGGGCAGGCGATCGTCTGGCTCAACGACCCGCTGAACTGGACCAACCCGGGCGGCATCCTCGACCGGCTCGGCGAGCACCTCGTCCTCAGCGCCGCCGCCGTGGCGTTGGGCTGCCTGGTCGCCTGGCCGATCGGCCTCTGGCTCGGCCACACCGGGCGGGGCGGCGGGCTGGTGGTCATGGTGGCGAACGTCACGCTCGCCATCCCGACGCTGGCGCTGCTGACCATCCTTCCGCTGACCTTCCTCGGCTTCGGCCGGCCCTCGGTGATCGTGGCGCTGGCCGTCTTCGCGGTGCCGCCGCTGCTCGCCAACGCGTACACGGGGGTGCGTCAGGCGGACCCCGAGGCCCGGGACGCCGCGCGGGGGATGGGGCTGTCCGGCCGGCAGGTGCTGCGCCGGGTGGAACTGCCGCTGGCCGTGCCGTACCTGGCGGCCGGGTTCCGTACGGCCGCCGTGCAGGTGGTGGCGACCGCGGCGCTCGCGTCGTTCGTCAACGGCGGCGGGCTGGGCCAGATCATCCGGGCCGGGTTCGGGCTGGACATCGCGGCCGGTGGCGGGCAGATCCTCGCCGGTGGCGTGCTCGTGGCCGGGCTCGCCGTGCTGGTCGAGATCGTGCTGGCGCTGGTCGAACGGCTCGTCACGCCGCGTCCGCTGCGTGCCGCCCGCCGGGGTGCGAACCGCCGGGCCGCCGACGCGGTGACCGGGGGCTGAGGGCCCAGGTGCGCCGGTCGGGCCGCGCCCACCGGAAGTGACGTACGCCATGACGATCCGGTGACGAAGCTCCCCAGCGGTTGTCGTACCCCTCTGGAGGATGTTGGGTGGGAAATCGCGGGCGGCCGATCACAGGATCGCCCGTCGGACACGCGGCCGGCCCGGAACGGGTCGCGCCGGGACACGGAAGGCGGGCACGATGCACGCACGTACACGGCTGGCCGTCGGCGCGGCGGCGGCCCTCACCGCCGCCGGGCTGCTGACCGGCTGCGGCGACGCGGGCTCCTCGGGCACCGAGGCACCGCAGCAGGCGGCGAGCGGGGCGGGCTGCGCGCCCGTCGCCGGTGACCAACTGGTGGTCCTCGAGGACGACAAGAAGCTCCAGAACAGCGACAACATCATCCCGGCGGTCAACGTCGACGCGGCGCAGCCACAGGTGATCGCCGCGCTCGACAAGGTCTCCGCGGCGCTGGACACGCCCAAGCTCATCCAGCTCAACAAGGCGGTCGACGTCGACCGCAAGACGCCGAAGGCGGCCGCCGAGGAGTTCGCCTCGGCCGCCGGCCTCACGTCTGGGATCGCGAAGGGCCCCGGCGGTGAGATCGTGGTCGGCGCGGGCAACTTCAGCGAGAGCGAGACGCTCGCCGAGCTCTACCGGATCGCGCTCACCGCCGCCGGCTACCAGGTGCGGGTGCAGCAGATCGGCAACCGGGAGCTCTACGAGCCGGCCCTGGAGAAGGGCGAGATCCAGGTCGTCCCGGAGTACGCGGCGACGATGGCGGAGTTCCTCAACACCAAGGTCAACGGCCAGGGTGCGGCACCGGTCTCCTCGCCCGACCTGGAGAAGACCGTGGCGGCGCTGAAGGCGACCGGCGACAAGGTGGGCATCACGTTCGGCACGCCCTCGGCCGCGCAGGACCAGAACGCGTTCGCGGTCACCACGGCGTTCGCCGACAAGTACGGCGTCCGCACCCTGTCGGATCTGGCCGCCAAGTGCTCGGGTCAGGCGACGGTGCTGGCCGGGCCGCCGGAGTGCCCGCAGCGTCCGAAGTGCCAGGCCGGCCTCGTCGAGGTCTACCGCTTCACGGCCGGCTCGTTCAGCTCGCTGGACGCGGGCGGCCCGCAGACCAAGAACGCGCTGAAGACCGGGAGCGCCAGCGTGGGGCTGGTCCTCTCCTCCGACGGCGCGCTGGCCGCCAGCTGAGCCCTCACCGGCGGGCCCCGACCTGCGCCGCACGGTCGGGGCCCGCCGGTGACGCGGTGTGGTGACCGGCAGGTGGCATGCGGGCCACAGCCGGATGTCGGGGCAGCCCACCCTCACTGGGCCCGTTCCCACGCGGCGCAACTCTCGGTAGGCTGCACAGCCATGCCCGCCCCCGAAACCCGACCCAGTCGCACGGTGCTGACGGTGCTCTTCTGGATCGGCGTCGGGCTGGCGCCGGTGGCGGCGTTGATCCTGCTCGTGGCGGACGGCAACGGTCCGCTGCGCTTCGCCGCGGTGCTCGCCATCCTGGCCGTGGTGCTGATCGGTCTGTCGATCGCGCTGCGGGCCGACGGCGAGGGCGGCCAGGCCCGCGTCGAGGAAGTGCTCGACGAGATGGAGCAACTCCGCCGGGAGTTGCGCGGCGAGATCGTGGCCGCCGCCCAGCGGGGCAACCAGGCGCTCGACCAGGCCCAGCGGGCCCAGGAGGCGGTGGCCGCGATCCGCCGGCGGCTCGACGCCACCGGTGCCGCCCTCGTGGGGGCGGCCGAGGAGCCGGCCGGAGCCGGTCGGGCCCGGGTGCCCGCCGCCGAGGTGGACGAGGACGTCCCGCCGGGGCGGGGCCGTGCGGCGGCCCGGGAGGACGACGCACCGCGCTGGGGGCGCGACGACCGGGACGACGAACCGGTGCCGAGTCGTGGCCCGGCCCACGGAGACCGCCCCGCCGCCGGCCGGCACGGCGCGGAGCGCCCGCCCGCCGGGACGTACGGGGCGGAGCGTCCGGCTGCCGGGACGTACGGGGACCGCGCGGGCTCGGGTGTGTACGGCGGTGACCGCCCGGCCGGCGGAACGTACGGCGACCGTGCGGGATCCGGTGTCTACGGCGGTGACCGCCCGCCGGCGGCGCAGCCCGGCCTCTACGGCGCGCGCCCCGGCGACCACGACCGGGAGCCGGCGCCCCGACCGATCGGACTGGTCCGGCACACCGAGACCGTCCACGTCACCACCCGGCACACCATCGTGGACGGTGCGCCGGCCGAGCCGACCGGCGGCCGCTACGGCGGGTACGCCGGCGGTTGGTCGCCACCCGCCGAGGAGCGGCCCTGGGCCGGAGCCGACGACCGGTGGGCCGGCCCCGAGGAGCGCCCCTGGCCGGGACACGCCGGCCCCGACGAGCGGCCCTGGCCGGGACACGCCGGCCCCGAGGAGCGTCCCCGGCACGGCGACGACCGCCCGTGGGCCGGGTCCGACGCCCCGCGTGACGAACCCGGCTGGGACGCCCCGCGCGACGAGCGGCCCTGGACGGGCCGGCGCGACGAACCGGCCTGGTCCTCTCCGGACGACCAGCGCGGCTGGCCGGACCACGGTGGCGGGCCGGGTGACCGGGGCTGGGCCGACCCGGCGGAGCCGGCCCGGAGCGGGCCAGCCGCGCGGCCGGACGACACCGGCGAGTACTGGACGCAGATGCGCGCCGGTGACCGCTGGGCCGCCGTCCGCGACGACGACCGGGGCCGGGAGGTGCGGATGGGCGAGCGGCGCGCCGAGGTGCACGCGGACGCCACCGGCGCCGAGTACCGGGTGGCCGACCGCTGGGCCTCCGTGCGGCACGACGAGCCGCCCCGGGAGGACTCCCGCTGGGGCGAGCCGCCCCGGGACGAGCCCCGCTGGGGCGCGGGACGCCCGGCGTACGGGCGCGGCGACGAGGGACGGCGGGACGGCTGGGCGGAGCCCGAGGACCGGCCGGCCCTGCCTTCCGGCGGCGTCCCGGTGCCGGACGAGTGGCGCCCGCCACGGCAGCGCGACCACCGGTCGGCCGACGCCGAGCCGGAGTGGGTGGGCCGGCGCCCGCGGGCCGACGAGGAACGCCACGGGTACCCGCCGCAGGAGGCACCCCGAGGCGGGGCGCGCTGGCGCTGACCGGGGACATCGGGCCGGACCGGGGAGCCCGCCGTGGAGGCCGCCCGTCGGGGTGACCGGACCTACTTGTCGATGTCGCCGACCACGAAGAACATCGAGCCGAGGATCGCGATCAGGTCCGGCACGAGGCACCCCGGCAGCAGCGTGGCCAGCGCCTGCACGTTGGCGTACGACGCCGTGCGCAGCTTGAGCCGCCACGGCGTCTTCTCGCCGCGCGAGACCAGGTAGTAGCCGTTGATGCCGAGCGGGTTCTCGGTCCACGCGTAGGTGTGCCCCTCGGGGGCCTTGACCACCTTCGGCAGCCGGGTGTTCACCGGCCCGGTCAACCGGTCGACCCGCTCCAGGCACCGCTCGGCGAGGTCGAGCGAGACGTACACCTGGTCGAGCAGCACCTCGAACCGTGCGTGGCAGTCCCCGGCCGTGCGGGTCACCACCGGCACGTCGAGTTCGTCGTAGGCCAGGTAGGGCTCGTCGCGGCGCAGGTCCAAGTCGAGCCCGGAGGCGCGGGCGACCGGGCCGGACGCCCCGAAGGCGGCGGCGTCGGCCGCGGAGAGCACCCCGACCCCGACGGTGCGGGCCAGGAAGATGTCGTTGCGCCGGATCAGGTTGTCCAGGTCGGGCAACCGCCGGCGCACCTCGCCGATGGCGGCGCGCGCCCGGCCGGTCCACCCGTACGGCACCTCCTCCTTCAGCCCGCCGACCCGGTTGAACATGTAGTGGATCCGGCCACCGGAGACCTCCTCCATGACCGCCTGGAGGGTCTCCCGCTCCCGGAACGCGTAGAACATCGGCGTGATGGCGCCGATCTCCAGCGGGTAGGAGCCGAGGAACATCAGGTGGTTGAGCACCCGGTTCAGCTCCGCGAGGGCCATCCGCAGCCAGATCGCCCGCTCCGGCACCTCGAGGCCCATGAGCCGCTCGACGGCGAGCACCACACCCAGCTCGTTCGAGAACGCCGACAGCCAGTCGTGCCGGTTGGCCAGCACGATGATCTGCCGGTAGTCGCGCACCTCGAACAGCTTCTCGGCGCCCCGGTGCATGTAGCCGATGATCGGTTCGGCCGACACCACCCGCTCGCCGTCGAGCACCAGCTTGAGCCGGAGCACGCCGTGCGTGGACGGGTGCTGGGGGCCGATGTTGAGCACCATGTCCGTGCCGAGCTGCTCACCGCCGGTGCCCGCCACCAGGCCGGCCCCGGTGCCGACGGTCAGCTCGCGGAGATCCCGGGCGTCGGTGGTCATGCCCGTCATCGTGCCACGAGCGGATCGACCGCGACGCCGACCGGTTGCCGCAGCCACCAGTGCCCGCCGAGGCCGGCCGGGTCGGTCAGCTCGGCCACCAGGGACGCCGCGGCGAGCGCCCGGACGTACCCGGCGGGGTCGCTCGCGGCCAGGCTCAGCGGCGGTCGGCCGCCGTCGGCCCCGAGCGCCCGCATCGCCTCCCGCTGCGACCCCAGGGCGTACGCACACCCGGCGACCCGCGCACCGGCGGAGGCGACCGAGTCCACGGCGACGTGGGCGGTCACGTCGCACGAGCCGTCCGGCACCGGCGGCACCTGCCGTCCACCCCGGTACCCGGTCAACGTCCCGTCCACGGGCCGCCCGTCCCGCAGGTGCCCGTAGTCCACGGCCAACGCCAGTCCCCGGTCGAGCCTGCCGACCGCGTCGGCCCACGCCTCGTCGCGGCTCCTGCCGATCTCCGCCCGTACGCCCGTCACGCCCGTCCGGTCAGGATCAAGGCATTCGTCGGGCACCGGCCACCAGGTTTCGAGCCAGGCGGCGTCCTCGGGGCCGACCGGTTCACCGACGCTCTCCTCGCCCGTGGTCGGGTCGACCAGCAGGTAACGCCAGCCGTCGCTGGCGGATACCGCGATGTCGAGGGGCACGTTGTCCAGCCACTCGGTGGCCAGGAGAACCCCGGTGATCCCGGAGGGGATCTCGTGCACCCAGGCGATCCGCTCGGGCAGGTCCGCCGGTCTGGGGGCGAGTTCGACGGCCGTGAACCGTACGCGCCCGGCCAGCGGGACCGCGACGGCGGGCGACGGCCCCACGGACCCGGACACCTGTGTGGAGGGCGACGGGCGGCCGGCGGCCGTGGACGTCAGGGTTTCCGGGGAGCCCGCCCGCGGAGGGATCAAGCCTGACCGCCCGGAGCGGGTGGGCTCCCCGGAAACCCCCACCGCCGACCCCTCTCCCGGGCCAGGACCAGCCGCGGACCCGGAAACCAGCGCGGCCAGTGTCCGCAAAAGTTCCCCGCGCCCGGCGCCCACGTCGACCACGTCGAGGCGGGACGGACGGCCGAGGGCGGCGTCCACGTGTTCGACCACGCGGAGGAGGGCACGGGCGAACGCCGGGGACGCGTGCACCGAGGTGCGGAAGTGCCCCGCCGGGCCCGCCCCGGCGACGAAGAAGCCGCCCGGGCCGTAGAGCGCCCGGTCCATGGCGTCCCGCCAGCGCATCGGCATCAGTTCATCTCCGGTTCAGGGTCCGTCACCGTGCCGACCCTACGGTCAGCCGGTATGAGACGACTCCTCATCCCCGCCGCGGTGGTCGTACCGCTGCTGCTGGCCGGCGTCCCCGCGGGCGCCGCACCGACCCGCCCGGGCGGCGACGTGCCGCGTCCGGTCCGTGCGGCGGTCGAGACCCCCTCCCTCTTCGACGACGCGGCCGGCGGCGACGCGGACGCCGACGACCCGGCGATCTGGATCCACCCGACCGACCGGGCGGGCAGCCTGGTCATCGCCACCGCGAAGAACGGCGGCCTGCGCGTGTACGACCTCGCCGCGCGGGAGCGGCAGTCGATCGGCACGCCGGCGGCGCCGGGGCCGGACGACGAGGCGGGCCGGTTCAACAACGTGGACCTGGTCTCCGGCTTCGGGCTGGGCGGTCGCCGGGTGGACCTGGCGGTGGTCACCGACCGGGGCCGCGACCAGTTGCGCTTCTACCGGATCGATCCGGCGTCCCGGCGGCTGACCGACGTCACCGTCCCGGACGTGCCGTTCGCGTTCAGCCGGGACCAGGCCGAGGTGAACGAGCAGCGGACGGCGTACGGCCTCGGCACCTACACGGCGCCCGACGGCGCGGTGTACGCCGTGGTGAGCCGACGCAGCACCCCGGAGGTGGGCGTGTTCCGGCTCGTCGAGCGCGCCGGCCGGGTCACCTACCGGCGGGTCGACCGGCTGGTCCTGCCGTCGACGTTCACCCTGCCGGACGGCAGCCGCTGGTCGCCGTGCACGGACCCGGGTGACGGGCCGCAGGTGGAGGGGACGGTCGTCGACCCGGACACCGGCGTGGTGCACCTGGCGCAGGAGAAGGTCGGCCTGTGGCGGATCCGGCTGGTCGACGGGCGTTTCCGCGGTGCCCCGCAGCCGGTCGAGCGGGTCCGTGAGTACGGCGTCCCGGCGGCGTACGACGCCGACGAGGAGGACTGCGTGACCGACTACGCGGCCGACCCGGGCTTCGGCGGCCGGATCGCCCAGGACGTGGAGGGGCTGACCATCTACCGCACCGGTCGTTCCACCGGCACGCTGGTCGTCTCCAGCCAGGGCGACGACACCTTCTACACGTACGACCGGCGCACGGACCGGCCGACCGGTCGGTTCGCGGTCGTCGACGGGCGGGTCGACGGGTCGCAGGAGTGCGACGGCGCTGCCGTGGTCTCCACCCCGCTGCCCGGCTACCCGGGCGGCCTGCTGGTGGTGCACGACGGCCGGAACACGCCGGAGACGCCCGGCGAGGACGGCGAGGCCCGCCCCGACACGAACTTCAAGTTCCTCGACGCCGGCTTCCTGGCCTCGCACCGCTGACCCCGAGGGGCTTCCTCCGGCACGTTCCCCGACGTGTCGGAGGGGCCCCTTCCCGGACGCGGCGGGCCGGGTGAAGGTTTTCACAACCGGGGTTTCGATCCGGTTGCCCGGGCGCATACTTGCCATCGACCGGTACCCCTTCTCGAGGACTGGATCGTCACGATGAGCGCACCGCTGCGCCCGCGCCCGGCCGCCCCGCCGCGGGCCGCCACCGTCGGCTCCGCCCGCCCGGGCGCCCCGGCCACCGCAGCCCCCCGTTCCCTGACAGTCGGTGTCGTCGGCGCCGGCCGCGTCGGCACCCTGTTGGGCGCCGCCCTCACCGCCGCGGGTCACCGGGTGGTGGCCGCCGCCGGTGGGTCCGGTGCGAGCCGCGCCCGCCTGGCCCTGCTGCTGCCCGGCGTGCCGTCCCGCGCCGCGGCCGACGTGGCCCGGACGGCCACCGACCTGCTGCTGATCGCCGTACCGGACGACGCGCTCGCCGGTGTCGTGGCCGCCCTCGCCGACGGCGGCGCGCTCCACACCGGGCAGGTCGTCGCGCACACCTCCGGAGCACACGGGCTGGCCGTGCTCGACCCGGCCGCCGCGGTCGGCGCCCGCCCGCTGGCGCTGCACCCGGCCATGACGTTCACCGGTACGCCGGACGACCTCGGCCGGCTCGCCGGCATCTCGTACGGGGTGACGGCCCCCGCGGACCTGCGACCGCTGGCCGCCCGGCTCGTGGCCGACCTGGGTGGCGTGCCGGAGTGGATCGGTGAGGCGGACCGCGCCCTGTACCACGCGGCGCTGGCGCACGGCGCCAACCACCTGGTGACCCTCGTCAACGAGGCGGCCGACCGGCTCCGCGACGCGGGGGTGACCCAGCCCGAGAAGGTGCTCGCCCCGCTGCTGCGGGCCGCGCTGGAGAACGCCCTGCGGCTGGGCGACGACGCCCTGACCGGTCCGGTCTCGCGCGGCGACGCCGGCACCGTCGAGCGGCACCTCGCCCGGCTCGCCGCCACGGCTCCCGAGTCGCTCGCCCCCTACCTGGCGCTGGCCCGGCGTACCGCCGACCGGGCCATCGCGGCGGGCCGGCTGCGCCCGGCCGACGCCGCGTCGCTGCTCGGGGTGCTCGCCGACACGCAGCGGGAGGTGGCCGCGTGACGGGAATGCCGGCGGGCGCGGTGGTGCTGACGAGGGTCCGGGAGGTGGCCGCGGTATGGAGCTGGTGAGGACGCGCGAGGAGCTGACCACGGCCCGGGCCGGGCTGACCGGCACGGTCGGCGTGGTGATGACCATGGGGGCGCTGCACGCCGGGCACGAGGCGCTGCTGCGGGCGGCCCGTGAGCAGGCCGACCACGTGCTCGTGACGATCTTCGTGAACCCGTTGCAGTTCGGTCCGACGGAGGACTTCGACCGCTATCCCCGTACGCTCGACGCCGACCTGGAGGTCTGCCGGCGGGCCGGCGCCGACGTGGTCTTCGCGCCGGAGCGGGACGAGATGTACCCCGACGGCGAGCCCCGGGTGCGGGTCGACCCCGGCCGCCTGGGTGGCGAGCTGGAGGGGCAGAGCCGTCCCGGCTTCTTCCACGGTGTGCTCACGGTGGTGCTCAAGCTGTTCCAGCTCACGCGCCCCGACCTGGCGTTCTTCGGCGAGAAGGACTACCAGCAGCTGACGCTGGTCCGGCGGATGGCCCGCGACCTGGACGTCCCGGTGCGGGTGGTCGGCGTGCCGACCGTACGGGAGCCGGACGGGCTGGCGCTGTCCAGCCGGAACCGGTACCTCTCGCCGGAGGAGCGGGCCGCGGCGCTGAGCCTCTCGGCCGCGCTGCGCGCCGGTGCCGAGGCCGCCGAGCAGGGGCGGGACGCGGGCGCCGTGCTGGCCGCCGCGCACGGGGCCTTCGGCGCCGGTACGCCGGGCGCGCGGCTGGACTACCTGGTGCTGACCGATCCGGACCTCGAACCGGGGCCGGTCAGCGGGCCCGCCCGGCTGCTCGTCGCCGCCTGGGTGGGCACCACCCGCCTGATCGACAACATGCCGATCCGCCTGGCCCCCCGTTCCTGACCCCCGCTTCCGTGCGAAAGGCCATCCCGATGCTGCGAACCATGCTCAAGTCGAAGATCCACCGCGCCACGGTGACCCAGGCCGACCTGCACTACGTCGGCTCGGTCACGGTGGACGAGGATCTTCTCGACGCCGCGGACCTGCTCCCGGGCGAGCAGGTGGCGATCGTGGACGTCACCAACGGGGCCCGGCTGGAGACGTACGTGATCCCGGGCCAGCGGGGCAGCGGCGTGATCGGCATCAACGGCGCGGCCGCGCACCTGGTGCACCCCGGCGACCTGGTCATCCTCATCGCGTACGGGCAGATGGACGACGCCGAGGCGCGCGCCTACCGGTCGCGGGTGGTGCACGTCGACGCCGACAACCGGATCGTGGACCTGACGGCGGACGCCGCCACGGCGGTCCCCGGCACGGCCGGCGATCCGGTCCCCAACCCGTACGCCGCCGTCTGACCCTCCGCGATCTTGCACTTCCGGCCCTGGTTTCGTGGCTTTCGTGCCGTTTGTCGGGGCGGAAACTGCAAGATCGCGGGATGAGGGGCGGGTGCGCGCGGTCTGTCACCCAGTGCGCATTCATGGTTACCCTTGTCACACCGCCGGGAGGCGGGCGGTGCCTGGGGGAGGCCGCGATGCGCCGTTCGATGACCGTCCTGCTCGCGGTCGCCGCCACGGCGGCCCTGTCGACCGGTTGCGGGTCGGGCGACGGCGACGGCGACCTCACCGACGACTGGCCCACGCTGCCGGCCGCGGCGGCGTTCACCCCGGCGGCGGGAGTGTGCCAGGCGGGTGACGCCACCGACGTGGTGACGCTGGAGGCGTACCAGCCGATCGACTGCGCCGAGCCGCACCGGGTGGAGACGGTCCACGTCGGCGCGTTCCCGGCGCGGCCCGCGCCGCCGGCCAACGACTCCGCCGACCTGCGCGGCGCGTTCGCCGACTGCGACGCCCGGGCCAGCGGGTACGTGGGTGACGACTGGCGCGCCGGCCGCCTGCGGCTCTCCGTGGCGGTGCCGTCCGCGGTGGGCTGGTCGTCGGGATCCCGCTGGTACCGCTGCGACCTCGCCGAGGTGAACAGCGTCGAGGCGGCGGCCGTGGTGGTCACCCGGACGGGCAGCCTGCGGGACGCGCTGAAGGGGCCGTCACCGCTGCGGCTGGGATGCCAGCAGACCCGGGGCGGTCGGGGCGGGGGTGTGCAGACGCTGGTGCCGGTCGACTGCGCGACCCGGCACGACGCCGAGTTCGTCGGGGTGTGGCGGGCGCCCGAGGGTGCCTATCCGACCCGGCAGGCCGACTGGGTGCCCCTCTACACGGGCTGTCGGTCGGTCCTCAGCCGCTACGTGGGCGTGCCGGACGACGACGAGCTGCGCTTCCGCAGCGGTGTGGTGGTCCGTCCGCCCGGTGGCGGCCGCTGGCGGGCCGGCGACCGGGGGGTGCGCTGCTACCTCTGGCTCAGCCACCGGACGGTGACGGGCTCGCTCAAGGGGGCCGGCCCGGCCGGGCTACCGGTCCGCACCAGGTGAGGGCGACGAGACGCCCAGGCGGGCCTGGCGGGCCGACCGACGGTACGAGGTAGTCGAAACCACTCGTCCCGCCCCCGCCGCCTCTCGTGAGCGCCGTTCGGGGTTGACTGTGTCCATGCAGCTTCCGACCGTCGACCTGCCGGCCCTGCCCAGCCTGCTGGCCGCACCCGCACCCGGCTGGGTGGAGACGACCGACGTGATCGTGGTGGGCTCGGGGGTGGCCGGGCTCACCGCGGCGCTGCACCTGCGCGAGGCGGGCCTGCACGTCACCGTCGTCACCAAGGTCAACATCGACGACGGGTCGACCCGGTGGGCGCAGGGCGGCATCGCGGCGGTGCTCGACCCGGCGGACACCCCGGCGGCGCACGCCTTCGACACCGAGGTCGCCGGTGTGGGGCTGTGCGACCCGGCGGCGGTCCGGGCCCTGGTCGAGGAGGGGCCGACCCGGCTGCGCGAACTCATGCGGATCGGCGCCGAGTTCGACCGGAACCCCGACGGCTCGCTGATGCTCACCCGCGAGGGCGGCCACCGGGCCGACCGCATCGTGCACGCCGGGGGTGACGCCACCGGTGCCGAGGTGCAGCGGGCGCTGCACGCCGCCGTCCGCCGCGACCCGTGGATCCGGCTGGTCGAGCACGCGCTCGTGCTGGATCTGCTGCGCGCCCCCGGCGACGGTCCGGGCGGGCTCGGGCCGGCCTGCGGGATCACCCTGCACGTGCTCGGCGAGGGCAGCGAGGACGGGGTGGGAGCCATCCTGGCCCGGGCCGTGGTGCTGGCCACCGGCGGGATGGGCCAGGTCTTCGCGGCCACCACGAACCCGGCCGTCTCCACCGGGGACGGGGTCGCCCTGGCGATGCGGGCCGGAGCGTCCGTCACCGACGTCGAGTTCGTCCAGTTCCACCCGACCGCGCTGATCGTGCCCGAGCAGGCCCGGGTGCCCGGCGCCGGGCACGCCCAGCAGCCGCTCGTCTCCGAGGCGCTGCGCGGCGAGGGCGCCCACCTGGTGGACGGCGACGGCAAGCGGTTCATGGTCGGCCAGCACGAACTCGCCGAACTGGCCCCGCGCGACGTGGTGGCCAAGGGCATCCACCGCGTACTGCTCGCCACCGGCGCCGACCACGTCTTCCTCGACGCCCGGCACCTGGGCGGGGACTTCCTGGCCCGGCGCTTCCCGACCATCGTGGCGTCCTGCCTGGCCATCGGCGTCGACCCGGCGACCGAACTGATCCCGGTGGCCCCGGCGGCGCACTACGCCTCGGGCGGCGTCCGCACCGACCTGCGGGGCCGCACCTCGATCCCCGGCCTGTACGCGTGCGGCGAGGTCGCCTGCACCGGCGTGCACGGCGCGAACCGACTGGCCAGCAACTCGCTGCTGGAGGGGTTGGTGTTCTCGCGCCGGATCGCCGAGGACATCGCCGCCGGCCTGCCCGAGCAGGCCCGCCCGGCGGAGACCGGCGCGTGGGTCGGCGGCGGGGGTTGGGTGGTGCCCGCGGAGGGGACGCCCACGCTGCAGCGGGCCATGACCCGGGGCGCCGGGGTGCTCCGCTCGGCGGAGACGCTCGCCGGTACGGCCGGCGTCCTCACCGACCTCGGCACCGGCCGGGGCCGGCCGCGGACGGCCGACTGGGAGGCCACGAACCTGATCACCGTGGCGTCGGCGCTGGTCGCCGCCGCGTACGCCCGGCAGGAGACCCGCGGGTGCCACTGGCGGGAGGACTACCCGGCGGCCGACGACCGGTGGCTGGGCCACCTCGTCGAGGCGGTCGGGGCGCAGGGCCGCGTGACGCAGCAGTGGGAGGAGACACGATGAGGGAGTCGACGGAGCAGGCGCTGCGGGCCGGTGGTCTGGACCCGGGTGAGGTGCGCCGGGTGATCGTCTCGGCGCTCACCGAGGACCTGGGCCCGGACTTCCTCGACGTCACGAGCGTCGCCACGATCCCCGAGGGGCAGACCGACACCGGGGACCTGGTGGCCCGCGCCGACGGCGTGGTGGCCGGGCTGCCCGTGGCCGCCGCGGTCTTCGAGCTGGTCGGCGAGGTGACGGGCGTCGGCCGTACGGTCGAGGTGTCGCTGGTGGCCCACGACGGCCAGCGGGTGGCCCGCGGTGACGTGCTGGCGACGGTGACCGGGCCGACGCGGCTGCTGCTCACCGCCGAGCGGACGGCGCTCAACCTGCTCAGCCGGATGTCCGGGGTGGCGACGCACACCCGGGCCTGGGCCGACGCCCTGACCGGCACGAAGGCGAGGGTGCTGGACACCCGGAAGACCACCCCCGGCCTGCGGGCCCTGGAGAAGTACGCGGTGCGGGCCGGCGGCGGCACCAACAAGCGGCTCGGCCTCTACGACGTGGCCATGATCAAGGACAACCACAAGCTGGCGGCCGGCGGCATCGCGGCGGCCTACCGGCGGGTCCGGGAGGCGTTCCCCGACGTGGCGGTGCAGGTGGAGGTCGACACCCTGGCCGAGGCGGTGGAGGCCGTCGAGGCGGGGGCCGACTTCCTGCTGCTGGACAACATGACGCCCGACCAGCTCCGCGAGGTGGTCGCGGCGGTGGGTGACCGGGCCCAGCTGGAGGCCACCGGCGGGCTGACCCTGGGCGTGGCGGCCGAGTACGGCGCCACCGGCGTCGACTTCCTGTCGGTGGGGGCGCTGACCCACTCCTCGCCGATCCTCGACATCGCGCTGGACCTGCGTACGGCGTGACGGGTGGCCGGCGACGCGCCGGTCCTCAGACCGTGGTGAGCGACGTGCTCGTCAGGTTGAAGATCACCCGGTTCTCGGTGTCCTGCCGGCCGTCGAACCCGTACTTGGCGCGGAACAGTTCGAGCACCCGGTGGTAGACCGGGGGAGCCAGCTCGTCCGCCTCGCCGATGGCGAAGACCTCGCCGGCGGCCTCCGGCCGGTCCAGGACGACGCTCAGGCCGCCCAGCCCGTGCCGGGCCACGTTGCGGACCAGGTCGGCCCCCGCGATGTACCACTCGCCGTCGGAGCGTACGTAGAGCGCCTCGCAGGTCTCCAGGTCCCGGCCGCCCTGGCGCAGGCAGAGCCGCAGGGTGAGGCACGCCGCCAGGTCCCGCACCGGCGCGGTCTCCCACAGCTCGTCGAAGCGGTCGTCGACGAACTCGCCGAGCGGGGTCGAGACGTACGCCTCGATCTGCTGGGTGTCGAAGGTGCTGCCCCGGACGGGGAAGAACGAGATGAACGCCTTGCCGTCCCAGCGGTACATCTGCACCGAGGGGGCGGCCGTGTAGATGCGCACCTGGAGCCGGGCCCGGGCGGACTCCGGCAGTTCCTCGTGCAGCCGGGCCAGGTGCCAGAGGTTGCCGAGGATCGCCACCGTGGCGTCCCGGCGGCGCAGCTCCTCACCGCGCAGGCGGACGGCGGGGGAGTCCGGGTCCAGCAGCAGCACCCGTACGGTCGCGCCGTTGGTCAACGCGGACCGCAGCGCGGCGACGAACCGGCGCGCGTACGGGCCTTCCAGCATGCTGGTCCACGTCTCCAGGATCGCGACCAGCTCGCGGGCGCCGGCCACCCGCTCGATGAGCGCGTCCCGGTCGAGCCGGGGGTGCTCGATGATGCTCGCCGTCTGGAGTTCGCGGAACAGCGGATTGAGCACGACGTACGTCAGCAGGGTCATGATCAGCGCGGCGCCGACGTTGAGGTACAGCTCCCCGGCGAAGCTGTCCGCCGCCCGTCGGGACTCCTGCCACGAGCGGATGCTCATCCAGACGGCCCCACCCGCCAGGACGGCCAGCACGAGCACGTGTCGCCGACGCCGGCGCAGGGTGTTGCGTCCCCGCGCCCACCACATCCCCGACATGTCCGCTCCCCGTCCGGCGCGTCGTGGATCGACCCATGTTCATGCCGCGATGTGACAAGGATACGGGTGTACGGCCGGTCCGCGTCCGCCCCGGCGCTCGTTGTCTAGGCTGCGTGCGTGCTGCTCTGCATCGACATCGGAAACACCAACACCGTGCTGGCGACCTTCGACGGCGACAAGCTGGTGCATTCCTGGCGGATCAAGACCGACGCACGGTCCACCGCGGACGAGCTGGGCCTGAAGTTCCGCGGCCTGCTCGCCGGGGACGCCGTCGAGATCACCGGAGTGGCGGCCTGTTCCACCGTGCCGGCGGCGCTGCGCTCACTGCGCACCATGCTCGCCCGCTACTACGGCGAGCTGCCCAGCGTGATCGTCGAACCGGGGGTCCGGACGGGCGTGCAGCTGGCCATCGACAACCCCAAGGAGGTGGGCGCGGACCGGGTGGTCAACACGCTGGCCGCGTACACGCTCTACGGCGGCCCGTCGATCGTGGTCGACTTCGGCACCACCACCAACTTCGACGTGATCAGCGGCCGGGGCGAGTTCCTCGGCGGCGCCTTCGCGCCGGGCATCGAGATCTCCTTCGACGCGCTGGCCGCCCGCGCGGCCCAGCTGCGCAAGGTCGAGGCCGCGCGGCCGCGCTCGGTGATCGGCAAGAACACCGTGGAGTGTCTCCAGTCCGGCCTGTACTTCGGCTTCGCGGGCCAGGTGGACCGGATCGTCGAGCGGATGTCCGAGGAACTCGGCGAGGTCAAGGCGGTCATCGCGACCGGCGGCCTCGCCTCGCTCGTGATAAACGAGTGCCGGACGATCACCCACCACGAGCCGATGATCACCCTGATCGGCCTGCGGATGGTGTACGAGCGCAACGTGTGAGCCGGGGCCGCTCCCGGCGGCTCAGCGGCGTCGGGCGCGGAGGACCACCGTCCGGTACGGCAGGTCGACGGTCTCCCGGCCGGCCAGGTCGGGATGGCTGGCCAGCAGCTCCCGCAGGCCCCGCTCGACCCGTCGCTGGTCCTCCGGCGAGGCGGTGAGCCAGTACGACCGGGTCCGGATCAGCCCGACGACCTCGTCGGGCGTGAGCGTGGTGGCGTGCTGGAACTCGCCCACCTCGACGGCCGTGAACGCCGGGCCGAAGTCCGCGTACCTCTCGACCACGTTTCCGGAGTTGTCGCCCAGGTGGGCGATCCGGCCCAGCTCGGCCACCCACGCGACCCGTTCGTCACGGGTGTTCCAGACCGGGGCGAACACCCCACCGGGGCGGAGCAGCCGGGCCACCTCGGCGTGGGCGCGGTCCCGGTCGAACCAGTGGTACGCCTGGCCGGCGAGCACGGCGTCCGCCGCCCCGTCCGGCAGCGGCACGGCCTCGGCGCTGCCGGCGAGCGCCGTCGTACCCGGTGTGGCCGCCGCGAGCCGCGCCCCCATGCCCGGATCGGGCTCGACCGGCACCACCTCGTGCCCCAGCGCGAGCAGGCCGCGGGTC
The DNA here is from genome assembly GCF_036184225.1 of Micromonospora globbae. NCBI lineage: Bacteria > Bacillati > Actinomycetota > Actinomycetes > Micromonosporales > Micromonosporaceae > Micromonospora > Micromonospora globbae. Next base: position 5,921,226 of record NZ_CP108084.1, read on the forward strand.
AGGATCCCCGTGCCGGCGCCCAGGTCGACGATCCGGGCGGGAGGCGCGCCGACGCCGTCGAGGGCCCAGCGGAGGGCGGCCTCGGGATACCGAGGGCGAAACCGGTCGTATTCGGCCGCGGCGGCGCCGAACGACAGCGCCTGGGTGTGATCAGCCATGGCGCGGAGGTTATCCCGTAACGGTCACCTGGGGCCTTGAGTACGCTCGGGCGTGACCCCCCGTATCTCTGCGACGAGGAAGCATGCCGTGACCGAGCAGAACGCCCTGCCAGTGGACCCCGCCGACGACCTTCCGGAGCAGATGAAGGTCCGCCGGGAGAAGCGGGACCGGATGCTCGCGGACGGCGTCGAGCCCTACCCGGTGGGCTACCCCCGGACGGCCACGCTCGCCGAGGTACGCGCGCGCTACGGCGACCTGCCCACCGACACGGCCACCGGCGACCGGGTGTCGGTCACCGGGCGGGTGATCTTCGTACGCAACACCGGCAAGCTCTGCTTCGCGACCCTGCGCGACGGCGACGGCACCGAGTTGCAGGCCATGCTCTCGCTGGACCGGGTCGGCGCGGAGCGCCTGGAGGACTGGAAGCGCCTCATCGACCTCGGCGACCACGTCGGCGTCACCGGCGAGGTGATCACCAGCCGGCGGGGCGAGCTGTCGGTGCTGGTCGAGGAGTGGGCGATCACCGCGAAGGCGCTGCGTCCGCTGCCGGTGGCGCACAAGCCCCTGTCCGAGGAGGCGCGCGTCCGGCAGCGCTACGTGGACCTGATCGTCCGCCCGCAGGCGCGGCAGATGGTCCGGACGCGGGCGGCGACCGTGCGCAGTCTGCGTGATTCGTTGCACGATCGGGGCTTCATCGAGGTCGAGACCCCGATGCTCCAGTTGCTGCACGGCGGTGCGGCGGCGCGCCCATTCGTGACCCACAGCAATGCGCTGAACACCGATCTGTATCTCCGAATCGCGCCGGAACTGTTTCTGAAGCGTGCCGTGGTCGGCGGTGTCGATCGCGTCTTCGAGATCAACCGCAACTTCCGGAATGAGGGCGTCGACTCTTCGCACTCGCCGGAGTTCGCGATGCTGGAGGCGTACCAGGCGTACGGCGACTACGACACGATGGCCGAGCTGACCCGTAATCTCGTACAACAGGCGGCCGTCGCGGTGAGCGGCTCGACCGTGGTGACCCACGCCGACGGGCGGGAGTTCGACCTCGGCGGCGAGTGGCGGTCGGTCACGTTGTTCGGGGTGCTTTCCGAGGCCCTGGGCGAGGAGGTGACGGTCGCCACGGAACGGGCCCGGCTCGTGGAGTACGCCGACAAGGTCGGACTGGACGTGGACCCGAAGTGGGGTCCGGGCAAGCTCGCCGAGGAACTGTTCGAGGAACTGGTGGTCCCCGGCCTGCAGGCGCCGACCTTCGTCCGGGACTACCCGATCGAGACCAGCCCGCTCACCAGGGGCCACCGCAGCGAGCCGGGGCTGGCCGAGAAGTGGGACCTCTACGTCCTCGGCTTCGAGCTGGCCACCGCGTACTCCGAGCTGGTCGACCCGGTGGTGCAGCGGGAGCGGCTGGTGGCCCAGGCGCAGCTGGCGGCGCGCGGCGACGACGAGGCGATGCGGCTCGACGAGGACTTTCTCCGCGCCATGGAGTACGGAATGCCTCCCGCCGGCGGTATGGGAATGGGAATCGACCGGCTGTTGATGGCGCTGACGGGACTGGGAATTCGGGAAACGATCCTGTTCCCGTTGGTCCGGCCGGAGTAGTCGCCGAGCGCCGTCCGGTCGTTATACCCCATCCTATTGACGCGCCGCGCGTCGCACGGGTTATTGTGCTTGCCAGTTGCAGGAGCACCCTGCTCGAAAGGAATGTGGGACGTGGCCAAGCAGATCATTCACAAGCTGGTCGATGACCTGGACGGCGGGGACGCGGACGAGACGGTCAAGTTCGCGCTGGACGGCGTTCAGTACGAGATCGACCTGTCGAGTGCGAACGCCGAGAAATTGCGTGAGGTATTCGCGCCGTACGTGGCGGCGGGCACCAAGGTCGGCCGGGGCGGCGTGGTCGTCGGTGGCCGGGCGGCACGCGGCCGGGGTGGCGCGACCGCCGACCGGGAACAGAACCGGGCGATCCGGGAGTGGGCCAAGAAGGCGGGGAAGGACATCTCCGACCGGGGCCGCATCCCCCAGGAGATCGTCGACGAGTACCACGCCCGGCGCTGACCGGCACGATCGTCACGGCGCCCCGACGCCGGCCCGACCTCCGGGCCGGCGTCGCCGCGTTTCCGGGGCGGAATCCGTCGCCGGGGCCGGGAAGATGCGACGCCTCCCCGACGTTGTCCACAGGCGGTGGAGATTCCATCCACAGCCTGTGGATGACTCCCGGCGGCCCACCGACGGGTCGCGGCGACGCGGATCCGGCCCGCGCCTGTGGCGGAGCACCCCGTCGGACGGGCGGGGAGAATTTCGCTCTGCGCGTAGCGCCGGGGCTACCGGAACACCTCCTGAGCGCGCACGGTTGTGCAAAACGACGCGTACGCGGCTCCTGCCGGAGACACACGACCTCAGCTGAGTCGGTCCGCGGCGATAGAGTAATGAGGCACGGACGCCCGTCCCGGACGTCCGCGCACCGGCCCCGCCAAGATCTTTGACCATCAAGGCGCACGGCACGTGAGGAGCACGAGGGCATGTTCGAGCGGTTCACCGACCGAGCGCGACGGGTTGTCGTCCTGGCCCAGGAAGAGGCCCGGATGCTCAACCACAACTACATCGGTACGGAACACATCCTGCTGGGCCTGATCCACGAGGGCGAGGGCGTCGCGGCCAAGGCTCTGGAGAGCCTCGGTATCTCGCTGGAGGGCGTCCGGCAGCAGGTCGAGGAGATCATCGGCCAGGGCCAGCAGGCGCCGAGCGGGCACATCCCGTTCACGCCGCGGGCCAAGAAGGTGCTGGAGCTGTCGCTGCGCGAGGCGCTGCAGCTCGGCCACAACTACATCGGCACGGAGCACATCCTGCTCGGTCTGATCCGCGAGGGTGAGGGCGTCGCCGCCCAGGTGCTGGTCAAGCTCGGTGCGGACCTCAACCGGGTCCGCCAGCAGGTGATCCAGCTGCTCTCGGGCTACCAGGGCAAGGAGCCGGCCGCGGCGGGCGCCGCGTCGGGCGAGGCCGCGCCGTCGACCAGCCTCGTGCTGGACCAGTTCGGCCGTAACCTGACCCAGGCCGCCCGCGAGGGCAAGCTCGACCCGGTCATCGGGCGCGAGAAGGAAATCGAGCGGGTCATGCAGGTGCTCTCCCGCCGTACCAAGAACAACCCGGTCCTGATCGGTGAGCCCGGCGTCGGCAAGACGGCCGTGGTGGAGGGGCTGTCCCAGAAGATCATCAAGGGCGAGGTGCCCGAGACGCTGAAGGACAAGCAGCTCTACACGCTCGACCTCGGTGCGCTGGTGGCCGGTTCCCGCTACCGCGGTGACTTCGAGGAGCGCCTCAAGAAGGTGCTCAAGGAGATCCGCACGCGGGGCGACATCATCCTGTTCATCGACGAGATCCACACCCTGGTGGGTGCGGGTGCCGCCGAGGGCGCGATCGACGCGGCGAGCATCCTGAAGCCGATGCTGGCCCGTGGCGAGCTGCAGACCATCGGCGCGACCACCCTCGACGAGTACCGCAAGCACCTGGAGAAGGACGCCGCTCTCGAGCGCCGCTTCCAGCCGATCCAGGTGGGTGAGCCCTCGCTGGCCCACACCATCGAGATCCTCAAGGGCCTGCGGGACCGCTACGAGGCGCACCACCGGGTGAGCATCACCGACGCCGCCCTGGTGGCCGCCGCCACCCTGGCCGACCGGTACATCTCCGACCGCTTCCTGCCGGACAAGGCGATCGACCTGATCGACGAGGCCGGTGCCCGGATGCGGATCCGCCGGATGACCGCGCCGCCAGACCTGCGCGACTTCGACGAGCGGATCGCCCAGGTCCGCCGCGACAAGGAGTCCGCGATCGACGCGCAGGACTTCGAGCGCGCCGCCCAGCTTCGGGACAAGGAGAAGCAGCTCCTCGGCCAGAAGGCGCAGCGGGAGAAGGAGTGGAAGGCCGGTGACCTGGACGTCGTCAGCGAGGTCGACGACGAGCAGATCGCCGAGGTGCTCGGCAACTGGACGGGCATCCCGGTCTACAAGCTGACCGAGGAGGAGACCTCGCGCCTGCTGCGCATGGAGGACGAGCTGCACAAGCGCGTCATCGGCCAGGAGGACGCGGTCAAGGCGGTGTCCAAGGCGATCCGGCGTACCCGGGCCGGCCTCAAGGACCCGAAGCGTCCGTCGGGCTCGTTCATCTTCGCCGGTCCGTCCGGTGTCGGTAAGACCGAGCTCTCCAAGGCGCTGGCCGAGTTCCTGTTCGGCAGCGAGGACGCCCTCATCCAGCTGGACATGTCCGAGTTCCACGACCGGTACACGGTCTCCCGGCTGGTGGGTGCCCCTCCCGGCTACGTCGGCTACGACGAGGGCGGGCAGCTGACCGAGAAGGTGCGGCGTCGGCCGTTCTCGGTGGTCCTCTTCGACGAGATCGAGAAGGCCCACCCGGACGTGTTCAACACGCTGCTCCAGATCCTGGAGGACGGTCGGCTCACCGACGGTCAGGGCCGGATCGTGGACTTCAAGAACACGGTCATCATCCTGACCACCAACCTCGGCACGCGTGACGTGGCCAAGGCGGTGTCGCTGGGCTTCCAGGCGTCGGAGGACTCCGAGTCCAACTACGACCGGATGAAGCAGAAGGTCAACGACGAGCTGAAGCAGCACTTCCGGCCCGAGTTCCTGAACCGGATCGACGACACGATCGTCTTCCACCAGCTGCGTCAGCAGGAGATCCTGTCGATCGTCGACATCATGGTCGCCCGCATCGAGACCCAGCTGCGGAACAAGGACATGGGCCTGGAGCTGACCGAGAACGCCAAGAAGTACCTGGCGACCAAGGGCTTCGACCCGGTTCTCGGCGCGCGTCCGCTGCGTCGCACGATCCAGCGCGACATCGAGGACAACCTGTCCGAGCGGATCCTCTTCAACGAGCTGACCCCGGGTCAGATCGTGGTGGTGGACTGCGAGGGCGACCCGAACAACATCGACAAGTCCAAGCTCGTCTTCCGGGGCGCGGACAAGCCGGTCACCGTGCCGGACGCCGTCCCCGCCGACCTCGGCGGCACGGCCGCCGCGGGCGCGGACGACGCGGCGTAACGTCGAAGAACTGCGACAAGGGGCGGGGCCCCGGTGGTGTGAGCCGCCGGGGCCCCGCCCCTTCTTCGTGCGCCGAGAACCGCATCCCCTCACTCCGCGGACGGGGGCGGGGCGCGGGTCAGCCGGGGAGGGCCGGGAGGGGGACGGCGGGTCGGGACGGGCCGTCGCCGACGAGACGGTACGAGTCGGCGTCCACCGGCTCCACCAGGCCGTCCCGGACCAGACCGTCGAGGGCGCGGGCGCGCTGGACGTCGTCGGTCCAGACGGCGTCGAGCCGCTGCCGGGGCACCGGCCCGGTCGCCTCGCGCAGCACACCGAGCAGCAGTCCGCGTACCTGCCGGTCGGTGCCCGCGTACCGCTGGGGGCGGCGGGTCGGCCCGGCCGGGGCCTCCTGGCCGGACGCCCGCCAGGCGCAGATCGTCTCCACGGGGCACCGGTGGCAGAGCGGCGACCGGGCGGTGCAGACGACCGCGCCGAGTTCCATGAAGGCGGCGCTGGCGAGGGCGGCCGCGGCCGGATCCTCCGGCAGCAGCGCCTCGGTCGCGACCAGGTCCGCCGGGCGGGTCGCCGGTCCCGCGTCCGGCTGGCCGGCCACGGCGCGGCAGACCACCCGGCGCACGTTGGTGTCGACCACGGGGTGGCGCTGCCCGTACGCGAACGCGGCGACCGCCCGGGCCGTGTACGTGCCGACGCCGGGCAGCGCCAGCAGCTGCTCCAGCCGGTCCGGCACCTTGCCGCCGTGCCGCTCGACGATGGCGACCGCGCACTCCCACAGCCGTACGGCCCGGCGGGGGTAGCCGAGCCGCCCCCACACCCGGATCGCCTCGGCCGGGCTCGCCTCGGCCAGCGCCGCCGGGACAGGCCACCGGGCCAGCCACGCCTCGTACGCGGGGAGCACCCGCGCCACCGGTGTCTGCTGGAGCATCACCTCGCTGACGAGGACGGCCCACGGGCTCACGCCCGGCGCGCGCCACGGCAGGTCCCGGGCGTTCTCGGTGTACCAGCGGCTGACCAGGGCGGCGAACGTGGGCTCAGTCATGGTGCCGCCGATGATGTCACGCGCCGCGATCCCGCAGCGTGGGCGGCCTGGCGGGGCGACGCGGCCGCCGGCGACGGATCGGGCAGAATGCCCGGATGAACGAGCTCGCGATCACCGTCATCGGCCGGGACCGGCCGGGCATCGTCGCCGATGTCGCCGAGGTGCTCTCCCGGCTGGGGGCGAACCTCACCGACAGCACGATGACCCGGCTCGGTGGACACTTCGCCATGACCCTGATCTGCGTGGGCCCGGCGGCCGCCGAGGTCGAGGCCGCGCTGGCGCCGCTCGCCGCGGAGGGCCGGCTGCTGGCGACCGTACGCGCGGTCACCCCCGACGGTGAGACGGCGTCGCGCGGCGAGCCGTACGTCATGGCGGTGCACGGCGCGGACCGGATGGGGATCGTCGCGGCGATGACCCGGGTGCTCGCCGACGCCGGGGGCAACGTCACCGACCTGAGCACCCGGCTCACCGGCGCGCTCTACGTGGTGGTGGCCGAGGTCGACCTGCCGCCCGGTGTCGCCGGTGAGCTGGCGGGGCGGCTGGAACGGGTCGCCGCCGAGCTGGGTGTCGAGGTGACCCTCCGACCGGCGGATCCGGACCTGCTGTGAGCGGCGAGGTACAGGGGCCGGAGGCCGGCCGCGCCGACGGGGAGTACGCGGGCCTCGGCGACTGGACGCCGGAGGCGCTGGGCGTGGCCGGCGCGGTCCGTCCCGTGGTGGCGGCGCCGCACCCGGTGCTGAGCCGGGCCGGCGAGGCGGTCGATCCGACGTTGGCGGAGACGGTGCGGCTGGCCGCGGACCTCATCGCCACCATGCGGGTCTCGCCCGGCTGCGTCGGCCTGGCCGCCCCGCAGGTCGGCGTGAGCGCCCGGGTGTTCGCCGTGGACGTGACCGGGCACCCGAAGGCGGTGACCGTGCACGGCACGTTCGTGCTCTGCAACGCCACGGTCGTCGAGGCGACCCGCTGGAAGGCCGGTCGCGAGGGGTGCATGTCGGTGCCCGACCTGACGGGGGACGTCAAGCGGGCCAGCCGGCTGGTGGTCGAGGGCGAGCTGCCGGGCACGGGGGCCCCCGTACGGCTGGTGACGGACGGCTTCGAGGCCCGCGCCCTCCAGCACGAGATCGACCACTGCGCGGGGCTGCTCTTCCTCGACCGGGTGGCGGGGGCGCACGCCGTCTACCAGCGCAAGGTCTACCTGTGAGCGCACCGCGGCACCCGCGCCGGGCCCGGCCGGAACCGTGGGCACGGCACACCGGCCCGGTGGCCGCAGCCTCCACAGTGGACGTGTGGTCGCGCGCGTCGACGAACCTCCCGGCGCGTCGCGCCGCACTGCCGGGGCCGCTCGCCGCTACGGTGGGGGCATCATGCGTCTGACGGTCGGCCCCCTGCCACCCGCCGTTTACTGGCGGCGTCGCGCCGTCGTACTCGGAGCGGGGCTTCTCTTCCTGATTGTCCTGCTCTACTCGTGCACCGGGTCGGACGACCCCGGTGACCGGAGGCCGCAGGCCGGGTCGACTCCGACCGGCTCCGTGAGCCCCAGCCCGAGCCCGTCGTTGCTCACCCCGAAGACCGGTTCGCCGCCCCCGGAGGCGGCCGAGAGCCCCACCGCCGGTGACTCGCCGGCCGATCCGCCCGCGTCACAGGGCGAGGGTCCGCCGGTGGCTCCCGCCGCCGATACCGCCGACGACGGCAGCTGCACGGACGCGGAGATCAGCCTGACGGCGGTGGCGCTGCCCGCCACGGTGCGCAGCGGTGCACCGGTCGACCTGCAACTGAGGATCAAGAACAAGTCCGACCGGACGTGCAGCCGGGACGTCGGCGCCGACCTCCAGGAGCTGTTCATCAAGTCCGGCGCGGAGAAGATCTGGTCCTCCGACACCTGCGGCACCGCCAAGGGCCGGAACGTCCAGTCCTTCCCGCCGAACATCGAGCAGATGTACCAGGTGACCTGGAACGGGCAGGACGCCAGCCGGTGCGCCGACGGGGTGGCCGCCGGGAAGCCGGTTCCGCCCGGCACCTACCAGGTGTTCGCACGGGTGGGCACGAAGCTCAGCGAGCCCGTGAAGCTCACCATCACGGGCTGAGCCCCGCCGGCGCCGGCCGCGCGCGGGTGAGGGACCGCGGTCAGACGTACCGTTCGAGGATGGACGCCTCGGCGAGCCGGGACAGGCCCTCGCGCACGCTGCGTGCCCGAGCGTCGCCGACCCCCTCGACGGCCTGGAGATCCTCCACCGTGGCGCCCAGCAGCCGCTGGAGGCTGCCGAAGTGCACGACGAGGCGGTCGACCACCGCGGCCGGCAGCCGCGGCACCTTGGCGAGCAGCCGGAAGCCGCGCGGGCTCACGGCCGCGTCGAGCGCGTCGGAGGCGGCCGGGTAGCCGATGGCCTTCGCCACCGACACCAGGTCGATCAGCTCGGTGGCCCCGAGCAGGTCCAGCTCGACCAGCGCCTCGTCGAGGGTGCGCGACTTGCGGCCCGAGGGCAGGTAGTCCCGGATCACCAGGGTCCGGTCGGCGTCCACGCCCGCCATCAGCTCGTCGAGCTGGAGCGCCAGCAGCCGCCCGTCGGTGCCCAGCTCCACCACGTAGCCGGCGATCTCGTCGGCGATGCGGCGGACCATCTCCAGCCGCTGCACCACGGCCACCGCGTCGCGCACGGTGACCAGATCCTCGATCTCCAGCGCGGAGAGCGTGCCGGAGACCTCGTCGAGCCGCAGCTTGTAGCGCTCGAGGGTGGCCAGGGCCTGGTTGGCCCGGGAGAGGATGGCCGCCGAGTCGTCCAGCACGTGCCGCTGGCCGTTGACGTAGAGGCTGATGATCCGCATCGACTGGCTCACCGAGATCACCGGGTAACCGGTCTGGCGGGCCACCCGCTCGGCGGTGCGGTGCCGGGTGCCCGACTCCTCGGTGGGGATGGACGGGTCGGGCATCAGGTGCACCGCCGCCCGGACGATGCGGGTGCCGTCGCTGGAGAGCACCACGGCGCCGTCCATCTTGCACAGCTCACGGATGCGGGTGGCGGAGAACTCCACGTCGAGCGGGAAACCACCCGTGCAGAGCCCTTCGACGACCTTGTCGTAGCCGAGGACGATCAGCGCGCCGGTGCGGCCGCGCAGGATCCGTTCGAGGCCGTCCCGCAGGGCGGTGCCGGGCGCCATGAGCGCCAGGTTGGCGCGCAGCGGGTCACCGGCGGCGCCTCCGGCCACGTTCACGCTGATCGGACGGGCGGGCGAGCCCACGGCGCCGGTGCGGGCGTGGGGCGTCGCGCCGGCAGGCTTGGTGGTATCGCGGTCGATCGGCACGGGCACAGTCTACGGACTGCCGTGCGGTGGGTGCTGTCGTGGTTACTGTGATGTGTCACGATGCCTTCCGTCCGGCCCGTGGAGGCGTGTCCGGTATCGGCCCGACGGTCCGGTCGGCCGAACACGACGGGTCACTCCGCCGACGCGCGCGCGGCACATTGCAGGGCCGTCCGGACGTCGGTGACCTCCATCACCCGCATCTGCTCGGGGACGACCCCGGTCGACTCCGGCCCGCATCCCGGGGGGACGAGGGCGATCCGGAAGCCCAGCCGGGCGGCCTCCGCGAGCCGGCGCGGCACGGCGCCGACCCGGCGGACCTCGCCGGTGAGCCCGACCTCCCCGATCGCCACCAGGTGCGGTGCGATGGCCAGGTTGAGTCCCCCGGAGGCGACGGCGAGCGCCACCGCCAGGTCGGCGGCCGGCTCCACCACCCGGATCCCGCCCACGGTCGCCGCGAAGACCTCCCGGTCGTGCAGGGTGAGCCGCTCCGTCCGGCGCTGGAGCACGGCCAGCACCATCGCGAGCCGCGCCGAGTCGAGCCCCGACACCGTACGCCGTGGCGAGCCGGCCACGGTCGCGCCGATCAGCGCCTGCACCTCGGTGACGAGCGCGCGCCGCCCCTCCATGGCGACGGTGACGCAGGTGCCGGGAACCGGCTCGGAGTAGCGGGTCAGGAAGAGCCCCGACGGGTCGGCCAGGCTGGTGATGCCGCCCTCGTGCATCTCGAAGCAGCCCACCTCGTCGGCCGCGCCGAACCGGTTCTTGACGCCGCGCACCATGCGCAGCGAGGAGTGCTTGTCGCCCTCGAAGTGCAGCACCACGTCGACCAGGTGCTCGAGCACCCGGGGACCGGCCACCTGCCCGTCCTTGGTGACGTGACCCACCAGCACGGTGGCGATGTTCCGTTCCTTGGCCACCGACACCAGGGCGGCGGTGACCGCCCGCACCTGGGTCACCCCACCGGGGACGCCCTCGGTGCCGGGGGTGGAGATGGTCTGCACCGAGTCCAGCACCAGCAGCCCCGGCTTGACCGCGTCGAGGTGGCCGAGCACCGCCGACAGGTCGCTCTCGGCGGCCAGGTAGAGCTGGTCGTGCAGGGCGCCCATCCGCTCGGCGCGCAGGCGCACCTGGCTGACCGACTCCTCGCCGCTGACCACCAGCGACGGGCTGCCGCCGCCGGCGGCCCACTGCTGGGCCACGTCGAGCAGCAGGGTGGACTTGCCGACGCCCGGTTCGCCGGCCAGCAGCACCACGGCGCCGGGCACCAGGCCGCCGCCGAGCACGCGGTCGAGCTCGCTCACCCCCGTCGGCCGGGCCCGGGCGGGCGCGGCGCTGATGGTGGCGATGGGCCGGGCCGGCTCGGCCGGCATGCGGGAGCTGACCACCCGGCCGGAGACCGTGGGCCCGGTGATCGTCGACTCGACCACGGAGCCCCACTCGCCGCACTCCGGGCAGCGGCCCACCCACTTGGGCGGCTGGTGGCCGCAGGCGTCGCACTCGTAGGCCGGTCGGGGATCACGGCCGGTGGCGCGGCCCCGCCCGCCGGTCGCCGCGCCGCCGCGGGCTGACGGGGCTCGGGAGGTCGTCGATCGGGAGGTCGTCACACCAGCACGCTAGCTCGGGGGTACGACCGGACGCGGCGCCCCCGCCGGAGGACGACCGGGCCGTACGACGAAACACCGCCGGCGTGGTGCACGCCGGCGGTGTCCGCGGTAGGTCGGGGAGGCTCAGCCGCCGTGCCCGGCGCCGCCCTCGTCGCCACCCTCGTAGCCGCCCTCACGCTCGACGATCGGCGAGGGCGGGGCGGGCGGGGTGAACGGGACGGCGATCGGGGCGGGACCCGTGATGGTGTTGCCGTTGCCGAAGTCGAACGTGACGAAGACGTTCTGGCCGGAGCGGAGCGCCTCGTTGAGGCCGACCAGCTGGAGCATGCGGCCGGACTGCTGGTTCAGCTGCACGTAGCTCAGCGGGGCGATCTCGATCCGGGCGGGCTCCCCGGCGGGAGCCGACGGGCTGGCGGTGTCCGACGGGGTGGCCGAGGCGGAGCCGCCGGGCGAGGCCGAGTCCGTGGGGGTCGCCGACGGCGAACCGGAGGGGGACCCGGACGGCGACGGCGACGGGCTGGCCGACGCGCCCACGCTGGTGACCACGACGTCCCGGGCGTCCTGGCTCGTGACGGTGACCGTGACCGGGTTCTTCGAGTCGTTGTAGATCACCGCGTTGAGCAGGGCGTCCTCGCCGGCCTTGTAGCCCTCCACGCCGGGGAACTCCACCAGCAGGCCGCGCACCGCCAGTTCGCCGTTCTCGGTCGAGATGTTGACGCCCTGGACCGACGGCACCTTGTTGGCCGTCTCCGAGATCTGTCCTGCGCCGCACCCGGACAGCAGCAGGCTGGTCGCCGCCGCCACCCCGGACAGCAGCAGGGCCGCCCGCCGGGAACCCCTGATCGAGCGCGTCACGTCGGTCCTCCTCGTCACGATCACACCCGGTGCGTACGCCGGGCACGGTGGCCATGCCCGCGCAGACCGCGCTCCAGGGTAGTTGGGCCTGATCGAGGGCCGCACTCCGACCCGGGGATGCCACCTCGCGGGGTGACGATCAGGCCACCCGACCGCTGGTGACCAGCAGCACCACGTCGATGAGCGCCACGAGCATCACGGCGCGGAAGGCCGCCACCGGACGGCGTCCGGCGCGGGCGGCGCCACGCCCGCCGTACCAGCTCAGCGGCGGCACCACGACGGCGGCCACGACCGCGGCGAGCCCGACCCCGGACGGCGGTCCGGGCGGCCCGAACACCAGGACACCGGTCGCCGCGAGCAGCAGCACGGCGGCGGCGGCCCGGCTGCCGGCGGCGCCGAACCGGTGCGGAAGGCCCCGGACCCCGGTCCGGGCGTCGTCGACGAGGTCCGGCAGGACGTTGGCGAAGTGCGCCCCGGCGCCGAGGCAGGCCGCCGCGACGACGAGCCAGGCCGGCGGCGCCGGCGCGCCGGGCAGGGCCAGCACCACGAAGGCGGGCAGCGTCCCGAAGGAGACCGCGTAGGGCAGCACGGACACCGGCGTGGACTTGAGGGGCCAGTCGTAGAGGAGGGCGGAGACGAGCCCGAGGGTGACCCAGAACGCCGCGGCGGGGGTCGTGGTCAGCCCCAGCGCCGGGGTGGCGAGCGCGGCCACCGCGGCGCCCACGGCCACGGTGCGGCGGCGGACCGCGCCGGCCGGGACCGGCTTGTCGGTACGCCCCACGGCGGCGTCGCGGTCGGCGTCGATGGCGTCGTTCGCCCAGCCCACGGCGAGCTGGCTGGCCAGCACGGTGAGGACGACGGCGGCCACCCCGGGCGGGCGGTGCCCCACGCCGACGGCCAGCAGGCCGGCCACGACGGTCACCGCCGCCGCCGGTTCCGGATGGCTCGCCCTGACCAGCCCTAACACCGAAGTCGACATAAGGGAAGTCTGGTTGTTACCCGGGAGTCGTGCCACGCTCGGTTCCATGCGAGACGTCGCTGCGGCGCCCACCCGGTCGCGGGTGCTGCCGCGCAACGATCCGCGCCAGTACGACGACCTCGCCGACGAGTGGTGGCGGCCGGACGGCGCCTTCGCGATGCTGCACTGGCTCGCCGAGGCGCGGGCGGCTCTCGTGCCGCCCGCCGAGCGCCCCGACGCGCTGCTCGTGGACCTCGGATGCGGTGCCGGGCTGCTCGCGCCGCACCTGGCCGGGAAGGGCTACCGGCACGTGGGTGTCGACCTGACCCGCTCGGCGCTGGCCCAGGCCGCCGCGCACGGGGTCACCCCCGTGAACGGGGACGTCACCGCCGTGCCGCTGGCCGACGGCTGCGCGGACGTGGTGGCCGCCGGTGAGGTGCTGGAGCACGTGCCGGACTGGCGGCGGGCGCTGGCCGAGGCGTGCCGGCTGCTGCGGCCCGGTGGCCTGCTGGTGCTGGACACCCTGAACGACACTGTGCTGAGCCGCGTCGTGGCGGTCCACGTCGGCGAGCGGCTGCCGACCGTGCCGCGCGGGATCCACGATCCACGGTTGTTCGTGGACGCCCGGGCGCTGGTGGCCGAGGCCGCCCGGCACGGCGTCGCGCTGCGGCTGCGCGGCGTCCGGCCGGAGGTGCGCGGGCTGCTCGGGTGGCTGTTCCGGCGCGTACGGGGTGCCTCCGGCGCCGCGCCGGCGGGCCGCGCCCCGCGGATCGTGCCGACGCGCTCGACCGCGGTGCTGTACCAGGGCTGGGGGGTCCGGAAAGGATAGTTCGGGCCCGGCGGGGTAAGGACGCCGAGGAGGGGGCGCAAGTGACCGTGCACGCGTTGGAGGCGGCCCGCAGGTTGGCGCCGCGATTCGCCGCCCGGGCGGCCGAGCACGACCGGGACGGCTCCTTCCCGGCCGAGGACTTCGAGGACCTGCGGGAGGCCGGGCTCTTCGGGCTGATGGTGCCCCGCGACCTCGGCGGGTTCGGCGCCACGTTCGCCGAGTACGCGGCGGTCGCCACGGAGCTGGCCAAGGGGAACGGCGCGACCGCGCTGGTGTTCAACATGCACGCCTCGGTCACCGGCGCGCTGGGCGCGGTCACCGAGGAACTGGCCGAGGCGCTCGGCGTACCGGACGAGGCCCTCGCGGCCCGCGACCGGCTGCTCCGGGCGGCGGCCGACGGCGCCTGGTACGCGGTGGCGATGAGCGAACGCGGCGCCGGCGCCCGGCTGTCCCAGCTCAGCACCGTCTACGAGCCGGTCGAGGGTGGCTGGCACATCAAGGGCAGCAAGACGTTCTGCTCGGGCGCCGGGCACCCGGACGGCTACCTGGTCGCCGCCCGCAGCGCCGCCGACCAGTCGGTGGTGTCCCAGTTCCTCGTGCCGGCCGGCGACGGCGTCACCGTCGAGCCGACCTGGGACTCGCTGGGCATGCGCGCCACGGCCTCGCACGACCTGCACCTGGATGTGACCGTGCCGGCCGACCGGCTGCTCGGCGGGGTGGAGGGTCTCGCCCTGGTGGTCGCGCAGCTCATGCCGCACTGGCTCGTGGCCAGCTACGCGGCCGTCTACGTGGGGGTGGCCCGGGCGGCGGTCGAGGCGGCGGCCGAGCACCTGAACGCCCGCAACCTCGCCGGTCTGCCGGCGGTCCGGGCGCGGCTGGGTCGGGCCGACGCCGCCGTGGCGGCCGCCGAGCTGGTGGTGGCCGAGGCCGCGCGGCGGGTGGACGAGGCGCCGGGCGACGCCGAGACCAACCGCTGGGTGTGGCGGGCCAAGCTGCTCGCCGGCACGACCGCGGCCGACGTGGCCGCGTCGATGCTGGAGGCCGCCGGCACGTCGGCGACGCGCCGCGGCCATCCCCTGGAGCGGCTCTATCGGGACGCCCGCTGCGGGTCACTGCATCCGGCCACCTCGGACGTCTGCGCCGACTGGCTCGGCATCGCCGCGTTGGGCGGTGACCCGGACCGCGACGGCTCGGCGCCTCGTTGGTGAGCGTGGGGCCGCCCGGGGCCGTCCCGGTCGAGGGGCGGTTCTGGGGAGGGCGGCGTCGGACGAGAGGTGGGGATCGTGTCGGTACCAGTGATCGCGGGCCTCGGGACGGCACAGCCGCCGTCGGCCCGGCAGGACGAGTTGTGGGAGGGCTTCTTCTCCCGGCACTTCTCGGGCGCCACCCGGTCGTTGGCGCAGCGGATCTTCGCGAACTCGGGGGTCAGCACCCGCCAGGCCGCGGTGAACCCGCTGCTGGAGGACGTCTCCGACTGGCCGACCGAGCGGCGGATGCGCCGCTACCTGGTCGAGGCGCTGCCGCTGGGCAAGGAGGCGGTGGGCCGGGCACTGACGGCGGCCGGCCTCGACGCCGTCGACATCGGGCTGTTCATCGTCTGCTCGTGCACCGGGTACGCCACCCCCGGGCTGGACATCCTGCTCGCCCGTGACCTCGGCATGGCGCCCACCACGCAGCGGATGTTCGTGGGCCACATGGGCTGCTACGCGGCGCTGCCCGGGCTCGGCGCGGCGAGCGACTTCGTGACCGCGCGGGGCCGTCCGGCGCTGCTGCTCTGCGCAGAGCTGACGAGCCTGCACATCCAGCCCTCCACGGCGCGGGTGGACACCCAGCAGATCGTCTCGCACGCGCTCTTCTCGGACGCGGCGGTCGCCGCCGTGGTGCTTCCCGGCGGCCCGGGGTACGCGCTGCGGGAGGTCACGTCGGTCACCGACACCTCCACGGCCGACCACATGACGTGGGACGTCACCGACGCCGGTTTCCGGATGGGACTGTCGCCCAAGGTGCCGCAGGTGCTGTCCACACACGTCCGCGGCCTGGTCGACGACCTGCTGGCCCGGCACGGCACCGCGGTCGCCGAGCTGGACGGCTGGGCGGTGCACCCCGGCGGGCCGCGCATCCTCAACGTGGTGGAGCGTGAGCTGGGTCTTCCCCCGGACGCGCTCGCGTCGTCCCGGGCGACGCTGGACGAGCACGGCAACTGCTCCTCGCCGACGGTGCTGCTGATCCTGGACCGGCTGCGCCGCGCCGCCACGCCGCCGGAGCGGATCCTCATGCTCGCGTTCGGCCCGGGCCTCACCCTCTACGCCGTACTGCTCGATCGACAGGGTTGAGCGGTCACGCCTAGGCTCGGCGCATGGGCGTCGAGGCGGATGACCGGTTGCGCCGCGGGGTGCTGGCCGGCGCGACCGTGCTCGTGCTGGTGGCCGGGGGCTGGTGGTGGCGGGCGAACGCCCCGGACGGCACCCGGGCCGGCTCGCCGCGCGACGTGGCTGCCGCCCCGGTCGGCGGGACCGATCCGGTGCGACTCGGCCCGGCCGACGGGCGGGCGGGAGCGGTCGTCCGGGTGGATCCGGCCACGGGGGCCGCTGTCCTCGTGACCGAGGGCGACGCCGCCCTCCCGGTCGACCCCGGTCCCCGCCGCCGTGCCGAACCCGGGACCATGACGCAGGGCCTCGTCCTGCCGCGGGATCCGGACGCGCTCTGGCACGACGCCGTGACGCTCACCCGTCAGCGGACCGTCTCGCAGCAGGTCGGCGGCGAGGACACGCCGCCCGCCGCGTACCTGCTCCAGTACCGGTGCACGGGGCCGGGGACGTTGCGGGTCTCGATCACGGGCGGCCGGGTCGTCAACCGCGCCCCGGCGGTCTGCGACGGCGCGATCCGCGCGCTCGTGGTCGTCGGGACGGGCGGACCGCTGCGCGTCTGGCTCGCGAGCGCCGGCACCGAGTGGGTACGGGTCGCCGTACAGCTGGTGCCGGCGGGCTGACCGGCCGCGTCGGTTCCCGCCGCCGGCCCGGACGTCGCGGCCGGCGGTCGGGCAGCGAGGCGGGCCAGGTCGCCGCGGCGGTCAGGCGGCGAGGCGGGCCAGGTCGGCGCGGTACGTCTCGGCCGGGCCGAGGTCGGGCAGCACCCGGACCACCACGCCGGCCCGGTCCACGAGCACGGCCACCGCCTGGTCCGGGTGCGGTGGCAGGTGCAGGAACGAGCGCAGTCCACCGGCGGGATCGGCGAGCGTACGCACACCCGGCCCGCGGGTCGGCGCGGTCGGCACGCTCCGCTCGCCGGTGACGGTCACCACGTTCACCTCGGGCGGCGCGGCCGCGGCGGCCTGCGTGACCTCGGCGACGCAGGCGCAGGCGTCCACCAGGATGATCATGGCGGGGGCCAGGCCGCGCAGCGGCACCGGGGACTGCCCGGCGTCGACCAGGTCGAGGGCGGGCAGCGGCCGGCCGGTCAGCGCGGCGGGTGGCGGTTCCGGGGCCGGCGTGGACCGGTCCGCGGAGCGCGGCGGGCGCGGCCAGGTGACGGCGGCCAGGCCGGCGAGTGTCGTGACGATGGCCACCAGCAGGACGAGCAGGGGCAGCTTGAGGGCCGACAGGCGGGCCCGCGCCGCGCGGCGTGCGGCCTCGCGCAACTCGCGGCGCACCTGCGCGGCCTCCTGCGCGAGCGCCGAGGCGTCGTCGGGGATCACCACCCGACCCCACTCCGGCGGGAGGTCGGGCAGCCCCTCGGACGGCCCGTGCCCGTCTGCGTCCGGCATGCTCATCGGACCCCCTGGAACCGTCTTCGAGAGCCGACAGCGGCTCGCCTACCAGCCTCGCGCACCGGGGGCGGCTCCCGCTAGACGTGGGCGCGGCAGCCCTCGTCGGGATACCATGTAACGAGCGCATAGCCCTTGATCTCGGCGTTCCGTTCACTCCTACCGGGGTGTCATCCGGAGGTTACGGAGCGTGTTCGAACCATCGGTTTGACGGCCTGTCAAGTCGAAGAAATACCTCTCACAGGGCCCCTGAGCTGCGCCAACGGTCAGGACAGCGGTGAGACATCGGTGCCTGAGCGTGTTACCCTAGACACAGCGAAAGGGGTTTCGAACCTATGGTTTTCAGTGTCGGCGAGACCGTTGTTTACCCCCACCACGGGGCCGCACTCATCGAGGCAATCGAGACTCGGGTCATCAAGGGCGAGGAGAAGCAGTATCTCGTCCTGAGGGTCGCGCAGGGTGACCTCACGGTCCGGGTGCCCGCCGAGAACGCCGAGATCGTGGGTGTGCGCGAGGTGGTCGGCGAAGAGGGCCTGGGCAAGGTCTTCGACGTGCTCCGTGCCCCGCACACCGAGGAGCCGACCAACTGGTCGCGGCGTTACAAGGCGAATCTGGAGAAGCTGGCCTCCGGTAACCCGCTGAAGGTCGCCGAGGTCGTCCGCGACCTGTGGCGCCGGGAGCGGGAGCGGGGTCTGTCCGCGGGCGAGAAGCGCATGCTCGCCAAGGCTCGCGACATTCTCGTCGGCGAGGTCGCGCTGGCGGAGAAGAGCACCAAGGACGAGGCGGAGACGCTGCTCGACAAGGTGCTGACCGAGGCCTAGTCCGCACAGCATCGACGTACCCAGTTCGTAGCGAAGAAACCACCGAGGACCGCGACGTGACCGCGCAGCTCAATCCGCGCGGTGACGTCGCGGTCCTCGTCCCTGCGGCGGGGGCCGGCGTACGGCTCGGCCCGGGCCGACCCAAGGCGCTGCGCCTGCTCGCGGGGGAACCCCTGCTGGTGCACGCGGTGCGCCGGCTCGCCGCGGCCCCGAGCGTGCGCACGATCGTGGTGGCCGCTCCCTTGGCCGAGCTCGACGCGGTCCGCGACCTGCTCGCCCCGGTGGCCCCCGTGACGGTGGTGCCCGGAGGCGCCGAGCGTCAGGCGTCGGTGGCGGCGGCGCTCGCCGCGGTGCCGCCCGGCCCCGAGATCGTCCTCGTGCACGACGCCGCGCGGGCACTGACCCCGCCCGAGCTGGTGGAGGCCGTCGCGGCGGCGGTCCGCGCGGGCCGGCCGGCCGTGATCCCGGTGCTTCCGGTGGTCGACACGATCAAGGAGGTCGGCGCCGAGGAGACGGTGCTCGGCACGGTCGACCGTTCCGTGCTGCGGATCGTGCAGACGCCGCAGGGCTTCCGCCGCTCGGTGCTCGCCGCCGCGCACGCCGCGGCCGGTGACGCGCTCACCGACGACGCCGGCTTGGTGGAGAAGCAGGGCGTCCCGGTGTCCTGCGTGCCGGGCTCCGAGTACGCACTCAAGATCACTCGCCCGTTCGACCTGGCGCTCGCCGAGCATCTGCTGGCCGCCGGCGGTTGACGCGTACCCTCTGCTCATGATCGTTCCCCGCGTCGCCATCGGCACCGACGTGCACGCGTTCGCCGCCGGCCGGCCCTGCTGGGTGGCCGGCCTGCTCTGGCCCGACCAGGACGGCCTCGCCGGGCACTCCGACGCCGACGTGGTGGCCCACGCCGCCTGCAACGCGCTGCTCTCCGCGGCCGGCCTCGGTGACCTGGGCGCGAACTTCGGTGTCGACCAGCCGGAGTGGGCCGGCGCCTCCGGGGTGGCGCTGCTCACCGAGACGGCCCGCCGGGTCCGCGCCGCCGGGTTCACGATCGGCAACGTGTCGGTCCAGGTGGTCGGCAACCGGCCCAAGATCGGGCCGCGCCGGGCGGAAGCCGAGCGCGTCCTCTCCACCGCGATCGACGCGCCGGTCACCGTGTCCGCGGCCACCACCGACGGGCTCGGCTTCACCGGGCGCGGCGAGGGGCTCGCCGGCATCGCCGTGGCCCTGGTGTACGAGGCACCGGCCGCCTAGGCTCGCCGGGATGTCCAGCGACGCCACCCCCGAGCAGTCCTCCGCCGACGGCTACGTCCAGCGGGCGAAGCTGCTGGCCGAACTCGGCCGCTACGACGAGGCCGCCGCCGAGGTGTCGTACGCCGTGGCGCTGGAACCGGCCAACGCGGGGGCGCTGACCCTGCTCTCCCGCCTGCACCTGGCCGCCGGGCGACCGGCCGAGGCGCTCACCGCCGCCGACGCGGCGATCGCCGCCGCTCCGGGCATCGTGGCGCCGCTGCTGGCCCGGGGCATGGCCCTCGCCGACCTGGAGCGGTACGCCGAGGCCGCCCGCACCGCCGACGAGATCCTGGCGGTCGGCCCCGACGACGCGTACGCCCAGCGGAACGCCGCGGCGATCCTGGCCGGCTCGCGCAACGGCCAGACGGCGCTCAACGCGGCGTGGCGCGGGGTGCAACTGGCGCCCGAGGAGCCCGAGGCGCACCTGGTGCTTGGGCTGGTGGCCGCGAACATGCAGATGTTCGACCTGGCCGAGCGGGCCTACCGCGAGGCGCTGCGGCTGGACCCGCAGCTCGCCGAGGCGCGGCACGACATCGGTGTCATCCGGTTGGAGCAGCGGCGGTGGAGCGAGGCGCTGGAGCACCTCGCCGAGGCCGCCGCCGCGGATCCGGGACGGATCGACTCGCGCCGGACGATCTCGGCCGGCCTGCGGCAGCTGGTGCTCTTCGGCGCGGGCTGGTCGATGATCACCGCTGTGCTGATCGCCTGCGTCGCCCCCGCCAGCGCCGGGCTCTCCCGGGGCGCCGCCGTGGTCGCCGCTCTCGGCGGCGCGCTGGTGCTGTGGCGGTTCGGCGCACGGATGCCGGGCCTGGCGAGGACGGTCCTGCCGGCCCTGCTGCGGTCCGACCGCGCCCTGGCCCTGGCCGTGTACGCGGCGGCCGCCGCACCGGTGCTGATCCTGCTCTACGCCCTCGTCGGCACCGCGTGGCCGCTGGTGCTCGCCATCGCGGTGGCCGCCATGGCCGAGATGACCGCACTGTTCCGCACGACGGCGTGAGGCGGGAAACTCACCCAGGATCCGACGGCGTAGCGCGGCCCGGCAAGCTCGGGGCCCCGCCGGAGCCCGACCCGCTCGGGGCGGGGCGGGCCCCGGCGAGCCCCAGGGCGATCAGGCCCGGCGTGCCCAGGTCCAGGCGTACCCCGGGTCCTCGCAGGCGGCCGCCGCGTCGCACAGGTCGAGCGGGCGGAACGTGTCGACCATGACGGCCAGCTCGTCGAAGAAGTCGACCCCGATCGCGCGTTCGGCGGCGCCCGGCTGGGGGCCGTGGGTGAACCCGGACGGGTGCAGCGAGATCGAACCCTGCTCGATGCCGGAGCCGCGCCGCGCCTCGTAGTTGCCGCCGGTGTAGAAGAGCATCTCGTCGGAGTCGACGTTGTGGTGGTTGTACGGCACCGGGATGGCGTCCGGGTGGTAGTCGACCTTGCGCGGCACGAACGAGCAGATCACGAAGTTCGGGCCCTGGAAGGTCTGGTGCACCGGCGGCGGCTGGTGGATCCGGCCGGTGATCGGCTCGAAGTCGTGGATGGAGAACGCCCACGGGTAGAGGTGCCCGTCCCAGCCCACCACGTCGAACGGGTGGTGGGCGTACGTGAAGCGGGTCCAACCGCGACGGTGCCGCACGAGCACGTCGACGTCCTCGCCGTCGATGAGCAGCGGCGTGTCCGGCCCGCGCAGGTCGCGTTCGCAGTACGGCGAGTGCTCCAGGAACTGGCCGCGTACGGACAGGTAGCGCTTGGGTGGGCCGATGTGGCCGGCCGCCTCGATGGCGAGCAGCCGGACGGGCTCGTCGCTGGTCGGCACGAGGCGGTGGATGGTCGAGGTGGGGATGATGACGTAGTCGCCGGCGACCGCGTCGAGCGCCCCGAACGTCGACTCGACCCGCATGCTGCCGGACTCGACGTAGAGGCAGTGGTCGCCGGTGGCGTCGCGGAAGAGCGGGGACGGGCGGTCGGCGAGCACGTACGCGATCCGCACGTCGTCGTTGGCGAGCAGGTACTGCCGGCCGAGCACCGGATCGGCCCCGGCGCCGTCGAGCTTGTGCGTGCGCAGGTGCCGCGGCTTGAGCGGCAGGTTCGGCACCCGCGTGACGGCGGGCGGCGTGAACTCCTCGGCCGCCACGATCGCCGTGGGGGCGTGGCGGTGGTAGAGCAGGGACGAGTCGGAGGAGAAGCCCTCCTGGCCCATGAGTTCCTCGGCGTAGAGGCTGCCGTCGGGCTGACGGAACTGGGTGTGGCGTTTGCGCGGCACCTCGCCGACGCTGCGGTAGTACGGCATCTCGCCTCCCGATAGGTCCCGGTCACCGGCCGATGACGTCCGATAATCGGACGCTGTTGTCCGCTCCACGTAGCGTCCCGTAGATTCTTGTTCCGTGTCAACGCAGGTGCCCGCGCTCCTCGACGGTCTGGTGGACGACGCCGCCGTCTTCCCGCCCGGCAGCGCCGCCCTCCCGGACGCGGTCGTCGCGCACCGCGGTCACCGCCGTGCCTGGTACGCCGACCTCGTCGGGCCGCTCCTGGTCCCGGCCTCGGCCGTCGTGGCGGGCCGTCTCAACGGCCTCGTCGACCCCGCCGAGGGCTTCGTGGTCGGTGTCATCGGCGACACCGGGGTGCCGGGGCTGCCGTCCGCGCTGTCGGTCCTGGCATCCCGCGGCGTGACGGCCCGGCAGGTCGAGGTGGCCGTCGCGAAGCGGGGTGAGGACCCCCTGCCCGGGATCGCCGGCCTGCTGGAGTCGACCCTGGCCGGCGTCGACGCCGTCTACGCCGAGGTCCCGCTGACGTTCGGGCTCATGGGCGCGCTGGACCGGCTCGCCGCGGCCCGGGCCGACGGGGCGCCGGTCGCCGCGAAGTTCCGCACCGGCGGGCTGGCCGCCGAGCTGTTCCCGACGCCGGCCGAGCTGGCCGCCGTGATCTGCGCCTGCCGGGACCGTGACCTGCCCTTCAAGCTGACCGCCGGGCTGCACCACGCGGTCCGCCACCTCGACCCGGAGACCGGGTTCACCCACCACGGCTTCGTGAACGTGCTGGCCGCCACGCTCGCCGCGGCGGCGGGCGCGGACCGGGAGGGCGTCACCGAACTGCTCACGGCCGCCGACCCGCGGCCGCTCCTGAGCTGGGTCGAGGGCCGGCTGGAGACGCCGCGCCCGCTCTGGGTGGGCTACGGCTCGTGCAGCATCGGGGAACCACTGACCGACCTGGTCCGCCTCGGCCTGCTGACCGGGCCGACACGCGACGACCCGGTCGCCGTACGCGAGGGGACCGGCGTGGATCCGGTCGCCGTACGCGGCGGGACCGGCGTCGAGCGGCACGAGGGCGGGAACCGGACCGACGACTCCGACGGGGGCGAGGGCGTATGACCTGGGTGACGGGTGCCGACGGATCGGCGTACGGGGTGACGAACCTGCCGTACGGGGTGTTCGTGCACGGCGAGCGGGAGCCGCGCATCGGCGTACGCGTCGGTGACTTCGTGCTCGACCTGGCCGGCGCCGAGGCCGCCGGTCTGGTGCTGGCCGCCGGGGCGCTGGGCCGGCCCACCCTCAACGCGTTCATGGCGCTCGGGCGTCCGCAGTGGACGGCCGTGCGGCAGCGCCTCACCGAGCTGCTCACCGACCCGGCGCACCGGGCCGCCGTGGAACCGCTGCTGGTGCCGCTCGGCGAGGTCCGGCTGCTGCTGCCGTTCGAGGTGGCCGACTACGTCGACTTCTACTCGTCCGAGCACCACGCGGCCAACGTCGGGCAGATCTTCCGACCGGGGCAGCCGCCGCTGCTGCCCAACTGGCGGCACCTGCCGATCGGCTACCACGGCCGAGCCGGCACGGTGGTCGTCTCCGGCACCCCGGTGACCCGCCCCTGCGGGCAGCGGCCGGGCCCCGAGGGCCCCACGTACGGCCCGTCGGCCCGGCTGGACATCGAGGCCGAGGTCGGCTTCGTGGTGGGCGTACCCAGCCCGCTGGGCTCCCGGGTCTCCGTCGACGACTTCGCCGACCACGTCTTCGGCGTGGTGCTGGTCAACGACTGGTCGGCCCGCGACATCCAGGCCTGGGAGTACCAGCCGCTCGGGCCGTTCCTCGGCAAGTCGTTCGCCACCTCGGTCTCGGCGTGGGTGACCCCGCTGGACGCCCTCGCCGACGCGTTCCGGCCGGGCCCCAAGCAGGACCCGCCGGTCGCCGACTACCTGCGCGACGTGCCGCACCTCGGGCTGGACCTGCGGCTCCAGGTCGAGTGGAACGGCGAGCGGGTCAGCGAGCCGCCGTTCGCCACCATGTACTGGACGCCGGCCCAGCAGCTCGCCCACCTGACCGTCAACGGAGCCTCGCTGCGGACCGGGGACCTCTACGCCTCCGGCACCGTCTCGGGGCCGGAGCGCGGGCAGGTCGGCTCGTTCCTGGAACTCACCTGGGGCGGGGCCGAGCCGGTGAAGCTCGACGGCGGTACGCGCACCTTCCTGGAGGACGGCGACACGGTCACCATCACGGCGACCGCTCCCGGCCCCGACGGCACCACCGTCGCCCTCGGCGAGGTCACCGGCACCATTCTGCCCGCCCGCTGACCAGCGCCGATGCCCGGCGGCCGGTGCGTCACCGGCCGCCGACGATCGTGATCAGCCGATCGCACCATCTGTGCGATCGCCCCCGTACCCTCCCGCGTTGATCGCTCCGGATTCCGACGCCCCGTCGCGCCGGACGGGCCCGTGACCGGTCCCGGCCGGTCCCGGCGGGGCGTCCCAACGCACAGGGAGGTAGTCAATGCACGATCTTGCCGGCGCCGTCTGGCGTACCAGCAGCCGTTCCAACGACCAGGGCCTCTGCGTCGAGGTGGCCGACAACCTGGTCGACGTCATCGGCGTCGTCGCGGTCCGCGACTCGAAGGACCCGGCGGGCCCCACGCTCGCCGTCAGCCCGCCGGGGTGGACGGCCTTCGTCGACGCGATCCGCGCGGGCCAGTTCGACCGCTGACCGCCGGACCAACCCCGGCACAGACGCACCGATCGGGGTCTCCGGTGGAAATTCCGCCCGGAGACCCCCGCTCCGTGTTCACGCCGCGTACCGTCGAGGCCACGGGAGGTGGCATGTCGACGGTGGCGGTTTCCGGTTTCATCGAGGCGTCCGCCGTGGACGTCTGGCGGCTCCTGACCGATCCCCTCAGCCGGGCGGGGCGGGCCCTGGCCGGCCCGCTCGAACTGCTCACCTCCGGCCCCTTCGGCCCGGGCACCGCCTGGAGCGAGCCCCGCAGGCGGCCGGACGGCGCCGTCCTCGTGGAGGAGTTCTGGGTGGTGGAGGCGATACCACCGCGCCGCCTCGTGCTCTGCTCGCCCGGCGACGCCGTCGACCACCGGATCACCTGGACGCTGCGTGGCGCGCCGCGCCGGCACCCGGGCGGCACGGCCGTCACCGTCAGCCTGGAGGCGCTGCCGTCCTCCGCGTCCGGCCGGGTGGTCGCGCTGCTCCTCGGCGGTCTGGCCGCCCGCGCCGTGGAGCGTGCCCTCCGGGGCGACCTCGCGGACCTCGCCGCCGCCGTCGAGGGCCCGACGGCCCGGGCGGCCTGAGCACCCGCCACCTGACACCCGCCGAGCGCCGCTGGGTAGGGTGCCGGGCGGAGGTGCGCATGGGGTTCCGTAACGGCCGGCGGCGGGTCGTGCTGGTCGTCGCGGTCCTGCTCGCCGTCGCCACGGTGGCGACGATCGTCTACCGCGTGCTCGCCCCCGCCGAGGTCAGCACTGTCGCGCGTGCCGCGTACCCGACCCCCGCCGATCCACCCGCCGGCGTGATCGGGCGGCTGCCCGTGGCCCCGCTCGTCGTGGACGACCGGCTGCGGGTGTACGCGGGCCACCGCCAGGTGTACGCGGACCGACCGGTCGACGGGCGGTACCGCACCACGCCGTTCTGGTCGTACCGCCGCTGGCCGGCCGAACTGGTCGGCGTGGTGGCGAGCGGTACGACCGTGGTGAGCCGCTGGTCGGACGGCCGGCTCGTGGCGCTGGACGCGCGGGACGGGCGGGTGGCCTGGCGCGCCGACGGACCGGAGCCGGCGCGGAAGCCGGACGCCCGGCGCACCGGAGCGGCGATCGTATGGGACCCGCCGGGGCTCTACCTCGCCCGCACCGGCGACGGCCGGGACGTGCTGGTGGCGACCGGCGCCGGCGAGGCGCGGGGCGTCGACCTGGCCGCCGGACGCGAACTCTGGCGCGTCCCGCTGGGCGGCGACTGCCGCGGCGACGTCGGCACCACCTCGACGGGGCGGCTGGTGGGTGTGGACCGCTGCGCCGGCCCGGCGGCGGTCGAGTTCCGGGACGTGGCGACGGGCGCGGTGACCGACCGCTGGCGGCCGCCCGGCGCCGGTGACGACGTGGTGGTCACCCCGGTGGGCTGCCGGAGCGGGCGGTCGGAGTGCTCCGCCCTGCGTACGGCGGGGCCCGGTGACGCGGCGGGCCGGGGCTGGCTGGTCGGCCCCGGGGCGCCGGTGGCCGCGCCAGCGCTCGACCGGCTCGACACCCAGCTCGCCGGTGAGCAGGCGGTCGGGGTCGTCGGGGGCGTGCTCGTCGGGCGCTCCGCACGCACCGGCGCCGAGTCGTGGCGCCGCCCCGACCTCGGGCCGGGACGGGTGATCGCCGTCCAGCCCGACCGCGTGCACCTGCTGACCGACGCCAACGAGCTGGTCACGCTCGATCCCGTGACCGGCGCGGAGCGGTCCCGCTTCCCGCTGACCGTCGGCAGGGACGGCACGGGCTACGCGCCGGGGGCGGTGTACGCGTCGGGTGGCTACGTGGCCGTCGAACGGTTGCGCCGGCCGGTCGACCCGGATGCGGACGACCAGGGCTACTTCCTGTCCGCCGAGCCCGTGGTCCTCGCGGCGACCTGAGTCGCGTCCGACCCGAGCCGTCGACACGCCTCGCAGCAGCCTCGACAAATCGGACATAAGTTACTTATAGTCACTCCTGTGCGACTTGTGGCAGCCCTCGTGGGCGTGATCGTCATCCTGATGAGCCCCGCTCCGGCCGACGCGGCGCCGGCCCACCGGACCTTCCAGGTGGCCCGGACGCCCGGCGTCGACATCACCGTGCCGGCCGCGGTGAACCTGGCGGCCGGCGGTACGTTCGCCCGCTGAGCGACCGGCCCGGAGGTCTGGCTGCCAGGCTGCCTGGCACAGCGCCCGGGTCCGGCGTCCCGCGCCGGCCACCTGATCGTCCGGTCCGGTCCGCTCACGACGGGGAAGGCGGACCGGACCGGACACTCCGTCAGGCCAGCGCCGCCTCGGCGGCGGCCAGGAAGGCGTCGTTCTCGGCCGGGGTGCCGATGGTGACGCGTACGCCGTCACCGGCGAACGGCCGGACGATGACGCCGCGCGACTCGCACGCCTTGCCGAACTCCACCGCCCGGTCGCCCAGCGGCAGCCAGACGAAGTTCGCCTGGCTCGCGGGGACGTCCGGGACGAACTTGCGCAGCGCCTCGGTGACCCGGTCCCGCTCGGCGACGACGAGGGCGCACCGCCGCTCCACCTCGTCGGCCTGTGCGAGCGCGGCGAGCGCGGCGGCCTGGGCCACCATGCTCGTGGAGAACGGGGTGACCACCTTGCGGACCGCGGCCGCCACCTCGGGCTGGGCGACCAGGAAGCCGACGCGGAGCCCGGCGAGGCCCCACGCCTTCGACAGGGTGCGGAGCACCGCCACGTTCGGCCGGTCGAGGTAGGTCAGCCCGTCGGGCACCTCCGGGTCGGTGACGAACTCCCGGTACGCCTCGTCGATCACCACGAGCACGTCGTCGGGCATGGCGTCCAGGAACCGGTCCAGCTCGGCCCGGCGTACGGCCGTGCCCGTCGGGTTGTTGGGGTTGCAGACCAGCACCAGCCGGGTCCGTTCGGTCACCGCCGCCGCCATGGCCGTGAGGTCGTGCCCGTGGCCGGGGTCGTTCGGCACCCGCACGCTGGTCGCGCCGCTGGTCGCCGCGATGATCGGGTACGCCTCGAACGAGCGCCACGAGTAGACGACCTCGTCGCCGGGTAGCGAGGTGGCCCGGACCAGGTGCTCGGCGAGCGCCACTGAGCCGCAGCCGGTGGCGATGCGGTCGGCGTCCACCCCGTACCGCTGCGCCAGCGCGTCGCGGAGCGCGACGACGCCCATGTCCGGGTAGCGGTGCACCCCGGCGGCGGCCTCGGCGACCGCCTCCACGACGCCGGGCAGCGGCCCGTACGGCACCTCGTTGCTGGCCAGCTTGATCGCCTCGGGGAGCCCGAGTTCCCGGGCCAGGTCGGCGGGGCTGCGGCCGGGCACGTAGCTGGGCAGGGCGTCGAGGTCGGCGCGGGTGAGCCGCACCGCCGGGTCGGGTCGTCCGGTGTCGGTCATGGGGTGTCTCCCGGGGGTTCGGAACGGGTGGCGGTGGGGGTGTGGCGGGGCACCTGCACGACGACGGTCTGGGCACGCTTGTCGTGCAGCGCCTGGCGCAGCGGGTGGTCGAAGAGGGGGGAGATCGCGTCGATGAGCTGGAGCAGCAGGCCCAGGCCGCAGCAGTACCAGAGCAGGGTCGGCAGGCCGAGCGTGTTCCACCGGCGTAGCGCCCGGCCGAACCCGAGGGGCTGGTCCGCGGTCAGCGGCACGGCCCTGATCCCCATCACCCGCTTGCCGAACGTCTGGCCGCTCGACGCCATGGTCGGCACCTCGTAGGCGAGCCAGAGCGCGGTGGCGATCAGCAGGATGGCCACCTGGAGGCCGCCGGCCTGTTCACCGATCTGCGGCAACCCCTCGGTCGAGGAGTTGCCGGCCATCGCCCGCCGGAACACCTCCCGCCAGTACGGGGCCATCTCCTGCACGAGCCGCCAGACGAACCAGCCGTTCACCACGACGTTCAGCGCGAGGACGATGCCGAAGTCGATGAGCCGGGCGATGAGCCGGGCACCGAGGCCCGCCAGCGGGAGGCCGTGCGGTCGGGGCTCGGGCATGCGCGCCGCCCAGCCCGGGGGCGTCCAGCCGGGAGGCAGGCCCGGGTGGCCGTACCCCGGCGGGGGTTGCCAGCCGGGCGGCGGCCCGGCGGCCGGTGGCGCGGAGCCGGGCACGGCGGGCGGGGCCGACGCGGGAGCGCCGGGCGGCGCCGGTGCCGGCGGAGCCCCGGGCGAGGTGACGGGCTGCGGCACAGGGGCGGGCGGGGGCGCCTCCACCGGTGGCGGACCCTCCGGTGGGGTGGCGTCCACGGGGATGGGCGCACCGATCCAGCCCTCGCCGTCCCAGTACCGCCGGGTCTCGGGATCGGCGGGGTCGACGTACCAGCCGGGTTGCACGCTCACGCAGACACCTTAACGACGACCGTTTCCGCGAACCCGTGGTGAGGCGGGGCCGGCGGGGAAGCGAAGCCGCCGGCGGTGGGCGGGGGCCCACCGGCCGGCGGCGTCGGGTACGAGGGTGAGATCACGCTCGCAAGTGTTACAGGTTGCCGCGCTTCTCCTGCTCACGTTCGATCGCCTCGAACAGGGCCTTGAAGTTGCCCTTGCCGAAGCCGAGCGAGCCGTGCCGCTCGATCAGCTCGAAGAAGACCGTCGGGCGGTCCTGCACCGGCTTGGTGAAGATCTGGAGCAGGTAGCCGTCCTCGTCGCGGTCGACGAGGATCTTGCGGGCCTTCAGCTCCTCGATCGGCACCCGCACCTCACCGATGCGGGCGCGCAGCTCCGGGTCGTCGTAGTACGAGTCCGGGGTGTCGAGGAACTCGACGCCGGCCGCCCGCATCGCGTCGACGCTGGCCAGGATGTCGTTGGTGGCCACCGCGATGTGCTGGGCACCCGGGCCCTGGTAGAACTCCAGGTACTCGTCGATCTGCGACTTCTTGCGGGCGATCGCCGGCTCGTTGAGCGGGAACTTCACGCGTCGGGTGCCGTTGGCGACCACCTTGCTCATGAGGGCCGAGTAGTCGGTGGCGATGTCGTCGCCGATGAACTCCGCCATGTTGGTGAAGCCCATGACGCGCTTGTAGAACTCGACCCACTCGTCCATCCGGCCGAGCTCGACGTTGCCGACGATGTGGTCGATGGCCTGGAAGAAGCGCTTCGGCTGGATGCCGGCGTCGATCATCGGCTGCCGGTCCACGATCGGCTCGCGGGCCACGAACCCGGGCAGGAACGGCCCGGTGTAGCGCGACCGGTCGACGAGGGTGTGCCGGGTCTCGCCGTACGTGGCGATGGCCGCCATCCGGACGGTGCCGTGCTCGTCGCTGACGTCGTGCGGCTCGACCAGGCCCGTGGCGCCCTGGGCGGTGGCGTGCGCGTACGCGGCGTCCACGTCCGGCACCTCCAGCGCGATGTCGCTGACACCGTCGCTGTGCTTCGTGACGTGCTCGGCGCCCTCGGCGCCGGGACGGACCACGCCGGTGAGCAGGAACCGGGCCGAGCCGCTGGTCAGCACGTACTGGGCGTGGTCCCGGTAGCCCTGCTCCGGCCCCCGGTAGGCCACGCAGGTCATGCCGAAAGCGGTGGAGTAGTAGTGGGCGGCCTGCTTCGCGTTGCCCACCAGGAAGTGCACGTGGTCGAGGCCCTTGACCGGGAACGGGTCGCGGGTGATGTCGTGGTCGACGGCACCGACGAGCCGGTCGACGTCGACGTCCTCGGTCGACTGGGGTCGGTCGATCGCCTGGGTCATGGTGGCCTCCCTTGCGTACCGGCCGGCCTCGTGGGCCGCCGTGGGGATGGGTATGTGGCGAGGATCGCTGCGCCGGGGTGAGCTGGGCAACTGTCGCCGTAAACGGTGGTCAGGTTGCGCATTCGGTACCGTCGTATCCCGTGAACGGTGTGCAGGGTGTACAGCTCGACGACCTCGACGCGCGATTGATCGAACTGTTCGCGGAGGAACCCCGGATCGGCGTGCTGGAGTGCTCGCGCCGGCTCGGCGTGGCCCGGGGCACCGTCCAGGCGCGGCTGGACAAGCTGGTCGGCCGGGGCGTCATCACCGGGTTCGGTCCGGAGATCGCGCCGGCCGCGATCGGCTTCGGGGTGACCAGCTTCGTCACCCTGGAGATCAGCCAGCGGCACGGGCACGACCCGGTCACCGCCCACCTCGCGGGCATCCCCGAGGTGCTGGAGGCGCACACCATCACCGGCTCCGGCGACCTGCTCTGCCGGATCGTGGCCCGGTCGAACGCCGACCTCCAGCGGGTGATCGACCAGATCGTCTCCTCCGAGGGGATCACCCGGGCCTCGACGATCATCGCGCTGGCCGAGCAGATCCCGTACCGCACGCTGCCGCTGGTGCGCTCGGCCGCCCGCCGGCAGGCGGGGACCCGTCCTGAC
The DNA here is from genome assembly GCF_036184225.1 of Micromonospora globbae. Classification (NCBI taxonomy): domain Bacteria; kingdom Bacillati; phylum Actinomycetota; class Actinomycetes; order Micromonosporales; family Micromonosporaceae; genus Micromonospora; species Micromonospora globbae. Next base: position 5,952,157 of record NZ_CP108084.1, read on the forward strand.
GCCTGAGGTCGAGCAGGGGCCCCAGATAACACCTTCCGCGCCAGAAAGCGCGGCGACACGGCGGCACGGGCGTACGGGACGGCCGTGATCGTGGCTACGGTGTCCGGTGTGGCGAAGGGGAGCGGCCTCGGCGTGCGCGGCGTTCTGCTGCTCGCGCTGATCGCGGTCGTCGTCCTCGCCGCGACCGGGGTGTGGAACCCGTTCCCGCGGATGTGGGACTGGGTCGACCGGAGCGAGTCGCTCGCCCAGCCGCAGGTGGCCTGGCAGGAGCGGGTCGACGGCACCCCGAAGAGCGTCACCATCGCGGGCGACACCGTCGTGGTCGAGCAGCGTACCCGGGTCGAGGCGCGCGCCCTGGCGACCGGCGGCCAGCTCTGGGAGCGCAAGGCCGACTGGGCTGCGGTCGCCGGCGGCGACCGCGACGCGGTGGTCGTCGTGGGCAAGCTGCTGGTCAAGGGGTACGAGGTGCTCGACCCCACGACCGGGGTGACCCGGCGGCGCGACGACGACGCGGTGGCCGTCTGGACGTACCGCAACCTGCTGCTGGACGCGCGCTGCGCGCAGCCGACCGACTGCACGCTGAGCGCGTGGGACCCGCGCGGCACCACGCCACTGTGGACGGCGTTCCTGCCCGGGGTGGGCAGCGGGCTGTTCGCCGACAACCCCGGCCTGCGCGGCACGCGGCGGCTGACCGCGAAGCGGATCGACGAGGCGGCGGCCGGCCCGGAGCCCGCGCCGCCGCTGCTCGGGTTCCCGGTCGACGGCCAGGTGCACGTGGTGGACACGGCGAACGGCTCGGTGCTGAGGAACGTCCAACCGGGCCGCGAGGAGCGCCTCTCGGTGGTGGGCGGCCGGTTGCTGCGCATCACCGCCCGCTCCCAGGACGGCAGCTGCCTCTTCGCGATCTCCGGCGTCGACCCCGCGACCGGGCAGGAGGTCTGGCGCCGGGCGGGGATCAACCTGCGCACCGCCGACAACGCCGGCTGCGCGCAGCGGGAGGACCCGCAGGGCGCCCGGAACGTGCTCGTCGGGGTGGGGCCGGACGGCCGGGAGGCGGTCCTCGACGGGTACAACGGACGGCTGCTCTGGGTCGGCGCCGACGGTGAGCGTCTGCTGGCCGTGGACGACCGGTACGCGGTGGCCCGCGCCGCCGACCAACGGTCGGTCGTGGCGCGCGGGCTGGCCGGCGAGCAGGTGCTCTGGACCCGTCCGGCCGGCGGCAAGGCGGGCGCGGCGCTCACCCCGTACGCGGCGGTCGTCGTGGACGAGAAGCCGTCCCGGCTCATCGCGCTCGACCCGCGTACCGGTCGGGAGCTGGCCGTCCTGCGGACCTCGGCGAACGCGCTCGCGGTCGGTCCCGGCGGCATGGTGATCGGTGAGGGGCGGGAGATCGCGTACGTCCGCTTCGGCGCTGCGGCGAACGGCGGCACCGCCCCCGCGCCCGGCGGCACCGCCCCGGCGAACGGTGGCACCGCCCCGGGCGGCAGCGGACCGTCGCCCGGCGTGGACGACACCTGCGGCCCCAAGCGCGAGCTGTGCCCGGAACGGGCGGGTGGCTGACGGCGCCCACGTCGGACCGTGCCGACGGCGGCGGTGAGAGCGGCGTCCCAGCGGGCACCCGGCGGGTGGGAATGATCGACGGGTCTGCCCTAGGCTTTCCGCTCATGAGCAGTGCCGCCGCCTTCTCGTACGCCCCCCTGCTGCCGACCGGCCCCGACCAGACGGAGTACCGCCTGATCACCGACGAGGGCGTCGACGTCGTGCACGGCCCGGGGGGTCGCCGGTTCCTCACCGTGGAGCCGGCCGCGCTCACCGCGCTGACCGCCGAGGCGATGCACGACATCGCCCACTTCCTGCGCCCCGCCCACCTGGCCCAGCTGCGGTCGATCATCGACGACCCCGCCGCCTCCCCGAACGACCGGTTCGTGGCACTCGACCTGCTCCGCAACGCCAACATCGCGGCCGGGGGCGTCCTTCCGATGTGTCAGGACACCGGCACGGCCATCGTGATGGGCAAGCGGGGCCGGCACGTGCTGACCGACGGCACCGACGCCGAGGCCATCTCGCGCGGCGTCTGGCAGGCGTACACGCGGCTCAACCTGCGCTACTCCCAGCTCGCGCCGCTGACCATGTGGGAGGAGCGCAACACCGGCACCAACCTGCCCGCGCAGGTGGAGATCTACGCCGAGGACCCGGACGGGCACCCGGACGCGTACAAGTTCCTGTTCATGGCCAAGGGCGGGGGCTCGGCGAACAAGTCGTTCCTCTACCAGGAGACCAAGGCACTGCTGAACCCGACGCGGATGATGCGGTTCCTGGAGGAGAAGCTGCGGCTCATCGGCACCTCGGCCTGCCCGCCGTACCACCTGGCCATCGTCATCGGCGGCACCTCGGCCGAGTACGCGCTGAAGACCGCCAAGTACGCGAGCGCCAAGTACCTGGACAACCTGCCCACCTCCGGCTCCATGGCCGGCCACGGCTTCCGCGACCTGGAGCTGGAGGCCGAGGTGCTGGAGCTGACCCGCAACTTCGGCATCGGCGCGCAGTTCGGTGGCCGCTACTTCTGCCACGACGTGCGGGTCGTCCGGCTGCCGCGGCACGGCGCGTCGTGCCCCGTGGCGATCGCCGTCTCCTGCTCGGCCGACCGGCAGGCGGTCGCCAAGATCACCCCGTCGGGGGTGTGGCTGGAGCGCCTGGAGACCGACCCGGCGCGCTACCTGCCGGACGTCACCGAGGCGCAGCTCGACAGCTCCGAGGTGGTGCGCGTCGACCTCAACCGGCCGATGGACGAGATCCGCGCCGAACTCGGCAAGTACCCGGTGAAGACCCGGCTGTCGTTGAGCGGCCCGCTGGTGGTGGCCCGGGACATCGCCCACGCCAAGATCGCCGAGCGGTTGGACGCGGGCGAGCCGATGCCGCAGTACCTGCGCGACCACGCCGTCTACTACGCCGGCCCGGCGAAGACCCCCGAGGGCTACGCCTCCGGCTCGTTCGGCCCGACCACCGCCGGTCGGATGGACGCGTACGTGGAGAAGTTCCAGGCGGCCGGCGGCTCGTACGTGATGCTGGCCAAGGGCAACCGGTCGGCGCAGGTGACCCGCGCCTGCCAGCAGTACGGCGGCTTCTACCTGGGTTCCATCGGCGGCCCGGCGGCCCGGCTGGCGCAGGACTGCATCAAGCACGTCGAGGTGCTCGAGTACCCCGAGCTGGGCATGGAGGCGGTCTGGAAGATCGAGGTGGAGGACTTCCCCGCCTTCATCGTCGTGGACGACAAGGGCAACGACTTCTTCGCCGAGGTCACCAAGCCCGTGCTGACGATCGGTAGCCGCTGACGCGTACGGATGGGACAGGGGCGTCGGGCGGCTCGCCCGGCGCCCTTCGGCGTTGACCGGTCGACGTCGGTGCGCCCGCCCCTGGGGGGTTGGACGGGCGCACCGCCCCCGTCGGATGCCGTCGCCGGCAACCCGTCCTAAGGGTGAAGCCGGTTTCTGCCGATCCGCTCTCACATCGCTATCACCGGGCGATGGCATCCCGTCACGACCGGGCTACGCTACGGACCGTCACGGCATCATCTAGGGAGCGGCATTGCGGTTCAGGATCCTGGGACCCCTGCGGATCGGTGACGGCGACGTCACCGTCACCGCGGGCCGGGACCGGGTCGTGCTCGCCATGCTGCTGCTGCGGCCCAACGGGATCGTGCCGGTGGAGGAACTGGTCGACGCGATCTGGGAGGAGCGGCCGCCGGCCACCGCCCGCGCCCAGGTGCAGACGTGCGTGTCGCGTCTGCGGCGCCGGCTGGACCAGCTCGGCGTCCCGCCCGCGACGATCGTCAGCGATCCGGTCGGCTACGGCATCCGGGTCGGGCCGGGCGAGCTGGACGCCCAGGTGTTCGCACGGTACGTCGACACCGCCCGCGCCGCCGTCGCCGCCGGGCAGCTCGCCGAGGCCCAGCGGCACTTCCGCGCCGCCATCGCCCTCTGGCGGGGGCCGGCGCTGAGCGGGACCGCGAGCCGCAGCGTACGGCGGGGGGCGCAGGCCCTCGACGAGAAGGGCTTCACGGCGCTCGAGGAGTGCGTGGACGTCGAGCTGCGGCTCGGGCAGGCGGCCGAGATCCTGGCCGTGCTCACCGAGGCACTGTCCCGCAACCCGCTGCGGGAGCGGCTGCGCGGGCAGGTGATGCTCGCCCTCTCGGCGGTCGGCCGGCAGGCGGACGCGCTCGCCGTGTACCGCGAGGGGCGGCGGCTCTACGCCGAGGAACTGGGCATCGAGCCGGGCGCGACGTTGCAGGAGATCCACCAGCGGGTGCTCGCCGGCGACCTCGCGCTCGCCGGCCCGGAGAGCCGCTCGACCGCGCCGGTCCGCTGCCTGCCGCGCGCCATCAGCGACTTCACCGGCCGGCAGGAGACCCTGGCGCGGCTGGTCAAGGAGATCGAGGAGGGACGCACCCGGGTCCAGCTGATCGACGGGATGCCCGGCAGCGGCAAGACCACCCTGGCCGTCCACCTCGCCACGGCGTTGAGCGACCGGTACCCGGACGCGCAGCTCTTCATCGACCTGCACGGGCACAGCGAGCGGGGGCCGCTGTCCCCGGCGGCGGCGCTCGCCGCGCTGCTGCGCCAGCTCGGGGTGCCCGGGGACCGCATCCCCGCCGAGGCCGACGAACGGGTCGCGCTCTGGCGCAGCGAGCTCGCGCATCGGCGCGCCGTCGTGGTCCTGGACAACGCGGCGTCCGCCGCCCAGGTGGTGCCGCTGCTGCCCAGCGGGCCGGGTTGTCTCACCCTCGTCACGAGCCGGCGCCGGCTGACCGGCCTCGACGAGGGGCGGCCGTCGTCACTCGACCTCCTCGACCCCGACGAGGGGGTGGACCTGCTGGCGCGGGTCGTCGGCCCCGAACGGGTGGCCGCCGAGCCGCAGGCCGCCGCCGAGGTGGTCCGCCGGTGCGGCCGGCTGCCCCTGGCCATCCGGCTCGCCGGGGCGCGGCTCGCGCACCGTCCCCGGTGGCGCATCGCCGACCTCGCCGCCCGGCTCGCCGACGGTCGGGACGTGCTCACCGAGCTGGTGGCCGGCGACCGCTCCGTCGGCCAGGCCTTCGCCCTGTCGTACGCGCAGGTGAGTCCCGCCGCGCAGCGGATGTTCCGGCTGCTCGGGCTGTACCCGGGAGCGGAGTTCGACGCCCTGGCCGCCGCCGCGCTGGCCGACGTGCCGTTGCCCGCCGCGGAACACCTCGTCGACGAACTGGTCGACGCGCACCTCGTCAACGAGCCGGACCCGGGGCGGTTCCGCTTCCACGACCTCGTGCGTGAGTACGCCCGGCTCCTGGTGGCGAGCCGTGACAGCGACGACGGGCGGCGGGTGGCACTCGACGCGCTGCTGGACCACTACGTGGACACCGCCTGGGCGGTCTCCGCGCTCGGCGAGCCGGCCGCGAGCAGGGTGGGCGTCGAGTTTCCCGAGCCACGCCGGCCGGACCTGGTCGAGGCGGGTCTGGCGGCGGGTGAGGGCTGGTTCGAGGCCAATCGCTCATCCCTCGTCGCCGCCGTCCACCTGGCCGAGCAGGCCGGGCTGCCGCGGCAGTGCTGGCAGTTGGCCCGGGCGACCTGGCACTTCTGGTTCGCCGGGGGCATCTGGACGAGCTGATCGAGACGCACAGCGCCGGCCTCCGCGCCGCCGAGCGGCTGGGCGACCTGGCGGCGAGCGCCACGATGCGCAACTACCTCTCGTCCGCGTACTACCGGCTGGGCCGCTTCCCCGAGACGATCGACCTGATGGAGACGGCGCTGCGGGACCGCCAGCGGCTCGGCGACGACCAGGGGGCCGCCACCATCCACCGGAACCTCGCGGCGGCGCACGCCACGGACCGCCGCTTCGGCCCCGCGATGCGGCACTTCGACGCGGCCACACCCCTGCTGTGGGAGACGGGCCAGCTCGGCGGGCTCGTGGCGACGCTGAACAACAAGGCCGTGGCCCTGCTCGCCTGGGGACGGTACGAGGAGGCGCAGCGCGTCACCCGTCTGCAGCTGGCGTTGGCCCGGGAGGTCGGGGAGCTGCGCCTCATTCCCCACGCCATCGGTCACCTCGGGGCCGTCCGGGCGCGGCTCGGCGACCACGAGGGCGCCCTCCGTCGTCTGCATCTCGCGCTCCGGCTCAAGCGACGGTCCGGCAACCGGCTCGGTGAGGCCGAGGTGCTCAACGACATCGGTGCCGTCGAGCGCGCCCTCGGCCAGCCGGAGAGCGCCGCGGCACGCCACCGGGAGGCGTTCGTGCTCGTCACCGAGATGGGTGACCCCATCGCGGCGCTCGCCTGCCGGAACCTGCTGGGGCTCGCCCTGTTGGCGCAGGGCGACGTGGCCAGCGCGCTGGACCTGCACCGGCGCGTGCTGGTGGACGCCACCCGGCTCAACTCCCGGTACGAGCGGGCCCGAGCCCTGGACGGGATAGCCCGCTGCCTGCGGGACTCCGACCCGGCGGGCGCGCGCAGCCACTGGACCCGCGCGCTCGCCCTGTTCCGCGAGGTGGAGGCGCCGGAGCGGCACGAGGTGAAGCGGTTCCTGGCCGAGCGGGACTGAGCGACCCCGGCGCCGCGCGCTCCCGTCGCCGCCGCGGGCATCCCGCCCACCGCGGGAGGTGGACCGGCACACGTGAGCGCGATCATCTGCACGCCGCCGTCGCGCGCGGCAGGATGGTACGCGTGACGACTCCAGAGGCGACGGGTTACCGGATCGAACGCGACTCGATGGGCGAGGTGGAGGTGCCCGCCGAGGCGCTGTGGCGGGCGCAGACGCAGCGCGCCGTGCAGAACTTCCCGATCTCCGGCCGGGGCATCGAACCGGCGCAGATCAAGGCGCTCGCGCAGATCAAGGGCGCTGCCGCGCAGGTCAACGGCGAGCTGGGCGTGATCGGGGCGGACGTGGCCGAGGCGATCGTCACGGCCGCCGCGCACGTGGCCGACGGCGGCTACGACGACCAGTTCCCGGTCGACGTGTTCCAGACCGGCTCGGGCACCTCGTCCAACATGAACGCCAACGAGGTGATCGCGACGCTGGCCAGCCGCGAGCTGGGACGCAACGTGCACCCGAACGACGACGTGAACGCGTCGCAGTCCAGCAACGACGTCTTCCCGTCCTCGATCCACCTGGCCGCCACCCAGTTCGTGGTGGAGGACCTGATCCCCTCGCTGCGTCATCTGGCCGGGGCGCTGGAGGGGAAGGCGGCCGAGTTCGAGACCGTCGTGAAGGCGGGGCGTACGCACCTCATGGATGCCACCCCGGTCACGCTCGGCCAGGAGTTCGGCGGGTACGCGGCCCAGGTGCGCTACGGCGTCGAGCGGCTGGAGGCGGTGCTGCCGCGGCTGGCCGAGCTGCCGCTGGGTGGCACGGCCGTGGGCACCGGCATCAACACGCCGCTCGGCTTCGCGGCGCGGGTCATCGAGAAGCTGCGCGCGTCGACCGGGCTGCCGCTGACGGAGGCGCGCAACCACTTCGAGGCGCAGGGCGCCCGGGACGCGCTCGTGGAGACCTCCGGCCAGCTCCGTACGATCGCCGTGGGCCTCTACAAGATCGCCAACGACATCCGCTGGATGGGTTCGGGGCCCCGGGCCGGCCTGCGCGAGCTGCGCATCCCCGACCTCCAGCCCGGCTCGTCGATCATGCCGGGCAAGGTGAACCCGGTGGTCTGCGAGGCGGTCCGCCAGGTCTGCGCCCAGGTGATCGGCAACGACGCCGCCGTCGGCTTCGCGGGTTCCCAGGGCGATTTCGAGTTGAACGTCATGCTGCCGGTGATGGCCCGCAACCTGCTGGAGTCCATCAAACTGCTGGCCGCGTCGAGCCGGCTGCTCGCGGACCGCTGCGTGGTCGGGCTGGTCGCGGACGCCGAGGTCTGCCTGGCGTACGCCGAGGGTTCCCCCTCGATCGTCACCCCGCTCAACCGCTACCTGGGCTACGACGAGGCGGCCTCGATCGCGAAGGAGGCGCTGGCGAAGCAGGTGTCGATCCGCGAGGTGGTCATCTCCCGGGGGCACGTGGACTCGGGCAAGCTCTCCGAGACGCAGCTCGAGGAGGCGCTCGATTTGCTCCGGATGACGCACCCCTGACGCCCCGTCCCCGTGCCGCCGGCGTCGCGCGTCCCGCCGGTCGCCGTGGCGGCGGCACGGGGTGGTCGTCCGGCCCGTCGCGACGGACGGTCAGCCCCTGGCGGCGGCCTTGCGCGCCCGGTACGCGCTGACGGCGGCGCGGTTGCCGCAGCCCGCCTCGCAGAACCGGCGGGACCGGTTGCGCGAGAGATCCACCAGGACGTTGTCGCAGTCCGGGTGGGCGCAGACGCGGAGGCGGCTGAGCTCGCCACTGCGGACCAGGTCCGCGATCGCCATGGCCGCCTCGACGGCCATCCGGGTCGCCAGCGGCGCGTCCCGGGGGACGGCGTGGAAGTGGTACGGCTCGTCGTCGTGCTCGATCAGCTGCGGCAGGGCGGCGTGCTCGCGGAGCAGCCCGTTCACGATGGCGACCACCTCGTGCACGTCGGCGTCCCAGATCCGGCGCAGCCGGGGCCGCAGGTCGTGGACCGACGCCAGTTCCGCCTCGGTGTGCTCGTGCCGGCCGCTGTAGGCGTGCGCGGCGTAGAACTCGTCGAGGGCCGCGACGTCGGGCAGCCCTTCGCCGTCGCCCCCGCCGGTGTTGACCAGAGCGGCGGCGGCGATCAGGGAGCATTCGGTGTCATGGGCGAAAAGCAACTTGACTCCTGTCGGGATGGCCGCCTAGCGTCATCGGTATAGCCCTAGTTTGCCCATTACTCGCCGGAGTGCCAAGGAGCGCCCGATGCAGCAGTCACCCGCCACCGGGCTGGGCCTCGGCCTCGCCCTGCTCTCCGCGGTCACGTTCGCCACGTCCGGCACCTTCGCCCGGTCGCTGATCGAGGACGGATGGTCCGCGCCGTCCGCCGTCATCGCCCGGGTCGGGATCGCGGCGCTGGTCCTCGCGGCACCGGCGCTGCTGTCCCTGCGCGGCCGGTGGCACGTGCTGCGGCGCAACATCGGTGTGCTGGGCGTCTTCGGGCTGCTCGGGGTGGCGCTCGCCCAGGTCTGCTTCTTCAACGCCGTCCGCTACCTCCCCGTCGGTGTCGCCCTGCTGCTGGAGTACCTCGGCATCATCCTCGTCGTCGGCTGGACGTGGCTGGTCCACGGGCAGCGGCCCCGCCGGCTGACCGTGGCGGGCGCCGCCGCGGCGCTGGCCGGCCTCGTGTTCGTCCTCGACCTCACCGGCGCCGGGCGACTCGACCCCCTCGGCGTGCTCTGGGGGCTCGGCGCGGCCGTCGGCCTGGCTGGCTACTACGTGCTCGCCGGCCGGGTCGACCCCGAGCTGCCCTCGGTGGTGCTCGCCAGCGGCGGGATGGGCGTCGGCGCCGTCGCGCTGGGCGGGCTCGGGCTGGTCGGGGCGCTGCCGCTGAACGCCACGTTCGGCGAGGTCACCTTCGCCGGGCAGCAGACGAGCTGGCTCGTGCCGATCGCCGGGCTCTCGCTGGTCGCCGCCGTGGTCGCGTACCTCACCGGCATCGCCGGGGCGCGGATCCTCGGGCCCCGCCTGTCCTCCTTCGTGGGGCTCACCGAGGTCATGTTCGCCGTCCTGATCGCCTGGCTGGTCCTCGGCGAGCTGCCGACGGTGGTGCAGCTGGTCGGCGGGGTGCTCATCGTGGCCGGCGTCGCCCTCGTCCGCGTCGACGAGCTGCGCGAGCCCTCCGCGACGGCCGCCGTGCCGGAGCCGGTGCTCGCCGCCGAGCGCTGAGGCGACCGACTCGCGAGCGTGGCGGTGCCCGAGCGCCGCCGATCGGCGCGGCGCCGGGGCCGCCTCGCGCGACGTCCCCGGCGACGAGCTGATCCGGGGTCATCGCCGCCAGCCGCGCGCTCGCAGGGCGGCGCGGACCTCCCGGACGACACCGGGGAAGTCCTCGGCCATCCGCCGATCCGTCACGTGCAGGACGAGCCAGCCGGCCGCGACGAACCGGTCGAGGCGCGGCCGGGAGAGCGGATCAGGGCGCGGCACGTGGGTCCGGTCGGGGCCGGGGCGCGGGCGGTGGGGTAGGTCGCGCCGCCACGGGCCGTCGTACTCGACCGCCACCCGGTACCCCGGCCACGCGAGGCCGGGCTGGAACGGGCCGGTCGGCAGGCGTACCGGAAACCGAGCCACCGGGCGGGGAAGCCCGGCGAGCACCAGCCGCATCCGCAGGTGCGACTCGGGCGGCGACTGGGCGGCGGCGTCCGCCAGGCCGAAGAGCCAGCCCGCCCGCCGGCCGCCCGGCCGGGCGAGGTTCGCGGCGGCCAGGTCCGCGAGCGCGGCGCGGCTGGTGAGACCCTTCGCGAGAAGCGCGTCGACGATGCCGACCGCGCGGACCGGATCGAGCCAGACCGCGCACTCCCAGGCCGCGGCGGTGGGATCGGACCGGCGGACCCGACCCGGTGGTGCGCCACCCGGGACGTGCGTGCCCGGTGGGGCGCCGCCCGGGACGTGCGCGTCCAGCGTGGCGCCGGTCGGGACGTGCGCGCCCGGCGGGGCGCCGGTCGGGTCGGTGCCGGGAGTGGCGGGGCCAGCGGAGTGCACCCGGATGCCGCGGGGCGAGTCGATCCGGATGGCCCGGGGCACCAGGACGTGCACGTCGTCGGAGAAGGCCGCGGCGTGCGCGACGCCGTGCAGGTACGCCGCCGACGGGCCGGCGAGCACCGCCTCGGACGGCAGTTTCAGAAGGGCCGCCCGGCAGACGAGCCCGTGGTCACGGGCCAGGCGGGCGTCGGCGTACACGTCGTGCATGACGCGGACCCACGAGCGCCCGCGGAGTTGGTGGTGGGTGAGCAACCCCTGCCGGACGGCGTCCGAGCCGCGGAAGACCTGCCCGGCGAGCGCGTCCGGCCGGTGGGGACGAGGAGGCATACCGCCACCCTCGTGGCGCTGGTCGGGCACTGGGCACCCCTGTGGACGACCGCCCGCCACGGCGACGGTGGCTCCTGTGCACAACCACCCGCCGGGGTGCCGGATGTGGTATCGCGCGGCCAGCGGAAGCCGGTCAGCGGAGGGCGGTGGCGATCGCCGTCGCCGCGGCGCGCACCTGGGCGCCCACCGAGTCCACGTCCAGCGGCGCCAGCGCCACCACACCGACGCTCGCCTCCAGCCCGGGCACCCCGAGCACCGGTGCGGCCACCCCGTACGCCCCGGCCTGCAGTTCCCCGCTGCTGCTCACCGGATCGGCGGAGCCGGACCGACCTGCCAGGATCGCCCGGCCGGCGGCGCCCCGGTCCAGCGGGTGCCGTGCCCCCGTCCGGTACGCCACGTGGAACGACGTCCAGCTCGGCTCCACCACGGCCAGGGCCACCCCCTCACCGCCCTCGACGACGGTGAGGTGCGCGGTGGCGCCGGCCTGCTCGGCGAGGCGACGCAGCGCGGGCAGCGCCCCCTCGGCCAGCAGCGGCTGCGCCCGGCGGGCGAGGTGCAGCACGCCCGCCCCCAACCGGAGCCGCCCGGCCTCGTCGCGGCGGAGCATGCCGTGCGCGGTGAGCGGCCCGGCCAGCCGGTACACCGCCGCCCGCCCGATGCCGAGCCGGTTGGCGGCCTCGGTGACGGTCAGCCCGCCCGACGCCTCGGCCACCAGGTGCAGCAGACGCAGCCCGCGCTCCAGGGTCTGCGCCGTCTCGCCGGCCCGTCCGCCCGCGCCGCCCTGGTCCTCACCGGCCCGGGCGGCAGACCCGCCGCCGACAGCCCGCGCCGTGGCCCCGCCGGCAGCGCCGTCGACCGCCGCCGGTCCGCCCGGAGCACGGCCCGCGGCCCGGGCCGCCGGCTCGCCGGGAGGCCCGCCCGCGGCCCGCGCCGTCGGGCCGCCTCCGGGCCGTGCCGCCGTGTCCATGACTGGGAGCGTACGACGAGCCACCGGCCGATCCGGAAATGCGCGGACGGCTACCCTTGTACGGTGACGCTGCGCCTGTACGACACCGCCACCCGATCGGTCCGGGACTTCGTCCCCCGGGAAGCCGGCACGGTGAGCGTCTACCTGTGTGGCCTCACCCTCCAGGCCCCGCCGCACATCGGCCACCTTCGCTCCGGGGTGAACTACGACATCCTGCGCCGCTGGCTGGTGGCCAAGGGTTACGAGGTCACGTTCGTCCGCAACCTGACGGACATCGACGACAAGATCCTCGTGAAGGCACAGGAGCAGGGGCGACCCTTCTGGTCGATCGCGTACGCCAACGAGCTGATCCTGGCCGACGCGTACCGGCAGCTCAACGTGCTGCCGCCCACGTACGAGCCGCGGGCCACCGGGCACATCCCCGAGATGCAGGAGCTGATCGGCAAGCTGATCGCCGACGGGCACGCGTACCCGGCCCTCGACGGCTCCGGCGACGTCTACTTCGACGTCACGTCGTGGCCCGAGTACGGGTCGCTCTCCAACCAGTCGCCGGAGGACATGCAGTCCGCCGGCGACGCACCCGACCGGGGCAAGCGCGACCCGCGTGACTTCGCCCTGTGGAAGGGCGCCAAACCAGACGAGCCGGAGAACGCGTACTGGCCGTCGCCGTGGGGTCGGGGCCGCCCTGGCTGGCACATCGAGTGCTCGGCCATGTGCTGGCGCTACCTCGGGCCGGAGTTCGACATCCACGGCGGTGGGCTGGACCTCACCTTCCCGCACCACGAGAACGAGCTCGCCCAGTCCCGGGCCGCCGGCCTGCCGTTCGCCCGCTACTGGGTGCACCACGGCCTGCTCAGCATCGGCGGGGCCAAGATGGGCAAGTCGCTCGGCAACACCCTCGACCTCGCGTACGTGGACTCGCTCGGCGTACGCCCGGTGGAGCTGCGCTACTACTACGCGGCGGCGCACTACCGCTCCCGCATCGACTACTCCGAGGACGCGCTCCGCGAGGCGGCCACCGCGTACCGGCGGATCGAGGGGTTCGTGCAGCGGGCCGCGGAGCGGGTCGGCGCGGGGCAGCTGGGCGAACTGCCGGCCGGGTTCGTCGACGCGATGGACGACGACCTGAACACGTCCGCCGCCCTGGCCGTCCTGCACGAGGTGGTCCGGGACGGCAACACCGCCCTGACCGGCGGGGACGACGTGACGCTCCGCACCACGCTGGCCGCCACCCGCGCCATGCTGGATATCCTCGGCCTCGACCCCCTCGACCCGGCGTGGACCGGCGGCGGCCGGGCGGACGACCTGCGCGGCGTCGTGGACTCCCTCATCGCACTGGCCCTGGAACAGCGCGCGCAGGCCCGGGCCCGCAAGGACTGGGCCGCCGCGGACGCCGTACGCGACCAGCTCAAGCTGGCCGGCGTGGTGGTCGAGGACACCCCCCAGGGCCCCCGTTGGACTATTGGAGAGAAGAGCTGATGGCCGGCAACTCCCAGCGCCGTGGTCGGCGGGTGACGCCCAAGGCGGGCGCCCCCAAGGGCTCCGGCGGCAAGAACCGGGACGCCCTCGCCGGCCGGGGGCGCACCCTGCCGGCCGACGAGCGGCCGTGGCACAAGGCGTACTCGGGCACCGAGAAGCTGCCCAAGCGCACCGCCTGGAAGCAGGAGAAGGAGCGCCGGGCCGCCGCCGAGCAGGGGCGGGCCCCCAAGATCGGACAGCCGGGCACGAAGGACACCACCTGGGGCAAGGGCAAGGGCGCCGCCAAGCCCGCGCCGCGGGGTGGCAAGCCGGCCGGTCGCGGTGGCCCGCGGGTCGCGCCCGGACGCAAGTTCACCCCGCCCCGCGAGGCGCCCGAGCTGCTGGTCGGCCGGAACCCGGTGGTGGAGTCGCTGCGGGCCGGCGTGCCCGCGACCGCGCTCTACACGGCGCAGGGCATCGACATCGACGACCGGGTCAACGAGATCGTCCGGACGGCCGCCGACCGGGGCATCGCGATCCTCGAGGTGAGCCGGGCCGAGCTGGACCGGATGACCGGCGGGGTGCTGCACCAGGGCGTCGGTCTCCAGGTGCCGCCGTTCGCGTACCAGCCGTTCGAGGACATGATCGCCGCCGCCGTGGAGCACCCGGCCCCGCTGCTGGTGGCGCTCGACGGGGTCACCGACCCGCGCAACCTGGGCGCCGTGCTCCGCTCGGCCGCCGCGTTCGGCGCGCAGGGTGTCTTCGTACCCGAGCGGAGGGCCGCCGGGATCACGGCGACCGCCTGGCGGACCAGCGCCGGCGCGGCCGCGCGCGTCCCCGTGGCCCAGGTGACCAACCTGACCCGGTCGCTGAAGGCCGCCCAGGACGCCGGTTTCATGGTGGTCGGGCTGGACGCCGACGGCGAGACCGACCTCTACGACCTGGAGGCCGCGGTCGGCCCGCTGGTCGTGGTGGTCGGCTCGGAGGGGCGGGGGCTGTCCCGGCTCGTGGGGGAGACCTGCGACCTCACCGTACGTATCCCGATGGTCTCCGAGGTGGAGTCGCTGAACGCGAGCGTGGCCGCCGCGGTCACCCTCGCCGAGGTGGCCCGCCGCCGCGCGATGGGCGACTGAGACCGACGCAGGCAAACGGAAAGGGGCGGTCCGCCGTGGCGGGCCGCCCCTTTCGTCGTACGTCAGATCCGCTTGCCGGTAGCGGCGTGGAACACGTGGGTGCGGTCGGCGCGCGGCTTGACGAACACGGTGTCACCCATGTTCGGCATGGTCCGGCGGTCGGTGCGGACGACGAAGCGCTCGGAGGCGCCACCCAGCGCGGCGTGGCCGTAGACGTTGGCGTCGGAGCCGAGGTCCTCGACCAGCTCCACCACGATCGGCAGGCCACCCTCGGTCGGGCTGACCAGGTCGCAGTCCTCCGGGCGGAAGCCGACGGTCACCTTGCCGTCGCCGCCGTCGGCCTTGGCGGCCTCCGCCTGCTCGCGGGTCAGCGGCACGAACATCTCGGCGAACTCGGCGCCCTTCTCGGTCAGCGGCACCGTCTTGATGTTCATGGCGGGGGAGCCCATGAAGCCGGCGACGAAGACGTTGGCCGGGGTGTCGTAGAGCGCCCGGGGGGTGTCGACCTGCTGGAGCTCACCGTCGAGCAGCACGGCGACCCGGTGGCCCATGGTCATGGCCTCGACCTGGTCGTGCGTGACGTAGACGGTGGTGACACCGAGCTTGGCCTGCAGCGACGCGATCTGCGTACGGGTCTGCACGCGGAGCTTGGCGTCGAGGTTCGACAGCGGCTCGTCCATGAGGAAGACCTGCGGCTCGCGGACGATCGCGCGGCCCATGGCCACCCGCTGGCGCTGACCACCGGAGAGGGCCTTCGGCTTGCGGTTGAGGAACTCCTCCAGCTGGAGCAGCCCGGCCGCCTCCTTCACCCGTCGGTCGATCTCCGACTTCGGGGTCTTGCGGAGCTTCAGCGCGAACGCCATGTTCTCGTACACCGTCATGTGCGGGTAGAGGGCGTAGTTCTGGAAGACCATCGCGATGTCGCGGGACTTCGGGGGAAGGTGGGTGACGTCGCGCTGGTCGATGTAGATGGAACCCTCGTCGACGTCCTCGAGGCCGGCGAGCATCCGCAGGCTCGTGGACTTACCGCAACCGGAGGGGCCGACCAGGACGAGGAACTCGCCGTCGCCGATCTCGAGGTCGAGCTTGTTGACAGCGGGACGCTCGGTGCCCGGGTAGATCCGGGACGCCTTGGCGTAGGTGACCGTGGCCATGGTGGTGCGCTTCCTTTCACCGGCAGGAACGTGCCGGACGATCCGAGTGAAGGAGCGACCGGCGCACGTCGCGCCGGCCAACGGGCGGCGACCGGTCGCGGGGCGGCCGGGGGTGTCGTCCGTGTCACTGCACGGTAAACGCCTTTCCTGACGCTGCCAAGGTGGGGGCGATCTTTACTACTCCGGGCCGGTACGCATTCCGGTCAAGCGGGCACGGGCGGACATCAATCGGCGCGGCTGCCGGCCGCCGGGCGCCCGACAGCCGTCGGGATGTTGACGTTTCCCGTGCTCGGGAGGCCTGCCGAGCGGGAAAACGGGACGTCAGTCGCTATGCTGGCGACGACACCAGCGCCCCTGTAGCTCAGCTGGCCAGAGCACTCGCCTTGTAAGCGAGATGTCGCCGGTTCGATCCCGGCCGGGGGCTCCAAATCCACCAGGCAATTCGCGGCGGGCATCCGTGGGCGAGGGCCGGTTGACAGCAACGCTGACAGCAACCGCCCTCATGACAGCCACCCGTCGAGCTTGCCGAGGGCCTGACGCATCGCGTCAAGGTTGGCGTGAGCGTAGACCTTCAGCGTGACCTTGACGTCGGCGTGCCGGGCGATGGCTTGGACGACGTGCGGCGGAACGCCCAGCTCCATGAGCAGGGACACGACGGTGTGCCGGAGGTCGTGCAGGCGAACACCGGGCAGGCCGGCGACGTGCCGCAGCCGAGCGAACGAGCGGCTGAGGTTGGTCGGCTCCATCGGGGTGCCTCGCTCGGAGGGGAAGACCAGGTCGTGGTCCTCCCAGACCTCGGCCAGCGCCGCCCGCTCGGTTTGCTGGCGCTCCTGGTGCTCAAGGAGAGTGAGCCAGGTGACCTCGGGCAGCGGTAGCACCGCTTCGGAGTCCTCGGTCTTGGCGTCCAGGACGTGGAGCTTCCCCGCCACCCGCTGGACGGTCTGCTGGACCCGCAGGGTGCCTTCGTCCAGGTCGACGTCCGACCAGCGGAGCCCGACCAGCTCGCCGCGCCGAAGACCCATCGTGGCCGCCACGACGTAGAGGGCGTGGAGCCGGTGGCCGGCGGAGGCGGCAAGGAGCTTGCGCACCTGGTCGACCGACAAGCCCTTGCCGACCTTGTACCGGGGCGAGGGAACCCGGACGAGCTTGGCGACGTTGCGCGACACCAGCTCCTCCCGCATCGCGTGTTGAAGCGCGTTACGCAGCACGGCATGGACGAACTGAATCTGCCGGGCGCTCGGGTAACGCTCGCAGCATCGGCCGACGGAGCAGCACCGACGGTCAACCGGACGGATCTGGTCCAAGCCGTTGGTGCAGCAGAGGCACTTGCGCCGGAAGTCGTCCATGAACGCCTTGACGTGCTGAACCTGCAAGCCGTCGAGGCGCTTGCTGCCGAGTGCCGGGATCAGGTGAAGCCGGACGGCGCTTTCGTAGCCGCGTGCGGTCGTGGGCTTGAGGTCGGTGACGTACGCGGCCAGCCAGTAGGGCAGGTAGTCGGCGAGCTTCCAGGCCCGGTCGGGAACCGGTATGCCGCGTTGTGATCGTGATTTCAACTCGACGAGCTTGGCGTGAGCTTCGTCCCAGGTGGCCCCGTAGACGAACTTGCGTTTCCGGGTGCCGTCGGTGGTGAGCACGTATGCCTGCCCGACCCAGCGGCCGTCGCTGGAGCGCTGGTAGATGGAGCCTTCGCCGTTGGGGTTGCGGCGGGCGGTGGACTGGCGCTGCTTGGGCTGTTTGGGCATCAGGCGGCTTCTTCCGTGAGCATGGCGATCGTTTCGTCGATGGCGGCGGCGGGGATGAGGCGGCGGCTGCCGACCTTGAAGGAGCGCAGCCGGCCGGAGCGGATCAGGTTGTAGACAAGCGAGCGGCCGATGCCGAGCGCTCGGGCGGCTTCCTCAACGCGCAGCACGCGAGGAGTGATCGGGGTGGAGGTGTTGTCCAACTGGTGGCCTTCCTCGTGCGGCGGAGTCAGGGATCAGGCAGCGACCGACGAGGTGCCGGCCGGGGTAGTGGCGAGTTCGTGGGCGAGTTCTTCGCGGCCGGCGGTTCGTCGCTCGCGTGCCATGGCGGCGGCGGTGTTGGCGAGGAGGGCGTCTCCGGTGGTGTGCCAGCCGACGCCGGCGAAGGTGAGGGTGCCGACGACGAGCGTGGTGTCGTCGAGGTGCTCGACGGCGCGAAGCCCGCTGCTGTGCTCGTCGGCCTGGTGGTGGTGCTCGTGCCGGCGGTAGGCGATGCGGGTGTCGCGCAGGAGTTGAAACGTCACCGAGTAGCGGCGGCCTTTGGTGAGGAAGTGGCCGCCGTAGCCGAGCATGTGCGCCCAGCGCCGCAGCCGGGCATAGGGGCCGGGTTCGGGTCTGCTGGCCGGTTGGGCGTCAAGGGCGGCTTGACGGTCGGCGGTGCAGGTGGGGCAGGCGGCGTAGCGGGTGTGGGTGCCGCAGTCGGGGCACTGCCACGGCTGAACGAAGCCGGGTGTGGGCCGGTGCTCGCGGGGCCGGTCGAGGAGGGGCCGGGGTGTGTGGGTGGGTCGGCCGATGCGCCAGCAGGCGTCGATGAGGCGGGCGGTGTGGTCGCCGTCGGGGTCGGCGTAGTCGCCGATCGTGTCCGCAGTCAGGCGTGTGGAGGTGTGCCCAGTGGCCTCGGTGCTTTTGGTGGCGTACTTGGCAAGGTAGCCGGCGACCATGCCGTCAGTGACGTCCCCGTCGATCCCGGTGCTGATGGGGCGGATGTCGAGCTGCTCGCCCCAGGCGATGAGCCATCCGTCTGGCCGGTCGGGGTGCGGCGGGGTGTGGAAAGCGACCTGGGCGGCGGCGTGCCGGAACGCGTCGACGAGGTCAGCCACGGTGAACCCAGCCGGTGGGGGAACGATGGCGTCGGGGTCCTGGCCGTTGACGCCGTCGAGGCGGGCGATGGCGTGGAAGTGCACCGCTCCCCGGGCTTGCAGCTCGGCGACCTTCCCGGGCGACAGCCGCACAGGTGGGACCTTGCGGATGTTGCCGAATTCGGTAATGACCTCGACGCGGGGGATGCCGCGTTGGCGGGCGAGTTTGGCAAGGTGGCGTTCCGCGGCTTGTTTGGTGCGGTGCCAGAGCTCGCCGGAGAAGATGTTCCAGACGACCTGGTGGTCGTGGTCGTAGCAGTCCAGGCACAACGGCTGCCCGAGCACCGCGTCCCCGGCCTCATGGCGTGCCCAGCAGACGGCGGGCCGGCCGTGGTCGCAGACGCCAACGTCCCGGCGGGCGTGGCACGGCTCGGCGCGGCAGTCACAGCGGCGACGGTTGGCGCAGGTGTGCCGCTTGACCACCCGAGCATGCACGGGGCCAAACGACGGAGCCGTGAACGTCGGAAACACCGCCGGATGCTGCGCGACCGTCTCGGGCACGCCCTTGCCGCCGACCAGGCCGGCGCGCAGGAGTTGGAACGCGTCGCGCTGGTAGGTCTGCGCACATGAGGGGCAGACCCTGGACCGGCGGTTGCCGCAGGCGGTGTAGATGGCCGAGTCGGGCATGGCGTCGGTGTGCTTCTGGCCGAGGACCCGGCCGGTGGCGGAGTCGACGGTGAGCAGCTGGCCGGCGAGGCGGATCGGTCGGGTGCAGCCGGCGGCGGCGCGGACGTGGTCGAGCCAGCCGAAGTAGTCCGGTTGGGTGGCGCGGATGAAGGCGGAGCCGGCGGCGGTGTAGGCGTAGACGGGGGTGGTGTCGGCGTTCGAGCCCACACCCCGGGCCAGAGCGGTCCGGGGTGTGAGGTCCAGCGTCGACGCCATCAGGCGGGCACCTCGTCGAGGTGCCGGGTGGTGATGGTGTGTTGGGTGACGATGAGCCGGCAGGCGCCGCACTGGCGGTCGGCCGGTTCGTGCCGATAGCACGCAATGGTGGTGGTCACCTGGCCGCAGCGGATGGTGACCGGGGTGCGGCAGGGGCCGCCGGGGATGACGTGGATGACCGTGCGTCGGGTGTCGTAGGGGTGCGGCTCGCCGGGCCAGGCCGGGCAGGTGTGGGTGACGTGTTCGGTGTCGACGACGTGGATGGTCATCGGGCACCACCCGTGACGGGGGTGCCGTTGACGGCCGGGTTGTGGCCGGCGAGGGTGTGCAGGAGTTCCCGGGCGATGTCCGGGCCGACCGAGAGCAGGCCGGCGAGTTCGTCGACGGTGATGGGGCGGCCGTTGGTCTGCTGGTGTCGGCCGATGACGAAGCGGGCGGTGGGTACCAGGTGCGCCGGCACTTCCGGCCGGACGATCGGTGCCGGGGTGACGGGCGCGGCGATGACAGCCGGCGTAGCCGGCGGGGTGTCGACGGCCGGCGACGCGGCCGGGTCGGTGTCGACGGGCGGCGCGGTGGCCGGAGTGTCGGTGGGATCGGTGGCCGAGTCATCCTTGGCGGCCAGGTCGCGGGCGGCGGTCAGGAGGGCGGCGGCTTCGGCTTCGATGGCGGCGAAGTCGGGTCGGATGCGTCCGGCGACGAGTTCGACGCCGATGACGAGGACGACGACCAGGGCGAAGACCAGCCGCAGGCCGAGGCTGCCGGGTGAGGCGAAGTTGATGGTGGCCGACAACAGGGCGGCACCGGAGAAGACAACCAACGCGCCCCGTTTGGCGTCGCGGGCGATGCCGGAGGTGCGGACGACGGTCAGCATCGACACCATCGCGGCGTCGAAGATCAGCGGCACCAGGTAGGCGAAGTAGCCGGCGTTCTGGGTCCACAGGTAGTGGGCCTGGTGCAGGTAGCTGGTCGCCAGTGCGCCGAGCAGAACGAACCGGTTGTAACGCTTGATGGACGCAATCGCCTTGAGCATGGTGGGCACGGCGTTGCGGGCGTACTCGGCAGCGAACTGTTCAGTGACAGTGCTCGGATCAGTGCCGGCCATGAGGAGTCACCTCCGGCTTGGTGTCGAGGTCGACCAGGTCGATGACGCCGGAGCAGCCGAGGCAGAACAGCGGGGACAAGCCGAGAGCGGCGAGCCTGTCAAGCAGGCAGGACAGGCAGGTCGGTGCGGCCGGGTACAGGCCCTCGCCTTCGCAGGTCGGGCAGACCTTCAGGCAGGCGCGGCACAGCTTGTAGACCGGGCCGAGGACGTCGTGAACGCCATCAGGGGCGACGCCCTCGATGCACCACAGGCACGGGTCAGACAGGTTGAAGCTCACGATGGGCTCCCTTCGTGGCAGTCGAGGCAGCAGCCGTAGCGGCGGGGGATGTAGTAGGCCTGCACCAGGCCGCACAGGCGGCAGGTACGGCGAGCCCGAAGGGCCTTGGCGATGGCCTCGCGCTGGGCCGGGGTAGCAACCCGTTTGGGTGCGGCGAGGTCGAGGCGGTAGAGGTAGGCGACGCGCTTGCCGCGTCGCCAGAGGATCTGGGCGACCGGGTCGTGACCGCCGGGGCGCAGGCCGGCGGCACGCAGTTGCCGGCGGGTGGCCAGCCCGTTGGGGGCGGCCTGGTAGGGGAAGGTGGGAAACCCGTAGCGGGTGCCGGCCGGGTCGTAGAACTCGCCCCGGATACCGGTGCGGTCGGCGAGCGTGTCGAGGTCGACGGCGCGCAGGTCAGTCACGGCTTCTCACCGCCCCACCGCTGCTGGGCGGCTTGCTTGCTGATGCCGAGCCGTTGGCCGATCTCCGCCCACGAGTAGCCGAAGGCCCGCAGCCCGATCACGGCCTCACCGATCGCGTCGTCAATGGCCGAGGAGAGAGCGACCAGGTCGCGGAGGGCTTCCACGTCACCAGCGGCGACGCGTCGGCCGTGGGCGCGGATGATCCGGCGGGCGAACGCGGCGAACTCGTCGTTCTCGACGACCTCACGCCGCTTGCGCCGAATAGGGGTGTGCGTCAAGGACGCCTTGACGGTGAACATCAGTTCTCGCCTCCCTGCGTGTGGAGGCGGTCCCACTCCTTCGCGGCACCCTCAAGGGCCGCGATCACCTGCTCTGCGGTGCAGAGCGGGTCGTCGTTCCAGGAGTAGGGCGAGGTGTGTTCGTCGATGACGTAGCCGTCCTCGTCGACGAGGAACAGCGGGTAGTGGATGTCGAGGTAATCGACGAACGCGGCGAGCGCGGCGAGGTAGTCGGCGAGGGCGTCGCCGTCGAGCTGGGAGAAGTGCTCCACGGTGTGGCCGGCACACGCGATGCCGATGGCCCCGGCGGCACACGCCGGCGGGGTCGGGGTGTCGATGGTGGTGTCGTAGTAGGTGCCCTGGTGCCAGCCGTGCCGGCGCAGGTAGAGGGCAGCCATCCGCAGCAGGTCAGCAGTGGTGACTTGCGCGGTGGTGGGCGGTTTCTGGGTAGCCTTCATGGCAGCCACGTCCTTTCGGGGCTGTTGGTGGGAGGTCGGCAGGACCAGCTCTGCTGCCAGGCGTCGTCTGGTCCTGTCGGCCGATTTAGTTGGAGCGAAGCCGCAGGTAGCGGCGGTGACGGGTGTCCTCCGGCCCCATCTGGTGCGGGGCGGAGACGTAGACGAGCCGGCCGGTACGGCTGGCGACGTGGATCATCACGGCCAGATCGTCCGGGGTGCCGACGATCCACATCTCGGTGTATTGGGCGGCGCGTTGGTTGTTGGCCTTGGCGTAGGCCCGTTCGCGGGTGGTCATGCCACGGCCTCCCAGTCGGTGGGGCTGCCAGCCGGGGTGCTGGTGCCGGCGGGGCGACGGGTCCAGGCGGCGTAGTCGGCGATGTTGTAGATGTCGGTGTCGGTGAGGTAGGCGGCCTTGATGCGGCGGGGAACGCCGCCTTCGGCGAGGAGGTAGGCCGCGCCCTGGTTGGTGGGTGAGATGTCGGAGGCGGTGTAGCCCTGCTCGGCCCAGCCTTGGCCGAGGATGATGTTCGAGCTGTTCAGCGAGGTGCAGCGGAACGCGGCCCGGTAGCCGAACAGGTCCCGCAGGCTGGCGGGGATGATGTCCCAGGACGGCCGTTGGGTGGCGGCGACGACGGGCATGCCACAGGCCCGGCCGAGCGACACAAGGCCCCGGAGGAGGGACGAGAACTCTTCCTGCTGGGCTTTGGTGCCCAGGACGGTGGAGTACATGGCGAGTTCGTCGATGATGGTGACGATGACCGACATGCCGTCGCCGGGGGCGAGCTTGCGGCGCCGGTTGGCCAGCAGCCAGGTGTAGCGGTTGGTGGCGACGACCAGGAGGCGACGTAGCACCTCGATGCCCTGGTCGATGTCGGGGCCGATGAACGCGTCGGCCAGGTCGCGCCAGGGGCCGAGTTCGACGAGTTTGGCGTCGAAGAGCACGAGGCGGGTGTTGTCGCACAGCGCGCCGTGGCCGCAGATGTTGTTGACCAGGCCGGACTTACCGCCGCCCGGTTCTCCGGCGATGAGGATGTTGCGGTAGATGACGTCCAGGTAGACGGGCTGGCCGAACTCGTCGATGCCGATGAAGATCGGGTCGAACATCGACAGGCCAGGACCCACCGGCACCCCAGCAGCGGGGGCGGATGATGTGGCTGTCATGGTGCCCTCCCTTTGGGCGGGTTGGTGGGCGCGAGGAGCCACACGAACGAGCCCGTAGGGCTCCTCGCGTCCCGGGGTTGGTTGGGGTCAGATCACGCCGTCGTCGTGCTGCTCGTCGTGCCTGTCGGCGTCGAGCTCGGCGTCACGGCGGTAGTCCCACGACCGGCCGTCGCGGCCGCAGGCGTAGCAGTGGAAGTAGAAGCCGTCGGTGGCCTCGTCGTACTCGATCTGCGTCATGGGTCAGATCCAGTCCGACACGTCGTCCTCAGGCGTCGAGGACGCAGCCGCGGGCTTGCTGCCGTTGGCCGTGCTGGCCGGCGGCTTCTTGCCGGCGGGCTTGCCCTGGGCCGGGAGGGTGATCGTCGGCGCGTCGACGTCCGGCAGGTCCAGGGCGGTGGGCACCGTCAACGGCGACGCCGAGACGGGCGCGTTCCGGTCGATGGCGTCGACCAACGGGGAGCCCACGTGGGCGGTGAGCACCTCACGGCGCTTGATGTCGAACCGCAGATACGCGGCGTTGGTCTCCGAAGCGCGCTCGATGAGCACGGTGGAGGCGTGACAGGTCACGGCGATCTTGTCGAGGCGGGATTCCAGGTCCTTGGCCGACAAGCCAGGCCGCAGGTACACCCAGACCCGCTCACCGACCGGCGTGGGACGCGCCCACAGGATCAGCGGCAGGCTGCCGGACTGGTTGGCGATGATGAACTGTGCGAAGCACACGCGCAGCCGGTGCCGCACGACCAGGCACCACGCCCAGGCGATCACCTGACGGCGAACCGCCGGGATGGCGGCGGGGACGCCGACGACCAGGGCGACGACGAGCAGCATCACCACGGTCGAGGTGTGGTTGGCCAGCTGCACCCAGCCGGTCAGCAGCAGCACCGCCAAAACAATTTCGGTCGTCCACCACCACAGCAGGCGAAGGACCGGCCAGACGCGGACGAGCAGCCAGACGGCCGCACCGCACGGGACGCCGATCAGGGCACCCACGATCAGAGCCACGATCGGGTGCCAGTACGCGGCGGCCACCACGGCGGACAGAACGCCGACGATGACCGCCGTCAGGATGAACGCCACTTTGGCGTTGCGGGCGGAGGAACGGTGAACCTTGGCCTCGATGACCGTCACCGTTCCGGTTGACTTGCCGGCGAACCGGCGAGGGCTAGACTTGGACACGACGAGTCCTCCCAATCGCGAGTTGGGATCGGATGAGTGGATGGCACCGGGGTCGGCAGATGTAGGAGTCAGTACCGACCCCGGGCCAATTTCCTTTCGTCACCACCGCCGGTGGCGACCAGGCCGGGAGCGTAGGAGTCAGGAACACTCCCGGACCGTTCAGAGGTTGGTCAGCGGACCAGTCAGGCCGCTTCAGCGAGCCACGGACACCAGCGGCTCACACAGCACGACGTGCGAAGAGACCTACTTGCCAGCCGACGTGCCAGTCTTCGGCTTCAGCGACACCGCCCGGAACGCGACGCCGTTACGCCCGTTGGTCGCCCACGGAATGGCCTCCAACTGCTCGACCTCGACGAAGTCACCCACCTTCACCGCCGGCTTCTCACCCGCCGTGGTGATGGTGATGACCTCGCCGCCCGTCTCGTCGAGAACGAAGACCTGGGTGGACCACATGGGCCGGCCCGTGTTCTTCTCGGACTTCTGCTGACCGTTCTGGTCGTTCTTCGGCTCCGGGTCCCTCGACGCCGTCACCTGCTTGCGCGTGGTGTCCACGTACAGCTTCACGGGCTGTCTCCTGTCATTCGGGGCACCGCATGTCGGTGCGCTTCCGTAGTCTTCATGTCTTCATGAAGACATGAACACCATAGGTTGCAGTTGTTCGATGCGTCAAGACTTCATGAAGACCTAAACTGGTGGGCGACATGAGGAGGGGTTGGGACGTGGCCAAATGGGAGCGGATCGCCGCAGACTGGCGAGAGAAGATCCACTCCGGTGAACTCCAGCCGGGCATCAAGCTGCCGAACGAGCAGGCGTTGAAGGCTGAGTACGGCGTGAGCCTGCCGGTTGTCCGCCAAGCCCTGGACACCTTGGAAGCCGAAGGGCTCGTGGACCGCCTACACGGACGAGGCACCTTCGTCCGAGCACCACGTCAGCCTGTGCGGCGCTCGCCCGAGAGGTACCAATGGGAGAAAGACCGCGCGCGACTGCCTGAATCCCAGCGGCGCCGGACGGGTGCGACGGAGCGCGACACTGGCTTGACCATGCAGGACTTGGAGTTCTCGGCGGAGTACCGCACCGTGCCGGCGAGCGCCGAGCTGGCACGCACGTTCGGCGTTCCGGTAGGCGCGAAGATGCTGCAACGCATCTACCGGACCGGCTCCCGGCGAGAAAGGGTCCCGCTGAGCCTCAACACCTCGTACATGGTCTATGACGTGGCCGCGGAGAATCCGGCTCTGCTCGACGCACACAACGAACCATGGCCGGGCGGCACTCAGCACCAGCTACTCACCATCGGCATTGAGCTTGACCGGATCGTTGACGAGATCACCGCCCGGCCACCCCGACCCGAGGAAGCGGAGGCGTTGAGCCTGCCGCCTGGAGTGTCGGTGCTCATTCTCCGGAAGATCTCCATCGACACCAACGACTGCGTGGTTGAGGTCTCGAACGTTGTTCTCCCGGGCGACCGAACCGAATTCGTCTACACGACGAAGCTGGCGCGGTGGTCGGAGTGAGAAGACTGATCTCGGTCATCACACCTGTACACGGGCCTAGCATCCCCTACCTCGCCGACTCGTACGAATCACTGCGCTCCCAGGAGCTGCCAGAGGGTTGGGACTGGCAATGGCTGGTCCAGGAGGACGGCCGCACTGGTGCCGTAGCGGCTGCCTTGCCCGCTGACTCCCGCATCTTCGTTGCGACCGGCAAGCCGGGCGGTCCTGCCGTCGCTCGCAACATGGCCATGGCCCGTAGTGATGGTGCTCTCTTGCGCGTTCTCGATGCCGACGACCAGCTCACCCCTGGCGCTCTGGCACGCGAGATCGATGCCCTTACTAGCCACCCGGATGTTGGCTGGACGACATCGAGTGTCCTTGACCTGATGCCGGACGGATCAACTGTCGGGTGGCAGCACGCGGACCCGCCCGGAGGGAAGCTGCGACGGACCGATGTGCTCAACTACTTCCAGCAGAACAGCTACCGGCTACCAGTGCATCCGGCAACCCTGTGCATTCGGCGAGAGCTAGCTTTCGCGTTGGGTGGGTGGATGGCCTTGCCCGGCGGCGAAGACACCGGCTTGTTGCTCGCGGCCTCCGTGGTTGCGGACGGATTCTTCATCACCGAATCAGGCTTGCTGTACCGGAAGCACCCGGACCAGATCACCGGCCAGGCCGACTGGACCGAACCGAGCGAGTGGATGCCTCGTATGCGGCTGATCGAGGCACGCGCTCTCGCGCTTCAACGCCTCTGGCAACAGCGCTAACCGTACCTGGACTGATCGAGAAGCATGAGTTCTAGGCCTCGTGGCCGGCGCTCAGGTCCGCGACGGCGGAGAACATCAGCGGTGGCGGGCCAGGCTCACCGGCAGCCCACAGGGGTTCGAGTAGGAACCCCGTGTGATTGCCCCACACAGCCCGGTCGAGGATCTTGCCGACGAACCGGCGGGGGCAGTCGTCGATGATCGGAACGCCCGATGCGCCCGGTTGCCACGCGCACCGGTCGAACTTGTCCACCTCATCACCGGTCCGGCCGCCGAACAGCTCAGCGAGATCACGCTGATCGTCAGCCAGACTATGTACGGCCAGGAGTTCAGCGTTCATGGCGACCCGGTACGTGTGATTGTTCTGCGACAGCCACACCACGAACCGGTCGGGTTCGATACTGCACTGCGAGGCGAAGCCCACCAAGCAGCCCGCACGCTCACCCGATCTTGGG
Organism: Micromonospora globbae; assembly: GCF_036184225.1. NCBI lineage: Bacteria > Bacillati > Actinomycetota > Actinomycetes > Micromonosporales > Micromonosporaceae > Micromonospora > Micromonospora globbae. Next base: position 5,979,104 of record NZ_CP108084.1, read on the forward strand.
TCGACGGTGGTGACGACGAACATCGGGCTGTCCAGCCCGTCTAGGAACGGATAGAGGTCACCGCGCTTACCCATGAGTGCCTCCTACTGAGACGGTGCCGTCATCGTAAGTACGAACCGAATTGGTCGCTCGACAGGCCGAGTCGGTCGCTGGCTGTAGATGGAAAGCCAAGATCGGCATATGTTGCCGTACATGGGACCAGGGGAGGGATCGGCTCTGCCGCATCGTCGGGCGGCCCGCAAGCCGGCACTTGTCCGCTCACCGCGTCACTGGCCATGGGTAGTGCTCTCGCTTGTCGCGGTGCTGTGTACAGGGATCGTCGCCGTTCCGGTGTCGTGGGCTGTTCTGAAGCAGGCCGAGGCAGAGCGCGGTGAAGCCAGCCCGGACGCTGCGGTGAACGTGTATGTGCTCCAGATGAGCAGCGGCGAGGAGTTGGGGCTGTCACGGGTGCTGGCCGCGAGGCACCATGACGAACTGCTGCGGCAGTGGCGCCACTACCGCGGCGAGATGCAGCGTGGCGAGGTGCCGTCGAAGCTTGGGACGGTTGGACCGATCGACGTCGACAGCCAGGGCGAAGGCCGGGCGACGGTGACGGTGCACGTCAGGGCGATCTGGTGGAGGGGTCAGACGATTCTCAACGGCACCGAACAGCCGTGGCGGTTCGAGGCCCGGCGGGACGACGGCGGCTGGCGGGTGTGGGCGGCGAACCTGCCGCCATGGTGCGGTGTACACGTCCGGGCAGATGCATGCGGCGGGCAAGGTTAGTCACTGCGCCGGCGGTTGGACTCCTGCCGCATCGCCTCCGTGAGATCACGCCACGTGCCGGCCGAGGCTTTCATCATCCGGTCGACCATTGCCCGCGCGGATCCCTCGTCGTTGAAGTCGTGGATGATCTCGCGCCCTCCATCACCGCCGAGGCGGCCGCGAACCCGCCAGAGCCGGCCGTCGGAAGTCAGCCAGATGTCCCGTCGGGCCAAGCGGCCCCAACTCCCGTTCCACCATCGACCACGTACCTCCACCCGAAGGAGAGTAGTCGTACACACGTACGAGCCGACCGGCAGCCGGCGATGTGTTCAAAGTTTCTGTACGTCTTCAAGGCGGCCCGCAACGGGCCGCACGCGCCGCCGCCTGGGCGCGCGCCGGCCGCTGCCGCTGTCGCTTTGCGGCCGTCACGCCGGATGCCCGGCGGCTGGCGCGGAGAGCGGGGAGCCCGGAGGGCCGCCGCAGAACGACAGACTGTTGACCGGGGAGGTGGTGGGCCGGCAGCCGGCCGGGCCGCGCGGCCAGCAGCCCGCGCGGCTTAGGGGAGGGCACGTCGGCCGCGTCGGCGAGTTGGCGGCGGTCGCGGGGTTGCGGTTAGTGCGCCTCCGGCGGGGGCGCTCCGGCTCCAGGATGGCCGGGGCTCCGTCGGCGGGTCACGGTCCGTGGGTGGTTGCGGTGGCCATCCCGCCTGCCCTCGACCCGGGCGAGCCGAGCAGACCACCGCCCGACCCGCCAGCGTCCGAACCTGCGTCAAGGTCCGCTTGATGTGGCGGGCCGGGCGGCGGCCCGCTCCCCAAGAGGGCGGGTCGATGGCCGACGGGATGGCCCGGTGTTGCAGTGACCGGGCAAGCTGTCTCGTCTGCAAGCGTCTCGGCGAGCAAGGGTGCTTCGCATCGCTTCGCGACGGCCCTGCGGGCCGCCCTTGGCCCCGGAGCCTCTGCGATCCCCTCGCGTCGGCTATTGCCGGCAGGCCGGGGCCTGCCCGGGGTACACGTGCCGCAACCCCACCACGGCCTCATCGCAGTAGACCTGCGGGCTCTGGTCAAAGGTTCCGATTGTCAGCCCTTGTCGCGCTGCGTCGGTTGCACCCATCGTCGCAGCGCGTCGATCGTGGTTTCCGGTGAGGTGTTGAAGCAAAACTTGATACCCGGCTGCATCTCATTGAGCACATTTACGAGCCGTTCGAACAGCAGGGTGTGCTCGGGTGCCATCCGCACACCTGCCCCGATCATCGCGACTCGAAACGACCCTGTGGCGGCACACTCGCGCACCTTCGCCTCGGCCTCGTCCGGCACAGCAGGCACCTGGCACGACACGAAATCGAATCCGGCCACGCGCAGCGCAGCCTCGCCCGCCTCGATTCGTGCGGCCAGAGTCGCCTCGTCCAGACCGGGGTACCGGCTGTAGTCCACGGTGCTCGGATGCAACCCGATCGACAGGATGTCGCTCCCCTTGCTCGAATCACGGTCTCCCACAGTGCTCACCATTCTTGTCTCGATCCCACACCCATACAATCAGACACAGGATCAGCGGCGGGGACACGCGGTGCCGATCCCGCGCCCATTGATCCGGACGTCAGCGGTCCGCGGAAGCGGACGGCCACGGTCACCACGGAACGGGGCCGGTGCGGTCGAAGAACCCACCGGTCGGTCCGTCGGGGCCGATATCGGCCAGCCGTACGATTGCATCGGTCCCTTCGGTCACCGTTTGGAAACCCGAATTGTTGGTCATGTCGGTGGCGGTGTAGCCGGGATCGACCGCATTGATCTTGATATTACTCAATGCGCTGGCGTATTGAGTGGTGATCATGTTAAGTGCCGATTTCGACGCCGGATAAGCGAGAGTGGGGGGCACTAATCCGCTCAGGCTTGGATCGGTGATTGTGGCGACCGATCCCATTCCGCTGGACACCATCACGATCCGGGGGTGCTCGGCGGCGCGTAGCAGTGGCAGGAACGCGTGTGTCACTCGGACCGGGCCAAACACGTTCACCTCGAACACCTCCCGCAGATCGAACGCCGGGGTATCGGCCGGAGCGCTGTTCGTGCCACCGATGCCGGCGTTGTTCACCAATACGTCCAGCCGCCCCGCACGCGCCTTCACCGTTCCGGCAGCCGCGATGACGGATTCATCCGAGGTCACATCGAGCGGTACGAACTCCACGTTCAACCCGTCGCCGACCAGCTCGGCCGCCGCCGCCATGCCGCGCGTCGTGTCCCGCGCGGCGAGGAACACCTGCCAGCCCAGCCCCGCGAGCCTACGTACGGTTTCGCGTCCCAGCCCTTTGTTCGCCCCGGTAACCAGAGCAGTCGTCGTTGATGCCATGCCGATAGCGTCCCCGCCGCGTCTGCCGCCCGCCAGGGCTGCCCAGGCATGGGACCCGCGGTACCACCCCCAGGCTTCAGTGCTGCGGCAGGATGGATGCGTGGACAAAGCCGAACTGGCGGCGGTGCTGCGCACCGCACGCGCACGGGTGAGACCGGTCGACGTCGGCCTCTCGACCGGGCCGCGCAGACAGGTACCGGGGCTGCGCCGCGAAGAGGTCGCTCAGCTGGCGGGCCTCAGCGTCGACTACGTGGTCCGGCTCGAGCAGGGACGCGGCCCCAAACCCTCCAGCCAGGTACTCGGCGCGCTGACCAGGGTATTGCGACTCAGCGACAGCGACCGCGACCTCGTATTCCGGCTGGCCGGATCCGAGCCGCCGCAGGCCGGACGCGTCCCGATGCTGATACGTCCGAGCGTGCTGCGGCTCCTGGATCGGATGTCGGACCTGCCCGCCGTGGTGTTGTCGGCCAAGTCCGATATCCTCGCCTGGAATCCCCTTGCTGCCGCGCTCTTCGGCGACTTCTCCGAATGGCCACCCGCGCAACGCAATCTCATTCGGCAGCGCTTTCTGAGCACCGACCCGGACCGAATAACGCTGACACCGGAGGAGGAGGCGGCAACGGCCGCCCACTGCGTCGGGTGCCTGCGAACCGCCCAGGCCCGCTACCCCGGCGACCCCGACCTCAACCGCCTCATCGCCGATCTGCGCTCCGGCAGCAACCGGTTCGACGACCTGTGGCGAGCCGGGCGTTCGGAACAGTTACGCGCCACCACAACAACCATCCAGCACCCCGAACTCGGGCCGCTCATCCTCGACTGCGACACCCTCCTGGTACCGGACGCCGATCAAACTCTCATTGTCTACTCGGCCGCACCCGGCACACCCGAAAGCTCGGCGCTCGACCTGCTCCGCGTCACCGGCACCGAACGATTCACCCCACTGTCTGCGCGGCAGGCGGGATGACGGTCGAGTAGCGGCTCTGGCAGCTCGTGCCCGATGCGTGCCCGATGCAGAGGTCAACACCGGCTCACGCTGGGCACGTCGACGGCCTCAACCCGAACGTTACGCATTTCTCGACCAGCCGGCGCGGCTACCCACCGTGTGAATCAATCCGATTCCCAAGCTGACACTGCGCGACCTCCGTCGCCGGGGCAGGGTTTCGGCGGGTGGCAGAACGGGTCACCGGGTGGGCTAAGTCCTTCGCGATCTGCTCGACCGTCACGCCCGGATCATGGTCACGGGCCACCCGCAGACATCATCGCGGAACTCACGAGGGTAGGGCTTGGGCACAGCGACGTCCTTCCAGCCCGCCACCAGCGCAAGCCATCTCGGTCGTCACCTACCGGTGCAGCAGACCCCAAGCCTCCTGCTGTCGTGAAAGCGAGTATGAGGCGACTAAGGGACGTCTCGTAACCCCGGTGTCTGTCTGCTGAGGACGATCATCGAGGATGCCTGGGTGCAGGTGATCTCCGCAGCCCGGACCGAGTGGATTTTTCCGTTCACCGGGCTGCAGCCCGCCCAGTTCCGGCGGCTGGTCCGCCTGGTCGCCGAGCGGGGCGGGGATGCCATCGCTGACGGCCGGCCGGGCCGGCAGTGGGCACTCGACCTGCCCGACCGGGTGCTGCTGGTGGCCGCGTACTGGCGGACCAACCTGACGATGCGACAGATCGGCCCGCTGTTCGGGGTGTCGCACTCTGCTGCGCACCGGGTCATCGACACCCTCGGCCCGCTCCTCGCACTGGCGCCGGCGCGGCGGCGGCCGGCCGAGCAGATCGCCATCGTCGACGGCACCCTGATCCCGACCCGGGACCACCGACTGGCCGCTCCGAGCAAGAACTACCGCTACTCGACGAACCTGCAGGTTGCCATCGACGCCAGCACCCGCCTGGTCATCGCCCTCGGCGACCCGCAGCCAGGCAATCGCAACGACACGATCGTCTACCGCACCTCGGGCATTGATCAGAAGCTGGACGGGCGACCGGTCATGGCCGACGGCGGCTACCAGGGCAACCGCGAGGTGATCATGCCGTATCGCAAGCCACGCGACGGCAGCCCGCTACCGGGCTGGAAGCAAGACCTCAACGCCCAGCACCGCACCGTCCGAGCGCAGGTCGAACACGCCCTGGCCAGGATGAAGTGCTTCAAGATCCTGCGCGACTACCGCCGCGCCGCCCGCACATTGGCCGACACCGCTTCCGGTATCGCCCACCTGCACAACACCATCCTGGCAGGGTGACCGGCCACCCCCTACCGGGCAACGCCTTCACCGAGTTACGAGACGTCCTTTAGTGTTCTTTTCGGCTCCACCTCTAAGCCTCCAGACGATGTCACCCTCAGCCCATCGGCTCGACGACAGATCCGATTGGCTTTGACGATCATGAGGAAGCATGGCTGGCAGCCTGCCACATGGGCGGGAACAGCATGATGGAGGCGCTCTTTAGTCCGCCGCGCGGTATGTGGTTGCTCTTCTCTGCCGCTTTGGCACCGCCGAATACGCCGCTGGGCGATCTCACCGACTTCTTCACCTGACAGCCACGGCACTGAGGAGCTGCTCGACGGCCATGCCCCACGGCAGCGTCAGCAACCGGGTCGCCGGCATCCGTGGGTTCAGGACGTCCACGACGATCGGGACCAGGACCAGAAGCAGGGGACAAACGGGTCAGTCTGACGGGCCGGCGGCACGGCTGTCGACAGCAACGCTGACAGCAACGCCGCCGGACGGCGGCACGCTGGCGAGCGCAGGGACGGACAGAGCTTCGACCTTGCAGCCGTTCCCGGACGTGTGCGGATGCGGTGCACAGAGCTTGTAAGCGAGATGTCGCCGGTTCGATCCCGGCCGGGGGCTCCAGATCCACCAGGCACGCTCGCACGTGGGGTCTAGCGGTCGGCGATCGCGGCGACCGCCTCGACCTCGATCAGCAGATCTGGTCGGAACAGACCTGCCACCTGGACGAGCGAGCTGGTCGGCGGCCGTTCCACGTTGACGAACTCGTCCCGTACCGCGCGTACGGTCGCCAGCGCGGAGGTGTCGACGACGTAGATGGTGAGCTTGAAGACGTCGTCCCAGGTCGCGCCCGCGGCGGTCAGGGCCAAGCCGACGTTCTGCATCGCCTGGCGTGTCTGGGCCTCCCAGTCGCCAGCGGGCCCAGGGGTGCCGTCGGCGGCGATCGGCACCTGACCCGACGTCCAGACCAGCCGGTGGCCCGGACCGATGGTGGCGACGTGGCTGTACCCGTTGGGCTGCGGGAGCGTCGGCGGCGTGGCGAAGTCGATGTCGGCCATGGCGATCACCCTAGGTCGGCCGCGGACACCGATCCGGGCCGGCCACCGTGGCGGCCGGCCGAACGGGACGTGGTTCGGGGGGCCGGACGGGACGCGGCTGGTCAGGCCGAACTCGACGTAGCCCAGAGGTTGATCCCCGACTCGGTGGCGTACCTGTCGATCTCGGTCAGCTCCTCGTCGGTGAACGTGGGCTTCTCCAGCGCCGCCACGTTCGCCTCCAACTGGGCGACGCTGCTCGCGCCGAGCACCGTCGAGGTCATCCGCGCGTCGCGCAGCGTCCAGGCGATCGCCATCTGGGCGAGGCTCTGCCCGCGTCGGGCGGCGATGGCGTTCAGGGCCCGGATCTTGCCCAGGTTCTCGTCGGTCAGCCACTCGGGGAACAGGGAGCTCTGCGCGCGTGCTCGCGAGTCGGCGGGCACCCCGTCGAGGTAGCGGTCGGTGAGCATGCCCTGGGCCAGGGGCGAGAAGCCGATGCAGCCCACGCCCTCCCGCTCCAGCACGTCGAGCAGGCCGTCCTCGATCCAGCGGTTCAGCATCGAGTACGACGGCTGGTGGATCAGCAGGGGCGTGCCGAGGTCGCGGAGGATCTTCGCCGCCTCGGCGGTGCGGGCCGGCGAGTACGACGAGATGCCGACATAGAGCGCCTTGCCGGCCCGTACAGCCGCGTCCAGCGCACCCATCGTCTCTTCCAGCGGGGTGTCCGGGTCGAAGCGGTGGGAGTAGAAGATGTCGACGTACTCCAGGCCCATCCGGCGCAGCGACTGGTCCAGCGACGCCGTCAGGTACTTGCGGGAGCCCCACTCCCCGTACGGGCCGGGCCACATGTCGTACCCGGCCTTCGTGGAGATGACCAGCTCGTCGCGGTACGGGCGGAAGTCGCCGGCCAGGATCCGGCCGAAATTCTCCTCGGCCGACCCGTACGGCGGGCCGTAGTTGTTGGCCAGGTCGAAGTGGGTGATGCCCAGGTCGAAGGCGCGGCGCAGGATGGCCCGCTGGGTCTCCAGGGGCCGGTTGCCGCCGAAGTTGTGCCAGAGCCCGAGCGAGACGGCGGGCAGCTTCAGGCCGCTGCGGCCGCACCGGCGGTACTCCATGCTGCCGTACCGTTCCGGCGCGGCGACGTACGTGCTGTCCACTGCTCTCCTTCGTCTGGGTCGGGGGCGGTGGCGGCGCGGCGCCACCGCCCCCGTTCGGCGGGTCGGGGCTCAGCCGAGGCTGGCGAGTTCGTCGGCGGTGAGGGTGAGCTCGGGCGCCTGGGCCGAGTCGCGGATGGTCTCCGGGCGGCTGGCGCCGGGGATCGGGATGACCACCGGGGACTTGGCCAGCTGCCAGGCGAGGCAGACCCGCTGCGGGCTGACTCCGTGGCGCTCGGCGATCGCCGCGAAGGCGGCGGCGTGCCCGCCCAACTGGTCGGCGCGGCCGATGCCGCCCAGCGGGGACCACGGCAGGAACGCGATGCCGAGCTGGTCGCACAGCTCCAGTTCCGGTTCGGAGGAGCGGAAGGCCGGCGAGAACTGGTTCTGCACCGACACCAGCCGGCCGCCGAGGATCTCCTGGGCCTCGCGGATCTGGTCCGGGTCGGCGTTCGAGATGCCGGCCATGCGGATCTTGCCCTCGTCGAGCAGGTCGCGGATGGCGCCGATGGATTCGGCGTACGGGACCTTCGGGTCCGGGCGGTGGTGCTGGTAGAGGCCGATGGCGTCCACACCGAGCCGCTTGAGCGACGCCTCACACGCCCGCTTCAGGTACTCGGGGGAGCCGTTGATCGTCCAGCTGCCGTCGCCCGGCCGCAGGTGCCCGCCCTTTGTGGCGACCAGCACGTGCGACGTGTCGCCGCCGTAGGTGGCCAGCGCCCTGGCGATGAGCGACTCGTTGTGGCCCACCTCGTCGGCGTGCAGGTGGTACGCGTCGGCGGTGTCGATCAGGTTGATCCCGGCGTCCAGCGCGGCGTGGATGGTACGGATCGAGCGCTCCTCGTCCGGCCGGCCCTCGATGGACATCGGCATGCCACCGAGACCGATCGCGCTCACCTGAACGTCGCCGATGCGGCGGCTTTGCATGGCACGAACCTCCTCGTCACGGGGCCGCCCTCGCGGCGCCCGCTCCAGCCTTCAACGGGACGGCCCCCGCCGTCCAACAGCAGAAACCGCTCAGATTCAGCACCTAGACTGCTCAGTCGTGGAACTGCGGCACCTTGAGTACTTCGTGGCCGTCGCCGAGGAGCGGCACTTCACCCGAGCGGCGGAGCGGATGCGCGTGGCGCAGTCCGGATTATCCGCTTCCATCCGTGCCCTGGAGCGGGATCTCGACGCCGAGCTCTTCGTGCGCAGCACCCGCCGGGTCGAGCTGACCGACGCGGGGCGGGCCCTGCTCGCCGAGGCGCACCGGACGCTCGCCAGCGCCGCGGCGGCCCGCGACGCCGTGGCCGCCGTGCGGGGGCTGTTGCGGGGCAGCCTCACCGTCGGCACCGAGCAGTGCCTCGGCGTCATCGACCTGCCCCCGCTGCTGGCCGCGTTCCGCCGGGCGCATCCCGGCGTGGAGATCCGGCTGCGCCACGCCGGCTCGGGACACGTCGTCGAGCAGATCCGGCTGGGCCGGCTCAACGTGGGGTTCGTGGCGCTCCCCGGCCCCGCCCCGGACGGCGTACGGCTCGTGCCGCTGGCCGCCGAGCGGATGGTGCTGCTCTGCCACCCCGCGCACCCGTTCGCCGAGCGGGACACCGTCGACGTGGCCGCGCTCGCCGGCGAGGACTTCGTCGACTTCAGCGCCGACTGGGGCGCCCGGCGCGTCAACGACCAGACGTTCGCGCAGGTCGAGCGCCGGATCTCGGTCGAGGTCAACGACGTGCACACCCTGCTGGACTTCGTCCACCAGGATCTCGGCGTGGCCCTCGTGCCCGCCCCGGTGACCCGGAAGGCGCACGCCAAGGGGCTGCACGTGGCGACGCTCGCGGCGGAGGACGCGCCGGCGTGGCAGGTCTCGATCGCCGTGCCGACGGCCGCGCCGCCCGGCCCGGCCACCGTCGAGCTGCTGCGGATGGCCGGGGCCGGGCAGGTCTGACCGGCGCGGTGGACATCGGCCCGCCGGCCGACCCGCGGTCAGCCCGCCTCGACGGCGAGCCGGGCCCGGCGCAGGTACTCCACGGCGCCGACGAAGTCGTCGGCGGGCCACGGCATCCGCTGGCTGATCTCCTCGCGGTGGTCGTCCCAGAAGCGGCGCGCCGACGCCTGTTCCCGTGGTCCGTCGGTGCCGAGCAGCGCGCCCAGGGCGCTCCACCGGCCGGCCAGCTCGCGTACGGCCGGGTCGGTCACCGGCGTCCCGGCGCGGTGGTGCCGGATCGCCTCCGCGATCAGGGTGCCCGCCTCGGCGCGGGCAGCGTCCACGGCCTCGGTGCCCAGGGCGTCGCGGCGCTCGGCGAGCCGGTCACGCTGGTCCTCGGTGAAGTACCGCTCGTACATCGACATCGTCTCCAGGGTCGTGAGGAACCGTTCGGGCTGCGGCACGTCCTCGGCGTCCAGCTGTGCCACCAACTCGCCGAGCTGGGACTCCAGCCGGGCGAGCCGCGCGACCTGGGCCCGTACCTCGCCCAGCTGCGCGGTGAGGAGCCGCCGCAGGTCCGCCGGTTCCCCGTCGGTGCGGTCGAGCACCCCGGCGATCTCCGGCAGTGACAGGCCGAGCTGGCGCAGCGCGCGGACGCGGTACAGCCGCCGTACGTCGGCCGCCGTGTACCGGCGGTGCCCCCGCGCGGACCGCTCGCCCGGCGAGACCAGGCCGAGCGCGTCGTAGTGGTGCAGTGTGCGGACCGTGAGGCCCGTCGCGCGGGCCAGCTCGCCCACGCTCCACCGCTGTCCGACCTCGTGCCGACCACCCATGCGGCCACGCTATGACCTGCCGTTACGTCAGGAGCAAGCCCGCGGCCGGCACCGGCCCGGCCGTCCGTCGAGCCGGCCGGGTCCGGGGACTAGCCTGTCGGGTGACGGCACGCGGAGGGGACCGATGAGCAGGGCGGTCGAGGAATCCAACCGGGCGATGCTGCGCGCCCGGGACGCCATGGACCGGGCGTACGCCGACCCGCTGGACATCCCCGCGCTGGCCCGCATCGCCCACGTGTCCGAGGCGCACTTCATCCGCACGTTCCGCGCCACGTTCGGCGAGACCCCGCACCGCTACCTCCAGCGGCGGCGGGTCGAGCGGGCCATGTACCTGCTCGTGCAGACCGAGCAGGACATCACCGACATCTGCTTCGCCGTCGGGTTCAGCAGCCTCGGCACGTTCAGCCGCACGTTCCGGCAGATCGTCGGGGAGTCCCCGACGGAGTACCGCAGGCGCAAGGTGCCGGCGAACGTGCCGACCTGCTTCACGAAGGCCTGGACCAGACCCAGCAGTTTTGGATAAGCAGCAGGTCGGTGCGGCCCTCTAGCGTCTTGGGCATGACGATGAACGCACTGACCCGCTCCCAGATCTACGTCCTCGACCAGGACGAGGCGCTCGACTTCTACGTCGGCAAGCTCGGCTTCGAGGTGAACACCGACGTCGACCTCGGCTTCATGCGGTGGCTCACGGTGAACGTCCCGGGCGACCGGGACCGCGAGATCCTGCTGGAGAAGCCCGGCCCGCCGGCGCTCGACCCGGCCACCGCCGAGCAGGTCCGCGAGCTGCTGACCAAGGGCGCCATGGGGGGCTGGCTCTCCATCACGACCGACGACGCGCACAAGACGTACGAGACGCTGGTCGCCAAGGGCGTCGAGATCACCGACGAGCCGACCGAGCGGCCCTACGGGATCGACTTCGGCATCCGCGACCCGTTCGGAAACAAGATCCGCATCGGCCAGATGCGGCAGCAGGGCTGAGGAGGGCGGACCGGTGACCAAGGCGATGACGTTCCCCCTCGCGCGCCCGGCCGAGGCCGTCGGCCGGGACCGGCTCCTGCTGGTCGGGGGCATGCTGGCGGGCCCGATCTTCGTCGGGTCCGCGCTCGTCCAGGGTTTCACCCGGGACGGCTTCGACTTCCGTCGCCACCCGGTGAGCGTGCTGAGCACGGGTGAGCTGGGCTGGATCCAGATCCTCACGTTCCTGGTCACCGGTCTGCTCGCCATCGGCGCCGCGCGGGCGCTCACGCGGGTCGCGCCCGACGGCACCGTCTGGCTGCCGCGGCTGTTCACCCTCTACGGGATCGGGCTGGTGGGCGCCGGCGTCTTCAGCGCCGACCCGGGCGACGGGTTCCCCGCCGGCACCCCCCGCGGTCCGGGGCAGATCAGCTGGCACGGTGGACTGCACTTCCTCGCGGCGGCGGTCGCCTTCGTCTCGCTGATCGTGGCCGCCGTGCTGCTGGCCCGCCGATCGGCGCGGTCGGGCGACCGTGTCCGCGCCGGGCTGAGCCTGGCCGTCGGCGCCTACTTCGCGGTGGCCTGGATCGCCATGATCGTGGCGCCGGGGCCGGTGACCATGGTCGGCTTCGGGGTCGCCGTGACGGCCGGCTGGGTCTGGGTGACGGCGGTCCTCGCCCAGGTCGTGCGGACCGGCCGGAGCTGACACCGGCATCGTCCGAGCCCGGCGGCCACCCCGTGCGGTGGCCGCCGGGCCCGCGCCGTTAGGGTCACCGGCACCGGGCGAGGAGGGTGACGGTGGCGGACGCGGAACTCGTCGTCGAGGTGGCCGGGCCGGTGGCGACGGTGGTCATCCGTAACCCGGCACGGCGCAACGCCATGACCCCGGCCATGTGGCGGCAGCTCCCGCCGCTGCTCGACGAACTCGAGACCGACCCGGCGGTCCGCGCGCTGGTGCTCACCGGCGCGGGCGACACGTTCTGCGCCGGCGCCGACCTCACCGACCTCGACGAACTGCTGGCCGCAGGCGACGGGAGCATCGCGGTCGTCGCCGAGGAGCGGTTGGCGGCCTTCGCCAAGCCGACCATCGCGGCCGTACGCGGCGCGTGCGTCGGCGGCGGATGCCAGCTCGCGGCCGCCTGCGACCTGCGGATCGCCACCGCCGACGCGCGGTTCGGCGTGCCGCCCGCCCGGCTCGGCATCGTCTACCCCGCACCGACCACGCGGCGGCTGGCCCGGCTCGTGGGGCCGTCCGCCGCGAAGCACCTGCTGTTCACGGCCGAGCTGATCGACGCCGAGCGGGCCCTGCGGATCGGCCTGGTCGACGAGGTGGTCGCCGGCGAGCGGCTCACCGACCGCGTAGAGGAGATCACCTCGATGATCGCCGCGCGCTCACCGATCAGCGTCACGGCCGCCAAGGAGATCGTCGACGGCCGCGCCGGCCCGGACCGGATCGCCCACTGGCACCGGACGGCGCGGGAGAGCGGCGAGGCGCGGGAGGGCGTCGCGGCCGTCCGGGAACGGCGTACGCCCCGCTTCGCCTGGACGCCGCCGGCCGACTGAGCGAGCCGGGGCCGGCGTCCGCCGGACGTACCGGTCACCGTAGACGTGCCGGCGCTCCCCGGCCCGCCCGGTCACCGTCGCTTCGCGAGCAGGCCGCGCGGACGCACCGAGCGCACCGGCTCGGCGGCCCCACCCTCGGCGCGCAGGATGTGGTTGGCGGCGATGATCCCGGTGGCCGCCGCGCGTTCCATCAACGCGCTGGGGATGCCCGCGGTGATGCCGTCACCGGCCAGGAGGAGGCCCGCCGCGTCGGTGCGTACCCCCGGCCGTGCGGCGTGGCTGCCCGGGGTGAAGGCCGGCGCCCGCGCCTCCACCCGCGCACGCAGCTCGCGGACCCGCAGCCCGGCCACCTCCGGCCAGAGGGCCGCCAGCTCGGCGCGCATCCGCTCCGCCAGCTCCGCGGCGGGCACGCCCGGTTCGCAGGCGTACGCGTGCAGCTCCACCACGCTGCCGCCGGTGCGTTCGGCCCACCGGCGGGGTTCCCGCTCCAGCCGGTGGTAGAGCGTCACCGAGTCCAGCGTGGACTGGCGGGAGACCCCGCTGAAGACCGCCCGGTCGGGGCGTACGTCCCCGTCGAACCAGTAGCGGGCCACCGCGTACGGCGGGCCGGGCGTGCCGAACGCGGGCATCCGGGCCACCAGCCGCGGGGCGTGCGCGGCGAGGCCGGGGGAGGCGTCGACGAGCGCGGCGAGGGCCGGCGGGTCGACGGCCAGCACGACGTACGGGGCGTCGTACGCCGCGCCGTCACCGCCCACGACCCGCCAGCCGCCGTCGGTGCGGTGCAGCGCGGCGGCCGGCGTCCCGGTGAGCACCCGCCCGCCGTGCCGCTCGACGTGCCGGGTCAGCGGCGCCCAGATCGCCGTCGCGTAGTCCTCGTCCGGCGCGTCGAAGGCCAGCCCCTCCCCGTTTCCGAGGAGATAGAAGTGGAACTGCGCGACCAGTTCGGCGGCCGACATCTCGGCCTCGTGGTTGAAGAACGAGTGCGAGAAGACCTCGAAGAGCATCGCGCGGGCCCGGTCCGGCAGCCGCAGCGAGTCGAGCAGTTCGTCGGCGGTCCTCGCGTCGAGGTCGGCGTAGGTGCGCACCGGATGGTAGGTGAGCAGCGGCAGGGCCGCGTCGCGGTCCATGCGCCGCAGGTCCGCGAGGCGCAGGCTCGGGCTGCGCGCCAGCAGGGCGAGCAGGTTCAGGGGAGGCGCGGCCGGCAGGTCGCCGAACTCCTCGGTCGGCCACCGCGCCGACAGGATCGGATAGCCCGGCACGGGCCGCAGGAAGCCCAGGGCCGGGTCGATCCGCCGGAGGATCGCCCGCCAGTTGTAGTACTGCCGGAAGAACGCGTGGAAGCCGTGCTCCACCTGTTGCGTCCCGTCGGCGAGCCGCTCCGGCCAGGCGCCCAGCCGCCCGCCGAGCGACTTGGCCGCCTCCAGCACCGTGACCCGTACGCCCCGCTCGGCGAGCACCACGGCCGCCGACATGCCGGCGACCCCGCCGCCCACCACGACCGCCGCGACCGGATGCGGCACCCGCGGCGCGCCACCGCCGCCGGGGTCGACCGTGTGCGGCCGTACGCCGAGCAGCCGACCGACCAGACGGGACAGCGCCATGGCGGACCTCCTCCGGCCGGCACACAAGGAAGTGCCCTCATTAACGCATGACGTCAGGAAGGGTCTCTTCCGTTCGCCTCGGCCGTGAGGCAGCGGCGCTCCCGGTCCGAGGCGGGCCAGACGTACTCGAGGTCGGGCGGCACGTCGCCGAAGAGGGGGCGGTAGTGCGCGGGGTCCTTCCGCACGAGGGAGGACCGGTGGCTGAGGTGCAGGTCCTCCCGGCCCAGCCAGGGCGGCAGCTCACCGGCGGCGGCCAGTTCCTCCTGCGTACGGACCGTCTGGACGCCGCACGCCGCGGCGAGGTCCCGGGTCATGGTGGCGGCGCAGGTGTCCGCCCGACCGGGTTCGGACCAGACGGCGCACATGTCCAGCCCGTACCGGGTCAACGCCTCCTCGTACCCGGCCCACATCTTCACGGCGGGGTGGTTGCGCCACCCGTACGTCGGCCAGGTCAGCCCGCGCAGGACCTGGATGGTCTCCACCCGCTGCTTGCCCAGCCGCTTCTGGTCCAGCGCCCGGGCGCTGGCCAGGAAGTCCGGGTACGGGAGGAAGGTCTGCATGCGGCTGCTCTACCCGCCGGTCCGGGCCCCATGCCTGGCCTGGGACGAACCGGCAGGTCTCGCTCAGCGTGGTCGTCGTGATTACGATCCGGGCATGGGGGAGCCGTGGCGGGACCGGGCACGTCGGGCGGTCGAGTGGAACTGGCGGCTCCGACCAGCGGGCGATCCGCGCCCGCACTACGTCGTCTGCGGGCGTGACTCGCTGGCCTACTACGTGGCCAAGGCCCTGCTGGAGAGCGACCTCCCCGCCGGCGGTGCGCGCGTGACCGTCGTGGTGCCGGAGCGGCACCGCTCCAACGGTGCCGACGTGGCGACGCTCAAGGGCGTCCGGGTGGTCCGCTCGGACCGGCTCGACGAGGCGACGTTCCGGGCCGCCAACCTGCCCGGGGCGGCCGGGGTGGCCCTGCTCGACCAGGACGACGTGGGCAATTTGCACGCCGCGCTCTGCGCGCAGGCGGTCGACAGGCACGTCCGCCAGGTGCTGCGGATGTTCAACGGCACCCTCGCCGACGGCGTCCGTACGCTGCTCAAGGCTCCCGTCGAGGTGCTCTCCGACGCGGAGATGGCCGCGCCGGCGTTCGTCGCGGCGGCGCTCGGCGAGGTCGACCCGACGCACTTCCAGCACCGGGGCCGTACGCTGCGGCTGGCGCGCCGGGCCGACGTACGCGAGCAGGACGTGGTCTGCGGGCTGGCCGACCAGAGCGACCCGCAGCGGATGGTGCTGCTCCCGGCCGACCCGTCCACGGCCGACCTGGTGCTCGCCGAGGCGACCGGCCAGCCACCCGGCACCGAGGTCGCGGCGCGGCGGCTCGTCCGGGCGCGGCGCCGGCGCCGGCCCGTCGCCGTGCTGCTGCGGGCGGTCCGGGGCTTCGCCACCCGCAAGATCGGCATCGCCATGATGTTCGTGCTCGCCGTGGTCGTGCTGCTCGGGGCGCTGATCGCGCAGGCCGGGGACGTCTCGCCCGCCGAGGCGCTCTACCTCACCCTGGTCACCACGCTGAGCGGCGCCGACCCGGACACCGAGCAGTCGGCGTACGAGCAGGTCATGCAGGTGGTGCTGAACCTCGCCGGGCTGGCGCTGATCCCGCTCATCACCGCCGTCGTGGTCGACGGGATCGTCAACGCCCGGCTGGCCCTGCACACCGGCCGGCTCCAGCCGCACCGCTCGGGGCACGTCGTGGTGGTCGGTCTCGGCAACGTGGGCACGCGGGTCATGGCCCAGCTGCGCGAGTACGACGTCGAGGTCGTGGCCATCGACAAGAACCCGGAGCCGCGCGGCGGCACCCTGGCCCGGCAGTTGGAGGTGCCGCTCATCGTCGGCGACGCCGCCCAGCCGGAGACGCTGGAGGCCGCCTCGGTGGCCGACTGCCAGGCACTGGTGATCGTCTCCACGGACGACGTGGCGAACCTGGAGGCGGCCCTCGCCGCCCGGGACATCCGCGCGGACCTGCGGGTGGTGCTGCGGCTGTTCGAGAACGACTTCGCCGAGCGGGTCGAGGAGGCGTTCAACCTCGGTGTCTCCCGGTCGGTCTCCTACCTGGCGGCACCCGCCTTCACGGGCGCGTTGACCGAGCGGGCCGTGATCGCCACGATCCCGGTCGGCCGGCACGCGCTGCCGGTGGCCGAGGTGCCCGTGGCGGCCGGCTCCGAGCTGGACGGGCGCCCGCTCGGCGCCGTGTCCCGCGACGGCCAGGTACGCCTCATCGCCCGTACACCGGCCGGGGGCGGGCGGACGATCTGGTGGCGGGACCTCGACCCACGGCAGGTGATCTTCGCGGGCGACCGGCTGACCGTGGTCGCCCGCCGGGCCGGGCTGGACTGGCTGACCCGGCAGTGTGCGCCGCCGGTGCCCCATCCGACCCTGCCCGTGCAGCCGGGCGGCGACCAACCGGACGCGACGCCCCGCAACGGCGGCAACGGCAGCAACGGCGGGCCCCCGAAGGCCAGTCCGGACGACGACACCCCCGGCCGCCACCCCGCACTCCCGAACAGCTGACCGCGCGCCGCGCCCCGGGGTCAGCCAGCCCCGTCGATCATGAAGTTACTGCCGCGACACGCCGTCGACGAGGGCAATAACCTCATGATCACCGGGGCGGGTGGGACCGGGAGGGCGGGCCGGGTGGATGGGACCGCGAGGCGCGGAGGGCGTAGCCGGCCGCGCCGGCTGCCAGCACCGCGAAGCCGGCGATCACGCTGCTCGCGGGCAGGTTGACGGCGAGCAGCAGGCAGCCGGCCAGCCCCAGCGCGGCGAGCACCTGCACCGGCAGTTTCCGGCGGGGATCCCGGCCGAGGGTCAACGCCGCCGCGTTGGTGATCGCGTAGTAGACCAGCACCGTGCAGCTGGAGAAGCCGATGGCGTGGCGGACGTCGCCGAGCGACACCACGACGACCACCACGGCGGCGACGGCCAGTTCGGCGCGGTGGGGCACCCGGTACCGGGGGTGGACGGCGGCGAGGGCGCCCGGCACGTCCCGGCGGCGGGCCATCGCGAGCAGGGTGCGCCCCACCCCGGCGAGCAGGGAGAGCAGCACCCCGGTCACCGCGACGGTGGCGCCGGCCCGCACCACCCACGCCAGCCCGGGCAGCCCGGCGGCGGCCACCACGTCGGCGAGCGGCGCGGCGGAGTTGGCCAGCCGGTCGCTGCCGAGCACGCCGAGGGCGACCACGGCGAGGACCAGGTAGATCGCGAGCACCAGGCCGAGCGCGAGGGGCACCGCGCGGGGGATCGTGCGCTCCGGGTCGCGGACCTCCTCGCCCAGCGTGGCGATCCGGGCGTACCCCGCGAAGGCGAAGAAGAGCAGGCCGGCGGCCGTGAGCACGCCCCGGCCGGAGCCGCCGGGGTCGCCCAGCCGGTCCAGTTCGACCGGCCCGCCGGCCAGACCGGTGACGGCGACGAGCGCCAGCACCGCGAGCACCAGCGCCACCAGGATCTTCGTGGCGGTGGCGGTCCGGCCGATGCCGCGCAGGTTCACGGCCGTCACCGCGAGCACCGCGGCCACCGCCACCACCCGCGCGTGTCCCGGCCAGAGGTACGCCCCGATGGTCAGCGCCATCGCCGCGCAGCTCGCCGTCTTGCCGGCCACGAAGCCCCAACCGGCCAGGAAACCGGCGAACGGCCCGAGGCGTTCCCGCCCGTACACGTACGTGCCGCCGGACTCCGGGTAGCGGGCGGCCAGCCGGGCGGAGCTGGTCGCGTTGCAGAACGCGATGAATCCGGCCAGCACGAGGGCGGGGAGCAGCCCGGCGCCGCCGGCCGCCGCGGCGGCCGGGCCGAACACGACGAAGACGCCCGCGCCGAGCATCGACCCGAGCCCGATGACCACGGCGTCGGGTACGCCCAACCGGCGTTCGAGCTGGTTCACGTCGGGTCAGGCTACGGGCCGGAGGTGAACAGCCGGGTACGGGCCGATCCGGGCAGGCGGGCCGGCAGGGGTACGTCGTCCCACGGCACCCGGTGCAGCAGCCGGTCGAGGAGGAGGCCGAGCAGCAGACCGGCCACCGAGTCGGTGAGCCAGTGCCAGCCGAGGTAGGTGGTGGTGGTCAGGACGATCAACGGCGGCAGCACCCGGACGGCGAGGACCAGCCGGGGCGGGATCGTGCGCCCGTAGGTGCGCAGCAGCGGGGCGAGCAGCAGCGCGAGCATGCCGTACCAGACGATCGCGTTGGCCACGTGCCCGGACGGGTACGACTGCGCGAAGCGCAGCGGCAGGTCCTCCTGGAAGAGCGGGAGGGTCTGGTCGGGCGGGAGGAACGGCTTCTTCACGCTGGCGCTCGGCGCTGGCCGGGCGGTCCACACCTTCAGCGGCCCGATGGTCAGGTACGTGAGCACGAACGCCGCGAGCGGCGGCAGGACCGGCCGGACCGAGCGGACGCGGACGGCCAGCAGCACCCCGAGACCGACCGCGATCAGGGTCAGCGGCGTGCCCTGGCCGAGCAGGTTCAACACGCGGGCCACCCAGTACGCGGCCGCCGGCCGGTGCTCCTGCGCCCAGTCCGCCACCGCCCGGTCGACGCCGAAGAGCTGGTGGGTGACGAGCGCCACGGTCAGCCCGACCAGCGCGGCGAGCAGCAGCGCGTCGTACCACCAGCCGGCGGGCCGCACCGGGCGCGGCCGCACGCGTACCACCGGGGTCTCTCGCACCCGACCACGCTACCGGGTGCCGCTGTGGGCCCAGCCACGATGGGAAGCGCTCGGGGGCGACGCTTGTCATGCTTGTCTCCGTGCGGATCACGTCTGCCCTCGTGGACCCGGCGCTGCTCGACCTGCCGTGGTCGACTCCGCTGGAGGAGTGGCCTGCCCAGCACCTGGTGGCGCTGCCGCAGGGCATCTCCCGGCACATCGTCCGCTTCGTCCGGCTCGGCGACTACGTGTACGCCGTGAAGGAGACCGCCGAGCGGGTCGCGGAGCGGGAGTACGACCTGCTCCGCGCGCTGGAGCGGATCGACTTCCCGGCGGTGGAGGCGGTGGCGATCGTCGCCGACCGGCAGAGCGACGACGGCGAGCCGCTGGACCCGGTGCTGATCACCCGGCACCTGCAGTTCTCGCTGCCCTACCGGGCGCTGTTCTCGCACACCCTGCGGCCCGAGACGATGAACCGGCTGCTCGACGCGCTCGCCGCGCTGCTGGTCCGGATGCACCTCACCGGCTTCTTCTGGGGCGACTGCTCGCTGTCGAACACGCTGTTCCGCCGGGACGCCGGCGCGTTCGCGGCGTACCTCGTCGACGCCGAGACGGGCGCGCTGCACCGGTCGCTCTCCAATGGACAGCGCAACGAGGACCTGGAGATCGCGCGGGTCAACATCTTCGGTGAGGCGCTGGACCTGGAGGCCGCGGGGCTGCTGCACCCGTCGATCGACCCGGAGAAGGTCAGCGAGGAGGTCGTGCAGCGGTACGAGCGGCTCTGGCACGAGATCACCTACGAGCAGCAGGTCGAGCGGGACGCCCGGCACGACATCGACACCCGGATCCGCCGCCTCAACGAGCTCGGGTTCGACGTCGCCGAGATCGCCGTGTCGACCATCGACGACGGGCGTTACCTGGTGCGCCCGAAGGTGGTCGACGCCGGCTACCACAGCCGGCGGCTGCTGCGCCTCACCGGCCTGGACGCCGAGGAGAACCAGGCGCGCAAGCTCCTCAACGACCTGGACGCGTACCGGGCCGAGAGCGACCTCACGGACGAGCAGCAGGCCGCGCACCGCTGGCTGACCGAGGTCTTCGAGCCGGTGGTCCGCGCCGTGCCCGCGCACCTGCGCCGCAAGCTGGAGCCGCAGGAGCTGTTCACGCAGATCATCGAGCACAAGTGGCTGCTCTCCGAGCGCGCCGGCCGGGACGTCGGCATGGCGCCGGCCGTGCAGTCGTACCTGTCGGAGGTGCTGGTGCACCGGCCCGACGAGCAGGCGGTGCTCGGCGTGGAGATCCCCACCGCCGGCTGACGCGTCACTCCTGCCAGGCGCCGGCGCGCAGCACACGCACCACGTTGAGGTCGTCGTCCAGCACCACGAGGTCGGCGCGCAGGCCCACCTGGAGGGCGCCCAGCCGGTCGCCGAGACCGATGGCGCGGGCCGGGGTGGTGGCGACCATCCGGGCCGCGTCCGCCATGGGGATCCCGGCGGCGACCGCGTGCCGCAGCGCCGCGTCCATGGTGAGCGTGCTGCCGGCGATGGCGCCGTCGCGGCTCAGCCGGGCCACGCCGTCGCTGACCGTCACGGCCTGGCCGCCCAGCTCGTACTCGCCGTCGGGCATGCCGGCGGCGGCCATCGCGTCGGTGACCAGCGCGGCCCGTTCCGGACCGGCCACCGAGGTGGCGAACGTGAGCATCCCGTCGTGCAGGTGCACCCCGTCGGCCACCAGCTCGCAGATGACGTTCGGCGCCTCCAACAGCGCCACGACCGGGCCCGGCTCGCGGTGGTGCACCGGCCGCATCCCGTTGAACAGGTGGGTGGCGACGCTCGCGCCGGCCGCCACGGCGGCGCGGGTCTCGTCGTACGTGGCGTCGGTGTGACCCACGGCGGCGACGACCCGGTGCGCGGTGAGCAGCTTGACGGCCTCCAGCGCGCCGTCCCGCTCGGGCGCGAGCGTGACCATCCGGATGGCGTCGCCGCCCAGCTCGATGAGCTCGGCCAGTTCGTCGGTGGAGGGGTCGCGCAGGTGTTCGGGGTTCTGCGCGCCGCAGCGGGCCGTCGAGAGGTACGGCCCCTCGAAGTGGATGCCGGCCAGCACCCCCTCGTCCACGAGCGGGCGGAACGCGGCGGTGGCCGCCCGCATCAGCGCGAACGGCGAGCTGACGAGGCTGGCCAGCAGCGTGGTCGTACCGTGCCGCAGGTGGAAGGTGGCCGCCTCCCGGGCCTGGTCGGCGTCCCCGGTGGTGAAGGTGTGGCCGCCGCCGCCGTGGGTGTGCATGTCCACGAAGCCGGGGAGGATCCAGTGCCCGTCGCGGATCGACGGGTACTCGGCCACCGCGGTGATCCGGTCGCCGTCCCACTCGACGCAGCCCTGCCGGATGACTCCGGTCGGGGTCACCACCTTGCCGCTCACCCGCTGGGTCATCGCGTCTCCATGCTTCTCGGGACGCCGAGGGCGTCGAGTGCGAGCAGGGCGGCGCCGAGGCAGCCGGCCTCGTCGCCGAGGGCCGCCGCGACCAGCCGCGGCTCCCGGTGGAAGGTCATCCGTTCGTGCAGCGCCGCGCGGAGCGGGCCGAGTAGCCGCTCACCGGCCTGCGCGAGCCCGCCGCCGACCACGATCGTGGCGACGTCGAAGAGGGCCTGCCCGCTGGCCAGCCCGTCGGCGAGCGCCTCGACGGTCTCGGTCCAGACCTGCGCCGCGAGCGGCTCGCCGGCGGCGGCCCGCTCGGCCACGTCGGCGGCGGTGGCGGGCGTCCCGGCGAGTTCGGCGTACCGGCGGCCGACCGCGGAGGCGGAGGCGACCGCTTCGAGGCATCCGGGCCGGCCGCAGCCGCAGCGCGGGCCGCCCGGGCGGACCAGGATGTGCCCGATCTCCCCGGCGGCGCCGTGTGCGCCGACGCTCGCGGAACCGTCGACCACGTGCGCGGCCGCGATGCCGGTCCCGATGGCCACGAAGAGGACGTGCCCGGCGCCCCGTCCCGCGCCGAGCCGGGCCTCGGCGAGACCGCCCGCGCGTACGTCGTGCCCGATCGCGGTGGGCAGGCCGAGCCGCGTCACCGCGAGGTCCCGCAGCGGTACGTCGCGGAAGCCGACGTTCGCCGACCAGACGGCGACGCCGCGTGCCTCGTCGACGATCCCCGGTACGGCGATCCCGAGCGCGACCGGGGTGCGGCCGTCGGCGCGTGCCTTGGCGGCGAGCCCGTCGGCGACGTCGAGGATGGTGTCGACCACGGCCGCCGGTCCGCGTCCCGCGTCGGTGGGATGCCGTTCGGTGTGCACGGTGGCGCCGTCCGGGCCGACCAGGGCGCACTTCATGCCGGTGCCGCCCACGTCCACGGCCACGACGACGTCACCGCCGCCCACCCTGCCGTTCTCCGGCGGCGCGACCGCCGCACCGCCGTGGCGGATGGTGCGATCGCTCACGTGAGCACCACGGACCGGGTCAGGTGCCGGGGCGCGTCCGGGTCGAGGCCCCGGCTGGTGGCGAGCGCCACCGCGAACCGCTGGGCCAGGATCAGGTCGGCCATCGGGTCCACGGGGGTGCGGCCCGCCGCCCAACTGCCCAGCACCGTCCGGCAGCCGTGGGTACGGCTGTGGACGAACGCGGCGCCGGTGGCCGTGACGTTCTCGACGAGGCCCTCGGGAAGCGTGCCGAACGCCCAGACGAGCCGTCCGGGGGCGGCGATCGAGATCGGGCCGTGCCGGTAGTCCATGGCCGGGTACGCCTCGGCCCAGAACGTGGCGGCCTCGCGGCACTTGAGCGCGGCCTCCTGGGCCAGGCCGACCGTCCATCCCCGACCGAGGAAGGTGACCTGCTCGATGCGGGTCGGCTCGATCGGCAGCGGGGCGCGGACGGCCACCTCGGCGTCCGCGGCCAGCGTCTCCACGTTCTCGCCGAGGTGCGCGCGCAGCAGGGCCAGCGCGGTCGTCGCGAAGCGGGTCTGCACCACCGAGCGCTCGTCGGCGAAGGAGAGCGTCACGGTGGCGTCGGCGAGCCGCACGGCGGGCGTCTCCGGGTCACCCACGAGGACGGTCGTCGGCACGTGTCCGCGCAGCGCGCGGAGCAGGTCGACCACCTCGGTGGTGGTGCCGGATCGCGTGATGGCGACCAGCCGGTCGTAGCGCCGCCCGGCCGGGAACTCGGAGGCCTGGAAGGCGTCCGTCTCGCCCTGGCCGGCCTGCTCGCGCAGGGCCGCGTACGCCATGGCCATGAACCACGACGTGCCGCACCCGACGACGGCGACCCGCTCGCCGCATCGGGGCAGGTCGGCGCGGACGCCGGCGGCGAGTTCGGCCGCCCTGCGCCAGCAGTCGGGCTGGCTCGCGATCTCCGCGTCCACGTACGCCATGAGGACTCCTCGCAGCAGGCGGCCGTGCGCAATACGGCTCGATTTACCCGGCTTTCGCGCGCCATTCTGCGCGAACGGGGGTGCTCGTGGCAACCGATGGGCCGATCGAGCAGGTCGATGTTTTGCGCCCTCGTAGTTTCGCGCACTAGTGTGCACGCAATCAATCACCAATCGTGCAGTCGCTGGGAGGGCCCGCGCGGTGGACCGGTACGCCAGATGGAACGCGCTGCTCGAGATGCTGACCGACAGCGGCCGCGTCAGCGTCGAGGAGGCGGCCGAGCGGCTGAGCGTCTCCCAGGCGACCATCCGGCGGGACTTCGACCAGCTCGCCCAGCAGCAGATGATCACGCGTACGCGGGGCGGCGCCGTGGCCAACGGGGTCTCGTACGACCTGCCGTTGCGCTACAAGACGGCCAAGCACTCGGCCGAGAAGCAACGGATCGGCACGGCCGCCGCGGCGCTCGTCTCGCCTGGCACCGTGGTCGGCCTCAACGGCGGCACCACCAGCACCGAGGTGGCCCGGGCCCTGGCCGTGCGTCCCGACCTGAACACCAGCGCCGAGGGCGCCCAGCTGACCGTGGTGACCAACGCGCTGAACATCGCCAACGAACTGCTCGTCCGCTCGCGCATGAAGGTCGTGGTGGCCGGCGGCGTGGTCCGGCCGAAGTCCTTCGAACTGGTGGGCCCGCTGGGCGGGGCGCTGCTGCGCGAGGTAACCCTGGACGTCGCCCTGCTCGGTGTCGACGCCATCGATCCGCAGCTCGGCGCCGCCGCCCACCACGAGGGTGAGGCGGCCATGAACAGCCTCATGGTGGCCCGTGCCAAGCGGGTGGTGATCATCGCGGACTCGTCCAAGCTGGGCGGTCACGCCTTCGCCCGCATCTGCTCGGTGGACCGGGTGGAGACCCTGGTCACCGACTCCGGCGCGAATCCCGAGGTGGTGGCGGCGTTCCGCGCCGCCGGGGTGCACGTCATCTGCGCCTGAGCGGCGCGTCGTGCATACCGGGTATTGAGCCGAGGTGCATACCGCGTATGGTGTCGGCTGTCACGCCCACCATCGGGGGAGGTGCAGCTTGCCAGCTGTCCTGGAGATCGAAGGTCTACGGAAGACCTACAAGAGCCGCCGGCGCGGGACCCGCAACGCGCTGGACGGCTTCGACATGCGGGTGGAGGCCGGGCAGGTGCACGGCTTCCTGGGTCCGAACGGGTCCGGCAAGACGACGACCCTGCGGACGCTGCTCGGCCTCATCCGGCCCAACGCCGGCCGGATGCGGATCCTCGGTCAGGAGGTGCCGGAGGCCCTGCCGGTCGTCGCCGGGCAGGTCGGCGCCATCGTCGAGAGCCCGCAGTTCTTCCCGCACTTCACGGCCCGGGACACGCTGTCGTTGCTGGCGTCCGCCGGTGACGTGCCGGCCACCCGCGTCGACGAGGTGCTGGAACTCGTCGGGCTGCGTGACCGGGCGGGCGAGCGGGTCAAGACGTACTCGCTCGGCATGAAGCAGCGCCTGGCCGTCGCCTCGGCGCTGCTCAAGAACCCGAAGCTGCTGATCCTCGACGAGCCGGCCAACGGCCTCGACCCGGGCGGCATCCGCGAGATGCGTACGCTGATGCGCACCCTCGCCGAGTCCGGCATGACCGTCGTGCTCTCCAGCCACATCCTCGGCGAGATCCAGCTGATCTGCGACTCGGTCACGATCATCTCGCTGGGCCGCCGGGTGGCCTTCGGCCCCGTCGACGAGGTGCTCGCCCAGCACTCCTCCGGCGCGGTGCGCGTACGCCTGGAGGCCGCCGCCGACCTGCCGGCCGCCACCGAGGTGCTCACGCGGGCCGGGGTCCGCGTCACCGGGCAGGCGGACCATCTGATGCTCGCCGGCGTCGACAAGCCGGCCACGGTCACGCGGCTCCTCGCCGAGCAGGGCCTCTACGTGAGCGAGCTGACGCCCGTCACCGTCGACCTGGAGAGCGTCTTCCTCGAACTGACCGCCACGGCGCCGGTGCCCGGCCAGCACCGGCAGGTCGACCAGTCCACGAAGGTCGGTGGGCCGGAGCAGTCCGGCGCCGCCGGAGGGAGGTGGGGGGCGTGAGCCTCTACCGTACGGAGCTGCGCCGGCTCGTCAAGCGGCGCTTCACCCGCTACATGACGCTCCTCGGCCTGCTCGTGCTGCTCGCCGTCGTGGTCGGGACGTTCCTCACGAACGAGAAGCTGGACGCCGACGCCATCGCCCGCGCCGAGCGTCAGGCCGAGCAGTCGTACCAGGAGCAGGTGCGCTGGACCGCGCAGGAGAAGGCGGCCTGCGAGGCGGCCAAGGCGGCCGGTACGGCCGACGACGGCCGCTACCCCGACGACTGCTCGGTGATCAGCCCGCCGCCCCGCGAGGCGATCGAGACCTCGTGGTTCCTCCCGTCGACGTTCGACTTCCGCGAGAGCTTCGCCGAGACGCTGATCCCGTTCGCCGGCATCCTCGCGCTGGTCGGCTTCGTCATCGGCGCGTCCTTCGTGGGCGCCGAGTGGAGCACCGGCGGGATGATGAACCTCCTGCTGTGGCGGCCACGGCGGTTGACCGTCCTGCTGACCAAACTCGCGGCGCTGCTCACCGGGCTGCTCACGGTGACCCTGGCCGCCGCGGTGGCCTGGTTCGCCGGGTTCTGGCTGGTCGCCACGTTCCGCGGGAACACGGAGAAGATGACGGCCGGGGTGTGGCAGTCGTTCACCCTCACCGGGCTGCGCGCCGTGGCGCTGGTGCTCGCCGTCACGGCGGTGGGCTTCGCCCTGGCCTCGCTGGGACGGCACACCGCCATGGCGCTCGGCGGCGTCGTCGCCGTCATGGTCGTCGGTCAGTTCGGTCTCGGCATCCTGCTGGACATGGCCGGGGTGCGCTTCCCGGAGGCGTGGCTGCTGCCGACGTACGCGGTGGCCTGGATGCAGAAGAAGGTGACCCTGGAGGACTGGCAGTCCTGCAACGCCACGGTCTTCGGTGAGTGCAAGCCGGACACCTTCGACGTCACCTGGCAGCAGTCCTCGGTGCTCTTCGTGGTGGGCGTCGCGGTCATCCTCGGTGCGGCGCTCTGGGCGATGCGCCGGCGCGACATCTCCTGATCGTCCGGTCGCAACGGCGGGCCGTTCGGGGAGGGCGGCCCGCCGGGTGACCGGGCGGGCCCCGGCACGCCCGGATGCGGCTCGCGTCGCCCCTGGTTAGGCTGGGGTTCCCCCCGGTCGGCGTCGCGGTGCCGGCCCGTCCGTCCGAGGAGCGCCATGCAGTCCGCCGACGCCGCCCCGGCCGCCGAGCCGCCCGCCGGAGCGCCCGACGCCGCCACCCGGCCGCCGTCGTCGCGCGGGCGCACCGGGTCCGCGTCCGTGCCGCCGCCTCGCTCCGCGCCGGCGGCCGAGACCGTACGTGAGGACGGCGACCGGACGGCGGAGGAGACCGCGGGGCCCGGGACGGTACGCGAGGACGGCGACCGCGCGGCGCCGGCGGATTCCGGCCCGGTCCTGACCGAGCGGGAACACGCCATCCTCGCCTTCGAGCGGCAGTGGTGGCGGCACGCCGGTGCGAAGGAACAGGCCATCCGGGACGCCTTCGGTCTCTCCGCCACCCGCTACTACCAGCTGCTCAACGCGCTGCTCGACAACCCGGCGGCGCTCGCCGCCGAGCCGGTGCTCGTCGGCCGGCTGCGCCGGCTGCGCTCATCCCGCGCCCGCAACCGCCGCCGCTGAGGCCGTCGGCACCCGATCGGACCGCGACGGGCGCGGGCGCGCCCACGGCGACGATTGCGAGGCTCGTCCACGGCCCGGGCGGACCACCCTCGTTGACCGGGTCCTGTCGAGCTGCCCCGTATCTGGGGCACCGTCGTCGGCCGGGCGCCCGGTCACCACCGTCCCGTCCCGCCCACCCCGCGCCGCGGTGGCGTATCCGACGGCCCGCGCACCCTGTCGGAACCGTCCGCGGAGGGGCTGCCCGTCCGGTCGCGACCGCCGGTCGCCCGGCTCACCGATGCCGTGTGGACTGCACGGATCCGCGGCCCGGCCGGGGATCGGTCCGCACCGGCCCGAACGAATGTCGCGGGACCGGGCGGGTAGGCGGATGGCGTTCCGGGCCACACGTGGCCCGGGGCCGAGGAAGGGAGTGCACGATGACGGCGATCAACCAGAACAGACCGCCGGGAGGCACCACCGAGCAGGCCCGCCAGCAGGCGTCCCGGGTCGGTCAGCAGACGGCACATGCCGGTGGTCAGATCGGACACGCCGCTGCCGAGCAGGGCCGGGAGGTGGCCGCGCAGGCGCGGTACCAGGCCCAGCACCTGACCCACGAGGCCACCTCGCAGTTGCGCGAGCAGGCCCGTATGCAGCAGCACCGGGCCGCCGAAGGACTGCGCGGGCTGGGTCGGGAACTCGGCTCCGTGGCCGAACGCACCGACTCCGGCATGACCGGTGAGGTCGTCCGGCGCGTCGCCGACGCCGCGCAGCGGGCGGCCGGCTGGCTCGACGAGCGGGAGCCGGCCGACGTGCTGCACGAGGTGCGCGACTACGCCCGGCGGAACCCGGGTCGGTTCCTGGCCGGCGCGGCGGTGGCCGGACTGCTGTTCGGCCGGCTCACCCGAAGCCTGACCTCGTCGCCGGACGGGGAACGACCGGAGCACCGGATGCCCCCGGGTGGCCAGCCGTACGAGCGTGAGGTCACGGCGCCGTACACCGCCGAGAGCGCCTACAGCGGCGCGGCCCGGGCGGAGAACGTGTCGCCCGACGGTCGGCGGCAGGAGCCCGGCGTCCCGGGTGGGGTGGCGCCATGAGTGCCCCGGAGAAGGAGCGGGTGCGCACCCAGTCGGTCGGTGACCTGCTGGGTGACGTGACCCGCGACATGTCCACGCTGGTCCGCCAGGAGATCCAACTGGCCAAGGCGGAGCTGCGGGAGGAAGCGAAGTCGGCCGCCAAGGCCGGCGGCATGTTCGGCGGCGCGGCGCTGGCAGGATTCCTGACGATCCTGTTCGTCTCGTACGCGGCGTGGTGGGGTCTGTCCAACGTGATGGACCAGGGCTGGGCAGCGCTGATCGTGGCGGCTGTCTGGGCGGTGGCCACCGCCATCCTGGCCGTCGCCGGACGGGCGAGGCTGCGCCAGGTCCGTGGCGTGTTGCCACGGACGCAGGAGACCGTACGGCAGGTCCCGGGCGCGATTCGCGACCCGATTCGCGACCGGTGACCGGAGCCGGAAGGGAGCAGACGATGTCGACCGATCCGGACCGGATCCGGCAGCAGATCGAGTACACGCGCGGGGAGCTGAGCACCAACGTCGACGCGCTCAGCGACAAGGTCAACCCGCGGCGTATCGCGAGCGACCGGGTCGGGCAGGCCCGGGGCATGCTCACCCGGATGAAGGAGAAGGTGATGGGTACGTCGTCGCACATGAGCGACGCGGCGGGTCAGAAGATGTCCTCCGCCGCCGGCTCGGTGCAGCACATGGGCGAACAGGCCGGCCACCGGATGTCGTCCGCCGCCGGCTCGGTCCAGCACATGGGCGAGCACGCGGGTGAGCGGATGTCCCACGCCGCCGACTCCGCGCGGCAGCAGGCCCGCTCGATCGGGCACCAGTCCCGGGAGCAGGCGCAGGGCAACCCGATGACGGCCGGTCTGCTCGCCTTCGGCGCCGGTGTGCTGGTCTCGGCGCTGATGCCGCCGAGCCGCAGGGAGCGGCAGTGGGCCGGGCAGGCCCGGGAGATGGTCGGCCAGCACGCTGGCGACCTGCGGCACCAGGCCGGTCAGTTCGGCCAGCAGCTCACCGCCGGCATGCGCGGCCCCGCGCAGGAGGCGGCCCGGTCGGTGGGTTCCACCGCCGCCAGGGGCGCCGCCGCCGTCGCCGAGGAGGGCCGGTCCGCGGCCCAGCACGTGCGCGGTGAGACGCAGGAGGCCGTCGGCGAGGTCCGGCGTGGCTGAGCCGGTACGGGCGGTGGGGCGGGCCCCGCTCATGCGGGTCCGCTCCGCCTCCGCGCCGGCGCCGGGCCGGGACGTCAACGAGGATCTCGTGTTCCGGTTCGGCGCCCTCGTCGGCGTGCTCGACGGCGCCACCGTGCCGGAGGGGTTCGACACCGGATGCGTGCACGGCCCGGAGTGGTACGTCCGGCACCTCGCCGCCCGGATCGGGCTGGCCGAGGCGGTGCGCCCCACGGCCAGTCTCATGAGCAACCTCGCGGCGGCGATCCTCGCGGTACGCGCGGACCACGGCGGCGTGTGCGACCTGGACCATCCGGGAACGCCCTCCAGCACCGTCTGCCTGCTGCGCGAGGGCGGCGACCAGGTGGACTACCTCGTGCTCTGCGACAGCCCGCTGGTGCTGGACGCGGGCGGGCGCGTCAGCGTCGTGTCGGACGACCGGCTCGACGCCGCCATGGCGGAGCTGCGCCGCACGGTGGCGGCGGTGCCGGCCGGGACCGCGGACCGGACCACCCGGTTCCGGCAGGCGGTCGGCATCCAGCGGGAACGCATGAACCGTACGCACGGCTACTGGGTGGCCGCGTCCGACCCCGACGCGGCGTACCACGCGGTGACCGGGACCGTGCCGCTGCGCGGGCCGGGGGCGCTGCGCCGGGCCGTGCTGCTGAGCGACGGCGCCTCCGCGGCCGTCGAGCAGTTCGACCTCATGGACTGGTCGGGGCTGCTCGACCTGGTGAGCGCCGAGGGGCCGGACGCCCTCATCGGCCGCGTACGCGCCGCCGAGCGGGACCTGTCCGACCGGCTGCGCCGGCACAAGCGCGCGGACGACGCGTCGGTGGTCCTCTGCGAGTTCGGTCCGGGCGACAGCGGAGCGTAAGGCCGGACCCGGTCCACCCGACCGGTCGGTACCTGGCGACGGACCGCCAGTCACCGCCGAATGGGGTGGACTTCTCCCGGTAGGGGCGGCAGACTGCGCGACGTGACGGGTGAGGTCCGGATTGCGCCGGTGGACGAGCACAACCTTGAGCCGTTGCTCTCCGTAGCGGCCGCCGAGGCGGAGCCCGGTGAGGTGATGCCGCCGGTGGAGGCGCCGGCGGGCTGGTCGCACGCGCGTCGGGAGGCGTTCCGCGAGTTCCACCGGGCCAGCTTCGGTGGGCTCGCCGGCCCGACCCGGACGCAGATGTACGCGATCCTCGCCGGCGGCGAGGTGGTCGGGATGGTCCGGATGACCCGGCGTGACGATCCGGGGACGGTGGAGACCGGCATGTGGCTCGGCCGCTCCGCACGCGGCCAGGGCGTCGGTGGGGCGGCCCTGCGGGAGCTGCTGAACGAGGCGGCCGCGGCCGGCATGCGCACCGTGGTGGCCGAGACCACCTCCGACAACACCGGCGCGCTCCAGGTGCTCGAAAAATGCGGCGCCACATTGCGTCACGACGCCGGCAAGGTGTACGCGGAAATCTGTCTGGATTCGACTCCGCCGGCCCTCTGAACCGATTCGCGCGGTCGTCGACCGGCTGTCCTTTTCGCACTCCTGACCTGCCTCTACGTGTCTCATCGCCCCTTTTGGCGCGATGATCACCCGCTTTTCGGAATTCATTTCGCTCGCATTTCCCGGAATGGCACGGATGCGGTTTCGCGGTCATGCCGTGGGGTACTGCCCGCCGGGTCCGCCACAACGGGACGCCGGACGGAAGGTCCCGGCTCGCGTCACTCAGCGGGCCCCTTCTTCCGGCCCCGCCGGCGGCAGGCGTCCGGACCGCGGGGGAGCGAAGGAGAACAGATGAACAGCGGAACACGAATCGGACTCGCCGTGGGTCTCGGGTACCTGATCGGTCGCCGTCGCAAGCTGCGGACCGCGCTCGCCCTGGCCGCGGCCGTCGCGGCCGGCCGGGCGAGCATGCACCCCGGCGGGCTGCTGCAACGCGGGGGCGAACTGCTCCAGGCCTCCCCCCACCTGACCAACCTCGGCCGCCTCGGCGGCCCGCTCGCCGCCGCCGGCAAGGCGGCCGCCACCGCGGCCGCGGGCAACGGCATCGACGCGCTCGGCGGGAAGCTCCGCAACTCGGCGGACACGTTGCGCCGCCGCTCCGCCGAGGTGACCGGCCAGACGTCGAGGGACCGTGGCGCCGACGAGCCGTCGGGCGACTCGGGCCGGTCCGACACGGCCGAGCCCGCCGCCCAGGGGCGGGGGCGGTGACATGGTGGGACACGAGGCCGGCGGCCTGGCCGGCAAGGTCCGCGGCCAGCTCGCCGACGACGTGCGGAACCTGGCCGAAGCGCTCGGCGAGCGGGCCGCCTCCGTGGTGACCGAGAAGCTCACGAGCGCGACCCACCGGCTCAGCGAGTACGCCAAGCAGGGCGGTGGTCCCGGCCTCATCGCCGCGGCCACCGGCGCGCAGCGGATGGCCGAGGGCGACTCCCCGGTGAAGGCGATGATCCACGCCGGGATGGCCGGCGGTAAGGAGAAGGTGATGTCGGCGCTCGGCAGGCGCAAGGGCGGCGAGCGCGGCGGCGGGAAGCTCAAGGTGACCAACATCGTCGAGGCGATCGAGGTCGGCGTGCCGGTCCGGGTCGCGTACAACCAGTGGACCCAGTTCGGCGACTTCCCGAGCTTCATGAAGAAGGTCGAGAACGTCGACACCGAGTCCGACGAGAAGCTCACCTGGAAGGCGCAGGTCTTCTGGTCGCACCGGACGTGGGTGTCGACCGTCGTCCGGCAGATCCCGGACAAGCTCATCCACTGGCGGTCGAAGGGCGAGAAGGGCTCGGTCGACGGCACGGTCAGCTTCCACGAGCTGACCCCGGACCTGACCCGGATCCTGGTGGTGCTCGAGTACCACCCGCAGGGCCTCTTCGAACACACCGGCAACCTGTGGCGCGCGCAGGGCCGCCGCGTACGGCTGGAACTCAAGCACTTCGTCCGGCACGTGATGACCCACACCGTGCTCGACCCGGACTCGGTGCAGGGCTGGCGGGGCGAGATCCGCGACTCCCAGGTGGTCCGGGACCACGACACGGCCGTACGCGAGGAGCAGGAGCGCGCCCGGCGGGAGGGTCCGCCGGCCGAGGAGCACCCGGAGGCCGGGGAGCAACCGCCGGAGCGCCCCGAAGAGGAGGTCGGCGAGGAGGAGCGCCCCCGCCGGCGCGCGGTGCGTGCGCGCCGCCGCCCGGTGCGGCGTCGCCCCGCCGACGAGGAGTACGAGGACGAGTACGACGAGGACTACGACGACGAGTACGAGGAGCCGGAGGAACCGGAGGAACCGCGTCCGGTGCGCCGGCGGGCGCCCGCGTCGCGGGCCCGCCGGGCGGAACCCGAGCCCGAGGAGGAGCCACGGGCCCGCCGCGCTCCCCAGACCCCCCGTCGTCCCGTGGTCCGCCGTCGTCGGGAGGTGTCAGACGAGTGACTGTCGCAACCACAGGTGGTCAGGCCGGCGGCGCGCTGGAACGCAGCGGGTCGTCGTCCAGCCTGGCGGACGTCGTGGAGACCGTGCTCGACAAGGGCGTCGTCATCGACGCGCAGGTCTCCGTCGCCGTGGTCGGCATCCAGTTGTTGGAGATCAACGCCCGCGTGGTGGTGGCGAGCGTCGAGACGTACCTGCGGTTCGCGCAGGCGGTCGACCGGCTCGACATCACGCCGCGTAACCAGAAGGGGCTGCCCGACCTGGTGGAGGGAGCGTCCGGGGCCGTGGGCGCCGGCAAGGCCGCGTCCGGCCTCGGCAAGACGGTCGGCGCGATCGGCGGCGCCGTCCGCGACGCGGTCGAGGAACTCGGCTCGGACCGGGACCGCGAGCGGCCCCGGCGCCGGCGCCGGGACGAGGAGCGGTCCGATGGCTGAGGAGCGGGGCTTGTTCATCTACGGGATCGTGCCGTCGGACGTGGAGCCGACCCCGGACGCGTCCGGGGTCGGTGACCCGCCCGGCGAGGTGACGGTGGTCCGGCAGGGCCGGGTGGCCGCCCTCGTGAGCGAGGTGTCGCTGGAGGCGGCGCTCGGCCGGCCGGCGGACCTCACCGCGTACGAGGAACTGCTCGACGGCACGGCGGCCGTCGCCCCGGTGCTGCCGGTCCGGTTCGGCACGGTGGTCACCGGCCCCGACGCGGTGGCCGACCTGCTCGACGCGCACGGCGACCGGTTCGCGGAGGCCCTGGACGAGCTGGAGGGCCGATTCGAGTACATCGTGCACGGTCGCTACGAGGAGTCGGCGCTCGTCCAGGGTGTGCTGGAGGACAACCCGGCCGCCGCCGACCTGGCCGACCAGGTGCGCGGGCGGCCGGAGGAGGAGACCCGGGAGCAGCGGATCCGGCTCGGCGAGATCATCAGCCAGGCCGTGGAGCTGCGCCGGGAGGCCGAGAACCGCGAACTGCTCGACCTCCTCGGCCCGCTCGCGGTGTCCGGCCTCGCGCGACCGCCGAGCAACGAGCTGGACGCCGTGCACGCGGCCTTCCTCGTCGACGAGGACAGCGAGGACGAGTTCGTGGACGCCGTCGAGGAGTTCGCCGAGCAGCGGCGGGGCCTGGTGCGGATGCGGCTGCGCGGGCCCCTCGCCCCGTACGACTTCGTGAGCGCCCACCAGTTGGCGGGGTGAGGCGTGGACATCCTCTGGGCGCTGCTGACCCTGCCGTACGCGCCCGTGCGCGGGCTCACCGCCGTGGTGAAGGTCATCGCCCGGGAGGCCGAGTCGCAGCGCACCAACCCGATCAACATCCGGCGGGAACTGGAGGAGCTGGACGCGGCGGCCGCGGCCGGCGAGCTGTCGCCGGAGGAACGTGACCGGCGGCAGCAGCAGGTCCTGGAGAGGCTCACGGGTGGCGTACGCCCGGCGGCCGCGCGGGACCGGGAGGACCGGCCGCCCGCCCGGGGCGGCGGCCGGCCCGCCCGGGCCCCCGTACGGCGGGCGCGGCGGGCGGACACGGAGCGACGACGCGGGGGAGGTGTGCGTGATGGATCGGATCCGCGGCGACGGCGACCGGGCCCGGCGGCGTGAACCGGAGCCGGAGGACGAGTGGGAGGGCGACGAGGAGTACGTCGAGCCCCTGTCGGCCGCCGAGGCGGCGCGCGAGGGGTTGCGCCAGATCGTCGAGCTGACCGGACGCGAGCCGGTGGGCACCACGTCGCTGAAGGCGGTGCGCGACGGCTGGCTGGTCGGCGTGGAGGTGGTCGAGGACCGCCGCATCCCGGCCTCGACGGACCTGCTCGGACTGTACGAGGTGCAGCTGGACATCGACGGCGCCCTGCTCGGCTACCGGCGGGTGCGGCGCTACCAGCGGGGGAAGGGCGAGGTGGGCTGAGATGACCAGTACGCCGTCCGTGGTGCAGAACTCCGGCCAGGTCCTGCCGGCCGGGCACGAGCCGGCCAACCTCGGCGACATCCTGGAGCGGGTGCTCGACCGGGGCATCGTGATCGCCGGTGACATCCGCGTCAGCCTGCTCGACATCGAGCTGCTGACGTTGAAGCTCCGGCTGGTCATCGCGTCGGTCGACACCGCACGCCAGATCGGCATCGACTGGTGGGAGCACGATCCGTGGCTCAGTTCCCGTGCCCGCCCGCCCGTGGAGCCCGGCCCACGGGATCCGGAGGAGGTGGAGGCCGAACGCCGGCCGCGGGTCGCCGCCCGGGCCCGGCGGCGGGACGTCGGACGGGAGGAGTGGGATGAGATCGACGGTTGAGCCCCCGACGGACGCCGGCGACACCGGGCGCTGGCTGCACGGCGTGCTCCGGGAGGCGGACCTCGGGCTGCTGAGCGGCCTGCCGGGGATGACCGGCGAGCCGGTCCGCCCGGTCCGCGCGGCCGGCCTGGTGGCCGTCGTGAGCGCGGTGCCGTTGACGGAGTACGGCGAGGAGGCGCTGCACCGCAACCTGGAGGACCTGGCCTGGCTGGAGCGGGTGGCCCGGGCGCACCACCGGGTGGTGGACGCGCTGGCGCGGGCGGGCGCCGTCGTGCCTGCCCGCCTGGCGACCGTGCACCACGACGACGGCCGGGTCGCCGCCTCGCTCACCGAGCGCCGCGCCGAACTGGCCGCCCTGCTCGACCGGCTCACCGGGCGTGGGGAGTGGGGCGTCAAGGGGTACGTCGTGCCGGGCGCGGTGCCGCAGGCCGAGGAGACCGCCGGCCCCGGCGGCGCCGGAGCCGCGTACCTGCGGCGGCGCCGGGCACAGCTCACCGCACGGGAGGACGTGCAGCGGAACGCCGCTGCCGCCGCGGCGGCCGTGCACGAGGCGCTGTCTCGGCACGCGGTCGCCGCCCGGCGGCACGCGCCGCAGGACCGTCGGCTCTCCGGGGCGCCCACCGCCATGGCGCTCAACGGCGCGTACCTCGTGGACGCCACCGCGGCGGCCGGCTTCGCGGGGCTCGTGGAGACGCTCGGCGCCCGCCATCCGGAGCTGCGGCTGGAGCTGACCGGCCCGTGGCCGCCGTACTCCTTCGTGGCCGAACGGCCCGCGGAGCCCGCGCGGGTGCGGGAGCCGGCATGGTGACCACCTCGCTCGCGCCGAACAGCGCCGACGACCCGCTGGCCTACCGGCCGGTCGCCCTCGTGGACCTGCTCGACCGGGTCCTGGCCACGGGCGTGGTGGTCAGCGGCGACATCACGCTCTCCATCGCCGACGTGGACCTGGTCCGCATCTCCCTGCGTGCGCTGATCGCCTCGGTCGGCGCCCTCGCCCCGCCCGAGCCGCCGGCGGCGGGCGGTGCGGCGGCGGTGCCGGGCCCGGACGCGCCGTCGGCGGGCGCCCTCCCTGGAGGCGACTGGTGACGGAACGGAACGGCGCGCCGGGCGCGGGCCGGGACGAGGCGGCCGGGGTCGCGCGGGGACGTGGGCCGACGGGTGAGGCGGCCGCCGCGGCGCGGGATCCGGGACTGGCGGGCCGGGACGAGGCGGCGGAGCTGGCCGCGGCGCTGGACGCGCCGCAGTGGCGTCCGCCCCGGGTGACGCCGCTGGACCGGCGGCTGTCGGTGGACCGGAACTCCGTCGAGCGCGGGCTGGCCAGCCTCGTCCTCACCGTGATCGAACTGCTCCGGCAGCTGATGGAGCGGCAGGCGCTGCGCCGCGTCGAGCTGGGCGACCTCACCGACGAGCAGATCGAGCGGATCGGGACGACCCTCATGGCGCTGGAGGAGCAGATGGCCGGGCTGCGCGAGTACTTCGGCCTGGCCCCCGAGGACCTGAACCTCGACCTGGGCCCGCTGGGCCCCCTGCTGCCCACCGACTGACCACCCGCCCCCCGTTCGTCCCGGTGATCATGAGGTTGGCGGGCGCGACACGCCGAGGTGGTCCCCGCCAACCTCATGATCAACGCGGAGGGGTGCGGGTGGCGGCGTAGGCGGCCAGGTGCGCCAGCTGGGCCGGGTCCAGGGAGGGGCGCACCCGCCGCCGGGCGGCCGCGACGTGCGCGACGGTCACCGTGGACGCGGCCAACGACTCGCGCATGGCCGCGAGTGCCGCCTCGCGGACCAACGCCGCGCAGTCCGCCGCCGAGAACCCGTCCAGGTCGGCGGCCAGCTCGTCAAGGTCCACGTCCGGCGCGAGCGGGACGGTGCGGGCGGCCGCGCGCAGGATCTCCGCCCGGGCGGGCCCGTCCGGCGGCGGCACGTAGACGAGCCGCTCCAGCCGGCCGGGGCGCAGCAGCGCCGGGTCCACGAGGTCGGGCCGGTTCGTGGCGCCGACGACCACCACGTTCCGCAGCGCCTCCACCCCGTCCAGCTCGGTCAGCAGTGCGGCGACCACGCGGTCGGTCGTGCCGCCGTCGCTGGCCTGGCCGCGTACGGGGGCCAGCGCGTCCACCTCGTCGAGGAAGATCAGAGTGGGGGCCGCCTCGCGCGCGCGGCGGAACAGCTCGCGTACCGCCCGCTCGCTCTCACCGACCCACTTCGAGAGCAGTTCGGCGCCCTTCACCGAGAGCACGTTGGCGCGCCCCGAGCCGGCCAGCGCGGTCACGAGGTACGTCTTCCCGCACCCCGGCGGGCCGTAGAGCAGCACGCCGCGGGGCGGCTGCACGCCGAGCCGGGCGAACGTGTCCGGGTACGTGAGCGGCCAGAGCACGGACTCGGTGAGCGTCTGCTTCACCTCGACCAGGTCACCCACGTCGTCGAGGGTCACCGTGGCCAGTTCCAGGGTGGACGCGGCCATCGTGGTCGGCCGGACCACCTCCAGCGCGGCCGTGAAGTCCGCCATGGCCACCGTCGGCGTCCGCGCCGACTTCTGCCGCAGCGCGGCCCGTACGCCGGCCTCGCGTACCAGCGCGGCCAGGTCGGCGGCCACGAACCCGGGCGTCCGGCCGGCGATCTCGTCCAGCCGGACGTCGTCGGCGAGCGGCACCTGGCGGGTGAGCACGGTGAGCTGCTCCCGGCGCAGCGCGGGATCGGGCAGCGGGATGGTGATGCGCAGGGAGAGCAGGTCCGGGGCGCGCAGCGCCGGGTCGACGGCCTCCGGCCGGCCGGTCGTGCAGACCACGGCCGCCCCGGCCCGTACGGTCTCGGCGAGCACCTGGCGGAACACGGTGGCCACCGGACCCGGCTCGTCGGCCGGGGCGAGGGCCTCGACGTCGGTGACGAGCAGCACGGCCGGGCCGCCCGCGCCGACCGCGGCGGCCGCGGCGCGGAGCCGTTCCGCGGCGGCCTGGTTGGTCAGGGCGGCCACCTCCGGCGCCCACAGCGCGCAGACGCGGGCGCCCACCTGCGCGGCCACCGCGCGGACCAGGGCGGACTTGCCGGAGCCGGCCGGTCCGCTGACCAGCACGCCGAGCGAGACGCTCGTGCCCAGCCGGTCCAGCACCTCCCGGTGGTGGAACCCGAGGTCCAGCAGCTCGGTCAGCTCCTCCGCCTGGGTGCGCAGCCCGGGCAGCTCGTCGACGGCCGGGCCGTCCGTCGGCACCGCCGCCTCGACCTCGCCGCCCGGACCAGCGCTCCCGTCGGCCCGGGCGTCCTGCCTCCCGGTCGCACCGGCCCAGGGCCCTGCCGTGCCCGGCCCGCCCGCCCCGGTCCCGGCGGCGCCCGGCGTCCCCGCCCCGGTCGTGCCCCACCCGGCGGTGGCGGCCGTTGCCGTGGCGTTCGCGGCGGCCGGCGGGCGGGCCTCGGCGGAGCCGTGGGTGACCGCCCCGTGCTCCCATCCCACCCGGGTGTCCATGGTGACCAGCACGCCGCCGGCCGGCTGCGCGTCGACCACGGTGAGCAGGGTGCTCGTCCAGGCGTACCCGACCGTGTTGGCCAGGCTGCGCCGGGCCGCCGCCACGAGGCTGCGGACCGACGCGTCCGGCGCCACGTCCTGGGGCAGCAGCGACACGTCGTCGCCGGCGGTGACCACCTTCCCGAGCAGGGCCAGCCGCAGCATCTCGGGGCTCACGGCGGCCACGATCTCCACGGGCCCGGCGAGGGTGACCCGACCGGCGGGGGTCACCGGCAGCGGAGCCACCGTCACCTGCCCGCCGTCGCGGACGCCGAGGTTGCCCAGCACCAGGTCGTCGGCGTAGAGCAGGGCGGTGCTCGCGCCCGGTGCGGCCGCCGCCGCGATCCCGGCGGTCACCCGCCGGCCGGTGAGCCGGACCGGGTCGCCCGGGCGCAGGCCCAGTGCGGTCAGCACCTCCGGGTGCAGCCGGACGACGCCGCGACGGGCGTCCAGCGCCGCCGGGCGCAGGCTCGCGGTCAGGGTCAGGTCAGGTTGCGCCACCGCCCGACCCTAGCCGCCGGCGGCACGCTCCCGCCGGGTCCCGCTACCGTTCGCGGTCCGTGAGCAGCGTCGGGTCGCGGCGGATCAGCTCCGCCAGGCGGGCCGCGGGGCCCCGGACCGGCGCGTCGCCTCCGGCCGGCCACGCGGACGCCGGCGGCTGCGACGCCGGCCAGGGCGGCGGTGCGTCGGGTTCCTCGGCCACCGTCACCTCACCGCCGGTCCAGGCGACCCGCATCGGGTACGCCTGACCGTCCCATTCCACCTGCACCGTGACCGCCAGGCCGGGATGCCCCGCCACGACCCGCCGCACCGCGTCGGCGATCTCCTGGAGCGGGTCGCCTCCCGGGCGTACGCCCGCGGTGGCCTCCTCCCGGCGGTGCGCGCCCGGCTCCCGGCCGGCGGGCTCCGCCGGCCGCACCGGCGTGACCGGCTCGGGCGGCTCCGCCCGGCGGCGCAGCGCCTCCTCGCGCCGGGCCATCCGGGCCAGTGTCTCGTCCAACCCACCTCTCATCACGACCACCCCTTCGAGGAAACGGGTTCCACCGCCCGGAAGTTCAGGCCCCCCTGTCCCGGGTGGCGCGTTGCAGTGCGCGGTCCAGGACGACCAGCAGGGTGTCCCGCACCGACAGCCGGTCCCGCGCGTCGAACCGCACCAGCGGCACGTGCTCGCCGATCGCCAACGCCCAGCGGATCGCGTCGAGGTCCAGTGCCAGCCGCCCGTCGAAGGCGTTGACGCCGACCACGAAGGGCAGACCGGCCTGCTCGAAGTAGTCGACGACCGGGTAGCAGTCGTCCAGCCGCGAGCTGTCCACCACGACGAGCGCGCCGAGCGCGCCGCGGGCCAGGTCGTCCCACATGAAGCCGAACCGGGCCTGGCCCGGCGTGCCGAAGAGGTAGAGCTTGAGGCTGCGGTCGATGGTGACGCAGCCGAAGTCCATGGCCACGGTGGTCGTGGTCTTGGCCGACCGCGCGCCCGGGTCGTCGATGCCGATCCCGGCGCTCGTCATCTCCGCCTCGGTGGTGAGGGGAGCGATCTCGGAGATGGCGCCGACCGTGGTCGTCTTGCCCACGCCGAACCCGCCGGCGATGAGGATCTTGACGGGTACGGGTGGCGCCTCGCGTGGGCCGGGGTGCGCCTCCGGCCTCGGCCCCGCCACGGGCGCCGGCGGGGCGGGCGGGTGTGCCGGCGGGTACGCCGGCTCGGCCGGATGCGGCGGTTGCGCCCGCCCGACCGCGGGGGCGGGTCCGGAGGGTGTGCCGTAGCGGGCGGCGGCGCTGTTCGCGGCGAGCCCGCCGAGCGGGGCCGCCGGCCAGTCAGGAGATCGCACGGAGTCCATCAATCACTCGCAGGATGAGTTCGGGGTCGGAGGCGCCGTCCCCGGGACCGAGGTGCACCTCGAGGTGACCGGCCGCGCGCAGGTCGCCGACCAGCACGCGGGTCACGCCGAAGTGCAGCCGCGTCCGGGCCGAGATCTCGGCCACGGAGATCGGCTCCGCGCAGAGCGCGATGATCGCCTGGAGTTCCGGTGGCAGCAGGGCGACCTCGTCGTCGGACGCCCCCGGCTCGGCGGTCACCTGGGTCTCCAGGCCGATGGCCGGGTCGGCGGAGGCCACCCGTCCGGCGGTGAGCACGAACGGGCGTGGGCCCTCGGGACCGGGATCCGGCGCGGACGCCGCCGCGCCCGCGACGGGCGCACGCAGGTACGGGCGGATCCGCACCCGCTGCTCCGGGTCGCCCTCGCCGCCGGCGTCGGGTGTCATTGCTGGGCGGCGTTCTTCAACTCGGCGATGAGGCGGGGGGTGAGCGCGCCACCGGCCCGGCCGGCGAACAGCGTCATCTCGTACGCGACGGTGCCCAGGTTGGCCGACCGGTCGGCGACTACCCCGAGCACCGAGCCGCTGCTGATCGCACTGATCAGCAGGTAGCCGTCGGCCATGTCGACGATGACCCGGTTCAGCCCGCCGAGGGCGTACCAGCTCGCCGCGCCGCCGGCCAGGCTCGTCATGCCGGAGACCACGGCGGCGAGGCGCTCGGCGTTGGACCGGTCCCGGATGGCCGACATGGCCATCAGCAGCCCGTCCGACGAGACGGCGATCGCCTCGAGCACACCCGCGGTGCCGGAGGTGAACGAGTCGAGCAGCCAGTTGAACGTACGGGCCTCGGGGCTGAGGTCGCCGGCCGGCGCGGGTCCGCCGGGGTGCTCGACGTTGTCGTGTAGGAAGGAACTGGTCACCGTGATGATCCCTCTTCGTCGCGACGGGCTGGACTGACTTCACGCAGGGCGCGGGCGACGCCCGCCTCGAACTCCGCCACGAGGTCACGAACCTCGGCCGGGTCCCCCCGGGTGCGAGCTGATCGGTTGCCGGGCGGGCGCGGGCCCGAGGCTGGCCCCCGGCACACGCCGGTTCAGCCGGGGCGGCGCGCCGGGCTCGACCGGTGGCGTGGGCGGACGCCGGCTCAGTTCGGCCCGGCGTACGCCCGACTCCACCGCCTCCACCAGGGCGCGGGCGGCCGTCGGGTCGTCGGCGGGGCCGGACACCGGGGCGCCCGGCGGGCCGGTCGGCGGCAGGTTGGCCCCCGGCACCCGCTGCCGGACCACCGGCGGGTCCGCCCGCCGGCGCACCGGCCGCCGGGGCAGCCCGCCCGGCGTGGTCCCGGCGGGCGGTACCGCCACGGGCCCGGCCGCCGGTCCCGCCGACGGCGTGGTCACGGGCGGCGCTCCCGCCGGTGTCGCGGTCGCGGGCGGCGGCGCCGCCACTCCGGGCGGCGTGCGGCCGGCGGGGGAGCGCCGGTCGCGGGCCGGGACCGCCGCCCGGGCCACCGCCGCGCCGGCCCGTTCGGTACGCCGCAGCACGAGCGCCTCGTGCGGGACGTCGAGCCGGGCCGTCACC
The DNA here is from genome assembly GCF_036184225.1 of Micromonospora globbae. Lineage (NCBI taxonomy): Bacteria > Bacillati > Actinomycetota > Actinomycetes > Micromonosporales > Micromonosporaceae > Micromonospora > Micromonospora globbae. The sequence goes on from NZ_CP108084.1 coordinate 6,020,968, forward strand.
CCGCCCCCGTGGGTGGGCGTGAGGCGCACCGTCCAGCCGTGCCGGCGGGCCAGCCGCCCCACCACGAACAGGCCGAGCACCTCGGTGGGGGCCAGGTCCAGCCGTTCCCGCCGGGTCAGCCGGGCGTTCTCCTCGGCCAGCCGTTCCCGGGTCATCCCGATGCCGTGGTCGGTCACGGTGAGCCGGGCGCCGCCGTCGGTGCGTTCGGCGCTCACCACCACCCGGGTGTGCGGCGGGGAGAAGGTGGTGGCGTTCTCCATGAGTTCGGCGAGCGCCAGCACGAGGTCGCCCACCGTGGCGGGCGCCGCCGCGATCTCGGCCGGCACCCGCACGTCCACCCGGGTGTAGTCCTCGATCTCACCGAGTGCGAGCCGGACCACGTCGGCGAGTGGCACCGGTGCCACGTACGCGTCCGTTCCCGGCGAGCCGGAGAGCACCACGAGGCTTCCCGCGTTGCGGCGCAGCCGGCTGGAGACGTGGTCGAGCCGGTACAGGTCGGCCAGCCGCTCGGGGTCGGTCTCCCGCTGTTCCAGCCGGTCGATGAGCGCGATCTGCCGCCCGACGAGGTTCTGCGTACGTCGGCCGACGTGCCCGAACATCTGCGCCACGTTGCGTCGGCCGGCCACCTGCCGTTCGACCAGCCGGGCGGCGGTGGCCTGCACCCGCTCGAACGCGCGGGCCAGGTCGCCGATCTCGTCCCGGGCCCGGACGTCCACCGGGTCGAGGCGTACCGGCGCGGCGCTCTCCGCCTCGTCGTCGGCGACCCGCACCAGCTCGGCCTCGGCGACCCGCGCCACCCGGTCGGCCGAGCGGGTGAGCCGAGTCAGCGGGCGGGCCACGGCCCGGGCCACGGCCGCGCCGAGCAGCAGCGCCGCCCCGAGCACCAGTACGGCCACCCCGGCGACCAGGTACGCGCCGGTCAGCGCCCGCCGCTGCTCCCGGGTCACCTCGGCGAGCACGTCGGCCACGACCTTCTTCTCGATGAACTGGCCGAGGGTGACCATCGACCGGGCCGACGGGAAGAGCGCGTCCAGTGGCACGTTGCGGACCGAGCCGGCCGGGTCGACGACGCTGGTGGTGAGGAAGTCGGCGCTGGTGCGGGCGGCGACCGCCGCGTCGTTCAGCTCGGTGAGCTTGCGCTGCTCCGGCGTGATGAGGCTGCGGAACCGGAGGCTCTCGGCGCGCAGCGCGGCCATGCAGGCGACGAACCTGTTGTTGACGGCCGGGTCGTCCGTCGCCTTGACGAGCACGATCAGCGTGGCGCAGGTGCCCAGTCCCTCGTCCGCGCGCAGCAGGGAGTCCAGCGCGAGCACCTGCTGGCCCGCGGCGGTGTCGGTGTCCACGTCGAACGCGAGCCGCAGCGAGTCGATGAGCGCCAGGTCGACCGGGCCGTACGCGTCCAGCACCTGGCCGGGGCTGGCGGTGCCGGCGAGCACGGCCGCCCGCAGGTCGGTGAGCGCGCGTACGCCGTCGAGCGCGTCGGAGACCAGGGGCGGCAGCCCGGTATCGGTGCGCAGGTCGGCCACCCGGTCGTCCACGGTGGCAGTCCTGCGGACCAGCTCGGCGCGTTCCACCCGACCGAGGAGCAGGCCGATCGACAGGATGCGCTCCTGTTGCAGGTCCTGCACCAGGGTGCCGATCCGGCTGGCGAGCCGGACCTGGTCGGCGGTCTCGGCGGCCCGCTGCGCGACCGCCACCCGGTCGAGGACCACGGGCACCGTGAGGCCGACCATGCTGATGAGCGGGACGACCACGAGCAGGGCGAGCTTCCCGCGGATCCGCAGCCTACCGAGCAGCATCGGCGGGCCCCCAGCGCGCGGCCTCCGGGTCGCCGCCCCGGCCGGCGGGCTGCAACGGGCGCGGCTCCGACGCGACCGGCCACGCCCCGTTCTCCGGCGCCGCCGGCTCCGGCCGGGCCGCGCGGGCCCGCCGCCGTCCCGCGGCGACGAGGACACCGCCGAGCGTGAGCAGCAGCAGTACGCCGAGCGCGCCGCCGGCCGCCGTGAGCCGGCGGTCCCGCTCCAGCCGGTCGACCCGGGCGTCCAGCAGCGCGTCGAGTTCGGCCAGGATGACGGGCTGGAGCTGCTCGGCGGCGGCGTGGGCGTTCAGGCGGGCGCCGGCGAGCGGCCCGGGGTCGGCCACGCCCGTCCGGCTGGGCGCGGAGGCGGCGGCGAGCGCCTCGACGGCCCGCTGGTAGGTGTCCAGCGGGGTCAGCACGGTGCCGCCGAGGTCGGTGCTCTCCGAGTTGTCGACGGCGGCGCGCAGGTCGTCGACGAGGGCGCCGGCCGGGGTGAGCGCGGCGACCCGGAGGGCCGCCAGGTCGGCGACGGTGCGGGGCTGCTCGGCGGAGGGGCGTCCGGCAGCGAGCGTGGCCAGGTCGGTGAGCCGCCCGGCGGCGACCATCGCCTCGGGCAGTTGCCGCCCGGCCGCGTCCTGGAGGTAGAACGAGTCCGACTCCGGGTCGCGGACCAGCCCCGAACTCTCCCGGACCTTGCGGTGCAGGTCCAGCAGAAGGTCGGTGACCTCGGCGTACGCGGTGAAGGCGGCCTCGGGGTCGGTGGGGGCGCGCCCGCCCAGCGCCTCCAGCTTCGCCCGCACCCCGGCCCAGCGCTCCTGGCTGCGCAGGTCGCGGCCGATCCGCGCGTCGACGGCGGCGGCCTCCGCCACGGCGTCCGTGAGCGCCGCGCCGGAGGCCGGGCGGCCGGCGACGGCGGCGGACTGGGCCTGGACGAGCGCGTCGGTGACCGGGGCGAGGGCGCGGAGGTACTCCACCCCGAGCCGTTCCCGCTCGGCGAGGCTCCGGTCGTCGTCGGTGAGCCGCCACGCCTGCTGGAACAGCACGCCCAGCGGCGCCAGCAGCGCCACGACGAGCAGCAGGGGCAGCACGCGGCCGGCGGGCCGTGGACGGACCCGGGACGCGGGGACGGTCATGGTGCGTCTCCTCCGGCGGAGGTGAGGACGGGAGTGGTGTCGGGGTTCCGGGGTGACCGTCGTTGGTCCCGTACACCGGACCGGCAACGTAACCGAAGCGCGGGTCGGTGATCCCGCCGTCGCTCGGTCAGCTTTGCGTCACTTCGGGTGGTGTCACCGTCCGCCCGCCCGGCCGGCACGGTGCGTGGGCGGCTGGCGCGTGACATGCAGCGATGAAGGCCGATTTCCAGCGGTAGATCGGAATTCACGGAATCCGAACTCGGCTCGCCGAGACGTCCCCGGCAGTGGGCGGCCGCACCTCTCGTGGCGACGATCGGACCGGCCGGACGGACGTACGGCGGATCTCAGCCAACGCTCAGGAGTCGGCCCGTACCGTGTGCCGCATGAGATCGCTTCCGTCGATCCGGCGTGCCCTGCCCACCGGCCGCCGGGCGGTCGCCGCCGCGGTCGTCGCCGTGCTCGTGGCCGCCGCCGTGGTCTGGGCGGTGCTGCCACGCGGCCCGCAGGTGCGTACGGAGGCGGCGATGCTGACCGTCCGCTCCGGACCGGACGGGCAGCAGCCGGTCGACCTGGACACCACGCTCTACCTGCCGGAGGACGCCTCGGCCGGTCACAAGGTCCCCGCCGTGCTGCTGGCGCACGGCTTCGGCGGCACCAAGGATTCGGTGCGCGACGACGCCGAGGAGTTCGCCGGTCGCGGGTACGCCGTGCTCACCTGGACGGCGCGGGGCTTCGGCCGCAGCGGCGGCGAGATCCACCTCGACCACCCCGACTACGAGGTGCGCGACGCGCAGCGGCTGCTGGACTGGCTCGCCGCGCGCCCGGAGGTCCGCACCGACGCCGCGGGCGACCCGAGGGTCGGCGTGGTCGGCGGCTCGTACGGCGGTGGGCTCGCCCTGCTGCTCGCCGCCCAGGACCGGCGGGTGGACGCCATCGTCCCGATGATCACCTGGAACGACCTGGCCCGCAGCTTCCTGCCGGAGAGCACGGGCGGTCCCACCACGGCCGGCGTGTTCAAGAAGGGCTGGGCCGGCCTCTTCTTCGGCGGCGGTGGCTCGGTCGGCTCCGGGCCGGCCGGGCTGTCCGGCACCACGGCCGCGCAGCCGCAGGGAGCACCGGCGTCGGCCGGTCCGCCGAGCCCCGGTCCCGGCGCCGGCCCGGGCACCGGACCCGGCCACGCGCCGGGCGCCGCCGCCGACCCGTCCTGCGGTCGCTTCGCGGCCGACGTGTGCGCCGCGTACCTCCGGATCGCGACCACGGGCCGCGCCGACCAGGCGGCGGTGGACCTGCTGCGCCGGTCCAGCCCGGCCGGCGTGCTCGACCGGATCACCGCGCCCACCCTGCTCGTGCAGGGCGAGGCGGACAGCCTGTTCCCGCTCGGCGAGGCGGACGCCAACGCGCGGGGCATCGCGGCCAACGGCACGCCCGTGCGCGTCGCCTGGTTCACCGGCGGCCACGACGGCGGCACGGGACCACGGACCGACTCCGACCGGGTGCGGTTCCTCACCGCCCAGTGGCTGGACCACTACGTCAAGGGCGAGGGCGAGGCCCCGGGCGACGACTTCACCTGGTCGCGGATCGCCGGCTTCGACGCCATGGACCGCGGGCTCGTCGCCACCGGCTACCGGACGGCCGACTACCCGGGGCTCGGCGGCACGCGCCGCACCGAGGTGACCGTGGCGGGCCCGGAGCAGGCGATCGCCAACCCGCCGAACGGCAACCCCGCGGCCGTCTCGTCGGTGCCCTTCGCCGGTGGCCTCTCCGGCCTGCTCGACGGCGTGGCGGGGGACGTGCCCGGCCAGCACGCCCGCTTCGAGTCGGCGCCGCTCAGCGAGGCGGTGGACGTGGTCGGCGCCCCCACGGTGTCGCTGCGGGCCGCGTCGCCCACCGGCGAGGCCGTGCTGTTCGTGAAGCTCTACGACGTCGACCCGAATGGCGCCGCCACCCTCCCGAACGGGCTCATCGCCCCGGTGCGGCTCACCGGGCTGCCGGAGCGGACCGCCGACGCCCGCCCGGTCACCGTCACCCTGCCGGCGATCGTCCACCGGTTCGAGGCCGGGCACCGGCTCCGGGTGGTGGTGGCCAGCTCGGACCAGGCGTACACCACGCCGCCCGAACCGGCCGTCTACACGGTCGCGGCGGGCGATGCGCCGGTCGCCCTGCCGGACGTGGCCGGCGAGCCGATCCCCACGGCGGCGGCCGTCTGGCGCTGGGTGCTGCTGGGCCTGCTCGCGGCCATCGCCGTCGGGCTCGTCGTGGTCGTGGCCGTGGTGCGCCGCCGGCACCGCCGTCACGACAGCTCCGTGCATCCGGAGTACGCGGACATCCCGCTCGCCGTGCGCCGTCTGCGCAAGGAGTACGCCGACGGCTTCGTGGCGGTCTCCGACGTCGACTTCGAGGTGCACCCCGGGCAGGTGGTCGGCCTCCTCGGGCCGAACGGCGCCGGGAAGACGACCACCCTGCGGGTGCTCATGGGGCTCACCCAGCCCACCGCCGGGGAGATCTACGTCTTCGGGCACCGCCTGGTGCCCGGCTCCCCGGTGCTCTCCCGCATCGGGGCGCTGGTCGAGGGGCCGGGCTTCCTGCCGCACCTGAGCGGCCTGGAGAACCTGCGGGCGTACTGGCGCGCCACCGGGCGGCCGGCGGCGGACGCCCACTTCGACGAGGCGTTGGAGATCGCCGGCCTCGGCGACTCGGTGCACCGGAAGATCAAGACGTACAGCCACGGCATGCGGCAGCGCCTCGCCATCGCGCAGGCCATGCTGGGCCTGCCCCAGCTGCTGGTGCTCGACGAGCCGACCGACGGGCTCGACCCGCCGCAGATCGCCGAGATGCGCCGGGTGCTCCAGCGCTACGCCACCGACGGCCGGGCCGTGCTGGTCTCCAGCCACCTGCTCGCCGAGGTGGAGCAGACCTGCACCCACGCCGTGGTGGTCAACAAGGGCCGGATCGTGGCGTCCGGGCCGGTCGCGGAGATCGTCGGCGAGTCGCCGAGCGTCCTGTTCGAGGTGAGCGACCCGGCGGCGGCGCGGGCCGTGCTGGACGGGCTCGACGGCGTGCGGGTGCTGCCCGAGAGCGACGGGCAGCTCGTGGTGGACACCAACGGCACGGCCCGCAGCGAGGTGGTGGCCGAGCTGGTCCGTGCCGGCATCGGCGTGGACCGGGTGGTGCCGCGGCGCCGCCTGGAGGACGCGTTCCTCGCCCTGGTGGGCGAGAGTTCGCGGGGAAGTGGGGACCGCTGATGAGCAATTCCACCGTGGGCGCCGCCCCCGGCTACCGGCCGTCGGCCACGCTCCCGTTCGCGGCCGAGTTCCGGCGCCAGGCGGCCCGCCGGCGTACGCAGCTGGCGCTCGGGTTCATGGTGCTGCTGCCGCTGATCATCCTGATCGCGTTCCAGTTCGACGCCGGGGACGACGACAACGGCGGTGGCGAGTTCGCCAGCCTGATCTCGTTCGCCACCTCGGGTGGGCTGAACTTCACGCTGTTCACCATCTTCGTGTCCGCGTCGTTCCTGCTCGTCGTGGTGGTGGCGCTGTTCTTCGGCGACACGGTGGCGAGCGAGGCGAGCTGGGGGAGCCTGCGGTACCTGCTCGCCGTGCCGGTGCCCCGGGCCCGGCTGCTCACCGTGAAGCTGCTCGTCGCGCTCGCGTACTCGGCGTCGGCCCTGCTGCTGCTCGCCGGCACGGCCCTGCTCGCCGGCACGCTGCGCTACGGCTGGTCGCCGCTGCGCAGCGCCGTCGCCGCCGAACTGCCACCGGGGAAGGGGCTGCTGCGGCTGCTGGCCGTGCTCGGCTACCTGGCGGTCGTCCTGCTGGTGGTGGCGGGCCTGGCGTTCCTGCTGTCGGTGAGCACCGACGCGGCGCTCGGCGCGGTCGGCGGCGCGGTGCTGCTCTGGATCCTCTCCAGCATCCTGGACCAGATCACCGCGCTCGGCGGGCTGCGCGCCTTCCTGCCCACCCACTTCAGCACCGCGTGGCTGGGTCTGCTCTCCACGCCGATGCAGACCGACGACGTGGTGCGCGGGACGATCTCCTCGATCAGCTACGCGACGCTGTTCTGGGCGCTCGCGTACTGGCGCTTCACCCGCAAGGACGTCACCTCGTAGCGGGCCGCGCCCTCACACCCGGCCGTCGGGCGTGACGGCCACCGACGGCGCGCCGCTCGGCCGCGACGGCGCGGGCGGTTGCGCGGGCGTCGCCGGCTCCGCGCGCTTCCAGGCGCTGACGCCGATCCGCCCCGTGTTGCCCAGGTCGATGGGCCCGTCCGGGTCGACGGCCTGGGCGGGCCGGCCGTCGGCCGGCGCCACGTCCAGGTACGCGCCGTTCGTCGGCGCCCCGGTCGAGTCGGTGAACGTGTTGCGCCAGAGGACGGCGGCCGTGGCGCGATCGCCGGGGCGGAGCGTGAGCGGGCGGGGCGGCGCGTCGAAGCCGGAGGTGATCCCCTTCGCACCGTCGACGACCGTGAGGGTGATCGGCTGGCGCTGCTCGTCGCGTACGACGAGCACGGGATAGCCGTTCAGCTCGTAGGGCTCGGTGCCGCAGTTCACCAGCTCGAGGCCGAGCGCCCGCAGGCCCATGGCGGCGTCCGATCCGGTCGAGCGGATGAGCACGCCCGACTCGGGGCAGGTCGCGGGCCCGGCCGGGGTGGCCGTGGGCGTGACCGTCGGCACGGGGGCGGGTGTGGTCGGATCGGCCCCGGCGGTGCAGGCGGCCAGGGGAAGCGCCACGACGAGCGGCAGGCCGCTGAGCAGGAGTCGCAGCCGCGCCGGTCGGGGTGTCACGGGTGCATCCTCTCACCGGCGAGGCGTGTCCGGCCCCGCCGGGTCGCGCCGCGCACCCCGGGCCGGCCCGCGCCGCGCAGCCCGCGCCGCGCCGCGCATCCCGGGTCGGGCCGCGCAATTTCCTGGATGTAGTGGCCTCGACGAGCCGCGGAGACCACTACATCCACGAAGTTGCGTGATCTCGGTGGTTGCGTGGTCCCGGCGGCGCTCGACGAGGTCACCGCCCGCCGGGATCGGCTAGGACGTGACCGCCGGGGCGGCGCGGCTGAGGACGGCGTCGAGCAGCCCGGGGTAGAGGCGGTCGATCTCCTCGCGGCGTAGCCGGACGTAGCGGCTGGTGCCCGCGACACGGGTGCGGGTCAGCCCGGCCTCGCGCAGCACCCTGAGGTGGTGGCTGCGGGTGGCCTTGGAGACGCCGAACTCGAAGGTGCCGCAGGCGTACTCACCGCCCTCGGCGAGTGTCCGCACGATCTGGAGCCGCACGTCGTCGGCCAGGGCGGCGAGCACGACGGTCACCGGCACCTCGCGCAGCTCGGGTTCGTGGATCTCCATGTGACCAGTGTAACCCTTGTTCGACAATACTCGAACAAGGGCATAGTGTCGGTCGGCGTTGGTTCGACGTTACTCGAACATCGGGAGTTCCACTGATGCGTTCCCGCGCTGCCGCCTTCCCCCTGCTCGCCGTGCTGAGCTGGGGAGTCATGTTCCCGGTCCTCGCCAGCGCGCTGGCCCGGGTCGATCCGCTCAACCTGACCACCACCCGGTACGTGCTGGCCACGGCCGTCCTGATCGCGCTCCTGCTGCTCCGGGAGGGGCTGCCGAGCCTGCGCCCGGGGGGTCGGGCGGTCGAGATCGTGTTCCTCGGCGTGGTCGGCTTCGCCGGCTTCAACCTGCTCACCAACCTGGCTCTGGAGCACGCCACGCCGCAGCAGACCGCCCTCTTCGTGGCCACCACGCCGCTGGTGACCCAACTCGTCCGCTGGGCGCGTGACGGCGTACGCCCGCGGCCGGCCCTGCTGGCCCTCTCCCTGGTGGCGCTCGTCGGCGTCGGCCTGGTGATCACCCGCGGCAGCCTGGCCGGGCTCGACCGGTTCGGCGTCGGCGGGCTCATGATGATCGCCGCGGTGCTCGGCTGGGCGATCTACACCCACGGCGGGAGCCGGTTCGTCGGGTGGTCGCCGCTGCGGTACACGACGCTGACCGCCACGGCCGGCACGCTCGCCATGCTCGCCGCCAGCGCCGGCGCCGACCTCGCCGGGGTGCAGCACCTGCCGGCCGCCGCCGACCTCGTGGCGGTCGCGCCGCAGCTGGCGTACGCCGTGATCGTGGCCGCGGTGATCGCGGTGCTCGCCTGGAACACCGGGGTGCGGCGGCTCGGCTCGGCCAACGCGGCGCTGTTCATGAACCTCGTCCCGGTGACCACGTTCGCCGTGCAGATCGCCCGCGGCTACCGGCCCACCGCGATCGAGCTGGTCGGCGCGGCGGTGACCATCGCCGCCCTCGTGGCGGCCAACCTCGTCACCCGGGCCCGGATGGTCTCGCGGCGCTCGGAGCCGGAGGCGACCGCCGTCGCCGACCCGGTGGCGGTCGTCGACCCCGTCGCCGTCGTGGCCCGCTAGGGCCCACGCGCCCCAGGCCCGAGGGGCGTCGTGGTGGCCTCCGGCGGAAGGAGGTCACCACGGTGTCGCAACCCCCGCCGGTCCGATCGGCCGCTCACACCGTGGGAACCCGGGGAGGACGGGCCGGGGCGGGCGAATAGACTCGGCGGCACAACTGAACACCTCATCCAGAGGGGCTGAGGGATACGGCCCGATGACGCCCCGGCAACCACTCCGCACGCTCACCGACGAGCGACGGCGGGGCAGGTGCCAATTCCGTCCCCGCCGCAGGGTGCGATGCGGGGAAAGATGAGAGGACTCTCGACATGACGTCGACCGTCGCCGCGTCCGGCATCGACACCACCGCCAGCCCCGCCCGCGCCCTCGTCTGCCGCGCCTGTCAGGCCCGCTACCCGCTCGCCGCGCAGCACGCCTGCTACGAGTGCTTCGGCCCGCTGGAGGTCGACTACGACAGCGCGGCGCTGGCCCGCGTGACCCGGGAGCAGATCGAGGCCGGGCCGGCCAACCTCTGGCGGTACGCGGCGCTGCTGCCCGCCGGCCAGGACCCGGCCACCCGGGTCACGCTGGACCCCGGCCTCACCCCGCTCGTGGCCGCCCCGCACCTGGCCGCCGAGCTGGGCATCACCGCGCCGCTGTGGGTGAAGGACGACAGCGCCAACCCCACCCACTCGTTCAAGGACCGGGTCGTCTCGGTGGCCCTCACGGCCGCCCGGGCGCTCGGCTTCACCCGCTTCGCCTGCGCCTCCACGGGCAACCTCGCCAACTCGGTCGCCGCGCACGCCGCCCGGGTGGGCGCGCCGTCGGTCGTCTTCATCCCCGGCGACCTGGAGCAGGGCAAGGTGGTCACCACCGCCGTCTACGGCGGCGACCTGGTGGCCATCGACGGCTCGTACGACGACGTGAACCGGCTCTGCGGCGAGCTGGTGGAGACCGACGAGTTCGAGGACACCGCGTTCGTCAACGTCAACGTCCGCCCGTACTACGCCGAGGGCTCCAAGACGCTCGGCTACGAGGTGGCCGAGCAGCTCGGCTGGCGCATCCCCGCGCAGGTGGTGATCCCGATGGCCTCCGGCGAGCTGCTCACGAAGATCGACAAGGCGTTCGCCGAGCTGGTGGAGATCGGGCTCGTCGAGGCGCCGGCCGGCGGCTGGCGGGTGTTCGGCGCGCAGTCGGCGGGATGCAACCCGATCGCGACCGCCCTGCACGCCGGCAGCGACGAGATCGTCCCGGTCAAGCCGACCGGCATCGCCAAGTCGCTGAACATCGGCGATCCGGCCGCCGGCCTGTACGCCCTGGAGGCCGTCCGCCGCTCGGGTGGCTGGATGGACTACGCCGACGACGACGAGATCCGTGCCGGCATCCGCCTGCTGGCCCGGACGACCGGCGTCTTCGCGGAGACGGCCGGTGGGGTCACGGTCGCGGTGCTGCGCAAGCTGGTCGAGGCCGGCAAGCTCGACCCGGCCGCGGAGACCGTCGTCTTCAACACCGGTGAGGGGCTGAAGACCATCGACGCGGTCGCCGGGCAGGTCGGTCCCACCCACCGGATCCGCCCGTCGCTGCGCGCCGCCCGCGACGCCGGCCTCCTCGGCTGAGCGGATCGCCCGGGCGGGGGATCGGACGGATTCGCCGGGTAGCCGGCTTTTCGCTCTCCGTGCGGAAAACCCGCCGCTAAGGACTTGACGGCAGGAACCGGACGGCGCAAGATGCTCCGTGCGGGAGGGCGTATCGCCGAAGACTTTGAGTTCTTGCGACCCAACGCCGGAGGCGTTGTGCGATCGTCCCTCCCGACCAACGTCCGATCGGGCCAGCGGTTTAATCGCTGGCCCGATCGTTTGTGTCCGGGCACCCTCACCGCATGGGCATCACGATCGCGCCGTTCGACGCCGCCGACCCGGCCGCGATCGACGAGGCGTACCGGATCGGGGCGGCGGCCTACGCGGCCGACGTGCCGGACTACCCGCCGTTCTGCCGGCGGCGCTTCGACGGGCTCCTGCACCACCCGACGCCGGGCGCCGACACGCTGTGGGCGCTCGCCCGCCTCGACGGCGTACCCGCCGGCTACCTGGCGCTGGAACTGCCGCAGCTCGACAACACCGAGAACGCCACGGCGGACCTCGTCGTCCACCCGGCCCACCGGCGCCGCGGGGTGGGCCGGGCGCTGCACGAGCACTGCCGCCGCCTGCTCCGCGAGCGGGGCCGCAAGCGGGTCATCGGCATGGCGTTGTCGGCGCTGCCCGGGGGTCCGGAGCGGCCGGAGGCGGGTGGGGCGTTCGCCGCCGCGATGGGCGCACAACCCGCGCTCGCCGGGGTCCGCCGCCGCCTCGACCCCACCGCCGTCGACCAGGGCGCGCTCGACGCGCTGCTGGCCGACGCCCGCGCGAACGCCGCCGGGTACCGCACGGTCCGCTGGCACGGTGCCATCCCCGAGGAGTACGTGGCCGACATCGCCTACCTCGACGGCCGGCTGTCGACCGACGCGCCCATGGGTGACCTGGAGTGGGAGGCCGAGCGGGTCGACGCCGAGCGGATCCGGGGCGTCGAGCGGGCGCTCGCCGCGCGGGGCCGGCGGCAGTACCACGTGGCGGCCCGGCACGAGGCGTCCGGACGGGTGGTGGCGTGGACCCTGCTCGACGTCGGCGCCTCCGCCGACTGGCACGCGTTCCAGCAGATCACCATCGTCGACCCGGCGCACCGCGGCCACCGGCTGGGCCTGCTCGTCAAGATCGAGAATCTGCGCCACCTGCTCGCCCACGAGCCGGCGATCCGCGCCATCGACACGTTCAACGCCGCGTCGAACACGCACATGATCGCGATCAACGAGCGGCTCGGCTTCCGGCCGGTGGACGGCTGGACGGACTGGCAGCTCACGATCTGAGTTGTGACACGGGCCTACTGATTTTGGTGCTTCCTGTTGCATGATGGCGGGCATGACGGAGACCCCGCACCCCCTCTACGACCGGCACGTCGACACCCTCACCCGCGCGCTGACCGCGATCTCCGAGCGCGGGTACTGGTCCGCCTACCCCGAGTCACCCAGCCCCCGGGTGTACGGCGAGACCGCCGCCGCCGAGGGCAAGGCCGCCTTCGAGGCGTACCTGAACGGCGACTTCCCCCTCGACCAGCCGGGCGCCGGCGACCGGGTCGCCACCGAGACGAGCCCGTTCGGCGTGGAGCTGGGCGTGCGCTACCCCCACGCCGGGGCCGACGAGCTGGTGGCCGCCGCCAGCGCGGCGCTGCCCGCCTGGCGCGACGCCGGCCCGCAGGCCCGGGTCGGGGTCTGCCTGGAGATCCTCGACCGGCTGCACAAGCACATCTTCGAGCTGGCCAACGCGGTGCAGTTCACCAGCGGCCAGGCCTTCGTGATGGCCTTCCAGGCCGGCGGCGCGCACGCGCTGGACCGCGCGCTGGAGTCGCTCGCCTACGCGTACGCCGAGATGACCCGGCACCCGGGGACGGCCGGCTGGGAGAAGGCCGCCGGCAAGGGCGACCCGCTGCGGATGACCAAGACCTTCCACGTGGTGCCGCGCGGTGTCGCCCTCGTCATCGGCTGCAACACGTTCCCGACCTGGAACTCCTACCCGGGCCTCTTCGCGTCGCTGGCCACCGGTAACCCGGTGATCGTCAAGCCGCACCCGCGCGCCGTGCTGCCCCTGGCCGTCACCGTCCGGTACGCCCGGGAGGTGCTCGCCGAGGCCGGCTTCGACCCGAACCTCGTGCTGCTCGCCGCCGAGGCGCCGGGGGAGAAGCTCGCCTCCACGCTGGCCCTGCACCCGGCCGTCAAGATCGTGGACTTCACGGGCTCGACCGAGTACGGCGACTGGCTGGAGGCGAACGCCCGGCAGGCGTCCGTCTACACCGAGAAGGCGGGCCTGAACACGGTGGTGATCGACTCCACCGACGACTTCGCGGGCATGTGCCGCAACCTCGGCTTCACGCTGACGCTCTACAGCGGCCAGATGTGCACCACCTCGCAGAACATCCTGATCCCGGCCGGCGGCATCGAGACCGACCAGGGCCACAAGAGCTTCGACGAGGTGGCCGAGGGCATCGCCACGGCGATCGCCAAGCTGACGGCCGACCCCGCCCGCGGGGTGGAGTTCACCGGGGCGATCGTGAACGACGGCGTGCTGGAGCGGCTCGACGAGGTCACCAAGGTCGGCGAGCCGGTGCTGGAGTCGCGTACGGTCGCGCACCCGTCCTTCCCCGGCGCCGTCGTCCGCACCCCGACCGTGGTCAAGGTCTCGGCGGACGACACCGCCACCTACGGCCGGGAGTGGTTCGGGCCGATCTCGTTCGTCATCCCCACCGACTCCACGGCGCACAGCCTGGAGATCATGCGCCGGACGGTGGGTGAGAAGGGCGCGCTGACCGCGAGCGTCTACTCGACCGACGAGGCCGTCCTCGACGCCGCCGAGAACGTGGCCGTCGAGGTCGGGGTGCACCTGTCCTGCAACCTGACCGGCGGGGTGTTCGTGAACCAGTCGGCCGCGTTCTCCGACTTCCACGGCAGCGGCGCCAACGCGGCGGCGAACGCGGCGCTCACCGACGGCGCGTACGTCGCCAACCGGTTCCGCATCGTCCAGTCCCGTCGCCACGCCTGACGTGCGGGAAGGGGCCCCTCCGCCGCGCATCCGTGGCGGACGGGCCCCTTCGTGACGGACGGCTGGGCGGGCTCGGACGGGCCTGCCGGGCGTTCAGGCGGGGCGCCGCATCTGCAGCTCGGTCAGGACCGGGACGGTGGGGTGCGGCACCCGCACGCCCGTGTCGACGAAGCCCAGCCGCTGGTACGCGCGGTAGGCCCGGTCGTTGCCGACCACGACCTCCATCATCAGCTCGGGCCGCCCGCAGGCCCGCGACCAGGCGGCCACGGCGTCCACCAGGTCGGCGAGCACCCCACTGCCTCGCCAGGCCGGCGTGACGTAGACGGCGTAGACGACCGTGAGACCCGGCTCGGACGGGCTGACCGTCCCGCCGGCGTGCCCCGCGAACCGGCCGCCGGGGTCGGCGACGAACTGCGCGATCGCCGTGCCGGCGGAGGTGGCCGCGATCCGGGCGGCGTACTCGGCGTGGGGCCGGGCCGCCGCGTCGGCGATGGTCTCCAGGAAGGCGAGCGGCGCGTCGGCGAGCATCTCCAGCCGCAGCGCCCGCATCCGGGCCGCGTCCTCCGGCCGCACCCGGCGGACCTCGGGGAGGCTCGGTTCCGGGCTGCCCGGGGCGCTCGTCATGCCCGCATGCCTACCACAGCGACGACCGACGATTCGCACTCGCCGTTCATCGGCGGGATATGCCCGATTTGTGGTCGTGCGCCGCCGTCACACCTCGTGTAGCGTGCGATTTCGGTCACCGGTTCAGCGGCCGTCGCCGATCGCGGAAACGGTGGTTTCCGAGCGCTCGGCCGTGCCCGGGCGCCCGGGGTAGGAAACGCCGCGCAGAGTGAGGAAGTGCACCGTGGCACAGGGCACCGTGAAGTGGTTCAACGCCGAGAAGGGCTACGGCTTCATCGCCGTCGACGGCGGGCAGGACGTCTTCGTCCACTTCTCCGCGATCGAGATGGACGGCTACAAGGCGCTGGACGACGGCCAGCGGGTCGAGTTCGAGATCGCCCAGGGGCAGAAGGGCCCCCAGGCGGAGCGGGTGCGCGTCATCGCCTGAGCGGTTCCGTCCGCGTACGGTCACCGGCACCGACCGGCCGGGCGCGCCGAGCGCGGCAGCGCCCGGTCCGGACCGCGTCCGTGAGCCCTCCGGCCGCCGGTCAACCCGGCGGTGACGGCGACGTGCTGGCCACCCCGGAGTCCCCAGCCCGGCGAGGTCGGCCACCCCAGCGCTCGCGAAGGTCGACGGCCCTGGCGCTCGGCGAGGTCGGCCGCCCCGGCGCGCAGTGAGGTCGGCGGGCCCCGGTCGCCGGAAACCGTTCGCCGGACGTCAGGGCGTGAGCGTCGTCGCCCCGGACGGGCGGCGGCGCGGATGGTGCGCCGGCGGCACGGGTGGGGCTGCGCGGCGGTCGCGCGGCCGGGAAGATCATGGACCGGTCCCGCGTCGCTGAGGAGGGTTCATGTCCGACCTGCCACCCCCGGCCGCCCCACCTCCGGGCGAGCCCGACCCGTACGCCGCGCATCCCGGCCAGCCCGCTCCGCAGCCGGGCCAGCCGGGCGCGCAGCCTGGGCAGACGGGCCTGCCCGGTCCGCAGCCCGGGCAGGCCGACCAGCCGGGTCCGCAGCTCGGCCCGCCGGGCCAGCCGGGTCCGGCCCAGCCCGTGCCGCAACCCGGGCAGCCGGGCCAGGCGGTGCCGCCCGGCCCGCCGTCGGCCACTCCGCCCGCCGGAGGCCCGGCCGCGCCCTGGGGTCCGTCCGCAACGCCACCGGCCTGGGATCCGACCGCGCAAGGCGCGTACGGCGCTCAGCCCGCCTGGGATCCGACCGCGCAAGGCGCGTACGGCGCTCAACCTGCCTGGGATCCGACCGCGCAAGGCGCGTACGGCGCTCAACCTGCCTGGGACCCCGCGGCGCAGGGCCCGTCCGGGGGCCAGCCCGCCTGGGACCCCGCCGCGCCGGGCCCCTACGGCACTCAGCCCGGTTGGGGCGCGCCGCCGGCGCCGCCGCCGGGATGGGGACCTCCCGGAGGACCGCAACCCGGCGGGGGCTACCCGGGCCCGACGCCGTACCCGGGCCAGCACTGGGGGTACGCGACCGGCTGGTACCCGCCGGGTGTCGACCCGGCCGACCCCCTCGTGACCCCGCCCGGCGCGGGGATCGGAGGCTGGTTCGAACGGTGCGTGGGCGCCGTGCGTCGCGGCTGGCGGGTGCTGCTGCCTCTCCTCCTCGTGACCCAGGTGCTTCCCGCGGTGGTGCTGTCGGTGCTCACGCTCGGCGTCGACCCGACGGCGCGGTGGGAGGTCTCGACCGCCCAGGACCCCGCCGCGCTGCCGGAGAACTTCTTCCAGGACATGGTCACCGTTCTGCTTGTGTCGATCGGCGGCAGCGTGCTGATCGGGCTCGTGCAGTGCGTGGGCTGGGCGGCCGGGACGTGGGTGATGGCGCGTCAGGCGGCCGGGCAGCCGGCCGACCTCGGCTCGGCCCTGCGCTACGGCCTGCGCCGCGCGCTCGGCCTCTGGGGCTGGACGCTGCTGATGGGCGTGATCATCGGGTTGGGCATCTGCTTCTGCGTCCTCCCCGGGATCTACCTCGCGTTCGCGCTGAGCCTGGCCGGCCCGGTCTACCTGTTCGAACGGCAGAACCCCATCGGTCGGGCGTTCGGGATCTTCCACCAGCGGTTCGGGATGGTCCTCGGGCGCGTGGCGCTGGTGGCAGGCATCGCCATCGTCGGCGGGGCGGTCTTCGGTGCCGTGCAGGGTGCTCTCACGGCGCCGTTCGGCACCGACCCGCTGGGCGCCCCGGGCACGGCGGTCGGGGTAGTGGCGGTGTTGGCCGTCACCGGGCTGCTGGCGCTGCCCCTCCAGGTCGTGCCGCTGGTGGGGCTCGTGGTGACGTACGCCGAACAACGCGCCCACGAAGGGCCGGTGAACAGCGCCGGGCTGGTCGCCGAACTCGGCTGAGGGGCCGACCGTGCTTGCACTCGGCTAGGGAGAGTGCTAAACAAGTCATTGGCACTCGCACCCCGTGAGTGCCAAGGTCGGGGCGGTGGGGCCGCGGCCGCGCCGGCGGGACAAGCCGCCGGTGGGGCACGTGGCCGGTCGTCGCGGGCTATCCGGCCCGGCCGAGGAGACGTCGTCGCCGTCAGGAGGGCGACGTCGCCAAGGTGCGTACACCAGGCGGCCCATCCGGGACACACACTCGGGTGGCCCGTGAGTGTCCAGGAGGACAACGCCGTATGGCCAAGATGATCGCGTTCGACGAAGAGGCGCGCCGCGGCCTCGAGCGGGGCATGAACCAGCTCGCCGACGCCGTGAAGGTGACCCTCGGCCCGAAGGGCCGCAACGTCGTGCTCGAGAAGAAGTGGGGTGCGCCCACCATCACGAACGATGGTGTGAGCATCGCCAAGGAGATCGAGCTCGAGGACCCGTACGAGAAGATCGGTGCTGAGCTGGTCAAGGAGGTCGCGAAGAAGACCGACGACGTGGCCGGTGACGGCACGACGACGGCGACCGTCCTGGCTCAGGCTCTGGTGCGTGAGGGTCTGCGTAACGTGGCCGCGGGTGCGAACCCGATGGCCCTGAAGCGGGGCATCGAGGCCGCTGTGGCCAGTGTCTCGGAGGAGCTGCTGAAGCTCGCCAAGGACGTGGAGACCAAGGAGCAGATCGCCTCCACGGCGTCCATCTCGGCTGGTGACACCAGCGTCGGCGAGATCATCGCCGAGGCGATGGACAAGGTCGGCAAGGAAGGCGTCATCACCGTCGAGGAGAGCAACACCTTCGGCCTGGAGCTGGAGCTCACCGAGGGTATGCGCTTCGACAAGGGCTACATCTCCGCGTACTTCATGACCGACCCGGAGCGTATGGAGGCCGTCTTCGACGACCCCTACATCCTGATCGTCAACAGCAAGATCTCGTCGGTGAAGGACCTGCTCCCGATCCTGGAGAAGGTCATGCAGTCGGGCAAGCCGCTGCTGATCATCGCCGAGGACCTGGAGGGCGAGGCCCTGGCCACCCTGGTGGTCAACAAGGTGCGCGGCACCTTCAAGTCGGTCGCCGTCAAGGCGCCGGGCTTCGGTGACCGCCGCAAGGCCATGCTCACCGACATCGCCATCCTCACCGGTGGCCAGGTCATCAGCGAGGAGGTCGGCCTCAAGCTCGACGCCGTCGGCCTCGACATGCTGGGCCGCGCCCGCAAGGTCGTGGTGACCAAGGACGAGACGACGATCGTCGACGGTGCCGGTGACGCGGAGCAGATCCAGGGCCGGGTGAACCAGATCCGGGCCGAGATCGAGAAGAGCGACTCGGACTACGACCGGGAGAAGCTGCAGGAGCGTCTGGCCAAGCTGGCCGGCGGTGTTGCGGTGATCAAGGTCGGTGCCGCGACCGAGGTGGAGCTCAAGGAGCGCAAGCACCGGATCGAGGACGCGGTGCGCAACGCGAAGGCCGCTGTCGAGGAGGGCATCGTCCCGGGTGGTGGTGTCGCGCTGGTGCAGGCCGGCAAGACCGCCTTCGACAAGCTGGACCTGACCGGCGACGAGGCGACCGGCGCCCAGATCGTCAAGATCGCGCTGGACGCCCCGCTGCGGCAGATCGCCGTCAACGCCGGCCTCGAGGGCGGCGTGGTCGTCGAGCACGTCCGCAACCTGGAGGCGGGCCACGGCCTCAACGCCGCCACCGGCGAGTACGTGGACCTGCTGGCCGCGGGCATCATCGACCCGGCCAAGGTGACCCGTTCGGCGCTGCAGAACGCGTCGTCGATCGCGGCGCTGTTCCTCACCACCGAGGCCGTCGTGGCGGACAAGCCGGAGAAGACCCCGGCCGCCCCGGCTGGCCCGGGTGGCGGGGACATGGACTTCTGAGTCCTGCCGATCGCAACGGGAACGGGGCGGGCCGCTGACGCGGTCCGCCCCGTTCCTCGTTCTCAGGTCGGAAGCGGGCGCTGGTTGCGCCGCTTGTGGGTGCGGTCGTACGGGGCGCGGAGCTGGACGGGCGCGTCCACCATCTCCAGCGGCTCCTCGGCCGCCGGGTCGAGGGCGCCGGTCATCTCGGCCAGCTGCTCGGCGTCGCCGTAGTCCAGCCGGTCGATCGGGAGATGGCCGGGGAGGTCCCCGACCGGCTTCCAGGTGACGGGTGCGACGTCGTCGGTCTCGTCGTCGTCCGTGGTCATGGCTGCCTCCTCTACCGAAACGGTAGGGGGCGTCGATGACCCCTGCGGGCGAACGGCGTTATCGGGGTCTATATCCCATTCGCCCTTTTATCGATCCTCCAGCGTCTTCCGGTACAGGAAGAAGACCCGCTCGATCCGGGCACCCGCGCTGCGCGCGTAGAACGGCACCGGCCCGACCCAGCCGATCTGCGCCGAACGGTGCCCCGCCGCGCGCTGGTCCCGCAGGCAGCGGCGCAGCAGCACCCCACCGATCCCGGTGCCCTCCGCGGCCGGCGCGGTGCCCATCGGCCCGAACCAGCCCGGCCGGGACGAGCCGTACGCCGCGAACCCGAGCACCTCGCCGTCCCGCTCCGCCAGGTGGCAGCCCGCCCCCGACCGGCCCAGCGAACCCGCCAGCTCGGCGTCCCAGGCGCCGCCGAAGGTCGTACGGGCGAAGGCGGCCAGCGCCGGCAGGTCGGCCGGCTCCGCCCGACGTACGGTGACGCCCTGCTCGGCGAGCCGGCGCTCCCCGGCCTCCGTCGACCGCAGGGCGGGCGAGTCGTCGTACGACAGGTCCGCCGTCATGTTCCACGCGGTCCGGTCCTGCCGGTAGCCCAGCGCGAGCGCCGCGCAGACCGCCGGGGTGTAGCGGACGTCGATGCCCGGCCACGCGTAGTAGGGCGGGTTGCCCGCGAGCAGCACCTCGGCGGCGCCCAGCCCGGCGAGCCGCCGCTCGGCGGCCGTCAGCAGCGCCCGCCCCGCGCCCCGCCGGCGGTGTTCGGGCGCCACGGCGACCAGATCGACGTGCCCGAGCCGCCGGTCGGCCGCCGACGTCGAGCCGACGAGCGCCCCGACCAGCACGTCCCCGTCGTACGCGCCGAGCGTGAACACGGGCCGGTCGGCGGCCGCGCGCGTCCACAGGGCGTCCACGATGGCGTGCGCCTCGGCCGCGTCCTCGGGCAGGTCCAGCGCGCGTTCGGCGAGCCGTACGACGGCCGGTGCCCGCTCGGGGGTCAGGTCGACGATGTCGATCTCCATGGTGGCCGACCCTAGATCACGAGGTACGGGTCGGCGCAAGAGCGCGGACGCGGGTACCGCCGGATGGCCCTGCCCGTACCGTCAGCGGGCGGCTTCGACGGCCGCGTATGCGTCCACCAGTCCCGCGCCCGTGATGTTCGCGGGACCGCCGCAGGCGTCCCCCGGGGCGCGCGAGCGGTAGGTGGGCTCGGCCGGTGTGGCGGTCTCCCGCAGCAGTTGCCGGGTCCGGGCCGGGTCACCGACGAGGGCCGGGTTCGCCGACCACATGAGCGCCACGACGCCCGCCACCTGCGGGGTGGCCATCGAGGTGCCGTCCAGGGTGCCGTATCCGCCGCCGGGCATCGCCGAGCGCACCCCGACGCCGGGCGCCAGCACGTCCGGCTTGGTCGCGCCGCCCGGTGCCGGCCCCCGCGACGAGAACTCCGCCACCCGGTCCCGCTGGTCCACCGCGCCGACGGTCAGCACGTCCGGGTACGGCGCGGGCGGGTCGTCGATCGAGGCGCACCACGGGCCCGTGTTGCCCGCGGCGGCCACCACGAAGATGCCGGCGGCGTCCAGCGCGGCGGTGGCCGGCCGGAGCACGCCCGCGTCGCAGCCCTCGATGCCCGGGCAGCCCCACGAGTTGGTGAGGATGTCCGGCGCGCGCTCGGGACGCCCGTCGGTGAACGGGTCGCCGCCGGCCGGGAACGGGGCCAGCATGAACTGGAGGCAGTCCAGGTAGTGCGCCGGGCTGCCGAGGTTGCGGTCCAGGTTCACGCAGCCCACCCACTGTGCGCCGGGTGCCACCCCGATGCCGCCCCGCCCCACCGCGCTGCCGAGCGTGTGCGTACCGTGCCCGCCGCTGTCGGTGGGGACGCGGGTGCCGTCCCACGGGTCGTACCAGGAGTCGTCACCGCCCCGGAAGCCCCCGGCCAGCGCCGGGTGGCGGCCGTCCACTCCGGAGTCCGAGCTGCCGATGACCACGCCCGCGCCGGTCACCCCGAGCTGCGACCAGACGCGGTCCGCGCCGATCCGCCGGATGTTCCACTCGGGACCGGTCGGCGCGGGGTCCGTGCCGCGGGTCGTGCCGGCGGGCGCGGGCAGCGGGCGCAGCCGCTGGCTCACCAGCACCCGGCCCACCTCGGGCCGGCCGGCGAGCCAGGCCCGTACCCCCGGCCCGCCGTCCACCTCGATCGCGTTCACGAGGTAGTACGGCTCGGGGTCCAGGCGCAGCCGGGTCAGCTCCCGGCGCAGGTCGGCCTGCGTCCGGTCGGCGGTGTCGACGAGCCGGCGGTAGACCTCGCGGGCCCGCGCGTCGCGGCCGGCCCGGCCCGGCGCGGCGGCCGGCAACCCGGTCAGGTCGGCCTGTTCCCGCAGCACCACGAACAGCCGCTCGCCGTGCAGTCCAGGCTGGCCCGGCCCGAGATCCACGGCGGCCAGCGTCACGAGCAGGACCGCCGCGCAGACGGCCGCCGTCCGCCGGCTCGGCACGCGTGCGCCGCGGCGTGCGAACAGCACGGCGTACGCGGCGGCGAGCAGCAGCGCCACGCCGAGCCCGGCGCCGCCGGCGACCGCCACCCAGAACGGCACGTCCCGGCTGCCCACCAGCAGCAGGCTGATCTCCTCCGGGTCGGCGAAGGCCAGCGGCCCGAACGCGGCGAGCCCGACGAGCCACCGGGTCGGTGCGGTGGGCACCGAGCCGGCGGGGTGCCGGCGGCGCGCCACCGCGTACAGGGCGGCCAGCGCGAAACCGGTCGGGGGGAGGGTGAGCAGGGCCGGCAGTTGCGCCCCGGACTGACCGGAGCCGGCCGCGAGCGGCAGCAGCGCCACACCGGAGACCAGGCCGCCCACCAGCACGAGGCGGGCCGGTCGGGGCGGCTCGCCGACCGCGAACCGGGACCAGAACGTCGTGCCCAGCAGCGCCGCGGCGACCGCCCCGACAGCGGCGGCGGCCAGCGCGGCGAGCACCGTCTCCAGCAGCCCGCCGAGCGCGCCCAGCCACGCCCAGGGCAGCAGGAGGGCGAGCCCGGCGGCGATCGCCAGCAGCGTGGCGGGGTCCGGCCGGCCGGCGCGTACGACCGGGGGCCCGCCCTCGACGGCCGCCGGCGTGCCCGGGACCGGCCCCGGCGCCACCGTCTGGCCGGCCGGTCGCCGGAAGACCCGGCGCAGCACCAGCGCGGCCACGGCGGCCGTCGCGGCGAGCCCGGCGAGGTACGCCTCGTGGTGCACCGGCGGGACGGCCCGCAGCAGCCCGAACACGCCGAGCACCAGCGCGGCGGCGAGCCAGGCGCGGCCGGTGGCGCGGACGGCGGCGGAGCGGGGGAGCAGGGCCAGCAGCAGGGCGGGTGTGCCGACGAGCACCACCGTGAGCAGGCCGGCCGCCGGCCAGAGCCACGGCACGCGGTCCCGCCCGAAGCCGAGCAGCACCTGGTCGACCAGCCAGCCGCCCAGCTGCCCGGGCACGGTGACCGCGACGGTCCAGCAGCCGGTGAGCACGGCCGCGACGACGGGCCAGGGACCGGACGGAGGATGGTGCGGCGGGCGGGCGCCGGCCCACGCCGGGGGTACGGCCTGCATTGCGAAACAGTACGACGGGCCGCCCGACCCCCGGCGACCGGCGGGTGCCGGGGGAGTCCCCGGGGCCGCGACGGCTGTCGGACCAGCCCCGGGGACGTTCGTGCCCGGCCCTGTGGACCGCGCCGGGACCCGCCCGGGCCGTGCGGAGTGCCGCCGGATGTTCTTGGCGGTTACGGTGGACGGGTGCGCGACCCCAACGTGTCCCGATCCGTCGCCGGCCGGCTGTCGCCCGAGCGCCGCGCCGACGACCTGCGCAAACTTCGGGCCGAGCGGTTCGACGTCCTGGTGATCGGGGGTGGGGTCACCGGCGCGGGCGCCGCGCTGGACGCGGCCTCGCGCGGGCTCAAGGTCGCGCTCGTCGAGGCCCGCGACTTCGCCGCCGGCACCTCCAGCCGTTCGAGCAAGCTCATCCACGGCGGGCTCCGCTACCTGGAGCAGCTGGAGTTCCACCTGGTCCACGAGGCGCTCACCGAGCGCGGGCTCCTCGCCACCCGGCTCGCGCCGCACCTGGTCCGGCCGGTGCCGTTCCTCGTGCCGCTGCCCGCCGGCCGGGGGCTGCGCGACCTGCCCGGGCGGGTGTTCCGCCGCTCGTACTACGGCACGGGCGTGGCGACGTACGACGTCTTCGCCGGCATCTTCGGCAGCGGCCGCGGGATGCCGCTGCACCGGCACCTGACGCGCGAGGGCGCGCGGCGGATCTTCCCGAGCCTGCGGGCCGACGCGCTCGCCGGTGCGATCCGCTACTACGACGGGCAGGTCGACGACGCCCGGCTGGTGGTCACCCTGGCCCGCACGGCGGCCAGTCTCGGCGCCACCGTCGTGAGCAGCGCGCGGGCCGTCGGCCTGATCCGGCAGGCGCGGGAGGTGACCGGCGTCCGCGTACGGGACCTGGAGGCCCCGCCCGGTTCGCCGGACGCGGAGTTCGAGGTGCGGGCGCGCACGGTGATCGCCGCCACCGGTGTGTGGAGCGACGACATGTCGCGCATGCTCAACGACGTGGGGCTGCGCCCCGGGATGCGGGTGCGGGCGTCCAAGGGCGTGCACCTCGTGGTGCCGCGCTCGGCGATCACCGGCGAGGCGGGGCTGATCCTGCGCACCGCCACCAGCGTGCTCTTCGTCATCCCGTGGGGCGGCCACTGGATCATCGGCACCACCGACACCGACTGGCGGCTGGACCGCTCGCACCCGGCCGCGTCGGCGCGCGACATCGAGTACCTGCTCCAGCAGGTCAACGGGGTGCTCGACCGCCCGCTCACCACCGCCGACATCGAGGGGGTGTACGCGGGGCTGCGCCCGCTGCTGGCCGGCGAGGCGGACTCGACCTCGAAGCTCTCCCGGGAGCACGCGGTCGTCGAACCGATGCTCGGGCTGCTGCTCGTGGCCGGCGGCAAGTACACGACGTACCGGGTGATGGCCTCGGACGTGGTGGACCGCGCCGCCCGCCGCCTCGGCGGGGTACGCCCGTCGCGTACCGCCGACCTGCCGCTGCTCGGCGCGGACGGGTACGCCGCCATGTGGCGGGACCGGGCCGACCTGGCCCGGCGGCACGGCGTGCCGGTCGGTGTCGTGGAGCACCTGCTGGAGCGGTACGGCACGCTCACGCTGGACCTGCTCGCGCTCATCGACTCCGATCCGCTGCTCGCATCACCGCTGGCCGGCGCACCGGAGTACCTGGCGGCCGAGGTCACCTACGCGGCCCGCGCGGAGGGCGCCCTGCACCTGGAGGACGTGCTCACGCGGCGTACCCGGATCTCCTTCGAGACCAGCCACCGGGGCGTCGACTCGGCGGAGCACGCCGCGGAGCTGATGGGCGCGGTGCTCGGCTGGGACGCGTCGCGGCGCGCCCGCGAGGTGGCGCACTACCGGGCGCGGGTCGAGGCGGAGCGCCAGTCCCAGCTCATGCCGGACGACGTGGCGGCGGACGCGGCCCGGCTCGGCGCGCCGGACGTCCGCGGTTTCGCCGCGGACCGCGGCGGCGACGGCGACCCGGCCGAACTGCCCTCGGGCTGAGCCGGCGTCGACGGCGGCGGGCCGGGCGCGACCCGGCGGGCGGGCCGGCGCGGTCGGTGGGTGCCGATCGCGCCCCGGCCGGTGCGGCTGGACCGACGGGGATCCGCGGAAAGCTACCGAGGTGTAGGGGTACCAGCGGCAACCTACGGTCCTGTAGCTTCCGGCAAGTGCTACCCCGTTCCCCCTCCCGTCTGCTCGTTCCCCTCCTCGGCGCGGCGCTGGCCGTCGCGCTGACCGGCTGCACCCTCGTCCACGCGTCCACTGACGACACCGATGCCTCACCGGCGTCGGCGGCCACCGGGCTGCCGGGTCCGGACGCGCCGACCACCGTCGGCGAGGGGCAGGTCAGCCTCTTCCAGAAGCTCGGCACGACCGGTCCACTGCGGACCCTCCGGGTCGAGCGGGACGGCACGTGGAAGTGCACCGACTGCGCGGGCGACGGGGTGAACTCGACCGGCACGCTCACCCCCGAGCAGGTGAGCCGGTTGCAGCAGCTCCTCGCGGACCCCGGACTGGCCGGGGAGACCGACGAGGCCCGCCAGTACCGGGCCACCTGCATCGACGCGTTGACGTCGAGCCTGCTCACCGCCGTCGGCCCGATCACCTCCGAGGACTGCCCCGGCGCCGAGCGTCCGAAGATCGCGGGTGAGATCCTCCTGCTGCTCACCCAGGCCACCCCGGCCGAGCTGACCGGCTGAGGCTCTAGAGCACCTTTCCGGGGTTCAGCAGGCCGGTCGGGTCGAGCGCCGCCTTGATCGCCTGGTGCACGCGGACGCCGACCGGCCCGATCTCGCGGGCCAACCAGTCCCGCTTGAGCAGGCCCACCCCGTGCTCGCCCGTGCAGGTGCCGCCCAGGTCGAGACCGAGTCGCATGATCTCGTCGAACGCCCGCCGGCCGCGCTCCAGGCTGGCCGGGTCGGCGCGGTCGACGACGATGTTCGGGTGCATGTTGCCGTCACCGGCGTGGCCCACGACGCCGATCGGCACGTCGCACTCCGCCGCGATCCGGGACACCCCGTCGAGCAGCGCGGCGAGCGCACCGCGGGGCACCGCCACGTCGTCGATGACCAGGCCGCCGTTGCCGCCCGGGTAGGCGTCCGCCGCGAACTTCTCCATGGCGGGGTGGGCCAGCCGGCGGGCCTGGAGCAGGGCGGCCGCCTCGATGGCGTCGGTGGCCGCGTACACCTCGTCGGCGCCCGCCGACTCGCAGACCTCGGCGAGGGCGGCCAGGTCCTCCGCGGCCCGGGTGCCGGTGTCCGCGGCGGCCAGCAGCAGGGCCTCGGCGTCCGTACGCAGGCCCATCGGCTGGTACGCCTCGATGGCCCGCAGGTGGGTCTGGTCGAGCAGTTCCAGCAGGCTCGGGCTGAGCCCCCGGGCGGCGATCTCGGCGACCGCCGCGCCGGCCGCCGCGGTGGACGGGAAGACCGCCACGAGGGTGAGCGACTCCGCCGGGGCGGGCCGCAGCGCCACGGTCACCTCGGTGATCACGCCGAGGGTGCCCTCCGAGCCCACGAAGAGCCGCGTGAGGTCGTAGCCGGCGACACCCTTGGCGGTGCGCCGCCCGGTGCGCAGCACCTCGCCCGAGGCGAGCACCACCTCCAGGCCGAGCACGTACTCGGTGGTCACGCCGTACTTCACGCAGCACATGCCACCGGCGTTGGTGGCCACGTTGCCGCCGATGGTGGAGGACTCCCAGGAGCCCGGGTCCGGCGGGTACCACAGCCCCTGCTTCGCCACGGCGGCCGCCAGGGTGGCGTTCACGACGCCGGGCTGCACCACGGCGATCCGGCTCACCGGGTCGATCTCCCGGATCTCGTCCATCGCCACGGTGCTGATCACCACGGCGCCGTCGACGGCGTTCGCCGCGCCGGCCAGTCCGGTGCGCGCGCCCTGCGGCACGACCGGTACGCCGTGCCGGGCCGCGGCCCGCACCACGGCCACCACGTCCTCGGTGCTGCGCGGCCGGGTCACGACCAGTGGCGAGCCGGCGGCGCAGAGGTCGGCCTCGTCGCGTTCGTGCATCCGGAGCAGGTCCGGGTCGGTCAGCACGCCGTTCTCGCCGAGCGCGGCACGCAGGTCGTCGAGGAGGGGGGAAACCATGGTGCAGAGGCTAGGTGGCCGGCAGCCGATCATCAACATGATCCACAGGCGGGGCTAGCGTGGTGGGCATGATCTACCTGGACCGCCCCGGTTGGCCGTCCCGGGGCCGGCTCTGGTCCCACCTGGTCAGCGACGTCTCGTACGCCGAGCTGCACGCGTTCGCCGAGGCGCTCGGGGCTCCCCGCCGGGGCTTCGACCGGGACCACTACGACATCCCCGCAGAGCGGTTCGCGATGGCCGTCTGGCTCGGCGCGCGGGTGGTGCCCAGCCGGGAGCTGGTCCGCCTGCTCCGGGAGGCCGGGCTGCGCCGCCCGAAGCACCTCGTACGACCCTGACCGGCCGCCACCGTCACCCGTCGTCGGCCGCGCCGGCGTGCCGTGGCACCAAATGATCAGCCGGGCGCGGTCAGCGCCGCCAACTCGCGGTGCAGGTTCGCCCGGGCCGGCCGCTCCCACCAGGCCGCGAGCGGCGGCGTCCGGAACAGCGCGGGCAGGGCGAGCAGGGCGGTGAGCACCCGTGCCCGGCCGGCCCGGAAGTCGGCGTCGGGCACGTGCGCGTACTCCCGCCGGATCGCGGCCGCGTACCGGTCGTACACCGGGGGCGCCGCGGCCAGCACGGCGAGGTCGGCGTCGCAGAGCAGGGCGCCGTCGGCGTCCCCGGGCCCGACCACGTGCCCGGCGGTGAGCAGCACCAGCCGGCGGACCTCGTCCACGGCGGCGCCCGACAGCCCGAGACCGGTGAGGACGCGCACGGCGAGCGCCGCGCTGTCCCGCTCGTTGGCGTCGCCCGCCGCCCGGGGGTCGTAGACGGCGTCGTGGTACCAGGCGGCGAGCCGCACCAGGTCCGGCCGCCCGGCCAGGTCGGCGTACCGGTCGACGACGTCCAGCACCGCCCGCAGGTGGTCGCACGTGTGGTAGTGCCGGTGCGGCTCCCGCCAGCGGCGCACCAGGTCCTCCCCGGTGCCGGTCAGGTCCGTCTCGCGGGTCGCCCCGGCGCCCCGGGCCGCCGCCCGCCACCGGTCCAGAAGCTCGGCCACCCGCCGAGTCTGCCGCATCGGCCGACGCGCCGCGGGACCGAGGATTCACCCGGCGTGACTCGGGTAGTAGCCGGCATGGCGGAGGCCCGGGAGCGCAGACGGCTGTGGCGCGTGCGCCCACGGGAGCTGCGCCGTGGGCTCACCGACGTCGACAGCGCGCGCATCGCCGAGGCGGTGGGCCAGGCGCGGGAGATCAGCAAGGCGACCCTGCACGACCGGCTGCACCGGGTCCGCATGGCCGCGGGACTGGCCGTGCAGGCCGGGCTCGCCGCCGCGCTCGCGTACCTGGTGTCGCACCGGCTGCTGAACAACCCGCAGCCGGTCTTCGCGCCGATCTCGGCGGTCGGCACCCTGGCCGCCTCGGTCGGCCAGCGCTTCCGCCGGACCGTGGAGCTGATCGTCGGGGTGGCGGTCGGCGTGGCGGTCGGCGACGGGATCATCTACGTGCTCGGCACCGGGGCGTGGCAGCTCGGAGCGGTGGTCACACTGGCCATCATCCTCACGATCTTCGCCGGGGCGAGCGTGGCGATCGTCATCCAGGCGGCGGCCACTGCCGTGCTGATCGTGACGCTGACCCCGTCCACCCAGAACCTGGAGATACCCCGGTTCGTGGACGCCTTCCTGGGCGGCGGGATCGCGCTGCTGGTGACCGCGATCCTGCTGCCGCTCAACCCGCTGCGCGTGCTCAACCGCGCCGCCCGGCCGGCGCTGGACCTGCTCGCCAACCAGCTCGACGCCGCCGCCGAGGGGCTGCGTACGCGCGACCGGCAGCGCGTGCAGCAGGCGCTGGACCGGCTGCGCAGAAACCAGGGCGAGCTGGCGATGTTGAACGAGGCGATCGAGGGGGCGAAGGAGACCGCCACGCTGTCGCCGGCCCGCTGGCACCGCCGCAACGAGCTCACCCACTACGCGGAGGCGGCCGAGCCGATCGACCGGGCGATGCGGAACAGCGGCACCCTCATCCGGCGCTCGGTCACCCTCATCGAGGACGAGGAGCCGATCCCCGACCCGATGCCGGACGCCGTGGCCCATCTCGCCGAGGCGGTCCGCCTGCTCCGGCACGAGTTCTCCGTGGGCGACGAGCCGGAACAGGCCCGGGAGCGGGCGCTGCGCGCCGTGAGCGAGGCCGGCCGGGCGTACGGCCACGGGGTGGGCTTCTCCGGCAGCGTGGTCGTCGCCCAGATCCGCACCGCCGCCAGCGACCTCCTGGTGGCCTCCGGCATCGAGCAGGAGGAGGCGAACCGGCTGATCCGGAAGTCGTTCGGCGAACAGGAGACGCCCCGGGGTGAGCGGCCCGAACCGGACGAGGGCCGGACGAAGCCGCCCACCGCGCCTCCCGTCGGCTGACCTGCCTCAGACGAGGGTGGCGAGGGCCGCGAGCAGACGGTCCACGTGTTCCCGGGTGCTGCCCAGGCCGATGCTGGCCCGCACCGCCGTCGGTGGAAGGTCCCGCCGGCCCGTCCGGGCGGCCGCCTCGGCGAGCAGCCGGCGGGCCAGCGGGTGCGCGCAGAACAGGCCGTCCCGCACCCCGACGGCGTGCTCCCGGGCCAGCTCGGCGGCCACCTCCGCGGAGTCCCGGCCGGCCACCACGAACGAGACGATGCCCACGCGCGGCGCGTCCGGCCCGAAGGTGCGCAGCTCCACCACGTGCGGCAGGGCGGCGATGCCGTCTCGCAGCCGGGCCAGCAGACGCTGCTCGTGCTCGTGCAGGGCGGCCCGGTCGGCGTCGGCGAGCGCCGCGCAGACCGCGGCGAGCGCCACGGCCCCGAGCAGGTTCGGGGTGCCTCCCTCGTGCCGCGCCGGTCCGACGGCCCAGGTGACCTCGTGGGTGCCCGCGCCGACGCGCTGGGTGGCCCCGCCACCGGCCAGGTACGGCGGGGCCGCGTCGAGCCAGTCGGCCCGCCCGATCAGGACCCCGGCGCCGAACGGGGCGTAGAGCTTGTGGCCGGACACGGCGAGGTAGTCGACGTCCAGCGCGAGCAGGTCGACCGGGGCGTGCGGGGCGAGCTGCGCGGCGTCCAGCGCGATCCGTGCCCCGTGCCGCCGGGCCACCCGCGCCAGCTCGGACACCGGCCAGCGCTCGCCGGTCACGTTGCTCGCCCCGGTCACCGCGACCAGCACCGGCAGGCCCGGGTTCGCGGCCCGGCGCAGCTCCGTGAGGGCCGCGTCGAGCGCGCGCACGGCCCCACCCGCGTCGGCCGGCACCGGCAGCCGCACCGAGCCGCGCGGCCAGGGCAGCAGGTTCGCGTGGTGTTCGCTGGCGAACGTGACCACCGTGGTGCCCGGGGGCAGCGACCGGGCCAGCAGGTTCAGCGCGTCGGTGGTGTTGCGGGTGAAGATCACGTGGTCGTCGGCGCGGGCGCCGAAGAAGTCGCCGACCGTCTGCCGGGCCCGCTCGTAGGCGAGGGTGCAGCGGCGGGAGAGCGCGCCGGCGCCGCGGTGCACGCTCGCGTACCACGGCAGGAGCTCGGCGACCGCGTCGGCCGCGGCCCGCGCGCACGGCGCGGTGGCCGCGTAGTCGAGGTTGATCTCGCCGGGTACGCCGAGGACGTCGAGCGGCCCGGCGGCGGGCGCGACGGTCGTCGGGGCGGCGGACGGGGACACGAGGGTGACGGACATGCCGGAACCTCCGGGGTCAGGGACCCCGGGCGGCGTCGGGACGGGGTCCGCGCTTGCCCGGCGCGCGGTTCGGGCCGGGCCCGGTCATCACCCGGGGCACCCCACCGCGAACTCGACGAGGGTTGCCGGCCAGCAAGCCGGGGCTTGACGCTGGCGCTCGTGACCTTGCCGCAGCATAACGGGCGCCGATGCCCGGGAACCAGCCGGCCGGGGGTGACTACGCTGACCGCATGGCCGACACCCCGCCCGGCGGCGCGCCGCCGCCCGTGCCGTCCGCCCCACCCGGTGCCGCGCCGCGGATGCCGCTGCGCCGGCTGGGCTGGCGGCGGTTCCTGGTGCTCGCCGGGGTGGTGCTCCTCATCGCCGCCTGCGCGGTCTTCATGGTCTTCACCCTGGGCGAGAGCCTCGGCCTCCAGGCGCTGCTGATCGGCGTGGTGGCCGCCATCCTGCCGGTTCCGGTGCTGGTGGCCTGCTTCCTCTGGCTCGACCGGTACGAGCCGGAACCGCTGAAGTACCTGATCTTCTGCTTCACCTGGGGCGCCTTCGTCTCCACGGCCGCCTCGCTGACGGTGAACGACTTCGCGGCCGGCCGTTTCGCCGACGCGGGGCTCCCCGCCCCGCTGACCGGTGTGCTGGTGGCGCCGTTCATCGAGGAGCTGACCAAGGCGCTCGGGCCCATCCTGCTGCTGGTCTTCCGGCGGCGGGAGTGGTCGGGCATCACCGACGGGCTGGTCTACTGCGGTCTGTCCGCGGTCGGCTTCGCCATGGTCGAGAACATCCTCTACCTGGGCGGCTACGGCTTCGCGTCCGGTGCGGAGCGGTTCGGGCCGGCGACCGGGGCGCAGCAGGTCATCGCCATCTTCATCGTCCGGATCCTGCTGTTCGGGTTCGCCCACCCGCTGTTCACCTCGATGACCGGCGTCGGGCTCGGCATCGCCGCCCGCACTGCCGACCGCCGGGTGCGCGTACTGGCGCCGATCGCGGGGCTGCTGCTGGCCATGATGCTGCACGGCACCTGGAACCTGCTGCCGACGCTCACCCAGGTCACCGGCCAGGCGGTGATCATGCTGTACGGCTTCATCGGGGTGATGGTCCCGATCTTCTTCGGCATGGTCGGGCTGGCGCTGTGGCTGCGGGCGTGGGAGGGACGGCTCACCGAACGGCGGCTGCCCGACTACGTCCGGGCCGGCTGGCTCAGCCCGCCCGAGGTCGCGGCGCTCAGCAGCCTCGGCCGCCGGCACGCGGCCCGCGCCTGGGCGCGCCGGGTCGCCGGGGACGCGGGTGTCCGGGCCATGCGCGGCTACCAGTTCGCGGCCACCCGGCTGGCGCTGCTGCGGGACGGGTCGCTGCGCGGCCTGGACCGCAAGGCGACCGACCGGGAACGGACGGCGCGGGAGGAGCGGGAGCTGCTCGAGGCGATCACCGCGTACCGGTCGTTCTTCGTGGGTCGCGATCCGCAGGCACCCGCCGGCGTGTGGGACGGCGACCGCTACCACCTGCGGTTCCCCGACGGTTCGCAGCGGACCGTGGAGGCTCCCGAGGAGCCCGTGGTGCCGATCCCCGTGGTGCTGGCGGCCCCGCCGCCGGTGCACAACCCTCCCGGTTGGCCCAACCTGCGGCCGGGCTGGCCGGGGCACGCCTGATCCGGTCGGCGCCGGTGTGCGAGCCGGCACCGACCGGTCGCGGGCGTCGCGGTCGGCGGGCGGCGCCCGTCAGGTCATCAGGCTGGTGAGGAAGTCACCGAGACCCTGGAACATCGCCACGAGCCCCGCTCCGATCGCCTTGAAGATGTTCGCCGCGCCGTCCGGCCGGAACGCCATGAAGTAGATCAGGAACGCGATGAAGCCCCAGAACAACAGCTTCCTGATCCATTCGGGCATCGTCCCTCCCCAGGGCCGGTGGTGCGCCCTGGCTTCCCGGCGGGGAGCGGTGCAAACGACGTCGGCGGCGTCTTCGCCCCTGCTAGAGGTAGAGACCCGTGGCGTTGTTCTCGATCCGCTCGGCGGCGACGGCGTGCACGTCGCGCTCGCGGAGCATGACGTAGCCCTGGCCGTGCAGTTCCACCTCGGAGCGGTCGTCGGGGTCGAAGAGGACGCGGTCGCCGGAGACGATGGAGCGGACGTTCGGACCCACTCCGACGGCGGTGGCCCAGGCCAGGCGCTTGCCCACCGCCGCGGTCGCCGGGATCACGATGCCGGCGCTGGAGCGGCGCTCGCCCTCGCTCCCCTCCATCCGCACCAGCACCCGGTCGTGCAGCAGGCGAATCGGCAGGCCGGAGTCGAGATTCTTGTCGGCGGTCACGCCGCAGACGCTACCGTGTCGCGCCCGGCCCGGAACCCGGTGGTTGCCGGGTCGGTGACCGGGGCAATGTAGCGGAACCGGCCTATCGTGACGGAGGGTCGGCGTATGCTGTCCGCCCTGTCGCCGTGGGCCGGCCGTCTTGCCAGGAGGTGCGCTTGAGCCGCTTCGAGCGGATTCGCGACCGGCTGCGCCGGGCGTACGAGTCGGGACGGGCGTCCGTGCGGTCCCGGCGGGTCGCGTCCGAAGGCGAGCACGAGGAGGGCGGAGTGGCGTCGCCGACGTCGCCCGGTCCCGTGGCCCCGCCGACCGCCACGGTCGTCGGCGCGGAGGCTCCGGCCCCCTCACCGGGCAGCACCACCAGCCGGGACGACGCCGAGGTGCCGCACGGGCTGCGGATCGCCGCCGCCTGGTCGTGGCGTCTGATCGTGATCGGCCTGGTGGCCTGGGCGCTGCTGAGGATCGTCAGCACCGTCCGCATCGTGATCATCCCGCTCGCCATCGCGCTGCTGCTCTCGGCCCTGCTGGCGCCCTCGGTGGGCTGGCTGCTGCGGGCCCGCTTCCCCCGGTCGCTCGCCACCGCCGTGGTGCTCGTCGGCGGCCTGGCCGCCGTGGTCGGCACGCTGACCCTCGTGGTGAACGAGTT
Source organism: Micromonospora globbae (assembly GCF_036184225.1). NCBI lineage: Bacteria > Bacillati > Actinomycetota > Actinomycetes > Micromonosporales > Micromonosporaceae > Micromonospora > Micromonospora globbae. The sequence continues at coordinate 6,054,338 of NZ_CP108084.1, forward strand.
CATCAAGGGGGTGCCGGAGCTGAGCGAGAAGTCCTCGCAGGGCGTCCGGCAGATCCAGAACTGGCTCAAGACCGGCCCGCTGCACGTCTCCGACAGCCAGCTGGACCGCTACATCGACGAGGGTCAGAAGTGGGTCAACGACAACACCGACCGCTTCACCAGCGCGGCGACCACCACGGCCGCCACCCTCGCCGAGGTGCTGACCGGCACGCTGCTCGTGCTCTTCGCCACGTTCTTCTTCCTGCGTGACGGCAATCGGATCTGGCGCTTCCTCGTCCGGCTGCTGCCGGTGGCCGCCCGTTGGCGGGTGGACGACGCGGGACGGGCCGCCTGGGCGACCCTCGTGGCCTACGTCCGGGCCACCGTGCTGGTCGCCTTCATCGACGCCGTGGGCATCGGCATCTTCCTGGTGATCTTCGACATCCCGTTCGCGCTGCCGCTGTCGGCGCTGGTCTTCCTGGGTGCGTTCATCCCGATCGTCGGGGCGGCGCTCTCCGGTGGGGTCGCCGTCCTGATCGCCCTCGTTGACAGCGGCCCGGTCACCGCCCTGATCATCCTCGGCGCCGTGATCGGGGTGCAGCAGTTGGAGGGGCACGTGCTCCAGCCGCTCATCATGGGCCGGGCCGTCGCCATCCACCCGCTCGCCGTCATCATCGGCATCGCCGCCGGGGTGGTGCTCGCCGGCATCACGGGCGCGCTCGTCGCCGTACCACTGATCGCCGTGCTGAACACGGCCGTCCGCCGGCTCGCGGCCCGCACGGTGCCGGAGACCCCACCGGACGCCGTGGTGGTCGCCTCCCAGGCCCCCTGACGGCCGTCCGGCGCCTCAGCCGGCGGCGAGGCGCTTCAGGGCCCCGCGCGCGACGTCCGGGCGGGTCGTGTACCAGAACGGCGGCAGCGAGCGGCGCAGGAACGGCCCGTAGCCGCGGGCCGTCTCCAGCCGCGAGTCGAGGACGGCGACGACGCCCCTGTCGCCGGTCGCCCGGATGAGCCGCCCGACGCCCTGTGCCAGGCGGACCGCCGCGATCGGCACGCTGACCGCCGCGAAGCCCGAGCCGCCGCTCGCGTCCACCGCCGCCGCCCGGGCCGCGGCCAGCGGCTCGTCCGGCCGGGGGAACGGCAGCCGGTCGATCACCACGAGCTGGCACGAGTCGCCCGGCACGTCCACCCCCTGCCACAGCGACATGACGCCGAACAGGCAGCTCGACCGTTCCTCCCGGAACCGGCGGACCAGCAGCGGCAGCGCCTCCTCGCCCTGCAACAGCACCGGCAGGTCGGTACGCGCGCGGAGCAGCTCCGCCGCCTGCTGGGCGGCCCGTCGCGAGGAGAAGAGGCCGAGCGTACGGCCACCGAGCGCCTCGACCAGCGCCAGCAGCTCCTCACCGGCGGCGTCGGGCAACCCGGACACGCTGGGCCGGGGCAGGTGGGCGGCGACGTAGAGGATGCCCTGACGGGCGTAGTCGAACGGCGACCCGACGTCCAGCGAACGCCAGCCCGGGCCCTCGGTGGCCGGGGTGGCCGCGGCGTCGGCCGTGCGGCCCCGCGCGGCGCGGCCGGGACGGGCGTCCGTGGCCTCGCCCGTGCGCGGGCCGGTCGAGGCGGCCAGGGCGGCGGCGGCCGGGGACGGCGGCGAGGGCGGCGGGGCGTCCAGCCCGAGCGCCCGGGCCACCGTGTCGAACCGGCCGCCGAGGGTCAGGGTGGCCGACGTGGCGACCACCGTGCGGTCCTCGTACAGGTGGGTGGCGAGGGTGCCGGCCACCGAGAGCGGGGCCACGACCAGCGCCCGCCGGCCGCCGTTGTCGGACTTCTCCACCCAGGCGACGTCGTGCTCGTTCTCCTCCAGCAGCCGCTGCGCCGTGGTCGACAGCTCGTCCAGGACGGCCCGGGCCTGCTGCTTGCGTACGGGGTCGGGATCGTCGGCCTTCACGTCGCCGATCGCGTCGAGCGCGCCCCGGGTGGCCGCGTCCAGCAGGGTGCACGCCTCCCGCAGCGGCGCGGGCAGGCCGGCGGTGATGCGCCCCGCCGGCGCCTCGGCCAGGCCCACGGCGAGCGCGTCACCGGCCGCCGTGAGCGCCTCGGCGACCTCCGGCTTGAGCAGCGGGCGGGCCCGCCGGGTGGACCGGTCGATGAGCTCCGGCACCAGCTCGGCCTGGGCGGCCGAGGACACCCGGTCGGCCAGCTCGTGCGCCTCGTCGACGATGAGCAGCTTGTGCGGCGGCACGATCTGGCGCCCGGCCAGCATGTCGACCGCGAGGAGGCTGTGGTTGGTGACGACGATGTCCGCCTCGCGGGCACGGGCGCGGGACGCCTCGGCGAAGCACTCGGCGCCGAACGGGCAGCGGGTCGCGCCCACACACTCCCGCGCCGGCATCGAGACGAGCCGCCACGCCTGGTCGTCGACGCCCGGGTCCAGTTCGTCCCGGTCGCCGGTCTCCGTCTCCATCGCCCAGTCCCGCAACCGCTGGACCTGCTTGCCGAGCCGGCCGGCCTCGCCGAGCCAGGCGCCGCCCGGGCGGGCGGGGGGAGCGTCGAACAGCGCGTCCTCCGGCTCGGCCTCGGTCGAGTTGTCGAGCCGAGCCAGGCAGAGGTAGTGGTGCCGCCCCTTGAGCACCGCGAACGTGGGCCGGCGGCCGAGCAGCGGCTCGACGGCGTCGGCGAGCCTCGGCAGGTCGTGGTCGACGAGCTGGGACTGGAGGGCGAGGGTGGCCGTGGAGACCACGACCGGACCGTCGACGGTGAGCGCCGGAGCGAGGTAGGCCAGCGACTTCCCGGTGCCGGTGCCGGCCTGCACCAGCAGGTGCTCACCGGCGGCCACGCACTCCTCGATGGCCGCGGCCATCTGCTGCTGGCCGGGGCGCGCCGCGCCGCCCGGCACGGCCGACACGGCGGCCGCGAGCAGCTTCGCCGCGCTGGGCCGGTCGCCCCGACGCCGCCGGTCACGGGCCGACGGGGCGGTGGAACCGGTGGCGGCGCGGGGCGGGGTCACCGTGCGACCGTACCCGTCGCGGGCGACACCGGACCCGCCGCTCCGCCGCGTGGCGGGAACGAGTTCCGGCCCACTCGTGACGGTTACGTCGGCACTACGCCGAGTGGGCGGTATCGGTTAGGGTGCGACTCATGCCGAGCGACGTGGTCCGCGTGATCTACCGCAAGTACGACGGCAGCGCACACCGCGACTACCCGGCCCGTCGTCTCGCGGAGGACGACCTCGGCGTCTGGCTCGGCGTGACCGCCGGCACCCCGTCGGTCTACCACGGACGGCCGTCGGTGGAGCAGATCCCGTTCGTGCTCCTCGTGCCCCACCACGCCTGGTGGACGGGGATGTTCAACCCGCCGCCGCGCACCAGCGAGGTCTACTGCGACATCGCGAGCCCGGCCCGCTGGGAGTCCGACGACACGGTCCACCTCTACGACCTGGATCTCGACGTGGTCCGGCGACGCGCCACGGGCGCCGTGGAGCTGCGTGACGAGGACGAGTTCGCCGAGCACCGGGTCCGCTTCGGCTACCCGGACGAGCTGGTCGCCGAGGCGGAGGCGGCGGCCCGCTGGCTCTTCGCCGCGCTCGGCGACGGCACCGAGCCCTTCGCCACCTCGTACCGGAAGTGGCTGGCCCTGGTCGTCTGAGCCGCTGACCCCCGCGGGCCGTCACAGGCGGGGCGGCCAGGCGTCCGTCGGGTCGAGCGGCGGCAGGTCCGCGAGCTTCTCCGGATTGGCCTGGTTGAAGATGCCGGTGATGCGGCCGTCGTGCACCGCGAACGCGGTGACCATCCGCATCGGCCGGCCGTCGGTGTCCCGCGCGTCCACCCGCAACCCGAGCGCGCCGTCGACCAGCACCGGCCGGGCCAGCACGCGGTGCCCGTGGCGTCCGGCCCGGTCGAGGATGCCGAGGGTGAAGCGACCGACCGCGCCGGCCCCCACCACCGGCCGGCGGGCCGTCGGGAAGTGCCCGTTGCTGTCGCCGACGAAGACGACGTCCGGGGCGAGCAGCGCGACGAGACGTTCCAGCTCGCCCGACTCGGCGGCGGCGACGAAGGCCGCCACCACGCGCCGGTGCTCGGCCGGATCGGCGGTGTGCCGGGGAGCCTCCGGCGCGCTCACGGCGCGGCGGGCGCGGGAGGCGAGCTGCCGGGCGGCCGCCTCGGTGGCGCCCAGCACGTCGGCGACGCGGGCGAACGGCAGGGCGAACACGTCGTGGAGGACGAACGCGACCCGCTGTTCCGGCGAGAGCCGGTCAAGCACCACCAGCAGGGCGGTGCCGACCTGGTCGGTGCGGACCGCCCGCTCGGCCGGGTCGGGGGCGAAGCCGTCGCTGCCACCGCCGCTGTCCAGCGGCGTCACGATCGGTTCGGGCAGCCACTGGCCGACGTACGCCTCGCGGCGCACCCGGGCGGACCGGAGCACGTCGAGGCAGATGCGCGCGCAGGTGGTGGTCAGCCAGCCGCGCAGATCACGGATCTCGGCGCGGGCGGCCGGGTCGGCGAGGGCGCTCGCGTACCGCAACCAGGTCTCCTGCACGGCGTCCTCGGCGTCGCTGCGGCTGCCGAGCATCCGGTGGGCCGCGAGCAGCAGCCGTCCCCGTTCGGCCTCGAACTCCGTCGCCAGATCCCGCACCACGTGCTCCTCCCGCCGGACGTGGCCACCGGCTCCCGACCCGGGCACCGGCCCGGCGTCCGGCGGACATCCTCCCGCCCACTGGACACGCTCGCGGCGCACGATGTGACCGGTAGCGGGTGTGACCTGCGCCACGCTCCAGGCGGCGACCCTGGTCATCCGGCACCGAGGCCCCGTCGTCGCGGCCGCGCCGAGCCGTGGCGGACCGTCGGACGGTCGCGCCCGCTCGGCGAGCGGACGCGCCACCGCTGGGCGATGATCCGGGGGTGAGCGCACCTCGGCCGACGGAGATCGTGCCGCCCACCGGGCGGCTGCGGGAGCTGCTGCGGGTGGCGGCGCCGGTCGACCTCGGCGCGATCGACCCGCGGTCCACGCCGGGTCTGCCGGGCGCGGACGTGACCGGTGAGCACCGCAAGGCCTGGGCGCGGGACCAGGTCCGGCTGATCGGTGCCGAACTGGGCCGGCAGCAGGAGATGCTCTACGCGACGGCGAAGGCCGCCGAGGGCCTTCCCGGGCCCGTGGACGGCCCCGGAACCCTGGCCGCCAGCGGGGCGGCGCACGGGCCCGTGCGGCGGCTGCTGCTCGTGCTCCAGGCGATGGACTGCGGCGGCAAGGACGGCACGATCAAGCGGGTGGCCGGCGCCATGAACCCGCTCGGCCTGCACATCCGCTCGTTCGGTCCGCCGACGGCCGAGGAGTTGCGGCACGACTTCCTGTGGCGGATCCGCCGGGCCCTCCCGCCACCGGGCTACGTCGGGATCTTCAACCGCTCCCACTACGAGGACGTGCTGGTGGCGCGGGTCGAGGGCCTGGTGCCGGAGGCCACCTGGCGGGCCCGGTACGACGAGATCAACGCCTTCGAGCGGGAACTCGCCGGGGCGGGGGTGACGCTGGTGAAGGTGATGCTGCACATCTCGTACGCGGAGCAGGGTGAGCGCCTGCTCGAACGGCTGGACGACCCGCGCAAGCACTGGAAGTACAACCCCGCCGACGTCGACGCGCGGTCGCGTTGGGACGACTACCAGGCCGCGTACGCCGAGGCGCTGGGCCGGTGCGGCACGGACGCCGCGCCCTGGTTCGTGGTGCCGGCCGACCGGAAGTGGTACCGGGACTGGGCGGTGGCGCATCTGCTGCGCGAGACGTTCGACACTCTCGCCCTCGGGTATCCGGCCGCCGGTTTCGACGTGGCGCGGGAGCGGGAGCGGCTTCGCTCCGGGGCAGTGGGGGACAGGAGAGACGCCCGAGGTGAACGGCAGGTGAACGACCGATGAATGCGGCCTGGCCAGGGGTGGGCCGGGAATTTCCCGCCTCTGCCGTTCCCTAGCATTCCCAGGGCAGGCGCCCCGGCGGCGTCCGCCACCCTTCCACCGACACGACGAGGTCCGTGCAGTGAAGTTTTCCTTCCGCCCCACCGAGGGTGCCTTCTACGAGCTCTTCACCAGGGCCGCGCAGAACCTGGTCCGGGGCACCGAGCTGCTCAACGAGCTGGCGTTGCCCGGGGTCGAGGTGCAGTCGGTCAGCGAACGGCTCACCGAGGTGGAGCACGACAGCGACCAGATCACCCACGAGCTGTACAAGAAGATCAACTCCACCTTCATCACGCCCTTCGACCGGGAGGACATCTACCGGCTCGGCTCGTTGCTCGACGACGTGATGGACCACCTCGAGGCGGTGGGGAACCTTCTCTACCTGTACGGCCTGACCAAGCTGCCCTCCCTGCCGCGGGAGATGCACGAGCTGGTCAACGTGCTCGACCAGCAGGCGAAGCTGACCGCCGAGGCGATGCCGCGGCTCAAGTCGATGAAGGATCTCGAGGACTACTGGATCGAGTGCAACCGGCTCGAGAACGACGGCGACCAGGCGTACCGGATGCTGCTGGTCCGCCTCTTCTCCGGTGAGTACGACGCGCTCACCGTGCTGAAGATGAAGGAGGTCGCCGACGAGCTGGAGGCCGCCTGCGACGCCTTCGAGCACGTGGCCAACACGGTCGAGACCATCGCGGTCAAGGAGTCCTGATCCTGTGACACCCGAACTCATCGCCGTGCTGGCGGTGATCGCGGTCGCCCTGGCGTTCGACTACACCAACGGCTTCCATGACGCCGCCAACGCGATCGCGACCAGCGTCTCCACCCGCGCCCTGACACCCCGGGTCGCTCTCCTGCTGGCCGCGGTCGGCAACTTCGTCGGCGCCCACTTCGGCGCCGGCGTGGCGAAGACGGTCGGGGACGGTCTCGTCACACTCCCCACCGGCGTGGGCAGTCTGGGCGTGGTCTTCGCCGGCGTGCTCGGTGCCATCGCCTGGAACCTGATCACCTGGTACTTCGGCCTGCCGTCGTCCTCGTCGCACGCGCTCTTCGGCGGCCTGGTCGGCGCCACCCTGCTCGCGGTCGGTGGCGTGGTCCAGTGGATGAACATCGTCGAGAAGGTCATCCTCCCGATGGTGCTCTCGCCGATCGTCGGCCTCACGCTGGGCTACGTGCTGATGCTGGCGCTGCTCTGGCTGTTCCGGAGGGGCCAGCCGGGCAAGCTGAACCGCGGCTTCCGCTGGGCGCAGACCGCGTCGGCGGCGGCCATGTCCGTCGGCCACGGCATGCAGGACGCCGCCAAGACCATGGGCATCGTGGTGCTCGCCCTCTACACGGGCGGCTTCCAGGAGAGCAAGACGCACATCCCCGGCTGGGTCTTCTGGACGTCCGCCACCATGCTGGCGCTCGGCACGTACGCCGGTGGCTGGCGGATCATCCGCACCCTCGGCCGCAAGATCATCGACCTGGGCCCGCCGGAGGGCTTCGCGGCCGAGACGGTCGCCAGCTCGGTGCTCTACTTCAACGCCCTGGTGCTGCACGCCCCCATCTCCACCACGCACACGATCACCTCGGCGATCATGGGCGTGGGCGCGACGAAACGCCTCTCCGCGGTGCGCTGGAACGTCGCCGGCAACATCGTGGTCGCGTGGATCGTCACGTTCCCCGCGGCGGCGCTGATCGCCTGCCTCACCTACCTGGTGGTCCGCCCGCTCTTCGGCTGAGCCACGTCGACAGGGGCCCCGGTGGCACGCGTGCCACCGGGGCCCCTCTCAGACGTAGTCGACGCCGATCTGACCGCGGATCGTGTCGAGCAGGGCCATCACCTCGAGAGTCGCGGAGTGCGGCACGAGCGGGCTCTCCAGGGCGCCCTCCGCCAGGCAGCGCTGCACCTCGATCGCCTCGTACTGGTATCCGCCCCCGGTGAGGTCGGCGGGGATCGTCTCCGGCTCGGCGCCCGCCCGGTGCAGCGTCAGCGAGTCGGGCCGGAAGAACAGCGAGGGCAGGTCGATCCGGCCCGTGGTGCCGGTGACCGAGGCGACCACCGGGGTGGCGCCCACGATGCCGCAGCTCAACGTCGCGACCGCGCCCGAGTCGTAGCCGAGGACGATGCCCGTGTTCTCGTCGACGCCCTCCGGGCTGATGGTGGCCCAGGACCGGACGTGCCGGGGCACCCCGAGCAGCAGGTGCGCGAGGCTCACCGGGTAGACGCCGAGGTCGAGCAGGGCGCCGCCGCCCAGCACCCGGGCGCGCATCCGGTGCTCGGGCGGGAACGGCCCGGCGACGCCGAAGTCGGCCTGGACGCTCGTGACCGTCCCGATGGCGCCGTCGGCGATCAGCTCGACCATGCGCAGGATCAGCGGGTTGGTCCGCATCCACATGGCCTCCATGAGGAAGACACCGGCGGCGCGGGCGGTCTCGATCAGCTCGGTGCTGGTCGCCAGGTCGAGGGTGAACGGCTTCTCCAGCAGCACGGCCTTGCCGGCGGACAGGCACACCATGGCGGCCTCGTGGTGCGCGGCGTGCGGGGTGGCCACGTACACCACGTCGACGTCCGGGTCCGCCGCCAGCTCGGCCCACGAGCCGTACGCCCGCGGCACGTCGTGCCGCTCGGCGAACAGCTTCGCGCTCTCGGCGGTGCGCGAACCGACCGCGACCAGTTCGGCGCCCGGCACCAGCCGCAGGTCTTCGGCGAAGCGGCCGGCGATGTGGCCGGTGGCGAGGATCCCCCAACGAGTCATGGCGGCCACGCTAGTCCAGCCCGGCCGGCGACCGGTCATCCGTTCCGGGGGCCGGGACTAGGCTCACGTCATGACCATCCACCGCGACGGCTTCCCGGCGCCGCCGGCCCTCCAGGAGCACGCCCGGCGGTTCCGGGCCGAGGGCGGCGTGCCGGCGGTGCCCCGGGTGGCGGCCACCGTGCTGCTGCTCCGCCCGGCGGGCGCCGACTTCGAGGTGTACCTGATCCGCCGGGTCGCGGCGATGACCTTCGGCGGGATGTACGCCTTCCCCGGCGGCGGTGTGGACCGGTCGGACTCGCAGACCCACCTGGACTGGGCCGGCCCGGCGCCGGCCGACTGGGGTACACGGCTGGGGCTCGCCCCCGACGCGGCGCAGGCGGTCGTCTGCGCCGCCGCCCGCGAGGTCTTCGAGGAGGCGGGGGTGCTCCTCGCCGGCGCGGACGCGACAAGCGTCGTCGGTGACGTGAGCGGCGACGACTGGGAGAGCGCCCGGGTGGCGCTGGAGCAGCGCCGGTCGGGCTTCGCCGAGTTCCTCGCCGAGCGGGGGCTGACCCTCCGGTCCGACCTGCTGCTGCCGTGGAGCCGGTGGATCACGCCGGAGTTCGAGCCGCGCCGCTTCGACACGTACTTCTTCGTGGCGCTGCTGCCGGAGGGGCAGCGGACCCGTGACGTGTCCGGCGAGGCCGACCGGACGCTGTGGGTGCGTCCCGCGGACGCCGTGACCCGGGCGGAGGCGGGCGAGCTGGCCATGCTGCCGCCGACGCTCGTGACGCTCGGGGAGGTGGCGGCCGCCGGTGACCTGTCCGGCGTGGTCCGCGCCGCCGCCGTGCGGGACGCCGCCACCCCGGTGACCCCCACCCTGGAGTTCACCGAGGACGGCGGCGCCCGCTTCGTCCTCTGACCCCAACCCTCCGCGATCTTGCACTTTCTGCCCCGGCAAACAGGGGCATATGCCGCGATCCTGGGGCCGGAACTGCAAGATCGCGGGGTCAGGGGGCCGCGCGCAGGTAGCGCGTGCCCAGGGTGCGCAGGAGGTCGGCCAGCTCCGGCGGATCCTGGACGGTGAAGTCCGCGTCGAGCAGGCCCAGCCAGACCGCCACCGTCTCCAGCCGGTCGGCGCCGGTGTGCAGGACGCAGCGCCGCGCGTCGACCGGCTCGACGGTGCCGACGGCCGGGTTGATCCGCTCGGCGACCACCTCGGCCGGCGCGTGCACCAGCACCCGGGCGCGGTGCCGCCACGCCGCCGAGGAGACCCCGCGCCGGACCCGGTCCACCACGTCCTCGGGCAGCTCGCGGGCCGGGAAGCGGGGGCCGGTGGGCGTACGCGGGGTGATCCGGTCCACCCGGAACGTCCGCCAGTCGTCCCGCCCCGGGTCGAACGCCACGAGGTACCAGCGCCGCCCCCAGTTGACCAGCCGGTACGGCTCGACGTCCCGCCGGTCGGCCGTGCCGTCGTGCCGGACGTAGTCGAAGCGCAGCCGCTCCCGGTCCCGGCAGGCGGCGCTGATCGTGCTGAGCGTGTCCGCGTCCACCGTCGGGCCGGGCGCGTCGTGGGGCACCCGCACGGTGTGGGTGTGCAGCGCGTTCACCCGGCGGCGCAGCCGGTGGGGGAGGACCTGTTCCAGCTTCGCGAGCGCGCGCAGGGAGGTCTCCTCGATGCCGGCGACGCTTCCACCGGCGGCGGTGCGTAGCCCGACGGCCACCGCGACGGCCTCCTCGTCGTCGAGCAGCAGCGGGGGCAGCGCGGCGCCCGCCCCGAGCCGGTACCCGCCGACCGCGCCACGGGTCCCGTGCACCGGGTAGCCCAGGCTGCGCAGCCGCTCCACGTCGTTGCGGACGGTCCGGGTGCTCACCGACAGCCGCTCGGCCAGCTCGGCGCCGGTCCACTCGCGCGGGGTCTGCAACAGCGACAGCAGGCGCAGCAGTCGCGCCGAGGTCTCCAACATTCCTGGAATTCTGCCAGCGCATTAGGAACGGACTGTTCCTAATTGATCTCTACGGTGATGGCATGGCTGACAACACCGCGATCGTTCCGTTCCGCATCGACGTCCCCCAGGCCGACCTCGACGACCTCGCCGACCGGCTGGCCCGCACCCGCTGGGCCGAGGAACTGCCCGCCGACCCCGCCGCCACCCCGGCCGGTCCGGTCCCGCCGGGCTGGGAGTACGGCGTCCCGGTCGGCTACGTGAAGCGCCTCGTCGAGCGGTGGCGGACGACGTACGACTGGCGGGCGTGGGAGGCGAAGCTCAACGCGTACCCGCAGTTCACCACCGAGATCGACGGGCAGACCGTGCACTTCCTGCACGTCCGCTCGCCCGAACCGGACGCCACCCCGTTGATCCTCACGCACGGCTGGCCGACCACGGTCGTCGAGTGGCTGGACGTGATCGGGCCACTCACCGACCCGCGGGCCCACGGCGGCGACCCGGCGCACGCGTTCCACCTGGTCATCCCGTCGGTCCCCGGCTTCGGCTTCTCCGGTCCCACCCGGGAGCGGGGCTGGAACAGGTTCCGCGTCGCCCGGGCCTGGGCCGAGCTGATGCGCCGCCTCGGGTACGAGCGCTACGGCGCGGCCGGCAACGACCTCGGCGCGTTCGTCAGCCCGGAGGTGGGCCGCGCCGACCCGGAGCACGTGCTCGGCGTGCACGTCAGCCAGATCTTCTCGCTGCCGTCCGGCGACCCCGACGAGCTGGCCGCGCTCACGGAGGAGGAGCGGGGCAAGGTGGCCTTCGCCGAGTGGTTCGTGCAGCGGCGCGGCGGCTACGACCGGCTGCACTCGACCGAGCCGCAGAACGTCGCGCACGCGCTGGCCGACTCGCCGGCCGGCCTGCTGGGGTGGCTGGCCCAGCTGATGGGGGAGCAGCTCGATCCCGACTACGTCCTGGCCAACGCGACGATCTACTGGCTGACCAACACCGCGGCCTCATCGGCCCGCTACTACTTCGAGGACGCCGAGGTGGTGCCGCCGACGCAGAAGGTCAACGGTCGCGGCACCACGCCGTTGGAGCCGACCACGGTGCCGCTGGGTCTCGCGAACTTCGCGTGGGACTTCCAGTCGATCCGCACGCTGGCCGAGCGGGACCACAAGAACATCGTCTCCTGGCACACGTACGACCGGGGCGGCCACTTCGCCGCCCACGAGGCGCCCGACCTGCTGGTGGACGACCTGCGCGGCTTCTTCGCCACGCTGGGCTGATCCCCGCTCGCGTGGCTTCCGCCCGGACGGGGCGCCCGGGCGCCACGAGGGGCGCCGGTCGACACGACCGGCGCCCCGGAACGGCTCAGCCGAAGCGGCCCGTGATGTAGTCCTCGGTCTTCTTCTGGCTCGGGTTGCTGAAGATCTTCTGCGTGCTGTCGTACTCGATGAGCCGGCCGGGCTCACCGGTCTTGTCGATCGAGAAGAACGCGGTCCGGTCGGAGACCCGGGCGGCCTGCTGCATGTTGTGCGTCACGATGATGATCGTGAACTTGTCCTTCAGCTGGAAGATCAGGTCCTCGATGGCCAGCGTGGAGATCGGGTCGAGCGCCGAGCAGGGCTCGTCCATGAGCACCACCTGCGGCTCGACGGCGATCGTCCGGGCGATGCAGAGCCGCTGCTGCTGACCGCCGGAGAGGCCCGCGCCCGGCTTGCCGAGCCGGTCCTTCACCTCGTCCCAGAGGTTCGCCGAGCGCAGCGCCTTCTCGGCCGCCTCGTCGAGGATGGACTTCTTCCGTACGCCGTTGAGGCGCAGCCCGGCCACGACGTTCTCGTAGATGCTCATCGTCGGGAACGGGTTGGGCCGCTGGAACACCATGCCGATCATGCGCCGGACGGCCGTGACGTCCACGTCGCGGTCGTAGATGTCCTGGTCGTCGATGGTGAGGCTGCCCTCGACCCGCGCGCCCGGGAGCACCTCGTGCATCCGGTTGATCGAGCGGAGGAACGTGGACTTGCCGCAGCCGGACGGGCCGATGAGGGCGGTGACGGTCTTCGGCTCGACGGTGAGGTTGATGTTCTCGATCGCCTTGAAGGCGCCGTAGTAGGCGGTGACGTTCGAGGCTTCGATGCGCTTGGCCATGGTGGTGGTACCTCCGGGGTTCATCGGCCGAGGCGGTTACGGCGGGCCAGCAGCTTCGCCGCGATCGTCAGGACCAGGACGAGGGCGACCAGGGTGAGGGCGGCGGTCCACGCCCGGGCGGGGGCGTACCGCGACGCGTCGCCGGCCTGCTGGTAGACGAAGAGGGCCAGCGACGACTGGTTGTTCTCGAAGGCGTTGAAGTTGATGGCCGCACCGCCGCCGGCGACGAGCAGCACCGGCGCCGTCTCGCCGGCCGCGCGGGCGATGGCGAGCATGACGCCGGTCACGATGCCCGGCAGCGCCGTCGGCAGCACGACCCGCAGGATGGTCTTCCACTTGGGCACGCCGAGGGCGTACGCCCCCTCCCGCAGCGGCGCCGGGACGAGGCGGAGCATCTCCTCCGTCGAGCGGACCACGGTGGGGAGCATGAGCACGCTCAGGGCGAGCGCGGCGGCGAAACCGGAGAAGCTCGGCCGGCCGTCGTTGAACCAGGGCGACACGATCAGCACCCAGAAGGCCAGCACGAAGAGGCCGGCGACGATCGACGGGATGCCCGTCATGACGTCCACGAAGAAGCGGATCGCGAAGGCGAAGCGACCCCGGCCGTACTCGACCACGTAGATGGCGCAGAGGACGCCGAGCGGAACGGTGATCAGGGTGGCGATGCCGACCTGCTCCAGCGTGCCCACGATCGCGTGGTACGCGCCGCCCTCCGGGTCCCGGGCCCCGATGTTGTTCATCGAGGTGAGGAAGAAGTTCCCGTCGAGCCGGTCGACGCCGTTGCTGAGCAGCGTCCAGACGACCGACGCGAGCGGCAGGACGGCGAGGACGAACGCCGAGTGGATGAGCGCGCTCCAGGTGCGGTTGCGCGCCGAACGACGGCCCTCGACCGCGTTCGCCGCGGCGAAGAGGCCGACCAGGTAGAGCAGCGCCCCGACCACCACGACGAGCACCGCGCCGCCGATGCCGGTGCCGTACACGACGGCGGCGGCGACCAGCAGGGCGGCCAGCGCGATGGCCGGCGCGGCGTACCGCGGGAGTCGCTTGGCCCGCAGGCTGTCCGGCTGCGCGGCCGGGCGGGGCCGGTGGGTGGTGACGGTGGTGGTCATGCGGCCGACTCCGTGAACTCCCGCCGGCGGTAGATGATCGCCCGGGCGGTGATGTTGACGATCAGCGTGATGGCGAACAGCACCAGGCCGGAGGCGATCAGCGCGCCCCGCCCGGTCTCGTTGGCCTCGCCGAACGCGTTGGCGATGTTCGCGGCGATGGTGTTGCCGCCGTTCTGGATCAGGTTGAACGAGATGCCGAACGTGATGCCGAGGGTCATCGCGAGGGCGATGGTCTCGCCGAGCGCGCGGCCCAGGCCGAGCATCACGGCGGCGATGATGCCGGGCCGCCCGTACGGCAGGACGGCCGTGCGGATCATCTCCCAGCGGGTGGCGCCCAGGGCGAGGGCGGCCTCCTCGTTCGCGGTGGGCGTCTGGAGGAACACCTCGCGGGACAGCGAGGTGATGATCGGCAGCACCATGATCGCGAGGACGAGGGCGCCGAGCAGGATCGACCGTCCGAAGGGCCCGTCGCCGCCGAAGATCGGCAGCCAGCCGAAGTACGTGTTGAGCCAGACCGAGAAGTCCCGGACCGGGTTGATGAAGACGTCCCGGCCCCAGAGGCCGAAGACCACGCTCGGCACGGCGGCGAGCAGGTCGATGAGGAAGCCGAGCGCGGTGCCGACCCGGCGTGGCGCGTAGTGCGAGAGGTAGAGCGCGATGCCCAGCGCCACCGGCACCGCGATCAGCAGGGCCAGCGCGGAGCTCAGCACGGTGCCGAACGCGAGCGTGCCGATGCCGAACTTCGGCTCGGTCTCGTTGGGTGACCAGCCCTCGTAGGTCCAGAAGTTCTCGGTGTCGGCGCGCAGCGCCGGCACCGCCTTCGCGATCAGGAAGATCGCGATGGCCGCGATGATGACCAGCACGGCGGCGCCGGCGGCCATCGAGAGGCCGCGGAAGGCCCGCTCGGCGCCGAACTTGCGGGCCCGGGGCAGGGCGCCGCCGCCGCCCAGCCCGCTGCCGCCCGGGGTACGGGTGCTCACTGGTGCCTCGGCCACACGCGCCGAGGCACCGGCGGGCCACTCGTGACTCTGGGTCACGCGGGTCCCGCCGGTGCCGGCGTCGGCCGAGCGGTGGGGGGTTTCACCCATCTGCTCGCTCGATTCGGTTGCGGAGGTGGTGTGTCAGGTCAGGAGATGTTCTGGACGGCGGCCTCGACCTTGGTGCGGACCGACTCCGGCAGCGGGGCGTAGCCCAGCTCGGTCAGAGAGGCCTGGCCCTCGGTGCTGGCGGCGTAGCTGAGCAGGCCCTTGACCAGCGGCAGCTTGTCGGCGGCGAGGCCCTTGCTGCAGACGATCTCGTAGGTCGCCAGGACGATCGGGTAGGCCCCGGCCTCCTTGGTGTTGTAGTCGATCGACAGCTTGAGGTCGTCGCCCTGGCCCTCGATCTTGGCCCCGGCGATGGTCTTGCCGGCGTTCTCGGCGGTCAGCTCGGCGAACTCGCCGTTGCCGTTACCGATCTTGGCCATCTTGAGGCCGGCGTTCTCGGCGAACGACCACTCCATGTAGCCGATGGAGCCGTCCGCGCCCTTGACGGAGCTGGCCACGCCGTCCGAGCCCTTGGAGCCGGTGCCGCCCGGGGCCTTCCACGCCTTGGCCTTGCCGAACGTCCAGTCGGCCTCGGCGGTCTTGCTCAGGAAGTTGGTGAAGTTGTCGGTGGTGCCCGACTCGTCCGACCGGTGCACCGTCTGGATCGTCGTCGACGGCAGGGTGGCGCCCGGGTTGTCGGCCTTGATGGCCGGGTCGTCCCACTTGGTCACCTTGCCGGCGAAGATCTTCGCCAGGGTGGCGGGCTTGAGCTGGAGGTTGTCCACGCCGCTCACGTTGTAGGCCACGGCCACCGGGCCGATCACCATCGGCAGGTGGATGGCCTTGCCGCCCACGCACTTGGCGTCGGCCTGCGGCTGCTCCTCCGGCTTGAGCGCGGAGTCGGAGCCGGCGAAGTCGGCGGTGCCGGCGATGAAGGCCTGGATGCCCGCGCCGGAGCCGCTGGGCTCGTAGTTGATGGTCGAGCCGGAGCACTTCTGCTGGTACGCCTTGATCCACTCGGCCATGGCGTTCTTCTGGGCTGAGGAGCCCTGGGCGTTGACCGTGCCGGTGGCGCAGTCGACCGCGGCGGCCGAGCCGGAGGCGCTGGCACCGGTCGCCGGCTCGTTGTTGTCCGAGCCGCATGCACTGAGAGCGAGCGTCGCGGTAAGAGCGAGGCAGGCAAGCGCGCCGTGCCGCTGGAGCTTCACCTGAGGGGTTTCCCTTCACGTCTGACTTGGCGCCCCGGTGGTCGCCCGGGGGACCGGCAGTGACCGGCTGATTCCACAAGCTAGGAGCGCCAGGTAGCCGGCTCGCCGGTCGCAAGTGAACGAGGGGTGAACACGTTCGGCAGAGGAGGTGACGGCACGCTGAGGGTGAGTTGTCCGTTACGTGAACTGGCAGGCATGTGTCGGAACTATGCGTATATTTCCGGTCCTGCCCGGGTGCGGTGACGCTGCCCGGCGCGGACCGGGCCCACGGGCGGGACCGCCGTCAGCCGAGCTGGTAGTTCACGTGCGCGGACCAGCGCAGGAAGCCGGTCCGCTCGTAGAGGGCCACGGCGGGAGCGTTCGACTCGTCGACGTAGAGCATCACGCGGTCGAGGCCGCGCCGGTCCCGCAGGTACGCGAGCCCGGCCGCGGTCAGCGCCCGGCCCAGACCGCCGCGGTGCGCCGACGGGTCCACCCCCAGCACGTACACCTCGCCCATGCGGGCCGAGCCCGGCCGCTCGTGCACCTTGGTCCAGTGGAAGCCGAGCAACTGCCCC
This sequence comes from Micromonospora globbae, assembly GCF_036184225.1. Taxonomy (NCBI): domain Bacteria; kingdom Bacillati; phylum Actinomycetota; class Actinomycetes; order Micromonosporales; family Micromonosporaceae; genus Micromonospora; species Micromonospora globbae. Next base: position 6,070,951 of record NZ_CP108084.1, read on the forward strand.
GTCGACTCGTCCACGGCGAGCAGGAAGCCGGCCGGGTCGAACCACGGCTCGGCGAGCCGTACGCGCAGGTCGTCGGCGGTCCACCGACCCTGCTCGGGGTGGCTGGCGAAGGCCCGGGCGTTGAGCGCCAGCCAGTCGGCGTCGTCGACGCCGGGCCGGAAGGCGCGCAGCGCCACCCCCTCGGGCAGGCGCGGCTCGTCCACCGGGGCGGCCAGCGACCGGCGCAGCTGCCAGAGCACCCGGGCCCGGGCGAAGCCCAGGTCGACCGCGAGCGCGGCGGCCGACGGGTGGTCGCCGTGCGCCCAGGCCCGCAGCGGACCACCGGCCGCGGCCAGTACGCCCCGGGCGAGCGCCCGGCCCGTGCCCCGCCGCCGGTACGCCGGGTGCACCACCAGCTCGACCCCGATCCCGCCGGCGGGGTCGGTGGTGTCCAGGTGGGCGTACCCGGTCAGCGTCCCGTCCTCGGCCCGGGCGGTGAGGTGCACGGCCGGGGCGTCGGGGTCGCGCAGTCGCAGCAGCACGTGCTCGTCGAGAGGGTCGGCGCCGTCGGTGTCACCCGCCGCCGCGGCGAGCGCCAGGACGTCGGTGATCTCCTCGGGGGTCAGCCGGTCGGCGCGGGTCACACCGTCGGCGACGGGCTCGGCACTGCTCACCGGTTCACCCTAACCGGCCCGCCCCGGCCGGCCGCCGCCTCCCGGCGTCCCGGGTGGACGGCCCGCTCACGTCGTGTCGGTGGGCAGCGCCTCCAGCTCGAACCGGGCGGCCAGCTGGGGAAGGATCTGCCACAGCGCGTCCACCGTGCCCTGCCGGTCGCCGCCGGCGTCGTGCATGAGGACGATCGAGCCGGGCCCGACCTGGGACAGGACGGTCGAGGCGATCTTGCGCGCCCCGGGCGCCTCCCAGTCCGACGGGTCCACGTCCCAGTGCAGCGGCGCCATGCCGAGTGCGCGCGCCGCCGACACCACCGGATAGGTCCAGGCCCCGCCGGGCTGGCGGTACCAGACGATCGGCGCGTCGGGCACCGCCGCCCGGATCGCCTGGTTGGTGCGGATCAGGTCGGCGCGGATCTGGTCCGGCGAGCGTTTGCCGAGGGTGACGTCGTGGTTCCAGGAGTGGTTGCAGAGGGTGTGGCCGTCGGCCACGATGGCCTGGACGAGGTCGGGGTGGCTCTGCGCCATCTCCCCGACCACGCAGAAGGTGGCCCGTACGCCGTGCGAGCGGAGCGCGGCGAGGACCTGGGGCGTGTACCGCGGGTCGGGCCCGTCGTCGAACGTCAGCGCCACGCGGTCGTCGCCGGTGCGTACGTGCGCGCCGAAGAGGGTCTCGTCGACGGCGTCCCCGGCGCGGTCCGACGCGGTCGGGGAGGGGCTGGCGGAGCTCCCCTCCTGGCCGGCCTGCTCCGGCCCGGTCGGGTCGGCTGGCGGCTGGTCCGCGTAGTGGCTGCCGTCCAACTGCCCGGTGGCCCCGGTGGCGCTGTGCCGTGGCCGGTCGGGGATCAGGCTCCGGCCGAGCGCGTACGCCGAGCTGAGCAGCGCGACCGCCACGACGGCGGCCACCACTGCCGCGCGTGCGGTCGAGCCGGGCCGCAGCAGTGCCCGTAACCGGTCGGTCCGCCAGAGTCCGCCCCCCGTGGCCATCGCACGCACCGCCGCCCTTCATTCGCAAGCCCGACGATCAGGATAAAGTCGTCTACCTGCGCAAATGGGGCATACAGCGAATATCCCCCGAGAGGGGTGCGGCAACGGGAGAACCGGCGGTCAGACCGGCAGGGCGGGGCGCCGCCGACGGGCGGACCGGCCCCCGCACACGCTTCGCCGGCGGTCAGACCGGCAGGGGCGCGGGCTCCGCGTCGGGCAGCGGGCGCGACGGCGGGACCACGAACTTGTAGCCCACCTGGCGTACCGTCCCGATCATCGACTCGTACTCGGAGCCGAGCTTGGCCCGCAGCCGCCGGACGTGCACGTCCACGGTCCGGGTGCCGCCGAAGTAGTCGTACCCCCAGACCTCGCGCAGGAGCTGGTCCCGGGTGAACACGCGGCCCGGGTGCTGCGCGAGGAACTTCAGCAGCTCGAACTCCTTGTAGGTGAGGTCGAGCGGGCGGCCCTTCAGCTTCGCGGCGTACGTGTCCGGGTCGATGGTCAGCTCGCCGGCCCGGATCGAGCCGCCGGCCGCCACCGCGCTGCTGAGTCGTCCCACCGCGAGCCGCAGCCGCGCCTCCACCTCGGCCGGCCCGGCCGAGGCGAGGATGACGTCGTCGACACCCCAGTCGGCGTTCAACGCGATGAGCCCGGCCTCGGTGACCACCGCGACCAGCGGCACGCCCAGGCCGGTGGCGTGCAGCATGCGGCAGGTCGCGCGGGCCTCGGTCAGCTCGGAACGGGCGTCCACCAGGACGGCGTCGGGGCTCGGGCCGGCGACCAGCGTGCGGACGTCCCGCGGCGCGGTGCGGACCGAGTGGGGCAGCAGGTCGAGTGCCGGCAGCACGGCGGACGGCTCACCTGCGCGGGCGCTCACCAGCAACAGGATCTCCACGATCACCTCCGTCCCGGCGGCCCGAGGGCCGCGCGCGACCAGCGGCACTCCGTGTGGAATGCGCTGCATACAACGTGGGTCCCGGCGTCGCTGACGGGCGGGGTAGCGGCTTGAGCGTAACCGATGGGTCGGTCACCGCCCGCCGGCCATTTCCCGTTTGTGCACTTTGCCCGCGATCAGGGCTCAGGTTTTAACATTGCCGAAACCGTGACCCCGCCGGGGCGGGCAGCCCCCCGCGGCGGGCCGCCGGTCTGGCACGATCGGGGCGTGTATCCCTCCACCTCGCCCGAGACCGGCCGTGACCCGTGGTCCGACGGGCCCCGGCCCGGGCCGTCCTACGGCCCGCCGCCGGCGCCCCGCAGCGGCTCCGGCGCCGACGACGGTGAACGCCCGGAGCGCGGCCCCCGCCGGGCCCGGCGCGGCGGTGAGCCGGCCCGCCGACCCGACGTCGAGGTCGCCGCCGAGCCGGACGAGGAGCCGGTGGCACGGGTCGAGGTGCGCCGGCCGCTCGCGCTCGCCGTCGCCGGGTTCTCCGCGCTGCTCGGTGTCGGCCTGGTGCTCGGGGCGCAGACCTCCGGGCCGGGCCACCGGTTGCCCTTCGCGATCGTCATCGTCGGTGTCCAGCTGCTGTTCGTGCTGGCCTGGGCGATGGCCATGCGTCCCCCGGCGATGCTGCTGGTCGCGCTGGTCAGCGCCGGGGTGGCCGTGGTCGCCGACGTCGCCGCGGTGCGGTCCGACGTGGCCGGGCTGGCGCCGCTGGGGTACGCCGCCGCCGGCGGCTTCATCCTCGCCGTGCTCGGCCAACTGGTGCGCCGGGTCGACCGGGTGCGGGTGACCGACTCGCTCGGCAGCACCCTGCTGATCGTGGTGGGGGTCGTCGCCTTCGGCACGCTCATCGTGCTGAGCCGGATCCCGGCCGGCACCCAGGCGATCACCGTCTGCCTGACCGCCAGCGGTGTGGCGCTGACCGTCGCCCGGCTGACCGACGCCGTGGCGCCCTGGCCCCGGCTCGCCCCGCAGGTGCCTCGCGGCGCGGCCGGCGTGGTCGGCGGCGCGATGCTCGGCACGCTGGTCAGCGCGGTCCTCGGCAGCTACCTGGTCACCCCGTTCACCCCGACGCGCGCCGCCGTCATCGGCCTCGTGGCGGCCGTCGTCGCCGTGCTGGCCGACCTCGCCGTGGGGTACGCCGAGGCGGGCCGGCTGATGGCCGGCGAGCAGCCGACGATGTGGGTGGCGCGGCACATGCAGGGTCCCCTCGGCGGGTTCGCGCTGGCCGCCCCGGCGGCGTACGCCATGTGCATGCTGTTCCTCTGAACGTACGGTTGAGCGCGGAAGCGGTCGGGTACAACCCGGACGCCGCGACGCGGCGGACGGGTGCGGAACGGGCCGCGAGGCGGCGACGGACAGGAGGCGGGCGTGGCGCAGGCGGCGTACGAGGAACGTCCCCGGCGGCGCGGGCGCAGGGCGCTCGTGGTGCTCGTGGTGCTGCTCCTGCTGCTGGTCGGGCTCCTCGTGGTCGCCGACCGGGTGGCCGTCGGGGTGGCCGAGCGGGCCATCGCCGACCAGGTCCGGCAGGAGGTCGCGAAGCAGGACGCCCAGTCCTCGCCGCCGGAGGTCGAGGTCGGCGGGTTCCCGTTCCTGACCCAGGTGCTCGACGGTCGCTACCAGCACATCTCCATCGTGCTGCGCGAGGTGCGCGGCTCGGTGCAGGGTGACGCCATCAGCCTGCCGAGGCTCGACATCGACGCCCGCGACGTGCGGGCGTCGCTCGACACGCTCCGTTCCGGGCAGGGCGAGGTGGTCGCGGAGCGGGTGACCGGCACGGGCACCATCAGCTACGACAGCCTGGCGGCGTTGCTCGACCGTCCCGGTCTCAAGCTGAGCGAGCAGGGCGGCAAGCTCGCCGTCACCGCGCCGGTGGACTTCCTCGGCCAGACCTTCACCATCACCGGCACCGCCGACGTGACGGTCGGCGAGCAGGGGAAGGTCAGTCTGCGCTTCGCCGACCTGACCGCCGAGGGCCTGCCCGACGTGCCGCTGGCCCGTCAACTGCTGACCAACTACGCCCGGTCCATCTCGATCGACGTACCCCTTCCGGAGCTGCCCTTCCAGCTCACCGTGCGCGAGGTCCGCCCGCTGCCGGAGGGGCTGACGGTCACCGGCGACGCCACGAACGTCCCCATCAACGCGGCCGGCTGACGCCCGGGTCGCGGTGTCCGCGGAGGGCCGCCCACGGCCGCCCCCGCGGGTCGTCGCCGTCCCGGATGCTGGTCGGGCCGGTGGCGCGGAGCACGCTGGCTGGTAGGCTCCCTGCTCATGGGGACGCTCCTCACCAAACGGCGCGCGGTCGACCTGTGCCGCGTGGCCACCTGCCTGTGTCGCCCCGTCATCTGACGGCGGGGCTGTCCTCGGCCGCCTGACGCGGCCGTCCGCACGCAGGGTCCGCGTACCCTTCGGTGCTTGCACCTCTTCCGCCCGGCAGCGGCGCCGTCGCACGAACCCGTGATCCGTCTCTAACCCAGGGTCCCGCGCGTGGTGCGACAATCACATATCTCGATCTCCGCGCGCTGGCTCACCGTCCATCCTCACCAGGGAGTGATCTGATGAGTCGCGACACCGCACTCGTCTCGGCCGACTGGGCCGAGAAGAACCTCGACACCCCGGGCGTCGTCTTCGTCGAGGTCGACGAGGACACCACCGCCTACGACACCGGCCACATCGCCGGTGCCATCAAGCTGGACTGGAAGAACGACCTGCAGGACCCGGTGCGCCGGGACTTCGTGAACAAGGCGCAGTTCGAGAAGCTGCTGTCCGAGCGCGGGATCGGCAACGACGACACCGTGATCCTGTACGGCGGCAACAACAACTGGTTCGCCGCGTACGCCTACTGGTACTTCAAGCTCTACGGCCACCGCGACGTCAAGCTGCTCGACGGCGGGCGCAAGAAGTGGGAACTCGACGCCCGGCCGCTGGTCAAGGACGTGGTGACCCGCCCGGCCACGCAGTACGTGGCGCAGGAGCCGGACACCTCGATCCGCGCGTTCCGCGACGAGGTGGTGGCCGCCATCGGCACGAAGAACCTGGTCGACGTGCGTTCCCCCGACGAGTACGCGGGACGCCTGCTGGCCCCCGCCCACCTGCCGCAGGAGCAGGCGCAGCGGGGTGGGCACATCCCGACGGCCATCAGCGTGCCGTGGTCGAAGGCGGCCAACGAGGACGGCACCTTCAAGTCCGACGACGAGCTGCGCAAGATCTACGCCGACGCGGGGCTCGACGACAGCAAGGAGACCATCGCGTACTGCCGGATCGGCGAGCGCTCCTCGCACACCTGGTTCGTGCTCCAGGAGCTGCTCGGCCACCGCAACGTGAAGAACTACGACGGCTCCTGGACCGAGTACGGCTCGCTGGTCGGCGTGCCGGTCGCGCTCGGCGACGAGCCCGGGGAGGCGTAACATGACCGCTCCCACCGCCGCGGGCTGCGCCGCCCCCGACCAGGCCGCGCCGCTGCCGGCCGGCCTGGACCTCGAGAAGGAGACCGTCATCAGCGGCATCGTCCGCTCCGCCGAGGGCGAGGTCGTGCCGGGCGCGTACGTCCGGCTGCTCGACTCCAGCGGTGAGTTCACCGCGGAGGTCGTCACCTCGGCGGCCGGGCAGTTCCGGTTCTTCGCGGCGCCGGGCAGCTGGACGCTGCGCGCGCTCTCCCGGCACGGCAACGGCGACACCGCCGTGACCGCCGGCCGGGGCATCAACGAGGTGTCCGTCACCGTCGCCGCCTGACCCACGCTCTGATCGTCCGGGGCCGCCCGTCCACCCGACGGGCGGCCCCGGCCGCGTCCGGGCTGCGGCGCCGCCATCCGCAGGGTGAGACCGACCGCGGGCGGGCGTGGGTGCGGGTCGGGGCGGTCGGGCCCGGCGTGTCACGATGGCCGGGTGAGCGGTGGTGTGCAGACGGGGTACGTCCCGCAGACCGGTCCCGGCGCGCCCGCACCCACCCGGCGTCCGTGGCTGATCGTCGCGACCGTCGCCTGGGCGCTGCTGCTCGCGCTGCTGGTCTGGATCTCCGTCCGCGACGACCCGCCCACGGTGCGGGAACAGCGCACGATCGCCGAGGCCGGCCCGGTCGTCGACCGGGCGGCGGGTGAGCTGGTCGCGGCCGGCGGCACCGCCCTCCTGGAGCTGACCCCGGCGCGGGTCGAGCGCGGCTGCCGGGTCACCCCGTTCGCCGCCGGCGCGGTCCTGACCCGGCACGTGTGGCTGGCCGCCGCCGGGGGCGGTGAGCGGGATCTGCTGGAGGGCGTCGCCGACCGGCTGCCGGCGGACTGGCGGGCCGGGGTGCGGACGACGACCGACGGGCTGCGGCTGCGCGCCGACGCCGGCGAGTTCGTGACCGTGACGGGGCGGCCCGTCGGCGACGGCCGGGTCCGGCTGACGGTCGACACGGGCTGCCGGCCGGTCGGCGCCGGCTACACGCCCGCCCCCGCGGCGGCCGGCCCGGAGGCGGGCGTACTCGCCGACGCGCTGCGCGCCCTCGACCGCCCCGACGACCCGGCCCCCGAGGTGGTGACCGCCCCCTGTCCCGGTGGCGGCGTCGCCCGGACCGTACGCGCCGCGGTCGACCTCGACCCCGGCGCGCCGGCCGGTGCCCTCGCCCCGCTCGCCGCGGACGGCCCGATCCTCGACGGCCCCGAGGCGTACGCGTACCGCGCCGGCTCGGTCACCGTCCTCGCCGACACGACGGCAGACGATCCCCACCTGGCAGCCACCACCCCCTGCCCCCACCCCTGACCCACTCCGCCCGGTCCCCGTCCCCGGCCCCGCCCGCGGCTCCGTCCCGGCGGTCTCGGCCCGTTGATCATGAGGTTATTGCCCGCCCGCTCGGCGTGTCGTGGCGATAACTCCATGATCAACGGGCCAGGCGGGCAACGGGCAGGCGGGGAACGGGCGCGGGGGACCGGCGCGGGGACGGGTGGGGGCGGGTGGGTCAGGGGTTGGGGCGGCGGGCGTCGGTGGGGGTACGGCTGCGGCCGAGGGCATCCACCCGGCCCCAGCGGCCGGGGATGTCGAGCAGTTCGATGCGGCCCATGCCCTCGGGCACGTACGGGTCGATGATGAGGTGCTCACCCTGCGGTTCGAGGCCGAGCATGACCCGGAGCAGGAGCAGCGGGGTCCCCGTCGACCAGGCCTGCGGGCTGCACGCCGTCGGGTACCGGACCGGGTACTCGGTCAGGCTCCGCTCGTAGCCGGCGAACGCCTCGGGCAGGCGCCCGTCGAAGTAGTGGGAGGCGCTCAGCATCGCGTCGCAGATCCGCCCGGCCTCCTCGCGGTAGCCGTACCGCCAGAGGCCCCAGGCGATGATCGAGTTGTCGAACGGCCAGACCGTGCCCACGTGGTAGCCGATCGGGTTGTACCGCCCCTGGTCGTCGCCGAGCGTACGCACACCCCAACCGGAGAAGAGGCGTGGTCCGAGCAGGTGCTCGACGATCCGCCCGGCCCGGGTCTCGTCCACGATGCCGCTCCAGAGCAGGTGGCCGATGTTCGACGCGAGGGCGTCGACCTGCCGGCCGTCCGCGTCCAGGGCGAGCGCGTAGTACTCCCGGTCGGGGATCCAGAAGTCGTGGTTGAACCGCTGCTTCAGCTCCGCCGCCTCGCGCTCCAGCCGGTCGGCGTACTCCGGGTCGTTCCAGAAGGTACGCGCCAGCCTCGCCCCGCGGATCTTCGCGTCGTACGCGTAGCCCTGGAGTTCGCAGGTGGCCCGGGGGAAGCCGGGCAGGCGGCCGTCGGCGTACGAGATCGAGTCCAGGGAGTCCTTCCAGCACTGGTTGGGCAGCCCGGTCTCCTGGTTGCGGGTCTGGTACCAGATGTAGCCCGTGCCGAGCAGGTCACCGTAGGTGTCGATCCACTTCAGCGCTCCCCGGACCGCCGATTCGAGCATCAGCACCAGTTGGCTGTCGCCGGTCCACCGCTCGTACTCGTCGACGAGGATGACGAACAGCGGCGTCGTGTCGGCCGACCCGTAGTACGGCGAGTGGGGTTGCTCCTCGAAGCCGGCGGTCTCGCCGTACCGCAGCTCGTGCAGGATCTTGCCGGGCTCCTCGTCCCGGAAGTCGTCGAGGCGGTACCCCTGGAGGCCGGCGAGGATCTGGAGGGTCGGCGGGATCAGCTCGGGCAGGAACGGCAGTACCTGGAGGGACGTGAAGATGCTGTCGCGCCCGAACAGGGTCATGAACCAGGGCAGTCCGGCGGCGAGCAGCCGTACGCCGAGGGCGATCGACTCGTACCGCAGCGCCGCGAGGTCGTTGAGGCTGCACCGGTACGCGGTGGCGAGCGGCTCGCAGTCGCAGCCGAGCTTCGGCGCCCGCTCGATCAGTTCGTTCTGCTCGGCCATGATGGTGGCCACGTCCCGGCTGCCCGCGAACGGGAGGGTGGCCCGGATGTCCTCGCCCCGCGCGCCGTACACGACGGTCGCCACGTGCAGCCGGGTGGTCCACTCGCCGTGCCGCCCGATCCGGATGCGGAACGTCATGCCGGCGACGTCGATCTCGCCCGGTTCGCTGGTGGTTATCGCCACCTCCCGGTGGAAGGCCTCCCGCCGGTAGGTCAGGCGCAGCTCGTTGCCGTTCACGCTGGCCGTCGTGCGGCCCTTCTTCTGCCGGGCGTGCTTGATCTCGAAGACGTCGGCGAAGTCGGCGCCGATGTCGAGCCGGAGGGTGAACTCGACGGTGTCGCCCGAGTGGTTCAGCACCGTCAGCTCCTCGTGGAAGCTGCCGCCGATGGCTCGGCTGCGGATCACCGACACCTTGGCGTCGAGGTAGTGGGTCGGTTCGCCGGGGGCGAGGAAGAACCGGGTGCGGTAGGACTCCGCGTCGTCGATGGAGAGGGCGTGCAGCCGTTCCCCGTTGAGGGTGAGCAGCCAGGTGGAGAGGAAGCGGGTGTCGAAGGAGAAGAGGCCCGTGGGGAAGTCGAACGAGGGCTCGATGTCGCCGCGCCGGTCGGACACCAGGAACGTGTTGCCGTCCAGGATGCTGACCAGGTCCGTCACGCCAGCCGTCCGGTCTGACGCCGAGCGGCCTCGCGGGGGTCGCGGGTGCCCGGCGGGTTGGGGAAGAACCGCCGGAAGGCGAGGAACAGCACCACGTTCCCGCTGAAGGTGCTCTCGTTGCGCAGCACGGCGGCGACGCCCTGGGCCTGTCCGGTGACCAGGCGTTCGAACAGTTCCGCGCTGCTGTACCAGATCGCGTCGGCCGGCCCGCGCTCGCGGCCGACCGCGACGGCGCCGGGCCGCATGCGGACCAACCAGTGTTCCGTCAGGCCGCCGGTCGTGAGATCGATCTGGAGGGTGCCGCTCACCAGCCCGCGCAGGACCTCGGGCGCGCGCGCCGGCAGCGATTCGAAGAACCGCTCGATCGCCTGGCTCACAAAAGGATCGTAGGCATCAACCCGACATGTCGGGTCAGTATCGGCGGTCCGTGCGTAACGGTCAGTAGACGAGGGCCTGGGCCCCGTCGGCCATGGCCTCCTCGACGAAGACCGCGGCCCCGGCGATCCGCACGCCCGGCAGCACGTCGTCCGGCCCGATCTCGCGGCGCGCCGCGCACTGGGTGCAGGCGGTGACCGTGCCGGAGGCGAGCACCACGTGCAGCAGCTCGGCCAGGGGGGCCGAGTGCGGAAGCGCGAACTCCTCGGCACGCCCGGGCAGGGCGAACCAGGTGGACTCACCGGTCAGCCAGAGCGACACGGGAACGCCGGCCGCGGCGGCCGTCGCGGCGACCGTGAACGCCTGCGCGCACCGCTCCGGGGCGTCCGCCCCCGCGGTGGCCTTGACGACGAGAGTACGCGCCATGGCGCCCAGCATAGGATGGCCGCGATGGTTACCGAGATCGGGTTCGTCAGCCTGCTGGTCGCCGGCCTGGGCGCGCTCGCCGGTGGCCTGGTGTATCTGGTCGTACGCATCTCGAGAGGAAACTGGTGAGCGCGAGGAGTGAGCTGGGCTCGCGAGCCCCGCAGTCGCGAACGGAGATGCCGCGGTGAGCGCCAATCCGTCGGACGACAACCCGCTGCAGCCGCCTCCGTGGCTGAACGCGCCACCGGTCGACCCGTACCCGTACGAGGAGAGCCACGACCTGCGCGTCGGCCCGAAGCTGCATCCCACGCTGGACGGCCTGCTGCCCTACATCGGGGTGTGGCGCGGCCGCGGCCGGGGCGGCTACCCCACGATCGAGGACTTCGACTTCGCGCAGGAGATCCGGATCAGCCACGACGGCCGGCCCTTCCTGTTCTACGAGTCCCGCGCGTGGATCCTCGACGAGCAGAGCCAGCCGGTCCGTCCCGCCGGCCGCGAGGTCGGCTGGTGGCGGCCGGTGCTCGACGGTGAGCGTGCCACCGACGAGCTGGAGGTGCTCATGATGACGCCGACCGGGGTCATGGAGCTGTACCTGGGGCGCCGTACGGGCACGCAGGTCGAGCTGGTGACCGACGCGGTGGTGCGCACGTCGACGGCCAAGGAGGTCACGGCGGGCCACCGGCTGTTCGGCATCGTCGAGGGCGCCCTGCTCTACGCCCAGGAGATGGCCGCGGTGGGCCAGGGCCTCCACCCGCACCTCTCGGCGCGGCTCATCCGGGTGGGCGGCTGAGGCGACCGCCGTCCTCGGGGGGCACCGGGAAGCCGAGGAGTTCCTGCATCGGGGCGGTGTGCGCGCAGCGCGGGCGGCGCTCGCCGTCGAGTGCCGTGACCTCGACGAGGCCGCGTACGGACGAGGTGAACCACACCCCGTCCGCGTCGCGCAGCCCGGCCGGTGTGACCATCCGTTCGGCGGCGGCCAGGCCCAGCTCGCCGGCGTGGTCGAGCAGCCAGCCGGCGGTGGTGCCGGGGAGGATCCCCGTGCTGGCCGCCGGCACGGTGCAGAGCGTGCCCCCGTCCAGCCACACGAGGTTGGCGGTCGGCCCCTCCAGCGCGTACCCGTCGGACGAGACCCAGAGCACGTCGTCGACCCCGGCCCGGCGCGCCCAGCGCCGGGCCGCGGTGCTCACGGCGTACGACGTCGACTTGATCCCCGCGGGCAGCCAGTCGAGCGCGGCCCGGGCCGTCGCCGCCACCCCGAGGGGCAGGGTCGCCACGGTGATCCCGGTCGCCCGGGCCCGGCGGGACGCCGGTGGGACCTCGGCGAGCGTGGCGTAGACGGTGGGCGGCCCCCCGCTCTCCGGGCCCCGCGTGCAGACCAGCCGTAGCGCGCCCTCGACCTCGGGCGGCCATCCCGCGCGGACCGCGTCGAGCAGCCCGACGAGCACGGCCCGGGGCGGCAGCGGCAGCTCGACGGCGGCGGCCGCCCGGGCCAGCCGGGCGAGGTGCGCGTCCCGCAGCCACGGCCGGCCGTCGCGCAGGTGCATGGTCTCGAAGAGCCCGTCGCCGTGCAGCACGCCCCGGTCGTCGCCCCGGAGCACGGGATCGCCGACGGTGACGGCGCCCCGGCCCAGCACGGCGATCCTCGAGGCCACCATGACCGCCGAGCGTAGCGGCGTACGAGGTGAACCGGGACCGCCGTGACGGCGAACTATGATCGGACGGTGTCCGAATCCTCGCTCGCGGAGATGCTCCGCTCCCGTGGGCTGCGGCTGACGGCGCAGCGGCAGCTCATCCTCCAGGCGGTGCTGGAGTTGGGCCACGCCACGCCCGAGCAGGTGCACACCGCCGTCCGTGAGGTGGCGGCCGGTGTGAACATCACCACCATCTACCGCACCCTCGAGCTGCTGGAGCGGCTCGGCCTCGTGACGCACACCCACCTGTCCCACGGCTCGCCGACGTACCACGCGGCCGGTGAGGACCAGCACGTCCACCTGGTGTGCCGGGAGTGCGGTGGCATCGACGAGATCGATCCGGAGCTGCTCCGCCCCCTCGCCGACCAGTTGGCCGCGCAGCGGGGGTTCCGCGTCGACATCGGGCACGTGTCACTCTTCGGCGTCTGCGGCCGGTGCGAGAACGGGGACCAGGAATGATCGACATCGCGGGTGCGGTGGCCGTCGAGAGCATCGACGAGGCCAGCCGCGACCAGCCCGAGCCGGTGCACGCGGCGGCGGGGGTGCGGGGAGTCGCCGCCCACTACGGCGACCCGATGCGCGAGCAGCGCCTCCTCGACACGGCCGTGGGCCTGGTGGACCGGTCGCACCGGGGCGTCGTGGCCGTGCCCGGCGAGGAACGCGCCGGCTGGTTGCACACCCTCACCTCGCAGCACCTCGCGGACCTGGCGGCCGGCGAGGGGACGGAGCTGCTCGTGCTCTCCCCGCACGGGCACATCGAGCAGCACGCGCTCGTGGCCGAGGACGGCGTGACCACCTGGCTCGACACGGAGCCGGGTGCGACCACCGGGCTGCTGGCGTACCTGGAGAAGATGCGCTTCTTCAGCAAGGTCGAGCCGCGCGACGCGACCGCCGACCACGCCCTGCTCTCGCTGGTCGGCCCGGAGGCGCCGGCCGCCCTGGAGACGCTGGGCGTGACGGGGCTGGCCGCGCCGGACGCCGTCGCGGTGCCGGGTCCGAAGTTCCGGCACGGTGAACTGCCGCCCCGGCCGACCGTCCGGTACGCCGTGAAGCCGCTGCCCGCCGGGGGGTGGGCGCGTCGGGTGCCGCTCGGCGTGGACCTGCTGGTGCCCCGCGAGTCGATGGACCAGGTGGTCGCGGAACTGCGCGGCGCCGGGGTGCCCGTGGCGGGGCTGTGGGCGTACGAGGCGGTCCGGGTGGCCGCCCGCCGGCCGCGCGTGGGGGTGGACACCGACCACCGGACCATCCCCGCCGAGGTGAACCTGATCGGCCCGGCCGTGCACCTGGACAAGGGCTGCTACCGGGGCCAGGAGACGGTGGCCCGGGTGCACAACCTGGGCCGGCCGCCGCGCCGCCTCGTCCTGCTGCACCTCGACGGGGTGACCACCGACCAGCCTCCGGCCGCCGGCACGCCCGTCACCCTCGACGGCCGGGCGGTCGGTTTCGTGGGCACCGCCGTGCACCACCACGAGCTGGGCCAGATCGCCCTGGCGGTGGTCAAGCGGAACGTCCCCGAGGACGCCCGCCTCATGGTCGGCGACATCGCGGCGGCCATCGACCCGGAGTGAGGTTCTGACCGGGGCCCCTCTCGACACGCGGCCCGCGTCCTCGCGCGGCTCACGCACCCGGGTCGCCGCCGATCGACCGTTCCCCGGGGCGGCGTCTAGGATCCGGGCATGACGACAGGGACGTTGATCACGGTTGCCCCCACCGGCGCGGAGTCGGCCAAGGCGGAGGTTCCCGCGCTGCCGGTGACCCTCGACGAGTTGCTGGCCACCGCGAAGGAGTGCGAGGCGCTCGGCGCCGCCGTGATCCACGTCCACATCCGCGACGACGAGGCGAAGCCCACGCTCGACCTCGGGCGGCTGCGGGACACCGTGGCGGCGCTGCGGGAGAGCACCGACCTGATCGTGCAGCTCTCCTCCGGCGGCGCGGTCACCGACCCGGAGGCGGACCGGCTCGCGGTGCTCGACGCCGCGCCCGACATGGCCTCCTGCACCATGGGCACGGTCAACTTCGGTGACGACGTGTTCCTCAACCGGTGGGAGTTCATCGTCGACCTGCACACCCGGATGCAGGAGCGCGGCATCGTGCCCGAGTACGAGATCTTCGACCTCGGCCACCTGACCGCCCTCCAGCGGCTGCTCGGCAAGTACGGCCTGCCCCACGGCGGGCACGTGCACGTCGACTTCGTGATGGGTGTGCCGGGCGGCATGCCGGGCACCACGGAGACCCTGGTCGCCGCGCGGCAGATGCTGCGCGACCTGCCGGAGGGGACCACGTTCTCGGCCACGGGCATCGGGCGCAGCACCATCCCCGTCCTGCTGGCGTCGCTCTCCACGGGCGGGCACCTGCGGGTCGGGATGGAGGACACCGTGACGTACGCCAAGGGCCGCCCGGTGGAGTCCAACATGCAGCTGGTCGCCCGCGCGGTCGGGTTCGCGCAGCTCGCCCAGCGTCCGCCGCTGACCACCGCCGAGGCCCGGCAGCTCCTCGGCATGTAAGGCCGGTCCCGTCCGGCACTCCTGTCACAGATTCGCGGACGACCTGCTCACCCGGCCGTCCGGTCCCGCCGGCGCGTCGGTACCGTCCACCTCGTGGGAAAGACGTACGAGGGCGGCGTGCCGCTCGCCGAGGTGGTCCGGTCGGAGTTCGTGGAGGGGGTGCACCGCGGGTCGGTCGCGGTGCTGGACGCGACGGGGGCGGTCGTGGCCGCCGCGGGCGACGTCGACTCCGCGATCTTCCCCCGGTCGTCCAACAAGCCGATGCAGGCGGTCGGGATGCTCCGCGCCGGCCTGCCGCTGACCGATCCGGCCGACCTGGCGCTGGTGTCGGCCAGTCACGCCGGTGAGGAGTTCCACCTGGCCCGGGTGGGCGCGCTGCTGGCTCGCGCCGGGCTCGACGAGTCGGCGCTGCACTGCCCGCCCGACCTGCCGGTCGGCGAGGAGGCCCGGGCGGCGGTGCTGCGCGCCGGCGGCGGTCCGACCCGGATCCAGATGAACTGCTCCGGCAAGCACAGCGGGATGCTGCTCACCTGCCAGGCCGCCGGCTGGCCGGTGGACGGCTACTGGCGGCCCGAGCACCCGTTGCAGCAGGCGCTGCGGGCGGCCGTCGAGGAGTTCACCGGGGAGGAGGTGGCGGCGGTCGGCGTGGACGGGTGCGGCGCACCGGTGCTCGCCGTCTCGCTCACCGGGCTGGCCGGGGCGTTCCTGCGGCTGGTCTCGGCCGAGGTCGGCTCCCCGGAGCGGACGGTGGTCGACGCCATGCGCGCCCACCCGGAGATCGTCGGCGGCACCCAGGCCGACGACACCCGCCTCATGCGCGGCATCCCGGGCCTGCTGGCGAAGGTCGGCGCCGAGGGCGTCATCGCGGCGGCGCTCCCCGGCGTGGGCGCGGTCGCCCTCAAGATCGACGACGGCGCCGCCCGCGCCCGGATGCCGGTGCTCGTCTCCGCGCTGCGCCGGCTCGGCGTCGACGCTCCGGTGCTCACCGAGTACGCCGAGGTGCCGATCTTCGGCGGCGGCGTACCGGTCGGGGCGGTCCGCCCGGCCTGGTGACCGCGCCCGGCCGGGTGCGGGTCAGGGGAGGAACTCGCGCAGGGCCTCGTTGACCGGTTCGGGTCGCTCCAGGGGTGCGAGGTGTGCGGCGTCGGGCACGTCGGCGAGGCGTACGCCCTGGGGCGCCTCGGCCGCGATCCGGTCGGCCAGCCGGCGGATGTCCGCGACGTCGTGCACGCCGGTGCCGACCAGCACGGGTACGGCCAGTTCGTCGAGGCGGTCGATCGCCGGCGGGTCGAGTTCGCCGACCTCGACGGCGCTGAGCGCCAGTTCGGCGGCGAGCGCCCGCTGGTCCATCTCCTCGGTGAAGCGGATCAGCTCCGGGTCGACGTCCTCGGTGCGGCGGCCCGGGCCCACCACCCAGAACCGCACCTCACCGGCGGCCGTGGCGGCGAAGTCCTCCGGGTCCACGTCGCCGACCAGGTCCTCCCAGAGCTGTTCGGTCTCCTCGGACCACTCGTGGCCGGAGACGGGGGCGCCGAAGAGCGCGAGCGCCGAGACCCGATCGGGGTGGGCCAGCGCGGTGTCCACCGCCACCTTGCCGCCGAACGAGCAGCCGACCAGGGCCGCCCGGGGCACTCCCAGCGCGTCGAGGAAGCCCGCCACGTCGTCGTGGTGGGCGAACGGCGCCGGCGGCAGCTCGGACTCGCCGTAGCCGCGCAGGTCCAGGGCGAGCACCCGGTGTCGGGCGGCGAGCGCGTCGACCTGCCCCCGCCACATCCGCCGGTCGGCGATGCCGGCGTGCAGCAGCACCACGGGGGTGCCGGCGCCGAGGTCGTCGTACGCCAGCACGGCGCCGTTCACTTCGATCTTGGTCATCGGAGGACCGTACGCACCGGGCGGCCCGGCACGCAAGGGTGTGAATGAGACATCGCTAACTCCGGCTAGCACTTTGCTTGCAGTAGCTAGCAGCGGGGGCTACCGTCGGTGGCATGGCCAGTGGCAAGGAGCTACCCGACATCGGCGGGTTCATTCGCGACCTGCGACGCAACGCGAAGATCTCGCTGCGCCAGCTCGCCCAGCAGGCGGGGGTCAGCAACCCGTACCTCAGCCAGATCGAACGCGGCCTGCGCAAGCCGAGCGCCGAGGTGCTCCAGCAGATCGCCAGCGCCCTGCGGGTCTCCACCCCGGCCATGTACCTGCGCGCCGGGCTGCTCGACGACAAGGAGGGCCACGGCGTGCTCGCCGCCATCGCCGTGGACCCCGACCTCACGATGGCGCAGAAGCAGTCCCTGAGCCAGATCTACGAGACCTTCCGCCGCGAGAACGCCCGGCTCGCCGAGGCCACCGCGGCGGCGGACGACGCCCGGACTGCACCGCACCCCGGCGCCGGCCGGCCCGCGACCCCGACGGAGTCGGCGTCGCTGGTCAACCCCACGACCACCGGACCCACCACGTCGGACGGTACGCCCACGGAGGCCGTGCTCGAGTCCGTCGCGGTCACCGAGGCGGGTGCGGCACCGGCCCCCCGGACCACCGACCCCGAGAAGAAGGCCGCCGAGAACGCGGCCCCGAAGGCCGCCGAGTCGGCCGAGGAGGAATCGTCATGACCCAGCCGAAGACCAACCGGATCCCGGCCCCGCTCTACGCCGCCGCCGGCGCCGGCGAACTGGCCCTCCAGGGCCTGCGCAAGCTTCCCGCCGTGGTGAGCGACCTCGGCACCCGGGTCGTCGCCGACCTGGGCGGCAAGGCCGTGGTGACCGGTTTCGAGCTGCGCCAGAAGGCCAACGAGACGCTGCGCAGCGCCAACCAGACCGCCGAGACCCTGCGGGAGAAGGCCGCCGCGGCCGACCTGCACCGGCTGCGCGAGGTGGCCGACCTCGAGAAGCTGCGTGCCGCCGCCGACCTGAACCGGCTGCGCGAGGTGGCCGACCTCGACAAGCTGCGCGAGGTGGCCGACCTCGACAAGCTGCGGGCGGCCGCCACCCGCAACGCCGCCGTCGTGCTGGCCGGCGCGCAGGTCGCGCAGGAGCGCGCGCTGGCCGCGTACGGGGCACTGGTCGCCCGCGGTGAGCGGGTGGTCGGGGCCGGCGTGCTGGAGGCCGCCGACACCGTGAACGCCGACATCGAGGCGACCGAGGCCGCGCAGGTCGAGACGGCGACCGCCACCGGGACGCCGACGCCGGCCGCGCCGGCCGCCACCGAGGTGCCGACCCCGGCCGAGGTCGCCGAGGCCAAGCCGGCCGCGGTGAAGAAGGCCCGCACCACCCGCACCACGAAGGCCACCACCAGCAAGGCCACGAAGGCCGCCGAGACCCCCTCGGCGAAGCTGCCCCGGTCCACCCGGCGGACCCGCCCGTCCGCGGAGTGAGCCGTACGCCGGCGGCCCCGGAAGCATCCTTGTCGGACGTTTCCGGGGCCGCCGGCATAAGCTTGCCGTCATGGCCTACGCCGCGCCGCTCTTCGCCTTCGAAGTCCGCTACGTGATCGAGCTGGTCCTGCTCGTCTTCGCGCTGATCGTCCAGGGCGTCGCGCTGGTGCACGCGATCACCCAGCGGTCCGACGCGTTCAACGCCATCGGCACCCTGCCCAAGGGCGGGTGGATCGCGATCCTGGCGGTCTGCCTGGTGCTCACCCTGCTGCTGTTCGGGCCGATCAGCCTCTTCGGACTCATCGGCATCGCGGCGGCGCTCATCTACCTGCTGGACGTCCGGGTCGGGCTGCGCGACCTGAGCGACGGCCGAGGGTCCTGGTGAGAAGTTTCCGCTGGCCACCACCACCGGACGGCGGTCCGCGGACCTGGGGCCCCGGCCCGGGCGCCCCGCGTACCGGGCGGCCGGCACTGCCCGAGCCGGACACGGAGCTGGTCACGACGCCGCACGGCGTACGCCTGGAGCGGCTCGTCACCGGCACCGGCGACCCGGTCACGGTGTTCGCCCACGGGCTCGGCAACGGCATCGCCACCACCCGGCCCTTCGGCAGCGGCGTCACCGGGCGCAAGGTCTTCTTCCAGTTCCGGGGGCACGGCCGGTCGGACGCCCCGCCCGGCCCGTGGAGCTACGCCGACCTGGCCCGGGACCTGCGGGCCATGGCCGACCTGGGCGGCGCCAGCCGCGCGTTCGGCGCCAGCCTCGGCGCGGGGGCGCTCTGCCGGCTGCTCGCGGAGAGCCCCGACCGTTTCGAGCGGCTCGTCTTCTTCCTCCCCGCCGTGCTCGACCGCCCGCGCGGTGACGCCGCCCGCCAGCGGTTCACCGCGCTGCTGGACGCGGTGGAGAGCGGGGACGCCTCGGCCGTCGCCGACGTGGTGAGCGTCGAGCTGCCGGCCGCCGTGCGGAACACCCCGGCCGGGTGGGCGTACCTGCGCCAGCGCCTCGACCAGCTGCTGCGCGACGGGCTCGCCCCCGGGTTGGCCAGCCTGCCGGACCAGATCGCGCTGGCGGACGTCGGCGCGCTCGCGGCGGTCACCGCGCCGGCGTTGGTGATCGCCTGCGCGGGCGACGACCTGCACCCGGTCGACGTCGCCGAACGGCTGGCGGCCGCGCTCCCGGCGGCCACGCTGCACGTGTACGACCGGCCGGGCGTGCTCTGGACCGAACGCGCCGACCTTCGGACGAGGATCTCCGCCTTCCTCAACGAGTAACCTGCCCTGACATGGGTGTCACACATCACGGCCGGACCCACCGGCTGGACCTCGCCGACCCGTCCCTGCGCGAATGGCAGTGCACCGTGCTGCACGCCGACCCCGAGCAGGGCATCGTCCTCGACCGCTCGGCCTTCTACCCCGGTGGCGGCGGCCAGCCGCCGGATCACGGTGTGCTGCTGTGGCAGGGCGTACAGACCCGGATCGTGGGCACGCGCAAGGGCGACGACCTGTGGCTGATCCCGGCCGAGGGTGACCCGCTGCCGCCGGCCGGCACCACGGTGACCGGCGCCGTCGAGGACGAGCGGCGCACCCGGCTGATGCGGACGCACTCCGGCCTGCACGTGCTCTGCGGTGTGGTCTTCCGCGACTTCGGCGCGCTCGTCACCGGCGGCAACATGGAACCCGGCGAGGCCCGGATGGACTTCAACCTCCCCGAGGTTCCGCCGGACTTCAAGACGCGGATCGAGGAACTCGTCAACGCCGAGGTGGCCGCCGACCGGTCGGTGGCGGTCCGGGTGCTGCCCCGGGCGGAGGCGCTCGCGCTGCCGGACATCATCCGTACCCAGTCCAACCTGATCCCGCCCGACGAGCAGGAGGTGCGGATCGTCGACATCGTGGGGCTGGACGTGCAGGCCGACGGTGGCACCCACGTCGCGTCCACGGCGCAGATCGGCAAGGTGCAGGTGGTCAAGGTGGAGAGCAAGGGCCGCGCGAACCGGCGCGTCCGCATCCGCCTCGTGGACTGACGGGGAGTCGCGCCAGCCGTGGCCGCCCCCACAGGACCGGTCCGGAAATCCGGACAACGGCTGTCGGGTATCGGTGACAGCCTCGGGGCATGACGAAACCGCTGACAGGAAAGATCGCCCTCGTGGCCGGCGCGACCCGTGGCGCGGGCCGACAGATAGCCGTCCAGCTCGGCGCGGCCGGTGCGACCGTCTACGCCACCGGCCGCAGCAGCCGCGCCAGCCGCTCGGAGATGGACCGGCCGGAGACCATCGAGGAGACCGCCGAGCTGGTCACCGCGGCCGGCGGCGAGGGCATCCCCGTCGTGGTCGACCACCTCGTCCCCGAGCAGGTCCGCGACCTCGTCGCGCGCATCGACGCCGAGCAGGGCCGGCTGGACGTGCTGGTCAACGACATCTGGGGTGCCGAGTCGCTGGTCACCTGGAACGAGCCGGTCTGGCGCCAGCCCCTGGAGGCCGGCCTGCGTACGCTGCGGCTGGCCGTCGACACGCACATCATCACCAGCCACTTCGCCCTGCCGCTGCTGACCCGGCGTCCCGGCGGGCTGGTCGTCGAGATCGGCGACGGCACGACGGCGTACAACGACCACAACTACCGGCTGTCGCTCTTCTACGACCTGGCGAAGGTGTCGGTGAACCGGCTCGCGTTCAGCCAGGCGAAGGAGCTGGAGCCGTACGGCTGCACGGCCGTCGCCCTCAGCCCCGGCTGGCTGCGGTCGGAGATCATGCTGGAGATCTTCGGGGTGACCGAGGAGAACTGGCGGGACGCGCTCGACAAGGAGCCGCACTTCGCCATCTCCGAGTCGCCGGCCTACGTCGGCCGGGCGGTCGCGGCCCTGGCCGCCGACGAGGACCGGGGACGCTGGTCGGGGAAGTCGGTCTCCAGCGGGGAGCTCGCGAAGGTGTACGGCTTCACGGACCTCGACGGGAGCCAGCCGGACGCGTGGCGGTACATCGTGGAGGTGCAGGACCGGGGGAAGCCGGCCGACGTCACCGGCTACCGCTGACCGGGTCGGACGAGGCGTAGAGCGCCGCGGTGCGCGCCGCGGCGGACGCCATCAGCTCCCGCAGCTCCGGTGGGTCGAGCACCTCCACCTCGGGGCCCAGCGTGAGCAGTTGGGCGTACGCCACCTCGACGGACTCGACGGGCAGGCGCAGCACCACCCGGCCCTGCGCGTCGGGTCCGTCGGCGGCGGCCACGGCCTCGTCGTACACGAAGGGAGCGTCGACGAGGTGGCGGAGCCGGCGCAGGCCGGCGGCGCTCAGCCGCAGCGTGACCCGGGCCCGGAGCATGCTCCGCAGGAACTCCCCGGCCTGCCCCCGCCAGTACGCGGCCAGGTCGAAGCCGTCGTCCCGGTCGAACGTCTCCTCGCCCACCTCGACGCCGGCGACCCGGTCCACCCGGTACGTCCGGTACCCGTCGCCGACCCGGCCGACCAGGTACCAGGTGCCGCTCTTGAGCACGAGGCCGTACGGGGCCAGCTCCCGCGTCACCTCCCGGTCGCCGCGGCGGTAGCGCATCCGCACAGTCCGGTCCCGCCACCCCGCGCCGGCCAGCTCGGCGAGCCAGGGTGGCGGCCCCGCCTCCCGGAACCAGCCCGGCACGTCCAGGTGGAACCGCTGTCCCGTGCGGGCCGGCGCGTCACGCAGGCTGGGCGGGAGCGCGGCGAGCACCTTCAGCTCGGCGGACGCGACCGCGTCGGCCAGGCCCATGTCGCCGGCCGGCCCGGGCAGCCCGGCGAGGAAGAGCGCCTCCGCCTCGTCCCGGGTCAGCCCGGTCAGCCGGGTCCGGTAGCCGCCCAGGAGGCGGTAACCGCCGGCCCGGCCCCGGTCGGCGTAGACGGGCACGCCCGCCGCGGAGAGCGCCAGCACGTCCCGGTAGATGGTCCGCTCCGAGACCTCCAGCTCGCGGGCCAGCTCGGCGGCCGTCATCGTCTCCCGTGACTGGAGCAGCAGCAACAACGAGATCAACCGGGACGCCCGCACCGGTCCATCCTGCCCCGGAGCCGCTCACCGCCCGCCGGGGGTGAGCAGACCCCGGTCGTACGCGGCGGCCACCGCCGCCGCCCGGTCGTTGACCCCGAGCTTGGCGTACACGTGCAGCAGGTGCGTCTTGACCGTCGCCTCGCTGATGAACAGCCGGACCGCCGCCTCCCGGTTCGTGAAGCCGCGGGCCACGAGGGTGAGCACCTCCAGCTCACGCTGGCTGAGCGGTTCCTCGGCGGGCGTACGCAGCCGCCCCATGAGCCGGCCGGCCACGCTGGGGGAGAGCACGGACTCGCCCCGTGCCGCGGCGCGTACGGCGCGGACAAGCTCGTCGCGCGGCGCGTCCTTGAGCAGGTAGCCGGTCGCGCCCGCCTCGATCGCGGGCAGCACGTCGCCGTCCGTGTCGTACGTGGTGAGCACGAGCACCCGCGCGGTGCTGCCGGAGCGGGCGAGCCGACCGATGGCCGTGACCCCGTCCATGCCCGGCATCCGCAGGTCCATGAGGACGACGTCCGGGTGGAGGTTGGCGGCGAGCGCGAGCGCCTCCGCGCCGTCGCCGGCCTCGCCGACCACCTCGAAGCCCGGATCGCCGGTGAACATGCCCCGCAACCCGTCCCGCACCACCGGGTGGTCGTCGACGATCAGCAGCCGTACGGGGGGTGTGGTCAACCGGCACCTCCGGCAAGCGCGGGCACGGACGCCGAGACGGCGGTGCCACCGCCCGGCTCACTCTCGATGGCCAGTTCACCGCCGACGCCGGCCACCCGCTGCCGCATCGCGGTCAACCCGTACCCGCCGTCGGGGGCCCGGGAGGCCGGCTGGCCGGTGACGTCGAACCCCACCCCGTCGTCGCGCACGTCGAGGGTGACCACGTCCTCCATGTACGACAGCGTCAGCCCGACGCGGGACGCCCGGGCGTGCCGGCCCACGTTGGCCAGCGCCTCCTGGGCGGCCCGGAGCAGGGTCACCTCGACCTCCGGGTGCAGCGGGCGGGCGTCCCCGGTGACGCTCACGTCGGCGCGTACCTCGGTGATCGTCGACCACCGCCCGGCCAGCTCGGCGAGCGCGTCGGGCAGGCGGGCGGACTCCAGCGCCTCGGGGCGGACCGCCCGCACCGAGCGGCGTGCCTCGGTGAGGCTCTCGCGGGCCAGGGCGATGGCGGTGTCCACGTGGCGCTGCCAGTCGGCCCGGCGGTCCCGGGCCTGGCCGGCCGCCTCCAGTTGGGTGATGATGCCGGTGAGGCCCTGCGCCAGCGTGTCGTGGATCTCCCGGGCCATCCGCTGCCGCTCGTCGATGACGCCGGCCTCGCGGGCCTGCGTGAGCAGTTGGGCGTGCAGCCCCTCGTTCTCCCGCATCGTCTCGGCCAGCCGCCGGTTCGCCTCGGCCAGTTCCTCGACGAGCCGCTTCCGGTTGGCGTGCTGCCGGTCGGCGACGGTGCCGAACCAGGTCACCGCGCCGGCCACGCCCAGGTTGAAGGCCAGCAGCACGAACCAGAGCAGCCAGTGCGCCAGGGACGCCGGCGGGCCGCCGCCCTGGGCGGTGGCCGCCAGGACGGCCGAGGCGCCCACCCCGGCGAAGCGCCAGTTGCCGGGCAGCACGAACGCGTGCAGGAAACCGGCCCAGGCGAAGAAGCCGTACCACGGGCTGTCGAGGACCAGCACCGTGCCGAACCCGATGAGACCGACGTAGTAGAAGGTCATCAGTCCGGTCCGCGTGGCCCAACCGGGGTGCAGGGTGACGAACCAGGTGATCCAGCACGCCGCGGCCGCGGCCACGAGCAGGTGCGGGGCCAGCGAGAGGCCCACCGGCGCCGGCGCGGCCGTCGTGAGCAGCGCGCCGACGGCCAGCCCCACGTACGGCACCACCCGGTGGATGCCCACCTGGCGGTCCTCCCAGGTGGCCAGCCGGTCGACCTCCTCGGCGCTGCTCGTCATCGGACCCCCGCTCACTCCCAGCGGAACAGCCTCGCCGCCACCGCGCCCGCCACCACGGCGACCGCCGCCATTATCGCGAGGTGCAGCGGCTGCGGCGCATCGGCGGTCCAGGCGTCGAGCAGCGCCTGCACGCCGGGTGGCGTGTAGCCACCGATCCGGACCAGCAGGTCGGGCAGGAGGAACCGGGGCACGTAGACCCCGCCGAAGAACATGACCACCAGGAACAGCGGCACGGCCAGCGCCTGCGCCGCCTTCGTCGTGGGCGCCACGGCCGCCACCAGCAGCCCCAGCGCGAGCAGGGCCGCGGTGCCGAGGACGAGGGCCAGCGCGAAGCCCAGGAGGTGCCGGGGCAGGGGCACGTCGAAGGCCAGCCGCCCGACCGCGACGAGCAGCACGGCGCTGACCAGGATGGTGGCGAGCGAGATGACCAGTTGGGCGGCGAGCAGCGCGACCGGGCTGGCCGGGGTGGTGGACAACCGACGCAGCACCCCGCGTTCGCGGTAGGTGGCCAGCACCGTCGGCAGGATGTTCACCCCGGTCATGGCGAGCGTGATCACCAGGAGCGAGGGCGCGAAGTACTGGATGAAGGGCAGGTCGCCGAACTGCGCCTCCGGCTGCCGCCCGGCCGGGATCAGCCCGAACACCACCAGCAGCGCGAGCGGCAACGCGACGGTCGTCAGCGGTGCGGCGGGGTCCCGCAGGAAGAGCCTGGTCTCGATCCTGAGGATCTGCCCGAAGGCGTGCATGCCGTTCTCCCTCACTCGGCGGGCCGGTGCCCGGTCAGCTCGACGAAGGCGTCGTCGAGGGTGGACTGCTCCAGCCGCAACTCGGCGGCCACGATCTGGTTGCGGGCGAGCACCGACGTGACGGCGTGCAGCACGTCACCGGTGCCGGTCACCACCACCTGGCTGCCGCTGCGGTGCACGGCGGTCACCTCGGGCAGCTCGGTGAGGAGCCGGTCGTCCAGCGGGGCGGACGGCCGGAAACGGATCCGCTGCTCCGGCGCCACCCGCGACACCAGGCCGGCCGGGCTGTCGAGCGCCACGACCCGGCCACGGTCGATGACGGCGACCCGGTCGCAGAGCCGTTCGGCCTCCTCCATGAAGTGGGTGACCAGCACGATCGTCACCCCGGTGTCCCGTACCTGCTCGATGAGGGCCCAGGTGTCCCGCCGGGCCTGCGGGTCCAGCCCGGTGGTCAGTTCGTCCAGGATGGCGACCTCCGGGTTGCCGACCAGCGCCAGCGCCACGGACAGCCGCTGCTTCTGGCCGCCGGAGAGGTTCTTGTACGCGGTCTTCCGCTTGTCGCCCAGCCCCAGCCTGTCGATCAGTTCGGCCGGGTCGGCCGGCTCGCGGTAGAACGAGGCGTACAGCTCCAGCGCCTCGCCGACCCGCAGCCGGTCGGGCAGCTGGCTCTCCTGGAGCTGCACGCCCACCCGCTCGCGAAGCCGGCGCGGGTCCCGCCGCGGGTCGAGTCCGAGGACCGACACCGCGCCCCCGTCGGGCACCCGCAGCCCGGCGACGCACTCCACCGTGGTGGTCTTGCCGGCGCCGTTCGGGCCGAGGATCCCGAAGATCTCTCCGGCCTCCACCGCGAACGACACGTCGTCCACGGCCACCAGATCGCCGTACCGCTTGTGCAGGTTGGTCACCTCGATGACCCGCATCGCGCCGCCCTCTCGCCGTCCCGGTGGTACCTGTCCAGCCTGGTGGCGACGGGCCGGCGGCGGATCGACCGCGCGGCGACGGGTCGAGGGGGCTCCGGTGGACCTCCGCGATCCACCAACCGGTGGATGTGCGGGCAGCCACTAGGCTTCCCGGCGTGGACGTGACCAGCGTGGCCCGCCCGGTGACCGGAGCCGCCGGCCGCTTCTTCGCGGGCGCCGGGCTGCTTCTGCGGGGCATCGGCCTGTACGTGCGCAGCCCGAAGCTGATGCTGCTCGGCATCGTGCCGGCGCTCATCTCCGGCGCGCTCTTCCTCACCGCGTTCGTCGTCCTGGCATGGTTCGTCGACGACCTGGCGGCGCTGGTCACCCCGTTCGCCGACGACTGGTCGGCGACCTGGCGCACCGTCGTCCGGGTGGTGGCGGGGCTGGCGATCCTGGGCCTCGGCGGGCTGCTCGGCGTGCTCACGTTCACGGCCGTCACCCTGGTGATCGGGGACCCGTTCTACGAGGCGATCTCGGAGCGCGTGGAGGAGCGGCTCGGCGGCACCCCGGGCGCGGTGGACGTCCCGTTCTGGTCGTCGCTGCGCCGCAGCCTCGCCGACTCCGTACGCCTGGTGGCGCTCTCCGCGCTGGTCGGCATCCCGCTCTTCCTCGCCGGCTTCATCCCGGTGGTCGGCCAGATCGTCGTGCCGGTGATCGGCGCGGCGGTGGGCGGATGGTTCCTCGCCGTGGAACTCGTCGGCGCACCCTTCTACCGGCGGGGGATGCGGCTGCCGGAGCGGCGGGAGCTGCTGAAGGCGGACCGGCCCACGGCGCTCGGCTTCGGGGTGGCCGTCTTCCTCTGCTTCCTCGTCCCGCTGGGCGCCGTGCTCGTCATGCCGGCCGCCGTGGCCGGCGCCACCCTGCTGGCCCGGCGCACGCTCGGCCAGTCCATCGAGGAGGGCTGACGTGGAGATCACGCTGGTGGAGGGCGACATCACGACCCAGCGGGTCGACGCGATCGTCAACGCCGCCAAATCGTCCCTGCTGGGCGGCGGTGGCGTGGACGGCGCGATCCACCGCGCCGGCGGACCGGAGATCCTGGCGGAGTGCCGCGCCCTGCGCGCCTCCCGCTACGGGAAGGGGCTGCCCACCGGGCAGGCGGTCGCCACCACGGCGGGGCGGCTCCCGGCCCGCTGGGTGATCCACACCGTCGGGCCGGTCTGGTCGGCGACCGAGGACCGCTCGGCGCTGCTGCGCGACTGCTACGCCACCAGCCTCCGGATCGCCGACGAGCTGGGCGCCACCACCGTCGCCTTCCCGCTCGTCTCGGCGGGCGTCTACGGCTGGCCCGTAGAGGACGCCGTACGCCAGGCGCTGACCGTGCTGCGCGCGGCCACGCCCGCGCGGGTCACCGAGTCCCGGCTCGTGCTCTTCGGCGCCGGCACGTACGCCACGGCCGAGCGGGTCGCCGCGTCGGCCTGAGCCCCGCCGGTCAGCTCAGCTCGCGCAGGCACGACCACTGGGCGGCCACCGGCCGGTAGCCGAGCCGGGTGTTGACGGCCAGCATCGGCGCGTTCCCCTCGTCGTTCGAGGTGTACGCGACCCGGACGCCCAACTCGGCGGCCCGCCGCAGCGCGGTCGCCTTCACCAGCCGGGCCAGCCCCCGCCCCCGGTACTGCGGGACCGTCGCCGTCATGTCCGACCACATGCGGTCGCCGTCGCGGATGACGAGGCTGAACACCACGATCTCGCCGTCCACCTCGGCGGCGGTGCTGGCCGCCCGGTCCAGGCCGACGTTCTCCCAGACGTCGTGGCGCCAGACGTCGTAGCTCACCGCGTCGGAGGGCACGTCGCCCGGCTCGTCGGCCGCGGCCGTGACCTCGGCGCGGTACATCCGCCGCGGGTCCACGTCGGCCACCGGCCGCAGCCGTACGCCGGGCGGCGTCGCCGGCGCCGGCGGGGCCGGACGCAGGTCGAGCGCCGAGTAGCGCACCTCCCGGCTGGGCGTGAAGCCGTGCCGCCGGGCGAAGGGCAGCCCGTCCGGCAGCGCCCAGGCGCGGACCCGGCGTACGCCCAGCGACCGCAGGTGGTCCAGCGAGGCGTCCAGCAGCGCGGTGCCGATGCCGCGCCACCGGTGCTCCGGGTGGACGTGCAGCAGCGACACCTCGCCGACACCGGTCTCCGAGGTGCGGATGTTCCGGTACGCCGACGCCCAACCGGCGAGGTGGCCGTCGACCTCGGCCACGAACGCCGTCCAGTCCTCGCCGGCTGGCGGCTGCGCGATCATCCGTCGGGTGGACTCCACCCCGCGCACCAGGTACGGGTGGACGACCGCGCGCAGCGCCACCACCGCGGGCGCGTCGTCGGGGCGGGCCGTCCGGAGTCGCGGGTCACCCATCGCCGCGCACCGCGGCGACCGCCTCGACCTCCACGAGCTGGTCGTCGTAGCCGAGAACGGCCACGCCGAGCAGGGTGCTGGGCGGCTCGTGGTCGCCGAACGCGTCCCGCACCACCTCCCAGACGGCGACCAGGTCGTCCTGCCGGGACGAGGCGACGTACACGGTGGTCTTGACCACGTCGGTGAGAGCGGCGCCGGCCGCCGCGAGAGCCACCTCCAGGTTGGCCATCACCTGCCGCGCCTGCGCGACGTGGTCACCCGGCGCCACGGTCCGTCCCTCGGCGTCGAGCGGGCACGCGCCGGCGGTGAAGACCAGCCGGGTCGGGGGCTCGACGGTGGCCGCGTAGGCGTACTCGGCGACGTCGGACAGGGCGGGAACGGGAATCAGGCGTACGGCTCCGGTCACCCGCGGCAGGCTACCGCCGTTCCGGTGCCGCCTCGACCGAATAAGGCGGCCGGTGCGCCGTGCTAGGCGGAGTCGCGCAGGATCAGCTCCGTGGGGAGCACCACGGCCGGCTCGATGGGCTCGCCGGCCGCGAGCCGCAGCAGCTGCCGGGTCATCTGCCGGCCGATCTCCTGGATCGGCTGCCGGACGGTGGTGAGCGGCGGCTCGGTGTACGCGGCCGTCTCGGTGTCGTCGAAGCCGATCACCGCGACGTCCTCGGGCACCCGGCGGCCCGCCTCCCGCAGCGTACGCAGCGCGGCCTGCGCCATCAGGTCGGAGGCCACGAACACGGCGTCGAGGTCGGGGTGCTCGGCGAGGAGCTGCCTCATGGCCGTCGCCCCGGACTCCCGGGTGAAGTCCCCGGTCGCCACCCGCTCGGGCAGCCCGGCGGCGGCCACCGTCTCCCGGTAGCCGGCCAGCCGCTCGATGCCGGCCACCATGTCCTGCGGGCCGGCGATCGTGGCGATCCGCCGCCGGCCGCTGTCGAGGAGGTGCCGGACGGCGCGGCTCACACCGCCCACGTGGTCGACGTCGACGTACGGCAGCGGGGCGTCGTCGAGCGGCCGGCCGCTGCACACCACGGGGATGCCGAGGCGGGCGAGCCGGGCGGGCAGCGGGTCGGCCGCGTGCAACGACGCGAAGAGCACACCGTCGACGTGCCGCCCGGTGGTGTAGCGGGCGACCCGTTCGTGACCGGCCGGCGAGCCGGCCAGCATCAGCACGAGCTGCTTGTCGGCCGCCTCCAGCTCCTGGCTGACGCCCCGGATGATGCCGGGGAAGAACTGGTCGTCGGAGAAGACGCGGGTGGCGGCCTCGGGCATGACCAGGGCGATCGAGTCGGTGCGCTGCGTCACGAGGCTGCGGGCGGCGAGGTTGGGCACGTACCCCAGCTCGGCCACCGCCCGGTGGACCGCCTCCCGGATCGGCTCCGCGACCGTGGTGGAGCCGTTCACCACCCGGGAGACGGTGGCCCGGGACACCCCGGCCCGCCGGGCCACCTCTTCGAGCGTCGGCCGCCCTGCCGTCGTCATCGCGCCGTTCCCCCCGGTTCGTCTCACAGCCCGTTCCGGGAGATCACCTCCTGGTACCACCGGGCGCTGGCCTTCGGTGTGCGGCGCTGGGTCAGGTAGTCGACGTGCACGATCCCGAACCGCCTGCGGTAGCCCTCCGCCCACTCGAAGTTGTCCAGCAACGACCATACGAGATACCCCCGCAGATCCACCCCCCGGGAGATCGCCTCGTGCGCCGCGCGCAGGTGCCCCTCCAGGTAGGCGATCCGGTCGGTGTCGGCGACCTGCCCGGGGCCGTCCGGCGAGTCGGCGCCGGCCTTGTCCGGGTACGCGGCGCCGTTCTCCGTGATCAGCAACGGCACCCCCGGGTAGTCGGTGGCGATCCGCTCCAGCAGCCGGGTCAGCCCGGCCGGCTCGACCATCCAGCCCATGTCGGTGAGCGGCCCGACCGGCGGCAGGAACTCCACGGCACCGTCGGTGCCCGGGTACGCGCCGCCGCCCCCGCCGCCGTCGGGCCGGCCGGCCACGTACGTCGGCTGGTAGTAGTTGATCCCCAGCAGGTCGATCGGCGCGGCGATGAGCTTCTCGTCGCCGTCCCGCACGAACGTCGGCTCGACGATCCGGCTCAGGTGCTCCAGCACGTCCTCCGGGTAACCCCCGGCCAGCAGCGGGTCCAGGAAGATCCGGTTGTGCAGGCCGTCGACGAGGCGGACGGCCGCGGCGTCGGCGGCGCTCGACTCGTCGGCGGGGCGTACGTCGGCCGGGTTGAGGGTGATCCCCACGGTCCGCGCGCCGGCCGCGCGCAGCGCGCGGGCCGCCAGGCCGTGGCCGAGCAGGAGGTGGTGCACGGCCGTGAAGGCGGCGGCCGCGTCCTGCTCGCCGGGCGCGTGCACCCCGCTGCCGTAGCCGAGGTACGCCGAGCACCACGGCTCGTTCAGCGTGGTCCAGACGTCCACCCGGTCACCGAGGCGCGCGTACGCCGCGGTGGCGTACGTGGCGAAGTGCTCGGCGGTCTCCCGGTTCGTCCAGCCGCCCCGGTCGCCGAGGGTCTGCGGCAGGTCCCAGTGGTAGAGGGTGACGATCGGGTCGATCCCCCTCGCCAGCAGGGCGTCGACGAGGCGGTCGTAGAAGTCCAGGCCGCGCGGGTTGACCGGGCCGGTGCCGTCCGGCTGGACGCGCGGCCAGGCGATCGAGAAGCGGTACGCCCGCAGCCCCAGCTCGGCCATGAGCGCCACGTCCTCGGCGTACCGGTGGTAGTGGTCGCAGGCGACGTCCCCGGTCTGCCCCTGGTGGACCTTTCCCGGCGTACGGCTGAAGGTGTCCCAGATGGACGGGCCGCGGCCGTCCTCGCGGGCCGCGCCCTCGATCTGGTACGCGGCCGTCGCGGCGCCCCAGAGGAAGTTGTCGGGAAATCGGAGTTCGCTCACGCCTTGACCGCACCTTCCATGATCCCGCCGATGATCTGGCGGCCGAACAGGACGAAGACCAGCAGCAGGGGCAGTGTCGCGAGGGCCGTTCCGGTGAACACCTGCGACATGTCCTGGTAGTACCCGTCCGACAGGGCCCGCAGGGAGAGCTGGACGGTCGGGTTCTCCGGGTCGTTCAACACAGCGTACGGCCACAGGAAGTCGTTCCACGTCGTCATGAACGTGAGCAGGCCGAGGACGGCGGCGGCGGGGCGCAGGGCCGGCACCACGACGTTCCACCAGATCCGCGCGGTGCCGCAGCCGTCGACCCGGGCCGCCTCGATCAGTTCGTCGCTGACCGCCTGGCCCGCGTACTGCCGCATCATGAACACCCCGAACCCGGTGACGAGGGCCGGGACGATCACGGCGGGCAGCCGGTCGTTCCAGTTGAGCTTCGTCATGAGCAGGTAGAGCGGGATGACGCCGAGCTGCGTCGGCACCATCATCGTCGCGATGATCACCAGCAGCAGCGCGTTGCGGCCCCGGAAGCGCAGCTTCGCGAACGCGAACCCCGCGAGGCTGGAGAAGAAGACCACCGAGACGGTGACCGTGCCCGCCACGATCGCCGAGTTGACCAGACCCGTCAGGAAGTACGCGTCGGTGTTGTCGAAGAGCCGCGCGATGTTCGCCCCGAGGTTGCCGCCCGGGGTGACCGGCGGCGGCAGCTGCCCCATGGCGTCGCTGGAGCGGCTGGCCACCACGAACATCCAGTAGATCGGGAAGATCGACGCGACCGTGGCGAGAAGCAGCGCCACGTAGGTGAGCGGGCTGGCCCGCCAGAGCCGGCTCATCGGGAGTCTCCCTTCGCCGCCCGGCCGCCCGGCATCCGCCCGCCGAGCCGCCGGATGATCAGCACGTTGACCGTCGCGACGACGGCGATCAGCGCGAAGAGCAGCCAGGCGACCGCCGAGCCGTACCCGAAGTTGTAGTGCGGCGCGAAGGCGTTCTCGAACATGTACATGGTCACGGTCTGCGACTCGCGCAGGGGCCCGCCCCGGATCGGGTTGGTGCCGGAGTGGAAGAGGCGGGGCTCGGTGAAGAGCTGGAGGCCGCCGATGGTGGAGATGATGACGCAGAACACGATGGTCGGCTTGAGCAGCGGCACGGTGATCGACCAGAACTGGCGGGCGCGGTTCGCGCCGTCGATCGCGGCCGACTCGTACAGGTCACGCGGGATGGCCTGCATGGCGGCCAGGAAGATCAGCGCGTTGTAGCCGGTCCACCGCCAGTCGACCATGGCGGAGATGGCCACCCAGGACGCCACCCGGTTCGACTTCCAGTCGACCCCGTCGAGCCCGACCAGGTCGAGCAGCCAGTTGACCATGCCGAACTCGCGGCCGAAGAGGACGCCGAACACGATCGCCACCGCGGCGGTCGACGTGACGTTGGGGATCAGCACGGCCATCCGCCAGCCGGTGCGGAACCGCAGCCGGCGGTTGAGCAGGTTCGCCAGCCAGAGGGCGGCGAGCAGTTGCGGCACGGTCGAGATGACGAAGATGCCGAGGGTGTTGACGACCGCGTGCCAGAAGTCGGCGTCGGCCAGCAGCCGGGTGTAGTTGTCCGCGCCGACGAACGGGTGGTCGCTGCCGAGCAGGTCCCAGTCGTGCAGGGAGACCCAGAACGTGTAGACCAGCGGGTAGGCCCCGAAGACCGCGAAGAGCAGGAAGAACGGGGCGATGTAGAGGTACGGCGAGTAGCGGGTGTCGAGCCGGCTGAGCCGTACACCCGGTGTCCGCCGGCGGTGGCCGGGCGCGGGCGCGACCGGCGGGCGGGCGTCGAGCTGGACCGTCATGCCCGGGAACTCCTTTCCGCGTGTGCGGGCGGGACCCCGGGACCCGCCGGTGGTCACCCGGCGGGGCCCGCGGTGCCCGCCCGCACGCTCGCTCGGGCTACTTGGCGGCGGCCTTCTTGGCGTTGGTCACCGCGTCGGTCCAGCCCTGCTCGGGGCTGCGCTGGCCCAGCTCGACGGTCCGCACGGCGTTCTCCACCTCGGTACGGACGGCCTGGTTCTTCGGGCCCATGTAGACGGGCTTCAGCTCCCGGGCGCCCTTGGCGAAGATCTGCCCGACCGGCGCGGCCGAGAAGTACTCGTTCGTGGCCTGGACGATCGCCGGGTCGTCGAGCGCCTGCGGGGACGAGGGGAGCGGCCCCTTGGCCTTGAACGCGCCGATCTGCCCCTGGGCGCTGGTGAGGAACGTGGCCAGCTTGATCGCCTCGGCCTGGTGCTTGCTCTGCTTCGGCACGGCCAGGTACGACCCGCCCCAGTTGCCGCCGTCGCCGGGCACCCGGGCGATGTCCCACTTGCCCTTGGCGCCGGGGCCGGCGTTGCCCTCGATGACCCCGGTCATCCAGGCGGGGCAGGCGATGGTCGCGAACTTCGACTGCTTGAAGGCGGAAACCCACTCCTCGGACCACGCCGCGTACTTGCCGGAGAGGCCGGAGTCGATGATGTCCATGGTGGTGTCCCACGCCTGCCGGACGGCGGGGTTGCTGTCGACCACGAGGTTGTCGCTGGTGTCGTAGTAGCTGTAGCCCTGCGCGTTGCCGGCGGTCTGCAACAGGATGGTGTTGAACGTGTTGGTGGCCGCGTCCAGGAACGAGGCGCCGGTCCGCTTCGCGGTGAACTGCTCGCCGACGCGGATGTAGTCCTGCCAGGTGGGCCACAGCTTCGACACGGCCTCCCGGTCGGTGGGGAGGCCGGCCTTCGCGAAGAGGTCCTTGCGGTAGCACATGGCCATCCCGCCGACGTCGGTGCCGAGGCCGATCAGGTGCTTGCCGTCGGCGGTCAGCCCGGCATTCCACTTCCACTCCAGGAAGTTGCCCTTGAGGTCGGCGGCGCCGTGGTCGAGCAGGTTCACGAAGTTGTCGGGGTTGGCCTTGTACTCGACGAGCAGGCCCTCCTCGATGGCCACGATGTCGCCGGCGCCCTTGCCGGCGGCGAGCCACTGCGTCAGCTTCGGCGAGTACTCGTCGAGGTTGCCGCCGGTGCCCCGCTCGACGATCTTCACGCCCGGGTTGGCGGCCATGTACTCCTGGTAGAGCTGTTCGTAGCCGAACTGGCCGAACACGTCCACGGTGAGCGTGATCTGGCCGTCCTCGGCGGCGTCGTCACCGCCGCCGCAGGCGGCCGTGGTGACGAGCAGTGCGGTGGCGGCCACGAGGGCCGCGGCCGCCCGGCGGCGGCGCGGATTGGCACCCATGTCGTCTCGGACCCCTCTCAGGTCGGGTGGGTGGTGGGTGGGAGATATCTGAGAGAGCGCTCTCACACAGAGTGGGGTGTGATCCACCTCATGTCAAGAGAGCGCTCTCACGACGCGTACGACGAGAGTGGCCGCCCGGTGCGGACGGCCACTCTCGTCGATGTGGCGGCGGGGCGGTGGCCCCGGTCAGCCGACCCGGAGACCGTCCAGCAGGCCGCGGTCGCCGGTCACGTCGAGGGTGTCGAAGCTGACCCGACCCCAGAGGGCGAGCAGCAGGTCGCTCGCGGTGCCGCTCACGTGCGCCCGCGCGCGGTGCTCGTCGTGGTCGAGGATCGTGTCCGTGTCCAGCAGCGCCACGCCCTCCCCGCGCAGCCGCAGGTACCACTGCTGGGCGGCGTCCACCGCGGCGAGCTGCACCACGCCGTGCCACTGGCCCGGGGCACGGCGGCGGCCCGCCGGGAGCCACGTGTCGAGCACCTCGCTCACCCCGTCGGCCGCGAGCTTCGCCTCGACCGGCTCACCCGCGGCGATGGCGAGCTGCGCGTCCCACCGGTGCACCGCCGTCTCGTGCGCCGCGCGGCGCGGCCAGAAACCAGCCTTCTTCGGCTGCGGCGCCCAGTTCCACGCCGGCGCCTCCGGGTCGAGCCCGTCGAAGAGGGCGAGCAGCCTGTCGTAGCCCTGCTGCCAGTACTGCAACGGCGTGACGCCGGGGGCCGGCTCGCCGCGTTCCAGGCGCTCCGCCGGCGCGCTGGTCGCCCCGGAGCCCGCGAACGAGGCGACCCAGTGGTAGAAGGAACCCAGGTGCAGGGTCAGGTCGGCGATGCTCCAGCCCGGGCACGAGAGCACCGGCGTCTCGGGGGGAGCCTCGGCCACCGCCGCGGCGAAGGCGGGACCCTCCACCCGGAGGGCACCGATCCAGAAGTCCTTCGTGCCATGCACTCTGCTCATCGCCATCCTCCCGGGGGTGACCGGGCCACCAGTGGGTGCCGCGGCTACCCCTCAGCCTAGGGTGAAGGGTGTGTCAGACGTCTACGCCCAGCCGACAACCGGAGCCGACACGACCGACATGAACTCCCTGGCCCGCTACACCACCCTGCGCACCGGCGGGCCGGCCGGCCGTGTCGTGTCGGGCACCAGCGCCGATGAGATCGTACGAGCGGTACGCGAGGCGGGCATCCGGGACGAGCCCGTCCTGATCCTCGCGGGCGGCAGCAACGTCGTGATCGGGGACGACGGCTTCCCCGGCACCGTGGTGCTGGTGCGCTCCCGGGGACTGCGGGTGGTCGCCGAGGACACCGACACGGTGACCGTACGCGTCGAGGCCGGCGAACCGTGGGACGACCTGGTCGCGGCGACCGTCGCCAACGGCTGGTCCGGGTTGGAGTGCCTCTCCGGGGTGCCCGGCTCCACCGGCGCGACGCCGATCCAGAACGTCGGCGCGTACGGCCAGGAGGTCGCCGAGACGATCACCGCCGTCGAGGCGTACGACCGGGTGGAGGGCACCACCCGCCGCATCGCCGCGGCCGACTGCGGGTTCGCCTACCGGGGCAGCATCTTCAAGTACAGCGACCGGTGGGTGGTGCTCACCGTCGACTTCCGGCTCGCCCGGTCACCGCTCTCCGGCCCGGTCCGCTACGCCGAACTGGCCCGGGCGCTCGGCGTCGAGGTGGGCGACCGGGTGCCGCTGGCCGAGGCGCGGGCCGCCGTGCTGCGCCTGCGCGCCGGCAAGGGCATGGTGCTGGACGACGCGGACCCGGACACCCGCTCGGTCGGCTCCTTCTTCACCAACCCCGTGCTCGACCAGGAGGCGTACGGGCTGCTCCGGGAGCGCGCCGCCGACCTCGGCGAGCCGCCCTCCTGGCCGTGCCCCGGCGACATGGTCAAGGTGAGCGCCGCCTGGCTCATCGACAAGGCCGGCTTCGGCAAGGGACACCCGGGGCCTGGCGGCGTCGCCATCTCCAGCAAGCACACGCTGGCGCTCACCAACCGCAGCGGGCGCGCCAGCACGGCCGACCTCGTGGCCCTCGCCCGGCAGATCCGCGAGGGCGTGCACGCCCGCTTCGGCGTCACCCTCCACCCGGAACCGGTCCTCGTGAACTGCGCGATCTGACCCCGGCCTAACCCCGTCGATCTTGCACTTTCCGCCCCGGCGAAACGGGGCAAGAGCCGCGAGTCGAGGGCTGAAAGTGCAAGATCGCGGGGGTGAGGGGGTCAGCGCGGGGCCACCGTCGCCCAGGGGACGGTGAGTTCGCCGAGACGCCAGCGGGCCGGACGGTCGAGCACCGGCCACCCCGACTCCCTCAGCGACCGTACGGCGTGCAGCCACCGCTGCCGCGGGCCGAAGGGGACGTACGGGGCGGCGGCCCGCCACGCGTCGTCGAGGGCGCGGACCAGGTCGTGCACACGCTCGCCGGGCACGTTGCGGTGGATCAGCGCCTTGGGCAGCCGCTCGGCCAGTTCGGCGGGGCTCTCCAGGGTCGCGAGGCGGGCGGCCAGGGTGAGCGAGCGCGGCCCGTCCGCGTCGATCAGCAGCCACCCGCCGAGGCGGCCCAACTCGTCGCAGGTGCCCTCCACGAGCACCCCGCCCGGCGCGAGCGCGGCGGTCATCGTCCGCCACGCGTCGGCCACCTCGCTCTCGTCGTACTGGCGCAGCACGTTGAGCGCCCGCACCAGCACCGGGCGCAGCCCCGCCAGCTCGAACCCGCCCCGGGCGAAGGTCAGCCCCGGCGGGTCGGCGGCCGGCGCCGCGGCGGCCACCCGCGCCGGGTCGATCTCCAGGCCCACCAGGCGTACGTCGGGCCGTACGCCGGCGGCCAGGCGGGCACGCAGCTCCACGGCGGTGACCGGCGTGGCGCCGTAGCCGAGGTCCACCACGAGCGGGTCGTCCGCGGAGCGCAGCAGGTCACCGCAGGTGGCCACGATCCAGTTGTCCACCCGGCGCAGCCGGTTGGGGTTCGTGGTGCCCCGGGTGATGACCCCGTACGGCCGGCGCCGCCCCGGCTGGGTCACGGCGTGACCGCCGGATCCCGCGAGGACGCCGTCGCCACCCGGAGGGCCCGCAAACCCGGCTCACCCCCCGCGCTTCACTGCCCGGCCCGGTGCACCTTGTGCTGCGCGGCCTGCGCGAGCGGGCGGACCACCAGCCGGTCCACATTGACGTGATGCGGCCGGGTCGCGCACCAGGCGATGCAGTCCGCCACGTCGTCGGCCACCAGGGGCTCGGCGACACCCGCGTAGACGGCCGCCGCCCGCTCGGCGTCGCCGCCGAACCGCACCAGGCTGAACTCCTCGGTCTTCACCATGCCCGGGTCGATCTCGATCACCCGGATCGGACGGCCGCACAGCTCCAGCCGCAACGTGCCGGCGACCGCCGTCTGCGCGTGCTTCGCCGCGGTGTAGCCGCCACCGCCCTCGTAGACGGTGAACCCGGCGGTCGACGAGACGACCACGATGGTGCCGGCGCCGGACGCCTCCAGCGCCGGGAGCAGCGCCTGGGTGACGCGAAGCGTGCCGAGCACGTTGACGTCGTACATCCACTGCCAGTCGCCGACCGACCCGGACTCCACCGGGTCCAGCCCGCGGGCGCCACCGGCGTTGTTCACGAGCAGCGTGACCGGCCCGGGCGCCGCGGCGGCCGCCGCCGCGAGCCCCGCCACCGACTCGTCCGACGTGACGTCGCACTCCACCGCCGTGGCCCGCCCCCCGGCGGCCTCGATCCCGGCGACCAGCTCCGCCAACCGCTCCGTACGCCGAGCCGCGGCGAGGACGTGGAACCCCTCGGCGGCGAGCCGCCGGGCCGTGGCCGCCCCGATCCCGCTCGACGCACCCGTGACGATGGCTACAGAGGTCATCCGGACATTGTGACCCTCCCGCCCGACGGCGCTCCGCGCGGGCGTGTCGGCGCTCACCATGAGGTCCGTCACGCCGACCCGCCGTCCCCGCGCATTTCCCGAGCCCGATCGGGAAGATGACATCCGACGTACAGGTTGACCCAAGCGCCGGTCGTGCGAGACGGCATCAACCGTGAGCAGGGGAGCGGACGTGGCGGAACTGCACACCGGCGTCGGTCGGCAGCGAGGAGCACGGCCGTGGCCGCGTCCACGGCGCATCGCCACCCTCTCCGTGCACACGTCGCCCCTGCACCAGCCCGGCACGGGTGACGCGGGCGGCATGAACGTCTACATCCTGGAGATCGCCCGCCGGCTCGCCGAGGCGAACGTCGAGGTGGAGATCTTCACCCGCGCCACCTCCGGCGACCTGCCGCCCGTGGTCGAGATGGCGCCCGGCGTGCAGGTCCGGCACATCACCGCCGGCCCGCTCGAAGGGCTCACCAAGGAAGAGCTGCCCGGTCAGCTCTGCGCCTTCACCGCCGGGGTGCTCCGGGCCGAGGCCGCCCGCCCCCCGGGCCACTACGACCTGATCCACTCCCACTACTGGCTCTCCGGCCAGGTGGGCTGGCTGGCCAAGGAACGCTGGGGCGTACCGCTCGTGCACACCGCGCACACCCTCGCGAAGGTCAAGAACGCGCAGCTCGCCGCGGGGGACCGGCCCGAGCCGAAGGCGCGGGTGATCGGCGAGGAGCAGGTGGTCGCCGAGGCCGACCGGCTCGTGGCCAACACGCGGGCCGAGGCCCGCGACCTCGTCGAGCGGTACGCGGCCGAACCGGATCGCGTCGCCGTCGTCCAGCCCGGCGTCGACCTGGCCCGGTTCTCCCCGCCCACCGGGGACCGGGACGCGGCCGTCGCCGCCGCCCGGCGCCGGCTGGGGCTGCCCGCCCGGGGGTACGTGGTGGCGTTCGTCGGCCGGATCCAGCCCCTGAAGGCCCCCGACGTGCTGGTGCGTGCCGCCGCCGCGCTGCGCGACCGGAACCCCGCACTGGCCGAGCAGCTGACCGTCGTGATCTGCGGCGGCCCGAGCGGAAGCGGGCTGGACCGGCCCACCGCTCTCATCGAGCTGGCCGCCTCGCTCGGCATCCTCGACCGGGTGACCTTCCTGCCGCCGCAGACCGGTGACGACCTGCCGGCCCTCTACCGGGCCGCCGACCTCGTCGCCGTGCCGTCCCACAACGAGTCGTTCGGTCTCGTCGCGCTGGAGGCGCAGGCGTGCGGGACGCCCGTGCTGGCCGCCGCGGTCGGCGGACTCGTCACCGCCGTACGCGACCAGGTGAGCGGCGTGCTCATCGACGGGCACGACCCCGACGACTGGGCCCGTACGCTCGCCCGGCTGCTGCCCGACCGGCTCCGCCGCCGGACCCTGGGCCGGGGCGCCGAACGGCACGCCCGCGTCTTCTCCTGGGACCGTACGGTCGCGAACCTGCTCGACGTGTACGGCGAGGCGATGGCGGCGCACCGCGACCGCCTCGCGGCCCAGCTCGCCGGCGACGCCGCCCTCTCGTGTTCCTGGTGACGGGGACGCGTCCGCGCGGACGCACACGGGTGCGGCGCCCGGTACGACCGTAGAGTGGGCCCGGTGAGCGGGAAGAACGATCTCGGAGCCCTGATCGAGTCGGTCTGCGACGAGCGGGAGCTGGCCTGGGAGCGGACCGGCCCGCTCTCGTACGCCGTGACCCTGCCGGGCACCCACAAGCTCAAGACCGTCTGCAACCTCATCGTCGGCGAGCACGCGCTGCGCATCGAGGCGTTCGTCATGCGCCAGCCCGACGAGCGGCGCGAGGAACTGTGGGCGTGGCTGCTGCAGCGCAACGCCCGCATGTACGGCGTGGCCTTCTCGATCGACGCCGTCGGCGACGTCTACCTGACCGGGCGGGTCAATCCCGCCGGCGTCGACGCCGAGGAGCTGGACCGCCTGCTCGGCGCCGTGCTGACGTACGCCGACGAGTCCTTCGACACGATGCTCGAGATCGGCTTCGGCAGTTCCATCCGCCGGGAATGGGAGTGGCGGATCAAGCGGGGTGAATCCACCGCGAACCTCGCCGCCTTCCGGCACCTCTTCGAGCCGTCCGGAGGTTCGGAGCCGTCCTGACGGGTATGCCGCACCGCGCGGTGCGGCAGGTATGGGACCCGCACACGCGCCGAGGACGAACTGTCGAGGAGCGTGAGCGTCTCATGGCTCAGCGGAACAGCTCGGGTCGCGGCGGGACTGCGACCAGGACAAGGCAAC
Source organism: Micromonospora globbae (assembly GCF_036184225.1). NCBI lineage: Bacteria > Bacillati > Actinomycetota > Actinomycetes > Micromonosporales > Micromonosporaceae > Micromonospora > Micromonospora globbae. The sequence continues at coordinate 6,111,104 of NZ_CP108084.1, forward strand.
GGCCGGGGAACCAGACGCCGAACACCCCACCGATCTCCGAGTCGGAGATCTCCCGGATGCGGGTGGACGACATCCGGGGCCAGCTCCGCAAGCACGGCGTCTCGGGAATCTCCGCGCTGCGCAAGCCGGAGCTGGTGAAGGAACTGGTGCGCGCCATGCGGGCCGCGCGCGGCGGCGGTGCGGCGCGCAAGGCGACCGGGCCGGCCGGCCGGGCCACCGGCACCCGCGCGGCGGGGCGGCCGTCCGCCACGAAGAAGGCCGCCGCCGGCCGGGCGGGCAAGGCCGCACCGGGCCGGGCCAAGGCGGCCCCGGCGAACAAGACCGCACCCGCGAAGAAGGCGGCGGCGAAGAAGACGGCGGCCGCGAAGAAGACCACACCGGCGCGGAAGACGGCGGCGGTGAAGAAGACGGCGGCGGTGAAGAAGACGGCGCCGGCGCGGAAGACGGCGGCGGCGAGGAAGACTGCGCCCGCGCGGAAGACGGCGGCGGCGAGGAAGACCGCGCCCGCGCGGAAGACGGCGGCGGTGAAGAAGACCGCGCCGGCGCGGAAGACGGCGGCGGCGAGGAAGACGGCGCCCGCGCGGAAGAGCGCCGGCGGCGGTACGGCGGCGAAGGCCGCGACCGGTGTGCGTACGGGACGCAGCTCGTCCCGGTCGTCCCGCTCGTCGCAGGTCATCACGTCGCTGGCCGACCGTCCCGAACGCCCGGGCCGCAGCCTGGTGACCAGCAACCACGACGTGATCATGCGGTGGGCCCGGGAGCGGGGCGCGAAGCCGGCCACCATCGCGGGCACCGAGCGGGAGGGCCGCGCCGGTGTGCTCACGTTCAACATCCCGGGCTACCGGGAGAGCAGCCGGATCCGCGAGATCACCTGGGACGAGTGGTTCCACACGTTCGACCTGCGCCGGCTGAACCTCATCTACCAGGAGCAGATGCGCGACGGCCGGCAGAGCAACTTCTTCCGTACGGAGTCACCGGATCGGGAGGACGCCTGAGGTGTTTGCGGGAATGCCCGGCGGGTATGCGCTGTTGGCCAGATCGAGGTCCGGAGCAGCGGCGTCACCCGCAGCTGTGATCGGCGAGACAGCCGATCTGGGTTGAAACCGTAATCCGGGCGAATTAGCTTTATTGCGCCGCGCCACGCTTGGAAACGTTCGGGGGAGCGGCGGACCGATCAGGTCCGCGCACCAAGCGAGGCGCGAGGGGACGGGTGGTTCAACCGTTGGGGGACGGTGCCCACCTGTTTGGACCGGCGGCGCGAGCGGGCGACGCTTACGGGGGTGAGTGTTGCCCGCCGCCGCCGGCCCCACCTGCGTGGAGAATGCCCACCACCGCCATCGGCGTGGTGGGCATTCTGCGTGTCCGACCCGGGAGCCGCACCGGGCCCCGCGTCGACAACATCCAGGATTTAGTGGCCTCGGCCGCGCTCGGAAGCGACAACATCCAGGATTTAGTGGCCTCGACCACGCCGTGAGCGGACAACATCCAGGATTTAGTGGCCTCGGCCACGCCCCGCGTCGACAACATCCAGGATCTAGTGGCCTCGGCCGCGCTCGGAAGCGACAAGATCCGGGATGTTGTGGTCTCGGCTGCGCCGGGCCGTCGGGGGAGTTGTGGCGTCGACGTGCGCGACGCGGCCCTCGACGGGTCTCGACGGGCGCCGGCAGGTCTACGCCGCCGGCACGCGGTCCTCGGTCGGGGTCGGGCCGGTGTCCGCGTACGCCGTCTTCCGCCGCAGCGCGGCGACCCGGCGCTCCCGCGGCGGACCGGCCAGCAGGTGGCCGGCGGCCGCCACGAGGCCGAGCCCGCCCACGATGAGCCAGTGCGCGGCGCCCAGGTACTGGAGGCTCACCCCGCCCAGCGTGGGTGCGACGAACGAGGCGGCGGGGAAGGTCAGGTAGAAGACCGACTGGTACCGGGCGCGCAGCTCCGGCGGCGCGAGGTCGGCGTTGATCTGCGCGTTCGGCGGGGCGGCCAGCATCGAGCCGACCGTCCAGACGACGGAGGCGGCCAGGTAGACCCCCAGCGCGTCGGCGACCGTGAGGGCCCCGAACCCCACCGCCATCAGCCCTGTGGAGACCGCGAGAACGAGGTCCTTGCGGCGCCCCTCGATGAGCCGGGGCACGAAGAGCTGGCCGACCACGATGAGCGCACCGCCCAGCGCCACCACCAGGCCGTACGCCGAGGGCCCGAGCCCGTCGGCGCGCATCGCCAGCGGCATGATCGTCGAGGTCTGCATGCTCAGTACGGCCAGCAGGAAGGTGAGCCCGACGAAGGTCAGGAAGATCCGGTCGGTGAGCGCGGTGAGCAGGCCCGGTCGACGCCTGCCGTGCGTGGCCGTGACGGCCCGTGGGGACGCGACGGTGCGGCGCAGCGTCTCGGGCACCTTCCAGGCGATCACGAGCGCCGTGGCCAGCGTGGCGCCCGCGTCGACGAGGAACAGCGCCAGGAAGCTCGCCTCGGCCAGCACGCCGGCCAGCAGGGACGCGACGGCCATTCCGAGGTTGAACGCCCAGAACTGAAGGTTGAAGGCGCGCGCCCGGCGGTCCTCGGGAACCATGTCGACGATCGCGGCCACGAACGCCGGACTGGGCATCGAGTGCACCACCCCGACGAGCGCGGAGAGCACGGCGATGAGCACGAGGTGCTGGCTGAGGGCCAGCGCGACCATCAGGCCGGCGGTGGTCAGGTGGGCGGTGAGCAGGGTGGCCCGCCGTCCCCACCGGTCGGCCAGGACTCCGCCGAGCAGCACGCCCACGGCGCCGCCGGCCCCGTACGCCCCGACCACCGTGCCGGCGAGCGCCTCGCTGGCCCCCCGCGCGTCGGTGAGGTAGAGCGAGAGGAAGAGCATGGCGAACGCGCCCGCCCGGTTGATCAGGATGCCCGCCCAGAGGTACCAGAAGCTGGCGGGAAGTCCACCCGCGGTGTCGTGCCACCAGCGCCGCAGGACGCGCACCCGCCCTCCAGACAGTTCAGTTTCCTAACCGTTGCCGCCCAGAACCGTATCGGACGCCCGGCGGGCCGGTCGCCGGGATTCCGTCAGCTGGCCCGGACGGGCTCGGCGGGGGCGGTCGCCGCGGCCTCCGCGGCCTGCGGGGCGTCGACGGCCGTGGCCGGAACGGTCGGCTGCGCGACCCGGCGCAGTTCGGCGGCGCGCCGCTCGCGGGCCGGGCCGGAGATCAGGTGGGCCACCGCCATGACGGCGCCCACCACGGCGCAGCCCAGCCAGAGCGTCGTGTTGCCGGCGTGCTCCCGGACGAGTCCGCCGAGGATCGGCGCGGCGGCCCCGGCCACCTGCCAGGAGAGCGAGAAGACGCCCTGGTAGCGGCCGCGCAGTTCGGCGGGGGACAGCTCGGCGATGAGGGTGGCGTTGGAGGGGGAGTTGAGCATCTCGCCGAGCGTCCAGATCAGCACGGTCAGGCCGTAGAACCAGGCCGTCTCCGCGAACGCGGTGAGCCCGAAGCCCACGCCGGTCACCAGGGTGGCCAGGGCGAGCACGTGCGACCGGCTCCGGCCCCGGATCAGTCGCGGCACGAAGAGCTGGCCGACCACGATGAGCACCCCGTTGAGCGCGATGACCGAGCCGTACGTGGCGGGGCTCAGGCCCGAGTCGCCCATGGCGATCGGCAGCATCGAGATGTGCTGGAGGAAGAGCAGCGCGGCGAACAGGTTGAGCGTCACGAAGCCCAGGAAGATCCGGTCCGAGAGGATGGTCCGGAGGGCGCCCGCCGGTGCCGCGGAGCCCCGGCTGACCGGGCCGGTCACCCGCCTCGTCTCGCCGACCCGGGTAAAGATGATCACCGCGGTGACCAGGGTGGTGATCGCGTCGACCACGAACAGCAGCAGGTAGCCGGCCTGCGCGGCGAAGCCGGCGAGGATGGCGGCGCAGGCGAAGCCGAGGTTGATCGCCCAGTAGTTCAGCGAGAAGGCGCGGAGCCGGTCCTTCTCCGGCACCACGTCGATCATCATGGCGCCGAACGCCGGGCGGGCCGCCTCGGCGAACGCCCCGAGCAGCAGGGCGCCCAGCGCGACCGCCCACAGCGGCCGGGCGAGGCCCAGCGCCAGCATCATGGTCGCCGCGCCGAGGTGGGCGGTGAGCAACGTCGGTCGGCGTCCCCAGCGGTCGGCCAGCGTGCCGCCGACCGTGGTGCCGAGCGCGCCGCCGACGCCCCACAGCCCGATCACGAGACCGGCCTGGGACGCGGAGAAGCCCCGCTCCTGGGTGAGGTAGATGGCGAGGAACACCAGCACGAACGAGCCGAGCCGGTTGATCAGGGTGCCGGTCCACAGGTACCAGAACCGGGTCGGCAGTCCGCCCGCCGTGTCCCTGAACCAGCCGCGTACCGTCCGCATCCGCCGTGCCCCCCGTGGTAATGACTGATCTCTTTTGAGCGCCTTACAACCTAGTGCCGCCCGGCAGTGCCGGTCACCAGCTTTTCCACGTGGTGGTCGTCACGACGGGTCCCCGCATGTCCCGTGGCCACGTACGGCAGGATGATCCGCATGACTGCTAGCGAGGGGCCCACCGTCGGGACGCTGGTCCTGTTGCGGCACGGCGAGAGCGACTGGAACGCCAAGAACCTCTTCACCGGCTGGGTCGACGTCGACCTGACCGCCAAGGGGGAGGAGGAGGCGCGGCGCGGCGGCGAGCTGCTCCGCGAACACAACCTGTTGCCGGACGTGGTGCACACGAGCGTGCTGCGCCGGGCCATCCGCACCGCCGAGCTGGCGCTGGGCAGGGCGGACCGGCACTGGATCGCGGTGCGCCGGTCCTGGCGGCTCAACGAGCGCCACTACGGCGCGTTGCAGGGCAAGAACAAGAAGCAGACCCTCGACGAGTACGGCGAGGAGCAGTTCATGCTCTGGCGGCGGTCGTACGACACCCCGCCGCCGCCGATCGACGACAACGACCAGTGGTCCCAGGTCGGCGACCCGCGGTACGCGCTGCTGCCCACCGAGCTGATGCCGCGTACCGAGTGCCTCAAGGACGTGGTCGAGCGGATGTTGCCGTACTGGTACGACTCGATCGTCCCGGACATCCTGGCCGGCCGTACGGTGCTGGTGGCCGCGCACGGCAACTCGCTGCGTGCCCTCGTGAAGCACCTCGACCAGATCTCCGACGAGGCGATCGCGAAGCTCAACATCCCGACCGGCATCCCGCTGCGGTACGACCTGGACCCCCACCTGCGCCCGCAGGTGCTCGGCGGGACGTACCTGGACCCGGAGGCCGCCAAGGAGGCCGCCGCCGCGGTCGCCAACCAGGGTCGCTGACGCGCGGAAGGGCCCCTCCACGCAACGCTCGCGCTGCGTGGAGGGGCCCTTTCCGGTACGACGGGCGGGTCAGTTGGGCGAGGCGGCCGTTTCGCCGGTGATGAGGTAGACGACGTGCTCGCCCGCGTTGACGGCGTGGTCGGCGAAGCGCTCGTAGAAGCGGCCGAGCAGGGTCGCGTCGATGGCGGTCTCCACCCCGTACGGCCAGTCGGCGCCGAGCAGCACCCCGAAGAGGCTGCGGTGCAGGTCGTCCATCGCGTCGTCGTCGCGGTCCAGCTCGGCGGCGATGTCGGCGTCGGGCTTGGCGAGCACGGACGCTATCTTCTCGGCCATCCGGTCGGCGATCGTCGCCATGTCGGTGAAGATCGGCCGCAGCTCGGCCGGTACGGCCGGGGAGGGGTGCCGCCGCAGCGCGGTCTTCGCGACGTGGTCGGCCAGGTCGCCCATCCGTTCGAGGTCGGCGGCGACGTGCAGCGCGGTGATCATGGCGCGCAGGTCGGAGGCCACCGGCGACTGCCGGGCCAGCAGGTCGCAGACCCGCTCCTCGACGTGCCGGTAGAGCTCGTCGATCTCGGCGTCGCGTTCGATGACCGTCTCGGCGGCCTGCCGGTCGGCGGTGAGCAGGGCCCGGGTGGCCTGTCGCATGGCGGACCGGGTCGCCTCGGCCATGTCCACCAGGAGCTGGCTCACGAGGTGCAGGTCGGCCCGGAACTCGTCGCGCATCGTCACGTCCTGTAGGTGTCGTGGCCGGCCAGGGCCGGCCGGGGGTCGGGCGGTGCGCCGCCCACGGTAGGTGGCCCGGGCGGACCCGACATGAACCCCGGTGAACGACACCGGTCGCGTACGTGAATTTTGCGGGAAGCGAGCCTGATTCATCCCGTTGTGTGCGGTAGCCAGGTTAACAATGACCCTACGATCGCCGGGTGGAGTGGGCGGTGGCGGTCGCGGTGGCCGTGGCGCTGGTGGCCGGAGTGGTCGCCGGGCTGGTCCTGGCCAGGTTCCGGTCGGCGCCGCGCCGAGGCGACAGGTCGACGGGGAGCGTTGGCTCCCGGGTGAGCACGGGGAGGCCGGCGATAGGCGACGATCCACAGGTCGGGCTGGGCCGCCGCACGATCGACTCGCTCCGGGCCGGTGTCGTGGTGCTGGACCCGGACGACGTCCCGGTGCTGGTCAATCCCGCGGCCCGGGCCATGGGTCTGCTGCGCACCGGCGCCAGCCCGGGCTCGATCGCGCCGCACCCGCTGATCCGTACGCTCGCCGGCCAGGTCCGCCGGACGGGCATCCGCCGCGAGGTCGAGCTCGACCTGCCCCGGGGCCGCGACACCGGCGGCGACAACCCGCTCGGCGTGCACCTGCGGGCCATGGGGGTCGGCGGAGGCTACATCGCCGTCGAGGCGGCGGACGTGACCGAGTCGCACCGGCTGACCCGGGTACGGCGTGACTTCGTGGCGAACGTCAGCCACGAGCTGAAGACGCCCATCGGCGCCCTCCAACTGCTCGCCGAGGCGCTGCTGGACGCCACCGAGCCGTCCGGCGCCGCGCCGGACCTGTCGGAGGACATGGTGGCGGCCCGTCGCTTCGCCGAACGCATCCAGCACGAGTCCACCCGGTTGGGCCGGCTCGTGCAGGAACTGCTCGAACTGACCCGGCTCCAGGGCGCCGAGCCGCAGCCGGCCCCCGAGCCGGTCTCGGTGGACTGGGTGATCGCCGAGGTCGTCGACCGGACCCGCACCACCGCGGCGGCACGGGACATCGAGGTGCTGGTCGAGGGCGAGCGCGGCCTCACCGTGTACGGCAGCGACAGCCAACTCGCCACGGCCGTGGCCAACCTGGTCGAGAACGCCGTGAACTACTCGGGCGACGGCACCACGGTACGGATCACCGCGCGCGGCGGCGAGGAGTACGTCGAGATCGCGGTCGCCGACCAGGGCATCGGCATCGCCCCCTCCGACGTCGACCGCATCTTCGAGCGCTTCTACCGGGCCGACCAGGCGCGTTCCCGGGCGACCGGCGGCACCGGGCTGGGGCTGGCCATCGTGAAACACATCGCGAGCAACCATGGCGGACGGGTCGACGTGTCGAGCACTCTTGGTGGTGGATCGACGTTCACCCTCCGGCTGCCCGCCCGTCCCCCGGAAGACCTCCTGACGACACTGCCGGCGGCTGGGATCGAGCCCGGTCCGGCCGAGCTTCGGCAGGTCTGACAGCAATGGAAAGGAAACCCCGTTGAGCCGCGTTCTGGTGGTGGAGGACGAGGAGTCGTTCTCCGACGCCCTGTCGTACATGCTCCGCAAGGAGGGCTTCGAGGTCTCGGTGGCCGCGACGGGTCCGTCGGCCCTGACCGAGTTCGACCGGACGGGCGCCGACATCGTGCTGCTCGACCTGATGCTGCCCGAGATGTCCGGCACGGAGGTGTGCCGCCAGCTCCGTCAGCGCTCGCACGTGCCGATCATCATGGTCACCGCGCGGGACAGCGAGATCGACAAGGTGGTCGGCCTGGAGATCGGGGCCGACGACTACGTGACGAAGCCGTACTCGCCGCGCGAGCTGGTGGCCCGGATCCGGGCCGTGCTGCGCCGGCAGAGCCCGGAGGCGACCGAGTCGGGCGCCCCCACGCTGGCGGCCGGCCCCGTGCGGATGGACATCGAGCGGCACGTGGTGACCGTCGACGGCGCCCCCGTGCAGCTGCCGCTGAAGGAGTTCGAGCTGCTGGAGCTGCTGCTGCGCAACGCCGGCCGGGTGCTCACCCGGGGGCAGCTCATCGACCGGGTCTGGGGCGCCGACTACGTGGGCGACACGAAGACCCTGGACGTCCACGTGAAGCGTCTCCGCTCCAAGATCGAACCGGAGCCCTCGGCGCCCCGCTACATCGTCACGGTGCGCGGCCTGGGCTACAAGTTCGAGCCCTGACCGGCCCCGCCGGCGACGTCCGCGCCGAGCGCCGGCGGCCGGGTCGGGTCGTCGCCCACCGGCGCGCCGGTGCGGCGCCCGCGCCCCGGCCGCCCCGTCAGGACGCGTCGGCCGGGTGCGGGGCGACCAGGCCCTGACGGGAACGGGCCGCACACAGCTCGGCCAGCCTGGCGTACGCCGGCGCGCCGATGAGCGCGGTCAGCTCCGGCCCGTAGGAGACGTACATCGGCTCGGTGCCCACGTGGGCGTCCGTCGAGGAGGTGCACCACCAGTCCAGGTCGTGCCCGCCCGCGCCCCAGCCGCGCCGGTCGAACTCGGACAGCGTGGACACCAGCACCTTCGTGTTGTCCGCCCGCTTGACCCACTCCTGGTCCCGGCGGATGGGCAGCTGCCAGCAGACGTCCGGCTTGTACTCCAGCGGGTGCACGCCGTCGCGCAGCGCCTGCGCGTGCAGGGCGCACCCGCCGCCGCCCGCGAAGTCGACGTCGTTGAGGAAGACGCACGGACCGTCCGCGTCGCGCGTGGCGGTCCGACGCGCCGGGTTCTTGCCGTCGATCGTGTCGTTCGCGGTCCAGCTCTTGAAGCCCCGGCGGAAGTGCTGCCACGTCTGCGGCGTGAGCCGCTTGACGGCGGCGCGTACCCGCTTCTCGTCGTCCGCGTCGGTGAAGAACGCGCCGTGTGAGCAGCACCCCTCGGCCGCGCGGCCGGCGATGATGCCGTGACAGCCGCGTCCGAAGACGCAGGTCCAGCGGGAGAGCAGCCAGGTGAGGTCCGCCCGGATCAGGTGGTCGTCGTCGGCGGGGTCGGTGAACTCGATCCACTCCCGGGGAAAGTCCAGGGGCACCTCGCGGCTGCGCGGGTCACCCGGGTCGTCCACCAGTACACGGAGCTCCGTCGTCACCCGGCCCAGCGTACGCCCGGTGGACCGTGCCGGCCCGCGAGCCGGCGAAACGTGTTGCCCCTAGGGTCGAGGCATGCGACTGGGGGTCCTCGACGTCGGTTCCAACACGGTGCACCTGCTGGTGGTGGACGCGCACCACGGCGCACACCCGTGGCCGGCGCACTCGGAGAAGGTGGTGCTGCGGCTGGCCGAGCAGATCGGCCCGGACGGCGCGTTGACCGCGGCGGGCGCCGACGCCCTGGTCAAGGCGGTGAGCATGGCCAAGGCGGCGGCCGCCGGCCTGGACACCGACGACCTGATCGCGTTCGCCACCTCCGCGGTGCGCGACGCCACCAACGCGCCCGAGGTGCTGGCCCGGGTCCGGGACGAGACCGGCGTACGCCTGGAGGTGCTCACCGGCGCGGACGAGGCACGGATGACGTTCCTCGCGGTGCGGCGGTGGTTCGGCTGGTCGGCGGGGCGGCTGCTGGTGCTGGACATCGGCGGCGGCTCGCTGGAGCTGGCCGCGGGGATCGACGAGGATCCGGCGGCCGCGGTCTCGCTGCCGCTCGGCGCGGGCCGGCTCACGCGGGAGCGGCTGGGGGTGACGCCGGACGACGACGGGCCGCCGCCGGCCGCGGCGGTCGAGGAGCTGCGGGAGTACGTGGACGGACTGCTCGACCCGGTGGTCAAGGAGATCGTCGACGTGGGCTGGGACCGGCCCGTCGGCACCTCGAAGACGTTCCGCACCCTGGCCCGGCTGGCCGGGGCGGCCCCCTCGGGGGCGGGCCTGTGGGCCAAGCGCAGCCTCACCCGCACCGGGCTGGGCCAGGTGATCGGCTTCATCCGGCACATCGCGCCCCGGCAGCTCGCCGAGCTGGAGGGGGTCAGCGTGGGCCGGGCGCACCAGCTGCTCGCGGGCGCGATCGTGGCGGAGACGGTCATGCGCCGGTTGGACGTCGACAAGCTGAGCATCTGCCCCTGGGCGCTGCGTGAGGGGGTGATCCTGCGCCGGCTCGACCAGCTCGGACCGGGCTGAGCCGGCGTGGTGGTCCGACCGCTTTGCGGTCGCTCGTCACGATGCGGCGGGCGGGTCCGGGCTACCCTGGCGGAGTGACGTCCCGAGTCCCGGTGCTCCTGTCCACCTCCTCGGTCTTCCCGGAGCGGACCGCGGCGGCCTTCCAGATGGCCGCGGCCCTCGGCTACGACGGGATCGAGGTGATGGTGTGGACGGACGCGGTGAGCCAGGACGCGGGCGCGCTGGACGGCCTGGCCCGGCACTACGGCGTGCCCGTGCTCTCCGTGCACGCCCCCTGCCTGCTGGTCACCCAGCGCGTGTGGAGTCCCGACCCCTGGGAGCGGCTGCGCCGCTCGGCGCAGCTCGCCGAGGCGCTGGAGGCGCCGACGGTGGTGGTGCACCCGCCGTTCACCTGGCAGCGCGACTACGCCCGCAACTTCCGCGAGGGTCTCGACGCCGTCGCCACCCGCCACCCGGACCTGCGTTTCGCCGTGGAGAACATGTACCCGGTGCGGATGGCCGGCCGGCAGTTCGTCCCGTACGTCCCGGGTTGGGACCCGACCGAGACGGGCTACCCCGCCTACACCCTCGACCTGTCGCACTGCGCCGCGTCGCACACCGACGCCATGGCGATGGCCGACCGGATGGGCGACGCGCTCGCGCACGTGCACCTCGGCGACGGCACGGGTGAGGGGCGCGACGAGCACCTGGTCCCCGGACGGGGCACCCAGCCCTGCGCGGAGCTGCTGCGGTCGCTGGCCGGGCGGGGCTTCACGGGGTCGGTCGCGGTGGAGGTGTCGACCCGGGGCGCGCGCAGCCGTGAGGTGCGCGAGAACGACCTGCGCGCCGCGCTGGACTTCGCGCGCCAGCACCTGAGCACGCCGTCGCCGGTCGACGCCTGACGCGCACACCACCCGGCGCCGGCGCCTCGTCGGGCGCCGGCGCCCGCACCGTGCCGCAGCGGACGTCGCGGCCGGTCGCGGCGCCCGACGTCTCCGCCGGACGCCGCGACGGCGACTCAGCTGACCGGGGTGAGCGACTCGGCGGCGGCCGGCCGGGCCGCCACGGTGGCCTGCTCGCCGATGGCGGCCCGCTTGCGCGCCCGGTGCGCGGCCACGTGGGAGCGGGTCGCGCAGCGCTCCGAGCAGAACCGGCGGCAGCAGTTGGACGACGTGTCCAGGTAGACGTTGCCGCAGCGTTCGTCGGCGCAGACCCCGAACCGGGCACTGCCGTACTCGCAGAGCCAGACGGAGAGGCCCCAGACGGCGCCAGCGAGGTACTCGGCGCTCACCGAGGCGCCGCGGCTGGTCACGTGCATGTGCCAGTCGCTGGAGTCGTGCCCCGAGATGCGGGGCTGCACCGGGTACGCCTCGAGCAGCGCGTTGAGTTCGGCCACCGCGTCGGCGTCCCGCCCCGAGGTGCCGTACTCGAAGACGTCACGCAGGCGCTTCTGCGCCCGCCGGAAGATCGCCAGGTCCCGTTCCGCGACCTCCTCGCGCATCCAGGCGCTGGAGTCGGGGAAGAGTGCCCGCAGGTCGTCGAGGTCGTCCAGACGGGCGTTGACGAGGTCAACCCCGGTCCGGGCGTACGCGTCGAAGTTCACGCCCCCAACGGTAGACGACTCAGCCGGGACGCGGCGCGTCGATGTAGTGCGGCAGGAACCGTGCGTACCCGTCGGTGATGAGGCTCGTGCTCTCGCGGAGGCCCGCGCCGGCCGACTCGCCGTCGACGATCCAGCTCCCCAGCACCGTCCGGTTGCCGTCGAACGACGGCAGCGGGCGGAACTCCTGGTAGCACCAGCCCTCGTCGCCGTAGATGCCCGGATTGACGATCTCCTCGGCGGGTGTGACGATCCGCACCGAACCGCCCTCCCGGCCGAGCAGCGGCTTGGCCACGTACTCGGACATGCCGCGCGGTGTGTCGAGGTACGCCGGGAGCAGGTAGTCGTGGCCCGGGTACAGCTCCCAGAGCACCGCGAGCAGCGCCTTGTTCGACAGCAGGAGCTTCCAGGCCGGCTCGATCCAGGTGGTGGGGGTGCCCGGTTCCAGCGCCAGCCGCCCGTACGGTTCGGCGAGCATCCACTCCCAGGGGTAGAGCTTGAAGCAGGTGGTGACCGGGGCGTCCGCCGCGTCGACGAAACGCCGCCCGTCCCAGCCGATCTCCTGGATCGGCAGCAGCTCGACGTCCAGACCGGCCTGACGGGCCGTCTCGGCCAGGTAGCCGGCGGTCATGTGGTCCTCGCCCGTCTCCTCCTCGCTGGACCAGACCACGTGCACCCGCCGGTCGTGCAGACCCGCGCCGATCTTCGCCCAGGCGCCGACCAGGCGCTCGTGCAGGCTGTTCCACTGGTCCAGCTCGGGCCGGGTGTGCTCCAGCCAGTACCACTGGACGATCGCCGCCTCGACCAGCGCGGTCGGCGTGTCGGCGTTGTACTCCAGCAGCTTCGGCGGCCAGCTGCCGTCGTACCACAGGTCGAAGCGGCCGTAGAGGGTCGGCGGCCGCTCCCGCAGGGACCGCGCCACCGCGTCGGCCGCCCAGGCCGGGATGCCGAACTCGGCGTACCGCCCGCGGGCCACGACGTGCTCCGCGGCGGCCACCGCCATGCGGTGCAGCTCCTCGGTCGCCTCCTCCAGCCGCAGCACCTCGTCCAGCTCGAAGGCGTACGCGGCGGACTCGTCCCAGTACGACATGACGCCGCCGTCGGGCAGCTCCGTGTCGACGTACACCAGCCCCTGCTCCCGGATGGTGGCGTCCCAGTCCGGGCGGGGGGTCACCCGCTCCCGGCGCACGTCAGCCGCCGCAGGAGGCGAGGTGGGTGCCGAAACCGCCGCGCTCGGGCACCGCCGCGGGCGCCGGGTCCGACCCGGTCCGCTCGGCGGACGGGGCGGGTACGCGCATGGCCAGCGCCACCGTGTCGCCGCCGCCCTCCGGGCCGAGGGCGCAGTCGTCATCGTCGTCGTCGGAGGTCAGGTTGCAGCCGGAGAGGGCGAGGGCGAGCGCCGTGAGCGCGCCGAGCTGAACGGAGGCCGACCGCAGCCGGCGACGGGGGTTGCGTTCCACGGCATCGTTGTAACCGATCGGTGCCACCACCGTGGCCCCGGCCGCCCCCCGGCGCGCGCGCCCGCGCGGGCGTTACGCTCGGCTCATGCTCCGTTCCGTCATCCTCGCCGCCTCCCGGTCATCCCAGGTCGAGCGGCTCGTCGCGACGGCCCCGTACACGCGGGACGTCGTGCGCCGGTTCGTGGCCGGCGCCCAGACCGACGACGCGTTGCGCGCGACCCGCGCTCTCGTCGCCGACGGCCTCGCGGTCACCCTCGACTTCCTCGGCGAGGACACCGTCACCCCCGAGCAGGCCAACGCCACCCGGGACGAGTACCTGCGGCTCCTGCGGCTGCTGAACGAGGCCGGCCTCACCCCCGCGGCCGAGGTGAGCGTGAAGCTCTCCGCGCTCGGCCAGATGTTCGACGAGCAGCTCGCGTACGACAACGCGCGGGCGATCTGCGCGGCGGCGGACGCGGCGGGCACCACGGTGACGCTGGACATGGAGGACCACACCACCACCGACTCGACGCTGGACATCCTGGCCAAGCTGCGCAAGGACCACCCCGGGACCGGCGCGGTGCTCCAGGCGTACCTGCGGCGCACCGAGTCCGACTGCCGCGAGCTCGCCACGGCCGGCTCGCGCGTGCGGCTCTGCAAGGGGGCCTACCGGGAGCCGGAGTCGGTGGCCTACCAGTCGGCGCACGAGGTGGACAAGTCGTACGTGCGGTGCATGAACATCCTGATGTCCGGCGACGGCTACCCCATGCTGGCCACGCACGACCCGCGGCTCATCGCCATCGGCGAGGACCGGGCGCGCTGGTTCGACCGGGGGCCGGACCGGTTCGAGTTCCAGATGCTGTACGGCATCCGCCCGGAGGAGCAGGCCCGGCTCGTGAGCGAGGGCTACACGGTGCGCACGTACGTCCCGTACGGCGACCAGTGGTACGGCTACCTCATGCGCCGGCTCGCGGAGCGCCCGGCCAACCTGGCCTTCTTCGCCCGCGCCCTGGTCTCGAAGAAGTAGCCCGGGGCGGGTTCAGCGGTTCGACCACGCCCGGGTGCTGAGCACCAGGCGGTAGCCGTCCGGATCGCGCACCGTCACCCCCCAGCGGTCCCAGTACGGGCCGGCGGAGACCCTCGTCCCGCCGGCCCGTTCCAGTTCCCGGACCAGGTCCTCGTCGACGGGGCCGTCGAGGTAGAGGACCAGCAGGTCCTCGGCGGTGGGGGTCGGGTCGGGCACGTCGCCGGCCACCAGCTCCAGGTGCCAGTGGGCGTCCGGCCAGCCCAGCATCAGCAGGTCGTGCCCGCCCGGTCCGGCGGCCGTGGCGCGCCAGAGCACGTCGAGGGTGAGACCGCCGACCCAGAAACGTTCGGCCGCGGCCAGGTCGCGGCTCGGGCGGGCGATGCGCAGGTGCGGTACGCCGGTGCGGATGTTCGACATGCACCGATCGTGCGAGGTGAAGCCGAGGTGAGGTCAACCCCTTGACGCCGTTGGCTAATGACATTAGCCTTTGCGTTATGAATATTAGCTATGTCGAGCGCCCGGGCGGACGGATCGCGTACGAGGTGCACGGCGAAGGCCCGCTGGTGGTCCTCTCCCACGGGATGGGCGAGAACCGCGCGTCCTACCGGCACCTGATCCCGCTGCTCGTCGAGGCCGGCTACCGGGTGGCCTCGGTGGACGTGCGGGGCCACGGCGACTCCAGCGTCGGCTGGCCGACGTACGCGCCGGCCGAGGTGGGCGCCGACCTGGTGGCCGTGGTCCGGGCCCTCGACGGCGGTCCCGCGGTCCTCGTCGGCAACTCGTCGAGCGCCGCGGCGGTCACCTTCGCCGCCGCCGACGCCCCCGCGCAGGTCGCCGGGATCGTGCTGGTCGGCGCGTTCGTCAACCCGCCCAGGATGAACCCGTTCATGCGGGCCGCCGTGGCCCTGGTGCTGCGCAGCCCGCGTCTGTTCGGGATGTTCCACCGGACGCTGTTCCCGGTGACCCGTCCGGCCGACGACGCCGCCTTCCGCCGGGCGATGGTCTCCAAGCTGCGCGAGCCCGGCCGCATGGCGGCGGTGCGGGGCGTGAACGCGCCCGTCGAGCCGCACTGGACCACCCGGGCCCGCGACGTCCGGCAGCCGGTCCTCGTGCTCATGGGCACCCGCGACCCCGACTTCCCCGACCCGGGCGCCGAGGCGCGGGCGGCGCGGCGGCTCTTCGCCACCGCCGAGGCCCGCATGATCGAGGATTCGGGCCACTACCCGCACGCCGACCAGCCGGCGCGCATGGCCGAGCAGCTGACGGCGTTCCTGGCGGTGTGCACCGGTGCCTAGGGCGGGGCTCAACCAGCAGATCGTCGTACGCGAGGCGGCCCGGCTGGCCGACGAGGTCGGCTGGCCGCGGCTCACCCTCGCCGCGCTGGCCGCGCGGCTCGGCGTGGCGCTGCCCAGCCTCTACAAGCACGTCCGGAACGCGGACGCGCTCGCCCAGAAGGTCTCGGCGCTGGCCACCGCCGAACTGGCCGCCGAGCTGACGACGGCCGCCGCCGGCCGCGCCGGGACCGACGCGCTGCGCGCCGTCGCCGCCGCCTACCGGTCGTACGCGCTCCGGCACCCCGGCCGCTACCCCGCCACACAGCAGGTGCCGGATCCGGCCGACCCGGAGCACGTGACGGCGGGGGAGCGGGCGGTCGGGGCCATCTACGCGATCCTGCACGGCTACGGCATCACCGGCGACGACGCGGTCGACGCCGCCCGGGGAGTCCGCAGCGCCCTGCACGGGTTCGTCTCGCTGGAGGCGGCCGGCGGTTTCGGCCTGCCCCGCGACGTCGGCCGCTCCTACGACCACCTGATCGAGGCGTTGGACGTCGCGCTGCGTTCCTGGCCCGGTGGGCGGCCGTCGTGATCCGCGCGCTCGGGCTCCTCCTGCTCTTCCTGCTCGAACTGGCCGTCCTGGTCGTGGGCGCCCGGTGGGGCTGGGCCCGCGATGCCGGCCCGGCGATCCGGCTGTTGGCCGCCGTCGCCGTGCCCGTGGTGCTCGCCGCGCTCTGGGGCGTCTTCGGTTCCCCCAAGGCGCGGGTGGTGCTGCCGGCCGCCGGCAAGCACGCCTTCCAGGCCGCCTGGTTCGTGGCGGGCGGCGCCATGCTCGCGTCGCTCGGTCGACCGTTGCTCGGCGTCGCGCTGGTGGTGGTCTGGGCGGCGACCGTCACCCTGCTCCGCCTCGGAGGGCGGCCCGCCTGACCCGCCCCGGCCGGGCTCGCGGCGGCCGACCCGCCGGCACCGGTCTCGCCGGAACGGACGGCACCGGTCTCGCCGGAACGGGCTTCCGGTCGTTACCCTTCGCCGGGTGATGGACGGTCTCGACGAGCCAGCGCCCCGCCGGGTCCGACCGGTGTGGACGGTGCTCACGGTGGTCGTACTGCTGCTGCTGGGCTGCGGCGTGCCGGCCGTCCTGGTGGTCGGTGTGGTCGGCGAGCGCGGCACCCGGACGGTCCTGAAGCGCGCCGGCACCACGGCCGCCGACGACGCGACCCGGGCCGAGCGCGAACTCGCCGGGCGCATCGCCGACGCGCTGAGACGGCAGTCCGCGGCGCTGCTCGCCGGCGACCAGGCCGGATTCCTGGCCGTGGCCGACCCGGCCGCCCACGCCGACCTGCGCCGCCGGTTCACCGCCCTGCGGGCGCTGGGGGTGACCACGTGGCGGGCCGAGGTGACGGGGCTGCCCACACCGGTCACCGACCGTCCCGGCGAGTGGCGGATGCTCGTGCGCTACCAGTACTGCTTCGTGGCGCCCGGCTGCCGACCGAGCCCGGTGCTCGCCGGCACCCGCTGGCGCGAGGACGGGCAGCAGCCGCGACTGGTCGCCGTCGAGGAGTCCAAGTCGGCCGAGACCGGCACCCGGCCGTGGGAGATCAGCGAGCTGGTCGCGGCGACCGGTGCGCGGACGCTCGTCGCCACCACGCCGGCGTTGCGCGGGAGGCTGCCCGCCCTGCTGGCCCAGGCCGAGGCGGCCGCGAAGATCGCCGACCGGTACACGCTGGACGGTTCCCCGCCGGACCGCTACCGGATCTTCTACGCCGGCCGCACCGAGTGGGAACGCTGGTACGGCGGGGGCCGGCCGACCTGGACCGGCGGGTACGCGGTGACCGTCGGCGGCGGCCACCACGAGATCGTGCTCAACGCGGAAGGCACCACCGACGACGGCATCGACGACCTGCTCCGGCACGAGCTGACCCACGCGGCCTCGCTGCCCGACGGGGGCTACCCGGGCAAGACCACCTGGTGGCTCGTGGAGGGGCTGGCGGAGTACGTCGCCGCCAACGGCCAGGCGACGAACCGGTACGAGGGGCTGAGCCAGGTGCGGCGGCTCATCCAGAGTGGCTGGAACGGCCGCCTGGAGGAACTCGCCCCCGCCGACGACGCCCCGGCCGAGCGGGTGGCCGGCAGCTACGGTCTCGGCTACCTGGCCGTCCGGCACCTCGTCGACCGCTTCGGCGAGCAGCGGCTGCTCGCCTTCTTCGACGCCGTCGTCCACGACCGTACGGCCGTGGAACGCGCCTCCGCCCAGGTGTTCGGCGAGTCCTGGTCCGTGCTGCACGAGCAGTGCGTGGCGTACGTCCGCACCCTGATCTCCTGACGGCCGACCGGCGCGCCCGGTCGGCGCGGCCCCCGGAGATTCATGATCCACCGGTGTCCGGCGCTCCCGGCGCACCTGCGACACTGGTGCCCGCTCCCAGTGCGGAGCCTCGGGATTCCGCGTCCGGAAGCGGCCCGGGGCGCCCGCCCGGTGGCTCCGGTGGCGCCGCCGGAGCCACCGGGTGCCTCCGCCCTCCCGCCGGTTCCCGGCCGGTCCCGCGGAACGGTCGCGCGTGGTGACCGGTCGGTTGCGGGCCGTTCGGTCCCGGCAACGGGACGGGCGGCGCAGCAGGGCGCATACCGCCAGGTCAGGACGGGTGAAACCCGGGTCCGAATCATGATCAGTTGTAGGAAGGGATCGCGCCGGTCACAGCGGCACCGCTACCGTACTGGTAACACGCGCGTTGCCGGCCCGGGCGGGAGCATCCCGCCGGCGTGGGCACGCGCCGGGCATGGGATGGGGTCGGGTGAGCCATGGCCGGGTCGCAGTCCGACGGTCGGCTGTCGGAGGTCAAGTTCCTCACCGTCGCCGAGGTGGCGACGGTCATGCGGGTGTCGAAGATGACGGTCTACCGCCTGGTGCACAGCGGTGAACTCACCGCGGTACGGGTCGGCCGGTCGTTCCGGGTTCCGGAACACGCGGTGCACGAGTATCTGCGGGGCGCCTTTCAGGAGACCGCCTGAACCACCGGGCCGCCCGCGGCCGCCCGGAAGCCCCGGGCACGGCGGGCACGAGGAGTGAGTCGCCGGCGGGCGCGCGCCACGTCCGCGAAGCCTCGACGCCGGGGTCGCGTTGGTCCTGCTGACGCTCTCCCGCTACCCTGGACCCCGACCGTGACCGCACCCCGGTGCGCCCTACCGCCCGAGCTGGTCCGGTCCGTTGTCCGCAAGCGGTCGCCGACGCCCACCCGCGTGGTGGTGGCAGCCGGTCCGCCCCGCACGTTGCATCGAAAGGCTGTCGTATGGGCTCGGTGGTCAAGAAGCGCCGCAAGCGCATGGCTAAGAAGAAGCACCGCAAGCTGCTGCGCAAGACCCGCGTCCAGCGTCGCCGTCTCGGCAAGTGACCGTTGCCGGGCCCGCGGCCCGGCAACGCCGTCACATGCCCTCTGTCGACCCTCGGAGGCTCAGGTGATCAGGCCGTGGATGTCCCGGCTCGATCCCGCCTGCCGGGGAAGGTGCGGAAGATGACCCCCGGTGGCACCCCCGGTGCTCCGGGGGTCGTCGTCGTGACCGGGGTGGGCCGCTACCTCGGCGCCCACGTGGCGGCCCGGCTCGCCGCCGACCCCCGGATCGAGCGGGTCATCGGCATCGATCCGCCCGAGTCGCCCGGCGAGTTCGCCGACCTGCTCGACGGCGTGGAGCGGATCCGCGTCGACTTCGAGTCCCTCGGCGGCCTCCTGGCCGACCTCGACGTCGACGCGGTGGTGCACCTCGCGCTGATCACCGCGCCGGACCGGCAGCAGGGCGGCCGGTCGGCCATGAAGGAACAGAACGTCATCGGCACGATGCAGCTGCTCGCCGCCTGCCAGCGGGCGCCGCGGCTGCGCAAGCTCGTGGTCCGCTCCTCCACGGCCGCGTACGGAGCGTCCTTCCGGGACCCGGCGGTCTTCACCGAGGAGACCGAGCCGCGCGAGGTGCCGCGCGGCGGGTTCGGCCGCGACATCCTCGACATCGAGGGGTACGTCCGCGGCTTCCGCCGCCGCCGGCCCGACGTCACCGCGACCGTGCTGCGCTTCGCGCCCTTCATCGGCTCCACCGCCGACACCACGTTGACGCGCTACTTCTCCCAGCCGGTGGTGCCGACCGTCCTGGGCCGCGATCCTCGGCTCCAGTTCCTGCACTTCGACGACGCGCTCGAGGTGCTGCACCGCTCGGTCGTCGAGGACCATCCCGGCACCTACAACGTGGCCGGTCCGGGCGTGCTCTCCCTCACCCAGGCCATCCGCCGGGCCGGTCGGGTGGCCGTGCCGGTGCTGGAACCCGGCCTCTCCGGCGCCGCCGCGCTCGCCCGCACCCTCGGCTTCGGCCGGTACGGCCTGGACCAGGTCGACCTCTTCGTGCACGGCCGGGTCGTGGACACCACCCGGTTGGAGCAGGAGTACGGCTTCACCCCGCGGTCGACGGCCGCGGCCTTCGACGACTTCATCCGTGCCCACCACGGTGGGGTGGTGGTGACCCGCGACCAGTTGGCCGCCGCCGAGCGGCTCGTGCTGGACGGGATCCGGCAGGTGCGGGCGGCCGTCCGGGAGGGGTCGTGACGGGTCAGGAGCGCGACGACGCCGGGGCGCGGGGCCGGTTCGGCGTACCGCCGGCGGCGCCCGACCCGGACGCGGAGCCGGCGCGGCGCAACGGCCACCGACCCGCGAGCCCGCCCGCCGGGCCGGAGTCTTCAGGGGGGTTTCCGGGGAAGTCGGAGGCCCAGGGACGGTCGGGGACCGCGGGGAGGTCGGCGGGGCCGGAGGCACCACGCACGGAGGCGCCGCGACGCGCCGGGCGCGCGGACGACGCCGGGCCGGCGGGCGCGCGCCCGGAGACTCCGGGGCGGAACGGACCGGCGGTGGCCGACCGGCCGGGAGATCCCTGGGACCGGAAGGTGGCCGGCGCGCTGGCGTTCCTGCGCCGGCGGCTGTCCGGTGACTACGAGGTCGACGAGTTCGGCTTCGACCCGGAGCTGACCAAGGCCGTCCTCCACCCGCCGCTGCGCGTGCTCTACCGGGACTGGTTCCGCACCGAGGTGACCGGCGTCGAGCACGTCCCCGCCGACGGCGCGGGCCTCGTGGTGGGCAACCACTCCGGCACGGTGGCGCTCGACGCGCTGATCCTCGCGACCGCCCTGCACGACCACCACCCCGCACACCGCTTCCTCCGCCTGCTCGGCGCCGACCTGGTGTTCCGGATGCCGGTGGTCTCCGAGCTGGCGCGCAAGTCGGGCGGCACGGTGGCCTGCAACCCGGATGCCGAGCGGCTGCTGCGCGCCGGTGAACTGGTCGGGGTCTTCCCGGAGGGCTTCAAGGGCGTCGGCAAGCTCTACTCCGACCGCTACAAGCTGCAACGCTTCGGCCGGGGCGGGTTCGTCTCGGCGGCGCTGCGCACCGGCACCCCCATCGTGCCCGTGGCCATCGTCGGGGGCGAGGAGATCTACCCGATGCTCGCCGACATCAAGCCTCTCGCCCGGCTGCTCAAGCTGCCGTACTTCCCGGTCACCCCGACCTTTCCGTGGCTCGGTCCGCTGGGGATGATCCCGCTGCCGAGCAAGTGGTTGATCGAGTTCTGCCCGCCGATCCCGACGGCGCACCTGACCGACTCGGCGGACGATCCGCTGGTGGTCTTCAACCTCGCCGACCAGGTCCGCGAGACCATCCAGCAGACCCTGCACAAGCTGCTCGAACGGCGCCCGGACCCGTTCGGCCCGTGACCGGGCCGGGCGGTGCGCGTCCGGCCGGTGCGGCCCGAGGTCAGCCGACGCGGCGGCGGCGGTGCAACGCGAGACCGGCGCTGACCGCACCGACGAGGACGCCGGCCGCGGCCGTGGACGGCACGGCGATCCGCACCGCCCGCCGGCCGGTCCGGAAGTCGCGGACCTCCCACCCGTGCTCCCGGGCACGCCGCAGCAGCGTCCCGTCGGGGTTCACGGCGACCGCCCGGCCGACCGTGGTGAGCAGGGGCAGATCGTTGGCCGAGTCGCTGTACGCGGTGCAGCGGGCCAGGTCGAGCCCTTCGACGGCGGCGAGCTGGGCCACCGCCTCCGCCTTCGCCGGCCCGTGCATGAGATCACCGACCAGCCGCCCGGTGTACGCGCCGTCGACGATCTCCGCGACCGTGCCGATCGCGCCGGTGAGACCCAGCCGGGAGGCGATCACCCGGCCGATCTCCACGGGCGCGGCGCTCACCAGCCAGACCCGCTGCCCGGCGTCCAGGTGGCGCTGGGCGAGCCGGCGCGTGCCGGCCCAGATGCGCGGCGCCATCAGCTCGTCGAAGATCTCCTCGGCGAGCCGCTCCACGTCGTCCACCCGCCAGCCCTCGATGAAGGCGAGGGCCGCCTCCTTGGCCTGCGACATGTCCCCGGCGTGCTCGCGGGCGAGCAACCGGAACCGGAGCTGCTGCCAGGCGAAGCGGGCCAGGTCGGCCGTCGTGAAGTAGTTGCGGGCGGCGAGCCCACGGGCGAACCAGTAGATCGAGGCGCCCTGCATCATCGTGTTGTCGACGTCGAAGAAGGCCGCCGCGGTCGGGTCGGGGGCGGGAGCCGGCTCGGCCTCGGCCCAGCCGGCCGTGTGACCGTGGACGTCGGTGCTGACCGTCACCTTCCGGGTGCGGGCCACGCGACCTCCCTCCCTCGACCGGTACGGCGTGCGCCTCCAGCGAGGGTAGCCGCATCGACCCGACGGACGGGCATCCGCGCGGTGAACTGTGCTGCGTCGGTCAGCGGGCGCCGGGGCAGGCGGTCGGCGCCGGGCCGAGGGCGTCGCTCGCCACCGGCGCGGGCAGGTTGCAGCCGATGGCGGCGCGCAGGGCGTCCGAGCGTTCGCGGACCGTGTCGAGCAGCGCCAGCGACTGGTGGGTGCGCTCCCGGTCGGCCCGGGCGGCGCCGTCGAGCAGGTCGCTCACCGCGCGCCGCTGGCCGTCGACGAACGCGTTCACGGCGTCCAGGCCGGCCATGTCGGAGCGCTGCACGGCGGCGGTGGTGAGCAGCCGGACGCCCTGGCGGGTGTCGGCGTCCATGTCGTCGAGCACGGCGCTGAACCCGGCGTGGTCGCCCCGCAGCTCGGCGGCCTCGCCGAGCCGCGTACGCGCGAAGTCGAGGAAGAGCTGGCCGCGGCTCATGTCCGAGCTGGCCAGGGCGAGCTGGGCGCGTTCCGTCGAGCGCTTCATGCCGTAGAGCGCGTCGCCCGGCACGGCGTTCTCGCTCGCGGCCGAGATGCCGGACACGGCGATCGCGCCGGACGCCACGCCGATCAGGATCGCGCCTCGGGCGCGCGCCCGCCGGGCGGTGACCGCGGGCAGCAGGGAACGGGTGCCGGAGGTGCGTTCGCCGGCCGGTTCGGTCGCGGCGCCCGTCGCCGGCACGCCCACGCCTTCCCGCTCCGCGGTCGCGACCAGCATGGCCCGCAGGCTGGTGCGGAACTTCGGGTCGACCTCGACCGTCGGGCGTTCGGCGGTGAGCCGCTGACCGACCGCCACGAGTGGGGCGAGCTGGTCGTCGACCCGGGACCGGGTGTGGTGGCGCCGGCCGCCGTTGGCCTCGTCGAGAAGCTGCGCGAAGCGCTCGGCGCGCCGGCGGGAGAAGAGGATGTCGTCCACCGCAGGCACCTCCTCTCGCTGGTCACGGCCGGTCGGCCGCCGTGTGGCCGACGACCGGCGGCAGCATGGCACCGCGGAGGTGAGGTCGTTGGCGCTGTGCCGCCGACCTCGGGGGCCCGGGGGGATGAACCGGGGCAACCACCGGTCGCACCCGGAGAAACGGAACGCGCCGGGCACGGGTTACGGGCCTGGCGGAGCGGAAATCACAGAAAGTGATCGACGTCACGTGGCGGCCATGGGGTCACGGGTGCCGCGACCGTGGCCGCGTCGGCGAGTGTCAGGCGGTTCCCGATGCGCTTCCTGGCCCGCTTCCGCGCCGATTCCGTGCCCGTTCCGTGGCGCTCCCGCGCCGGTGCCGGTGGGGGTCCCCCGCCGGTGCCGTGGCGGTCCCGCGTCGGATCCCGCGGCGGTCCCGCTGACGGGACTACGGTTGGAAGCCGTCGGGCAGGAGCCGGGCCAGCGCCCGGACCGCGCGGTACTGCAACGCCTTGATCGCGCCCTCGTTCTTGCCCATCGCACGGGCCGTCTCGGCCACCGAGAAGCCCTGCAGGAAGCGGAGCACGATGCACTCCTGCTGCTCCGGGTTCAGCTGCTTCACGGCGCTGAGCAGGGCGACGTTGGTGATGTGCTCGACGACCGCCGCCTCCGGGCTCCCCTCCGGGCCGCGGTCCTCGCGGTCGGCGTCGAGCACGTCGCCGGTCGTGACCTCGAGACGGTAGCGGCCGGACTTGAAGTGGTCGGCCACCAGGTTCCGGGCGATGGTGACGAGCCAGGCGCCGAGGTCACGCCCCTGCCAGGTGAAGCTGCCGATGCGTTTGAGCGCGCGCAGGAACGTGTCAGAGGTGAGGTCCTCGGCCAGTTGGCGGTTGCCGACGCGGAAGTAGACGAAGCGGAAGACGGTGTCGACGTACCGGTCGTAGATCAGACCGAACGCCTCGGCCTCCCCGGCCTGGGCGCGTTCGACCAGCGCCCAGACCTCGGTCGCCGGGTCGGACGGGTCGGGACGGCTCGGGAAGCCGGTGGTGCTCCCGCTCCCGGCGGGTGCGGCGGCCGCCGGCACGGCCGGCAGCACCGCTGTCTCGCCCGCGGACGGGTCGGTCGTCGCGGGCGTGTCGTCGACCCGCCGGCTCTGCGCGGGCATGGTGGGCCGGGCGGGTGCCGCGACCCGCCCGCCGGCCGGCTTGGCGTTGCCGCCGGGCACGGCCGGGCGGGCCGGCGCCTCGTTGTGGTGGGGCCGGTTGCGGATCCGTTTCGCCGTGCTCTCACCCCGGACGGCCAGGGCGCCGTTGTCGTCGTGGCCACCCTGGACGGGCGTGGCCCGCTCGTTCACGGTGTTCCGCGCCGGGCCGGTCAGGCCGAGCGGCCGCTCCGTGTAGCCGAAGGTCGTCATCGCGCCACCCCCGTCCCGCCGGCCGTCGGCCGTGCCGGTCGCGCCGCGCGCCCGGCGGGTGCACCGCGGGAGGGCAGAGCGGATGCGGGGTGTGCCGGCGGGCGGCAGTTCCCCTTGAGGTGCTGGTCCAATGCGCTGACGGGCACGGGGGCCTCCTCGGGCTGAGGGGTGTCGACTCACGGCAAATGGGGTGAGCCGACCCGAGTGATGATAGGGCCAACGTCACCCGCGCGTGGCAAGTCCGTTACACAGGGCCGAAGTATTTCCCGCCGTGTCGCACAGATGGCGGACCGGTTGTCCGTCGTGTGCGGTTGACTTTGGCCGGTTGCCATGGTCCGGAGTGGAAGACCTGCTCAAGCCCGCTTCGCCGGCCACCGTCCGACCCATTTGGTCAGCTAGTTGACACACGATCCGCGTGCCGGCTCCCGGCGTGTCGCGCGTCCCGTCGACGGGACGCAGCTGGCGCGTCCACGGCACAGGGAGGCGTCCCGCCGACGGGACCGCGGGACGGGCGGACGGTGTGCCGCGGCCGCGCGTCCGGGCATGGCCGACCGACCGCCGCTGTGCCAGACTCAGCCACCGTGCAGGACGCAGCGAGCAGCCCCGCGCCGAACCTCGCCGACCGGCTGCGCCGGGCGGCCACCGTCCACGGCGACCGGCCCGTGCTGCACTGGCGGGACTCGACGGTCCGCTGGTCCGAACTGGACGCCTCCGTTACCGCCGTGGCCCGGGCGCTCGCCGCCGCCGTACCCGACCGGACCGGGCACCCCGCCCGGGTGGCCGTCGCGCTGCCCAACACGCCCGACTTCGTCGTCAGCTACCTGGCCGCCCTGCGCGCGGGCCTCGTGGTGGTGCCCGTCAACCCCGGCCTCACCACCCCGGAACTGCGCCACGTGCTCGCCGACTCGGGCGCGTCGGTGCTGATCGCCACCGAGCGGGTCCGCGACCTGGTCGCCCCGGTCGCCGCCGAGCTGCCGGCGCTCACCGCCGTGCACACGCGTCCCCCGGTCGCCGACGGTGGATCCGACACCTTCCCGTCGCGCGGCGGCGACGACCTCGCCGTGCTGCTCTACACCTCCGGCACCGAGGGGCGACCCAAGGGCGCGATGCTCACGCACGGCGCGCTGCTGGCGAACCTCGACCAGGTCGGCCGGATCGAGCCGCCGGTCGTCGGGGCCGACGACGTCGTCCTGCTGGCCCTGCCGCTGTTCCACGCGTACGGGCTCAACGCCGGGCTCGGCGCGGTGATCCACCACGGCGCCACCGGCGTGCTCGTGGACGACCTCGGCCCGGACACCGCGCTCGACGAGGTCGCGCGGCACCGGGTCACCGTGCTGGTCGGCGTACCGTCGATGGTCCTGAGCTGGTCCACGGCGGACGGCGACACCCTCGCCGCGGCGACGGCGTCGGTCCGCGCGGTGGTCTGCGGGGCCGCGCCGCTGGACCCCGCCGTGGCGGCCCGCTTCACCGCGGTCACCGGGCGCCCGGTGCACGTCGGCTACGGCCTCACCGAGACGGCCCCGGTGCTCACCTCCACCCTGGTCGGTGGGGTGCCGAAGACCGGTTCGATCGGCCGGCCGCTGCCCGGCGTCGAGCTGCGCCTGGTGGGCGCAGACGGCACCGACCTGTGGCGCGACGGCACGGCCGTGCCGGAGGACGACCCCGACGGGCCGGACCTCGTCGACGCCGCGCCGGGCACCGATCCGGGCCAGATCGTCGTCCGCGGCCCGAACGTCTTCGCCGGCTACTGGCCCGACGGGCGGGGCGGCCCGGACGCCGACGGGTGGTGGCCGACCGGCGACGTCGCGTACGCCGACGAGGACGGCGACCTGTTCCTGGTCGACCGGCTCGGCGAGTTGATCCTGGTCAACGGCTTCAACGTCTACCCGCACGAGGTCGAGTCGGTGCTCGACGCCCATCCCGGGGTGGTCGAGTCGGCGGTACTCGGTGTGCCGCACCCGCGTACCGGCGAGACTGTCCGGGCGTACGTGGTGCGGGCGCCCGGGGCGGCGCCGACCGCCGAGGAACTGCTCGACCACTGCGCGCGGAACCTGGCCCGGTTCAAGTGCCCGACCGGCGTCGAGTTCGTCGACGCCCTGCCGCACTCGGTGATCGGTAAGGTCCGTAAGACACAGCTCCGGTCGGCGACCGCCCCGACGGCCCCGGCCCCGCCGGTGCCGGCGCAGGCGGCGCCGGTCCACCACCCGTCGGCCCCGGCCGACCCGCGTACGGAGGTGCCCGATGGCCAGTGACGCCCGGCTCACCCTGATCACCCGGCCCGGCTGCCACCTCTGCGACGAGGCCCGTGCCGCCCTGGAGCGGGTGGTGGCGGTCACCGGCGACCGGTGGGTCGAGTGGGACGTCACCGGCAACATCGAACTGGAGCGCGACTACGGCGACCGGCTGCCGGTCGTCCTGCTCGACGGCCGGGAGCACGGCTACTGGCGGGTCGAGGAGGAGCGGCTGCTGCGCGACCTCACCACGCCCCAGCTGTGAGCGCCGGACGGGTAGCCTTCGGCGGCATGAGCCCTGCACGCACCCACCTGGTGTGGGACTGGAACGGCACCCTGCTGAACGACCTCAGCCTCGTGGTGGCCTGCACGAACGCCGCGTTCACCAGCGTCGGTGGCCCCACCGTGACCGAGGACGAGCACCGGGTGCGGTTCCGCCGGCCGGTCGCCGAGTACTACGCCGACGTGCTCGGCCGGGCGGTCGACGCGGAGCAGTTCGGCCAGTTGGACCGGATCTTCCACGACGCGTACCGCAGCGGGCTGACCACCTGCGAGCTGGCGGCCGACGCGCGGACGGCGATGCGGGCCTGGCCCGGTGACCAGTCGCTGCTCTCCATGTGGTTCCACGACGAACTGGTGCCGGCGGTGCACCGCTTCGGCCTGACCGGGCACTTCCGGCGGGTGGACGGGCTGCGCGGCACGGTCGGCGGCGACCGCAAGGCGGAGTCGCTCCAGAAGCACCTCGCCGAACTGGGCGTGGACGGCGGCTCCGTGGTGCTGATCGGCGACTCGATCGACGACGCGGACGCCGCCACGGCGGTGGGAGCGCGTGCGGTGCTCTACACGGGCGGGTTCACCGACCCGGCCCGGCTGCGCGCCTCCGGCCACCCGGTGGCCGACACCCTCACCGAAGCCGTAACCCTGGCCCGCACCCTGCCCTGAAGCCCGGCCCCGGCCCCCGGGCCCGGGGTCAGGCCCGGCGGGACCAGGTCGGGGGTCAGTTGCGGAGGTAGGTCAGGACGGCCAGGACGCGGCGGTGCTGCTCGGTGTCGGGCGGCAGGTTGAGCTTCGTGAAGATGTTCCGGACGTGCTTCTCCACGGCGCCGTCGCTGACCACGAGGGTGCGGGCGATCGCGGTGTTCGAGCGCCCCTCGGCCATGAGGCCGAGCACCTCCCGCTCGCGCGGGGTCAGCTCGCGCAGGGGGTCGTCCCGGCGGCGCCGGGCGAAGAGCTGGCCCACCACCTCGGGGTCGAGCACCGTGCCGCCGGCCGCCACGCGGCGCAGCGCGTCCAGGAACTCGTCGATGGCGGCCACCCGGTCCTTGAGCAGGTAGCCGACGCCGCCACCGCCGGCGCCGCCGGTGGTGGCGAGCAGGTCGTCGGCGTACGACACCTCGACGTACTGGGAGAGGACCAGGACGGGGCTGCGCGGCACCAGGTGCCGGGCCCGTACGGCCGCCCGCAGCCCCTCGTCGGTGTGCGACGGCGGCATCCGCACGTCGACGATCGACACGTCCGGCCGGTGGGCCACCACCGCCTCGACAAGCGCCTCGCCGTCGCCGACCACGGCCACGACCTCGTGCCCGTGTTCGGTGAGCAGCCGTACCAGTCCTTCGCGGAGCAGGACGGCGTCGTCGGCGATCACGACCCGCATGGTGGTGTTGTCCATCAGGACATCCTCACAGCGGCAGGTCGGCGCGGATCTCGGTGGGTCCGCCGGGCGGGCTGACCACCATCAGCTCGCCGCCCGCGGCGCGGACCCGGTCGGCGATTCCGGCCAGCCCGTGCCCCTTCGCGACGTGTGCGCCGCCCTGCCCGTCGTCGCCCACGCTCACGATGAGTCGCCGGTCCGAGCGGGACACGCTCACGTGGCACTCGGTCGCCCGGCTGTGCTTGGCCACGTTGGTGAGCGCCTCCGCGACGACGAAGTACGCGGTGCTCTCCACCGCCGGGTCGAGCCGGCCGTCCGGGGTGCCGAGGCCGGAGTCGATCCGCAGCTCGATCGGGATCAGCCCCCGGCCGGCCAGCGCCGCCAGGGCGCTGGGCAGGCCGCGGTCGACGAGGATCGGCGGCGCGATCCCCCGCGAGAGGGCGCGCAGTTCGGCCAGCGTGTCGCGGGTCTGCGCGACGGCCTCGTCGAGCGTGCGACCGGCCGCGTCCGGATCCGACGCGAGCTGCTGCCGGGCCCGGCTCAGGTCCATGGCCAGCCGGACGAGCCGCTGCTGCGGGCCGTCGTGGATGTCCCGCTCCAACCGGCGCAACGCGGCCGCCTCGGCGGACACGGCGGCCCGCTTCTGCTCCTCCAGCGCGGTGATCCGGTCGCGCATCTCGGCCACCCCGGTGAGCATCGCCCGGCCGAAGCGCGCCTGCAGCAGGGCGCAGCCGCGGACCACGATCGGCAGCGTGATGAGGAAGAAGATCCCGGCGGCCGTGTAGAGACCGACCCGGGCCAGGGTGGAGTCCCCCAGGCCGAGCAGCTCCGCGGCGTCGGTGTCGCCCTCTCCCCGGGGCAGCGCCCAGTCGTACGTCCAGTAGAGGAGACCGCCGATCGCACCCGCCCACCAGCTCACGGTCACCACGAACGTGGCGGTCGACACGGCCAGCTTCACGATGCCGTGCGCGAGGTCGAGCCAGGACTGCGGGTCCCCGATCGGGACGAGGATGCGCCGCCAGGCGCTCGCGCCCGGCTCCGTCGCCCGATAGCGCGGCCGTACCCGGGGCTGGTGCAGCACTGTCGGGAGCCGGAGCCGTTCGATGTCGGCGAAGGTCCGGGCGGCGTACAGGGTGCCGGCGAGGACCGGCAGGCCGATCACGGTCACCACGAGGCCGACGCCGAGGGCCGTGCCGACCACGAGTACGACGAAGCTGGCCAGCGCCAGCGGGAAGCCGAGCAGCACGTACCCGGAGTCGAGCAGGAGTTGTCGGGAGACGGTCGGCGCGAGCCTCGGCTGGTCTGCGGTGGCGGGAACGGCGGTCATGCTCAAAAGGCTAGGCAGGGCCGGCCCCGCCACCCCATCCCGCAGCCCGGCGTCCCCGCCGTAGGGCTGTCCCTACCCCACCCCCTCCTCGCGCCGATCTTGCAGTTTCGGCCCTCGTTTCGTGGCTCTCGCCCGGAATGTCGGGGCAGGAAGTGCAAGATCGCGGGGTGGGAGGGACACGGCGACGGCGCGCGATTGGTCAGAGAAGTCGGGATTGAGCAATAATCGCCAGGCGGCGCCGGCGGGGGCTGCCGGATCGATCTTGTGGGATGGAGGGCCAGGTGAAGCCGCGTCGCGAGCTGACAAGATCGCGATTTGTGCACGTCTTCACAAGCGCCTACTCTGTAATTCCGACGCGCCCTGCTAGCACAGCCGGCACCCTCGGTGGCCAGCGGGAGTTCCGAAGCGGCCGACCGCCGGAGTCGGCCGACGACCGCACCGCACGGAGTCTCATGAGTCAGCACCGTCACCCTGGCGCGCCCGGTAGCGCCGGTGCCGTACCGGCGCTTCCGGACCTGCCCGAGGCGACCGTCGCGCGGCTCCCGGAGTATCTCCGCGCCCTGCACAACCTCGCTGACACCGGCCACGAGACGGTCTCCAGCGAGGGCCTGGCCACCGCCGCCGGGGTCAACTCCGCCAAGCTCCGCAAGGACCTCTCCCACCTGGGCTCGTACGGCACCCGCGGGGTCGGCTACGACGTCGCCGTGCTGATCGGTCAGATCGAGTCGGTGCTCGGGCTGACCCAGAACCGGGCGGTCGCCCTGGTCGGCGTGGGTAACCTCGGTCACGCCCTGGCCGGCTACGACGGCTTCGCGAGCCGCGGCTTCCGCATCGCCGCGCTCTTCGACGCCGACCCGGCGCGCGTGGGCGAGGAGATCAACGGCCTGGTCGTACGCCACATCGACGAGCTGCCCCGGGTCGCCGCCGAGGAGTCCATCGCCATCGGCGTGATCGCCACCCCGGCCGCCGCCGCCCAGCAGGTGGCCGACGAGCTGGTCGCGGTCGGCGTGACGAGCATCCTGAACTTCGCACCCTGCGTACTCTCGGTCCCGGAGGGGGTCGACGTGCGCAAGGTCGATCTCGCCATCGAGCTGCAGATCCTGTCCTTCCACGAGCACCGCAAGGCGTCGCTGACCGGATTGCCCGCCACCGGCGGCTCCGCCCTCACGGCCCTGCCCGGTGGGCTCGCGGCCACCGACTCCCAGGAGGCGATCGGCACGTGAAACTCCTCGTCGTCGGCGCGTCCTACCGCACCGCCCCGGTCGCCACGCTCGAACAGCTGGCGGTGCCCCCGGCGGAGCTGGGCCGCATCCTGGACCGGCTGGTCGCCCAGCCGTACGTGAGCGAAGCCGTGCTCGTCTCCACCTGCAACCGGGTGGAGGTCTACGCCTCCGTGTCCGGTTTCCACGGCGGCCTCGGCGACATCTGCGCCGTCCTGGCCGAGCACGCCCACTGCGCCCCGGGCGCGCTCGCCAACCACCTCTACGTGCACTACGACGCCGCGGCGGTCGACCACGTCTTCCGGGTCGCCACCGGACTGGACTCGATGGTGGTCGGCGAGGCCCAGATCCTCGGCCAGCTGCGCGACGCCTACCACTGGGCCACCGACGCCGACTCGGCCGGCCGCCTGCTGCACGAGCTGATGCAGCAGGCCCTGCGGGTGGGCAAGCGCGCGCACGCCGAGACCGGCATCGACCGGGCCGGCCAGAGCGTGGTCACGGCCGCCCTGGGACTGGCCGCCGATCATCTCGACGGCGACCTCGCCGGCCGGCCGGCCCTGGTGGTCGGGGCCGGCGCGATGGGCTCGCTGGGCGTCGCGACGCTCTCGCGGCTCGGCGCCGCGCCGCTCACGGTCACCAACCGCGGGATCGACCGGGCGGTCCGGCTGGCCGAGTCGTACGGGGCCACCGCCGTCCCGATGGCCGAGCTGTCCGCCGCGCTCTCCACAGTGGACATCGTAGTGGCCGCCACCGCGGCCATCGAACCGGTCCTCACCCGCGCGGTGGTGACCGCCGCGCTGGCCGAACGCGCCCCCGACCGCGGCCCACTGGTCCTGCTCGACCTCGCCGTGCCGCGTGACGTGGAGGCCGGGGTCGCCGAGCTGCCCGGGGTCGAGGTCATCGACATCGAGCGCATGGCCGCCCTGCTGGCCGACGGCGAGGCCGCGGGCGACGCCGCCGCCGTCGAGCGCATCGTCAGCACGGAGGTCGATGCCTTCCTCACCTGGCTGCGCGGGGCCGACGTCGCTCCCACGGTCGCCGCCCTGCGCGGGCGCGCCGACGACGTGGTCAGCGCCGAGCTGCGCCGGCTCGCCCAGCGGCGGCCCGACCTCACCGACGACCAGCGCGCCGAGGTGGCCCGGACGGTGCACCGGGTGGTGCAGCGCCTGCTGCACCAGCCGACGGTGCGCGTCCGCCAGCTCGCCGCGGAGCCCGGCGGCGACCAGTACGCGGCCCTGCTGCGGGAGCTGTTCGACCTCCAGGTGCCGCAGACCTCGCCGGTCGACACCGTCCCCGACGTCGTGGAGACCGACCCCACCCCGCCCACCGGAGGTGAGCGATGACCCCCCTGCGCCTCGGTACCCGGGGCAGCGCGCTCGCGATGGCCCAGTCCGGGCACGTCGCCGACGCGCTGACCGCGGCCACCGGACGCCCCGTCGAACTGGTCGAGATCGTCACCGCCGGTGACCGCTCGCACGCGCCGGTGCACCGTCTCGGCGTCGGCGTCTTCGTCTCGGCCCTGCGCGACGCGTTGGCCGCCCGCACCATCGACTTCGCGGTCCACTCCTACAAGGACCTGCCGACCGCGCAGACCGCCGGGCTGCACATCGCGGCGGTGCCGCCCCGGGAGGACCCGCGTGACGCGCTGGTCGCCCGGGACGGCCGTACGCTCGCGGAGCTGCCGCCGGGCGCGCGGGTCGGCACCGGCTCGCTGCGCCGAACGGCCCAGCTGCACGCCCTCGGGATGCAGCTGGACGTCACCCCGATCCGGGGCAACGTGGACACCCGCCTGGCGCGGGTGCTCGGCCCGGACGCCGACCTCGACGCGATCGTCCTGGCCCGGGCCGGGCTCAGCCGGCTCGGTCGGGCCGGCGAGATCACCGAGACGCTCGACCCGATGCTGATGCTGCCCGCGCCCGCCCAGGGCGCGCTCGCGGTGGAGTGCCGGGCCGACGACACCGACATGATCGAGCTGCTCGCCGTGCTCGATCACGCACCGACCCGCGCCGCGGTCACCGCGGAGCGGGCGTTGCTGGCCACTCTCGAGGCCGGATGCTCCGCTCCGGTCGCCGCCTACGCCGTCGTCG
The DNA here is from genome assembly GCF_036184225.1 of Micromonospora globbae. Lineage (NCBI taxonomy): Bacteria > Bacillati > Actinomycetota > Actinomycetes > Micromonosporales > Micromonosporaceae > Micromonospora > Micromonospora globbae. Next base: position 6,144,049 of record NZ_CP108084.1, read on the forward strand.
CCGAGGGCGAGCCCTCGGGCTCGGACGCCGAGGCCGCCGGTGAGGAGATCTACCTGCGCGGGGCGGTGATCAGTCCGGACGGCACCCGTGACCTCCGGCTGTCCCGCACCGGAACGCCCGCCGACGCGGCGGAGATCGGCAAGGCACTCGCCGCCGAACTCCTCGACCTCGGCGCCGACACGATCCTCGGCCACGAAGGACACACCGGTCCGGGGACCCAGCAATTTGGGAGCACAGAATGACCCGCACCCGTAAGCCCGTAGGCCGCATCGCGTTCGTCGGGGCCGGTCCCGGCGACCCGGGCCTGCTGACCCGCCGGGCGCACGACGCCCTGGTCGACGCGGACCAGGTGGTGTACGACCGGGGAGTCCCCGAGTCGCTGCTCGCGGCCGTGCGCGCCGAGGCCCGTGCCGACGCCGAGTTCACCCCGGCCGAAGGGGCGCCGGGTGACGTGGCCAAGGTGCTCATCTCCGCGGCCCGCGCCGGGCAGAACGCCGTGCACCTCGTCGCCGGGGACCCGTTCGGCCACGACTCGGTGGTCAAGGAGGTGCAGGCGGTCGCCCGCACCGCCGCCCAGTTCGAGGTGGTGCCGGGCGTGGGTCAGGCCGAGGGCGTCGCCACGTACGCGGGCGTGCCGCTGCCGGGCGTACGCACGGCGGCGGACGTCGAGGACGTCGGCGCGCTGGACTTCGAGGCGCTGGCCGCGGCCGCCGCCCGGGGCTCGCTGGCGCTCGCCGTGGACGCCGGTGACCTCGCGGCGGTCCGGGACGGGCTGCTCGCGGCGGGCGTGGACGGCGCCACGGCGGTCGGCGTGACCGGGGACGGCACCGGCGAGACGCAGTACACGACCACGTCGACGGTGGACAGCTTCGTGGCCGCCGCGCTCGGCTTCACCGGCCGGGTGGTGCTCACCCTCGGTGAGGGCGTCGGCGAGCGGGACAAGCTCAGCTGGTGGGAGAACCGGCCGCTGTACGGCTGGAAGGTGCTCGTGCCGCGTACGAAGGAGCAGGCCGGCGTGATGAGCGCCCGGCTGCGCGCGTACGGGGCGATCCCGTGCGAGGTGCCGACCATCGCCGTGGAGCCGCCGCGCACCCCGGCGCAGATGGAGCGGGCGGTCAAGGGACTGGTCGACGGCCGGTACGCCTGGGTGATCTTCACCTCGGTGAACGCGGTCCGCGCGGTCTGGGAGAAGTTCGCCGAGCACGGGCTCGACGCCCGGCACTTCGGCGGCGTCAAGATCGCCTGCATCGGCGACGCGACGGCCGACGCGGTGCGCGCGTTCGGCATCCAGCCGGAGCTGATCCCGTCGGGCGAGCAGTCCTCCGAGGGCCTGCTGGCCGAGTTCTCGCCGCACGACGAGGTGCTCGACCCGGTCGGCCGGGTGCTGCTGCCGCGCGCCGACATCGCCACCGAGACGCTCGCCGCCGGGCTCACGGAGCGCGGCTGGGAGGTCGACGACGTGACCGCGTACCGGACGGTCCGGGCGGCGCCGCCGCCGGCCGAGATCCGCGACGCGATCAAGTCGGGCGGGTTTGACGCGGTGCTCTTCACCTCGTCCTCGACGGTCCGGAACCTCGTCGGCATCGCCGGGAAGCCGCACGCGCGTACAGTTGTGGCGGTCATCGGCCCGAAGACGGCGGAGACGGCGACGGAGTTCGGCCTGCGGGTCGACGTCCAGCCGCAGCACGCCTCGGTGCCCGATCTGGTGGAGGCGCTCGCCGCCTACGCCGTCGAACTGCGGGAGAAGCTCGCCGCCATGCCGGCGAAGCAGCGTCGCGGCTCGAAGGTGCAGGGGCCGACCGCCCTGAGGTTCCGGTAGTCGTCCAGGAGGCACCCGTGCCGTACCCCGAGATCCGGCCCCGCCGGCTGCGCCGCACCCCGGCGCTGCGGCGGCTGGTCTCCGAGACCCGCCTCGACCCGGCCGAGCTGATCGTGCCGATGTTCGTCAAGGAGGGCCTCACCGAGCCGCGTGCGATCGCGTCGCTCCCGGGGGTGCTCCAGCACTCCCGGGACTCGCTGCGGAAGGCCGCCGTGGAGGCGGTGCAGGCGGGCATCGGCGGGATCATGCTCTTCGGCGTGCCCGCGGAGCGGGACCCGGCCGGTTCCGGCGGGATCGATCCGGACGGCATCCTCAACGTGGCGATCCGCGACGTCGTCTCCGAGGTGGGCGACGCCACCGTGGTGATGAGCGACCTCTGCCTGGACGAGTTCACCTCGCACGGGCACTGCGGTCTGCTCACCCCCGACGGCGAGGTCGACAACGACGCCACCCTGGGCGCGTACGCCGAGATGGCGGTGGCCCAGGCCGAGGCCGGCGTCCACGTGGTCGGGCCGTCCGGGATGATGGACGGCCAGGTCGGCGCGGTGCGCCGGGCGCTCGACGCCGCCGGCCATCAGGACGTGGCGGTGCTGGCCTACGCCGTGAAGTACGCCTCGGCCTTCTTCGGCCCCTTCCGGGACGCCGTGGAGTCCGCGCTGGAGGGCGACCGCCGGGCGTACCAGCAGGACCCGGCGAACCTGCGGGAGTCGCTGCGGGAGGTCGCGCTCGACGTGGCCGAGGGCGCCGACATGGTGATGGTGAAGCCGGCGCTGCCGTACCTGGACGTGGTCTCCGCGGTACGCGACGCGGTGGACGTGCCGGTCGCCGCGTACCAGGTCTCGGGCGAGTACGCGATGGTCGAGGCGGCCGCCGCGAACGGCTGGATCGACCGGGAGCGGGTGATGCTGGAGACGCTCACGTCGATCCGGCGCGCCGGCGCCCAGATCATCCTCACGTACTGGGCCGTGGAGGCGGCCCGGCTGCTCCGCGAGCGTTACTGACCGCCGGGTCGCCGCCGGCGGGCGGCGGGACCGGCCGGCCGGGTAGCCGCCGGCTGGTGAACCAGGCCAGCCCGAGCAGCACCGCGGAGACCGCCACCGCGAACTGCACGGACCACGCCAGCTCGGGCACGAGTCCGGCGCGGGTGACCGGGTCGAGCCGCGCGACGGCGGCGATGCCCTCCCCGGCGAGTGCCGGTGCGGACCGGCCGGCGGCCCAGGAGAGCGCCGCGGCGATCAGCGCCGTGCCGGCTGCCACGGAGGTGTGCGACACGGTGGTGAGCAGCGTCGTGCCGGAGGGCAGGTCCGCCGGTGGCAGAGACCGGCTGGCCGCCGTCATGGTCGGCATGAGGGTGGCGCCCATGCCCAGCCCGATGACCGCGCCGAGCACGGCGATCAGCGCGTACGACGTGTCGGCGTCCAGCACCAGGGCCCGCGCCACGGTGCCGGCCGTCGCCGTCGCGATGCCGAGACCGACCAGCCGGCGGGCGGACACCCGGTCCACGAGCCGGGTTGCCACCTGGAGCATGAGCCCGGTCGTCAGCGCCTGCGGGATCCCGATCACCCCGGCGAGGGTGGCGCTGTCGCCGCGCACGATCTGGACGTACGCCGGGATGGTCAGGAAGGCGCCGAAGTAGCCGGCGGCGAACAGCGCGACCGTGCCGGCTCCCCCGGCCATGCCGGGCGCGCGGAGCACGGACAGCCGCAGCAGCGGGTGCCGGACGCGGCCGGCCCGGCGGACGAACGCGGCCACCAGCACGGCGCCGAGCGCCAGCGGGACCAGCACCGGGCCGCTGACCACACCGCCGCTCTCTCCGGTGAGGCTGAGCGCCAGCACGGCCAGGGTGAGGCCCGGGCAGAGCAGCAGGAGCCCGGTGACGTCCAGGGGAGCCGGTTCGCGGCGGGCCTCGGGCGGCGGCAGGAGCCGCCGGCCGAGCAGCAGCGCCGCCGCGCCGACCGGGAGGTTGATCCAGAAGATCCACCGCCAGGACGCGTGGTCGAGCAGCACCCCGCCGAGCACCGGCCCGATCAGCGGGCCGACCAGGACCGGCAGTCCCAGCAGGCTCATCATCCGGCCCCGCCGGTGCGGCGGCACCGCGGCCAGGGCGATCGTCATGCCGACGGGGTTGAGCAGCCCGCCGCCGAGACCCTGCACGGCCCGGAAGACGATCAGCGAGCCGATGTCCCACGCCAGCCCGGCCAGCACCGAGCCGGCCGTGAACAGCAGGAGCGCGCCGAGGTAGGCGGCGCGGGGGCCGTACCGCCCGATGACCCAGGCGGCCGTCGGCATGACGGCGACCAGCGCGAGGGCGTACGCGCTGGTCACCCAGCCGACCGTGGTCAGGTTCGTGTCGAGGTCCTCGACAAGGCGAGGCAGCGCCACGACGGTGACCGTGGTGTCGATCACCGCGAGCAGGCCGCCGAGGGTCAGGTACCAACCGAGGCGTCGTGTTCTGCCGTCCACGTCAGCTCCCGTACGGTCGGGTCCGCCGGGCGGCGCGCAGCGCCTCGGCCCACCACACCAGCTCGGTCAGGGTCGCGTCGGCGGCCCGGCGCGTCGGCCCGTCGTCGACGAACCGGCCGGCCGCGTCGATCCGCTCCCACGGAGCGGTGAGCACCACGCCCGTGCGGGTGGTGGCCGCGTGCAGTTCGGCGAAGACCAGGCGCAACTGTTCGACGGCGCGGACGCCGCCGGAGCCGGCGCCGTACGAGACGAAGGCGACCGGCTTGCCCATCCACTCCCGGTGGTGCCAGTCGATGGCGTTCTTCAGTGCCGCCGGGAAGCTGTGGTTGTACTCCGGGGTGACCACCACGAAGCCGTCCGCCTCGGCGAGCCGGCCGGCGATCGGGCTGGCCGGGTTGCCGCCGGGCGGGGTGTCGGTGAGGGGAAGGGCCACCTCGGCGAGATCGATCAGGTCGGTACGGAGGTCGTCGCGTTCGGCGGCCCGGCCGACGAACCAGTCGGCGACGAGGCGGCCGATCCGCGGCCGGCGCACGCTGCCGACGAGCACGGCGACGGTGGGCGGTGAACTGGCTGCTTGCGTCGTCATGCACCCGACGCTAAAACTGAAACAAATGTTTAAGTCAAGGGTGACCAACGGAGGGCGCGAGTGAGCACGCTCACAGTCAGCGACGTGGCCCGAGAGAGCGGCGTCAGCGGCTCGGCGGTGCGGTTCTACGAGCGGCAGGGGCTCATCACGGCCGGCCGCACCAGCGGCAACCAGCGGCGGTTCGGGCCGGAGGCGGCGTGCCGGGTCCGGGTCGCCCGCGTCGCGCAGCGGATCGGCCTGAGCGTCGGTGAGATCCGGGAGCTGCTCGCCGCCCTGCCGCCGGACCCGGAGCCGGCCGACTGGCAGGCACTGCACGAGCGGCTGACCGCCGAGGCGGAGCAGCGGATCCGTGAGCTGCACGCCGCCCTCGACGACATCCGCTCCGGTCGCAAGCTCTGCGAGCTCTGACCCCGCGTCCGCCCCGATCGGGCGGTCAGCGGGCCGCGTCGAGGCGGTGCACCAGCTCGGCCACGTCGACGCTGTACTCGCACCAGTCGCGGTCGGGCCGGTAACCCAGCTCGGCGTTCACCTTCAACATCGCCTCGTTGGCCTGGGCGTTCCAGGTCTGCACCTCGGCCAGTTCCGGCTCGGCCGAACGCAGTTCGATCAGCATCCGCGCCTTGATGGCCCGGTCGATGCCGTAGCCGCGGTGGTCCTGCACGACGATCGTGTCGTACTGGTCGGCCCGGGTGGGGTGCTGCGCCGGCACCACGACCTCGGTCAGCCCGGCCACCTCGCCGGTCTGCTCGTGCAGGGCCAGCACGATGTACGGCTTCATGCCGCGCCGGTGCAGGCAGTCCAGGCTGTCCCGCAGCCGCTGCGCGTCGTAGGAGCTGGGGCGCAGTTCCCCGTCCTCGATGTCGCGGACCTCGGCCTTGGCCCGCGCGTACGCCTCGATGAGCTCGTCGGGCGGTCCGCCCGGGTGGAACTCCAGGTGGTAGCCCGCCCCGATGCCGCCGGCCATCTCGGCCAACTCGGCCCAGTCCACCGTGGAGAGGTCGAGGACACTGCGGGTCTCGACGTACTCCCTCGTGAAGCCGAGCGCCTCGTAGAAGCCCACGGCCGGGGTGTCGCCGACGACCTCGGCGCCGATGGAGGAGAAGCCCTCCTGGTAGACCCGGCGCGCCGCGACCCGCACCAGCTCGCGCCCGAGGCCGGTGCGCCGCACCGAGGGGTGCACCAACACCTCCAGCACCCCGATGTCACCGAGCAGGAGCACGTGCACCTGGCCCAGGATGGCCCCCGGCGACCCGTCCGCGGCCGGCTCCCCCTGCGCGACCCACGAGATCCGCCGCTGGCCCGGCATCACCTCGGTGAGGTATTCCCGCAGGGAACTCTCCCGCCACGGCGGATCCTGCGGCAGGTCCGCCGCGAGGACCGCGTTGAGCGTGTCCAGCAGCGATGCGATCTCGGCGGACGACGCGGTCCGCGCGTCCCACTCGCGCACCATCACCCGTCTAGCTTGCCGCTAACCGCAGCCCGGGGGAAGTGCCCAGTTCTCCAAATGTAGGCGGACGATCACTTCACGTACGGCTGGCCCGCCCGTAACGGTTGGCGGTGTCGAAGACGTCCTGCGCGTAGCGGCGTACGTCGTTGTACGACAGGATGGCGTTCCACCAGTCCGCGGGGATGCTCAGGTTGCGGCCGTTGCGGCACAGGTAGTTCGCGGCGGCCAGGGCGGCGTCGTCGATGTCGTGCGGATCCTTGCGGCCGTCGTTGTCCGCGTCGACGCCGACCTCCTGCCAGGTGGTCGGGATGAACTGCATGGGGCCGATCGCGCGGTCGTAGGTGGTGTCCCGGTCGAGCTGGCCCCGATCGGTGTCGATGATGCGCATGCGGCCGTCCCGGCCGTCGAGCGGCAGGCCGATGATCTCCGGCGTGGCCCGCCCGTCCGCGCCGAGCGTGGCGCCGTTGGCCTGCCCGTGCGAGGACTCGACGAACCCGATGGCCGCCAGGGTCGTCCAGCTCAGCGCACAGCTGCGGTTGGTCTGGGCGAGCACCAGCTCGGCGTAGCCGTACGCCTGCATGGCCGTCGGGGAGATGCCGACCTTGGGGCCGATCTGCTGCGCCCAGCCGGCCAGCGCGTCCGCCGGGCGGCCCCCGGCCGGGCTGGCCGGAAGCCCGCCGGTGGGCGGTGCCGTGGTGGGCAACGTACCGTCGGGCAGCCCCGACGCCGGCACCGACGGCGCCAGCCCGGGAGCCGGAGCGGTGGGTGCGGCGGTGGCGTCCGCCGCGACCGGCCGGGGCGCGCGGATCGTCGCCGGCACCACCAGCGCGCCGGCCGCCGCCGTCGCCGCCACCAGGGCGAGCAGGACCACGCCGGTGAGCGTGAGCCGGCCGCTGGGCCGCCGCGACCAGGAGCGGGTGGCCCGGGCGGCGGCCGTCGCGGCGCGGCGTGGGCCCAGGCGTACGGCGTGCGCGAACGGCACCCGGTAGCCGCGGGTCCTCCGCGCGGGCGCGGAGCCCGGGCCGTCCGTCGCCGGGTCGGTCGGCGACGCGCCCGCGGAGCCGATCGTGGAGTCGGCGTCGGACTTCGGTGCGGAGGCCGCGTCGCTCGTCGGGGACGGTGCGGTCGTCGCGTCGGCCTTCGGGGCCGGGTCGGTAGTCGTGCCCGCGCCGGTGTCCACGGTGGTGTCCGCGCCGGCCTTCGGGACCGGGTCCGTCCTGGTGTCCGGGGTGTCCGCGTCGGCCTTCGGGTCTGCGTCGCTCCGCGCGTCCGCGCCGGCGTCGCTCGCCGGGGCAGGGTCCGTGGCCCCGCCCGCGTCGGTGTGCGAGGCGGTGTCCGGGCCGGCGGTCGGGTCGGTCGCCGAGCCCGCGACAGTGCTCGGAGCCGGCTCGGCGTCCGTCCTCGGCTCGGCAGGCCCCACCCCGCCGGTCGCCGACGCGGCCTCGCCCGTGGTGCCGCCTGCGGCGTCGGGTGTGGACGCTTCCTCGGTCGGGGCCTGCCGCTCGCCGTCCGGGCCGCCCTCGGACCCGGGCCCGGCGGGGGTGCCCGCTCTCAGCCAGGGGCGGCGCGGCCGGGGCAGCCGTCCGGGAGCCGGATCGGGTGCCGCGCCGGACTCGGCGAGTGGCCCGTCGAGCGGCGCGGCCGGGCGCAGGGGCCGAAGTTTCGATCTGTCCTCGCCGTCCACCACCCGTCGAGTATCACCCATGCTCCGCGACACGTCAGGTCCGCGCGTACCCTGATCTCATGCCCCGGTACGAGTTCCGCTGCCGCGCCTGCGGCGACACGTTCGAGGTCAACCGCACCATGGACCGGGCCGGTGAGCCGGCCGCGTGCCCCCAGGGTCACCTGGACACCGTCAAGCTGCTCTCCACCGTGGCGGTCACCGGCCGCGGTGGCGCCTCCGGTGGCGCACCGTCGTCCGGCGGTGGCTGCTGCGGCGGCGCCTGCGGCTGCTGAGACGCGAACGCGGGACCACCCGCACCCACCGAGCGGCGGGCGGACCTTGCCCCAGCCGAGGCCGAGTGGCACCTTGAGTCCGTGCCCGGCCGGCCGTTCTCACGATGCGTCACCGCCCGGCTTCGGGCAGCATGAATCCGACGTCACGGGCGGAGGTTCGACGCATGGCGGCACGGATCCAGCTCCCGACCGGGTGGGTGACCTTCGTGTTCACCGACATCGAGGGCTCGACCCGGCTGGCGCAGCTGCTCGGTCCGGACTACCGCCCGGTGCTCAGCGAACACCGCCGGCTGCTGCGCCGGACGCTCGCCGGGACGGGCGGCGCGGAGCTGCTCACCGAGGGCGACTCGTTCTTCCTCGCCTTCCCCGACGCGACGGCCGCGCTGACCGCCTGCCTCACCGCCCAGCGGGCCCTGGCCAGCCACGACTGGCCCACGCCCGAGGCCGCGCCGCGCGTACGGATGGGTCTGCACACCGGCTACGCGGAACCGCGCGACGGCGAGTACGCGAGCCCGGAGGTGCACCGCGCGGCCCGGATCGCCGCGGCCGCGCACGGCGGCCAGGTGCTCTGCTCGGCGTCGACGGCCCGCCGCGCCGACCCGTTGCCCGCGGGCGCCTCCCTGCTCGACCTCGGCCTGCACCGGCTGCGCGGGTTCGACGACCGGGAACGCCTCTTCCAGCTGGTCGCTCCGGGGTTGGAGCGGCAGTTCCCACGCCCGCGCACCGCCGACGCGGTGGCGCACAACCTGCCCACCCAGGTCACCTCGTTCATCGGTCGGGAGACCGAACGCGCCGAGCTGCGCCGCCTCGTGGAGGAGCACCGGCTGGTGACCGTGCTCGGTGCGGGCGGCGCCGGCAAGACCCGGCTCGCCGTCGAGCTGGCCTCCGGCGTGGTCGAGGCGTACCCGGACGGGGTCTGGTTCGTCGACATCGCCGCGGTGACCGACCCGGGGCTGGTGGCGTTCGAGGTGGCGGCCGTGCTCGGCCTGCGGCCGGAGCCGGGCCGGCCGGTGGTGGACACCCTCGTGGAGTACGCGGCCGCCCGCCGGATGCTGATCCTGCTGGACACCTGCGACGCGCAGCCGGCGGCCTGCGCCGAGGTGATCGCCCGGCTGCTCGCCGGCGGGCGCGGGGTGCGGGTGCTGGCCACCAGCCGGGAGTCGTTCGGCCTGCCGGGGGAGGTGGTGTGGCGGATCCCGCCGCTCTCGGTCGAGCCGCGCGACGACGGCGCGGAGAGCGACGCCGTGGCGCTGCTGCTGGACCGCACCGCGGCGGCGCGGGGCGGCCGGCCGCCGGACCCGGCCGAGTCGGCGGACCTGCGCCGGGTGGTGCAACGCCTGGACGGGCTGCCGCTCGCCATCGAGCTGGCCGCCGCGCGGCTGCGGGTGCTCTCGGTCGGCCAGCTCGCCGAACGCCTCGACGACGTCCTCGGGACGCTGGACGCGGGCCGGGAGGACCCGGAGCCGCCGCCGGTGGACCGGGGCTGGATGGGCAACCAGCAGGACACGGTGGACCTGGTCGCCGCGGCGGCCGGCGCGTCCCCGCCGACCCCGGCGACCCGGGCCGTGCAGAAGTCGGCGACGGAGCGCCACCTCACCATGCAGGCCACCGTCACGTGGTCGTACCGGACCCTCGGGCCGCGGGCCGCCCGGCTGCTGCGGTGGATGTCCGTCTTCGCCGGTCCGGTGGACCTCGCGACGGTGGAGTGGTTGCTCGGTGACGACCCGCTCGACCCGCTCTCGGTGCTGGTGGACAAGTCGATGGTGCTCGCCGAGCCGCACGCCTCGGGCAGCACCTACCGGATGCTCGACCCGATCCGGGCGTACGCGGCCCGGCGGCTCGCCGAGGCGGGGGAGGAGCGGGCCGCCCGGGACCGGCACGTGGCCTGGTCGGCGCACGCCCTGGAGCGGGCGCACCTGGGCGCGGACGGTCGCCCGGTCACCCTGTCCCTCTACACGCTCGACCCGCTCGCCGGCGAGCTGCGGGCCGCGCTGCGCTGGTGCGCGACCGGTGGCAGCGCCGCGGCCGGCCTGCGTCTCGCGGGTGGCCTCGACCAGTGGTGGCGCGAACGGGGACTGGCCCGGGAGGGGCGGCTGTGGCTGTTCCGGCTCTACGGGCGGATCGCCGAGACGGGTGAGCGGATCCCGGACGCGGAGCTGGCGGCGGCGTACCACATGCACTCGCTGCACGCCGGGGCGGACGGCGAGTTCGCCGAGGAGCTGCGCTACTCGCAGCGTGCCGAGGCCGCGGCCCGGCAGGCGGGCGACGCCGGCCTGCTGGCCCGGGTGCTGGCCGGCCGGGCCGCGCCGCTGGTCGACATGGGACAGTTCGTCGAGGCCGAGCGGGTCTGCCGCGAGGTCATCGACTGGGCGCACGGCCAGGACGTGCTGGGCGACGCGCTGCTCGCCGTCTACAGCCTGGCCGAACTGCTCTGGCGCCGCGGTGCGCTGGACGAGGCGGCGGAGCTGCTCGGGGCCGCCCGCCCCGTGGAGGCGGCCCGGCCGCGCGAACGGGGGAGGCGCTCGGTCGACATGCTGCTGGGCATGGTGGCGCTGGCCCGGGGCGATCTGATCGCGGCGCACGAGCACCTGCTGGTGGCGTTGCGCTCGCGGATGAGCCACGGCTTCCACGGCCGGGCGTGCGACACGCTGAACGCCATCGCGGTGCGCTGCGCGGCCGGGGGAGACCTGCACCTCGCGGCTCGGCTCTTCGGTGCCGCCCAGGCGACCGGCGCCAACCTGCGCTGCACGACCGGCATCTACGGGGCGTACTGGGCCGAGCAGCAGGCGGAGCTGCGCGCCCGGCTGGGCGACGCGGCCTTCGACGCCGCGTACGGGGAGGGGGCCGAGCTGAGCCTGGAGGAGGCGGCCGCGCTCGCGCTGGACGTCGAGCACCCCGACCTCGCCGCCGACTCCACGCGGTTCAGCACGCTGCCGACCCGCCTCGCGCCCCGCCAGGCCGCGCCGTCGGAACCGGACCGGCGGCCGGCGGGCCACAGCGAGCGCGCCTGACCGTACGGCGGGCGGGACGTCAGCGCCGGCGGCGAACCGCGCCGGCTCGGGGGTCGCCAGCCGGAGACGAGGCGGACGACGAATCCCGAGGCGGGACGCCGAATCCCGTGGCGGACCCGGGCCCGTGCGCCCGTTCTCCCGGTGGCACGGGCCCGCGTCGCTGAGGGTGGACGGTGCGACCCGTCGGGTCAGGCGCGCAGCCCGGCCCGGCGCTCGGCGTCGGCCTTCATGGCGGCGGCGCGCTCGATGTCGGCCGGGTCCACGGCCGCCAGGGAGCCGAAGAGGCTGACGGCCTGGTAGTAGGTCCACGCCAGGCTGAGGCAGGCCGGACGGACGACCGAGTTGTACGTGGCGCAGACCCGCTTGAGGTCCTCGTAGAAGGCGCTGTCCAGCCGGGGCTTGTTGGCCGGGAACTGGCCCATCGCCTTGTAGTTGCGGTAGCCGAAGTCGTGCCGGTGGCAGGAGAGTTCGAAGCGGAAGCCGAGCGGGTTGTCCGGGCTCGACGAGCAGTAGTCGGTGGACCAGTCGAAGGCGTACTCGGCCCAGGGCGCCCGGTCCAGGCGGGCCGAGTTCCAGGCGGCGTAGCTGGTGGCGCTGGTCTGCGTCCATCCGGACAGGACGGTGAGCTTCTGTGTCGGGGTGACGGCGGCGGTGGCGGGGGAGGCGGCTCCCAGCGCGACGAGCAGCGCGAGCGCGCCCGAGGCGAGGAGCGTGGCGAGGCGTCTGGGCACTGGTACCTCCGCGGGGGTGTGCGGGTGGGTGGTTACCGGCGGGTCACCGGGTGCCCATCAGTGTCGATCGATGAATAGGCGTAGATCTTGCGCCTGGCCCGACGATTGGTGACATCCGTCGAAACAGACGAATGCCCCGGGCGCGGGGCGCACCCGGGGCATCCGACCGTTGCGGTCAGCGCAGCACGAAGGCCGGCGGGCTCGCCGGGCTCTCGTTGGCCAGCCGGTCGAGCGCGGTCACGTAGTACGTGTACCGCTTGCCCGGCTCGGCGGTCGTGTCCACCCAGGACTGGACCCGGCCGTCGGTGGCGCGGACGGTGTCGACCAGGTGGGTGGCGTCGGCGAAGTCGCACTTGCCGGCCAGCTTCACGCCGTCGAGGCGGTAGATCGCGTACGAGGTGGCGGTGCCGAGCGGGCCGACACCGTCGGCCGGCTGCTGCCAGCTCAGCCGGACCCCGTCGTCCTCGCGGACGGACCGGGTGACCACGGGCATCAGCAGCGGCTTCGCCGGCAGGTGCGACATGGTCGGGATCAGCGCCGGGCGGGAGTAGTGCTCGGCCGCGTAGATGTCGGTGGCGCCGAGCCGGTTGGCGCGCACCTGCACGGCCGAGAAGTGGATGTTGCCCTGGACCTCCGGGTACGACCGGTTGAGGGTCAGGTGGTCCGACAGCTCACGCGGGTTCATCCAGAACGACCCGTACGCCGGGTCGCCGCTCTTGTAGTCGGCCTGCCCGATGTAGAGCTGCACCCGGGTGCCCCGGACGGTCTCCGCCCACCAGGGCACCAGCCGCGCGTAGTCCGCCGCCGGGTACTGGCCGATGTACCAGTAGAGCTGCGGGACGATGTAGTCGATCCACTCCTCCTTGACCCACTTGCGGGTGTCGGCGGAGATGATGTCGTACGACTGGCTGCCGGTGGTGTCCGAGCCGAGCGGGTCGGCGGACTTGTTCCGCCAGATGCCGAACGGGCTGACGCCGAACTTCACCCAGGGCTTGACAGCCTTGATCTTGGCGTTCATCTCCTGGATCAGCAGGTTGATGTTGTCCCGCCGCCAGTCGGCCTTGTCGGTGAAGCCGCGGTTGTACTGGGCGAAGGTGGCGTCGTCCGGGTACTGGTGGGTGCCGCTCGGGTACGGGTAGAAGTAGTCGTCGAAGTGGACGGCGTCGATGTCGTACCGCTTCACCGCGTCCATCATCGCGGTCTCGACGAACTCGCGGACCTCGGGGATGCCGGGGTTGTAGTAGAGCCGGCTGCCGGCGACGCCGGCCGGCGGGTACGCGAACACCCAGTCCGGGTGCTGGCGGGCCGGGTGGTTCGGGGCCAGCTTCGAGATGTCCGCGCCGGCGCCGCCGGGGGCCGGCATCGAGACGCGGTACGGGTTCATCCAGGCGTGGAACTCCAGGTTCCGCTTGTGCGACTCCTCCACGAGGAACGCCAGCGGGTCCCAGCCCGGGTCCTGCCCGCGGACGCCCGTCAGGTACTCCGACCAGGGCTCGTGCGGGGACGGCCAGAACGCGTCGGCGGTGGGGCGGACCTGGACCACGACGGCGTTGTGGTTCAGCCGCTCGGCCAGGTCGAGCCATTCGAGGTACTCGGCCTTCTGGCGGGCGACCTGGTCGGGCGCGGTCTGGGACGCCTTGCTCGGCCAGTCGATGTTGGTGACGGAGGCGATCCACAGCGCCCGGAACTGCCGCTTCGGGGTGGCGGGATCGGTGGTGCAGGCAGCGGTGGCGGTGGTGGCACCCGCCGCGTCGGGCGTGGCGGACGCGGGGGTGGCGACGACGAGCGCGCCGAGCAGCGCCGCGGCCAGCCCGGCCGCGCCGAGCCGAGTTGCCTTCATGGGTGTGTCCCTTCGTTGGGGCTCCCGTGCAGGGTTCATCGCGGCGCCTTCGGCAAGATTCGCCGCTGGCCCTTTGCCGCTGGTAGGAAATTTTCATACCGTACGCGTCCGCGCAAGTGTCTGCGCAGGTTCTGTCCGTCCGTCCGATGCCCGCCCCCGGCCGCCGGCCGTCCCGTTCCGCCCAGCGGCCGCCCGATCGTGCCGGATTCACCCGTCCCGGCGGCACGCCCCGTGACCTGCCCCGACAGGCGTGGCGCGCGGTGGTTGGCGGTGACGCGCACGGGGTAGCAACGCCGGTCACCGGCCGCCACGGGGGTGGCCGCACGGTGGGAGGGGTGAGAGCGCGGTGTCCGTGCTGCGTACGAAACCGATCAAGGACGTGCTCGCCCAGGGCGAGGCGGACGGTGCCGACGAGCGGCCCCGGCTGAGGAGACGGCTCGGCGCCCTCGACCTCACGGGTTTCGGCATCGGCATCGTGATCGGCACCGGCATCTTCACGCTGACCGGGATCGAGGCCCGCGACAACGCCGGACCCGGTGTGGTGATCTCCTTCGCCATCGGCGGCGTGGTCGCCCTGCTCGCCGCGCTCTGCTACGCCGAACTCGCCTCCAGCGTCCCGACGGCCGGCAGCGCCTACACCTACGCGTACGCCACCATGGGCGAGATCGTCGCCTGGATCATCGGCTGGGACCTGCTGCTGGAGTTCGCGCTCGGCGCGGCGGTGGTCGCCCGGGGCTGGTCGGGCTACCTGGCCGAACTCTTCAACCTCCCGACCGCCTGGTTCGGTGAGGAGGGCAGCGTCGTCAACCTCGGCGCGATCGCCATCGTGCTGGTCCTCGGCGTGATCGGCATCGTGGGCATCCGGGAGTCCGCCCGGGTGACGAACCTGCTGGTGCTGGTCAAGGTGGCGATCTGCGTGTTCGTGGTGGTCGCCGGGCTCTTCTTCGTCAAGGCCGCCAACCTCACCCCGTTCATCCCGCCGGCCGAGCCGGCCTCCGGGGGCGAGGACGGCATCCGGCAGCCCGTCACCCAGGCCATCTTCGGTCTGGAACCCTCGGTCTTCGGGTTCGTCGGGGTGCTCAGCGCCGCCGCGGTGGTCTTCTTCGCGTACACCGGCTTCGAGGCCGTGGCCAACCTCGGCGAGGAGACCCGCAAGCCGCGGCGCGACCTGCCGTTGGGGCTGCTCGGCACGTTGCTGGTCTCGACCGTGCTCTACATCGGCGTCTCGCTCGTGGTCGTCGGCATGGTGCCGTACACCGAGATCGACCGGGGCGCGCCGATCGCCGCGGCCTTCACGTCGGTCGGCGCCGGGTGGGCCGCGACGCTCGTCTCGATCGCCGCGGTCGCCGGCCTGACCAGCGTGATCCTGGTCGACCTCGTGGCCATGGGCCGGATCGGCTTCGCCATCTCCCGCGACGGGCTGATCCCGCCGTCGATCGCCAAGGTGCATCCGCGCTGGGGCACCCCGTACCGCATCTCCGGGATCATGACGATCGGCGTCGCCCTGCTGGCCGGCCTGCTCCCGCTCTCCGCCCTCGCCGACCTGGTGAGCATCGGCGCGCTGTGCGCGTTCGTGCTCGTGTCGGTCGCCGTGCCGATCCTGCGCCGGACCCGTCCGGACCTGGAGCGGCCCTTCCGGGTGCCGTTCTCGCCGGTGCTGCCGATCGTCTCGGCGCTGGCCTGCCTCTACCTGATGCTCAACCTCTCGGTCGAGACCTGGCTGCGCTTCCTGGCCTGGATGCTGGTCGGCGGGCTGATCTACTTCGGCTACGGCTACCGCCGCAACCGCCTCGCCGTCCGCGAGGCGTCCCGCGCCCCGCAGCCCCGCGAGCCCGTCGGGAGCTGACCCCCGTACCGCACGAGAGAGCGGCTGTCCGGCGCCGGACAGCCGCTCTCTGCGCGCGTGTGGCCGCTCTCTGCGCGCGTGCCGCGCGACGGCCGGGCTTCGCCGCGCGACGCGACGGCCCGGTCAGGGACGCGGCTGGGGCGTGGCCGTCGGACCCTTCACGACGGGCCGGCCGTCGGACCAGACCACCTCGTCGAGCCACGTCTGCCGGCCCGGGTCGACGCTGCCCTCCTGGCCCGGCGGCCAGGCGTGGTAGAGCAGCCACGTCCGGCCGTCCTTCACGACCATCGAGGCGTGCCCCGGGCCGGAGGCGACGTCGTTGGTCCTCAGGATCGGGTTCTCCGGCGCCTTCACGCACGGGCCGGCGGGTGACTCGCAGACCGCGTACCCCTCGGCGTACTCGGCCCTGTCGTACGCGTTCGCGGCGAAGAACAGGTACAGCTTCCCGTCCTGCCGGTGGAGGAACGGCCCCTCGATGAGGGTTCCCTCCCACGGCTCGGTCTGCCTGAGCAGCTTCGTCGGCTCGCCGACCAGGCTCAGCCCGTCCGGCGAGAGACGCTGCGACCAGATCCAGGTGTCCACGCCGATGGCGTTGCCGTCGTTCTTCCACAGCAGCCAGAGCGTGCCGTCGGTGTCCCGGAACGGGCTGGCGTCGATCGCCCCGCCGAGGTCGGCCTGGCAGATCAGCGGCCCGTCCGAGTCGTCCCGGTACGGCCCCTGCGGCGCGGTCGCCACCGCCCGCCCCACGCACTGCCGGCCGGACTCGCGGCCGGCGACGGTGTAGTAGAGCACGAAGCGGTCGGGGGCGAGCTGGATGGCCTCGGGCGCCCAGGTCTTTCCGGCGTCCGCCCAGTCCGGCAGCTCCGGCAGGGCGTCACCGGCCGGCGTCCAGTCGACGAGGTCCGGTGACGTGTGCACCGGGACGTTCCGGCCGCCCGTGTTCGTGTGGAACAGGTACCAGGTGTCGCCGACCCGGATCGCCTGCGGGTCGGGGGCATCGGTCCGGATGACCGGGTTGGTGAACATGCTCGGGTCGCTCCCCGTACTCGTCGGTGTGGCTTCCTCCTCGTCCCCGCAGCCGGCGACGAGCGCGCCGGCGGCGAGCAGCGCGGCGGAGAGGACCGCCGCCGCGCCGCGTCGCCGGACGGTACCGGCCGTCATCCCTTCAGG
Source organism: Micromonospora globbae (assembly GCF_036184225.1). Classification (NCBI taxonomy): domain Bacteria; kingdom Bacillati; phylum Actinomycetota; class Actinomycetes; order Micromonosporales; family Micromonosporaceae; genus Micromonospora; species Micromonospora globbae. The sequence goes on from NZ_CP108084.1 coordinate 6,160,918, forward strand.
CCGCTGCGGGAGACGCCCTGGATGATGTGCCGCTGGGCGAGCACGAAGAGGATCAGCACCGGCACGCTGGCCAGCACCGCCCCCGCCATGATCACCGGATAGTCGGTCACGTAGGAGCCCTGGAGCAGGCCGAGGCCCGGCGGCAGGGTCAGCTGCTCCGGGCTGAACAGCACGAAGATCGGCCAGAGGAAGTCGTTCCAGTTGGTGAGGAACGACAGCACCGCCAGCGTGGCCAGTGCGGGCTTCGACAGCGGCAGCACCACCCGGTAGAAGATCTGCCACTGGTTCGCCCCGTCCAGCACCGCGGCCTCCTCCAGCTCCCGGGGCAGGGAGAGGAAGAACTGCCGCAGGAAGAACACGCCGAACGCGCTGGCCGCGCCGGGCACCACCACCACGGTGAGGGTGTCGATCCAGTTCAGCGTGTCGACGATCAGGAAGTTCGGGATGATCAGCGAGGTCGGCGGGATGAAGAGCGTCCCGACGATGAGCGCGAAGCTCACCCCACGGCCGCGGAACCGCATCCGGGCCAGGGCGTACGCGGCCATCGACGCGGTCACCAGCACCAGCAGCGAGTGCAGGGTGGCCGCCAGCATGCTGTTGAGGAACCAGCGCAGCACGGGGTTGGCCGAGTTGTCGAGGATCTGCTCGTAGCCGTAACCCGAGATCGGGTCGGGCAGCCAGGTCGGTGGGATCCGCTGGGCGCCGTCGTAGGTCTTCAGCGAGGTGATGACCATCCACACCAGCGGGGTCAGGAAGACCAGGGTGAGGGCCACCAGGATGGCGTAGAGCACGGTGCGCCGCAGCGCCGTGCCCGGGCGGCCGTCGCGCGTGGGAGCGGTCGCCGGGACGTGCGGGGTACGCGTGGGCGTCGTCGTCATGGCGGTCCCTCAGTCTTCCCGGTAGCGGAAGAGGCGGAAGTTGGCGAGGCTCACGACGGCCAGCATCAGCGCGAACACGATGCTCATCGCGGCCGCCCGGCCGGCGTTGTTGTTGCGCAGCCCCTCCTCGACGACGAACCAGACCACCGTGCGGGTCTCCGTGCCCGGAGCGCCCTGGGTGATCAGGAACGACTGGCCGAACACGTTCGCCGAGGCGAGGATCGTCGTGGTGAGGACGAAGAGCAGCACCGGGCGCAGCCCGGGGAGCGTGACGTGGCGGAACCGTTCCCAGGCGCTCGCGCCGTCCACCTTCGCCGCCTCGTACAGCTCCTGCGGGATGTCCTGGAGGCCGGCCAGGTAGATCACCGCGTTGAAGCCGGAGGTCCACCACACCGTCACGCCGACCAGCGAGATCCACGCCCACGGCACGTCCGTCACCCACGGGGTGTCCGAGGGCAGGCCGACCACGCCGAGCAGGCGGTTGACCAGGCCCAGGTTCGCGTCGAGCAGGAAGCGCCAGAGCAGGCCGATGACCGCGACACCCAGGACGTACGGCGCGAAGTAGACCGCGCGGAAGAACGTCCGGCCGGGGAACGAGCGGTTCAGCAGCAGCGCCAGCCCGAGCGGGATCACCACGAGCAGCGGCACCGAGAGGACCGTGAAGATCGCCGTGGCGCGGACGCTCTGCCACCAGTCGCCGTAGACGGCCGAGTCGCTGGAGAACAGCTCCTTGTAGTTGTCCAGGCCGACGAACGGACGGTTCGGCAGCTGGAAGTCCCACTGGTGCAGGCTCAGCCAGATCCCGAGCAGGATCGGCAGCAGGCCGAACACCGTGAACAGGACCAGGTACGGGGCGAGGAAGAGGTACGGGGTCGCCCGACCCGCCCGGCCCGCCGAGGCGCCGCGGCGGGCAGCGCTGGCCGCCGGGGGCGGCGCGTCACCGCGCGCCGCCCCGACCTCGATCACGTCCGCCACGGGGGATCAGCTCCCGTACTTCTTGCGGTTGTCCTCGAGCTGCTTGTTGGCCTTGGCCACCCCGTCGTCGAGCGCCTGCTTGGGCGACTTCTTGCCCAGCGCGGCCTCGTTGAACGCGTTGTAGAAGGTGGTCATGACCTCGCCCAGGCCGGGCGCGGCCGGCGGGAAGGCCGCGTACTCCAGCTCGGGGGCGAGCGCGTTCACCTCGGTGAGCGCCTTGAACTCGGCGCTGTCCCGGACGGTCTTGCGGGCCGGCACCTGGCCGCCCTTGGCCCAGTCGAGTGAGTGCTGGCTGAGCCAGTTGATGAAGACCTTGGACGCGGAGACCTTGTTGGCGTTCTGGGACCGCTGCTTGACGATCGTGAAGTTGTGCGAGTTGGCCCAGGCCGCCTGGGTGCTGCCGATCTGCGGCAGGGGCGCCACGCCCCACTGGATGTCGGCGCTCTTCTTCAGGTCGTTGACCTGCCAGATGCCGTTCCAGTTGAAGGCGTTCTTGCCGCTCTTGAACGCCAGGTAGTCGGCGTCCTGGCCGACGTTGGCCGGCGAGAAGCCCTGCTTGATCATGTCGACGAGCCAGGTGCACGCCTCGACGGCCTGGTCGGAGTTGAACGTGGCCTTGTTGACCTCGGCGTCGAAGAGGCTGCCGCCGAACTGGTAGACCAGCGAGTAGAACGTCATGCCGCCGGTGAACTGGAACGGGCTCACCCAGAAGCCCTGCACACCGGACTTCTTCAGCTCGGTGAGCGCGGCCATGTACTCGTCGCGGGTCGTCGGCGGCTTGTTCGGGTCCAGGCCCGCCTTCTCCATGACCGCCTTGTTGTAGTAGAAGCCCAGCGGGTGCATGTCCAGCGGGATGCCGTACCGCTTGTCGTTGTAGATGCCGCCCTTCCACACCGTGGGCGCGAAGTCGCCCTCGCTCAGCTCCAGGGCGCTGGCCACGTCGTCCAGCTCGGTGATGACGCCGCGGGCGGCGAACGTGGCGAGCTGGTCCATGTGCATGACGGCGATGTCCGGGCCGTTGCCGCTGGAGGCCGCGCCGGGGAGCTTGTTGTAGTAGTCCTCCCACTGGTACGTGGCCACCGACACCGCGATGTTCTGGTGCTCGGAGTTGAACTGGTTCACGAGCGTCTTGAAGATCTCACCGTCGCCGCCGGTGAACCCGTTCCAGAGCTTCAGGTCCACCTTCGGACCGGTGTAGTCCTTACCGCCGTTGCCGGCCGCCGCCGGGCCGGACGAGTCGTCGCCGCCGCCACAGCCGGCCAGCGTCAGCGTGGCCGCGGCGCCGAGCCCGAGGCCGAGGCCGAGGAGCCGACGCCGGCTCATCTCATTGTGGATCATGCGTATCTCTCCTTGGGGGACGGGATGAAGTGTGCCTGGTCAGAGCCGGTTACCGAAGCGGAGCACGTTCCAGGAGACGGCCGGCAGGCGCACCGAGCACCGGCCGCCGTCGAGGGTGGGGGTGTTCATCTCCCGAGGCGTCACCGTGTCCGGTTCGGCCTCGGTGTTCGTCGCCTCCGGGTCGTCTCCGGCGGCGAGGCTCACGTGGGACAGGGCGGACATACCGGGCAGCCCGCGCAGGTCGAGGTCCAGCGGCAGGTCCTCGCCGCCGCGGTTGACGGCGAACACGGTCAGCTCGCCGGTCTCCTCGTCGTGCACGGCCACGGTGTCCAGCACCGGGACGTCCCCGTACTTCTTCGTCTCGTACCGCGGCGACACCGGCTCGGTCCGCAGGACCGTGCCGCGCGCGTACCGGGCGGTCAGCGCGAACGGGTGGAAGATGGTCTGCCGCCAGGCCGGACCGCCGTTGCGCGTCCGGATCGGGGCGATCACGTTGGCGAGCTGCGCCTGGCAGGCCACCCCGACCCGGTCGGCGTGCCGGAGCAGCGTGATCAGCAGGTCGCCGACCACCACCGCGTCGACCGCCGTGAAGTCGTCCTCGATGAGCGCGGGCGCCTCGACCCAGCCGCGCCGGTCCAGGTCCGCCTGGAGGCGGGACTCGTACCAGACGTTCCACTCGTCGAAGGAGATCTTCAGCTTCCGCGTGTGCCGCTGCTTGGCGGCCACGTGGTCGGCGGTGGCGACCACCTCGCTGATGAAGTTGTCCATGTCGACGGCGGAGGCGAGGATGCTGGCCCGGTCGCCGTCGGACGGGTCGTAGTAGGTGTGCGCGGAGATGTAGTCGACGTGCTCGTACGTGTGCTCGAGCACCGTCGCCTCCCAGGAGGCGAACGTCGGCATCCGCCGGTTCGAGCTGCCGCAGGCGACCAGGCTGATCGAGGGGTCGATCATCTTCATGGCGCGGGCGGCCTCGGCGGCGAGCCGGCCGTACTCGTCGGCGGTCTTGTGCCCGACCTGCCACGGGCCGTCCATCTCGTTGCCGAGGCACCAGAGCCGTACGCCGAACGGCTCCTCCGCGCCGTTCTTGCGCCGCAGGTCGGACAGGTGGGTGCCGCCCGGGTGGTTGGCGTACTCCAGCAGGTCCAGCGCCTCCTGGACCCCCCGGGTGCCGAGGTTGACGGCCATCATGGGCTCGACGCCGGCCTCGCCCGCCCAGGTCATGAACTCGTGGAGGCCGAAGGCGTTGGTCTCGATGGTCTTCCAGGCCAGGTCGAGCCGGCGGGGGCGGTCGCCGGCCGGGCCGACGCCGTCCTCCCAGCGGTAGCCGGAGACGAAGTTCCCGCCCGGGTAGCGCACCACGGACACGCCCAGTTCCCGGGTCAGCTCCAGCACGTCGCGCCGGAGCCCGCGGGCGTCGGCATTCGGGTGGCCGGGCTCGTAGATCCCGCCGTAGACGCACCGACCCATGTGCTCGACGAAGGAGCCGAAGAGTCGACGGTCGGCCGGCCCGATCGCGAAAGCGGGGTCGATCGTGAGCTGCGCGGTCCGCACGAATGTCACCTTTCGTCATTTCTGTTACCGGTGACGGGAGTCACCGCCGACCGGTGTCCCTGGTTTGTACAACGTTGTAGTCAACGTTGTAAAGGGTTGGTGAAGAGGTACAGTGCCCCTGGTTACCGCGGGGAGGTTGGGGAGTGCGGCACAGGCTCAAGGACGTTGCTGAACGGGCCGGTGTGTCGGTCAAGACCGTCTCCAACGTGGTCAACGGGTACGCGCACGTCCGGCCGGACACCCGGGCCCGGGTCGAGGAGGCGATCGCCGCCCTCAACTACCGACCCAACCTCTCCGCCCGCAACCTCCGCAAGGGGCGTACGGGGGTGATCGCTCTCGCCGTGCCGGAACTCGACATCCCGTACTTCGCCGAACTGGCCCGGCACGTCGTCACCGCCGCCGCCGAACTCGGCTGGACGGTGCTCATCGACCAGACCGGCGGCGCCCGGGAGCAGGAACGGGTCGTCGCCTCCGGCATCACCGACCACCTCATCGACGGCCTGATCTTCAGCCCGCTGGCGCTCACCGCCGACGACCTGGTCAACCTCGACGGCACGCCCATGGTGCTGCTCGGCGAACGCGTCGACCACGGCCCCGCCGACCACGTCGTCATCGACAACGTGGCCGCCGCCCGCGAGATCACCACCCACCTGATCGGCCTCGGCCGGCGCCGCGTCGCCGCCATCGGTTCGCAGCGCACCCCCGAGGGCGCCAGCGCCCGCCTTCGGCTGGACGGCTACCGGGCCGCGCTGGAGCAGGCCGGCCTCGGCTACGACGAGGCCCTCGTGGCGCCCGCGCCGGTCTGGCACCGCGCGGACGGCGCGGTCGCCATGCGCCACCTGCTCGACTCGGGCGTACGCCCCGACGCGGTCTTCTGCTTCAACGACACCCTTGCGCTCGGGGCGCTGCGGGCGCTGTACGAGGCGGGCCTGCGGGTGCCCGAGGACGTGGCCGTCGCCGGCTTCGACGGGATCGAGGACGGCCGCTTCTCGGTGCCGACCCTCACGACGATCGCGCCCGACAAGGAACGCATCGCCCGGCTCGCCGTCGAACTGCTGGCGAACCGGATCGACGGCGACCGTTCGGCACCGGCCCGCGAACTGTCCGCCCCCTACCGACTGGAACCCCGCGAAAGCACCCTGGGCCGCTGACCCGGCTTCCGCCGGCCCGGCCCGGCCCGGCCCCTCCCCGTTGATCATGAGGTTAGCGGGCTTTTCGATCTCCAACGACCCCGCCAACCTCATGATCACCGGGCTCGGGGGAGCCGGGGGGCGGTGGGTGGGTCGGGGTCGGTTGGGATGGGTCGGGGTGGTCGGGGTGGTCAGTCGAAGAAGCGGGCCAGGTGGCTGGGCGGGGGCGGGTCGGCGTCGGGCGGGACCGGGGTGAGGTCCGCGAAGATCGAGGCGCCGTCGCAGCCGGCGTGCAGCGGGTACCAGCGCGGCGTCCCCGGCGGTCGCTGCAGGCAGACCCCCTTGATCGTCTGTACGTCGAGCAGCCGTACGTGCGTCGGGTCGGCCACCGCGTTCACGTGCCCCCACCAGGGGCTCATCACGTGCAGCACGCCGCCCGGCCGCAGCACGCGGTGGCACTCGTCGAGCAGCGGCAGGAAGTCGATCAGGTGCTCGAGGATGTGCACCGCGAAGAAGACGTCCACGGAGTCGTCGGCCAGCGGCAGCGAGCCGGACAGGTCGGCCACGGCGTCCACCCCCGGGGCCGGGAAGATGTCCAGTCCCAGGTTGCCGGGCCACTGCTTGGTGGCCCCGCAGCCCAGGTCCACCACGACCGGGTCACGGCCGCCGACCCGTACGCGGCACCAGACGCCGAACACCCCGGCCAGCCGGCCGATCCGGTCCCGGACCAGCCGCAGCTCCTCCGGGTCGGCGACCTCGCCGGTCACGTGGCCGACGCCCCGGTCGAAGCGCACCTCGACGGCGAGCCCGCGCAGCCGGTCGTCGTGCGCCTTCTGGTCCGCCCACGCCTCGGCGAGGAAGCCGTCGAGCGCCCGCAGCCGCTCGGCCGACGGCGGGGTCTGTGCCAACGCGACCATCGTCACCTCCGGCCGCCCGTTACCCGCATCCCCGTCCGATATGCCTGGGCCGCGCCTGTGCCGCGCCTGTGCCGCCATGCGCGGGCCGGGTCGACCGCGGTTGATCATGAAGTTGTCGTCGCGACACGCCGTGCAGGTTGGCAATAACTCCATGATCGACGGGGCGACGGGAGGCGACGGGAGGCGGCCCGGGCGACAGGAGGCGACGCGGGCGACGGGAGGCGCGTCAGCCGGTGATCGTGCGGCGGGGGCGGGTCCGCATGCGTTGGCGGGGTGGGGGAGCCGCGGGCTTCGGTCGCTTGAGGTGGTAGCGGTGCAGCTCGTTGTTGCCCGGCAGGGACGGGTCCTCGCTCATCGCGACCAGTTCCCAGCCCTGGTCACCCGCCCGGTTGAGGTGGGCCAGCGCCGTGTCCCCGTACGCGGTGACGTCGACCATGGAGCCGTCCGGGCCGTACCAGACGAACACGACCTCCCAGCCGAGGTCGTTCGTGGCGGCCTGGCGTCGCCGGACCAGCAGCGCGTACTCCCACTTGAGCATGCGGTCATTCTCACCCGGCGCCGTCGTGCCGGCACGGATCAATCCTCGGCGATCCGCCCCGCGTCCACCCGCAGGCGCCGGTTCGTGGCCACCGCGTCGAGCATCCGCCGGTCGTGGGTCACCAGCAGCAGCGTTCCCGGGTAGCTCGCGAGCGCCGACTCCAGCTGCTCGATGGCCGGCAGGTCCAGGTGGTTCGTCGGCTCGTCGAGCACCAGCAGGTTCACGCCGCGCCCCTGCAACAGGGCCAGCGCCGCGCGCGTCCGCTCGCCGGGGGAGAGGGTGGCGGCCGGCCGCAGCACGTGCCCGGCGCGGAGCCCGAACTTGGCCAGCAGGGTCCGCGCGTCCGCCGGCGACATGTCGGGCACGGCGGCCCGGAACGCGTCGATGAGCGGCGCGTCGCCGAGGAAGAGCCCCCGCGCCTGGTCGACCTCGCCGACGACCACCCCGGGGCCCAGGGTGGCGTGGCCGGCGTCCAGCGGCAGCCGGCCGAGGAGGGCGGCCAGCAGGGTGGACTTGCCGGAGCCGTTGGCGCCGGTGACGGCCACCCGGTCGGCCCAGTCGATCTGCAGGTTCACGGGCCCGAGCGTGAAGCTGCCCCGGCGTACGACGGCGTCGCGGAGCGCGGCCACGACGGCGCCGGCGCGGGGCGCGGCCGCGATCTCCATGCGCAGCTCCCACTCCTTGCGGGGCTCCTCGACCACCTCCAGCCGCTCGATGAGCCGTTCGGTCTGCCGGGCCTTCGCCGCCTGCTTCTCGGTGGCCTCCGCCCGGAACTTCCGGCCGATCTTGTCGTTGTCGGTGGCCTTGCGCCGGGCATTGCGGACGCCCTTCTCCATCCAGGCCCGCTGCGCTCGCGCACGGGCCTCCAGCGTGGCGCGCGTCTCGGCGTACTCCTCGTAGTCGGCGCGGGCGTGGCGGCGCGCGACCTCGCGCTCCTCCAGGTAGGCCGCGTAGCCGCCGCCGAAGTGGTTGACCTGCTGCTGGGGCAGGTCCAGTTCGAGGACCCGGTTCACCGTCCGGGTCAGGAACTCCCGGTCGTGGCTGACCAGCACCGTGCCCGCCCGCAGCCCGGTGACGAACTCCTCCAACCGCTCCAGCCCGGCCAGGTCCAGGTCGTTGGTGGGCTCGTCGAGCAGGAAGACGTCGTACCGGCTGAGCAGCAGCGAGGCCAGCCCGGCCCGGGCGGCCTGGCCGCCGGACAGCCCGGTCATCTCCTGGTCGAGGTCGACCGCGAGCCCCAGCTCCGCGGCGACCTGCTCGGCCCGCTCGTCCAGGTCGGCGCCGCCGAGGGCGAGCCAGCGCTCCAACGCCTCGGCGTACGCGTCGTCGGCCCCTGCCCGGCCCGCGGTGAGCGCCTCGGTGGCGGCGTCGAGGGCGACCTGCGCGGCGGCGACCCCGGTGCGGCGGGCCAGGAAGGCGCGCACCGTCTCGCCGGGGCGCCGCTCCGGCTCCTGCGGCAGGTGCCCGACGCTCGCCGTGGGCGGGTTGAGCGTGACGCTGCCGGCCTCCACGGGCAGCAGGCCGGCGAGCGTACGCAGCAGCGTCGACTTGCCGGCCCCGTTCGCCCCGACCAGCCCGACCACGTCGCCGGGTGCGACCACCAGGTCCAGCCCGGTGAAGAGCGGACGGTCGCCGTGGCCGGCCGCGAGGTCCTTGACGATCAACGTGGCGCTCATGAGGAGGCGAGCCTATCCGCCCCGACGGTGCATTTCGCGCGGAGGAGGAGGCACACTGCTCGGGTGGTGACCACTCTGGCGATCGACTGCGGGGGCGGCGGCATCAAGGCCTCGGTCCTCGACGCGGCGGGCACGATGCGGACGCGGCCGCTGCGGGTGCCCACGCCGTACCCGTTGCCGACCTCGCTCTTCGTCAAGACCCTGCTGGACCTCGGCGCCCAGCTCCCCGCGGCCGACCGCGTGACGGTGGGGATGCCCGGCATGCTCCGGCACGGCGTGGTGGTGGCCACTCCGCACTACGTCACCCGGGCCGGGCCGCGGACGAAGGTCGACCCCGACCTGCTCGCCGAGTGGTCCGGCTGGGACGCGCGGTCCGCGCTCGCGGAGGCGTTCGGCGTGCCGGTGCTGGTCCTCAACGATGCCGAGGTGCACGGGGCGGGCGTCGTGGCCGGCACGGGGCTGGAGCTGGTGCTCACCCTGGGGACCGGGCTGGGCTCGGCCCTCTTCGACGGTGGGGTGCTCGCCCCGCACCTGGAGCTGTCACACGCGCCGGTGCGCTGGGGGATGACCTACGACACGTACATCGGCGAGCCGGAACGGCGGCGGCTCGGCGACGCGTTCTGGTCGCGGCGGGTCCGCGGGGTCGTCGAGGGGCTCCGCCCGGTGTTCCGCTGGGACCGCCTCTACCTGGGCGGGGGCAACTCCCGGCTCATCCGGCCCGAGCAGCTGGCCCGGATGGGTGACGACGTGGTCGTCGTGCCGAACACGGCCGGCATCCTCGGCGGCGTCCGCGCCTGGGACCTCGCCGCCGCCCGCCCCGCCTGAGCCGACCGCCCGCCCCGCCTGAGCCGACCGCCCGCCCCGCCTGAGCCGACCGGCCGCGCCGTCTGGGCCGACCGGCCGCGAGGGGCGCGGGAACAGTCGCGGCCGGGGCGGTGTTGTGTCAGCGTCGGGGCAGGGACGATGCGACACGAGGGGGTGGGTCGAATGGATCTTCTGGCCGAGTACCGGCGGGCGACCATGTTCTTCGAAGCCGGTGACCCGACCGGAGCGGCCCGGCTGCTCGAGCCGATCGTCGAGGCGGAGCCGGGCAACGCGTCGGTGCGGCAGCTGCTGGCCCGGGCGTACTTCCAGTCCGCCCAGCTCAACCGGGCCGAGGAGCAGCTGCGGGAGCTGGTCGACCGGGACCCGAGCGACCACTACGCGCACCACGTGCTGGGCCGGACGCTGGAGCGGATGAACCGGCACACGGACGCGCTGCGGCACCTGCGGATCGCCGCCGCCATGCACAGCGGCAACGACGACTACCGCACGGCGCTGCGCCGGGTGGAGACGCGGGTCAGCGGCGCCCGCTGACGATCAGAAGCGGAAAACGGACGAAGGGCAGCCCTCGGGGCTGCCCTTCGTCGTGTCCGGGCCCGGCGCTCGCGCGCGCCTACGATGAACGGGTGAAGCTCAAGCTCGATCTCCACGACATCTTCAACAAGGGCCACGACATCGACCGTGCGCTCCGCGGGATCATGGACGAGGCCGTGGCGAAGAAGGCCACCCTCGTGGAGATCATCCCCGGCAAGGGCTCCGGCCAGCTGAAGAAGCGCGTGCTGCGCTTCCTCGACCAGAAGGACGTCAAGCAGCTCTACCACCGGGTGGAGAAGGACTCGAAGAACTTCGGCCGCCTCTTCGTGCACTTCCGCTGGAAGTAAGAGCGCCGGGATGCCGACCTCCCATCCGATCCTCGGCACGGCTCGTGACCTGCTGAAATGACTTCCGTCGGCTTCCGGCGTCTTCCGCCGTTACTCGCGCTCGGTTGTGCCGGATCTGTGCCCGGCCCTGGACCACCGATTGCCGGCGTGGCCCTCGCTGACGGCCCGGTCGCACGCCGCGAGCGTTGGCCCGTCGCAGCCTGACGCCTCGCTCAAAGCACCGCAGGGCCGGTTCACCAACTACGGGCAATGCGGCTCCGGCCGGCCTGGTCACCGGGCCGACCACGCCTCGTCACCTGGGCAGACATCGTCACCAGTGGTCGTTGTTGGTCGCTCACGATCGGCCTCCGACGGCCTGGCGACGGCCTGGCCGAGTCAACTTGCGCCCTGCGCCCGTTGGTTGGGAAAGGCATGGGCAACTGCCCCCTGCGTCGGCTGATCGACAAGAAAGATCGTCTGCGCATCTTTCAATCCGTACGCATGTTCGACATTATTGACATAGCCTACCCAGGGAGTGGTCATGGCAGATAAGAGCGCCATCGAGTGGACCGAAGCGACCTGGAACCCCACGACAGGCTGCGACCGGATCTCCGCGGGCTGCGACAACTGCTATGCCCTGAGCCTGGCGAAGCGCCTGAAGGCGATGGGGTCTGCGAAGTATCAGAACGACGGCGACCCACGTACCTCTGGACCTGGCTTTGGTGTCACGCTCCACGAAGACGCGCTGACTATCCCTACACGTTGGCGGGAACCGCGAACGGTGTTCGTCAACTCCATGAGCGACCTGTTCCATGCTCGCGTGCCGATCGACTACGTGCGCCGGGTGTTTCAGGTCATGGCTGACACCCCACGCCACACCTACCAGGTGCTCACGAAGCGGGCATCACGGTTGGCGCGGATCGCGGACCAGCTCGACTGGCCGCCGAACGTGTGGGTGGGCGTCAGTGTGGAGACGGAGCAGGAGCTGCCAAGAGTGGATCACCTCCGCAATGTCCCAGCAGCGGTCCGATTCATCTCCGCAGAACCACTGCTTGGCCCCCTGGACGGCATCGATCTCACCGACATCCATTGGCTGATTGCTGGCGGCGAGTCTGGGCAGGGCGCCCGTCCTGTAGACCCCGCTTGGGTCCGCGGCCTACGGGACGAGTGCGTCAAGGCAGGGACGGCCTTCTTCTTTAAGCAGTGGGGCGGGAGGACGCCGAAGGCGGGTGGCCGGCTGCTGGACGGCCAGACGTGGGACGAGATGCCGTCGAGGGAACTTACGCCGGCTCGATGAGTGTCTGGAGCAGCTTGTTCTTGCCCTTAGGGCTGGTCTTGGTGGCTTCAGGGTAGAGCCGGGTCCATGCCTTGCGTAGGTGGGTTTGGCGGGCCTGCCCGGCGGCCTCACCGTAGACCTCTTCGTACCGCTTGCTGATCACAAAGGGTTTACCCTGGGCTAGCAGTCGACGTAGGTTCGCCTCAATCTCGTTGATCCAGCCATCCTCTAGCGCCCGTTCACTCGCCAGGAAGCTCGCCTCGTCCGCGAACAGGGTGTCGACGTTCTCGATGTCGTACACGGCCTTGCGCCACTGGCCGAGGCCAAGAGACAGTGCTTCGGCGAACTCGCTGAATCCGTCGCGGTGGCGAGTCAGGAAGACGAGGTAGTAGAGGGGCTTGTGGTGAGCCCGGTTGCGGACCGGGGTTACCCACCAGCTGCATCGTTGATTGGCAGCTAGCCGGCGCGTGTACTCGACGACCACAGTCATCTCGGCGTGCTCCTTGTCGGCTCCGTGATCGAGCCAGACCTTCTGCCACCAGTCCCCGCCGCATGCAGCGTCCATCCGAGCGAGGGTCGCTGGCTTTCCGGGGTTTTCTTTGGTGCTCGTGAGAAGCCCGGCCACCCGACGTAGGCCAACGGCGCTGAAGTTGATCAACAGCTCGGTGGCCGGTGGGTGCGCTGGCCGCTGCGCGAACACTTGCGCCGTCTTCGCGAACGGAATCATGACCCCGAACGGGTCGAGGTAAACCAGGGCGGGAATGCCCTTCACCAGGGTCAACAGTTCATCGAGGTGATCCTCGATGTTGCCGGAGAAGACCTGCATTCGCAGACCTGCCCCCTCTGTCGCAACCACCTGTCGAAGCTTCGCCAGCGACTCCGGGTCACTCTCGACGAAGTAGCCCTCCAACTGCCGGTTGATCGCCTGAAGCTCGCGCGCCTTCCGCAGCAAGAGTGCAGGAGACGCCTCGTCTCCGTTGTCGTACCTACCCTCCCCCGCGTACCCGTCGACAACCGCGACCCTGTGATCAGGGGAGTACAGGCCGGTTTTCCCAACGAACGGGCTGATGTACTTGTCGATGATGGCGTGTTTCAAGATCGCCGCCGGCTTTTTGCCTTCGAAGAAACCCACGCGCATCCCCCACTTGGCTCCCCTGCCCACTAGTTCACCTATAGTGAGCGGTCGATGTCATGGGGTTATTATGATCCACTGGCGTAGATCCGAGGTACCTTCCAGCGGGCCGACCTTCTGTCAGGTGGACGACAGCACGCTCGTGGCGCTGCCGCCTCCCATGTCAACCGCTCCAACGGGGCTCTGCGAGAACGCGCAGCTACCGGCCGGGCTGGGTGCGTTCAGCGTGGGCTACGCCGTCGCCCGACTGCTTCGTCCCGAAAGAATGATCAGCCGCCGATCAGCTGGGCGCATAGCTGGTTTGAGTTGCCGGAACAGTCCAGCATCGTCCGTGGGCGTCCAGCGTCGGTCGCCTCGGTCGTCACCCAGTTGGTCACTCAGCCGCTGACTTCGGCGTCGGCTGGCCGTAGTCTCACCTGCCAGTTGTGAGCGGCATGGCCGACGACGACCGCATTGAGGTAGACGCCAACAGATGGAAGCGCGCTGCCGCGCGGCAACGTGGTTATCTCCACCAAGCCCAGCGCATCCGGCTGACCATCGATCTCGACGAAGACGCCGAACGGCATCGTAGCCAGCACACTCGCCCGGACTCGTTCACCGACAGGCAGTACCGCCGTGGTCTCTGGCCACGAGCGCTTTGCTCGCTCAGCTCTGCCGTCGAGCAAGCTCCAGGCATCGGGGCTCATGGTTACTCATCCTCGCACGGTCGGTTTGGAAGGTGCCTTGCATCGCTCTGAAGAACGGTTTGGCCGACGTGCTGACCAGCCATCTCGGGAGTCGGGGCGTGCCTAGCCGTCCATGTTGCTGCCGTCCAACGTCTGCTGTTGGCCGGTGTTGACCTCTGGGTCGGGCACGGGCCGGGCACGTTGCGCGCCCCGCTGACGGCGTCGCTGGAACCCTTGCAACCGTCCGTGCCTGATCGGCCGGACGGCCTCTTCGGGCCAAGTTCTGGCCGTTGGCGTCCCACCGGGCGTCACTCGGTTAGTCACCCAGGTCGCTGCTGCTGCCATGGTGTCGTCCGGAAGAGCCGTAGTCGTTACTTGGACAACGGCCAGAAATTACTGATCGTGCTTATCGCGCCCCACCCGCTCCGACTGAATTCTTCGTCTATTTTCTGAGTATTCCGGGTAGAGCTGACGGATGCCGACATTAACCATTCCGACGGCCGTCAGTCGATAATTTTTATTTCGTTCGGACCTGTCCTTCTCGAAGGCAAGCGAGATTGGTTCCGCCTCCCTCATCGCAGCATCAAGTGATCCGATAGTTTTAAAGCCCGTCAACGCGAGGGCTTCAACAAATTCTGACATCACCATCTTCGTGGTGCTGTTTCTGTCTGGATACCGGGCTCGCAGGTATGCCGTGAGAGTTTCCACATTCAAATCAACATCGTCTAGATTTTCGTTAGCAACGTCTCTAATTGCGTCACGCTCAGCGTCGGCAGCCTCGCGCACGAATAGCTCGAAATGTTGATCAGCTACATAGAATAGGCCGCTCAAAGCGTGGAAATCCCGGCGCAATTGACGGGGGATGCTTGCTTCACCTTTGTAGTCTAGGTGGTGCGAGACATTCGCCCACGCATCCATTACAATCGTTCGAACCTGCACCTCGAATTGCAGGTCCTTAATCGAGTTGTACCGTGGCCCGGAGTTCGCATCACCCAGCTGGCAAATATAATGGATGGACATATATCCGAACGAAGCGACGTCCTCGTTTTCTATTTTGTTCTCTTCTGAGGTTACTTCAAAGACGTCCCGGAGGGCGTCGCCAATCTTTCGAAGATCCGAAAGGAAGAGGCAGACGATTCTAATCCCGACGATATCAGGAACGTCATTAAACGCGTCAGCGTATTCTTTGCGTTCGACCTTCTCAATAAAGCTATCTAGCGTCTTGACGCGGGACTGAATGGCATGCACCTTGATATGCCTATTTCTAAGTGCAGCCTCGACCGAGAATCGGACCTCTTCTTCAAGCCTTTTGAACGTCGGCAACCTATCGCGATACTGGTCCCGAAGTTCCGAACCCATAGTCATCCGATTCCCTCACTCGACCAGACGAATCGAAGTATCTTAGCGTGCCTACGATCCATCCCGTGTGCCGTCGACCCGCCCTTCGGGGGAGCGGGCCGCCGCCCGGCCCGCCATGACGGACGGACCGTGACGGCTCGTACGGGCGCTGGCGGGTCGGGCGGGGGTCTGCTCGGCTTGCCCGGGTCGATGGCAGGCGGGATGGCCTACCGCAACCACCCACAGGCCCGGCGGCTGCCGACGATCTTCGGCCATCCTGGAGCCGGAGCGCCCCCGCCGGAGGCGCAGTGACCGCAACCCCGCGACCGCCGCCAGCTCGCCAACGGGGCCGGCGTGCGCTTCCCTACGCCGCGCGGGCTCGTGGCCGCGCGGCCCGGCCGGCTGCCGGCCCGCCACACCCGGTCAACGCTCCTGTCATTCTGCGGCGGCCCTCCGGGCTTCCCGCTGTCCGCGCCAGCCGCCGGGCGTTCGGCGTGGTCCCGGCCCTGGCGCAACGCAGAGGGGCCGGGCCGCGCGCCCTGGCGGCGGCGCGTGCGGCCCGTTGCGGGCCGCCTTGAAGACGTACAGAAACTTTGAACCACTTCGCCGGCAGCCGGCTGTCCTGCGCCGGTTGATGGTTGACACTGCGGCCTCGGTTGATGTTTGACACCTGGTCGGCCTGGTGCTCGTTGCGCCTGTAACTCAGGCGGGAGGAGCACCGGGTGGGACTCGCGGAGTTGAGCGTCATGGAGCAGCGGTTTCACGCCGTCATGGAATGCCTCGGTGGGACTCCGAAGACCGAGGTCGCCGCCCGGTATGGGGTGTCGCGGCAGACGATCCACAACTGGCTGGCCCGGTATGCCGCCGAGGGCGTCAAGGGCTTGGAGGACCGCTCGCATCGTCCGCATGTCTGCCCGCACCGGGTTGACGCGTCGACGGAGGCGTTGGTGTGTGAGCTGCGCCGGGACCATCCGCGGTGGGGTCCGCGCCGGCTGCGGTTCGAGGCAGGCCGTCGCGGGGTGACTCCTGCCCCGGCTCGGGCGACGGTGTATCGGATCCTGCGGCGCAACAACCTCGTCCCGGCGACGCCT
Source organism: Micromonospora globbae (assembly GCF_036184225.1). Lineage (NCBI taxonomy): Bacteria > Bacillati > Actinomycetota > Actinomycetes > Micromonosporales > Micromonosporaceae > Micromonospora > Micromonospora globbae. The sequence continues at coordinate 6,177,105 of NZ_CP108084.1, forward strand.
CGGAAGCGCCGGCGGGAGGACTACCGGCGGTGGGAACGCCCGGAGCCGATGGAGCTGTGGCAGATGGACATCGTCGGCGGTGTCCTCCTCACTGACGGCACCGAAGCGAAGGTCGTTACCGGCTTGGACGATCACTCCCGCTACTGCGTCATCGCCACGGTGGTGCGCCGGGCCACCGGCCGGGCCGTCTGCGCCGCGTTCGCCGCCGCCCTGACCCGGTTCGGGGTGCCGGGTGAGGTTCTGACGGACAACGGCAAGCAGTTCACCGGCCGGTTCACCAAGCCCCGCCCAGGTGAGGTGTTGTTCGAGCGGATCTGCCGGGAGAACGGCATCGTGGCCCGCAACACCAAACCCCGCACCCCGACCACCACCGGAAAGGTGGAACGGTTCCACCAGAGCCTGCAGGGTGAATGCCTGGACGGCCGGGTGTTCGCCACCGTCGAGCAGGCCCAGGCCGCGGTGGATGCCTTCGTCGCCGAATACAACCACGACCGGCCCCACCAGGGCATCGACGACGCCTTCCCCGCCGACCGCTTCCGCACCGCCCCCGGACGCGACCGGTCCGCAGCGGAGGCCCTGCCGCTGCGCCTGCCGTCCGGGCTGCTGCCCACCGCACCACCGGCCCCGAGGAAGCCACCCGCCGTCGAGATCGACACGTCGCTGACCGTGTCCACCGGCCGACCGCAGCCGGTGCAGCTCCTCCGGGTGGTGCCACCGTCGGGCAATCTGACCGTCGCCCAGCAGCAGTTGTGGCTCGGCCCCGCCCTCGCCGGCACCCCAGTCACGATCTGGGTCGACACCGACCGGCTGCACGTCCTGACCGCCGACGGCGCCCGCATCAAGTCCAGCCCATCAAGGCTGTCCCAACGCGACCTGGCCCGCCTACTGACCGACGGCGCCGCACCCGCCGGACCGCCCCCACTACCCCAACCTGAGCCGCAGACCACCGCCGTCGAAGTCGACCGCATCGTCAACGCCTGCGGCGGCATCAGCATCGCCGGCCGCCAAATCAGCGTCGGCATGCCCCTTGCCGGCCAGCGCATCCGGATCCGCCTCGACGGCATCCTCCTGCACGTCATCGACGACGCCGGGCAGCTGCGCCGCACCCTGCGCTGCCCGCTCCCGCCCACCGCGCTTGGCCGTATCCGCGACGCCCGCTCGGCCTCCCCAGTCCCACCACCGGCCACCGCCCCGACCGTCGAGCGGGTTGTGTCGATCAACGGCAGCTTCCAGGTCGCCGGACAGAAGATCCAAGTCGGGAAGGTCCACGCCCGCAAACTCGTCACCGTCGCCCTCGACGAGCACACCGTCACCGTCTTCGACGCCGGCACCCCGATCGCGGCCGTTCCCCGCCGCAGCACCACCGATCTGAACCGCACCAGAGCCAAACACCAGATCACCATCCCGGGTCGGGCTCGGCAGCCTCGCCTTCGGGCGTGATCTGGCATCTTGTCATCGGCTAGGGGGCTGACCTCAGCCCGAGCGCACTGTGTTCGATGACGCCCGCAGGGAGGTCGGTGCGTCCAGACTCCTGCGATGTCAGCGCGACCAGCTCGGCGCGCAGTGCCAGGGCAGGCTCACCGAGCACGATCGCGCTGAGCACAAGCTCGACCATCACTCGGTCGTATCGTTCGGAGCTGCGACGGTAACGCGACGGGTCGGACTCCACCGTCGCCGCTGAAATCCGCCAACCACCGCCACCAACGGGCGCAAACGACGCTTCGAAGACCCCGTTGCCGGTCCAGCTGCGATGCAGGAACGCGACCTGGTCCTCAACGAACACGTTCCACTTCTCGTCCATGTCGCGAGCCTCGTAACCGAGCTTGATCCGTTCCCACTGCTCGTCGGACCACATGCGGGTCGGCAGCTCGGCCATCGGCATCGGTGCCACGATCGGAAACACCTGCCGCAACGACGACCGGGTGACCGGCGACGGTTCGATCATCAGCAGATCCTACGGGCGCGACGGCTGACCGGACCATGACCACTCAGAAGCCCGACACCCTTACCATCGACCGAAGCACCAGACCTATTCGATCACGACCTGGCGTCAAGCATCCTGCGACGCCGTTCCGTCAACCATCACGCGAGACCAGGCATCGCCGGCAGCCGGCCGGCCTCACCTCGGTGGCTGCGTGGCTGCGTCGCCCGTCTGCTCGCGCCACTGGCCGCCGTCGGCCTGGACGAGGCGCCGGACCATCGCGCGGGCTTCATCCTCCGTGTCGAACTCCCACCGAAGCACCTTGCCCGTCTCCGAGTCGCCGGCTCTGGCCACGACAAACCAGCGGACCTCGCGGGCGAGCCACACGTCACGACGGGTCAGCCGCCCCCACACCCCGTTCCACCAGCGCCCGACCAGTTCCCGTGCCGCCGGCTGATCGTACATACGTACGATTCGCGCTCGCTGCGGATGTCCGGCCTGTTAGCGGAGTGCAGAGGTCAGGGTCCATCCGTAGGCTGACCGCATGTCCGCCCTTACCGACACTGCCCGGGATATCGCACGCGGCAAGCTAGAGGCGGTGTTGCCCCGTCGATGGAGTCACGTTCAGGCGGTGGCTGCCAAGGCTCGGAGCGTCGCTGCGGCCGTACCCGACGAAGACCGGGACGTGTTGGTAGCTGCGGCGTGGTTGCACGACGTCGGCTACAGCCCAGACCTGGTCGATACCGGCTTCCACTCGCTCGATGGCGGACGGTGGCTGAGGCGGCAGCGGTTTGACGATCGGATCGCCGCTCTGGTGGCACACCACTCTTGCGCGTGGCTGGAAGCCGAGGAACGCGGGCTCGATGCGGCCTTGGCCGACGAGTTTCCCCGCGAGGAATCGGCGGTCGCGGACGCCCTCTGCTTCTCCGACATGACCACCGGGCCCGATGGTCAAGACTTCGAGGTCCTGGAGAGGCTCGCGGAAATCCGGTCCCGCTACGGCCCAGATCACCTCGTCACGCGCTTCATCATCCGTGCGGAGCCGGCGATGGTGGCGGCAGTGCAGCGGACGCAGTCCCGTCTCAGCGGCCGGGTACCTCAACCGATGTAGGGCTGCGGCCTGTCCTCGTAACCGTGCCCGATGCGCAGCAGCGTCGACGGGTGAATCGCCAGGTCCGGCAGCTCGTCGCGACTCAGCCACCGCACGTCGGATGACTCTTCACTGATCGCGAGTACGCCCCCGCGAGGCTCCGCACGGAAGCAGAGCGAGAACTGCTGGCGCACCTCGCCGTCGGAGTATTCGATGACGTGGCCTGGATCGGAGTAGACGCCGACAAGCCCGGTCACCTCGACCTCGATACCGGTTTCCTCTCGGGTCTCTCTGACCGCTGTCTGCGCCACGGTCTCTCCGATCTCCTGCCCGCCGCCTGGGAGGGACCACAAGCCGTTATCCGTGCGCTGAATGAGCAGCACTCGGCCGCGGTCGTCCTGCACGAACACGGAGACGGCCACGACAATGCTGTTGGCCTTAGGCGCGTTCGGGTCGTGGTAGTGCTCAATCCTCGCCACAGGATCTAGGGTGCCACCTCGGTTCGTTCAAGCTTGTAGGAGGACAACAAGACTCGGTCGAAGCTGTCAGCGTAGGTCCTGAACAGGTCGCCGCCAGACAACCTGCGCAGGTGCATCACCGGGGCATGTGGCGCCGGGATCCCGAGGACGTGCATGTTGACCAACATCTCGTCATCGAACCGGTAGATCGAGTTGTAGAGGGTGGTTTCGTGGTACCTCACCTCCACGTCTGATGTGTCGCCGAGGCGGTTGTAGTACTGCATGACCTGCCGAATCTTGGCAGCCATGACACCCGGCGCGCCCTCCTCGACACTCCGTCGCTCGATGGCTGGCCTTGTGGGATCACCAAGCAGAATTTTCACCGACACTCCGTCTTGCGCCTTCTGTCGGAGGGTGTCGATAAGACCTGGATCCTGCTCGACGAGGAAGAGTCCCGCGTACGCGAGGATGTCGATGTGCTCTTCGGCTCTGTCAATGAGTCGCCGCCACACTTCATAGGGAACCGACGATCGCCGCGAGTAGACCTGGATGACCTCGTTCTGGCCCAGGCGTGACGCCTTCTCGGGAGTTACCGCGTTCGGCCACAGATACGACTCGCTCTCTCGGACAAGAGCGGCGATGGCGTGGCGGTGACGGGGGTACGGAGTCCGGTCCTGGGTGATCCATCGCTCCACCGTTTTCGGGTCAACCCCGATCTTCTCTGCTATCCCAACCGGAGTCATGCCGTTGCGGAGGATGGCATCGCGCAGTCGGTCGTTAGGCATCGCAGCCTCCAAGGGACGACTAGGACGCATTCAAGATAACGAAGACGTCCCTAAGGGACGTCTCGTAATTCGAGGGGCGGTCCATGGTGGATCATGTCGGGGTGCAGGTGATCTCAGCCGCCCGCCCGGAGTGGATCTTCCCGTTCACCGGACTGCAGCCCGCCCAGTTCCGCAGGCTGGTCCGGCTGGTCGCCGAGCGTGGCGGTGACACGATCGCCGATGGCCGACCGGGCCGGCCATGGTCGCTTGACCTCGCCGACCGGGTGTTGCTGGTGGCCGCGTACTGGCGCACGAACCTGACCATGCGGCAGATCGGCCCGCTGTTCGGGGCGTCGCACTCCGCCGCGCACCGGGTCATCGACACCCTCGGCCCACTGCTCGCCCTGGCACCAGTACGGCGGCGCCGGGTCGACCAGATCACCATCGTCGACGGCACCCTCATCCCGACCCGGGACCACCGCCTGGCCGCCCCGAGCAAGAACTACCGCTACAGCACAAACCTGCAGGTCGCCATCGACGCCCACACCCACCTCGTCGTCGCCCTCGGCGACCCGCAACCCGGCAACCGCAACGACACCATCGTCTACCGCACCAGCGGCATCGACCAGAAGCTGGCCGGACGGCCCGTCATGGCCGACGGCGCCTACCGCGGCAACCCCGACGTGATCATCCCCTACCGCAAACCCACCGACGGCAGCGAACTACCCGACTGGAAGGCCGACCTGAACAAGCAGCACCGCACCGTCCGAGCGCAGGTCGAACACGCCCTCGCCCGCATGAAGACCTTCAAGATCCTGCGCGACTACCGCCGCGCCGCCAAAACACTGACCGACACCGCTTCCGGCATCGCCCATCTCCACAACATCATCCTCGCCGGGTGACGCCGACATCGTTGGCAGGCAACGCCTTCACCGAATTACGAGACACCCTTTAGTTGTCCACGGTGTCGGGTGGCTCGTCCCGCCTCGTGCGGGAGCCTTCTTGGCAGAGGTCGCGAGCACAAGTCCACAGGGGACTTGCTCAATCTGACCCGAGACACAGGAGGTCTGTTGTGAAGCTGTACGTGGACACCAAGGCGAAGCAGGTGACGGTGTCGAAGGACCCGGAGCCGAAGAACGACCAGAACGGCAATCAGCGGTCGGAGAAGGGAACGGGCCGGCTCATGTGGTCGACCCAGGTCTTCGTTCTCGACGAGACGGGCGGTGAGGTCATCACGATCACGACGGCGGGTGAGAAGCCGAACGTGATGGTGGGGCAGCTCATCGAGGTCGAGCAGTTGGAGGCCATTCCGTGGGCGACCAACGGGCGTAACGGCGTGGCGTTCCGTGCCGTGTCGCTGAAGCCGAAGGCTGGCACCTCGGCGGCGAAGTAGGTCCCTCGCGCACCAGGCTGAATCTCTGCCACAGGTGTCCGTGGCACCCGCCAGCGGCCGATGGTCCGCTGATCGATCCAACTGAAAGAGGCAGTCCGAGGGCGGCTCTGGCGTCCAACGTCCTCGGCCTGGTGACCACGATCGGTGGTCACATCCCGCAAGAGCTGGCGCGGGGTCGGTACTGGCGTCCAAACCTGCCGACCCCGTGCCCTCCAACTCATCCCACCCATCACCTGGGAGGACTCGTCGTGTCCAAGTCTAGCCCCCGCCGCCCCTTCGGCGGGAAGTCCACCGGAACGGTGACGGTCATCGAGGCCAGGGTCCACCGCTCCTCAGCCAGGAATGCTCGCCTGGCGTTCATCCTGACGGCGGTCATCGTCGGCCTGCTCGCGGCCGTGGTGGCCGCCTCCTACATGCACCCCATCCTCGCGTTGATTGTCGGCGGGCTGATCGGTGTCCCGACCGGCGGCATCGTGTGGGTGCTCGTGCGGATCTGGCCGGTGCTGCGGCTGCTGTGGTGGTGGCTGCCCGAGATCGGGGCCACCGTCCTGCTCGGTGTCGGGTGGACGAAGTTGGCCAACCACACCACCGGCCCGGTGACCGCTGTGGTGGTCGCCCTGGTCGTCGGCGTCCCGGCCGCGATCCCGGCGTCTCGCCGGTTCGTCCTGGCCTGGGGCATGTGCCTGTTCGTGCGGCACCGGCTGCGCGTGTGCTTCGCGCAGTTCATCATCGCCAACCAGTCCGGTTCACTGCCGCTCATCCTCTGGGCCCGCCCGACACCGGTCGGGGAGCGGGTCTGGGTATATCTGCGGCCCGGCCTGTCGGCCAAGGACCTGGAAGCCCGGCTCGACAAGATCGCCGTGGCCTGCCACGCCTCCACGGTGCTCGTTGAGCGCGCCTCCGAGCGCACCGCCGCCTACGTGCGGTTCGACATCAAGCGCCGCGAGGTGCTCAACGCCAACGTCTCCTCGCCCCTGGTCGACGTCATCACCACCGACACCCCGACCGCCACCGATCGGCCGTCACCGGCCGTGCCCACGGCACTCGACCTGCCGGACGTCGACGCACCCACCATCACCCTGCCCACCCAGGGCAAGCCCGCCGGCAGAAAGCCGGCTACCTCCACCTCCGCCAACGGCAACAAGCCCGCGGCGTCCTCGGCCGACGTCGACGACGTCTCCGACTGGATCTGACGGGAGGACCCCTGATGAAGCAATCCGAGTACACGTCCTGCCCGCGCGGCTGCGGGGTGGACGTGCGCGAACACAACTCGTCCGACCTGATCAACGGCCGGTGTGACACCGGCACCGATCTTCCCCTGCTCGACGTGAGCGGCTACCTCGCCTGCGGCTGCCACGGCTCGCAGCGCGAGCACACCTGCCAGCCCAACGACTGATCGCCACTACGACGGGCGCGCAACTCTCCCTCAGGGGGTTCCGCGCCCACCAAAGGAGCGCACCCATGACCACCACGACACCCGCCCCCACCGATGGGGTGCCGGTTGGTCCTGGCCTGTCGATGTTCGACCCGATCTTCATCGGGATCGACGAGTTCGGCCAGCCCGTCTACATCACCCTCGCCTACCGCAACCTCCTCGCCGGCGGAGAACCCGGCGGCGGCAAATCCGGCCTCCTGAACACCATCGCCGCCCACGCCGCCCTCTCCGTCGACAGCCGCCTGGTGCTGCTGGACGGCAAGCTCGTCGAACTCGGCCAGTGGGAAGACTGCGCCGACGCCTTCATCGGCCCCAACATCGAAGACGCCCTCGCCGTCCTGCGGCGGCTCCAGATCGTGATGAACAACCGCTACGCCTGGCTCCGCGCCCACGGGCGCCGCAAACTCACCGCCGCCGACCGCCTCTCGGTCATCACCGTCCTGGTCGACGAAATCGCCTTCTACAGCGCGACCGTCGGCAGCAAGCAGGAACAGGAAGAATTCGTCGCCCTCCTACGCGACCTCGTCGCCCGGGGCCGCGCCGCCGGCATCCCCGTCGTGGCCGCCACCCAGCGGCCATCGTTCGACATCATCCCCACGTCGCTGCGGGACCTGTTCGGCTACCGGGCCGCGTTCCGCTGCACCACCCCCAACAGCTCGAACATCGTCCTCGGCCACGGCTGGGCCGAGCAGGGCTACTCCGCTACGGACATCTCGCCCACCAACCAGGGCGCGGCCTACCTCATCGCCGAAGGCGGCGTGCCCCGCCGCATCAAGGTCGCCTACCTCACCGACGCCCAAATCTCTGGGATCGCCGACTACGCCGCCTGGATCCGCCGACCCGCCACCGCCACCCCGGCCGGCACCCCGAGCGAATGGGAGGCCGTGGCATGACCACCCGCGAACGCGCCTACGCCAAGGCCAGCAACCAGCGCGCAAACCAGTACACCGAAATGTGGATCGTCGGCACCCCGGAAGACCTGGCCGTGATGATCCACGCCGCCAGCCAAACCGGGCGGCTCGTCTTCGTCTCCGCCCCGCACCAGATGGGCGGCGATGACACCCGTCACCGCCGCTACCTGCGGCTGCGCACCCGATAACACGGCCGACAGGACCGGATCTGCCTCGCAAGCTCGCCGGTCCTGCCGACCTCCCACCAAGCCCTTACCGAAAGGACGTGGCTGCCATGAAGGCTACCCACAACCCGCCCACCGACGTCCAGGTCACGCCCGCTGACCTGCTGCGGATGGCCGCCCTCTACCTGCGCCGGCACGGCTGGCACCAGGGCACGTACTACGCCCCGATCAACACCCCCACCCCGCCGGCCTGCGCCGCTGGAGCGATCAGCATGGCTTGCGCCGGACGCACGGTCGACCACTTCCTCGACATCGACGCTGACGACCGCCGCCTCTACCTCGACGCCCAGGCGGCATTCGTCGACTACCTCGACGTCCACGAGCCGGTCTTTCACATCGACGAAGACGGCTTCGTCATCGACCAACAGGCCCAGCCCTACGCGTGGAACGACGACCCGAACCGGACCGCCGATCAGGTCATCACCGCCCTCGAAGCGGCTGCCGACGAGTGGGACCGCCTCCACACCGAGGGAGGCGAGCAGTGATGTTCACCGTCAAGGCGTCCTTGACGCACACCCCGTCCCGACGCAAGCGGCGTGAGGTCGTCGAGAACGACGAGTTCGCGGCGTTCGCCCGCCGGATCATCCGTGCTCACGGCCGCCGTGTCGCCGCCGGGGACGTGGAAGCCCTCCGCGACCTGACCGCCCTGTCGGCGGCAATTGACGACGCCATCGGCCAGGCCGTCATCGGCCTGCGGGCCTTCGGCTACTCCTGGGCCGAGATCGGCGCCCGGCTCGGCATCTCCAAGCAGGCCGCCCAGCAGCGCTGGGGAGGCCAGCAATGACCACCGTCTACGACCCGACCGAGTTCGCCACCTACCCCTACCGGCTGGCCCCTGACGGGCTGGCCACCCGCCGGCAGCTGCGCGCCGCCGGCCTTCGCCCCGGCGGACACGACCCGGTCGCCCAGATCCTCTGGCGACGGGGCAAGCGGGTCGCCTACCTCTACCGCCTCGACCTCGCCGCACCCAAACGCACCGCCACCCCCGCCCAACGCGAGGCCATCGCCAAAGCGCTTCGGGCTCGCCGCACCTGCCGCACCTGCGGGCAGGTGAAGCCCTACTACATCCCCCGCCGCTACGGCTGCTGCTTCGACTGCCACGAAGGGAACCCGTCGTGAACTTCCACCTGACCGACCCGTGCCTGTGGTGCATCGAGGGCAGCAGCCCGGCCGGTGTCCACGACGTCCTCGGACCCGTCTACAAGCCCTGCCCCGTCTGCCTCGGCCGCTGCGCACTGTGTGAGGGCGAGGGCCTGTTCCCGGCCGACTTCACCTGCCTGCCCTGCTTCCGCCAGCAACTCGCCGCCCGAGGGTTGGCACCGATCATGTGCGCCCACTGCTCCGGCGTCGTCGACCTCATCCCCCTTGATTCGATCCCGGCTCCGGAGGTGACTCCCCATGTCGAGCACTGACCCGAGCGCGTTCACCCAGGAGTTCGCCACCGAGTACGCCCGCAACGCGGTCCCGAACATGCTCAAGGCCATCGCCTCGATCAAGCGATACAACCGGTTCGTCCTGCTCGGCGCGCTGGCGACCAGCTACCTGCACCAAGCCCACTACCTGTGGACGCAGAAGGCCGGCTACTTCGCCTACCTGGTGCCGCTGATCTTCGACGCGGCCATGGTGTCCATGCTCACCGTCGTCCGCACCGCGGGTATCGCCCGCGACGCCAAGCGGGGCGCACTGGTCGTGTTCGCCGCCTGCGGCCTGCTGTCGGCCACCATCAACTTCGCCTCCCCCGGCAGCCTCGGACTGCGCCTGGTCTTCGCCCTGGTCGTCGTCCTCGTCATCGGCGTCGAACTCGTCGCCGGACGCATCCGACCCGACTTCGCCGCCATCGAAGCCGAAGCCGCCGCCCTCCTAACCGCCGCCCGCGACCTCGCGGCCAAGAACACCGACACCACCGACACCACCAGCGGTGACACCGCGACGGGTGACACCGCGTCGACCGACGCCCCGGCCCCCACGCCGGTCGTCGACAACCCGCCGGCATCGGACCCGGTTCCCGCGATCGCGCCCGCACCTGAGCCGGCCCCGGTTCCCCTGCACCTGCTGCCGATGGCCCGGTTCGCGGCCGTGCAGCACGAACAAACCACCGGGCAGCCCATCACTCCGGTCGAGCTGGCCGACCGGCTCGACGTCACCCCGGCCGTCGCCGGGCACCTCCTGGCCGCCATCACCACTCCGACCCTCAACGGCCACCACCACAACGGGAGCGGACGGTGACCATCTACCTCATCGACGTCGAACACGTCACCCACACCTGCCCGGCACAGCCGGACCCGCACCCCTACGACACCCGCCGGACCGTCCTCGACGTCATCCCCGGCGGCCCGTGCCGCGCACCGGTCACCATCCGCTGCGGCACCACCGTCACCGAGATTCCCTGTCACCGGCATGAGCCGGCCAAGCGCCAGTGCGGCGCCTGCCGGGTCATCGTGCGCGAAAACACCATCACCACCCGCCCCCACACCAACCCTGGGGTGGCGGCTTGATGGCGTCGACGCTGGACCTCACACCCCGGACCCCCACGGCCCGGGGTGTGGGCTCGAACGCCGACACCATGCCGGTGTACGACTACACCGCCGCCGGGTCCGCGCTCCTGCGCGCCACCCGCCCGGACTACTTCGGCTGGCTCGACCACGTGCGCGCCGCCGCCGGCTGCACCCGCCCGATCCGCCTCGCCGGGCAGATCCTGACGGTGGACGCCTCCACCGGCCGCGTGCTGGATCAGCGGCACACCGACGGCATGCCCGACGCCGCGATCTACACCGCCTGCGGCAACCGCCGCGCAACCGTCTGCCCGTCGTGCGCCCGCACCTACCAGCAAGACGCCTACCAGCTCCTGCGCGCCGGTCTCGTCGGCGGCAAAGGCGTCCCCGAAACCGTGTCCCGGCATCCGGCGGTGTTCGCCACCTTCACCGCCCCCTCCTTCGGGCCGGTCCACAACCGGGTCGTGAAGCGGCACACCTGCACCAACCGGAAGCGCTGCGACTGCCGCGCCGAACCGTGCCACGCCCGCCGCACCACCGACGCGGCCGGCCTGTGTCCCCACGGCCGCCCGGCCGTGTGCTGGGCCAGGCATGAGCCGGGAGACGCGGTGCTCGGCCGGCCACTCTGCCTGGACTGCTACGACCACGACCACCAGGTCGTCTGGAACCTGTTCTCCGGCGAGCTGTGGCACCGCACCAAACAAGCCGCGGAACGCTGGCTCGCCAAACTCGCCCGACGCCGCGGCATCCCCCGCGTCGAGGTCGTCACCGCCTCCGGCAAGACGCGCAAGGTCGCCCCGGTGCGGCTCTCGCCCGGCAAGGTCGCCGAACTCCAAGCCCGGGGAGCGGTCCACTTCCACGCCATCGCCCGCCTCGACGGCGTCGACGGCCAGGACCCCGAAGCGATCGTGCCCCCGCCGGCCGGGTTCACCGTCGACGACCTCGTCGACGCGCTACGGCACGCCGCCGCCCACATCACCTTCCACACCCCGTCCCACCCCGACCGGCCCGACGGCTGGCGGATTGGCTGGGGCGAGCAGGTCGACCTACGGCCGATTACGACCGGCGGGGACGGGGAGGTCACCGACGGCATGGTCGCCGGCTACCTTGCCAAATACGCCACCAAGAGCACCGAGGCCACCGGGCACACCTCCACCCGCCTGACCGCCGATTCGGTCGCGGACTACGCCGACCCCGACGGCGACCACACCGCCCGCCTCATCGACGCCTGCTGGCGCATCGGCCGACCCACCGGAACGCCCGTGCCGCTGTCCGAGCGGCCCCGCGACCACCATCCCACGCCCGGCTTCGTCGACCGCTGGGAGTGCCCCGACTGCGGCACCCGTACTCGCTACGCCGCCTGCCCCACCTGCGTCGCCCAGCGTCAAGCCGCCCTTGACGCCCAACCGGCGAACCCGACCAGCGCCAGCCCTTACGCCCGGCTACGTCGATGGGCGCACATGCTCGGCTACGGCGGCCACTTCCTCACCAAAGCGCGCCGCTACTCAATCACCTTCCAACTCCTGCGCGACACCCGCGTCGCCTACCGCCGACACGAACACCACCAGGACCAGGGCGACGAGCACAAGAGCAGCGAGCTTCGCGTCGTCGACCACCTCGACGACGACACCACCCTCATCGTCGGCACCCTCACCTTCGCCGGCGTCGGCTGGCACACCACCGGAGACGCACTGCTCGCTAACACCGCCGCCGCCCTCGCCCGCGAACGACGAAGCGTCGGCCGCGAAGAACTTGCCCACGAGACCGGATCCACCCTCGCCGGCAGCACGCCGGTAGCCGCGTAAGCAGACGAATGAGTGAGGAGTACAAGACCAATGGCAAGGCGCACCATCGAACCGCTCTGGACCGTCGAGGAAGTATCGGCCTACCTCGGCGTACCCGTCGCCACGCTCTACCAGTGGCGCCACCGTCGCGTTGGCCCAAGGGCATCTCGCGTCGGTCGGCACCTGCGCTACGACCCGGCCGACGTACGGGCCTGGCTCATCGAGAGGCAGGCGGCCTGACATGCCCGTCGATGATCTGTGGTACCTGAACAAGCGTGGCCCGGACGGGAAGCGGCTGCCCTCCAAGCGGAACGGCCGGGGGAAACGCTGGCGGGTGCGATACGTCGACGACACCGGCCAGCCCAAGCAAAAGCTGTTCGAGCGCAGGGCCGACGCGGACCAGTTCGACGTGAACACGCGGGCAGATGTCTCCCGGGGCCAGTACGTCGACCCCGCCGCAGGCAGAGTTACCGTGACCGCCTACGGCGAACAGTGGCGCAAACACCAGCTGCACCGCGACGCCACTGCCGCCCGTATCGAGATGACCCTGCGCGTGCACGTTGAGCCGATCCTCGGTCGGATGCAGCTAGCGCAGGTCCGCCCGTCGCACATTCAGGCATGGGTGAAGGATAGGGCGAAGGTGCTTGCGCCGTCCTCGCTGAGAGTCGTGTACCACGTGCTCGTTGGCATGTTCGACGCGGCGGCCCGTGACCGGATGATCGGCCGTAGTCCATGCATCGGCATCCGGCTACCGGAGATCGAGCGGACAGAGAGATTCATTCCCACACCCGGCCAGGTGCATGCACTCGCTAATGCGTTCAGCGTCAAGCCGGAACCCGGCAAGCCGAGCCGGGAGCGTTATCGGGCGCTCGTGTACCTGGCTGCCGGTGCCGGCTTGCGTCAGGGCGAGGCTTGGGGCCTAGAGCTGGAGCACGTCGACTTCCTGCGCCGAGAAATTCGTGTTGTTCAGCAGGTTGTCACCCCGCCCGGCAAGTCCCCACGGCTCGCACCGCCGAAGACTGCTACCAGTCGGCGCACCGTGGAGATGGGCCAGGTGGTCGCCGACGCGCTCGCCCGGCACATCGAACTCTTCCCGCCGGTCGACGTGGAGATCCTCGACGAGACAAACCCCCGTAAGCCGGTGACTCGCACGGCCAAGCTGTTGTTCACGAGCGGCCGAGGTAACCCGATCCAGCGAACCGGGTGGACGTACCCCTGGAAGAAGGCCGTGGAAGCGGTCGACGGAGTACCTGAGGGATTCGGCTATCACGGATTGCGCCACTACTTCGCAACGCTGTTGATCCACGGCGGGGCGAGCGTGAAGACGGTTCAGATGGCGTTGGGACACGCCACGCCGACGATCACGCTGAACACGTACGCGGGGGAGTGGCCAGAAGCGGTCGACCGGACGCGGAACCTGGTCGACGCGGCGCTATCCGGCACTCGGTTGGCGGTTGCCCGGTGATGGGTCCAGTTGTGCCCAATCTGTTCCCGCGATCTCGGGTCGGCGTTGCGCCGCAGGTCAAAGTGTTGCTCCCCTCCGGTTCGTGCGCTTCCGCTGGAAGTAGGGCTCAGACCGGATAGGTGCGCGCCACGGCGAGCATCTCCGAGCTGTGCGAGCCGACCACCCCCACGTCCGCCGGGCGGGGCTGGAAGCCGGGCAGCCCGTCCAGCCCGTCGCTGGCATCCATGGCGCGCAGGCCCACCCGGTCCGCCTTCGGCGTGACGGTGAGCGTCACCTCGATGCCCTCGGCCGGGGGCGCGTGGAAGACCACCCCGAATCCCCACTTCCCGTCGTGCGCCTCGACGGGCACCGAGCGGCCCGCCACCTCGGCGCGCAGCACGGTGGCGGTCGTCGTGTCGACGTGCAGGCTCGCGAGGCGTACGGGGCGCCGCGGGGTGAGCCGCAGCCGCAGGGTGCGCTCGCCGCCGGCGGTGCTGTCGGCGAGCACGTCCAGCTTCGGGGCGGGCAGGTTCGCCGCCTGGGCCGGGCCGCCGAGGAAGGTGCCGTCGCCGAGGGCCGGGAAGTCGTCCGTGGCCGTCCGGTCGCGCACGTACCGGCCGGTCCAGGGCTGCGGGTCGGTCTCGCGGCTCAGCCAGTGCGCCTCGCCGGTGCCGGCGTCCAGCGCGTACATCAGGTGGGTCGGCGCGGGGTGCGCGGCGTCGAACCGGTCGACGCGGAGCCCGACCCCGGCGCAGACCACCGCCGCGACGGCGGCCGCGAGGGCGGGCAGCGCGCCGAGCCGGCGGGCCCGCAGCGCCACCAGGCCCCGCTGGCCGCCGGCCTGCGGGTGCAGCAGGTCCAGCACGGGCAGTACGGCGAGCCCGAGCAGCACGGCCACCAGCGCCGCGACCCCGGCCATCGCCATGCCGAGCGCCGGGAAGAGCAGCACCACGGTCGGGAGCAGGATGAGCACGGCCACCGCGCCGCTCACGGTCACCGCGACCACCGGCCACGGGCCGTCGATGCGGGTGGCGAGCGCCACCAGGCCGCCGAGCGCGCCGGCCAGGGCCGGCAGGGCGGTGAGGTACGCGCCGCCGGGCACCGCCACGGCCAGGAGCACCCCGAGCAGGGCGAGCCAGGCCAGCCCGCCGACCGCCAGGGCGCCCGGGCCGATCCAGCGCCGGGTCAGGGCGTACCAGGCGAGGACG
The DNA here is from genome assembly GCF_036184225.1 of Micromonospora globbae. Lineage (NCBI taxonomy): Bacteria > Bacillati > Actinomycetota > Actinomycetes > Micromonosporales > Micromonosporaceae > Micromonospora > Micromonospora globbae. The sequence continues at coordinate 6,192,229 of NZ_CP108084.1, forward strand.
ACGGCCGCGGCGACCGCCAGCACGGCGAGCCGGTACCAGGTCGGCCGGTACGGGTCGAGGAGTTCGGCGTAGCCGGGCCGGATGGCCGTGACCGCGGCCCAGAGCGCCTGCGCGGCGAGCGGGGCGGCCACGATCGGCACGAGCGCCAGCCCGAAGCCGGCCGCCAGCCGTCGTCCCGTGGTGCGGCCGCGCCGGCGGACCAGCCAGCCGAGGGCGGCCACGGCGGCCAGCGCGATCAGCGCGAGCGGAAGGGTCAGCCAGCCCGGGTAGCGGACCAGGCCGCCGGGCACCGGGAAGTAGGTGGCGTCGCCGCCGGCACGCAGGTCGGTGAGGTCGATCCGGCCGAACTCCCGGGCCAGCCCGAGCGCGTTGTCGCCGTGCTGCTGGAGGCTCGCCCGGTCCAGCGCCGCCGCCGTGTCCAGCGGGGTGTGGTAGATGGCGCCACCGTCGATGTACGCGGAGTTGAGGCCCGTGAAGCCCTCGGCGAGGAACGCCGTGAAGTCGGTGTCGTTGGGCAGCGCCCGGTAGATCTCCACGGCGAACGAGGTGCCGACGGCGTGCGGCGCGGCCCGGCCGAAGACGTCCACGAGTTTCGCGTTGCGCCGGGACGTCTCGAACATGATCACCGGCCCGGTGGAGCCGCGCGCCTCCAGGTTGAGCACCACCCCGCCGTCGGCGGCGAGCGGGTGGCTGGAGGCGAACGCGGACGCCCCGCAGAGGCACGCCTCCTCGGCGTCGGTGAGGACGAGGACGATGTCGTTGCGGGGGCGCGGGCCGGCGGCCAGCGCGCGGGCCACCTCCAGGAGCGCGGAGGTGCCGGCGGCGTCGTCGTTGCCGCCCGGACCGGTCTGCACCGAGTCGTAGTGGGCGACCAGGAAGACCCGGCCGGTCGGGTCGGTCCCGGGCAGGCGGGCCACCACGTTGCGGACCCGGGCGAGGGTCGCGCCACCGGCCGCGCCGCTGAGCTGCCCGGCCTCGGGCGCCACGGTGTCCTGGACCTGCGTCTCCAGGCCCAGCCCGCGCAGTGTTTGCTCGACGTGGGCGCGTACCTCGTCGTTGGCGGCGCTGCCGGCGGGGTGCGGGCGGGCCGCGACGACCTCGACGTGGCGGTACGCCCGGGCGGCGCTGAACTCGGTGGGCGGCGCGTCGGCCGGTCGCGGCGCCGGGGGACGCAGGTCGACGAGGCTCACGGCGCCGACGGCCACCAGCGCGACGAGCGCCGCGACGGCCGCGGCGAGCCGCCGTCGCGGTCGCGCGAGCGCCCGGTCGGCGCCCGGCACGCTCGGGCGCGGGTGGGCGGATGCGCGGTCCGGGGCCGGGGTGGGGGGTGCGCCCACGGGGACTCCTCAGGGGTACGGGCAGGGTGGGCACCATCCTGCCGCGCGCCGGTCCGGATCGGGACGCCCCGGTCGGCGGCCAGCCGCTTTGTCCCTTAGCGTGTAGTGATCAGGCACATGCCCGGCCGCCTCGAGTTCGTCGTTTTGTGTGCCACCGTTGTCTAATACAGGATCGGCAGGGCACTCGGAAGGAGCCCGACATCACCAGCGAACTCCCGCGTCTCGCGGCGGTGACCCGGCCGTACCGGGGGGCCGGTCTGACCGGCCCCTCCGTCGTGCCCCGGGCGCCCGGCGACCTCGGGTACCACCCTCAGGTCCCGCCCGGTGAGCGGCTCCGCGTGCTGCTGGTGGAGGACGACGAGGGGGACGCGTTCCTCGTCGGTGAACTGCTGGCCGAGACCAACTCGATGATCGACCTGGTGGTGGCCACGAGCCTCAGCGAGGCCCGCCAGCGGGTGACGGGCGTGGACTGCGTCCTGCTCGATCTCGGCCTCCCCGACGCGCAGGGGCTCGACGGGCTGCGCCGCGTGCTGGAGATGGCGAGCGGCGCGGCGGTGTGCGTGCTGACCGGGCGCACCGACGAGCACCTGGGCATCGTGGCCGTGGCCGAGGGCGCCCAGGACTACCTCGTCAAGGGGCAGGTCGACGGCGTCCTCCTGACCCGGGCGCTGCGGTACGCGGTCGAGCGCAAGCGCGCCGACGAGAACGCCCGCCGGCTGCGTGAGGTCGAGCTGCGCCAGGCCGAGTCGGCCCGCCTCGAACGGGGCCTGCTCCCGCAGCCGCTCATGTCGACCGACCAGGTGACGGTGAACACCTTCTACCGGCCGGGCCGGCACGCCGCGCTGATAGGCGGTGACTTCTACGACGTGGTGCAGACCCGCCCCGACCGGGTGGACCTCATCGTCGGCGACGTCTGCGGGCACGGGGTCGACGAGGCGGCGCTCGGCGTGGAGCTGCGGGTCGCCTGGCGGGCCCTGGTGCTCGCGGGTGTGCCCGACGACGAGGTGCTGCCCGCGTTGGAGCAGGTGCTGATGAGCGAGCGCCGGCTCCAGGAGATCTTCGCGACCGTGGCGACCGTCCGGCTCGACCTGGACGCCAACCGCGCCACGGTACGGCTGGCGGGGCATCCGCCGCCGCTGCTGCTCGCCGGGGGTGGAGTGGAGCCCGTGCCGGCTCCCGGTGGTCTGCTGCTCGGCGTCCGGCCCCGCCCGCCGGTCGCCTACGATCTGGAGTTCGACACCGATGACTGGTCGCTTCTCATGTACACCGACGGTCTGATCGAGGGGCGCGTGGGCGACAGCGACGAGCGGCTCGACGTGCCCGGTCTGAGTGATCTGCTGGACGAACCGGACAGCCGCGCCGTGCCGCTGCCGGAGCTGCCGGCCTGGCTCGTCGGCCGGGCCGAGCAGATCAACGGCGGCCCGCTCGCCGACGACGTGGCCATGCTGCTGGTGAGCCGGGGCGGTGGCCGGTGAGCATGCGTGGCTGGAGTCTGCGCCAGCGGGTGATCGCGCTGCTCGCCGTGGTCGGCATCCTCCTGGTGGGGCTGGCGGCGGTCGAGGGTGTCATGGCCGCTCGGAACCGCACGCAGGTCGACGCGTTGCTGAACAAGACCGGCCCGCTGCGGGTGCAGTCGCAGGAACTGCTCAACGCCCTGCTCGACCAGGAGACGGCGGTCCGGGGCTACGCGGTGAGCGGCGACCGGGCGGACCTCGCCCCGTACGACGCCGGGGTGCGGCAGGAGCGGGACGTCGTCACGTCGATGCGGGCGCTGCTCGCCGACTACCCGCGGATCGACGACGACCTGAGGATCGTCGAGGCCCGGGCCGAGCAGTGGCGGCAGTCGGTGGCGCAACCGGTCGTCACGACGACCGCGCAGCGCGGCACCGCCGCCGGTCAGGCCCTGATCACCGAGGACGCCCGCCAGCAGTTCGACGACGTCCGGGCCGCCGTGGAGGACCTCCAGGCCGAGATCCTCAACGCCCGGGAGAGCAACGCGCGGGAGGTCCGCAGCACCGGCAACCTGCTGGCCGTCCTGCTGATCGTCGCCGCCCTGGTCGTGGTGATCGCCGGCTCGCTGCTGCTGCTCTCCCTGGACCGGATGGTGGTGCGCCCGCTCACCGGCCTCGCCGACCAGGTCCGGGAGGTCGCCGAGGGCGACTTCCACCACGAGATCTCGGGTTCCGGGCCGCCGGAGTTCATGCGGCTCGCCGAGGACGTGGACGCGATGCGTCGACGGATCGCCGCCGACCTGGCCGAGGTGCGGGAGGCCCGCGAGCGGATCGAGTGGGTCAACAGCCAGCTCCAGCAGCAGGCCGAGGAGCTGACCCGGTCCAACCGCGACCTGGAGCAGTTCGCGTACGTGGCCTCGCACGACCTCCAGGAGCCGCTGCGCAAGGTGGCGAGCTTCTGCCAGCTGCTCCAGCGCCGCTACGCCGGGCGGCTGGACGAGCGGGCCGACCAGTACATCGCGTTCGCGGTGGACGGCGCCCAGCGGATGCAGCGCCTCATCAACGACCTGCTGGCGTTCTCCCGGATCGGGCGGCTCACCTCCGGCTTCACCGAGGTCGACCTCAACAAGGTGATGGGCGACGTGGCCGCACAGACCGAGTCGGCCCGGCAGTACGCCGACGCGGAGCTGACCTGGTCGGAGCTGCCGGTGATCCGGGGCGAGGAGCCGCTGCTCACCAACCTGCTGGCGAACCTCGTGAGCAACTCCGTCAAGTTCCGACGGCCCGACGTGCCGCCGAAGGTGCACGTCTCCGCCCGGCTCGTGGGCGAGGAGTGGGAGATCACCTGTCGCGACAACGGCATCGGCATCGAGCCGGAGTTCGCCGACAAGATCTTCGTCATCTTCCAGCGGCTGCACTCGAAGGACGCGTACCCGGGCACCGGGATCGGGCTGGCCATCGTCAAGAAGATCGTCGAGTACCACGGCGGCCGGGTCTGGGTGGACACCGACGTCGCCGAGGGCACGGCGATCCGTTTCACCCTGCCGGCGACGCCCGAGGACGTCGAGGCGGCGGCCGCCGGATCGGCCGGGGACGCGCAGGCGCCGGAGGAGGCCGACGGGCCGGACGGGACGGCGGACGCCGACGCCGACCAGACCGCGGGCGGGACGAGCGGGCCACCGGCGCAGCCGGACGGGGCGGACCGCGCGGAGGAAGCGCCGGAAGGCGGTAGGACGGGTGGCATGAGGGAGACGGTGGGATGACCGCGCCGGCAGACGGCAAGAGCCCGATCGAGGTCCTGCTCGTGGAGGACGACCCGGGCGACGTGTTGATGACGCAGGAGGCGTTCGAGGAGCACAAGGTACGCAACCGGCTGACCGTCGTCTCCGACGGCGCCGAGGCGCTGGCCTACCTGCGCCGCGAGGGCCAGTACGCCGAGGCCGTGACCCCGGACCTGATCCTGCTCGACCTGAACCTGCCCCGGCGGGACGGGCGTGAGGTGCTCGCGGAGATCAAGAAGGACGAGCAGCTCTGCCGGATCCCGGTCGTCGTCCTCACCACCTCGCAGGCCGACGAGGACATCCTCCGCAGCTACCAGCTGCACGCCAACGCCTACGTGACCAAGCCGGTGGACTTCGACCGCTTCATCTCCGTGGTCCGCCAGATCGACGAGTTCTTCGTCAGCGTGGTCAAGCTGCCGCCGCGTGGCTGACACACTGCTGGACGACGTCGGTGGGCTGCTGCGCGAGGCGGCCGACCAGGCCGTGCTTCCCCTGTTCCGCAAGCTCGGCGACGCCGACGTGGCCGAGAAGGCGCCCGGAGACCTCGTGACGGTCGCCGACCGCCGCGCCGAGCAGTTCATCTCGGCGGGCCTGCGGCGGCTGCGCCCCAACTCGGTGGTGGTCGGCGAGGAGGCGGTGGCCGAGGACGAGGGGCTGCTGCGGCACCTGCGCGGCACCGGGGAGGTCTGGCTCGTCGACCCCGTCGACGGCACCGCCAACTTCGCCGCCGGCCGGCAGCCGTTCGCGCTGATGGCCGCCCTGCTCGACGGGGGCGAGCCGGTCGCCGCGTGGGTGCTCGACCCGCTCGCCGGCAACCTGGCCACGGCCCGCGTCGGCGAGGGGACGTACCTGGACGGCCGGCCCGTACGCACCAGCGAGGGCGTGCCCGCCGCAGGCGAGCTGCGCGGCGTCGCCATGACGCGGTTCCTGCCGCCGGCCTCGCGGGACCGGGTCCGCGCCGGCGAGCAGCGGATCGGCGAGCTGCTGCCCGGGCAGCACTGCGCCGGCCGGGAGTACCTGGACATGCTCGTCGGTCGCCAGCAGTTCGCGCTCTTCTGGCGGACCCTGCCCTGGGACCACGCCCCGGGCGCGTTGCTGATCCGCGCCGCGGGCGGTGTGGCCCGCCGCTTCGACGGCAGCGAGTACCACCCCGCCGACGAGGGGCACGGCCTCCTGGTGGCGGTGAACGAACAGGTCTGGACAGAGGTGCGCGAGGCGCTTCTCGACGGCTGACGGCGCGCTCGGCGACGGCGCCGACACGCTGGGTCGATCATCTGTGCGACCCGCGTTCGCGGGGCTGGCGCGCGTCGGTGAGTCCGGTATCGTGACCCGCGGTCACCGCCCGAGGCCGCCGACCGGCGCCGGCGGGGCCGCCGCCGCGCAGGACGGGGCCGGCGGTCGACGGAAGGACGCTGTCGTGCCCAGGACCATGGTCTGCCGGGGCCGCGCGCGCGGCCCGCTGATCGCTCTGCTCGCCGCCGTCGCGCTGCTGCTGGGCACGGGCGGGGTGCCCGCGTACGCGGAGCCGAACGAGGGCGGCACCAAGAAGCTGCGGGACGCGCTGGAGGCCACCGCCCGGGCGCACATCGAGGCCAAGCAGAAGCTGAACACCTCGAAGCAACGGCAGAAGCAGCTCACCACCGCGCTGGCCACCGCGCAGATCCGCGTCGACAACCTGGCCCGGCAGGTCGGCGAGGTCGCCGACCGCTCCTACCGGGTCGGCCGGCTCACGCCCACGTCGATGCTGCTCAACAGCGCGTCCCCGGAGGTCTTCCTGGAGCGGGCCGCCAACCTCGACCTGATGGCGCAGCGTGACGGCAAGCGGCTGCGCGAGCTCACCGAGGCGCGGGAGCAGGCGCAGCAGGCCAAGCTCGCCATCGACGCCGAGGTGCGGCAGCAGCAGAAGCAGCTCGCGGTGATGGCGAAGAAGAAGAAGGAGGCCGAGGCGGCGCTGGCCGAGGTCAGCTCGGGCGGCAGCGGTGGGTTCAGCGGCGGCAGCTCGACCTCGGCGAAGCCGGCGCCCCGCAATTCGGACGGCTCGTGGCCGTCGGAGTCCTGCTCGGTCGACGACCCCACGACCTCCGGATGCATCACGCCGCGCACCCTCAACGCCTTGCAGCAGACCAAGGCGGCCGGCTACAAGCGGTACGTCTCCTGCTACCGCAGCGGCGGCGACGGCGAGCACCCCAAGGGGCGGGCCTGCGACTTCTCCGCGGCCGCCAGCGGCTTCAAGGACGAGAACGCGACGGGTGGCGACAAGGCGTACGGCGACAGCCTGGCCGCCTGGCACGTCCGCAACGCCGACCGGCTCGGCGTGCTCTACGTGATCTGGTACCGGCAGATCTGGCACCCCGGCACCGGGTGGCGCTCCTACAGCGGCAGTGGCAGCCCGGCGGCGAGCCACACGAACCATGTTCATCTCTCGATGTACTGACCCGCGGGGACAGGTGGGCTGCGTACCATCGCGACGATGAATCTCCCACCGTCCGGCGTCGCGGACCCGCCCGCGCCCCCCGTTCCCGTCACCGGGCGGGCCCTGCCCAACGGGCTCGCCGCGTTCCTCGTCTTCTTCTCCAGCGGCGCCGTCCTGGTGCTCGAAACGGTGGCCCTGCGCCTCGTGGGCCCGTACGTCGGGGTCACCCTCCAGGTGACCAGCTCGGTGATCGGTATCGCGCTGGCCGCCATCGCGTACGGGGCGTGGACCGGCGGCCGGCTGGCCGACCGGCGCGACCCGCGCCCGCTGCTGGCGCCCGCGCTGGTGCTCGCCGGCATCGCCACGGCCGTCACCCTGCCCGTGGTGCGGTACGCCGGTGAGGTGCTGCGCGGCGGCGCGGCGAGCGCGATCCTGCTGCTCGTGGCGCTGGCCGTCTTCGTGCCGGCGCTGCTGCTCTCCGCCGTCACCCCGCTCGTGGTGAAACTCCAGCTCGCCGACCTGCGGCGCACCGGCCAGGTGGTGGGCCGCCTGTCCAGCATCGGCACGCTGGGCGGCATCACGGCCACCCTGCTCACGGGCTTCGTGCTGGTCGCCGCGCTGCCCAGCACGGTGATCCTGCTGGCGCTCGCGGTGGCCCTCGGCGTCGCGGGGCTCGTCCTCGGCTGGTACCTGCACCGGCGGGGTGCCGCGGACCTGCCCGGACCGGGCCGGGCCAAGGCGGCGCTGGCCGTGCTCGGCCTGGTGGGCGCGGGCCTGACCACGGTGGCGCCGAACCCGTGCGACATCGAGACGGCGTACCACTGCGCGAAGGTGGAGGCCGACCCGGACCGGCCGACCGGGCGCACGCTGCTGCTGAACTCGGCGCAGCACTCGTACGTGGACCTCGCCGACCCGCGCCACCTGGAGTACGCGTACACGAAGTGGTTCGGCGCGGTCGCCGACGTGACGGCGCCGGCCGGGCGTCGGCTGGACGCCCTGCACCTGGGCGGGGGCGGCTTCACGGTGCCCCGCTATCTCACGGCGACCCGGCCGGGCACCGACAACCTCGTCTTCGAGATCGACCGAGGGCTCATCGAGCTGGGCGAGCGCGAACTCGGCGTACGCCAGGGGCCGGACCTCACGGCGGTGGCGGGCGACGCGCGTCTGCTGGTGGCCGCCGAGCCGACGGACAGCCGTGACCTGGTGGTGGGCGACGCGTTCGGGCACCTGGTCGTGCCGTGGCACCTGGCCACCCGGGAGATGGTCGCGGAGATCCGCCGCGTGACCCGACCCGGTGGCGTGTACGTGCAGAACGTCATCGACTACCCGCCGCTGCGGTTCATCCGGAGCGAGCTGGCCACGGTGGCCGCCGAGTTCCGGCACGTGGCGCTGATCGCGCCGCCCGAGGCGGTCAGCGGCGAGACGGGCTCCAACTTCGTCCTGCTCGCCTCGGACGCGCCGCTGCCGCTGGACGCGGTCCACGACCGGCTCGCCGAGGTGGACGCGGGCGCGACCCTGATCGCCGACGACGAGCTGAGCGACTTCGTGGGCGACGCGCTCGTGCTGACCGACGACTACGCGCCGGTGGACCAGCTGCTCGCCACCGCCTGAACGGGTGACTTCCGGACCGATTTCGACGCCCGAGGTGTAGCCGGGGCGCGCTGGGGCAACAACCCCGACCATGGGCGGTGGGGACCAGATCGGCGTACGGCTGCTCGGTGAGCGGTACCGGCTGATCGAGCAGCTCGGCGCGGGCGGAATGTCGGTGGTGTGGCGCGGCTACGACGAGGTGCTGGGCCGGCAGGTGGCGGTCAAGGTGCTGGCGTCCCGGCTGGCCAGCGACCGGGCCTTCCGGCACCGGATCCGGATCGAGGCGCAGGCCGCCGCGCGGCTCTGCCACCCGAACATCACGAACGTGTACGACTACGGCGAGGCCGAGCAGGCCGGGGTGACCGTGCCGTACGTGGTGATGGAGCTGATCGACGGCAGCTCGCTCGGCAGCCGCCTGCGCCGCGAGGGCCGGTTGCCGTGGCGGGAGGCGCTCACCGTCGCCGCCGAGATCGCCTCCGCGCTGGCCACGGCGCACGCCCGCGGGCTCGTGCACCGGGACGTCACCCCGGGCAACGTGATGCTGACGCCCACCGGGGTGAAGGTCGTCGACTTCGGCATCTCGGCGCTGGTCGGGGAGAGCGAGAAGGGTGCCGACGGCACGCTGCTCGGCACGCCCGCGTACCTGGCGCCGGAGCGGCTGGACAACGGCCAGGTGTCGCCCGCGACCGACGTGTACGCCGTGGGCGTGCTGCTCCACCGGATGCTCACCGGGCGGCTGCCGTGGCAGGCGAGCACCAGCACCGAGATGCTGCGGGCGCACATGTACGCCGACCCGGAACCGATGCCGCCGGTGCCGGGCCTGCCCGACGGTGTGGCGGATCTCGTACGGCGGTGCCTGGCCAAGCGCCCCGAGGAGCGCCCGCCGACGGCCGACCTCGCCCGTGCCCTCGCCGACGCCGCGGGCATGTTCGCCGCCGCACCGGTGTCGCCGGCCGGCGGCCCGATGGCTCCGGTCACCCTGGCGGAGGCCGGCACCACGATCCTGCCCCGCTCCACCGAGACCGACGTGCTGCCGTTCTCCCGTACGCGGCGGCAGCGGGCGGCGACCCGGCGCCGGCGGGTGGAGGCCGGGGTGGCCGCCGCCGGCCTGGTGGCCGTGACCGCCGCGGTCTGGGGGCTCACGAGTCACAGCCCGGCGGGCGGCGGCGTGGAGCCGCCGACCGAGGCGCGGATGGGGTTGCCGGCGACGCCCTCCTGCCAGGTGACGTACGCGCTGCGCAGCGACACGGGCAAGGACTTCGCCGCCGAACTGACCCTCACCAACACGGGCGAGCGGGAGCTGCGCGACTGGGCGATGAGGTTCACCTTCCCGGGGCAGCAGACGGTGACCCGGGCGACCCCGGCGGTGGCGAGCCAGCAGGGGAAGGTGGTGGTGGTGCGCCCCGCGGCCGGGCGGACGGCCCTGGCACCGGGCGCCGCCGAGAAGGTCAGCCTCACCGGCCGCTACTCCGGCGCCAACCCGTTGCCGGTCACGTTCCACGTCGGAGGCGAGCGGTGCGACGTGCAGGTGTCCGGGGTCGCCGGGCGGGCGCCCGCACCCACGAAGGCGCCGGCCACGGCCCCGGCGACCGCCGCGCGCGGGGGCGGCTCCGGCGGCTCGGGCGCCGCGAAGCCCAAGGCGGGCAAGGCTGCCAAGCCCGACAACCCGGGGAAGGGCAAGGGTAAGGGCAAGGGCGGCGGTCCGGGAAAAGGGTGAAGCGGGGTAAGGGCCACGGGGGAGGTGGCGGCCACGGCCGGCGGTGAGCGGTGGCCGACCAGGGCGGGGGCCGCGAGCGCGTCGCTCAGGTCAGCGCCGCGAAGCGCTGCACCTGTTCGAGGCTGCCCTCGACCACGAGGATGCTGTCCGGGCTGAGCACCGTGGTGTCCGAGGCGTACTCGAACGGCTCGCCCGGCAGCTTGGCGCCGAGCACCCGCACCCCGTAGCGGTCGACCGGCCGCACCTGGGCCAGCGGCTTGCCCACGAGGGCCCGCGGCACCCGGACCTTGGCGAGGGCGAAGTCGTCACCGAACTCGATGAAGTTGAGCATCCGCGTGACGATCAGGTGCGCCACGTGTTCGCCGGTCTCCGCCTCGGGGAAGATCACGTGGTGGGCCCCGACCGACGCGAGGATCTTGGCGTGCTTCGCCGAGGTGGCCCGCGCCCAGACCTGGGGCACGCCGAGTTCGACGAGGGCCAGCACGGTGAGCACGCTGGCCTCGACGGACGCGCCGATGGCGACAACGGCCCGCCGGAACTCGGCCACGCCGAGCTGGCGCAGCGTGTCCTCGTCGGTCGCGTCGGCCTGTGCCACCCGGTCGAGCTGGTCCGACCACCGCTGGACGAGGTCGGCGTTGCGGTCGATGGCCAGCACCTCGTGGTCGAGCCGGATCAGCGCTCCGGCCAGGTGGCCGCCGAACCGGCCCAGCCCGACGACCACGATGCCGCCCGGCTCGTTGTCTCTATCCGACAATGGGTTGCTCCTGTGGGTATCGGTAGCGCGGTCGCCGGGTGTTCAGGGCGATCGCCGACCCGAGGGTGAGCGGCCCGACCCGGCCGATGTACATGAGCAGGATGAGCGCGAGCTGGCCGCTCTCCGGCAGCGTGGGCGCGACGCCGACGGAGAGGCCCGTGGTGCTGAACGCCGAGGTGACCTCGAACAGCGCCTGGAAGTAGCGGGTGCCCTCGGTCATGAGGATCAGCGCCACCGTGCCGACGACGACCAGCGCGACGCTCAGGAGCGCCAGGGTGATGGCCTGCCGCTGGCTCGCGTTGGCCACCCGGCGTCGGCCGATCGTCACGTCCGGCTGGCCCCGCAGCTCGGCCCAGATGACGAACGCCAGCAGGAAGAACGTGGCGACCTTGATGCCACCGGCGGTGCTCGCGCTCCCCCCACCGATGAACATCAGCGCGATCATCACGGGGTAGGTCTCCTCGTCGAGGGCCTCGATGTCGATCACGTTGAACCCGCCGGTGCGGATGAACGCGTCCTGCGTGAACGCGGCGAGCACCTTGCCCGGCCAGCCGAAGGAGCCGAGGGTGCGGGGGTTGGACCACTCGGCCGTCAGCAGGACGAGGAATCCGGCGAGCAGCAGCGCCAGGCTGCCCCAGACGGTGAGCTTGGTGGCGACCGCCCAGTGGCCGGGTTGGCGCCACTCCCGGACGGCCTCGAACAGGGCGGGGAACCCGATGCCGCCGATGATCGCGCCGAAGGCCAGCGGCAGGGTCACCCAGCCGTCGCGGGCGAAGCCGGCCAGGTTGTCGGAGTAGAGGGCGAAGCCGCCGTTGTTGAAGCCCTGCACCGCGTGGAAGACGCCGTGCCAGAGCGCCCGGCCCGGCGGATAGTCGTACGAGACCGCCAGCCGGACGGCGAGGATCGCGGTGATCACCGCCTCGCACACCAGCGCGGTGGCGGCGATCCGCAGCAGCAGCCGGCGTACGTCCCCGATGCCGAACTCCTGGGTCTCCGCCTGCACGAGCAGCCGGTTGCGCAGCCCGAGCTGCCGGGCCACCAGCAGGATGACCAGGGTGGCCCCGGTGACGATGCCAATCCCGCCGATCTGGGTCAGCACGGTGATCATGACGAGTCCGAACGTGTTCCAGTAGTTCGGCGTGTCGACCACCGCCATGCCGGTCACCGACACGGCGGAGGTCGCCGTGAACAGCGCCGTGACGAACGGGGTGATCCGGTGTTCGCTGGTCGCCCAGGGCAGCATCAGCAGGCCGGTCCCCAGCAGGATCGCCGCCAGGAAGCCCAGTGGCACCAGGCGTACGGGGTGACGGAGAAACCGGCGCACCAGACAATCTTCCTTTTCCGGTGCTTCCCGGGCGGCTGAACGGCCAATCCGGACGGTGCCGTGTCCGGGCGGCGCGTGGGGGAGTCGCGCAACTTCCAGGAAGTAGTCGCGCAGTTCCCAGGTAGTAGTGGCCTCCCGGGTGGTCTGATGCCACAACTTCGCCGAAGTTGTGTCGATCTCGCCTATCGCGGCGCGACGCACCGGCGGCTATGGGCAGGTCGCTGTACGGGCAGGCCACCCCACCTCGGTTACTTGTGTGTTTCGGCCACATAGCCCGTGGGTGACGTCACTTCTAGCGTGAGCCGACAATGAGTTCCCTCCCTCCGAGTCCTCACGTGGAGTCGCAATGACGGTCCGGACGACGCGGCGGGTGTTCCTCTCCGCCGCCACGATGATGGCCGCGGCCCTGGCCGCCATGGCCTGTGGCAGCCCGCAGGACACCGCCTCCGGTGGCGGCGACAGCGCCGCCCCGGTCAAGGTTGGCCTGGTGTACTCCCAGTCGGGTGCCCTCGCCAGCTACGGGAAGCAGTACATCGAGGGCTTCAGGGCCGGTCTCGAGTACGCGACCAAGGGCACCAACAAGGTCGGCGACCGGACGATCGAGATCACCGAGGTCGACGACGCCGGCGACCCGGCGAAGGCGGTCTCCGCGGCCAAGGACCTCATCGGCAAGGGCGTCAAGATCCTCGCGGGCTCCACGGCCTCTGGTGTGGCGCTCCAGGTCGCCCCGATCGCGGCGCAGAACAAGGTCCTCTTCATCTCCGGGCCCGCCGCGACCGACGCGGTGACCGGCGCGAACAAGTACACGTTCCGGTCCGGCCGGCAGTCGTACCAGGACGTGGTGACCGCTCGGTCGTTCATCGGCGACCCGTCCGGCAAGAAGGTCGTGGTGTTCGCCCAGGACGGCGCCTTCGGCGACGCCAACGAGGCGGCCGTGAAGACCGTCATCGGCGGCGCCGGCGCGACCGTCAGCAGCGTCCGTGCCCCGGCCAGCGCCACCGAGTTCACGCCGTTCGCGAGCCAGATCAAGGCCGCGAAGCCGGACCTGCTCTTCGTCGCCTGGGCCGGCACCACCGCCCCGGCCATGTGGCAGACGCTCGACCAGCAGGGCGTGCTCTCGTCCACCACGGTCGTCACCGGCCTGGACATCCGCGCCTCCTGGCCCACCTTCGGCGCGGCCGGCAACAAGATCTCGTTCCTGTCGCACTACTTCGACGGGGCCAGCGACACCGAGGCCGCCAAGGCGCTGAAGGCGAAGGTCGGCACCGTCGACCTGTTCCACCCGGACGGTTTCGCGGCCGCCCAGATGGTGGTCCGGGCCGCGCAGGAGGGCGGGGACGACGTCGACAAGATGGTCACTGCCCTGGAGGGCTGGAGCTTCGACGGGGTCAAGGGCCCGATGACCGTCCGCGCGGAGGACCACGCCCTGCTCCAGCCGATGTACCAGGCCAAGCTGAGCGGCAGCGGCACCGACTTCACGGCCACCGCCCAGAAGAGCCTCACCGGCGACGAGACCGCGCCGCCGGTCGTGGCGATGAAGGGCTGACCCGTGCTCGCCACCCGCGGTCTGACCTGGCGGATCGGTGAGGTCGCCATCGTCGACGGCGTCTACCTCGACCTGGAGCCCGGGGAGTTCCTCGGCGTGATCGGGCCGAACGGCGCCGGCAAGACCTCGCTGTTCAACCTGATCACCGGCCTGCGCCGGGCCACGGAGGGCCGGATCCTCCTCGACGGGGAGGACATCACCTCCCTGCCGCCGCACCGGCGGGCCCGGCTCGGGCTCGGCCGCACCTTCCAGGCGTCGTCGGTCTTCGGCTCGCTCAGCGTGCGGGAGAACGTCCGGCTGGCCGTACAGGCGCACCGCGGGGGCTCGATGAAGCTGTGGCGGCGGGCGGCGGCCGACCGGGAGGTGGCCGCCGCCGCCGACGCGGCGCTCGACCGGGTCGGCCTCTCCCACCGGGGTACGGCGCTCGCCGGCACCCTGGCCCACGGCGAGAAGCGCAAGCTGGAGATCGCCCTGCTGCTCGCCGGCGAACCGCGGGTGATGCTGCTCGACGAGCCGATGGCCGGGGTCAGCGCCGAGGACGTGCCGGAACTGGTGACGGTGATCCGCTCGCTGACCGGGGAGAGCGGGCGGACGGTGCTCATGGTGGAGCACCACATGGACGTGATCCTGGAGCTGGCCGACCGCATCGCCGTGATGCACCACGGCGCGCTGCTCGCCTGCGACACCCCGGAGACGGTGATGGCCAACGCCACCGTGCAGGAGGCATACCTGGGGGAGTCGCTGTGAGCGCGGGGAACGAGCCGGGTTCGCGAGTCCCGCGGTCGCGAACGGAAGGCGGCTCGCTGTTGGAACCCGTTCTCAGCGTCGAGGGTCTGTCGGTCCGGATCGCCGGTCTGCACATCCTCCAGGGGGTGTCGTTCACCGTCGCCCCGACGGGCGTGACCGTGCTGCTCGGGCGCAACGGCGTCGGCAAGACGACCACGCTGCGCGCGATCGTCGGGCTGACGCCGCGGGGCGGCGAGGTGCGCGGGACGATCCGTATGGGCGCGCAGAGCCTGCTCGCCCGCCCCACCTACCGGCTGGTCCGCGGCGGGCTCGGCTACGTGCCGGAGGACCGGTGCGTGTTCGCCGGCCTCACCGTCGCGGAGAACCTGCGGCTCGCCGAACGGCGGGGCGCCACCCCGGCGTACGACAAGGTCTTCGCGCTCTTCCCGGAGCTGCAGCGGCGGGCGCGGCAGCGCGCCGGCTCGCTGTCCGGCGGGCAGCAGCAGATGCTCGCCATCGGCCGGGTGCTGCTCAACGACAACCGGCTGCTGCTCGTCGACGAGCCGACCAAGGGACTGGCGCCGAAGGTGGTCACCGAGGTGACCGAGGTGCTGGAACGGGTCGCGGAATCCGTGCCGGTGCTGCTGGTCGAGCAGAACCTCGCGGTGGTCCGGCGGCTCGCCCGGGACGCGGTGGTGCTGGCCGCCGGGCAGGTCGCCTGGACCGGTGACGCGCAGGAACTGCTGCTGGAGACGGCGCTCACGAAGTCCCTGCTCGGCGTGGGCAGCGGCGATTCGCACCACGGGCCGGGCCGGGCCGCCGCGGCGGGGAAGGACGCGCACTGATGGGCACCGTGATCCTGTTGGCGCTGACCGGGCTGGGCCTGGCGGCGCTCTACTTCCTGGTGGCCTCCGGGCTCTCCCTCGTGTTCGGTCTGGCCGACGTGCTCAACTTCGCGCACGGGCTGTTCCTCGGCGTGGGCGCGTACGCGACCTGGTGGGCGGCCGGGAACCTGCCCGGCGCCGGACCGGACGGGTTCGGCTTCGTGCTCGCGGTGGCCTTCGGTGTCGCCGCCGGCACGCTGGTGGCCGTGCTCGTCGAGCTGGTGCTGATCCGCCCGCTCTACTCCCGGACCATCGAGCAGGTGCTCGTCACGGTCGGCCTGTCGCTGGCCGGGGTGGCGCTGCTCCAGGCCACCTGGGGCGCGGACGCCCGGCCGTTCCCGCGTCCGGAGTGGACACGCGGGGTGACCGGGATCCTCGGCGCGCAGGTACCCAACGGTGGGCTGCTGCTGATCGTCGCGGCGGTGCTGGTGCTCGGCGCGCTGCTCGCGTTCCTCCAGTGGACCCGCTACGGCCTGGTGATCCGCGCCGGGGTGGAGAACCGGGAGATGGTGACCGCGCTCGGCATCGACGTCCGGAAGTCGTTCACGCTCGTCTTCGCGATCGGCGGGGCCGCCGCCGCGCTGGCCGGGGCGCTCGGCGGGGTCTACTTCGGCACCGTCTCGCCCGGGCAGGGCAGCTCCCTGCTGATCTTCGCGTTCATCGTGGTGGTGATCGGCGGGATGGGCTCGGTGCTCGGGTCCGCGTACGCGGCGGTCGCGGTCGGCCTGCTGCAACAGTTCGTCAACTACTACGGCACGTCCGGCCTGGGCGACATCTGCGTGGTCGGGCTGCTGGCCGTGGTGCTGCTGCTCCGCCCGCAGGGCATCGCCGGAAAGGTGGCAACGGCATGACCGAGGTGAAGAGCCCGGAGGTACCCGCGCCGCCCGCCGCGGTGCCCGCCGAGCTGGCGCCGGAGCGGGGCGGGTGGCAGCGCGTACGCCCGTTCCTGCCGCTGGTCGCGCTGGTCGTCGCGGCGATCCTGCCGTACTCGACGGTGCAGCTGCCCGGGGTCTTCGAGGGACCGCTGAACTCGCCCGGCACCCTGCAACTGCTCGCCGTCTGCCTGATCTTCGGCGGGCTGGCCGCCGGTTACGACCTGCTCTTCGGGCGGACCGGGATGCTCTCGTTCGGGCACGCGCTCTACTTCGCCGCGGGCGTGTACGGCACCGACATCCTCGTCACGAAGGCGGGGCTGCCGCTGTGGCAGGCCGCGCTGCTCACGGTCACCGGCGGGACCGTCCTCGCCGCGCTGCTCGGCGCGGTGGCGCTGCGGACGGTCGGCATCGCGTTCGCCATGGTGACGCTGGCGTTCGCGCAGGTCGCGGCGATTCTCGTGGCCCGCGACTTCGGCGGCCTCACCGGCGGTGAGGAGGGTCTGCCGCTGGACGTCTCCGGCCTGCCGGACGCGCTGGTGGGCGTCGCCAACACGGTGAACCTCTACTGGCTGGCGCTGGCGTACCTGGCCCTCGTCGTCCTCGTGGTGCACCGGGTGAGCGGCTCGCCGACCGGGCGGGTGCTCGCGGGGCTGCGCGACGACGAGCGGCGGATCGGCGTGCTCGGGCTCGACCCGTACCGCTACAAGCTGGTGGCGTTCACGCTGGCCGGCGGGCTCGCCTCGGCGGGCGGGGTGGTCTACTGCCTGATCGTCGGCGGCGCGTCGCCGCACATCACCTCGTCGGAGCTGACCCTGTCGCTGCTGGTCATGGTGGTGCTCGGCGGGCCGGGCACGCGGTGGGGGCCGGTGCTCGGCGGCATCCTCTACATGTACCTGGACCACCGGCTCACCGCGTTCGGCACCTCCGACGCGGTCGACGCGCTGCCCGCGGTGCTCAGCCGCCCACTGTCCCAGCCGCTCTTCGTCCTCGGGACGATCTTCATCCTGGCCGTCTACTTCTTCCCGGGCGGCCTGGCCAGCCTGACCTCCCGCCTGACTCCCCTCCGCCGAGCCCTCCGCCTCCCCTCCTCCCGCCCCTGACCCCCGCCCGTGCCGCTTCCCGCGCCGCTTCCTGCCCCGCTTCCTGCCCGGCTTCCTGTCGATCATGAGGTTATTGCCGCGACACGCCGTGGTGGCAGGCGATAACTTCATGATCGACAGGAGATCCGCGGGGAGGGAGCGCACGATGGGCGAGCGGCTTGCGGTGGTCAGCGGCGGCGGGACGGGAATCGGAGCGGCGATCGCCCGGACGTTCGCCGTCGACGGGTACGACGTGGTGATCGTGGGGCGGCGGACGGACGTCCTCGACGCCACCGCCGCCCGGGTGGACGCCGAGTGCGGGCGGACCGGCGCGGTCCGCGCGGTCGGCGCCGACCTCACCGACCCGGACCAGCTCGACCGGGTCCTCGACGCCCTCGACGGCCGCCCCGTCGACGTGGTGGTCAACAACGCCGGCGGGTACCTCGCCGGGGACACCGGCACGCTCGCCGGCACCGCCGCGTGCTGGCGGGCCAACCTGGACGCCAACGTGCTCACCGCCGTGCTGCTCACCGAGGCACTGCGTCCGTCCCTGCGCCGGCCCGGCGGCGGGTCATCCTCGTCAGCTCGATCGCGGCCCAGCGGGGCGGCGGAGGGCCGTACTCGGCGGCGAAGGCGGCGCTGCACGGCTGGGCGTACGACCTGGCGGCGGAACTCGGCCCGGAACAGATCACGGTCAACGTGGTGAGCCCCGGCTACGTCACGGACACCGAGTTCTTCGGCGACAGGATGACGCCCGAGGGCCACGCCCGACGGGTCGCGGCCACGCTCGTGGGGCGGGCCGGCGAGCCGGCCGAGATCGCCGAGGCGGTCCGCTACCTGGCGAGCCCCGCGGCCGGCTACGTCACCGGCCAGATCCTGGGCGTCAACGGCGGCTCCGTACTAGGCCGCTGACCGCCCCCGCCCGCCCTCCCTCCCCGCCCCCGCCCTCCCTCCCTCCCCGCCCCCGCCCTTCCTCCGCGATCTTGCACTTTGTGCCCCGACAAATGTGGACAAGCTCCGCAACTTGGGGGCACAAACTGCAAGATCGGCGGGGAGGGGGCGGTGGCGTGACTCGCGGGGGTGTCGCTGCGGGCTGGTAGAAATGCCGGATGAGCCAGGATCGGGCGGCGGTACGGGAGCGGGCCGAGGCGGTGCTGCGGCGGTTGGCCGGCGAGCACGCCCGGCTGCGTGAGGACCAGTGGCGGGCCATCGAGGCCCTGGTGGTCGACCGGCGCCGGGTGCTGTGCGTGCAGCGCACCGGGTGGGGCAAGTCGGCCGTCTACTTCGTGGCCACGGCGCTCCTGCGCGACCGTGACCGCCCGCTCGGGGCGACCACGACGGTGGACGACGCCCCGTCGGCCGAGAGCACCCCCACGGCGAGCACCCCGACCGCCGGCACCGGCCCCGCTCGCAGCATCCCCGCCACCGGCGCCCCGTCGGCCGCGAGCACCCCCGCCGCAGGCATCCCGGCCACCGGCACCGCGGCCACCGGCGCCCCCGCCGCCGGCACCCTGGCTGGCAGCACCACCGCCGGCACCGACGACGCCCTTCCGGGCGACTCCGTCGGCCCCACCGTCATCGTCTCGCCGCTGCTGGCGCTCATGCGCAACCAGGTGGAGTCCGCCGCGCGGGCCGGCATCCGCGCCCGCACCATCAACTCCGCCAACCTGGAGGAGTGGGACGCGATCACCGCCGAAATCCACGCCGGCGCGGTCGACGTGCTCCTCATCAGCCCGGAGCGGCTCAACAACCCCGACTTCCGGGACGGGGTGCTGCCGAAGTTGGCCGCCACCACCGGCCTGCTGGTGGTGGACGAGGCGCACTGCGTCTCCGACTGGGGGCACGATTTCCGGCCGGACTACCGGCGGCTGCGGACGTTCCTTGGCAACCTGCCGGCGGGTACGCCCGTGCTCGCCACGACCGCCACGGCCAACGCCCGGGTGACCGAGGACGTCGCCGAGCAGCTCGGCACCGAGCTGGCCGGTCCCGCCGGCCTGGGCGAGGGAGAGCACGCCCTGGCCCGTCCCACCGGCCTGGGCGGGGGAGAGCACGCCCTGGCCGGTCCCACCGACCTCGGCGAGGGAGAGCATGCCCGGACCGGCCACGGGCGGCGCGCCGACGTCCTCGTGCTGCGGGGCTCCCTCGACCGGGAGTCGCTGCGCCTCGGCGTCCTCGACCTGCCGAGCCCCGCGCACCGGCTGGCCTGGCTCGCCGACCATCTCGACCGGCTGCCCGGCTCCGGGATCGTCTACACGCTCACCGTGGCGGCGGCGGGGGAGACCGCCGAGTTCCTGCGGTCCCGCGGGTACGCGGTGGCCGCGTACACGGGGCAGGCCGACGACGCCGACCGCCGGGCCGCCGAGCAGGACCTGCTGGACAACAAGATCAAGGCGCTGGTGGCCACGAGCGCGTTGGGCATGGGCTTCGACAAGCCGGATCTCGGGTTCGTGGTGCACCTCGGGGCGCCGCCCTCGCCGATCGCGTACTACCAGCAGGTCGGGCGCGCCGGCCGCGCCGTGGAGCACGCCGAGGTGCTGCTGCTTCCCGGCGCGGAGGACGCCGCCATCTGGCGCTACTTCGCCTCGCTGGCCTTCCCGCCGGAGGAGCAGGTGCGCGCCGTGCTGGCCGCCCTGCACACCGACCGCCCCCTCTCCACCCAGGCCCTGGAACCCCTGGTCGACCTGCGGCGGGCCCGGCTGGAGCTGATGCTCAAGGTGCTCGACGTGGACGGGGCGGTGCGCCGGGTCCGCGGCGGCTGGCTCGCCACGGGCGAGCCCTGGACCTACGACGAGGCCCGGTTGCGGCGCGTCGCCGCCGCCCGCACCGCCGAGCAGCAGGCCATGCGGGAGTACGCGGCCACGTCCGGCTGCCGGATGCGCTACCTGCGGGAGTGCCTGGACGACGCCGGTGCGACGGACTGCGGCCGGTGCGACCGGTGCGCCGGGCCGCTGTTCACCGCGGACGTGTCGGCCGCGGCGCTGACCGCCGCGCAGACCTTCCTCGGCCGGCCGGGTGTGGAGATCCCGCCGAAGAAGCTCTGGCCCACGGGGATGGAGGCGGTCGGCGTACCGCTGAAGGGGCGCATCGTCCCCGCGGAGCAGGCGCTGCCCGGCCGGGCCGTGGGGCGCCTCTCCGACCTGGGCTGGGGCGGCCGGCTGCGTGAGCTGGTCGGCCCCGACGCGCCGGACGTCGCGGTGCCGGAGGACGTGACGGCCGCCGTGGTCGAGGTGCTGAAGGCGTGGGCGCACGGCGACGACCCGTGGCCGCGCCGGCCGGTGGCCGTGGTGGCGGCCGGGTCGCGGCGGCATCCCCGGCTGGTCGGCTCGCTGGCCGAGCGGATCGCCGCGGTCGGCCGGTTGCCGCTGCTCGGCCAGCTTCCGCCCGCCGTGGCGGGTGGCGGCGCCCGGGGCAACAGCGCCCAGCGGGTCCGCGCGCTGCACGACGCGTTCACCGTGCCGGACGGGCTGGCCGCGACGCTGGCCGGGCTGGACGGGCCGGTGCTCCTCGTCGACGACCTGGTGGACTCGGGTTGGACGATGACGCTGCTCGCCCGGGCCCTGCGCCGCGCGGGCGCCCCCGACGTGCTGCCCCTCGCGCTCGCGCTGGCCGGCTGAGCCGCGTCGCCCGCGCGGCGGGAAAAGTTCCCGGCCCCGTCGAGGTGCGACCGTTGCCACGCCGTCGTGACACGGACAGGCCGGGGCCGGGCGCGGCGGTACCGTGGGCGGCATGGATCAGCAGGCCGTCACCCGCACGTACGCCGTAACCGGCATGACCTGCCAGCACTGCGTCCGGGCGGTCACCGACGAGCTGGTCGCGCTGCCCGGCGTCCGGGACGTCCGGGTCGACCTGGCCGCCGGCACGGCCACGGTGACCAGCGACGCGCCGCTGCCCGACGAGGCGGTGCGGGCGGCCGTCGACGAGGCCGGCTACGAGCTGGGCCCCGGCGGTGCCTGAGCAGGTGTCCGCCGCCCCCGACCGCGGCACGCTCCGGCTGGCCCTGTCGGTCGGCGGGCTGGTGCTCGCCGTGCTGCTCGGCTTCGGTCTGGGCCGGATGAACGCCGGCGGCGATCCCGCCGCTGTGGGGCTGGAGACCGCCGACCACACCCATCCGCCGGGCACCGCGCAGCACGACCACGGCACGGGTACGGACCAGCCGGCGGAGACCGCCGGTGGGCTCTCGGTCAGCCAGGCCGGTTACACGCTCGCCCCGCTGGCCGCGGCGTTCACGCCCGGGAAGGCCGGCGAGTTCCGGTTCCAGATCCACGACGCGCGGCGCCGTCCGGTGACCCGCTTCGCCGTCGTCCACGACAAGCCGATGCACCTCATCGTGGTGCGCCGGGACCTCACCGGCTACCAGCACCTGCACCCCACGATGGCTCCGGACGGCACCTGGTCGGTGCCGCTCACCCTGTCGCAGGGCGGCACCTGGCGGGCGTACGCCGACTTCACGGTGGTGGCGGACGACGGCAGCCAGACGGCCCTGACCCTCGGCGTCGACCTGACCGTGCCGGGCCGCTACGACCCGCGTCCCCTGCCGGCCGCGACCACCTCGACCGCGGTCGACGGATTCACGGTGGCGTACGAGGGCACGCCGCAGGTGGGCGCCACGGTGCCCCTGACCTTCCGGATCGCCACCGGCGGGACCACCGCGACGCTGGAGCGCTACCTCGGGGCGTACGGCCACCTGGTGGCCCTCCGTGAGGGGGATCTCGGCTACCTGCACGTGCACCCGGAGCCGCAACTGGTCGACGGCGCGGTGCGGTTCTGGCTGACCACGCCGGGGCCGGGCCGGTACCGGCTCTACCTGGACTTCCAGGTGGCGGGTGAGGTGCGCACGGCGGAGTTCACCGTCACGGTGCCGTGACGTCCGCGTCGCGCGGCCCTCAGCCGGCGCGCCGGATGGGCCGCCGGGCGAGGTAGCGCAGCAGGTCGCGGATGTGGTGCTTCTCCTCCAGCGGCACGGTCGGGTCGGCGAGCCGGTCGAGGATCACGCGGACGTCTGCCTCGACGGGTCCCTCCTCGCTGCGACGCCGGGGTGCGGGCCCGGCGTCCGGCAGGCCGAGCGCGCGGAACGCCGCGGCGACCGGAAGGTCCAGAGCGGAGCAGAAGCCACGGACCTTGGCGAGTTCGGGGTAGTCCTGCCAGTCGCCGGCGAGCCAGCGGAAGACGGTGGACCGGCCGACGCCGGTGTGGGCCGCCAGGTCGGTGACCGTCCAGCCCCGCTCCTCGCGGGCGTCGTCGATGGCGCGCCGGACGAACCGCGCGAACGCCATCTGTGGCGAAACCTCTGCCGAACGCATCCCTGCGGCTCTTCCCCCTCGAGGCGAACACCGGGACGATGTCGCCTCCGAGCGTAGTACCGGACCGGCCGGAAACAATTGACTGACCGCACAAAAGGTCCCGTGTACGGGACCAGTTTCGTGGCGGTACCCGGGCAAAGTGGACCTTTGACGGCAATGGTTGTCGTCGCTCAATCAATCCGCGCGGTCAGCGGCCCCGCGGCCGTGGTGTCGGCCCCCAGGAGCGTCTCCAGTCGCGGGGTGACCTGCCACTGGTCGACCAGTTCGCGGTAGTCCCGGCGCTGCTCGGCGGTCGGTGGCGCACCGGTGCGCCGGGCGCGGACGAGCAGGTTGCGCGGGGTGTGCCGGGAGTCGACGAACTCGACGACCTCCGCGCGGTAGCCGTGCAGCCGGAGCAGCCCGGCACGCAGCGCGTCGGTGAGCACGTCCGCGAACCGCTCCCGCAGGATGCCCTGGCGGGTCAGCAGCTCGTACGGCGCGGGCGCCGGACGCGAGCGCAACTGGGCCGCGATGTCGTGGTGGCAGCAGGGCGCGGCGAGCACCCACCGGGCGTCCCACCGGACGGCCCGCGCCAGCGCCTCGTCCGTGGCGGTGTCGCACGCGTGCAGGGCCAGCACCAGGTCCGGCGCCGGTTCGACCACGGCGTCGGCGATCGTGCCGGCCACGAAACGGACCCGGTCGCCCCAGCCCAGCCGCTCGGCCAGCTCGGTGTTGCGGTGCCGCTGGTCCTCCCGGACGTCCACGCCGGTGAGCCGCACGTCGAGTCCCCGCCCGGAGAGGTACCGGTACGCCGCGAACGTCAGGTACGCGTTGCCGCAGCCCAGGTCCACCACCCGCAGCGGGCCGGTGAGGTCCTCGGGCAGGGTCGCGGCGAGCGCCCGGAGGAAGGCGTCGACCTGCCGGCGCTTCGCCGCCGATCCGCCGATCTCGGCGAACAGCGGGTCGCCCGGGTCCAGCAGGTACTCCTTCTCCCGGTCGTGGCCGGCCGGGGCCGTGGCGGGGCGGGCGGTCGCCGCCCGGTGCACCTGGGCCTCCCCGGACTTGGTCACCCGCAGTTGGAGCGTCGTGTCGGCGGTCTCCACGTGCCAGTTGCCGAACGGCTCGGCCAGCAGCGCGTCCACCGCGGCGTCCGCCTCGGGGCCGGGTGCGACGTTGCGGGTGTACGGGCGGGCGCCGTCGGAGGTGGCGATCTGCAGCCGGGGCCCGGCCTTGAGCGTGACCGGGCGCAGCTCGGCGCGTACGACCGAGGGGCGCTGCCCACGGCGTCGCCCGGCGGCGACCGCGCGGGTCAGCGCGGGGTCGAGCAGCAGGTTCCGCACCTCGTTCAGCGCGGCGTCCAGCGGTTCCGGCATGTCCTCATCCTCCCTCGCCCGCGACCACCGCCCGAGACCCGGCCGCGTGGTGGGGCGTGGACAGCGCAGGTCCCCCGGCCCGGGTGGGCGCGGGGGACCTGTGGGCGTCTTCTCGGGTCAGTCGCTCGCGGCGCTCGCCTCGGCGGGCGCCGCGGCGCCCCCGGCACCGCCGCCACGGCGGCGCCGACGGCGGCGAGGCTTCGGAGCCGCCTCACCCTCGGCGGTGGCGCTCGCGGCGACCGGGGCGGAGGTGCCGCCCTCGGCGGTCACCCCGGTCTCGCCGCCCGCGACCACCTCACCGGCCCGGCGGCGACGCCGGCGGCGCGGAGTGCCCGTTTCCTCCCCGCCGCTGCCCTCGGCGGGCGCGGCGGTGTCCGGGGCGGGCTCGCCCCGGCCGCGTCGCCGGCCCCCGCTGCGACGGCCTCCGCCGTCACCGCGGCGGCGGCCACCGCCGAGGTCCTCCTCGACCTCGGCCGAGAGCCCCGCCCGGGTCCGCTCGGCGGTCGGCAGCGTGCCGCTCACGTCGGGCGAGATGTGCAGGTCGGTGTAGAGGTGCGGAGAGGTGTGGTACGTCTCCGGCGGCTCGGGCATCTCCAGCCCGAGCGTCTTGTCGATGATCCGCCAGCGGGGCATGTCGTCCCAGTCGACGAAGGTCACCGCGACGCCGCTGGCCCCGGCCCGGCCGGTACGGCCGATCCGGTGGGTGTAGGTGTCCTGGTCTTCCGGGCAGTCGTAGTTGATGACGTGGGTGACGCCGCTGACGTCGATGCCCCGCGCCGCCACGTCGGTGGCGACCAGCGTGTCGATCTTGCCGGCCCGGAACGCGCGCAGTGCCCGCTCGCGCGCGCCCTGCCCGAGGTCGCCGTGCACGGCGGCCACCGCGAAGCCGCGGAAGTCGAGTTCCTCGGCCACCCGGTCGGCGGCCCGCTTGGTCCGGGTGAAGATCATGGTGAGCCCACGCCCCTCCGCCTGGAGGATCCGCGCCACAATCTCGATCTTGTTGAGGGAGTGGGTGCGGTAGACCAGCTGCTCGGTCTGCGGCGACGGGCCCGTCTCGGCGGTGTGCCCGGCGTGGATCGTCACGGGGTGGCGCAGGAAGCGCCGGGACAGCGTGACGATCGGGTCCGGCATCGTGGCCGAGAAGAGCATCGTCTGCCGGTCCTCGGGGAGCATCGACAGGATCTTCTCGACGTCGTCGAGGAAGCCCAGGTCGAGCATGCGGTCGGCCTCGTCGAGGACGAGCGCGTGCACCCGGTCGAGCCGCAGGTGCTTCTGCTTGGCGAGGTCCAGCAGGCGGCCCGGCGTGCCGACGAGGATCTCGACGCCCTTGCGGAGCGCCTCGATCTGCGGCTCGTACGCCACGCCGCCGTAGATCGGCAGGACCCGGACGCCCCGGGTGCTGCCGGCGGTGGCCAGGTCCTTCGCGACCTGGAGGCCCAGCTCACGGGTGGGGACGACGATCAGCGCCTGCGGCAGGCCGTCGCCGCCCTCGGCCGGTGCGAAGACCCGTTCGAGCAGCGGTACGCCGAAGCCGAGGGTCTTGCCGGTGCCGGTGGGCGCCTGGCCGATCAGGTCGGTGCCGCGCATCGCGATCGGGAGCGCGTACTCCTGGATGGCGAAGGCGTGCGTGATGCCGGCCGCGGCCAGCGCGTCGACGGTCTCCTGACGCGCGCCCAGCTCGGCGAAGGTCGGTGCGCCCGTTCGTACGGGTGTGGTGGGGGCCTGGTCGCGGCCCCCCGTGTTGCCTTGCGTCAACTCGGTCATCTGGATGTGGGGGTGCCCTCTCGTGGGTGCGCCCCATCATGTCCGCAGGGCGCGTTCGGTATGGCGCGGGCCACACGGTCGGGGGCGGATCGCCGAGCCGGACCGGGCCGCACGCGCGCCGGGGGCCTGACTTCGATCAGAACTTCGATCAGATCGGCGCCCACGGCAACTGTTCCATACTACCTGAACCGGCAGCATGGCGTCCTGATTCCGGATCGGGGCCGGTCGACCGCCCGGATGATCTGTGCGCCGGGTCACACGTCGGCGGGGCCTCCCACATGCGCGATCCGTTCGTACGTGTCACCGAACCGGTGGTCCAACCGGTCGTGTCAGGTACGAGTCCGACCGCGGCCCGCGTCGAGGGCATGCCCGGGCTGGGCGAGGACTTCGTACGGCTCTGACGGCGCGGGCCGCGGCCGTTGCCCCGCCGGGCGGGGCGTTCCCGTACCGCCCGGCGGGGGCCCCGCGCGTGTGCCCCGGAGCGGTAGCCTGCGCTCGTGTCCGCCCCGACCACCCCCGGCTCCGCCGTCGCCGACCTGCTCGGGCTGGTCGCGCTCGGTGAGCTGCTGGCCTTCGAGCGGATGGCCGCCGACGCCCGGCTCGCGCCCGACCTGCGCCGCCGGGCCGCGCTCGGCGAGATGGCCGCCGCCGAGATCGCCAGCTACCGGCGCCTCGCGGACCGGCTCACCGCGCTCGGCGTACGCCCCGAGGACGCCATGGCCCCGTACGTCGAGGCGTTGCAGGCGTACCACGACTCGACCCAGCCACGGGACTGGGCGGAGGCCGTGACGAAGGCGTACGTCGGGGACGCGATCACCGACGACTTCCTGCGGGCGATCACGACCGCCCTGGACGAGCCGGACCGGTGCCTCGTCCTCGACGTGCTGCACGAGTCCCGGTACGCCGAGTTCGCCGCCGCCGAGATCCGGTCGGCCGTCGACGCCGATCCGCGGGTGGCGCACCGGCTGTCGATGTGGGCCCGGCGGCTCGTGGGTGAGGCGCTGTCCCAGGCCAACCGTGTGGCGGCCGCCGACCGGGGTGCGCTGACGGCGTTGATCGCGCAGGGGGAGCGGGTGGACGTGCAGGCGCTGTTCCGGCAGTTGACCGCCGCGCACACGCAGCGGATGCTCGCCGCCGGACTGAACAACTGAGCCCCGGACCAATCGGTCCGGGGCTCGTGACGGTGTCCACGACGGGGCCCGCGGGCCCGACGTCGGGGGCGGATCCCGTCTCGCCGACGGGCGGACCCGCGAGCCCGGCGTCCGCGACGGAGGGCCCGGCGCGGACGCCGTGGACGACTAGCGGACGGTGAAGCCGACCGCGCGGGGGGACGCCTCCGCGATCTCGACGTAGGCGACCTTGTCCACCGGGACGACGACCCGCCGGCCCTTCTCGTCGGTCAGGGACAGCGTGCCGCTGTTCTTCGCGATGGCGTCGGTCACGATCTGCTCGATCTCGGCCGGCGTCTGCGCGCTCTCCAGAACCAGCTCGCGCGGCGCGTACTGCACGCCGATCTTGACCTCCACGGTGCCTCCTCAACTGGGGCGAAAGAGCCGCCGTGGGAAGGCTATCCGATCACGGCCGGCACGGTCAGGCTGACTCACCTTGCAGCGGGAAGCTGGCGATCCCGCGCCACGACAGCGCCGCCACGAGCGCCTCGGCCTCGGCCTTCGGCACCTGCCGGCCGCCGGCCAGCCAGAACTGCGCCGCGGTCTCGGCCGCGCCGACGAGACCCGAGGCGAGCAGCTCGGCGTGCTCCCGGCTCACGCCGGTGTCCGAGATGATCGTGTCGGTGATGGCCGCTATGCAGCCCTGCTCGACCCGCTCGACGCGTTGCCGCACCGCCGGGTCGTTGCGCAGGTCCGACTCGAAGACCAGGCGGAACGCCTCGCTCTCGTGGTCCACGAAGTCGAAGTACGCGCGCACCGAGGCGCTGACCCGCTCCTTGTTGTCGCTCGTGCCGCGCATCGCGTCCTGGACCTTCGCGACGATCGCGTCGCAGTGGGTGTCGAGCAGGGCGAGGTAGAGCTCCATCTTGCCGGGGAAGTGCTGGTAGAGCACCGGCTTGGAGACCCCGGCCCGCTCGGCGATGTCGTCCATCGCCGCGGCGTGGTACCCGTGGGCGACGAACACCTCCTGCGCCGCGGCGAGCAGTTGCTTGCGGCGCGCGGAACGCGGCAGGCGTGTCGGCCGACCGGCGGTCTGCGCCCCGTTCCCCACAGCGGTCATGGGAACCTCCGAATTTCGTCGTACGAGCCGGCACTTTCAGCCCGAACCGGTCGGGGCGCGATGACCCGTCGCGGAATTGGCCCGCCGCTGTAACTTATCGCCACTGCCACCACACGGTAGCCTCAGCGGGGGGCGACCAAGGAGCGCGCGGTGAGTGAAGCAGGGCAACCCGGTGCCGCCACCCCGGGAGAGCACGGCGACGGGCCGGGTCAGCAGGACGACCTGAGCCGCCCCGCCGACGAGTGGGCGCCCCCGGCGGCCGGCTGGCCCCGCCCCGGCGATCCGGCCGGCAGGCAGCCGGCGACGCACTGGCCGCCCGACCCGGCCTCCGGCTGGGCCGCCTCCTCTCCCCGCCACGGAGACCTGCCCGCGCCCGTCCCCGGCCTGACCGGCGATCCGGAGCCCCCGGCCCGGGTCAACGGGCACCACGCCAACGGTGTGAACCACCCCGCGGAGGAGCCGTCCGCCGGCCGGTTGTCGCCCGTGAGCGCCCCACCCGACCTCTCCGGCGACGAGCGCCGCGAGCGCGGCGGCGAGCGGTTGGCGGTTCCCGCGCAGCGGCCCGCCCCGGCCGTCGAGCAGACGCGCGGCGGGGCCGAGCCCGACCCCGCCCGGCACGCGTCCGACGAGCCACCGGCCGGGGCGCCCAGCTGGTCCGACCCGCGCCCGCCGACCTCCGCGCCGCCCGCCGTCCAGATCCCGCCGGTCGGCACGTCGCCGTCCGGGTTCGAGGTGCCGCCGGGTTTCCACGCGCCGATCGTCGACCGGTCCGGCCCGGGAGAGCAGCCGGCCGAGCCGCGCGGCTGGGCCGAGGCGTCCCCGCCGGCCGGCGAACCCGGGCCCGCGCAGCCGTGGGGGCCCGCCGAGCCGGCCGCGTCCGGCGAGCCGCCGTCCGAGCCCGACTGGTCCGGGCCGAGCTGGAACCGGCCGAGCTGGGGCAACGCGTGGGCGCCGCCCTGGTCCCGGCCCGGCGAGGAGCCGGCCGGTCGCCGGTCCCGCGAGAGTGACCCACCCCCCGGCCGCCGCTTCCGGGACGGCGAGGAGCCGCCGCACGCCGACGAGGCCGACGAGCCGGTGGGCCGCCGGTCGCGCGAGACGGAGGAGCCGGCCGGGCGCCGCGCGCGAGGCGAGGGCACGCCCGCCTGGGCTGCCGAGCCGCAGCGGCCGTACGAGCCGGTCCGCGCGGAGCCGAGCCACCCGTACGAGCCGGTCCGCGCCGAGCCGGGCCGGGCCTACGAGGTCCGGCGCGCCGAGCCGGAGCCAGCCGCCGAGGCGGAGGGCCCGGCGACGGGTGATCGACACGCCTGGGCGGCCGGCGGCCCGCCGCTCCTGCCAGCCGGCGGGCCGGAGCCGACCCCCTCGCCCGTCCCCGTCGAGCGGCCGTCCTGGGCCGCCGAGCGGCGCACGTCCGAGGGCACCGGAGCGCAGCCCGAGCGACCGTCCTGGGCGGCGTCGGGCGCGTCGGACGGCCCGGGGCAGGCCGAGCGGCCCTTTCGGGCTCCGGGAACGCCGGACGCCGCGGGCCAACCCGAGCGGCCCTCCTGGGCGAACCGTGGCGCGACCGGCGCCGAGCCGACCGCACCAGGCGGTGCGTCCACGCCGGGCGGCGGTCGACCCGTGCCGGTTCCCGGCGGGGACCGTCCGTCCTGGGCCGGGGGCCCGAGCCGGGGCCAGTCCGCCGGACCGGACCGTCCCTCCTGGGCCTCCGGTGACCCGGGCGCGGCGGCCGGCCACCCTCGTCCGGCCGCGTCGGACCGCCCGTCCTGGGCCTCCGGCGTCCCGGACCCGACGGCCGGCGACCCGGACGGGTCCCGTCCCACCGCCTCCGACCGCCCGTCCTGGGCCTCCGCTGGCCCGACGGGCGCCCCGTCCGCCCTGCCGGACGCGACGACCGACGACCCGGACGTCGCGGCCCGCCCCACGGCCCAGCCGTTCCGCCTCCGCCCCGAGACGCCGGAGCGGGAGGCCGAGAGCCGGCCGACCGCCGGTGGTCGTCGGGCCGCCGTCCCGGGCGCGGACACCACCGACGAGCCAACCACCCCGACGGGTCCCGCCCCGGCCTCCGTCACGAGCGGAGCCGGTCGCCACGACCGCACCCCCGCCGCGCCCGCACCGACGAGCGCTTCCTCCTACGCGGCCCGCCGATCCGCCCACGACCCGGCACCCGCGGCCGACCAGGCCGCCGGCCGACGGCCGGACGCGCCGGCGGCGGTGCTGCCGCAGCGCGTCCCCGCCGAGCCGGACGTGCCCGTCGTGCCGGAGCCGCCAGCCGTGGAGCCACCCGCCGAAACCCCGGAACTCGCCCGCATCGCCACCCACCTGCGCCGCGACGACGAGCCCGCGCCGCCCCAGGAGCGGCCCGAGGGGTTCGACGTCAACGCGATCCTCGGCGCGGTACGCGAGGTGCCGGGGGTCCGTGACGCGTCGCTGCGGCGTACGCCCGCCGGAGCGCACAGCCTCCGCCTCGACCTGGCCGACGGCGCCGATCCCGCCGAGGTGAGCCGCCAGGTCGCCCGCCTGCTCCAGGAGCGGATGGGTCTCGCCGCCGCGCCCCAGAACGTGCCCGACGTGCCGGCCGCGCCCCCGCCGCCCGTACGCCGCCGGGGCACCGCCCGCGTGCCCGAGGCGCGCACAGCCGGCGCCGAGACACGCGCCGCCGGTGGGAGCCGCACCGAGCCCGCCCGGCCGCCGCAGCCCCAGACGGAGCCGCCGCGCCGGCGCCGGCAGGCCGCGCCGCAGCGGGGACGCGCCAGTGTGGACGAGGCCACCCCGGCGGGTGCCACCGGCAGCCCGGCGACCCTCGGGGCGTCGTACTCCGGTGCCCAGCTCACCACGACGGAGAGCGCCCCGTCGCGCCCGCTGGACACCGGCGGCGTCCCCGGCCCCCGGGTGGTGATCGACCACGTCCAGGTGAGCACGTTCGGCCTCGACGCCACCGTGGAGGTCCGCCTCATCGCCGCCGACGAGACCGCCACCGGCTACGCCACCGGGCCCGCCGTCGACGGGTACGTCCTGCGGCTCTGCGCGGTGGCCGCCGCCGCGGCCGTGGACGAGCTGCTGCGCCGCCCCGACCACGCCGAGCGCGGACGCTGCTTCGTCGAGCACGCCGCCGTGGTGCCGTTCGGCAACTGCGAGGTGGCCACCGTGGTGGTGCTGCTGGTGTGTGACGGCTGGGTCGAGCAGCTCGCCGGGTCGGCCCTGGTCGCGGGCGACCCGCGGCAGGCCGTCGTCCGGGCCACCCTGGCCGCGGTGAACCGCCGGCTCGAAGCGCTGCTGGCCTGACCCCGCGACGGACGCCCGACACCCTGCCGGGCGGCGCGGTCCGGGGCAGACTGGAGCGATGAAGCGCGTCACCCTCTGGCCGGAGGACCGGCTTCCCGAGCACGGGGTGCCGCCGCCCTGGCCGGGCCGGGAGGTACGCCTCGACGGCACCGTCACGTACGTCCGGGAGACCCCGGCCACGGCGCCCGGCGCGGAGCCGGCCCTGTACGTGCACGGCCTGGGCGGCTCGTCGCAGAACTGGACCGACCTGGCCGGCCTGCTCGCCGCCCGGCTCGACGGGCAGGCGATCGACCTGCCCGGCTTCGGCCGCAGCGAGCCCGGCGCCCGCTACACCGTGCCGGCCTTCGCCGACCGGGTGGTGCGGTGGATCGAGCACTCCGGGCGGGGGCCCGTGCACCTGTTCGGCAACTCGCTGGGCGGCGCGATCTCCGTACGGGTCGCGGCGCTCCGCCCCGACCTCGTACGGACGCTGACGCTGATCTCGCCGGCGTTGCCCTTCCTCGACTTCCGGCGCTCGGTGCAGGGCAGGATGCTGCCGCTGCTCGCCCTGCCCCGCGCCGAGCGGCTGGCCGCCCGGCAACTGGCCCGGATCGCGCCCGAGGTGATGGCCCAGCAGGTGATGGAGGCGTGCGTCGCCGACCTGACCCGGATCTGCGAGCAACGGCGCCGCGAGGCGCTGGAGGAGATCCGGGTCCGCTACCAGGCCGAGCACTACGCCTCCGCGTACGTCCGGACGTTCCGCGGACTGGTGTCCAGCTTCCTGCGGTCGTACCTGCCGGGTTCCGACTCGCTGTGGCGGCTGGCGCGGAAGGTGCGGGCGCCCACCCTCGTGATCGGCGGCCGTCAGGACCGGCTGGTGGACGTGCGGGTGGCGCCGCAGGCCGCCCGGGTGATCCCGGACAGCCGGCTGCTCATGCTGGACGGTGTCGGCCACGTGGCGCAGCTCGAGGTGCCCCGCCTCGTGGCCCGGGCGGTGTTCGGGCTGCTCGCCGAAACGGGGGAGGGTGCGCGCCGGCACGATCTGGCAGGCTGAGCCGGATGCCCAGCTCAGCGCCGTACCGCCCGCACGATCCGCCCGTGGTGGCGGCTCGGCGCCCGGTCGGTCCGTCGGTGCCCGCGCCCCGCCCGGCGTCCGGCGGGCCGGGGGCGTCGCGCCCGTCCGGCGGGCCGCATCCGTCCGGTGGGCCGCGACTCCGGCTCGGCCGCCGGTCGCAGGCGGTCGCCCAGCTGTCGGCGGTGCTGCTGGCGATCGGTGCGGCGGTCACCGTGATCGCGCGGCACCAGGATCCCGCGCCCGGGTCCGCCGGGTCGGCGGCGGCCGCGGCCTCGCCCGTGGTGGCGGAGCCGCCGCCCACCCCGTCGTCGCCGCCCAGCGTGTCACCGTCGCCCTCGTCGCCGCCGCCGGTCGTGCTCCGGCTGCCCGGGCCGGTGCCCTCGACCGGCTCCGGACGGTTCGCGCACGACGACCGCACCGGGCCGGTGCTGGGTCGGGCCGGCACGGTGCAGCGTTACCGCGTCGCCGTCGAGTCGGGCAGCGGTGAGGACGCGGGCGAGTTCGCCCGGCTCGTGCAGGTCGCGCTCACCGGGCCGGGCAGCTGGGTGGACAGCGGCCGGCTGCGGTTGCGGCAGGTGCCCGGCCAGGCCGACGCGCACTTCACCGTCTACCTGGCGACGGCCCGCACGGCGGGGCGGATGTGCGCTCAGGGCGGCGTCGACATCCGGATCGACGGGCGGCCCTACACGTCGTGCCGGGCGCCCGGCAAGGTCATCATCAACCTGGACCGGTGGCGCCTGTCGGTGCCGCACTTCGTGAGCGCGAAGGTGCCGCTGTCGGTCTACCGGACGTACGTGGTCAACCACGAGGTGGGACACCAGTTGGGGCACCGCCACGAGCGCTGCCCGGGGAAGGGCCGGCCAGCGCCGGTCATGATGCAGCAGACGCTCTTCCTGAACGGCTGCGTGGCCAATCCGTGGCCGTACCTCGACGGCCGCCGATACGCCGGGCCGCCACTGTGACGGGATGAGCGGCGGAAATTCCATTTTGTGGGGAATTAGGGCGAATTGCGAATAAAGCCCTGGATGGATCTATAGCGGCATTAGCGTTAATCGGGAAGAATGCGGCCTTGCTCTGGCACTCTGGGAGGCATGACGCAGTCGTCCCCTTACGACCCGCCTGCTCCCGCTCCCCGGTCGTCCGGGCGTCGCCGCCCCGTCCCGCCCCGGGTGTACCGCCGTCGCCGGGCCGCCGTCCTGCTCGGGTTGACCCTGGTCGTCGCGGCCGGGGTCGGGTTCGTCCTGGCCCGCCCGGACGACCCGGCGACGCCACGGTCGGTGGCCGGTCAGCTTCCCGAGGGCGGCGGGGTCGGGGCGCACGCGCCCGTGCCGGACAAGCCGCGTCCGGTCCCGTCCGTCGGTGCCGGCCGGTTCGTGGCCGCCTCCGGCGGTACCCCCGTCCAGGGGGTGGACGGCCCGCTGCACCGCTACCGGGTCGTGGTCGAGCAGGGCACCGGACAGGACCCGGACGAGTTCGCCGCGAGCGTGGACGGGACGCTCGGCGACCCGCGCAGCTGGATCGCCTCGGGCGAGCTGCGGGTGCAGCGGGTGGCCGAGGCGGCGGCGGCCGACTTCACCATCTACCTCGCCACCCCGGTCACCTCGGAGCGGATGTGCGCCGAGGGCGGGCTCCGGACCGAGGGCTACACCTCCTGCCGGCTGCCCGGTCAGGTGATCATCAACCTGGCCCGCTGGACGGAGGCCGTGCCCGACTACGGCGCTCCGCTCGACGTGTACCGCACGTACGTCATCAACCACGAGGTCGGGCACGAGTTCGGCGAACTGCACGAGGCGTGCCCGGGCCCGGGCCAGCCGGCACCGGTCATGCAGCAGCAGACGTACGGCCTGGAGGGCTGCCTCGCGAACGCCTGGCCCTACCTCGACGGCCGCCGGTACGCCGGCGACGTCATCCCCTGACGACGGGCCGCGCCGGGCGGCCGGCCCGACGCCGCGACGCCGTCGTCCCGCCCGCCGTCGCATCGGAGGTCGGCTTTATTCCCGTTCCCGAATGCCGGGCGGCGTGTCCTGCCTCATGGCTGATCGGCCCTCCGCCGAGCGACAATGGCCCGGTTCGCACCGCCGATCCCGGGGAGTCCACCGTGTCGTTGCCCCCGCTCGTCGAGCCCGCCGCCGAGCTGTCCGTTGACGAGATCCGCCGCTACTCGCGCCACCTGATCATCCCCGACGTCGGGGTCGAGGGGCAGAAGCGGCTGAAGAACGCCCGGGTGCTCTGCGTGGGCGCCGGCGGCCTCGGCTCGCCGGCCCTCATGTACCTCGCCGCCGCCGGCGTCGGCACGCTCGGCATCATCGACTTCGACACCGTCGACGAGTCGAACCTCCAGCGCCAGGTCATCCACGGCGTCTCCGACGTCGGCCGGTCGAAGGCCGAGTCCGCCGCGGCGACCATCCGCGAGATCAACCCGCTGGTCAACGTCGAGATCCACGACACCGCGCTCGACCGCGACAACGTCCGCGAGATCTTCGCCCAGTACGACCTGATCGTCGACGGGACCGACAACTTCGCGACCCGCTACATGGTCAACGACGCCGCCGTGCTGCTCGGCAAGCCGTACGTCTGGGGGTCGATCTACCGGTTCGACGGCCAGGCGTCGGTGTTCTGGGCCGAGCACGGCCCCTGCTACCGCTGCCTCTACCCGGAGCCCCCGCCGCCCGGCATGGTCCCGTCCTGCGCCGAGGGCGGCGTGCTCGGCGTCCTCTGCGCGTCGGTCGGCTCGATCCAGGTCACCGAGGCGATCAAGCTCATCACGGGCGTCGGGGAGCCGCTGGTCGGCGGTCTGATGGTCTACGACGCCCTGGAGATGTCGTACCGCAAGATCAAGGTCCGGAAGGACCCGAACTGCGCGCTCTGCGGCGAGAACCCCACGGTCACCGACCTGCTGGAGGACTACGAGGACTTCTGCGGCGCGGTCTCGGTGGAGGCGCAGGAGGCGGTGGTCGACTCGACCATCACGGCGCTGGAGCTCAAGGAGTGGCAGGACGCCGGCAAGGACATCTTCCTGGTCGACGTCCGGGAGCCGGCCGAGTACGAGATCGTCCGCATCCCCGGCGCCACGCTGATCCCCAAGGGCGAGATCCTCTCCGGCGAGGCGCTCGCCCAGTTCCCGCAGGACAAGCAGATCGTGCTGCACTGCAAGTCCGGCGTCCGCTCGGCCGAGGCGCTCGCCGCGCTGAAGGCCGCCGGGTTCCGCGACGCGGTGCACGTGCAGGGCGGCGTGCTCTCCTGGATCAAGCAGATCGATCCGTCGCTGCCGGCGTACTGACCGACCGGGCGGGGCCGGGACGGGCGTGCAGCCCGCCCCGGCCTCGGCCGATTCTCCGAGGCGGAATCGCCTTTGCGCAGGTAGCGTGACCGCCGTGGTCGATTTGGACGCCGCGATCGGCTTCGTCGTGGCTCACGGGGACGCGGTGGAGCGTGCCCGCCTGTCCCGGTTGCGCACCGGCGCCGCCGTGCCGCCCGAGCTGATGGAGCGGGCCGAGGCCGGGCAGGCGCCCGACGGCGGCTGGCCGGCCACTCTCGACGGCGCCGTTGGCTCCGTCGACGCCACCTGCTTCCGCCTGGCCGAGCTGGACGACCTCGCCGCGCTGGGCCGTCCGGCCGCCCGGCGGGCACTCGACTGGCTCGCCGCCCGGCAACTGCCCGACGGCGGCTGGGACGAGGACCCGGCGCTGGCCGACCTCGCGCCGGAGTGGGCCCGTCCGGGTGACCCGGAAGCCCGCTTCTACCTCACCGCGAACGCCGGCTTCTGGCTGACCGTCGCGGGTCTCGACGCCCGGGCCGCCGGCCCGCTCGACCACCGCGTGGGCGGGGCGTACGCCGGGGTCGTGCACGCGGCGGCGCAGGCCGTCGCGGAGCGGATCGGCGCGGACGGCAGCTGGCCCTCGTTCCTGCCGGCCGGCTGGCTGGCCGCGGCCGTGCTGCACCGCCAGGGCATGTACGACGAGTCGGCCCGGATCCAGGCGGTGCTGGCGGAGCGGATCCCGCGGCTGTCCGCGGCCGACGCGGCGTGGCTCGCCGCGACGCTGCACCGGGCGGAGGTGGGCGAGGAACAGTGGCTGCTGGTCGCGGCCCGCCGCCGGCTCGCCGAGACGCAGCGCAGCGACGGCGGCTGGGACAGCGACGACGGGCACCAGTTCGACGTGCACACGACGCTGCGGGCGCTGCGCGCCTGCCTTCCCACGCGGGTGGCGCCGCCGGCCGCCGTGGTGCCTCCGCCGGCTGCCGTGGCGCCCCCGCCGGCCGCCGTGGCGCCCCCGCCACCGCCGGCCGTCGTGGTCCCGCCCCCGACGACGGACGGGCCCGGGGCGCCCGTCAGCGCAGCTGGTTGATCACCAGCGGCCACCAGGCGTCCGGCGCGAACGCGGGCGGGTCGATGCTCTCCAGCACCGTACGCAGGCTCTCCGCGCGTTCGGCCCGCCCGGCCTTGCCCTCGTCGGCCTCCACGAAGAGCGCGAACTGGTAGAGGAACTCGACGAACGTGCGGAAGTTGCTGTTCACCGCCTGGATGTCCTGCTCCTCCAGGTCGAACTGGAGGATCTCGCCGGTCTTCGGGTCGAGCACGTAGAGCAGGTCGGTGTTGTCGGCGACCGCGCCGACCACGATGAGCCGGATGTCCAGCGAGCCGTCCTCCGTGCTCAGCTGGATCGTGTCGAACAGGCGGAACTCACCTTCGAGGTAGGCGGTGTAGACGACCGCCACGTCGAGCGGGATCTCGTCGCCGGCGGGGAGCATGTCCGGCGTGAAGCCGCCGTCCAGCCACGCCGCCCGGGGGTACGGGACGAGTTCGTCCTCGCTCCACAGGGCACGGAACCGCGGGTCAGCGGCCATCGAAAGTTCCTCCGCTCTTTCGGCGTCGGCGGTGGGCGTCAGGAGGCCAGGCCGGTGGCGGCCAGCAGGCGCAGCCAGGTGTCCTCGTACTGGCCCTGGAAGCGGCCCTTGCGTACGCGCTGCTCGCGAACGCCGGGCCCCAGGATCCTGTCGACCACCTGCGGGTACTTGTCCCCGAGCACGAACTCGTCGAAGAACGTGACGATGTCGGGGGCGAAGACGTGGATGTCGACGTCCTCGTCCGGGTGCTCGTAGAGGAACACGTAGTCGTCCGGGTCGATGTGGTAGACGTCGCCGTCCTCGAGGTCGTACGAGATGCCCTCGCCGCCGTCGATCTCGCCGCGCAGGCGCTTCGGCACGCTGTGGAGTTCCTGGCCGATCGAGAGCGCCGGGCCGAGCGGGTCGTTCGGGTTGTCGGGCATCGCCTGGAAGGCGGCGACGCCGGCCAGCTCCGGCGGCTGCGCGAAGCGGAAGTGGCTGCCCTCGATCCGGCCGATGATCCGGAAGACGTCGAACGCGGCCTCGGGAACGCCGGGGAAGGGCTCCAACGGCGCCCCGTCGACCAGGACGACGCCGAAGCCGTGTTCCGCCTCCGCCGCCTTGAGCTGCTCGAACTTCGTGCGGATCCGTTCGAGTGGGGCGGCCGTCGCCTCGCTGGTCACGGAATCACCTTCACGATGATCTCGGTGCCGTAGGGGACGTCCTCGAGTGCTCTGTCGATCTCCCGGCCGATCTCGCGGTTGGTCCAGGCGTCCATCAGCCTGAGGTTATCGTACGTGTCGGTGCCGCCCAGTTGGAGCTCGTGGATGTGGTCGGGGTCGACCGTCACGCCGGGGCCGGTCACCGGGAAGCGCTTCGGGTCCTTGCCCCGGTAGAGAGCCTGGACCAGTTCCTTGTTGCTCATGTAGTTCTGGCCCTTGTTGAGCTGCCGGATGATCCGGTCACGGAAGATCGTGGTGGTCTTCCGGGTGCCCGGCTTGTTCGGGTCCCGGTGCGCGAGCTGCCTGCGTACCGGCTTGGTCTTGACGAGCTTGCCCTCCTGGCCGAGGCGTACCAGGTCGGCGGCCTTGCGGTCGAAGTCCTTCTTCACGAAGTCGGGCCGGTTGCGCAGCACCAGCACGGCCTTCTTCGGAGGCGTGCCCCCGGTCGTCTTGGCCGTCCGGAAGGCGTCCTTGTTCTCCAGCAGCGCCGAGATGATCTTCGCCCCGGCGGCCTGGGTCTGCCGGGGCGGGTTCGTCCGGCGCTTAACCATTGAGCACCGCGTCGGTCGCCATGCCGATCAACTGATCGATGATCATCCCGGTGATCATCTTGAAGATCGGGATCTCCAGCAGGGACGCGCCGAACGTCGCCACCGCCGTGGCGATCGCCTGCGCGATCTGGATGGCCAGGAGGACGAGCTGGACGATGACCTGGATCTTCAGCGCCAGCACCACGCCGGCGGCGACGATCAGCCCGATCCCGATGATGTTCGTCGGGTTGGTGGTGTCGACGATGTTCCGGGGGGCGGACTCCCCGTCGTTCCACTCACCGGCGAACTCCGTGAAGCTCGCGCCGGAGTTGTTGTCGATCACGGTGCGGGCCGCCGCCTCCAGCTCGGCCGCCGCGCCGGAGATGCGGTCGGCCATCCCCGTCCACTCGCCGGCGAGCTGGAAGAGCGCCGTCTCGTCGGACTGCGGCCAGTCGTAGCCCAGCATCGAGAGCAGGGACGCGAGTTCCCCCGGGATCGTGAGTCCCACCTGTCCTACCTTTCGCCGAGGGTCAGCCGCCGAGGGATCCGAGCAGCCGGTCGAAGGCGGCGGAGATGGCCTCCTCGACCGACTGGTAGCCGTCCGCCATGCCGAGCAGCCCGTCGACGTAGTTCTCCAGCTCCCGGACGTTGGTGCTGAAGCACTCCGTCACCGCCTGGACGCAGGCGTCGTGGGCCGTGGCCAGCAGGCTGCCGATGTCGTCGTCGCCGAACGCGTGGGAGTAGCTCGCCACGGCGGACTGGAAGCTCTCGAACGCCTCCCGGACGGTCTCCTTGGCCCGCTCCAACTGCTCCGCGCCCCGGTGCAGCGCGTCGATGTCGACGTCGAGGTTCTCCATGTCAGCTCCGGTGCAGCTTGCGCATGGTCTCGCTGATGGCCTGGGTCATCGCGCGCATCTGCCGGATGCTCTCGTCCTGGAGGCGCTCCACGGTGCTGGCGATCGCGGCGAGGTCGGGCATCGGCTCGGTCACCTCGACGGCGGCCTCCTGCCCGTCGAGCGCGTCGTTCACCGCCCGGCGCAGCTCGGCGGCGAGGTACTCGGAACCCTCGCGGAGCACCCGCGGATCGATGACGATGTCACTGACCCGGCCGTCGGTGCCGATGGTGACCCGGACCCGCCCGTCGGCGGCCTCGGCCGCGGACTCGGTGCGCTCCGGCGGGGTGATGCCGCGGCTCACCTCGCGTAGCGCGGCCCGCGCCTCCGCGAGCTGCTGTTCCAGGGCGTCCTCGCCCAGCATGGCGCCTCCCCAGACAGACCGTGCCGAACCGGCCCCAGACTAGCCGGCCGGTGCGACCACCCGGCTACTCGGTCCACCCGGGACGGTCAGCCGCGCAGGTGCCCGTCGCCGGTCACCACGTACTTGGTGGAGGTCAGCTCCGGCAGCCCCATCGGCCCGCGGGCGTGCAGCTTCTGGGTGGAGATGCCGATCTCGGCGCCGAAGCCGAACTCGCCGCCGTCGGTGAAGCGGGTGGAGGCGTTCACCATCACGGCGGCCGCGTCGACCCGGGCCACGAACTCGCGGGCCGCCGACGCCGAGTCGGTGACGATCGCCTCGGTGTGCCCGGTGCCGTAGCGCCGGATGTGCGCCACCGCGGCGTCGAGCGAGTCGACCACCGCGACCGAGATGTCGGCCGACAGGTACTCCGTCGCGTAGTCCTCCTCCGTCGCCGGCACCACGGCGTCGGAGTGGCGCGCCACCTCGGGCGAGCCGTGCACGGTCACCCCGGCCTCGGCGAACGCGGCGAGCATCGGGGGCAGGAACGCGTCGGCGACCGCCGCGTGCACCAGCAGCGACTCGGCGGTGTTGCAGGTGGACAGCCGCTGCGTCTTGGCGTTGAGGGTGATCGCCACGGCCTTCGAGACGTCGGCGGCGGCGTCGACGTACACGTGGCAGTTGCCCACCCCGGTCTCGATCACCGGGACGGTCGACTCCTCGACCACGGTGCGGATCAGGGACGCGCCGCCGCGCGGGATCAGCACGTCGACCAGGCCGCGGGCCCGCATCAGCTCCTTCACCGAGTCGCGGGAGGTGGCGTCGAGCAACTGCACCGCGTCGGCCGGCAGCCCGGCGCCGGCGATCGCGTCGCGCAGCACCGCGACCAGCGCCGCGTTCGAGTGGGCCGCGGAGGAGGAGCCGCGCAGCAGCGCCGCGTTGCCGGACTTCAGGCAGATCCCGGCCGCGTCGACGGTCACGTTCGGTCGCGCCTCGTAGATGATCCCGACGACCCCGAACGGCACCCGGATCTGGCGCAGCTCCAGGCCGTTGGGCAGCGTCGACCCGCGCACCACCTCGCCCACCGGGTCCGGCAGCGCGGCCATCTGCCGCAGCGCGTCGGCGATGCCGGCCACCCGCCCCTCGTCGAGGGCGAGCCGGTCGAGGATGGCCGTGGTGAGCCCGGCCTCGCGGCCCGCCGTCAGGTCCGCCGCGTTCGCGGACACGATCTCGGGCGTACGCGCCACCAGCGCGTCGGCCATCGCGTGCAGCGCGGCGTCCTTGGTCGTACGCGTGGCGACCGCCAGCGCCTCCGCCGCCGCCCGTGCCCGCCGCGCCTGCTCGGTCACGCTCATCCCGTCACTCCTCACCGAAGGGCCCCCGTGCGCGGGGGCCTTACGACAACCACTACAGCAGCACCAGGTCGTCGCGGTGGACGACCTCCCGTTCGTACGCCGGGCCGAGCGCCGCGGCGAGTTCGGAGGTGGAGCGGCCGAGCAGCCCGGGCAGCTCCACCGCGTCGTAGTTGACCAGCCCGCGGGCCACCGGCGCGCCCTGCGTGTCCACGAGGTCCACGGGGTCGCCGGCCGTGAACGCACCGTCGACGGCGGTGATCCCCGCCGGCAGCAGCGACTTGCGCCGCCCGACCACGGCGGCGACCGCGCCCTCGTCGAGGTGCAGCCGGCCCCGCGGCGAGGTGGCGTGCGCGAGCCAGAACAGCCGCGCCGCGGGGCGCTGCCGGCGCGCGTGGAAGAACGTGCCGACGGCCTCCCCGGCGAGGGCCGGTGCGGCCAGCGGGGCGGCCGTGAGCACCACGGGGATCCCGAAACCGGTCGCGATGCGGGCGGCTTCGACCTTGGTCACCATGCCGCCGGTGCCGACCCCGGAGCGGCCCGAGCCGCCGATCGCGACGTGCGCCAGATCCTCCTCGCCGCGCACCTCGGAGATCCGGGCGGCGCCGGGGCGGGTCGGGTCCCCGGTCCAGAGCGCGTCGACGTCGGAGAGGAGCACCAGCAGGTCGGCGTGGACCAGCGCGGCGACCAGGGCGGCCAGCCGGTCGTTGTCGCCGAAGCGGATCTCCTCGGTGGCCACCGTGTCGTTCTCGTTGACGATCGGCACCGCCCGCACGTCGAGCAGCTTGCGCAGCGTCCGGTACGCGTTGCGGTAGTGCGCCCGTCGGGTGACGTCGTCGACGGTGAGCAGCACCTGCCCCACGGTGAGCCGGTGCCGGGCGAAGCTGGCCGCGTACCGGCCGATGAGCAGGCCCTGGCCGACGCTGGCCGCGGCCTGCTGGGTGGCCAGGTCGCGCGGGCGCCGGGCCAGCCCCAGCGGAGCGAGGCCGGCCGCGATGGCGCCGGAGGAGACCAGCACGACCTCCCGGCCGTCGGCGGCCAGCGCCGCGAGGGTGTCGACGAGCGCGTCGACCCGCTCGCCGGCCAGCCCGCCCGCCGCCGTGGTCAACGAGGAGGACCCGATCTTGACAACGACCCGTCGGGCCGCCGTTACCGCTTCGCGCACCCGACCATTCTGCGTGGTCA
Organism: Micromonospora globbae; assembly: GCF_036184225.1. Taxonomy (NCBI): domain Bacteria; kingdom Bacillati; phylum Actinomycetota; class Actinomycetes; order Micromonosporales; family Micromonosporaceae; genus Micromonospora; species Micromonospora globbae. The sequence goes on from NZ_CP108084.1 coordinate 6,234,533, forward strand.
CGGCCGCGCCGCCTCGCCGCGTTCCCATATCGTGGCCGGCTGTGACACCTGACGAGTACATCGAGGCCGTGCTGGATCTGGTCGAGCGGATCCCGCCGGGCCGGGTGATGTCGTACGGCGCGATCGCCGACGCCCTCGCGGAGCGCTCGGGCCGGTCGTCGGCCCGGCTGGTCGGCACGATCATGGCCCGCCACGGTGGCGGGGTGCCCTGGCACCGGGTGGTCAACTCGGCGGGGCGGCTGCCGCCGGGGCACGAGCGGGAGGCGAGGGCCCGGCTGCGTGCCGAGGGCACGCCGTTGCGGGGAGCCGGGGTCGACATGGCGGCGGCCGTCTGGTCGCCGGAAGAGGGGATGTGACGCCCGCCATAACGTGAGTAACATTCGGCGCCATGGACGCGCCGCCGGCCGGAACGGCTCCGCTCCCGGGCGGCCTGCCGCGTCGGGTGCACCTCGGCTACGCGCTCGGCTCGCTGGCCACCGGCGCCTTCGGCACCGTTCCGGGCCTGCTGCTGCTGCCGTACCTCACCGACACCCTGGGCGTGGCCGCCGGGCTCGCCGCCCTGCTGGTGCTCCTGCCGAAGGCCTGGGACGTGCTGGTCAACCCGGTGGCCGGGCGCGTCTCCGACCGCACCCGGTCGCGCTGGGGCCCCCGCCGGCCGTACCTGCTCCTGGGCGGGCTGGCGCTCGCCCTGCTCTTCGCCGCGATCTTCGCGGCGCCGTTCGGCACCGGGGGCGCGGCCGGGGCGTACGTGGCCGTGGCCTTCCTCGCCACGGCCACCGCGTTCGCCTTCTTCCAGGTGCCGTACGTGGCGATGCCCGCCGAGCTGACCGAGGACTACGCCGAGCGCACCCGCCTCATGAGCTGGCGGATCGCCGTCCTGGCCCTGGCCATCCTGGTCTCCGGGGCGGTCGCACCCATCGTGGTGACGGCCGGCGGCGAGGGTCTCCCGGGGCACCGGTGGATGGGGCTCTTCGTGGCCGCGCTCATCGCGCTGGGGGCGGTCGGCGCGTTCGTCGGCACCCGCGCCGCCCCGACCGGCGCCGTACGCGAGAGCGAACCCACACTCCGCGCCCAGCTCGCCGTCGCCGGCCGCAACCGCCCGTTCCGCGCGCTGCTGATCTGCTTCGTGGTGCAGTCCGCCGGCGTGGCGACCATCCTCGCCGGGGTCAACTACTTCGCCGACCAGATCCTGCGCGACCCGGACACCGGGGCGACCCTGCTCTTCGCCTGCTTCGTCGGGCCGGCGCTGCTCGTGATGCCCGTCTGGACCCGCGTGGGCGCCCGCGTCGGCAAGCTCCGCGGCCTGGTGGCCGCCTCCCTCCTCCTCGCGGCGGGGGCGGCCGCGCTGGCCGTCGCGCCGCTGCTGCCGGCCGCCGCCGTCTACCCGGTCGTCGCCCTGGTCGGCGCCGGGTACGCGGGCCAGCAGGTCTTCGCGCTCGCCATGCTGCCCGACTGCATCACCTGGGACGAGGCGCGCACCGGGCGGCGGCAGGCCGGGGTCTTCACCGGCGTCTGGACGGCCGGCGAGACGCTCGGGCTGGCGCTCGGGCCGGGCATCTACGGCCTGGTGCTCCAGATGGCCGGGTACGTCTCCTCCGACACCGGCACGGCGGCGGCCCAGTCGGACACCGCGCGCCTCGGCATCCTGCTCGGCTTCACCGTGATCCCCGCCGTCCTGGTCGCCGTGCCCCTGCTGACCCTGCGCCACTACACCCTGCCCCCGACCCCCCGCACCACCTCCACCGGCGGCGATCATGCGGTTGTGGTGGGGGACGAAAGCCGCTGAGCCACACGGAAAGGGCACCACAACTCCATGATCGACGAGAGGACCGGGGCGAGCGCGCTGCCGGAACGCGGACGGCCCGCCGACGAGGTGCTCGCGGAGATCCGCGCGCTGCGGGCCCAGGACCGGCCGACGCACGGCGGGCGGCTGTTCGCGTACGTCTACGACCCGGCGGTACCCGGGCTCGACGAGCTGGCGGCCAGCGCGTACGCGGCCAGCGCGCACGTCAACGGGCTGGACCCGACCGCCTTCCCCTCCCTGCTGGCCATGGAGAACGCCCTGGTCGGCGCGGCGGCGGGGCTGCTCGGCGGCGGGCCGGGAAGCACCGCCCCCGGCGTGGTCGGCAGCGTCACGAGCGGCGGCACCGAGTCGCTGATCCTCGCCGTCAAGGCCGCCCGGGACGCCCACCCGGAGATCGCCGAGCCGCGGCTCGTGGTGCCGGCGAGCGGCCACGCGGCCTTCGCCAAGGCGGCGCACTACCTGCGGGTGGCGCTCGACGTGGTGCCGGTGTCCCCGGACACGCTGCGCCCCGACCCCGCCGCGATGGCCGCCGCCATCCGGCCGGAGACCGTGCTCGTGGCGTGCTCGGCCCCGTCGTACGCCCACGGCGTCCTCGACCCGGTCGCCGAGATCGCCGCGGCGGCGGCCGAGGCCGGGGTGCGCTGCCACGTGGACGCCTGTTTCGGCGGGTGGACGCTGCCGTACCTGCGGCGCCTCGGCGCGGCCGTGCCGCCGTTCGACTTCACGGTGCCCGGGGTCACCTCGATCTCGGTGGACCTGCACAAGTACGCGTACGCCCCGAAGGGCGTCTCGGTGCTGCTGCACCGCGACCCGGCGCTGCGCGCCCCGCAGTACTTCGCGTACGCCGACTGGCCCGGCTACACGATGGTCAACCCGACCATCGCCTCGACCCGGTCCGGCGGCCCCATCGCCGCCGCGTACGCCACCCTGCGGCACCTCGGGGACGACGGCTACCTGCGGCTCGCGGAGGCCACCCGGGATGCGGTGGCCGGGCTGGCCGACGCCGTGCGGGCCGTCGACGGGCTGCGGCTGATGGCCGAGCCGGAGTCCACGGTGGTCTGCTTCACCAGCACCGACCCGGGTCTCGACCTCTTCGTCCTGGTCGACGAGCTGACCGCGCGCGGCTGGCACACCCAGCCCCAGCTCGCGTACGCCGGGCTGCCGCCGAGCGTGCACCTCACGGTGACCGCCGCCGTGGCGCCCCGGGTGGCCGAGTTCGGCCCGGACCTCGCCGACGCGGTGGCCGCCACCCGGGCGGCCGGTCCGGTCACTCTGCCGGCCGACCTGCTGGCCCTCGCCGGCACGCTGACCCCCGAGACGCTCACCCCGGAGCTGGTGGGCGGGCTGGCCGCCGGCCTGGGCCTGGCCGGTGGAAAGGGCGCGCCGCAGCGCATGGCGACGGTGAACACGCTCCTCGACGCCGCGCCGCCAGCGCTGCGGGAACGGCTGCTGGTCGAGTTCGTGAGCCTGCTCCAGCGCCCGGCCGTGTAGCACGGGGACACGCGCGGCTTGCGCCCGCGCGCGGCCTGCGCCCGTTCAACGGGTGGTGCGGCACAGAGGGCCGGTCCGGCGGTCCGGGCGGGCCGGACGCTGTGGTTGACTGGTTCGCAGGTTCGGGAAGGGGGCGGCCGTGCAGCTACCGGGAGTGCTCGGTGAGCCGATCCGGTTCGTGCTGAACTGGGGCCGTCGCTACTCGCTGTGGGTGTTCAACTTCGGCCTGGCCTGCTGTGCCATCGAGTTCATCGCCACGAGCATGAGCCGGCACGACTTCATGCGGCTCGGGGTGATCCCGTTCGCGCACGGCCCGCGCCAGGCCGACCTCATGGTGGTCTCCGGCACGGTGACCGACAAGATGGCGCCGGCCATCAAGCGGCTCTACGACCAGATGCCCGAGCCGAAGTACGTCATCTCGTTCGGCGCCTGCTCCAACTGCGGTGGCCCGTACTGGGACTCGTACTCGGTGACCAAGGGCGTCGACCAGCTCATCCCGGTCGACGTCTACGTGCCGGGCTGCCCGCCCCGCCCGGAGGCGCTGCTGCACGGCATCCTGCGCCTCCAGGAGAAGATCGCCGCGGAGCAGTCGGGCGTCGGCGGCGTCCACCGCCCGGACCTGCTCGCCGCCCCGGTCGACGCGCCGCCCAGCGACGGCGCCGTCCCGCGCTCGGTCGAGTCGCTGACCGCCCCGCCGGTCCGGCCCCCCACGAGCTGACCGGTCGACCGAGCCCGCCGGCTGGCGGGGCAGGGCTAGCGTGCGCAGCATGAGCACCTCCGCGCAGCGGCGCGCCACCCACATCGTCGACGTGCTGATCGCCGAGTTCGGCGAGGGGATGTCACTCGACCCGGCCGCGTTCCGGCGCAAGTTCCGCAAGATGGCCGCGTCGCCGTTCGCCTTCTACCGGGGCAGCGCCTCGCTCTTCTACGCCGACCAGCGCGGCGACTTCGCCGACGACCGCTTCCTCGACGAGCGGACCTCGCGGGTGTGGATCCACGGCGACCTGCACGCGGAGAACTTCGGCACCTACATGAACGCCTCCGGGCAGCTGGTGTTCAACGTCAACGACTTCGACGAGGCGTACGTCGGGCCGTTCACCTGGGACCTGCGGCGGTTCGTGGCGAGCGTGGCGCTGCTCGGCTACGCCAAGGCGCTCTCCGACCACGTGATCACGGAGCTGGTGACCGGCTTCGCCCGCTCGTACCTCACCGAGCTGCGGGCGATCGCCGCGGGCGGGGACGACGCGATCGGCTCGATCACCCTGGAGAACGCCGACGGCGTGCTGCGTCGCGTGCTTCAGCAGGCCCGCCTCAACACCCGGGTGGACCTGCTCGCCGCGCAGACCACGATCGACAACTACGAGCGCCGGTTCTCCCTCGGCGACGGGGTGTTCGAGATCGACGGGGAGACGCGGGAGCAGGTGACGGCCGCGTTCGCCGCGTACCTCGGCACGCTGCCCGCCTCGTCGGCCCGGCTGCGTCCCGTCGAGGCGCGCATCAAGGACGTGGTGCTGCGCAAGGGCGTCGGCATCGGCTCGGCGGGGCTGCCGTCGTACAACCTGCTGCTGGAGGGGCACACCCAGGCGCTGGAGAACGACGTCGTCATCTACATGAAGCAGGCCCAGGTGCCGGCGGTGGCCCGGCACGTGCCCGACACCACCGTCCGCGAGTACTTCCTGCACCAGGGGCACCGGACGGCCGAGTCGCAGCGGGCGCTCCAGGCGCACGCCGACCCGTGGCTCGGCTACACCGAGCTCGACGGGGTCGGTCAGCTCGTCGCCGAGGTGTCGCCGTACGCCGCCGACCTGGACTGGGCCGACGTCAACGAGCCGGACGAACTGGCCGGGGTGCTCGCCGACCTGGGCCGGGCGGTGGCCCGGATGCACTCGGTGGCGGACGACGAGTCCAGCCACGACCTCGTGGACTACTCGACGGAGGAGGCGATCGTCGCGGCGGTCGACCCGGACGAGCCGGGCTTCGTGGCCCACCTCGTCGAGTTCGCCCACGCGTACGGCCTGCGCGCCCGCGAGGACCACCAGCTCTTCGTGGACCTGTTCCGCAACGGCCGGCTCCCCGGCATCTGAACCGGCGGGACCGGCCGGCGGGTACGGCCGGTCGGTCAGACCGCGAACTCCAGCACGACCTTGATGTCGTCCGGCCCTGCGGCGTACGCGTCGGCGTACCCCGACACCGGCACCCGGCGGCTGATCAGCGAGCCCAGCCAGAGCTGGTCGGCGCGGCGCAGCGCCTCGGCGGCGATGTCCCAGTGCCGCCGGTTGGCGTTCACCGAGCCGAAGACGACGTTGTTCTCCAGCACCAACGCCCGGTTGAGCGCCCCGGCGTCCAGTTCGATGCTCCGGCCGCCGCTGGACACCCCGGCCAGGCAGACGATGCCGTTCGGCGCCGCCTTGTACATCACGTCGAGCACCACCGAGGGAGCGCCGGTGCACTCGACCACCACGTCCGGCTCGAAGTCCAGTTGGTCGACCGGCACCGAGTGGTACGTCGCGCCCAGCGCACGGACCAGGTCGGGCTTCGGTCCGCTGGTGGCGAGGTCGAGCACGTGCACGGCGAGGCCGCGCTGGCTGGCGAGGAGGGCGGCGAGCAGACCGATCGGCCCGGCGCCGGTGACGAGCACGATCTGTGGCTGCCACTCGGCCCGGTGCCCGATCCGCTCGATGTGGTCCCACGCCTTCGCCACGATGCTCGTCGGTTCCAGCAGCATGCCGACCTGACCGAGGGAGCGGTCCAGCGGTACGGCGAACCGGGGCTGGATGCGCCAGCGCTCCCGGGCGAAGCCGGGCAGTGCCTTGATCCCGTGCTCGGTGTACCGGCCGTTGCGGCACATGTCCCACTCGCCGACCGCGCAGTTCGGGCACGGCACCGGGTCCGGGTGGCGCACGATCCCGGCCACCAGGTCCCCGGGCTGCAGCGTGCCGGTCGGGTCCTCCAGCACCCGGCCCAGCGACTCGTGCCCGATGACCAGGCGCCGCTCGCCGGGGGGCGCCTCGCCGTACTGCCCGGAGATGATCTCGTGGTCGGTGCCGCAGATGCCGACGGCCAGCGCCTCGACCAGGACGGCGCCCTCCTCGGGCGCCGGCTCCGGCTGGTCCTCGACCAGCTCCAGCGAGTCGGCCACCCCGGGGGTCACAGTCACGGCGCGCACGGTTCCCATCTTCGCCCGCCGGCCGCTCTCCCGCCGCGTAACGCCGCAGATGCCTCCCACCCGGCCGCCGCCAGCGGCGACTCGCGCCCGGGGGACGCCGCGGGCGAGGCCCGCCGCCGGCGGCGACTCGCGTCCGGGCGGCCGCCGCGGGCGAGGCCCTAGGATCAGCGGCATGACTCCGGAAGAGGTCGGTCGCCGGATGGCCACGCTGCTCGCGCCGGCCGAGGCCACCGCGTCGGTCTCCGGTGGCGAACGCCATGCCCGGGCCACGGTCGACGTGCCGGTGGCGAGCTGGCGGGACGCGGTCCGGGCCGCCCGCGACGACGCGGAGCTGGGCTGCGACTTCTTCGACTGGCTCTCGGCGGTGGACGAGCTGGCCGAGGGGTTCGACGTCGTGGCGCACCTCTGGTCGGTCCGGCACCGGCACGGGCTGCTGCTGCGTACGCGGCTGCCCCGGGAGGCGCCCACCGTGGCCTCCGTGGTCGACCTCTATCCCGGCGCCGCGTGGCACGAGCGCGAGACGCACGAGATGTTCGGCATCGACTTCACCGGGCACCCCGGGCTGCGTCCCCTGCTGCTGCCGCCGGAGTTCGAGGGCCATCCGTTGCGCAAGGAGTTCGTGCTCGCCTCCCGGGTGGCCAAGCCCTGGCCGGGGGCCAAGGAGCCGGGCGAGTCCGAGGCGGGCGGCGGCCGGCGCCCGATCCGCCCGCCGGGCGTGCCCGCCCCGGGGGAGTGGGGCACGGTGCCCACCCCGGCCGGCGCCGGTGGCGTGGGGGAGGGGCCGCGCGGCGGCACCCCGGCCCGTCCCACCGGTGGCCGGCCCGCGCGGCCGGCTCCCGGTGCCCGTTCCGCGCGTACGCCCCGACCCGCCGCCGGCCCGGCGGCGGACCGCCCGGCGCGCCCGGCAGCGCCGCCCGCGGCGGACCAGGCCGGCTCGCCGCCCGACCGTCCGGCACGCCCTGCCGAGTCCCCACCCGGCGCGGACCGCCCTCCCGCACCGCCCCGGCCGGACGCGTCGGAGCCTCCGACCGGTGAGGGAGGTGCGCCCTGATGCCGCTCTGGCTGGAGCTGCTGATCCGGGTGGGCGGGGTGCTGGCCGCCTTCCTCACCCTGCCGCTGCTGGTGGGTCAGGCCGAGCACAAGGTGATGGCGCACATGCAGGGCCGGCTCGGCCCGATGTACGCGGGCGCGTTCCACGGCTGGGCCCAGCTGGTCGCCGACGGCATCAAGTTCGTGCAGAAGGAGGACGTGACCCCGCGCGACGCGGACCGGCCGGTGTTCCGGCTGGCCCCGGCCGTGGCTCTGGTGCCCTACCTGCTCGTGCTGCTGGTCATCCCGCTCGGCCCGGGCGACCTCGTCGGGCAGCCGCTGGACGTCGGGCTCTTCTTCGTGCTCGCCGTGGTGGGCGTGGGCGTCCTCGCGGTGCTCATGTCGGCGTGGGCGTCGGCCAACAAGTACAGCCTGCTCGGCGGCCTGCGCGGGGCCGCCCAGCTGCTCGGCTACGAGCTGCCGCTCGTGCTCGCCGCGGCCTCGGTGGCGATGGCGGCGGGGACGCTCAGCCTCTCCGGCATCGTCGAGGCGTGGCGGCCGTGGTGGCTGCTCTGGCAGGCGCCGGCCATGATCATCTTCTTCGTGGCGGGGCTCGCCGAGATCCGCCGGCCGCCGTTCGACATGCCGGTGGCCGACTCCGAGCTCGTCTTCGGCTACATGACCGAGTACACGGGGCTGCGGTTCGCGTTCTTCCTGCTGGCCGAGTACGTGGGCATCGTCGTGATCGCGGCGCTCACCACCGTGCTGTTCCTCGGCGGCTGGCACGGGCCGTTCGCCGACGCGCAGCTCGGCTGGTTGTGGACGCTGCTCAAGGTCTTCGCCGTCGCCTTCGTGATCATCTGGCTCCGGGTCGCGTACCCGCGGCTGCGCGAGGACCAGCTCCAGCGCCTGTGCTGGCTGGTGCTCGTCCCGGCGTCGCTGGCCCAGCTCGTGCTGACCGCCGCCGTCCGCGTCGCCCTGTAGGAAGGGGCCCTCCTCGACGCCTCGCGTCGAGGAGGGCCCGTCCCGGCGGCCCGCTCAGCGCAGCGGGGTGTGCGCGGGGTCGACGCGCTCCGCGGCCGGCGGCGGCGGGGGCGGGGTGCCGTCGCCGAACGGGCGGCCACCGAGCGCCTCTCGCCCGTGCGGGGTGAGCCAGTTGTCCAGGTCGGGCCCGAGCGGCACGATGCCGGTCGGGTTGATGTCCCGGTGCACCTCGTAATAGTGCCGCTTGATGTGGTCGAAGTCGATCGTGTCGCCGAAGCCGGGGGTCTGGAACAGGTCCCGGGCGTACGCCCAGAGCACCGGCATCTCGGTGAGCTTCTGCCGGTTGCACTTGAAGTGCCCGTGGTAGACGGCGTCGAAGCGCACGAGCGTCGTGAACAGCCGCACGTCCGCCTCGGTGATCGTGTCGCCCACCAGGTAGCGGCGGTCGGCCAGCCGCTCGCTCAACCAGTCCAGCCGGTCGAAGAGCCGGTGGTACGCCTGCTCGTACGCCTCCTGGCTGCCCGCGAACCCGCAGCGGTAGACACCGTTGTTGACGTCGCGGAACACCAGGTCGTTGACCTCGTCGATCTCGGCGCGCAGCGGCTCCGGGTAGAGGTCCGGCGCGCCCTCGCGGTGGTACGCCGTCCACTGCGTGGAGAGGTCGAGGCTCATCTGCGCGTAGTCGTTGGTCACGACCTGCCCGGTCGGCACGTCCACGATCGCCGGCACGGTGATGCCCCGGTCGTAGCCGGGGAACCGCTTGAAGTACGCCTCGGCCAGCCGCTCGATGCCGAGCACCGGGTCGCGCCCGCCCGGGTCGAGGTCGAACGTCCAGCTCCGCTTGTCGTGGGTGGGCCCGGCCACCGCCATGGAGATGGCGTCCTCGAGGCCGAGCAGCCGGCGGACGATGATGAGGCGGTTCGCCCAGGGGCAGGCGCGGCTGACGGCGAGCCGGTAGCGACCGGGCTCCACCGGCCACCCGTCCCGCCCGTCGGCCGTGATCCGGGTCGCGATGTACCGCTGGTCACGGGTGAACTCGCCGCCCGGCTCGACGTACCTGCCGCCGGTCCGCAGCAGCACCTCCTCGTCGGTCTCCGTCGGTCCACCCTCGCTGGTCGTGCCCACGCTGTTCCTCCGATCGTGTCGCCTCGCCTCATTCTGGCCGCTCGGCGGGCGGCCGGCGGGGTGAGTGCACTCACCCCACCGGCGTTACGCTCGCCCCGTGACCGACACGGAGGCGGCGGCGCGGCGGTTCATCGCCGACGTGTGGAACGCCGCGCGCGAGGAGTCGGCGTACGAGCTGGTCGCACCGCAGTGCCCCGGGCTGGGCGGCACCGGCCCCGAGGCGACGCTGGCCTGGCACCGCGACCGGCGGGCCGCCTTCCCCGACCTGCGCTACAAGATCGTCGACGTGGTCGCGGCCGGCGACCGGGTGGCGGTGCGCTGGCGGGCCGCCGGCACCCAGGCCGGCCCGTTCGGTCCCGTGCCGCCCACGGGGCGGGTGGTGAGCTACTCCGGGGCGACGTTCCTGCGCTTCGACGACGCCGGCCGCATCGTCGACGTGTGGAGCGTCAACGAGCTGTTCCAGGTCCTCCAGCAACTCGGCGTCGAGATGATCCCACCGCCCGGCGCGGTGTGACGCGGGACGGCGGGGCGTGGGTCCGGCACGGTTCCGGCGACGGTCAGGGGGTGGTCGCGCGCGCGGTGGGCACAGGGCAGGATGGTCCGCATGAGCGACCGCAGCGAGCGCACACCGGACGACGCCGCCGGTGACCGCGGCCTCCCCGGCTCGGGGCTGGTGAAGGGGCTGGCGGTCACGCTGAAGACGATGACCCGGCGCTCGACCACCCAGCAGTACCCGGACGTGGCCCCCGAGCTGCCGCCCCGCTCGCGCGGCGTGATCGCGCTGCTCGAGGAGAACTGCACCGTCTGCATGCTCTGCGCCCGCGAGTGCCCGGACTGGTGCATCTACATCGACTCCCACAAGGAGGAGGTGGCGGTGCCCGGCGCCGCCCGTCCCCGCCAGCGCAACGTGCTCGACCGGTTCGACATCGACTTCTCGCTCTGCATGTACTGCGGCATCTGCGTCGAGGTCTGCCCGTTCGACGCGCTCTACTGGTCGCCGGAGTTCGAGTACGCCGAGTACGACATCAAGGACCTGCTGCACGACAAGGACCACCTGGGGCAGTGGATGGACACGGTCCCGCCGCCGCCCGCCCACGACCCGAACGGCGAGCCGGCGAAGGAGGAGACCAGCGCCGCGCGCAAGGCGGCGGTCCCCGCCGCCCGGCCCACCACCCCGGCCGTACGCCGTGAGCCCGGCACTCCCGGCGAGGCGGCCACATGACCGGGGCGGACGTGCTGCTGCTGGCGCTCGGCGCGGTGGCGGTCGGTTCCGGGGTGCTGGTGGTCACCACCCGGCACCTGGTCCGGGCCGGCCTCTACCTGGTGGTCTGCCTGGGCGCGCTGGCCGGTGACTACCTGGTGCTCACCGCCGAGCTGGTGGCCTGGGTGCAGGTGCTCATCTACGTGGGCGCCGTCGTGGTGCTGCTGCTGTTCGCCGTGATGCTCACCCGCGCGCCGATCGGCGCGTCCGACGACCTGGACCGGCCCGGCTGGCCGGCCGCGCTGATCGGCGGCGGCGCCGGGCTGGGCCTGGCCGCGCTGCTGGTCGACGCGTACCGCTGGACGGCCGTCGCGCTGCCCGAGGCGGGCACCGCCGAGCGGATCGGCGGGGAGATCTTCCGCAGCTGGGTGCTGCCCTTCGAGGTGCTGTCGGTGCTGCTGCTCTCCGCCCTGGTCGGCGCGGTGATCCTGTCCCGGCCCGACATCGGGCGGCCGGGCGCCGGGCCGTCGAGCGCCGCGCGGCCGGATCCCGCGGGCCGGAGCACGGAGGCGGCCCGGTGAGGCCCGTCATCCCGTACGTCACGGCGGCGCTGCTGTTCGGGCTCGGGGCGTACGGCGTTCTGCGCCGGCGCAACGCGGTGCTGGTCCTGATGGCCGTCGAGCTGATGCTCAACGCCGTCAACCTGATCCTCGTCACGGCCGACACCACGGTGCGGGCGGCGCTGCCGCACAGCGGCCAGGTGTTCGCGCTCTTCGTCATCGTGCTGGCCGCCGCCGAGGTCGGGGTGGGCCTGGCCATCGTGCTCCAGCTCTACCGGCTGCGGGCCAGCGTCGCCGTGGACGAGGTGCCGCTGACCGAGCCGCCGGCCGGCGCACCCGTCGCCGTCGGCACCGCGGCGGCCGATCGTCCCGAGGCGTCCACGACCGGGCACCCGGGCGCTCCCGGCGGGGAGGCGCGGTGAACGGTCCCACGCTGCTCGGCGTGCTGCTGCCGGCCGTACCCCTGGTGGCCGGCCTGCTCGGGCTGCTGCTGCCCCCGTCGCCGCGCGGCCCGGCCGGGGGGCGCGACGCCGGTGAGCAGCGGGCCCGCCGCGCGGCCATCGCCCTCGGCGTGACCGGCGCGGCCGGCGCGCTCGCGCTCGCGGTCGCCCTGCTGGCCACCCTGGACCGGCCCGTCGAGGCGAGCACCACGTGGGTGGACCTGGGCGGCCTGCGCGTCACGCTCGGCGTCCGGCTCGACGGCGCCGCCGCGCTCGTCGCCGTGGCGGTCGGCGCGGTCGCGCTGGCCGTGCAGGTCTACTCGATCGGCTACCTCAAGCGGGGCCCCCACGACGACGTCGACGTCGACCACCGCTACCCGCCGTACGCCGCGCAGATCAGCCTCTTCACCGCCGCCATGCTGCTCGTGGTGGTGGCCGGGGACCTGCTCCTGCTGCTGGTCGGTTGGGAGGTGATGGGCATCTGCTCGTACCTGCTCATCGCCCACGACCGCCGGCTGCCCGAGGCGCCCGCCGCCGCGATGAAGGCGTTCCTCGTGACCCGGGTGGGTGACGTCGGGTTCCTGCTGGGCATCGCGCTGCTCGGCGTCTCCGCCGGCAGTTTCCGGATCGCCGACGTGCTGGCCCACGACCACTCCACCGGTACGCTAACGGCCGCCTGCCTGCTGCTGCTCGCCGGCGTGGCCGGCAAGAGCGCGCAGTTCCCGCTGCACACCTGGCTGCCCGACGCGATGGCCGGCCCGACCCCGATCAGCGCGCTCATCCACGCCGCCACGATGGTGGCCGCCGGCGTGTACGCCGTCACCCGGCTCTACCCGCTCTTCGAGGCCGCACCGGTGGCGCTCACCGTCCTCGGCGTGCTCGCCTCGATCACCCTGCTGCTCGGGGCGCTCGCCGCGACCGCGCAGGACGACATCAAGCGGGTGCTCGCCTGGTCGACGGTCTCCCAGATCGGCTACATGACGGGCGCACTCGCCGTCGGTGCGCCGGGCGCGGCGCTGTTCCACCTGCTCACCCACGCCGCGTTCAAGGCACTGCTCTTCCTCGCCGCCGGCGCGGTGATCCACGCCGTCGGCACCACGCTGATGTCCCGCATGGGTGGCCTGCGCCGCGGCATGCCGGTCACCTTCTGGTGCACCGTGGTCGGCCTGGGCGCCCTCGCCGGGCTGCCGCCCCTGGCCGGCTTCTGGAGCAAGGACGGCGTGCTCGCGGCCGCGCAGGCGGCCGCGCTGGACGGCGAGGGGCCGACCCCCGCCTGGGTGGGCTGGCTCGTCTGGCTGGCCGGGCTGGCCGGCGTCGCGGTCACCGCCTGGTACGCCACCCGGCTGCTGCTGCGCACGTTCCTGGGCACGACGCGCGTCCCGCTCGCGCACCCGCACGATCCGCCGGGGACGCTGCGCTGGCCGGTGGTGCTGCTCGCCGTACCGGCCGCGCTGCTGGGCTTCGCGGGCTTCGCCGGCGCGTTCGCCGACCGGCTCCAACCCACGCCGCCGGCCACCCCCGACCACCCGTCGAACCTGCTCCCCGCCGAGCCGCTCGTCCACCTCGCGCCGTCGGTGGTGCTGCCGCTGGTCCTGCTGGTGCTCGGGGCCGGGTCGGCCTGGATCCGGTGGCGCCGCGATCCGGCCGCCGACCCGGCGGCCGCGCTGGGTCCGCTGCGGCCGGTCTTCGCCGCGGCGTTCCGGCTCGACGACGTCCAGCACGCCCTCGTCGTACGCCCCGCGCGGGCGCTGGCCGCCACCGTCCGCGCCGGTGACGAGCGGGTGGTGGACGGCGCCGTCGAGGGCAGCGGGCGGGCCGCGTCCGGGCTCGGGGCCGGGCTGGCGGCGCTGCACCGGGCGGCGCTGCCCCGGGCCGCCGCCGGGGTGCTGGCCGGCGCGCTGCTCATCGGGCTCGCCGCCGCCCTGATCGGAGGCACCTCATGACCTTCGGGCAGTTCCTGCTGGTCGCGGTCCTGGCGGTGCCGGCGCTCGGCGCGGTCGCGGTGGCCGCGGTCCCCGCCGACCGGGCCGCCCGGCTGGTCGGCACGGTGGCCGCCGGGCTCACCCTGCTCGCCGCGCTGCCGCTCGCCGCCGGTGACCGGGGCTGGTTCGCCTGGTCGGCCGGCGCGCCCGCGGTACGCCCCTGGCACCAGCTCGACGTGCCCTGGGTACCCGCCCTCGACCTGCGGTTCCACCTCGGCGTGGACGGCATCTCGTACCCGCTCGTGGTGCTCACCGCGCTGCTGACCCTGCTGTGCTGCGGCTACACCCTGTGGCGCGTGCCGGCCGGTGGCAGCGGCCGGGCCCTGGTCGCGCTGCTGCTCGTCGTCGAGGTCGGCATCCTGGGCACCTTCCTCGCCCTCGACCTCGTGCTGTTCTTCCTCTTCTTCGAGGTCGTGCTGCTGCCCATGTACGCGGTCATCGCCGGCTGGGGCGGGGAGGACCGGCGGCGGGCCGCCCGCAAGTTCGCCCTCTACACCCTCTTCGGGTCGGTGCTGCTGCTGGTCGGCGTGTACGTGGTGGTCGCCGCCGCCGGCACGGCGGACATCGTGGCGCTGACCGGCGGCGCCGGCCTCTCCCGGGGCACGCAGCTCTTCGCGTTCACCCTGCTCGCGCTGGCGTTCGCGGTGAAGAGCCCGCTCTGGCCGCTGCACTCCTGGCTGCCCGACGCGCACACCCAGGCGCCGACCGTCGGCAGCGTGGTCCTCGCCGGCGTCCTGTTGAAGATGGGCACGTACGGGCTGATCCGGGTGGCGGTCGGCGTGGCCCCGGAGGGCGCCCGCTGGGCCGCCCCGGTGCTCGGGGTGCTCGCCGTCGCGGCGATCCTCGTCGGCGCGCTCGTCTGCCTCGCGCAGACCGAGCTGAAGCGGCTCATCGCCTACTCCAGCGTGGGCCACATGGGTTTCGTGCTGCTCGGCGTGGCCACCCTCACGAGCACCGGCATCCGGGCCGCGCTGATCGGCAACATCGCCCACGGGGTGATCACCGGGCTGCTGTTCTTCCTGGCCGGCGCGATCAAGGACCGCGCCCACACCGGCGCGCTGGGCGAGCTGTCCGGGCTGCGGGAGACCGCGCCCCGGCTCGCCGGGCTGCTCGGGTTCGCGGCGGTCGCCTCCCTCGGCCTGCCCGGCCTCGCCGGCTTCTGGGGGGAGGCGTTCGCGGTGATCGCCGCGATCGAGGTGGGCGGGCCCCTCTGGACCACGCTGGGTGTGCTGGCCGCGGTCGGCGGGGCGCT
Organism: Micromonospora globbae; assembly: GCF_036184225.1. Taxonomy (NCBI): domain Bacteria; kingdom Bacillati; phylum Actinomycetota; class Actinomycetes; order Micromonosporales; family Micromonosporaceae; genus Micromonospora; species Micromonospora globbae. The sequence continues at coordinate 6,249,567 of NZ_CP108084.1, forward strand.
CACGGCCGCGTACTTCCTGCGGCTGCTGCGCCAGGTCACGCACGGCCGGCCGAGCCCGGCGGTCGGGCGGCTCGCCCCGACCCTGGCCGGTGCGGAACTCACCGCGTGGGCGCCGCTCGTGCTGCTCGCGCTGGCCATCGGGCTGGCCCCCGCGCTGGTGCTCGGTATCGCCGAGGCCCCGGTCGACGCCCTGGTGGAGGTGCTTCCGTGAGCGTCCAGAGCGTCGACCACGTCGCGCTGCTGCCGGCGTACCTGGCCGCCGCCACCGCCGTCCTGGTGCTGGTCACCGACCTGATGCTGGCCCGTCCCGGGCTGACCCGGGCCGTGGCGGGGCTCGGCGCGCTGGCCACGGCCGCTGGCGCGGCCCTGATGGGCGCGGGCGGCGAGCGGGGGACGTTCTGCGTCGAGGCCGACTGCTCGTACGTCTTCGGCGGCCGGGCCGCCCTGGTCGGCGCGCTGTTCGCCCTGCTCACCCTCGCGGTGCTGGGGCTGTCCGGCGGCCACCTGCGGGCCGGGCGGGCGCCGGCGGGGGAGTACTGCTTCCTGCTCACCTGCGCGATGACCGGCGGTGTCGTGCTGGGCGCGGCCGGCGACCTGATCACGCTCATCGTGGCGCTGGAGACGCTCACCCTGCCGCTCTACGTCCTGGTCGGGCTGCGCCGGGGCAGCCTGGCGAGCGCCGAGGCGGCCATCACCTTCTTCGTCGTCAGCGTGGTGGCCACCACCGTGAGCCTGCTCGGCGCGGCGCTGCTCTACGCGGTCACCGGCGAGCTGCACCTGGGGCGGCTCGGCACGCTCCTCGCCGAGCGGCCGGACCTGCACGACCTGCCGCTCACGGCCGCCGCGGCCACGCTCCTGCTGCTCGGGCTGGCGTTCAAGGTCGCCGCCGTGCCGTTCCACGCCTGGGCGCCGGCCACGTACGACGGCGCCCCGCTGCCCGTCGCCGCGTACCTCTCGACGGCGTCGAAGCTCGGCGGCGTGGTGGCGCTGCTCGCCGTGGTGACCGCCGCGCTGCCGGCCGACCTCACCGGCCCGGTGCTGGCCCTGCTCGCGGTGCTCACGATGACCGTCGGCAACCTCGTGGCGCTGCGTCAGCGGCGGACGGTCCGGCTGCTCGCCTGGTCGTCGGTGGCCCAGGCCGGCTACATCCTCGCGCCGCTCGGCGCGCTGGCGCTCACCGCCGGCCGCACCGGTGAGGCCCGCGCCGGCGCGTACGCGGCCGCCCTCGCGTACGCCGTCTTCTTCGTCCTGCTGGAACTCGCCGCGTTCGCCGGGGTGACCGCCCTGCGTCCCGCGGACGCCGACGGCGGCACCCTGGACGACCTGCGCGGCGCGGCCCGCCGCCACCCCTGGCTCGGCGCCGGCCTGGGGCTGGCCCTCATCGGGCTGGCCGGGTTGCCGCCCGGCCTGGCCGGCCTCTTCGCCAAGGTGACGGTCGTCCGCTCGCTGCTGGACGGCGGCGCGGGCTGGCTCGCGCTGGTCGTGGCGGTCAACGCGGTCATCGGCCTGGCCTACTACCTGCGACTGACCGCCCGCCTCTACGCCCCGCCGGCCGGGGCGGGTGCGGCGTCCGCGCCGGGCGCGGGACGGGGTGCGGCCGCCGTGCTGGTCGTGGCCAGTGTGGTGGCCGTGGTGGTCGGCTTCGCCCCGCAGCTCGTCCTGGACCTGGCCGCCCGCTGAGCGCCGTCGCGGGCGCCGGCCGCCCGGACCCGCCTCCGCGCCCACCAGATCGATGCCTGTCGACTGGCTGAACGGCTGCTGGTCGCGCTCCCAGGCAATTCTCAGCCATATCGCGGATGGTTGACGGGTACCGGGTTGTTGAACCGGTCGACGGGTCCCGGCGACCCGTGCACCGAAGGAGTGATCGTGCACCACAACCGTCTCAAGACCGCCGCGTTGCTCGGCCTGCTCACCGCGCTGATCCTCGCGGTGGGCTACTGGTTCGGCGGCAGTGGCGGACTGGTCATCGCCGTCATCATCTCGCTGTTGATGAACGGCATCAGCTACTTCTACTCCGACAAGCTCGCCCTGCGGGCGATGCGGGCGCAACCGGTCAGCGAGGCACAGTTCCCCGAGCTGTACCGGATGGTCCGTGAACTGGCGACCGAGGCGCGGCAGCCGATGCCGCGGCTGTACGTCAGCCCGACCTCGCAGCCCAACGCGTTCGCGACGGGACGTAACCCGCAGCACGCGGCGGTCTGCGTCACGCAGGGCATCACCGAGATCCTCGACTACCGCGAGCTGCGCGGTGTGATCGGGCACGAGCTGTCCCACGTCTACAACCGGGACATCCTCATCTCCAGCGTGGCCGCCGGCCTGGCCGGCATCATCACCACGCTGGCGAACATCGCGTGGTTCATCCCGCTGGCCGGCGGGGACGACGAGGACGCCCCGAACCCGGCCGTGCTGCTGCTCACGATCATCCTGGGCCCGATCGCCGCGACGATCATCCAGCTGGCGATCAGCCGCAGCCGGGAGTTCCAGGCGGACGCCTCCGGCGCCCAGCTCACCCGCGACCCGCTGGCCCTGGCCAGCGCGCTGCGCAAGATCGAGGCCGTGGCGAGCCGACGCCCGCTGCCGGCACAGGGCAACCTGACGAGCGCCGCGCACCTCATGATCGCCAACCCGTTCCGGGGTGGCGGCATCGCGGCGCTGTTCTCCACCCACCCGCGGATGGAGGACCGGGTCGCCCGGCTGGAGCGGATGGCCGCCAACACCGGCCCGATCCAGTACCTGCGCTGACCCGCGGACCGTCCCACCGCGCCCGGCACCGCTCGGTGCCGGGCGCGGTGCTGTGTCGCCCGCAATAACCGCTTCATCCGGACGCGCCCCGACCGTTAGGGTCGAAAGCAGCTCACGCTCATTACACCCGGGAGGTTCGTGTGGCCGCGCTGCGCCAGTATCTGGGCGTCTGGCGGATTCCTGGCGCACCGATGCTGCTGGTGACCGGCATCATCGGTCGGCTCGGGATCGGCATGACACCGCTGGCGCTGCTGCTGGTGGTCGAACAGGTGACGGGGCGGTACTCGCTCGCGGCCGTGGCGGGCGGCATCTACGCCGTGGCCGGCGCCGCGCTGAGCCCCATCGCCGGGCGCGTCGCCGACCGGATCGGCCCCAGCCCGGTGCTGGTCGTCACCGCCGTCGCCCACCCGCTGGCCCTCGTCGGGCTGCTGCTGGCCAGCCACGCCGACGGCCTCGTGACGATCTACGTGGCGGCCGCCGTGGCCGGCGCCACCTACCCACCGCTGACGGCCGCGATCCGCGGCGCCTGGAACGACCTCACGTCCCCGGCGTCCGGCCGGTACCACCTGCGCAACACCGCGCTCGCGGCGGAGACCTCGCTGTTCGAGATCGTCTTCGTGCTCGGTCCGCTGCTGGTGGCCGGCTTCGTCCTGGTCGCCGACGCGACCGCCGCCCTGCTGGGCGCCGCGCTCGTCACGCTCGTCGGCACCCTGGCGGTCGCCGTCGGCCGGGTGATGCGCGGCTGGCGGCCGCACCCCCGCGAGCACCAGGCCCGCGGGCTCGGCCCGCTGCGGGTCGCCGGCTTCCCGGCCCTGCTCGTCTGCGTGGCCGGCCTGGGCATCGCGTTCGGCGCCGCCGGCGTCATCGTGCCGGCGTTCGCCGGCAACTACCGCGCCGACGACGCGGAGAGTCTCGCCGGCATCCTGCTGGCCGTCTGGGGCGTGGGGAGCGCGGTCGGCGGGTTCTGGTTCGGCGTACGCAAGCCGGCCGTCAACATGACCCGGCAGTTCGCCCGGCTGCTCGCCGCGCTGGCGGGCACCTTCGTGGTCTTCGCCGTGATGCCCAACCCGCTGGCGCTGGGCGCCGCGCTGATCGTCGGCGGGGCCACCATCGCGCCCGCGCTGACGCTGGAGAACACCCTGGTCGGGCGGATTGCCCCGGCCGGCATGCTGAACGAGGCGTACACCTGGGTCGTGACCATGTCCGTGGCGGCGAGCGCGGCCGGCGGTGCGGTGGCCGGCGTGATCGTCGACCACGCCGGCGGCGTGCCGTGGGCGTTCCTCTTCGCCGGCGCCGCGGTCGCCGTCGGGGCCGGGGTCGCCGCGCTGCCCGCCGGGCCCATCGCCCGCGCGGAGGCCCGAGCCGTACGCGTCGAGGAGCCCATTCCCGCCTGACGGTTGGCCCGGGCGGGGTCGGGTATCCCCTCGGGCGTGTTCGTCTTCTTCTCGAACCGGGTCGGATGCCTGGGCTCGCTGCTGATCAGCGCGCTCCTCACGGTGGTGCTGCTGCTGATCTTCAACCGCTGACGGCGGTCGCGGTGGTGCTGGCGTCGTCAGGCGCCCGACGCCGGTCGGCGGCGTACGCCCCGCACCGCCCGGCGGACGGCCTGGTGGACACCGATGCCCACGGCGGTGTTGGCGAGCGCGAGGGCCGACGCGCCGAGCAGCCCCGGTTCGAGGCCCATGGCCCCGGTCGCGACGAGCAGGACGGGCCAGAGCAGCGCGGCGGCGGCGAGCGACAGCCGCCACCAGCGACCGGCCACGAGGCCGAACAGGATCAACGTCGGGATCACGGGCGCCCCCTTCCCCGGCGCCTCCACGATACGTCCGGGCGGTGATCCAGTGGGCTGCCCGACCTGCGGTGACGGCAGCGAGGCCCGACGGGCCGTCAGATGCGCGGCGGCGGACTAAACCGGTGGCCGCCGCGGCTCGTTCCGCCCTACCGTGAGCTGGATCTTCTTCTCCGACGCCCTCCCGAGAGGACTTCACCCCGCGTGACGCCGCCTGCTTCGTAGACCTGACACCGTGCCCGCGCATCGGTCGCCGACGTCGCCGTCGGTTCGTTTCCCATGCCTTCCGTCAGGCCCTTCGGAGAAGATCATGTCTACGCGTCCTCGTATCGTGCTGCCCGGGACCGTCGGGCGCACGCGGCTTCCCCTGCTCGCAGTCGGCTGCGCCCACCGCTGTCCCGACCTCGGGACGTTCCGCGTCACCGCCGGCGGCGAGTCCCTCGACACCACGCCCCTGGTCGCCCGCGCGTCCCGCGACCACACCAGCACAGTTCGGCCTCTGCTCCTGAGCGCGCGCCGTTGGCCGCAGCCCGGACGGGATGCGCGGTGGCCCCGCCGCGGACTGCACCATGCGGCCGTCCGCGCGCGGTCGGTCATGATGCGCGACAGGTCAGGGCCGTCCCGGTATCGGCGACGACGGTGAACGCCCGGGTGCGCACGTCTGTCCGGTGACCTGGGTCGGCGTCGGCACGGCCGGCGTGTGGGCTGGCGCCCGCACGCCGGCGTGGCCGGTTCGATCGGCGGACGGGCTGCGGGACGCGGTTCGGCCAGGCCGCCGCCAGGTCGTCGGACACTGGACAGACGTGACGTACGACGACCAGCGGCGACGACATCTGCCGTGACAGGCCCCCGGCCGGCCACGACGGCGACGGCTTTACCGGTAGTTGGTGAACTGGAGGGCGACGCCGAAGTCCTCGCCCTTGAGCATCGCGATCACGGCCTGGAGGTCGTCCTTCTTCTTGCCGGTGACGCGGAGCTGGTCGCCCTGGATCTGCGCCTGGACGCCCTTCGGGCCCTCGTCGCGGATCTTCTTGCTGATCGCCTTCGCCTTGTCCGAGTCGATGCCCTGGATGATCTTGCAGTCGATCTTGAACACCTTGCCGGAGGACCGCGGGTCGCCGGCGTCCAGCGACTTCAGCGAGATGTTGCGCTTGACCAGCTTCTCCTTGAAGACCTCCAGCGCGGCCCGGACGCGCTCCTCGGTCTCGGCCTGGAGGGAGACCGCCTCCTCGCCCGACCAGGAGATCTCGGCGCCCGTCCCCCGGAAGTCGAACCGCGTCGCGAGCTCCTTCTCCGCCTGGCGGAGGGCGTTGTCGACCTCCTGCCGGTCGACCTTGCTCACGATGTCGAACGACGGGTTCGCTGCCATGCTCATGCTCCTGCTGTCCGGCGGTTTCTGGCGTGCCGTCGCCCGCTGACCAGCGGTACGACCCCCTGACCGTACCCGGTTGCACCGGCGGCGGGGGGAGCCGCTATCCTTGCATCCGTCGCCGCGTCCCCGACGCGGTGATACGCCCTGGCGGGTTGCCCGAGCGGCCAATGGGAGCGGACTGTAAATCCGTCGCGAAAGCTACAGAGGTTCGAATCCTCTACCCGCCACCAGGGAACGGCAAGGCCTCTGACCTGCGGAAACGCGAGTCAGGGGCCTTCGTCGTCACTACCGACCGTTGACCATGGCTGCCCCTGCTTGTCCAAGCGATCGGGTATGCAAGGGCACGGGCGAGTGTTACTGGCTCCCTATCTGCCCTTGATCGCGTGGCTTGCTGCCGTCCGTGATAAGCCGCGATCCCGGCGAAGTCGTGGGTGATCCTGTCGCTACGCTCCGTAGCCATGCGTGTGCGCTGGTTCGAGTGTGCGCTAGCGCTCCGTAGTTACAAACCAAGGTTCCAAATGTAAGTTTGGAGCCAGAGACTTTAGATGTGACGTTGGGTGCTGGGATAGACTTCTAATTACAGCGCTGAAATTAAAGTTTTCAGAGGATGGCTTACAAACCGTGGACCTTGAGGCGTTCGCTTCGTCCCCCGTTGGCGTCCTGGTCCCGATCAACGGCCACGATGCTCGGTACGACGAGCCCTACGATCACAAGGCGTTTCTGCCGAACCCCCTGCCAAGCCGGCTTGACCTTCAGCAGGAGACCTTCCGAGATCTCACTGCAGCAACGGCTGCGGTCGCGAGGTTGGATCAGGCAGCGATCAGACTTCCGAACCCCATGCTGCTGGCAAGGCCTGCGATCCGACGTGAGGCTGTGAGCACCTCAGCACTTGAGGGGACCTACGCCGCGCTGGACGAGGTGCTTGAGGCCGACTTCCTTGAAGCCGGCGAGGTGTCAGCCTCCGTCGCCGAGGTCGTGAACTACGTCAGGGCCGCAGAGATGGCCTATGAGTGGATCAAGGACAGGCCGATCACGATCGGGATGCTCCGCCAACTTCAGAAGGTCCTCGTGAAGGGAACCCGGGGAGATACAGCCGACGCCGGCAACGTCAGGAGCATCCAAGTCTTCATCGGCCTCAGCGCCGGCCGTGTCAAGGAAGCCCGCTTCGTCCCTCCGCCGCCAGGTGACCAGTTGCAGGCTGGTCTTGAGGCGTGGGAGGGCTGGATCAACACCAAGGACGACTTCCCGCTGATCGTCAAGATGGCCCTCGGTCACTACCAGTTTGAGACCCTTCATCCCTTCAATGACGGGAACGGACGGCTTGGACGCTTGGTGTGTGTGCTCCAACTCGCCGCCGAAAGAGAACTGCGAGTGCCCGTTCTGAACCTCTCGCCCTGGCTGGAGGTCAGACGGCGGGAGTATCAGGACCATCTTCTCCGCACGAGCATGACCGGCAAGTTCGATCCCTGGATCCGGTTCTTCTCGGAGGCAGTGCGAGCACAGGCTGTCACTGCTGTTGACCGCATCGATGCTCTACTCGACTGGAAGGAGCACGCGCTTGAGCGCCTCAGGGAAGCGAACCTTCGAGGGGTCGCGGCGAGGATCGTGGAGGACCTGATCGGTTACCCAATGATCACGCCCACGAGTGCCGCGCAGATGTACAGGGTCTCCTATCCAGCCGTGAACACTGCCATCCGTCGTCTAGAGCATCTAGGGATCCTGCAGGAGCGGACGGGACGCCGTTACGCGCGCGTCTTCGCAGCTAAGGACGTGCTTCGCATCATTGACGCTCGCTAGCTGTGGATCTCCTCGTCGGGCAGTTGTAAACCTTCCAGCCTTCCCGGAGGGGGACAAGGTGGAGGGTCCTACCGGACGAACGACCTTGGCCCCCTCCGGGGGTGGAAGCCTTTGTGGTGCCCGGCGAGGGAGCGTCGAGCCGGGGCGAGATCCGCACCGGTGGATCTCCGAGGAGGGCCGGGGTTTGGGGCAGAGCCCCAAGGTCTTCACGGTGCGCACACCGCCACCTACAGTGACCTTATGGATGTCGATGAGTGGCTGCCCGAGGAAGCGATTCAGGACCAGACCCGCATCCACCGCCAGATCCGCCGCAACGGCCGAATCTACGAGGTGACCGCCTCCGCCACAGCCGATGAACGACTCGCCCTGAACTTCAGCAGTTGCAACGACGATGGCGAACTGATCAGTCACCTCAGCGGCGAGATCCCGCCCGAGGACCTGGCGGTCGCGGCCGACGTCCTGCAATCCATCCTCCACGGCCTCGCCTCCATTTACGGGACGCCAGGTGACGGCCGCGCCTACACGGTTGCTCAGAAGCGGCTCAGGCACCCGAACGCTTACGCCCGGTGGACCGAGGAGGAAGAGGAGCGCCTACGCGAGCGCTTCCGCGCCGGGGCCACGATCTCTCAACTCTCTAAGGACTTCGGGCGAGTCGAAGGCGGGATTCGGTCTCGGCTGGTCAGGCTCGGCGAGCTGCCGCCCGCCACGGTCACCAAACCTGGCTCGTCGTAGTCCAGCCGCACCCAATCACCCAGCTCGTCTGCCCGTCGCCGCCCACGCCGATACCGGCGCCCGCGCCGCCAGCAGGCCGAGCGCGGGCGGTGCGCCGCGCTTGCGCGGCGCCTTGATCCTGTAGAGCACAATTCGGCAGTGCGTTGTGCAGAGCCGTGTCGTGTCCCGGCTGATGCTCTACGCGAGATCGATGTGAAAACCGGTTCTTGGTTCGTCAGGCTTCCCCTCTCTGAGACGCGGGAGCAAACGCGGCCCAAGACGCAGAGCAGACGCTGCCCTTCAGCCTCCCTGACAGAGGCATTCGCCGGCCGTCCGCCGCTGGGGGCAGCGGCGACGACGTCACGCCGTTCGGCGGCCGTGGGCACGCCGAGCCGGGCTCGGCCAGCCGTGGCCCTCACCTGGTGAACGTTGCCGTTGCCCGCCATGCGGTGACCAGCAGCAGCGCGGCGAGGGCCGCCCAAGCGCCGATGAACAGGACGGTCTTGGCCAGGGTGGCGAGTGAGTTGGCCAGGCTGAGCACGGTCAGCGGCCGTGGCCGCCCGGCGATCAGGACGTAGCCGCTGCCACAGACTCACCTGCTTCCGGTACATGACCGCCCGGACGTACCCCCTGACCTGAAGGCCTTGATGCCGGGGCATCGAGCCGATCAAGGTCCCTGCCAGGGCGTACAACGCGCGGTTGTGGCTCGCCGCCGTTCCGGTTGTTTGATCCCGCCTCCGCGACCTTGCTTCGATCGCTGCCGTTCACGGGGGAGCGCCGGCGGAGCGCCGGTACGGGGAGGCGGAGCTGTGGTGGCGAGGAGGTCCCTGGGCCGGCAGTTCGGGTGGTTGTGGGCGGCCTACGCCGTCAGCGCGTACGGCTCCGGGCTGGGGTTCGGCGCCCTGCCGCTGATCGCCGTGCTGCTGTTGGACGCCAGTCCCGCTCAGGTGTCCGCGTTGTCGGCGGTGGGGCCGGCGGTGGGCGCGCTCATCGCGGTACCGCTCGCGCCGTGGGTGGAGTTCCGCCGCAAGCGGCCGGTGATGATCGCGATGGACGTGGTCCGGTTCGCGGCCATGATGACGGTCCCGATCGCGTACGCGTTCGGGCTGCTCGGTTTCGTCCAGTTGCTGGTCGTCTCGGCGGTGGTCGCCGCCGCCAGGATCGCCTTCAACGCGGCCGGCGGCGCGTACCTCAAGACGCTCGTGCGTCGGGACGACCTGCTCGTGGCCAACGCCCGGTTCGAGTCGGCGACGTGGAGTTCCATCGCGGTCGGGCCACCGCTGGGCGGCGCGGCGATCGGTCTGTTCGGGCCGGTGACGACCGTGCTGGCCGACGCGTTCAGCTACCTGTTCTCCGCCCTGGGCATCGCCGCGATCCGGGGCAGGGAGGACCGGCCGCGGCGCACGGGGACGAGCCGGGTCCGGGTCGGTGAGTTGCTCGACGGTTGGCGGCACCTCCTGACCCATCCCGGCCTGCGGGCGCTCTACCTCAACCAGCTGCTCGTCAGCGGACTCATCATGGCCACCGAGCCGTTGCTGGCCGTACTCCTGCTCCGTGAGCTCGGGTTTCCACCGTGGCAGTACGGCCTCGCCTTCGCCCTTCCCTGCGTCGGCGGGCTCGTCGGCTCACGCCTCGCCCGCCGGGTCGTGGCGCGGCACGGCCGGCACCGGACGCTGCGGACGGTCGGCGCGCTGCGCGCGGTCTGGCTGATCGGCCTCGCCTTCGTCCAACCTGGAGTCGTCGGCCTCGTGACAGTGATCGCCGTCGAGTTCGCGATCATCGTGAACATGAGCCTGTACAACCCGGTGCTGGCCACCTATCGGCTCGAGAACACGCCCCGGGATCGCGTCGTCCGCACCCTGGCGGCCTGGTCGATCAGCAGCAGCGCCGCCATCGCCGTCCTCAGCGCCCTCGGCGGCCTGCTCGCCGCGGCCACCAGCCCGCGTACCGCCATCACGGTCGCGGGGTTGCTGATCCTGGCGAGCCCGCTCCTGCTACCGCGCCGGCGGGACGTCGCGCCGGCGCCCGACCGCGAGCCGGCGGCCCCCGGCGTCCGACCGGAGACGGTTGCCGGACGGTAGCGCGGCCGGACCCTGGCAGCGGACGCGGGGCCGCGCCGGCTTCGCCAGTGCGGTCGCCCGGCTACGCCAGCGCCTGCCGGGCGGCCTCGCCCATCGGGTCGTCGCGGGTGGGCAGCCGCTCGATGGTCGGCAGCACCTCCTCCCGGAAGACGCCGTGCAGCCGGCGCAGTTCCGCCGCCGGATGCTCGGCGTCGTCGACCCGCACGTCCCAGATCGGGTACGGCTCGTCGCCGATGACGGTCACGGAGGCCGACCGCGCGCCCTGCCGGTCACCGCCGGCCTCCTCGCCAGCCTCGATCGCGCGCACGAGCCGCTCCGCCAGGTCGAGTTCCCGGCTCTCCTCGAACACCCGGACGATCTCCGCGAGGGTCTCGGGGCCCACCAGCCGGTTGCCCTGCGCCGCGTAACCCGGCCCGGTGTGGTGGCCCGCCCAGTGCCGGGCACGGGAGCCGGTGAAGGCGTACGCGCGACCCTGGCGATCGACCATGCCGACCTGCCGTACCTCCCGACCCGGATCCCGGGCCAGCAGCACGGTCAGGACGTCCTGCGGCGAGCGGCCCTCGTGGAGCAGCGGCAGGCCGTCGTAGGCCAGGAACGGGTTGGGGGTGGCCTGGGTCGCGACCGCGCCACCGTCGGCGTGCACGTGCGCGACCAACTTGCCGACCGCTGGTCTGGCCGTGAGGGCTCCCACCCCGAGCTGGCCCGTACGCGGGCAGCGTGCGGCGATCGAGAAGGTCACGGCCGGCGGGTACCCGGAGGGACGCCGGGCATGCCCCGCCCCGACGTGCGCCGGAGCGGGGCATGCCGGGCGCCGGGCAACGGGAACGCGCGGAACCAGGGGAGCGGGGGACGGCGCCGGACAGACGCGAAGAAGCGCCGGACACCGTGAACGACCGGACACGGGGAGGCGAACAGTGTCGGGTTGGCGCGGGGTCCAGCGTGGAATGGCTGAATTGCCCCCGACGTCCCTCTGGTCCTCTTGCGTCAGGCAGGTATGGTGGTCGATGTCCCGGTCGCGGTGCGGGCGACCGAGGCAGTCCGAGACGTGACACAGAGTGATCACACGCGGCTGTTCGAAGGTCGGGCGAGCCGTGGAGGCGAAATGTGCCGTACGTCGTATCAGGCACCCGATGAACCCTGCTCCCGGCACATCAGGCCCTTGATCTGGCCCTGCTCGGCGGGAGTCGTGGCCTGATCGGCGGAACCTCGTCACCGGCACGGCCCTGCCGTGCCCGCACGGCTTTTCTGGTCACCGGCCGTGTGGCACGATCGTGGAACCTCCACCATCCCTGTGACACTTCCCCGACAGGAGCAAACATGTCTGGTCGAAAGCGGGGCCGGCTGCTTGGCTCGTTCCTGGTGCTCGCTGCACTGGCCGCCGGCGTCTTCGTAGGCGACGTCTGGGGCGGGCAGGTGCACACAATGGACGTCATCTGGAACATGGACGTCATCTGGAACGCGCCGGTGCTTCCCTGACCCGAGGGTCAACTGCACCACGATGTGAACCAGCGGGGCCGGTGAGGGGGGCGGCATGGCGGGTCAAGGCCGCGCTGGCTCCCGCACGACGGAGCACGCCTGGCTGATCACCGGGCCGATGGCGTTGTTCGCCGTCGTCTGTTCGACGATCGTCGCCCTCGTCGTCCGGGAGCCGTTCGGTGACTGGCCGATGGCGGCGCTGCTCCTGGCGGCCATGGTGGCCGCCGGGCTGCCGGTGCTCAACTTCACCGTGCGGCGTCACTCCGTCGGCGTGACCCTCACCGAGATCCCGCTGGTTCTCGCGTTCTACCTGCTCCGGCCGCTCACCGTCGTCGTCATCTACACGCTCGCGGCCATCATCACGCACCATCGCCACCGGCTGGGCGCCACCAAGTTCTGGTTCAACGTCGCCCGGGCCGCGGCCGGGTCGTCCCTGGCGGTGCTGGTGCTGCAGGCACTTCCGCCCGTGCAGGGGGTCGGTCCCGGCACCTGGCTGATCCTGTTCGCGGCGGCCAGCATGGTGAACCTGGTCAGCATCGTCTCCGTGGCGGGGGTCCACACCCTGCTCCAGGGCTGGCAGGCGGGGCGGGAGGCGATCCGGAAGACCCCGCTCGCACTGCTCACCGCGGCCATCAACATCGCCAGCGGCATGGTCGTGCTCATCCTCATCGCGGAGACGTGGTGGTCCGTGGTGCTGCTGGCGGCCCTCGTCGTCGCGCTGGCGCTCGTCTACCGCGCGTACGCGCAGTTCTTCCGGCAGCACCGCACGCTCGCCGACATGTACGAGCTGAGCCGGGCGATCGCCGAGAGCGGGCAGGACGGCACCCTGGCCGACGCCCTTCTCGGGCGGGTGCGGACGCTGATGCAGGCGGAGTACGCCACGCTCTGGCTGCCCGCGCAGGGCCGGCACCCGGAGGTGCTGCTGACCGCGCGCAACGGCGACTCCGGTCTGCTGGACCTCGCCAAGACTCCCGCCTCGGTGCGGCAGCGGGCCCGGGCGCAGGGCCGCGCCGTCACCGTCGGGCGTGGCATGACCAGCGACCCCGATCTGCGTGCCGACCTGTCCGTCCAGCGGATCAAGGACGTGATCGTCCTGCCGCTGCGCTCCGGCCAGGCGGTCATCGGCACGCTGGAGGTGGCGAACCGCCTCGGCGACAGCAACTACTTCGTCCGCAACGACGTGCCCGTCTTCGAGACGGTGGCCGCGCACGCCGCTGTCGCGCTGGAGAACTCGCGGCTCGTCGACCGGCTGCGGCACGACGCGTACCACGACACGCTGACCAAGCTGCCCAACCGGCGGCGGATCACGAGCGCCCTCGACGAGTCCGTGAAGATCCGGGCGCCGGGGGAGGTCGTGGCGCTGCTCCTCTTCGACGTCGACGGCCTGCGCCAGGTCAACGAGTCGCTCGGCCACGCCGCCGGTGACAAGGTTCTCGTCGAGGTGGCCGACCGACTCCGCGCGTCGGCGCCGTCCTCCGCACTCGTGGGGCGGGCCGGTGGCGACGAGTTCCTGGTGACCATGCGGCTGGAGAGCGCCGAGGCGGCCGTGGACCTGGCCGCCCAGCTGCGCGAGCAGATCCGCGACGAGATGGTCTTCGACGCGCTCACCCTGGACGTGGACACCGCCGTGGGCGTCGCCGTGCACCCGGACCACGGCAGCGACGCCGCGACGCTGCTGCAACGGGTCGACCTGGCCGCCATGGCGGCGAAGTCGGTGCCGGGCAGCGTCCAGCTCTTCAACCCGGGCCTGGAGTCGCGGTCGCTGCGCCGGCTCGGGCTCGCCGGCGACCTGCGCCGGGCGCTGGACGAGGGGAAGCTGGAGATCTACTTCCAGCCCAAGGTCACGCTGCGGGACCGGCGGCTCGTCGGCGTCGAGTGCCTGGCCCGCTGGGAGCATCCGACGCACGGCACCGTGGCCCCGGAGGACTTCGTGGCGGTGGCCGAGCACACCGGCCAGCTCAGCCGCCTCACCGAGATCGTGCTGCGCGAGGGCCTGCGGCGCAGCCGGGACTGGGCCCAGGCCGAGCAGCCGCTCTCCGTGGCCGTCAACCTCAGCCCGCGTACGCTCACCGACCAGCACTTCCCCGACCGCGTCCAGGACCTGCTCACCGAGTACGGTGTGCCGCCGCAGCGGCTCACCCTGGAGATCACCGAGGCGGGGGTGCTGGACGGGACGGACCGCCCCGTGCCCACCCTGCGTCGGCTGCGCGATCTGGGCGTACGGCTGTCGGTGGACGACTTCGGCACCGGAGACTCGTCCCTGGCCCACCTGCGGCGGCTGCCGGTGCACGAGGTGAAGGTCGACCGGTCCTTCGTGCAGGGGATGGCCACCGATCCGGGCGACCTGGCGATCGTCAACGCCGTGGTGACGCTCTCGCAGCAGTTCGGCCTGGCGGTGGTGGCCGAGGGCGTGGAGAGCGAGCTGACGCTGGAGCTTCTCCAGGACATCGGGTGCGAGATCGGGCAGGGATTCCTGTTCAGCCGGCCGCTGCCGTACGAGCGGCTGGAGGCCTGGTTCGGCGCCCAGGTGGACCCCGAAACGATCTCGGGAGCGGAGCTTCCGCGCCTGCGCGTCGTGCCCTGACCTGCACCGACGCCGCGGCGGGGGATCCGATTTCGCGTGCGGGGTGCAGCCGTGTACTCTTACCTCTGCGCGCCCCACGGGGAGATCGCGCAGGCCCCCTTAGCTCAGTCGGCAGAGCGTCTCCATGGTAAGGAGAAGGTCTACGGTTCGATTCCGTAAGGGGGCTCGAGGGTCAGCTGGACCCACCACGGCGGTGTAGCTCAGATGGCAGAGCAAGCGGCTCATAATCGCTGTGTCGCCGGTTCAAGTCCGGCCACCGCTACTCTCGTCCTCCGGGCGTGTTCCCGGTGGTCAGTGGGAGGGGCGCCACAGGCGCCCACTTTGCATGTCCGCGTCATCAGCACGTACGCTGATGCGCTGTAGTTCTAACCGTTAGCGAGGAAGGCGCTCCGCCGTGGCGAAGGCGACCGATGTCCGGCCGAAGATCACTTTGGCGTGTGTGGAGTGCAAGGAGCGCAACTACATCACGCGCAAGAACCGCCGTAACGACCCGGACCGCATCGAGCTGAAGAAGTTCTGCCCCCGGGACGGTCGGCACACCCTCCACCGCGAGACGCGCTGACCTCCGGCCGGCACCGCCCGGCCACCTGTACGCTTCACCGATCGCCGATCTGACCGGTCCGGCGCGGCATCCGCCCGCCACCGACCGCGCAGATCGGCGATCGTGCTTTGCGTGTAGTTTCGCGGCATGTCCCTGGACCCGTCCTACGTCGGCCGGACGTACCCGCCGACCGCCCCCTACCAGGTGGGCCGAGAGAAGATCCGCGAGTTCGCCACCGCCATCGGCGCCACCGATCCGGCCCACCACGACCCCGAGGCCGCCCGGGCGCTCGGCCACCCCGACGTGGTGGCCCCGCCCACCTTCCCCTTCGTGGTGACCATGGCCGCCACCCAGCAGATCGTCGAGGACCCGGCGTTGGGCGTCGACTACAGCCGCGTGGTGCACGGCGACCAGCGGTTCGCGTACACCCGGCCGGTGGTGGCCGGCGACGAGCTGGTCTGCGTGAGCACCATCGAGGACATCACCACCCGGGGCGGGCACGGCTTCCTGACCACCCGCACCGACATCACCACCGCCGCCGGGGAGCCGGTGGTGGCGGTCTGGTCCAAGCTCGTCGTACGTGGGGAGGCCTGACGTGGAGCTGCCAGCCAGGACGTTCCGGGTGACCCGCGCGGACCTGGTCCGCTACGCGGGCGCCTCGGGCGACTTCAACCCGATCCACTGGAGCGACCGGATCGCGACGAAGGTCGGCCTGCCCGGGGTGATCGCCCACGGCATGTTCACCATGGCCCTGGTCGGGCGGGCGGTGACCGAGTGGGCCGGCGCTCCGGACGCGGTGGTCGACTACGGCGTCCGGTTCACCCGGCCCGTCGTGGTGCCCGACGACGACCAGGGCACCGAGATCGAGGTGGCCGCGGTGGTCCGCGAGGTCACCGAGGACGGCCTCACCCGGCTCGACATCACGGCCACGTGCGGGGGCGAGAAGGTGCTCTCCCAGGCCCGGGCGACCGTGCGCACGGCCCGCTGACCGCGACCCGACGCGCGATGGGGGTGGACCGGTTGGGAAAGTCGGGTGCCTACCCGTACACTGGTCCGCCGTGGGGCAAGTGACCCCTGCTCGGCCGCGTGCGGTCGGGCGGGGCGAGCGTTGCCGCACAGGGGTGTAGCTCAATTGGCAGAGCAGCGGTCTCCAAAACCGCAGGCTGCAGGTTCAAGTCCTGTCACCCCTGCGCCTCAGGCCTGACCGTTCCCGTGGGTCGCGTCGCCGAGAAGGTGGCGTACGGCCCGTGGTGGTGGCATCGGCGGGGTGGCTCGGAGGCATCGGGCCGCCGGCCGATCCGCCGGCCGCGGCCCGTCGCGGGACGGTTGGTCCGGCCGGCGCGACCAGCGCCGCGCACGCCCCCGGGCGTGCGAACCCGAGATTCCCGCGACGGAGGGCGAAGTGGCCGAGAGCAAGCGGCGCGGCGAGGACGCCGGCGACGATCGTCTGCACGACGAGACCGTCGACGACGTTGCCGACGACGACGCCACCGGCGCGGACGAGCCGGTTTCCCGCGGCGGCACCGCGACGCGGTCCCGTGCCCGCGCCGAGTCGGCGGACAAGCCGAAGACCCGGACGGAGACCGACCGGGTGGGCCTGTTCGGCCGCATCGCCCGGTTCTTCCGCGAGGTCGTGGCCGAACTGCGTAAGGTCATCTGGCCGACCCGCAAGGAGTTGCTGACCTACACGGCCGTGGTGGTCACCTTCGTCGCGGTGGTGCTGACGATCGTGGCTGTCCTGGACTACGGCTTCGCCAAGGGCGTGCTGTGGGTCTTCGGCAACCCCAGCTGAGCGGCTGTACCAGCCGATAGTGACGGAAGTGAGCGAGCGTGCCTGAGTACGACGAGACCGCCGAGCCCGCGGACGAGCAGTCCACGGTGGCGACGGCGGCGAACGACGAGTCGGTCGAGGCCGCCAGCGACCCGGAAATCCCGACCACCGAGGCGTCGGACGAGGAGTTCGACCCGGTCGCCGAGCTACGCCAGAAGCTGCGCTACGCGCCGGGCGACTGGTACGTGGTGCACTCCTACGCCGGCTACGAGAACAAGGTCAAGACCAACCTCGAGACCCGCATCACGAGCCTCGACATGGAGGACTACATCTACCAGGTCGAGGTGCCGACCCGGGAAGAGGTCGAGGTCAAGAACGGCAAGCGGTCACAGGTCCAGGCGAAGGTCTTCCCGGGCTACATCCTGGTCCGGATGGAGCTGACCGCCGAGTCCTACTCCTGCGTGCGCAACACCCCGGGGGTCACCGGCTTCGTGGGGGCGACCGACCGGGCCGACCGTCCGGCGCCGCTCTCCCTCGACGAGGTGCTCAAGTGGCTGGCCCCGGCGGTGGAGACCGAGCAGAAGAAGGCGAAGCCGGAGGTCAAGGTCCTCGACTTCGAGGTCGGCGACTCGGTCACCGTCACCGACGGCGCCTTCGCGTCGCTGCCGGCGACGATCAGCGAGATCAACGCCGACCAGCAGAAGCTCAAGGTGCTGGTGTCGATCTTCGGCCGGGAGACGCCGGTCGAGCTGAACTTCAACCAGGTCGCCAAGATCTGATCCGGCCGCCGGTGGTGGGAGAGCCTTCCCGCCGCCGGCGCGGCCGTTTCCGCTCGACCTCGCCGGTCGGGCGGAACCGGGCCTGCGCTACCCTTGAACGTCGCTGCCTCGCGCCGCGCTGACCGTGCGCCCGCAGGGCGGTGCCAGCGAGCACCAATCCCAGTTCCAAGCCCCAGGAAGAGACATGCCTCCGAAGAAGAAGCTCGTCAAGACGTTCACGCTTCAGCTGCCGGCGGGCCAGGCCACCCCGGCGCCGCCGGTGGGCCCCGCGCTCGGTCAGCACGGCGTGAACATCATGGAGTTCTGCAAGTCCTACAACGCGCAGACCGAGTCGCAGCGGGGCGACATCGTCCCCGCCGAGATCAGCGTGTACGAGGACCGGTCCTTCACCTTCGTGCTGAAGACCCCGCCCGCCGCCCGGCTGCTGATCAAGGCCGCCGGCGTGCAGAAGGGCTCGGGCGTGCCGCAGCGCGACAAGGTCGGCTCGGTGAGCCGCGCCCAGCTGCGGGAGATCGCCGAGCGGAAGATGGCCGACCTCAACGCCAACGACCTCGACCACGCCGAGCGGATCATCGCCGGTACCGCCCGCTCGATGGGCATCACCGTCACCGACTGATCCCGGCCCGCACCGACCCGTACGGATCGTGGGAGGGCGCGCACACGGCGCGGCCCGCCAGAGACCACAGGAGTAACCAAGACATGCAGCGCAGCAAGAGCTACCGCAAGGCCGCCGAGCTCATCGACCGGTCCAAGCTCTACACCCCCGCCGAGGCCGTGAAGCTGGCCAAGGAGACCACCTCCGTCAAGTTCGACGCCACGGTCGAGGTCGCGATGCGCCTCGGCGTCGACCCCCGCAAGGCGGACCAGATGGTCCGCGGCACGGTCAACCTGCCGCACGGCACCGGCAAGACCGCCCGCGTGATCGTGTTCGCCGCCGGCGCGAAGGCCGAGGAGGCCGCCGCCGCGGGTGCCGACGAGGTGGGCACCGACGAGCTGGTCGCCCGGATCCAGGGCGGGTGGCTCGAGTTCGACGCGGCGATCGCCACGCCGGACCAGATGGCCAAGATCGGCCGGATCGCGCGGATCCTGGGCCCGCGCGGTCTCATGCCGAACCCGAAGACCGGCACGGTGACCATGGACGTCGCCAAGGCGGTGCAGGACATCAAGGGCGGCAAGATCACCTTCCGGGTGGACAAGCACTCCAACCTGCACCTGATCATCGGCAAGGCCTCGTTCAGCGAGGCCCAGCTGATCGACAACTACGCGGCGGTGCTGGACGAGGTGCTGCGGGCCAAGCCGTCGGCGGCCAAGGGCAAGTACCTCAAGAAGGTCACCCTCACCACCACCATGGGCCCGGGCGTCCCGGTCGACCCGAACGTGGTGAAGAACCTCCAGGAGGCCTCGGCCGAGAGCTGAGCCCCTCCCGCGTCACAGGGCGCCGCCACGACCGTGGCGGCGCCCTGTCGCGTCTGTGATGTGGCAGGCTCGTCGCATGCGGCTGGAGAACGTCTGGCTGCGGTACCACCGGCGGGGGTCGTGGGTGCTGCGGGGTGCGGACGCGGAACTCGGTGCGGGCGAGGTGGCGGTCGTGCTCGGCCGCAACGGGGTCGGGAAGTCGACCCTGCTCCAGGTGGCCGCCGGAGTGATCCGGCCGGGCCGGGGGCGGGTGACGGGGCGGCCGGCCCGGGTCGGTTGGGTTCCCGAGCGGTTCCCCGCCGACCAGCCCTTCACGGTGGCGCACTACCTCACCGCGATGGGCCGGATGGCCGGGCTGCCCCCGTCCGAGGCCGGCCGCGCCGTGGACACCTGGGTCGAGCGGCTCGGCCTCGCCCGGTTCCGCCGGGTCCGCCTGCCCGAGCTGTCGAAGGGGACGGCCCAGAAGGTCGGCCTGGCCCAGGCCATGCTCCGCCGACCCGGCCTGCTCGTCCTTGACGAGCCGTGGGAGGGGCTGGACGCCACCGCCCGCGAGCTGGTCCCCGAACTCGTCGACGAGGTGCTGACGGCCGGAGGGTCGGTGCTGGTCAGCGACCACCGGGGTGAGGTCGCCCGGCTGCCCGGCGCGCGCCGGTGGTCGGTGGCCGACGGTGTGGTGACCGAGGAGGCGCCGAGCGGGGGAGCCGGGTTCGCCGTGGTCGAGGTGGAGGTGGCCGCCGCGCGGGTGGCCGGCACCGTCGCCCGCCTGCGGGCCGAGGGCCACCGGGTGCTGGGCGTACGCCCCGGCGGTGAGCCGCCGGACGACCCCGTGCCGCCGGATGGGGGGCGCCCCGACGTCCGGGAGCCCGTGCCGGGTGCCCGCCCGGCGGATCCGGCGGACGAGGTGGTCCGGTGACCGCGCTGCTCCGGCTCCGGCTGGCCGGGTTCCTGCGTACCGGGCGGGCGGTGGCGCCGCTGCTCGCCGGGCTGGTCGTCCTCGGCACCCTCTACGGCGGCGGGCGGGCACAGGCCGGTGAGGCGTACGGCGTCTCGGCGGTGGTCCTGTTCCCGGTGCTCGCCTGGCAGACCAAGGTGCTGCTGGACGCGGAGCCGGACGGGCAGCGTCGGCTCGCCCAGGTGACGGTCGGCGCCCGGCGCGAGCGGATCGCCGGGCTGCTCGCCGCCGTGGTGGCGGCACTCGGCACGGTCGCCGTCGCGCTGGTCTTCCCGTGGCTGGTCGGCGGTGTCACCGGCCCGGTCGAGCCGGGCGACCGGTCGATCGCCGTCGGTCTGCTCCTCGGGCTGTGGGCGCACCTGCTGGCCGTACCCCCGGCGGTGCTGCTCGGGGCGCTCGCGAGCCGCGCCTGCACGGGCAGTGCCGGGTACGGCGTCGCGGTGCTGGCCCTCGGCGGGGTCGGCGCGGTCGTGCTCGGCCTGAGCGGCTCGGCGGTGCCCTGGCTGGCGCCCCCGATCATGGCGACCGCCCGAGCCACTGCCGGGGCGCTCCCGGCGACGACCGCGGCGCTGCTCACCGTCTGGGCGATGGCCTGGAGCGCCGTGGCCCTGGCCGGCTACGTCTGGTGGCGCCGGTCGCGCATGTGAGCCGGCGCACAGCACGGGGGCGGTTTGGCGCTTCCGGTGCGGGTCGCGTAACCTTGGCGCGAAGTTCCACCCAGAGACCGCTGGTCACCGTGCCTCGGCACGGTCGAAGGTCCCGCGACGACGGGCGACCCGCGCAGGGCGGCAAGCGAAAATCGGCAGTGCAGCACGGCCCGCCGACCGTGCCCGCGTCGCCGGCCCTCGCCCCGTGCGCCCCGCGCCGGGGCTTTTCTCGTTGTCGCGCTTCCTGAGCCGCCGTCGTGAGCGCCCGTTCCCGACGGCGACCAGCCTCGAGCAACGAGAGAGGAGGGACATGGCGGACAAGCCGATCCGGGCCGACAAGGCCACGGCCGTCGCGGAGCTGACCGAGAGCTTCCGCAACGCGGGCGCCACGGTGCTGACCGAGTACCGCGGTCTGACGGTTTCCCAGCTCACGCAGCTGCGACGCTCGCTCGGCAAGGAGACCACCTACACGGTCGCGAAGAACACGCTGGCCAAGCGTGCCGCGTCCGAGGCGGGCATCTCCGGCCTCGACGAGCTGTTCACCGGTCCTACCGCGCTGACTTTCGTTTCGGGCGACGTCGTCGAGGCGGCGAAGGGGCTTCGCGACTTCGCGAAGGCCAACCCGAAGCTCGTCATCAAGGGCGGCGTCTTCGAGGGCAAGGCCATTTCCGCGGCCGAGGTCACGAAGCTCGCCGACCTGGAGTCCCGCGAGGTGCTGCTGGCCAAGCTGGCCGGCGCCATGAAGGGCAACCTGAGCAAGGCCGCGGCCCTGTTCCAGGCCCCGCTCTCCAAGGCCGCCCGTGCGGCGGCCGCCTTGGCGGAGAAGCGCGAGAAGGAGGGCGCCGAGGCGGCCTGAGCCTCCCGGTGCCCGTTCAGTCTTAGTAACTCAAGTTGGAAAGGACGCCAGACATGGCGAAGCTCAGCACCGAAGAGCTGCTCGACGCGTTCAAGGAGATGACGCTGATCGAGCTCTCCGAGTTCGTGAAGCAGTTCGAGGAGACCTTCGAGGTCACCGCCGCCGCCCCGGTCGCCGTGGCCGCGGGTGCCCCGGCCGCCGGCGGTGCCGCCGCCCCGGCCGAGGAGGAGAAGGACGAGTTCGACGTCATCCTCGACGCCGACGGTGGCAAGAAGATCCAGGTCATCAAGGTCGTGCGTGAGCTGACCGGCCTGGGCCTCAAGGAGGCCAAGGACCTGGTCGAGGGCGCGCCGAAGCCGGTCCTGGAGAAGGTCAACAAGGAGACCGCCGACAAGGCCAAGGCCAAGCTCGAGGGTGAGGGCGCCAAGGTCACCCTCAAGTGACCTGAGGCTCCACCTGCGCGTGTCCGGCTCACGTGAGCCGGGGCACACACCGCGCCACAGCGGGCGGCGATCCGACAGCGGGTCGCCGCCCGCCGCGTTGGTGACCCCGGCGGCAGCGCGCCTGAGCTGGGCGTCCACGCGCAGGGCGGGGCCGGCGTGCGACGGGTCGCCGGGCCGGACGGGCGGGAAAGACGCGGCGACCCGGAGGCCGGGCCTTGACGCGGCACCGGGCTGCCAGGCACGCTGACACCAGCAAGACCTTCCGCGCTTGCGACGGCCACCAGGCGGGTATTGCAGCGGCGGCACCATCGTCCGCGGCACCCGAGCGGCCCAGCGGGAACATTGCGTTCCGAGCGGCCCGGTCGACCCGGTTTCCGGGGTCCCGGAGCACGTTCCGCAATGACCTGTGGGGGTGGGCTGGACAGCGGTTAGCCTCTCGGCTACACTGCTAGTTTGCGCTGCCTTCCGACTTGACCCCTGCTCGGAAATGTCCGTTTCCGGATATTTCTGGTGGGGTCATTGGAGTGCACGCGTACCAGCCGTTCTGCAGCACCGGTCCTCGGAAGGACGCATCTTGGCAGCTTCCCGCCCTGCGAAGACCAGTCGTACGTCGAGCGCATTCGCTCCCCGCCGAGTTTCTTTCGGCAGGATCACCGAACACCTCGAGGTCCCCAACCTCCTCGCCATCCAGACCGAGTCCTTCGACTGGCTGATCGGCAACGAGGCTTGGCAGGGCCGGTCGGCGGACGACCCGCACGCACGCTCGGGTCTCGCGGAGATCCTCGACGAGATCAGTCCCATTGAGGACTTCTCCGGCACCATGTCGCTCTCCTTCTCGTCCCCGCGCTTCGACGAGGTCAAGGCCTCGATCGAGGAGTGCAAGGAGAAGGACCTCACGTACTGCGCCCCGCTCTTCGTGACCGCGGAGTTCACCAACAACACCACTGGCGAGATCAAGAGCCAGACGGTGTTCATGGGTGACTTCCCGATGATGACGCCGAAGGGCACCTTCATCATCAACGGCACCGAGCGCGTCGTGGTGAGCCAGCTCGTCCGGTCCCCGGGCGTCTACTTCGACAAGCAGCCGGACAAGACCTCCGACCGCGACCTCTCCAGCGTCAAGGTCATCCCGAGCCGGGGTGCCTGGCTGGAGTTCGACATCGACAAGCGCGACACGGTCGGCGTCCGCATCGACCGCAAGCGCCGGCAGGCCGTCACGGTCCTGCTCAAGGCCATCGGTTGGTCCAACGAGCAGATCCGTGAGCGCTTCGGCTGGTCCGAGCTCATGATGACCACGCTCGAGAAGGACCACATCGCCGGCCAGGACGAGGCGCTGCTCGACATCTACCGCAAGCTGCGCCCCGGCGAGCCGCCGACGCGTGAGAACGCGCAGACCCTGCTCGACAACCTCTTCTTCAACCCGAAGCGGTACGACCTGGCCAAGGTCGGCCGGTACAAGTTCAACAAGAAGCTCAACATCGACGTGCCGATCACCACCGGCACGCTGACCGAGGACGACATCGTCGCCACCGTGGAGTACCTGTGCCGGCTGCACGCCGGTGAGGACGGCTACGAGGCCGACGACATCGACCACTTCGGCAACCGGCGCCTGCGCACGGTGGGCGAGCTGATCCAGAACCAGGTCCGGGTCGGCCTGTCCCGCATGGAGCGGGTCGTCCGGGAGCGGATGACCACCCAGGACGTCGAGGCGATCACGCCGCAGACCCTGATCAACATCCGCCCGGTCGTGGCGGCGATCAAGGAGTTCTTCGGCACGTCGCAGCTGTCCCAGTTCATGGACCAGACCAACCCGCTGGCGGGCCTCACCCACCGGCGCCGGCTGAGCGCGCTCGGCCCGGGTGGTCTGTCCCGGGAGCGGGCCGGCTTCGAGGTCCGTGACGTGCACCCGTCCCACTACGGCCGGATGTGCCCGATCGAGACGCCGGAAGGCCCGAACATCGGTCTGATCGGTGCGCTCTCCACCTTCGCCCGGGTCAACCCGTTCGGCTTCATCGAGACGCCGTACCGGAAGGTCGTCGACGGTCGGGTCACCGACCAGATCGACTACCTGACCGCGGACGAGGAGGACCGGTACGTCAAGGCGCAGGCCAACGCGCCGCTGAAGTCCGACGGCTCGTTCGCCGAGGACCGCGTCCTGGTCCGCCGTAAGGGCGGCGAGACGGAGGACGTCCCGCCGGAGGCCGTGGACTACATGGACGTGTCGCCGCGGCAGATGACCTCGGTCGCCACGGCGATGATCCCGTTCCTCGAGCACGACGACGCCAACCGGGCGCTCATGGGCGCGAACATGCAGCGCCAGGCGGTGCCGCTGGTCAAGGCCGAGGCGCCGCTGGTCGGCACCGGCATGGAGTACCGGGCGGCCGTGGACGCCGGTGACGTGGTGGTTGCCGAGGTCGGCGGTGTCGTCGAGGACCTCTGCGCCGACTACATCACCGTCCACCAGGACGACGGCCACCGCCGGACGTACCTGCTGCACAAGTTCCGCCGCTCCAACGCCGGCTCCTGCGTCAACCAGAAGCCGGTCGTCTTCGAGGGCGACCGCGTCGAGGCCGGCCAGGTCATCGCCGACGGTCCGTGCACCGACGAGGGCGAGATGGCGCTCGGGCGCAACCTGCTTGTGGCGTTCATGACCTGGGAGGGCCACAACTACGAGGACGCGATCATCCTGTCGCAGCGCCTCGTGCAGCAGGACGTGCTCACCTCGATCCACATCGAGGAGCACGAGGTCGACGCCCGGGACACCAAGCTCGGCCCGGAGGAGATCACCCGCGACATCCCGAACGTCAGCGAGGAGATGCTCGCCGACCTCGACGAGCGCGGCATCATCCGGATCGGCGCCGAGGTCGTCCCCGGCGACATCCTGGTCGGCAAGGTCACCCCGAAGGGTGAGACCGAGCTGACCCCGGAGGAGCGGCTGCTCCGCGCGATCTTCGGCGAGAAGGCGCGCGAGGTCCGGGACACCTCGCTGAAGGTGCCGCACGGTGAGACCGGCACGGTCATCGGCGTGCGTACCTTCTCCCGCGAGGACGGCGACGAGCTGCCTCCGGGCGTCAACGAGCTGGTCCGGGTCTACGTCGCCCAGAAGCGGAAGATCCAGGACGGCGACAAGCTCGCCGGCCGTCACGGCAACAAGGGCGTCATCTCCAAGATCCTCCCGATCGAGGACATGCCGTTCCTCGAGGACGGCACCCCGGTCGACATCGTGCTCAACCCGCTGGGTGTGCCGAGCCGGATGAACATCGGCCAGGTGCTGGAGACGCACCTCGGCTGGGTGGCCAAGACCGGCTGGAAGATCGAGGGCGAGGACGCCGAGTGGAAGCGGCAGCTCCAGGCGATCGGCGCCGACGAGTCCGAGCCGGACACCAACGTGGCCACCCCGGTCTTCGACGGTGCCCGCGAGGAGGAGATCGCCGGTCTGCTCGAGTCGACGCTGCCCAACCGCGACGGCCAGCAGCTGATCGGCCGCAGCGGCAAGGCGCGGCTGTTCGACGGCCGCTCCGGTGAGCCGCTGCCGGACCCGATCGCGGTCGGCTACATCTACATCCTGAAGCTCAACCACCTGGTCGACGACAAGATCCACGCTCGGTCGACCGGTCCGTACTCGATGATCACGCAGCAGCCGCTGGGTGGTAAGGCGCAGTTCGGTGGTCAGCGCTTCGGTGAGATGGAGTGCTGGGCGATGCAGGCGTACGGCGCCGCGTACGCCCTGCAGGAGCTGCTGACGATCAAGTCCGACGACGTTCTCGGCCGGGTGAAGGTCTACGAGGCCATCGTCAAGGGCGAGAACATCCCGGAGCCGGGCATCCCGGAGTCGTTCAAGGTGCTGCTCAAGGAGCTGCAGTCGCTGTGCCTCAACGTCGAGGTGCTCTCCAGCGACGGCGTGGCCCTCGAGATGCGCGAGACCGACGACGAGGTGTTCCGGGCCGCCGAGGAGCTGGGCATCGACCTGTCCCGGCGCGAGCCGAGCTCGGTCGAGGAAGTGTGACGTCGAGCCTCCGGGGGCGGGCGACCGCCCCCGGGGCCCGACCCCGATGAGCTGCTGGCGCAACAAAGCGACGTGTGAGGGATATATAACGTGCTCGACGTCAACTTTTTCGACGAGTTGCGGATTGGCCTGGCGACCGCCGACGACATCCGTCAATGGTCGCACGGCGAGGTGAAGAAGCCCGAGACGATCAACTACCGCACCCTGAAGCCGGAGAAGGACGGGCTCTTCTGCGAGAAGATCTTCGGGCCCCAGCGCGACTGGGAGTGCTACTGCGGTAAGTACAAGCGCGTCCGGTTCAAGGGCATCATCTGCGAGCGCTGCGGCGTCGAGGTGACCCGGTCCAAGGTCCGCCGCGAGCGGATGGGTCACATCGAGCTGGCCGCTCCGGTGACCCACATCTGGTACTTCAAGGGCGTGCCGAGCCGGCTGGGCTACCTGCTGGACCTCGCCCCCAAGGACCTCGAGAAGATCATCTACTTCGCCTCGTACGTCGTGACGAGCGTGGACGCCGAGGCGCGTCACCGCGACCTCGCGACGATCGAGAACGAGATCCTGGCCGAGAAGCGGCAGGCCGAGAACAGCCGCGACTCGGAGATCGAGAAGCGGGCCGCCAAGCTCGAGGCCGACCTGGCCGAGCTGGAGGCCGAGGGCGCGAAGGCGGACGTCCGGCGCAAGGTCAAGGAGGGCGGAGAGCGCGAGATGCGCCAGATCCGCGACCGGGCCCAGCGCGAGATCGACCGCCTCGACGAGGTGCTGGACACGTTCCGCAAGCTGGAGCCGAAGCAGCTGGTCACCGACGAGCTGCTCTACCGCGAGCTGCGGGACCGGTTCGGCGAGTACTTCACGGGCGGCATGGGCGCCGAGGCGATCAAGGCCCTGGTCCAGAACATGGACCTCGAGGCCGAGGCCGAGAGCCTGCGCGAAACCATCCGTACCGGTAAGGGCCAGCGGAAGATCCGGGCGCTCAAGCGGCTCAAGGTCGTGTCGGCGTTCCTGAACACCCGCAACTCGCCGCTCGGCATGGTGCTGGACTGCGTCCCGGTCATCCCGCCGGACCTGCGTCCGATGGTGCAGCTGGACGGTGGCCGCTTCGCGACCTCCGACCTGAACGACCTGTACCGCCGGGTGATCAACCGGAACAACCGCCTCAAGCGGCTGATCGACCTCGGCGCGCCCGAGATCATCGTCAACAACGAGAAGCGGATGCTGCAGGAGGCCGTCGACGCGCTGTTCGACAACGGCCGCCGCGGCCGGCCGGTCACCGGCCCGGGCAACCGCCCGCTGAAGTCGCTCTCCGACATGCTCAAGGGCAAGCAGGGCCGATTCCGCCAGAACCTGCTGGGCAAGCGCGTCGACTACTCCGGCCGTTCGGTCATCGTGGTCGGCCCGAAGCTCAAGCTGCACCAGTGCGGTCTGCCCAAGCAGATGGCGCTGGAGCTGTTCAAGCCGTTCGTCATGAAGCGGCTGGTGGACCTCAACCACGCGCAGAACATCAAGTCCGCGAAGCGGATGGTCGAGCGGCAGCGGCCGGTCGTGTGGGACGTGCTGGAAGAGGTCATCGGCGAGCACCCGGTGCTGCTGAACCGGGCGCCGACCCTGCACCGGCTGGGCATCCAGGCCTTCGAGCCGCAGCTGGTCGAGGGCAAGGCCATCCAGATCCACCCGCTGGTCTGCACCGCGTTCAACGCCGACTTCGACGGTGACCAGATGGCGGTGCACGTGCCGCTGTCCGCCGAGGCCCAGGCCGAGGCGCGGATCCTGATGCTGTCGTCGAACAACATCCTCAAGCCGGCCGACGGCAAGCCGGTCACCATGCCCACCCAGGACATGGTCATCGGCCTCTACCACCTCACCCACCTCACTCCCGACGAGAAGGGTGCGGGCCGGGCGTTCAGCTCGGACGCCGAGGCGCGGATGGCGTACGACAACGGCGAGCTGCACCTGCAGGCTCCGGTGAAGATCCGGCTGCGGGGTGTCGTCGGGGTCGACAACGGCGCCGGCGCCGAGCCGTGGACCCCGCCGGAGGGCTGGGTCGAGGGCGAGCCGGTGACCGTGGAGACCACGCTGGGCCGGGTCCTGTTCAACGAGACGCTGCCGCCGGGCTACCGCTTCGTGAACTACGAGATCCGCAAGGGCCAGCTCTCCGCGATCGTCAACGACCTCGCCGAGCGCTTCCCGAAGGTGGCTCTCGCGGCCACCCTCGACGGGCTCAAGGAGGCCGGCTTCCACTGGGCCACCTGGTCCGGCGTGACGATCGGCATGGAGGACGTCATCGCGCCGCCGCGCAAGGCGGAGATCCTCGACCGGTACGAGAAGGAAGCCGACAAGATCGACCGGCAGTACCAGCGCGGTCTGATCACCGCCGAGGAGCGCCGCAGCGAGCTGATCTCCATCTGGACCAACGCGACCAACGAGGTCGCCAAGGAGATGGACATCGCTCTGCCGCAGGAGAACCCGCTGTGGAAGATGATCAACTCGGGTGCCCGCGGTAACCTGCTCCAGCTCCGGCAGATCGCGGCGATCCGTGGTCTGGTGGCCAACCCGAAGGGCGAGATCATCCCGCGGCCGATCAAGGCCAGCTACCGGGAGGGTCTGTCCGTGCTGGAGTACTTCATCTCCACGCACGGTGCCCGCAAGGGTCTCGCCGACACCGCGCTGCGGACCGCCGACTCGGGTTACCTGACCCGTCGTCTGGTCGACGTCTCGCAGGACGTCATCATCCGCGAGGAGGACTGCGGCACCGACCGGGCCATCCCGATGCAGGTGGGCGAGCGGATCGACGGCAAGCTGGTCGTGCACGAGCACGCCGAGACCAGCGTGCACGCCCGTACCCTCGCCGACGACATCAAGGGGCCGGACGGCACCGTCATCGCCGAGCGGGGTGCGGACCTCAACTCGATCCTGGTCGACAAGATCGTGGCGGCCGGGGTGGAGACGGTGCGCGTGCGCAGCGTCCTCACCTGCGAGTCGAAGCTGGGCGTCTGCGGTGCGTGCTACGGCCGCTCGCTGCCGACCGGCAAGACGGTGGACGTCGGCGAGGCGGTCGGCATCATCGCCGCCCAGTCGATCGGTGAGCCGGGTACGCAGCTGACGATGCGTACCTTCCACACCGGTGGTGTCGCCGGTGAGGACATCACCCAGGGTCTGCCGCGTGTCCAGGAGATCTTCGAGGCCCGGGTCCCGAAGGGTAAGGCGCCCATCGCCGACACCCCGGGCCGGATCCGGATCGAGGACGGCGAGCGGTCCCGGAAGATCATCGTGATCCCGGACGACGGCAGCGACGAGATCGTGTACGACAAGATCTCGAAGCGGGTCCGGCTGCGGGTCCAGGACGGCCAGCACGTCGAGGTCGGGGAGAAGCTCACCGAGGGCACCATCGACCCGCACGAGCTGCTCCGCATCCTCGGCCCGCGGGCGGTCCAGGTCCACCTGACCCAGGAGGTCCAGGAGGTCTACCGGTCGCAGGGTGTGCTCATCCACGACAAGCACATCGAGATCATCATCCGCCAGATGCTCAAGCGGGTGACGGTCATCGACTCCGGCTCGACCGAGTTCCTGCCGGGTGTGCTGGTCGACCGGGCGCTGTTCGAGTCGGAGAACCGCCGGCTCGTCTCCGAGGGCGGCGAGCCCGCGGCGGGTCGTCCGGTGCTCATGGGCATCACCAAGGCCTCGCTGGCCACCGACTCCTGGCTGTCGGCGGCCTCCTTCCAGGAGACCACCCGGGTGCTGACGGACGCGGCGATCCACGCCCGCAGCGACTCGCTGATCGGCCTCAAGGAGAACGTGATCATCGGTAAGCTCATCCCGGCCGGTACGGGCATCAGCAAGTACCGCAACGTCCGGGTCGAGCCGACCGAGGAGGCGAAGGCCAAGGTCTACTCGATGACCGGCTACCCGGAGACCGACTACGGCTTCGGGCCGGCCAGCGGGCAGGCGGTGCCGCTGGACGACTTCGACTTCGGGTCGTACCGCTAAGCAGCACGAACGACGAGGCCCCCGGCATGCGCCGGGGGCCTCGTCGCGTCCGGATCCTCTGGGAGCAGTGGGCGGGGCATGATGGGTGGCATGACGACCGCGCCAGGGCAGGTGCCCGTCGCCCCGCAGGTGCCGCGCCACCCGCTCGATCCCGAGCCGGTCCGCGCGACGAAGGCCCGTGCCGTCTTCGCCCTGGGTCTGATGGCCGCGGTGACCGGGCTCTTCGTGGGCGGGATCGTGCCGGCAGCCGTGGCGCTGCAGCTGTCGCGGCAGGCGCGCCGGGAGGCGTACGCCTCGGGGGGTTTCCTCACCGGCGCGGCCTGGCTGCGGCGGGGGGAGCGGTTGGCGTGGACCGGCCTGGTGCTGGCCGCCGTCACCCTGGTGACCGTCGTGGTGATCGGGGTCGTCCAGTTGGCCGAGGCGCCGTTCGGGCACGACTACCCGTCGACCGTCGACTGATCCCGCCGGAGGGAGCGGTACGCGCCCGGCGCGGGCGGTGCCACCTCCGGCGGTAGCCTGGCCCTGTCCGTCGCGTCGGTGACGGCCGGAGTCGATGAGGAGGAACCCGTGACGGAACCGGCGCGGCCCCCGTCGGGTGACCACACGGGGCCCTCGGGCACCCCGGACGCGGCTGACGCCGGCGTTTCCGGGCAGGCCGGATCCTCGCCGCACGACCGGCCGGCCGAAGCTCCGCCGCCTCCCGCCGGGCCGGCCTGGCCGTCCGGCGCCACGCCTGCCTCTCCCGCCCCCGGCGATACCGTGCCCGCGTCGGGTGCGACCGGGCCGGTGCCGCCCGCGTCTGGCCCGGCTGGGTCCGTGCCGCCGGCGCCGCCCGGGGCTCCCGGCTGGGGTGCTCCGCCGACGCCGGCCGCGCCGGGCTGGGGCCCGCCGTCGGGCCCCGGCGGTTGGGGTGCTCCCGCTTCCGCCGGTCGGGGGCCGGAAGGGCACGGCTGGGCCTCTCCCGTGCCCGGTAGCCCGGGAGCGGGACCATCCGGCTGGGGCGCTCCCGCACCCGGCGGCCCGGGACCGGTGCCGCCCGGCTGGGGTGCGCCCGCACCCGGCGGTTGGGGGCCGGGAGGCGGGCACGGGTCGCCCGTCCCCGCTCCGGGCCCGTGGGGTGGGCCCGCCTCCGGGCCGGCGCCGGGAGCGCCGAGCTGGGGGGCGCCGCCGGTCACGCACGTGCCGCCGCCCCGGGACGCCCAGCGTCTCGCGCCGGCCCGGGTCGAGCCGGTGGCGGGCACGCCGTTCGGCGTGGTGCACCTCGATGTGCCGCCGGTCACGTCCGGGCTCGCGGTGGGCGCGCTCGTGGCGGGAATCGTGTCGATCCTCGTCTCGGTACTCGTCATCTGCTTCGGCGTGGCCGGGCAGAGCTGGACGGGGGTCTGGGCGGCCGGGGCGTTCACCGTGCTCGGCGTCCTCACCGGCGTCGGCGCGATCGTCTCCGGGCTGCTCGCCCGGCGGCAGATCGCCCGGCCGGTGCCGCCGCCCGGCGTGCGGTTCACCGGTCGGGGGCTCGCGATGGCCGGCGTGAGCTGCGGTGGCGTGGGCCTGGGACTCAGCCTGCTCGGCCTGGCCCTCGCCCTGGTGATCTCACTGAGCTGACGGCCCGCGCGGGCGGGCCGGGCGGGCGTGACCGGACCGGGACGGGCGGGCGCCGGCGGTGCCGGGCGGGCTACGGGGCCGACGGGGCCGTACCCGGTGGAAGCCGGTACACTTGTATTCGTAGGTGCCCATCAGGGGCGCGCAGGCGGGACAGACCCGACGGCCATCCGATCGCCTCGGCGGCGTGGTTCGGCGGACCACTCCGTTTTGACCTGGGCGGCTGTGGTAGGTACCCTTTCCCCTTGTGCCCGGGCCTGCCCGGGCCCCTCGTGCGTGCGCTGGTTCCGGTGGTTCGGAGTCCTGGCGGCAGCACGGCAGAGCCAAAGATCCGGTGCGGGGCGACCTGCGTGCCGGTGACAAACCGGTGCGCGTGCGAGCGTCAGCACCGATAATCCGTGAGCTGGGCGACACGCCCGACCGCGGGTGCCGGGACCCCCGAGAGGTGGCCCTGGTCGGAATGTAGGAGAGCCGATCATCCGGTCGGTTACGGCAGACGGCGCGGCCGCGGCAGCGGCCGAAGGGAGCGGAGAAACCCGGTGCCCACGATCCAGCAGCTGGTCCGAAAGGGCCGCCAGGCGAAGACGAGCAAGACCAAGACCCCGGCGCTGAAGGGATCCCCTCAGCGGCGCGGCGTGTGCACCCGCGTGTACACCACCACCCCGAAGAAGCCGAACTCGGCGCTGCGCAAGGTCGCTCGTGTCAAGCTCAGCAGCCAGATCGAGGTGACCGCCTACATCCCGGGTGTCGGGCACAACCTGCAGGAGCACTCGATCGTGCTCGTCCGCGGCGGCCGTGTGAAGGACCTGCCCGGCGTGCGCTACAAGATCGTCCGCGGTTCGCTGGACACCCAGGGTGTCCGCAACCGCAAGCAGGCGCGCAGCCGCTACGGCGCGAAGAAGGAGAAGAGCTGACATGCCGCGTAAGGGACCCGCTCCGCGGCGGCCGCTGGTCGCTGACCCGGTGTACAACTCGCCGCTGGTCACCCAGTTGGTGAACAAGATCCTGCTGCGCGGCAAGCGGCAGCTCGCCGAGCGCATCGTGTACGCGGCCCTCGAGGGCTGCCGCGAGAAGTCCGGCACCGACCCGGTCGTCACGCTGAAGCGCGCGATGGACAACGTGAAGCCGACGCTCGAGGTCCGCAGCCGCCGCGTCGGTGGTGCCACCTACCAGGTTCCGGTCGAGGTCCGGCCGGCCCGCGCGACCACCCTCGGCCTGCGCTGGCTGGTCACCTACGCTCGCGCCCGCCGCGAGAAGACCATGGTCGAGCGGCTCATGAACGAGCTGCTGGACGCGAGCAACGGCCTCGGTGCCGCCGTCAAGCGGCGCGAGGACACCCACAAGATGGCCGAGTCCAACAAGGCCTTCGCGCACTACCGCTGGTAACACCCTGGTTCCGGCGCCCACGAGGCGCCGGGACCGCAACCAGTTGTGTCGAGACGACGATAAGTAGGGATTGAAGTGGCCGCCGCAGACGCGCTCGCCAACGTACGCAACATCGGCATCATGGCGCACATCGATGCCGGTAAGACCACTACCACCGAGCGGATCCTGTTCTACACCGGCATCACGTACAAGATCGGTGAGGTCCACGAGGGCGCTGCCGTCATGGACTGGATGGAGCAGGAGCAGGAGCGCGGTATCACCATCACTTCCGCCGCCACCAAGTGCGAGTGGAAGGGCCACACGATCCAGATCATCGACACGCCCGGCCACGTCGACTTCACGGTCGAGGTCGAGCGGTCGCTGCGCGTTCTGGACGGTGCGGTCGCGGTCTACGACGGTGTCGCCGGCGTGGAGCCGCAGACGGAGAACGTCTGGCGCCAGGCGGACAAGTACAACGTTCCCCGGATGTGCTTCGTCAACAAGCTCGACCGGACGGGCGCCGACTTCTTCCGCTGCGTGCAGATGATGATCGACCGCCTGAACGCCACCCCGCTGGTGCTCCAGATCCCGATCGGGACCGAGGCCGACCACATCGGTGTCGTCGACCTGATCGGCATGCGCGCCCTCACCTGGCGCGGGGAGACCCAGAAGGGTGAGGACTACGCGATCGAGGAGATCCCGGCCGACCTGGCCGACGCCGCGGCCGAGTGGCGCGAGAAGCTGATGGAGACCCTGGCCGACGTCGACGACGCGGTGATGGAGAAGTACCTGGAGGGCGACGAGATCTCCGTCGAGGAGATCAAGGCCGCCATCCGGCGCGCGACCATCGCCGGCAAGGCCAACCCGGTGCTCTGCGGCTCGGCGTTCAAGAACAAGGGCATCCAGCCGATGCTGGACGCCGTCGTCGACTACCTGCCGTCGCCGCTGGACATCCCGGCGATCGAGGGTACGGCGACCGACGGTGAGACCCCGATGCAGCGGAAGCCGTCCACCTCGGAGCCGTTCTCGGCGCTGGCCTTCAAGATCCAGACGGACAAGCACCTGGGCAAGCTCACCTACGTGCGGGTCTACTCGGGTGTGGTCGAGTCCGGCGCCCAGGTGGTCAACTCCACGAAGGACCGCAAGGAGCGGATCGGCAAGATCTACCAGATGCACGCCAACAAGCGGGAGGAGCGCAGCTCCGCCCGTGCCGGCGACATCATCGCGGTCCAGGGTCTGAAGCAGACCACCACCGGTGACACGCTGTGCGACCCGGCGAACCCGGTCATCCTGGAGTCGATGACCTTCCCGGAGCCGGTCATCGAGGTCGCCATCGAGCCGAAGACCAAGGCCGACCAGGAGAAGCTCAGCACCGCCATCCAGCGGCTGGCCGAGGAGGACCCGACCTTCCGCGTCAAGCTGGACGAGGAGACCGGCCAGACGGTCATCTCCGGCATGGGCGAGCTGCACCTGGACATCCTGGTCGACCGGATGCGCCGCGAGTTCAACGTCGAGGCGAACATCGGTAAGCCGCAGGTGGCGTACCGCGAGACCATCCGCCGCAAGGTCGAGAAGGTCGAGTACACCCACAAGAAGCAGACCGGTGGTTCCGGCCAGTACGCCCGGGTCATCATCAGCCTGGAGCCGCTGCCGCTGGACAACGACTCGCCGACCTACGAGTTCGCGAACGCCGTCACCGGTGGCCGCATCCCCAAGGAGTTCATCCCTTCGGTGGACGCGGGCGCCCAGGACGCCATGCAGTACGGCATCCTCGCCGGCTTCCCGCTGGTGGGTGTCAAGCTGACGCTGGAGGACGGCCAGTACCACGAGGTCGACTCGTCCGAGATGGCATTCAAGATCGCCGGCTCGATGGCGCTGAAGGAGGCGGCCCGGCGGGCCGACCCCGCGCTGCTCGAGCCGATGATGGCCGTTGAGGTCACCACTCCCGAGGAGAACATGGGTGACGTCATCGGCGACCTCAACTCCCGCCGTGGCATCATCCAGGCGATGGAGGAGCGCGGGGGTGCCCGCGTCGTCCGCGCCCTGGTGCCGTTGTCGGAGATGTTCGGCTACGTCGGCGACCTGCGGTCGAAGACCCAGGGCCGGGCTAGCTACAGCATGCAGTTCGACTCCTACGCCGAGGTTCCGGCCAACGTGGCGAAGGAGATCATCGCCAAGGCGACGGGTGAGTGACGCTCACCTGAGCTGACGATCCGTCGGTGGTCGCGGGAGGGTTCTCCCGCCCGCGGCCACCACGGTCGGGCTGCGTGAGACCGGGCCTGTAGGCTTCACCGCCGCAGAACCCACGAAAAGCTCTCCGGTCGGAAGGCCGGAAAGGCTGTCGACAGAGTCCTAAGCGCCGAATGGCGCGCCGGGCGTACGAACCAAACAGTCCACAGGAGGACACCAGTGGCGAAGGCGAAGTTCGAGCGGACTAAGCCGCACGTCAACATCGGCACCATTGGTCACATCGACCACGGTAAGACGACGCTGACGGCGGCCATCACCAAGGTCCTGCACGACCAGTACCCGGACCTGAACCCGTACACGCCGTTCGACGAGATCGACAAGGCGCCGGAGGAGAAGGCCCGCGGCATCACGATCTCGATCGCGCACGTCGAGTACCAGACCGAGGCGCGGCACTACGCGCACGTCGACTGCCCCGGTCACGCCGACTACATCAAGAACATGATCACCGGTGCCGCCCAGATGGACGGCGCGATCCTGGTGGTGGCGGCGACCGACGGCCCGATGCCGCAGACCCGCGAGCACGTGCTGCTGGCCCGCCAGGTCGGCGTGCCGTACATCGTCGTGGCGCTCAACAAGAGCGACATGGTCGACGACGAGGAGCTCCTGGAGCTCGTCGAGCTCGAGGTCCGCGAGCTGCTCTCCTCGCAGGAGTACCCGGGTGACGACCTGCCGGTCGTTCGGGTGTCGGCGCTGAAGGCCCTCGAGGGCGACCCCGAGTGGACCCAGAAGCTGCTGGACCTGATGACCGCGGTCGACACCGCGATCCCGCAGCCGGAGCGCGAGACCGAGAAGCCGTTCCTGATGCCGATCGAGGACGTCTTCACGATCACCGGTCGTGGCACCGTCGTCACCGGTCGCGTCGAGCGCGGCGTCCTCAAGCCGAACGAGGAGGTGGAGATCGTCGGTATCCGCGACAAGTCGCAGAAGACGGTCGTCACCGGTATCGAGATGTTCCGCAAGCTGCTCGACGAGGCCCGCGCGGGTGAGAACGTCGGTCTGCTGCTGCGTGGCATCAAGCGCGAGGACGTCGAGCGCGGCCAAGTCGTCATCAAGCCGGGCACCACGACCCCGCACACGGAGTTCGAGGCGACCGTCTACATCCTCTCCAAGGAGGAGGGCGGCCGGCACACCCCGTTCTTCCAGAACTACCGTCCGCAGTTCTACTTCCGGACCACGGACGTGACCGGTGTCGTCACGCTGCCCGAGGGCACCGAGATGGTCATGCCGGGTGACAACACCACCATGACGGTGAAGCTGATCCAGCCCGTCGCCATGGAGGAGAACCTCAAGTTCGCGATCCGCGAGGGTGGCCGCACCGTCGGCGCCGGGTTCGTCACCAAGATCATCAAGTGAGCTGGGTAACCCCGATTAGACCTGCCGCTGGTCGTGCGGCATACTAGTCAGGTTGCGTAACGGCAGTTCGCCGTCCGTGTTCGGCTGAGCCGAACCGCCGGGCGGCGGGACAGTCGAGCGCGGGGTGGTTGGCGGCCTGCGCCGCCAACCACCCTCGCACGGCGTTCAGGTCGCGACATTCGCGATCGACGCCTTGACCCACCGCGTGGTCGGACCGCTCCGGAGCCCGGGGCGGAGCCTGACCCGAGGGCGCGACACGCCCGACCGCGGGGGTCGGCGAAGTGGGCCTGTGCCAGCCGGCACAGGCGCCCGCAACACAGCGGCATCGAGAGAAGGAACAGAAGCCACCATGGCGGGACAGAAGATCCGCATCCGGCTCAAGGCCTATGACCACGAGGTCGTCGACTCCTCGGCTCGGAAGATCGTCGAGACGGTGACGCGTACCGGGGCGCAGGTCGCGGGCCCGGTGCCGCTGCCCACGGAGATCAACCGTTTCTGCGTCATCCGCTCGCCGCACAAGTACAAGGACTCGCGCGAGCACTTCGAGATGCGTACGCACAAGCGGCTGATCGACATCATCGACCCGACCCCCAAGACGGTCGACTCGCTCATGCGCCTCGACCTGCCGGCTGGCGTCGACATCGAGATCAAGCTGTAGGGACCGGACAAATGGACAGGCAAGTTAAGGGGATCCTGGGCGCAAAGCTCGGCATGACCCAGGTCTGGGACAACAACCGAGTTGTGCCCGTGACCGTGGTGCAGGCCGGCCCGTGCGTCGTCACCCAGGTTCGTGACGCCGACAAGGACGGTTACTCCGCGGTCCAGCTGGCGTACGGCGCGATCGACCCGCGGAAGGTGAAGAAGCCGATCAGCGGGCACTACGCCAAGGCGAACGTGGCGCCGCGCCGGCACATCGTGGAGCTGCGCACCACCGACGCCGCCGACTACTCGCCGGGCCAGGAGGTCACGGTCGAGGAGTTCCCGGCCGGCATGTCGGTCGACGTGACCGGCAAGACCAAGGGCAAGGGCTACGCCGGTCCGATGAAGCGGCATGGCTTCCACGGTCTGCGCGCCAGCCACGGTGTCGAGCGCAAGCACCGCTCGCCCGGCTCGATCGGCGCCTGCGCCACCCCGGGTCGCGTCTTCAAGGGCACCCGGATGGCGGGCCGGATGGGTGGCGTGCGCTACACCGTCCAGAACCTGACCGTCCAGGCGGTCGACACCGAGAACAACCTCCTGCTCGTCCGCGGTGCCATCCCCGGTCCGAAGGGCGCGCTGGTCCTGGTCCGCTCCGCGGCCAAGGCAAAGGCGAAGAAGGGTGGTGCGACCAAGTGACCACCGTTGACGTCCTCAACGGCGAAGGCACCAAGACCGGCTCCGTCGAGCTGCCGGCCGACATCTTCGACGTGCAGGCCAACGTCGCGCTGATGCACCAGGTCGTGGTGGCGCAGCTGGCGGCGGCCCGGCAGGGCACGCACAAGACCAAGACCCGCGGCGAGGTCGCCGGCGGCGGCAAGAAGCCCTACAAGCAGAAGGGCACCGGTCGTGCCCGCCAGGGCTCGATCCGCGCGCCGCAGTTCGCCGGCGGTGGCGTCGTGCACGGTCCCGTTCCGCGCGACTACAGCCAGCGGACCCCGAAGAAGATGAAGGCCGCCGCGCTGCGGGGGGCCCTCTCCGACCGGGCCCGCGCCGGTCAGGTGCACGTGGTCGAGTCGTTCGTCTCCGGCGAGAAGCCGTCGACGAAGGCCGCCCTGGCCACGCTGGCGAAGCTCACCACGGCCCGGCGGGTCCTGGTCGTGCTGAGCAGCACCGACGAGCTGAACTGGGTGTCGCTGCGCAACGAGCCGCGGGTGCACCTGATCGAGGCCGGCCAGCTGAACACGTACGACGTGCTGGTGGCCGACGACGTGGTCTTCACGAAGGACGCCCTGGACGAGTTCCTCGGCGTTCCCGCCGAGACCACCGAGGAGGGTGACAAGTGAGCACGATCGCCGACCCGCGCGACATCATCGTGGCGCCGGTCGTCTCGGAGAAGAGCTACAGCGAGCTGAACCGCAACTGGTACACCTTCCTGGTGCACCCGGACGCGAACAAGACGCAGATCAAGATCGCTATCCAGCAGATCTTCAACGTCCGCGTCCTGACGGTCAACACGCTCAACCGCGAGGGCAAGCGCAAGCGCACCCGCACCGGGTTCGGTAAGCGCAAGGACACCAAGCGGGCGATGGTGAAGCTGGCTGACGGTGACCGTATCGAGGCCTTCGGCGGCCCGGTCAGCTGAGGGGTGTAGACAATGGCTATCCGTAAGTACAAGCCGACGACGCCGGGCCGGCGCGGCTCCAGCGTCGCCGACTTCGCCGAGATCACCCGGTCGACGCCCGAGAAGTCGCTGCTGGCTCCGCTGCCCAAGAAGGGCGGCCGGAACGCCCACGGCCGGATCACCACCCGGCACCACGGTGGCGGCCACAAGCGCCAGTACCGCCTGATCGACTTCAAGCGGGTCGACAAGGACGGCGTGCCGGCGAAGGTCGCCCACATCGAGTACGACCCGAACCGCACCGCGCGCATCGCGCTGCTGCACTACGCCGACGGCGAGAAGCGCTACATCATCGCGCCGAAGGACCTGAAGCAGGGCGACGTCGTCGAGTCGGGTCCGAGCGCCGACATCAAGCCGGGCAACAACCTGCCGCTGCGCAACATCCCGGTCGGCACCACGATCCACAACGTGGAGCTGCGTCCGGGCGGTGGCGCCAAGCTGGCCCGCTCGGCCGGCGTCGGCATCCAGCTGCTCGGTCGTGAGGGCGCGTACGCGACCCTGCGCATGCCGTCCGGCGAGATCCGGCGCGTCGACGTGCGCTGCCGGGCCAGCGTCGGTGAGATCGGCAACGCCGACCAGTCGAACATCAACTGGGGTAAGGCCGGCCGTATGCGGTGGAAGGGCAAGCGCCCGACCGTCCGTGGTGTCGCCATGAACCCGGTCGACCACCCGCACGGTGGTGGTGAGGGTAAGACCTCCGGTGGTCGCCACCCGGTCAACCCGCAGGGTAAGCCCGAGGGCCGTACCCGTCGTAAGGGCCAGCCGAGTGACCGGCTGATCGTCCGTCGCCGCTACGCCACCCGCAAGCGCGGCTAACAGGAGAGCTGACTTATGCCTCGCAGCCTGAAGAAGGGCCCGTTCGTCGACGACCACCTGCTCAAGAAGGTGGAGACGCAGAACGAGAAGGGCACGAAGAACGTCATCAAGACCTGGTCGCGGCGCTCGACGATCATCCCGGAGATGCTCGGGCACACGATCGCCGTGCACGACGGACGCAAGCACGTCCCGGTGTTCGTGACCGAGGCGATGGTCGGGCACAAGCTCGGCGAGTTCGCTTTGACCCGCACGTTCAAGGGTCACGAGAAGGACGACCGGAAGAGCCGTCGGCGCTGACGCCGCGGGCATACGGATAGAGGATCAAGGGGTTACAGCGATGCCAGGAAAGGGCGACGCTCCGGTGCTTCCGGGCGCGCGGGCGGTTGCGCGGTACGTGCGCATCTCGCCGATGAAGGCGCGCCGGGTGGTCAACCTCGTCCGCGGCCTGCCCGCGAAGGAGGCGCTCACGGTGCTGCAGTTCGCGCCGCAGGCTGCGAGCGAGCAGGTGTACAAGGTGCTCGCCAGCGCGATCGCCAACGCGGAGAACAACGAGCGGCTGGACCCCGACGCGCTGCTCGTCAGCGAGGCGTACGTGGACGAGGGCCCGACCATGAAGCGGTTCCAGCCGCGTGCGCAGGGCCGGGCGTACCGGATCCGCAAGCGCACCTGCCACATCACGGTGGCGGTCGAGGCCGTCGCGCCGGCCGCGCCGCGTAAGGCCGCGAAGAAGACGGCTCCGGCGAAGAAGGCCGCGCCGGCCGAGACGCAGAGCAACACGGAGGGCGCGGAGTAATGGGTCAGAAGGTTCACCCGCACGGGTTCCGGCTCGGTATCTCGACCGACTGGAAGTCCCGCTGGTTCGCGGACAAGCTCTACAAGGACTACATCGGCGAGGACGTGAAGATCCGCCGGATGATGTCCAAGGGCCTGGAGCGGGCCGGCATCTCCAAGGTCGACATCGAGCGCACCCGGGACCGGGTCCGCGTCGACATCCACACCGCCCGGCCGGGCATCGTCATCGGCCGTAAGGGCGCGGAGGCCGACCGGATCCGCGGCGAGCTGGAGAAGCTGACCGGCAAGCAGGTGCAGCTCAACATCATCGAGGTGAAGAGCCCCGAGTCGGACGCGCAGCTCGTCGCGCAGGGCGTGGCCGAGCAGCTGTCCAGCCGGGTCAGCTTCCGTCGGGCGATGCGCAAGGCCATGCAGTCGGCCATGAAGAACCCGGTCTGCAAGGGCATCCGGGTCCAGGTCTCGGGCCGTCTCGGCGGCGCCGAGATGAGCCGGACCGAGTTCTACCGCGAGGGCCGGGTTCCGCTGCACACGCTGCGGGCCAACATCGAGTACGGCTTCTTCGAGGCCCGTACCACCTTCGGCCGGATCGGCGTGAAGGTCTGGATCTACAAGGGCGACGCGGTCCCGGGCCGGGAGGCTCCGGCCGAGGCGGGTCCGTCGCGTCCGCGCCGTGACCGTGGCGACCGGCCCGAGCGGCCGCGCCGGGGTCGGTCGGGTTCGTCCGGCACGACCGCCGGCGGTACCGAGGCCGGCCGGGCTGCCGCGACCACGCTCGCGCAGCAGGCCGAGACGCCGAGTGGGGACGCGGTGGATCCCGCCGCCGTCGCCGCCGCGGCAGAAACGCAGCAGGAGGGCTGACAGATGCTGATGCCGCGCAAGCCCCCGAAGGGCTTCCGCAAGCCGCACCACCCTGGTCGCAGTGGTATGTCCAAGGGTGGCAACCGGGTGGTGTTCGGCGAGTTCGGGATTCAGGCTCTCGAGCCGGCGTACGTGACGAACCGGCAGATCGAGTCGGCGCGTATCGCGATGACCCGTCACATCAAGCGTGGTGGCAAGGTCTGGATCACGATCTTCCCGGACCAGGCCCTGACCAAGAAGCCGGCGGAGACCCGGATGGGTTCCGGTAAGGGCTCGCCCGAGTGGTGGGTCGCCAACGTCAAGCCGGGGCGGGTGCTCTTCGAGATGTCCTTCCCCAACGAGCAGATCGCGCGAGAGGCGATGCGTCGCGCGATCCACAAGCTCCCGATGAAGTGCCGCATTGTGACGCGCGAAGTGGGTGAATCCTGATGGCAGCGGGCGTTAAGGCCTCCGAGCTGCGTGAGCTCTCCGAGGAGGAGCTGGTCACGAGGCTGCGCGAGGCCAAGGCGGAGCTGTTCAACCTCCGCGTGCAGGCCGCGACCGGTCAGCTGGACAACAACCGGCGGCTGCAGGTCATCCGTCGGGAGATCGCCCGGATCTACACGATCATGCGCGAGCGCGAGCTGGGGCTCTCGGCCGCGCCGACTGAGGTGACTGCAGGATGAGCGAGAACACCACGACCGCCGACACCCCCACGCGGGGCCGCCGCAAGGTCCGCGAGGGCCTGGTGGTCAGCGACAAGATGAACAAGACCGTCGTCGTCGAGGTCGAGGACCGGGTCAAGCACGCGCTGTACGGCAAGATCATGCGCCGGACCAGCAAGCTCAAGGTGCACGACGAGCAGAACAGCGCCGGCATCGGCGACCGCGTCCTCATCATGGAGACCCGGCCGCTGTCCGCCACGAAGCGCTGGCGGCTCGTGGAGATCCTGGAAAAGGCCAAGTAGCGAAGGCTTCGAGCTCGCCCGGCGTCGCGTCGGGCGCGGGTTCCGCCAGGCTCCGGCCGCCACGGCGGCCGGAGAACCGGCAGACATAGGAGATAGACGTGATTCAGCAGGAGTCGCGACTGCGCGTCGCCGACAACACGGGTGCTCGGGAGATCCTGTGCATCCGGGTTCTCGGTGGCTCCGGTCGGCGCTACGCGAGCATCGGCGACGTCATCGTGGCCACCGTCAAGGACGCGATCCCGGGTGCCGGTGTGAAGAAGGGCGACGTCGTCAAGGCCGTCGTCGTTCGCACCGCCAAGGAGAAGCGGCGCCCGGACGGGTCGTACATCCGCTTCGACGAGAACGCCGCCGTCATCATCAAGGACGGCGGGGACCCGCGCGGTACCCGTATCTTCGGCCCGGTCGGTCGGGAGCTGCGGGACAAGCGGTTCATGAAGATCATTTCCCTCGCGCCGGAGGTGTTGTGACCGTGAAGGTCAAGAAGGGCGACACGGTCGTCGTCATCGCCGGCAAGGACAAGGGCGCCAAGGGCAAGGTCATCGCGGCCTACCCGCGGCAGAACAAGGTCCTGGTCGAGGGCGTGAACCGGGTCAAGAAGCACACCCGCATCAGCACCACCCAGCGCGGCGCCAAGACCGGTGGCATCGTCACCCAGGAGGCCCCGATCCACGTCTCGAACGTGATGGTCCTGGACTCCGACGGCAAGCCGACCCGCGTCGGTTACCGGATCGACGACAACGGCCAGAAGGTCCGCATCGCGCGTAGCACCGGTAAGGACCTCTGATGACCACGGCTACCGAAACCAAGACCATGCCGCGCC
The DNA here is from genome assembly GCF_036184225.1 of Micromonospora globbae. Classification (NCBI taxonomy): domain Bacteria; kingdom Bacillati; phylum Actinomycetota; class Actinomycetes; order Micromonosporales; family Micromonosporaceae; genus Micromonospora; species Micromonospora globbae. The sequence continues at coordinate 6,292,624 of NZ_CP108084.1, forward strand.
TCAAGGAGCGGTACCGCAACGAGATCGTGGCCCAGCTGCGCGAGCAGTACAACTACGGCAACCCGATGCAGGTGCCGCGCCTGGTCAAGATCGTCGTCAACATGGGTGTCGGCGAGGCCGCCCGCGACGCCAAGCTGATCGACGGCGCCGTGCGCGACCTGGCCACCATCACCGGCCAGAAGCCGCAGGTGCGGCGGGCGAGCAAGTCCATCGCGCAGTTCAAGCTCCGCGAGGGCATGCCGATCGGCGCGAAGGTGACCCTGCGCGGCGACCGCATGTGGGAGTTCCTGGACCGGCTGCTGTCCATCGCGCTGCCGCGTATCCGTGACTTCCGCGGTCTGGACGGGCGCAAGCTCGACGGGCACGGCAACTACACGTTCGGGCTGACCGAGCAGTCGGTGTTCCACGAGATCGACCAGGACAAGATCGATCGCCAGCGGGGCATGGACATCACGGTGGTCACCACCGCCACGACCGACGACGAGGGCCGGGCGCTGCTCAAGCTCCTGGGCTTCCCGTTCAAGGAGAACTGAGATGGCCAAGAAGGCGCTGATCCTGAAGGCGGCCGCGAAGCCGAAGTTCTCGGTTCGCGCGTACACCCGCTGCCAGCGGTGCGGGCGTCCGAAGGCGGTCTACCGCAAGTTCGGTCTCTGCCGGGTGTGCATCCGGGAGATGGCCCACCGCGGTGAGCTGCCCGGCGTGTCCAAGGCTTCCTGGTAATAGCCCGGCGCGCTCCGCGCGTCAGCTGCACTGTCTCTTCGCCGTAGGCCTGCGGCCGACCGCGGGAACCCCGGCGAGAAAGGTTGACGAAATCCATGACGATGACCGACCCGATCGCAGACATGCTCACGCGTCTGCGTAACGCCAACCAGGCGTACCACGACCGGGTGACGATGCCCTACTCCAAGATCAAGGCGAACATCGCCGAGGTCCTGAAGTCCGAGGGCTACATCGCCTCCTGGTCGGTCGAGGAGCCCGAGGAGGGCGCCGTCGGCAAGCGACTGGTCGTCGAGCTGAAGTACGGCCAGAACCGGGAGCGGAGCCTGGCCGGGATCAAGCGGGTGTCCAAGCCCGGGCTGCGGGTGTACGCCAAGTCGGGTGAGCTCCCCAGGGTGCTCGGCGGGCTGGGCGTGGCGATCATTTCGACGTCCCAGGGGCTGCTCACCGACCGGCAGGCCCGCAAGCGGAGCGTTGGCGGGGAAGTCCTCGCCTTCGTCTGGTAACGGGAGACAGGTAGAAATGTCGCGTATTGGACGTAAGTCGATCCCGGTGCCAGCCGGCGTCGACATCACGATCGACGGCCGGACCATCAAGGTCAAGGGCCCGAAGGGCGAGCTGTCGCACACCCTGGCCGACCCGATCACCATCGAGCGGGGCGAGGACGGCCAGCTGACCGTCAACCGACCGAACGACGAGCGCAGGTCCAAGGAGCTGCACGGCCTCAGCCGGACCCTGGTCGCCAACATGATCGTCGGCGTTACCGAGGGCTACCGGAAGAGCCTGGAGATCTCCGGCACCGGTTACCGGGTCACCGCCAAGGGCAAGGACCTCGAGTTCGCCCTCGGCTTCTCGCACCCGGTCACGGTGGCCGCGCCGGAGGGCATCACCTTCACGGTGGAGCGTCCGACGCTGTTCCACATCGCCGGCATCGACAAGCAGCAGGTCGGCGAGCTCGCCGCCAACATCCGGAAGATCCGCCCGCCGGAGCCCTACAAGGGCAAGGGCATCAAGTACCAGGGCGAGGTCATCCGCCGCAAGGCTGGAAAGGCAGGTAAGAAGTGACCGCCACGCTGCTCAAGCGCCGCCGCGGCGTCGCCGCCAAGCGCGCCGTCGGGCGTGCGCGTCGGCACTTCCGGGTCCGCAAGCGCGTCAACGGCACGCCCCAGCGCCCGCGCCTGGTCGTCACCCGTTCGCTCCGGCACATCGTCGCCCAGATCGTCGACGACACCCAGGGCCACACCCTGGTGTCGGCGTCGACCATGGAGGCGTCGCTGCGCGGTGCCGAGGGCGACAAGAGCGCCCTCGCCGGCAAGGTGGGCGCGCTGCTCGCCGAGCGGGCCAAGGCCGCCGGCATCTCCAGGGTCGTCTTCGACCGCGGTGGCAACCGGTACGCGGGGCGGGTCGCCGCGCTTGCCGACGCCGCCCGCGAAGCCGGGCTCGAGTTCTAGTAACCCCGTCACGAGAGAGAAGGAAGGCTGCTGATGCCAGGTCAACAGCGCCGTGGCGGCGGGTCCGGTGGCAACGAGGGTGGTCGCCGCGACAACCGCCGTGAGGGCGGCCGCGGAAACGCGCCCGTCGAGAAGACCCCGCACCTCGAGCGGGTCGTCGCGATCAACCGCGTCGCCAAGGTCGTGAAGGGTGGTCGTCGCTTCAGCTTCACCGCCCTGGTGATCGTGGGCGACGGCGACGGCACGGTCGGCGTGGGCTACGGAAAGGCCAAGGAGGTGCCCGCGGCGATCGCCAAGGGTGTCGAGGAGGCCAAGAAGCACTTCTTCAAGGTGCCGCGGATCGGCCAGTCGATCCCGCACCCGGTCCAGGGCGAGGACGCCGCCGGCGTCGTGCTGCTCAAGCCGGCCTCGGCCGGTACGGGTGTCATCGCCGGTGGCCCGGTGCGTGCCGTGCTGGAGTGCGCGGGCATCCACGACGTGCTCTCCAAGAGCCTCGGCTCGTCGAACCCGATCAACATCGTCCACGCCACCGTGGCGGCGTTGAAGTCGCTGGAGTCGCCGGAGGCCGTGGCCGCCCGCCGTGGCCTGCCGGTCGAGGACGTCGCGCCGGCCGGGATGCTGGCGTCGCGGGCGGGGGTGGCTTCCTGATGGCGCGCCTGAAGGTCACCCAGGTCCGGTCCGAGATCGGGACGAAGCAGAACCAGCGTGACTCGCTGCGGTCGCTCGGTCTCAAGCGGATCAACGACGTGGTGGTCAAGGAGGACCGGCCGGAGATCCGCGGCATGATCTTCACCGTGAGCCACCTCGTGAAGGTCGAGGAGGTCGAGTAATGACGATCAAGGTCCACCACCTGCGCCCGGCGCCGGGGGCCAAGACCGCCAAGACCCGGGTGGGTCGCGGTGAGGGCTCCAAGGGCAAGACCGCCGGTCGCGGTACCAAGGGTTCGAAGGCCCGGAAGAACATCTCGGCGGCGTTCGAGGGTGGGCAGATGCCCATCCACATGCGCCTGCCGAAGCTGAAGGGCTTCAAGAACAAGTTCAAGGTGACCTACCAGGTGGTCAACCTGGACCGGCTCGCCGAGCTCTTCCCGAACGGCGGCCAGGTCGGTCCGCTGGAGCTGGCCGAGGCCGGCGCGGTCCGCAAGGGCCAGCCGGTCAAGGTTCTCGGCACCGGGGACCTCGGTGGGGTGACCCTCCAGGTGTCGGCGCACGCGTTCAGCGCGTCGGCCAAGGAGAAGATCACCGCCGCCGGTGGCTCGGTCACCGAGCTGTAAGAGGAGCAGACCCATGGCGCCCGTCCAGTTGTGAGCAACTGGCGGGCGCCATGGTCTACCTGGGACGTGTGCACCCAGTAACATCGGAATCGATTTATGTAGCCGGGCACGTCTGCCCGGACCGGGATCGGGCTGTTAGAGTCCCTTCCCAGCCATGGATATCGGGCACTGGCCCGACGCCCACCCCGACCCGCCAGGGACCCACCGGCGGCCCGCCTCGCGCAGGAGGAAGAAGTTGCTGTCCGCCTTTCTCAGTGCGTTCCGTACGCCTGACCTGCGCAAGAAGCTGCTGTTCACAGTCGGCATCATCGCGATCTACCGGCTCGGCGCCACCCTGCCCAGCCCCGGAGTGTCGTACGGCAACGTCCAGAAGTGCCTCGACACCCTCCAGGGCGACACCACGGGTGTGCTGAACCTGCTCAACCTGTTCTCCGGCGGGGCGCTGCTCCAGCTCTCGGTCTTCGCGCTGGGCATCATGCCCTACATCACCGCGTCGATCATCCTGCAGCTGCTGACCGTGGTGATCCCGCGGCTCGAGCAGCTCCGCAAGGAGGGCCAGGCCGGCCAGGCGAAGATCACGCAGTACACGCGCTACCTGACCCTGGGCCTCGGTGTCCTCCAGGCCTCGGCGTTCGTGGCGCTGGCCCGCTCCGGGCAGCTCTTCCAGAACCGCTGCGACCAGTTCCCGATCATCCCCGAGGGCACGGGCATCCCGGACTGGCTGACCCTCAGCATCCTCGTGATGACGATGACCGCCGGCACCGGCGTGGTCATGTGGCTCGGCGAGCTGATCACCGACCGCGGCGTCGGCAACGGCATGTCCGTCCTGATCTTCACCTCGATCGCCGCCCGCCTCCCCAGCGAGGGCTGGCAGATCAAGACCAGCCAGGGCTGGTGGAAGTTCTTCCTCGTGATCGCCCTGGTGCTGGTCGTCATCACCGCCGTCACGTTCATCGAGCAGGCGCAGCGCCGGATCCCGGTGCAGTACGCCAAGCGCATGATCGGCCGGCGGATGTACGGCGGCACCTCGACCTACATCCCGCTGAAGGTCAACCAGGCGGGTGTCATCCCGGTCATCTTCGGCTCGTCGCTGCTCTACCTGCCGCAGCTCGCCCTGCAGTTCTTCGACCAGACCAACCCGGGCAAGACGCAGGCGTGGATCCAGAACAACCTGGTGGCGCCCGACAGCCCGATCTACATCTCGGTCTACTTCCTGCTGATCATCTTCTTCACGTACTTCTACGTCTCGATCACGTTCAACCCGACCGAGGTCGCGGACAACATGAAGAAGTACGGCGGGTTCGTCCCGGGTATCCGCCCCGGCAAGCCGACCGCCGACTACCTGGACTTCATCCTCAGCCGGATCACCCTTCCGGGCGCGCTCTACCTGGGCATCATCTCGATCCTGCCGAACTTCTTCTTCATCTGGCTGGACAACCAGCAGTACCAGAACTTCCCGTTCGGCGGCACCGCAGTGCTGATCATGGTCGGCGTGGGTCTGGAGACCGTGAAGCAGATCGAGAGCCAACTGATGCAGCGGAACTACGAAGGGTTCCTGCGGTAGATGAGACTCGTCTTGGTTGGCCCGCCGGGCGCGGGCAAGGGCACGCAGGCCGAGTTCATCGCCGCGCACCTCGCGGTGCCGAAGATCTCGACCGGCGACATCTTCCGGTCGAACGTCTCGCAGGGCACCCCGCTGGGCATCGAGGCGAAGCGGTACATGGACGCCGGCGAACTCGTGCCGGACGAGGTCACCATCAACATGGTCCGGGACCGGCTCGCCGAGCCGGACGCCAGCGAGGGGTTCCTGCTCGACGGCTTCCCCCGGACCACGCCGCAGGCCGCCGCACTGGACAAGCTCCTGGCCGACCTGGGCACCGCGCTCGACGTGGTGCTCGAACTGGTGGTCGACGACGACGAGGTGATCCGGCGGCTCTCCGGCCGGCGTACCTGCCGGGGGTGCGGCAAGATCTGGCACGTCGAGTTCGACGCCCCCACCCGGGAAGGCATCTGCGACCGGTGCGGCGCCGAGCTGTTCCAGCGCGACGACGACAAGCCCGAGACGATCGCCACCCGCCTGCGGGAGTACGCCGAGAAGACGGCGCCGCTCGTGGACTACTACGGCGCCCAGGGCAAGCTCGTCGGCATCGACGCCACGGGCCCGGTGGAGGACGTCACGGTCCGCGCCATCGACGCCCTGCGGTCGTACGGCGGCTGAGGTCACGCCGGCTCACCGGCGGATAGAGTGCGCACAGCGGGGTACGTTCGGCGTGCCCCGCTGTGTCGGCAAGGAAAGGTAACGGCTTCATGCGTCGTCCCCAGCTGGATATCCAGCTGAAGACCCCCGAGCAGATCGAGAAGATGCGCGCCGCCGGCTTGGTGGTCGCCGAGGCGCTGCGTCGGATGCGGGAGGCTGTCGCCCCGGGGGTCAGCACGGCCGACCTGGACGCCATCGCCGAGTCGACCATCCGCGAGGCGGGCGCCACACCGTCGTTCAAGGGCTACCACGGGTACCCGGCGTCGATCTGCTCGTCTGTCAACGAGCAGGTCGTGCACGCGATCCCGGCGCCGACGCAGGTGCTCCGGGAGGGCGACCTCATCTCGATCGACTGCGGTGCGATCCTCGACGGGTGGCACGGCGACGCCGCGATCACCGTCGGGGTCGGTGACGTCGACCCGGCGCTGCTCAAGATGGCCGCGGTGGCCGAGGACGCGATGTGGGCCGGCATCGCCGCGGCGGCCCGCGGGGCGGCCAGCGGCCGTGGACGGCTCACCGACATCTCCCACGCCGTGGAGGACGCGGTGCGCCGCGCCGGGCGCTACGGGATCGTCGACGGCTACGGCGGGCACGGGATCGGCACCGAGATGCACCAGGACCCGCACGTGCTGAACCACGGGCGGCCGGGCAAGGGTCCCCGCCTGGTGACCGGGATGGCGCTGGCCATCGAGCCGATGATCACCATGGGCTCGCCGCGTACCGCCGAACTGGCCGACGGCTGGACGGTGGTGACCCGTGACGGGTCGGTGGCGGCCCACGTCGAGCACACGATGGCGCTGCTCCCCGACGGGGTGTGGGTGCTGACCGCCGAGGACGGCGGCCGGGCGCGTCTCGGCGACCTGGTCACCGCCCGCCAGCCCGCCGACACCCCGGCCCCCTGACGCCCGCCCTCCTCGCTCGGTCCCGGTCGACCGACGGCGCTGCGCGCGTTCAGTAGACGATCACGCCAGAACGGCGGTCCGGCGGCCGCACCGGGCCGCCCAGCAGCCGCACCGGGCCGCCCAGCAGCCGCACCGGGCCGCCCGGCTGCCGCACCCGGGCCTTCCGGGGCTCCTGATGCTGGTGTGGTGGTGGCATGCTGGCGGGCATGGAGGGGCGGGAGGGGATGCGGGCCGCCGACGCGGACCGTCAGGCGGTGGCCGAACGACTGCGGGCCGCGCTCGACGAGGGCCGGCTGGACCTGCACGAGTACGACGAGCGGCTGCAGCGGGCGTACGCCGCCCGGACGTACGCCGACCTGGACGGCCTGCTCACCGACCTGCCGCCGGTGACGCCTCCGGCCGGGTCGGGGGTGGCCGTGCCCCCGGGCGCGGCGCCGGCGACGCAACCCGCCGCAGCCGGGCCGGCGGCGCAGCCGGCCGGGGCCGGTCCGGCGACCGGCTGGCTCGCGCAGGTGTGGCTGCCGTACCTCCGGGTGGTGCCGATCCTCGTGGGGATCTGGGCCGTCACGTCCCTGATGTCCCGTGACCTGCTCTACTTCTGGCCGGGCTGGGTGGCCGGGCCGTGGGGCGTGGTCCTGCTCGCCCGGACGATCAGCGGCGCCGCCGGCGGGGAGCCGCGGCGGCGGGCGGAGGGGCGGAAGCGGCGCCGCCGGTAGCGGATCGAGCCGGGAAACGTCATCCGTCCGCGGAACCGCTGGTGGCCGGTTTGGCGACGGCGTGCGTGCGGGCGTACACTTTCAGATCGGCGCACAGCGTCCACTCCTGCATGCCCATCCGCGCTTCGATGGGAGCGGGAGCCGCGGCTGGCGCGGGCTACCTGATTTCGATCAGTTCACCCGTGTAAGACGTTGTGGGCCGTCCGGAGCAACCGACGTCAGGACAGCGGAGGACATGCCGAAAAAAGACGGAGCCATCGAGATCGAAGGTCGGGTCATCGAGCCCCTGCCGAACGCCATGTTCCGCGTGGAGCTCGCGAACGGCCACAAGGTGCTGGCTCACATCAGCGGCAAGATGCGGCAGCACTACATCCGCATCCTGCCGGAGGATCGGGTCGTCGTCGAACTCTCGCCGTACGACCTGACCCGCGGGCGCATCGTCTACCGCTACAAGTAAGCCTGACGACGGCCGGGACGTCCCCGTGTCCGTCTTCGACGTCCGAGGTCGCGCGTGGCGCGTCACCGGGCCTGATGGGAAGTAAGGCAACCGTGAAGGTCAAGCCGAGCGTCAAGAGGATCTGCAACAAGTGCCAGGTGATCCGCCGGCACGGCCGGGTCATCGTCATCTGCAGCGACCCGCGCCACAAGCAGCGTCAGGGCTGAACCCCTCGCCCGGCCGCGCAAGCGGCCGGTGAGGACCGGCCCGGGCCGCAGATCCGGACAACACACACACGACACATGCTCGTCCCAGCCGCGAGCGGTACGCGCCAGGCGTACTCCTTCGTGGCCGACCCCCGGTCGGAGGCCGGGGCCCGCTCGGGCAGCGGCCGTCTCCCGGTCGCCGGCGCGGATCGCGCCGGAGTCAGGAGAGGGCCGGAGCGGGGTGGGGGCGGGCCAGACCTCCGCCAACATCACGAGGAGCACGCCCGCACATGGCACGTCTAGTCGGCGTCGACCTCCCCCGCGACAAGCGGATGGAGATCGCGCTCACCTACATCTTCGGCGTGGGCCGTACCCGCGCCCTGGAGACGCTCGCCGCCACCGGCATCTCGCCGGACAAGCGCGCCCGGGACCTCACGGACGAGGAGCTCGTGCAGCTCCGGGACCACATCGAGGCCAACTACAAGGTTGAAGGTGACCTGCGCCGCGAGGTCGCCGCGGACATCCGCCGCAAGGTCGAGATCGGCTGCTACGCCGGTATCCGGCACCGCCGGGGCCTGCCCGTGCGTGGCCAGCGGACGCGTACCAACGCCCGCACCCGCAAGGGCCCGAAGCGGACCGTCGCCGGCAAGAAGAAGCCCGGCAAGAAGTAGTTCCCCACGGAAGTCCGGCTCGTCGCCGTCCAGGTGAGGCGGGCCCCGGCCCGGGGCGTCGCCCGCGGACGGGGGGCCGGAACCCGATCGAGAACCGAAACAGGAGCGCACAAGACTTATGCCACCGAAGGCTCGTGCCGGAGCCGCCGTCAAGAAGGTCCGGCGCAAGGAACGCAAGAACGTCGCCCACGGGCAGGCGCACATCAAGAGCACCTTCAACAACACCATCGTGTCCATCACGGACCCGACCGGTGCGGTCATCTCCTGGGCCTCCGCGGGCCAGGTGGGCTTCAAGGGCTCGCGCAAGTCGACCCCGTTCGCCGCGCAGCTGGCCGCCGAGGCCGCCGCGCGCCGGGCGATGGAGCACGGCATGCGCAAGGTCGACGTGTTCGTCAAGGGCCCCGGCTCCGGCCGGGAGACCGCCATCCGTTCGCTGCAGGCCGTCGGCCTGGAGGTCGGCCAGATCTCCGACGTCACGCCGCAGCCGCACAACGGGTGCCGTCCGCCGAAGCGTCGCCGGGTCTGAGAGGTAGAGAGAGATGGCTCGTTACACCGGTGCTGACTGCCGCCGTTGCCGGCGGGAGAAGATGAAGCTGTTCCTCAAGGGCAGCAAGTGCGACGGCCCGAAGTGCCCGTTCGAGTCCCGGCCGTTCCCGCCCGGGCAGCACGGCCGCGGCCGCACGAAGGAGACGGAGTACCTGCTCCAGCTCCGTGAGAAGCAGAAGGCCCGCCGCGTGTACGGCGTGCTGGAGAAGCAGTTCCGCGGTTACTACGAGGAGGCCGTGGCCAAGCAGGCGAAGACCGGTGAGGTCCTCCTGCAGATCCTCGAGTCGCGGCTGGACAACGTGGTCTACCGGGCCGGCTACGCCAAGTCCCGGGACATGGCCCGTCAGCTGGTCAAGCACGGTCACTTCACCGTGAACGGCAAGAAGGTCGACATCCCGTCGTACCGCGTCAAGGAGCACGACATCATCGAGGTTCGGGCCAAGAGCAAGGAGCTCACCCCGTTCCTGGTGGCCCAGGCCGAGGCGGGCTCGCGCAGCGTCCCGGCGTGGCTGGAGGCCATCCCGAGCCAGATGAAGATCCTCGTGCACTCGCTCCCGAGCCGCCAGGTGATCGACACCCAGGTCCAGGAGCAGCTGATCGTCGAGCTCTACTCCAAGTAAGGGCTCGTTGCGGTGGCCCGCCCTGGCCGGGGCGGGCCACCGGAACAGTTTGTGTCGTGGGCGTCATATGGCGGGCGCCCCGGAAGAGAAGAGAAGACATGCTCATCAGCCAGCGACCGACCCTCTCCGAGGAGTCGATCAACGAGACGCGCTCCCGGTTCACCATCGAGCCGCTGGAGCCGGGCTTCGGCTACACCCTGGGCAACTCGCTGCGGCGTACGCTGCTGTCGTCGATCCCGGGCGCGGCCGTGACCTCGATCAAGATCGACGGTGTGCTGCACGAGTTCACCACGATCCCCGGGGTCAAGGAGGACGTGGTCGAGCTCGTCATGAACATCAAGGAGCTGTGCGTCAGCTCCGAGCACGACGAGCCGGTCAGCATGTACCTGCGCAAGCAGGGCCCGGGCGACGTGACGGCGGGGGACATCCAGCCGCCGGCCGGCGTCTCGGTGCACAACCCGGACCTGAAGCTCGCCACCCTCAACGGCAAGGGCCGGCTCGACATGGAGCTGACCGTCGAGCGGGGCCGGGGCTACGTCACGGCCGCGCAGAACAAGCAGGCCGGCGCCGAGATCGGCCGGATCCCGGTCGACTCGATCTACTCGCCGGTCCTCAAGGTCACCTACCGCGTCGAGGCGACCCGTGTCGAGCAGCGCACCGACTTCGACCGGCTCATCATCGACGTCGAGACCAAGCCGTCGATGGGCCCGCGTACCGCGCTGGCCTCGGCCGGGTCGACGCTGGTGGAGCTCTTCGGGCTGGCCCGCGAGCTGGACGAGACGGCGGAGGGCATCGACATCGGCCCGTCGCCGCAGGACGCCCAGCTGGCGGCCGACCTGGCCCTGCCGATCGAGGAGCTGGACCTGACCGTCCGCTCGTACAACTGCCTCAAGCGCGAGGGCATCAACACCGTTGGTGAGCTCATCGGGCGTACCGAGGCCGACCTCCTCGACATCCGCAACTTCGGTCAGAAGTCGATCGACGAGGTCAAGATGAAGCTCGCCGGGATGGGTCTGGGGCTGAAGGACTCGGCCCCGAACTTCGACCCGGCGCACGTCGTGGACGCCTTCGGCGAGGCCGACTACGACACCGACGACTACCGCGAGACCGAGCAGCTCTAAGTCGCGCTGCCGCCACATCTGAGGAGCACCGAGAATGCCCACGCCCACCAAGGGTCCCCGCCTCGGCGGCAGCCCGGCGCACGAGCGGTTGATGCTGGCCAACCTGGCCACGTCGCTGTTCCAGCACGGCAAGATCCAGACCACCGAGACCAAGGCCCGGCGGCTGCGCCCGCTCGCGGAGCAGCTGATCACCAAGGCCAAGCGCGGTGACCTGGCCTCCCGGCGTCGGGTGCTCGCCGTCGTCAAGGACAAGGACGTGGTCTACACCCTGTTCGACCAGATCGCGCCGCGGTACGCCAACCGCAACGGTGGCTACACCCGGATCGTGAAGACCGGGCCGCGCAAGGGCGACGCCGCGCCGATGGCGATCATCGAGCTGGTCGAGGAGCTTCAGGTCGCCGAGCCGAAGGCGAACAGGAAGACCGCCGCCCGCAAGGCCGCTCAGCAGGACAAGGTCGAGGCGCTCGCGCCCGAGGAGGAGACTCCGCGGTCCGAGTCGTCCGACCAGGACTCCGAGCCGCCGGTCTCGGCGTCCGGCGACACCGCCGAGGCGCGCGAGGACAGCGACCTCGCCACCGAGGAGAACAACGAGAACAAGGCCTGATCTCGGGCTTTGCCGGGCCCGGCACCCCTCGTGGGTGTCGGGCCCGCTTCGTGACGGGAGGTACGGGGTGGACGAGCGCACCCGGCTGCGGCTGGACGTGTCGTACGACGGGACTGACTTCTCCGGCTGGGCGCCCCAGCCGGACCGGCGCACGGTCGCCGGCGTGCTCGTCGAGGCGCTCGACCTCCTGCTCGGCGCCGGCTCCGCGACCGGGCTGACCGTGGCGGGCCGTACCGACGCCGGCGTGCACGCCACCGGGCAGGTCTGCCACGTCGACCTGCCGACCGCGCTCTGGCGGGAGCGGGAGGGGAGCCTCCTGCGCCGGCTGTCCCGGCTGCTCCCCGGCGACGTGCGGGTCCGGGCCGTCACCGAGGTGCCGGCGCAGTTCGACGCCCGCTTCTCGGCCACCTTCCGCCGTTACGAGTACCGGGTGACCGACGCCCCGTACGGCGCCGAACCGCTGCGCCGGCACGAGATCCTGGCCTGGCCGCGCCCGCTCGACCTCGACGCGCTCAACGCGGCGGCGGCGGGGCTGGTGGGCGAGCACGACTTCGCGGCGTACTGCCGGCGCAAGGAGAACGCCACCACCCTGCGGGAGGTGACCCGGCTGGACTGGCGGCGCGACCCCGACGGCGTGCTGGTCGCCACCGTCCAGGCCGACGCGTTCTGCCAGGCGATGGTCCGCAGCCTCGTGGGCGCGATGCTGGCCGTCGGCGAGGGCCGTCGCCCGGCCGACTGGCCCGCCGGCCTGCTCCGCCGCCGCGAACGCTCGGGCGAGGTCACCGTGGCGCCCGCGCACGGTCTCACCCTCGTGGCCGTCGGCTACCCGGACGACCCCGCCGAGTACGCCCGCCGCGCCGAACTCACGCGCCGCCTGCGCGTCCCCGCCGAGGCATGACGCCCGCGGCGGCAGCCCGTACGAACGGCGACGGGTGCGTGCCGCGAGGAGCACGCACCCGCCGGACCGCCGGGGTCTCGGGTCAGTCGCCCGACGGTTCGCTCTCGCCGTCCTGCGCGCCGGTGCTGTCCGACGGCTCGGTGGTGGGCTGGTTCGCGATGCCGCCGTCGGCACGCCGTTCCAGCACCGTCCGGTTGAGGTGCAGCTCGATCGTGTCGAAGAGGATCTCCCGTACGGCCGGGTCGCCGGACTTGATGGTCTCCCCGTCGGTGCGGACGACGAGCGCGTACGCCAGGTAGTGGCCTCGCACCTGCCAGCCCACCCGGGCGGGGGCGGTCGCGATGGCCTCGGTGCCCTCACCGGCCGCGAGGCCGCGGAAGCGTCCCTGCCGCTCGTCGAGCAGCTGCCGGATGCGGTCCCGGGCGCGTTCCGCGCTGGCCCGGTCGGTGAGGTTGAACAAGCCGGTGGTGACCAGGTGGTCGCCGTCGGGGCTGCGGAGCGTGCCGCGGACGACCTGGTTGCAGCCGAGCCGGACCAGCAGGTCGGCGACCTCGTCCGTGGCGGCGACCGCGCAGCTGCCGCTGGACTGCGTCTTGAGCACCTCGTAGGCGGGCCGGCCGTCCTCGACCACCAGTTCCTTGCCGGCGAAGATCTCCTTGGCGGTCAGCGGCGCCTGGTCGGTGTCGCGGGAGTCGAGGTGCTCCGCCTCCTCCTGCTCGACGCCGGCGGATGGCTCGGCGCCGGCCTGCTGGCTCGGGCCGGGCTGCGGGTCGGGTGTGCGGTCGACGAGCAGCGCGGCGGCACCGAGGCCGCAGAGCGCGAGCAGCACGAGCACGGCTGCGCCGCCGATCAGGACCTGCCAGAGCCGGCCACCGCCGGAGCGGGGCGCCGGCACGGCCGCGGGCGGCTCGGGCGCCGGCGGCGCCGAGACGTAGACCTGGGAGGTGGGCGGTGGTGGCGGCGCCTCCGCCCGTACGGGCGGCGGAGGGGGAGCCTCGGCCCGTACGGGCGCCGGGGCCTCGGCGCGGACCGGAGGCTCGACCTGGGCCGGGGGCTCGACCTGCGCCGGGGGCTCGACCTGGGCCGGGGGTTCGATCTGGGCCGGGGGCTCGATCTGCGCCGGCTCGGGTTCGGGCGGCAGTGTCCTCCGGGTCGCGCGGGGCAGCGACGGGGTGGGGAAGCGGGACGGGGACGGCCCGGCCGGCGGTGGCGGACCGGCACCGAGCACGGGGTCGGACGCACCCTCCGGGTGGTCCACGAAAGCGTCCTCATCGAACTCGTACCGATACACCATGCCGCCCAGGGTAGGAGTGATTGTCCCTTTAGGTGGGAATAATGGGAAATTGTGGCGTCGGGGGGTGTCGGGTCACCCTCACAACGCCTCACCGCGCCGGATCGTGACGGGCACGCGAGCGCCGCCGGCGGCGAAGTGGCCGGGTGCGAGAATTGCCGGCGTGACCGGCGAGCACTACTTCACCGCGGAACCCGCGACCACCGCCCGGCGGCGGGAGGTCGAGTTCACCGTCGCCGGCCGCGACTACACGCTCGCCTCGGCCAGCGGTGTGTTCTCGGCCGACCGGCTCGACCCGGGCACCGCCGTGCTGCTGCGCAAGGCCGAGCTGCCCGCCGCCGGTACGACCGGCGACCTGCTCGACCTCGGCTGCGGCTTCGGCCCGATCAGCTGCGTGCTGGCCAGCACGGCGCCGTCGGCCACCGTCTGGGCCGTCGACGTCAACGAGCGGGCCCGTGAACTCGCGGCCGCCAACGCCGAGCGGATCGGCGCGGGGGACCGGATCCGCGTCCGCGCCCCGGACGAGGTGCCGGACGAGGTCCGCTTCGCCCAGCTCTGGTCGAACCCACCCATCCGGATCGGCAAGGACGAGCTGCACGAGCTGCTGCGGCGCTGGCTGCCGCGGCTCGCACCGGACGGCGTCGCCTGGCTGGTCGTCGCGCGCCACCTCGGCGGCGACTCGCTGCACCGCTGGCTCGTCGACGAGGGCTGGCAGGTCGAGCGGCACGCCAGCCAGAAGGGCTACCGCGTCCTGCGCGTCGGTCGGTGACACCGCGTGCCGCCCGCCGGCCGCGGCGCCGCGTGCGCCGCCTCCGCCGGTGGTGGCTCGGCCGGTAATTGGATGTACCGCCGGCCGGGGCCTGAGGCAGGATCCCGGCGTGGGTTACGTGGACGTGGCAGGGGTCGGGCACACCCTGCCCGACGGCCGGGAACTGTTCGCCGACGTGTCGTTCCGGGTCGGCGAGGGCGCCAAGGTGGCACTCGTGGGGCCGAACGGCGCCGGCAAGACCACCCTGCTGCGGATGGTCGCGGGCGACCTGCCGGTGGTGACGGGCACCGTCGCGCGTACCGGCGGGCTCGGCGTCATGCGGCAGTTCATCGGCATGATCGGGGACGAGTCCACCCTCGCCGACCTGGCGCTCTCACTCGCCCCGCCCGCGCTGCGGGCGGCCGGCCGGCGCCTCGCCGAGACCGAGGCCGCCATGCGGGCGGCCGAGGTGCGCGGCAAGTACAGCACCGCCGCGAGCAAGGCGCAGCTGGCGTACGCGGACGCGCTCGCCGCCTGGGGCGAGGTCGGCGGGTACGACGCCGAGGTGCTCTTCGACACGGTGGCCACCATCGTGCTCGACCTTCCCTGGGACGCCGCCCGCGACCGTCCGGTGCGGACACTGTCCGGCGGCCAGCAGAAGCGCTTCGCCCTGGAACTGCTGCTCCGGGGCCCGGACGAGGTGCTGCTGCTCGACGAGCCGGACAACTTCCTCGACGTGCCGGGCAAGCGCTGGCTGGAGGGGCGGCTGCGCGAGTCGGCCAAGTCGGTGCTGTACGTCTCGCACGACCGGGAACTGCTCGCGCAGACCGCCGACCGGGTGGTCGCCGTGGAGGGCGGCAGCGCCTGGGTGCATCCCGGCGGCTTCGCGAGCTGGCACGAGGCGCGGGTGGCCCGCCACGCCCGTCTCGACGAGCTGCGCCGGCGCTGGGACGAGGAGCACCAGAAGCTGCGCGAGCTGGTGCTCATGTACAAGCAGAAGGCCGCGTACAACGACGGGATGGCGTCGCGCTACCAGGCGGCGCAGACCCGGCTGCGCAAGTTCGAGGAGGCCGGGCCGCCGCCCGTACCCCCGAAGGAGCAGGACATCCGGATGCGCCTGACCGGCGGGCGGACCGGCAAGCGCGCGGTGATCTGCGAACAGCTGGAACTCGACGGCCTGACCTACCCGTTCGACCTGGAGATCTGGTACGGCGACCGGGTGGCCGTGCTCGGCGCGAACGGCACCGGCAAGTCGCACTTCCTGCGGCTGCTGGCGCGCGGCGGCACCGATCCCGACCCGGCCAACGGGCCGGTCGACGGCGGGTCGGCGCTGGCGCCCGTGGCACACGACGGGGTGGCCCGGCTCGGCGCCCGGGTGCGCCCGGGGCACTTCTCGCAGACCCACGACCGGCCGGAGCTGGTGGAGCGGACGCTCGTCGAGATCCTCTGGCGCGGCGACGCGCACCGGGCGGGGATGGACCGGCACGCGGCCATGGCGGCGTTGTCCCGGTACGAACTGGCCGGGCAGGGCGACCAGCGGTTCGGCACCCTCTCCGGCGGGCAGCAGGCGCGGTTCCTGGTGCTGCTGCTGGAACTCTCCGGCGCCACGCTGCTGCTCCTCGACGAGCCCACCGACAACCTCGACCTGGCCAGCGCGGAGGCGCTGGAGGCCGGCCTGAACGCGTTCGAGGGGACGGTCGTCGCCGTGACCCACGACCGGTGGTTCACCCGCACCTTCGACCGGTTCGTGCTGTTCCGGGGCGACGGTGAGGTGGTCGAGACCGCGGAGCCGGTGTGGGACGTGAAGTGAACCCGGCCGAGCTGGCCGAACGGCTCTGCGCGGTCGACGGCGTGGTGGCCGTGGCCCTGGGCGGCAGCCGGGCGCGTGGCACCCACCGGCCGGACTCCGACTGGGATCTCGGCCTCTACTACCGGGGCGAACTCGACGTGGCGGGGCTGCGTGCGGTCGCCGCCACGGTCGCCGACCAGGAGACGGAGCTGACGCCGCCCGGCGGCTGGGGGCCGTGGGTCGACGGCGGCGGCTGGCTGCGGGTCGGCGGGACGGCCGTCGACTGGATCTACCGCGACCTCGACCGGGTACGCCGGATCTGGGCCGACTGCCGCGCCGGCCGGTACGAGGTGGGCGTGCAGGCCGGCCACCCGCTCGGCTTCTACTCCCACGCCTACGCGGGTGAGGTGGCCCTGTGCCACGTGCTGGCCGACCCGACCGGCGAGCTGACGGCGCTGCGGGAGGAGACGTCGGCGTACCCGCCGGCGCTCGGTGCCGCGCTGGTCGCCGGCGGCTGGGAGGCGGGCTTCCTCGTCGAGGCGGCGGCGAAGGGTGCCGCCTCGGGGGACGCCGCCTACGTCGCGGGCTGCCTCTTCCGCGCGGTCGGGGTGCTCGTCCACGCCCTGCACGGGCGGGCCGGGCGGTGGCTGGTCAACGAGAAGGGCATGGTCGAGTCGGCGGGGCGGCTGCCCGGTTCGCCGCCCGGCTTCGCGTCCCGGGCGCAGGCCCTGCTCGCCGCCGTGGGGCGTACGCCGGACGACCTGGCCGCCACGGTCGACGCCGCCCGCCGGCTCTGCGCCGAGGTGCTCGGCTGAGTGGCGGATCACGCGGATGCGCCGGAGGGCGTGGGCATAGGGTTCATCTCGTGACTGAGATGACCTACCGCCGGCTGGGCGACTCCGGGCTCGTGGTGTCCGTGGTCGGCATCGGCTGCAACAACTTCGGCCGCAAGCTCGATTTCGACGGCACCCGGGCCGTGGTGGACGCCGCGCTGGACGTCGGGATCAACTTCTTCGACACGGCGGACATCTACGGCGATCCGCAGGGCAGCTCGGAGCAGATGCTCGGCGAGGCGCTCAAGGGCCGCCGGGACGACGTCGTGGTGGCCACCAAGTTCGGCATGGACATGCACGGCCTCAACGGTCCGGACTTCGGCGCCCGCGGCGCCCGGCGCTACGTCATGCGGGCCGTGGAGGCGTCCCTGCGTCGGCTCGGCACCGATTACATCGACCTGTACCAGATGCACGAGCCCGACCCGGGCACCCCGATCGACGAGACCCTCGCCGCCCTGGACGACCTGGTCCGTTCCGGCAAGGTGCGGTACCTGGGCAACTCGAACTTCTCCGGCTGGCAGATCGCCGACGCCGACTGGGTGGCCTCGTCGAACGGGCGGTCCCGCTTCATCAGCGCCCAGAACCACTACAGCCTGGTGCACCGGGACGTCGAGGCCGAGGTGGTCCCCGCGTGCGAGCGCTTCGGCCTGGGGCTGCTGCCGTTCTTCCCGCTGGCCAACGGACTGCTCACCGGGAAGTACCGGCGGGGCGAGGCGCCGCCCGCGGGGAGCCGGCTCGCCGGCGGCGGCCGGTACGCCGAGCGGCTCGCCGCCGCGAACTGGGACGTGATCGAGGCGATCGGCCGGTACGCGGACGAGCGGGGGCTCAGCATGCTCCAGGTGGCCATCGGCGGGCTCGCCGCCCAGCCGGCGGTCACCTCGGTCATCGCCGGGGCGACCACGCCCGAGCAGGTGCGCGCCAACGCCGAGGCGGGCGCGTGGCAGCCCACCGACGAGGACCTGGACGCGCTGCGCGTGATCCTCTGACCACCCGGGCGGTCGGGGTGAGCGGTCACCCCGACCGCACCGGATCGTCAGCCGGGTCGGCGGCGGACCGACACCAGGGCCAGCGCCACCACCGTGGCGGCGAGCAGCAGACCGACCAGGGCGAGCGGCCACCAGCCGGTGCCCGCCCCGCGCCCGGCGGACCGTCCGTCCGTGGGCGCGGTCACCGCGACGGGTGCGGCGGCCGGTGGGGACTGTGCGGCGCGGGCCTGCACCTGGGCGGTGGCCTCGCCCCGGTGCGGGGCCGGTGCGCTGACCGTCACCTGCCAGCGGCCGGGGGAGAGGACCGGGCCGGTGGCGTAGAAGCCCTGGCCCTCCGCGGCCGGTTCGAGCTGGAGCGGGCCGACCCGCTGCCCGTCCGGCCCGGTGGCGGTGAGGACCAGCCGCACCAGCTTGTCCAGCCGGTGCCCGTCGGCGTACGTGGCCTGCACGGTGACGCCGTCGGCGCCGTCGCCGGCCACGGTGAGCTTGAGCTTGCCGGTGTGGGCCGCGGCCGGGGCCGCGGAGAACAGGACGAGGGCCAGCCCGGCGAGCAGAGCGGCCAGGCCCTTCCGGGTACGCGTCACGGACGCCTCCTCACGGGGTGGTGCGGTCCCGTCCCGGCGCCCCGCGTCGGGACGGGACCGCACCGGTTGTCAGAGCCGGCGACCCGGCGCGAGCCGGGTGGGGTCGCCCCCGAGCCGGCCCGCGCCGGCCACCGGTTCGCCATCGTTGGCCAGTACGCCGGCCTTGCTGGCCGTGCCGCCCAGCCGGACGATCATGGCGTCGGCGTCCCGGACCAGGACGTCCCGGATCTCCGCCTCGGCCACCAGGGTGGCGTCGGCGGCGAGCTCCCGGAAGGCGGTGAGCTGCTTGACCGCCTTGTCGTCGTTGCCGGCCGCCTCGGCCTTGCGCGCCGCGTCGAGCTTCGCCTTCAGCTGCTTGTGCGCGGTGGCCGAGAGCCGTCCCGTCGCCTTGAACCGGTCCAGCAGGTTCTGCATGTCGCGGAACGAGGTGGTGACGAAGAAGCGCACCTCCGCCGTGGTCCGGTTGCCGGCCTTGTCGGTGGCCGTGACGGTCAGCTCGTGCAGGCCGAGCGGCAGCTCGTACATGGCCTGCAACGTGCCGCTGGCGTACGGCCGGCCGTCCAGGTCGCCGACCACCGAGGCGATGCCCGAGGTCGGGTCGACGGCCTGCCACGACACCCGCACGTCCTGGCTGTCGCCGTACAGCTGGCCGTCGGCGAGGCCGGAGACCAGCAGCGTCGGCTTCGTGCCGTCGATGCGCAGCACCGCCGACTTGAGCGTCTCGGCGTTGCCCGCCTTGTCGGTGGCCCGGAACAGCAGCTCGTGCTCGCCGTCCCCGCTCACCTCGACCGGCCCGGCGTACGGCGTCCAGGCGCCGCCGTCGAGCGACCACTCGACCGTCTTCACCCCGGAGGCGGCGTCGGTCGAGGTCAGCACGACCGGGACGGTCCCGTCGTGCCAGCCCTCGTCGTTCGCCGGGGCGAACGTCGCCGTGGTGACCGGCGCCGTGGCATCGATCTTCACGGACACGGTCCGCGTCGGCTCCACGTTGCCCGCCTGGTCGGTCGAGCGGAACCGCAGCTCGTGCTCGCCGTCGCCGCTGACCGGCACCGGCCCGGTGTACGCGGTCCAGGTGTCCGCCCCGTCGAGCTGGTACTCGGTGCCGGCCACGCCGCTGCCGCCGTCCTCGTCGGTGGCGGTGAGGGTGACGGTCACCGGCCCGGTGTGCCACCCCTCGGTCGGGGTGCCCGAGACGCTGGCCTCGGTCACCGGTGCGGTCTTGTCGGCCGCCTCGGTGGTGAGCCGGAAGTAGTCGAACACGGCGGTCTTCGACGCGGTCTGGTTGGCGCCGAGGGTGAACAGACCGACCTTGGGGGTGGCGCCGACCGCGCTGTTGGTGAGCGCCGTCAGCGCCGTCCAGGTCGTCCCGTCCGCCGAGTACGACGCGGTGAACGTGTCACCGCTGCGGGCCAGCCGCAGGTGCCACACCGAGCCGGTCAGGTTCGCGGCCTCGGGTTGCGGGTTCTGCACCGCCCCGCCGATCTCGCTGCGGAACTCGATCCGCCGCGTCACCGGCTGGCCGGGCTGGTTGTCCACGATGTAGTCGAACTTCAGGTAGTTGTCGTCGTCGGCGTGCACCATGAGACCGGCCTGCTGGTACTGCTCGTTCAGTTGGCTGCCGTCGACCTTCGTCTCCAGGGTCCAGTCGCCGGAGGGCGCGGTCTGGAGGATGAAGTTCGCCGGCCCGGAGTTGCCGGAGCCGTAGATGTCGCCGTTCGGCACGTCGATCCGCAGCGCGCCGCCGGTCACCCGGTAGCCCGTCGGGTCCTCGCGGAGGACGGCGTCCCAGCGGCACTTGTCGAGCGTGTCGCCGGTGAACTCGTCCGACGGGTCGACCGGCTCGGCCGGCTCGTCCGGCGACACCTGGAACCAGTCGAACGCCGCCTCGACCACCGGAGCGGCCGTGCCGCCGTTGAGCGCGAACAGCCCGACCCGCGGGTTGGCGATGCCGGCGAGCGCGGCGGCCCGGCCGACCGGGGTGAAGGTCTGCCCGTCGGCCGAGACGGCCGCGGTCAGGTTCGTCCCGTCGCTGGTGACCCGCAGGTAGAGGGTGTCACCGGCCGGGGCGGCGACGCTGTCGGCCGCCTCGTTGCGCGGGGTGCCCGCGGTCTCCCGGATGAACTCGACCCGCCGGCCGCCCGAGTGGAGCAGGTCCAGCTTGGCGTAGTTCTCGTCGTCCCCGTACACCAGCAGGCCGGCCTGCTGGTAGTCGGCCGTCACCGGCAGGGTGACCCGGGTGGTCACCTGCCAGGCCCCGCTCGGCGCGGGCTGGAGCACCAGGTTGGTGGCGTCGTTGCGGCCGCCGTAGAGGTCGCCCACCGCGGTGGGCAGCCGCAGCGCGCCGCCGGAGACCGCGAGCTGCTGGGTCTCGCGGACGACGCTCCAGCGGGCGCGGTCGAGGCTGGTGCCGGTGAAGTCGTCCGAGCGCGCCCCGAAGCAGGACGTGTTCGGGGCCTCCACCCGCACCGGCACGGTGGTGTACGACCGGGCGCCCCGGCTGTCGGTCACCGTGAGCGTCGCCGTGAACGTGCCCGGGCTGGTGTAGGTGTGCTGCGCGTCCAGGGTGTCCGCGCTGCCGCCGTCGCCGAAGTCCCACGCGTACGTCAGCGGGGTGTCCCCCTCGGCGTCGGTGGCCGTGCCGTCGAACGCGACGGTGAGCGGCGCGGTGCCGGTGGTCGGGGTGGCGGTGGCGCTGACCGCCGGCGGTGCGTTCTCGGTGACGCCCCGACCGAGGAAGTCCATCCAGTTGACGTTGAGCAGCGACCCCGCGCCGCCGCCCGGGTCCTTCGCCACGAAGTACAGGGTGCCGGAGGCGGGGCCGGTGACCGGGGCGGTCACGTCCGTGTACGTCTGCCAGGCGCCGGTGCCGGGCACGGTGGCCTGCGCGACCAGCGGCCCGTCGACAGCGCCGGCCCGGACGTCGATGCGGCCGCCGCTGGTGGCCGACGCGACCCGGAACCGGATCGAGGTGATGTTGGTGAGGTCCGCCGGGGTGAGCGACCACCAGTCGCCGTCCTCGATGAAGCCGATGTTCTGGCCGCCGCCGGCGGTGTCGCCGGTGGTCTCGCGCTGCACGCCCGGGTCACCGCCGCCGGTGCTGCCCGGCGCCCGGCCGGTGGCCGTGAAGTACTCGGCCTGCTTGCGCTTGGGCTGGAGCTGCTCGATGGCGCGGCCGGTGAGCGGCCCGGCGCCCTCGGCGCCGCCCAGGTCGGTGTAGGTCGCCTCGAAGACGGCGAAGACGTTCGCCTCGGCGCCGTGGCCGGAGGCCAGCGACGTCTGGACGATGCCCGTGCAGCCGGTGTGCTGCTCCAGCGGGTGGGCGTGCTCGTCGTGGCCGAGCAGCACCTGGAGGCGTACCCGGTCGCAGTCGATCTCGCCGTCCTCTGGATCGGTCACCGTCACCGTGTAGCGGACCTGGTCGCCCCAGTCGAAGAAGCCGCCGTCCGGCGGGAACTCGATTTTCACGGTCGGGGCGGTGTTGCCCACGGTGACCGGCACGTTGGCCACCGCCGTACGCCCCTTCGGGTTGGTGACGGTGAGCTGCGCGGTGTACGTCCCGGCTTCGGCGTACGTGTGCGTCGGGTTCGCCTCCGTGGAGGTCTGCCCGTCGCCGAACGCCCAGGCGTAGGTGAGCGTGCCGCCGTCCGGGTCACGGGAACCGGCGCTGGAGAAGGCGACCGTCAGCGGCGCCGGGCCGGAGGTCGGCTCACCGCTGGCCACCGCGATGGGCGCGCGGTCACCGGCGATGTAGTCGATGCGGTAGACGCCGGAGTTGTCGTTGTTGCCGCCGAAGCCGCTGCCCCACTCGATGAGGTAGAGCGCTCCGTCCGGGCCGAACTCGAAGTCCATCGGCCGGAGCATGGTCATCCCGGTGAGGATCTGGTTGATGTCCACGAGGCTCTTGCCGTCGCCGGTGAGCTGCATCGTGTACATCTTCGACTGGTTCCACTCGCCGAACAGCGCCTTGCCGTCGTAGTACGCCGGCCACTTCCGGTCGGAGTCGAGTTCCGGGTCGTACCGGTAGACCGGGCCGCCCATCGGCGCGCCGCCGCCACCGATCTCCGGGAAGCGGGGGTTGCCGCTGTAGTCGTAGTCGACGGTGGCGGGGATGGCTGGCGGGAGCTGGGTCAGGCCGGTGTTGTTGGGCGAGTCGTTCACGGGCGCCGCGCAGTCGAACTTCGCGCCGCTCGGGCCGGACGGGAACTGGTAGTCGTTGTAGGCGTAGTTCGCCCCGGTGCAGTACGGCCAGCCGTAGTTGCCGGGCGTGGCGACGATGTTCCACTCCACGGTCCCCTCGGGGCCCCGGTTGGGGTTCGCGGCGCTGGCGTCCGGACCGTAGTCGGCGACGTAGAGGGTGTCCGTGGCCGGGTCGATTCCGATCCGGAACGGGTTGCGGAAGCCCATGGCGTAGATCTCCGGCCGGGTCTTCGCGGTGCCCGGGGCGAAGAGGTTGCCCTCCGGCACCGTGTACGTCCCGTCGTCCTCCGGGTGGATCCGCAGCACCTTGCCGCGCAGGTCGTTGGTGTTTCCGGAGGTGCGCTGCGCGTCGTAGTCGGCCCGGCCCGGCCGCTCGTCGATCGGGGTGAACGCGTCCGACTCGAACGGGTTGGTGTTGTCGCCGGTGGCCAGGTAGAGGTTGCCCGCCGAGTCGAAGGCCATGCTCCCGCCGGCGTGGCAGCAGGTGTTGCGCTGCGTGTCGACCCGCAGGACCTGCTTCTCGCTCGCCGGGTCGATGGTGTCACCGGTGACCGTGAAACGGGACAGCAGGTTGCGGGCGATGCCGTCGTTGGGGGCGTAGTAGAGGTAGACCCAGTTGTTCGTGGCGAAGTCCGGGTCGAGCCGGATGCCGATGAGGCCGTCCTCGTTGCCGGTGAAGACGTCCAGGTCGACGGCGGTCACCGTGTTGCCGGTGTCCGGCTTGACGATCTGCACCCGGCCGTCGCGCTCGATGTAGAAGACGCGCCCGTCCGGTGCGACGTCCAGCTCCATCGGGTTGCTGGTGTTGCTGTCGAGGGTGACCTTCTCGAAGCTCGCGGTCAGCGAGGCGCCGCAGTCGGCGTCGGCGACGCCGGCCGCCGTCCGGATGCCGCCGAGCAGGTGGGCCAGGAACTCCGGCTCCGCGTACGACTCCCGGGTGTGCCCGCCGCCGGTGTACCAGGAACGGCCGCCCTCGAAGTCGTGGCACCAGGCGATCGGGTGGTCGGCGCCCATCGCGCCGGCGCCGGGGGAGTAGCTGGTCTCGTCCAGGCTGGCCAGGACGTGGACGTCGGGGCGCGGGTTGGACTGGTAGTTGTACCACTCGTCGAAGCGCGACCAGCGCTCCGGCAGGTGGGCGGTGGCCGGGTGGGCGTGGTCCTCCACCTTGACCGTGGCCTGCTGGTTCGCCGGGTGGCTGGCGAAGTACGCGCCGACCAGGTCGCCGTACCACGCCCAGCTGTACTCGGTGTCCGAGGCCGCGTGGATGCCGACGTAGCCGCCACCGCCCTGGATGTAGCGCTCGAACGCCGCCTGCTGCTCGCCGTCGAGGACGTCGCCGGTGGTCGAGAGCCAGATCACCGCCTGGTACTTCGCGAGGTTGGCGTCGGTGAACGCGCCGCCGTCCTCGGTGGTGTCGACGGTGAAGCCGTGCTCCGCGCCGAGCGCCTGGATCGCCGCGATGCCGGTGGGGATCGAGTCGTGCCGGAACCCGGCGGTCTTCGAGAAGACCAGCACCGAGAAGGGCTCGTCGGCGGCGGGCGCCGCCTGGGGTAGGGCCTGGGTCACCAGGGTCGCCGCTTCTTGCGCGGCTGCCTGCGGTGCCGGGCCGCCGACCGGTGCGGCCTGCGCGGCTGCTGGTGCCGCCTGCGCGGCGGCCGGGGTGCCGAAGAGGGTGGTGGATGCGAGGGCGAGGGAGAGCAGGGTCGCTGTGACGGGTACGCGGGCACGACGAGTTCGGGACACGCCGCCTCCTGTGTCTCAGTGGACAGGGGATCGCGGGGGCCGGCTCGCCGAAGACCGTCCCGGATGGATCGACGCGGGCACCGGGCCATGGCGTCCGCACCGAGCATTTATGTCGATTCGCTGAACAAATTAATGCCGGTAGATGCATGTCCGGCAAGATGCCGCCTGGTAACGGTTTCGCAACAGCGGGCGACAATCCGAACAGGACCACATGAAGCGCCCAGCCCGGGCGCCCGGGGGGAGGTGTCCGCGAGGTCACCTTGGCAGGGCGGCCCGATCTGTCGTACGGTGAGCCCGCAAGTGACCCACGGGAGCCCGGTGTACCGGGCTGAGAGGGGGGCTGGTAGCCCCCGACCGTCGAACCTGATCCGGGTAATGCCGGCGCAGGGAGGAGTGTTGCCGTGCCGTCCCTGGGACGACTGCATCTCATCACCGACACCCGACCCGGGCGCGATCCGCTCGCCGTCGTCCGGGCCGCCCTCCCGGTGGCCCGCGCCGACCTCGTGGTGCAGGTCCGGGTCGAGGACTCCGCGACCGACCGCGAGGCGTACGACCTGGCCCGCCGGGTGGTCGATCTCTGCACGCCGTACGGGGCGACCTGCCTCGTCAACGACCGGTTGCACGTGGCGCTCGCGGTCGGCGCCGCCGGTGGGCACGTCGGCGCCGACGACCTGCCGGTCGACGCCGCACGGCGGGTGCTCGGACCGGCCGCCGTGCTCGGTGCCACGGCCCGGGAACCGGGCGCCGCGGTCGCGGCGGTCGCGGCCGGGGCCGGCTACCTCGGGGTCGGCCCGTGCCGTCCGACGGCCACCAAGGAGGGGCTGCCGCCGCCGATCGGAGTGGCGGGTGTGCGGGCCGTGGCGGAGGCCGTCGACGTGCCGGTGGTCGCCATCGGTGGCGTGACCGCGGCCGACGTGCCGGCGCTGCGGGCGGCCGGCGCGTACGGGGTCGCCGTGGTCGGCGCGCTGTCCACGGCGGCCGACCCGGCCCGTGCCACGGCCGAGCTGATCGAGGCGCTGACGTGCTGAGCGCCCGGCCCCCGTCGACCCCTGGTGGCGGTGCGGGCCGGGCGGACGTGGCGGTGGTCGGGGGCGGGCCCATCGGTCTCGCCGTCGCCTGGCGCTGCGCCGCCCGAGGGCTCCGCGTCACCGTCCACGACCCGGCCCCGGGATCGGGGGCCTCGGCCGTGGCCGCCGGGATGCTCTCCCCGGTCGCCGAGGCGTACTTCGGTGAGCGGGAGCTGACCGCGCTGCTCGTGGAGTCGGCGCGCCGCTGGCCGCCCTTCGCCGCCGAACTGGCCGAGGCGACCGGCGCGGACCTGGGCTACCGCACCGAGGGCACGCTGATGGTCGGCCTGACGGCGGACGACCTGGCCGAGGCGCGGCGGCTCTGGGCGTACCAGGCCGACCTCGGGCTGCCCGTGACCCCGCTGCGCCCCACCGAGCTGCGCGACCGCGAGCCGGCGCTGGCCACCCGGGTGCGGGGCGGCGCGCTCGCCGCCACCGATCACCAGGTCGACCCGCGGCTGCTGGTGCCCGCGCTGCGCACCGCCGCCGAGCGTGCCGGCGCCGTGCTCGTGCCCGGGGCGGTCCGTCGGCTGTCCGACGTGGACGCCGTGGTCACCGTGGTGGCGGCCGGCTGCGGCGCGGCCGCCCTCACCGGGCTGCCGGTCCGTCCCGTGAAGGGGCAGGTGCTCCGGCTCCGCGCGCCCGGCGGGGCGCCGCCGGGCTTCCGGCACGTCGTCCGGGGGTACGCCGACGGCGAGTCCGTCTACCTGGTGCCCCGCGACAGCGGCGAGGTGGTCGTGGGCGCCACGGTCGAGGAGCGCCGGGACACCGACGTGTCCGCCGGGGCGGTGCTCCGCCTGCTGCGCGCCGCCGTCGAACTCGTCCCCGAACTGGCCGAGTACGACCTGGTCGAGACGGCCGCCGGGCTGCGGCCGGGCACACCCGACAACGCGCCGATCCTCGGCCCGCTGCCCGGCCGACCGGGCGTGCTGGCGGCCACCGGGCACCACCGGCACGGCATCGTGCTCACCCCCGTCACCGCCGACCTGATCGCCGACCTCGTGACCACCGGCGTACCGGATCCGCTGCTCGGCCCGTTCCGGCCGGACCGGTTCGAGGCCGGCGACGCCGACGCCCCCGGCCCGACGCCCCCGGCGTCGCAGGGGTCGACACCGAGCAAGGAGGACCCGTGGAACTGACGGTCAACGGCACCGGCCGGACGGTGCCCACCGGAGCGACGGTGGCGGATCTGGTCCGCACGGTCACCGCGCAGCAGCGCGGGCTGGCGGTCGCGGTCAACGGCGAGGTGGTGCCACGGACCGGCTGGCCCGCCACGGTGCTGCACGACGGCGACCGGGTCGAGGTGCTCAGCGCCGCGCAGGGCGGGTGAGCGGCGTGACCTTCCAGCTCGGCGGGGAGACGTTCACCTCGCGGCTCATCCTCGGCACCGGCGGCGCCGCGAACCTCGACGTGCTCGAACGGGCGATCCGCGCGTCCGGCACCGAACTCGTCACCGTGGCGCTGCGCCGGGTGGACACCGCGCCCGGCACCGGCGGCGGGCTGCTGGACCTGCTCGACCGGTGCGGCGTACGGCTGCTACCCAACACGGCGGGCTGCCGGACGGCCGTGGAGGCGGTGAAGGTCGCCCGGCTGGCGCGGGACGCGTTCGACACCGACTGGGTCAAGCTGGAGGTGATCGGCGACGAGCGCACGCTCCTCCCCGACGGCGTGGAACTGCTGCGCGCCGCCGAGGAACTCGTCGCCGACGGGTTCACCGTCCTGCCGTACACCAGTGACGACCCGGTGCTCGCCCGGCGCCTCGCGGACGCCGGCTGTGCCGCCGTGATGCCGGCGGGCGCGCCGATCGGGTCGGGGCTGGGCGTCGGCAACCCGCACCACATCCGGTTGATCCGGCAGTCCGTGGACGTGCCGGTGATCCTGGACGCCGGAATCGGCACCGCCTCGGACGCCGCGCTGGCCATGGAACTCGGCTGTGACGCGGTGCTGCTCGCCAGCGCGGTCACCCGGGCGGCGGACCCGGTCGCCATGGCCACGGCCATGCGGTACGCGGTCGAGGCCGGCCGGCTCGCCGCCGGCGCGGGCCGCATCCCCCGCCGCCACCACGCCCTCGCCTCCACCCCGGACGAGGGAAGGCCGGACCTGTGAGGCCAATGCCGGATCTCGGTACCCGAGCGCCCCGGCAGGAGCGCCTTCGTACCGGGATCGCGACGCGGCCCTCCGGCGTCGTCCTGCTGACCGACCGGCGCGCGGCGCGGAAGCCGCTCCCGCAGGTGGTCGCCGCGGCGGTGGCCGGGGGAGTTCGCTGGGTGGTGCTGCGGGAGAAGGACCTGCCCCGCGCCGAGCGCGCCGCGCTGGCCGCCGACCTTCGCCCGATCCTCGCCGAGGTGGGCGGCACCCTGGTCGTGGCCGGCCCGGACCCGCTCGACGGCGACGCCGTCCACCTGCCCGCCGCCGGCCCCTATCCGCCCCCTCCCCTGGGCCTCGTCGGCCGCTCCTGCCACGACGAGGCGGAATTGGCCCGACTGTCCACCGAGGACTACGTCACGCTCTCGCCCGTCTACCCGACGAGGACGAAGCCCGGCTACGGCCCGCCCCTGCTCCCGCACGGGCTCGCCGCGCTGATCGAGCGAAGCCCGGTCCCGGCCCTCGCCCTCGGCGGGATCGAGACCCCCGACCAGGTGGCGGCCTGCGTCGAGGCCGGCGCCGTCGGGGTGGCGGTGCTGGGGGCGATCATGCGCGCCGACGACCCCACCGAAGCAGCCCACACCCTGACAAGAGCCGCAGACAGGGCCACCCGACGCGAGGCGACCCGACGCGAGGCGACCCGACGCGAGGCGGCCATGCCCCGCGAGGCCATCCGAAGCGGGGCGACCACCGGACCACCGCGAAGCGGGCACGTCCCGACGACGGTCTCCACGACGGGGCTGCGGCCGACCGCGCCCACGGAGGGATCAAGCCTGACCGCCCGGAGTGGGCGCGGTCGGCCGCAGCCCTCCCCGCGGGGGCCGCAGCCCTTCCCCGAGAAGCAGCCGTCGACGGGACCGACCGAGGGGGAGAGATGACGCCACGCACCGTCCTCACCATCGCCGGCTCCGACTCCGGCGGGGGAGCGGGCATCCAGGCCGACCTGAAGGTCTTCGCGGCGCTCGGCGCGTACGGCACCAGCGTGATCACCGCGGTCACCGCGCAGAACACGCGGGGCGTCGACGCCGTCCTGCCGCTGCCCCCGGCCACCGTCACCGACCAGATCGAGAGCGTGCTGGCCGACTTCACGGTGGGCGCCGTGAAGACCGGGATGCTCGGCACACCGGCCGTCGCCGACGCGGTGGTCGACGCCGCCCGGGCCGGCCGGCTGCCGCACCTGGTCGTCGACCCGGTGCTCGTCGCCACGAGCGGGCACCGGCTCGGCGTGGTGACCGCGGTCGAGCGGCTGCTGCCGTACGCCGAGGTGGCGACGCCGAACTGCGCGGAGGCCGCGGCCATCACCGGACGCCCGGTGACCACGGTCGAGGAGATGGTCGCCGCCGCCGCGGCGCTGGCCTCCAACGGGCCGGCCCACGTGGTGGTGACCGGCGGCGACCTGGAGGGCGGCGAGGCGGTGGACGTGCTGCACGGCGGCGGCACGACCACCCTGTTCCGCGCGCCGCGCGTGGACACCCGGCACACCCACGGCACCGGCTGCTCGTTCTCGGCGGCGGTCGCCGTGCGGCTGGCGTGGGGTGACGCGGTGCCGGCCGCCGTGGCGGCGGCCAAGGAGTACGTGACCCGTGCGCTGACCGGCGCACGGCACTGGGAACTGGGCGCTGGACGGGGCCCACTAGACCACTTCGGCTGGTCCAGGTGACCACCAGGGAGGCTGTCATGCAGGCACGACGCAAGGTGTACGTGGAAGGGTCGCGGCCGGACGTCCGGGTGCCGTTCGCCGAGGTGACGCTGACCGGGGACAACCCGCCGGTGCGGCTGTACGACACCTCCGGGCCCGGGTCCGACCCGCAGGTCGGGCTGCCGCCGCTGCGTGGACCGTGGATCGCCGAGCGGGGCGACGTCGCCCCGGTGCGCGGAGCCGGCACCCCGCTGGCGGGTGCGGACGGCCGGCGGCCCACACAACTCGCGTACGCCCGGGCGGGTGTCGTGACGCCGGAGATGGAGTTCGTGGCGATCCGGGAGGGGATGGCGCCGGAGTTCGTCCGCGACGAGATCGCGGCCGGCCGGGCGGTGCTGCCGCTGAACGTCAACCACCCCGAGTGCGAGCCGGCGATCATCGGCAAGGCGTTCCTCGTCAAGGTGAACGCCAACATCGGCACCTCGGCGGTCAGTTCGTCGATCGCCGAGGAGGTGGAGAAGCTGACCTGGGCCACCCGGTGGGGCGCGGACACGGTCATGGACCTCTCCACCGGCAAGCGCATCCACGAGACCCGCGAGGCGATCGTGCGGAACTCGCCCGTGCCGATCGGCACCGTGCCGATCTACCAGGCTCTCGAGAAGGTCGGCGGCGACCCGGTGAAGCTCAGCTGGGAGGTGTTCCGGGACACCGTCGTGGAGCAGGCCGAGCAGGGCGTCGACTACATGACCGTGCACGCGGGGGTGCGGCTGCCGTACGTGCCGCTGGCCGTGGACCGGGTGACCGGGATCGTGTCGCGGGGCGGCTCGATCATGGCGGCGTGGTGCCTCGCGCACCACGAGGAGAACTTCCTCTACACGCACTTCGCCGAGCTGTGCGAGATCTTCGCGAGGTACGACGTCACCTTCTCCCTGGGCGACGGGCTGCGCCCCGGCTCGATCGCCGACGCCAACGACGAGGCGCAGTTCGCCGAGCTGAGGACGCTCGGCGAGTTGACGAGGGTCGCCTGGGAGCACGACGTCCAGGTGATGATCGAGGGCCCGGGGCACGTGCCCATGCACAAGATCAAGGAGAACGTGGACCGCCAGCAGGAGTGGTGCCACGAGGCGCCCTTCTACACCCTCGGGCCGCTGACCACCGACATCGCGCCGGCGTACGACCACATCACCTCGGCGATCGGCGCCGCGATGATCGGCATGTTCGGCACGGCGATGCTCTGCTACGTGACGCCGAAGGAGCACCTGGGGCTGCCCGACCGGGACGACGTGAAGGCCGGCGTGATCGCGTACAAGATCGCGGCGCACGCGGCCGACCTCGCGAAGGGGCATCCCGGGGCGCAGGCGTGGGACGACGCGCTCTCGAAGGCGCGGTTCGAGTTCCGCTGGGAGGACCAGTTCAACCTCGCGCTCGACCCGGAGACCGCACGGTCGTACCACGACGCCACGTTGCCGGCCGAGCCGGCGAAGACGGCACACTTCTGCTCGATGTGCGGCCCGAAGTTCTGCTCGATGAAGATCACGCAGGATCTCCAGGAGTACGCGGCCCGCGGCATGCGGGACAAGTCGGCGGAGTTCGTGAACGCGGGCGGCCGGGTCTACCTGCCGTTGGCCTGACCGGCGGCGGACCGCCCACCCTGACCGGGTTGTCCGCCTGGTCGGCGGCGGGCTGTCCACACGGAACGACGCCCGGGGCACCGCCCCGGGCGTCGTCGTGCCGGTCAGTCCCGGTTCAGTCCCGGTGGTGGCGGCCGGTGGAGCGCAGCGAGCGCCGGCCGCTCTCCTGCTCGGGCTCGTTGTCGGCCAGTGGCCGGCCCAGCCCCGCCACCCAGTCGACGTACTCCTCGTCCTGCGCCGCCAACGGCTCCGGTTCCTCGGTCTCCGGATTCCGCGAGCGGTTGCGCCGGAACAGCCCGAGCCGACTGCGTTCACGCCCGTTCGGCTGCGCCGCCTCCGTGGCCGGCGGTGTGGCGTCGTCCTCGCCGTCGTCCGTCGCGGCGCCGTTCGCCGGGGTGGTGGGCGTACCGGTCGACACCGGTCCGGCGCGGCGGGCGGTGGCGAGGGCCTCCCAGTTCGCGGCCCGGTGGAGGTCGGGCAGCGAGGCGCGGTGCCGGGCCCGCGGCGTCGCCTCGGACGGCTTCTCCGGTGCGTCCGGGTGGGCCGGTTCGGCCGCCGCGGGCGGTGTGCGCCGGGGGACCGGCCAGGCCGGCGTCAGCCGCCAGGACGACGTGTCCGTGCCCGTCCCGGCCGTCGGGTCGTCGCCGAGCCGCGAGGTGGCCGCCGTCTTCTCGCCCGAGGCCGTGGCGGTGCCGCTCGGGAGCGGCTCGCTCGTCGTGTCGTCGTCACCGGTCGCGCGGTCGTCGGCTGCCGGTGCGGCGGTGACGCGTCCGCCGGTGGGCGGCGTGGTCGCCACCTGGTCGGCGGCGGGTGGGGCGGCGCGGTCGGGTGCCGGTGCCGACGGGCGGGCCGGGGCGTCCGCACCGGGGTGGCCTTCGGGCGCCGCGGCACGTCCGACGCCGTCCGCCGCTACGGCGCCCGCGCTGCCGGCCGTGGCGTCGACGCCGGCGTGCGTGGCCGGGACGTCGACGCTTGCGGCCCTGGCGGCGCTGCCGACGCTTCCGGCCGTGGCCGCGCTGCCGACGCTTCCGGCCGTGGCCGTGCCGGCGGCCGACGGTGCGGCGTCCGCCGTGCCGGTCGTGGGCGCGGTGGCTGCGGACGTGGCGCCGGTCGGGGGTGAGGTCTCCGCAGTGGCCGTGGCGTCCGCGCCGCCGGCCGGCCCGGATGCGCCGGTGGCGGTGGCCGCGGCCGGCGCGTCCACGCCGGTACGGCTGGTCGAGGACCGGCCCTTGCGGGTGCGGCGCGGTCGCGGCGTCGGTGCGTCCGCCGGTGCCTCCGCGCCGGTCCCCTCGGTCGGCGTCGCCTCGGTGGTGGACGCGGCGGCGCTCGCGGGCGGCGACGACGGCGCTGCCGAGGACCCCTCGGCAGCCGACGGCACCTCGGCCGGCGTCGCGGTGCGGCCCGTCGCCTCGGCGACCGAGCCCGTCGGAGCCGGCTCGGCGGGGCGCGACGGCGTCCGCTTCCGGGCCGCCGACCTGCGCCGCGCCCCGGCGCCCTCGGCGGCCGAGGGCTCGACGCCGGTGTCCTCGGCGGCGGCCGGAGGCGTGGCGCCCGTGGCGCCGGACGCGGCATCGGGCGCCTCCGAGGCGGTGCCGGCCGGACGGCCCAGCGTCGACTCGACGGTGAGCGGCGCCGAGGCCGGGTCGTCGACGAGCGGCCGCCGGCGGTCGTCCGTCGGCCACGACCGGGTGGCGCTCCCGGTCTCCGGCCAGTCCCAGTGCACGGGGGCGGTGCGGGCGGTCGTCGGTCCGGCCAGGCCCGTGACGGGAAGGGCGTCCGGTGACGTGACCGTGCCGGTCGGGCGTACGGCGAGGTCGGCGCCGGCCGGGTCCGCGTTCTCGTCCGGCTGACCGGGCCGCGTACCGGTCGGCGGCAGCGCCGGACCGGCGGGCAGCGGGGGAAGGACGGCGCTCGGCGTGATGGCGTGCGCGCCCGTGGTCCGGGTGCCGGCCGGCCAGCGCAGCAGGGCGGCGGCGGCCGCGCCGAGGGCTCCGGCGGCCACCGCGATGAGCGCGCCGTAGTACGGCGTCGTCTGGTACCGGTCCACCGCGTCGCCGGGCCCGGCGGTCAGGTAGGCGAAGGCCACCAGCACCGGGCCGGCCACCCCGGTCGCGCCGCTGACGAGCGGCACCTGACCCCGCCAGCGGGCCAGCCCGGCGGTGGACGCCCCCGCGAGCAGCGCCACGATCGGCAGCAGGAACAGCGACAGCCGCTGGGCCGCGTCGGCGTCCAGCCAGGTGGGCTCCAGCACGCCGAGCCGGACCGTGCGCAGCGGGCCGCTCGCCCCGAGGGACGGCAGCGCGGAGAGCAGCGCCAGCAGCCAGACGGCGCCGGCCACCGCCGCCACGTTCCAGCCGAGCGGTGGGTTGAGCAGCACGGCGATGGCCGCGCCGGCGCCGACGACCGCGCCGAGGACGGCGCAGATGCCGACCGCGAACACCGGGTCGACGGAGATCAGCTCCGCGGCCCGGGCGGGCTGCATGCACAGCGGCGCGACAGCGGTGGCGCCCAGCGCGGCGGCCGCGCCGACGGCGAGGTGCCGGCCGGTGGTGGCCGGCACCGGACCGCGGCGCGCGAGGCGCCCGGCGAGCACCGCGCCGGCGACGGCGGCGTTCGCCGCGAACCAGGCGACCCACACGAGCTGGGCCGGCCACTGGTTGACGGTCGCCCCGGTGAAGGCGCCGGTGAGCCGTACGATGCCGAAGCCGTACGCGACGCCCAGCTGACCGGCCCCGGCCAGCACGCTCACCCCGAGCGCTGTGAGCAGCAGTTTGCCCCACGTCCGAATGGCCATGTCCGGCACGTTACGCACCTGGTACGCCGGATCGCCACCGGCACGCCGCGCAACGTGACGGCCGCCCGGACGGCCGCCCTAGAGGAGCTCGACCAGCCGGGCCAGATAGGTCGTGGTGCCGACGTTGGTCAGCATGTGCACGGCGCCCGGGTCCCGGTAGACGACGCCGCCGGTCGGCTCGTCGGCGTCGATCCGGGTGCCGTCGATCGTCTGCACGACGTTCTTGGCGCCCTGGACGGCCACCACGAGGTACGGGTGGTCGTGCCGGTGCAGCGGCTGGGACTCACCCGGTTCGAGGCGGATGTGCCAGACCCGCACCCGGTCGTTCTCGTACACGACCTCCTGGCCCACCGGCCCGAGTTCGATGCCGTCGGTCACGTTGCTCATCGGTCCACTCCGTCCAACTGCGGCAGCACGTCGCTGGCGATCAGTTCCAGATGGTCGAGGTCGTCGATCGCGGTGAAGCGCAGGTGCACCCGGGTGGCACCGATCGCCGCGAACCGGCCGATCCGCTCGACCAGCAGGGCGGGGGAGCCGACCACCGCGTCCTCGGGCGGCAGCGCGCTCGCCACGTGCAGCGGCGCGGCCCGCCGGTGCGCCTCGGCGTCGGTCCGGCCGACGGCCACGACGATCCCGGCGGAGAGCACCAGCGGCGCCCGCCCGGACCCGGCCCGGTCCACCCGGTCGCAGGCCTCGCGCACCCGCTCGTACGCCTCGGCGGTCTTCTCCACCGAGGTGAACGGCATGTTGAACTCGTCGGCGTATCGGGCGGCGAGTTCCGGGGTGCGCTTCGGGCCGCGGCCGCCCAGGATGATCGGGGGCCCGGGCACCTGCACCGGCTTCGGCAGCGCGGGCGCGTCCACCAGCCGGTAGTGGTCGCCGGTGAAGCGGTAGGTCTCGCCCACCGGGGTCCGCCACAGCCCGGTGACCACCTCGAGCTGCTCGGCCAACCGGTCGAAGCGTTCGCCGACGGGCGGGAACGGGATGCCGTACGACGTGTGCTCGCGTTCGTACCAGCCGGCGCCGATGCCCAGCTCGACCCGGCCGCCGCTCATCCGGTCCACCTGGGCCACCATCACGGCGAGCGGCCCGGGCAGCCGGAAGGTGGCCGAGGTGACCAGCGTGCCGAGGCGGATCCGGTCGGTCTCCCGGGCCAGCGCGGCCAGGGTCAGCCAGGCGTCGGTCGGGCCGGGGAGACCGGGGTCGTCCCCCATCGACTGGTAGTGGTCGGCGCGGAAGAAGCCCTCGTACCCGCAGGCCTCGGACGCCCGCGCGAAGCGGAGCTGGTCGTCGTAGGTGGCGCCACGGTGCGGTTCGACGAAGACCGACACCCGCACGGTCATCGTCCCTCCGCGCCGGCGGCCACCGGCTGGTCGCGCTCCATGAGCAGCTCGTGCAGGTCGGCGCTGACCCGGGCGACGTCCGCGAGGTGCGCGTTGCGGCCGAGCGTGCGCGGCCGGGGGATGTCCACGTCCACGATCTTGCGGATCCGGCCGGGTCGGGGGCTGAGCACCACCACCCGGTCGGCGAGCAGCACCGCCTCGTCGATCGAGTGGGTGACGAAGACGATCGTGGCGGCGCTCTCCATGTGGACCCGCTGGAGCTCGCCGGAGAGTTCCTCGCGGGTGAGCGCGTCCAGCGCCGAGAACGGCTCGTCCATGAGCATCACCCGGGGCTCGCCGATCAACGACCGGCAGAGCGACACGCGCTGCTGCATACCGCCGGAGAGCTCGTGCGGCAGCCGCTTCTCGAAGCCGGCGAGCCCGGCCATGTCGAGCAGCTGCCGGGCACGCTCGCGGTACTTGGCCCGGCTCCAGCCGAAGATCTCGACCGGCAGCAGCACGTTGTCGAGGACCGTACGCCAGGGCAACAGGGCGGGCTTCTGGAACAGCATCGCGATGTCCCGCCGGGGCTTGGCGACCGGCGTGCCGGCGACGGTGATCTCGCCGGCCGTCACCGGCAGGAGCCCGGCGACCAGCCGCAGCAGGGTGGACTTCCCGCAGCCGGAACGGCCGAGGATGGCGACGAACTCGCCCTCGGCGACGTCGAGGTCGATCCCCCGCAACGCCTCGACGCGGCCGGAACGGCCGTCGAACGTGCGGGCCACTCCGGACAGTCGAATCATCTCCGGCGTGCCTTCCCCTGAGTGGGCGGTCAGGAATTCGACACAGGCTAGCCCGCCTGGATCCTGAGTGCACCGTCCGGGGTGGACGTCAGTTTGTTTCCGTTCCGCAACCCGAAACGCCTGGCGTCGCAAAGGTTGGGTTCTCGTACGCTGTGCCCGCGAAGAGTCCCCTCACGACGGTGGTGCCGGCCTGCCCCCTTTCGCCGGCGCCCCGCCACAACCCCCTCCGGTGGCCTGCCGGCCCCGGTCGGAAAGGACATGGTGCACTGATGAGAAGGCTGACCCGTACGGTCGCCGCGGCCGCGCTGGCCACCGTCCTCGCCCTCGCCGCGGGTTGCAGCGGCGGCTCGGATTCCTCCGACGACAAGGGCGGCGGCTCGGGCGGACTGGAGAAGGTGACGTACCTCACCTCGTTCGGCAACTTCGGCCGTGACTCGTACGCCTGGGTGGCGAAGGACAAGGGCTTCTTCAAGGAGGCCGGCTTCGACGTCGACATCAAGCCCGGCCAGGGCACCGGCTCCGTCATCCAGACCATCGTGGGCGGCCAGGCCGACTTCGGCCCGATCGACCTGACCGGTGGCCTGCTCCAGCTCGGCAACGGGCAGGCCAAGGACTTCGTGGCGGTGGCCGCGATCCAGCAGCGCACCATGGCCGCCATCGCCACCCTCGAGGGCAAGAGCATCGCCACGCCGAAGGACCTGGAGGGCAAGAAGCTCGCCGACACCCCCGGCTCCGTGGTCCGCAACCTCTTCCCGACGTACGCCCGGATGGCCGGCGTGGACGCCAGCAAGGTGACGTGGGTCAACGGGGACGCGCAGACGCTGATCCAGACCCTGGCCACCGGCCAGGTGGACGGCATCGGCCAGTTCGTCGTC
This sequence comes from Micromonospora globbae, assembly GCF_036184225.1. Lineage (NCBI taxonomy): Bacteria > Bacillati > Actinomycetota > Actinomycetes > Micromonosporales > Micromonosporaceae > Micromonospora > Micromonospora globbae. Next base: position 6,329,489 of record NZ_CP108084.1, read on the forward strand.
GGCCAGCCCACCATCGAGGGTGTGGCCAAGAAGAAGGCTGTCCTGCTGCCCTACAGCAACGTGATGCAGGACCTCTACGGCAACGTGCTGATCACCTCCTCGAAGATCGCCAAGGAGAAGCCGGAGATGGTGAAGAAGTTCACCGCGGCGCTCATGAAGGGCCTGGAGTACAGCCTGGCGAACCCGCAGGAGGCCGCGGAGATCCTGAAGAAGAACGTCGACGCGACCAACGTCGCCTCGGCCGCCGCCGAGCTTCAGCTGATGGCCGGGTACGTCCGGTCGAGCAACTCCGGCACGGCCCTGGGCACCCTGGACAGCGGCCGGGTGGCCAAGAGCATCGCCATCCTCCAGGGCGCCGGCACCCTGAAGCAGAACATCACCCCCGAGCAGATCATCGACTTCAGCCTCACGCCGAAGGCCTGATCACTCAGTTGACACGGGGTGCGCCCACCGGAGTCCGGTGGGCGCACCCCGTCCGGCGTCCCGGCCCGTGCCGGACGATCCGAAGGAGGAGACATGACGGAGGTCCGGTCGGCGGAGCCGGTGACCGAACCCACGACCGCGGGGACCGAACCGGTGGCACGCGCCGGCGGGGCCGCCCGGGCGCGCGTCGCCGGGGCGGGCGCGGCGCTGCTGCCCGCGGTCGGCCTGCTGATCGCGCTCGCGGTGTGGTGGCTCACCGCCCGGCTGGAGCTGGTCCACCCCGCGGCCCTGCCACCCCCGGCGGACGTGCTGACCGCGTTCGTCGACAAGCCCGCCCGGATGCTCGAACACACCTGGGACAGCACGCTGGAGATCCTCATCGGGTTCGCCCTCTCCGCGGTGGCCGGCGTCCTCATCGGGCTGGCGTTGGCGTCGTCCCGGACGGTGGAGCGGATGTTCACCCCGTTCCTCGTCGCGGTGAACGCGGTGCCCAAGATCACACTGGGGCCGCTGCTCGTGGTGGCGCTCGGCTGGGGCCAGAAGCCGATCCTCACGATGGTGTTCCTGCTGTCGTTCTTCCCGATCGTGCTCGCCACGGCGACCGGCCTGACCACCACGCCGGCCGACCTCGCCGAACTGGTGCGCTCCTGGAACGCGTCCCGCTGGCAGGCGTTCCGCAAGGTGCGCTTCCCGGCCGCGCTGCCGCAGATCTTCGTGGGCCTCAAGGTGGCCATGCCGCTGGCCGCCATCGGCGCGGTGATCGGTGAGTTCCAGGCCGGCGAGGGCGGTCTCGGCTACGTCATCCAGCAGTACGCCGGCATCGGCGACACGGCCACCGCGTGGGCGGCCATCATGCTGGTCGCGCTGGTCAGCATCCTGCTGTACAGCGCCGTCGTGCTGGTCGAGCGCCTCGCCCTGCCCTGGGTCCGCGAAACCACGAGCAGCCGCTGACCACCACAACGACCACGGGCAGCCAGACGAACCAGGGTCACCCCGGAAGATCCCCCACAGAAGATCCCCCACAAGGACGCCGGGCCGGCCTCCCCACCGGGAAGGCCGGCCCGCGAACGTGCCCGGCGCCGAAGCGCCAAAGGTGTGGCCCACCGCGCCCGGCGCAGGGATCAAGCCTGACCGCCCGGAGCCGGGCGTGGTGGGCCACAGCCCCCACCCGGCCCGCGACGGAGGCTCACGGCCGGGACACCTACCACCGGCCGGCCCGCGTCAACCCGCCAACCGCCAGCGCCCGTTGCGCGCCACGAGCGTCGTCAGCGCCTGCGGCATCAGCCCCGAGTGGTTGTCCGGGGTCATCCGGATGGGGCCGGAGAGGCCGTCGAGCTGGGACGTCTCCAGCACGTCCCGGATGCCGTTCCGGTTGACCCGGTCCGCGGGGCCGCCGGCGCGCAGGTGCGCGTCGGCGATGAGCTGGAGCGCGTCCGCGGCGAACGAGGAGCCGCCGTTGTACCCGCCGAACCGGGCGGTGTAGTCCTGGAACCACTGCCGGCGGGCCGCCTTGGCGGGCGTGGTGGCGATGACGTCGTCGATCACCATGGTCTGGGTGAAGATCAGGGTCGCCCGCTCGGTGGCCTTGGCGGACTCGCCGAGGAAGAGGTCACCGGCGGCCCCGGCGTCGAGGTAGAGCGAGCCGGTGAACCCGGCGTCGTGGGCCGCGGTGGCGGCGAGGGCGGCCTGCTCCGGCGAGGTCCAGAGGACCAGCGCCTGGGGCTTGCGCGCGGTGAGCGAGGCGATCTGCTGGCTGACGTCCGTGTCGGTGGGCTTCACCGTGGCCTCGCGGAGCAGCCTGATGCCGGCCTTGTCGAACTCGCCCTGCAGCGCGGTCGCCCCTTCGCGGCCGTAGTCGTCGTCGCTGCGCAGCAGCGCCACCTTGCGGACGTTCTTGCGGATCAGCTCGCTGGCGAGGGCGGAGGCGTTGTCGTCGGCGTTCGGGCCGAGCTTGAAGACGTACCGCCGCTCCGCCACCGGGTTGGCCACCGCGTCGGACGTGGCGAGCGCGATCGTCGGGATCCGCTTCTCGTTGATCGTCCGCACCGCGCCGATCACGCACTCGTTGCAACTGCCCATGATGATCGCGCTGACCTGTGGGTCGCTGCTGAAGTCGCCGATGTTGCGCAGCGACTCGCTGGCGTCGGACCGGTTGTCCTTCACCCGCAGTTCGATCCGCCGCCCGGCCAGCACACCGGAGGCGTTCAGCTGCTCGACCTTCAGCTCCAGGGCGCGTTGGTACGCCTTGCCCATCGGCGCGGCGGAGCCGGAGAGTTCGAGGTCCGCGGCGATCACGATCGGACTCGCCGCCACCTCGTCGTCGCCGAACTGGCAACCGGTGAGTGTGCCGGCGAGCACGACGGATGCGAGCGCGGCGAGGGTCGCGGAGCGGATGGGGCTCAAGTCGTCCTCCAGGTGCGGGGCGCGGGGGCGCTGCCCGGTCACCGCCACTATTCCGTCCTCAGTGGAGCGACGGGAAGGGTGTGCCGTACGGTGTGCGCGAAGCCTGCAAAACCTTGCCAACGGCGGGCGCTGCGGTCAAGCGCGTGCGCGGATGGTCGTTTCGGGACGGCCGTCCCACATGTTGGTGACGTACGGCGTTTGCAAGCGGTCACTTTCCACACACGACCGACCACTCTGTGGTCACATGACCAGTTCAGGGCCTTGCGGAATTGAAGGTAACAGTTGACCGGATCAGGGGTTGCGCGCCGTCCGACCGTTATCTGCCCGGCTGCGGCTTCCCAAACAGGAGCGTCTCTGATGAAATCGCGGCCGTGCCGCGCGTGCCGCCGCCCACCGCGCCCGGCACGGTTCGGCGGTTCAGGCGTGGATGAAACGACGGAGGCGATGTCGTGAGCACCGGACCGACGACTCTGCCCGAGAACCGTGCGAGTGCCCGGCCGGCGCGTCGTCGACTGCCCCGGCTGCGTGACGCCCGGATCCGGTCGAAGCTGGCGCTGATCCTGGTCGTGCCCGTCGCCGCGGTCATCGCGCTGGCCACCGTCCGGCTCATCTCGGTCGGGCAGGGCGCCCTCGACGCCACCCAGGCCCGGTCGCTGACGCAGTTGGCCGTCGACGTCTCCGCGCTGACCCAGGACCTGCACGCCGAGCGGATGGCCGCGGCGGAGTACCTGGCCGCGCCGCAGCAGCAGGCCGACGCCTACAACCTGCGCGTCCGCGAGACCCAGCAGCGCGTCGACGCGTACCGCGAGGAGCGCCGGCGCGTCGGTGACGACGTGCCGGCCGCCCTGCGCGAGCGGCTGGCCGCCATCGACGCCCACCTGGAGACGCTGGACAGCACCCGGCAGGAGGTGCTGGACCGCCGGCAGATGGCGATCGCCGAGGCCGTGCTCCGCTACGGCGTCATCCTCGACGACCTGGTCTCGTACGGCGACGGGCTGGCCCAGCTGCCCGGCAGCGAGCGCCTCGCGGACGCCCGCCGCGCCGTCGCGGCCTTCGCCCGCGCGAAGGCCGCGGTGGCCGAGGAGGAGGCGGTGGCCTTCACCGCGCTCAGCGCCGGCCAGCTCGACGAGGAGCAGTTCTCCTCGTTCGTGGCCACGCTGACCAGCCAGCAGGAGGCGCTGCTCGCCTTCTCGCTGGCCGCCGACCCGGCGCAGCGGGCCCTCGTGAACAGCACCGTCTCCGGTGACGCGGTCGGCCTCGCCGACCGGGTCGCCGCGGACATCACCCGCTCGGTCGGCCAGCGCCCGCTCGTCACCGCGGCGGCCGCCACCGCCGCCATCGGCGCGGTCAACGACCTGATGCGCTGGGCCGAGATCCAGTTGCAGGACGCGCTCTTCGCCCAGACCGACCAGGCGCGCTCGGATGTCATCCAGCAGGCGCTCATCGAGTCGGTGCTCGTGCTGCTCACGCTGGTGATCGCCGTGACGCTCGCCGTCGTGCTGGCCCGGTCGCTCAACGACTCGCTGCGCCGGCTCCGCGAGGGCGCCCTCTCGGTGGCCAACCACGACCTGCCCGACGCCGTGCAGCGCCTGCAGAACATGGGCAGCGTCGGCGAGGGCGGCGTGGACGAGATCGTCCGGCAGGTCCGCGACCCGATCAACCTCACCAACCGCGACGAGGTCGGCCAGGTCGCCACCGCCTTCAACGTGGTGCACCGGGAGGCGGTGCGGATCGCCGCCGAGCAGGCCGCCCTGCGTACGAGCGTTTCGGCGATGTTCCTCAACCTGGCGCGGCGGAGCCAGACGCTGGTCGACCGGATGATCGGCGAGCTGGACGCCATCGAGCGCGGCGAGGAGGACCCGAAGCGCCTCGCCCAGCTCTTCGAGCTGGACCACCTGGCCACCCGGATGCGCCGCAACGACGAGAACCTGCTGGTGCTGGCCGGCGCCGACTCGGCCGTGCCGCGGCGCGACGACGCCCTGCTCGTGGACGTGCTGCGCGCCGCGCAGTCCGAGGTCGAGCTCTACAACCGCATCGAGTTCGGCACCGTCGACACCGACATCTCGGTGGCGGCGCACGCCGTCAACGACGTGGTCCGGCTCGTCGCCGAGCTGCTGGACAACGCGACCCGGTTCTCGCCGCCGAACACGATCGTCGTCGCCGACGGCCGGCGCATCCGGGACTACGTGCTCATCCAGATCGAGGACCGCGGGCTCGGCCTCACCGACGAGCAGCTCGACTCGCTGAACCGCCGGCTGGCGGCGCCGCCGACCGTGGACGTCGCGGCGTTCCGGCTGATGGGTCTCGCGGTGGTGAGCCGGCTGGCGGCACGCTACGGCATCCGCGTCGAGCTGCGGCGCAACGTCGAGGGCGGCACCGTCGCGCAGGTGACCCTGCCCAATTCCACGGTGGTGCTGCCGACGCACCGGGGCCGGGAGCAGACGCTCACGAGGCCGCGGCAGCCGATGGCGGTCGAGCAGGCGCCCCACACCCCGGTGGCGCTCGCCGAGCCGCGTACCGGCCTCACCTCGGCCGCCACCCTGACCAGCCAGTGGCGCACGAGCGCGCCGGCGCCGGCACCGTGGCAGTCCCCGATGGACGCCCAGGACGGCACCCCGGCCGTGTCGGCGGGCGGCCTGACCGCCACGCCGCCGGCCGCGCCACCCGCTCCCGCGACGCCGCCAGCCCGGCCGGCGTACGCCGGTGGGCTCGCCGACAACCCAACGGCCGCCCACCCGACGCTCGCCCCGCTGCCCCGGCGCTCGCCGGCCACCAGCGCCACCGACCTGTCGTCCGCGGCGGGGCTGCCGCTCGGGCCCACCGCGGGGCCGGGCGCCGCACCGCCCGCCCCGCCCGTGCCGGCGGCTCCGCCGCCCATGCCGGCCGTCCCGCCGGCGCCGGTCGCGGCACGTCCCGAGCCGGCGGCCGAGGCGCCGATCTTCCGGGAGATGGAGGCGGTCTGGTTCCGCTCCCACGGCAACGACGCCACGGCGATCTTCACCCGGCCGCAGTTCGACGAGCCGCCCGCCGGTACGCCGTCCGCCGCCCCGGCCACCGCGCCGGTGGCCAGTGCCGCCCCGACCGTCGGCGCCAGCGCCGCCCCGGCGGCCACGGCTCCGGCCGCCCCGGCCCCGCCACTGCCCACCCGTACCCCCGGTGGCAGCGGCGCCGTCCCCCCGCCCCAGCCGCCGCCGTCGTACACTCCGCCGGCGAGCACGGCCACAACCGCCGCGAGCACGGCCGCAACCGCCGCGAGCACGGCCGCGCCCCCCGCGAGCGCGGCGCCCGCCGCGAGCACGGCGTCCTCCGCGCCGGACAGTGACGCCGGGGCCTGGCGGACGGCGGCCGACGAGGGCTGGTCGCGCGCCAGCCGGGCGGCCGAGCCGGCCACCGGCGGGACCACCCGGTCCGGTCTGCCCAAGCGCGTGCCGCAGGCCCAGCTCGTCCCCGGCGGTGTCGAGCCGCGCGGCGGCCAGCAGCGCACCCGGCGCAGCCCGGACGACGTACGTGGTCTGTTGTCGGCCTACCACCGCGGTGTGCAACGCGGTCGGTCGGCCGGTACGGACCAGAACCGCACCTCTACCAAGGAGACCCGATGAACAGGCCAGCGGCCATGCAGGACATGGGTTGGCTGCTCACCAACTTCGCCGACAGCGTGGCGGGGATCGCCCACGTCGTGGCGGTGTCCGCCGACGGGCTGCTGCTCGCCTCGTCCCGGGACCTGCCCCCGGACCGGGCGGACCAGCTCGCCGCCATCACGTCCGGCGTGGTGAGCCTGACGGAGGGTGCCGCCCGGATGTTCAGCGCCGGCGGCGTGCTGCAGACCGTCATCGAGATGGACAGCGGCTACCTGTTCCTCATGTCGATCAGCGACGGGTCCTCCATGGCGGTGCTGGCCGCCCGCAGTTGCGACGTGGGTCAGGTCGGTTACGAGATGGCGTTGCTGGTCGAGCGGGTCGGCGCCGCGCTGGTGCCGCTGCCGCGGGACGCGGTGCGCTCGTAGCACACGGGGCGCGCCCGCGCGCCCGCACAGGAACGGGAAGGGACCGGGGCCGCACGGGCGCCGGCACGGAGAGGAGGTGATCGCGGATGGAACCCCGGCGTGACCCGCGCGGCGCGCTGGTGCGCCCGTACGCGGTCACCCGCGGCCGTACGGAGCCCCGGCAGGACATCGCTCTGGAAGCGGTCCTCATGGCGACGCCCACCCAGGTCGCCGAGTCCCGCTTCGCCGGCCACGACAAGCACCGCATCGCCACCGTCTGCGAGGGACGCGCGCAGTCGCTGGCGGAGATCGCCGCGTACACCCGGATGCCGCTCGGCGTCGCCCGGGTGCTGGTCGCCGACATGGTGGCCGAGGGCCTGCTGACGCTACACGCTGCTGCTCCCGCCGAGGGGTTCGAGGAGCGGATGGAACTGCTGGGAAGGGTGCTAAGTGGACTTCGCAGGCTATGACCCCGCCAGGGGGCAGCAGAGCCGCGGGATCGTCTCCGCCAAGATCGTCATCGCGGGCGGGTTCGGCGTCGGCAAGACCACACTGGTCGGTTCGATCTCCGAGATCACCCCGCTGCGGACCGAGGCGGTGATGACCGCGGCGGGTGTCGGGATCGACGACCCGTCCAAGGTGCCGGGCAAGGAGACCACCACCGTCGCCATGGACTTCGGCCGTATCACGATGGCCGACGACCTGATCCTCTACCTGTTCGGTACGCCGGGTCAGACGCGCTTCTGGTTCATGTGGGACGAGATCATCCGGGGTGCGGTGGGGGCCGCCGTGCTGGTGGACACCCGCCGGATCACCGACGCCTTCGCGCCGCTGGACTACTTCGAGAACCGCAAGCTGCCGTACGTGGTCGCGCTGAACTGCTTCGACGGTGCGCCGCGCTACGAGCTGGAGGAGGTTCGCGAGGCGCTGGCGATCTCGCCCGACGTGCCGCTGATCATGACCGACGCCCGCCGCCGGGACTCGGTGAAGCAGGTGCTGGTCACCGTCGTCGAGCACGCCATGATCCGGCTCCAGGCCGAGCACGGCCGGGGGTACCCGGCGCCCGTCGGCTGACCCGCCGCCGGCGGGGGCCACGCCGCGCCCGAGTGCCCACGGCGCGCGGCGGTCAGTCCACGCGCAGGCGGTAGCCGCGCTTGACGACGGTCTGCACGACGCGGGGAGCGCGCAGGCCGGCACGGAGGCGGGCCACCGCCATCTCCACCGCGTGCTCGTCCGCTCCGCGCGGCAGCGTCCGCAGCAGGGCGGCCCGGGACAGCACCCGTCCGGGCCGCTGCGCGAGCGCCCGGAGGACCGCCATCGGGGCCGGCGCGAGCGGGCGCAGTTCCCCGTCGACCACCGCCGCGTGCCCGCGCAGGGTGAGGACGTGCCCGGCCGCACGGCAACTCACCGTGCGCCGGGGCAGCTCGTCGGCGATGGTGCGGACCAGCGCGTCGATCCGGGCGCGGTCCGGTGTGCGTACCGGCACCCCGCGCCGTCGCAGCGGCTCCGCGGTGACCGGTCCGACGCAGCCGGCCAGCACCTCCGTCCGGAACGCGGCGAGCACCGCCTCGCTGCGGTCCCCGGCGGCCCGCAGCAGGGCCTCCGCCGCCGGTGCGGAGGTGAACGTGACCGCGTCGACCAGCCGGTTGGCGATCAGGTCGACGAGCCGGTGCAGCGGCGCCGGGTCGGTCGGCGGCGCCCACCGGTGGACCGGCACCTCGACGACCGTCGCGCCGGCCGCCTCCAGCGCGAGGGTGCACTCCGGCTGCCAGTCGCCGTGCAGCTGCGTGGCGACCACCCGCCCGGCGATCCCCCTCCGGCGCAGGTGGTCGACCACCTCGTCGCAGTCCTCGGTACGCGGGGACCACCGGTCGCGCAGGCCGGCGGCACGGACGGCGGCGCGCGCCGCGGGGCCGCGGGCCACCACGTACGCCCGGGCCAGCGCCGCGCGCAGCGGCTCGCCCAGACCCCACCCCTCGGCCGCCTCCAGCCAGCCCCGCATGCCGGCGTTCGCCACCAGGACGTCCGGGGGCCGGTCGAGGCAGGCACGGGTCGCCTCGCGGAGCCCGGTGTCGTCGGTCAGCGGCACGATCCGCACCGCCGGGGCGAGCACGACCCGGGCGCCTCGCCGCTCCAGCAGCGCGGCCAGTTCGTCGTGCCGCCGGTGCGCGGTCACTCCGACGGTGAAGCCGGCGAGTTCCTCCCGCATCACCCCTCCTGTCGCGTCCGCACCCGTCCGGCGGCGCGCCCCGTCCGCGGCCGGGGCGGCCACGGCGTCCGCGCCCCGGGCGGCGTCCGGCGGTGCCGCCACGCGGTCCGCCCGCCGCCGGCGAGCGGCCGGGCGGCCTCGGCGGGTGCCGCCCGGGGTTCGTCCGCCGCCGACGGTCGACGACGGGCCGCCGGCCGTCGTGGTGGTGCGGGCACGGCTCGCCGGGGGCCGCGTGGCCGTCCGCGCACCGTGCGTCATGCGGGCACAGCGTGCCGCCGGGCGGTTTCCGGCCCGGGTCCCTCCTGTTTCGGTCCTGTCACGGCCGGTTCACACCGCTCGCCGGTGACCGCCCACTCTCGGACGTTTAGGATGTGGGACAGGTTTCCTGGATTATGGGAGGGCGCCATGACCGTCGCCGAGGCGTTCGACGCCGTCGCCGGCACCTACGACGAGGCCCGCCGCCGGCTGGTGCCCTGCTTCGACGCGTTCTACGGCACGGCCGTCGAGGTGGCGGCGCCGCCGCTGCGCGCCGCGCTGGCCGCCGGGCGTACCCCCGAGGTGCTCGACCTGGGCGCCGGCACCGGCCTGCTGTCCCTGCTGGTCGCCGCCGCCGTGCCCGGGGTACGGCTCACCCTGGTCGACGCGGCGCCGGCCATGCTGGCGGTGGCCCGCGACCACCTGCGCGACCGCGACGTGCCGCACCGGACCGTGGTCGCCGACCTGGCCGACCCGCTCCCGGCCGGCCGGTACGACGCGGTGGTCAGCGCCCTGGCGATCCACCACCTGGACGACGTCGGCAAGCGGGCGCTCTACCGGCGGGCGGCCGACGCGCTGGTGCCGGGCGGGGTGTTCGTCAACGCCGAGCAGGTGGCCGGGCCGACGCCCGCCCTGGACCGCCGGTACGACGAGGTGTGGACGGCACGGATCACCGAACTCGGCTCGGACGCCGACGAGATCGCGGCGGCACGGGAGCGGATGCGGCACGACCGGCCGGCGCCGGTGGCCGACCAGTGCCGGTGGCTCACCGACGCCGGCCTCGCCGACGTCGACTGCTTCTTCAAGGAGTGGCGCTTCGCGGTCTTCGGTGGCCGCCGCCCCTGAGCGCCGGCCCGATGCGGCCCGGCCCGGCCTGAGCGCCGCCCGGCCCGGCCGGAAGGCCGTGATGTCCGGTTTGCCGCCCGCCGGTTGCCGGGATGACTGAGAGTCATACCGAGGGGTAGTCTCTCCGGCATGACTGCCAAGGTGACACTGTCGTTCTCCGACGAGACGATCGAGGAGGCCCGGCGGTTCGCCAAGCGCGAGGGGCTGTCGCTCTCGGCGTGGATGGACCAGGCGGCCCGGGAGAAGGCGCTGCGCGAGGTCTTCGCCGCCCACGCCGACGCCGTCGAGCGCGCCGGCATGGATCTCGAGTCGGCCGCGCTCGCCGACGCCCGCGAGGTGGACATGGTCGACGACCTGCTCTTCGGCGGGCGTCCGCGTGCTGCGTAGGGGAGAGGTCTGGCGCATCGAGGGCGCCCGGGAACGGCTCGGGCTGGTGATCAGCTCGGACGTCTACAACTCCACCGCCGTACCCATCGTGATCGTGGCCGAGGTGGTCGAGCAGGAGCTGCTGCGGGACTCGCCGCTCGCCGTGCCGATGGGTCGGTACGTGATCATGCCGGACCGCCTCTCCTCACCGATGAAGAAGTGGTTCACCGAGTGCGTGGACGTGGCGGACAGCGGGACCATGCAACGGGTGGGGCGCGCGCTGCGCATCCTCCAGCAGCTCTGAGCCGGGGCGCGGCACCGGGCCCGGAGCCCGCCGGTCGGGTGTGACATCGACCATGGCGGCCGGGCGGGCGCGCCGGGTGGGGACCCTGTTTTGACCAGCCGACCGGGCGCCGGGTATCGTTGCCTGCTGTTGTACGACATCCAGAGGCGTGCCCCATCAGGTACGCTTGGTCGTTCGTGCGCGCCTGGTGACCCGGCGCGCGACCCCAGACCGACGACGAGACAAGGTAGACCTGTGCGTACGTACAGCCCGAAGCCGGGTGAGATCGAGCGTCAGTGGCACGTCATCGACGCTTCTGATGTCGTGCTGGGCCGCCTGGCCACCCACGCCGCCACGTTGCTGCGTGGCAAGCACAAGCCGACCTTCGCGCCGCACGTCGACACGGGCGACTTTGTCGTCATCGTGAACGCGAGCAAGGTGGCGCTGACCGGCAACAAGCGGCAGCAGAAGATCGCCTACCGCCACTCCGGCTACCCCGGTGGTCTGAAGCAGGTCGGCTACGACGAGCTTCTGACCAAGCGTCCCGAGCGGGCCGTCGAGCTGGCTGTCAAGGGGATGCTCCCGCACAACAAGCTCGGCCGTAAGCTCATCAAGAAGCTGAAGGTCTACGCCGGTGCCGAGCACCCGCACGGCGCCCAGCAGCCGGTGCCGTTCGAGATCAAGCAGATCGCGCAGTGAGCGCGGGCGAAGGAAGCAGCATGACCGACATCACCGTCACCGAGGTCGCCCCCGAGGCCACCGAGGCGCCGGCGCCCGTCGCCCGCGCGCCCCGTGGTGACCGTCCGATCCAGACCGTGGGCCGCCGCAAGGAGGCCATCGTCCGGGTGCGCATCGTGCCGGGCACCGGCAAGATCACCTGCAACGGCCGCGACCTCGAGGCGTACTTCCCGAGCAAGGTTCACCAGCAGCTCATCAAGGACCCGCTGGTGACCGCCGAGAAGGCGGAGTCGTTCGACGTCATCGCCAACCTGCGTGGCGGCGGCATCACCGGCCAGGCCGGTGCGCTGCGGCTCGCCATCGCCCGGGCCCTGATCGCCAACGAGCCGGACGACCGCCCGGCCCTGAAGAAGGCCGGCTTCCTGACCCGGGACGCCCGGGTCAAGGAGAGCAAGAAGTACGGCCTCAAGAAGGCCCGCAAGGCTCCCCAGTACTCGAAGCGCTGATCAACAGCTACACGTTGTACGTGTGACGGACGGCCGGTCCGCCTCCCGCATCGGGAGGTGGGCCGGCCGTTTCGCCTTTCTTCCTCCTTCTTCTTCCAGCCGTGGCAACGGAGGTTCGGCGGTATGGGTCGGTTGTTCGGCACGGACGGCGTCCGCGGGCGGGCGAACGTGGATCTCACGCCCGAGTTGGCGCTCGCGGTCGCGGTGGCCGCGGCGCACACACTCGCCGAGACGGACCGGAGTCATCCGCCGGTGGCGGTGGTCGGCCGGGACACCCGGGCCAGTGGCGAGATGCTGGAGGCCGCCGTCGTGGCCGGGCTGACCAGCGCCGGCGCCACGGTGATCCGGGTCGGCGTCCTGCCCACCCCGGCGGTGGCGTACCTGACCGCCGAGGCCAAGGCCGACCTCGGGGTGATGCTCTCCGCGTCGCACAACCCGATGCCGGACAACGGGATCAAGCTCTTCGCCGCCGGTGGGCACAAGCTGCCCGACGAGATCGAGATGAAGATCGAGGCGGCGATCGAGGCGAACGCCACGACGGCGTGGGACCGTCCGGTGGGCGCCGGCGTCGGTCGGGTGCACGACCTGATCGACGGCGCCGACCACTACGTGCAGCACCTCGTCGGCACCGTGCCGCACCGCCTCGACGGGATCAAGGTCGTGGTCGACTGCGCGAACGGCGCGGCGGCGGAGGTCGCTCCGGCGGCCTACCGGGAGGCCGGCGCCGAGGTGATCGCCATCCACGCCGAGCCGGACGGGCTCAACATCAACGACGACTGCGGCTCCAACCACATCGAGGCCCTGCGCGCCGCGGTGGTCGAGCACGGCGCGCACCTGGGCATCGCGCACGACGGCGACGCGGACCGGTGCGTGGCCGTGACCGCCGAGGGTGACGAGGTCGACGGCGACCAGGTCATGGCCATCCTCGCGCTCGCCATGCGGGAGGCCGGCACGCTCACCGACGACACGCTCGTGGCGACCGTGATGAGCAACCTCGGGCTGCGGCTGGCCATGTCCGCCGAGGGAATCCGGCTCGTCGAGACGAAGGTCGGCGACCGGTACGTGCTGGAGGAGCTGCGCGCGTCCGGGCTGGCGCTCGGCGGTGAGCAGAGCGGGCACATCGTCATGCCGGCGTACGCCACGACCGGCGACGGCGTGCTCACCGGCCTGCACCTCATGGCGCGGATGGCGGCCACCGGCCGCAGCCTCGCGGACCTGGCCGCCGTGGTCACCAAGCTTCCGCAGGTGCTCATCAACGTGCCCGTCGGCGACCGTACCGTGGGCGCCGCCGCCCCGGCCGTGCGCGCGGAGGTCGAGCGGGCCGAGGCCGAACTGGGCGGCACCGGGCGGGTGCTGCTGCGACCGTCGGGCACCGAGCCGCTGGTCCGGGTGATGGTCGAGGCCGCCACCGAGACGACCGCCCGGGAGGTCGCCGAACGGATCGCCGAGCAGGTCCGCAACGCGAGCCCGGTGGGCTCCTGACCGATCCGGCGCCCGCCGGCGGGTTGTCCTGACCGGCCCGCGTCGGCCCGGTGGCCTGCACCGGCCCGCGGACCGCCGCCGCGCTTCACAGCCGCAGCCGGGCGGCCCGGTCGAAGGTGTCCGCCGGGTCCTCGCCCTCGGTGAGGTCGAGGTCCTCGACCACGCGGCCGTCGCCGAGGCGGATCAGCCGGTCGCAGCGGGCGGCGATGGCCCGTTCGTGGGTGGCGAGCACGATCGTCATGCCGTGCCGGTCGCGCAGGCCGAGCAGCAGGTCGAGGATCTGCGCGCCGGTGGTCGAGTCGAGGTTGCCGGTGGGCTCGTCGGCGAGCAGCAGCCCCGGCCGGCCCATCAGCGCGCGGGCGACGGCGACCCGCTGCTGCTGGCCGCCGGAGAGCTGCGCCGGCAGGGCCCGTTCCCGTCCGGCCAGGCCGACGGCCTCGACCAGCTCCCGGGCCTGGGCCACGTGGTCGGCGCGGCCGCGGCGGGGGAGCACGGGCGCGAGCACGTTGTCCAGCACGGTGAGCGCCGGCAGCAGGTGGTAGCGCTGGAAGACGAAGCCGACGCGTTGCCGGTACCGCGCCAGCCCGCCGCGGCGCAGGGCGGTGACGTCCACGCCGTCGACGGTGACGGTCCCCTCGTCGGGCTGCTCGATGGCGCCGATCAGGTGCAGCAGGGTCGACTTGCCCGACCCGCTGGGCCCGGTGAGGGCCACCACCGAGCCGGCGGCGATCGTCAGGGTCACGTCGTCGACCGCGGTCAGGCGCTCCGCGCCGGTGCCGAACCGCCGGACCAGGTGCTCGGTCGACACCGTGCTGCCGATCTGTTCGCTCATGGTCTACTCCTCTGCCAGTAGGCGTGCGGTCCGGAGGCGGTGCAGGAGGGCCGTGGGCACCAGGGCGGCGACCGCCGTCACCAGCACGCCGCCGAGGGCGACCAGCGCGGCGACCAGGACGAGCGGGCCGGGGAGGTCGCCGATCATCCAGGCCGTGCCGGCCAGGCCGACCGCCGCTCCCGTCACCGCGCCGGTAGCGCCCAGCGCCAGTCCCTCGTAGCCGACCAGCCGGGCGAGCGCGGAGTCGGTCCACCCCACGGCGCGCAGCGTGGCCAGCTCGGCGGCCCGGTCCCGGATGTTCAGGTAGAGCACGTCCGCGACGGCCGCCGCACCGAGCAGCACGGTCGCGGCGGCGGCCACGGCGTCCGCGCCGCGCACGCTCAGCGACACCAGGTCGCCGAGCAGGCTGCCGACGATGGCGCCGCGGAAGGCGTACGCGGCGGCGGCGACCAGCGTCAGCGCGGCCACCCCGATGGCGAGGGCGCCGGCGCCGAGGAGGGTGCGTCCGGGCGTACGGAGCAGGTTGGTCACGGCCAGCCCGAGCAGGGTGCGCGGCCGGCGGCCCCGGCGGGCACCGGCGACCAGCGGGCGGAGTGCGGCGGCCGGGTGGGCGCGTGCGGCCCGCAGCGCCGGCACCACGCCCGCCGCCAGCGCGAGCAGCAACGCCACGGGTACGGCCAGCGCCGCCCGCCGCCAGTCCACGTCGACGCCGAGCGCGGAGCCGAGCGGCACCGCGAGGGCCAGCGAGAGCAGGCCGGCCGCGAGGCCGAGCACGGCGACCTCGCCCAGGATCAGCGCCCCGATGCGGCGGACCGGCCAGCCGAGGCAGGCGAGCACCGCCAGCTCCGGCCGGCGGTCCCGGACGGCGGCGCTCACCGCGTTGCCGAGGAAGAGCGCGCACACCACCAGCACCAGACCGAAGAGCACGACGCTCTTGCGGTCCACCGCCTGCGTGATGACCGACGCGACGCCGAGCGCCGACCAGTTCTCGGTCAACCGCAGCAGGGGCCGCCCGAACGAACCCGGCGGCAGCTCGACGGTCTGCGGTGCCGGCGAGGAGCCGAGGGTGATGTCGACGTCCAGGCCGGTCCGCGTGGCGATCTGCTCGGCGATCAGGCGGACCCGCTCGGCCGAGCGTTCGCTGTAGCCGTCCACATCGGAGACCCGCACGCGGATGGCGCTGATCGGGGCCTTGATCTGGGGAGCGCCCCCGCGCTCCAGGAGCTTCGGCACGCTGCCGAGGTTGGTGAGCAGCAGCGGTGGCGCGGAGAGGTAGCCGGCCGGGTTGCCGCTCGGCTCCAGCGGCTGCCCGCCGAGCGCGGCCCGGCTCCGGTCGTCGGCGCCGTCCGCCACGGGCGGCTCGTACGTCTCCAGCGGCACCTGGCCGAGGTCGCTGAACCCGGTCAGCTTCGCCGGATCGAACACGCCGACCGCCCGCCAGGAGCGCCACGGCCGGTTGTAGCCCTCGACGAGCGGCAGCGGCCGCACCTCCCGCGATCCGACGTCGTCGGCGAGCCAGGGGCGGGGCCACGGGTTGAAGGCGCGATTCCCGCCGTACACCTCGCCGGCGCCGGGCGGTTGCGGGCGGGCACGCAGGCTGCCGTCGGGCAGCCGGTCGTACTGCACGTCGGCTGACTGCACGATGCTCTGCAGCTGGCCGACGCAGCACCCGAACTGGGAGATCCCCTTGTCGAGCAGGGCCCGGTATCCGGTCGCCACGTCGTACCGGCCGGACCCCGCCGGCGTTCCGGCGGCGCCGCCCAGCGTCTTCTCCAGGGCGGTTCCCGGCACCCCGGCCGGGCTGACCCCGGTGAGTCGGGTGAATCGGGCGGTCAGCGTCTCGTCGACGAACGGCCGGTTGGTGACGAGCACCGGCACCTCGTGCCGGGGAACCTTGGGATCGGGAGTCACCCGGACCGTGTCGTCGCCGCGCACGGCGCGGCCCGCCACGACCGCCCCGGCGAGGCCGACGAGCTGGTCCTCAGCCTCCGGGTCCACCGCCGCGAGCAGGAACGGCACCGTGAGGTGGTATGCCAGGACGAGCCGGTCGGAGGTCGACGGTTCGGGATAGTTGTCCGTGTCGGTCACCAGCGAGGTCAGGCTCTCGAACCGGCCGTCCGGCAGCAGGCGGACGGCGTCGACCGACCAGTCGTCGCGCTCGGAGTAGGTGCCGGCCGCCCCCAACAAGCCCTCTCCCGGGTTGCAGATGGCAGCGGTGCGCCCGTCGGGCAGCACCTCCCGTGCGAGCGCGCCACCGCATTCGGGTGGTACCGCGTACGAGCGACCGTCGGAGTACGGCACCGAGTCGGACGCGGATGGCGCGTCCTGTCGCGGGTAGATCAGCGGATGCTTCGTCACGTACACGTAGCGGGGCTTGCCGGGGGCGGTCGAGAGTCCCCGCTCGGCCACGAAGGTCGGGTCCACGCGGATCACCTGGCGGTCCAGCGACCGGTCGACCGCGTCGGTGAGGTCCAGTGGCGTCAGCAGGGGCGTGGTCGAGTAGCCGAGCATCGCGATCGGGGCCGCCACGTCGATGCCGGCGACGGCCTTGACCTGCTCGTACTGCTGCAGGGTGATGCCGCCGAAGAGGCCGGACAGGTAGTTCGGACGGACCAGGCCGCGCTCGGCCTCCAGGGGGGTGCGTGTCCCCTGGGGACGGACCAGGATGTCGTAGGCGGCCCGGGTGTTGCGCTCGACGGTGCCGGTGACATCCAGCCGGGAGGTGGTGGTGGCACCGGTGAGCACCACGAACCCGGTCGTCGCCACGAGCACGCCGACCAGCAGCGCCACCGACCGTCCCGCACGGCCACGAAGTTGACCCCAGATGAACCGCAGCAATGTCGCGCCTCCCCGTGTGCTGCCTCTCACTGTGCGCGTTACATTGTCACAATGCAAGACCCGAAGGGGAGGGGATCATGGCGATCCAGCACGCCGTCCTCGCGCTGCTCGCTCGTGGGCCCAGCTACGGCTACGAGCTGAAGAGCGAGTTCGAGAGCGCGGTCGGTCCACAGTGGGGACCGCTGAACATCGGGCACCTCTACCAGATCCTGGAGCGGCTGTCCCGGGACGGGCTGGTCGTCGCCCACCGGGAGGCGCAGCCGACGAAGCCGGACCGGGTGGTCTACGAGATCACCGAGGGCGGCCGGGCGGAGCTGGACCGGTGGCTGGGTGAGCCGAGCGCCCGCAGCGGAGGCTTCCGCGACGACTTCTTCCTCAAGGTGACCGCCGCGGCCCGGTCGGGGGACGCCTCGACGGTGCGGACGGTGCTCGGCAACCAACGGGCGCACCTGCTGCGGGAACTGCGCAACCTCGACGGCCTGCGACGCACGGCCGAGGATCCGGTGGTGGGACTGCTGCTCGCCGCCGCCTGCCGGCACGTGGAGGCGGACCTCGCCTTCATCGACGACGCCGAGTCGGTGCTGCTCACCGACGGCGGATCGCTGCTCGCGAGGCTCGCCGCGGCCCGCCCGGCCCCCGCGAGCGGATCGGGTCCGGCCCGCGCCGCGGGGTGATCGCCCGGCGGGCCGGGACCGGCCGCCGGGCGACCGGCGCACCATGTGGCCGGCGAACCGCGCGACCGGCCGCCGCCCGGCCGCGCGGTCAGGCCGACGCGCGCCGCAGCCGGGTGACCGCCTCGGCGATCACCTCCGGTCGCTTGCAGAAGGCGAACCGCACGAGCCGGCGGCCGGCCTCGGCGTCGTCGTAGAAGACCTGCGTCGGCACGGCCACCACCCCGCAGCGCTCCGGCAGCGAGCGGCAGAACTCCACCCCGTCGCGGCCGCCGAGCGGGGTGACGTCGGCCGTGACGAAGTACGTGCCCTCCGGGCTGAGCACCTCGAAGCCGGCGGCGGTGAGGCCGTCGACGAGCTGGTCCCGCCGCGCCTGCAACTCCGCCCGGAACCCGGTGAAGTAGTCGTCGGGCAGGGCCAACGCCATGGCGACCGCGGGCTGTAGCGGCGCCGCGTTGACGAACGTGAGGAACTGCTTCACGCGGAGCACCGCGGAGACGAGCGCGGCCGGCCCGCTCGCCCAGCCGACCTTCCACCCGGTGCAGGAGAACGTCTTGCCGGCCGAGGAGATCCGCAGTGTCCGCTCCCGCATGCCGGGCAGCGTGGCGAGCGGGACGTGCGGGGCGGCCGCGTCGGTGAACACGAGGTGCTCGTACACCTCGTCGGTCACCGCGTACGCGTCGTGCTCCCGGCACAGCTCCGCGACCAGCGCGAGTTCGTCCGGGGTGAACACCTTCCCGGTGGGGTTGTGCGGCGAGTTCAGCAGCACCAGCCGGGTGCGCGGCCCGAACGCCGCGCGCAGCGCGGCCGGGTCGAAGGCGTACCGGCCGTCGCCGGTCGGCCGCAGCGTCACGGGCCGGCGGACCGCGCCGGCCAGGGCGATCGACGCGGCGTACGAGTCGTAGTACGGCTCGAAGCACACCACCTCGTCGCCCGGCTCGCACAGGGCGAGGATCGCGGCGGCGACGGCCTCGGTGGCGCCCGCCGTCACCACGATCTCGCCGTCCGGGTCGTACTCCAGCCCCCAGAACCGGCGCTGGTGGGCCGCGACCGCCGCCCGCAGGGCGGGGACGCCCGGCCCCGGCGGGTACTGGTTCTGCCCCGAGCGCAGCGCCTCGGCCGCGGCGGCGAGCATCTCCGGCGGGCCGTCGGTGTCCGGAAAGCCCTGCCCGAGGTTGACGGCGCCGGTGCGGACGGCGAGCGCGGACATCTCGGCGAAGATGGTCGTGCCGAACGGCCGCATCCGGGCCACGAGGGGATCGACATCGGTGGTCGTCGTCACGTCCGCCAGCCTACGGCCCGCGGCCGCCCGTTCCACCGGCCGGTGACAGCTCGGACATCTGGTGCGCTGGAGTGACGGATCCGGCGGCGGGTGCCCCGTGAGGTGCGCCGACCGGCGAGGTTGCCGCCCGCCCGCCGGTTGCGGCCCCGGATGTACGGGTAGGCGGGGGGCGGCGAGCGACAACGTTGCGGCACGTGCGGGCGGATGTTCGACCCGGACGGGTGCCGGGCGGCAGCCGTTCGCTCAAGCTCGGTGATTGTTTGCCCGGCTTTCGCGCACGCGGGGTGAGCGAAACTAGGTTAGGCTGCGGACCATGTGTGGAATCGTGGGTTACGCCGGCGCGCGGCCGGCGCTCGGCATCGTGCTGGACGGGCTGCGGCGGCTGGAGTACCGCGGCTACGACTCGGCGGGCGTCGCCATCGTCTGCGACGGTGAGCTGCTGACGGAGAAGAAGGCCGGCAAGCTGGCCAACCTGGAGAAGGTGCTCTCCGAGCGTGCCGCCGAGGACCCGTCCTCCTGTGCCTCCAGCCCCATCGGCATCGGTGACGGCACCACCGGCATCGGCCACACCCGTTGGGCCACCCACGGCGGTCCCACCGACCGCAACGCCCACCCGCACGTCTCGCCCGACGGCCGCGTCGCCGTGATCCACAACGGCATCATCGAGAACTTCGCGAAGCTCCGCGCCGAACTGGAGGCCGACGGGGTCCAGTTCACCAGCGACACCGACACCGAGTGCGCCGCCCACCTGCTCGCCGCCGCGCTCGCCGACCTGCGCTCCGCCGGCCACCCGGACGGCCCGCAACTGCTCGCCGCCGCCATGCGGGTGGTCTGCCAGCGGCTCGAGGGCGCGTTCACCCTGCTCGCCGTCGACGCCACGGTGCCCGGGGCGGTCGTCGGCGCGCGGCGCAACTCGCCGCTCGTGGTCGGGCGCGGGCAGGGCGAGAACTACCTCGCCTCCGACGTGGCGGCGTTCATCGAGCACACCCGGGACGCGGTCGAGCTGGGCCAGGACCAGATCGTCCTCATCACGGGCGACACCATCGAGATCACCGACTTCGACGGGCAGCCGGCCAGCGGCAAGGACTTCCACATCGACTGGGACTCGTCGGCCGCCGAGAAGGGTGGCTACGACTGGTTCATGCTCAAGGAGATCGAGGAGCAGCCCCAGGCGGTGGCCGACACCCTGCTGGGCCGGCTCACCGAGTCGGGCGAGATCGCGCTGGACGAGGTCCGCCTCAGCGACCAGGACCTGCGCGACGTCGACAAGATCTTCATCGTGGCCTGCGGCACCGCGTACCACTCCGGGCTGGTCGCCAAGTACGCGATCGAGCACTGGACCCGCATCCCCTGCGAGGTGGAGCTGGCCAGCGAGTTCCGCTACCGCGACCCGGTGCTCGACCGGTCCACGCTCATCGTGGTGATCTCCCAGTCCGGCGAGACGATGGACACCCTCATGGCGCTGCGGCACGCCAAGGAGCAGAAGGCGCGGGTGCTCGCCATCTGCAACACCAACGGCTCGACCATCCCCCGGGAGTCCGACGCGGTCCTCTACACCCACGGCGGGCCGGAGATCGCCGTCGCGTCCACCAAGGCGTTCCTCACCCAGCTGGTCGCCTGCTACCTGATCGGCCTGCACCTGGCCCAGGTGCGCGGCATCAAGTACGCCGACGAGGTCGCCGCCGTGGTCGCCCAGCTCCAGGAGGTGCCCGCCAAGCTCCGTGAGCTGCTGGACCGCATCGAGCCGGTCCGTGAGCTGGCCCGCGAGCTGAAGTCCGAGCCGACCGTGCTGTTCATCGGCCGGCACGTCGGCTACCCGGTGGCCCTGGAGGGCGCGCTCAAGCTCAAGGAGCTGGCGTACATGCACGCCGAGGGCTTCGCCGCCGGCGAGCTGAAGCACGGCCCCATCGCGCTCATCGACAAGGGCACGCCGGTGGTGTGCGTGGTGCCGTCGCCGGCCGGCCGGGGCGTGCTGCACGACAAGGTCGTCTCCAACATCCAGGAGGTGCGGGCGCGGGGCGCGCGGACCATCGTCATCGCGGAGGAGGGGGACGAGGCGGTCGTCCGGTACGCCGACCACCTCATCTACGTGCCGCGTACGCCCACCCTCCTCTCGCCGCTGGTCACCACCGTGCCGCTCCAGGTCCTCGCGGCCGAGATCGCCGCGGCCCGCGGGCACGACGTCGACCAGCCGCGCAACCTCGCGAAGTCGGTCACCGTCGAGTAGCCCGGCGGCGCGTCCCCGGTCCGGGCCGCCCGCCCGGCGGCCCGTGCCAGGTCCGTCCCACGTCCCGGCCGCCCGTCCGGCGGCCGGGACCGGTCAGCGGCCGAGGACGATGCGTGCCATGCCGTCCAGCGCCGGGTTGTCCGCGTCCCAGTAGCCGGTGTGACCGTTGCGGCCGCTGGGGAAGACCCGCCCGCCGAAGCGCGCAGTCGACGGGTCCCGCCCGAACCACAGCTCGTGACCGTCGTGCCCGGGCCACCCGAGCGCCGCCGCGAGCGGCGCGGTGCCGACCAGTGCCCGGCGGGCCAGCTCGTCCGGGGGTCGGGCCAGCCGGATCACGTCGTCCGGCGCGGTGCTCGCCCAGACCTCACCGGCCGGCACCCGCAGCTCGGCGGCGTGCCCGACGCCGACGCCCGGCGAGCCCACGAAGACGAGGGCGTCGGCGGCCAACCCGTGGTCGCGGGCGGCTGTGCCCACCACGAGCGACCCGTAGCTGTGCCCGAGCACCGTCTGCCGGGCCGGTGGGCCGTCGTGGGTGGCCCGCAGCCCCTCCTGGAAGCGGTGCAGCGCCGGGCCCGCGTCCCGGGCCTGGCCCGTGGTGACCGCCTCGTGCAGGAAGTCCGGGGCGTCGTAGTCCAGCCACAGCACCGCCGCGCTCCGCTCGCCCGGTGCCAGGTCGGCGCAGCGGCCCAGCACCCGTCCGGCCCGGCCCAGCTCGCCGGGTGCGTCGTCGAGACCCGAGGTCATCCCCGGCACGTACGTGAACACCCGGTCGGCGTGGTCCGGGTCGCCCAGGGCGACGACCACCCGGCCCTCACCGGCCGGATCCAGACCGAGCAGGTACGCCCGCGGCCCGCCCGGCGCCGCCAGCCGGTCGGTGAGGGCGTCGAGACCGGCGAGGCGGGCGTCGACACCGCGCAGCCGGACGGCGTCGAGCGGGCCGGGCGGCGCACCGGTCGGCAGTCGCCGCCGCTGGGCCAGCAGCGCCGCGCGGTGCGTGCCGAGCAGCAGCCGGTTGGCCTGGTCACGCGCCGCCACCGGCACCCCGTCGAGGCGGCCGATCAGCGCCGGCTCGTGCGCCACCAGCCAGCGCCGCTGCCCCGGGGTCAGCCCCGCCCACCAGGCCCGCACCTGCCGTGGGTCGGCGTCGCGGGCCGGCCGGCCCGGCGGCGGGGGCTCCTGCCAGCCGGTGGCGGCGGACGCCGTCAGCTCGGCCAGCCGGGCCGCCGCCGCCCGGTCGGCGGCGCCGGCCAGGTCCAGTGCGCCCCGCAGCGCCGCCGCCACGCGGGCCGCCGCCGGCCCGTCGCGCTCGCCGGGCCGCCCCCGCGCGGGATCGGCGCCGACCCGCCCGTCCCGGTCGATCGACAGCCCGGCCGCGTCGGCGAGGGCCACCGCGTCGGCCAGCCGCCCCTTCGCGGTGGCGAGCCGTGCGGCGTACTCGGCGAGGATCTGGTCGGCCTCGATGAGCGCGGGTGTCACCGAGGCCAGCTCGGCGCGGAGGCCCGTGAGCCGGGTGCCGGCCGCTCCGGCGGCCGCCCCCGACCAGGCGGCGGTCAACCCCGTCCCGCGCTCGCCCAGCTCGGCGGTACGGCGCCCGACGAGAGCCGTGAGCCCACCCCACGCCGCCCCGGCGGCCCGCCACGCACCCGGGTCGGCCGCCCAGAGCTGGGCGTACGCGACGGCGGTCACCGGGGCAGGCCGGCGAGCCGGCGGGCGACCCGGTCGTCGACCGCCTGGTACGCCTCCACGGCCGACCGCACCGCCACGCCCGTCTCGGCCACGCGACCGCCGAGCCGGCCGAGCCAGCCGTGCACCGCCGCCTCCCACCCGGCCAGCGCACCCGCCGCCGACCAGCCGGGGGCGGCCACCGTGAGCCCCGGCACCCCGTCGAGCCCGTGCGCGAGCCCGTACGCGTCGTCGTCCAGCTCCCGGGCCACCGCGCGCAGCGCCTCCGGCCGGACCGTGAACGGGTCCTCCGCCATCCCCACCCCCTGACCGCGGTTCGACCCGGGTCACGCTAGGCGGCCGCCGGCGTCGGGCGGGCGGCCTGTGGACAGCCGGCGGGGGCCGTGCGTCCCGCCGGTCCACAGGCGTTGCCGGATGCGCTGTCCGGCGGCTAATCTGCGGCGCCTCCGGCGGCTGGTCTGGACCGCCTCCGCCGGCTGATGCGCCTCGCCTTCGCCGGCTGGTCTGCGCCGCCTGCGCCGGCTGCGGCGGCCGATCCGCGCCGGCCTCCGCCGGTAGGGTGAGTTCGTGATCGTCGCTGTCGGCATCGACGTCGTGCTGGTGGACCGGTTCGCCCGGGCCCTGGCGCGGACGCCGCTGCTCGCCGACCGGCTGTTCACCGAGGCCGAGCGCGCCACCCGCTCCGGCAGCCCGCGCTCGCCGGAGTCGCTCGCCGCCCGGTTCGCCGCGAAGGAGGCGGTGGCCAAGGCACTCGGCGCGCCGGCGGGCCTGAACTGGCACGACTGCGAGATCGTCCCGGATCCGGCCGGCCGGCCGTGGCTGGCCGTCTCCGGCACGGTGGCCGACGCGGCGGTCGCGCGCGGGATCAACCGCTGGCACCTCTCGCTGTCGCACGACGGCGGGATCGCGTCGGCGATGGTGGTGGCGGAACGCTGATGTCGTCCGGGCCGCCGGAGGGCGCGCCCGGAACATGGGAACGGGGGCCAGCGGCATGAGACCGGTGTGGCGGGTGGCGGACGTACGCGCGGCGGAGGCCGGCCTGATGGCCACGCTCCCGCCGGGGACGCTCATGCAGCGCGCGGCGGCCGGGCTGGCCCGGCGGTGCGCGCTGCTCCTCGCCGACCGGGGCGGCGTCTACGGCTCCCGGGTGCTGCTGCTCGTCGGCTCGGGCGACAACGGCGGCGACGCCCTGTTCGCCGGCGCGCACCTGGCCCGGCGCGGCGCGGCCGTGTCGGCGTTGCTGCTCACCCCCGGGCGGGCGCACGCCGAGGGACTGGCCGCGCTGCGCGCCGCGGGCGGCCGGGTGGTCGACCGGCCGCCGCCCGTGCTCGACCTGGTACTCGACGGCATCGTCGGGATCGGCGGCACCGGGGGCCTGCGGGAGACCGCCGAGCAGTTGGCCGCGAGCCTGGTCGGTCACTGCGGACGCGACGGCGTGCGGGCGACCGTGGTGGCGGTGGACGTGCCGAGCGGGGTCGCGGTGGACACCGGTCACGTGCCGCTCACCGCGTCCGGCCGGCCGAACGCCGTCCACGCCGACGTGACGGTGACCTTCGGCGCGTTGAAGCCGGCCCTCGTGGTGGGCCCGGCCGCGCCGCTGGCCGGCGAGGTCGAGCTGGTCGACATCGGGCTGGGGCCGTGGCTGCGTGGCACCCCCGCGCTGCGGGTCACCGAGTGGTCGGACGTCGAGCGGTGGTGGCCGTCGCTCGGGCCGGCCTCGGAGAAGTACTCCCGGGGCGTCGTCGGGGTGGCGACCGGCTCGGCCACGTACCCGGGGGCGGCCGTGCTCTCGGTCGGCGGGGCGCTGGCCGGGCCGACCGGGATGGTCCGCTACGCCGGCGGCGCCCGGGAGGAGGTGCTGCGCCAGCACCCGTCGGTCATCGCCACCGGGCGGGTCGCCGACGCCGGCCGGGTCCAGGCGTGGGTGTGCGGCTCCGGGCTGGGCACCGGCGCGGACGCCGCGGCCGAGCTGCGGGCGGTGCTGGCCGCGCCGGTGCCGGTGGTGCTCGACGCCGACGCGCTCACCCTGCTGGTCGACGGCTCGCTCGCCGACCAGCTCCGCGGGCGGGACGCGCCGACCGTCGTCACCCCGCACGACCGGGAGTTCACCCGGCTCTGCGGCGAGGCGCCCGGCGCCGACCGGGTGGCGGCCGCGCTGCGGCTGGCCGCCTGGATGAACGCCGTGGTGCTGCTCAAGGGGGACCGCACGGTGATCGGCACGCCCGACGGCCGGGCGTACGTCAACCCGACCGGCACCCCGGCGCTGGCCACCGGGGGCACCGGCGACGTGCTGGCCGGGCTGCTCGGCTCGCTCCTCGCCGGCGGGGTGTCGCCGGAGAAGGCGGCCGCCGCGGCCGCGTACCTGCACGGGCTGGCCGGCCGGGAGGCGGCCCGGGGTGGCCCGGTGACCGCGCCCGACGTGGCGACCGCGCTCCGCCCGGTCATCGCCCGGCTGGGCTGACCGTCACCACCCGGCCCCGGCTGCCCGGTTCGGAAACGGTCGGGTGGGGGCGGCAGCGGCACCGTCGCGCCGCGCGGTGATCACCGCGGAAAGTAGGCTGGGCCCATGTGGCAGGCCGAGGTGCGCGTCGACCTTGACGCGATCCGTGAGAACGTGAGCCGGATCCGGTCCGGCACCACCGCCGACGTGATGGCCGTGGTGAAGGCCGACGGGTACGGGCACGGGATGATCCCGGCCGCCCGCGCGGCGCTGGACGGCGGGGCGTCCTGGCTCGGTGTCTGCACCCTCGACGAGGCGCTCACGCTGCGTCGGGCCGGGATCACCGTGCCCGTGCTGGCCTGGCTGCTCGCTCCGGGGCTGCCCCTGCACGAGGGGGTCAGCGCGGGCGTCGACCTGGCCGCCGCGAGCCTGCCGCAACTGGACGAGATGATCGAGGCGAGCCGCCGGGCGGACCGTCCGGCCCAGCTCCACCTGAAGATCGACACCGGGCTGTCCCGGGGCGGGGCGACCGTCGCGGACTGGCCGGCGCTGCTGGACGCGGCGGCCAAGGCCCAGGCCGACGGGCTCATCGAGGTGGTCGGGGTGTGGAGCCACTTCGTCTACGCCGACATGCCCGGCCACCCGACGACCGACCGGCAGCTGGCCGTCTTCCACGAGGGCCTGGCGATGGTCGAGCGGGCCGGGCTGCGCCCCCGCTACCGGCACCTCGCCAACTCGGCGGCCACCCTGACCCGGCCCGACACCCACTTCGACCTGGTCCGGCCCGGGCTGGCGGTCTACGGCCTGTCCCCGATCGCCGGGGACACCTTCGGGCTGCGTCCGGCCATGACCGCCCGGGCCCGGGTGATGCTGACCAAGCGGGTGCCCGCCGGCACCGGCGTGTCGTACGGGCACACGTACACCACGTCGCGGGACGCGAACCTGGCGGTGGTGCCGCTCGGGTACGCCGACGGGGTGCCGCGCCACGCCTCCAACTGCGGTCCCGTCCAGCTCGGCGGCGTGCGGCGGGTGATCTCCGGCCGGGTGTGCATGGACCAGTTCGTGCTCGACTGCGGCGACGACCCGGTGGCCGCCGGCGACGTGGTGACGCTCTTCGGCAGCGGCGCCGACGGCGAGCCGACCGCCGACGACTGGGCCGACGCCGTCGGCACCATCAACTACGAGATCGTCACCCGGTTCGGGAGCAGTCGGGTGCCGCGTACATACGACGGCGAGAACCCGTGAGTCGGTACCGCATTCCCCGGCCCCGGAGCGCGGTCGGCCGGGTCGCCGGGGTGGTCGGCGCCACGGTGGGCGTGGCGGCCGCCGGCCTCGCGGCGGGCGTCGCCACGGAGCGCGCCCTCGTCCGCCGCCTCAAGGCCGACCCGACCGACCCGTACGCGCACGAGCCGTTCGGCCAGCAGCCGTACGACGAGGCGTTCCGGCTGGAGCTGCCGGACGGCACCGACATCCACGTCGAGGTGGTCGAGCCGAGACACCCGGTGCCGGGCCGGCCCACGGTCGTGCTGGTGCACGGGTTCTGCCTGGACATGGGCACGTTCCACTTCCAGCGCAAGATGCTCACCGAGCGGGGCGAGCACCGGGTGGTGGCGTACGACCAGCCCGGGCACGGCCGGTCGGGCCGGCTGGAGACCGGCGAGTACGACCTCACGGTCCTGGGCCGCACCCTGCGCCGGGTCATCGACCGGACCGCCCCGGAGGGGCCGCTGGTGCTGGTCGGCCACTCGATGGGCGGGATGACCATCATGGCCTTCGCCGAGCTGTTCCCCGAGATGTTCGGCGACCGGGTGGTCGGCACCGTCCTGATGGCCACCTCGGGCGGACTGCTGGCCGAGACGAAGCTGGTGGCGCCGGCCCTGCTGGGCCGGGTCGGCGGGCCGGTGCTGTTCATGATGAGCAACGCCACCCGCTACGGCGGCACGGTCATCGACAAGGCCCGCAAGTCGACGTCGAACGTGGCCTGGCTGCTGACCCGCCGCTACGGCTTCGGCGGCCGGCACCCCAGCCCGGCCCTGGTGTCGTACGTGGAGACGATGAACTCGCGCACCTCGGCGGACACCGTGACCCGGTACCTGCGTACGCTGGCGACGCACTCCCGGTTCCCGGCGTTGGCGGCCCTGGCCGACACGCCGGTGCTGGTCGTGGTCGGCGACAAGGACATGATCACCCCGGTGACACACTCGGAGGGGATCGTCCGCCGGCTGCCGCACGCCGAGTTCGTCAGAATTCCGGACAGCGGGCACGTGGTGATGCTGGAACACGCGGACGAGGTCAACGCCGCGCTGGCGAGGTTCCTGGAGGAGTGGTGAACAAGGTCGTCGTGAAGCTGCCCACCGTGGCCGACACGCAGGACTTCGGCCGTCGGCTGGCCGGTGTGCTGCGCGCCGGTGACCTCGTGCTGCTCACCGGCCCGTTGGGTGCCGGGAAGACCGCGCTGACCCAGGGGATCGGCGCGGGGCTCGGGGTGCTCGGGGAGATCACCTCGCCGACGTTCGTGATCGCCCGGGTCCACCGGCCCGATCCGGCCCGGGGCGGGCGGGTGCCGCTCGTGCACGCCGACGCGTACCGGTTGGGGGACGCCGCCGACCCGCGCGCCGAGATCGACGACCTGGACCTGGACGCCTCGGTGGAGGAGTCGGTGACGGTCGTCGAGTGGGGTGAGGGCATGGTCGAGCAGCTGAGCGACGCCCACCTTCGCGTCCGCATCGACCGCCGCGACGACGACACCCGGATCGTCGAGCTCGACCCGGTGGGCGGCGACTGGGCGCAGCGCCTGGCCGGACTGGCCTGACCGACCCGACCACCTGCCTCCGCCGGGGCGCCGCCCCTCGCCCCGTTGATCGTGAGGTTGGCGGGGTCCAGGGAGATCGACTCGCCCGCCAACCTCATGATCAACGAGTGCCGGCGTGGGGGCGGGCGGCGATGTCGGTCGCGGCTGGTAGGAAGAGGGCCGATCGACGAAAGGTTGCCGATGGCTGACGTCCCCACCCTCGACCTGCTGGCGCTGCTGCCGGAGGAGTGGCGTGCCGTGCTCACCCCCCACCTCGACCCGGCCCGCACCGCGGCGCTGGCCGACTTCGTCGCGCGGGAGTACGCCACGCAGACCGTCTTCCCGCCGTTGGAGGACCTGTTCTCCGCCTACCGGCTGTGCCCGCCGGCGGCCTGCCGCGTGCTGATCCTCGGGCAGGACCCGTACCACCGGGCGGGGCAGGCGCACGGGCTCAGCTTCAGCGTCCGCGAGGGGGTGAGCGTCCCACCGTCGCTGCGCAACGTCTTCAAGGAGCTCGGCGACGACCTCGGCGTGCCGAAGCCGCCCAGCGGCAACCTCGCCGGGTGGGCAGCCCAGGGCGTGCTGCTGCTCAACTCCGTGCTGACCGTCCGGCAGGGCAGCCCCGGCTCGCACGCCAACCAGGGGTGGGAGGAGTTCACCGACGCCACCATCCGCGCGCTGGACGCGCTGCCCGAGCGGGTGGTCTTCCTGCTCTGGGGCGGCTACGCCCGCCGGAAGGCCGTCTTGGTCGGCAACCCGCAGCACGTGGTGCTGGAGGCGGGGCACCCCAGCCCCATGAACCCGCGCGGCTTCCTCGGCAGCCGCCCGTTCAGCGCGGCCAACAAGGCCCTCGCCGACGCCGGGCGCCCCACGATCGACTGGGAACGCTCCGCCGGCTGAGCTGCGATCGCCGACCCCTGCGCAGGCGCGACGCCGTCATGGGTGCTCGCCTCGGACGTCCGTGCCGGTAGCGGTCCCGCCGCTGGCAGCGGAACCGGCTGCGGCGTCCCGGGCGGTTTGCGCCCGGAGGTCACGGTAGCGGCGCAGCAGCGCGCCGGCGCGGGGATCGGTCACCTCCAGGTCGACGAGCGGGACGACCCGGTAGGACCGGTCGCCGTGCCGGACCTCGACGGAATCCGGCAGCTCGTCGCACATGGTCGCGCGGATCTCCCCGTACCGGGTGTCCCAGCGGTGGGCACCCGGTTCTTCGGGAGACAGTGGCAGGTTGCCGAACTCGCCCCACCGGGCGTTCCACCGCTGCCCGTACGCCTTCTCCAACCACCGGGGGGTCGGCGTCGCACCAGCGGATCGCCAGTTCCGGGGCGTCGACCGGCACCGGTGCGCCCTGGAGCAGTGCCGCCGCGGCCCCGGTGATCGTGTACGGCAGGGTGTCGAGGCGGTCGAGGAGGCGGTCCAAACACAGGCCGTCGATCCGCTCGGCCAGGGGCCGGACGGCGAGCTGCGCCATCGCGCTGTCCAGGTGCGCGTCGAGTGGCTCGACCGTGACCGCGAGCTGGACGTCCATGGCCGCGAGCAGGCGTTCCAGGAGGGGGAGGCGGGGCGCGCGGTCACCACGCTCGATGCGGGCCACCGCCGCCTGGCTGACTCCGACCAGGTCCGCGAGCTGGCGCTGGGTGAGCTCGCGCGCCTCACGCTGCTGCCGGACGACCTGGCCGAGGATCCTCACGAGGCGGGTCGACATCCCGGCATCGTGGGGCATGGTTCAGGACTGCGATACCGCAGAGGCATATCCATGACAGAGCGGTATCAGGCTCGCTACGGCAGGCCCTTGCCGAAGACAGGGCCACGGCCATGGCGCGGACGCGGGCCAGGCGGGGCGTCACCGGGCGTGACCGGGCGGGCGGCTAGGCTGGCATACCGTGCTCGTACTCGTGGTGGACAGCTCGACCCCTGCGGTGACCGCGGCGCTGGTCGAGGTCTCGGCGGACGGTGTCGCGTTGCGGTCACACCGGTGCACGGTGGACGCCAGGGCGCACGGCGAACTGCTCGCTCCCGAGGTCGACGCGGTGCTCGCCGACGTGGGCGCCCGCCCCGCCGACCTCACGGCGATCGTCGCCGGCCTCGGCCCCGGCCCGTTCACCGGGCTGCGGGTGGGTCTCGTCACCGGCGCCACGATGGGTCAGGTGCTCGGCATTCCCACGTACGGCGTCTGCTCGCTGGACGGCATCGGTCACCCGGCGGCCGCCGGCGAGCCGGTTCTCGCGGCGAGTGACGCGCGACGCAGGGAGGTCTACTGGGCCGTCTACGACGGCGCCGGCCAGCGGATCGCCGGGCCGGAGGTGGACGCTCCGGCGGTGGCGGCCGAGCGGGCCCGTGACCTGGCGGTGACGGTGGCCGTGGGCGACGGCGCCCACCGGTACGCCGACGTGCTCGGCCTGTCCGTCCGGGCCGAGCCGCGCTACCCGGACCCGGTCGCGCTGGCCCGGCTCGCCGGTGAGCGGATCCGCGCGGGCGCCCCCGGCGAACGACTCACCCCGCTCTACCTGCGCCGCCCGGACGCCGTGGCGGCGACCGCCCGCAAGCCGGTCCTGCCGTGAGCATGGTCCGGCTCGACCGGTTCCGCTGGTGGCACATCGAGGAGGTGCTGCCCATCGAGGCGGACCTCTTCGGCGTCGAGCAGTGGTCGCCCGCCATGTTCTGGAACGAGCTGGCCAACGGGCACCACTACCGGATCGCGACGGACGACGACGGCACGGTGCTCGGCTACGCCGGGCTCACCGTCGTCCCGCCCGACGAGGCGTGGGTGCAGAACATCGCGGTACGACGCGACGCCCAGCGCCGGGGCATCGGCCGGCTCCTGCTGGAGGAGCTGCTCGCCGAGGCGGCCCGGCGCGGCGCCCGCCGGACGCTGCTGGAGGTCGCGGCGGACAACGCCCCCGCCCAGCGGCTCTACGCGGCGTACGGCTTCGAGCCGGTCGGCATCCGACGCGGCTACTACCAACCGAGCAACACGGACGCGCTGGTCATGCAGCGGGACGAGGAATGACCCATGGCTGACGAACCGCTCATCCTCGGAATCGAGACCTCCTGCGACGAGACGGGGGTCGGCATCGTCCGCGGGCACACGCTGCTCGCGGACGCGCTCGCCTCCAGTGTCGAGGAGCACGCCCGCTTCGGCGGTGTGGTGCCCGAGGTGGCGAGCCGGGCCCACCTGGAGGCCATCGTGCCGACCATGGACCGGGCGCTGGCGGAGGCGGGGGTGACGATCGCCGACATCGACGCGATCGCCGTCACCTCCGGTCCGGGGCTGGCCGGCGCGCTGCTGGTCGGCGTGGCCGCCGCCAAGGGGTACGCGCTCGCCGCGGAGAAGCCCGTCTACGGGGTGAACCACCTGGCCGCGCACGTCGCCGTGGACACCCTGGAGCACGGCCCGCTGCCCGAGCCGGCGGTCGCGCTGCTGGTCTCCGGCGGGCACTCGTCGCTGCTGCTCGTCGACGACCTGGCCCGGGGGGTCACCCCGCTCGGCGCCACGATCGACGACGCGGCCGGCGAGGCGTTCGACAAGGTGGCCCGCCTGCTCGGGCTGCCCTTCCCCGGCGGTCCGCCGATCGACCGGGAGGCCCGGGCCGGCGACCCCGCGGCCATCGGCTTCCCGCGCGGGCTGACCGCCGCCAAGGACCTCGCGGCGCACCGGTACGACTTCTCGTTCTCCGGGCTGAAGACGGCCGTGGCCCGGTGGGTGGAGGCGCGGCAGCGGGCCGGTGAGCCGGTGCCCGTGGCCGACGTGGCCGCGTCCTTCCAGGAGGCGGTCTGCGACGTGCTCACGGCCAAGGCGCTGGACGCCTGCCGCGCCCACGGCGTCGACACGCTCGTGATCGGCGGGGGAGTGGCGGCGAACTCGCGGCTGCGCGCCATGGCCGAGCAGCGGGCCGAGAAGCACGGGATCCGGGTGCGGGTGCCCCGGCCGCGGCTGTGCACGGACAACGGCGCGATGGTCGCGGCGCTCGGCTCGCACCTCGTGTCCTCGGGTGTCGCGCCGAGCCGGCTGGACCTGCCCGCCGACTCGGCCATGCCCCTGACCGTCGTCAGCGTCCCCGGGGAAGCGGCGTGATCGTCCGCATGTGGGAGGCGCGCGCGGAGCCGTACGGTTTCGCCGACCTCATCACCTGGGTCTGCGACACGGCGCTGCCCGAGTTCGAGCACGACCCCCGGCACCTCTCCAGCGAGGTCTACTCCTCCACCGACCACCGGGTGGTGGTGATCTCGAAGTGGCGTGGTGACCCGAGGCCGCTGCCCGACCCGCCCCCGATGCTGGTCGCGCGGGCGCCGCACTCCTGGGACTTCACGCAGGTCGACCGCTGACCCGTACGGCGGGAGCCGGCCGGCGCT
The DNA here is from genome assembly GCF_036184225.1 of Micromonospora globbae. NCBI lineage: Bacteria > Bacillati > Actinomycetota > Actinomycetes > Micromonosporales > Micromonosporaceae > Micromonospora > Micromonospora globbae. Next base: position 6,362,036 of record NZ_CP108084.1, read on the forward strand.
AATTGGTTCGCGCGGGTGACCGCCGGCCCCCTAGCGTCGAGGGGTCATGCGCTTCTCACCGGCCGGTGACCCCGGCGTACCCGATGACCGGTCGGCGACCCGCTACCTGATCTGGCTGGCCGGCCGGCACAAGACGTTCCTCGGCGCGGGCATCCTGCTCGGCGTCGTCTGGATGGTCGCGCAGGCGCTGATGCCCGCCGCCGTCGGCCGGGCGGTCGACGGGCTGAGCCGCCGCGACGAGGGCGCCCTGCTCACCTGGGGCCTCGTGCTGCTCGGGCTGGGGATGCTCCAGGCCGCCGCCGGCGTCCTGCGCCACCAGTTCGCGGTGCGCAACTGGCTGGCCGCCGCGTACCGGACGGTGCAGCTGACCGTGGCGACCGCCAACCGGCTCGGCGCGGCCCTGCCCCGCCGGGTCGCCACCGGTGAGGTGGTGAGCGTCGGCACCTCCGACATCGACCAGATCGGCAGCGCCATCGACATCACGGCCCGGGGCACCGGAGCCGTGGTCGCCATCGTGACCGTGGCGGTGATCCTGCTCGACGCCTCGGTGCCGCTCGGACTCGTCGTGGTGCTCGGCGTACCGGTGCTGATGGCGGTGGTCGGCTTGCTGATCCGGCCGCTGCACCGGCAGCAGCACGCGTACCGGGACGCGGAAGGCGCGCTGACCACCCGGGCCGGGGACATCGTCTCGGGGCTGCGGGTGCTGCGCGGCGTCGGCGGCGAGCCGGTGCTCTCGGCCCGCTACCGGGCCGAGTCGCAGGCGCTGCGTGCGCACGGCGTACGGGTGGCCCGGGTCCAGTCGCTGCTGGAGGCGGCGCAGGTGCTGCTGCCCGGCGCGTTCCTGGTGCTGGTCACCTGGCTGGGGGCGCGGTTCGCGCTGGCCGGGCGGATCAGCCCCGGTGAGCTCGTCGCCTTCTACGGCTACACGGCGTTCCTCGTCAGCCCCTTGCGGCAGCTCACCGAGGCGGTGGACAAGCTGACCCGGGGCCACGTGGCCGCCCGGCGGGTCGTGCGGCTGCTGCGGCTCACCCCCGACCTCGTCGACCCGGCCCGGCCCGCGACCGTGCCCGACGGTCCCGGCGAACTCGTCGACGTCGAGTCGGGCGTGCGGGTGCCGCCGGGCCGGCTCACGGCGCTGGCCGCCACGGCACCCGAGGACGCGGTCGCGATCGTCGACCGGCTGGGCCGGTACGTCGACTCGGACGCGACGCTGCACGGCGTACCGCTGCGGGAGCTGCCACTGGCCACCGTGCGCGAGCGGATCCTCGTGGCCGACAACGACGCGCACCTGTTCACGGGCCGGCTGCGCACGGAGCTGGACCCGCACGACCGGGCCGACGACGCCACGATCGACGCGGCCCTGCGGGCGGCGAGCGCCATCGACATCGTGGAGGCGCTGCCGGACGGGCTCGACAGCCCGGTCGCCGAGCGCGGCCGGGAGTTCTCCGGCGGGCAGCAGCAACGGCTGCGCCTGGCCCGCGCGCTGGTCGCCGACCCGGAGGCCCTGCTGCTCGTGGAGCCGACGAGCGCCGTCGACGCGCACACCGAGGCCCGGATCGCCGAGGGGCTCGCCGCCGCCCGGGCCGGCCGCACCACCCTGGTGTGCACCACGAGCCCGCTGCTGCTCGGGCACGCCGACCACGTGATCTTCGTGGAGGACGGGAAGGTGGTGGCCGAGGGCACCCACGCCGAGTTGTTCGAGCAGGAGCCGCGCTACCGGGCCGCGGTCAGCCGGGGGGAGGACTGATGTCCACGACGCTGCCCGTCGCCGACGCGGCCCACGTGCGCCGCTACGCCCGTACGCTCGTCCGCCGGCACCCGCGGGCCCTGGGGGCGGCGCTCGGCCTGCACGCGCTGGCCGCCGCGGCCGGCCTGGTGGCCCCGCGGCTCCTCGGTGACCTCGTCGAGGCGATCTCCCGGGGCACGTCGCGGATGACGGTGGACCGGATCGCCCTGCTGATCGCCGGGTTCGTGGTGGTGCAGGCGGTGCTGACGCGCTTCGCCCACCTCGCCTCGGCGCGGCTCGGCGAGCGGGTGCTGGCCCAGCTCCGCGAGGAGTTCGTGGACCGGGTGCTGGCCCTGCCGCTGGCCACCGTGGAGCGCGCCGGCACGGGTGACCTGCTCACCCGCACCTCCCGGGACGTCTCCGCGCTGTCCCGGACCGTCCGTCTCGCCGTACCCGAGACGCTCGTCGCCATCGTGACCGCCGGGTTCATCATCGGCGCGCTGCTGCTGGTCGGGCCGCTGCTGGCGCTGCCCTGCCTCATCGCGGTGCCCGTGCTGTGGGCGGGCACCCGCTGGTACCTGCGCCGGGCGCCCGCCGGCTACCTGCGGGAGAACGCCGCCTACTCGGACATCACCGACGGGATCAGCGAGACGGTCGAGGGGTCGCGGACCACGGAGGCGCTGCGCCAGCAGGCCCGCCGGCGGGCCCGCACCAACGCGGACATCAGGCGGTCGTACGCGGCCGAGCGGTACACCCTGTTCCTTCGCACGGTCTTCTTCCCGGTGGCCGAGATCGGCTACGTCGTGCCGGTGGTGGCGACCCTCGTCATCGGCGGCTGGTTCCACCTCAAGGGGTGGGTGAGCCTGGGTCAGGTCACCGCCGCCACGCTCTACGTGCAGCAGCTCGTCGACCCGGTGGACCGGCTGCTGTCGTGGCTGGACGAGGTGCAGGTCGGCGGCGCCTCGATGGCCCGCCTGCTCGGCGTGGCCGAACCGGACGAGCGGTCGCGGGCCGGGGGTGCTGCGGGCGGTGCGGGTGCCGCGGATGCCGCGGGTGCCGCGGTCGGTGTGGGCGGTGCGGGTGCCGCGGGTGGCGCTGGCGGCGCGCCCGGTGCGGCGCGGCCGGCCGGGGCGGACGATCCCGACGGGGTCCGGCGGCTCGTCGCCCGGGACGTGCGGTACGCGTACCGCACCGGCCGGGACGTGCTGCACGGGGTGACCCTGATCCCGGAACCGGGGGAGAAGCTCGCCGTCGTGGGGCCCTCCGGCGCCGGAAAGTCGACCCTCGGCCGGCTGCTCGCCGGGGTGCACGCGCCGCAGGGCGGTTCGGTCACCGTGGCCGGACGCCGGCTGGACACCCTGCCGCTGGCCGAGCTGCGTTCGCACGTCGCGCTGGTCACCCAGGAGCACCACGTCTTCATCGGTACGCTCCGCGAGAACGTGGCGATGGTGAAGCCGTCCGCGACGGACGCCGACGTACGGGCGGCGCTGGCGGCCGTGGCCGCTCTGGACTGGGCCGAGGCGCTGCCGGACGGGCTGGACACGATGGTCGGCTCGGGCGGGCACCCGCTCTCCCCGGCGCAGGCCCAGCAGCTCGCGCTCGCCCGCTTGGTGCTGGCCGACCCGCACACCCTCGTGCTGGACGAGGCGACCTCGCTCATCGACCCGCGCGCTGCGCGGGAGCTGGAGCGGTCGCTGGCCGCCGTCCTCAGGGGACGGACGGTGATCGCCATCGCGCACCGCCTCTTCTCCGCCCACGACGCGGACCGGGTGGCCGTGGTGGAGGACGGCCGGATCACCGAGCTGGGCTCGCACGACGAACTGGTCGCGGCCGGAGGCTCGTACGCCGCCCTCTGGCACTCGTGGCACGGCACCCCCTAACCCACCCACCCCCACCCCACCCCGCCCCGTCCCGCCCCACCCCCTGTCCCCGGTGATCATGAAGTTATTGCCACGACACGCCGGGGCGGACGGCAATAACTTCATGATCACCGGGGCTCGCCCGGGGGGCGGGGACGGGCCAGGGGCCAGGCCGGGCGGGGGAGGGGGCGGGTCAGGTGCGGCGGAAGAGGCGGTAGGTGGCCAGGCCGCCGGTGCCCAGGGCTGCGAGGAAGACCAGCCAGACGACCGTGCTGCTCACTCCGACTCCCGGGCCGGTGTTCGCGGCGGCGGCGGCCAGCAGCCCGTCGTCGCCGGGTGCGGGGAGCGCCGCCGGTGGCAGTTCGGGCCAGCGGACAAGGTTGGTGCTCTCCAACATCTGCATGTGGTGCAGCACGAACCGGTTGGCGTCGTCGCAGAGCTTGCGGACGGTGGCGTCGCGGGTGCTGGCCCGTACGGCGGCGATCACCGGGAAGATCTTGCCGTGCGCGACCCGCAGCCGGGTCACGAAGATCTGGTCGAACCGGGCTCCGGAGGCGTTCTGCATCTCCTTGAGCCAGCCCTTCTGCTCGTCGGTGGGCTCGCTGGGGATGCTGGTACGCAGCTTGTTGGCGGCGTCCACGACGAGTTGGTCGAGTTCCTGGTGTTCGCTGGCGATCCCGGCGCCGATCTCCCGCACCTTGGCGGACTGGCCCTTCTCGGCGGCCATCTGCCCGGCCGGCATCTCCCACAGGCCCGCCAGCCGCACCCCGTTGAGCAGGGTCATGTCGGCGGCGTTGAGCTGTTGTCCGCCGGCGGGCGCGGCGACGGCCACGCCCGGCAGCACGCCGGTTCCGGCCACGATCGCGATGAGCAGCACCGCCGCGCGGCGCAGGCGGTGTGCCGAGCGGCGACGGGCGGATCTGAGGGGTGCCATGTCTGCGGTGCCTCCTCGTGCGGGCTGGACGCGTGGGCTGAGCGCGTGTGAGCTGAGCGCGTGTGGGCGGACGGCCGCCCCGTCGGCCGCCCGTCCGGCCACTGGTACGGGTGTACCGTCCGATCAGTTCACCGCCGACTGTGCAAGACGTATTGCGAAGGCCCCTTTGCAAAGATATCTTTGCGCCCATGGTCGACGTCGCCCGCCCCGATCCCACGGCACTGCGCGGTCTGGCCCACCCGCTGCGCGTACGCCTGCTGGACCTGCTCCGTGAGCACGGCCCGGCCACCGCCACCGGGCTCGCGGCACGGCTCGGTCTGTCCTCCGGCGCGACCAGCTACCACCTGCGGCAACTGGCCCGTTACGGGTTCGTGGTCGAGGAGCCGGACCGGGCGGTCGGGCGGGAGCGCTGGTGGCGGGCCGCACACCGGGGGACCGTCGTCGACAGCGTGGCCGGACCCGCCGCGCCGACGGAGGCGGAGGGCTACCTGCGTGCCGTCGCCGCGATGTACGCCGACCGTGTCGACCGGTGGATCGGCGAACTGCCCGCCCTGCCCGCCGACTGGTCGGCCGTCCCGACGATCAGTGACTGGCGGCTGCGGCTCACGCCGGCCGAGGCGGCCGAGTTGCACGACCGGTTGATCGCCCTGGTCGGCGAGTACCGGCTGGACCGCCCCGAGGTGGACGCCCCGCCCGAGGCCGCGCCGGTGGTGCTGCAGGCGCAACTGATGCCGTTCGTCGGCGCCGCCGACGGCGCACCCGCCGACCGCGCCTCCGCCGACGGCGCACCCGCCGACCGCGCCTCCGCCGACCGCGCCTCCGCCGACGAGGACCGGTGACCGTAGCGACCGGGCCGCTCAACCGACGTCGAGCGGATCGGCCAGCAGCCGTTCGAAGGCCAGCTCGGCGGCGCCGATCAGGGCGGCGTCGTCGCCGAGCTTCGGGGTGCGCAGGCGGACGTGCTCCAGGCAGGCCGGCAGCGCGTTGGCGTTGAGCCGGCTGCGGATCTGCGCGGCGGCGGCCAGGTACAGGTCGCGCATGGTGCCGCCGAAGATGACCATCTCCGGGTTGAAGATGTTGACGAGGTTCGCCACACCGAAGCCGAGCCAGTCGCCGGCCTGGCGCACGGCGGCGTTCGCCCGTGCGTCGCCCCGGTTCGCGGCGTCGAAGACGGCCAGCAGCGCGTCCCGCCCCCGTGCGTCGCAGCGACCGGCGTTGCGCAGCAGGCCGTGTTCACCGATCTCGGTCTCCCAGCAGCCCCGCGCACCGCACTCGCAGGGCTGGCCGTCCCGGACGACCTTCATGTGCCCGACCTCGCCGCCGTACCCGCCGTGCCCGGTGAGCCGCCGCCCGCCGGCGATGATGCCGGCGCCGACGCCCACGTCGCCGTAGAGGTAGACGACGTTGTCGCAGCCGGCCGCCACGCCGCGAGCGTGCTCCGCGAAGGCGGCCACGTCGGCCACGTTGCCCACGGTGATCGGCGCGTCGAGGCCCAGTTCGGCGCCGAGCGCCGGGCCGATCGGTTCGTCCACCCAGCCGGTCGTGGGGCCGAGCCGGACCAGACCGTCGTCACGGCGGACCATGCCGCAGACCGCCACCCCGGTGCCGACGCAGACGGCGCCGGCCGGCACCGCCTGCTGCATCTCCTTGGCGGCGCCGGCCAGCAGCGGCGCGGCCTCCGTCGCCGTGAGGCCGCGGGGCCGGGCCATCTCCCGGCGGTCGAGCACCGCGCCGCCCAGACCGACCCGCGCGGCCCGCAGTCGGTCGACCTCGATGCTGTACGCGTACGCGTAGATGCGGGTCGACTCGGGCCGGACGACCAGCGACGGTCGTCCGGCCCGGCCGGTCTCCTTCGGCGCACCCTCGCTGACCAGGCCGGCGCTGACGAGGTCGGCCGTCAACGCGCCGATGGTGCTGCGGTTCAGCCCCAGGGCGGTGGTCAGCTCGGCGCGCGAGGTGGCGCCGTGCACGTGCACATGGCGCAGCAGGGCACCGAGGTTCTGCCGACGGATCTCGTCCTGGCTCGGTCCTGGGCGCATGTGGGTACTCCGGGGGCGTGGGTCAGGGTGCCGGTCACCGTCGACCGGAACCCGGGGGTGTGGTCAGCGGGTGCCGGTTGCCGTCGACCGGCGGCGCGAGAAGGCGTCGACGGTCGCGGCCAGCGCCAGCACGACGCCGGTGAGCACGTACTTGACTCCCGAGCTGTACCCCATGAGGCCCATGCCGTTGTCGATGACGGCGATCACCGCGCCGCCGAGCACCGCGTCGAGGACGCGGCCCTTGCCGCCGAAGAGGCTGGTGCCGCCGATGACCGCCGCACCGACGGCGTAGAGCAGGACGCTGCTGCCGCCGGTGTTCGGGTCGACCGAGTTGGCTCGGCTGGCCGCCACGATGCCGCCGACCGCCGCCATCGAGGAGCAGATCACGAAGACCGAGATGCGGATCCGGTCAACGTTGATGCCGGCCCGGCGGGCCGCCTCCCGGTTGCCGCCGACGGCGTAGACGTGCCGGCCGTAGCTGGTGCGCTGGAGGACGAAGGTCCAGACGATCAGCAGTACGGCGATGACGGGCACGACGATCGGCACGCCCTTGAGGGAGGTGATCAGGACGTTGCGGCTGCGTTCGAGGTTGAGGATGAACACCGCCACGCCGAGGATCAGGGCCAGGCCGCCGATCCGCGCGAAGACCACCGCGATGGGGTCGGTGACGAGTCCTCGCGAGGCGCGCTTGCGGTGCCGCAGGAGCTGCGTCGCCCCGTACCCGACCACGGCCACGAGCGCGAGCAGCCAGCCGACCAGCGGGGGCAGGTTGCGGTTGGCGATGGCCAGCAGCACCGTGTCGCGGATGGCGATGTTGCTGCCCTCCTTCATGAGCATCAGCGCGATGCCCTGGAAGGCGAGGAAGCCGGCGAGGGTGACCACGAAGGACGGGATGCCGACCTTGGCGACGAGGACGCCGAGCGTCGTGCCGATCACCACGCCGGTGGCGATCGCGGCGAGGACCGCGACGTACCAGGGGTAGCCGAGCACCGTCACCACGTTCGCCAGCACGGCCGCGCAGACGCCGCTGGCGAAGCCCGCCGAGAGGTCGATCTCGCCGAGCAGCAGGACGAAGACCAGGCCCATCGCGATGAGGGTGACCGCCGCGCCCTGGGTGAACAGGTTGGCGAAGTTGCCGGCGGTGAGGAACGACGGCCGTGCGATCGAGAAGACCGTGCACAGCACGATCAGCCCGAGGACGGCGGGCAGCGCGCCGATGTCGCCGCCGCGTACGCGGCTCCAGTAGTTGCGCGCGTGGCTGGCGACGGTCGGCGCCGGTGTGACCGACGCCGGGCCCTCCTCCTGCACGACGGTCATGGTCATCGGGCACCTCCCGTGGTCGAGTCGGCCGGCAGCGTGCCGCCGCCGTTGCCGTTGGCGCCCGTGCCCGGCTCGGCGCTGAGTCCGAGGCTGCCGGAACGACCGGCGGTGATCAACTCGACCACCTGGGCGTGGGTGATGTCGGTGGTCTTCACCTGGGCGACCATCTGGCCGAGGTACAGGGCGGCGATGCGGTCGGAGACGGCGAAGACGTCGTTCATGTTGTGGGAGATCAGCACCACGGCGAGGCCGTTGTCGGCGAGCCGGCGGACGAGTTCGAGGACCTGCGCGGTCTGCGCGACGCCGAGCGCGGCGGTCGGTTCGTCCAGGATGACGAGCCGGCTGTTCCAGAGCACCGCCTTGGCGATCGCCACCGTCTGCCGCTGGCCGCCGGAGAGGCTGGAGACGTGCTGGCGCAACGACTTCACGGTGCGTACGGAGAGGCCGGCCAGCGTCTCCGCGGCCATCTGCTCCATGGTGGGCTCGTCGAGGACGAGCCCGTTGCGCTTCTCCCGGCCGAGGAACATGTTCTGCACGATGTCGAGGTTGTCGCAGAGCGCGAGGTCCTGGTAGACGACCTCGATGCCGAGGGCCGCGGCGTCGCGGGGACTGTGGATGGTCACCGGGCGGCCGTCGAAGAGGAACTCGCCCGCGTCGGTCGGGTAGATGCCGCTGATGCACTTGACGAGGGTCGACTTGCCGGCGCCGTTGTCGCCGACGAGCGCGGTCACCTCGCCGGCGTGGGCCGCGAAGGCGACGTCGCGCAGGACCTGGACGGGACCGAAGCTCTTGTCGATCCCGCGCAGCTCCAGCAGGGGTGTTGCGGACACGGGGTGTCTCCTTTGGATGGCGGGCAGGCGTTCCGAGCCCGTCCGGCGTGTGCCGCCCGGCACGGGAGACGGGTCCCGTGCCGGGCGGCGGCTGTCCTCGGCGGATGCGGCGTCGGTCAGCTGATGCCGGCCTCGGTGCACAGCTTGGCGTACGCCTCGGTGCAGACCTCTTCCTTCGTGACGTACCCGTCGGCGATGACGTCCTTGACGTTCTCCTTGTAGATCGCCTTCGGGGTCAGCAGCACGGCCGGGACGTCCCGGCCGCCCTCCGGGTCCTTGACCGTCTGGCCGGTCTCCTTCCGCTGACCCTTGGCCAGCGCGATCGCCAGGTCGGAGGCGGCCTTCGCCTCCTCGCGGACCGCCTTGTAGACGGTCATGCACTGGTCGCCGGCGAGGATGTTCTGCAGGCCCTCGGGGGTGGCGTCCTGGCCGGTGACGGGGACCCTGCCGTTGAGCTTGTTCTTCTTCAGGATCGAGATGGCGGCGTTGCCCAGGCCGTCGTTCGCGGCCAGCACGCCGTCGATCTTGCCGCCGGTCTTGGTGAGCTGCTGCTCGAAGATCGTGGCGGCCTGGGCGTTGTCCCAGTCCGGCACGGAGTCGTCGGCGACCTTCGTGTACTCCTTGGCGTCGAACTTCGGCTTGAGCACCGAGTCGTACCCGTTCTTGAACAGGGTCGCGTTGTTGTCGGTGGGCGAGCCGTTGAGGTAGGCGATCGACGGGTTCTTCACGCCCTTGTCGGTGAGGCACTTGACGAGACCCTCGCCCTGGAGCTTGCCGACGGCCTCGTTGTCGAAGCTCACGTAGTACTCGGCGGAGCCGCCGAGGGTGAGCCGGTCGTAGTCGATGGTGGCGACACCCTGGGACTTCGCCTTGTCGAGCACGGCCTTGCCGGTGCCGGAGTCCAGGTTGACGATCATCAGCACGGTGACGCCGCTGGTGATCATCTGGTCGGCGATCGTCTGGAACTGGGTCTTGTCGTTCTGCGCGTTCTGGATGTCGTACTGGACGCCGGCGGCCTTGAAGGCCTCCTCGAGGAACTTGCGGTCGGCGCCCTCCCAGCGGGCCGAGGACTTGCTGTCGGGGAGGATCACGCCGATCTTCGGCGTCTGCTCGGAGCCGGCCTGGTCGTTCCCGCCGGAGTTGTCGCCACAGGCGGCCATGCTGCCCGTCGCCAGCAGGCCCACGGTGGCGAAGGTGAGGAGCCCCTTACGCATGTGCAGGGTCCTTTCGGGGTGGGGGACGGTGTCGGTACTTTTGTTGTGCCCGGCAACGTATTCGGCTGTGAGTCCCGACACAAGGGCACGGAGGGGCTGAGTTGGCGGGGGCCAGTAACAATTCAGCAACGCGCCGGACCTCGACGGCAGCCAGGCGTGGGAGCGCTTCCCCGCGCCCGGGCCGGCAGCGGGTCAGCGCGCGGCGATCGGTGCGGTGCGCGCGTCGGTGAGCGCCACGAGGTCGGCCGGGGCGAGCTGGAGCTGCAGCCCCCGGCGGCCGGCCGAGACGTAGATCGTCGGGAACTCCAGCGCGGACGCGTCGAGCACCGTGGGCAGGCGCTTGCGCTGGCCGAGAGGGCTGATCCCGCCCCGGACGTACCCGGTGGCCCGCTCGGCGACGGCCCGGTCGGCGAGCGTCGCCCGCTTCCCACCGACGGCCGCGGCGAGCGCCTTCAGGTCGAGCTCGCCGGTGACCGGCACCACCGCCACCGTGAGCGTGCCGTCGACCTCGGTGACCAGCGACTTGAACACCCGCTCCGGCGGTACGCCGAGCGCCGCCGCCACCAGCGCGCCGTAGTTCGGGGCGTCGGGGCTCACGTCGTACGGGTGGGTGCTGTGCGCGATCTTCCGCTTCGTCAGCAGTGCCGTCGCCGGCGTTCCCTGTCCCGCCACGCCCGACAACCTAACCCGCCCGGCACACGAGCACGGTGGGTGCCCCCGCCACGCGCGTGAGCACGAGGCTGGCAGCCTTGTCGCCGGCCAACCGCAGATCCCGCCGGAGCTGCTCGGGGGTGAGCGCCGAGCCGCGCTTGAGGATCTCGACCCGGCCCACGCCCCGCTCCCGCAGCAGCGCGCGCAGCCGCTTCAACGAGAACGGGAGCACGTCGGTGACCTCCAGGCGCCGGGCGTACGGGCTCTCGGCCGGGGTGTCGGCGTACAGGTAGGCGATGGCCGGGTCGGCGAGGGTCGCGCCCAGGTCGTCGGCGAGTTCGGCCACGAGGTGCGCGCGGACCACCGCCGGATCGGGGTCGTACAGGTAGCGGCGCACCGGCCCGACGGCCGCCTCCCGGTCGCCCGCGCCGGTGAGCTGGTGGCGGCGCTCCCCGTCCGCGCTCGTCCGGGTGGCCCGGCGCGGGACCTCGGCGAGCCGTCCGCACCAGAGGGTCGCCTCGACGAGGTCGCCGTCGACGCTGACCCACTCGGCCTCGGCGCCGGCCGGGATCAGCCCGTGGTCGATCCCGGGGGCCACCTTCACCACCGTCCGCGGCACCCGCTCGGCGAGCCCCGTCACGAAGTCCCAGGGCGGGGAGTAGGCGGACGGGTCGAAGATCCGGCGCCCGGTGCCGGTGGCCCGCCGGGCCGGGTCGCAGAAGACGGCGTCCACGCGGTCCACGTCGAAGGCGGTCGCGTCGCCACACTCCACCGTGAACAGGTCGGCCAGCCCCGCCGCCTCGGCGTTCGCCGCGGCCATGGCGGCGGTCAGCGGGTCGGCCTCCACCCCGTACACCCGGATGCCGGCGCGGGCCGCGGCGAGCGCGTCGGCGCCCAGCCCGCAGCCCAGGTCGGCCAGGGTCCGCACCCCGGCGGCCCGCAGCCGCTCGGCGCGCCGGGCGGCGACCACGCCGCGGGTCGCCTGTTCGAGGCCGGCGCGGGTGAGGAACATCCCGGCGGCGGCGGGCCCGAACTTGGCCGCCGCCCGGCGACGCAGCTCGACCTGGGTCAGCGCCGCCGCCGCGAGCGCGGCCGGCACCCCGGCGGCGCGCAGGGCGGACGCCGCGGCCAGCGGGTCGCCGTCGGCCACCCGGGCCGCCGCGTCGAGCGCGTTCACCCCCTCGGGCGTACGCAGGGCGGCGAGCTGGTCGAGGTCCACCCGCCCATTCTCCGGGCCCGCCGGCCGGGGTCAGCGTCGGCCGGGGGTGGCGGCGACGAAGGCCCGCCAGCTCGCCGGGGTGAAGGTGAGGACCGGGCCGGTCCGGTCCTTGCTGTCGCGGACGGCGACCACGCCGGGCAGGTTGTCGGCGACCTCGACGCAGGCGCCGCCGTTGCTGTTGCTGCGGGATGACTTGCGCCAGGCGGCGCGGCTCAGGTCCATGTCTTCGCCACTTCCTCGATGAGCCGGGCGGACTGCCTGCGTGGCAGCGCCTCACCCGTCACACTCTCCCAGCGCCGCCCCAGGGCGGCAACGTCGTTAGGGGCGTCCACCGTCTGGCCCCGGAGCTGGTTGTCGAGGTGCGCCAGCTCGGCGCCGCCGTCGAGCCGGGCCAGGATGAAGGGGCCATTGAGCCCGGCGTGCCAGGGGGCTGCGGCCGGTACGACCCGGACGTGCACGTTCGGCTCGGCGCCGACGGCCAGCAGGTGCGCCATCTGGTCGCGCATGACGCTCCGGTCACCGACCTGCCGGCGCAGCGCCTGCTCCTCCAGCACGGCGACGAGCTGCGGTCGCGGATCGCCGGTGAGCAGGGACTGCCGGGCCAGCCGGGCGACCACCCGCGCCTCGATCTCCTCGGCGGTCAGCTCCCCGCCCACGCCCAGCATCGCCCGGGCGTACCCCTCGGTCTGGAGCAGGCCCGGCACCACTGCCGGGTCATACCAGCGCAGCGCGGTGGCCTCCCGCTCAATCTCCTCCCACGGGCGGAACCAGTCCGGCGCGGCGTGGAAGCGGATCAGCTCCAGCATGGCGACGAAGAGGCCGCCGGTGTCCAGCGCGGCGTCGACCCGGGCCAGGTAGTCCGGGTTGACCGGGCGGTCGCCCGTCTCGATCGCGCTCACCTGCGACGACGAGTAGTTGATCAGTCTGCCCAGTTCCTCCTGGCTAAGGCCGCGCCCCTGGCGGGCACGGCGGAGCTGGCTCCGCAGGAACGTCACTGTCGGTATCTGGCTCACTCCAACCCCTTCGCGCGGCGGTACGGGGCCGGAACGTAGGCGGTGCGTCACGGTGTGGCGACGGGTCCCCGGCGTGTCGCGGTGACGTGTGGCGGAACTGTGGCGACACGAGGGCCCGGCGCGTTGGCACTCTCCTTGACGGAGTGCTAGCCACGGCATAACCTGCGATTAGCACTCTCAACCCGAGGGTGCCAGCTTCCGGGTCCGCTGACCCGGGCGCTGAACGCCAGGCGGACCGGCACCCGCGACGACGGCCCCGCCCGGTGGCATGTGGCAGATTGACGCTGGTCGGCCCTGCCGGCCGGCACAGAAACCAGTACCCCAGGAGGGTATGCCCGTGACTACCGCGACCAAGGTTGCGATCAAGCCGCTCGAGGACCGGATCCTGGTCCAGGCGAACGAGGCTGAGACCACCACGGCGTCGGGCATCGTGATCCCCGACACCGCCAAGGAGAAGCCGCAGGAGGGCACCGTCCTCGCTGTCGGCCCGGGCCGGATCGACGACAAGGGCAACCGGATCCCGGTTGACGTCAAGGTCGGCGACACCGTCATCTACTCGAAGTACGGCGGCACCGAGGTCAAGTACGCCGGCGAGGAGTACCTGGTGCTCTCCGCCCGCGACGTCCTCGCGGTCATCGAGAAGTAAGCAACCGATCAGTGTCGTTGCCCCGGTCCGGCTCGCCGGGCCGGGGCACCGCCGCTTGAAGGGACATTCATGGCGAAGATCCTGAGCTTCTCGGACGACGCCCGACACCTGCTCGAGCACGGTGTCAACGCCCTCGCGGACGCGGTGAAGGTCACCCTCGGCCCGCGCGGGCGCAACGTCGTCCTGGACAAGAAGTTTGGTGCGCCCACGATCACCAACGATGGTGTGACCATCGCCAAGGAGATCGAGCTCACCAACCCGTACGAGAACCTCGGCGCGCAGCTGGTCAAGGAGGTGGCGACCAAGACCAACGACGTCGCCGGCGACGGGACCACCACCGCCACCGTGCTGGCCCAGGCGATGGTCCGTGAGGGCCTGCGCAACGTGGCGGCCGGCGCCAACCCGACCGGCCTCAAGCGGGGCATCGACGCGGCGGCCGGCAAGGTCTCCGAGGCCCTGCTGGGCCGTGCCGTCGAGGTGGCCGGCCGGGAGTCCATCGCGCACGTCGCGACGGTCTCCGCGCAGGACGCCACCATCGGCGACATGATCGCCGAGGCGATGGAGAAGGTCGGCCGCGACGGCGTCATCACCGTCGAGGAGGGCTCCACCCTCGCCACCGAGCTGGAGGTCACCGAGGGTCTCCAGTTCGACAAGGGCTTCATCTCGCCGAACTTCGTCACCGACGCGGAGGCGCAGGAGGCGGTCCTGGAGGACCCGTACATCCTGATCACCACGCAGAAGATCTCGGCGATCGAGGAGCTGCTGCCGCTGCTGGAGAAGATCCTGCAGAACAGCAAGCCGCTGCTCATCATCGCCGAGGACGTCGAGGGCCAGGCCCTGGCCACCCTGGTGGTCAACTCGCTGCGCAAGACCCTGAAGGTCTGCGCGGTCAAGGCCCCCGGCTTCGGCGACCGCCGCAAGGCGATGCTGCAGGACATGGCGATCCTCACCGGCGCGGAGCTCATCGCTCCCGAGCTGGGCTACAAGCTCGACCAGGTCGGCCTGGAGGTGCTGGGCTCGGCCCGCCGGGTCGTCGTCGACAAGGACACCACGACGATCGTCGACGGCGGCGGCAAGTCCTCCGACGTCGCCGACCGGGTCGCCCAGATCCGCAAGGAGATCGAGGCGTCCGACTCGGAGTGGGACCGGGAGAAGCTCTCCGAGCGGCTCGCGAAGCTCTCCGGCGGTGTCGCGGTCATCAAGGTGGGCGCGGCTACCGAGGTCGAGATGAAGGAGCGCAAGCACCGCATCGAGGACGCCATCGCCGCGACCAAGGCCGCGGTCGAGGAGGGCACGGTGCCCGGTGGCGGCGCCGCGCTGGCGCAGATCCTGCCGGTGCTCGCCGACGACCTCGGCTTCACCGGTGACGAGAAGGTCGGCGTCTCGATCGTGCGCAAGGCGCTGGTCGAGCCGCTGCGCTGGATCGCCCAGAACGCCGGCCACGACGGCTACGTGGTGGTGCAGAAGGTCGTCGACGCCGAGTGGGGCACCGGCCTGAACGCCGCCACCGGCGAGTACGTCGACCTGGCCAAGGCCGGCATCCTGGACCCGGTGAAGGTCACCCGCAACGCGGTCGCCAACGCCGCCTCCATCGCCGGTCTGCTGCTCACCACGGAGAGCCTCGTGGTGGAGAAGCCGGCCGAGCCGGAGCCGGCCGCCGCCGGTGGGCACGGCCACTCGCACGGCCACGGCCACCAGCACGGCCCGGGCTTCTGACCCACGTCGTACGCCCGGTCGGGGCACACCGCCGTCAGGCGGTGTGCCCCGACGCGTTTCCGGGTGTCCACGGAACGCGGGTCGCCGCGGTGCTTACCGAACGCTGACGTCGCTACCGGTCGGCCCGGTCGATCGGAAACACTGGGCCGATGAGCACCACCACCCGCCGGTACGCCGCCCTGGCCGGGATCACCGCCGCGGCGGTGGCCATCGGCGTCGCCGAAGCCGTGGCCGTCCTGACCGGCCCCCGGTCCGCGCCGCTGGTGGCGGTCGGCGGCGTGGTCGTCGACCGGGTTCCGGAGCCGCTCAAGCAGGTCGCCATCGACCTCTTCGGCACGTACGACAAGGCCGCCCTGCTGGTCGGCACCGGCGTGCTGCTGGCCGCCTTCGCGGCGCTGCTCGGCGCCCTGTCCGTACGCCGGCTCGCGGTCGGCCTCGCCGGCATCGCGGGTTTCACAGCGCTCGGGGTGGCCGCCGCCCTGACCCGGGCCGGCGCCGACGTGGCGGACGCGCTGCCGTCCCTGATCGGCGGAGGGCTGGGGGCGGTCGTGCTCTGGGCCTTCGTCGCCGGGCCGCTGGAGCTGGACCCGTGGCCCTGGACCCCGCCCACCCCGCCGCCCACCCCGCCGGCCTCCTCGGCCGTGTCGACCTCGCCGGCCTCCTCGGCCGTGTCGACCTCGCCGGGCGGCTCCGCCGGGCCGGGCGGGTCGGGCGGCGCCGCCGGGCCGGGGGGCAGCTCTGGCGTCCCGTCCCCCAGGGTGCCGCAGGTGGACTCCGCGTCCTGTCGAGCTGCCCCAGAAATGGGGCGCCCCATTTCCGGGGCAGCTCGACAGGACGCCACCGACATACCCGAGCCAGGATCGCCGAGCGGCGCCAGGACCGCCCGGCCCGTGACGCCTGCCGGGCCCGCGCCTGCCGGGCCCGCGCCTGCCGGGCCCGCGCCTGCCGGGGTGCCGCTGGAGAGCAGCGACCCGGAGTCCCGGCGGCGCTTCCTGACCGGGGCCGGGACCCTGCTCGGCGTCGCCGCGGTGGCCGGCCTCGGCGGGCGTTGGCTGGCGGGCCGGCGCGGGGTGTCCGCGGCCCGGGAGGCGGTGGTCCTGCCCGCCCCGGCGTCACCCGCGCCCGCGGTGCCGGCCGGGGCCGACCTGTCGCTGACCCAGCTCGCCCCCTACGTCACGTCGAACTTCGGCTTCTACCGGATCGACACGGCCCTCGTGGTGCCGCAGGTCGACCCGGACACCTGGCGGCTGCGCATCCACGGCCGGGTCCGCAACCCGATGACGCTGAGCTTCGCCGACCTGCTCGCCCGGCCGATGGTCGAGCGGTACATCACGCTCGCCTGCGTCTCGAACGAGGTCGGCGGGGATCTCGTCGGCAACGCCCGGTGGCTGGGCGTGCCGATCCGCGACCTGCTGGACGAGGCCGAGCCGGAGGAGGGCGCCGACCAGGTGGTCGGGCGGTCGGTCGACGGCTGGACCTGCGGCACCCCGACCGCCGTGCTGCGCGACGGGCGGGACGCGCTGCTGGCGGTCGGGATGAACGGCGAACCGCTGCCGGTCGAGCACGGCTTCCCGGTCCGGATGGTGGTGCCCGGCCTGTACGGCTACGTGTCGGCCTGCAAGTGGGTGACCGAGCTGGAGTTGACGAGCTTCGCGGACTTCGACGCGTACTGGGTGCCGCGGGGGTGGTCGGCGCAGGGGCCGATCAAGACCCAGTCGCGGATCGACGTGCCCCGGGCGCGCAACCGGTTGACCGCCGGCCCCGTGACGGTGGCCGGGGTGGCGTGGGCGCAGCACCGCGGGATCCGCCGCGTCGAGGTACGCGTCGACGACGGACCCTGGCGGGAGGCGGAACTGGCCCCCGCCGTGTCGGTGGACACCTGGGTGCAGTGGTCGTGGCGCTGGGAGGCCACGCCGGGGGAGCACCGGCTCCAGGTGCGGGCCACCGACGCCACCGGCGACACGCAGACCGAGTGGCGGCAGGACGTGGTCCCCGACGGCGCCACCGGCTGGCACGAGGTACGAGTAAAAGTCCGCTGACCCGCCCCGCCCCCCTCCCGTCCGCGCCCCCCGCGCCCGTCCCCCCGCCGTCCCCCCCCGGAACATGGGTTGATCATGAGGTTGGCGGGCGATCGGGAGATCGAAAAGGCCGCCAACCTCATGATCAACGGGGTAGAGGGGGACGGGACCGGGGGACGGTCAGGCTACGTTTCGTTGGGCTGGGACCGTTGCCTTGTGGGGTCGGCCGAGCCGGGCTTCCAGCCGGGCCACGTCGACCCGGGTGTGGCGCCGGTCGGCCAGGTCCTCCCAGCCGATGGCGAGCAGCCGCAGCCGCTCGGACTCGCTGAAGCCACCCCACACGCCGTACGGCTCCCGGACCGAGAGGGCGTGCGCGGCGCACTCGGCCCGCACGGGGCAGGTACGGCAGACCGCCTTCGCTCCGGACTCCCGGCGCAGCCGGGAGGAGCCCCGCTCGCCGTCGGGGTGGAAGAACTGGGCGCTGTCCCGGCCTCGGCAGGCGCCGAGCCGCTGCCAGTCCCAGAGATCGACGATGGGTCCGGGCAGTCTACGTACGTTCGACATCAGCACCCCTCCTCCCGCGCGGCACCGCGAGATACTCATGGCCGGCCTCCGGGCGGCGGGCCGCACAGGCGCACCGATCCCGGCCTGGATCTCCCGGTACCCGGGTGCCGCGCGACTCACACGTGTGTGATCCAAAACCTCTGACGACTTGCGGCATATGCCCCATCTGTCGGAAAAGTTCGGAGGATTGCCGGGAACCTCCTCCCCGAGCGACCCCGTCGTGGTCTGCTCGTTGGCGGAGAGGAGACCACAGTGCGTACCGTTCTTGTGTGCGTCCGGACACCGCTCGCGGCGCAACATCTCACCTCCGCGGCGGCCCGGCTCGGACTGTCCGCGGTCGTCCGTACCGCCGTCTCCGATCCCGAGGTGATGCTGCGCCTCGCCGAGCGGCAACCGGACGTCGTACTCGCCGACACCGCGCTCACCCGCCCGGACAGCGCCGGCTTCGTCCGCCGGGTGCTGGCCCGCGCGCCGCAGGCCGCCGTGCTGCTGTTCGGGGCCGAGGAGTCCGAGGCGGCCGCGGCGACCATCAACGCCGGCGCCCGCGGGCTGATCCAGGGCGCCGACCACGACCTCACGAGCGCCGTCGCCAAGGCGCTGCTGCTGCTCTCGGCGCCCGGCCGGGCGGCCCGCCACCGGGTCACCGACCCGGCCCGCGACACCGCGGCGGTCGGCGGCCCGGCCCGCTCGACGCCGCCCGGCCGCAGCGGCGGGGACCCCGGTCCGGGCTGGTCCGCCGGCCCCGCCGAGGGACCGGGCGGCGCGCCGGCGGTGGTGCCGGTGCAGCGCGGCGACGACGGGGCCGAGGGCAACGGCGGCGAGCCGGAGGGTACGCCGCCCGACGGGCAGCGGCCGGCGGCGAACGTACGCGCCGCGCGGGCGTCGGTGGGGCTGACGGAGCGGGAACTCCAAGTGCTGCTCGGCATGGCCGAGGGCAAGAGCAACGCCGAGATCGGGCGGGAGCTGTTCGTCTCCGAGGACACCGTCAAGACGCACGCCCGCCGGCTCTTCCGCAAGCTGGGCGCGCGGGACCGGGCGCACGCCGTGGCCGCCGGCTTCCGGGCCGGACTGGTGGCCTGACCGAGGGTCCGCCGGGATCGGGCCGTCGCCTTCGACCCGGACACCGCCGGCACGAGCGAACGGTCAGGAGCGCTCGGCGGACTCCTCCTCGTCGCCGCCGTCGGTCAGCGTGTCGTGCACACCGTCCGCGTAGCCCCGGGCGTACTCCCAGGTGACGTAGTGGTCCGGATCCGGGTCGTACGCCGGCTCGTGCACCCGTGGCCGGCCGGAGCTGAGCAGGTGCCGGAGGTTGCCCCGGAGCAGGTCCCAGTCGAAGTAGTGCGGCTCGCGGCAGTCCTCGCACTCGATCACCAGCCCGCGGACCCCCACGGGAGCCAGCAGGGCCTGGTAGATCTCCAGGTCGGCGAGGTCCTCCAGCACGTCCTGCCGCTCGACGTCGGTCAGCGGGTCCAGCTGTGCGTCGCCCGGGTCGTGCAGCCCCGCCGCCGGGTCGGCCGGGTCGCCGTTGAACGGGTCGATGGGCTCGTCGTGCACCCCCTCACCGTAGACCGAAGACCGCGCTCACGCCCGCCCCGCACGCGCGCCGACCGGCCCGGCGCGACGAGGGGCCGCCCACCTGCACGGGTACGATGGGAGGACGCGCCGCGTGCGGCGTTCCTCCGGTGCCCGCCGCGCCACCTCGCCGAAGCCCGTTCGACCAGCTCAGGGGAGCAATCGTGGAAATTTCGCCCAGCACCGATCTTCCGGCCGGCGCCGATCACGGCGAGCTGGGCGGCCACCTGCCGGAACTGCCGGCCGGTTCGGCCCGGGTGGTGCCGCTCGGCCTCACCTTCGACGACGTGCTCCTCCAGCCCGGCGAGTCGGACGTGGTGCCGAGCCGCGTGAACACCGTCACGCGGATGACCCGCAACGTCACCCTCTCCGTACCACTGCTGTCCAGCGCCATGGACACGGTGACCGAGGCCCGGATGGCGATCGCCATGGCCCGCCAGGGCGGCATCGGCGTGCTGCACCGCAACCTCTCGGTGGAGGACCAGGCGCTCCAGGTCGACCTGGTGAAGCGCTCCGAGTCCGGCATGATCACCAACCCGGTGACCGCCAGCCCGGAGGACACGCTGCGCGACGTCGACGCACTCTGCGGCCGCTACCGGATCTCCGGCGTCCCGGTGGTCGACGGCGACGGCCAGCTCGTGGGCATCGTGACCAACCGGGACATGCGGTTCGTCTCCGACCCGTCCACCCCGGTCCGCGAGATCATGACGCGGGCCCCGCTGATCACCGCGCCGGTCGGGGTGAGCAAGGACGAGGCGCTCACGCTGCTGCGCCAGCACAAGATCGAGAAGCTGCCGATCGTCGACGGCTCGGGCCGGTTGCGCGGCCTCATCACGGTGAAGGACTTCACCAAGAGCGAGCAGTACCCGAACGCCACCAAGGACGAGGCCGGCCGGCTCCGCGTCGCCGCCGCGATCGGTGTGGGCGAGGACGCGTACAAGCGCGCCCGGACGCTGGTCGACGCGGGCGTGGACGTGCTCGTCGTGGACACCGCGCACGGCCACCAGCGGGCCGTGCTGGACATGGTCCGCCGGCTCAAGAAGGACGTGGCCGTCGACGTGGTCGGCGGCAACATCGCCACGTACGCGGGCGCGAAGGCCCTCGTCGACGCGGGCGCCGACGGCGTGAAGGTCGGTGTCGGCCCGGGCGCCATCTGCACCACCCGGATCGTGGCCGGCGTCGGTGTGCCGCAGATCACCGCGATCATGGAGGCGGCCCGGGCCGCCCGTCCGGCCGGCGTGCCGGTGATCGGCGACGGCGGCATCCAGTACTCGGGCGACATCGCGAAGGCCCTCGTCGCCGGCGCCGACACGGTGATGCTCGGCAGCCTGCTGGCCGGCTGCGAGGAGAGCCCCGGCGAGCTGATCTTCGTGAACGGCAAGCAGTACAAGGCGTACCGGGGGATGGGCTCGCTCGGCGCCATGCAGTCCCGCGGGCAGGCCAAGTCGTACTCGAAGGACCGCTACTTCCAGCAGGACGTGACCAGCGACGAGAAGCTGGTCCCCGAGGGCGTCGAGGGCCAGGTGCCGTACCGGGGGCCGCTGTCCCGGGTCGCCCACCAGCTCGTCGGCGGCCTGCGGCTCGCGATGGGGTACGCCGGCGCGGAGAGCATCCCCGAGCTCCACGAGCGCGGCCAGCTGATCCGGATCACCGCGGCCGGGCTCAAGGAGAGCCACCCGCACGACATCCAGATGACCGTCGAGGCGCCCAACTACCACACCCGGTGACCCCCCCACCACCACCCCCGACACCAGCAGGAGTGAGCCATGCGTGACGTGGTCGAGATCGGGTTGGGCAAGACCGCGCAACGCGGCTACCACCTGGACGACATCGCGATCGTGCCGAGCCGCCGGACCAGGGACGTCGACGACGTCTCCACGGCCTGGCAGCTCGACGCGTACCAGTTCGGCATCCCGTGCGTCGGGCACCCCTCCGACGCCACGATGAGCCCGGCCTCCGCCGTGCGGCTGGGGCAGCTCGGCGGTCTCGGCGTCCTCAACGTCGAGGGGCTGTGGACCCGCTACGAGAACCCCACGAAGGTGCTGGAGGAACTGGCCGGGCTCGACGAGGACGCCCGCGCCACCAAGCGACTCCAGGAGGTGTACGCCGAGCCGATCCGCCCCGACCTCATCGCCGAGCGGGTGCGCGAGCTGCGGGCCGGCGGCGGCACCGTGGCCGTGCGGGTCTCCCCGCAGCACACCCTGGCGCTCGCCCCGGTGATCCTCGACGCCGGCGTGGACATCCTGGTCATCCAGGGCACGATCGTCTCCGCCGAGCACGTCTCGACCACCGACGAGCCGCTGAACCTCAAGGAGTTCATCGCCGACCTCGACCTGCCGGTCATCGTGGGCGGCTGCACCGACTACAAGACGGCGCTGCACCTCATGCGGACGGGCGCGGCCGGCGTCATCGTCGGCATCGGCGGCGACGACTGGTCGACCACCGAGTCGGTGCTCGGCATCCGGGTGCCGATGGCCACCGCCATCGCCGACGCCGCGGCGGCCCGCCGGGACTACCTGGACGAGACCGGCGGCCGGTACGTGCACCTGATCGCCGACGGCGACATCCGGACCTCCGGCGACATCGCGAAGGCGCTGGGCTGCGGTGCGGACGCCGTGATGCTCGGCGAGCCGCTCTCCCGGTGCACCGAGGCGCCCGCCGGCGGGGCCTGGTGGCACTCGGCGGCCAGCCACCCGTCGCTGCCCCGAGGCGCGTTCTCCGTCGCCAGCGAGCCGCTCGGCTCGATGGAGCAGGTCCTCTCCGGCCCGGCCGACGAGCCGGACGGCCAGCTGAACCTGTTCGGCGGGCTGCGCCGCGCGATGGCCAAGTGCGGCTACCGCGACCTCAAGGAGTTCCAGAAGGTCGGCCTGGTCCTGGACCGCTGACCTGCGCGAACCCGCCGTACCGCACCGGCCGCGCCGATAGGCTCGGCCGGTGCGACGTATCTACCGGCCCGTGCTCGCCGCCGCGTTGGTGGTGGTGCTCGCGGCCAGCGGGTGCACCCGGTCCGATGAGGACCACGCGTTCCGGCCGGGCGGCGCGGACGCGGGCGACCCGTACGTGCCGGGGCGCGGCAACGGCGGGTACGACGTGGCGCACTACGCCCTCGACGTGCGGTACGACCCGGCGAGCGACCGGCTGACCGGGAACGCCACGGTGACCGCCACCGCCACCCAGGGACTGTCCCGGTTCAACCTGGACCTCGCGGGGTTGGACGTCGCGCGGGTGACCGTCGACGGCGCCGCCGCCGCGCACCGGCGGACCGGGGAGGAACTGGTCGTCACCCCGGCCCGCGGGCTGCCGCGGGGCGCCCGCTTCACCGTCGAGGTGGCGTACGCCGGGGTGCCGGCCGCCGTCGCCGGCGGCGCCCTGGGTTCCGGCGGCTTCCTCCACACCGACGACGGCGCGATCGCCCTCGGCCAGCCGGACTCGGCGGCGACCTGGTTCCCGGTCAACGACCACCCCTCGGACAAGGCCACCTACGACATCGCCGTCACCGTCCCGGATGGCCTGGCGGCGCTCAGCAACGGAGTTCCCGGGCCGCGAAGCAGCGCCGACGGGTGGACCACCTGGCGGTGGAGCGAGCGCGCACCGATGGCCAGCTACCTGACCACGTTGGTGATCGGCGACTACCGGGTCAGCACGGGCACGCACGCGGGCCGGCCCATGGTCACCGCGGTGCCCGCGGGCGAGCCGGCCACCGGGCCCGCCGCCGTCTCGCTCGCCCGCACCGGCGCGATCGCCGACTTCCTGGCCAGCCGCTTCGGGCCGTACCCCTTCGACTCGTACGGGGGGATCGCGGTCGCCGACGAGCGGATCGGGTACGCGCTGGAGACCCAGTCCCGACCCGTGTACGGGCCGGGGTTCTTCGCCGACGGCCGGCCCAACCCGACGGTGGTGGCGCACGAACTGGCCCACCAGTGGTTCGGGGACAGCGTCTCGCTGCACCGGTGGAGCGACATCTGGCTCAACGAGGGCTTCGCCACGTACGCCGAATGGCTCTGGGAGGAACACGACGGCGGGCGGAGCGTGCAGCGCCAGTTCGAGGCGCAGTACGCGACCACCGACTGGTCGCAGCCCTCCGTGGACCCGGGCCGGGACGGCATGTTCGGCAACGCCGTCTACCGGCGCGGCGCGCTGGCCGTGCACGCCCTGCGCCGCACCGTCGGCGACGACGCGTTCTTCCGCATCCTTCGCGAGTGGACGGCGCAGCGGCGGGGCGGCAACGGCACGACCGCCGACCTGGTCGCCCTCGCCGAGCGGATCTCCGGCCGGCAGGTGCGGCCGGTCCTCGACGCCTGGCTCGTCGGCGCCAGCCCACCGGCCCTGCCGTGACGGGCCCGTGATGGTCGCTCGGTAGGCTGCCGCGGACGGACCGGGCGAGGCGCCGGTGCGCTCGACCGGCGCGCCGGGCGGGCGCGCGGCCCGTCGGCGACAGCGGGAGGGCGAGGCGATGAGGCAGCCACGGCGGTCTCTGGGTGCGGGTGTCGGTCTGCTGCTGGTCGGGGGACTGCTCGCCGCGTGCGGCTCGGCGCCCGACGACACCGGCGCCGATCCCGTGGTCGGCACGTCGTCGCCGGCCGAGCGGCGTTTCACCCCCGGTGCGGCGGGCGCGGGCGACCCGTACTTCCCCAGCTACGGCAACGGCGGCTACGACGTCGACCGCTACACCGTCAAGGTGCGGTACGACCCGGCGAAGGACCGGCTCACCGGCACCACCACCGTGCACGCCTCCGCGACCAGCGACCTGTCCGCGTTCAACCTGGACCTCGCGGGACTGACCGTGCGCTCGGTGACCGTCGACGGCGCCGCCGCGAAGCACGCCCGCAAGGGCGACGAGCTGGTGGTCACGCCGGCCCGCGGCCTCATCGCGGGCAACGGCTTCGTCGCCGAGATCGCGTACGAGGGTGAGCCCGAGCCGCTGGCGAACGAGGCGCTCGGCGAGGGCGGCTTCATCCACACCTCGGACGGCGCGATCGCGCTCGGCCAGCCCGAGTCCGCGAGCACCTGGTTCCCGGTCAACGACCACCCGTCGGACAAGGCCACGTACGACTTCGAGATCACCGTCCCGGAGGGACTGACGGCGGTCAGCAACGGGGTGCCGGGCGGAAAGTCGAGCGCGGACGGCTGGACCACCTGGAAGTGGTCCGAGCGGGCGCCCATGGCCAGCTACCTGAGCTTCGTGATGATCGGCGAGCTGCGCGTGACCACGGGGAAGCACAAGGGGCGGCCCGTCTACAGCGCGATCGACGCCGACGTGCCCGAGGGTGCGGCGGACGAGTCGATCGAGGACACCGTGGAGGTCGCCGACTACCTGGAGACCGTCTTCGGGCCGTACCCGTTCGAGGCGTACGGCGGGGTGGTGGTCTCCGACAGCCGGATCCGGTACGCGCTGGAGACGCAGTCCCGGCCGGTCTACTCGGTGAGCTTCTTCCGGCAGGGCGTCAACACGGAGGTGGTGGCGCACGAGCTCGCGCACCAGTGGTTCGGCGACAGCGTCTCGCTGAACCGGTGGGGCGACATCTGGCTCAACGAGGGCCTCGCCACGTACGCCGAGTGGCTCTGGACCGAGCACCGGGGCGGCCGGAGCGCCGAGGAGTCGTTCATCGACCGGTACCACGGATCGTCCACCCAGCTCTGGCGTACGCCGCCGGGCCGGCCGGGCGTGGAGAACCTGTTCAGCAACTCCGTCTACCAGCGGGGCGGGATGACCGTGCACGCCCTGCGGGTGGCCGTCGGCGACGACGCGTTCTTCAAGATCCTGAAGACCTGGGCGGCGGAGAAGCGCAACGGCAACGGCACCACGGCCGAGTTCGTGGCGCTCGCCGAGCGCGTCTCGGGCAAGAAGCTCGACGCCCTGTTCGACGCCTGGCTCTACGGCACCGAACGCCCCGCCGAGCCCAAACCCCTGTAACCCCGCGCGCCCCCGCCCCTCTTCCCCCGCGATCTTGCACTTTGTGCCCCGGCATTCCGGGCAAAAGCCACGAAACAGGGGCCGAAACTGCAAGATCGCGGGGGAGAGGGGGCGGGGGCGCGAGGAGGGGAGCGCGGGGGTTAGGTTTTGACTTTCAGGGTTGGGTGTTTTGTCAGGTAGGCGTCGGCGCGGCCGGCGCGTAGTTCGGTGAGGAAGCGGCGGCCGACCGTGGTCAGCTGCTCGCCCCGGTAGGAGCCGCCCGAGCCCACCGACGAGCCGGGCAGGCCGACCAGCACGAACCTGTCGGCGGGCAGGCCGCCCAGGGCGTACGCGAACTCGACAAGCCGCCGCCCGCCCCCGGCGTAGACGAGCGTGTCGCCGAGGGCGTCGACGACCTGCTGCACCTGGTCCGGGTCGCGGGCCAACCCCTGGTCGAGGATCTTCCGCGCCAGCGCCCGGATCAGCTGCTGCTGATGGCGTTGCCGGCTGTAGTCACCGCCCGGGATGTAGCGCTGCCGGGCGTAGTCCAGCGCCTGCCAGCCGGTCAGGTGGCGCCGGCCCTTCTCGTACACCATCTGCGGCCCCGTGTAGCCGCCGGGCGCGCTCGCCCGGTGCCGGCCGTCGGGCTGCCGGTGCCGCGAGACGACCCGCTGGTCGACGTAGATGTCGACCCCGCCGAGGCTGTCGACCAGCCGGTCGAAGCCGTTGAAGGTGAGCACCGCCCCGGCGTCGATCCGCAGCCCCGTGTAGCCGCTCACCGTGCTCCGCAGCAGCTCGTACCCCTGGGCGGTGTCCGGCTGCTTCGGGCGGCCGGGCACCCTGCTGCCGTAGCTCATGGCGTGGGTGAGCTTGGTGCGCCCGCCCCGGTAGCCCGCCTTCGGGAAGGCCGGGATGTCGACCACCAGGTCGCGGGGGAGGGAGAAGAGGTACGCCCTGCCCAGCCCGCGCGGCACGTGCAGGACGAGCACGGCGTCGGCGTGCGGCTCCCAGCCGGGGACGCTGACCCGGGTGTCCACGCCCACCAGCAGCAGGTTGAGCGGCCCGGTGATGTCGGCTCCCGGGGGCGGTGGCGGCGGGCTCGGTGTCGTGCTGGGCGAGGCCGGTGTGGACGGACCGGGCGTGAGCACGGGCGTCGCCCCGCGGTCCGTACGCGGTCCACCCACCAGTCGCGTGGCCACGACGCCGCCCGCCACGACGAGCACGACGGCCGCCAGCAGCGCCACGAGCAGCAACCGGCGGCGCGGCACGGCCGAACCGAGGACCATCTGGCCACCCCCTCCACCGTGGGACGACGGGTGCCTCCGGTTGCCTCCGGTGGCGCCGGTACGGCCCGGTGCTGTGGATGATCGCGCGAAACTGACCCTGGCGCGACAGCTACCGACCGGTAATGATGCGGTGATGCGGTACGACGTGCTCGTCATCGGGTCGGGCTTCGGCGGTAGCGTCACCGCGCTCCGCCTGGCCGAGAAGGGCTACTCGGTCGGGGTCCTCGAAGCCGGCCGGCGTTTCGCCGACGACGAGTTCCCCGAGACGTCGTGGCGGGTGCGGCGGTTCCTCTGGGCGCCGAAGCTCGGCTGCTACGGCATCCAGCGGATCACGCTGTTGCGGGCGGCCGACCGGCGCGCGGGCGGCGGGGTGCTGGTGCTCTCCGGCGCGGGGGTGGGCGGCGGCTCGCTGGTCTACGCCAACACGCTCTACGAGCCCCTGCCCGCGTTCTACACCGACCCGCAGTGGCGGGACATCACCGACTGGCGCGACGAGCTGGCCCGCCACTACGACCAGGCCAAGCGGATGCTCGGCGTCACCACGTACCCGGTGGACACCGGCGCGGACCGGGTGATGCGGGCGGTGGCCGAGCGGATGGGCGTCGGCCACACCGTGCACGCCACCCCGGTCGGCGTGCACATCGGTCGCCCCGGCGAGCGGGTGGCCGACCCGTACTTCGGCGGCGCCGGCCCCGAGCGCACCGGCTGCACGCACTGCGGTTCGTGCATGACGGGCTGCCGGCACGGGGCGAAGAACACGCTGGTGAAGAACTACCTCTGGCTGGCCGAGCGGCTGGGGGCCCGGGTGCATCCGCTCACCACGGTGACCGCCGTGCGCCCGCATCCCGAGGGCGGCTACGAGGTGCACACCGTACGCACGGGCGCGTGGCTGCGCCGGCGGCGGCAGGTCTTCCGGGCCGACCAGGTCGTGTTCGCCGCGGGCGCGCTCGGCACCCAGCGGCTGCTGCACGAGATGAAGGCGACCGGAGCGCTGCCCGCGCTCTCGCCCCGGCTCGGGGAGCTGACCCGGACCAACTCGGAGGCGATCCTCGGCGCGTCGGTGCCCCGCCGGCAGGCCCGGGCCGCGGGACTCGACTTCACCGAGGGTGTGGCCATCACCAGCTCGTTCCACCCCGACCCGCAGACCCACATCGAGCCGGTGCGCTACGGGCGGGGCTCCAACGCCATGGGCCTGCTCCAGTCGCTGCTGGTCGAGGGCGGGCCGCACCGCGTCCGGCGCTGGTTCGGCACGCTGCTGCGCCAGCCCGGTCTCGCCGCGCGGATGGTGTCCGTACGCGGGTGGTCCGAGCGGACGGTCATCGCCCTGATCATGCAGTCGGCCGACAACTCCCTCACCACCCGGTGGCACCGGGGGCCGCTGCGCCGGCGGCTGGTCAGCGGTCCCGGGCACGGCACACCGAACCCGACCTGGATCCCCGCCGGCCACACCGCGGCCCGGCTGCTCGCCGAGGAGATCGGTGGTACGCCGGGCGGCGCGATGACCGAGCCGTTCGACATCCCGATGACCGCGCACATCCTCGGCGGGGCGGTGATCGGCGCCACCCCCGACGACGGGGTGATCGACCCGTACCACCGGGTCTTCGGCCACCCCGGCCTGCACGTCGTGGACGGGGCGGCCGTCTCGGCGAACCTCGGGGTGAACCCGTCGCTGACGATCACCGCGCAGGCCGAGCGGGCCATGTCGTTCTGGCCCAACAAGGGTGAGGAGGATCCCCGGCCGCCGCTGGGCTCCCCGTACCGGCGGCTGGCCCCGGTGCCGCCCCGCAACCCGGCCGTGCCCGTCGGCGCCCCCGCCGCCCTGCGGTGACAGGACCCCTACCCGGTGCCCGCCGTGGAGCGCGGGCCCCCTGTTAACAGGCTCACCCCGCCCACGGCACGGGGCGCGGCCGGCGGGGCCGTGACAGTCGGTAGGCTTTGTGCGCATGAGCACGCCTCGCCCCGTCCTCGTGGTGGACTTCGGAGCCCAGTACGCCCAGCTCATCGCGCGCCGGGTACGCGAGGCGAAGGTCTACTCCGAGATCGTCCCGCACACCATGCCGGTCGCCGAGATGCTGGCGAAGGATCCTGCGGCGATCATCCTCTCCGGTGGCCCGGCCAGCGTCTACGCGCCCGGCGCGCCGCAGGTCGACGCCGGCATGTTCACGGCCGGGGTGCCCGTCTTCGGCATCTGCTACGGCTTCCAGGCCATGGCGCAGGCGCTCGGCGGCACGGTGGCCCACACCGGCAACCGCGAGTACGGCGGCACCCCGCTGCGCACCCGCCCGGACGCCGGGGTGCTGCTCCGGGACCTCCCCGACGACCTGCCGGTCTGGATGAGCCACGGCGACTGCGTCACCGAGGCCCCGGCCGGCTTCACGGTCACCGCCGAGTCGGCCGGCGCGCCGGTCGCCGCCTTCGAGGACCTGGCGGGCCGGCGGGCCGGCGTGCAGTTCCACCCGGAGGTGGGGCACACCGCCCACGGGCAGGAGATGCTCACCCGCTTCCTCTACGACGTCGCCGGCATCGAGCCCACCTGGACGCCGGAGAACATCATCGACGAGCAGGTGGCCCGGATCCGCGAGCAGGTCGGCGACAAGGAGGTCATCTGCGCCCTCTCCGGGGGTGTCGACTCCGCGGTGGCCGCCGCGCTGGTGCACAGGGCCGTCGGTGACCAGCTCACCTGCGTGTTCGTGGACCACGGCCTGCTGCGGGCCGGCGAGGCCGAGCAGGTGGAGAAGGACTACGTGGCGGCCACCGGCATCAAGCTCAAGGTGGTCGACGCCCGGGAGCGGTTCCTCGGCGCGCTCGCCGGGGTCACCGACCCGGAGCAGAAGCGCAAGATCATCGGTCGTGAGTTCATCCGGGTGTTCGAGGCGGCCGCCCGGGAGGTCGCCGCGCACGGTGACGTCGAGTTCCTGGTGCAGGGCACCCTCTACCCGGACGTCGTGGAGTCCGGCGGCGGCACCGGCACCGCCAACATCAAGAGCCACCACAACGTCGGCGGGCTCCCGGAGGACCTGAAGTTCTCCCTGGTCGAGCCGCTGCGCACGCTCTTCAAGGACGAGGTGCGGGCGCTCGGCCTGCAGCTCGGGCTGCCCGAGGCGATGGTCTGGCGGCACCCGTTCCCCGGCCCGGGCCTCGCCATCCGGATCATCGGCGCGGTCGACGAGGAGCGCCTCGCCGTGCTCCGCAAGGCCGATCTCATCGCCCGGCAGGAGCTGAGCGCCTCCGGCCTCGACCGGGGCGTCTGGCAGTTCCCGGTGGTGCTCCTGGCCGACGTACGCAGTGTCGGCGTGCAGGGTGACGGGCGCAGCTACGGGCATCCCGTGGTGCTGCGCCCGGTCTCGAGCGAGGACGCGATGACGGCCGACTGGTCCCGGCTCCCCTACGAGCTGATCGCGAAGATCTCGACGCGGATCACCAACGAGGTGGCCGAGGTGAACCGGGTGGTGCTGGACGTGACCAGCAAGCCGCCGGGCACCATCGAGTGGGAGTGATCCGGGCTCAGGCCGCCGTCGGCGGCTGAGGCCCGGCCGGCGGGACCGGCGCCGTCGGCGGAACCTGCCCGGTCGGCGGGACCGGCGCGGTAGGTCCGGCCGGAGGGAACGGTCCGGCCGGAGGGAACGGCCCGGCCGGCGGAGGTTGCGGCGCGGTGCCCGTCGGGCGCGGCCAGGCGGGCGCGCCGGCCGGCTCCTCGGGCATCAGGAACCACATGATCGGGTACGCGAGCAGCGCGAGCCCGCCGGTCAGCAGGCCGGCGACCGCGAAGATCACGCGTACCAGGGTCGGGTCGACGTCGAAGTAGCGGCCGAGGCCGCTGGCGACACCGGCCACCATGCGGTCGGTGGTGGGTCGCCGGAGCTGCTTGTACGGGGCCTGGGGAGGGACGGTCGCTGTCATGCCTCCACGGTCCGCGCTGGGCGCGTCCACGGCCTCGGTGAGTGCCCGGATCCCTACCCTGACCACCCCCTGAGGGGCGAGCGTTGAGTCAGCAATCCGACTCTTTTCGATGCCGGTAACCCGCCCGGGGGAGAATTTTGTCCCGTGACCACCACGCTGACGCCGCTTCGCAGGATCGCGGCATACGCAGTTTGTGCTGATTCCGCCGGCCGGGTGCTGCTCGTCCGCGCCTCGAAGCACTCCGGCACACCCGGCACATGGTCCCTGCCCGGCGGGGCGGTCGATCACGGTGAGGACCCGAACCACACGGTCGTCCGGGAGACCGCGGCCGAGACCGGGTTGTCGGTGGCCGTGACCGGGCTCCAGGACGTGCTGGCGGACATGCGGGCGTTGCCCGAGCGTGGCATCACGATCCACACCGACCGGCTCGTCTACCGGGTCTCCGTACGGGGCGGCACCCTCACCGACCGGGTCGACCGGCCGACCGACCTGGCCCGCTGGTTCACCCGCGAGGAAGCGGCCAGGCTGCCGCTGCGCTCGTTCACGGCGCGCGCCCTCGACCTGCCCGCGTCCTCTGCCGACGTGGTCCCCGACGAGCCTCCGGAGTTCCCCTCCTTCTACGCCGTGCCCGGTCCCGACGGGCTGCACCGGGCGCAGCGCTTCGCCGCGTACGCGGTCTGCACCGACCCGGACGGCCGGGTGCTGCTCACCCGGGTCGCCGACGGCTACCCGGGCGCCGGCTGCTGGCACCTGCCGGGCGGCGGCACCGACTACGGGGAGCAGCCCGGCGCGGCCCTGATCCGTGAGCTGGCCGAGGAGACCGGGCAGACGGGTCGGCTGGTCGGCCTCCTGGGGGTGGCGAGCCACCGGGACGCCGCGTCGCTCGGCCCCGAGGGCTACCCGATCGACTGGCACGGCGTGCGCGCGTTCTACCGGGTGGTGGTCGACAAGCCGGCCCCGCCGCGGGTGACCGACATCGGCGGCTCCACCTGCGAGGCCCGCTGGTTCGCTCGCGAGGAGTTGGGCGCCCTCCCGGCCGACCGCCTGACGGAGGTCACCGCCGAAGCCGTCCAAGCCGCCAACCTGACCTAACCCCCCACCCCTCCCCCCCTCCCCCCCTCCCCTCCCGTCCCGCTCACCCCGCTCCGCTCCGAGCGGTGATCATGAAGTTATTGTCGGGACACGCCGGGATGGACGGCGATAACTTCATGATCGACCGGTGCAGGCGGACCGGCGGACGGCCGGCGGGCGGGCCGGGCGGGCCTGCGGGGTGGGAGGGCACGGGATGCGGGAGCGGCGGCGGGTCGGTGCGTACGGGGTGTGCCGGCGCGACGGGCGGGTGCTGCTGGCCCGCGGCTCCGCTTCCGCCCCGTTCCCCGGGGTCTGGCAGTTGCCGGGCGGCGGGGTGGAGCACGCCGAGCATCCGGCGCACGCGGTGGTGCGGACGTTCGCTGAGGAGACCGGCCTCGCCGTCGAGGTGACCGGGCTGCGGGCCGTACTCGCCGACGTGACCACCTTCCGCGACCCGGACGTCTCGATGCACACCGACCGGGTCGTCTTCGACGTCACGGCGTCCGACGCCGAGCCGCGGCCAGAGGCGGGCGGCGGCAGTGACCGCCTCGCCTGGTTCACTCCCGCCGAGGCGGCGGAGGTGCCGCTGATGCCGTTCACCGCCGAACTGCTCGGCCTCCCCGTCACGCCCCTGCCGCCGGGTGTGCCCCGGTCGCTGCCGGCCGACCAGGTCGCCCCGCCGCCGCCGGACCGCCGGCTGCGCTTCGGGGCGTACGGGCTGGTCACCGACCCGGACGGCCGGGTGCTGCTCACGATGATCGCCGACGGGTATCCCGGAGCGGGCCGGTGGCACCTGCCCGGGGGTGGCACGGACCACGGCGAGCAGCCGGTCCCCGCGCTCCTGCGGGAACTGGTTGAGGAGTCCGGCCAGCTGGGCCGGGTGACGGGGCTCATCGGGGTGGACAACCTGCACAACCCGGCCGCTCTCGGCCCCGAGGGCCGGCCGCTGGACTGGCACGGCGTACGCGTCATCTACCGGGTGGTGGTCGAGGCACCCACCGAGGCCCGCGTCACCGAGCTGGCCGGCGGCTCGACCGCCCGGGCCGCCTGGTTCACGCCGGACCAGGTGGCCGGCCTGCGGCTCACCGAGATCGCCGCCCGCGCCCTCGGCCGGCGGGGCGGGTGACACCCGCCCGGGAGGCCGTCCTGGGGCGGCTGGGCTACAGTCGAGGTAGGGAATGATGGATAACGGGCGATGACGCCCGGGTTGCGAACGACAGCGCCGTTCGGGCGGTATATGGAGATATAAAGCCCGCCGACAGCTATCGCCAAGCGCCCTTCCCTGTGCAATGGTGTACTCCGCACAACGGCTGCCGGGCCGGGAAGGGTCCGGCACGAGACAGCCGGATGCCCCGCTTCGGTAAGCGGCGAGCCGTTCCGGTGATGGAGGAAGCGTGCCGAGAGCCCCATGGCGCCGGCGTCGTACGACTGACAGCCCGCGCCCCGCAGGCCCTCGTTGGGCCGGCCGACTGCGCCGTAGCGGCGCCTTCGCCCGGCAGGTGCTGCTGGTCCGGGTGGGCCGCCGCGACGGTGACCTCACCGTCGCCGCCGAGGCGGCGCTGGCCGAGCCCCGCTACGCCGACCGGCGCCGCCGCCGCTACGGGCTGGCGCGGACACGGCGGGCCGAGGTCGAGGCCGTCATGCCGGTCAGCCCGGCCCTGGCGCCGGTCGCCGCGCCGGACGACGACAGCGTGGCCGGGACGATCCCGCTGCTCCCCGGCGAGCGCAGCGCCAGCCGGCGGATGAAGTTCGCCGTGGTCAACGCGTGCACACTGAGCAGCCTGACGCTGGGCGTCCTGGCCATCTTCCTGGCCATGCAGGGCGAGGTACGCGTCGCCGCCATCTGCCTCATGGCCTGCGTCGCGTTCGACGGGCTCGACGGTGCGCTGGCCCGCAAGCTCGGCGTGGCGAGCCCGTTCGGCGCCCAGATGGACTCGCTGGCCGACATGTGCTCCTTCGGCCTCGCCGCCCCCGTGGTGGTCTACGCCTCGCTCGCCGGCTCCGTACCGACGGCGGCCGCCGCCGTGGCGTGCGCCCTCGTCGCGGCCTGCGCCGCGATCCGGCTCGCCCGGTTCAACGTCTCGCCGAAGGACGGCCGGTTCTTCTGCGGCGTACCCACCACGATGGCGGCCGCCGTGCTCGCGGTGACCGTCGCGATCGGCCTGCCGGTGCCCGGGCCGGTGCTGCTGGCAGGGGTGGCGCTGCTCGCCTTCGCGATGGTGTCCAGCTTCCCGTACGCGAAGCTCGCCCGGCTCGTGAAGCTGCCGCCGTGGCTGTGGCTGGCGCCCGTGGTCGGCGCGCTGATCGACGTCCGGCTCACGTTCGCGCTGATCGTGGCGGGCTACCTGGTCAGCGGGCCGGTGCTGTGGCTCCGCCAGCGCCGCGCCGCCTGATCCCGCGGCCGACACCGCCGTACGCGAAGGGGGGCGCCGCGAGTCCGCGGCGCCCCCCTTGGTGCCGGCTCAGCGCCAGCGGGCGATCACGGTGGCCCCGCCGACCACCTTGTCGCCGGGACCGACCAGCGGTTCCGCGGCGTCGGCCGGCAGGTAGACGTCGGTGCGCGAGCCGAACCGGATGAGCCCGAAGCGCTCGCCCCGCGCCAGCAGCGTGCCGACCGGCGCCCGCTGCACGATCCGCCGGGCGATCAGCCCCGTCCGCTGCGCGACCACCACCGTGCCGTGGACGGTGTCCAGCACCGTGTACGCGGCCACGTTGTGCTCGGCCTCCGGCTTCATGGCGTTGGCGAACCCGCCGTCGGCCACGAAGTAGTCCACCACCTTGCCGGCCACCGGTGCGCGGTTGACGTGCACGTCGAGCACCGACAGGAAGACCGCCACGCGCAGCCACTCCCCGTCGCCGAAACGCTCGTCGTGCAGGCGTTGCACCGACAGGACCTGGCCGTCCGCGGCGGCCACCACGGCCGACGGGTCCTCGGGCACGTCCCGTTCCGGGTCCCGGAAGAACGCGGCGACGGGTGCGGCGGCGAGCGCCGGCAGGAGCCAGAGCTTGGAGCCCGGCCGGGTCAGGCGGGCCAGCGCGGCCAGGCCGAGGCTGATGCCGGCCGCGGCCACCCCGTTGGAGTCGATGTGCATGGTCCGGGTCAGCGGCACGCTGGACGGCCGGTGAGCGGGGGCGAGCCGCACCGCCGTGGCCGGGTCCGCCGGGGTGAACCGGAGCCGGTACAGCCGCACCGGCGGGGAGTTGCGCAGCACCAGGTCGCGCCCGACGCCGTGCAGCGCGTCCTGCCGCTCCAACTCGGCCGCCGCGCCGGCGGTCCGGCCCGGTGCCGCGGCGGTCGCGACGCTGAGCACCCCTCCGTCGGCGAGGTACTTGGTGAGGGCCTCGATGGTCGTACGCGTCTCCTCGGCCGTCCCGAGCAGGGGCTCGGCGGCGATCACCACCTCGGCCGGGTCGGCCTCGGCGAGGGAGTCGACCACCCGCACCCGGTCGGCGACCCATCTGCCCTGTGCGGTGACGTGGTCGCGCAGCGCGGCGGCGGACCCGCCCTCCGCGGGCACCACGGTGAGCCGGTCACCGGGCAGCAACGCCTCGATCGCCGCGGCCAGCACCGCGGACTGCGAGGTCGCACCGGCCAGCAGCGCGGCCTTCGAGTCGTTGAGTCGAGCGAGCTCGGTGACGAGGGTGCGGGCGGCTCGCTCGCCGATGCGGACCGGACCGGGCCGGCCGGGGGTACGCACGGCGGGGGACTGGGTCATGTCGGACGGACTCCTGACGGGGTAGGCACGGCAAGCGCGACGGGGCCACCGCGAGGGCGCGGGATCGGCTCACGGGACGCGAACTCCATCGGCCAGCATAGGCGTCCCGGCTCCCCGCCGGCACCGCCGCCGTCGGCCGTCGGGCACCCCGTGCCGTACGCGGTGAGCCGGCCGCCCCGGATCAGCGGCGGGGCCGCTCCTCGTCGTCGGAGGCCGCCGGCCACGGGTCCGCGCCGCCGCCCGGGCCGCTGGTCGGCCGGTCCTCCACGGCCTCGACCGGCGCGTCCGTGATCGCCTCGGTCGGCCGCTCGTCGCCACCACCGGGCGCGGTGCCACCCACCCGTCCGAGGTCGCTCGTGTCCGCGTCCCGGAGGCCCGCGAGGTCGACCGTCGCGTCCGGCGTGCTCACCGGCTCGGTCCGCTCCGGCGTGGCCTCGGGTCGGTCCACCTGCCAGGCCGGGTGGATCCCGCCCGTCGACCCCGACTCCCACGACGGACGGGAGCCGCCGAGCGTCGCAGGCTCCGGCTCCCAGCCGGGGAGGATGCCGCCCGAGGTGGGCCGGTCCGGGTGCCAACCCGGGTCGCCGCCGGAGACCGGCGGGGCGGCGCCCCATCCGCCGCCGGACGCGGGCTCCTCCGGCGCGGTCGGGTGGGCCGGTCCGGCGGCCGGCCCGCCCGCCGCTGTCGCGTTCTGGTCGGCGTGCCGGCTGGAGCGCAGGGCGCCGACCAGGCCCAGCACGCCGATGAGGATCGCCGCGCCGGCCAGGAACCAGCCGACCGGGGGCAGCACGAGCCCGAGGATCTGGGCCGACAGCCACCAGGCGGAGAGCGCCAGGAAGAGCAGCCCGAAGGCGAACGAGACGAGGTCCGTACGATGAGCCTTCATCGGGTCACCACCAGGCTTCCGGCGTTGATGTGGGCGAAGAGGCGCAGCGTCCCGCCGCCGGCGCCGTCCGGGCCGAGGTCGGTGATCTCGCGGGACCGCCCGGCCGGCCCGGGCTGGTGCTGGCCGAAGACGGTGGCGTCGCCGGCGTTGACGTCCGCCACGGTGGTCACGTCGACGTTCGGCGGCACCACGATGGTGCCCGTGCCGAAGTTGACCGAGACCGTGATCTCCGTGTTCTTCCCGCGGAAGTCGACCGCGCGCAGGTCCAGCGTCGCGTCCCCGAAGCTGTTCTCGTACCGGGTGGCGAGGTCCTGGTAGCTCGCGGGAGCCCAGGTCACCGCCCCGTCCACACCCCGGAACCGGTCGTACGACTCGGCGACCGTCCCGACGGCCAACGCGGCGGCCGTCACGAGGCCGAGCGCGATGAGCCAGCGGGCCCGGCCGAACCAGGTGCCCACCAGCAGCCCGAGGCCGATGGTGGCCAACGCCGCGGCGAAGTACGCCGACGCGCCCACCTCGACGACGTTCATGAGGTCGAGGACGGCCACCACGCCCAGGGCGAGGAAGATCAGTGAGAACGTCACGGCACCGAGCGCGGACCGTTCCTTCGGCCGCTTGGGCGGCTTCGGCGGCTTCGGGGGGCGCGGCGGCGGGTACCCGCCCGACTGCTTCGCGTACGGGCCGTGCGGCGCGAACGGCGGCCGGTAGCCGGCCGGCGGCAGGGGCGCCGTCGGGGCGTACGCCGTCCCGCCCGGCTGCCCGGCCCCGGACGCGGGGGCCGACGGGCCGCCCGCCGCCGGCCAGCCGGGCGCGGCGCTCGGCCCGGCGTACGCCGCGGGGGGCCAGGTGGGCTGCGCGGCGGTGGGCCCCGCGGGCTGGCCGGAGACCGGCGCGTAGCCGCCGGCCGGTGCGCCCGCGGAGACCGGAGTGTCGCCGTGCGGAGCGCTCCCCCCGTGCGGAGCGCTCACACCGCTCACGGGCGGCTGGTACGCGGAGGCGGCACCGGGCGCGGGCGCGCCGGGCGTGGCGGCCACGTCGACGGTGGGCGGCGCGGCGTAGCGGTCGGGCGCCGGGTAGGCGACCGGCGGCACCGGGCCGGCCGGCCCGGCGGGCGGCGGCGCGGTCGCCGGACCGGCGCCCGCAACCCGGTGCTCGCGGTTGAGCAGCAGCGCGCCGCCGATCAGGATGGCCGCGCCGAGCAGCACCGCCCGGAACGCGTCGGTGACGATGTAGCCGAAGCCCACCGCGGCCACGATGCTGAGCACGATCACCGTGACGGGAGACATGCTGGACCGGCCGCGGCCGAGCATCGACTCGATCGGCGAGGCGCTGTCGCCCTCGCCGGGGATGATCAGCCACGCGGCGATGTAGACGAGGATGCCCACGCCGCCGAAGAACCCGAGGACGGCGAGCAGCACCCGCCAGAGCACCGGGTCGGTGTTGGTGGCCCGGCCGATGGCCGCGCAGACCCCGGCCAGGTAGCGCCCGTCGCGGGGCCGGACCAGGCCGTACCGCGAGGTGAAGCCGGCCGCGCCGGGTGGCGGGCCGCCCGGCCCACCGGGCGGGGGCGTACCACCGGGGGCCGTCGGCCCACCGGGCGGCGGCGTACCACCGCCACCTCCCGCGCCGCCCGTCGCGCCGTATCCGAAGGGTGGTGCGGCAGCGGGGTCCGGTCCCGGTCCCGCCGCCCGCGGGTCCGGCCCGTACCCGGCCGGGCCCGAGCCGAGATCCGGCCCGGCCGGGCGCGGGTTCGCGCCGCTCCCGGGCCCGGCGGGGGGCGCCGGCGGCGGTGGTGCTCCACCCGGCGATGCCGCGTCCGGGCGGGGCGACTGGGCAGCTTCCTCGGTCATGCTCCGATCCTGCTGCGTCACCCGCCGGAGCGACCTCAGGACCCGACCCTGACCCCACCCTGAGATCCGCGCCCCCGGAATGTCCGGGGCGTCCCCGTGGCCGGTGCGACGCGCAGCGTGTGACGATCGGATCGGCACCGGCGGCACCCGCCGGCCATCCGACGTCACCCACCGCGACCAGGGAGCCACCGATCAGCATCCCCAGCCCGCCGCCGCGCCTCTACCGGGCCCCGGAGCACCGGATGGCCGCCGGCGTCGCCGCCGGCATCGCCGAGCACCTCGGCATCTCGGTCCTGCGCGTCCGGGTGGCCTTCATGGTCCTGCTCGGGCTGAGCGGGCTCGGCCTGCTGCTCTACGCGGCCTTCTGGGCGGTGGTGCCGCTGCGGCCCGGTGACACGAGCGTGCCGCCCCGCCGCGACGTCGGCCAGTTGCTGCCGTTCGTGGCGATAGGGCTCGGCGTCCTGCTCATGCAGGTGATCGTCTTCGACTCGATCGGTGCGGCGGGCACCGCCGGATGGCTCGTGGCGATCATCGCGGTCGGCGCCGGCGTCATCTGGCACCAGTCCGCACCGGAACGGCGCCGGCAGTGGGGCGAGTCCCTGGCGGTGCCCTGGCTCGGCGCGGTGGTCGAGGAGAGCGACCGGCGTGCCTTCGTGCTCCGCTTCATCGGCGGCGGGGTGCTCGTCGCCGTCGGGATCATCGGCGTGGCCGCGGTCTACTCGCCGGCGCAGAACCTCGACGCGGTGATCAACGGGATCATCTTCGCGTTCGTGGGCCTCGCCGGGGTGGGCGTGGTCGCCGCGCCGGTGCTGTGGCGGACGTACAACCAGCTCCGGTCGGAGCGCGAGGGGCGCATCCGCGAGCAGGAGCGGGCCGAGTTGGCCGCCATGGTGCACGACCAGGTGCTGCACACGCTGGCCCTGATCCAGCGCAACGCCAGCGACGTCAAGGCCGTGCAGCGGCTGGCCCGGGGCCAGGAGCGTTCGCTGCGCAACTGGCTCTACAAGCCCACGGCGTCGCCCACCGAGCGGTTCGCCGCCGCCCTGGAGCAGGCCGCCGCCGAGGTCGAGGACACCTTCGCGATCACCGTGGAGGCGGTGGTGGTCGGCGACCGGGAGACGGACGAGCGGGTCGGCGCCCTGGTCGCGGCCGCGCGGGAGGCGCTGGTGAACGCGGCCCGGCACGCCGGGGTGCAGACCGTCTCGCTCTACGCCGAGGTGGAACCCGACCAGGTCAGCGTCTTCGTGCGGGACCGGGGGAAGGGATTCGATCCGGATACCGTGGAGGACCACCGGCACGGCGTCCGTGGTTCGATCATCGGGCGCATGAAGCGGCACGGCGGCCGGGCCGAGATTCGGTCCGGGCCGGGGGAGGGCACGGAGATCAGGTTGATCCTCCCGACCTCCCGGGACTCGTCAGCGGAAAGGGACAGATGACGATGGCCGACCAGTCGATGGAGCCGGTCGAGGGAGCGGGTGCCCGCGCCGAGCGGCTGCGCGTGTTCCTCGTGGACGACCACGCCATGTTCCGCGCCGGCGTACGGGCCGAGCTCGGCGCGTACGTCGAGGTGGTGGGCGAGGCGAGCACGGTGGCCGAGGCGGTCAACCGGATCGCCGCGACCGTGCCGGACGTGGTCCTGCTCGACGTGCACATGCCCGACGGCGGCGGCCGGGCGGTGCTGGAGGCGATGCGGCGTACGCACCCGCAGGTCAAGTTCCTGGCGCTGAGCGTCTCCGACGCCGCCGAGGACGTGATCGGGCTGATCCGGGCCGGCGCCCGCGGCTACGTCACCAAGACGATCTCGCCGGACGAACTGACCGCGGCGATCCGCCGGGTGGCCGACGGCGACGCGGTGTTCAGCCCCCGCCTGGCCGGGTTCGTGCTGGACGCGTTCGCGGCCCGGCCGGACGCGCCGGTCGCCGACCCGGAGCTGGACCAGCTCACCAACCGGGAGCGCGAGGTGCTGCGGCTGCTCGCGCGCGGGTACGCGTACAAGGAGATCGCCAAGGAGCTGTTCATCTCGATCAAGACGGTCGAGACGCACGTGTCGAACGTGCTGCGCAAGCTCCAGATGTCCAACCGGTACGAGCTGTCCCGCTGGGCGGCCGACCGCCGGCTGGTCTGAACGTCTCACTCCGTCCGCAGCACCGTGAACGCCTCGGCCAGCCGTCCCGGCGGCAGGCCGGCGTTGTCGGCGACCGTGGTGAGCCGGTCCCGTACCCAGCCCTCCACGTCGAAGTGCCCGGTCTGCGAGCGGTGGGCCCGCATCGCGGCGACCTTCCGGTCGAAGCGCTCGGTGATGTCGACCGTGTGGTCCGGGGCGGGCCCGCCCGCGTACCAGACCTCCCGGACCACCCACGGCTCCAGCCCTTCGGCCAGCAGGTCGGGGTGGGCGAAGCGGTTGCGCGCGTCGGGGTAGATGGCGCAGGTGGTGGCCTCGCCGACGGCGAGGTGGTCGGGGTGGCTGGGCCCGGAGAGCTGTTCCCAGCGGCGCAGGGGCGAACTGGTCAGCACCCGGTCCGGCCGGAAGCGGCGGATGGCCGCGGTGATGTCGCGGCGCAGCGCCATGCTCGGGGTGAGCGCGCCGTCGGGGTAGCCGTCGAGGAAGTGCACCCGCCGGACGCCGACCGCCGCGGCGGCGGCCCGCTGCTCCGCCTCGCGCAGCCGGGGCATCTCCTCCCGGGCGGTCTCGTCGAATCCGCCCGCGTCCCCCCGGGTGGCGATGAGGTACGCGACTTCGATACCCTCATCCACCCAGCCGGCGATCGTGCCCGCACAGCCGAACTCGACATCGTCCGGATGGGCAAAAACTGCCAGCGCGCGGTGGACGTCGTCGAGGGCCGGGGCGGACGGGGGGAAGCTCACAGGCCCCGAGCGTACGCCGTCGGTCGCAACGGTGAGACGAGGTCTTACCTGGTCAGAGCGGCATGAGCTGCGTGTTTCATGATCTTTTCTCAAGTATCGGCAACGTGGCGGGCAACTAACGTCTTGATAACGGCACCTTCACGGAACCGGCTGGTCAGTGTCACAGTTGCTTGCACCTCGCCCCCCGTGTGAGGCACTCCGTACGGCCTGACGACCACGCCCGCCGCTGTCGGCTGCGGTCCGTGGAAGCGACGCCTGCGCGGTGTCGAGCGCGACCGGGCGGGGGCCCGGCGGATCGGTGCACCAGGGGGTGTCCCGACCCCCAAGTGGTGTTCGGCGGTCGTGCTACCAGGGCCGCCGGTGACGTCACCCCCAGACGTGCGTGAAACCCACGACGGAACCAGGTTAGAAAGAGGAGGCCCCTCGGAATGAGAGTCTCGAAGCGGACGAGCAGCGCGGTCGCGCTGAGCGCGGCGGTCGCGCTCATCGCGTCCGGATGCTCGGGCAGCGACGACGGCGGCGACGCCGGCACCAGCACGGACGGCGCCATCGTCATCGACGGTACCCAGCCGGAGGTTCCCCTGGTTCCGGCGAACACCACCGAGACCGGTGGTGGCGCGATCATCGACTACCTGTGGACCGGGCTCGTCGAGTACCCGAACAACGGTGGCGCGCCGCAGAACGCCGTCGCGGAGTCGATCGAGACGACCGACTCCAAGGTCTACACCA
Source organism: Micromonospora globbae (assembly GCF_036184225.1). Classification (NCBI taxonomy): domain Bacteria; kingdom Bacillati; phylum Actinomycetota; class Actinomycetes; order Micromonosporales; family Micromonosporaceae; genus Micromonospora; species Micromonospora globbae. Next base: position 6,403,553 of record NZ_CP108084.1, read on the forward strand.
TCAAGATCAAGAAGGGCCTGAAGTTCCACGACGGCACCGAGGTGAAGGCCGCGAACTTCACCAAGGCCTGGAACTGGGCGGCCTACTCGCCGAACGGCGCGCAGAACTCCAGCTTCTTCGCCGACATCCAGGGCTTCGACCAGGTCCAGTCCGAGGACCCGGACGGCGACGGCCCGAAGCAGGCGCCGGAGCCGGCGGCCAAGGAGATGTCCGGCCTGAAGGTGATCGACGACTACACCTTCGAGGTCACCCTCGCCGCGCCGACCGCGGTGTTCCCGACCAAGCTCGGCTACAGCGCCTTCGTGCCGCTGCCGGACGTGTTCTTCACCCAGAAGCCGGACGACTTCGGCCGCAAGCCGATCGGTAACGGCCCGGTGAAGTTCGTGTCGTGGGAAGACGACGTCATGATCAAGCTGACGCGCTTCGACGACTACGCGCTGCGCGACAAGATGAAGATCAAGGACGTCGACGTCAAGCTCTACCAGGAGGACACGGCGGCCTACAACGACCTCCTCGCTGGCAACCTCGACTTCCAGCAGCAGGTCCCGGTCTCCGCGCTCGCCGGTGACAAGTGGAAGAACGACCTGGGCGACCGGGCCATCCAGTCGACCACGCCGTCCACGGGCATCATCGCGTTCCCGATCTACGACCCGAAGTACAAGAACCCCAAGCTGCGCAAGGCGGTCTCGCTCGCCATCAACCGGCAGGACATCACCGAGAAGATCTTCTTCGGTAACCGCACGCCGGCCGACAGCTGGGCCAACCCGCTGACCCCGGGCGCCAAGGCCGGCAACTGCACCGCCTGCCAGTACAACCCGGACGAGGCCAAGAAGCTCCTGGCCGAGGCCGGTGGCTTCCAGGGCGAGATGGTCTTCTACTACAACGCTGACGCCAGCCACAAGGAGTGGATGGAGGCCGTCGCGCAGAGCGTGAAGAACACGCTGGGCATCAACGCCCGCGCCGAGGGCATCCCGACCTTCGCGGTCTTCCGTCAGCAGATCAACGCCCACAAGATGACCGGCCCGTACCGTGCCGGCTGGCAGCAGGACTACCCGGACGTGGAGAACTGGGTCAACCCGCTCTACGTGACCGGTGGTTCCTCAAACGACGGCCTCTACAGCAACAAGGAGGTCGACGCTCTGGCCAAGCAGGCCAGCGGCGCGAAGAACCTGGACGAGGCGCACGCCAAGTTCGCCGAGGCCGTCGCCCTGATCGACCAGGACGTTCCCTCGATCCCGGTCTACTTCCAGGGCCAGCAGTCCGGCCACTCGGAGAAGATCAAGAAGGTGGAGCTGACCAACGTCGGCGAGATCGACATCACCTCCGTCGAGCTCTGATCCGTACGGTCTGACCCAGGTCGGGCTCACCTACAAGGTGAGCCCGACCTGGGGCCGTTCCGCGAGGGGTGCAAAATACCCCTCGACACGTCGTCACGCGTGTCGGTCGCCGACGCGCCCCCTGTCTGGAGGACCACCCCATGGGCCGTTATCTGCTGAGACGGCTGCTCCAACTCGTTCCGGTCTTCATCGGGACGACATTCATGATCTACTATCTGGTCTGGGTCATGGTGCCTGGCGACCCGTTCGCCGGCAAGTGCGGCGAGCGGCCGTGCCCGCCCGGCTTCGTCGCCATGATGACCGAGAAGTTCCAGTTGGATCAGCCGTGGTACGTGCAGTACGCCACGTACATGAAGAACCTCTTCCAGGGGGACTTCGGCACGACCTGGAGCGGCCGTTCGATCAACGAGATCATCGTCGCGGCGTACCCCAACACGCTGAAGCTGGCCCTGGTGGCCCTGGCGATCGAGGCGGTCATCGGTCTGACGGCGGGTGTGCTGAGCGGTCTGCGGCGTAACAGCTTCCTGGACAACCTGGTCCTGGTCTCCACGCTCTTCCTCATCGCGCTGCCGATCTTCGTCATCGGCTTCCTGCTCCAGTGGCTGTTCGGCGTGCAGTGGCACATCGTCGAGCCCACGGTGTCGAGCGAGATGCGGCTCTCGGAACTGATCGTTCCCGGCTTCGTCCTGGGTAGCGCCTCGATGGCGTACATCGCCCGGGTCGCCCGGACGAGCATCTCGGAGAACCGCCGCTCCGACTACGTCCGCACGGCGATCGCCAAGGGCCTGCCGATGCGCCGGGTGGTCGGCGTGCACCTGCTGCGCAACTCCCTGATCCCGGTCGTCACTCTCCTCGGCACCGACCTCGGCGCCCTCATGGGCGGCGCCATCGTGACCGAGGGCATCTTCAACATCAAGGGCATCGGCGGGACGGTCTACCGGGCGATCACCACCAAGGAGAGCGCCACGGTGGTCTCCATCGTGGTCATCCTGGTGGTCGTCTATCTCGTGATGAACCTGCTGGTGGACCTGCTCTACGCCGCCCTGGACCCGAGGATCCGCTATGAGTGACCCGACCGCTGCCTCCATCGTCAGCACGCCCCCCGCGCACCAGCCCACCGAGGTCGGCGGTCCCACCAACGCCGGCCTGCCCGAGAACGCCAAGCAGGACAAGCCGCGCGGCCTGCTCGGCGACGCCTGGCGGGACCTGCGGCGCAAGCCGCTCTTCTGGATCTCCGCGGCCTTCATCCTGCTCTTCGTGGTGATGGCCGCCTTCCCCTCGCTCTTCACCTCGGCCGACCCGACCGCCGGTGACCTGAGCCGCAGCCTGGAGAAGCCGTCCGGCCACGCCTGGTTCGGCTACGACATCCAGGGCCAGGACGTCTTCGCCCGCACGATCTACGGCGCCAACGCGTCCATCGTGGTGGCCCTGCTCTCGGTGCTCGGCGTACTGCTGATCGGCGGCACCATGGGCATCATCGCCGGCTACCGGGGCGGCTGGGTGGACGCCCTCCTCTCCCGCATCGCCGACGTCTTCTTCGGCCTCCCGTTCGTGCTCGGCGCCATCGTCATCCTCACGACGTTCAACGGCACCGGCACCAACAACAGCGAGTGGGAGGTCAAGGGCCTGGTCATCGCATCGCTGGTCGTGCTGAGCTGGCCGGTCGTGATGCGGCTCATGCGTTCCTCGGTGCTGGCCACCAAGGAGGCCGACTACATCGTGGCGGCCCGGGCGCTGGGTGCCGGCACCGGCCGGATCATCCTCAAGCACCTGCTGCCGAACTGCCTGGCCCCGATCCTGGTGTACGGCACGATCATGGTCGGCTCGTTCATCGGCGCCGAGGCGACGCTCTCCTTCCTGGGCGTCGGCCTGAAGTCGCCGGTGGTCTCCTGGGGCATCATCATCAACGAGGCGCAGAACCTGGTCCGGGTGGCCCCGTACCTGCTCTTCTTCCCCGCCGCGTTCCTCGTCGCCGCCGTGCTGAGCTTCGTGATGCTCGGCGAGGCGGTCCGCGAGGCGCTCGACCCGAAACTCCGCTAGGGGAGATCCAGTTGTCCGACATTCTCGTGTCCGAGCAGTCCGCTGCCGGCGCCGCCGGGCGTCCGGCCGGCCGGCTGCTCGAGGTCGACGACCTCCGGGTGGAGTTCCGTACCCGCGACGGCGTCGCCAAGGTCATCAACGGGGTCACGTACCACGTCGACGCGGGGGAGACCCTCGCCGTGCTCGGCGAGTCCGGCTCCGGCAAGAGCGTCACCGCGCAGACGATCATGGGCATCCTCGACACCCCGCCCGGCCACGTCACCGGCGGGCAGGTGCGCTTCCACGGCAAGGACATGCTCAAGATGTCCTTCGAGGAGCGCCGCCGCATCCGTGGCGAGGGGATCGCCATGATCTTCCAGGATGCGCTCTCCGCGCTCAACCCGGTTTTCACCGTCGGGTTCCAGATCGCCGAGCAGTTCCGCGTCCGGCGCGGCATGAGCCGCTCGGACGCCAAGAAGCGCGCGATCGAGATGCTCGACCAGGTCAAGATCCCGAACGCCAAGGGCCGGTTCAACAACTACCCGCACCAGTTCTCCGGCGGCATGCGGCAGCGGGCGATGATCGCCATGTCGCTGGCGCTCGACCCGGAGGTGCTGATCGCGGACGAGCCGACCACGGCGCTCGACGTGACCGTGCAGGCCCAGATCATGGACCTGCTCGCCGAGCTGCAGCGCGAGCGGCAGATGGGCATGATCCTGATCACCCACGACCTCGGCGTGGTCGCCGACGTCGCGGACCGGATCGCGGTCATGTACGCCGGCCGGATCGTCGAGGAAGCCGACGTGTACGACCTGTACGCCAAGCCGGCGCACCCGTACACGCTCGGCCTGCTCAACTCGATCCCGCGGCTGGACGAGAAGGGGCAGCAGCTCCGCACCATCAAGGGCCTCCCGCCGAACCTCATGAACATCCCGCCGGGCTGCCCGTTCAACCCGCGCTGCCCCATGGCGCAGCCGGTCTGCCGGGAGAAGGTGCCGCCGCTGCTGCAGATCGGCACCGGCCGTGCCAGCGCCTGCCACTTCGCCGAGGAGCTGGTGAACCGTGACTGAGAACATCCTCGAGGTCCGTGATCTGGTCAAGCACTACCCCGTCACCCGGGGTGTGGTGTTCAAGAAGACCATCGGCCACGTCAAGGCGGTCGACGGCGTCTCCTTCGACCTGCGTCAGGGCGAGACCCTCGGTGTGGTGGGCGAGTCCGGCTGCGGCAAGTCGACGCTGGCCCGGGTGCTCATGAACCTGGAGAAGCCGACCGCCGGCACCGTGCACTACAAGGGCCAGGACATCTCCAAGCTCTCCGGTGGGGCGCTGCGCCGCCTGCGCCGGCAGATCCAGCTGGTGATGCAGGACCCGTACACCTCGCTGAACCCGCGGATGACGGTCGGCGACATCATCGGCGAGCCGTTCGAGATCCACCCGGACGCCGCGCCGCGCGGCAGCCGCCGCAAGCGGGTGCAGGAACTGCTCGACCTGGTGGGTCTCAACCCGGAGCACATCAACCGGTACCCGCACCAGTTCTCCGGCGGCCAGCGGCAGCGCATCGGCATCGCCCGGGCGCTCGCCCTGCGCCCGGAGATCATCGTCTGCGACGAGCCGGTGTCGGCGCTGGACGTGTCGATCCAGGCGCAGGTCATGAACCTGCTGGAGAAGCTCCAGGACGAGTTCGGCCTGGCGTACATCTTCATCGCGCACGACCTGTCCGTGGTGCGCCACCTGAGCGACCGGGTCGCCGTCATGTACCTCGGCAAGATCGTGGAGATCGGCACCGAGGACGAGATCTACGAGCGGCCGACGCACCCGTACACCCAGGCGCTGCTGTCGGCCGTGCCGGTGCCGGACCCGACCGTGCGGGAGCACAAGGCGATCATCCGGCTCACCGGTGACGTGCCGTCGCCGGCCGACCCGCCGTCGGGCTGTCGGTTCCGCACCCGGTGCTGGAAGGCGCAGGACGTCTGTGCCCAGGAGGTGCCGCTGCTCCAGATCCGGCAGGGCTCGGACCACCCGAGCGCGTGCCACTTCGCGGAGAAGCGGGAGATCGTGGCCACCCACGAGGCCGCCTGACACACTCCTTCGAACCGCCTGCCGGCGTCCCGACGACGCCGGCAGGCGGTTCCGCGTTCCCGGCACCGGTCGGCCCCGCGGCGCCCGCGCCGCCCGCGCCGCCCGCGCCCCGCGCCCGCGCCGCCCGTCCCGCGATGCACCGGTGATCATGAGGTTGGCGGGCTTTTCGATCTCCGAATCGCCCGCCAACCTCATGATCACGGGGGAGAGGTCGCCGGGGTGGGGGCGGGGAGGGGGGTAGGGGGCAGGGGGGTGGGGGTTAGAGGGGGCCGCGGCCGGCGCGGAGCAGCAGCAGGGCCAGCTGCGTACCGTCGGAGCCCAGCGCCACCCGGAAGCGTTCCAGGATCTCCCGCTCGCGGGAGAGCACCAGCCGGGTGCCCCCCGAGGCCATGCGGGTCGCGCCGACCTCCTGGGAGAGCCGGGCCCGCTCCTGCCACAGGTCGATGATCGCCTGGTCGATCTGGTCGATCCGCTGCCGGATCTCCCGGATGCGGGCCGCCGCGGCGGGCTCCTGCGTACCGGCGTCCAGGACGTGCGGAACACCCGGCGTCCCGTTGGCGGCCGTCGCGGGCGCGTCACCGGTCGATCCGCCGGCGGCGCCGTCAGCCCCGGCCGCCGAGCCGTTCACCGCGCCGGAGGCCCCTGGATCGCCCGCTGCCGCACCGGAGTCCGCGGCCCCACCGGGGTTCACCGTCGCGCGAGAGTCCCCGGCCGCGGAGGGCGCGGTCGCGCCGCCGGCCGCCCCCGCACCGGGCGTCGCCGCCCGCTGCTCACCGGGCGCGTCGGCCGCCTCGTCGCCGCGCGGCGCCGGGCCGCCGTTCTGCTGCGCCACGTCTGTCATCATCGCCGTACCCCTCGGACGTCGTGCCCGGAGCCCGGAACCCGGCACGAGAAAGCCCCGGGCTCCAGGAGCCCGGGGCTTCTTCGCAGGTCTGTCGATCAGGCGCGACCTACGGCAGCCGGACTCCCGGTGCCGTAGTAAAAGTAGTAACGCTGACCGAACACGCCGTCGAGTATGCCCACCCCAGGGGCCGGCGCGCAAGGAATCCCACGAACCGGGCGGACACCGGCCGGGAGCACGGCATCGGTGGGCGTCGAGGGGGCCCGTCCGCGACCGGGACGCGTCAGAGAGGCGGCCTTCCCCGCCGGGTCGGGCGTGCGCGGTCCGGGAGTGTCCGGCCGGCGGCATAGACTCGCCGTGCGATGCATCCTCTCTTCGACATCCCCGCGTCCCCGCCCGCGCCCGAGCCTGCCCGCCCGCACCGGCCCGGCGGCGGTCGGAGCCGTCTCGACCCGCAGGAACTGCTGACGGGGTTGAACGGCCCGCAACGCGACGCCGTCACCCACGCCGGCTCGCCCCTGCTGATCGTCGCGGGCGCCGGCTCCGGCAAGACGCGGGTGCTCACCCACCGGATCGCCTACCTGCTCGCCGCGCGGGACGTGCACCCCGGGGAGATCATCGCGATCACGTTCACCAACAAGGCCGCCGGTGAGATGAAGGAGCGGGTCGCCGCGCTGGTCGGCCCGCGGGCGCGGCTCATGTGGGTGTCGACGTTCCACTCGGCGTGCGTACGCATCCTGCGGGCCGAGCACGAGCACGCCGGGCTGAAGTCCACGTTCTCGATCTACGACGCGGACGACTCGCGCCGGCTGATGCAGATGGTGGCCCGCGAGCTGGATCTCGACCCGAAGCGCTACCCGGCGCGGGGGCTCGCCGCCCAGGTCTCCAACCTGAAGAACGAGCTGGTCGACCCGGAGGCCTTCGCGGCCCGGGCGAAGGGCCCCAACGAGCGGGCGCTCGCCGAGGCGTACACGCTCTACCAGCGCCGGCTGCGCGAGGCCCACGCGCTGGACTTCGACGACCTGATCATGACGACGGTGCACCTGCTCCAGTCGCACCCGCACGTGGCCGAGACCTACCGCCGGCGGTTCCGGCACGTGCTGGTGGACGAGTACCAGGACACCAACCACGCCCAGTACGTCCTGATCAAGGAGCTGGTCTCCGGCACCGAGGGGCTGCCGCCGGCCGAGCTCTGCGTGGTGGGTGACGCGGACCAGTCGATCTACGCGTTCCGGGGCGCGACCATCCGCAACATCCTGGAGTTCGAGCGGGACTTCACCGACGCCCGGACGATCCTGCTGGAGCAGAACTACCGCTCCACCCAGACGATCCTCAACGCCGCCAACGCGGTGATCGACCGCAACACGTCGCGGAAGCCGAAGCGGCTGTGGAGCGACGCCGGGCCGGGCGAGCGGATCGTGGGCTACGTGGCCGACACCGAGCACGCCGAGGCGGACTGGGTGGCCCGCGAGATCGACCGGCTGGTCGACGACGGCGAGGCGCGTCCGGGTGACGTGGCGGTGTTCTACCGCACCAACGCCCAGTCGCGCGTCTTCGAGGAGGTGTTCATCCGGGTCGGCCTGCCGTACAAGGTGGTCGGCGGGGTGCGCTTCTACGAGCGCAAGGAGGTCCGGGACGCCCTGGCCTACCTGCGCGCCGTGGTCAACGACGACGACACGGTCAGCCTGCGCCGGATCCTCAACACGCCGCGCCGGGGGATCGGTGAGCGGGCGGAGGCGTGCGTCGAGGCCCTCGCCAGCCGGGAGCGGATCTCCTTCGGCGCGGCGCTGCGGCGGGCGAAGGAGGCGCCGGGCATCTCCACCCGTGCCGCGAACGGCATCGCCGACTTCGTGGCCCTGCTGGACGGCGCCCGCGAGCTGGCCGACACCGGCACGCCCGAGGAGGTGCTGGAGGCGCTGCTCACCCGCTCGGGCTACCTGAGCGAACTGGAGGAGAGCATCGACCCGCAGGACGCCGGGCGGGTCGACAACCTCCAGGAACTCGTGAGCGTGGCCCGGGAGTACACGGAGCGGATCGAGGCGACCGGGGCCGAGGGGGAGCGGGCCACCGTGGCGGGCTTCCTCGAACAGGTCGCCCTCGTCGCCGACGCCGACCAGGTGCCCACCGACGACCCGGAGCACCAGGGCGTGGTCACCCTCATGACCCTGCACACGGCGAAGGGCCTGGAGTTCCCGGTGGTATTCCTCACCGGTCTCGAGGACGGCGTGTTCCCGCACCTGCGGTCGCTCGGCGACACCCGCGAGCTGGAGGAGGAGCGGCGACTGGCGTACGTGGGGATCACCCGTGCCCGGCAGCGCCTCTACCTCTCCCGGGCGGTCACCCGCTCCGCGTGGGGGCAGCCGGCCTACAACCCGCCGTCGCGTTTCCTGGAGGAGCTGCCGCCGGAGCTGGTGCGCTGGGAGCGGACCGAGGGGTCGTACACCTCGTGGGCCGGCGGGGGAGGCGGCGTCGGCGGCCGCGCGGACCGCGCGCCCGGCGGACGCGGCGGCTTCACCGGCGGTACGCCGAAGGCGGCCCAACTGGCCCGCCGGCTCGGTGTGGACGGCAGCCGCCTCACCACGGCCAGCGAGTTGCCGCAGGCGCCGAAGGTGGCCGCCGGCGACCGGGTGAACCACCAGCGCTACGGGCTGGGTCGGGTGCTCGTGGTGGAGGGGCACGGCCCGGGCGCCCGGGCGCAGATCGACTTCGGCGACCAGACCCTGTGGCTGGTGCTGCGGCACGCCCCGATCGACAAGCTCTGACGGTGCGGTCCCGGCGGTGACGGGCGGGCGCCTCGGGGCCGGCCGTCCGGCTCAGCTGACCGCGCCGGTCGCCGCCCGGGCGTAGCGGCGGGCCAGGCGCGCGAACGCGTCCCGCAGTTCGGCCGGCCCGACGACCTCGATGTCCGCGTCGAACCTGCCGATGGCGGCGGCCAGGCCCGCCCACGACCACGAGCCGAGGGTGAGCCGGCAGCGGTCCGTGCCGAGTTCCTCGACGATCCCGTCGCGGGTGTAGGTGGCGACGGTGGTGGCGGGAAGGTCGAGGACCACCTCGCCCCGGCACGGCCAGTCGCCCGAGCCGTCGGCGCCGCGGAACCTGCCGGTGACGAAGGCGGCCACGTCACCGGTGGGCAGCTCGCGCGGGGTGAAGCGGGGGCCGGTGGGGGTGCGCGGGGTGATCCGGTCGGCGCGGAAGGTACGCCAGTCCCGCCGGTCGAGGTCCCAGGCCACGAGGTACCACCGCCCGCCCCAGGTGACGAGGTGATGGGGCTCCACCCGTCTCGGCGGAGACCCGCCGTCGTCGGGTTCCGGTGCGCGCGCGTAGTCGAAGCGCAGCACCTCGCGGGCGCGGACGGCGGCGCTGAGCGCCACCAGCACACCGCTGTCGGCCGGCGGATCCGGAGGGGCGGCGTCGACGGCGGTGACCTGGAGGGCGTCGACGCGGTGGCGCAGCCGTGCCGGCATGACCTGCCGGACGGTGGTGAGCGCGCGCCTCGCGGCCTCCTCGATGCCGGCGCCGGCGGTGGCGGCGGTCTGGAGGGCGATGGCGAGGGCCACCGCCTGCTCGTCGTCGAAGAGCAGTGGGGGCAGTCGCGTGCCGGCGCCGAGGCGGTACCCGCCGTCGGGGCCCCGGCTGGCCACGATCGGGTAGCCGAGTTCGCGCAGGCGGTCGACGTCGCGACGCACCGTGCGGGGGCTGACCTCCAGCCGCTCGGCGAGCAGGGCCCCCGGCCAGTCCCGGCGTGCCTGGAGCAGCGAGAGCAGTGAGAGCAGTCGGGCTGACGTCGTCGGCATCACTCCATGGTGCGCCGACAAGCGGCCACAATCTGACCGCTACTCCTGCGACGGTGGTCCGCGCCAACAACGGCGCACGTGAGGAGACACCATGTCGATCAAGTCCGTCACCCACCTGAACTTCCGGGGTGACGCCCGATCCGCGCTCGAGTTCTACCGGTCCGTGTTCGGTGGCGACCTCGCCGTCGTCACCTACCGGGACGCCGGCGCCGTGTCGGAGCCGGCCGAGGCCGACCAGGTGATGTGGGGCCAGGTGGCCGCCGACAACGGCTTCCAGGTGATGGCCTACGACGTCCCCTCGTCGATGCCCTGGGAGCGGGGTGAGAACTCCTTCTTCGTGTCCGTCCGTGGCGAGAGCGCGCAGGAGATCACCGCGTACTGGGAGGGGCTGTCCGGCGGAGCCACCGTCGTGCGGCCGCTCGGGCCGGCGCCGTGGGCGCCGCTCTACGGGATGCTCACGGACCGCTTCGGCGTCGTCTGGGTCCTGGACGTCGTGGGTGACCAGGGCCGGTGAGCACCGGGCGTGGTGCGGGAGGGTCGCCTCCCGCACCACGCGTGTCGGGTCGGGCCGTCAGCAGGCCACGTCGATGCCCCGGGCCCGCAGGAACGGTGCCGGGTCGATCTGGTTCCACATCTGGCCCTTGTGCACCTCGAAGTGCAGGTGCGGGCCCGTGGCGTCGCCGGTGGCGCCCTCGTACCCGATGACCTCGCCGGCGGTGACCTTGTCGCCGACGCTGACGGCGATCCGGCTCTGGTGGGCGTAGTGGGTCAGGTAGCCGTTGCCGTGGTCGATGAAGACCGAGTTGCCGTACCCGTCGCCGGCGTCACCGGCCTTCACCACCGTGCCGCCGAAGGCGGCGTGGATCGGGGTGCCGTCGGGCATGGCGAAGTCGATCCCCGCGTGCAGGGTGCCCCAGCGGGGGCCGTAGCAGGAGGTGATCGTCGCGCCCTTCATCGGGATGACCCAGGCCGGCTTCGGCTTCGTCGTCTTCTTCACCGTCGGCTTGGGCTTCGGCGTGGCCGACGTCGCCGAGGGCGACGGTTGGGCGCTGGTCGGGCTCGGGGTCGGGCTCAGCGGCGTGGCGGAGGGGGTGACCGGCGCGCTCGACTCGCGTGCGGAGCGGTCGGCCCGGGCGGCGGCGTCGGCACGTGCCTGGGCGTCGAGCGAGACGGGCGCGGGTGCGGAGTCGTGCCCGGTCGTGGCGATGGCGGCGCCGGCGACACCGATGCCCACCACGGCGACCGCTCCGACCACGAGGAGCCGGACGCGTCCGGCCGGCCGGCGGTGCCGCACCACCTCGGCGTCGGCGGGCTGCCCGTTCTGGATGCTGCTGTCTTCCTGCACGGTGAACCTTCACGTGTCGAGGGGCTGGACCCGACAGATCCTGGTGAACCGCGGGGCCGCGGCGATCGAGGGGGCGGGGTGGACGGACGGGGCGTGGGTCATCGGCCGCACCGGTATGTCCTGTCGTGGCCGTTCTGACCCGCTAAGTGATCACGCCAAGGCGTGGCGGTGGTCACACTCGTCCGAGTGACGCAGGTTACCGGCGCACACAGAAAACCGCCCGGATCGGTTGATCCGGGCGGTCAACGGGCGATACGGAGCGTCAGGAGGCCGCTACGTCGTTGAAGTACGTCTCCACTTGCAGCTCGATGTCCACTCCGCGCTCGGAGAGCCAGGGCTTGGGGTCGATCGGCTCGCCCTTGACATGGACCTCGAGATGCAGGTGGGCGCCGTAGGAGTGGCCCGTGTTGCCGACCAGCCCGAGCTGGTCGCCGGCCTTGACCTGCTGCCCCTCGCGCACGCTCAGGACGGAGGAGTGCCCGTAGATCGCCTCGCTGCCGTCGGGGTGCTGGACGATCACGGCGTAGCCGTAGCCGCCGAACCAGCCGGCCTTCGTGACGGTGCCGGCGTGGATCGCGACGTACGGAGTGCCCTCGGGCGCGACCAGGTCGACGCCGGTGTGCATCTTGCCCCAGCGCTCGCCGTAGGACGACTTGAGGTCGTAACCCTGCAGGGGCAGAAGCCATGCGTCGGATTCGGCCGCCTCCTCGCCCCGGGCGCTGTCCCGGGAGGCGCGGTCGCCCGCCTTCTCGCGGGCCGCGGCGTCGGCGCTGGTGATCGACGACTGGCTGACCTCGTCGAGGGCCGCCGGGTTGAAGTCCTTCGCGTCGGGCAGCGCGCTCGCGCCGAGCGCCACGATGCCCGCGCCGACGAACGCGGTGGTGACGACGGCGGCGTAGCGGCTCCGCGGTGGGGTGGGTACGCGGCGGCGACCGCGATATCTATCGGGCTCAGACGACAGGCGCTGGCGCACGCACACCCTCCGTTGTCGGGGTTCCGAGTGGCCGGCGGACGTCGGTGACGCTCGGGTGAACCTCCGCTGACCACGTCGTCACCCGTCCATGGACCTGATGACAACCGTGGACACGTTAGCCAACTGCAACACGAGTCACAAGCCGGAGCGCCGAATTGGCGCGGCGATCTGTCCGTTTGCGTCCGAGATTGTCGCGCCTCGCGACGCCGATCGGCGCCCTGTTTACTGTCCGTTCGTCGCGGAGCGTGACCGATACGGCGGAGTCGTCCGGCTTGACGGCGCGCGCTGCACGGCCCACCACGCCGGTGGACCGCGCCGGGGCGCCGGTACGCCGCGGTGCGGGCCCACCACCCCGCGCCGGGTCGCGCCGCGCCGGGGCGCCGGTCGAGGGCGTCGCGTCGGGGCGGCCGGTCGAGGGCGTCGCGTCGGGGCGGCCAATCGAGGGCGTCGCGTCGGGGCGGCCGGTCGGCACGGAGTTCCGGCCCGGATTTCCGACCCCCCGTCGCGCGGGTTACCGTTCGTTCAGGTGAATGGCCGCCGAGCCGGTGAAAGGTGTGCGCTGATGAGCTCTCGTATTCGGGTCGTCGTCGCGAAGCCCGGCCTGGACGGCCACGACCGCGGCGCGAAGGTGGTCGCCCGTGCCCTCCGCGACGCCGGTATGGAGGTCATCTACACCGGCCTGCACCAGACCCCGGAGCAGATCGTCGAGACGGCCATCCAGGAGGACGCCGACGCCGTGGGCCTATCCGTGCTCTCCGGCGCGCACATGACCCTCTTCCGCCGGGTGCTGGAACTGCTCGCCGAGCGCGACGCCCGGGACATCGTGGTCTTCGGCGGCGGCATCATCCCCGACGCCGACATCCCGGAGCTGGAGCGCCTGGGCGTCGCCAAGATCTTCACGCCGGGCGCCACGACCGCCTCGATCGTGGAGTGGGTGCGGCAGAACGTCGCGCAGCCGGTGAGCTGAGCCGGCCGGACGTCGAACGCGCAGCCGGTGAGCTGCGCCGGCCCGACGGCGGAGCGCGCGTCCCGGGCGGGGGACACGGCCGACCTCCGGCGGGGAGCCCGCCGACCCCCGGACAGGGGGAGGGGCCGGACGCACCCCTCACACGTCCGGCCCCTCTATGCACGATGCCCCGCCGCCACCCCTCGACCGACAGGGCATCGGCCGTCTCCCGTCTTCGCGCTGACCAGCGCTCCGACACCTGACTCAACGACGTCCTCCCGGAGGGGTTACGCACCCACCGCAACATCGCCCGGACGGCTGATACGCGACCACGTCCGGAGGGTGGTTGTGCATTACCGCACACCGCGCACCCGCTCGGTTGCCGCCGGTGCCCACCTCGCTAGGCTGCGGCCAATGGCCTGTTTCATGTGATGACAGGCGTCAAACTGTTTTCCAAACGCTGGTGGCGGCGCGACGGCGCGCCGCGGAGACGGGACGGGACGCGCAATCGTGGACCTGTACGAGTACCAGGGGCGGGACCTGTTCGAGCGGCACGGACTTCCCGTGCTCGCCGGCGGCGTCGCCACGACCCCGGAGGAGGCCCGCGCGATCGCCGAACGCCTCGGCGGCCGGGTGGTCGTCAAGGCTCAGGTGAAGGTCGGCGGCCGGGGCAAGGCCGGCGGCGTGAAGCTGGCCGAGGGCGCGGAGGAGACGGTGGCCCGGGCCACCGACATCCTCGGCATGGACATCAAGGGTCACACCGTCCACAAGGTCATGATCACCGTGACCGCGGACGTGGCCGAGGAGTACTACTTCTCCTACCTGCTCGACCGGGCGAACCGCACCTTCCTCTGCATCGCCAGCGTCGCCGGCGGCATGGACATCGAGCAGGTCGCCGCGGAGACCCCGGAGAAGGTCGTCAAGATGCCGATCGACGCGGTCGAGGGCGTGGACGAGGCGAAGGCGCGCGAGATCGTCGACGCCGCCGGCTTCCCGGCCGACGTCGCCGACCAGGTCGTCGAGGTGGCCGTCGGGCTCTGGAAGGCGTTCGTCGCCGAGGACGCGACCCTCGTCGAGGTGAACCCGCTCGCCAAGACCCGCGAGGGCAAGCTGCTGCTGCTCGACGCGAAGGTGAGCCTCGACGAGAACGCCGCGTTCCGCCACCCGGACCACGAGGCGCTCGTCGACCAGGCCGCGGTGGACCCGCTGGAGCAGGCCGCCAAGGAGAAGGACCTCAACTACGTCAAGCTCGACGGCGAGGTCGGCATCATCGGCAACGGCGCGGGCCTCGTCATGTCGACGCTCGACGTGGTCGCGTACGCCGGTGAGCGGCACGGCGGCGTCAAGCCGGCGAACTTCCTCGACATCGGCGGTGGCGCGAGCGCCGCCGTGATGGCGAACGGGCTGGAGATCGTCCTCTCCGACCCCTCGGTGAAGAGCGTCTTCGTCAACGTCTTCGGCGGCATCACCGCCTGCGACGCGGTCGCCAACGGCATCGTCCAGGCGCTCGCCCTGCTGGAGCAGCGCGGCGAGAAGGTCACGAAGCCGCTCGTCGTCCGGCTCGACGGCAACAACGCCGAGGAGGGCCGGGCGATCCTCGACGGCGCGAACAACCCGCTGATCCAGCGGGTGGACACCATGGATGGCGCGGCCGAGCGGGCCGCCGAGCTGGCCGCTGCGGGGGTCTGATCATGGCAATCTGGCTGACCAAGGACTCGAAGGTCATCGTGCAGGGGATGACCGGCTCCGAGGGTTCCAAGCACACCCGGCGGATGCTCGCCGCCGGCACCAACATCGTGGGCGGCACCAACCCGCGCAAGGCGGGGCAGACCGTCGACTTCGACGGCACGGCCCTTCCGGTCTTCGCCACCGTGGCCGACGCCATGAAGGAGACCGGGGCGAACGTCACGGTGATCTTCGTACCGCCGCAGTTCACCAAGGCCGCGGTGATCGAGGCGGTCGACGCCGGGATCGAGCTGGCCGTGGTCATCACCGAGGGCGTGCCGGTGCACGACACCGCCGCGTTCTGGGCGTACAACGTGGCCAAGGGCGAGCGGACCCGCATCATCGGGCCGAACTGCCCCGGCATCGCCTCGCCGGGTGCCTCGAACGCCGGCATCATCCCGGCCGACATCACCGGCCCGGGCCGGATCGGCCTGGTCAGCAAGAGCGGCACGCTGACCTACCAGATGATGTACGAGCTGCGCGACATCGGCTTCTCGACCTGCGTCGGCATCGGTGGTGACCCGATCATCGGCACCACCCACATCGACGCCCTCGCGGCGTTCGAGGCCGACCCGGACACCGACGCGATCGTGATGATCGGCGAGATCGGCGGCGACGCCGAGGAGCGGGCCGCCGAGTTCATCAAGGCCAACGTCACCAAGCCGGTGGTCGGCTACATCGCCGGCTTCACCGCGCCGCCCGGCAAGACCATGGGCCACGCCGGTGCGATCATCTCCGGCTCCGCCGGCACCGCCGAGGCGAAGAAGGCGGCGCTGGAGGCGGTCGGCGTCAAGGTCGGCAAGACGCCGACCGAGACCGCCCGCCTGATGCGGGAGATCATGTCCGCTGGCTGAGTGGACGGTGCCTACCGAGGGGGTCGACCGGAACCGGTCGGCCCCCTCCGCCTTCTCCGCCCGTGCGGTCGCGGCCCGGCCCGCGCACCCCGCGGGGGCGTGCCAGGGGCGGCGGCGCACGTCCCGGTGCGCACCGTGGAGATCGGAACTCGTGGCCGTGGCGCGGCGGTATCGGACTGCCGCCGGGGACACGGCGTGCCAGAGTAGACGCGATGTCCCCCGACACCCCTGAGCAGACCCGCCGCTCCGGTGCGATCACCGCCGACGGCCGGCCGGCGAGCCGTGCCGCCACCGGCGGGCGAGTGCCCGCCCCGCGTGCCGGCGGGTCGCCGCGCTCCCGGGCGCCGCTCGCGGTGGCCGCGGCGGTGGCCGCCCTCGGGGCCGGACTCACCTCGTACCTGCCGGTCGCGATCGTCCTCGGCCTCGCCCAGCTCAGCGAGGACGCCGGCTCGGTCGTCGGCGCCCTGCGGGCGGGGCTGGCGGGCTGGCTGCTCGGGCACGGCGTGCCGCTGCGGACCGACGCCGGGCCGCTCGGGCTCGCCCCGCTGGCCCTCACCGCGCTGGTGATCTGGCGTCTGACCCGCGCCGGGGTGCACGTCAGCCGGGCCATGGGCGCCCGCGGCGGCCGCTCACCGCGGCAGGCGCTCACCGCCGCCGGGGCGGTCGGCCTCGGGTACGCGCCGCTCGGCGTCCTCGCCGCCGTACTGTCCGACCTGGGCGGCCCGGCCGCGTCACCCGTCCGCGCCGGGGTGACCTTCGCGCTGGTCGGCGCGGGCGCCGCGCTCGCCGGCGCCGCGCGGATCACCGGGGTGGCCGCCCTGCTCGCCGAGCGCGCGCCGGCGCTCGCCCGGGACGGCGTCCGCACCGGCCTGGTCGCCGGCCTGCTGCTGCTCGCCGCCGGGGCCGGGGCCGCCGGGCTCGCCGTGGCCACCGGAGGCGGTGACGCGGCCGACATGATCGGCGCGTACCGGACCGGGGTGGCCGGGCAGGCCGGGATCATCCTGGTCAGTCTCGCGTACGCGCCGAACGCCACGATCTGGTCGGCCAGCTACCTGCTCGGTCCCGGGTTCGCCGTGGGCACCGACACGGCCGTCCGCACGAGCGAGGTCTCCGTGGGCGCGCTGCCGGCCGTACCGCTGCTGGCCGGCCTGCCGCGCGGCCCGATGGACGGGCTCGGCGCCGGGCTGCTCGCGGTGCCGGTGCTGGCCGGGATGACGGCCGGATGGCTGCTCGCCCGCCGGCTGATCCGGCTCGCCGCCGACGAGCGGACGCCGCTGGCCTGGGGGCCGCTGCTCGGCCCGGCGGCCGTCGCTGGCCCGGTGGCCGGTGTGCTGCTCGGGATCCTGGCGGCCGCCTCGGCCGGGCCGCTCGGCGGCGGTCGGCTGGCCCAGATGGGCCCGGTCGCCTGGCAGGTCGCCGCGGTGACCACCGCGGTGGTCGCGGCGGGAGCCCTGCTCGGCGCGGCCCTCACGCGCACGTTCACCCGCGCCCCCGCGGCCCGCTGAGCCCCCACCGAGGACGACGAAGGGGGCGCCCCGCCGGGGCGCCCCCTTCCACTCCGTCGCGGATCAGGGCTCGGTCGGCAGGCTCACGTTCGCCACGATGCCGAGGATGAGCACCACGATGCCGAGGCCGACACCGACGGCGCCGCAGATCAGACCGGCCTTCGCCTGCCCGGCGTTGTTGGCCTGCCCCTGGGCGACTTTCTGCTTGGCCAGGTAGCCGGTGATGATGCCGGCGATGCCCACCGGGATGCCCAGGTAGAGGCAGCACACCAGCGGGATCGACGCGATGCCGAGGATCATCGACACGAGGCCGAGGGTGTTGTTCTGCCCGGACTGCTGCGGGTAGCCGGCGTTTGGGTAGGTGGGGGCGGCGCCGTACGGCTGCTGCTGGGCGTACGGGTCCTGGTACGGCTGGCCGTAGGGCTGCCCCGAGGTGGGCTGCTGCCCGTACGGCGCCTGCGGCGGCTGGCCGTACGGCTGCCCCGAGGTGGGCTGCTGCCCGTACGGCTGGCCCGAGGTCGGCTGCTGGCCGTAGGGCGCGGCCGGCGGCGGGGCGTACGGGTCGTGGTGCGGCTGGGCGGTCGGATCCTGGTTCGGCTGCTGGCCGTACGGGTCCTGACCGGGGTTACCGGGCTGCATGCGACGAGGCTCCTTGGCTGTGTCCGTCTGTACGTGTCGCTATCCATGATCGCGCCGGCGCCACCGGCGCGCAGCACCCGCACCACGACGCCGCGAGCGGCGGCTCCCCGACGTCGGCCGTGCGTGGGCGCTCCTGTCGACGCGGCGGTCCCGTCCCGCACCGATGCGGGACCGGGCACGCGCCGGCCCGAACGGGCGCAGCGTACCGGTTCGACGCCAGTCCGTCGTCGCCCGTCCGTGCGCCGCCCAGACGCTGGTCACTCCGACCTGCCCGGTAGGGTGGCCCGGTGACCGAGCCCGCGTCCGCCGCCCGCATCGTCGTCCTCGTCTCCGGATCGGGGAGCAACCTGCAGGCACTGCTGGACGCCGCGGCCGACCCGGCGTACGGCGCCCGGGTGGTCGCGGTCGGCGCCGACCGGGACGGGATCGGCGGGCTGGAGCGCGCCGCCGCGGCCGGGGTGCCGACGTTCGTGGTGCCGCTCAAGGCGTACGACACGCGCGAGGACTGGGATCGCGCGCTCACCGAACAGGTCGCCGCGCACCGCCCGGACCTGGTCATCTCCGCGGGCTTCCTGAAGCTGGTCGGGCCGCACTTCCTCGCGGCCTTCGGCGACCGCTACCTGAACACGCACAACACCCTGTTGCCCGCGTTCCCCGGCATCCACGGCCCGCGTGACGCCCTCGCCTACGGGGTGAAGATCACCGGAGCCACCCTCTTCTTCGTCGACGCCGGAATGGACACCGGCCCGATCGTCGCGCAGGTGGCGGTGCCGGTCCTCGACGACGACGACGAGGAGACGCTCACCGAGCGCATCAAGTCGGCCGAGCGGCGCCAGCTCGTCGAGCAGGTCGGCCGCCTGGTCCGCAACGGCTGGACGATCACCGGAAGAAAGGTCACGATCCCGTGAGCTCCACTCAGGACGAGCGTCGCCCGATCAGGCGGGCGCTGGTCAGCGTCTACGACAAGACCGGCCTGGTCGAGCTGGCCCGGGCGCTGCACGCGGCCGGCGTGGAGATCGTCTCGACCGGCAGCACGGCGGCGACGATCGCCGGCGCCGGAGTGCCGGTCACGGCCGTGGAGACGGTCACCGGGTTCCCCGAGGTCCTCGACGGGCGGGTCAAGACGCTGCACCCGAAGGTGCACGCCGGCCTGCTGGCCGACCTGCGGAAGCAGTCGCACGCCGACCAGCTCGACGAGCTGGGGGTGGCGCCGTTCGACCTGCTGGTGAGCAACCTCTACCCGTTCCAGGCGACGGTGGCCTCCGGCGCGAGCCTCGACGAGTGCGTGGAGCAGATCGACATCGGCGGCCCGGCGATGGTCCGCGCGGCGGCCAAGAACCACGCCTCGGTCGCCGTGGTGACGGACCCGTCGGCGTACCCGGCCGTACGGGAGGCGCTCGACGCGGGCGGGTTCACCCTCACGCAGCGCCGCGCCCTGGCGGCGCGGGCGTTCGCCGACATCGCCGAGTACGACGTGGCGGTCGCCAACTGGTGCGCGGTGCAGCTCGGCGGCGAGCCGGAGTGGCCGGCCTTCGCCGGGCTGGCGCTGCGGGCGGACCGGGCGCTGCGCTACGGCGAGAACCCGCACCAGGCGGCCGCGCTCTACACCGACCCGGACGCGCCGGCCGGGCTGGCCCAGGCCGAGCAGCTGCACGGCAAGGAGATGTCCTACAACAACTACGTCGACGCGGACGCCGCGTGGCGGGCCGCGAACGACTTCCCCGACCAGCCGGCGGTGGCGATCATCAAGCACGCCAACCCGTGCGGCATCGCCGTCGGCGCGGACGTGGCCGAGGCGCACCGCAAGGCGCACGCCTGCGACCCGGTCTCCGCGTACGGGGGCGTGATCGCGGTGAACCGGCCGGTGAGCGTGGAGCTGGCCCGGCAGGTGGCCGACATCTTCACCGAGGTGGTGGTGGCGCCGGGGTACGACGACGGCGCCGTCGAGATCCTCCAGGGCAAGAAGAACATCCGGCTGCTGCGCGCCCCGGCCTGGAACCCGCCGCCCGCGGAGTGGCGGCAGGTCAGCGGCGGTGTGCTGGTGCAGATGGCGGACCGCGTCGACGCGCCGGGCGACGACCCGGCCACCTGGCGGCTCGCGGCCGGCGACCCGGCCGACGAGGAGACGCTGCGCGATCTCGCGTTCGCCTGGCGGGCGGTCCGCGCCGTGAAGAGCAACGCCATCCTGCTGGCCCGCGACGGCGCGACCGTCGGCGTGGGCATGGGGCAGGTGAACCGGGTGGACTCGGCGCAGCTCGCGGTGCGCCGGGCCGGCGCCGACCGGGCGCGCGGCGCGGTCTGCGCCTCCGACGCGTTCTTCCCGTTCGCCGACGGTCCGAAGATCCTCATCGAGGCCGGCGTGCGGGCCATCGTGCAGCCCGGCGGGTCGATCCGCGACGAGGAGGTCATCGCGGCCGCCAAGGAGGCCGGCGTGACCATGTACCTCACGGGCACCCGCCACTTCTTCCACTGACCAGCCCGCCCCCCGCGCCCGGCCGGGCGCGGGGGGCGCGCCGGGTCAGGCGGCCGCCGGGCGGACCTCGGCGAAGTGGCAGGCCGAGGGGTGCGGGTCGGCGGCCCGCGCGACCGTGAGCGGCTCCTCGGTCGCGCAGACCTCCTGGGCCTTCCAGCAGCGCGTGCGGAACCGGCAGCCCGACGGCGGGTCGGCCGGCGACGGCACGTCACCGGTCAGCCGGATGATGTTCCGCTCGTGGCGTACCTCGGGGTCGGGCACCGGCACCGCCGACAGCAGCGCCTGGGTGTACGGGTGGGTGGCCCGCTCGTAGATCTCGTCCTCGGTGCCGATCTCCACGATCTTGCCGAGGTACATGACGGCGACCCGGTCGGAGATGTGCCGGACGACCGACAGGTCGTGCGCGATGAAGATGTAGGAGAGCCCGAACTCGTCCTGGAGCTGCTCCAGCAGGTTGATCACCTGGGCCTGGATGGAGACGTCGAGGGCCGACACCGGCTCGTCGCAGACGATGATCTCCGGGCGCAGGGCGAGCGCCCGGGCGATACCGATGCGCTGCCGCTGGCCGCCGGAGAACTGGTGCGGGTACCGGTTGATGTGCTCCGGGTTCAGCCCGACGACGTCCAGCAGCTCCTGGACCCGCTTGCGGCGGCTGCCGCGCGGCGCGGCGTCCGGGTGGATCTCGAACGGCTCGCCGATGATGTCGCCGACGGTCATCCGCGGGTTCAGCGAGGTGTACGGGTCCTGCATGACCATCTGCATGTTGCGCCGCAGCCGGCGCAGCTCCGCGCCGGAGGCCTTGAACAGGTCCCGCCCCTCCAGGGTCGCCCGCCCCGACGTCGGCGTCTCCAGCCGCATGAGCAGCCGGGCCAGCGTGGACTTCCCGCAGCCGGACTCGCCCACCACGCCGAGCGTCTCACCGCGGCGCAGCTCGAAGCTCACGCCGTCCACGGCCTTGACCGCGCCGACCTGCTTCTTGAACAGCACACCCTGGGAGATCGGGAAGTGCTTCACCACGTTGTCGACCGAGAGGATGGTCTCGCCCCGGACCTTGGTGGAGCTAGCGGGCGCTGTCATCACGCACCTCCTGCGCGAAGTGGCATGCACTGGTCCGGCCGTCGCCGAGGACCAGGTCGTGCGGCACCACGTCCACGCAGACCTGCTGCACGTACGGGCACCGCGGGTGGAAGGGGCAGCCGGACGGGATCCGCATGAGGTTCGGCGGCAGGCCCCTGATGGTCGCCAGTTCCTGGCCGCGCACGTCCAGGCGCGGGATCGACTCCAGCAACCCCTTCGTGTACGGGTGCGCCGGCGCCCGGTAGAGCGACCGGACGTCGGCGTGCTCGACGATGCGGCCGGCGTACATCACGGCGATCCGGTCGGCGACGCCCGCGACCACGCCCAGGTCGTGGGTGATCAGGATCATGGCCATGCCGAGGTCCCGTCGCAGGTCGGCGAGGAGGTCCATGATCTGCGCCTGCACGGTGACGTCCAGCGCGGTGGTCGGCTCGTCGGCGATCAGCACCTTGGGGTTGAGCGCCAGCGCCATCGCGATCATGACGCGCTGCCGCATGCCGCCCGAGAACTGGTGCGGGTAGTCGCCGATGCGCCGCTCGGCGGCCGGGATCTTCACGAGGTCCATCAGCTCGATGGCGCGGCGGCGGGCGTCCGCCCGGGACATCCCCTCCCGCGTCCGCAGCGTCTCGCTGATCTGCCAGCCCACCGGGAAGACCGGGTTCAGGGCCGAGAGCGCGTCCTGGAAGATCATCGCGATCTCCTTGCCGCGCACCTGCCGGCGCTGCTCCTCCGGCTGGGTGAGCAGGTCACGCCCCTGGTAGAGGATCTGGCCGGAACGGACGTGCGCCGGCGGGCTGTCGAGGATGCCCATGATCGCCTGAGCGGTCACCGACTTGCCGGAGCCCGACTCGCCCAGCACGGCGAGCGTCTCGCCGGCGTCCAGGTGGTACGACACGCCGTTGATCACCTTGGCCACGCCCTCGCTGGTGCGGAACTCGACGTACAGGTCCCGGACCTCGAGCAGGTGGCCGCCCTCCGGCGTGGCGGAGGCCGGCGTGGGTTGGACGGTGGAGTTGGTCATCGCAGGATCACCGCAGCTTCGGGTCGAAGGCGTCACGGATCGCGTCGCCGAGCATGATGAACGCCAGCACGGTCAGCGCGAGGAAGGCCGACGGGACGATCAGCGGGGTCGACGACTCCCGCATGTGGATCCGGCCGGTGTCGATGTCCTGGCCCCAGGAGATGGTCGGGGCCTTGAGGCCGATGCCCAGGAACGAGAGCGTGGCCTCGGCGGCGATGAACGTGCCGAGCGCGATCGTCAGCACCACGATGGCGGGCGCCAGCGAGTTCGGCAGGATGTGCCGCCACATGATCCGGCCGTTGCCGGCGCCGAGCATCCGGGCCGCCGCCACGTAGTCCTGCTCCTTGGCGGTGATCACCGACGAGCGCACGACGCGCGCCGCCGTGGTCCACCCGAGGACGGCCAGCACGAAGATGACCGCGGTGATCCGGGCGTTCGGGCCGGCGGTGCTAACCCGCTTGAGCAGGACGATCGCGGCCAGCAGCAGCGGGATGCCGAGCACGATGTCGATCACCCGGGACAGCACCGCGTCCACCCAGCCGCCGAAGTAGCCGGCGAGCATCCCGACGACCAGCGCGATCACGCCGGTGAACAGCGCGGAGAGCGCGCCCACCAGCAGCGAGGCGCGGGAGCCGTAGACCGCGCGGGCGTACGTGTCGCAGCCCTGGAAGTCGTACCCGAAGATCGCCCCGCCGGACGGCCCGGCGTTCTGCCGCGAGAGCACGCAGTCCTGCGGGTCGTTCGCGGTGAACAGGCCCGGGACGATCGCCATCAGGGTGACGACCGTGACCAGGACCAGGGAGATCCAGAAGATCGGGTTGCGGCGCAGGTCGCGCCAGGCGTCGCCGGCGAGGCTGCGCGGCTTCTGCACACCCACCTGGTTCGGCGCGCCGGGCTCACCCGAGGGGCCACGCCGCGCGGCCTGGTTCTCGCTGGATGCGACGGTCTCAAAGTCACTCATGCCGCCTCGCTCCGCTCGGTGCCGGCATGAGTGCCCTGGCACGCTGAGTTGATCATTCGTTCGCTGCGCTCACTCGGCGCACCCCATCGCTGCGCTCCGGGGCGCGCCGAGCCGCGGAACGCTGAGTTGATCATTCGTTCGCTGCGCTCACTCATAGCGGATCCTCGGGTCGAGTACGGCGTACAGAACGTCCACCAGCAGGTTCGAGACCAGGTAGACCACGACGAGCACGCTGACGAAGCCCACGACCAGGGGGCCGTCCTCGGTGCGGATGCCCCGGAAGAGGTTGAAGCCCACGCCGGGGATGTTGAACACGCCCTCCGTGATGATCGCGCCGCTCATCAGGTTGCCCAGCTCGACGCCGAGGAAGGTCACCACCGGGATGAGCGAGTTGCGCAGCACGTGGATGCCGACGATGCGCCGCTTCACGAGGCCCTTCGAGCGGGCGGTGCGCACGTAGTCGGCGCGCAGGTTCTCCGCCACGGAGGTGCGGGTGAGCCGTAGCGCGGTGGCCAGGGAGAGCGAGCCGAGCACGATGCCGGGCAGGAGCAGCGCGTAGAAGCTGGGTTCCGCGCCGGCGGTGGGTGGGAAGACCGGCCAGCGGACGCCGAGGAAGTACTGCGCGAGCGGCGCCAGCACGATGGTCGGGATGCCGAGCACCAGCAGCGTCAGCACCAGCGTCGCGTTGTCGAAGATGCTGGCGCGGCGGATGCCGGCGATCACCCCGGCGGTGACGCCGAAGATCACCGCCACGGCGAGCGCGATGAGGGCGAGCTTCACCGTGACCGGCCAGGCCTGCTGGAGGATGTCTCCGATCTGGCGTCCGGTCAGCGACTGGCCCAGGTCGCCCTGGAGCAGGCTGCGGACGTAGTCGAAGTAGCGGTAGAAGAAGCCGCCCACGCCGGTCTGGTCGAGGTGGTACTTCTCCGTCAGGTATGCCCGCTGCGCGGCGGTCACCGGGCGCTCGCCGGCGAGGGCCTGGATCGGGTCGGTCTGGCCGGCGAACATCAGCGCGTAGACGATCAGCGTGGTCCCGAAGAACGCCAGGACCATCTGCAGGAGGCGGCGCAGGATGTAGCGGAACATACTTCCCAGTCTCTCTGGAAAAACGCGAAAGGGTCGCGAGACCGCATGTCTGGACGTACCGGAGATGCCCTTGACGCGGTCGTGGCCCGGCGGGGGCCCGGGCCGGGACCGGCCGGACGGCGAGCGACCTGGCCGGTCCGGGCGTGGCCGGGCCGCCCGGGGAAACTCCCGGACGGCCCGGCACCACGGTCAGCTCAGCTGGCCGCTTCGATCTTGACGAGGTTGACCCGCTGGAACAGGTCCATCTCGACGTTGCTGACCTTGCTCGAGTGCCCGAACACGTTCTCGCCGAAGCGGAGCGGGATCACCGGCATGTCCTTGGCCAGGATGTCCTCGGCCTGCTGGTACTTCTTGATGGCCTCGGCCTGGGTCGGCGCCGCCGAACCCTCCTTGACCAGCTTGTCGAACTCCGGGTTGCTGTAGCCGTAGTAGTTCGACGAGCCGTTGGTGCTGTACAGCGGGCCCAGGTAGTCCTCCATGGACGGGTAGTCCATGACCCAGCCCAGGCGGAACAGGCCGACCGGCTGCTTCTTCTCGACCTTGTTCAGCAGGTCGGAGAACTTCGGCTCGGCCGAGCCGACGCAGTCCACGCCGAGGTTGGCCTTCAGCTGGTTGCAGGTGGCGTCGACCCAGTCCTTGTGGCCACCGTCCCCGTTGTAGGAGATGGTGATCTTCGACGGGCCGCCCGCGGCCTGGTACAGCTTCTTGGCCTCGGTCGGGTTGAACTCACCCGCCGCGCCCGTGGTGTTCTCCCGGTAGCCCGGCAGCACCGGCGAGACGAACGAACGGGCCGACGTCTGGGACTTCTTGAAGATCGAGTTGACGATCTCGTCCCGGTCGATCGCCATGGAGATCGCCTTGCGCACGTCCGGGTTGCTGTACTCCTTCTCGAAGGTCGGGAAGGCCAGGAACTGGAACGACGACATCGGGCTGGTCTGGTAACGGTCGCCCAGGTCGGTCGGCGCGGTGCTCAGGTTCTCGGTGGGGATCGTCGGCAGCACGTCGAGGTTGTCGGCCAGGACGTCCGCGTACGCCGCGGTCAGCTGCTGGTAGACGCGGAACTCGACGCTCTGCACCTTCGGCTTCTCGAGCGGGTACGCGTCGTACCGCTCGACCTCGATCTTGCTGTCGTGCTGCCAGGTGCCCTTCATCTTGAAGGGGCCCTGGCCGATCGGGGCCTGCTCGTAGCCGTCCTTCAACACGCCCGGAGCGGAGAACGCGGCCTCCGGCAGCGGGTAGAACGCGTTGTAGCCGAGCATCGTCTTGAAGTCGATGTACGGCTCGGAGAGCGTCACCTGGAAGGTGAGGTCGTCCAGCTTCTTGAGGCCGGACATCTCCTTGGCCTTCGGCTTCTCGCCCTGCAGGTCCTGGTAGCCGGCGATCTTCTCGAAGAAGTAGCTGCCACCCTGCCCGTTCGGGGCGTACGCGCCGTAGTTCCAGGCGTTGATGTAGTCGTCGGACGTGACCTTCTCACCGTTGTGGAAGGTGAAGCCGTCCTTCAGCTTGATCGTCCAGACCTTGTTGTCCGACGACGTGACCGACTCGGCCGCGACCTCGTACGGCTTGTTCTGCGCGTCGTAGTCGACGAGCGGGGCGAACAGGCCGGCGAGCACCTGCGAGCCGGACGTTTCGGTGGTGTTGGTCGGAACCAGGTGCTGCGGCTCGGCGATCTGGATGCTGACCGCCTCGGAGCCGCTGCCGCCGGACCCACCGTCGCCGCCGCTGCCGCAGGCCGCGAGGCCCAGCGTCACCGCGAGCGGGAGGGCGGTCCAGGCGGCGAGCCTACGAACTCGCATTGAGCCTCCTCATCTCCTCACACTGCGCAGTCAAGCCCGGCGCTGGGTAACGCTGCGCAACGATCGGCAACGGTAGGTCGGGAAGTTGGCTTCGGCAACGAGCTGGTTTCGACTCCGTAACGGAGTGAGCTGTCACCCCTTGCCCGCGGGCCCGCCGCGCTGCTAGGCCGAACCGGAGAATTGGGCTATGACGAGGCATTTCCCGGTCGAGAGCGACCGGGCTCCACGGGGCCGGCGTGCCCGTCCGGTCATGTCTGGTGTCGCTTCGCCGGATCGTCACCGACGCGGTCGCACCGTCCTTGTTCGGCAAGGATGGAACATAAGGCCGACACTGAGAGTGACTAATCTCATGTCACGGACAGTCACGATTTGCTGAACCGGAGGCGGGCCGCCGGACCCGGCCGCAACCCGGGTCGTCACGACCGGCGGCGGCCGGGCGTGAGACGATCTGCACGTGACGGCGACGCTTCTCGACGGCAAGGCGACCGCGGCGGAGATCAAGGACGAGCTGCGGGCACGGGTCAAGGCCCTGGCCGAACGCGGGATCACCCCGGGCCTCGGCACGGTCCTGGTCGGCTCCGATCCCGGATCCCAGGCGTACGTCAACGGCAAGCACCGCGACTGCGCCGAGGTGGGCATCGCCTCGATCCGCCGGGAGCTGCCCGACGACGCGACCCAGGAGCAGGTCGAGGAGGTGCTCGCCGAGCTGAACGCGGACCCGGCGTGCCACGGCTACATCGTCCAGCTGCCGCTGCCCGGCCACCTCGACACCCAGCGGGTCCTGGAACTGATCGACCCGGCGAAGGACGCCGACGGCCTGCACCCGGTCAACCTGGGGCGGCTCGTGCTCGGCTACCCCGGCCCCCTGCCGTGCACTCCGCGCGGCATCGTCGAACTGCTCCGCCGGTACGACGTCCCGCTGCGCGGCGCCACCGTCGCGGTGGTCGGCCGGGGCAACACCGTGGGCCGCCCGCTCGGCCTGCTGCTCACCCGGCGCAGCGAGAACGCGACCGTGACGCTCTGCCACACCGGCACCCTCGACCTGGCCGCCCACACCCGGGCCGCCGACATCGTCATCGTGGCCGCCGGTGTCCCCGGCCTGCTCACCGCCGACATGATCCGCCCCGGCGCGGTCGTCGTCGACGTGGGCATCACCCGTGTGATCGGGCCCGACGGCAAGGGTCGCTACACCGGCGACGTGGACTCCGGGGTGGTCGAGGTGGCCGGCGCGCTGGTGCCGATGCCGGGCGGCGTCGGCCCGATGACCCGGGCCATGCTGCTCACCAACGTGGTGGAGCGCGCCGAGCAGGGCTGAAAGGACCCGTCGACGACCCATTCGGTAGCGGAGGGGCCCCTTCTCGACCGGGTACGCCATAACCGTCCGCCCCTGGCCGGAAGGGTGCCAGGATGGCTGATACGGTCCGGAAAACCGACTGGTATCAGGGAGTGGGACGACCATGGGTAAGAAGGTCACTGTCGTCGGGGCCGGCTTCTACGGCTCCACCACCGCACAGCGCCTGGCCGAGTACGACATCTTCGACACCGTCGTGATCACCGACATCGTCGAGGGGAAGCCCGCCGGCATCGCACTGGACCTGAACCAGTCGCGGTCGATCGAGGGCTTCGAGACCAAGGTCGTCGGTGTGACCACCGGCCCGAACGGCGAGGGCTACGAGGCCATCGAGGGCTCCGACGTCGTGGTGATCACGGCCGGCCTGCCCCGCAAGCCGGGCATGAGCCGGATGGACCTGCTGGAGACGAACGCCAAGATCGTCCGCCAGGTCTCCGAGAACGTGGCCAAGTACGCCCCGAACGCCGTCGTCATCGTCGTCTCCAACCCCCTCGACGAGATGACCGCGCTGGCGCAGATCGCTACCCAGTTCCCGCGCAACCGGGTGCTCGGCCAGGCCGGCATGCTCGACACCGCCCGCTTCACCAACTTCGTGGCCGAGGCGCTGAACGTACCGGTCGCGTCGGTGAAGACGCTCACGCTCGGCTCGCACGGCGACACCATGGTGCCGGTGCCGTCGCGGAGCACCGTCAACGGCAAGCCGCTGCGCGACGTGATGCCCGCCGAGCAGATCGAGGACCTGGTCGTCCGTACCCGTAACGGTGGCGCCGAGGTCGTCGCGCTGCTCAAGACCGGCTCGGCGTACTACGCGCCGTCGGCCGCCGCCGCCCGCATGGCCAAGGCGGTCGCCGAGGACTCCGGCGAGGTCATGCCGGTCTGCGCCTGGGTCGACGGCCAGTACGGCATCTCCGGCGTCTACCTGGGCGTCGAGGCCGAGATCGGCGCCGAGGGCGTCAAGCGCGTCGTCGAGACCGAGCTGGACGCCGACGAGCTGGCCAGCCTGAAGGAGGCCGCCGAGGCCGTCCGCGCCAAGCAGGCCGACATCGCCAACATGTGACCTGAGCTGCCACGGACGGGGCGCGCCGGCGAAACCGGCGCGCCCGTCCGCGTCTCCACCCACCCCCCGAGCCCCGATGATCATGAGGTTATCGCCGCGACACGCCGACGCGGACGGCAGTAACCTCATGATCAACGGGGGCCGGGGGTGGCCCCTCGCCGTCGGGCGGGGTGGTGACGTGATAGACCGAGGGTGCGGCGGGTGGACGTCAACCGCCCCCTGCCGTGCACCCCGTCGACCCCGGCCGACGGAGGCGGGCCGCCCGCCGACCGAGGCCGGCTGGGGACCGCCGGCAAGTTTCCAGTACGCTCGTACTGCTTGAGCACGTGTCCCCCGAGAGGAGCGCCGGCCGATGGCGAAGATCAAGGTAAACAACCCGGTCGTGGAGCTCGACGGCGACGAGATGACCCGGATCATCTGGAAGCAGATCCGGGAGCAGCTGATCCTGCCCTACCTCGACGTCGACCTGCGGTACTACGACCTCTCGATCCAGCACCGCGACGAGACCGACGACCAGGTCACCGTCGACGCCGCCAACGCCATCAAGGAGCACGGCGTCGGCGTCAAGTGCGCGACGATCACCCCGGACGAGGCCCGGGTCGAGGAGTTCGGCCTCAAGAAGATGTGGCGGTCGCCGAACGGCACCATCCGCAACATCCTCGGCGGCGTCGTCTTCCGCGAGCCGATCATCATGTCGAACGTGCCGCGGCTGGTCCCCGGCTGGACCAAGCCGATCATCATCGGCCGGCACGCCCACGGCGACCAGTACAAGGCCACGGACTTCGTCGTCCCCGGCCCGGGCACGGTGACGATCACCTACACCCCGGCCGACGGTTCCGCCCCCATGGAGATGGAGGTCGCCAACTTCCCCGGCGGCGGCGTCGCCATGGGTATGTACAACTTCGACGACTCGATCCGCGACTTCGCCCGCGCCTCGATGCGCTACGGCCTGGACCGCGGCTACCCGGTCTACCTGTCCACCAAGAACACGATCCTCAAGGCGTACGACGGCCGGTTCAAGGACATCTTCGCCGAGGTCTTCGAGAACGAGTTCAAGGCGGAGTTCGAGGCGGCCGGCCTCACCTACGAGCACCGGCTGATCGACGACATGGTCGCCGCCGCGCTCAAGTGGGAGGGCGGCTTCGTCTGGGCCGCGAAGAACTACGACGGTGACGTGCAGTCCGACACCGTGGCCCAGGGCTTCGGCTCGCTCGGCCTCATGACCTCGGTGCTCATGACCCCGGACGGCCGCACGGTCGAGGCCGAGGCCGCCCACGGCACGGTCACCCGGCACTACCGGCAGTGGCAGAAGGGCGAGAAGACCTCGACCAACCCGATCGCGTCGATCTTCGCCTGGACCCGCGGCCTCGCCCACCGGGGCAAGCTGGACGGCACCCCGGCGGTCACCGAGTTCGCCAACACGCTGGAGCAGGTCTGCATCGAGACTGTCGAGGGCGGCCAGATGACCAAGGACCTGGCGCTGCTGATCTCGCGGGACGCCCCGTGGCTGACCACCGACGAGTTCATGAACGCGCTCGACGAGAACCTGGCGCGCAAGCTGGCGGCCTGATCCGCACCAGCGACCGTACGGAGCCCGCCGGCACGCGCCGGCGGGCTCCCGTCGTACGCGCGCGGGAGCGTTTCCGTCACTCACCCCGGCGCGCCTCGTTGACCAGGGTGGACGAGATGCCAGTCGCGTCCAGGAAGGTTGACCGCGGTAGCCGCGCGGCACGAGTGCCGATCAGCCAGCCTTCCCGGCTGTCGTGCACAGCCAGCCGTCCCTTCCCTGCGGGGGGCCCTGTCCCGGGCCCCCCGCGCCCTGTCCCGGGCCCCCCGCGCCCTGTCTCGGGCACCCGGCGCCCTGTCTCGGGCACCGACGCCCTGTCCGGGCCGAGGCCCCGCTACGCCGCGCGGAGCATCTCGGCGGCCCGCTCCGGGGCGATGTCGTTGATGAAGACGCCCATGCCCGACTCCGAGCCGGCCAGGTACTTCAGCTTGTCCTTCGCCCGTCGGATGCTGAACAGCTGCAGGTGCAGGTGGCCGAGGTCGCGGTCGATCCGCACCGGCGCCTGGTGCCACGCCGCGATGTAGGGCATCGGCATGTCGAAGAGCGCGTCGAAGCGGCGCAGCACGTCCAGGTACAGCGGCGCGAACGCGTCCCGCTCGGCGTCGTCGAGCGCCGGGATGTCCGGCACCGGCCGGTGCGGGGCAACGTGCACCTCGAACGGCCAGCGGGCGGCCGCCGGGACGTACGCCGTCCAGTGCGCGTTGGACGCGACCACCCGCTCGCCGGCGGCGCGTTCCGCGGCGAGCACGTCGGCGTAGAGGTTGCCGCCGAGGGTGCGCTCGGCGTACCGGCGCGCGGCCGCGAGCATCGACCGGGTCCGCGGGGTGACGAACGGGTACGCGTAGATCTGGCCGTGCGGGTGGTGCAGCGTCACGCCGATCTCGACCCCCCGGTTCTCGAAGCAGAACACCTGCTCCACGCCGGGCAGCTCACCGAGCGCCACGGTGCGGTCGGCGAGCGCGTCGAGCACGGTACGCACCCGGGTGGGGGAGAGGCTCGCGAACGAGGCGTTGTGGTCGGAGGTGAAGCAGACCACCTCGCAGCGGCCGACCCCGGGCCGCAGCGGCGTGAACGGGGTGACCTCGCCGGGCGCGTCGACCACGTGGCCGCTCAGCGACGGGAACCGGTTCTCGAAGACCACCACGTCGTAGTCGGGGGCGGGGATCTCGGTGAGCCGGTCGCCGACGGACGGGTCGAGCGGGCACTCGTCCGGCGGGGGCAGGAAGGTGCGGGTCTGCCGGTGTACGGCCACCGCCACCCACTCCTCGGTCAGCGGGTCGTAGCGCAGTTGGGACGCGGGCGGCAGGGACGGCAGCTCCCGCCGGTCCGGCTGGTCCCGGACGGCGTCGTCCCGTTCGTCGAAGTAGATCAGTTCCCGGCCGTCGGCCAGCCGGATCGCGGTGCGCTTCACTCCGCAGCCCCTCCACTCGGCGGCGTGCCCGTCGCCGTCACGGTCACCAGTTCCCCCACACGCTCGCCGAGTACCCGCCGCGCCTCGCCCGGCAACCCGTCGTCGCTGATCAGCACGTGCGCGGCGGACAGCTCGACGATCGACGAGATGCCGACGGTGCCCCACTTGGTGTGGTCGGCGAGCACCACGAGCCGGTCCGCGGCCGCGACGAGGGCCCGGTCGGTCTCCGCCTCCATGAGGTTGGGGGTGGTGAACCCGGCCCGCTCGCTGATGCCGTGCACGCCGAGGAAGAGCAGGTCCAGGTGGAGCGTCCGGATGGCGCCGACGGCGAGCGGCCCGACGAGCGCGTCGGACGGCGTCCGGACGCCGCCGGTGAGCACCACCGTCTGGTCCGACCGGCCACCGGCGTGCAGGATCTCGGCCACCGGCAGCGAGTTGGTCACCACGGTCAGCCCGGGCACGTCCACCAGCCGGCGGGCGAGTTCGGCCGTCGTGGTGCCGGCCGAGAGGGCGACCGCCGCGCCGGGCCGCACGAGCTGGGCCGCCCGGGCGGCGATGGCCGCCTTCTCGGCGGGCTGCCGGACGGACTTCGCCCGGAAGCCGGGTTCGTCGGTCGATCCGGGGCCGGTGATGGTGGCGCCGCCGTGCACCTTGGCCAGCACGCCGCGCTCGTGCAGCGTCTCCAGGTCGCGCCGGATGGTCATGTCCGAGACGCCGAACTCGGCGGCCAGCTCGCTGACGCGCACGCCGCCCGTCGCCCGGACCCGCTCCAGGATGGCCGCCTGCCGCTGCTGGGCCAGCATCGCCACACCTCCGGGCCGCTCGGGTACTCACGTGGTCAAACGTGTTCCAACAAGAATGAACATTAGCGCGTGCCCGGAATCCAGGGAAGGAAAGGGGTGGTCACCGCCCGGCCCGTTTCGTAGCGGGCCGGGGCGTGAGTGGGTGCGCCGCCGCTCAGACGGAGGGGAGCTTCGGCTCGACCCAGCCGGTCTCGGTGAGGTGGTGCAGCACCGCCTCGACCGCCTCGTCCACCGTGAGGTCGCTGGTGTCCACCACCAGGTCGGCGTCGGTCGGTTCCTCGTACGGGTCGTCGATGCCCGTCATCCCCGTGATCAGGCCGGCACGCGCGCGGGCGTACAGGCCCTTGCGGTCACGCCGCTCGCAGACCTCCAGCGGGGTCGCCACGTGCACGAGCAGGAACCCGGCCCCGGCGGCCAGCGCCATCTCCCGGGCGGTCGCCCGGGCCGCCGCGTACGGGGCGATCGGGCAGCAGATGGCCACCCCCCGGTGCCGCGCGATCTCGGCGGCCACCCAGCCGATCCGCCGGACGTTCATGTCACGGTCGGCCTTGCTGAAGCCGAGCCCGGCCGAGAGTTCCCGCCGCACCACGTCGCCGTCGAGCAGCGTGACCGTCCGCTCCCCGCCCTCGCGCAGCGCGTCCGACACGCCCCGCGCGATGGTCGACTTCCCGGAGCCGGAGAGCCCGGTCAGGAAGACAACGAGCCCGCGGTGCCGGCGCGGCGGGCGGGCCCGGGCCAGTTCCCGGGCGACCGCCGGCGGGGTGTGCCACTCGGGCAGCGGGAAGCCCCGGTCCAGCAGGTCGTCGATCTCCTCCTGGGTCAGCGCGAGGCGCCGGTTGCGCGGCGGGATGTCCTCCCGCCAGCGCCACTGCCCGTCCCGGTTGTCGTACGCGAGCTCGCGGGGCACCAGCACCCGCAGCCCGGCGCCGGAGAGCATCTCGCCGGTGGAGAGCAGGTGGGTGACGCCGTACGCGGCCGAGACCCGGGCCCGCAGCAACGCGTCGCTGATCTCGTCGGGGCGCCGGGAGAGGGGCACCGCCACGAGGGTGGCCGGCGGCATCCGGTCCCGGGCGGCGAACACGGCGCGCACCAGCGACTCGGGCGGAAGACCGCCGCCGGCGTCCTCGCCCACCGGGATGAGGACGAGCAGGTGGGCGCCGAGGGTGCGGGCCGCGTGCGCGATCTGCGCGAGCTGCGGCCGGTGCAGCGGACGGTCGGCGATGACCCCGAGCACCCGGCCCGGAGGCAGCAGCGCGCGTACCTCCTCGGGGCTGCGGCGCAGGCGCCGGAACGGCCCGTGGCCTCCGTCGCCCAGCCGGCGCACGGTGCCGCCCACCCCCGCGACGCCGTCGCGCACCGGCCACACGTCGGCCACGTCGAGCGCCGCCATGGGAGCGCCCTCGCCGTCGGTGAGCACCAGCGCGCGGCGCGCCGGGTCGCGCGGGTCGAGCACCCGGGCGAGGGCCGTCGGCACCTGGAGGGTCACCGCGACCTGCCACGGCGTGCCGTCGGCGAGCCGGGCACGGCGGCTGACCGACACCAGGTCGGCCCGGGTCATGAAGCCGGTCAGGGGGGCGTACGCCCCGATCAGCAGCAGCTCCAGATCGGCCAGTTCCTCCGGGCGCGGCGTGTATGCCGGCGCGTCGCGGAGCACCTCGTCGGGCAGCACCCACCCGTTGCTCATCACACCCCCACCTCGCTGGCCGGCCCACAGTTTCTCAACAGACCGGCGATCGGTCGAGAGTGCCACTCCACCCGGGCGCCCGCCCGCCGGGACCCGCGGCACACACGGCGGTCGGCCGTCTGCGGCTCGGCCGGCTCCTTAGGGGGCGGGTCCGGCCAGGATCAGGGGAGCACCGGGGGCGCGGCGGGCCCCGCGACGGGTCCGTGCTGCCTACGCTGGTCGGCGTGACACTGATCGCGACCGAGTCGCTGACGAAGACGTACGGCGGTGGGGTCACGGCCCTGGCCGACCTCACCGTCGCGGTCGAGCCGGGGATCGTCGGGCTGGTCGGCGCGAACGGCGCCGGCAAGTCGACCCTCATCAAGATCCTGCTCGGCCTGCTCACTCCGACCAGCGGCCGCGTACGGGTGCTGGGTCTGGACCCGACCACCGACTCGGCCGCCGTCCGTGCCCGCGTCGGCTACATGCCCGAGCACGACGCCCTCCCGCCGGACCTCACCGCCGCCGAGCTGGTCACCCACCTGGGGCGCATCAGCGGGCTGCCGCGCACCGTCGCCCGCGAGCGCGCCTCCGAGGCGCTCCGGCACGTCGGGCTCTACGAGGAGCGGTACCGCCCGGTGGGCGGTTACTCGACCGGCATGAAGCAGCGGGTGAAGCTCGCCCAGGCGCTGGTCCACGATCCCGACCTGCTCCTGCTGGACGAGCCCACCAACGGCCTCGACCCGGTCGGCCGGGACGCGATGCTCGCGCTGGTGCACCGGATCGGCACCGAGTTCGGCATCTCCGTGCTGGTCTGCTCCCACCTGCTCGGCGAGGTGGAGCGGATCTGCGACACGCTCGTCGCCATCGACGGCGGGCGGCTGCTTCGGGCCGACCGCATCTCGGCCATGACGTCGGTCACCGACGTGCTCGCCGTCGAGGTCAGCGAGGGCACCGACGAACTCGCCGCCCGCCTCGCGGCGCTCCAGCTGCCGGTACGCCGCGACGGGCGGCTGCTGCTCGTCGAACTCGCCGACGACCACACCTACGACCTGATCCTCGGCGCGGTCGCCGAGCTGGACCTGCCGTTGCACCGGCTGGACCAGCGACGGCACCGGGTCGCCGAGCTGTTCGCCGCGAGGGAGCCCAGCCATGTCTGAGCCGACCGGTGTCATCCACGACATCGGCTACCAGCGCTACACCGGCCCCCGGCTGGGGCGCCGGCACGTCTTCGGCGCGCTCTACCTGCACGGGCTCCGTACGGCGTTCGGGCTGGGCCGCAGCGCCAAGGCCAAGATCTTCCCCTGGCTGGTGCTCGGCATCGTGACCGTGGTGGCCGCCGGTGTCACCGCCGTACGCAGCCAGATCGGCGAGGTGGTGATGACGTACGCGCAGTTCGCCGACAACATGAGCTGGCTCGTCATCTTCTTCGTGGCCGTGGTCGCCCCCGAGCTGGTCTCCCGCGATCTGCACAGCGGCGTGCTGCCGCTCTACTTCTCCCGCCCGCTGCCCCGCGGCGACTACGCCCTGGCCAAGCTGGCCGCGCTGGGCAGCGCGCTCTGGCTGCTGCTCGGGGCGCCGCAGCTCGTGATGTTCCTGGGCGCCGCGTTCACCACCACGGACGGGATGAGCGGTGTCTGGAACGAGCTGCTCGACCTGCTGCCCGGCCTGGTCTACGCCGCGCTGTGGGCGGTGGTCTTCGCCTCGGTCGGGCTGCTCATCGCCTCGCTCGCCGGCAAGCGGGCCTTCGCGGCCGGCGGCATCGTGGCCGTGTTCCTGATGACCGCCCCGATCGTCGGCATCCTGTCGATCATGCCGTCCCGCACGGTCAACGAGTTGGCGATGCTCGGCTCGCCCACCGCCCTGGTCCATGCCGTCGGTCGATACACCCTCGGTGACCTGCTGATACCCGGTGGGCAGACCGAAGGCCAGATCGGCGGCTTCGGGCCGGTCTACGTGGCCGCCGCCGTGCTGCTGGTGGCCGGCTGCGTCGCCCTGCTGTTGATGCGATACCGGAAGGTGGCGGCCCGATGACCACGATCAGCGCGGATCCGGCGGCCCCGGCCACCCCCGCCTCCACCCTCGACCTGGCCGGCGTCTCCCGCTGGTACGGCAACGTGGTGGCCGTCAACAACGTGAGCATGAGCCTCGGCCCGGGCGTGACCGGGCTGCTCGGCCCCAACGGCGCGGGCAAGACGACGCTGCTGCACATGATGGCCGGCTTCCTCGCGCCGTCCCGCGGCACGGTCACCCTCGACGGGTCGCCCACCTGGCGCAACCCGGACGTCTACCGCCGGTTGGGGCTGGTTAGCGAGCGGGAGGCCGTCCACACGTTCCTCACCGCGTACGAGTTCGTGCTGGCCAGCGCGAAGCTGCACCGGCTGCCGGACCCGCGCGAGGCGGCGCGCCGTGCGATCGCCCTGGTCGAGATGGAGGGCGCGCAGGACCGGCGGATCGGGACGTACTCCAAGGGCATGCGGCAGCGGACCCGGGTGGCCGCGGCGCTGGTGCACGACCCGCAGGTGCTGCTGCTCGACGAGCCGTTCAACGGCATGGACCCGCGCCAGCGGCTGCACATGATGGACCTGCTGCACCGCCTCGGCGCGGCGGGCCGGACGATCCTCTTCAGCTCCCACATCCTCGAGGAGGTCGAGCAGGTCTCCGGCACCGTCCAGGTGATGGTCGCCGGCCGGCTCGCGGCCTCCGGCGACTTCCGTACCATCCGGCGGCTGATGACCAACCGCCCGCACGTCTTCGCGGTCCGCTCGACCGACGACCGCGCGCTGGCCGTCGCGCTGATGGCCGAGGCCTCGGTGACGGGGGTGGAGCTGGGCCGCGCCGGGCTGACCGTGCGGGCCGGCGACTACGGCGCCTTCACCCGGGCCCTGCCGCGGATCGCCCTCGCGCAGGGCATCCGGGTCCGGCAGCTGGTGCCCGAGGACGAGTCCCTGGAGAGCGTCTTCTCCTACCTGGTGGAGGCCTGAGGCTGAGATGTCGACCGTTTCCTGGATCACCGCGCGGGGACTCTTCGGCCGTCGCCGGTTCCTGCTGCTCTTCCCGCTGCCGGCGGTGCTCGTGCTGCTCGCCGTCCTGTCCCGCGCGCTCGGGGTGGACCCGGGCGAGTGGGGCCCGCCCGTGCTCGTCGGGCTCGGCCTGGCCGTGGTGCTGCCGGTCGTGGCGCTGATCGTCGGCACCGGGGTGCTCGGCGCCGAGATTGACGACGGCACCGTCGTGCACATCCTCACCAAGCCGCTGCCGCGCTGGCAGATCGTGCTGCCGAAGCTCGCGGTGGCGACCGGCGTCACCGCGGTCACCGTCGCCGTGCCGCTCTACGTCGCGGGCGTGCTGGCCCATTCCGTACGCCTCGGACTGGCGCTCGCGGCCGCCGCGGCGCTCGGCGCGCTGGCGTACTCGGCGCTGTTCCTCGCGCTCAGCCTGCTCACCCGGCGGCCCGTTCTGCTCGGCCTCGTGTACGTGCTGATCTGGGAGGGGCTGCTCGGCAACTTCGTGAGCGGCACGAAGGTGCTCTCCATCCAGCAGTACGTGATCGCGCTCGCCGACCGGATCGCCCCGACCGGGCTGCTGGAGACCACCGTCTCGGTGCCGGTGGCGGCGATCATGACGGCTCTCGTCAGCGTCGGCTTCACCGTGCTGGCCGTCGACCGGCTGCGGTCGTTCAGCGTGGCCGGCGAGACGAGCTGATCCCGCGACACCGACGGTCGGGAAGGGCCCTCGTCGACGCCTCCGGCGCGGCGGGGGCCCTGTCAACCCGTCCGAGGATGGTAGGGCTGGCCGGATG
The DNA here is from genome assembly GCF_036184225.1 of Micromonospora globbae. Lineage (NCBI taxonomy): Bacteria > Bacillati > Actinomycetota > Actinomycetes > Micromonosporales > Micromonosporaceae > Micromonospora > Micromonospora globbae. The sequence goes on from NZ_CP108084.1 coordinate 6,441,675, forward strand.
GACCGGGCGCACGCGTTTGGAGAGGCTGGAGCCGTGAGTGCGGAAGCGGGACAGGTGATGGCGGGGCGGCCGTACGCGAGCGGCGCTCGGCACTGGCTGGTGAGCCTGGTGGTGGCGGGGGTGGCCGCGGCGGCGGTCACCACGGTCGCCCGCAGCGGCGGGCACTACCACTGGTGGGCGGGGTTCGTCCTGATCCCCGGTGCCCTGATCGGGGCCGCCGGAGGGCCGTTGCTGGCGCGGGGCGGCGGCCGGGCGTTCGCCGGGTACGTCATCGCCTGCGCCGGGGCGCTGGTCTTCGCGACGGGCGCGCTGCTCATGTTCGGCGTGATGGGACGGGGCTGGCCCGTCATGATCATGGTGCCGTGCCTCGCGGTGGCCGGCACCTACCTGTGGCGGCCGGCGCATCCGCTGGCCCGGGGGCTGCACCGGGTGGTGGCGCTGCTCGCGCTGACCGGCGTGCTGCTCGGGGCGACGTTCCAGCTCATCCAGGCCAATCTCGTGGACTTCGGCGACACCGGGTGGTGGGGCGCGTTCCTCATGCTGGCCGGCGTGACCGTGCTCGGCAACGCCGTCGAGCTGACCCGGCACCGGATGCCGTACCGGCTCCAGGCGATCACCCTGCTGCTCGGCCCCGCCGTCGTCGCGTTCCTGCTCGGCCTGCGCTTCCTCCGCGGGTGGTGACCGGCCGCCGCCCGGATCGTCGACGGGGCCCCCTGCTCCGCGTGAGAAGGGGGCCCCGCCGTGACGCTCAGAACGCGGCGGCGATCACCAGCTCGGTCGTGCGGTCGGGAAGCAGGTCGAGCTTGCCGATCCGGCCCGCCGCGCGCACGTCGTCGGCGACCAGCGTCAGCTTCTCCAGCACCGCGGCCGGGCCGAGCGCCTCGGCCAGCGGCACCTCCGCCCGCATCGAGAGCTTCCGCTCGGACTTGGCCCGCCGCACCTGGCTGAGCGCGTCCCCGGCGACCCGGAGCAGCTCCGGGTCCCCTTCGCCCTCGACCGCGCGGCCCACCTCGTACGTCGTCGGCCAGGGTGCGCGGTGCACCGAGCCGTACCGCCACCAGGACCAGACCTCCTCGGTGACGAACGGCACCACCGGGGCGAAGAGCCGCAGCTGCACCGCGAGGGCGGTGGCCAGCGCGGCCCGCGCCGAGTCGGCGCCCGCCCCCGAGCCGTACGCGCGCTCCTTCACCAGCTCGATGTAGTCGTCGCAGAAGCGCCAGAAGAACGCCTCGGTCGCCAACAGGGCCGCCGTGTGGTCGTACGTCTCGAAGGCGCTCGTCGCGGCGGTGACCACGGTGGCGAGTTCGGCGAGCATGGCCCGGTCGAGCGGCTCGGTGGCGACGGCGCGCAACGCGTCGGCGGCGCCCAGCCCGAGCGCGAACTTCGACGCGTTGAGCAGCTTCGTGGCGAGCCGGCGCCCGACCTTGATCTGCGCCGGGTCGTACGCCAGGTCCATGCCGGGCTTGCCGTTCGCCGCCCAGTACCGCACGGCGTCGGACCCGTTCTGCTCCAGCAGCGCCATCGGGGTGACCACGTTCCCCTTGGACTTGGACATCTTCTTCCGGTCCGGGTCGAGGATCCAGCCGGAGAGTTCCGCGTCGCGCCAGGGGAGCACGCCGTGCTCCAGGTGGGAGCGGACGATCGTCGAGAACAGCCAGGTGCGGATGATGTCGTGCCCCTGCGGGCGCAGGTCCATGGGGAAGACCCGGGCGAACAGGTCGGGGTCGGTCTCCCAGCCGCCCACGATCTGCGGGCTCAGGGACGACGTGGCCCAGGTGTCCAGCACGTCCGGGTCGCCCACGAAGCCGCCGGGCCGGCCGCGCTGGGACTCGTCGTAGCCGGGCGGCGCGTCGGTGGACGGGTCGACGGGGAGCGTGGACTCGTCCGGCGTGAGAGGGTGGGACCAGTCCGGCTCGCCAGCGTCGTCGAGCCGGTACCACACCGGCACCGGCACCCCGAAGTACCGCTGCCGGCTGACCAGCCAGTCGCCGGTGAGCCCGCCCACCCAGTGCTCGTAGCGGTGCCGCATGTGCTCCGGCACCCAGTGCAGCTCGCGGCCCCGGGCCAGCAGCTCCTCCCGCAGCCGCGGGTCGCGTCCACCGTTGCGCAGGTACCACTGGCGCGTGGAGACGATTTCGAGCGGGCGGTCGCCGCGTTCGTAGAACTTCACGGGGTGCGTGATCGGGCGTGGCTCCCCGACCAGGTCACCGGCGTCGGCGAGCATCCCGACGATCTCGCGGCGGGCGCCGTTGACGGTCTGCCCGGCCAGCGCCGCGTACGGCTCGGCCGGCACGCCGGCCGGCGGCTCCGGCAGCAGCCGTCCGTCCCGGCCGATGACCACCCGGGTGTCCAGCCGCAGCTCCCGCCACCAGGTCACGTCGGTGAGGTCGCCGAACGTGCAGACCATCACCATGCCGGTCCCCTTGGCGGGGTCGGCGAGCGGGTGCGCGTGCACCGGCACCTCGACCCCGAAGAGGGGGCTGCGCGCCGTGGCGCCCACCAGGTCCGCGTACCGCTCGTCGTCGGGGTGGCAGACCAGCGCGACGCAGGCGGGCAGCAGCTCGGGGCGGGTCGTGTCGATCAGCACCTCCCGGCCTCCGGGGCCGGTGAACCGCAACCGGTGGTAGGCGCCGGGGCGCTCGCGGTCCTCCAGCTCGGCCTGGGCGACGGCCGTGCCGAAGCCGACGTCCCACAGCGTCGGCGCCTCGGCCTGGTACGCCTCGCCGCGGGCCAGGTTGCGCAGGAACGCCCGCTGGCTGGTGGCCCGGGCCACCCGGCCGATCGTGGTGTACGTGAGGGACCAGTCCACGGACAGCCCGAGCCGCCGCCACAGCGCCTCGAAGACCTGCTCGTCGGCGACGGTGAGCCGTTCGCAGAGTTCGATGAAGTTGCGCCGCGAGATCGGGGTCGGGTTCTTCCGCGCCTCGTCGGTGACCGGGGAGGCGGGCGGCCGCCAGGCCGGGTCGTACGGCAGGTCGGGGTCGCAGCGCACGCCGTAGACGTTCTGCACCCGGCGTTCGGTCGGCAGGCCGTTGTCGTCCCAGCCCATCGGGTAGAACACGGTCCGGCCGCGCATCCGCTGGAACCGCGCGACCATGTCGGTGTGCGTGTACGAGAAGACGTGCCCCATGTGCAGCTCGCCCGATACGGTCGGCGGCGGGGTGTCGATCGCGTACACGTCCGAGCGCTGCTTCGAGCGGTCGAACGCGTACGTTCCCTCCTCCTGCCAGCGGCGCGCCCAGGTCTCCTCGATGCCGTCCAGCGTGGGACGCTCGGGGACGCCGGCGCGGGCCGTCCTCGCCGTATCAGTCATTCTGCGATCGTAGGCAGCGGCCAACGGCCGGACCACGGGATAACTGCCGTGCCACGATGGAATTCGTGCCGACGCTTCCGCTGAGCCCCGACGAGCTGCTCACCACCACGCGTACGGTCCGCCGTCGGCTGGACCTGACCCGGCCGGTGCCCCTGGAGCTGGTCCGCGAGTGCCTGGAGGTGGCGCTCCAGGCGCCCAGCGGCTCGAACCGGCAGGGCTGGCACTTCGTGGTCGTCACCGATCCGATGCTGCGGGCCGAGATCGGGCTGCTCTACCAGCGTGCGGTGCGCGCGTACCTCGCCTCGGAGTCCTCGGCGGGCCGCCTGTTCCCCGACGACCCGGCCCGGGCGGCCGTGCAGAGCCGGGTGGCCGACAGCGTGGCCTGGCTCGGCGACCGGATGGGACAGGTGCCCGTGCTCATGGTCCCCTGCCTGCGGCTGGACGGCGGCGGCGAGCTGACCGCCGGCAACCAGGCCGGGCTGTGGGGCTCGCTGCTGCCGGCGGTGTGGAGCTACATGCTGGCCGCCCGCGCGCGCGGCCTCGGCACCGCGTGGACGACCCTGCACCTGACGTACGAGGCGGAGGTGGCCGAGCTGCTCGGCCTCCCCGAGGAGGTGCGCCAGGCGGCGCTCGTCCCGACCGCCTGGTACACGGGCGACGGCTTCCGGCCGGCGCGGCGGCAGCCGCTCGACGAGGTGCTGCACGTCGACCGCTGGTAGGCGGCCTCGGCTGTCCGGGCACGGCGACGCGGCTCGCGCGGCCGGCGGGCCGCGCGGCCGTGGTGCCGTGTGCCGGTGGGCCGCGCGGCCGCGCGACCCACCGGCGGCCTCAGCTCCCCGCCAGCCGCCGCTCGTGATCGAGGAGCCACACCTTCACGTCGATGCCCCAGCGGTAGCCGCCCATCGTCCCGTCGGTGCGCAGCACCCGGTGGCAGGGCACGAACAGGGCGGCCGCGTTGCGGGCGCAGGCCGCCGCGGCGGCGCGTACCGCCAGCGGCCGGCCGGCCAGCCCCGCGAACCCGGTGTAGGTGACCGGCTCGCCGGGCTTCACCTCGCGCAGCACCTCCCAGGCGTGCGCCATGAACTCCCCGCCGGTGTGCTGCCGTACGGGCACGGCGTCGATGGCCGTGAGGTCGCCGTCCAGGTAGGACCGGACGGCCGCGGTCACCGGCCCGAGGTCGGCCCGCTCCCGCAGCGTGCCGCGCAGGGACGGGTGCACGAGGGGGAGCAGGGTCCCCGGCTCGGCCGTGAAGCCGGCGGCGCGGACGGCCCCGTCCGGCCCGGTCAGGATGCTCAGCGGTCCGGCCGGGGTGGCCAGCACCGCACCGTCGATCGTGGTCATAGCGCTCTCCAGAGTCGGATCACCGCGTACGAGCGCCAGGGGCGCCAACGGTCCGCGTACGCGGCGAGGGTGGTCGGGTCGTCGGGCAGGCCGAGCGCGGCCGCGCCGCGCCGGACCGCCAGGTCGGTGGGGAGCAGGACGTCCGGGTCGCCGAGCGCGCGCATCGCCACGTACCCCGCCGTCCAGGCGCCGATGCCGGGCAGCGCGACGAGCCGGCGCACGGTCTCCTCGCGGTCACCGCCGGGTGCGAGGTCGAGTTCGCCGTCGGCGACGGCGCGGGCCAGCGTACGGATGGTCTCCCGGCGGCGGGCCGGCATCCGGAACGCGGAGTCGGGCAGCCCGGCGACCTCCTCGGCGCTGGGGAACGCCCGCAGCGCGTACCCGTCCCCGCCCTGTCGATCATGAGGTTGGCGGGGAGTTCGATCTCCGATCGCCCCGTCAACCTCATGATCGACGAGAGTGGTCGGGGTGGGCTCGGTCGCCGCGTACGTCAGGAGGCGGGTCAGGGTCGTGCGGGCCGCGGACACCGAGACCTGCTGGCCGACGACGGCGCGCACCGCCATCTCGAAGCCGTCCACCGAGCGGGGAAGGCGTACGCCCGGCTCGGCCGCCACCGCGGCGGCGAACGCCGGGTCGGCGGCGAGCGTGGCGTCGACGGCCACCGGGTCGGCGTCCAGGTCGAGCAGCCGGCGGCAGCGTGCCACGGCCGGCGACAGGTCGCGCATGTCGGCCAGCCGCAGCGTCGCCGACACGTGCCCGTCGACCGGGGTGAGCGCCACCTCGCCGGCGCCGTGCGGCAGCCGCAGCCCGCGCCGGTACGTGCCGTCCCGGACCTCCTCCACGCCCGGCAGCGCGCGCAGCGCGAGGAAGTCCAGCAACGCGGTGGCGTGCAGCGGCGGGCGGTACGCGAGGCGCAACGTGATCGTGCCCGCCCCGTCCGGCGCCCGTCGCTGACCCCGCGCCTGGCGCAGTTCGGTCGGCGGCACGCCGTACACCTCGCGGACGGTGTCGTTGAACTGCCGGACGCTGCCGAACCCCGCCGCGAACGCGATCTCCGCCATGCCGAGCCCGGTCGTCTCGACCAGGATCCGCGCGGTCTGCGCCCGCTGCGCCCGGGCCAGCGCCAGCGGCCCGGCGCCCACCTCGGCGCGGAGCATCCGGTGCAGGTGCCGTTCCGTGTAGCCGATCCGGGCCGCCAGCCCGGGGACGCCCTCCCGGTCGACCACCCCGTCGGCGATCAGCCGCATGGCCCGGCCGACCACGTCGGCACGTACGTCCCACTGCGGTGAGCCGGGTGCCGCGTCGGGCCGGCAGCGGCGGCAGGCGCGGAGGCCCGCGCCCTGCGCCGCCGCCGCGGACGGGAAGAAGCGGACGTTCTGCCGCTTCGGGGTGGTCGCCGGGCAGGACGGCCGGCAGTAGATGCCCGTCGAGGTCACGCCGGTGTAGAACCACCCGTCGAACCGCTGGTCGCGGCTGTTGACGGCCCGGTAACACCGCTCGAAGTCCAGTTCCACGTCACCGATCATGCCCCCTTCCGGGAGTCGCGGCTGGCGGGAATCGGACGTGGCCGTGAGGGCGCCCCCGCCCGCCGTGAGGGCGTTCCGGCCCGCGGTGAGGGTGCCCCGGCCCGCGGTGAGGGCCCACCGGCCGGGGCCAGCGCCGGCCGGAAGACGCCGTCCGGGTCGTACCGCCGCCACAGCTCGGCCACCCGCGCGCCGGTCGCACCCGGGTAGATCCGGTCGAACGCCGCCCGGTCCGGTCGGCCCTCGAAGTTGACGTACGCGCCGTCGGACCGCGCCGCGACCCTGCGCCAGGCGGCGTCCAGCGCGGTGCCGCCCTGCGGCGGGAACACCGTGCCGATCGCCAGCGTGTCCTGGTGCCGGTGCGCGTACGCCGTGTCGGCCGGGTCGACGTCGTTGACCGCCCCGCCCACCGACCGCAGCTGCACGAGGGCCCGGCTCGGCCCGGTCGCCGCCCGCATGAGCGCCCGCGCGGCGGCGTCATCCATCGTGAGCAGGCTGTTCGTCGTGACGTTCGGCTGCTGCCCGACGTTCGCGTGCAGGTGCGCCGTCGACACCAGCGCCGGGTAGGGCACGAGGTCGGTCCGGTGGTCCAGCAGCCGGCCGATGGCGAGCAGCGGCTCGATCATCGGGCGGGCCCGGCGCGCGCTCTCGGCGGCGACCACCGCGGTGATCTGCATGACGGCCGACGGCCCGTACGGGAGCAGCACGGCCGACGTGGTGAGCTCGCGCGGGGCCCGGGCCAGGTGCTCGGCCCACTGCCGCACCGTGGCGCCGTCGGCCGTGGCCTCCACGGCGATCTGCGCGAGCCCCACGTTGCGCACCTCCTCCGCCTCGATCTCGAACGCCACCACGATGCCGGCGCCGGCGCCGGCGCCGCGGACGACCCAGAACAGCTCGGGTTCGTGCGCGGCGTCGGCGCGGACGACCGTGCCGTCGGCCAGCACCACCTCGACGGCGCGGACGTGGTCGATGGTGAGGCCGTAGCTGCGGACCAGCCAGCCCACGCCGCCGCCGGTGGCGAGGCCGCCGACGCCCACGTTGCCGTGGTCGCCGGAGCTGATGGCGAGCCCGTACGGGGCCAGCGTCCGGGCCACCAGGGCCCAGCGCGCGCCCGCCTCGACCCGGACCCGCCGGGACCGCTCGTCGAGCACGTCGACCCGGTTCAGGGCGGACAGGTCGATGACGAGGCCCCCGTCGTTGGACGAGGTGCCCGCGAGGCCGTGCCCGCCGCTGCGGACCGCGATCGGCAGGCCCCGTTCCCGGGCGTAGCGCACGGCGTCGGCCACCTCCCGCGGAGTCTCGGGCAGCAGCACGCCGGCCGGGGAGTGGCGGGTGGTGTACGTCGAGCGCAGCATCGCGTACCGGCGGTCGCCGGGTGTGACGAGCTTGCCGTCCAGCGACGGCGGTAGGACGGTGTGGGTCATCGTTGCTCCCTGATCTCGCGCACGTGCTCGCGGACGGCCGGTACCACCCGGTCGGCGAACGCGCGCAGCTGGGCGCGGGGCGACATGATCGGCCAGAAGATGAACGTGTCGAAGCCGAGGTCGACGGCCCAGTGGGTCAGCGTGTCGACCCAGAGCTGGACGTCGCCCACGAGCCCGGTGCCGCCGCCCTGCGGGCCGATGGCACCGATGACGTTGTAGATCCGGCGGATGTCCGCCGGGGCGCGTCCCGCCGCGCGGGCCGCGTCGTCGATGATCCGCTGCCGGGCCGGCACCTCGTCCGGGGGCACGTAGATGTTCAGCGGCGAGATCCAGCCGTCGGCGTGCCGGCCGGCCACCCGCAGCATGCGGGGCCGCTGCCCGCCCAGCCAGAGCGGCACCGGCCTGGGCGGCACGGGCCCACCCTGGTACCCCTCGACGGTGTGCTGCTCGCCGAGGTGCCGGACCGTCTCGCCGGCCAGCGCCCGGCGCATGATCTGCAGCCCTTCGGCGGTGTAGGTGATCGTCTCGGCGCCGCCGCGCCGCGGGCCGCCCACGGCCGCGACGGCGTCGGCGCTCGGGCCGCCGCCGACCCCGAGGGCGACGCGACCGCCGGTGAGCACGCTCAGCGACGCGCCGGCCTTGGCGAGCATGGCCGGCGGACGCAGTTGCAGGTCGGCGACGTCGGTGAGGAAGGAGATCCGCTCGGTCTGCGTCGCGAGGTGGGTGATCATCGTCAGGGCGTCGAGGTGACCCGGTTGGTAGACGTGGTCCTGGACGGCGAGGTACTCCAGTCCGCTGTCGTCGGCGGCCCGGGCCAGATGTCGGGTTTCACCGATCCGGTCCGCCGTCGGATCGAGGCTCAGGCCGAATTCGATCGGGTGTTGGTAGTCGGTCATGGCTCCAGCGTGGGGACCGGCGACCGGGTGGGCAAACCCGAGGTTAGTAACTAACATTTGGTAAGTGACGAGTACGCAGATGGCCGCGCTGCGGCGCTTCCAGGGCATCGACGACACCGGCTGCCGCGTCTTCCAGGACTCGCTGGAGCTGGTCGGCCGGCGGTGGACCGGGGCGATCCTCCTGGCCGGTGTGCGCGGGGCACGCCGGTTCGGCGAGTACCGGGCCGCCGTGTCCGGGATCTCCGACCGCCTGCTCGCCCAGCGCCTCAAGGAACTGGAGTCCGACGGCCTGATCGAGCGGACGGTGATCCCGTCCTCGCCGGTGCAGATCCGGTACGCCCCGTCGTCCGACGGACAGGAGCTGATGTCGCTCCTCCAGCCGCTGATCGACTGGAGCCACCGCCGCCGGCGTGACGGATCGGTCGCGTCGCCGGAGGGGTCCGTGCCCGTCTGAGCGGTTCGGCCCCGCGCGGCCGAAAGTGTCGGTCGTGGGCGGTACGGTCCCGCCAACCAACTCAAGAAAGGGTGCGGTGATGGCGAGCGTGGCGGGTCGGGGAGCGACGCGGAGCGGGCACCCTCCGCTGGAGCGGGCCGTCCTCCAGGGCTTCTACCGGCGGATGCGGGCCGTGGCCCCGGCGGCCGTCGGTGCCATCGAGCGCGACCGCGCCGGCGATCCCGCCAGTCCCTTCGCCGACACCGCCTGTGGACGGCTGGTCCGCTCGCTCGACCACGACGGGTTGCGGGCCCTCGGCATGTGGGCGCACCACTGGTGCATGCGGTTCTACGACGACGACACCCGCGCCGGCCTCCGCCTCGTCCGGGAGATCGCCGCCCGCACCGGGCTGGGCTGGACGGCCGACGAGGTGCGCTGGATGCTCCGCGAGTCACGCGCCGCCGGCCCCGCGGCGCCGGCCCGCTTCCTCCTCCCGGCCGCCGCCGCACGCGAGCTGTCCCCGGACGCGCTGCCGCCCGCCGAGCTGCCGCCGCACGAGCCGGCGCCCGATCTCGCCGGCGAGCCCGCCGCCGTCGACCGGCCGCCCCTCACGGCACTCGTGCCCCGGCAGCGGCGCGGCTGATCCGGCTGCGGCAGGATGGACGGCGGCCGATCACCCGACGGAAGGACGAGGCGTGCCCGCCAGCGAACCGACCATCCTCGCCACCAGCATGGGTTTCTTCAGCCGAGGGCGCGGGCCGTACGATCTGCGTCCCGGGCCGATCTTCGACCTGGGCGCGGAGCTGGCGCAGGCCGGGCCGGAGCCGCGCATCTGCTACCTGGGGCAGGCGGTCGGCGACCAGCCCACCAACCTCACGGCCCTGTACGGGGCGTTCGCCGGTACCCGCTTCCGCCTGTCGCACCTGGCCCTGTTCCCGATGCCGAACGTCGACGACATCCGCGCCCACCTGCTCGCCCAGGACGTGATCTGGGTCGGCGGCGGCAGCGTGGCCAACCTGGTGGCGGTCTGGCGGGTGCACGGCCTCGAGGAGATCCTGCACGAGTGCTGGCAGGCCGGAGTGGTGCTCGGCGGCGTCTCCGCCGGCTCGATCTGCTGGCACATCGGCGGGGCCACCGACAGCTTCGGCCCGAGGCTGCGTCCGTTCACCGACGGGCTGGGCTGGCTGCCCTACGGCAACGGTGTGCACTACGACAGCGAGGAGCAGCGCCGGCCGCTCATCCACCGGATGGTCGGCGACGGCACGCTGCCGGTCACGCACTGCACCGACGACGGGGTCGGCCTGGTCTACCGGGGCGAGAAGCTCGTCGAGGCGGTCGCCGACCGGGAGGGTGTCTCGGCGTACGAGGTCAGTCGCACCGCCGACGGCACGGTCCGGGAGACGGTCATCACGCCCCGCCGGCTCGCGGGCTGAGCCTCCGCGGCGCCGCCGGGCGCTCCCGGCCGGGCCGACGCCGCGACACCGCACCGCGTTCCCGGTGGCGGGTCGCATCGGCGTAAGCTGGCTCGTCGTGAGTCTCACCATCGGCATCGTCGGCCTGCCCAACGTCGGCAAGAGCACCCTGTTCAACGCGCTCACCAAGAACGACGTGCTCGCGGCGAACTACCCGTTCGCCACCATCGAGCCCAACGTCGGTGTCGTCGGGCTGCCCGACGAGCGGCTGCACAAGCTCGCCGAGATCTTCAGCTCCCAGAAGGTGCTGCCCGCGCCCGTGTCGTTCGTCGACATCGCCGGCCTGGTGCGCGGCGCCTCGAAGGGCCAGGGCCGGGGCAACGCGTTCCTGGCGAACATCCGGGACGCGACGGCGATCTGCCAGGTCGTCCGGGCCTTCTCCGACCCGAACGTGGTGCACGTCGACGGCAAGGTCTCACCGGCCGACGACATCGAGACGATCAACACGGAGCTGATCCTGGCCGATCTCCAGACCCTGGAGAAGGCGGTGCCGCGGCTGGAGAAGGAGGCTAAGCTCCGCAAGGACCGGGCCGCCGCCCTGGCCGCCGCGAAGCAGGCCGTCGACCTGCTGGACAGCGGGGTGACCCTCTACGCCGGCGGCAAGGACGCGGGCATCGAGGTGGAGCACCTGCGCGAGCTGCACCTGCTCACCACCAAGCCGTTCCTCTACGTCTTCAACGTGGACGAGGCCGAGCTGGGCAACGCCGAGTTCCTCGACGAGATGCGCGCCCTCGTGGCGCCGGCCGAGGCGATCTTCATGGACGCGAAGATCGAGTCGGAACTCGTGGACCTGCCCGAGGACGAGGCCCGCGAGCTGCTGGAGTCGATCGGGCAGAGCGAGCCGGGGCTGGATCAGCTGGTCCGCGTCGGGTTCCGCACACTCGGGCTCCAGACGTACCTCACGGCCGGCCCCAAGGAGGCCCGGGCCTGGACCATCCCGATCGGCGCGACCGCGCCGGAGGCAGCGGGCGTCATCCACTCCGACTTCCAGCGCGGCTTCATCAAGGCCGAGGTCGTCTCCTACGACGACCTGGTCGCGGCCGGCAGCATGGCCGCCGCCAAGGCGGCCGGCAAGGTCCGCATCGAGGGCAAGGAGTACGTCATGCAGGACGGCGACGTCGTGGAGTTCCGCTTCAACGTCTGAACCGCGCTCGTTCCCGCAGGTCAGGAGGGTGCACCCTCGCTCTGGGGCACACCGGGGGCACAACCCCACGCCTCATCGACAGCCCGGCGGGTGCGTTCCTCCGAGTCCGGCATCAGATGCCCATACGTCGACAGGACCAGGTTCGCGTTCTCGTGCCCCAGCCGTTCGGCGACCACGATGACCGACTCGCCCTGCCTAGTCCCACCACGTTGACAGATCCGTCCCACCACATGCTTGACGATTGGTCTAGATGAGTGGTCGCTGCGCCCAGAAGAGGGTGTGTCCGCTGCTGCCCTCTGGGACGAAGCCCTCGGAGGTGATTTTGAGTTCCGCCTGTTGCAGCCAGGTCCGGTAGGTGGGGGCGTCGGCGTGGCTCCACCACATGGCGGCGGGGCCGTCGAGCCAGTTGTCCTCGGTGCCGGTCCAAGCGTTGTGGCCGGTGGTAGCAAGCAGCCAGCCTCCAGGGCGTAGCCAGGTGGCGACTTGGTCGATGAGACGTGGTTGGTCGACTAACGGCATGTGGATGAGCGCGTAGAGGCAGACCACGGCGTCGAACGACATCGGGGGCAGTTCGAGCTGAGTGGCGTCAGCGCGGAGGAAAGTGGCGGTCGGCACCAAGCGGCGGGCTCGCTCGATCTGCACGTCGCTGATGTCGACTCCGGTGACGTGGTGCCCCGCGTTCGTCAGGAAGCGAGCGGCCGGCACGCCGCAGCCGCAACCGAGGTCGAGGACCGATGCTGCGGGCGGTAGACGCCGATGCAGGTCGGCCAGCCAGGGTGCGTATTGGCCATCGTCGGCGTCGTCCGCACGGTAGTGGTAGGAGAGGGCGTCGTAACCTCGTCGGACCAAGTCACGCTCGTCACTGTTGCTCACACCGCCTCACGTTACGAGTCTCGGCGTCGGTTGCCGAGTCGCTTTCCGGCGGAGAGCCCAGGGCCGGCAGCGAGCCGCCCCGTACAGCTACCGGCGCGGATCATGTCAAGCATCTGGTGGGACGCGACTGTCAAGCATGTCCCGTGACGGGACAGGCCGGCTGCCGGCGATGCCTGGTCTCGCGTGATGGTTGACGGAACGGCGTCGCAGGATGCTTGACGCCAGGTCGTGATCGAATAGGTCTGGTGCTTCGGTCGATGGTAAGGGTGTCGGGCTTCTGAGTGGTCATGGTCCGGTCAGCCGTCGCGCCCGTAGGATCTGCTGATGATCGAACCGTCGCCGGTCACCCGGTCGTCGTTGCGGCAGGTGTTTCCGATCGTGGCACCGATGCCGATGGCCGAGCTGCCGACCCGCATGTGGTCCGACGAGCAGTGGGAACGGATCAAGCTCGGTTACGAGGCTCGCGACATGGACGAGAAGTGGAACGTGTTCGTTGAGGACCAGGTCGCGTTCCTGCATCGCAGCTGGACCGGCAACGGGGTCTTCGAAGCGTCGTTTGCGCCCGTTGGTGGCGGTGGTTGGCGGATTTCAGCGGCGACGGTGGAGTCCGACCCGTCGCGTTACCGTCGCAGCTCCGAACGATACGACCGAGTGATGGTCGAGCTTGTGCTCAGCGCGATCGTGCTCGGTGAGCCTGCCCTGGCACTGCGCGCCGAGCTGGTCGCGCTGACATCGCAGGAGTCTGGACGCACCGACCTCCCTGCGGGCGTCATCGAACACAGTGCGCTCGGGCTGAGGTCAGCCCCCTAGCCGATGACAAGATGCCAGATCACGCCCGAAGGCGAGGCTGCCGAGCCCGACCCGGGATGGTGATCTGGTGTTTGGCTCTGGTGCGGTTCAGATCGGTGGTGCTGCGGCGGGGAACGGCCGCGATCGGGGTGCCGGCGTCGAAGACGGTGACGGTGTGCTCGTCGAGGGCGACGGTGACGAGTTTGCGGGCGTGGACCTTCCCGACTTGGATCTTCTGTCCGGCGACCTGGAAGCTGCCGTTGATCGACACAACCCGCTCGACGGTCGGGGCGGTGGCCGGTGGTGGGACTGGGGAGGCCGAGCGGGCGTCGCGGATACGGCCAAGCGCGGTGGGCGGGAGCGGGCAGCGCAGGGTGCGGCGCAGCTGCCCGGCGTCGTCGATGACGTGCAGGAGGATGCCGTCGAGGCGGATCCGGATGCGCTGGCCGGCAAGGGGCATGCCGACGCTGATTTGGCGGCCGGCGATGCTGATGCCGCCGCAGGCGTTGACGATGCGGTCGACTTCGACGGCGGTGGTCTGCGGCTCAGGTTGGGGTAGTGGGGGCGGTCCGGCGGGTGCGGCGCCGTCGGTCAGTAGGCGGGCCAGGTCGCGTTGGGACAGCCTTGATGGGCTGGACTTGATGCGGGCGCCGTCGGCGGTCAGGACGTGCAGCCGGTCGGTGTCGACCCAGATCGTGACTGGGGTGCCGGCGAGGGCGGGGCCGAGCCACAACTGCTGCTGGGCGACGGTCAGATTGCCCGACGGTGGCACCACCCGGAGGAGCTGCACCGGCTGCGGTCGGCCGGTGGACACGGTCAGCGACGTGTCGATCTCGACGGCGGGTGGCTTCCTCGGGGCCGGTGGTGCGGTGGGCAGCAGCCCGGACGGCAGGCGCAGCGGCAGGGCCTCCGCTGCGGACCGGTCGCGTCCGGGGGCGGTGCGGAAGCGGTCGGCGGGGAAGGCGTCGTCGATGCCCTGGTGGGGCCGGTCGTGGTTGTATTCGGCGACGAAGGCATCCACCGCGGCCTGGGCCTGCTCGACGGTGGCGAACACCCGGCCGTCCAGGCATTCACCCTGCAGGCTCTGGTGGAACCGTTCCACCTTTCCGGTGGTGGTCGGGGTGCGGGGTTTGGTGTTGCGGGCCACGATGCCGTTCTCCCGGCAGATCCGCTCGAACAACACCTCACCTGGGCGGGGCTTGGTGAACCGGCCGGTGAACTGCTTGCCGTTGTCCGTCAGAACCTCACCCGGCACCCCGAACCGGGTCAGGGCGGCGGCGAACGCGGCGCAGACGGCCCGGCCGGTGGCCCGGCGCACCACCGTGGCGATGACGCAGTAGCGGGAGTGATCGTCCAAGCCGGTAACGACCTTCGCTTCGGTGCCGTCAGTGAGGAGGACACCGCCGACGATGTCCATCTGCCACAGCTCCATCGGCTCCGGGCGTTCCCACCGCCGGTAGTCCTCCCGCCGGCGCTTCCGAGGCGTCGCCGGGACGAGGTTGTTGCGCCGCAGGATCCGATACACCGTCGCCCGAGCCGGGGCAGGAGTCACCCCGCGACGGCCTGCCTCGAACCGCAGCCGGCGCGGACCCCACCGCGGATGGTCCCGGCGCAGCTCACACACCAACGCCTCCGTCGACGCGTCAACCCGGTGCGGGCAGACATGCGGACGATGCGAGCGGTCCTCCAAGCCCTTGACGCCCTCGGCGGCATACCGGGCCAGCCAGTTGTGGATCGTCTGCCGCGACACCCCATACCGGGCGGCGACCTCGGTCTTCGGAGTCCCACCGAGGCATTCCATGACGGCGTGAAACCGCTGCTCCATGACGCTCAACTCCGCGAGTCCCACCCGGTGCTCCTCCCGCCTGAGTTACAGGCGCAACGAGCACCAGGCCGACCAGGTGTCAAACATCAACCGAGGCCGCAGTGTCAACCATCAACCGGCGCAGGACAGCCGGCTGCCGGCGAAGTGGTTCAAAGTTTCTGTACGTCTTCAAGGCGGCCCGCAACGGGCCGCACGCGCCGCCGCCTGGGCGCGCGCCGGCCGCTGCCGCTGTCGCTCTGCGGCCGTCACGCCAGATGCCCGGCGGCTGGCGCGGAGGGCGGGAAGCCCGGGGCCGCCGCAGACGGACCGGTCTGGGAGTGGTTGAGGTTCGCGGGCCGGCAGCCGGCCGCGCCGCGTCCGAGCGACGCGGCGCAGGGGAGGGCACGCCGGGTCCACGCGGCGGGTCGAGGCGGCGAACCGGTCGCGGTCAGTGCGCCTCCGGCGGGGGCGCAACGACTCCAGGATGGCCGGGGCTCCGTCCGCGCGTTGCGGCCGTGGGTGGTTGCGCAGGGCCATCCCGCCAGCCGACGACCCAGGCGAGCCGAGCAGACCACCGCCCGACCCGCCAGCGTCCGAACGTGCGTCAAGGTCCGATTGACGTGGCGGGCCGGGCGGTGGCCCGCTCCCCAGGAGGGCGAGTCGGCGGCAGACGGGATGGCAAGATATTCCGGAAGGTGCTGTTGTGCTCGGGGTAAGGGTATTGCGCTGTCGACCGTTCGTAGGAGGGCAACCATGCCGACCCGGCACAGCCGCCACGGCCTGACGTTAAGTCCGGAGTACCGGATGGTCGTTCTACGCGACGTCTACTGCGACGCCGCCGTGAATTCATCGGCCGCGATCAGCGAGGCCAACAAGAATGTGGCAGCCAGCACCGGATACGATATCTACATCGTCGTGAGCCAGGACCTCATAAGGGTACGAGCCGACGTGGAGATCTGGGACGAGGCCCCCGATGATGACCTGTGCGCGCACGGGTGGGCGGGTCCCCTGACGTTCGACCTGGACTGTCCCACGGGGAATTTGCAGGTTGGCGACATCTTCGGCACGGTCATTACTGGCATTGACCCGCCCAAAGGGCCTGGGCGGTATGCGGTCGTGCTGTTTCATCGCGGGCGTGAGCAGGCCGAGAGGGCGCGCTACGAGATTCTGAAGGTGATGGGCACTGACGGCGACGATGAACGCATCGCCGACCTACAACGACAGCACTCCGGCATCGAGCAGTACCTGATGCGGATCTGGTGGCAGACCGACCTGCCACCAGACGAAGACGATGAAGACCTGTGACGACGCAGGAACCCGTCGCCTGAGTGACCAACTGGGTGACGACCGGGGCGACCGATGCCGGACGCCCACGGACGATGGTGGACTGTTCCGGCAGCTCGCCACGGTTGCTCGCCCAGCTCATCGGCCACTGATCATTCTTTCGGGACGAACGAGTCAAGTACCGGCCGGCCGTTCCAGTTGCCGACGAGCATCCCGCCACAGACGCTCGAACTCTTCGGAGGACAGGATTTCCAAGGCAGGTTCCAACGCGGAGCCGGGTGGAGGAAACGGGGCCCCCGGCACAACCCCGTACCGCCGTTCGTACTCGGCTACCGCGCTCACGGTCCCTGAGTCACGAGCGATGAGCACCTCTGAAAGCGACGCCGCCGCCAAGAAGATCCCGTCCGATCCGCGTTGCTCAACGTGGCGCAGCGCCCACCGGTCAGCATCCAGCTCGTCGTAGTTCCAAAGGTCGTCATCGGGCCAATACCAACGGACGTAGGTGAGCACGCGGCCATTGTCGCGAAGCCGGTGGTAGTTGCGCGGCCGAGGGGGGCTGGGGCACACAGGGGGCACAAGACAGCGTGAAATGACGTCAAGGAGCGACCAGCGATGCGAAGCTCCGGACGGTCCTGGCCAGCGCGGCAGGCACGTCCTCGCAGGTCATGGGAAGACCCCTCCTAGTTCCGCTTCAACGCCTGAATCCGACCCGAGTCGGGCTGTTGGGGATGGCACCTGCTCGCCTGGGACGATGGGCCGGTGAAGATCACTCGACTCATCAACCCGGAGGATGCGCCGGTCCTGGCCCAGGTGCTCCGCGCCAACCGTGACTTCCTCGCGCCGTGGGAGCCGGTCCGGGGCGAGGACTACTTCACGGCGGACGGCCAGCAGGCCGTCATCGCCGCCGACCTCCAGCAGTACGAGCAGGGATCGAAGCTGCCCCACGTCATCCTCGACGACGGTCACGTGATCGGCCGCATCACCCTGAACGGCATCGTGCGCGGCCCGTTCCAGTCGTGCTCCATGGGCTACTGGGTCAGCGCCAGCCACAACGGTCGAGGGTTCGCGACGAGGGCGGTGCGCGAGATCGTGCGGGTGGCCTTCGACGAGTTGGGGTTGCACCGGGTGCAGGCGGAGACCCTGTTGCACAACGTCAGGTCGCAGCGGGTGCTGGAACGCAACGGGTTCGTACGGTTCGGCATGGCGCCGGAGTACCTCCACATCGCCGGCCGGTGGCAGGACCACGTCATGTTCCAGGTGGTGAAGCCCTCGCCGCCGGCCGGCTGAACGTCGCTGCCGAGCGGCGGGCGCGAGCCACTGGCCCGCGCCCGCCCCCTCGGCGTGGTGCGCGATGTGGCGGGCCCAACCGGGCTGGTCAGGCCCGTTCCGTCACGCCGGTTCGACGGGCAGCCACAGCTCGCAGGTCGCGGTGCTGAAGTCGTCCGCCCGGTCGAGGACCGAGACGATGGACGGTCCCGGCCGCAGCCGCCACGGGTTCGAGGGGAACCACTCGGTAGCGGTCGCGGCCCAGGTGTCCTGCAGGACCTGCGGGTGAGGCCCGGAGGTGCGGAAGACCGCCCACATACCGGCCGGCACCTCGATGGCGTCGAGGTCGTCCGGGACGGGCGTGTCGCGGGAGGTCGCGACCCCGTGCAGGTAGGTCAGCTCGCTGCCCTCGGCGGCGTCGGGACCGAGGTCGTCACTGACCTGCAGCAGACCTCGGGGCTCGGCGTCGCTGAGAGCCTTCAACCGGGCGTGCTCCTCCGGCGGCAGCGCGGCGATGTGCCGCTGGATGTGCGGGTTGACCCCCCGGTAGATCAGGGGGACCCGGGCGGCGTGTCCGACGAGCCGGAACGCGGGGCGGTCGACGATGCGGGTGTCCATGGGGATGCTCCCTTCGACGGTCAGGTGGAACCTGAGGTGCGGTTGGGTACGAAGGGGGCCCCCGTCACGGCGTACGTCCCCGGGGCTGACCCCGTGGACCGCCCGGAACGCGCGTCCGAACGCCTCGGTCGAGCCGTATCCGTGCCGGACGGCGACGGTCAACAGGTCGTCCTCGCCCCGGATGACGTCGGCGGCGGCGACGGTCATGCGGCGTCGGCGTACGTACTCCGACAGCGGCATGCCGGCCAGCGACGAGAACATCCGGCGCAGGTGGTACTCGGTCGTGCCGAGCCTTCTGGCCAGGCCGTCGACGTCGAGCTCCTCGGTGAGGTGCTCCTCGACGAGGTCGACGAGCCGGTTGAGTGCCGAGATCACGAGGCCTCCCTTCGACGTCAAGCCTGGTCGAAGGATCGTAGGCCCCGCCCGACCGCTGTGGTCCGATCCGATCGGGCGTCCCGACCACCCCGCGAGACGGTGTCGCCCTCCCGGAGCGTTCCGGGAGGGCGACAGCGGTCGAACGGGCCGTGCCGGCCGGCCTCGGGAGGCGGTCAGGTGGCGGGTGCGGCGGCCTTGTCGGCGGCGGCCGCGGCGGCCTCGGCCTCGGCGATGACGCGGCGTTCCTCGTCCCGGTGCTTGCGGTACTGGTGGAACGACCACGCGAGGGCGGCCGCCCAGGCGACGTAGATGGCGGCGTAGAAGGTGTAGCGGACGCCGTCGGGGGCGTCGATCCAGTCGCTGCGCAGCAGGGTCCGGGTGTTGGTGAGGATGATGATGCCGCCCACGGCCGCACCGAGGACGCGGGGCGGGATGTGCCGGACGAGCCAGGCCGCGATCGGTGCGGCGATGATGCCGCCGATGAGCAGCGCCGCGACCCAGGCGTAGTTCACGCCTTCCGAGCCGATGCCGAGGATGAAGCCGATGCTGGCGGCGACGGCCACGAGGAACTCGCTGGTGTCGATCGAGCCGATGGTCTTGCGCGGTTCGAGCCGGCCGCTCGCGAGGATGGCCGGGGTGCCGACCGGCCCCCACCCGCCGCCGCCGGTGGAGTCGACGAACCCGGCGACCACGCCGAGCGGGGCGAGGAACCGCTTGCGCAGGGGCTTGCCGAGGCGGTCCTTGGGCAGGCCGACCGCGGTGAAGCGGACCAGGATGTAGAGGCCGAGCGCGAGCAGGATGATCGACATCAGGGGCGCGGCCGTCTCCGTCGACAGGCTCGACAGGAACGTGGCTCCGGCGAACGCGCCGACGGCCCCCGGAATGCCGATCTTGGCGACGACCTTCCAGTCGACGTTGCCGAACCGCCAGTGCGCGGCGCCCGAGACGAGCGTCGTGCCGATCTCGGCGAGGTGCACGGTGGCGGACGCGGCGGCCGGGTTCGTGCCGATGGCCAGGAGCAGGGTGGTCGAGGTGACGCCGTACGCCATGCCGAGGCTGCCGTCGACGAGCTGGGCGCCGAGGCCGACCAGGGCGAGCAGGAGCAGTCTTCGCACGAGTACTCCAATCGGGGGTGCCGTGTCGGGCTACCGGTTCGGGCGTCGCTGCCCGGCCAGCGGGTCGGTGAGGTGGAACGGGTCGAGGAGGCCGGCGAGGGTCTGCTCCCCAACTGGCTATTATTCCTACTTGTTTGGTGGAGAATACGACCCGCCGGCATCCCGGGCAAGACTCGGCTCGATCCGTAGGATTCGCGCCGATCCCTCGGCCGGCGCGGGCGGCGCGGACGATCCCGGTGACTGCCGACAGGTCGTGCGGCACCGCGACGAGTGTGCGCGGAGACTCGCGCCGGGCGGTGGTCACGGCGCGAGCGGCGGCCGCGGCCTGGTCGGGCTACGCGCCGCCGGCGTTGCGGGCGGCCTGGTTGCCAACGATCGGAACGGTCGCGGAACCGCGGGCGGGCACGCCCGCCTGCGGGCGCGTGGCGGCGGGTCGACGGCGTACGCCGGAGGGGAGAACGTGCGGCGGCGCCGGTGGTCGTCGCGGCGCCGGGGGTGGTCAGGCCTCGGTGACGGCCCGGTACGCGTCCTCGATGCGGGCCGCGAGCAGAACCTCACCCTCCGTGAGGGGAGAATTGCCGTGGCCCACGCGGATCAGGGTCTCGTCGGCCCGGCGGCTGATCTCCGGGCGCAGGTGCAGCGCGTCCGCGACGACCTTCACCCGCTCGGTCAGCGCGGCGTGCTGGCTGTCGTCGATCACGAGGGTCCGTCGGATCTGCTCGCCCTCCCGGGTCCACCCCGAGAGCAGCGTGAGCGCATCGGAGAGGTAGTCCTGCTTCGCCCGGCTGTTGAACAGCGCGCGCATCACCGCACCTCCCAGGCGCCGTTGCCGGCTCGTGGCCAAATCGTCGCCATCCCGTGTCTTGTCGGTGGCCTCTAGTTTTGTCGCCTCACTACGCGTGTGTCCACGCCCACACTTCCGGGTCTTCCTGACCTAGCGGTCGGTTACGGTACCCAAACCGCCGATTGATCTGGCACCCTGGACGGCCGTGCAGACCGAACGGGCGAGTGGCGGCGGGCAGAGCCCGCGACGGGAGCTCAAGGTGATCGTCGGCGCGGCGATCCTGCGGGACGGGCGGGTGCTCGCCTGCGCCCGCTCGGCCCCGCCGGAGGTGGCGGGCATGTGGGAGTTCCCCGGCGGCAAGGTGGAGCCGGGGGAGTCGGAGACCGACGCGCTGGTCCGCGAGTGCGCCGAGGAACTGGCCGTACGCGTGGAGATCGGCGACCGGGTCGGCCGCGACGTCAGGATGGCCCACGGCCGTTCGGTGCTCAAGGTGTACGCGGCGCGCCTCCTCGGCGACGCCCAGCCGCAGCCGCTGGAGCACTCGGCCCTGCGGTGGCTCTCCGCCGCCGAGCTGGACTCGGTGACGTGGCTGCCGGCCGACGCGCCCATCGTGGCGGCGCTGCGCCCCCTGCTCACCGCCGACGCGCCACCCGCGTCCACGCGCTGATCATGAGGTTGGCGGGCCGATCGGAGATCGGAAACGCCGCCAATCTCATGATCGACCGAGGCGACGACGGGGACGGGGGCCGACGGCATCTGCCGCGGCCCCCGTCATCGTCGTCGATGTGCTCAGTGCTTGTCCTGCTCCGGGTGGGCGAAGTTCAGGTGCTCCGGAGGCAGCGGGAACGTGACGTCGTCGCCGAACGGCGACGGCGCGGCGGCCCGGTCGAAGGTGAGCTCGGTGAGCGGCAGCTTGCCCCGCTCGTCCACCGCGGGCGCCGTGGGGTGCGGCACCTCGCGGTGCCAGTTGACCCCGCTCTGCGCCTGGGCCTCAGCCTTCGGGTCGTGCGAGCCGCCCGCGTGCGAGTGCACACCGCCCCGGCTGGTGCTGGGCGTCGCCGGGCCCGCCGCACGGGCGCTGGTCACGCTGCTCTGGGGCGTCTCACCCCGACGGAAGATCTTGCTACCAAGCCACACAAGGGGATCGTACCTGCGGTCGACGACCCGCTCCTTCATGGGGATGATCCCGTTGTCCGTGATCTTGATGTGCTCCGGGCAGACCTCCGTGCAGCACTTGGTGATGTTGCAGTAGCCGAGGCCCATCTCCGCCTGCGCGTACTCCTTGCGGTCGGTCCGCGCGTCGAGCGGGTGCATGTCCAGCTCGGCGGCCCGGATGAAGAACCGCGGCCCGGAGAAGGCCGGCTTGTTCTCCTCGTGGTCCCGGATCACGTGGCACACGTTCTGGCACAGGAAGCACTCGATGCACTTGCGGAACTCCTGCGAGCGCTCCACGTCGACCTGCTGCATCCGGTAGTCACCGGGCGCCACGTCGGCCGGCGGCGCGAAGGCCGGCGTCTCCCGGGCCTTCTCGTAGTTGAACGAGACGTCCGTGACCAGGTCCCGGATGACCGGGAACGTGCGCAGCGGCGTGACCGAGACCGTCTCGTCCGGCTCGAACGTCGACATCCGGGTCATGCAGGCCAGCCGCGGCTTGCCGTTGATCTCCATCGAGCACGAGCCGCACTTGCCGGCCTTGCAGTTCCACCGGCAGGCCAGGTCGGGCGCGTCGGTGGCCTGGAGGCGGTGGATGACGTCGAGGACGACCTCGCCCTCGTTCACCTCGACCATGTAGTCCTGCAGGTCGCCGCCGTTCTCGTCGCCCCGCCAGATGCGGAACTGCCTCTTCGCGGCCGCCTTCCCGGCCGTCGGGGAGCTCTGCTCTGCCATCGGTGTCAGCTCTCCTTCTCAGCGAGGGCGTCGAACTCCGCGAGTTCCTCGTCCGTCAGGTACTTGGCCAGCTCGGAGCGGTCGAACAAGGTGATCAGCTCCGGGCGCATCTTCGGCAGCGGCTTCCGCTCCAGCCGCACCGTGTCGCCCTGGAGCGAGCACACGAGGTTCACCCGGCGCCACTGCGGGTCCATCGTCGGGTAGTCCTCCCGGGTGTGGCCGCCGCGTGACTCGCGGCGCTCCAGCGCCGCCTTCGCGGTGCACTCCGACACCAGCAGCATGTTGCGCAGGTCGAGCGCGAGGTGCCAGCCCGGGTTGTAGCGCCGGCCGCCGGCCGCGCTCACCTTGGCCACCCGCTCGCGCAGCTCGGCGAGGCGTACCAGGGCGTCGGCCAGTTCGTGCTCGCGCCGGATGATCCCGACGAGGTCGCCCATCACCGCCTGGAGGTCCTGCTGGAGGGTGTACGGGCTCTCGCCGGTGTCCCGCTGCAACGGCGCCAGCGCGGTCTCCACCGCGGCCTCGACCGCCTGCACGGCGACCTTCGGGCGGCTGGCGAGGCTGTCGGCGTACGAGGCGGCGTGGCCGCCCGCCCGCTTGCCGAAGACCAGCAGGTCCGACAGGGAGTTGCCGCCGAGGCGGTTGGAGCCGTGCATGCCGCCGGAGACCTCGCCGGCGGCGAAGAGCCCCTGGACGTGGCCGATCGCCGCGCCCGTGTCCGGGTCCACCTCGACGCCACCCATCACGTAGTGGCAGGTCGGGCCGACCTCCATCGGCTCCTTGGTGATGTCGACGTCGGCCAGCTCCTTGAACTGGTGGTACATCGAGGGCAGCCGGCGGCGGATCTCCTCGGCCGGGAGGCGGCTCGCGATGTCGAGGTAGACGCCGCCGGCGGGGGTGCCCCGCCCGGCCTTGACCTCGCTGTTGATGGCCCGGGCCACCTCGTCGCGGGGCAGCAGCTCCGGCGGGCGGCGGTTGTTGTCCGGGTCGGTGTACCAGCGGTCCGCCTCCTCCTCGGTCTCCGCGTACTGCTTGCGGAAGACGTCGGGGACGTAGTCGAACATGAACCGCTTGCCCTCGGAGTTCCGCAGCACGCCACCGTCACCGCGGACCGACTCGGTGACCAGGATGCCCTTCACCGAGGGCGGCCACACCATGCCGGTCGGGTGGAACTGGAGGAACTCCATGTTGATGAGGTTGGCCCCGGCGCGCAGCGCGAGCGCGTGGCCGTCCCCCGTGTACTCCCACGAGTTCGAGGTGACCTTGTAGGACCGGCCGACGCCGCCGGTGGCGAGCACCACGGCGGGCGCCTCGAACAGGATGAACTCGCCGGACTCCCGGTAGTAGCCGAACGCGCCGGCGACCCGGTCGCCGTCGAGCAGCAGCTCCGTGATCGTGGTCTCGGCGAACACACGGATCCGCGCGTCGTACGAGCCGAACTCGCGCTTGTCCTCCTGCTGGAGCGACACGATCTTCTGCTGGAGGGTGCGGATCAGCTCCAGGCCGGTCCGGTCGCCGACGTGCGCGAGCCGCGGGTACTCGTGGCCACCGAAGTTCCGCTGGGAGATCTTGCCGTCCTTGGTGCGGTCGAAGAGCGCACCGTACGTCTCCAGCTCCCAGATCCGCTGCGGCGACTCCTTGGCGTGCAGCTCGGCCATCCGGAAGTTGTTCAGGAACTTGCCGCCGCGCATGGTGTCGCGGAAGTGCACCTGCCAGTTGTCGCGCGGGTTCACGTTGCCCATGGCGGCCGCGGCGCCGCCCTCGGCCATCACCGTGTGGGCCTTGCCGAAGAGCGACTTCGAGATGATGGCGGTCTTCTTGCCGGCGAGCCGCGCCTCGATCGCCGCGCGCAGGCCGGCGCCGCCGGCCCCGATCACGACGACGTCGTAGTGGTGTCGTTCGATGCGAGTGGTTGTCGTCATGGCCAGGCCCTCTAGTTGATGAAGCGCAGGTCGGGGATCCAGTCGGCCGCCACCGCCATGATGTAGAAGTCGGTGAGCGCCAGGGTGCCGAGGGTGATCCACGCGAGCTGCATGTGCCGGACGTTCAGCCAGGACACGCCGGTCCAGGCCCGGTAGCGCAGCGGGTGCTTGGAGAAGTGCTTCAGCCGCCCGCCGATGATGTGCCGGCAGGAGTGGCAGGAGATGGTGTACGCCCAGAGCATCACCACGTTGCCGATCAGGATGAGGTTGCCCAGCCCGAACCCGAAGCCCTCGGGCGAGTGGAAGGCGAGGATCGCGTCCCACGTGTTGATCAGCGAGATGATCGCGGCGGCGTAGAAGAAGTAGCGGTGCAGGTTCTGGCCGAGCAGCGGGAAGCGCGTCTCACCGCTGTACGCCTTGTGCCCGTCCGGCACGGCGCAGGCCGGCGGCGAGAGCCAGAACGACCGGTAGTACGCCTTGCGGTAGTAGTAGCAGGTCAGGCGGAACAGCAGCAGGAACGGCAGGGTGAACGCCGCCTCCGGGATGATCCACCAGTCGGGCAGGACCCGTCCGAAGTGCGCGGAGCCCTCGACGCACCGTTCGGTGATGCAGGGGGAGTAGAACGGGGTCAGGTAGTGGAAGTCCTCGACCCAGTACCACTTGTGCATGAAGACCCGGACCGTCGCGTACGCGACCCAGGCGGTGAGCCCGACGACGGTGATCAGGGGGGCGAACCACCAGCGGTCGGTGCGCAACGTCCTCGCCGCGATGGCGGCGCGCGCCCGCGCTCCCCGCGGCATCGTTGCCGTTGATGTCATTCGTCGTCTCCTCGACGGGCCCGCACACGCGGGCGTCTCTGCTCCGGTCGGCACGCGGACCGGCGAAACCGCACCCGCTTGCCACGTCATGCGCACACCAACGACCGCGCCGAGGCTGTCGGCGCAGCTAAGTGACACACGTTACGCCGATCTTCGCGGGCCGTCCGCGCAAGGCAGTGTCCCGTGTGTCCGCCGCTCCGGGAAGTCTCGGCATGGCGATCGATGTGGCGATGTTAGGAAGTTCACTGCGTGGCCCTGACGCCGGGGTGGGTGAGCAGCGGGGAACGCGCCACCATCCGGAGGCCGCGGGCCGGCGGCTGTCCGCGGGCTGGGCGCTGTCCGCGCGCCGGCCGCTGCCCGCGGGCCGGGCGCTGCCGGCGGTGGCCTCGGGCCGGGGGAGTCGTCAGCCGGACGCGCCGCCGGTGAAGTGCCAGGAGGCCAGCCGGATCGGCGGAGCCTCCCACCACGCGCCGTCCACCCGGTCCGGTTGGCGCACCGGATGCCGGCCCAGCCCGAGCACCGCGCCCGGCGCCAGCGCCCGCGGGTACGACTCGGTGAACCGGAAGTCGCGGACCGCGGCGGTGACGACGCCGTCCTCGACGAGCCACACCCCGTTGCGGGTCAACCCCGTGATGACGAGGCTCTTCGGGTCGAGCACCCGGGTGTACCAGAGGTCGCTGACCAGCAGCCCCCGCCCGACCTGCGCGACGAGGGCCGCGGTGTCCACGTCGGCCACCGCGCCGGTCGGGCCTGCGGCGCCCGGCTCGGCCGCGTCCTGACCGCCCGCGGCGCCGAGCAGGCGCAGGTTGCGGGGTATCGGCCCGAAGCTCGCCCCACCGGGGACCGCGTGGCCGGTCGACTCGGCGCCCGCCTGCGCGGCCGTACGCCGGTCGTGCGCCACGGTGCGGGTGGTGCCGGCGTCGACGAGCGTGACCCGTCGCCGTGGCGTGCCCTCCAGGTCGAAGGGCAGGTCGGCCGCGCCGAGCGGGTCGTCGACCAGGGTGACGGCCGGGTCGAACTGCGCGGCGCCCGGCTCGGCGAAGGACTGCCGCTCGACGTGGCGTTTGCCGTTGAAGCCGTACCAGGACAGGTTCTCCAGCAGGTCCGCCACGGCGGCCGGCTCGAACACCACCTCGTAGCGGCCCGGCGCCAGCTCGACCGGGTCGGCCCCGGCACGCGCCTTCGCGGCCGCCCGGGCGCCCAGCTCGGCGCCGTCCAGGTCGGCCAGCCGGTCGACGCACAGCCGGGCCACACCGTCCGCCCCGCCGGTGCGGGCGATGCCGTCCATGGCGGCCTCGGCCGAGCGGCCCTCCGCGCTGTGCCCGGCCGTGTTGGCGAACGCCGACGAGCGGTGGGCCGTGCGGCAGTATCCCGCGGTCTCCAGCCCACCGGCCGCCGCCACGAACGCGCGCACCCGCTCGGCGCGCTCGTCCGGCTCGGCGTACGCGGTCGCCTCGTTGACCGTGGCGCCGGACGGCACCGGGGTGGGTGGGGTCAGCCCCGGCCAGGCCGGGTCGGGCGGGCACAGCCGTGCGGCGGCCAGGGTCCGCTCGACCAGCGCGCGGAGCCCGTCCGGGCTCACCACGCTGCCGCTGCCCGCGGCCGTACGCCCGTCGACGTGCACCCGCAGCCGCACCCCGACGGTCGACTCCGCGACGTTCTGGTGGATGAAGGAGTTCGCGAACCGGGTCAGCGCCAGGTCGGCCCGGGTCACCACGGCCTCGGCCTGCGCGCCGGGGCCGCCGAGGCGGCGGACCAGGTCGACCACCTGACCGGCCAGTTCCCGCTCGCTCACGCGACGACCCCTTCCGCTCCTGACCGCGGCGCTCCCACGTTCCGTACGTTCACGCCCGCACCCCCACCCGGACGTTGCGGAACCGGGCCGGCGCGGCCGGGTGGCCCGTGTGCCCGACCTGGCCGGGCTGCCCCTTGCCGCAGTTCGGGGTACCCCAGGCGACGGTCTCGGAGGAGAGCATGTCCATCGACCGCCAGAAGAGCGGACCGATGCCGGTGTAGGTGGGGTTGCGCAGCATCCGTCCCCGCCGGCCCTTGCGCACCTCCCAACCGATCTCGCAGCCGAACTGGAAGTTGAGCCGCTTGTCGTCGATCGACCAGGACCGGTTGACGTCCATGAGCACCCCGTCGTCGGTGGCCGCGATGATCTCCTCCAGCGTGTGCGGGCCGGGCTCCAGGCCCACGTTCGTCATCCGCACCATGGGCAGCCGGGCCCAGCCGTCGGCGCGTACGCTCCCGCCGTACGGCAGGCCGGCGACGGCGGCCGAGTCACGGCCGGCGAGCACACCCACCCACCGTCCCTCGCGGACGGCGTCCCGCTTGACCGCCGGTGAGCCCTCGTCGTCGTACCCGAAGCTGCCGAGCGCGCCGGGGATGGTCGGGTCGATGGTCACGTTCATGAGGTCGGAGCCGTACCGCAGCGTGCCGAGCTGCGCGAGGTCGAGCCAGGACGTGCCGGCGAACGCGGCCTCCCAGCCGAGGATCCGGTCCAGTTCGATGGCGTGCCCGACCGACTCGTGGATCTGCAGGGCGAGCTGCTCGCCGCCGAGGATCAGGTCGGTCTCGCCGGCCGGGCACAGGGGCGCGGTCAGCAGCGCGCGGGACTCCTCGGCGATGCGCGCCGCGTGTGCCGCCAGGTCGAGCGAGGTGACCAGTTCCCAGCCGGTGGTGCCGTACTGGCCGCGGTAGCTGGGGTAGGAGCGGCGCTGGGTCTCGCCGTCGCCGATCGACGTGGCGGAGATGCCGGCGCCGCACTCCCGGATGCGCTGGTCGATCCGGTGGCCCTCGCTGGAGACGAACCACTTGGCCGTGTCCCAGATCTGGTAGAGCCCTTCGGCGACGTCGGCGCCGTGCGCCGCCATGGTCGCGGTCGCCTCGACCAGCAGGTCGCCCTTGTCGGAGAGCGCCACAGTCAGCGGATCGACCTCGCACCCGGAGGCCCACGTCGCGGTGACGGGCTCCGCGGGGACCAGCTCGACGGGTGGCCCGGGGACGCGTCCGCTCGCGGCGGCGATCCGTGCGGCGCGGCGGCCGGCGTCGCGGGCCGCGGCGTCGGACAGATCGGGTACGGCGTGGAAGCCCCAGCTCGACCCGACCAGCGCCCGTACGCCCAGGCCGACGCTCTCGTCCTGGGTCAGCTCCTCGATCTCTCCGTTGCGCGCCGACATGGACTCGTAGCGCCGGTGCATCACCCGGGCGTCGGCGTAGCGGGCTCCGGCGTCGAGGGCGGCCTGCACGGCGGCGGTCGCCGCGTCGAACTCGCTCATGCGACCGACCCTAGGTGAGCCGGCCGACATCCGTCAGGTGACGAGATCCTCCGGTCGGATAGCGGCCTGGACGGGCTCGGTGAGCGTCAGGGTCTCCCCGCGCTTGGCGGTCGAGTGCTCGACGCAGTGCCGGCCCTGGCGCCGATACAGGTGCAGCGCGCCGACCTCCTGGTCGACGAGCAGGTACCAGTCGATGCCGGCGGAAGCGTAGTAGTGCATCTTGAGCACCTTGTCGGTAGCGGCGTTGCTGCGTGACACGATCTCGCCGACCAGGCGCACACCCGCGGCCTCGACGTACAACTCGTCGAGATCCACCGGTGAGGTGATGACCAGGTCCGGGATCGGGACGCGACCCGGCCGGAGGCGGACGTTCACCGCCTCGAGCAGTTCGAGTCCTACCGCTTCGGCAGCCGGCTCGAGGATGTTCCCGAGCCTGCGGGAGATGCGTTGGTGCCGTGGGGTGGGCGCAGGGGTCACGTGGAGGCTCCCGTCGAAGAGTTCGACGCGTTGCCGCGTCTCGCCGAGGGCGAGGTACTCCTCTTCGGTCCACGGGCCTTCGTGGTCGAACACCGCCGCGGTCATGGTCACCTCCACCTCGTGCCGGCGGGAATCGTCACCGTGCCACGGCGACCATCGTCGCACCTGCCGTGCGATCGCGCGGCGCGGGAGACGGAGTTGCGGACGTGAATCTCCTGCTGAGGGCTGGTCAACCTCGAAACGCAGTCGTTACGCTCAGGCCGCTGACAGCCCACGTTTTGTAGCTTATTTTCGCCTCCAGAACTTTGCTGTAAGTTCTCTTCGTCACCGAGGGGAGGCGGTCGTGGGCAGGTCGGAGTCGGTGCCGTCCGGGAGACCGGACCGCCCCGCGGTGCCGGAGCAGCGCTCCGGTGAGGATCCCTATCTGCGGGTGCGCGACCTGCGGGTGCGTTTCGACACCGAGGACGGCGTGGTCCGCGCGGTGGACGGCGTGTCGTTCGCGGTGGAGCGCGGGCGGACGCTCGGCATCGTCGGCGAGTCCGGCTCGGGCAAGAGCGTGACCTCGCTGGCCGTCCTGGGCCTGCACAACCCCAAGCGCGCCACCATCACCGGCGAGATCTTCGTGGGCGGCCGCCAGCTGGTCGGTCTGCCGGAGGAGGAGGTACGCCGGCTGCGCGGCCGGGACATGGCGATGATCTTCCAGGATCCGCTCTCCGCGCTGCACCCGTACTACACGGTGGGGAAGCAGATCGCCGAGGCGTACCGGGTGCACCACCCGCGCGCCGGCAAGCGGGAGGCCCGGCAGCGGGCGGTCGACATGCTCGGCCGGGTCGGCATCCCGCAGCCCGCGCGCCGCTTCGACCAGTACCCGCACGAGTTCTCCGGCGGCATGCGCCAGCGGGCGATGATCGCGATGGCGCTGGTCAACGACCCGGACCTGCTGATCGCCGACGAGCCGACGACGGCGCTGGACGTCACGGTGCAGGCGCAGATCCTGGACCTGCTGGCCGACCTCCAGGCCGAGTTCCACTCGGCGATCATCATGATCACGCACGACCTGGGCGTGGTCAGCCAGGTGGCCGACGACGTGCTCGTGATGTACGGCGGGCGGGCGGTCGAGCACGGCAGCGTCGAGCAGGTGCTGCGCCGACCGCAGCACCCGTACACCTGGGGGCTGCTCTCCAGCGTGCCGTCCCTGCACGGTGACGCGGACGCGGACCTCGTGCCGATCCGGGGCAACCCGCCGAGCCTCATCAACCTGCCGTCCGGCTGCGCCTTCCATCCACGCTGCCGGTACGCCGACCGCAACGGCGACCGCTCCCGCACGGAGGTGCCCGAGCTGCGCCCGGCCGGCGAGGACGGCCACCAGGTGGCCTGCCACCTGGCCGCCGAGGAGCGGACCCGGCTGTACCGGGAAGAGGTCGCACAGGTGGGAGTGGCCCGGTGAGTCCAGTGGAGGAGGCCGCGGCGCGTCCGGTGACCGAGACCGAGCCGTTGCTGCGGGTACGCGGCCTGACGAAGCACTTCCCGGTGCGGACCGGGTTCCGCAGCCGCAGCCTGGTGCGTGCGGTCGACGGGCTGGACTTCGACGTGCGACCGGGGGAGACGCTCGGCCTCGTGGGCGAGTCCGGCTGCGGCAAGACCACCACGGGCCGGATGCTGGTCCGCCTGCTGGAGCCCACCGCGGGCACCATCGAGTTCGATGGGCGGGACATCACCCACGCCGGCCGGCGCGAGCTGCGCCCGCTGCGCCAGGACCTCCAGATCATCTTCCAGGACCCGTACGCCTCGCTGAACCCCCGCCACACGGTCGGCCGGATCATCGCGATGCCCCTTCAGGTCAACGGCATCGAGCCGCCGGGCGGCGTCAAGGCGCGGGTGCAGGAGCTGCTGGAGATCGTCGGGCTCAACCCGGAGCACTACAACCGGTACCCGCACGAGTTCTCCGGCGGGCAGCGGCAGCGGATCGGCATCGCCCGGGCGCTCGCGCTGCGGCCGAAGCTCATCGTCGCCGACGAGCCGGTGTCCGCCCTGGACGTCTCGATCCAGGCGCAGGTCATCAACCTGCTCCGCGAGTTGCAGCGTGACCTCGGGCTGGCGTTCGTCTTCATCGCCCACGACCTGGCCGTGGTGCGGCACTTCTGCC
Source organism: Micromonospora globbae (assembly GCF_036184225.1). Lineage (NCBI taxonomy): Bacteria > Bacillati > Actinomycetota > Actinomycetes > Micromonosporales > Micromonosporaceae > Micromonospora > Micromonospora globbae. Next base: position 6,472,657 of record NZ_CP108084.1, read on the forward strand.
AGCGGGTCGCCGTCATGTACCTCGGCAAGATCGTGGAGATCGGCGACCGGGACGACATCTACGAGCGGCCGCAGCACCCGTACACCCGGGCGCTCCTGTCGGCCATCCCGGACGTGACCCGGCTCGGCCCCGGCGGGCGGATCCGGCTGGCCGGCGACGTGCCCACCCCGCTCGACCCGCCGTCGGGCTGCCGGTTCCGCACCCGCTGCTGGAAGGCGCAGGACATCTGCGCGACGGAGGAGCCGGCGCTCGTTCCCCGGGCCGGCGGCGACCAGGCCACGGCGTGCCACTTCCCCGAGTCGGGGCCGGTCGCCGCCGCGACCGGTGCGCCGGCCGTGGCGGACGACGCCGGCCCGGTGGCGGACGACGGGACGGCCGGCGCGGGCGCCGCGGACGGCGGTTCCGGCACGACGGTCGAGGAGGTGTCGAAGTGAGCCTGTCCCCGGTCGAGGGAGTGGCGCTGGCCGAGATCGAGTCCGGCGGCGACGCGGAGGCGCCGGAGCGCAAGGGCGTCGTCGGCCGCTCGCCCGGCCAGCTCGCGTGGGCCCGGCTGCGCCGCGACCGTACGGCGATGGTCAGCGGCGGGATGCTGGTCCTCTTCATGGTGCTGGCGCTCGCCGCGCCGCTCATCCAGATGGTGTACGGGATCGGCCCCCGGGAGCAGTTCCAGCACCTGCTGGACGGGTTCGGCATGCCGCTCGGCTACGCCGGAGGCGTCTCCGGCGACCACTGGTTCGGGCTGGAGCCGGGCCTCGGCCGGGACATCTTCATCCGGCTGATCTACGGCCTGCGTACCTCGCTGTTCATCGCGTTCGCCGCGGCGGTCATCACCGCGACCATCGGCATCGTGCTCGGCACGCTCGCCGGCTACCTCGGCGGCTGGCTGGACGCGGTGATCAACTGGATTACGGACCTGACCCTCGCCATGCCGTTCCTGGTCATCGCGCTGGCGCTCACGCCGACGCTCGTGCTGCGGTTCTACGGCGAGCGGGAGGCCGTCTCGCCGGCCTTCGGGGTCGGCGTGCTGATCGCCGTCTTCGCGATCTTCGGCTGGACGAGCACCGCCCGGCTGGTCCGCGGGCAGGTGATCGCGCTGCGCGAGCGGGAGTTCGTGGAGGCGGCCCGGGCCAGCGGCGCCGGGCTCGGACACATGCTGTTCCGGCAGTTGCTGCCGAACATCTGGGCGCCGATCCTCGTGTCGTTCTCGCTGGCCGTGCCGCAGTTCATCACCAGCGAGGCGGCGCTCTCCTTCATCGGTGTGGGGCTGAGCGACGAGACGCCCAGCTTCGGCCGGATGATCTACCGCAGCCTGGACTACCTCCAGACCGACCCGGCGTACGTGTTCTTCCCCGGCGTCATGATCTTCGCGCTCGTGTTCGCCTTCAACCTCTTCGGCGACGCGCTGCGCGACGCCCTCGACCCGAAGTCGTCCCGGTAGGGGTTTGCCATGGCGCGATTCCTGATCAAGCGGATCTTCTCCGCCACGCTGACCCTGTTCGCGGTGAGCGTGCTGACCTTCCTGATGTTCTTCGCCCTGCCCCGCGACCCGGTCACCGGCATGTGCCCGAAGAACTGCAACCCGGAGCGGTTGGAGCGGGTCCGCGAGGAGCTGGGCCTCAACGACCCGCTGGTGGCCCAGTACGCCGGCTACATGAAGGGCATCTTCACCGGCCGCGACCTCGGCAGCGCCCAGGGCGGTCACTGCGACGCGCCCTGCCTGGGCTGGTCGTACGTCACGAACGAGGCGGTCTCCGACACCATCGCCCGGGTGCTGCCCGTGACGCTGAGCATCGTGATCCCGGCGGCCGTCCTGTGGCTGCTGCTCGGGGTGGGGCTGGGCATGGTCTCGGCGCTGCGCCGCGGCACGTGGCTGGACCGGCTCGCCATCGGCTTCTCGCTCACCGGCGCGTCGTTGCAGCTCTACTTCGTCGGCGCGGTGCTGCTGCTGGTCTTCGTCTACAACCTGCGGCTCCTGCCGGTGCCGAGCTACACGTCGATCTTCGACAATCCGCTGAAGTGGGCGAGCGGGCTGGTGCTCGCCTGGGTGGCGCTGGCCTTCCTCTTCTCGGCCATCTACGCGCGGCTGTCCCGCGCGCAGATGCTGGAGACGCTCTCCGAGGACTTCGTGCGTACGGCGCGGGCCAAGGGGTTGGCCAAACCCAAGGTGTACGGGCGGCACGCGCTGCGCGCGGCCATCACCCCCGTGGTGACCATCGCGGGTCTCGACGTCGGCGGGGCGCTCGGCGGGACGGTCATCACCGAGACGACGTTCGGCATCCAGGGGCTGGGCCGGACGGCCGTGGACGCCGTACGCGCCGGTGACCTGCCCACCATCATGGCCACCGTGCTGATCGCCGCGGTGTTCGTGGTGCTCGCGAACATGCTGGTCGACCTGCTGTACGCGGCCATCGACCCCCGCGTGCGGCTGCGCTGAGACGGTCGCCGGTCGGGCCGGGTGGCCGGCGGGCGGGCGACGGTGAAATTTATCGACAACTGTTACACAACTCGAAGGTTTTCTTCTTTACGATCCTCGGGACGTCGGCGGTTCCACCTCCGGCGGACCGCACGGCAGATGGGTGGAGGAGGTAGGAGATGCGACCACGTGTGGCGGCCGCCGCGGGCGGCGCGATAGCACTGGTGGTGGCCCTGGGTGCGTGCTCGGAGAACACGGGTGAGGGCACCACCGTGGACACCAACCGTACGCAGACCGGGGTCATCGCGACCGACCCGAAGGACTCGCAGGGCCCGGCCCCCGAGGTGGAGGGTGCGCAGAAGGGCGGCACCTTCACCATCATCCGGGAGACGCCCATCTCCCACCTGGACCCGCAGCGGACGTACTCGTTCGCCGGCCTGATGGCGAGCCCGCTCTTCGCCCGGTACCTCACGACGTGGAAGGACGACGGCAAGGGCGGTCTCGTCCTCGTCGGCGACCTGGCCGAGACGCCCGGCACCAACGTCAACAACGACTGCAAGGTCTGGGAATTCAAGATCAAGGACGGGGTGAAGTTCGAGGACGGTCGGCCGATCACCTCGAAGGAGATCGCGTACGGCATCGCCCGGTCCTTCGACCCCGACCTGACGAGCGGCCCGACCTACATCCAGGAGTGGCTGGCCGACACCCCGCAGTTCGACACCAAGTGGGACTTCAAGAAGAACAAGGGCTCGCTGCCGCCCGGGCTGACCACCCCGGACGACAAGACCCTGCGCTTCGAGTTCGCGAAGCCCCGCTGCGACCTGCCGTTCGCGGCCTCGCTGCCGACCACCGCGCCGCTGCCGCCCGACAAGGACACCGGCGTCAACCTCGACACCCGTCCGTTCTCGTCCGGCCCCTACAAGATCGCCGAGAACCAGGTCGGCGTGAAGCTGACCCTGGACCGGAACCCCAACTGGGACCCGAACACCGACCCGGTCCGGCACCAGTACCCGGACCAGTTCGTCTGGACGTTCGGCCCCACCCCGGACGCCGCCAACAACCGGGTGATCGCCGACAACGGCGCGGACCAGAGCGCGGTCGCCTTCAACTTCGTGCCGGCCTCGCTGGTCGCCAAGGTGGCCGGCGACGCGTCGCTGAAGTCCCGCACGATCCTCTCGCCGACCCCGAGCGCCAACCAGCTCGTCATCAACAACCAGCGGGTCACGGACCTGAAGATCCGCCAGGCGCTCAACTACGCGATCGACCGTGAGGGCCTCATCAAGGCGCTCGGCGGGCAGACCGTCGCCGCGCCGCTGACGACGCTGATGCCGCCGTCGACCATCGGCTACAAGCAGTACGACGCCTACCCGGCCGGCGCCACCGGCAACATGGAGAAGGCCAAGGAGCTGCTCGGCGGCCAGACCCCGGAGCTGGTCCTCGGCGTCTCCGACGGCGCGACCGAACAGCAGATGGGCACCCAGCTCAAGGCCAACCTCGAGCGGGCCGGCTTCAAGATCACGCTGCGGAACATCCCGGACGACGCGAAGCTCGACGAGATCAAGAAGAAGGACAACCCCTGGGACCTGTACATCGGTAACTGGGCGGCGGACTGGCCGAGCGGCGCGTCGATCCTGCCGGTGCTCTACGACGGGCGCAGCATCAAGCCCGAGGGCAACAGCAACCAGGCGTACTTCAACGACCCGGCGATCAACGCCGAGTTCGACCGGATCCTGGCCATGCCGCCGGCCGAGCAGGGCCCGGAGTGGGGCAAGCTCGACGAGCGGATCATGAAGGAGCACGCCCCGGTCGTGCCGCTCTTCGTCGACGTGGCGTACGTGGTGCACGGCTCGAAGGCGGGCGGGGTCTTCATCTCCAGCGTCTTCGGCTACCCGTCGTTCGTGAACGCGTTCGTCAAGCAGTAGACCCACCACACGGACGGGCCCCCGGTCGACAGCGTCGTCGACCGGGGGCCGCCGTGCGTCACGGGGCGCCCTCGCTCAGAGCACGTGCGTACGGAGGAAGTCCAGCTCCAGCCGGAGCAGGCGCTCGGCCGTGCCGCCGGCGGCCATGTGCGTCGCGCCGGTGAGCGGCAGCACCGAGTGGGGGCGGCCGGCGGAGAGCAGCGCCGCCGACAGGCGCAGCGTGTGCGCGGCCACCACGTTGTCGTCGACGAGGCCGTGCACGAGAAGCAGCGGCCGGGCCCGCTCCGGCCCGGTCACCGGCTCGGCCGCCAGGTCGACGAGCGAGTGGTGGGCGTACACGTCCGCGCCGTCCTCCGGCATCCCCAGGTAGCGCTCGGTGTAGGCCGTGTCGTAGAGCGCCCAGTCGGTGACCGGGGCGCCGGCGATGCCGCAGCGGAACAGCTCGGGGTGGCGCAGCACCGCGAGCGCGGCGAGCCAGCCGCCGAACGACCAGCCGCGTACCGCCACCCGGCCCAGGTCGAGGTCCGGATGCTTGTCGGCGAGCGCGGTCAGCGCGTCCACCTGGTCGGACAGGATCACGTCCGCCACCCGCCGGTGGATCGCCTTCTCGAACGACGGCGCGACACCGGGGGTGCCCCGGTTGTCGACGACCACCACGGCGAAGCCGGCGTCGGCCCACCACTGCCGTTCCAGCCAGGCGGCCCGCGCGGCGACCACCTCCTGGTGGCCGGGCCCGCCGTAGACGTCCAGCAGCACGGGCAGGCGGCGGCCGGTGACGTAGCTGTTCGGGTAGAGCACCGCGCTGGGCAGCCGCCGGTCGGTCACGCGCTCCAGCAGCGGCAGCGGCGAGTACGGCGGGGTCGCGGCGTGCGAACCGAGCACGGCCACCTCCTCGTCGCCCCGCCACACCGTCCAGCGCGTCCCCGCGTGGTCGAGCGTGGCGACACCCACCACGAGCACGTCACCCCCGACCGCCGCGGTGTGCCAGCCCGAGTCGGTGGTGAGCCGCCGGGCGTCCACCCCGCCGCCGATCGTGGTGCGTACGCGGAACAGGTGCCGCTCGCTCGGCTCGCCGTCGCTCGCCTCGACGAGCAGGTCGGCGGGCCCCTGCCCGGCGGCGGGCAGCCGGCCCACCACGCGGCGTACGTACAGCGAGGGCGGGGTGAGGAGGGTGCCGTCGGCGAACAGGCAGCGGGCGTCGTACCCGTCGTGGGCCAGCTCGCCCCCGACGAGCACGCGGCCGTCGGGCAGGTGGGCCGGGGTGCCCGCGATCGGCTCGACCCAGCGCGGGTCGGCCAGTTCGGCGTGCACCTGCGTCTCGCCGGTGCGCGGGTCGACGGCCAGCACCAGGCCGTGCTGCTGGGACCGGCGCAGCACGGTGATCAGCGGGCCGCCCTCGGCCCAGCTCACCGCGGTCAGGTACGGGTACGTCTCCCGGTCCCAGTGCACGTCGACCCAACCGCCGTCGAGGTCGAGCAGGTGCAGGCTGACCTCGGCGTTCGGCCCTCCCGCCCGCGGGTACGCGACAGTCGTCGGCGGGCTCGCCGGGTCGGCCGGGTCGTGCAGGTGCCAGCGCTCCAGCCGGGACTCGTCGACCCGGGCGGCGAGCACCGTGCGGCCGTCCGGCGCCCACCAGTAGCCCCGGAACCGGCCGAACTCCTCGGCCGCGATGTGCTCGGCCAGCCCCCAGGTCACCCCGGCGTCCTCGCCGGCCAGCAGGGTGTCGGCGCCGTCGGGGTCGATCACCCGCAGCTCGCCCCGGCGGACCCCCTCGGCGGCGTCCGTGACGTACGCCAGCCGTTCACCGGACGGGTCCGGACGCGGATCGAGGACGGGCCCGACCGTGGCCACCTCGACGACGTCGCCGTGCACCAGGTCGGCGCGGAACAGGCGGCCGGCCAGCGGGAAGGCGGCCACCCGGCCGGCGGCGTCCAGGGCGTACGAGCCGATGCCGGCCGCGCTGAGCCGCTGCCGCTCGCGTAGCGCGCGCTCGCCCCGGGAGAGCGCCGCCGGGTCGGCGTCCGCGCCGAGCAGGGTGGCCGGGTCGGCGACCAGCCGCTCCTTGCCGGTGGCGACGTCCAGGAGCCAGAGCGCGTCCGCCGGGTCCTCGGGACCGGCCGAGCGCAGGAAGACCACCCGGGAGCCGTCGTCGGCCACGGAGACGGCACGCGGCGCCCCGTGGCTGAACCGACGGGTACGCGCGGCCAGCTCCGGATAGTCCACGGCCAGATCGTAAGGCGGCCGTCGGGGTGATGTGGCCGACCTGCGTGGACGCGTCGGGGCCGGCCCGGCAGAACCGCCGGTTAGAGTGACGGGCGTGACGACGCTGCCCGACCGCCGGCTGCTGCTGGTCCACGCGCACCCCGACGACGAGTCCATCGGCACCGGCTCGACGATGGCCCACTACGCCGCCACCGGCGCGCACGTGACGCTGGTGACCTGCACGCTCGGCGAGGAGGGCGAGATCCACGTGCCGGCGCTGGCCCAGCTCGCCGCCGACCAGGCCGACCAGCTCGGCGGCTACCGGATCGCCGAGCTGGACGCCGCCTGCGCCGCGCTCGGCGTCACCGACCACCGCTTCCTCGGCGGCGCCGGCCGCTACCGCGACTCCGGGATGATGGGCCTGCCGACCAACGAGCACCCGCGCGCGTTCTGGCAGGCCGACCTCGACGAGGCCGCCGGGTACCTGCTGGAGGTCATCCGGGAGATCCGGCCGCAGGTCATGGTCACGTACGACGAGAACGGCTTCTACGGGCACCCGGACCACATCCAGGCGCACCGGGTGGCGATGCGGGCGTACGACCTCGCGGCCGCCGAGGGGATCGCGCCCGCCAAGGTCTACTGGACGGCCATGCCGCTGAGCGTGCTGGCGGCCGGCATGGACCAGTTCGTCGAGTCGTCCGACAACCCGTTCGCCGGCATCGAGGACGTCTCCGAGCTGCCCTTCGCGACCCCCGACGAGCAGATCGCCGCCCGGATCGACGCCACCGACCAGCACGCCGCGAAGCAGGCGGCGCTGCGTGCCCACGCCACCCAGATCCCGCCGACGTCGTGGCTCTACACGATCGCCGGCAGCTTCGGCGGCGAGTTCATGGGCGTGGAGTACTACACCCTCGCCAAGGGCGAGAAGGGGCCGGGCAGCGGCCCGTACGGCTGGGAGGACGACCTCTTCGCCGGGATCGCCGACCTCGGCCCGGACCGGGCCCCGGCTGCGGCGGCCGGCCTGCGGTGACGCTGCCCGCCGCCCCGATGTCACTCGCCCCGGACGAGCCCACCCCGCCGCCGGCGGGGCCGCCGTCGCGCCTGCCGGACCTCGGGCTGCGGGCCGCGGGAGGTCTCGTGTCGATCGTGGCCGGCGTGGTCACCGGGCTGGTGGAGCTGATGCTCGCCACGGTCCGGGTGGCCGGCCAGCTGATCGGCGTGTCCGTGCTGGTGGCGATCGGCGCCAACATCGTGCTCAGCTGGTTCGCCCACGAGACCGTCGGCCGCCGCTGGTCGGTGGCGCTGCCCGCCGTGCCGTGGTTCCTGCTGATGGCGGTCGCGGCGATCCGTACGAACGAGGGGGACCTGCTCCTCGCCGGGAACAACTGGGTCGGCCTCGTCATGATCATGGCTGGCGCCATGACCTTCGCGGTGATGGGCTTCCGGCAGATCCTGGCCGTACCACGCACCCCACGCGGGTGATGACGCCACTCAGGTACGGGTGGTAGATATTCCTGCCAGGAACCGCCCCGGGTGTGGGCGGTAGGGCGGGAGGTCGTGCGATGGACAAGCGCTGGCGCGACATCGGGGTGCTCGCCGGGGCGCTCTTCGCGGTCAATGTGGTCGCCCGGCTGGTCAACCACTTCGGCTTCGACGGCGACGACGCCGCGGCCGACCGGGTGTCGCTGGGAATGTTCCTGGTGATCGGGCTGATCCTGGCCGTGCTCGCGTTCGTCTGGGGGCGGCGTCGTCCGCTCGGCGACTGGGCGGCGGACATCGGTGGCGCCGTGGTGGTTGCGATGCTGCTCACCGTGCTGGTGGGCCCGCTGCTGGTGGGCGACAGCCCGTTCGCCGGCGGCGCGGGCACCTTCTTCGCCCAGATCTGGTTCTACCTGGGCGCCACGCTCGTCGGGTCGCTGATCGGTTACCTGGTGGCCACCGCGCTGGGCCTCGACCACCGTTCGCAGAGCCTCAAGCGGTTCGCCGAGCTGAAGACCACCAAGCCGCGCAGGGTCGTCCGTCGCTGACCCGGCCGCCCGCACGGGTCAGCGTGGCGCCACCCGCGTCCGGTAGGTGTGGTGGGTCGTGAAGCCGAGCCGCTGGTAGAGCGCCACGGCGCCGGTGTTGTGCTGCTCCACCTGGAGGAAGGCGTGGGTGGCCCCGGCCGCCGCACCCCAGTCGGCGAGCGCCCGGATCATCCGGCGCGCCAGCCCCTGCCGGCGCGCGGCCGGCAGCACCTCGATGAGGCTCAGCCCCAGCCAGCGGCCCCCGCCGGTCACCGTGCCCCGGCCGATGCCGACCAGCGTGCCGTCGGCGTACGCGTGGGCGAAGCGGACCTGGTCCACGGCGGTGAGCACGTGCCGGGCGGCGTCCGGCAGCCCGCCCTTGCGGCCCGACGCGACGGCCAGCCACTCCCGCGTCGGCGCGGCGGCCAGCTCCACCACGGCCGCCGAGCCCGGCGGGGGCGGCGGCGACCCGCCCGCCGCGAGGGGCAGCGGGGCGGTCTGCACGAGCACCGGTGGGCGGGCGGACCAGCCGCGGGCGTCGAGTTCCGCTCCCACCGGCGCGGCCAGCGGCAGCGGGGTGTTGACCATCGGGGTGAGGTCGTGCCCGGCGTACCAGCGCTCGACGGCGTCCACCGCGGCCGGCAACGGCCGGTCCGGGTCGCCGACGGGCAGCGCCGAGTTGGCCCGGCCGGTCCACCCGTCGGCGGCCCGTAGCAGCCAGCTTCCGAGCCGGTCCCGTGTCGGCGCCGGCCACGCCTCGTCGGCCGCCAGCTCCAGCTCGACCACGGCCGCGGCGGTCGGGCGGCGCGTCGGCGGCACCCGCTTGGCCCGGTGCACCTCGTCCCGGGGCACCCGCAGCGGGCCCTGCGCCGTGGCCAGCGTGAGGTGCGTGTCACTCAGCTCGACCAGCTCGCCCAGGGCGTCGGAGAAGAGGGGGCGGCCGTCGCGCTCGCCCACCATCCGGCGGACCACTATCCGGTGTCCCACATCCTGCTGACCCAGCACGATCGACCCCCTCCCCGGCGAGATACTAGGCTCTTACCGTCGCGGGAGATCGCGGCGCGTCTTGCGGAGGAGAAGACCGGTGACCTACATCATCGCCGAGCCGTGCGTGGATGTGCTCGACAAGGCATGCATCGAGGAGTGCCCGGTCGACTGCATTTACGAGGGCAACCGGATGCTCTACATCCACCCCGACGAGTGCGTCGACTGTGGTGCCTGTGAGCCCGTCTGCCCCGTCGAGGCGATCTTCTACGAGGACGACGTCCCGGAGCAGTGGAAGGAATACACCGGCGCCAACTACGAGTTCTTCGAGGATCTCGGATCGCCCGGTGGCGCCTCGAAGATCGGCAAGGTGGACAAGGACGCGGCCTTCGTGGCCGCCCAGCCGCCGCGCGGTGAGGGCCACTGAACCGGCCCTCGCCGGTCTCGGCACGGCTGCCCGAGTTCACCTGGGACACCCTGGACGCCGCGGCCACCCTGGCCGCGGCGCATCCGGGAGGCCTCATCAACCTCTCCATGGGTACGCCGGTCGACCCGGTGCCCCCGGTGATCCGGCAGGCGCTGGCTGACGCCTCCGACGCCCCCGGCTACCCGCTGACGGCCGGCACGCCGGCGCTGCGGGCCGCCATCAGCGCCTGGGTCGCCCGGGCCTGCGGCGCCGGGGTCGACGGTCTCGGTGTGCTGCCGAGCATCGGCTCCAAGGAGCTGGTCGCCTGGCTGCCCACCCTGCTCGGCGTCGGGCCGGACGACGTGGTGGTGGTGCCGTCCGTCTGCTACCCCACCTACGAGGACGGGGCGCGGCTGGCCGGTGCCACGGTCGTCCGCACCGACTCGCTGACCTCGGTCGGCCCGACCTCGCGGGTACGGCTCGTCTGGGTCAACTCGCCCGGCAACCCGACCGGCCGGGTGCTGCCCGCGGCCCACCTGCGCAAGGTGGTCGACTGGGCGCGCGAGCGGGGCGCGGTGGTCGCCAGCGACGAGTGCTACCTGCCGCTGGGCTGGTCCGCCGAGCCGGTCTCGGTGCTCTCGCCCGAGGTCTGCGGCGGCTCGTACGACAACGTGTTGGCGCTGCACTCGCTCTCCAAGCGCTCGAACCTGGCCGGCTACCGGGCGGGCTTCGTGGCCGGTGACCCGGCGCTCGTGGCGGAGCTGCTGAAGGTGCGCAAGCACGCCGGCATGATCGTGCCCGCGCCCGTGCAGGCGGCCATGGTGGCCGCGCTCCAGGACGAGCGGCACGCCGAAGAGCAGCGGGAGCGGTACCGGGCGCGGCGCGAGACGCTGTACCGGGCGTTCACCGAAGCCGGATTCACGGTCGAGCACTCGGAGGCGGGCCTCTACCTGTGGATGACCCGGGGCGAGGACTGCTGGCGGACGGTCGACTGGCTGGCCCGCCGGGGCATCCTGGTCGCCGCGGGCGTCTTCTACGGCCCGGCCGGCGGCCAGCACGTGCGGGTGGCGCTGACCGAGACCGACGAGCACGTCGCGGCCGTCGCCGACCGGCTCGCCGAGGGCTGAGCCCGCAGCGTCGCGGGCACGACCGAGACGCCGAGGTGGGTGGATGGTGGACAGACCCGGTGGGCGGCCGAGGGTCGCCGTCGTGGGCACGGGGCTCATCGGCGGTTCGATCCTGCTCCGCCTGCACGAGGCGTACCCGGACGTGACCGGCTGGGACCCGGACCCGGCGACGCGGGCCGAGGGCCGCGCGCGCGGCGTACGCGTACCCGACGACCTCGCCGAGGCGGTCGGCGACCGGGACGTGGTGTTCCTCGCCGGGCCGCTGCCGAGCCTGCCGGAGACCCTGCTGACCGTCGCCGCGCACACCGGTGACCGCTGCGTCGTCACCGACGTCGGCAGCACGAAGGCCGGGATCGCCGGCTTCGCGGCCGAGCACGGCCTGACGGGCCGGTTCGTGCCCGGTCACCCGATGGCGGGCACCGAGCGGTCCGGCCTGACGGCCGCCGTGCCGACGCTGTTCGACGGTGCGGCGTGGGTGCTCTGCCCCGCGTCCGAGGGGATCGTGGCCTTCCGGACGCTGGTCGGCCTCCTCGTGGACGTCTTCGCGGCTCGGGTGGTCCCGATGGACCCGGCGGTGCACGACTCGGTGGTCGCCCTGTCGTCCCACCTTCCCCACGTGCTCGCGGGGAGCCTCGCGGGGGCGGTGGCCGACTCGCCGCTGCGCGACGCCGTGCTCGGCCTGGCCGCCGGGAGCTTCCGGGACGGCACCCGGGTGGCCGGCACCCCGGCCCAACGGACGGCCGACATGCTCTTCCAGAACCGGGACGAGGTGCTCCGCCAGGTGGAGCGGGTGCGGGCCGCCCTCGATGAGCTGACCGCCGCCCTCGACCGGGGCGACCTGGACGCGCTCGTCGCGCGGTACCGGCGGGCGCGGGAGCTGCGCCACGCGCTGCCCGACCGGGTGTTCCACGAGCACCGGCGGGCGTTCCCGACGGACGGCGACCACGCGGCCGAGGTGGCGTACCTGCGCGACCTGGGCGCCGCCGGCGGCCACCTGACCGGGTGCCGCGCCGGCGCGGACGTCGTGACGTACGCCGGGTGCCGCCCGCCCGCCGAGGGCTGACCACCGGCTCGGGGCAGGGCCGGGCGCGCGGGCGCGGCCGCGACTAGGGTGAGGGCATGGTGGACGCGCCGGTGGTGACCGTACGCGGCGAGGCGTACCGGGAGGTGCCTCCGGAGCTGGCCCGGTTCACGGTCACCGCCACGGCGCGCGACCGGGACCGGGAGGCCACCCTCACCCGGCTGGCCGAGCGGGCCGCCGCCGTCCGGGTGCTGCTCGACGCGGAGGGCCCGGCGATCGACCGCCGCGAGACCGGCGACCTGCGGGTGCGGCCCGAGACGGCACGCAGCAGCGAGCGGGTGGTCGCCTGGCACGGCAGCGTCACGACCACGGTGGCGGTCACCGACTTCACGGCCCTCGGCGAGCTGATGCTCCGGCTGGCCGACCAGGACCAGGTCGAGGTGGCCGGGCCGTGGTGGTCGCTGCGCCCCGACAGCCCCGTCCACCGGGAGGTCCGGCACGCCGCCATCGCCGACGCCCTCGCCCGGGCCCGGGAGTACGCCGAGGCGCTCGGCGCCCGGGTGACGGCGCTCGTCGAGCTGGCCGACGCGGGTGTGGAGCGGCCGATGATGGCCCGGATGGCGTACGCCGCCGGCCCCGGGGCGGGCGACGGCCCGCCGGAGCTGGACCTGGATCCGCAGCAGCAGACCGTGCAGGCCGCCGTGCAGGCGCGCTTCGCCATCAGCACGCCGGTTCTCGGCTGATGGCGGCGCCGCGGGTGCTTCCCGTCGCGGAGCTGGTGGACCGGGCGCGCGCCCTGGCCGAGGCCGGCCCGCGACAGTTGCTCGGCATCGCCGGCGCGCCCGGTGCCGGCAAGTCGACCCTGGCCGAGCGGATCGTCGCCGAGGTCGGGCCGGCGGCGCGGCTGGTGCCGATGGACGGCTTCCACCTCGCCCAGTCCGAACTGGAGCGGCTGGGCCGCGCCGACCGCAAGGGGGCGGTCGACACGTTCGACGCCAACGGGTACGTGTCGCTGCTGCGCCGGCTGCACCTGCTCGAACCGACCCCGGTCTACGCGCCGCTGTTCCGCCGGGACCTGGAGGAGCCGATCGCCGGCGCCATCGAGGTGCCGCCCGAGGTGCGCCTCGTGGTGACCGAGGGCAACTACCTGCTGCTGCCGACGCCGCCGTGGGACGAGGTGCGGTCCCTGCTGCACGAGGCCTGGTTCCTCGACCTGGACGCGGAGCTGCGGCTGCGCCGGCTCACGGCCCGGCACGTGGCGTACGGGCGGTCACCGGCCCAGGCGCGGGCCTGGGCGCTGGGCAGCGACGAACGCAACGCCGCGCTGGTGTCGGGCACCGCCGACCGGGCGGACCTGGTGGTCCGGCTAGCCGAAGCCCCGGCGCGGTAGCGGCACCCCGCGCCGCAGCAGCCGGGCGACGTGCGCCCGCTCGTGCTGGAACTCCGGCGCCTCCGGATAGGCGCTGTGGTTGCGGATCGGCGGGTCGGCCACCTCGCCGCCCTGGGGGTGCAGCGCCTCGGGGTCGCGTACGGCCACGTCGTGCTGACCCGCGTTGACCGGCCAGCCGAGCGGGTCGGTGTCCCGCCAGAAGTTCGTCCAGCCGGTCCAGCCGGGCGGTGTGGTGAGCGCCGCGGTGAGGGTGGGCAGCCGGTCCGGTCCGAAGTACGCCGGGAAGACGCGCCCGTACAGGCGGGTCAGCTGGCAGCCGTACGAGAAGAACCAGAGCCGCCACCGCCAGCGGGCCGGCAGTTGGAGGATCACGGCCGTGCAGATCACCGTGCCCTGGCTGTGCCCGGACAGGATGATGCCGTCCATCCGGCGCGGGTCGTGCTCGGTCAGCGCGAGCAGCCCGGCGATCCGGGTCTGCAACTCGGGCACGGCCCGCTCGGCGTAGCTCGGCGGGGCGAGCGGGTGGGCGGCCCGTGGCCAGAACGTGCCGACGTCCCAGATCACGCCGACGGTGCGCCGCACGGCCTCGTTGCGGTAGACGAGCGCGCCGATCGCGGCGACCAGCACCGGCAGCCACCCGAGCATGGAGTCGCCGACGCTGGCGACGACCTTGACCACCGCCGCGCCGTCGGTGGCGTCCACGGGGTGCGGGCGGGTACGCGACAGCGCCGCCGCGCTGCCGAGGGCGGCCAGCACGGCCGCCACCACGGTGAAGCACCCGACCAGCCGGATGGCGTGCTCGCCGACCAGCCGGTGCAGGGCCCGGAAGGTGCTGACGTCCCGGCACCGGCGCAGGTCGTGCAGGGACAGGCGGTGCCCGGGCAGGACCAGTTCGGCGTACGCCCGGCGGCGTAGCCCTTGGAAGAGCAGGCCGGCCCGGACGAGGGTGGCGGCGAGTGCGAGGAGCACGACGGCGAACGCGAGGCCGGTCCACATCACCGGGATCGGCGGGGTGATCGTGGAGCGGCCGTTCGGGGTGCCCCCGTTGTTGAGCCGGTCGGTCACCCAGTAGAGCAGGCCGGCGCAGTTGGCGACGCAGAGGAGCCAGCCGAGGCCCGCGATGACGGCCGGCCCCCGCCCGCCCCACGCGACGTCGGTGTGCGGTGCCAGCGGCTGCACGCAGGCGGCGGCGCGGGTGCGGGGGAGCACGAGCCCGACGGCGGCGAGCCCGACGGCCGGCACGGCGAGCATCCACACCGCGAGCGCCTCCGGTGCCGGCGGCGCCAGCGGCAGCCAGCCGTCGATCCAGGACACGCCGTGGGCCAGCAGCAGCCCGGCGGCCACCGGCGGCACGAGCGCCCGGCGTCCGGACCGGGCCACCGCGCCGATGGCGATGAGCAACAGCAGTTGGCCGGTGCCGAGCCAGGCGACGATCCAGTCGTACCCGGGCAGGGAGCGGTCGGCGTGACAGCCGGCCACGGCGGGGTCGCGCGTGCAGCCGCCGGGCGGTCGCAGGTCGGCCAGCGGTACGCCGGCCGGCCCGTCCGGCAGCAGCAGCACCGTGACGCTGCCGGCCACGGTGAGAGCCGTGAGGGCGGCGACGGCCGCGCTCCAGCGTCCGAGCGGGCTGGGGCCCGTACGCCGGGTGAGGTACGGCCGGCCGAGCGCGACGACGGTGATGACCAGGACGGCGCTGCCCGCCGCGACGGCCGGCCAGGCGACCAGGGCACGGAGGCCCCGGGGCGGGTCCATGGCGAGCACCATCCCCAGCGGCGCCGCGGTGGCGACGACCGCGCCGGTGCACAGGTGCAGCACCGCGGCGCGGCGCAGTTGACCCTCGCCGCACCAGAAGGTGCGGTCCTCCAGGGGATTCGTCGGGTCCGGCTCCGGCGGCTCGGGCTCCGGCGGCGGCTCCTGCGGGGGCTGGTCGACGAGGGGCCTCGCGTCCGCGGGCACCGCGACGGTCCGGCGCGGGAAGAGGCCGGTGCCGGGTCCGGCGGGCATCTCGGCCTCGTACTGGTAGGTGCGCCAGGAGACGAGCCCGAGCAGCGCGAGCAGGCTCAGCGGGACGAGCAGGCCGACGGCGAGCGCGCGGGCGCCCTCGCTCCACCAGCCGTGGCCGAGGAACTCCCACGGTCCGGGGATCCGGCCGAGGCAGTCGTCGTCGACGCACTGCCAGCCGATGAGGTCGACGCCGATCCCGGTCAGCGTGAGGACGACGGAGCAGGTGAGGCTCAGGCAGAAGAGCCGGATGAGCCAGGCCGTGAGGCCGGAGCGGCTGAACCACCGCTCCTGGTCGGGGTCGGGCGGGATGCCGGGCCGGGCGTGCAACGCGACGTTGGCGAGCGTGAACGGCAGCAGCAGCGTCCACAGGGCCCGCTCCACGTCCCGCGCGGTCCGCGCCCCGGAGGTCAGCTGCCCCCAGCTGTACGCCTCGACGACGAGCGGGTCGTCGGCCGCGGTGCCGGGGGCGCGGTAGAAGCCGGTGACCGTGCCGCCGGCGACCCGTCGCGGCTGGGGCGGGTCCCCGCCGGGCCCGGGCTGCATGCCGAGGGTCTGCGCCGGAGGCGTGTTGGACACCCCGTGGACACGAAGCTCGAGGACCCGACCGCTCATCCCGCCTCCTGGTGAAGACGTCACTACCCACAGTGCCGGGTGGTGGGCCGGGCCGCAAGTGGCCGGATGAGCTGTTAGCGCAGGTGAGAGGCTTGATCGCGTTTAGTCGAGGGTCCGCGTCGGCCGCGCGGGGTTGCCGAGCGCGACGACGTTCGGGGGTAGGTCGCGGGTCACCACGGCGCCCGCCCCCACGACCGTGTTCGCCCCGACGCTCACCCCGCCGAGCACGATGGCGCCGCCGCCGAGCCAGACGTTGTCGCCGATCGTGATGGGCTTGGCGGACTCCCACTTCGCCCGCCGCGCCTCGGGTTCCACGGGGTGCGTGGGCGTGAGCAGTTGCACGTTCGGTCCCACCTGGACGTCGGCGCCCAGGGTGATCGGTGCGACGTCCAGGAAGACGGCATGGTAGTTGACGAAGCAGCGTGGTCCGACGCGGATCTGCCAGCCGTAGTCGCAGTAGAAGGGTGGGCGTACCCAGGTGTCCTCGCCGACCTCGCCGAGCAGGTCCCGCAGGGCGGCGAGGCGGGCCCGCGGGTCGTCGGCGGGGCTGGTGTTGAAGCGCTCCATCAGCTGGGCGGCGCGGGCCATGTCGGCGGCGATCTCGGGGTCGTCGGGCCGGTACGCCTCGCCGGCGAGCATGCGTTCCTTCATGGACGTCACCGGCCGATCATCCCGGCCGGGCGGTGGTGCCCGCAGGGAACTCCGTCAACTTTCCGACTCGTCCGTGCATACCGGGTATGCGATGCTGACGTTCGTCAATGTCTCCATCGGTTACGACGCTCCACGAGGAGGATCCGTTGCACCGAATCAGGAAGTTGACCGGAACCGCTCTCACACTCGCCCTCGTGCTCGCCGCGCCGGCCGTCGCCGTCGCCGCACCCCCCACGGTGGCGACCGACCCCGCCACCGCGCCGGCGGCCCCCACGGCCGACCGGCCGACCACCGTCACCCTGCTGACCGGCGACCGGGTGACCGTCACCGCGTCCGGCGGCGTCAGCGTCCGGCCCGCAGCCGGACGCGAACACGTCCGCTTCCTCACCCGCCGCGACCGCGGACACCTCTCGGTCGTCCCGCACGACGCGCTGCCGCTGATCGCGGCCGGCCGGGTCGACCGGAGGCTGTTCGACGTCACCGGGCTCGTCGCGGCCGGCTACGACGACGCCCGGCGCGACGACCTGCCCGTCCTGCTGCGCACCCGGGCGGGAGCCGAGCGGCGCACCGCCGCCCCGGCGGGCGTCACGGTGACCCGCGACCTGCCCGCCATCGGCGGGGTCGCCGCCTCGGCCGACAAGGCCCGGGCCGGCGAGGTCTGGGCGGCGGTCACCGGTCGGGCCAACGGACGGGTCGACATGGCGGGGGATGTCGACCGCGTCTGGCTCGACGGCCGGCGGCAGGTCACGCTCGACCACAGCGTGCCGCAGATCGGCGCGCCCGCCGCCCACGAGGCCGGCTTCACCGGCCGGGGCGTCCGCGTCGCCGTGCTGGACACCGGCGTCGACACCGGGCACCCCGACCTGGCCGGCCGGGTGGCCGAGGCGCGCAACTTCACCGAGGACCCGGCACCGGGCGACCTCGTGGGGCACGGCACCCACGTCGCCTCGATCATCGCGGGCAGCGGTGCCGCCTCCGGCGGCCGCTACCGTGGCGTCGCGCCCGACGCGACGCTGCTCGCCGGCAAGGTCTGCGAGACCAGCTTCTGCACCGATTCGGCCATCCTCGCCGGCATGCAGTGGGCCGCCGTCGAGCAGCGCGCCGACGTCGTGAACATGAGCCTCACCGGCCCGGACACGCCCGAGACCGACCCGCTCGAGGAAGCGGTGGCGCGCCTCACGGCGGAGACGGGCGCGCTGTTCGTGGTGTCCGCCGGCAACGACGGGGACTTCGCCCCGGTCGGCTCGCCCGGCACCGCGGACGCCGCACTCTCCGTCGGCGCGGTCGACCGCGAGGACGAACTCGCCGACTTCTCCAGCCGCGGCCCGCGCGTCGGCGACGACGCGGTGAAGCCGGACCTCACGGCGCCGGGCGTGGAGATCGTCGCGGCGCGCGCCGCGGACGGTGTCATCGGCGACCCGGCGGGCGAGGGGTACGTCTCGCTCTCCGGCACGTCGATGGCCGCGCCGCACGTCACCGGCGCCGTGGCGCTCCTCGCCCAGCAGCACTCCGCGTGGACGGCCGGGCAGCTCAAGGCGACCCTCATGGCGTCGGCGAGGCCCCACCCGGGGCTGAGCGCGTACGCGCAGGGCGCCGGCCGGGTCGACGTGGCCCGGGCGATCGGCCAGACCGTGACCAGCGACCCGGCGAGCGTCTCGTTCGGGCGGGCGTACTGGCCGCACGACGACGACACCCCGGTCAGCCGGCAGGTGACCTGGCGCAACGACGGCCCCGCCCCGCTCACCCTGGACCTCACCGTCGAGGCCACCGGCCCGGACGGCGCCGCCGCGCCGGCGGGGATGTTCACGCTGAGCACGAGCCGGGTCACCGTGCCGGCCGGCGGCACGGCGACCGCCACCGTCACGGCCGACACGCGCGTCGGCGCCACGGACGGGCACCACACCGGGCGGATCGTCGCCCGGTCCGGCGACACGGTGGCGGTCACCCCGTTCGCCGTGCACCGGGAGGTGGAGAGCTACACGCTGACCGTCCGGCACCTGGACGACACGGGCGCCCCCGCCGCCGACCACGCCACCACCCTCGTCGACCAGGCCGACAGCACCAGCATCGACCTGTACGACCCGGACGGCACCGTGCGGGCGCGCGTGCCGAAGGGACGGTACAGCCTCGTCAGCCTCCTGTTCAGCGGCGAGGGCGAGGACGCGCGGGTGGCGCTGACGGCCCGTCCCGAGCTGACCGTCGACCGGGACACGGAGGTCACCGTCGACGGACGGACGGCCAAGCCCGTACGGATGACGGTGCCCGACCGGGAGGCCACGCCGCAGCTCGTCGACATCGGGGCGACCGTCCTCGCGGAGAACGGCAACTCGTACGGCTTCGGGCTGCTCGGCTTCGACTTCACCGGGCTCCGGACGGCCCAGTTCGGGCCGGACGGCGACGCCGACCGCTTCGTCGGCACGCTGGGCAGCCAGTGGGCGGACGGTGAGGCGGCCAGCAGCCCGTACCTGTACGCGCTCAGCGAGGGGTTCCCCGGCCGGCTGCCGACCGGGTTCGAACGGCACTACCGGGCACGCGACCTGACGACCGTCACCCACCGGTTCCGCGGCGGCTACGCCGGCATGGAGGCGGAGCGGGCCGTCTTTCCCGAGGTGGCGGGCGTCGGCGGCTGGGCCGTCGTGCTGCCGACGGCGGTGCCGGGCCAGCGGGTCGAGCACTACAGCGCCCGCGGCGTGCGCTGGAACTCGGAACTGACCTTCGGCGTACGGGCCGAGGAGGGGTGGCTCGAGCCCAGGGCCGTCCTCGCCAGCGACCCGCGGACCTACCGGCCCGGCCAGCACCTGCGGGAGACCTGGAACACGGCCCCGTACGGGCCGTCCTTCCCGGCGCCGCGCTGGCCGGGGCAGGGCATCACCCGCCAGGGTGACCTGATCCTCGTGGACGTGCCGCTGCACAGCGACGCGAACGGGCACGCCGGAGGCTCGCTTCCGGACAGTGCCCGGACCGCCCTCTACCGCGACGGGAAGCTGGTGGGGGAGAGCGCCGACCCGGGCTTCGGCCAGTTCGAGGTGCCGCCGGCCGCCGCCGGCTACCGGCTGGAGACCACGACGAGGCGGAGCTTCACCGACCTGAGCACCGAGGTCGGCGTGTCCTGGACCTTCCGGTCCCGGCACGTGCCCGGCGACGGCTTCGCGGCGCTGCCCGCCATGGCGGTCCGCTTCGCGCCCCCGCTCGACGCGGCGAACACCGCGCCGGCCGGGCGGAGCTTCGCGATCCCGGTCACGGTGCAGCGGCAACCGGGTGCGCCGGGTGCGCGGGTCGCGGCGCTCACGGTGGAGGTCTCGTACGACGGCGGGGCGACCTGGCAGCGGGCGCGGACCCACCGGACCGGCGGCGGCTGGACGGCCACGGTCCGGCACCCGGCCGGTCCCGGGTACGCCTCGCTGCGGGCCACCGCCCGCGACACCGCCGGCAACACGGTGAGCCAGCACGTCATCCAGGCGTACCGGCTGCGCTGAGCGGGTGTGCTCCTCCGGGTCCGCTGGTCGCGGGCCCGGAGGGGCCACTCAGTCGTTGGCGTGCAGCGCGGCGTTCAGCTCGATGCCCCGGCCCGTCCGCGGCCGGGCCTCCAGCGCGCCGGTCACCGAGTTGCGCCAGAACAGGAGCCCGTTCACACCGGACAGCTCACGGGCCTTCACGACCCGGCCGTCCGGCAGGGTGATCTTCGAAGCGGCCGTGATGTAGCAGCCGGCCTCGACGACGCAGTCGTCGCCGAGCGAGATGCCCACACCGGCGTTCGCGCCGACGAGGCTGCGCTCGCCGATGCGCACCTTCTCGGTGCCGCCACCGGAGAGCGTCCCCATGATCGAGGCGCCGCCGCCGATGTCGGACCCGTCGCCGACCACGACACCCTGCACGATCCGCCCCTCGACCATCGAGGTGCCGAGCGTGCCGGCGTTGAAGTTCACGAAGCCCTCGTGCATCACCGTCGTGCCGGGGGCCAGATGCGCGCCGAGCCGGACCCGGTCGGCGTCGGCGATCCGCACCCCGGACGGGACCACGTAGTCGGTCATCCGGGGGAACTTGTCGACCCCGTACACGGCGAGGTGCCGGCCCGCGGCCCGCTCGATCACCCGCAGCTCGTCCACCCGCTCCGGCGGGCACGGCCCCGCCGAGGTCCAGGCGACGTTGGCCAGCTTGCCGAAGATGCCGTCCAGGTTGACCTCGCCGGGACGCACCAGGCGGTGGGAGAGCAGGTGCAGCCGGAGGTACGCGTCCGGGGCGTCCTTGATCGGGTCGTCCAGCGAGCCGATGACGGTGACCACCTCGACCGCGCGCAGGCCGGGCAGCGCCCGATCGCCGACGGCCGCCGGCGGCAGATCCAGGACGTCCGCCTTCTCCTCGCCGGGCACCAGCGGAAGCTCGCCGAGGCCCAGCTTCCCCGTCGGGTACCAGGTGTCGAGCACCTGGTCGTCAGCGGTCACGGTGGCCAGGCCGATGCCCCAGGCGGACTGCGCGGACGTCACTGCTTCACCTCTCGTTCGCTTCTCGCGGGGCGGACGCTCGCTCCTCGCCCTCACCGGCTCTGACGGTACCGTGCGAACCATGGAGAACCCGCTGACCCCCGAGGTCCTCGCCGATCCGGTGGCACTGACCCGTGCCCTCGTCGACATCGAGTCCGTCTCCCGCAACGAGAAGGCGATCGCCGACTGCGTCGAGGAGGTCCTGCGGGGTGTGCCGCACCTGACCACCTACCGGCACGGCAACACCGTGATGGCGCGTACCGACCTGGGCCGGGCGCAGCGGGTGGTGCTGGCCGGGCACCTGGACACCGTGCCGCTCAACAACAACTTCCCGTCCACGATGCGCGGCGACCTCATCTACGGCTGCGGCACCTCGGACATGAAGTCGGGTGTGGCGTACGCCCTGCACCTGGCGGTGACGCTGCCCGACCCGCGCTACGACGTCACGTACTTCTTCTACGAGGCGGAGGAGATCGAGTCGACGTACAACGGGCTGCGCCTCGTCGGGGAGGCGCACCCGGAGTGGCTCCGGGCGGACTTCGCGCTGCTGCTGGAGCCGACGTACGGCATCGTCGAGGCCGGCTGCCAGGGGACCATGCGGGCGATGGTCACCACCACCGGGGTACGCGCGCACTCGGCGCGCTCCTGGCACGGGGTGAACGCCATCCACGCCGCCGGCGAGGTGCTCCGCCGGCTCCAGGCGTACGAGGCGCGGCGGGTGACGATCGACGGCTGCGAGTACCGCGAGGGCATGAACGCCGTCCGGATCCACGGCGGGGTGGCCGGCAACGTGGTGCCCGACCGGTGCGACATCGAGGTCAACTACCGGTTCGCCCCGGACCGTACGCCGGCCGAGGCGGAGGCGCACCTGCGTGAGGTGTTCGAGGGATTCGACCTTGCCGTGACCGACGTGGCGGCGGGCGCGCTGCCCGGGCTCGAGGCCGCCCCGGCGAAGGAGTTCCTGGCGGCGGTCGGCGCGGCGCCGATCGGGAAGCTCGGCTGGACGGACGTGGCCCGGTTCGCGGCGCTGGGGATCCCGGCGCTGAACTTCGGCCCGGGGGATCCCAACCTCGCGCACCACCCGGACGAGCACGTCGAGATCAGCAAGATCCGGGACGGCGCCGCCACCCTGCACCGGTGGCTGGCCGCCCACTGAGACCCGTACGCACGATCATGAGGTTCGCGTCGGCCCCCGGTACGCGAACCTCATGATCGACGACGGCCGGGTGCGGCCGGGACGGTCAGAGCTGGGCGGTGAGGGACGGGTCGACGGGCGGCCGGACGTCGGCGCCGTCGCCGGACATCTCGCCGCCGGCCGGCTCCATCTGGCGGGCGCGGCGGCGCTCGGCCACCACGTCGCGGATGCGCCGCTGCATCTGACGCCGGATCCGGATCATCTCGCTGTTGCTGATCACGCTGGCTCCTCCCCCGAAGGCGCGCGCCGGGGCATACCCGGTATGTGAATAGTAAGACGTACGGGCGACAGATTTCGTTGCCCAAGATCGCGAACTTTCTCGTCGCGTTCGCGCCCCGCGCACCCGGCCGATGCGGCTCCACTACGGTTGCTTGCATGAGTCAGAGCAACGGACGTGAGGCGGGCCGGGCGCCCGGGCGGGAGCGGCACCGGGGCGCGGTCACCCTGCGCCGCCAGGCGATCCCCACCAGCACGGCCGACCAGCGTCTGCTCGACTCCCGTGGGCGCGACGACTGGAAGACCAGGGACGCCTGGCGGGCGCTGCGGATCCTCTCCGAGTTCGTGGAGGGCTTCGACACCCTCGCCGACCTCCCCCCGGCGGTCAGCGTCTTCGGCTCCGCCCGCAGCGGACCGGACAGCGTCGAGTGCCGGATGGCCCAGGAGCTGGGCGCCGCCCTGGCCCGGGCCGGCTACGCCGTGATCACCGGCGGGGGTCCGGGCGTCATGGAGGCCGCCAACCGGGGCGCCAGCGAGGCCGGCGGGCTCTCCGTCGGGCTCGGCATCGAACTCCCCTTCGAGCAGGGCATCAACGACTGGGTCGACCTCGCCATCGACTTCCGCTACTTCTTCGCGCGCAAGACCATGTTCGTCAAGTACGCCCAGGCGTTCGTCGTGCTGCCCGGCGGGTTCGGCACCATGGACGAGCTGTTCGAGGCGCTGACGCTGGTGCAGACCGGCAAGGTCACCCGGTTCCCCGTCGTGCTCATGGGCACCGAGTACTGGCGCGGGCTCATGGACTGGCTCCGCGACACGATGGCCGCGGGCGGCAAGATCGGGCCGGTGGACCTGGACCTGATCTGCCTCACCGACGACGTCAACGCCGCCGTACGCCACATCGTCGAGGCCGAGGCCGCGCTCTCCGCGGAGCAGGAGGCCGTGCGCGACGAGGCGGTGGCCCGGACGGCGGCCGACCAGCGCAGCGCCGCGGCCCAGCACGCGGTGGCGGACCAGCGGAAGGCCGGACGGACCGACCCGGACGAGGCGGGGGAGGGCTGAGCGTGGCCGCCATCTGCGTCTTCTGCGCGTCCTCCCGTACGCTCGACCGCCGCTTCCTGGACCTGGCGACCGCCACGGGCGCGGAGATCGCCCGGCGCGGTCACACGGTGGTGAGCGGCGGCGGCTGCGTCGGCATGATGGGCGCGCTCGCCGACGGCGCGCGGGCCGCCGGTGGGCCCACGCTCGGCGTCATCCCGCAGGCGCTGGTCGACCTGGAGGTCGCCGACCTGAAGTCGGACGAGCTGCTCGTCACCGACTCGATGGCCAGCCGCAAGACCCTCATGATCGAGAAGTCGGACGCGTTCCTGACCCTGCCCGGCGGGCTGGGCACGTTGGACGAACTCTTCGAGGTCTGGACCACCGCGACCCTCGCCCTGCACGCCAAGCCGATGGTCCTCGTGGACGCCGACGGGTTCTACCGGCCGCTGATGGACTGGCTGACCGTCCTCGCCGACCAGCACTTCCTCAAGCCGGCCGGCCTCGACCTGCTCACCGTGGTCGACTCCGTGCCCGCCGCCCTCGACGCGATCGAGTCCCGCCTGACCTGACGCCCACCCACCCGCCCGGGCCGGTCCCGTCGGTCGGTCCCCGTCGGTTGATCATGAAGTTGTTGCCCTCAGGCCCGGCGTGTCGCGGCAACAACGTCATGATCGACGGGGTGACGGGGGCCGGGGGCGGGGTGGTGCGCGGGGGGTGTCGGAGGGGCGTGGTGGGATGGGCTGATGCAGGCGTACCGGTTGGTGCGTCGGCCCGCGGGGCCGACCGAGGAGGTCAGCCGGCCCGCTGGGCCGAGCGACGGGTCCGGCCGGCCTTCGGGGTCGGGTGACGGGTCCGGCCGGCCTTCGGGGCCGGGCGACGGGTCCGGCCGGCCTTCGGGGTCGGGTGACGGGTCGTCGGGTGGGCTGACCGACGGGGCCGGGCCGGCCGCTGCGGTTGCGCGGGGCGACGCGGCGCGGAGTGGCGCCGGAGCCGGTGAGCGCCCGGGAGGCACGTCGCCCGGGCCGGTCGCCGGCGCGACCTGGCGGGCCGATCCCGTGCAGGCCGAGGTGATCGCGCACACCGACGGGCCGATGCTGGTGGTCGGCGGGCCGGGCACCGGCAAGACCAGCACGCTGGTCGAGGCGGTGGCCGCGCGGGTGGCCGAGGGGGTCGACCCGGAGCGCATCCTGGTGCTCACGTTCGGCCGTCGGGGCGCCCAGGCGCTCCGCCACCGGATCGAGGCCCGGGTGGCGCGCGACGGTCACCGGGTGCTCCGCGAGCCGCTGGTGCGCACGTTCCCGGCGTACGCCTTCGGGCTGCTGCGTCGCGCGGCCGCCGAGCGGGGCGAGCCGTCGCCCCGGCTGCTCACCGGCCCCGAGCAGGATCTGATCATCCGCGAGCTGCTGGACGTGGTGGGCGAGGAGCCGGGGGACGACCCGGTCGGCTGGCCGGAGGACCTGCGGCCCGCGCTGCGTACCCGGGCCTTCGCCGCCCAGCTGCGGGACCTGCTGATGCGCGCCGCGGAACGCGGGGTGGGCCCCGTCGAGCTGGCCCGGCTGGGCGAGAAGCTCGGCCGTGCCGACTGGCCGGCCGCCGCGCGCTTCCTGCGGGAGTACGTGGCCGTGCTGGCGCTGCGGGACGTGAGCAACCGCGGCTCGATCGCGTACGACCCGGCCGAGCTGGTCCGGGCCGCCACCGGGATGCTCCGCGACGACGAGGAGCTGCTCGCGGCGGAGCGGCGCCGGCTGGCGTACGTGTACGTCGACGAGCTGGCCGACACCGACCCGGCGCAGCTCGACCTGCTCGCGGTGGTGGCGGGCGGGGGCAAGCCGCTGGTGGCGTTCGCCGATCCGGACTCGTCCACGTACGCCTTCCGCGGCGCCGACCCGGCCGGCGTGACGACCTTCCCGCACCGCTTCCGGACGGCCTCGGGCGCGCCGGCGGCGCAGGTGCTGCTCACCACCGCCTACCGGGCGGGCCCCCGTCTGCTGGCCGCGACGGGACGGGTGGCGCGCCGGCTGCGCGGCCCGGCGGCGCACCGGCGGCTGCGGCCGCTGCCCGACGCGCCGCCCGGGTCGGTGGAGGTGCACACCTTCCGCTCGGCGACCAGCGAGGCGGCCTGGTTGGCGCACACGCTGCGCGCGGCCCACCTGCTGGACGGCGTGCCCTGGTCGGAGATGGCCGTGCTGCTCCGGTCGACCGCGCTCCAGCTGCCCACCCTCCAGCGGGCGCTGCACGCGGCCGGAGTGCCGACGGTGGTGCACGGTGAGGACCTGCCCCTGCACCTGCAACCGGCCGTGGCGCCGCTGCTCCTGCTGCTGCGGTGCGCGCTGGAGCCGGCGCGGCTCGACGAGGAGGCGGCCGTCGCGCTGCTGCACTCCCCGCTGGGCGGCGCCGACCCGCTGGCCGAGCGGCGGCTGCGGCAGGGCCTGCGGGCCCTCGCGCTGGCCTCCGGTGACCGGCGACCCTCCGGCGAGCTGCTCGTGGAGGCGCTGCGCGACCCGGCCGAGCTGGCCGGCATCGACCGGCGCTGGGCCGAGCCGGCGCAGACCGTGGCCCGCCTGCTCGCCACCGCCCGGGAGGCCGCCGCGCGGCCCGGCGCCACCGCCGAGGACGTCCTCTGGGCGGTGTGGCAGGCCAGCGGCCTGGCCGAGCGGTGGGCGGGAGCGATCACGCGGGGCCGCCCGGTGGCCGGCGAGGGCGATCTCGCGCGGCGGCGCCGGGTGGAGGCGGCCGACCGCGACCTGGACGCCGTCATGGTGCTCTTCGACGCGGCGGCCCGGTTCACCGACCGGCTGCCCGGCGCGCGTACCGAGGTGTTCCTCGACCACGTGCTCGGGCAGGAACTCCCGGCCGACACCCTCGCCCCGACCGCCGAGCGGGGTGACGCCGTGCGGCTGCTCACCGCCCACGCCGCCAAGGGCCTGGAGTGGGACCTCGTCGCGGTGGCCGGCGTGCAGGAGGGCGTCTGGCCCGATCTGCGGTTGCGCGGCAGCCTGCTCGGCTCGGAGCGGCTGGTCGACGTGCTCGCCGGCCGTGCCGTCGGGGCGAACGGGCGGGCCACCGTGGTCGGGCAGACGTCGGCGCTGCTCGACGAGGAGCGGCGGCTGTTCCACGTCGCCGTGAGCCGGGCCCGGCGGCGGCTGCTGGTCAGCGCGGTCGCGTCGGCCTCGGTGGGCGGCGACGACCACGAGGAGCAGCCGAGCCGCTTCCTCTACGAACTCGGGCCCGCCGGCCCGGCCACGCCGCCCGGTGACGGCACCACCCCGCCCGGCCCGGACGACTCCACGCCGGCGGGCCCGCGCCCCGGCGCCGACGACCCGACCCCGTCCGGTCCGGGCCCCGACGCCCCCACCCCGCCCGGTCCGCGTCCGGGCGCCGACGGCACCGATCCGCCGGCCGCCGACGACGACGCGGACGCGCCACCGCCCCGCGGTGCGTTGCCGGTCACCCGGCCACCGCGCGCGCTCACGCTGCCGGCGCTCGTCGCCGAGCTGCGGACCGCCGTGGTCGACCCGGCCGCGCCGTACGCCCGGCGTCGGGCCGCGGCCGCGGAGCTGGCGCGGCTCGCCGCCGCCGGGGTGCCCGGCGCGCACCCGGACGACTGGTGGGGGCTGCGGCCGCTCTCCGACGACCGTCCACTGGTGGACGAGGGGGAGCCGGTCCGGGTGACCCCCTCGGCGATGGAGAGCGCCCTGCGGTGCAGCCTGCGCTGGCTGCTGGAGCGGCACGGCGGCAGCGCGCCGGCCAGCACCGCGCAGGGGGTCGGCAACCTGGTCCACGCCGCCGCGATGCTCGCGGAGGACGCCAGCGCCGACCGGGGCGCGCTGCTGGACTACGTGGCCGCCAGGTTCGACGCGATCGAGCTGGCGGCGCGGTGGATGGCCGGCCCGGAGCGGGCGCGCGCCGAGGCGATGGTCGACAAGCTGCTGCGCTGGCTGGCCAGCAACCCGCGCCGGCTGCTCGCGATCGAGCACGAGTTCGCCGTACGTCTCGACGACCCGCACCGGCCCGTGGAGCTGACCGGCCGTGTGGACCGGTTGGAGGTCGACGCGGAGGGGCGGCTGGTGGTGGTCGACCTGAAGACGGGCAAGTCCACGGCGGTGACCGGCAGCGACCTGGCCGAGCATCCGCAGCTCGGCGCGTACCAGGCGGCGGTCGAGGCGGGCGCGTTCGCCGAGTTCGGCGAGGAGCCGGGCGGCGCCGCGCTGGTGCAGCTCGGCACCACGGCGAAGGACGCGAAGGAGCAGAGCCAGCCGCCGGCCGGGCAGGGGCCGGAGCCCGGGTGGGCGTCCGCCCTGGTGCGCCGCACCGCCGACACGATGGCCGCCGCCACCTTCGCGGCCGTCGCGAACTCGAAGTGCCGGGTGTGCCCGGTGCGGACCAGCTGCCCGGTGTCGGGGCAGGGCCGGCAGGTCGTCGAGCCGCCGGCCGTGCGCCCGGAGCGCGGGGAGTGAGCGCCGCACACGGCCGGACGGCCGCGGCGCGCGTCGGAGCCCGACCCGGACCCGGCGGTGCGGGAGCGGGCCGCGCCGAGCCGTGCCGGGCCGGCGCGAGCTTGCGCGTCCCGAGGTCGCGGACTAGGACGGGACCGTGACCCAACCCGCCCTGTTCGGGGCCGCGGCCCCGGCGCCCCGGGTGGCCGACGCCGGACCCCGGTACACGCCGTTCGAGCTGGCCCGGCTGCTCCGGCTGCCGGCGCCCACCCGCGAGCAGGCGGCGATCATCGCCGCCCCGGTGGAGCCGTTGCTGGTGGTCGCGGGCGCCGGTTCCGGCAAGACGGAGACGATGGCCGCCCGGGTGGTCTGGCTGGTGGCGAACTCGTACGTCCGCCCCGAGCAGGTGCTGGGGCTCACCTTCACCCGCAAGGCCGCCGGTGAGCTGGCGCACCGCGTGCGTACGCGGCTCGACCAGCTGATCCGCCGGTTGGGCCGGCGGGAGCGGGATCCGCTGGACGACCCGCTCGCCGGTGACCCGACGATCGCCACCTACCACTCGTACGCGGGCCGGATCGTCGCCGAGCACGGGCTGCGCGCCGGCTACGAGCCGTCCACCCGGCTGCTCACCGAGGCGTCCCGCTGGCAGCTCGTCGACCTGCTGGTGCGCAACTACGACGGCGACATGTCCGAGGTGGACCGGATGCCGAGCACCATCACGGACGCCGTTCTCGCGCTGGCCGGCGAGCTGGACGAGCACCTGGTCGACCCGGACGAGCTGGCCGCCTGGACCGGCCGGTTCTTCGCGGAGGTGCAGGCACACCCCGGTCGCGTCTACGCGGACGTCAAGAGGTCGCTCCAGCTCCAGCAGACCCGCCTGAAGCTGCTGCCGCTGGTGCGGGCGTACGCCCGGCGCAAGGAGGACTTCGAGGCGATGGACTTCGCCGACCAGCTGGCCCGGGCCGCCCGCGTGGCCCGGGACCACCCGGGGGTCGGCGAGATCGAGCGGGACCGGTACCGGGTGGTGCTGCTCGACGAGTACCAGGACACCAGCCACGCCCAGGTGGTGCTGCTCACCGCCCTCTTCGGCGATGGACACCCGGTGACCGCCGTCGGTGACCCGTGCCAGTCGATCTACGGCTGGCGCGGCGCGTCGGCGGGGACGCTCGACCGGTTCCCCACCGTGTTCGCCCGCCGCGACGGCACGCCCGCTCCCGCGCTCAGCCTCACCACGAGCTGGCGCAACCGTCCGGAGATCCTCGCCGTGGCGAACGCCCTCGCCACTCCGCTGCGCGCCGCCGGCGCGCGGGTGCCGGAGCTGCACGCCGCGCTCAGCGTGCGCGACCCGATCCCGCACCGCAGCCCGCGCGGGGCCGCCGGCGGCACCGTGCACTGCGCGCTGCTGGAGACGTACGCCGACGAGGCGGCGTGGATCGCCGACAGCGTGCTGGCGGCGTGGCGCGGTGCCGCCCGCATGCCCGACGCGCTGCCCGAGCACATCCCCGTCGCCCAGCGGCCGACCACCGCCGTGCTGGTCCGGGTGCGCAGCCAGATCCCGGCCATCGAGGCGGCGCTGCGCGAGCGCGGTCTGCCCGTCGAGGTGGTGGGCCTGGGCGGCCTGCTCGACACCCCGGAGGTGCGGGACGTCGTCTGCACGCTGCGGGTGCTGGCCGACCCGACCGACGGTGCGGCGCTGCTGCGGCTGCTCACCGGGGCGCGCTGGCGGATCGGGCCGCGGGACCTCGTGGCCCTGCACCGCCGCGCCCGGGCCATCGCCGCGGGGCGGCGGCAGCTGGCCGGCGACGGCACACCGGAGATCACCCCGGACCGGCTGGACGAGGCGACGCTGGTCGAGGCGCTGGCCGACCTGGGCCCGGCGCAGCAGTACTCGGCCGAGGGGTACGCGCGGCTGCGCGCGTACGGCCAGGAGCTGGCGCTGCTCCGCTACCGGCTGGACCAGTCCCTGCCGGACCTGATCGCGGACGTCGAGCGGACCATCGGCCTGGACGTGGAGGTAGCGGTCCGGGCCGGCCGCGACGGCGCCGGTGACGCGGGCCTGGCCCGGGGTCACCTGGACGCGCTCGGCGACGTGGCCGCCCGGTTCAGCGGGGAGACGCCGGGGGCCACGCTCTCGGCGTTCCTCGCGTACCTCGCCGCCGCCGAGGACGAGGAGCGCGGTCTCGCCCCGGGCGAGGTCGAGGTGGTCGAGGGCGCCGTGCAGGTGCTCACCGCGCACGCCGCGAAGGGTCTGGAGTGGGACGTGGTGGCGGTCGCCGGCCTCAGCCGGGGCGTCTGGCCGGGCCCGGTGCGCAACTCCGACCACTGGCTGGGTGGGTTGGGTGTGCTGCCGTTCCCGCTGCGTGGCGACGCCGACGGGCTGCCCCGGTTCGACCTGACCGAGGTGACCGACCAGCGCGGGGTCGCCCGGGCGTTGACGGACTTCGTCGACGACTGGCGGGCGCACGACGAGCGGGAGGAACGGCGGCTGGCGTACGTCGCGGTGACCCGTCCGCGCCGGTTGCTGCTCTGCTCCGGCTACTGGTGGGGGGAGGGGACCAAGCGTGCGCGCGGTCCGTCGGTCTTCCTCCAGGAGGTGTACGACGCCTGCCTGGACGGCGGGCCGGGGCACCTGGTCGACGTGTGGGTTCCCGAGCCCGCGCCGGACGCGGTCAACCCGACCACCGACGTGGTGCTGCGCGCGGAGTGGCCGGCTGATCCGCTCGGCGCGCGCCGGCCGGCGCTGGCGGAGGCCGCCGCGATGGTCCGCCGGTTCCTGGCCGACGGCGGTGGGGACGCCGCGGAGGATCCGGGTACGGACCCGGTGGCCGACGATCCGGAGGTGGCGCGCTGGCGCTGGGAGGCTGACCTGCTGCTGGCCGAGCGGGCCGAGCTGACCCGCGCCTCCGGTGCGGTCGAGGTGGCGCTGCCCGGCCAGCTGACCGTCACCCAGCTGGTGGCGTTGCGCCGTGACCCGGCCGCACTGGCCCGTACGCTGCGCCGGCCGCTGCCCAGCGAGCCCAACCCGTACGCCCGGCGCGGCACGGCGTTCCACGCCTGGCTGGAGCAGCGTTTCGGCGCCGACCGCCTGCTCGACGTGGACGAGCTGCCCGGCGCCGCCGACGCGGACGCCGCGCCGGACGAGGCCCTCGCCGAGCTCCAGGAGCGGTTCCTGGCCAGCGAGTGGGCCGAGCGGGTACCGGTGGAGGTGGAGGTCCCGTTCGCCACGGTCGTCGCCGGGGTGGTGGTCCGGGGCCGGATGGACGCCGTGTTCGCCCGCCCCGGCGGGCGGTTCGACGTGGTGGACTGGAAGACCGGCGCGCAGCCCAGCGGCCCGGCGGCGGAGGCGGCGGCCGTGCAGTTGGCCGTCTACCGGCTGGCCTGGGCGGAGCTGGCCGGCGTGCCGGTCGACCGGGTCGGGGCGGCGTTCCACTACGTGCGGGACGGTGTGACCGTGCGGCCGGCGGACCTGCTCGACGAGGCCGGGCTCACCGCGCTGATCCTCGCCGTGCCCGAGGGTGCGGATCGGCCTGCGGCCCCGGCCCGGCCGTGATACGTTGGGCGCGTTGCAGTTTTGGTTTCCAGAGACTCTGTGTGCGCCTGGCGGGATTGTGGCCCCAGGCGCTCTTTGTTGTGTCCGGAGTTCTCCGGACGGGGCGACCAGCAGCGACAGGCGGTCCACGCGCGACGTGGGCGGCCACCCCGGGCCCGCAGCAGGTGCGGGTCCGACGTTCCGTCAGGGAGACGAAATGGCAATTGGCACGGTCAAGTGGTTCAACGCTGACAAGGGCTTCGGGTTCATCACCCCGGACGACGGCGGCGCCGACGTCTTCGCCCACTTCTCGGCGATCCAGACCTCCGGCTACCGGTCGCTGGACGAGAACCAGCGGGTCGAGTTCGAGGTGACGCAGGGCCAGAAGGGCCCGCAGGCGGCGAACATCCGTCCGCTCTGACCCTCGGCTGATCCGCATGACCCGCCGCCGCGCCCCTCGGGCGCGGTGACGACCGGTCCGTCGACGGCCCGGTCCCCGCGACGGGGACCGGGCCCGGGCGGACCGTTGGCGTCCCCGGCGTTGAGTCGTCAATCAGCACCCGATCCGTCGGGTGGGCGACTGCGCGGCGCACCGGACTGGTCGATGCTGCCCCGGGGGGACGACGCCGGGCAGGGGGGTCCGGCGCGGAGGGAGTGACCATGGCGGGCGACACCGGGCCCGGCACCGCGGGGCGCGAGCTGTTCCTCGTGCTCGCGGTGGCGGTCGTCGGCCTGCTGCTCGCCGTGGTCGCGGCCTTCACGCCGTGGCACGCCGCCGTGGTGGGATCCGCTCCCGCCGGCCTGGTGGAGATGCACGTCCCGGACGATCCGGGTTCCGCTCCGGGCGGCTCGCACTGAGCCGACCGGTGGCCGTGCCGTCGAGACGGCGCAACGCCCGTGAGGGGTGGGCGTGGCCGGGGCGGCGCGTGGGCGTGGTCGGGCCGACGGGGCATCGGCCCGACCACGCCCCTCGACAGCCGACCCGGCGCGCGGATCCGGCGGCCCGGTGGCCGCGCCTGCGGAGGTCGCGGGTGGCGGAGGTGCCGACGCGCTAGGGTCGTTCCCGTGGCGGCGCGGAGATCGAGAATTCCAGCGACGAAGTATCCGGTCGAGCGGTTCACCCTCGACAACGGCCTGCGGGTGGTCCTCACCCCGGACCGCAGCGCCCCGGTCATCGGGGTCGCGGTCGTCTACGACGTCGGCATCCGTTCCGAGCCGGAGGGGCGGACGGGCTTCGCCCACCTCTTCGAGCACCTGATGTTCCAGGGCTCGGAGAACCTGGAGAAGCTGGCCCACTTCCGGCACGTGCAGGGGGCCGGGGGCACCTTCAACGGCTCGACCCACCTGGACTACACCGACTACTTCGAGACGCTCCCGAGCAACGCCCTGGAGCGCGCGCTCTTCCTCGAGGCCGACCGGATGCGCGGCCCTCGCCTCACCGAGGAGAACCTGCGCAACCAGGTGGACGTGGTCAAGGAGGAGATCCGGGTCAACGTCCTCAACCGGCCGTACGGCGGGTTCCCGTGGCTGACCCTGCCACCGGTCATGTTCGACACGTTCCCGAACGCGCACGACGGCTACGGCTCCTTCGACGACCTGGAGTCCGCGACCGTCGCCGACGCGGCCGACTTCTTCCAGCGCTACTACGCCAGCGGCAACGCGGTGCTCGCGGTCAGCGGCGACATCGACGTGACCGAGGCGACCGCCCTGATCGAGCGGCACTTCGGTGACGTGCCGGCCCGGCCCGCGCCGCGGCGCCCCGACTTCGCCGAGCCCGACCTCACCGCCGAGCGGCGCACCTCGTACGCCGACAAGCTCGCGCCGTTGCCGGCCGTGGCCAGCGCCTGGCGCGTCCCGGACCCGATCACCGACTTCGCCGGCTACCTGCCGTACGTGGTCCTGGCCGAGGTCCTCACCGATGGCGACGCCTCGCGACTGGTCGAGCGGCTGGTGCAGCGGGACCGGACCGTCACGAGCCTGGGCGGCTACCTCGGTTTCATGGGCGACCC
This sequence comes from Micromonospora globbae, assembly GCF_036184225.1. Lineage (NCBI taxonomy): Bacteria > Bacillati > Actinomycetota > Actinomycetes > Micromonosporales > Micromonosporaceae > Micromonospora > Micromonospora globbae. The sequence goes on from NZ_CP108084.1 coordinate 6,506,299, forward strand.
GTTCGACGTCCGCGACCCGACGGCACTGCTCCTCCAGGCCCACCTGCCGCCCGGCGGTGACGTGGACAAGGTGCTGCGCACCGTCGACGAGGAACTGGACCGGTTGGCCACCGACGGGCTCACCGACGGCGAGCTGGCCCGCACCCAGGCCAGGATGGCGACCCACCTGCTGCGGGACACCGACGCGGTGCTCGGCCGGGCCCTGCGGATGGCGGTGCTCGAACAGCAGCGCGGCGAGCCGGGCCTGCTCAACGACCTGCCGCGGCTGGTCGGCGAGGTCACCGAGGAACAGGTACGCGAAGCGGCGGCCATGTTGCGGCCCGAGCGCCGGGCGTCCATCGAGGTCATCGCGGGAGGGGCCCGGTGAGCGGGTCGGCGAGCGCCGCGAACGAAGGAGGAACGGTGACGGCAACCGTGGAGCCCGGGCCGCGGAGCCTGCCGCCGCTCGGCCCGACCCGCAAGCTCAAGCTGCCGAAGCAGGCGGAGCGGACGCTGGGCAACGGCCTCACGGTCATCGCGGTACGGCGGCCGGCCGTGCCGCTGGTCGAGCTGCGGCTCTGGGTGCCCTTCGGGCGTGCCCACCTGGCCCGCGGGGCCATGCTGGCGCAGACCATCCTGTCCGGCACCGAGACCCACACCGCCACGCAGATCGCCGCCGAGCTGCAGAAGGTCGGCGGGGGGCTCGCCGCCGGCATCGACCCGGACCGGCTCATGCTCACGGGGGCGAGCCTCGTGAGTGGCCTGGGCCGGATGTTGGAGCTGCTCGCCGACGTGCTGACCGGCGCCGTCTATCCCGCCGACTGGGTGGCGACCGAACGGGACCGGCTCATCGACCGGATCCAGGTCGCCCAGAGCCAGCCCGCCCACCTGGCGCGCACCGCGCTGCTCAAGCGGATCTACGGTCGGCACCCGTACGCGGTGCAGACCCCGGAGCCCGACCACGTGCGTGCCGTGCGGCCGCCGGTGCTGCGCCGGCTGCACGCCGAGCGGGTGCACCCGGCCGGGGCGGTGCTCGTGCTGGTCGGCGACGTCCACCCCGAGCGGGTGCTGGACGCCGCCGAGCAGGCGCTGTCCGGCTGGAAGGGCGACGGGCAGCCCGTCGACCTGCCGCCCGCCCCGCCGCTGGAGCCGGGCCCGCTGCTGCTCGTGGACCGGCCGGGGTCGGTCCAGTCGTCGCTGCGGATCGCGCTGCCGGCGGTGCCCCGGACCCATCCCGACCACGCGGCGCTGCAACTGGCCAACCTGATCTTCGGCGGCTACTTCTCCTCCCGCTGGGTGGAGAACATCCGCGAGGACAAGGGCTACACGTACGGGCCGCACTCGCTCATCGAGCACTCGGTGGCCGGGTCGGTGCTGGTCGCCGCCGCCGAGGTGGCCACCGAGGTGACCGCGCCGGCGCTGCTGGAGACGACGTACGAGCTGGGCCGGCTGGCGTCGCTCGCGCCGAAGGAGGAGGAGCTGGAGCAGGCCCGCCAGTACGCGCTCGGCACGCTCCAGCTCGGCATGTCCACCCAGGCCGGCCTGGCCGCGCTGGTCAGTGCGTACGCGGGCAACGGGCTGCGCCTCGACTTCCTGGCCGAGCACGCGGCCCGGCTGGCGAAGGCCACCGTCACGGACGTGGCCGAGGCGGCCGAGCGCTACCTGGCGCCCGCGAAGGCGGTCGCCGTGGTGCTCGGTGACGCCGAGCGGATCGCCCCCTCGCTCGCGGCACTGACCCCGGTCGAAACGGTATGAGCGGAGAGCAGGCGCCACCGCTGGCCCGCTCCACGCTGGACCGGGCCGCCCACCGCCGCACCGACCCGGCGTGGCTGGCCGAGGCGTGGCTGCGGGCCCGGGTGCTGGTGCTGGACTCGACGGCGGGGGGTCGCACGCTGGTGCGTACCGACACGAACCCGCCGGTGCTGGTCCTGCTCGGCGCGGGCGACCTGCCACCGGGCTCCGAGGCCGGCGCCATGTTCCTCGGGGTCGAGCCCGACGGGGTCCCCGTCTTCGCCGTGGACGTCCCGCTCCCGGCGCTGCCCGGCACCCGGGCGGTCGGCCTCCGCGACGTCGGCCACCTGCTCGCCGACCGGGACGCCGGGCTGTTCACGACGGCTCTGGCGCTGCTCAACTGGCATCTGCGGCACATCTACTCCTCGACCACGGGCGCGCCGACCGAGATGGACGAGGCGGGCTGGTCCCGGATCGACCGCAACGGCGAGCGGGTCTGGCCGCGTACCGACCCGGCCATGATCGTGCTCGTGCACGACGGCGTGGCGGGCCTGGAGGGGCGGTGCCTGCTGGGCAACAACGCCGCCTGGCCGAGCACGCCGGGGGAGCGGCGGTTCTCCTGCCTGGCCGGATACATCGAGCCGGGCGAGTCGGCCGAGGCCGCCGTGCTGCGCGAGGTCCGCGAGGAGGTCGACGTCGGGGTCGAGACGATCACGTACGTGGGGAGCCAGGCCTGGCCGTTCCCCGGCTCGCTGATGCTCGGCTTCCTCGCCACCGCCGACCCGGAGCACCCGGTGCGGGTCGACCCCACCGAGATCGCGTACGCCCGGTGGTTCACCCGGGCGGAGATCGGTGCGGCGCTCGCCGGGCGGACCGTGGACGTCGGGGGCGGCGCCCGGCTGGTGCTGCCGCCGCCGTCGTCGATCGCCCTGTTCCTCATCCACCGCTGGCTCGACGGCTGGGCCGACGCGAGGCGCTGAGCCGGGTTCGTCGCGTCCCGGCCCGTGGCCGCCGCGGCGCGGTCGGGCTCGGACCCGCAACGCGGCGGTGCCGAGCTTGTTCGCCGCGGCGCGGCCGCGCCCGGTCCGCCGCCGACGTGCTGTCCCGGCCCGTGACCGTCGTTGCCGCGGCGGCCACGGGCCGGGGACACGGACCGTCGTGGTCGGTGGGCGAGGAACACGGCGGGGGAGCCGGTCCGGCCACGACGGACGTCTCTCAGGTGGCGGCCGACCCTCGGGCGGGTCGGTGGTCGTGGAGCGGCAGCACCTTGACCCGTTGTCGGCCTGCGCGTACCGCGCCGACGGAGGCGAGGGCGCGGGCCAGCAGGAGCGCCGCATCGCGGTCCTCGGCGTGGACGACCTGCCGGCGCGGCTCGGGCGCGGTCGTCTCGTCCCGCAGCCGGTGGCCGCCGGCCCAGGCGGCGGCGATCTCCGCGTCGGCCATGGCGCGGATGTCGGTGCGAACGATCAGGAACCGCATGGGCGTCTCCGGGTGAACGGCGACCGGTGAGTCGGTGTGCAAGTTCCACGCCACTCACTCGTCATGTTACGCCCCGTGAATGTCCCAGCAAGTGAAACTCGACTATCGGTTCGGAAGGTCGCCCGATCAGTCGATGGCTGGTCAGGGCCGCCGGGGTGCCCACAGACGACGGGGCCGCCGGCGGCGTGCCGGCGGCCCCCTGCGGTGTCCGGGGTCAGTTCACGTCGAACTGGCCCCGCTTCGTGCCGGCGATGAAGCCGAGCCAGCCGGCCCGGTCGAACAGCAGCACCGGGCCGCCGCGGTCCTTGCTGTCGCGCAGCGCGACGGCGGCCGGGCCGCTGCCCAGCGGGGCGACCTCGACGCAGTTCGAGGTCTGACTGCGGGTGCTCTTGCGCCACGGGGCGTCCGCCAGGTGCTGGGCGAGGACTGTGTTGCGGATCTCGTTCATGGTTCCGTGCTCCATTCGAACCACACCGATGGGACGAGTGGCCCGCACGCCCCGACGGAGGGTCCCCCGTGGATCACCGTTCCGTCAGCCGCCCCGGACGTGGACGTCGTTGAACCGGCGCCGTTGCCGGCCCGTACGCCACTGTGGACGGAGCGCCCGCCCCGGTCAGCCGTCCCGTCGCCTCGATCAGCCAGGAGAGGGTGTCCGAGGCGGAGAGTGCCGCCGTACATAGCCACTCGAACACCACTTTATAGCGATTTAGGGTTTTTGCCTCGGTCGACATGACGTCGGTGAAGCCACCTTCGATGGCGACGGTCTCCGGATCGAGCGGATCGGCGAACCGGTAGAGGGAGAAGGCGGTCGGCGGGAGGTACCAGTCGCCGACGCGGGTGTCGCGCGGCAGCACGTGCAGGGTGACGTTCGGCAGCAGCGCCAGCTCGCAGAGCTGCACCAACTGCTCGTGGAGCACCTCGGGCGGGCCAGCCCGCCGGCCGAGCGCCGCCTCTTCGAGCACGGCCGTGTAGCGGGGCGCGTCGGGCTCCCGCGTGAGCAGCGACTGCCGGGCCAGCCGGGCCTTCACCTCGGTCTCCGGCTCCTCGGCCGGATCCGCGTCGCCGGCGCGCTCGCCGACCTGTCGGGCCGACACGATCCGCATCCGGGCGTAGCCGGGCGTCTGCAGCAGCCCCGGCACGAGCACGGGGTTGTACTCGGAGATCTCGGCGCACCCCGCCTCGAGCTCGGCCCAGCTGCGCTGCTGCTGCGTCATCACGGGGAAGTTCTTCAGCCAGCCCCGCATGTCGCCGGCTTCGGAGGTGATGCCGAGAAGCTCCTTGCGCAGCACCTCATCGGCCCCGTAGAGATCGAGCAGGGTGCGCACGTCGTCCGGATCCGGTCGGCTGCGGCCGTTCTCCAGGCGGGACAGCTTCGAGGCGGAGGCCCAACCGATCCGCTCGATGACCTGGTCCCCGGTGAGGCCCGCGGCCTCGCGCAGCCGGCGCAACTCGGTGCCCAGCCTGCGGCGCCGCAGGATCGGGCTGGGTGAGGCAGGAGGCAAGGGTGTCCTCTTTCCCGTCGACCGACGCTGACGCGACGGTAACTGTATGAAGTTCGCCCCCCACAGCCAGTATGGACGCCGTGGTCGGCGTCGGCAGTCCGGTGGGGGGCGTGTCTTGCAGAAAAGAGATCGGCACGGCCGGCCGGCCGAGGCCGGGCCACCGCGACCACGCCCGAGACCGTGCCCGCCCGGCGGGCCGCCGCGAGCCGGAGGATCCATGCGCACCGTCCTGCGCCGCCCCGAGTTCCGCCTGCTCTTCTGCGGGCTGCTGGCCAGCATGACGGCGGAGTCGATCCTCCTGCTCGCGCTCGCCATCTGGGTCAAGGACCTGACCGGCTCCGACGGTCTCGCCGGCGCCACGATCTTCGCCGTCATCGCGCCGATGACGCTCGCGCCGCTGGTCGGCTGGTTCGTCGACCGGCACCCCCGCCGGCCGTTCTTCGTGCTGGCGAACCTCGTGACCGCCGTGCTGCTCGCCCCGCTCTTCCTGGTGCGCGACCGGGCCGACGTGTGGATCGTCTACGCGGTGGCGGCCCTCTACGGGCTCTCGCACCTGGCCCTGGGCGCCGCGCTCAGCGGGCTGATCCGGGAACTGGTGCCCGTCGAGCTGCTCGCCGACGCGAACGGCGTGCTGCAGACCGTACGCCAGGGGCTGCGGCTGATCGGTCCGCTCGCCGGCGCCGGGCTCTACGCCGCCGTCGGCGGCGCGGCGCTGGCCGCCGTGGGCGTGCTCGGGTTCCTGGCCGCGGCCGCCGTCGTGGGCACGCTGCGGACCGGGGCGACGCGACCGACCGGGCCGGGCCCGCGGTGGCCGGCCGACATCGGCAGCGGCCTCCGGCACCTGGCCGGCGAGCCGGCGATGCGCCGGGCCGTGCTCGGCTACGGTCTCGGGTCGCTGGTGATGGGCTTCACCGAGTCACTGATCTTCGCGTACGTCGACCAGGGGCTCCGCCGCGACGCCGCGTTCGTCGGGGTGCTCGTGACCGTGCAGGGCGTCGGCGGCCTGGTCGGCGGGCTCTGCTCGCCCGCCGCGGTCCGGCGTCTCGGCGAGGTGGGCACGCTCGCCGCCGGGGTGGCGTTCTTCGGGCCGGCGGCGCTGGCGCTCGCCTACCCCGACCTGCGGCTCGGCGTGCCGGCGGTGCTGCTGGCCGGCGTCTCGATCCCGCTGACCATGGTCGGCCTGCACACGCTCGTCCAGCGGCGTACTCCGCCGCGGATGCTCGGCCGGGTCGCGGCCGCCACCGAGGCGGTGGTCAGCGGGCCGCAGGCGCTCTCGATCGGCGTCGGCGCGCTGCTGGTCGGCGCGTTCGACTACCGCCTGCTCTTCCTGCTGACCGGCGTGGCCACGCTGCTCGCGGGCGCGTACCTCTGGCGCGCGCGCCACCTCACACCGCCCGGCCGCCCCCGGATCCCCGCGCCGCGCCGGCCCGTCGACGTCGTCGGGGCGGCACGCCGGCAGCGCGGACGATGACGACCGTCGGCCGCAGACGCCGAGAGGGTGGCCGTCCGGCGGGACGGCCACCCTCTCGTGGCGTGCTCAGGCGGCGGCGATGGCGGCCAGGTGCTGCTTGACCTGCGTGATCGACGGGTTGGTGAGCGCGCTCCCGTCGTCGAAGCGCAGGGTCGGCACCGTCTGGTTGCCGCCGTTGACGCTCATGACGAACTCCGCGGCCTGCGGGTCCTGCTCGATGTCGACCACCTCGTACCCGATGCCCTCCCGGTCCAGCTGCGACTTGAGCCGGTGGCAGTAGCCGCACCACGAGGTGGAATACATCGTCAGCATCGTCAGGTCCTCCCACTGCTCCGCCCGGCGGCTTGCCGATCAAGCCGAGGCTAACCGCTGCAACGTCCGGCGTTGCTGCCAGAATTCCTGGCTGTGGCGGTTCACTCAGGGGCGGAGCGGGTGCTGGCCGGGCTGGATCCCGAGCAGCGCTCCGCGGTGACCGCGCCGGCCGGGCCGGTCTGCATCCTCGCCGGCGCCGGTACCGGCAAGACCCGGGCGATCACCTCGCGGATCGCGCACCGCGCGCTCACCGGTGAGATCTCGGCCCGGCACGTGCTCGCCGTCACCTTCACCGCCCGCGCCGCCGCCGAGATGCGGGCGCGGCTCACCACGCTCGGGGTGCCCGGCGTGCAGGCGCGCACCTTCCACGCCGCGGCCCTGCGCCAGGTGCGCTACTTCGCGCCCCGCCTCCTCGACGGTCGGGCCATGCCCGAGCTGCTGGACAGCAAGGTCCGGTTGGTGACGCTCGCCGCCGCCCGGGTCGGCCTGCGCGCCGACCGCGCCGCCGCCCGCGACCTCGCCGGTGAGATCGAGTGGGCCAAGTCGTCCCTCGTCGAACCGGGGGAGTACGTGGTGGCGGCGGCCAAGGCGCTGCGGGAGACGCCGCACGAGCCCGCGAAGGTCGCCGAGGTCTTCGCGGCGTACGAGCGCCTCAAGCGCGGCAACGGGGTGATCGACTTCGAGGACATGCTGCGCGCCGCCGTCTGGGGGATCGAGGAGCACGCCGACGTCGCCGAGCAGGTGCGGGCGCAGTACCGGCACTTCGTGGTCGACGAGTACCAGGACGTCAACCCGTTGCAGCAACGCCTTCTGGACGCGTGGCTCGGCGGCCGGGACGACCTCACGGTGGTCGGCGACGCCAGCCAGACCATCTACTCCTTCACGGGGGCCACCTCGTCGTACCTCATCGACTTCCCCCGCCGCTACCGGGACGCCGTGGTGGTCCGACTCGTCCGCGACTACCGGTCCACGCCGCAGGTCGTCGGGCTCGCCAACGCGGTGATCTCGCAGGCCCGGGGCACCGAGGCCCGGCTGCGGCTGGAACTGCGGGGGCAGCGTCCGCCCGGCCCGGAGCCGGAGCTGCGGATCTTCACCGACGAGCCGGCCGAGGCCAGCGCCGTCGCCACCCGGGCCCGCGCCCTCATCGACGCCGGCACGCCGGCCCGCGAGATCGCCGTGCTGTTCCGCACCAACGCCCAGTCGGAGGCGTACGAGAAGGCGCTCACCGAGGCCGAGGTGCCGTACGTGGTGCAGGGCGCGGAGCGGTTCTTCGAGCGGGCCGAGGTGCGGCAGGCGATGGTCGCTTTGCGCGCCGCCACCCGCTCCATCCCCGGGGAGACGCCACTGCCCGCCGCCGTGGTCGAGGCGCTCGCCGCCGTCGGCTGGGCGCCGGACGCGCCGCCGGCCGGGGGCGCCGCCCGGGAACGCTGGGAGGCGCTCGCCGCCCTCGTGCAGCTCGCCGAGGAGTACGCCGCCGCGCCCGCCGTGCTGCCGATCGGGGAGGCGGCGTCCGTCGAACGCCCGGTGACCCTGGCCGACTTCACCGAGGAGCTGCACCGGCGGGCGAGCCAGCAGCACGCGCCGACGGTGGAGGGGGTGACCCTCGCCTCACTGCACTCGGCCAAGGGCCTGGAGTGGGACGCCGTGTTCCTCGTCGGGCTCTCCGAGGGCACCCTGCCCACCACGTACGCCCGGACGGCCGAGCAGGTGGAGGAGGAGCGCCGGCTGCTCTACGTGGGGATCACCCGGGCGCGGGAGTGGCTCTGGCTGTCGTACGCGGTGGCCCGCTCGCCGGGCGGGCGGGCCCGGCGGCCGTCCCGCTTCCTGCCCCAGCTCGACCGCGGTGGCGGTGGCGAGCGGGCCCGCGGCACGGTCCCCGGAACCCGGCCGGAGCGGCGCCGCACGCAGGTCGTCTCCTGCCGGATCTGCGGCGCGACGCTGCTCGCGGGCCCGGAGCGCAAGCTCGGCCGGTGCGCGACCTGCCCGTCCGACATCGACGAGGAGCTGCACGAGCGGCTGCGGGAGTGGCGGCGGCGGGTGGCCGAGGCGCAGCGCGTCCCCGCCTACGTGGTCTTCACCGACGCCACGCTGACGGCCCTGGCCGAGCGGCGGCCGCGCCGGCCCGAGGAACTGATCGCGATCGCCGGGATCGGCCCCCGCAAGCTGGGCCTCTACGGCGAGTCGGTGCTGGCGCTGGTGGAAGGAGCGACGGTCGAGGCCGTCTGCTCGCAGAAAACTTTCGAAATCGAGCCGTAAATTCGTTTGCCCTCGCGGCCCGGCGAGGAATAGCCTCATGGCACACCTCGCGAGCGGCGCCATTCGGGCTGCTCACGAGGGGTAGGCCCAGCCGATTCGAGGAGCACCGAGGGAGGTGGCACCAATGGAGATCTTCACCTACGAGCGTCCGGCGGCGCTGCCTGCTGCCGTCGCTCCGCTGTCGGCTGTCCGGGTGGCCCTCGCGGCTACGCGACCGTCGGTTCCGCAGGTGCACCAGGTCGAGGCTCAGGCCGAGCTGATCCTCGCCGCCGCGCCGAACGGGCTCCGGGGGACCAGTGGCTTCACGGGCATGGACGTCGATGGCGCCAAGAAGCGCATGGACGTCCGCGGCGTTCCACCTCGAGGTAGACCGGTCTGATCACCAGACCGACCGGCTCACCTCGAGGCCGCGGAACCCGCATACCGGGATCCGCGGCCTCAGTTTTTTGTCCCGCCCGAAGTAGTCGGAAGTAGCGATCCACGAGATCGAAGTGAGAGAGAGGTGACCGGGCGATGAGTCTGGCGTTGGCCTCGCTCGACGTGAACGTCGAGGTCGAGGCGAACCTGCCCTGCCGGAAGTTCGACCCCGACCTGTGGTTCTCCGACTCGCCCACCGAGCTGGAGCTGGCCAAGTCGCTCTGCGGGGACTGCCCGCTGCGCGTCGAGTGCCTGGCCGGTGCGGTCGAGCGGTCCGAGCCCTGGGGCGTCTGGGGCGGCGAGATCTTCGAGCGTGGCGCGGTCGTCCCGCGCAAGCGGCCCCGTGGCCGCCCGCGCAAGGAGGACGTCGCCCGCGACGCGGCGCTCCGGGTCGAGGCCGAGGCGCGCCTGGCGGCCAGTGGGCTGTCCCAGGGGCGCAACGCGGTTCGGCTGGTGGCCTGACATGAACCCGATCCGATCCAGCTACGCCGGTGTCGCACCGGTGACGAATGAGACCACGATGCTGCACGTCCCGAACGGAGCCGTAGAAATGCAACTACTTCACGAAGCGTTGTCCCGGGCCCGAATGCGCCGGCCTCAGGCCGGCACCACCACGCGCACTGAGGCAGCCCGATCCGCCCGTACCGTCGCCATGGACAGCCGCCGGAAGGCGGCCCGCGACCTGGGCGTTCTCTGACACCCACCGAACGCGAGGGGCGGGTGGCCGGTCACCGGCCGCCCGCCCCTCGCCCTGTCCGATCCGGCGCGGCGCCGCGCTCAGGCGACCGGCGCGAAGCCGGGCAGCCAGCGCTCCAGGATGCTCCGGTACGGCGCCTTGGCCTCCAGCTGGCAGAGCACGCCGATCGACCCGAGGGTGACCCGGTGGATGAGCAGGTACGACGGCGGCAGGTTGAGCTGCCGGCCGAGCTGGTAGGCGGGTGACCGGGGGCTGGCCAGCCGCGCGGCCTCGGCGCGCAGCCAGGCGCGGGTGAAGCGGAACTCCTCGGCGGCCACCGGCTCCAGCATCGGCCGCAGGTAGTCGAGCACCGCCTGGGCGTCGATCGGTTCGGTCTGGCTGAGGAAGCCCTCGGAACGGAGACCCTCGACGACCGCGTCCGCCTCGCCCCGCAGGGCCAGCCCGGCCAGCCGGCCGATCGGCTCCGGGGTGCCCTCCGGCATCCGGGCCACGGCGCCGAAGTCGATCACGCCGAGGCGGCCGTCGGGGAGCAGCCGGAAGTTGCCCGGGTGCGGATCCGCGTGCAGCAGCCCGGCCCGCATCGGCGCGGAGAGGTGCAGCTCGGCCATCAGCCGGCCCGCCTCGTCGCGCTGTTCCTCGGTGCCCTCCCGGATGATGTCGGCCAGCGGCGTTCCCTCGACCCACTCGGTGACGAGCACCCGCGGTGCGGCGGCGACCACGGCGGGGATGTAGATGTCCGGGTCGTCGGCGTACGCGGCGGCGAAGGCCCGCTGCGACTCGGCCTCCAACTCGTAGTCGAGCTCCTCGGTGATGCGCTCCCGCAGCTCGGCGAGGAGCGGCTTGACGTCCAGGCCGGGCTGGATCGCCCGGAGCATCCCGCCGAGCCGCGAGAGCTGCTTCAGGTCGGAGAGCAGCGCGTCCCCGGCCCCCGGGTACTGGATCTTGACGGCCACGTCCCGGTGCTGGGGTGCGCCCGCCGGCCCGTACCCCGGGTCGCGCCACACGGCGCGGTGGACCTGCCCGATGCTCGCCGCCGCGGAGGGGGTGTCGTCGAACGAGACGAAGCGGTCCCGCCAGTCCGGGCCGAGCTGCTCGGTCAGCACCTTGTGCACGCTCGCCACGGGCAGCGGCGGCGCCGCCTCCTGGAGCTTCGTGAGGGCCTGCCGGTACGGGGCGGCGATCTCCTCCGGCAGTGCCGCCTCGAAGACCGACATCGCCTGCCCGAACTTCATGGCCCCGCCCTTGAGCTGGCCCAGAACGCTGAAGAGTTGCTCCGCGGTGCGCTGCTGGATCTCCGCGGAGATCACGTCGGACGCGAGCCCCGTGACGCGCTTTCCCATGCCGAGGACGGTCCGGCCGGCGAAGCCGAGCGGCAGTGCGGCGAGCTTGGCGGTCCGGGACACGGCCCGGCGCGGGATGTCGGTCACCCGGCCATTGTTACCGACTCGGCGGGTCCGCGGCTGCTGAGCGCGTCGGCACCCGTCGTTCGGTCCCGGACGCGCGGTCCGACTCCGGTCATCACGGGACACGGTGGGCGCGTCCGGACGGCCCTGACGGCGTGCCGTGGCTGGTCGCCGGGTCAGCGGGCACCGGTGCGGAACCGTGCCCGCCTCCGGTCAGCCGCGCTGGCGGGAGCACCCGCAGCGCGGGTGCGGCGGCCAGCCGCGGCGGCGGAACCGGGCGGGCCCGCCGATCTCCACGGCCCCGCCCACCGTCTCCGGGACGACGCCGTCGAGGTGGGCGAGCACCTCCGCGGCGGCGAACCCGGCGGCGGCGAGCAGGGTGGCGGTGGCGCCGGCCGGTGCGGGCTCCTCGCCGGCGAGCTGGGCGGCCAGCCGCGGCCAGTCCGGGTCGCGGTCGGCGCGGTGCAGGTCCACGCAGTTCAGGCACGGCCCGACCGGGGGCCGGACCATCGGCCCGATCACCGGCACGCCCTCGCGCATCGTGACGAGCAGGTGCGGCTGGCGGCGGCGGGCGTACGCGGCCGCGAGGAGGGCCGCCGGACGGTCCGTGCCGAGCTGCACCACCAGGTCGGCCCGCTCCGGCCGGCCGGTGAGCCCTCCGGTGCCGGGCGCCGACCGGGCGATCGCCTCGCGGACGGCGGAGGCGAGCGGGCGCCCGAGTTCCGCGGCCGGGATGCCCGTGCCGACGAGGTCGGCGGGGCGTACGGGCCCGGAGAGATCCGCGCCGATCTGCCCCACGCCGGCCTGGGCGAGCGCCACGGCGACCGCCGCGCCGGGCCGGCCGGCTCCCGTCACGAGCACCCGGGCCGCCCGCCGGCAGCGGAGCACCTGGGCCGGCGTGGCCGGCAGGCGGGGCGCGGCGAGACCGAGCGCGCCGGCCTCCGCGCCGAGCCGGGCCCGGGCCGGCCCCGCGAGGTCGCGGGGGAGCAGGTGGTGTCCGGGTACGACCAGCCCGGCGGCGCGCAGGGCGTCGAGCAGCGTACGGGCCTGCTCGGACCCGACGTCGGTGGCGAGCGGGTGGGCCAGCACACCGCGTTCGCTGCGCGTGCCGTCGAGCAGGTCCAGCAGCCGTGCGGCGCGCGGGTCGGCGAGGTCGACGAGGACGGCCCGCTCCGGCCCGACGCCCAACTGGAGGGTGTGCCGGTCACGCCAGAGGCGGGTCAGGCCGGGCACCAGCGTCGGGCGGGGGAGGGCGGCACGGCTCATGGCAACGAATGGTGACCGCGTCCGTGCGCTCCGTCGATCGTTGTCCACAGGTGTGGTGGGCCCTGTCCAGGGCTGTCCACAGGTATTTCCGGGTTATCCACAGCCCTCGTACGGCCGTGTCGGGCAGCCGACATCCGACGGCCTCCTGCCGGTCACGCCGACGGGGGAGGCGCGGGTCCACCGCCCTCCCCCGTCGACGCGAATCCGGTCAGACCTTGGCCTTGCCCAGGATGCGGTTCACTGTTGTGCCGCACACCGGGCACTTGCCCTTGGCCATGTTCATTCCGGTCTTCGAGACCTCGATGTGCCCCTCGAAGTCCCGCTTCTCCTTGCACTTGACGCAGTAACCGTTGTAGGTCTGGGCCTGGTCGGCCACGGTGCCCTCCTCGTCTCGTCCGCCGGCCGATGCCCGTTCCGGCGGTTGTCCCGGCGGCGGGCCACGCGGGGCGCCGGCGCTGGGTCTTACTCCTGCGGCCATCCACGTGGCCGCTGGTCCGCGGACCCTACCCAGGTGTGGGCGGTTCCATGTCAGCTGTGCGTCGACACTGTGAGGAAGCCGACCACGAGAGTGTGCATGGCGGATAACGTCGGATAAGTCACTTTGGCTGGGACACGCCGGGCGAACCCCGCAGATTGATCCACCCGGGATCGGCAGGTCGGGGTGGCCGCCTCGCCCGGGGCGCCCGCCGCCGGTGAGGTCGGGCCGACCCCGGGGCACCGCGGGGACGGGCCGGTTTTATGATCACCTACCGTGGAGCGGCGCGCCGCCGTCCCAGGTGGTGGCGGTGACGGGCCGCCACGAAGGGTGACGGTGGCCTCTTTCGGCGTCCCGGCAAGAAAATTTTCAGGACTCCTGGCGACCAATCGCCATCTTCCGGGCGCGTGTCGTGGGGTTGACCCTTGCGTACCCCTGGTCACTAGGCAGTAGCTTTCCCTCGTGGCAGCAAACCGAGGCTGCGCGGGTCTGTGATGGCCGGGACGCGCAAGCCGGTTGTCGAGGTGCGGCGCAGCCAGCGCCGGCGACGCACGGTGTCCGCGTACCGCGACGGTGAGCGTGTCGTCGTCCTGATTCCCGACCAGTTCTCCCGGGCCGAGGAGAGCGAGTGGGTCGACCGCATGCTGGCCCGGCTCGCCGCCCGTGAGGGCCGGTTGGCCCGCACCGACGCGGAGCTGCTCGCCCGGGCCACCCGCCTGCGCAACGCGTACCTCCCCGAGTACGGCCACGAGGCCCTTCCGGCGAGCGTCCGCTGGGTGACCAACCAGAACGGCCGCTGGGGCTCCTGCACCCCGGCCGACCGCACCATCCGGATCTCCCACCGGGTGCAGGAGATGCCCGACTGGGTGATCGACTATGTGCTGCTGCACGAGCTGGCGCACCTCATCGTCCCGAGCCACAACGCGGCGTTCTGGGCGTTGGTCGCGCGCTACCCGAAGTCGGAACGCGCCCGGGGCTACCTCGAGGGCGTGGCGGCCGCCGCCGTCCCCGCCCTCACCGACTGACGGCCGTCGCGCCGGCCCCGTCGCGCCCGGCGGTCCGCCGCCGGCGTAGGCACCCCGGCACCCCGGACGCCCCCGACGCCCCGACGGGCGGGGCGGGTTAGGGTCGGGGGATGGTGCGGCGGGTGGTGGTGGCGTTGCTCGGGCCGGTGACCTGGACGCCTCCGGGCGTCGACCCGGCCCGCTTCCGGACCGCGCTGGCCGAGGACACCGTCGACCTGATGGCCACGCTCACCGAGGTCGACACCGCCGTGGCGGTGACCCCGGCCGACCGCTGGGTGGCCGACGCGGTGACCTGGCCGGGGATGCCGGTGTACGAGGTGGCCGAGCCGACGCCGAACGCGGTGTTCGCGGCGCTGTCCGGGTACGACCAGGCCGCCGTGCTGGCCGCCGACGCCCCGGACGTCCCTGGGCTCACCATCGGCAAGCTGCTCCGCCCGCTGACCAGCCGCCCGGTCGCGGTGGCACCGGCCGAGGGGGGCGGACCGGGCCTGTTCGGCGTCGCCGTGCGGCTGCCCGTACCGGAATGGTTACCGCCGCTGGACCTCGACCGGACGGTGCCCGCCACGGTGCGCGCCGCCGCCCCGCGCCCCGGTGACCTGGCCGTCACGCCGGCCTGGCGCCGGCTGCGGGGCCCCGCCGACCTGGCGACCCTCGACCCGGCCGTGGAGGGCTGGGAGGCGACCCGCGCGCTCCTGTCCGGCGCCGGCCACGCCGGCTGACCGGCGACCGACCCCGCCCCGAGGATGCCGGCGCCCTACAACGCGCGCCCTCCGCGGCGCCCGTCTCAGACGCCCGGTCTGACCGGTCAGTCACCCGGCTGAGCGGTCACGCAACACGGCCGGCGCCGCCCGAGGCGTCCGCCGGCCGCTGCGCGCCGTCCGTCAGGAGCGGCTCTCGCCGTCGCCGTCGTCCGGGCGCTGCTCGGGCTGACCCGGCGTCTGCTCCTCGGGACCGCCGGGGGCCGTGAAGTCGAAGTTCTCCAGCTCGCTGATGTCGAACTCGGCCATCGCGAACGCCACCGGGTCGGCGAAGTCCTCCTCGGAGGGGAGCAGGTCCGGGTGCCCCCAGAGCGCGTCCCGCCCGGCGATGCCGCGGTGCTCGGTGAGCGCGGCCCAGAGCGCCGCCGCCTCGCGCAGCCGGCGCGGGCGCAGCTCCAGACCGACCAGCGCGGCGAACGTCTGCTCGGCCGGCCCACCGGCCGCCCGGCGGCGCCGGAACGCCTCGGCCAGCCGCACCACGTTCGGCAGGCGGCCGCCCGCGGCGCTGTCCACCACGTGGCACACCCACCCCTCGACCAGCGCCAGGGCGGTCTCCAGCCGCGCCAGGGAGGCCTTCTGCGCCGGGCTGTCCTCGGGAGTGAAGATGCCCTCCAGCGCGATCGCCTGCATCGACTCGGGGTCGGTCGGGTCGACCCGGCCCATCGCCTCCTCGATGGCCTCCCGGTTGACCCGGATGCCCGAGGCGTACATCTCGACGGCGCTCAGCACGTGCCCGCGCAGCCACGGGACGTGCTGGAAGAGCCGCTGGTGGGCGGCCTCGCGCAGGGCCACGTAGAGGCGGACCTCGTCCTCCGGCAGCTCCAGGCCCTCGCCGTACGCCTTGATGTTGGCCGGGATGAGCGCGGCCGTGCCGGCCGGGCCGAGCGGCAGCCCGATGTCACCGGCGGAGAGCACCTCGGCCGCGAGCGAGCCGAGCGCCTGCCCCAGCTGCCCGCCGAAGAGGGCGCCGCCGAGGGTGGCGACCATCGACTGCATCGGGCCGAGCTGGGCGCGCGCCTCCGGCGGCACCAGGTCGCCCATGGCGCCGACCATCCGGCTCGCCACCGGGTCGCAGAGCTTCCGCCAGACGTCCAGGGTCTTGTAGATCCACTCGTTGCGGTTCCAGGCCACCGAGGTCTGGATGCCGGACGGCAGGGCCGAGGCCGGCTCCAGCCAGAGGTCGGCCAGGCGCAGCGCCTCCTCCACGGCGTTGCGCTCGTACGGCGACACCGCCGGGTCGCCCGCGGCCGCGAGCTGGCTGGCGGCCACCTGCCGCGCGAGGTCCCAGTTGACCGGCCCGCCTCCCGACGCGGAGAACAGCTGCTGCAACTGCGCCATGAACTGCTGCATCTGCGCGGGGTCGTTGGGGTCTGGTGGTTGCCCACCCGGTAGCGCGAAACCGAACGGAATATCAGGCACGACGTCTACGGTACGCGCGCCACGCCCCTGGTCGCGCCGCTGGCGTTGCGCTGAGGGCGAAGTCGTCCGCGCACCGACGGGACGAGCCGGACGGGTCGGTACGCTCTGCCGCATGAGACGTCGCGGCGTGACCGTCCTGCTCGGTGCCCTGCTCACCGCTCTGCTCAGCATCGGGGTGCTGGGCGCGCCGATCCCGTACGTGGTGCTCGGTCCCGGGCCGACGGTCAACACGCTGGGCACGGAGAACGGCAAGGAGGTCATCCAGGTCTCCGGCCGGGCGACCTCCACCTCGGCCGGGCAGTTGCGGCTCACCACGGTCGGCGTCCAGCCCTCGGTCAAGCTCCGCTCCGCCATCGCCGGCTGGTTCTCCGACGACGAGGCCGTGGTGCCCCGGGAGCTGATCTACCCGCCGGGGGAGTCGCAGGAGCAGGTCCAGCAGCGCAACGCCGAGGACTTCGCCGCCTCGCAGACCAGCGCCGAGACCGCCGCGCTGCGGGAACTCGGCTTCCCGGTGCAGGTCGTGGTGAAGTCGGTGAACGCGGACGGGCCCGCCGCCGGGGTCCTCAAGGCCGGTGACGTGCTGACCTCGGTCGACGGGCAGCCGGTGCCGGTCGCCGTCCGGCTCACCGAGCTGATCCGCGCCAAGCCGGCGGGCAGCACGCTGACCATCGGCTACACCCGCGACGGCGCGCCGGCCACCGCGCGGGTCACCAGCCGGGAACAGGACGGCCAGCCGCGGATCGGCGTCCAGATCGAGCAGAAGCAGCCGCACCCGTTCAGCCTCAGCATCGACCTGGAGGACATCGGCGGGCCGAGCGCCGGGCTGATGTTCGCCCTCGGCATCGTGGACAAGCTGACGCCGGCCGACCTGACCGGCGGCATGGTGATCGCCGGCACCGGGACCATCGACGACGAGGGGAAGGTCGGCCCCATCGGCGGGATCGCGCAGAAGCTCGTCGGCGCGAAGCGGGCCGGGGCCAAGGTCTTCCTGGTGCCGGCGGACAACTGCGCCGAGGCGGTCCGCAACCCGCAGCCCGATCTGCCACTCATCAGGGTCGGCTCGCTGGACGAGGCGCTCGGCGCCCTCGAGACGCTGCGCGCCGGGGGCCAGCCGACCCGCTGCTGACCCCACGCGGGCCGCCGCTCGCGCCCGCCGCTCGCGCCCGCCGCTCGCGCCTCCGAGGCGGCCGGACCGCCCGTCCGCGGGCGGCGCGACGCGACCCCACGGGCGGCACGACGCGACCCCACGGGCGGCACGACGCGTCCCCACGGGCGGCGCGACGCGACCCCGCGGGCCGGCACGGCGCGACCACGGTCGGTCGTATTCAGGAACACCCCGTACTCTGGGTGCCTGGTCGGAGCCGATCAATCGAGCGTGCGGAGCCAACAGTGGTCATGCGAAGCAGCAGCCCCCTGCCGAGGATGAGTCGGCGCGGACGCGTCACGATCGCCGTCCTGGTCGGGGTGTTCGCGCTGTTCACCCTCCTCGGCTGGGGCGTACAGGCCTGGACGGACTGGCTCTGGTTCGACGAGGTCGACTACACCCAGGTCTTCACCGGGGTGCTCGTCACCCGGCTGCTGCTGTTCCTCGTGATCGGCCTCGCCATGGCGGTGATCGTCGGCGGCAACCTCTGGCTGGCCTACCGGTTGCGACCCCGGCTGCGCCCGCACTCGGTCGAGCAGGCCACGCTGGAGCGCTACCGGATGGTGCTCACCCCGCGGCTGGGCACCTGGATCGGCGTCATTTCCGTGATCGTCGGCCTCTTCGCCGGCCTCTCCGCGCAGAGCCGGTGGAACCAGTGGCTGCTCTTCCGCAACGGCGGCGACTTCGGCGTGAAGGACCCGGAGTTCGGGATCGACGTCGGCTTCTACGTCTTCCAGCTCCCGTTCTGGCGCTACCTCCTCGGCGTCGGCTTCACCGCGGTGGTGCTCGCCGTGGTCGGCGCGCTCGCCATGCACTACCTCTTCGGGGGCGTGCGCCTGCAGGGCGTCGGCGACCGGATGACCAACGCCGCCCGGGCCCACCTCAGCACGCTGGTCGCGCTCTTCGTGGCGCTCAAGGCCGTCGCGTACGTGCTGGACCGGCGCGCCATGCTGCTGGAGTACAACGAGGGCGCCAAGCTCTACGGCGCCGGCTACGCCGACGTCAACGCGCTGCTGCCGGCGAAGGAGATCCTCGCGTACATCTCCATCGTCGTGGCCGTCGCGATCATCATCTTCTCCAACGCCTGGATGCGGAACCTGGTCTGGCCGGGCATCTCGCTCGCCCTGCTCGGCGTCTCGGCGGTGGCGATCGGCGGCATCTACCCGTGGGCGGTGCAGACGTTCGAGGTGAAGCCGAGCGCCAAGGAGAAGGAGGCGCCGTTCATCGAGCGGAGCATCGAGGCGACCCGGGCCGCGTTCGGCCTCGCGGCCACCAAGACCACGGCGTACGGGGCCACGAACCTCACCCCGCCGGCCAGCCTGGCCACCGACACGTCGGTCGTGCCTAACGTCCGGCTGCTCGACCCGCAGCTCGTCAGCGAGACGTACACCCAGCTCCAGCAGGTCCGGGGCTTCTACGACTTCGGCCCGAAGCTGGACATCGACCGGTACGGGGTGAACGGCAAGATCTCCGACTACGTCGTCGGCGTCCGGGAGATCAACTACGACGAGCTCACCGACCAGCAGAACACCTGGATCAACCGGCACACCGTGTACACGCACGGGTACGGCCTCGTGGCCGCCCCGGCGAACCAGGTGGTCTGCGGCGGCCAGCCGTTCTTCGTCTCCGGCTTCCTCGGCGAGCGGACGCAGGAGTCGTGCTCCTCGCAGACCGAGCAGATCCCGGCCACCCAGCCGCGGATCTACTACGGCGAGCGGATGGGCGACGACGACTACGCGATCGTCGGCCAGACCGACCCGAACAAGAAGGCCGAGTTCGACCGGCCGGTCGGCGAGGGCGGCGGCGAGTTCTACACCTACACCGGCTCCGGCGGCGTGGAGATCGGGTCGTTCACCCGCCGCCTGCTGTACGCCATCAAGGAGCAGGAGTCGAACTTCCTGCTCTCCGGCGCGGTCAACGAGAACTCGAAGCTGCTCTACGTGCGTAACCCGCGTGACCGGGTGGAGAAGGTCGCCCCGTTCCTGACCCTCGACGGCGACCCGTACCCGGCCGTGGTCGGCGGCCGCGTCCAGTGGATCGTCGACGGCTACACGACCGCGGCGACCTACCCCTACGCGGAGCGGGTCAACCTGCGTGAGGAGACCACGGACGAGCTGACCGGCCGGGGCACGTTCCAGCTCGCCCGGGAGAACGTCAACTACATCCGCAACTCCGTGAAGGCGACCGTCGACGCGTACGACGGCACGGTCCGGCTGTACGAGTTCGACGAGAACGACCCGGTGCTCAAGGCCTGGAACAAGGCGTTCGGTGGCGACCTGGTGCTGCCGAAGGAGGAGATCCCGGCCGAGCTGGCCGAGCACTTCCGCTACCCGGCCGACCTGTTCAAGGTGCAGCGGAACCTGCTCATCAAGTTCCACGTGACGAACCCGGGCGACTTCTACTCGGCGCAGGACTTCTGGCAGGTGCCGAACGTTCCGGACGCGCCGGACAGCGGGCAGACGCAGCCGCCGTACTACCTCTTCACCCAGTTCCCGGGTCAGGAGGGGCCGCGGTTCCAGCTCACCTCGGCGGTGACCCCGAACGGCCGGCAGAACCTCGCCGCGTTGATCTCCGGGTCGTACGTGGACGGCGAGCCGCGGCTGGAGGTGCTGGAGCTGCCCGACCAGACCCGCATCTCCGGGCCGGTGCAGGTGCACCAGCAGATGACCAACAACGGCGACATCCGGCAGCAGCTGAACCTGCTGGCCGCGTCCGGGCAGGCGCAGGTGCAGTACGGCAACCTGCTCTCCCTGCCGTTCGGCAACGGGATGCTGTACGTCGAGCCGGTCTACGTGAAGAGCAACAACCAGGACGCGTTCCCGCAGTTGCAGCGGGTGCTCGTCTCCTACGGCGACGGCGGCTCGTTCGTGGCGCTGGCGAACAACCTGTCCGACGGCATCAAGCAGCTCGTCGAGCAGGGCAAGCGCGCCGCCGACAACGCGCCTCCGCCGCCCACGGGTGGCGACCAGCCCCCGCCGCCCACCGGCGGTGACAAGCCGCCGATGACCGGCGAGCTGGCCGCCGCGGCGGACCGGGTGCAGTCGGCCATCGCCGAGGTGCGGGCCGCGCAGGCGTCCGGCGACTTCGAGCGGTACGGGCGGGCGCTCAAGGCCCTCGACGACGCGATGAAGGCGTTCGAGCAGGCCCAGGGTCAGGCGACCCCGACGTCCGGCACGCCGGGCGGCACCCCGGCGCCGAGCGGCAGCGCGTCACCGAGCGCCCCTCCGCCGTCGCCGGGCGGCAGCCCACCCGCCGGGGGCGGCTGACCGACACGACGTCAGCCCCCGGTACGCCGGACCGACCGGTCCGGCGTACCGGGGGCTCTGTCGTCTCTCCGACCGCAACCGGCCACCCGGTTCGTCCGTCCTGTCTGAAAAGGAGGCGACCGGGGAGTGTGGTGCGGACATGAGGGACGCGAGCAGTTTCGACGAGTTCTACCGGAGCACGTCCCGACGCATGCTCCGGTACGGCTACGCGGTCGCCGGCGACTACGTCGAAGCGCAGGACCTGGTGCAGGAGGCGTACGCCCGGGCCTGGCGGCAGTGGGGGCGGATGTCGGCCCACCCGGCGCCGGAGGCGTGGCTGCGGCTGGTCGTCGCCCGACTGGCCACCGACCGGTGGCGGCGGCTGCGCGGCTGGCAGGCGGCGCTCGTCCGGAGCGGGCCGCCGGAGGCGGTGCCGCCACCCGGCGAGGACGCCGTCCTGCTGACCGGCGCGCTGCGTCGACTGCCGGCCGCCCAGCGGCAGGCGCTCGCCCTGCACTACCTCTTCGACATGTCGGTGGACGAGATCGCCCGGGAGACGGGGGTGCCGACCGGCACGGTGAAGTCCTGGCTGTCCCGCGGCCGTGCCCGGCTGGCCGCACTGCTGCCCGGCGTCTCCGCCGCGGAACTGGAGGCCAACGATGTCGCGTGACGTGTCCGACTTCTACCGTTCCCTCGCCGCCGACGCCGACGGCCGCCCACTCGCCGGGCCGGACGCGCTGCGCCGGTGGGCCGACCGGAGGGCCCGGGTCCGGGCGGCGGGCGGCAGCCTCGTGGCGGTGCTGCTGATCGCCGGTGCCGCCACCGGCACCCGGCTGGTCCTGGCCGACGACCGGGGGCCCGTCACCCCGCCGGCCGCCACGCCGACCGTGACGGCGAGCCCACCGTCACCGTCCCCGGCCACCCCGGCGCCCACCACCACCGCACCGGCCACGCCGGACCGCACGCCGTCCGCGCCCGCGACCGGTACGCGCGCTCCCCGGACGCCGACCTCGATCCCGGACCGGGCCTTCTTCGCCCAGCCGGCCGGGCTCGTCGCGGCCCCGCCGTACTTCACCGAGGGGGAGCCGGTCCTGCCGGAGTTCTGCGGCGCCGACCTCGACGAGCCGGTGGTGCAGCGGCGCACCCGCGCGCTCTTCTACCACCTGGGCACGGACCGGCCGGAGACGGCCGTGCCGTACGGCAGCTACCGGCACACGATCACCATCCACCGGGCGGGGCGGGCCGGCGACTGGATGGCCGACCTTCGCCGGGCGGTGCGGGAGTGCCCCGAACAGGAGGCCGCCTCCGGCGGGGTGTCGCGGCAGCGGCTCCTGCCCGGCGGCGCGTACGGCGACGAGTCGCTGCTCATCGAGCTGCGCACGCCCGCTCTGACGGCGGGTGGGACGGCCGAGGGGGAGACCGTGCGGCTCATCCGGGTCGTCCGGATCGGCGACGTGGTGACCGTCCTCTGGGAGATCGGCTGGGAGGGCACCTCCAGCGACCGGGCGAACGTCGACGACTACAGCCGCCGGGCGGTCCGGGCCGTCGCGGACTGGCTGGACTGACCGGGTCGGTGCCCCGCCGCCCGGCGGGGCACCGCCAGGCCCCACGGACCCGTCCGGTGTGCCCTCGCGTACGTCGCTTTGCGGCGTACGGGGATGGTGCGCTACGGTTGTCAGGCCGACGCGGGGTGGAGCAGCTCGGTAGCTCGCTGGGCTCATAACCCAGAGGTCGCAGGTTCAAATCCTGTCCCCGCTACGAGAGAGGTCCGAGCCCGTTCCCGACATCCGGGGGCGGGCTCGGTCGCGTTCGTGGCTCCGTTCCTCGGCGCCGGCGGGATGCCGCGGCCCGGCCACCGGATCGCCACTCGCGCGCACGAGCGTGGACCGGGGCTGCGGATGCCCCTGCTTCCGGTGTCGGGGCCGGATCGGGGTACCGCCGGAACCCGGCCGCGGACGATGGGGTAGAGTTGTGGGCACCGACGCGGGGTGGAGCAGCTCGGTAGCTCGCTGGGCTCATAACCCAGAGGTCGCAGGTTCAAATCCTGTCCCCGCTACGAAAGACGGCCCGGGCCCCGGACAGGGGGCCCGGGCTTCGTCGTTCCGGGGCACCTTTCGCCGATCCGGGCCATGGGCCGGCGGCGGTGGTGGCGCGTACGGTGTGGGCGACCCGAAGGAGATTCGATGGTTGTCCGACCGCCGGGGCGCCGCAGGCCCAACCGGACGCGTTTCGTGGTCATGCTCGTCGGGCTGGTCGTCGTGGGCACCGGGATCGTCTACGGGATCCACTGGCTGGGCCACCCCTGGGCGCTGGCGCTGCCCGGGAAGCCGGCCCTGACCGGCTACTGGCAGGGCGATGTGCCGTACGGCTCCGGCGACGAGCGGCACATCGTGCTGCACCTGACCGACGACCCGCCGAGCGCGCACGACCGCTGCACCACCTGCCCGGCCCTGAGCGGTACGGCGACGGTGTGCGCGGGTGACCGGGCCGAGCGGTACGAGCTGTGGGGCAACCCTCTCAACTACCTCGGCAGCCGTTTCTCGCTGCACACCCGCTCGGAGGCCGAGGGGCCCGGTCCCCGCCTGAACGAGCTGCACGGGGAGTGGGAGGGCGACGTGATGCGCGTCCGCACGTCGCTGACCCGCCTCGACGCCGCCGGCGCCACCGTCGGGTCCGACTCGCCGCCCACGACGTTCGAGATGTCCCGCGCCGACGAGGCGGCCTTCGACGCGGCGTGCCGCTGACACGGCTGACACCGGCGCTGGCTCCCCTGCCCCGCTGATGCTCCCGAGGCCCCTGGCACGGCGGCGGTGCGGGAGACGTGCCACCGGCCGCCGACGGACGTGCACCCACGGTTACCGGTCGAGCGCGCTGCCGTGGTTGCGTTCCTCGGCGAGGATGTCAGCATGTCTTCTTTCGGCAAGTGGTGGGCCCGCCTCGGCGCGGTCCTGAGCGCGGTCGTGCTGTCGGTGTTCGTCCCGGTCGCGGCGTGGGCGTCGACCGGGACCGGTGAGCTGGTGGTGGAGGCCGCGCGGCGGCGGTCCCGGGGCGGCGGCTTCGGTTTCCTCGGCCTGCTCTGCTGCCTCGTGGTCGTCGTGGTGATCGTGGTTCTGCTGCTGCGCCTGACCCGCAACCGCCGCGGCGGTCCGCGGCGCTGACCCACGGGCCGCGCTGATCCGCGCGCTGACCCACGGGCCGCGCTGACCCTCGCCGGCCCGCGGACGGCCCGCGTGCGCCTCAGGCGGCCAGGGCGGCGTCGGCCTGCGCGAGGAAGCGGGTCGCCGCCGTCGGCGCGTCGACGCGACCGGACCGTACGCTCTCGGCGGCGGCCACGAGCAGGCCCCGGACCCGGGCGTGGCCCTTCGGGGGCGGCGGCGGTGCGGTCCCGATCGCCGTGCCGAGGGCGTCGCCGAGCGCGGCGGCCCGCTGCTGCGCCGGATCGGTGACGCTGCCCTGCACGGCCCGTCGTACGGCCTGGCTCGGCGTGAGCCCCCGGTCGTGGCCGAGGACGGCGCCGGCGGCCACGTCGGTGGTCAGGAAGTTGATCACGTCGACGGCGGCGTCGGGGTTGCGGCTGCCCCGGAAGACCGCCCAGTACATCGACGCGCGGGCCCACTGGGCCATCGGGGAACCGGGGAAGGGCACGACACCCAGCTCGGCCCGGGTGAGGCGTTGCAGCTCCGGAAGCTGGTGCGACCAGGCGAGTGAGGCGGCGGTCAGCCCCGACACCACGAGCTGGTGCGCCCGCTCGCCGTTGTCGGCCTCCTCGACAAGCGGGGCCCCGGGCACGGCGCGTCCGGCGCGCGCCCGCCGCCACAGCTCGAACCAGTCGAGCAGCTCGCCGGTGCCGAAGGCGAGCTGCCGGCCCCGGTAGAACTCGCTGCCCCGGCCGCGCAGCCAGAGCCAGAGCGCCCGGTGGTCGCCGGACGCGTCGGAGGTGCCCGCCACCCGGCCCCGGCTGGCCCGGGTGACCTGCTGGGCCCAGCCCAGGTACTCGTCCCAGGACATCCCGGCCCGCGGTTCGGGGACCCGCAGCGTCCGCAGCAGGTTCCGGTTGAAGACGACGGCCGCCGCGGTCTGCCCGGCCGCCACCGCCACCGTCCGGCCGTCCACCTGGCCGTAGCGGGCCAGACCGTCGGGCAGGTTGCGGAGGTCGAGCCGGTTGTCCGCGACGTGGTCGGTGAGGTCGAGGAGGATCTCGCGCTGGGCGTACTCGGTGAGGACGCTGTCGTCGAGCTGGATCAGGTCGGGCACGTTGCCGCCGGTCGCCTGCGTCGCCAGCCGGCCGTAGTAGCCGTCGAAGCCCTGCCAGGTGACCCGGAAACCGACACGGGGATGCCGTTCGCCGTAGAGGCGCAGCGCCCGCTCGGTCCGTTCCGCCCGCTCGGGGCCGCCCCACCAGAAGACCGACAGCTCGACCGGTCCCTCCCGGGCGGGGGCCGTGGTCGAGGGGTCCGTGCAGCCCGCGAGCCCGCCGGCGGCGAGGACCGGCGTCCCCAGCAGGGCGGCGAGCACCCGGCGTCGGCCGGGGTCGGCGCCGGCGACCGGTGGGCGGGAAACGGGCACGCGGGACTCCGGTGACGTGGCGAAGGGGACGGTCGGCCCATTCACGCAGGGACCGCCCGAAGGTGTCAACGGCCGTCCGGGCACACCCGGGCCGTACGCGTCGATGCGCCCCGCCGCCCTGGCCGGCGCGCCCCGCCCGCGTGATGTACTAGGCCGCGTGGAACTTCTGCACTCGGGCAAGGTCCGGGACGTCTACGCGGACGGCGACGACCTCATCCTCGTCGCCTCGGACCGGATCTCGATCTACGACGTGGTCCTGCCGACACCGATCCCCGACAAGGGCAAGCTGCTCACGGCGCTCTCCCTCTGGTGGTTCGCGCAGCTCGCCGACCTGGTGCCGAACCACGTCGTCTCGGCCACCGACGTGCCCGCCGAGTTCGCGGGCCGGGCGATCCGCTGCCGGCGGCTGGAGATGGTGCCGGTCGAGTGCGTCGCCCGCGGCTACCTGACCGGCGGCGGGCTGAAGGAGTACGAGCGCACGGGCGCCGTCTCCGGCGTGCCGCTGCCCCGGGGGCTGGTCGAGGCCTCGATCCTGCCCGAGCCGATCTTCACCCCGTCGACCAAGGCGCCGGTCGGCGAGCACGACGAGCCGATCACGTACGCGGACGTGGTGGCCGAGGTCGGCGAGGCGACGGCCGAGCGGCTGCGGCAGATCACCATCGACGTGTACCGGCGGGGCGCCGAGATCGCCGCCGACCGGGGCATCCTGATCGCCGACACCAAGATCGAGCTGGGCTGGGCGCCGGACGGCACCCTGGTCCTGGCCGACGAGCTGCTCACCTCCGACTCGTCCCGGTTCTGGCCGGCCGCGTCGTACCAGCCGGGACGGCCCCAGTTCTCGTACGACAAGCAGTACGTGCGGGACTGGGCGACCGAGAGCGGCTGGAACCGGCAGGCCCCCGCCCCGGAGGTTCCGGCCGAGGTGGTGGAGGCGACCCGCGCCCGCTACGTGGACGTCTACGAGACGCTCACCGGCAACCGGTGGGAGTGACGGGGGGCAGGCGGGGGCCACGCCCCGCGCCCGCCCGTACGGTCACTGCCCGACCTTGACGCCCGGCTCGCCGGCGACGAACTGGATGACCTGCCGGGGCTCCTGCCCCGGCCGGTCCGGCGCGCCGCGCTTGCCCATCGGCAGGACCACCCGCCGGTACGCGGACTCCAGCATCATGGCCGTCGCCGTGTACCAGCCGACGATGGCCGAGATGATGAAGAAGTAGGCGCCGAGTGTCCGCCAGCCCGAGATGTCGGCGAGCTGGCCGATCGTCTGACAGGTGGCGCCGGCGGCGAGCGTGGCCAGTGTGAGGGCGACGCTGAGGTTGACCGCGAGCGCGGCCGCCGCCCCGGCCCAGGTGATTGCCGCGAGCGCGAGGAACCAGTAGCCGAGCGCCACGAAGGGGGTCGGCGGGGTCAGCACGCCGACCGCCACGAGCAGGTAGAGCAGGCCGTACGCGAGCCAGAAGGCGCCCCAGATGCCGTGCATGGCGGTCGCCACGCCGTCGCGGGCCCGGTAGGCCCACATGCCGGCCAGGAACTGCGCGAGGCCGCCGGTGAACGCGGCGAAGGGGAACAGGAAGGTCGGCGCGGCGCTGTCACCCCACCACCCGGCCAGGTTCGAGGACACCACGAACGTGGCGGCGGCGAAGCCGTACAGGCCGAGGATCGACGGCGCGGCGACCGGCTGCAAGGAGATCTGCGCGTGGTTGCGCCAGAACTCGAACTCGCCGTCGTGGGACGGCGCGTGGGGCATGCGTGACATCTGAGCCTCCTCCGCGGCGGCCCCGGCCGGTCCGCCGAGGAGCCGGAGGCGTCTACCCGCTCCGGGGCGTCCCACACCGTCCCGCCCGGCGGCTGCCGGGGGCGATGCGCTCAGTCCACCCAGTTCAGGGTGCGCTCGACCGCCTTGCGCCAGTTGCGCAGCTCGCGGTCGCGGTGTGCCGGGTCCATCCGGGGGCTCCACTCGGCGTCCGAGCGCCACTGGGCGCGCAGGGTGGCCAGGTCCGGCCAGAAACCCACCGCGAGCCCGGCCGCGTACGCGGCGCCGAGGCAGGTGGTCTCGGTGATCCGGGAGCGGACCACCGGCACGTCGAGCACGTCGGCGAGGAACTGCATGAGCAGCCCGTTGGCGGTCATGCCGCCGTCCACCCGCAACCGTCGCAGCGCCACGTCGGAGTCGGCGTTCATCGCGTCGACCACCTCGCGGGTCTGCCAGGCCGTGGCCTCCAGCACCGCCCGCGCCAGGTGCCCCTTCGTGATGTAGCCGGTGAGGCCGGCCACGACCCCTCGGGCGTCGCTGCGCCAGTGCGGCGCGAAGAGGCCGGAGAAGGCCGGCACCACGTAGCAGCCGCCGTTGTCCTCGACCGTGCGCGCCAGGTCCTCCACCTCGGCCGCGGTGGAGATGAGGCCCAGGTTGTCCCGCAGCCACTGCACCAGCGAGCCGGTGACGGCGATGGCGCCCTCCAGGGCGTACGCGGCCGGCTGGCCGTCGATCCGGTAGGCGACAGTGGTGAGCAGGCCGTGCGAGGACGCGACGGCGCTCGCTCCGGTGTTGAGGAGCAGGAAGCTGCCGGTGCCGTAGGTGCACTTCGCCTCGCCCGGCTGGAAGCAGGTCTGCCCGAAGAGGGCGGCCTGCTGGTCGCCGAGCGCGCTGGCCACCGGCACCCCGGCGAGGACGCCCGTGGCCGTCCCGTAGACCTCGGCGGAGCTGCGGATCTCGGGCAGCATCGCGGCCGGCACGCCGAGCGCGTCGAGCAGTTCGGCGTCCCAGTCCAACGTGGAGATGTCCATGAGCATGGTGCGGCTGGCGTTGGTCACGTCGGTGACGTGGCGGCCGGTCAGCTTCCAGACGAGCCAGCTGTCCATCGTGCCGAAGAGCACCTCGCCGGCCTCGGCACGCGCCCGCAGCCCGTCGACGTTGTCGAGCAGCCAGCGCAGCTTCGGCCCGGCGAAGTAGGTGGCCAGCGGCAGGCCGGTGCGTTCCCGCAGCCGCTCCTCGCCGTACGCCTCGTCGAGTTCGCGCAGGAGCGCGCCCGTCCGGGTGTCCTGCCAGACGATCGCGTTCGCCACCGGGCGTCCGGTGGCCCGGTCCCACACCACTGTCGTCTCGCGCTGGTTGGTGATGCCGACGGCGGCCAGCCCGGCCGCGTCGGTGCCGGCGGCGTGCAACGCCTCCCGGACCACCTGCTGGACGTTCGTCCAGATCTCCTCGGCGTCGTGCTCGACCCAGCCGGGGCGGGGGAAGATCTGCCGGTGCTCGCGCTGCGACACGGCGACGATCTCACCGGCCCGGTCGAAGACGATGCACCGCGAGGAGGTGGTGCCCTGGTCGATGGCGGCGACGAACTCTGCGGTCACGGCAGCACCGTACCGGCACCGGCCCGTTCCCGCCGACCAGCGGCAGCGCCGTCGGGCGCCGCGGACCACCGCGGCCGTGCGCGGACACCCCGCCCGTACGATGTGCAGACGTGCGTGACATCGCCGTCTTCAGCGGAACCGCCCACCCCGACCTCGCCGCCGAGATCTGTGCCCATCTGGGCGTGCCGCTGCACCCGGTGCGGGTGTCCCGGTTCGCCAACGACTGTCTCGAGGTGCAGTTGCAGGCCAACTGCCGCGAGCGGGACGTGTTCCTGATCCAGCCGCTGGTGCCGCCCGTGCAGGAACACCTCGTCGAGCTGCTGCTGATGATCGACGCCGCGCGGGGCGCCTCGGCCGGCCGGATCACCGTGGTGCTGCCGCACTACGCGTACGCCCGGTCGGACAAGAAGGACGCGCCGCGCATCTCGATCGGCGCGCGGCTGGTGGCCGACCTGCTCACCTCGGCCGGGGCGGACCGCGTGCTGGCGATGACGCTGCACTCGCCGCAGGTGCACGGCTTCTTCAGCGTCCCCGTGGACCACCTGCACGCCCTGCGGGAGCTGGCCGACCACTTCCGCCGCTACGACCTGGGCAACACCGTGGTCGTCTCGCCCGACCTGGGCAACGCCAAGCAGGCGGCGGCGTTCGCGCGGATGCTCGGCACGCCGGTCGCCGCCGGCGCGAAGCAGCGCTTCAGCGACGACAAGGTCACGATCAGCGCGGTGATCGGTGACGTGGCCGCCCGGGACGTCATCGTGCTGGACGACGAGATCGCCAAGGGCAGCACGATGATCGAGCTGATGGACCACCTGCGGGATCTGAAGGTGCGCTCGATCCGGCTGGCGTGCACGCACGGCCTGTTCTCGGCCGGCGCGCTGAGCCGGCTCAGCGAGCAACCGGGGGTGCTGGAGGTCGTCTGCACGAACACCGTGCCGATCCCGCAGGAGAAGCGGGTGCCGAAGCTCAAGGTGCTCTCGGTGGCGCCGGCGCTCGCCGAGGCGGTGCGGCGGATCCACAACGGTGAGTCGGTGAGCGCCCTCTTCGGCTGACCCCGCCCGGTCGCGTCGGGCGCCGTACCGGTGCGGCGCCCCGCCTCAGTCGGCCTGCCCGGCGGGGGCGGGGATCGCGGCGGTGATCCGGACGACGGTGCCCGTCGCGCCGCTCGTCACCTCCATCGTGTCGCTGAGCTGCCGGGCGAGCCAGAGGCCCCAGCCGCCGGCGGTGTCGGGGGCGGGGCGGGCCCGGTCGTCCAGCCGCTGCGTGCTGATGCCGAGCCCCTCGTCGGCGACCTCGCAGACCAACCGCCCGTCGCGCCGCCACAGCCGCAGCGCGCCGCGCCCGCCGCCGTGGCGCACCGCGTTGGTGATCAGTTCGTTCACCGCGAGCACGAAGTCGTCGAGGCGCTGGCCGTGCAGGCCCGCGGTGCGGGCGCAGGACGTGACCGTGTGGCGCACCTCGGTCACGCGGGCCCGGTCGAAGGCTTCGGCGAGGAGGAGGGCAGGTTCGATGGGCACCACCGTACGCGGTACGCGAGGGTCGGCGTTCGTCATGGCCCATCCCGACGGCAGGTCTCGGAGTCATTCGCGGCATTTCCACCGTACGTCAGGGTTTCCCGGCCCGCATCAGGCGGCCCCACCGTGGCCGGAGAGCGCTGTGGCATCGTGACGCGCATGCCGTCGTCGCCCGGTGGGTTCGAGATGCCGCTGTGGCGCGCCGTGGCGGTGTTCCGGGTGGCCTCCCTGGCGTACGTCTGCCTGGTGGCGCTGCGCGAGGCGGACCGGTACGCCCACCCCCTCGCCGGCGCCGGCCTGGTCCTGCTGATGGCCGTCTGGACCGCGGTGACCGCGTTCGGGTACGCCCGTCCGGCGTGGCGGCGCTGGCCGCTGCTCCTGGCCGACCTCGGCGTGGTGCTGGCGATCCTGCTCGCGACCCCGTGGGTGATCGGCCGCGCGGCCCTGCACGGCGGCGTGCCGACCCTCGCGGTGGCCTGGCTCGCCGGCCCGGTGCTCGCCTGGGCCGTCTCCGGCGGCCGGCGGCGGGGGACGGTGGCCGCCGTGGTGATCGGCGGCGCGGACCTCGCCACCCGGGAACGGATCAGCACGTCGTCCCTGACCGGCGCGATCCTGCTGCTGCTCGCCGGGGCCGTGGTCGGGCACGTCGCCCGCCTCGCGGTCACCGCGGAGGAGCGGTTGCAGCGGGCCGTGGAGCTGGAGGCGGCCACCCGGGAGCGGGAGCGGCTGGCCCGGGGCATCCACGACTCCGTGCTCCAGGTGCTCGCCCTGGTACAGCGGCGCGGCGCGGACCTGCCGGGGGAGGCTGGCGAGCTGGCGCGCCTGGCGGGCGAGCAGGAGGCCGCGCTGCGGGCGCTCATCGGCGGAGCCGCCCTGCCGCCCGCCACGGGCGGGCACGACGAGGTCGACTTGCGTACGCTGCTCAGCCGGTACGCCAGGGCGGGAATCTCACTCTCCGCGCCGGCGACACCGGTGCCGCTGCCCGCCACGGTGGCCCGTGAGCTGGCGGCCGCGACGGCGGCGGCCCTGGACAACGTGGAACGGCACGCCGGTGGGCGGGCGTGGGTGCTGGTCGAGGACGAGGGGGCGACGGTGACGGTGTCGGTACGCGACGAGGGGCCGGGCATTCCGGAGGGCCGGCTCGAGGAGGCGCAGGCGCAGGGCCGGCTCGGGGTGGCGCAGTCGATCCGGGGCCGGGTGGCCGACCTCGGCGGCACGGTCCGCATCGCGTCGAGCCCCGACGCCGGGACGGAGGTCGAGCTGACCGTGCCGAGGAGCGACCGGTGACCGGGGAGGCGGGCGTGGAGCGGCCGGTGACCGGCGAGGCGGGCGTGGAGCGGCCGGCGACCGGCGAGGCCGGCGTGGAGCGACCGGTGACCGGGGAGGTTGGCGGCCCCGGGCGGCCGGTGCGGGTCATGATCGTCGACGACCACCCGATGTGGCGCGAGGGCGTTGCCCGCGACCTCACCGAGGCCGGTCACCTCGTCGTGGCGACCAGCGGCGAGGGGCGGCAGGCGGTGCGGGTCGCCCCCGCCGCCCGGCCCGACGTGGTGGTGCTCGACCTCCAGCTACCGGACATCTCCGGCGTCGCCGTGATCCAGGGGCTGCGGGAGGCGCTGCCGGACGTGCGCGTGCTCATGCTCTCCGCGAGCGGTGAGCAGCAGAGCGTGCTCGACGCGGTCAAGGCGGGTGCCACCGGCTACCTCGTGAAGTCGGCGGCGCCGGCCGAGTTCCTGGACGCCGTGCGCCGGACGGCGGCGGGGGAGCCGGTCTTCACCCCCGGCCTCGCGGGCCTCGTGCTCGGCGAGTACCGGCGGCTGGCGGCGACCCCCGCGGGGCCCGCGGGGTCGTCACCGGGGGAGACGCCGCGGCTCACCGAGCGGGAGACCGAGGTGCTCCGGCTCGTGGCCAAGGGGCTGTCGTACAAGCAGATCGCCCAGCGGCTCGGCCTCTCGCACCGGACGGTGCAGAACCACGTGCAGAACACACTGGGCAAGCTCCAGCTGCACAACCGGGTCGAGCTGACCCGGTACGCGATCGAACGCGGCCTGGACTGACCGGCCGCCGGTCAGACCGAGTGTGGCGGCTGCGTCTCGTGGATGGCCAGCTCCTCGGCGCTGGCCCCGCCACCGGCCGAGCCGGCGTCGTACGCCACGTTGTCGGTCTCCTGGTCGGTGTGCGACCCCTCGTCCGGTTCCACGATCCGGCCCACCTGGGCGTCGGCGACCGTGCCGAGCTGGCCGTGGTCGTAGAGCGACACCGGCGACTTCGGGTCCGAGCTGGGGCCGTCGTCGACGACGTCCGCGTCGAGCTGCGCCTGCGCCGCGGCCTCCTCGCTGTCGGCCTCCGCCGCGATGCCCGGGTCGACGGGGCCCGCCAGCGGGTCGTCGGCGGGCCGCTCGTACTGCTCGCGCTGGAGCTTGTAGTCCAGCGACTCGCCGTCGAGCTGCTCCTCCGCGGTGGTGCCGTACCGGTCCACGGCGACCGGCGTCCGGTCGGCCGGTAGCTGGGCCGGGTCCGGGCCGTCCGCCTCGCGACCGGTGTAGACGTCGTCGTTGGCCGTCGAGTCGTCGTCGGCGGTCCCCGGCAGGCCGTTGGCCTCCGGGTCGGACACGGGGGTCGGGTACTCGTCGTCGCGCATGACGGATCACTACCCGCCCCACCCGTCGATCATGCAGTTGCGGCGCCCCCCGAAAGCCGTGAAGACACCCTAAACGCCCATCCCGTTGCGCGGCTGGCGGACGTCAGGGCGGGGGAGCGAGGACGCACCAGACGACCTTGCCGTCCGGGAGCGGGGTGGCGCCCCAGCGCTCGGCGAGGGTGTCGACCAGCAGCAGCCCCCGGCCGCCGATCGAGGTCGGCGTGGCCGGGCCGGCGAAGCTGGGCGGCCGGGTCGAACGGTCGCGGACGGCCAGGCGCAGCGTCCCGTCCTCCGGCGCGAGCCGGACCGTCATCGGCGTACGGGCGTGCGCCACCACGTTGTTGACGATCTCGGTCAGGGCGATGCTGCCCACCTCGACGAGCCCCGGCACCCCCCACCGCCGGCAGCCGTCGGCCAGCAGGTCCCGGGCCTCGCGGGCCGCGTCGGGAACCGGCGCGAGATCGGCGGTGAGCACGGCGGCCATCGGCGACCGCGCCACGGCGTCCATCGCCGCGTCGAGGGTCGGCAGCACCGGGACCCCGGCCAGGGCGGGATCCGGCGGGTCCGACCCGGCGGGGTCGCAGACCAGCAGGCCCGCCGACGGCCAGTCGGCCACTTCGCGCCGCACCTCGGCGAAGACGGCACGGGCGGCCGGGTCGACGACGCGAACCTCCGTGAGGTCGGCCACCACGGGACCGGGACGGGCAACGAGGCGGTCGAGCAGCGCGTCGCGGACGGCGGGCACGCCCGACCGGTCGAGCACGCCCGTGATCCGGACCACCGGCGAGGACTCGTCGGCCAGCACGTGGACGGGCGCGGTCGTCTCGCCGCCGGTCACGGCCCGCGTCGACGGGCGCTCGGTCCGCCTCATGGGCGGCCCGTCCGAGCCCGGCGGGTCCGGGCGGCCAGGGTGCCGACCGCCGTGCCGGCGGCGGCGAGGCCGAAGGCGGCGGTCATCCGGACGAGCTGCCGGCGCCGGCCGTGCCAGCCGCCCTCCCGCCGGCCGTCCGCGTCGGCCCGGAACACGTTGCCCGTGCTGTCCGCGCGGGCGCCCGGCCCGAACTGGGTGCGGTGGGCGTACCAGCCGAGGGCCCGTTCGGTCAGCGCCGGAGCCAGCCGCCACTGGAGGCCGAGCAGCCGGGCCGCCCCACCGGCGTACGCCTCCCGGCGCGGCCGGCGCAGCATCCGCACGATGGTGGCCGCCACCGTCTCCGGCGGGTAGACCGGTGGGGGTGGCAGCACCTCCCGGCCGGTGTGGTTGGCCGCGTGCCGGAAGAACGGGGTGTCGATGGTGGCCGGCAGGATCGTGCAGATCGAGATGTTGCTCCGCCCGGTGACCCGCAGTTCCTGGCGGACGGTGTCGGCCAGGCCGCGCAGCCCGTGCTTCGTGGCGTTGTACGGCGACTGGTAGGGCATCGCCACCTCGGCCAGCACCGAGGCGTTGTTGACCACGACGCCCCCGCCGGCGGCGGCGAGGTGGGGCAGCGCGGCCCGGATGCCGTGCACCGCGCCGAGCAGGTTGACCTCGAGCACGCGGCGGAACTCGGCCACCGGTATCTCGTCGAAGAGCCCCACGGCGCCCACCGCGGCGTTGTTGACCCACGCGTCGACGTGGCCGAACTCGGCCGCCGCGCGGTCGGCGAGCCGCTGGACGGCGGCCGCGTCGGTGACGTCGGTCGGTACGACGAGCGCCTGGCCGCCCAGCTCCTGGCACCGTTGCGCCACGCGCGACAGGGTCGACTCGCTCCGGGCCGCCAGCACCACCGCCGTGCCGCGCCGGGCGAGGGCGTACGCCGTGGCCGCGCCGATCCCGCTGGAGGCTCCCGTGATGACGACCGTGGCGTCGTCGAGGCTGCGGGTGAGTGGCATTCCTCGCCGGTACCCCCGCCCGGGGGCGGTCATGCCGCCGAACGGGCCCGGATCGCCACGCACCGTGATCATCGGACGGTGATCCGGTACGCCTGGTGATTGTCGTGGCGGAAGTGTCCGGGTGACCTGCCGGGCTCTTCCTGATCTGCCAGGTTTCGGCGTCCGGGGCCCTGGTTAATGGGACCCTCTGACCGGGAGGACCACCGCTGGAACGATCGCATGGAGGTGACCCATGCGCGTCGGCCTCGTCTGCGCGCACGCCGGCCCGTCCAGGACGACCGACGGCCCGACGGTCGGCACCCACCAACACATCGCACGGGTCGCCGCCGAGCTGGCGAGACGAGGACACGACGTCCGGGTCTACGAGCGGCGGGACGATCCCGGGCTGCCGGCGACCGTCGACGCCGACGGCTACCGGGTGGAACGCGTCCCGGTCGGCCCGGCCGCGCCGCTGCCGACGGCCGAGCTCATCCCGTACGTGGCCGAGTTCGGCGGCTGGTTGACCGACCGCTGGACCGGGCAGTGGCGTCCGGAGGTGGTGCACGGGCACTACTGGGTCGGTGGGCTCGCCGCGGCGCACGCCGTCCGGGAGACGGACATCCCCGTGGTGCAGACGTTCCACTCGCTCGGCATCGAGCAGCTGCGCCACCTCGGCCGCGCGTACGACGGGCCGGGGGAGCGGATCCCGCTGGAGCGGGCCCTGACCCGCGCCGTGGACATCGCCGTGGCCCAGTGCAACGACGAGGTCGACGAACTGACCCGGATGGGACTGCAACGCACCTCGGTGGCGATGGTGCCCACCGGGGTGGACGTGGAGCAGTTCCACCCCGACGGCGAGGCGGCGCCGCGCGACCAGCGGCCCCGGATCCTCTCCGTCGGCGGCCTCGCCCCCGGCCACGGCCAGGACGACCTGATCCAGGCCATGCGGCTGGTCGGCGACGCCGAGCTGGTGATCGCCGGCGGCCCGCCCGCCGAGGAGCTGGACAGCCACGCCGAGGCGCGCCGCCTGCGGGAGCTGGCCGACCGCAACGGGGTGGCCGAGCAGGTGAAGCTGGTGGGCGCCGTACCGCACGACCAGATGGCCACCTGGTACCGGTCCGCCGACGTGGTCGCCTGCACCCCGCACTACTCGTCGGCCGGCCGGGTGTCGCTGGAGGCGATGGCCTGCGGCGTGCCGGTGGTCGGCTACGCCATGGGTGGCATCGCCGACGCCGTGGTGGACGAGGTCACCGGCCGGCTGGTGCCGCCGGGTGACGTACGCGCTCTCGGGGTGACGCTGCGTCGCCTGCTCGCCGACAACGCGGGGCGGTTCGCCTACGGGCACGCGGCCGTGGACCGGGTGCGGTGCAGCTACACGTGGGAGCGGACCGCCGGCGCGTTGGAGCGCCTCTACGAGCGGGTGGTACGCCGCCGCAAGCCCGTGGAGGCGTGAACCGGCCCGCCCGCTCGACCGTCAGTTGAGGCCCGCGGCGCCGACCAGGGGCTGCCGCTGCCGGCCGCGGGGCGCTCGGTGGTGCTGCTGCGGCTCGGCGTACCGGGTCAGGCCGATCACCGCGGCGAGCGTGATGAGGAAACCGGCGGCGGCCAGCCACTCCCGGCCCGGCCAGATCTTGTCGTTGAGCAGCAGCAGCCCGACGATCGCCGCGGGCACCGCGCCCGCCGCGTCCATGGCCGCCACCGCCGCGGTCGTGGAGCCGCGTTGCATGGCGAGGCCGAGCAGCAACTGGCCGACGACCGAGTGCGCGACCAGGAGGTAGAGCAGCGGGTTGCGCGCGAACGCCTCGACCGACGGGGAGGAGGCGAGCGGGCGGGCCGCCACGGCGGCGGCGGAGAAGGCGAGGCCGGCCAGCGAACCGAGCGCCACCGACCCGGGCGCCCCGTGCAGCCGGACCGCGAAGAAGCCCAGCACGGCGATGACGACGAGCACCACGAGCAGGGCGATCAGGCCGGCCGGGCCGAGCTGCCGCGACGGCGCCGGCCGGGCGGACAGCACCAGGGCGCTGATGCCGGCGAAGAGCAGGGCCAGCAGCACCACCTCGGCCACCGGTAACCGCCACTTCAGGACCAGCACGCCGAGGATGGCCGTCACGCCCAGCCCGGCCGCCACGCTCGACTGCACGAGGAAGAGCGGAAGGTCCCGGCGGGCCAGGAAGGCGAGCAGGAAGCCGGCGAGCTGGCAGGCCACGCCGACCAGGTAGGTGCGGTGCCCGGCCAGCCGCAGCAGCAGCGCCGGATCGAAGCTGTGGTGCACCGTCGTGCGTGCCACGGCCACCGACTGGAGCAGGTTGGCGACGCCGTACGCGACGATCATCGCAGCGAGGAAGCACCAGCCGGAGGAGACCACCTGGCGAGGATAGAGGCTGGCAGTGCTCAGCGCGCGGCTGGCCGACCCAGCCGGGCGAGGACGTCGGCGTGCAGCGGGCCGTTGCTCGCGACCGCGCTGAGGTCGCCGCCGGGCCCTCCGGCAAGGGCGGATGCGCCGGCCAGGTCGGTGATGGTGCCGCCCGCCTCGGTCACGATCGGCACCAGCGCCGCGACGTCCCAGAGCGACAGCTCCGGCTCCACCATCACGTCCAGTGCCCCCTCGGCCAGCAGCATGTAACCGTAGAAGTCGCCGTACGCGCGGCTGCGCCAGCAGTCCCGCATCAGGCCGAGCATCGCGTCCAACCGCCCGGCGGCCTCCCAGCCGGTGAGGGACGAGTAGCAGAAGCTCGCGTCGGCCAGCGTCCGCACACCGGAGACCCGGATCCGCTCGCCGCGCTCCCGGTCGGGGCCGGCCCACGCGCCCGCGCCGGCCGCGGCCCACCATCGGCGCCCCAGCGCCGGCGCCGAGACCAGCCCGAGCACGGGCCGGTCGCCTTCGAGCAGCGCGATGAGGGTGCCCCAGACCGGCACCCCGCGGACGAAGTTCTTGGTGCCGTCGATCGGGTCGATGACCCAGCGCCGCCCGGACGGCCCGGCCGGCGGCTGGGCGCCGTACTCCTCGCCGAGCAGACCGTCGGCCGGGCGGTGCGCGGCCAGCAGGTCGCGGATCTCCCGCTCGACGGCCGTGTCCGCGTCGGAGACCGGGGTCAGGTCCGGCTTCGACTCCACGCGCAGGTCCAGCGCCCGGAACCGGGCCGTCGAGACGGCGTCCGCGGCGTCGGCGAGCGTGTGGGCGAGGGCGAGGTCGTCGGCGTACCCGGTCATGCAGGCAACCTAGCCGACCGGGCGCGGCTCACCCGTGGCCGGGCCGTTCGCCGCCGGGCTCGGGCTCGCCACGCGGGTCGCTCTCGCCCGCGCGGGAGGCCAGCAGGCGGCGGTACGAGGCGAGCCGGCGCGGGTCGGCCTTGCCGGCGGCCACCCAGGCGTCCAGCCCGCACGCCGGCTCGTCCGGCGTGTGGGGACAGTTCGCGGGGCAGTCGAGGGTGCCCTCCACCAGGTCGGGGAAGCCGTGCAGCAGGCTGTCGGCGGAGACGTGCGCCAGCCCGAAACTGCGCACGCCCGGGGTGTCGATGATCCAGCCCGGGTCGCCGTCGCGACCCGCGGCCGGCGGCAGGCGCAGCGCCACGGCGCTGGTCGAGGTGTGCCGGCCGCGGCCGATCGCGCTGACCGTGCCGACCGCCCGGTCCGCCTGCGGGACGAGCCGGTTGACCAGCGTCGACTTGCCGACCCCGGAGTGCCCCACGAGCACCGAGACCCGCCCGGCGAGCAGCGACCGCAGCGCGTCCAGCTCCGACTCCGGGCGGATCAGCACGTACGGCAGCTCCAGCTCGGCGTAGTAGTCGAGCACCGCCTCCGGGCCGGCCAGGTCCGCCTTCGTGAGGCACAGCAGCGGTTCGATGTCCGCGTCGTACGCGGCCACGAGGCAACGGTCGATGAAACCGGTGCGCGGGGGCGGGTCGGCCAGCGCACTGACGATCACCAACTGGTCGGCGTTGGCGACGACCACCCGCTCCAGCCGCCCCTCGGCGGTGGTGGCGTCGTCCTCGGCGGTGCGGCGCAGCACCGACGACCGCTCGGCGATCCGGACGATGCGGGCCAGGGCGCCCGGTGCGCCGGAGGTGTCGCCCACCAGCCCCACGCGGTCGCCCACCACCACCGACTTGCGGCCCAGCTCCCGGGCGCGCATCGCGGTGACCGTGGGGGCGTCCGGCCCGGCACCGGGGAGCACGCAGGTGTAGCGCCCCCGGTCGACGGCGATGACGAACCCCTCCACCGCGTCCGCGTGCCGGGGGCGGGTGCGGGTACGCGGGCGGGACGACCTGCCGGGCCGGACCCGTACGTCGTCTTCGTCGTACTCGCGCCGCCTGGTCGCCAGGGCCGCCCCCGTCCCGTCAGCTCTTGCCGGTCACCATCGCCGACCATAGTGCCGGAAACTCCGGCATGGTCTTGGAGGTGCAGGCGACGTCGTCGAGTTCGATGCCCGGCACGGCGAGCCCCGCCACCGCGGCGGCGTGCGCCATCCGGTGGTCGGCGTACGTGCGGAAGGTGCCGCCCCGCAGCGGGCGGGGCCGGATCTCCAGCCCGTCGCGGGACTCGGTCAGGTCGGCGCCGAGGGCGGTGAACTCCCGCGCCAGCGCCGCGATGCGGTCGGTCTCGTGCCCGCGGATGTGTGCCACCCCGGTGAACCGGGACGGGGAGTCGGCCAGCATGGCGAGCGCGGTCAGCGCCGGCGTCAGCTCGCTGACGTCGGAGAGATCCGCCTCCAGACCGCGTACCGTGCCGGTGCCCCGCACGGTGAGCCCCGCCGTGGAGAGCTGCACCTCGCCACCCATCCGTTGCAGCAGCTCCCGGAGGCGCTCCACCGGCTGGGCGCTGCTGTGCGGCCAGCCGGCCAGCGTGACCTCGCCCCCGGTGACCAGCGCGGCGGCGAAGAACGGCACCGCGCCGGAGAGGTCCGGTTCGATCTCCCAGCCGCGGCCGGTGAGCGGGCCCGGTTCGACGGCCCAGACGTCGGGCTCGGCGTCGTCGACCGCGGCGCCGGCGGCCCGCAGCATCTGCACGGTCATCCGCAGGTGCGGCGCGGAGGGGACGGGCGGGCCGACGTGCCGGACCACCACCCCGCGCTCGAAGCGCGGCGCGGCCAGCAGCAGGCCGGAGACGAGCTGGCTGGAGGCGGAGGCGTCGATCACCACCTCGCCGCCCGCCACCCGGCCGGCGCCCACCACGGTCAGCGGCAGGCTGTCGGGGCCGGCGACGTCGATCCGGACGCCCAGCGAGCGCAGCGCCCCGATGAGCGGGCCGAGTGGCCGCGTGCGGGCCTGCGGGTCGCCGTCGAAGGTGATCCGTCCCTCGGCGAGGCCGGCCACCGGCGGCACGAAGCGCATCACCGTGCCGGCCAGGCCGACGTCGACGTGCGCCGGGCCGACGAGCCGGTGCGGCCGGACGAGCCACCGCTCGTCGTCGCTGATCGACACGTGCGCACCCATGCCGCGCAGGCCGGCGGCCATCAGCTCGGTGTCGCGGGCGCGCAGCGGCCCGGCCAGCGTCGACGGACCGCTGGCCAGCGCGCTGAGCACCAGCGCGCGGGCGGTCATCGACTTGGAGCCGGGGAGGCGCAGCGTCGCCGCCACCGGGTCGGAGGCGGTCGGTGCGGTCCACGGCTGCAGCGGCCGGGTCGCGGTCGTAGTGCCCACGGTTACATTCTGCCGCGTCCGCCCGACGGCGACGCCGGCCGCCCGGCAGTCGGGACAGCCGGCGGGGCGTCCGGCGGGTTAGCGTGTGCGACATGTGCGGGAGGTACGCGACGACCCGGAGCTCGGGTGAGCTGAGCGCCCTCTTCGAGTCGTACGACGACACGGGCGGCCGGCTCGGCCCCGACCACAACGTGGCGCCGACCGACCCCGTGCCGCTGGTGCGGCTCAGCCCGGAGGGGCACCGCACCCTCTCCGTGGCCCGCTGGGGCTTCCTGCCCCACTGGGCCCGCAGCGCCGCCGGCGCCGCTCGGATGATCAACGCCCGCGCCGAGACGGTCGCCACCAGCCGGGCGTACGCGGGGGCCTTCGCCCGCCGCCGCTGCCTGGTCCCGGCCGAGGGCTGGTACGAGTGGGTCCGCTCGCCCGACGGCCGGCAGGCGTACTACATGACCCCGCGGGACGGCTCGGTGCTCGCCTTCGCCGGCATCTGGTCGGTCTGGGGCGCCGGCGACGACGCGAGGCTCACGTTCAGCGTGCTCACCACCGCGGCGCTCGGCGAGTTGGCGGAGGTGCACGACCGGATGCCGCTGCTCCTGCCGCCCGACCGTTGGGCGCCCTGGCTGGAGCCGGCGGACGACCCGGCCGCGCTGCTCGCCCCGCCGCCGGCCGACTGGCTCGCCGGGCTGGAGGTCCGCCCGGTCGGCCCGGCGGTGGGCGACGTCCGCAACGACGGCCCGCACCTGACCGCGCGGGTGCCGCTCCCGCGCGAGGCGGAGGATCTGACACTTTTCTGATCGTCGGGGCGCGTCGCCGTCACGCACCGTTCCGGCGCCGCCATCGCCGCGTGCCGATTTGCCGGGGTTGCGGGTGAAACGTCTCCCGGTCGTTCGGTCATCTTCCCGGTAGCCCCTTGTGACGCCCTCCGAAAGTGCGGTAGAACACAGCGCCGTGGCGAGTGTCGATCCGCAGGGGGCGGACGACACCCGCTGATCTTGCTGGTCCCACGGGGGAGGTGGGTGGATGACCCGGGCGCGTATGCCCCGCCCGCATGAGGTGGCCGCCGCACGACGAGATCCGCGGCTGCTCCGCGCGTTGCGCGAGCGGCGGCAGGACGAGGCGTGGCGGACCAGAGGCACCTGCCAGAGCGTCGATCCAGAGACGTTCTTTCCGGCTCCGAACGAGCCCGCCGACGCGGCCGTCGCGCTCTGCCGCACCTGCGAGGTGCAGGGCTCGTGCCTCGCCTGGGCGCTGGAGGTCGGCGACTGCCACGGCGTGTGGGGCGGCACCACGCCCCGGGAACGCCGCGCCATGCTGGTCGCGTGGCGCAGCGAGGTCCAGCCGGATCCGGACGCGGCCGAGGAGGCCGGACCACCGGTCCGCGACCGTCTTCTCGCGCTCGTCCCGCTGGCCTGAGTCCGGGCGCCCGCCGGTCGGGAGCATTCCCCGGGCGGGGCCCGGGCGGTCCGCGGCCGGGTCGACAATGACCCGGTGACAGCGCACGACGAGATCCCGACCCCGCGCGGCCCGGCTCGGATCGACACCGATCTGCCGTCCGGCGCCGCCGCGGCCCTGCTGGTGCTCGGGCACGGGGCGGGTGGCAGCGTCGACGCGCCGGACCTGCTCGCCGTCCGGGAGGCGGCGGTGGCCGCTGGCGTGGCCGTGGTGCGGGTGACACAGCCCTACCGGGTGGCCGGGCGGCGCGCGCCGGCGCCGGCCGGGCACCTGGACGAGGCGTGGACGGCGGTGCTCGCGGTGCTACGCGAACGCCACGCGGACGTGCCCGTGCTGCTCGTCGGCGGGCGGTCCAGCGGGGCGCGGGTCGCCTGCCGTACGGCCCGTGCGGTCGGCGCGGCGGGGATCGTGGCGCTGGCGTTTCCGCTGCACCCGCCCGGCCGCCCGGAGCGCACCCGGGCCGAGGAACTGCGGACCGGCCTGCCGACGCTGGTGGTCAACGGCGACCGGGATCCCTTCGGAGTGCCCGACGCGACCGCCGGCGTGACCGTCGTGACCCGGCCGGGGGAGGGCCACGACCTGCGGAGGGACCCGGTCGGCACCGCCGGTGTGGTGCGGGACTGGTTGCGCGGGCACGGCTGGACGGCGGACTGACGCGCCTTCGCCGCCGGTGTGGCCGCCGTCCCGTGGCCGCCCACGCCGGTGGTGGCCGCGGCCTCCCGCCGGTCACCGGCGGCGATCGGCTGTCCGGCCCCGGGGTCGGACGGAGGCGGCGAAGCCGCCGATCCGGGCGGCGAAGCGCGCCGGATGAGACCGGGTTGTGGCGGAAAGGGCCCGTTTCCGGCGGCGGCGCAGGGTCGTTGCATCGGATGGTGCCGCTGCCCGGTTCGGGTGGCGGAACCATCCTCCCAGGCCCTTCCTGGTCCCAGCGCCGCCACGCCGGTGCCGGGACCAGGAACGGGGAGCCTCCGCCCGCACGGCGGAATGCGCCGCCTCCGACGAGCGTTGTCAACCCCGGGACGACTTTCTTCGCGAAGGGGGACCGGGTGCCAGTCGAGACACCGAGCCGGGAGCGGGACGACCGGGACGCGCGGCAGCTGCGCCAGCTGCTCGCCGCGCCCGAGTGGCCCGTCACGCCCGACGGCACGGCGGTGAGCGCCAGCACACCGACCGGAAGTGAATCTGCGGGCAGGCCCGTACGCGTATCCTCGGCGGGAAAGCATCCGACGCGAGGGGACGTGCGGTTGACCACCGAGAAGACGGACGAGCGCAGGGCCCGCTTCGAGCGGGACGCGATGCCCTTCGTCGATCAGCTCTACGCTGCCGGGCTGCGCATGACGCGTAACCCGGCGGATGCCGAGGACCTGGTCCAGGAGACGTACCTGAAGGCGTACGCCGCCTTCCACCAGTTCGAGCAGGGCACCAACCTGAAGGCCTGGCTCTACCGGATCCTGACCAACACCTACATCAACTCCTACCGCAAGCGGCAGCGCCAGCCCGTGCAGGCGCCCACCGACGAGATCACCGACTGGCAGCTCGCGGAGGCGGAGTCGCACACCTCCAGCGGTCTGCGCTCCGCCGAGACGGAGGCGCTCGACCGGCTGCCGGACAGCGACGTCAAGGAGGCCCTCCAGCAGCTGCCGGAGGAGTTCCGCCTCGCGGTCTACCTCACCGACGTCGAGGGCTTCTCCTACAAGGAGGTCGCCGACATCATGGGTACGCCGATCGGCACGGTGATGTCGCGCCTGCACCGCGGGCGGCGTAATCTGCGCAAGCTGCTGGAGCAGTACGCCCGGGAGCGCGGCTTCAGCGCCGCCACCAAGGGCTCGACCGCTTCCGCCGGCCGGGAGGTGTGACGTGGGCTGTGGAGAGCCGCACGAGACGGACTGCCGCGAGGTGCTCTCGGAGGTCTACCTCTACCTCGACCTGGAGTGCGCCGAGGAGCGGCGGACGCTGATCCGGCACCATCTCGACGAGTGTGGGCCGTGCCTGCGTGAGTACGGCATCGAGCAGGAGGTCAAGGCGCTGGTGGCGCGTTGCTGCGGCAACGAGACCGCGCCCGAGCAGCTACGCGAGCGGCTGCGCGTGAAGCTCACCGAGCTGGTGGTCTTCGAGACGACCGAGTCACGCGAACTGGCCGATTGAGCCGTACCGGAACGGACACGACGGTGGCCCGGGTCGAGCGTCGACCCGGGCCACCGCCGTCCCGGCACCGGCCGGGGAGCTGACTGCCGTCGGCGGGAGCACCCGCCGCGAGGTCAGGAGTTGGGGCGCTTGCCGTGGTTGGCGGCGCTCTTCTTACGGGCCTTCTTCTTGCGGGCCTTCTTCGCCATGGTGACCTCCTCGTGATGGCCGGATCCGGTTGACGACCTCGGCGCCGGCGCACCCACCGGCGGCCCCGGCACCGGGTCCGACCCGCTGATGCTAGTGCGACCCCTGCCGTCCGCGGCGGGCCGGGGCGGAAGCGGCGCGTACCGCGGTCCGCGGCCCGCGTGGACCCGGCCGCTCGGCGCCCGCGCCGTCCGACCGCATGATTGGATACGTCGGCAGGCAACCGCGAGAGGGAGGGCCGGGAGATGGCCGAGGAGATCCGCGCCGAGATGGTGGCGAACGTCTGGAAGGTCGTCGCGTCCGCCGGGGACACGGTGTCCGAGGGGGACACCCTCGTGATCCTCGAGTCGATGAAGATGGAGATCCCGGTCGTCGCCGAGTCCGACGGCGTCGTGCAGCAGCTCGCGGTCAACGAGGGTGACGTGGTGCAGGACGGCGACCTCATCGCGGTGATCGGTTGACCGGGCTCCGGGTCCGCCCCGCGACGCCGGCCGACTTCGCGGCGATCGCGCGACTGACGGTCGCCGCGTACGAGGCGGACGGGCAGCTCAAGGGCGAGCACGGCTACGGCACGGTGCTCGCCGACGTGGCCACCAGGGCGGAGAGCGGCGAGGTGCTGGTCGCCGAGGACGGGACCGGATCGGTGCTCGGCTCGGTGACCTTCGTGCTGCCCGGCACCCGGTACGCCGAACTGTCCGGCCCCGGCGAGGCCGAGTTCCGGATGCTGGCCGTCGACCCGGCGGCGCAGGGGCGGGGCGCGGGCGCGGCACTGGTGCGGGCCTGCCTGGACCGCGCCACCGAGCGGGGCTGCTCGGCCGTGGTCATCTGCGTACGCCGCGGG
Organism: Micromonospora globbae; assembly: GCF_036184225.1. Classification (NCBI taxonomy): domain Bacteria; kingdom Bacillati; phylum Actinomycetota; class Actinomycetes; order Micromonosporales; family Micromonosporaceae; genus Micromonospora; species Micromonospora globbae. The sequence continues at coordinate 6,551,058 of NZ_CP108084.1, forward strand.
ATGGCCGAGACCGCGCAGCGGCTCTACGAGCGGATGGGCTTCGTCCGTACCCCGGAGAAGGACTGGTCACCCGTCGCCGGGGTCGAGTTGCTGGCCCTCCGCCTGGAACTGCCCCCGGCCTGATCCGGGACACGCCCGGCGGCCTCGCTGGGGCGTGCGGCCCTCACCGCGGTTCGGCGCCCTCCCGCGCGTCCGGTTCGCCGATCTTCGCGAGCAGCTCGTCGGCCACGTCGAGGGCGATCTTCCGGCGTTCGGCGTCGGTGATGTGCGGCGTACGCACGGCGAACCAGCTGCTGTGCACCGCGAAGAGCGAGAGCGCCGCACGCAGTTGCGCCGCCGGCGAGTCGTCGCCGCGGCAGAGGGCCGTGGCGAGCCGCATCATCCGGCCGCGCATCTGCTGCCCGGCGGCCAGGTTCTTGAGCACCGTCTGGTTCTGCTCGAAGAAGCGCATGACCGAGGGGTGGTCGTCGGTGAACATCACGTCGGCGTACCGCGCGATCAGCTCGCGCCGCGTCTCCCGGGTGGCCGGCTGCGACTCGGCCCAGTCCACGAGGGCGTCGATCCGCTCCACGCGGTCGACCACGAAGCTCGTGACGATCTCGTCCTTGCTCTTGAAGTGGTAGTAGAGCGCCGCCTTCGTGACGTTCAGCCGCTCGGCGATCTCCCGTAGCGAGGTCTTCTCGTAGCCCTGCTCGGTGAAGAGTTCCAACGCGACGGCCTTGATGCGTTCCCGCGTGCCGCCTGTGCTCGCCTTCACCCGTACCACCCAATCGACTTGACCCGGTCCGCCAACTAGCTTACCGTCCGGCAAGTAAGGAAACTAGCCGGCCGGCAAGTAAGTCGGTCCTGTGCTTCGGGGGGAGCTTACCGATGAGTCAATCAAGCCAGGTCGCGGTGCGACCCAACGTACGGGTCGTGCTCTTCGGCCTGATGATCGCGATGATGCTCGCGATGCTCGACAACATGATCGTCAGCACCGCGCTGCCGCGGATCGTCGGCGAGTTCGGCGGCCTGGACCGCTTCACCTGGGTGGTCACCGCCTACGTGCTGGGCACCACCGTCTCCACGCCCATCTGGGGCAAGCTCGGCGACCTCTACGGGCGCAAGTCCGTCTTCCTCACCTCGGTCGGCATCTTCCTGGTCGGTTCGGCGCTGTGCGGCATGTCCGGCTCCGGCTTCCTCGGCGGCCAGGGTGACGGCATGATCCAGCTGATCGCCTTCCGGGCCGTCCAGGGCCTGGGCGCGGGCGGCCTGATGGTCGGCGTGATGGCGATCGTCGGCGACCTCGTGCCGCCGCGCGAGCGGGGGCGCTACCAGGGCATGATGGCCGGCGTCATGGCCGTCGCCATGGTCGCCGGGCCGCTGGTCGGTGGCTTCATCACCGACCACCTCTCCTGGCGCTGGGCGTTCTACGTGAACCTGCCCCTCGGCGGCGTCGCGCTGGTGCTGCTGATGGCCACCCTGCACCTGCCGAGGCACCGCACCGAGCACCGGATCGACTGGCTCGGCGCCGCGCTGCTCTCGGTCGGCATCACCGCGATCGTGCTGATCACCACCTGGGGCGGCAACGAGTACGCCTGGGGCTCGCCGCAGATCCTCGGCCTGGCCGCCCTCGCCGTGGTGTCGGGGATCGCCTTCGGGTTCGTCGAGCGGCGGGCGGCCGAGCCGATCCTGCCGCTGGGCCTGTTCGCCAACCGCAACTTCGCGCTGATCTCCGTGATCGGCTTCCTGCTCGGCTTCGCGATGTTCGGCGCCATGAACTTCCTGCCGCTGTACCAGCAGACGGTGCAGGGAGCCTCGGCCACGAACAGCGGCCTGCTGCTGCTCCCGCTCATGTTCGGCATGCTCGTGGTCTCGCTGGTCGTCGGCCGGGCGATCACCCGGACCGGTCGCTACCGCGTGTACCCGATCGTGGGTGGCGTGGTCATGACGGCCGGCATGGGCCTGCTGACCATGCTGGACGTGGGCACCAGCAAGCTGGAGTCCTCGCTGTTCATGGTCGTGCTCGGCGTCGGCATGGGCTTCCTCATGCAGACCTCGATGCTCATCGCGCAGAACAGCGTCCCGCAGAAGGACCTGGGCGCGGCGAGCGGCGCGGCGACGTTCTTCCGGTCGATCGGCGGCTCGTTCGGCATCTCCCTGTTCGGCGCCGTCTTCGCCAACCGGCTCGCCGACTCGGCGGCGGGATCGGCGTTCGGGGGCGGCGGCGAGAGCGGCGGCCGGTTGGACCTGGAGCAGCTCGCGAAGCTCCCCGCCCAGGCGCGTGAGCTGGTGCTCGCCGGCCTCGCCGACGCCATTTCGCACGTCTTCTGGTGGGCGGTGCTCGTCGCCGTGGCCGTGCCGGTGCTCGCCTGGTTCGTCAAGGAGATCCCGCTGCGCACCACCAACGAGCCGGTCCAGCCGACCCCGGAGGACGAGGCCGAGGCCGCGCTGGGCAGGGCCCCCGTGGCCTGAGTTCCCCGGCCCCCCCATGCGGTGATCATGAAGTTGTTGCCTCTTCACTCGGCGTGTCGCGGCAACAACTTCATGATCAACCCGCTCTGGCGGGTGGGGATCAGGGGCGCGGGCGGCGGGTGGGGGCCAGGCGGCGCCAGAGGCGGGCCAGCGGGTTGCGCGGGCGGGGCACCGGAGCGCCCCCGCCGAGCAGCCGGGTGGCGAGCGCACGGGTCTGCGCGTCCAACGCCGGGGTGGCCAGGGCCAGGTGGGCCAGGGACGTGGCGATGGGCACGGTGCGGGCCCGGGCCGCGTCCGCCGCGTCGGCGAGCCGCTCGGCCACCACGCGTGCCACCTCGGGCCGGACCGCCGGATCGACCCAGGCCGCGGTGACCAGGGCGAAGAGCGCCGCCTCGGTGATCCAGTCCTCCACGCCCCAGACCAGGTCCAGCAGCACGCCGCGCCGGGTGGAGTCCGCCCACGGCTCGTCGGTGCGGTGGTGCAGCAGCCCGAGGCAGGCCCAGACCTGCACGCAGCGCACCCAGAGCGTCGGGTCCTGCCCGGCCAGCACCCGGCCGACGGCGGTGGCCGGCGGCGCGGGCGGGTGCACGAGCAGCCCCACGAGGTCCGGCAGCTCCAGGGTGGCCAGGCCGACCGCGGCGTCGTAGGCGGCCGGCGGGTGCGGCCACGCCGGGTGCGCGATCTGCCGGAGCCGGTCCGCGGCCGCCGCCGACGGTGGCGGGACCGCCGGCGCGGGCGTGGCCCCGTCGTAGCGCCAGAGCACGCGCCCGCCGGGCCGCCGGGGCTCGCGCGCGGCCGGTCCGGCCACGTCGACCCGCATCCCGGGCATCGTGGCGGCGACCGTCCGCAGGGCGCTCGGCGGCGGCGGGTCCGGCAGGCGTACGACCGCGCCGGCGCCCCCGTGATCGTCGACGGCGGCCCGGCGCAGCGCGTCCACCACCGGCCCGGCGGCGGGGGTGACCTGCCCGAGCCACGGCCGGCTCCGGCAGCACTCGGCCAGGTCGCCGTGCTCGTGCGTGTCGTCGGGGTGGTCCCGCACGAAGTCGGCGAGCGCCACCAGGTGCGCCACGTCCCCGTCGCGCAGGAAGCGCAACCGGTGCGCGGTGTGCACGGCGCAGTCGAAGGTCGGGTCGCGATCCAACGCCCGCTCGGCCCAGCCGAGCGCCTCGTCGAGCCGGCCCACGTCGGCGAGGGTGCCCGCGATGTCGGCGTAGACGGCGAGGTCGTCGGGGTCGTGCTCGACCGCCCGGCCGAGCGCCGCGAGCGCCTCCCGGGTCCGGCCCGCGCTGCGGTACGCGTACCCGAGCCACACCTCGCCGAGCTTCGACGGCTCGGCGCGTACGCCCCGGGCGGCCCAGCGGACCGCCAGCGCGACCTCGCCGACGCGCCGGGCCAGCGCGGAGGCCGCGCCCAGCAGCAGCGCGTGCTCCGGATGGACGGTGACCGCGTTGCCGGCCAGCGTGAGGTACGCGGCGAGGGCCGGCCGGCCGGCGCGCGGCACCGGGTCGGGGACCGCGGCGCAGACCTGCATGAGGATCCGCGCGGCGTGGTCCGGCGTGATCCGCTCGGCCAGCTCGGGCGCCGTCACCCAGGGCACCCCGGCCCAGTCGACCTGCGGCGCGTACGCGGTCGCCGCGGCGAGCAGGTCGAGCCCGTCGTCGGGGTGGCCGGCGGCCGCCAGGAGGTGGGCCCGCGCGACGGCGGCCCCCACGAACGTGTGCTGGTCGAGCGGGAAGAGGTCGACGCCCCCGCCGCCGGCCGCGGCGAGCCGCGCGAGCGTCTCGTGCACCTCGGGCAGGGTGGGCGCCTGGGCCAGCGCCGCGGCCACGTGCGCCGCCGCGTGCTCCAGGTCGCCTTCTTCGAGCGCCAGCCGGGCCAGGGCCAGCTCCTCCGCGACGGGAAGCGCGGAGTTCTCCTCGGGCACGTCGTCCTCTCGTCGTCTGTGCGGGCCGGGCCAGCCTAGGTGATGTTGGGGCGTCATGGTGATCATCTGCGCACTACTGCTCGTTCAATTGCTCCAGCCGGCCCAAAGGTGCAAGACTGAGCAGGAAACGCGCGGCAATCGCGCAGTGGGAGGAGTTTCCGTGACGCGTGCAGGGGCCGGGATGGCCGCCGACATCGACGAGCAGCCGGCCGGCTACGAGCGGCTGCTCTCCACCGAACACGCCGGGGCCATCGCCCGCGTGGCGGCCACCATCGCCGAACGCCGGCCACGGCACGTGGTGTTCACGGCCCGGGGCACCTCGGACCACGCGGCGCTCTACGGGGCGTACCTCACCGAGATCCGCCTCGGCCTGCCCGCCGGGCTCGCCTCGCCCAGCGTGGTGACCGTCTACCAGGCGCGTCCGGACCTGTCCGACGCGCTGGTCGTCGGTGTCAGCCAGAGCGGCGGCTCACCGGACCTCACCGAGGTGCTGCGGGTGGCCCGGGCCTCCGGCGCGCTCACCCTCGCCGTCACCAACGCGCCGGACTCGCCGCTCGCCGACGTCGCCGAGCTGAGCGTGGACATCGCGGCCGGGCACGAGCGGGCGGTGGCGGCCACCAAGACGTACACGGCCGAGCTGCTCGCCCTCCTCCTGCTGGTCGAGGGGATCCGGGCCGGTGACGGGGTGCTGCCGGCCGAGGAGCGGGAGGCGCTCGCGGCGCTGCCCGAGCTGGCCGCGCGTACGCTCGCCGACCCCACCCCGGCGCAGCTCGCGCCCCGCTACCGGTTCGCCGCCCAGCTGGTCACCACCGGCCGCGGGTACGCCTACCCGACCGCCCGGGAGGCCGCGCTCAAGCTGATGGAGACCTCGTACCTGCCGGCGCTCGCGTTCTCCGGCGCCGACCTGCTGCACGGCCCGCTCGCCATGACCGACCCGGACGTGCCGGTGCTCGCCGTGGTCGGCTCCGGGCCCGGCGGGCGCTCGATGGGCGAGGTGCTGCCCCGGCTGGGTGAGCGCCGCGCCGACGTGGTGGTGGTCGGTTCGGCCGACGTCGAGGGGGCGACCCGCATCGCCGTCCCGGAGGTGGACGAGCGGTACGCGCCGCTGCTGGACATCCTGCCGCTGCAACGGCTCGCGCTGGCCCTCGCGCTGGCCCGCGGTGAGGACCCGGACGCGCCGCGCGGGCTCAAGAAGGTCACCGCGACGATGTGAGGCGCCGCGTGGCACGCTGGTCTGCGTGTCCACGCTGCGCGACCTCGCCGAGGAGCACACCCAGCTCCGCCCGGCGGACATCGACCACCTGCACCGGATCGCCGGAGACTGGCAGCTGCTCTCCGACATGTCCTTCGCCGACCTGCTGCTGTGGGTGCCGGTCGACACCGAGGGGACGTTCCTCTGCGTGGCCCAGGTCCGCCCGACGACCGCGCCCACCGCGTACCAGGACGACCAGGTGGGCCGGATCGTCGGCGGGCCGGAGGTGGCGCACCTGGAGGTGGCGTACCGGCAGGGCCGGATCTGGCGTGAGGGCGACCCCGTCTGGTACGGCGACGTGCCGGCCCGGCACGAGGCGATCCCGGTCCGGCTGCGGACCGCCGACGGGGAGGCCGGCGAGGTGGTGGCCGTCGTGGGCCGGGACACCAACCTGTCCACCGCCCGTACGCCCAGCCAGCTGGAGCTGAACTACCTCACCACGGCCGACGACCTGGCCCAGATGATCGCCGACGGCACCTTCCCGCCACCCCGGCACCCCGGCGAGACCACCTCGGCCCCCCGGGTCGGCGACGGACTGGTCCGGTTGGACGCGAACGGGAAGGTCACGTACGCGAGCCCGAACGCCCAGTCGGCGTACCGGCGGCTGGGCTACGCCTCCCACCTCGTCGGCGAGGACCTGGCGGCGCTGCACCGCCGGCTCGCCAACGACCCGCTGGAGGGCACCGACGCGGCCAACGCCGTGCTCGCCGCGCTGCGGGGCGACGCGCCGCCGCGCCGGGAGATCGACGCCCGGGGCGCCACCGTGCTCACCCGGGCGCTGCCGTTGATGCCCGCCGGTGTGCCGATCGGCGCCCTCGTGCTGGTCCGCGACATCACCGAGGTGCGGCGCCGGGACCGCGCCCTCATCACCAAGGACGCCACCATCCGGGAGATCCACCACCGGGTGAAGAACAACCTCCAGACCGTCGCGGCGCTGCTGCGCCTGCAGGCCCGCCGGGTCGCGATGCCGGAGGCCCGGGTCGCCCTGGAGGACTCGGTACGCCGGGTGGCCTCCATCGCGCTCGTGCACGAGACCCTCTCGATGTCGAGCGACGAGGCCGTCGAGTTCGACACGATCGTCGACCGGGTGGCCAGCGCGGCCGCCGAGGTCGCCGCGACGGAGGTGCCCGTCGGCATGCGCCGCAAGGGCAGCTTCGGGGTGCTGCCCGCCGAGATCGCCACGTCCCTCGTGATGGTCCTCAACGAGCTGCTGCTCAACGCCGTCGAGCACGGCTTCCCGCCGGCCGACCCGGGCGAGGAGGCCGAGGCCCCGCCGGCGTCCGGTCCCGAGCCGGAGGTGGTGGTGTCGGCGCACCGGTTCCGCAAGCAGCTGCACGTCACGGTGACCGACAACGGGCGCGGACTACCCGCCGGCTTCGACGCCGCCGGCGGTGGGAACCTCGGCCTGCAGATCGTGCGGGCGCTGGTCACCGGGGAGCTGCGCGGCAGCATCGAGCTGCGGGACGCCCCCGACGGTGGCACCGAGGCCGTGCTCGTCGTCCCGCTGGCCCGCAACGCCGAGGGCCGCTCGCCCTCCTGACCCCGGCGGGATCCGGTTCCGGCCGCTGGACCCTGCCCCGAAGCCGACGCCGACGCCGACGCCGACGCTGACGCCGAAGCCGACGCCGACCCCGACCATCCGGCCACCCCGCCACCGGCCTCGGGCGGGCGGGCGCACCGGTCAGCGGGTCAGCAGCGCCACCGTGAGGCCCGGGCGCTGCCAGACCTGGCGCACCGTGAACCCGTCCCGCAGGGCGGCGCCCTTCGCGCCGGTCACCGCCGCCACCGGATCGGTGCGCCGGCCGGACACGACGAGCCAGACCCGGGGCACGCCGGCCAGGCACTCGGCGGGTCGGTCGCACTCGGCGGCCCAGAGGTCGCCGCGGCGGGCCGGCCCCTCGACCAGCAGCGCGTCGCGCGGAGTCCGGTCGCGCAACCGGTACTCCACGCCGAGGTCGAGGAAGAGCCAGCTGTGCCGGGGGGAGTAGACGACGGCGTCCCCCGGGCGCTGCCCCGCCGCGATCACGTCGGCCGCGCCCCGGTAGTCGATCCGCGCGCTGCGCGGCCACTCGTGCGTACGCCGCAGCGCGGCCTGGTCGGGCAGGCCCAGCAGCCCGGCCAGGACCAGCACGGCCAGCGCGCCGGGCAGCGGCACCGCCGCCAGGGCCGCGCCGGCCAGCAGGCAGGCGAACGGCACCACGAAGACCAGGTAGCGGGGGACCCACAGGGGTACGACGAGCCCGGCCGCGAACAGCAGGAGCACCGGCAGCACGACCGCGCACCCGGGCAGCAGGGCCGGCCGGCCGAGCCGCGCGGCGCCGAGCGCGGCGAGCCCGACGAGCAGACCGCCCACGGCCGTGCTCTGCGCGACGCCGCCGGGCAGCGTGACCAGGTCGACCGGGCGCACGAGGTCCACCCACTCCAGTTGCCGTCCCCGCTGTCCCCGGGCGACCAGGACGAGCGGCGCGACCAGCACGAGCGCCGGCGCCACGGCGGCCAGCCACCACCAGCGCCGCCGTCCGGGGCCGCCGGCCGGGTCGGCGCCGGTGCCCGCGAGGACGGCCACCGCGTGGGCGGCGAGCAGGGTGAGGGCTATGAGGTGGGTCAGCCCCAGGGCGGCGAGGGCCACCGCGTAGCCGGCCCAGCGCGCCCAGCCCGGCCGCCGCAGCGCCTCGACGAGGAGCAGGGTGGCGAGCACGGCGAACAGCGTCGCCAGGGCGTACGGGCGGGCCTCCTGCGCGTACCGGGAGGTGCCGGGCAGGAGCGCGAGGAGCAGGCCGGCGAGCAGCCCGGTCCGTGCCCCGACGAGCCGCCGGCCGAGGACGGCCGTGAGGGCCGCCGCCCCGGTCATGGCCAGCACCGAGGGCAGCCGGAGCGCGGCGACCGAGTCGCCGGCGAGCGCCACCCAGCCGTGCATGAGCAGGTAGTAGGGGCCGGTCGCCGCGTCGATGGTCCCCGCCAGCCGGAACAGGTCGCCGACCGACCGGGTGGCGGCGCTCCAGGTCGCGAGCTCGTCCCGCCAGAGCTGGGCCCCGGTGAGCCCCGTCCCGGTCACCACGAGGGTGAGCAGCGCCGGCGCCAGCCAGACCGCCGCCGTCCGCAGGCCGCGCGGCAACCGGGCCGCGTCCCGGGTCGCCCGACGGTCGGACAGATCGGCCACGGGTCGAGCCTCGCACAACGGCGCCGAGAGCCTGCCCGTGATGTGGGATCCGGCACGCGCTCGTTGGAAGGCCCGCGCCGGGTGTGGCAGCATGACGGGCATGACTGCCGCCGTCGTGCGTCGCTTCGTGGCCCGCCGCCACGTCGACTACGGCCGCGTCCGCAGCGCCATCTGTCCGGCCCACTGACGACGCCCGACCCATCCGTCTCGGGCGCGCTCCGCGCCGGCTCTTCCGACATCGTCGTCTCCAGCCCGTCCTGACGGGCCGCCGTCGCGTACGCGCCCCCATCCAGGCCCCCACGGAGGACGCCGCGATGGCCGTCAGCACCGCTTCCACCCGTCCCGAGGACCCGACGACCCGTCCCGCGCGGGCACCGCGCCGCCCCCGCGGCGAGGGCCAGTGGGCGCTCGGCCACCGCGAGCCGCTCAACGCCAACGAGCGGACCAAGAAGGACGACGATCCGCTGAACGTGCGCGCGCGGATCGAGAACATCTACGCCCACCGCGGCTTCGCCGCCATCGACCCGGCCGACCTGCGTGGCCGGTTCCGCTGGTGGGGCCTCTACACCCAGCGCAAGCCGGGCATCGACGGCGGCCGTACCGCCGTGCTGGAACCGCACGAGCTGGAGGACGAGTACTTCATGCTCCGGGTGCGGATCGACGGCGGCCAGCTCTCCCTGGCCCAGCTGCGGACGATCGCCGACGTCTCCCGCGAGTTCGCCCGGGACACCGCCGACATCACCGACCGGCAGAACGTCCAGTTCCACTGGGTCCGGATCGAGGACGTGCCGGAGATCTGGCGGCGGCTGGAGTCGGTGGGCCTGCAGACCACGGAGGCGTGCGGCGACTGCCCCCGGATCGTGCTGGGCAGCCCGGTGGCCGGGGTGGCCGAGGCCGAGGTGGTCGACGCGACCCCGGCGATCGACGAGATCGTCCGCCGGTACGTGGGCAGCCCCGAGTTCTCCAACCTGCCGAGGAAGTTCAAGACCTCGATCTCCTGGTTGGTGGACACCCCGTACGAGGCGAACGACATCGCGTTCCTCGGCGTGGAGCACCCCGAGCACGGCCCCGGCTTCGACCTGTGGGTCGGCGGCGGCCTCTCCACCAACCCGATGCTGGCGCAGCGGCTGGGCGTCTGGGTGCCGCTCGCCGAGGTCCCCGACGTCTGGGCCGGCGTGGTCGGCATCTTCCGCGACTACGGCTACCGGCGGCTGCGCAACCGGGCCCGGCTCAAGTTCCTCGTGGCCGACTGGGGTCTGGAGCGGTTCCGGGAGGTGCTGGAGAAGGAGTACCTGGGCCGGGCGCTGCTCGACGGTCCCGCTCCCGAACTGCCCGGACGGCCGATCGACCACCTCGGCGTGCACCGCCAGCGCGACGGCCGCTGCTACGTCGGGGCCGCGCCGGTCGTCGGCCGGGTCTCCGGCGGGCAGCTCGCGCGGCTCGCCGACGTGGCGCAGGCGCACGGCAGCGACCGGGTACGCCTCACCCCGTACCAGAAGCTGCTGGTGCTCGACGTGGCGCCGGAGCGGACGGAGTCGCTCGTCGGCGCGCTGCGGGAGATCGGCCTGGAGGCCCGGCCGTCGGCCTGGCGGCGCGGCACGATGGCCTGCACCGGCATCGAGTACTGCAAGCTTGCCATCGTCGAGACCAAGGCCCGCGGCGAGGAGCTGGTCACCCGGCTCGAACAGCGGCTGCGGGACTTCGACGCGGACATCTCCATCCACCTCAACGGCTGCCCGAACGCCTGCGCCCGCACGCAGGTCGCCGACATCGGTCTCAAGGGCCAGCTCGTGATGGGCCCGGACGGGCGCCAGGTCGAGGGCTTCCAGGTGCACCTCGGCGGCGGCCTGGGCATGGCCGCCGGGCAGACGTCCGGCTTCGGCCGCAAGCTGCGGGGCCTGAAGACCACCGCCGAGGACCTTCCCGAGTACGTGGAACGGCTGGCCCGCCGCTACCTGGCGGGCCGGCGCGAGGGCGAGCCCTTCGCCCAGTGGGTGATCAGAGTCGACGAGGAGGAACTGCGGTGAGCGGCGAGAACCGAGCGGCACCCCTGTACTGCCCGTACTGCGGCGAGGAGGACCTGCGGCCGAACGAGTCGGGCCACGGCGCCTGGGAGTGCCACGCCTGCGCCCGCGTCTTCACGGTCCGGTTCACCGGGCTGCTCAGCCGGGCGGTGGCCCGGTGAGCGCCGCGCCCGCCCGCGACCGGAGGGGGGCGGCGAGCCTCGTGTCGGCGGCGGACCTCGGTCTGGTCGGGATCGGCGGCCCAGCGCCGGCCGACCCGGACCGGCGGGACCCGGAGGAGCTGCGCGCCCTGGCCGAGCAGGCCGGCCGTGAGCTGGAGGGTGCCCCGGCCCTGGAGATCGCCCGCTGGGCCGGGGAGACCTTCGGGGACCGGTTCTGCGTGACCAGTTCGATGGCCGACGCCGTCGTCGCCCACCTGGTGTCCCGCGTCGTGCCGGGGGTGGACGTCGTCTTCCTCGACACCGGCCTGCACTTCCCGGAGACGCTGCGGGTACGCGACGAGGTGGCCCGGACCCTGCCGGTGAACGTGCGGTCCGTCCGGCCGCGGCTCACCGTGGGCCAGCAGGACGGCCTCTACGGTCCCCGGCTGTTCAACCGTTCCCCGGACGACTGCTGCCAGCTGCGGAAGGTGGAGCCGCTGGAGCGGGCGCTCACCGGGTACGACGCGTGGGCCACCGGCCTGCGCCGCGACGAGTCGCCGACCCGGGCGAACACGCCGGTGGTCGGGTTCGACGCCCGCCGCGGCAAGGTGAAGGTCAACCCGATCGCGACCTGGACGCAGGCCGACGTGGACCGCTACATCGCCCGCTGGAACGTGCCGGTCAACGAGCTCTTCAAGCAGGGGTACGGCTCGATCGGCTGCTGGCCGTGCACCCGGCGGACCCGGGCGGGCGAGGACCCGCGCGCCGGCCGCTGGGCGATGTTCGAGAAGACCGAGTGCGGACTGCACGTCTGACCCGGCCGGTCCGCAGGTTCCCGGCCGGGGCGGCGGCGGGCGCCTGGGCCGACCCCGTGGTCCTGGTCGCGCACGGCAGCCGTGATCCGCGGGCTGCCGAGGCGACCCGGGCGCTGGTCCGGGCGGTGTCGGCCGCCCGGGTCGGCACCCCCGTGTCGGCGAGCTGGCTCGACCACACCGAGCCGGCGCCCGCCGAGGCCCTGCGGGCGCTCGCCGCGGCCGGGCACCGGCGGGCGGTGCTGGTGCCGTTGCTGTTCACCGCCGCGTACCACCGCCGCGTGGACGTGCCGGCAGCGGTGGCGGCGGCCCGCGAGAGCGCGCCGGGCCTCACCGTACGGGTGGCCGACGTGCTCGGCCCGACCGGCGACGAGGTGGACCCGGGGCTCCTCGCCGGCCTGCGGCGCCGGCTGGCCGAGGCGGACCCGGGCCGGTTCGACGCGCTGGTGCTGGCGGCGGCGGGCACCCGGGACGCCCGGGCGCGGGGCTCGGTGGGCCGGGTGGCCGCCGCGCTCGGCGCCGGTCTGGGTGTGCCGGTCCGCGTGTCGTACGCCTCCGCGGCGCCGCCGTCGGTGGATGCGGCGGTCGCCGGGCTGCGCGCCGACGGGGCGCGGAGGGTCGCGGTGGCCGCGTACTTCCTGGCCCCCGGCCTCTTCCACGACGCGGTGGCGGCGCAGGCGCGCGAGGCGGGGGCGGTGGCCGTGTCGGCCCCGCTCACCGACGCGCCGGAGCTGGCCGACCTGGTGCTGCGCCGGGTGGACGCCGCGCTGGGCGCGCCCCGGGTCGTCACGCCGGCGGCGGTCGGCGGCGCGGGGGCCGGTCGTGCGGCGGGTGGCGCGGGCCACGTGGCGGCATGACGCCGGTCGCGCCGCGCGCGGTGGTCGGGGCGACCGGGCCCGGACAGCAGAACGCCCCGCAGGGTGGTGACCCGGCGGGGCGTACGGCTGTGTCGGTGGTCAGGCGGAGTGAGCGCGCAGCACGCGGAGGCCACCGCGACGCTTGAGGGCGCGGCGCTCCTCCTCGCTCATTCCACCCCAGACGCCCGCGTCCTGACCCGACTCGAGCGCCCACTGCAGGCACTGGTCGGTTACGGAGCAGCGCCGGCAGACGGCCTTGGCCTGCTCGACCTGCAGGAGAGCCGGACCGGACGTCCCGATCGGGAAGAACAGCTCCGGGTCCTCGTCGCGGCAGACAGCATGGTGACGCCAGTCCATGGCGGCAACACTCCTCATTCTGGATGGGTGGCAGATCGTGCTTTGGTGCTTTTCCTATATGCGTCCGCAGCGCCGGTCGTGACGGTTCGCGTCCGACTATTCGGCAGTGCGTGAGCAGGCTGTTGGCCCCGGTGACCTGCTGGAAGAACCCGGCGGGCCGAGCTTGTCCAGGCAATGTCCCGGTAACTCAAGTTCGCTTGTGAATACTTTCACGAACTCACACAATGTCAAGGGTGACGCTCAGAAAAACTCCGCGCGGTGAGCAAGCCCACAACCCATTTGTCCGGGTTCCCGAGGTGTCTGGTTACCCGCAGTACCACAGTCGAGGATCAATATAGTACGGTCCACGTGACATTGCTGACATTTCCGGCACCTGCCCTTGGCGTGGCGGCCCCGCGTCCCGTACGGCGCCGCGGTCAACCTCTGGCAGTACCCGCGACCTAGCAGATTACTCTCAGTGCCGCAGGCACGGATGCAAATCTCACTTTCTCTCGCTCGCCCAGGTAGTCGCCGTCCAGCTGGAACGCCTGCGGGCGGCTCGCGAGGAGCGTGAACTCGGCGACGTCGTGCAGCCGCAGCACCTGCCGGCCGTGCGGATCGGGCCGCCGCGAGAAGAACTGGGTGACCGTCCGTGTCGTGCTGGGCACCCGGAGCTGCCGCAGCGCCAGCACGTCCAGGCCGAGGTCGAAGGAGGCGTCCGGGTTCGGGTTGATCTCCCGGTCGCCCAGGTACGTCCACGGCGCCGTGTTCTGGATGATCACCGTGGCCAGTTCACCCTCCACCGCCTCGCCGGGCCGCTCCAGGCGGATGGCCGGGTGCCGCCGGTCGGACGCCAGGAAGTACTGCTGGACCGTGGCGCGCAGGTACAGACTCGGGCTCGACACGCGCCCCCGGCGGCGGGCCTGCTCGACCCGGTGGATCACGGCGGCGTCCAGGCCGAAGCCCGCGCAGAACGTGAAGTAGCGGTCGTCGGCGCGGCCCAGCCCGATCGTCCGGTAGCGCCCCAGGCGGAGCGCCTCCAGGATCATGCTGGTCCCCTCCGGCCACTCGCGTGGCAGGCCCAGCGCCCGGGCGAAGACGTTGGTCGAGCCGCCCGGCACGGTGGCCAGCGCCGGCAACCGCTCGGCCGGCGGCAGCGCGTCCGGCCCGGCCGGGAGCTGCGCCGTCAGGAGACCGTTGACCACCTCGTTCACGGTGCCGTCACCACCGAGGGTGACGACCACGTCGACCCCCTCCTCGGCCGCCGTACGGGCCAGCGCGGTCGCGTGCCCGCGCCGGCGGGTGTAGCGCACGGTGAGGTCGACTTCGCTGCGCAGCGCCCGGACCAGCACGTCCCGGGCACGCTCGCTGGTGGTGGTGGCCTTCGGATTGACCACCAGGACGGCCCGCATGGGCGGCACTGTACTCCCCGGTAGCCCGGGTATCGTGGCGTCCCGTGACCACCGACTCCGACCCGATCCCCGTCACGCTCCGCTGGGCGGTGCGGCTGCTGCGCGGCGAGGCCGTCGCCGTGGGGCTGGTCGCCCTCTGGCTCGTCTGGGCCGACCTCACCGCCGAGACCACCGTCGGGCTGACCTCGGCGTTGCTGGTGACGGCGTTCGCGGTGGTCGGGGCGGTCGCGCTCTGGGCGCTAGGCGGCGCGCTGGCCCGCTGCCGGGCCGGCGCGCGAGCCCCGGCGATCGTGCTCCAGTTGATGCTGCTGCCGATCGGCTGGTACATGATCCAGGGCGGGCTCGGCTGGCTGGGCGTACCGCTCATGGCGCTCGGGATCGGGGTGAGCGCGCTGCTCGTGAGCCCCGCCACCAACCGGGCGCTCGGCTTCTCCTGACCGCCGGGCCGAGGCGCCGGTGGCGCGCCGGCACGATGCCGGCGCCGGGCCGCCGGCATTCGGCGCCCGGCCGCCGGGGTCAGTAGCCGGTGGAGCGGCGGGTCAGCAGCGAGATGGTGGCCCGCCCGTCGCCGGCCGTCGCGGACGCCGAGGTGGTCAACGCGGTGAGCACCTTCCAGGCGAAGGACGACTCCGCGGGAAGCGTGGCTCCGGGGACGGTCGGCACGGTCACCTCGACGGTCAGCGCGTCCTCGGTCACCGAGAACCGGCACTCCAGCTCGGCGTCGGGGGTGGCGATGGCCAACAACATCGCGCAGGCCTCGTCGACGGCGATGCGGAGATCCTCGATCTCGTCGAGGGCGAACTGCAACCGGGCCGCGAGGCCGGCGGTGGCGGTGCGGAGAACCCCCAGATAGCCGCCGTCCGCGGGCACGGTGAGGTGCACGACGTCGTCGTCGGTGGCCCGCTGGCCGGTCAGTTGAGTCACCACTCATCCCCCCGGTCGGGGACTCTACCCGCTCAGCCGCCCGGACGGGCGCGGGCGGGCGCCCGCGCGGCGAGCCGGTGGAGGGCCTCGCCGCTCAGCCGGTAGGGAAGCCACTCGGTCATCCGCTCGGCCCCGATGGCGGCGTAGAAGCCGGCCGCCGGATTCCAGTCGATCATCGACCACTCCAGCCGCCGGTAACCGCGTTCGACGCAGATGGCGGCGAGCGTGGCCAGCAGCATCCGGCCGGCGCCCGTGCCCCGCGCGGCCGGGCGGACGTACAGGTCCTCCAGGTGGATGCCGTGCACACCGGCCCAGGTGGAGAAGTTGAGGAACCAGAGGGCGAAGCCCGCCGGCTCGTCACGCCCGTCGACGGCCACGTGGCCGTACAGCGCGGGCGCCGGACCGAACAGCGCGGCCGTGAGCTGCTCGGCGGTGAGGTGGCACTGCTCGGGTGCGCGCTCGTACGCGGCCAGTTCGTGCACCATCGCGACGACGGCCGGCACATCCTCGGGACGTGCCGGCCGGATCGTCGGTGTGGCCCCGGGGGTCACGCCTTCTTGGTCTCCCAGAAGATCTTGGCGATCTCGTCGATCTTCTGCAGCAGCTGGTCGGCGGTGGCCGGGTCGAGGCTGCCCTTCACACCGCCGGAGCCGGCGAGCTTCGTGGCCTCGTTGAAGAGCTGGTGCAGCTGCGGGTACTTCTCGAAGTGGGTGGCCTTGAAGTAGTCCGTCCAGAGCACCCACAGGTGGTGCTTGACCAGTTCGGCCCGCTGCTCCTTGATGATGATCGCGCGGGTGCGGAACTCCGGGTCGGTGTTCGCCTGGTACTTCTCGCAGATCATTTTCACCGACTCGGCCTCGATGCGCGCCTGGGCCGGGTCGTAGACACCGCAGGGCAGGTCGCAGTGGGCGCTCGCCGTGACACGGGGCGCAAGGATGCGTGGAAGTCGCATCGGGATCCTCCATGGGAAGTTTGCGATGATCCAAGACGACATTACTCCTGGACCGGCTCCCCGACGGGCTGGAGGTGAAACCATGGGCCCCCGTCACCCGGCGGAGCCGCACCGGCTGCGGTGGCCGCTGACCGCCGTGCTCGTGACCGGTCCGTCCATGGCGCCGACGCTGCGGCACGGGGACGCCGTGCTCGTCCGTCGTGGCGGCCGTCCCGTCCGTCCCGGCGACGTGGTCGTCGCGGTCTTCCGGGCCCGTCCGGACCTGCTCGTGGTCAAACGCGCGGTGCGGCCGCAGGATGGCGGCTGGTGGTTGCGCGGCGACAACGACCTCGTGACCGACGACTCCCGGGCGTACGGCGTGGCCGACGTGCGGGGCCGCGTGGTGGCGCGCTACTGGCCGCGCCCCGGCCGGGTACGGTCGCGCCCGTTATGACCCTGCTCACATCCGGGGGGCACCTCCGACACTATGCTCGGAAAGTGCCCGGGTGACCCCCTGCACCGCGTGCCACCGCACGGCGCCCACCTCGCGCCCGAGCCGGCCGCCCCGTCTGCTCGACAGATTCCTGGAGTCACCAATGCCTTCGTCCACCGTGGACCCTGCCGATCCGGTCTTCCGGCTGCACCGGGGCGGCAAGATGGCCGTCGCCTCGACGGTGCCGCTCACCAGCCGGGAGGACCTGTCCCTCGCGTACACCCCGGGCGTGGCCCGGGTCTGCGAGGCGATCGCGGCCGACCCGGCCCTGGCCGCCGACTACACCTGGGCCTCGCACACGGTCGCCGTGGTGACCGACGGCTCGGCGGTGCTCGGCCTCGGCAACATCGGTCCCCGCGCGGCCCTGCCGGTGATGGAGGGCAAGGCCGTGCTGTTCAAGCAGTTCGCCGGCGTCGACGCCGTCCCGGTCTGCCTGGACACGCAGGACGTGGACGAGATCGTGGCGACCGTACGCGCCCTCGCGCCCTCGTTCGGCGGGATCAACCTGGAGGACATCAGCGCGCCCCGCTGCTTCGAGGTGGAGCGCCGGCTCGACGACGCGCTGGACATCCCCGTCTTCCACGACGACCAGCACGGCACCGCCATCGTGGTGCTCGCGGCGCTGCGCAACGCCGCGACGCTGCTCAACCGCAAGCTCGGCGACCTGCGCGTCGCCGTCAGCGGCGCCGGCGCGGCCGGGGTCGCGGTCACGAAGATGCTGATCGCCGGCGGGGTGGACCCCGACCGGGTGGTGGTCTGTGACTCCCGGGGCGTCATCGGCCGCCACCGGAGCGACCTGACCGGCACGAAGGCCGAGCTGGCCGCGACGACCAACGCCGACGGCCGCGCGGGTGACGTCACGGAGGCGTTGCGCGGCGCGGACGTGCTGATCGGCGTCTCCGGCGGGCAGATCCCGGAGTCGGCGGTGGCCGGCATGGCGCCGGGCGGCATCGTCTTCGCGCTGGCCAACCCGACGCCGGAGGTGCACCCCGAGGTCGCCGGCCGGCACGTCGCGATCGTCGCCACGGGCCGCAGCGACTACCCGAACCAGATCAACAACGTGCTCGCCTTCCCCGGCGTGTTCCGCGGCGCGCTGGACGCCCGGGCCACCCGGATCACCGACACGATGAAGGTGGCCGCCGCCGACGCCATCGCCGGGGTGGTGGCCGAGACGCTCACCGCCGAGGCGATCGTCCCGTCGCCGCTGGACCCGCGGGTGGCCCCCGCCGTGGCCGAGGCGGTCGCCGAGGCGGCCCGCCGCGACGGCGTCGCCCGCGCCTGAGGTGTGAAGGGGCCGCTCCCGCGCCTCGTGCGGGCCGGCCCCTTCTTAACGGGCGCTCAGCTTGTTACGGTGCCGACCATGCGTGCCGCCTTCGCCACCCGCTTCGACGACGCCAACCCGCTCGCCGCGCTCGCCGTGGGGGAGCGGCCGGAACCCGCGCACCCCGCCGACGACTGGGTGACCGTGCAGGTGCGGGCCAGCTCGCTCAACCACCACGACCTGTGGTCGCTGCGCGGTGTCGGCCTCACCGAGGCGCAGCTGCCGATGATCCTCGGCTGCGACGCCGCGGGCGTCGACCCGGAGGGGAACGAGGTGGTGGTCTACCCCGTCGTCCCCACCCCCGGTGACCCGCGCGGGATGTCCATCCTCTCCGAGCACTTCCCGGGGACCCTCGCCGAGCGCGTGGCCGTGCCACGGGCGAACCTGGTGCCGCTGCCCGAGGGGCTGACGCTGACCGACGCGGCCTGCCTGCCCACCGCGTGGCTGACCGCCTGGCGGATGCTCACCACCAAGGGGCGGGTGGACGAGGCCGAGGCCGTCCTCGTGCAGGGTGCCGGCGGCGGGGTCGCGACGGCGGCCGTGGCGCTCGCCGTGGCCATGGGCAAGCGGGTGTACGCGACCAGCCGCGACGCCGGCAAGCGGGAGCGGATCGCCGCGCTGGGCGCGACGGCCGTCGAGTCCGGCGCGCGGCTCCCGGAGCGGGTGGACGTGGTCATCGAGACCGTGGGCGCGGCCACCTTCGACCACTCGATGAAGTCGGCCGCGCCCGGCGCCCGGATCGTCGTCTCCGGGGCCACCTCCGGGCACGAGCCGAAGGTCAACCTGCGCCGCGTCTTCGCCATGCAACTGGAGATCGTCGGCACCTCGATGGGCACCCCCGGCGAGTTGTACGACCTGCTCGCGTTCTGCGCCGACCGGCAGGTCCGCCCGGTGGTCGACAGCGTGGTCCCGTTCAGCAAGGTCGAGGAGGCGTTCGCGCGCCTGCACGGCGGCGAGGTCTTCGGCAAGATCGTCGTCGACCACACGGCCTGACCCGGCGGCGCCCGCCGGCTGATCAGAGGTGGTCGTCGAGCGTTCCCAGGCCGCCGCGGGTGGCTTCGGTGGCGATGCGTCGCTTCGCCGCCGCGTCCCCGTAGAGCGACCAGCGGAGGAACTCGACGGTGGTGTCGGACACCACCCGCAGCGCGTCGCCGTCGGTGAGCAACGCCCGCCCGTGGTCGCCGCGGGTGAGGCTCAGCATCGCCTTCGGCCACGGCACCGCGTCGTACGCGGCCCGGCCCGCGGCGTAGTCGACCACCTCGTCCAGTTCGCCGTGCACGAACAGTTGCGGCGCCGCCGTACCGGCGAACGCCGTGCCCACGCCCAACGCCGTGCCGGCGAGGACGACGCCGGCGTCCAGCCGCTCGTCGCGCCCCGCCGTGAACAGGCCGATCGTGGTGACCCCGCCGGCCGAGTGCCCGGCCGCCGCCACCCGGTCGGTGGCCAGCCGGCCGCGCAGCGGGTCACCGGCCCGGTCGTTCAACGCCAGGACCCGCGTGAGCGCGTACGACACGTCGGCCGGCTGGTTGAGCACGTCGAGCACGTTGCCGTCGGCGCCCCGGGAGGTGTGCGGGAAGGTCGGCGCGGCCACCACGAAGCCGGCCGCCGCCCAGCGGGTGAGCAGGATCGCGTAGTCATCCGGCTCGGCGTCCAGGCCGTGGCTGAACATCACCACGGGGAAGGCGCCGTCGGCCGCCGTCGCCTCGCGCTCCGGTCCGCCTCCGGCCGGCCCGGCCGCCGGGTACCAGATCGTCACCGGCAGCGGCCGGTTGCCGTCCCGGTTCAGCTCCAGTTCGCGTACGCCGACGGCGAAGCGCGTCCGGGGGGCCGTGCCGGTGGTCGCCCGCGGCGCCGGCGTGGCGCTGACCGACGGCGTGCCCGGCACCGTCGCCCGCTCGGCGGTCTGCGCCTTCCCCGAGCAGCCCGCGAGACCGACCACGAGCAGGGCGGCGGTGAGCAGGGCGGCAGGGCGGCGACGGGACATGAATCCGATTGTGCCCGGCCGGAGAGACCGGTAACCCGCCGTCAGCGTTCCGGTGCGGTGCGGATGGCCCGCAGCCGGGCGAGGTCGGCGGCGTGATGCCGGGGGTCATTGGTCGAGGCGGGACTCGTAGCGGGTGAGGGCCGGTGCCCGGGCGTCGGCGGGCAGACGGCGAAGGGCGTCCGCGTCGCCGTAGAGGCTCCAGCGGAGGAAGTCGGTGGTGGTGGCGAGGACCTGCGCGAAACCGGGCCGTCCGGGCACGAGGTACTCGCCGTGGCCCTGGCCGAGCACGCTGAGGAACGCGGCCGGGCCCGTGGTACGCCGGAACGCCGCGCGGCCCACCGCGAGCGGCACCACCGGGTCGGCGGTGCCGTGCACGAACAGCAGCGGGGCGGGCGGCCCCGCGAAACTGCCGGCGATCCCCCCACCGGCGATGATCACGCCGGCCCGCAGCCGTGCCGCGTGCCCGGAGGTGAACATCCCCGCGGTGGTGAACCCGCCCGCCGAGTGGCCGGCCGCCGCGAACCGGGCGACGTCGAGATGCCCGGCCAGCGGGTCGCCCCGGCGCCCGTCCAGCCGCACCAGGTGCCGGATCACCCGCCAGCCGTCGGCCGGCTGGTGCCGTACGTCGGCCCGGGTGAACCGCGCCGCGCCCCGTCGGGTGTGCGGGAAGGCCGGAGCGGCCACCACGAAACCGGCGGCGGCCCAGCGGGTGGTGAGCCCGGCGTGCAGTTCGGGGAGGCTGTCCAGCCCGTGGCTGTAGACGACCACCGGGAACCGCCCGCGGGCGACCTCGCCGCCCTCCGCCGGATACCAGACGGTCACCGGAAGGGGGCGCGCCGAGCCCGGGTCGAGGGTGAACGTGCGCACGCCGACGGCGTACGTCCCCTCGGGCGCCCGGCGCGTCGCCGCCGGCGCCCCCGTCCCGGCGGCGGCCGGGGCGCAGCCCGCGAGCAGCGCCGTCGTCAGCACGGCCAGCAGCCGCCTCGCCCCCACGGTTACACGGTAGGGGTCCGGCGGCGGCCCACCGTCCGGCTTCCGCCGGCCAACCCGGTGGCCGGCAGCGGGTCCGCCGGCCGGACGGCGACACCGGGAGCGGGCGGCCGCGGGCCGACCCCGTTGGACGGGCTTCGCTAGGGTCACGGCATGCCTGAGAACTACAGCGATCCGAGCGGCAACACCGAGGCGTTCCGCGCCTTCGCCCACAGCGCCGAGCCGGACGCCCCGGCCGGCACCGCCGGGCGGCTGCCGGTGGTCCTCGGCGCGGCCGTGGTCGCCGTCGTGCTGCTCGCCCTGGCCGTCTGGCTCGCCGTCGCCTGACCGTCATCCCGGCCTGGCCGTTGCCCTCGCCGTCGCCTGACCGCCGCCCCGGCCCCGCCGCTGCCCGGGCCGTGCGGGGTACGGCCGCCGATCCGACGCGGCCGCCGTGGCGCACGCCCCGCGACGGGTCAGGCGCCCTCGGCGACCACCTGGCGGGCCGCGCGGGCGATCTCGCGCTCCTCGTCGGTGGCCACGACGCAGACCGCCACCTCGGCCCCGTCGGCTGAGATGAGGCGGTCGCCGTCGCCGGCGTTGCGCGCCGGGTCGACCGTGATGCCGAGGCGGTCGAGGCCGGCCAGGGCGGCCTCGCGCACGGGCGCGGCGTGCTCGCCGACGCCCGCCGTGAACGTGATCGCGTCGACCCGGCCCAGCAGTGCGTAGTACGCCCCGACGTAGCCGGTGATGCGCCGGCAGTAGACGTCGAAGGCGAGGGCGGCCGCGGGATCACCGTCGGCCCGCCGGGCGAGCACCTCGCGCATGTCGTTGGCGCCGGTGAGCCCCAGCAGCCCGCTGCGGTGGTTGAGCAGGTCGTCGATCTCGTCCACCGAGAGCCCGCCCTCGCGGCGCAGGTGGAAGATGACCGTCGGGTCGAGGTCCCCGCTGCGGGTGCCCATGACCAGGCCCTCCAGCGGCGACATGCCCATCGAGGTGGCCACGCTGCGGCCGCCGGAGACCGCGCACGCGCTGGCCCCGTTGCCGAGGTGCAGGGTGATGATGTTCAGCGCGTCGTACGGGCGGCCGAGCAGGTCCGCCGTGCGGCGCGACACGTACGCGTGGGACGTGCCGTGGAAGCCGTACCGCCGGATGCCGTACCGGTCGGCCGTGTCGCGGGCGATCGCGTACGTCGAGGCGGACGGCGGCAGCGTGTGGTGGAACGCCGTGTCGAAGACCGCGACCTGCGGCACGTCCGGCAGGGCCTCCCGGGCCACGGCGATGCCCGCGAGGTTCGGCGGGTTGTGCAGCGGCGCCAGCGGGACCAGGTCGCGGATCGCGGCCAGCACCGCGTCGTCGATGAGGACGGGGCGCTCGAACTTCTTGCCGCCGTGCACCACCCGGTGCCCCACGGCGGCCAACCCGCACAGGTCCAGCCCGGCGAGGATGCCCCGGACGGCGCTCTCGTGGTCGGCCGGCCCGCCGCCCGGCTCGCCGATCCGCTCGACCGTGCCCTTGTCCCGCACCTCTTCGCCGTCGTAGAGCCGGTACTTCACCGACGACGACCCGCAGTTGAGCACCAGCACCCGGCTCATGAGACCTCCTCGGCCGTCGCGGCCGCCTGGATCGCGGTGATCGCCACCGTGTTGACGATGTCGGGCACCGTGGCGCCGCGCGACAGGTCGTTGACCGGCCGGCGCAGCCCCTGCATGACGGGACCGACCGCGACGGCCCCGGCGGAACGCTGCACCGCCTTGTACGTGTTGTTGCCGGTGTTCAGGTCCGGGAAGATGAAGACCGTCGCCCGGCCGGCGACGGGGCTGCCCGGCAGCTTCGTGGCGGCCACCGCCGGGTCGATCGCCGCGTCGTACTGGATCGGGCC
The DNA here is from genome assembly GCF_036184225.1 of Micromonospora globbae. Taxonomy (NCBI): domain Bacteria; kingdom Bacillati; phylum Actinomycetota; class Actinomycetes; order Micromonosporales; family Micromonosporaceae; genus Micromonospora; species Micromonospora globbae. Next base: position 6,573,933 of record NZ_CP108084.1, read on the forward strand.
CTCCACGAGCAGTTCCGGCCGGCGCCGGCGTACCAGTTCGGTGGCCGCCGCGACCTTCTCGACGTCCTCACCGGCGCCCGAACTGCCGGTCGAGTAGGAGAGCATCGCCACCCGCGGTTCGATGCCGAACCGGGCCGCGGTGCCCGCCGACGAGATGGCGATGTCGGCGAGCTGGGTGGCGTCCGGGTCGCGGTTGACCGCGCAGTCGCCGTAGACGAGCACCCGGTCGGCGAGCAGCATGAAGAAGACGCTCGACGCCACGGAGACACCCGGCACCGTCCGGATGATCTCGAAGGCGGGGCGGATCGTGGCGGCCGTCGTGTGGGTGGCGCCGGAGACCATGCCGTCGGCGTACCCGGCCCGCACCATGAGCGTGCCGAAGTAGTTGGGCTGCGCCACGACGTCGTGGGCCAGTTCCTCGGTGACGCCCCGGTGGGCGCGCAGCCGGGCGTACTCGGCGGCGAACGCGTCGCGCCGCTCGTCGGTGACCGGGTCCACGACGTGCGCGTCGCCGACGTCGACGCCCAGCTCTCGGGCCCGGCGGGCCACCTCGTCGGGCCGGCCCAGCAGGGTGAGGTCGGCGGCGCCCCGGCGCAGCAGGATCTCCGCCGCGCGCAGGATCCGCTCCTCGGTCCCCTCGGGCAGCACCACGTGGCGGCGCTGCCCGCGGGCGCGGTCGATCAGCTCGTTCTCGAACATCAGCGGGGTGACCCGCGCGGACCGGCTCACCCGCAGCCGCCGGGCCAGGTCCACGGTGTCCACGTGTGACTCGAACGCGCCGAGCGCGGCCTCGACCTTGCGCGGGTTGCCGGCGCTCAGGCGGCCCTCGATCCGGCTGGACGCGGCGACCGTGTCGAAGCTGTCCGTGCGTACGGAGAGCACGGCGAGGCCGGTGTTGAGCTGCTCGACGAGCCGCATGGCCCGCGGGTCGGGGCGCTCCCCGAGGGTGAGGACGAGCCCGGCGAGGGAGACCTGCCCGGCGACGTGGGCCGCGCTCGCCGCGACCAGCAGGTCGGCCCGGTCACCGGGGGTGATCATCAGGGCCCCCGTCGTCAGGTGCTCGAGCAGGGTCGGCACGTGCGCGGCGCCGACCACGTAGTCGAGCACGTCCCGGCTGAGCGCGGCGTCGTCGCCGGCCAGCACGGTCGCGTCCAGCGCCGCGGCCACCTCGGCCACCGTCGGTGCCGACACGGTCGGCACCTCGGGGATGGCGTACGCCGGCACGGGTAGCTCCGGCATCGTCATGGGGGCGGGCACCCGGTTGGCGACGACGGCGAGCACGGTGGCGCCCAGGTCCGCGAGATCGTGGTACGCGCCGCGGGCGGCCGCCGCGACGGCCGCCGGCTCCTGCTCGAAGCCGTCCACGACGGGCACCACGACGCTGCCGAACTCGGTGGCCAGGCGGGCGTTGAACGCGAGTTCGCGGGGCCGCGCCGGGTCGCCGGTGTCGTCGAAGTCGCTGCCCACCACGACGACCGTCGGGCAGTGACGCTCGACCGCCCGGTACCGCTCGACGATGCGGGAGATCAGCTCCTCGCGCCGGCCGTCGGCGACGAGCGTGGTGGCCTCGGCGTACGTGGCGCCGGCCAGCTCGGCCACCGGCAGGTCGACCCGGTAGCGCTCGCTCAGCAGGGCGAGGATCGGGTCCGGGCCGTTGCCGGGGACGAGCGGCCGGAACACGCCGATCCGCCCCACCTGGCGGGAGAGCAGTTCGGCCAGGCCGAGCGCGACTGTCGATTTCCCCCCGCCCGATCCCACGCTGGTGAGGTACACGCTCCGCGCCACGAACCTCACGCTACAAGATCGCGCTGCCCCGCGTCGGGGTCCTCGTGCCCGGGGCCGGTGCCGACCGGGGCCAGGTCCCGCTCGTACACCTGCCCGGTCAGGTCGACGCCGAAGCTGCGGTGCGGCTCCTCGGCGACGAGCCGGAACCCCCGGGAGAGGTAGATCCGGCGCGCGGCGACCAGTGGGTGGTTGGTCCACAGCCGCATCCGGGCGTACCCGGCGCGCCGGGCGAAGGTCAGGCACTCGTCGACCAGCCGACCGCCGAGGTGGCGGCCCCGCGCGGCCGGGTCGACCAGCAGGATCCGGAGCTGGGCGGTCTGCTCGTCGGCGGCGACGCAGAACACGCAACCGACCCGCCGGCCGTCGAGCTCGGCGATCCACGCGGCCTCCCGGTCGGGATCGTGACCGGCCGCGTAGTCGGCGACGATGCGGGCCACGAGCGCCTCGAAGCTCGTGTCCCAGCCGAACTCGGCGGCGTACATCTCGCCGTGCGCCATCACCACCCAGCCCAGGTCGCCGGGGCGGTCGAGCGGACGGATGAGCGGCTCACCCATGGGGCACCTCCACTACTGAAACAGTCGTTTCAGTGGCAGAGTAGCGCTGTGACTCCTGACGAGCGACCCCCCAGCGCCCGCCGAGAGGAACTCCTCGAGCGGGCCTACCGGTACGCGCTGGAACACGGGCTCTCCGAGCTGTCCCTGCGCCCCCTCGCCGCGGCCGTCGGATCCAGCCCCCGGGTCCTGCTCTTCCTCTTCGGCTCCAAGGACGGACTGATCCGCGCCCTGCTCGCCCGGGCCCGCGCCGACGAGACGGCCGCGCTCGACCGGGCCCGGAACGCGGGCGAGGCGGGCGACGTCGGCGCGGCCCTGCGCACCACCTGGGAATGGCTCGTGGCCCCGGCGCACCGGCCGATGCTGGTCCTCTGGCTCCAGGCGTACGCCCGCTCGCTCAGCGAGCCGGACGGCCCGTGGGCGGGTTTCGCCCGGCAGACCGTGGCGGACTGGCTCGACCTGCTGGCCGCCCGCACCGGCGGCGACCGCGCCGGGACCGACGCCGTCCTCGGCCTGGCGGTCCTCCGCGGCGCGCTGCTCGACCTGCTGGCGACCGGCGACGTGGCCCGGACCACGGCCGCCGTGGAGGCGTACCTGCGCCGCGTCGACGGTCCGTCCTGACGCTCGCTCGCGGCGCCGACGGCCGGCCGGGTCGGACGGCCCGCAGCCCTGGGCGAACCACCTCGGCCGGCATCCATATCCCGGGGTGGGAGGCCCGAAGAGATGCGAGGTCGTCTCGCTAGACTCGCTTCCCGTGACCGACCGCCCGACCGCCGCGCAGGCCGTGCCGACCCAGCGTCCGAGCGAGGCCCCGGCCGAGAGTACGACGGTCGTGCAGTCGCCAACCGAAGCTCCGGCCGCCGTCCGGCGCGCCGCCGGGACTCCGACCGTCGCGCCGGCCGTGACCGACAGCCCGACCATCGTCATCCCGGCCGTGACCGACAGCCCGACCGTCCTCATCCCACCGGTCGTGGAAAGCCCCACCATGGTGATGGCCGCCGTTCCGCGGCTGCCACCGGTCTTCGTCGACCCGACCGGCCGGCGGCGGATGCGCCTGCGGCGGGTCGCGTACGCCTTCGGGCTGGTCGGGCTCGCCTACACGGGGCTCGTCGGCGCGAGCTTCGCGGGGGCGTCGGTGAGCCCCGGATCGGTGCTGCCGTTCGTCGAGTCGACGAAGCAGCCCTGGCAGCCCCCGCCGATGCCCGCGGTGGCGCCGACCGCCGGTCCGACCGGCCCCGCCGACCAGCGGCCCACGCCGACCCAGAGCCACGCGCGGACCTCCCCGGCGCCTGCCGTGACCCCGAGCGCCACCCGCGCCCGCACCACGCCGAGCCCCACCCGCGCTCGCGCCACCCCGCCGACCCCCACCCCCGCGGACGGACGGCCCGGCCGTCCCGCCGAGCCGCCGGACACCGGCCGCCCGGCGCCGCCCACGGTGTCCGACGCGGCGGCGGCCCTCCAGCTCGACCATGGCTGAGCGGCTCTTCACCCGGCCCACCGAGCCCGCCCGGCCGCCCCGGGTCGCCCGGCACGGCCGCGCCCGGCGGGTCGTGCCACCACCGAGCTGGACCGTGCTGGGGATGCTGCTCGTCGTCCTGGCCGGCGTCCTCTTCGTGGGCGCGTACGCGAACGCCGCCTTCGTGCCCGACCGCCAGCACACCGACCACGGCCAGACCCGGGTTCCCGCCGACGTGGTGGACGGCGGTCCCATCCTCACGGCCGCCGACGGCGACGTCCGCTCCTACCGGCTCCCGGCCCGGACCCTCGCGCTCACCTTCGACGACGGTCCCGATCCCACCTGGACACCGGAGATCCTGCGGGTGCTCGCGAAGTACGACGTCCCGGCCACGTTCTTCGTCATGGGGTCGCAGGTCGCCCGGCACCCCGGGCTCGTCCGGGACATGGTCGTCGCCGGGCACGAGATCGGGGTGCACACGTTCACGCACCCCGACCTGGCCACCCTGCCCGGCTGGCGCCGCCGGCTGGAGTACGCGCAGACCCAGCTGGCGCTCGCCAGCGCGGCCGGCGTCGAGGCAACCCTCGTCCGCTTCCCCTACTCGTCGTTCGCGAACGCCATCGACGATCACGACTGGCCGCTGGTGACCGAGGCGGGCGACCTCGGCTACCTCACGGTGCTCAACGACACCGACAGCCTGGACTGGGAACGACCCGGCGTGGACCGGGTGGTCGCCAACGCCGTGCCCCCCGGATACTCCGGCGCGATCACCCTCTGGCACGACGCGGGCGGTGACCGGGCGCAGACGGTGGCGGCGTTGGACCGCTACATCCCGCTGATGAAGGAGCGGGGTTACCGCTTCACCACCGTGACGGAGGGGCTGAACCTCGCACTCGCGGCGGCCGGGATCGACCAACGGGCGGTCGCGAACCCGCCGGCGTCGGGTGCGGACCGCTGGCGCGGCACGATCCTCGCCTGGGCCGTGCGGGGCGCCGACGCCACACTGGGCCTGTTCGGGATCCTCTTCGTCGTCGTGGGCGTGCTCACCATCGGGCGTACGGTCATGCTGTTCGTCCTCGCGCTGCGGCACGCCCGCCGCCGCCGCTCCCGGACGTGGGCATGGGGACCGCCGGTGACCGATCCGGTGTCGGTGGTCGTGCCCGCCTACAACGAGAAGGAGGGGATCGCCGCGGCGGTCCGGTCGCTGGCCGGCGGCGACCATCCGGGCGGCATCGAGGTCATCGTCGTCGACGACGGGTCGACCGACGGGACGGCCGACATCGTGGACGCCCTCGGTCTGTCGAACGTCCGGGTCGTCCGGAAGCCGAACGGCGGCAAGTCCAGCGCCCTGAACACCGGCGTGGCGCTGGCCCGGCACGACCTGATCGTGATGGTCGACGGCGACACGGTCCTCGAGCGCGACTCCGTACGGCGGCTCGTCCAGCCGTTCGCCGACCCGCAGGTGGGCGCCGTGGCCGGCAACGTCAAGGTCGGCAACCGTACGAGCCTCATCGCCAAGTGGCAGCACATCGAGTACGTCATCGGCTTCAACCTCGACCGCCGCCTGTACGAGACGCTGCGCTGCATGTCCACGGTGCCCGGCGCCATCGGCGCGTTCCGCCGGCAGGCGCTGCGCTACGCCGGCGGGGTCAGCGACGACACCCTGGCCGAGGACACCGACATCACCATGGCGGTCGGGCGGGCCGGCTGGAAGGTGGTGTACGAGGAGACGGCCCGCGCGTGGACCGAGGCGCCCGCCACGATGGGCCAGCTGTGGAAGCAGCGCTACCGGTGGAGCTACGGCACCATGCAGGCGATGTGGAAGCACCGCCGGTCGTTGCTCGACCAGGGCGCCTCGGGCCGGTACACCCGCCGCTGCCTGCTGTTCCTCAGCCTGTTCGGTGTGCTGCTGCCGCTGATGGCGCCGGTGATCGACCTGCTGGCGATCTACGGCCTGTTCTTCCTCGACCGGACGGCGACGGCCATCGCGTGGCTGGTCATGCTGGGCGTGCAGTTCCTCACGGCGGCTGTGGCGTTCCGGCTGGACCGCGAGAAGCTGGGCGTGCTGTGGGTCCTCCCGTTGCAGCAGTTCGTCTACCGGCAGCTCATGTATCTCGTGCTGCTCCAGTCGGTCGTCACTGCGCTGACCGGCGGCCGGCTGGGCTGGCAGAAGCTGCGGCGCACCGGACTGGAACCGGCGGTGTCGAGCGGGAACGGCTGACGACGCCCCGCACCCCCGACGGCCGGCCCGGTCAGCGCGCGTTGCGGACCAGGCCGAGAGCGTACTGGGGCCACCATTCGCCGCCCTCCGGCTCGCCGGGGCGGCACGCGCCGTCCGACTCGCCCGGGTACTTGACCCACAGCAGCGCGTCCACCCGGTCCAGGCCCGGGTCGGCGGTCGGCTCCTCGCCGAGCGCCCGCCCCGGCGGATTGCACCAGCTCGGTGCGCCGTCCGCGGTCGCGTCCGGGTACGGGCCGTTGCCGTTGCGGCTGGTGTCGATCACGAACCGGGCGGCCCCGCCGAGGGCGTCGGAGATCCGGTGCCCGTAGCGGACGACCTCGTCGGTCCGGACGAAGTTCGCCACGTTGAGCGCGAACCCGTCGGCCTCGCCGACCCCGGCCTCACGCAGCGTCGCCGCGAGGGCGTTCACGTCGCCGATCCAGGCGGGGTGGCCGGCGTCGAGGTAGACCTGGGCGCTGCCGGTGCTCTTCAGGACCGCCACGGCGTCCCGGAGCAGCGCGAGCCGCCCGGGCACGTCGTGCGGGCAGCCCGAGACGGCGTCCGGTACCGCCCCGGGCTCGAGGACGACGATGACGGGCCGGCCGTTCACGCCGGACGCCAGATCGCGGATCCATCGCGCGTACGCCACGACGTCGCTGGCGCCCCCGTCGCCCTGCCGCCCGCAGTCCCGCTCCGGCACGTTGTGCGCCACCAGCACCGGCGTCTGGCCGGCCAGCTGCGCCTCTTCGAGGTAATCGTCCACCTCGTCGCGTACCGGGTCCTCCTCGCCGGTGAGCCACTTCGCGGTCGGGCGGGTGGCGATCTCGCGCAGCGCCGCGGCGTCGCCGGTCCGCCCCTGCGCCGCCAGGCGTGCCGCCTCCTCCTCGGCCGGGTTGTCCGGGTCGACGTAGAAGACCGGCGGTGGGGGCGGGGCGGCGGCCGTGGCGCCCGCCGCCGTGGTCGACGGGCGCGGCGGCGCCGGCTCGTCGCCGCAGCCGGCGAGGAGCAGGGCGAACGCGGCGCCGGCCACCACGGCCGATCGCCGGACGTGCGGGGGGAGAGGCGGTAGCACGGCGAACGTCCGTTCGTCGGGTGGGCGGACGGGGGTCAGTCCTCGTCCTCGTCGTCGAGGCGGGCGAGCCAGGTGGCGAAGCGCTCGACGGGGGTCTCGAACTCCGGGTTCAGGTCGACGAAGTCACGCAGGCGCTCGGCGAGCCACTCGACGCTCACCTGTTCGTCACCCCGGCGCTCGACCAGTTCCTCGATGCCGCGGTCGGTGAAGTACATCGGTCCGTCCTTGGTCCGGGCCCGGCGGGCGCCGGGCGGGGTGTCCACCGACGCGGCCGGGGCAGGGCCGTCCACGACGGCCCTGCCCCGGCTGACGACGGTGCTCAGGTCACGGGCGGGGGAGCGCCGCCTCGATCAGCGCGTTCTGCTCGACCTCGTGCATCTTGGCCGAGCCGACCGCCGGAGCGGCCGCCGCCGGGCGGGAGATCCGGCGCAGCCGCACGTCGGCCAGGTGCTCCAGCAGGTTCAGGGCGACGAACGACCAGGCGCCCTGGTTGGCCGGCTCCTCCTGCACCCAGGCGAAGTCCTCGGCGTTCGGGTACTGCGCCAGCGCGGCCCGGACCTCCTCGACCGGCATCGGGTAGAGCTGCTCGATCCGGATGATCGCGGTGTCCGTGATGCCCCGCTGCTGACGGGCCTGGTACAGGTCGTAGTAGACCTTGCCCGAGCAGAGCAGCACCCGCTTCACCGACTCCGGCGCCGGGGCGGCCAGGTCGGGCAGCACCGGCTGGAAGGTGCCCGTCGTGAAGTCCTCGACGGACGACACGCAGAGCCGGTGCCGCAGCAGCGACTTCGGCGTGAACACCACGAGCGGCTTCCGCTTCGGCGACAGCGCCTGGCGCCGCAGCAGGTGGAAGTAGTTCGCCGGGGTGGTCGGAATGGCGACCCGCATGTTGTCCTCCGCGCAGAGCTGGAGGAAGCGCTCCGGCCGGCCGGAGGTGTGGTCCGGGCCCTGACCCTCGTGGCCGTGCGGCAGCAGCAGGGTCACCGCGGAGCGCTGACCCCACTTGACCTCACCCGACGAGACGAACTCGTCGATGACCGACTGGGCGCCGTTGACGAAGTCGCCGAACTGGGCCTCCCAGCAGACCAGCGCGTTGACGTTCTCCACCGAGTAGCCGTACTCGAAGCCCATCGCCGCGTACTCGCTGAGCAGCGAGTCGTGCACGAAGAACCGGGAGCGCTCGCCGTCGCCGGTGAACGACTGGAGCGGGATGTAGTCCGCGCCGGTCCGCGCGTCGACGATCGAGGCGTGCCGCTGCACGAACGTGCCGCGGCGCGAGTCCTGCCCGGCGAGCCGGACGGTGACGCCGTCGTGCAGCAGGGAGCCGAACGCGATGATCTCGCCGAAGCCCCAGTCGATGTTGCCCTCGACCGCCATCTTGGCCCGCCGCTCGAGCAGCTGCTGGATGCGCTTGTGCGGGGTGAAGCCCTCCGGGAGGTTGACGTGCGCCTCACCGATGGCCCGGACGACCGAGGCGTCGGTGGCGGTGTCCACCTGCGGCTCCGGCTCATCCTCGCGGCGCGGCCGGCTGAGCTGCCGGGGCGCGGTGGCGGCGTCGCGCGTGGCCTTGAAGACCCGTTCGAGCTGGGCCTGGTAGTCGCGCAGCAGCTCCTCCGCGTCCTCGACGGTGATGTCGCCCCGGCCGATGAGCTCCTCGGTGTACAGCTTCCGGACCGACCGCTTCGAGTCGATGATCTTGTACATCTGCGGGTTGGTCATCGACGGGTCGTCGCCCTCGTTGTGCCCGCGCCGGCGGTAGCAGACCATGTCGATCACGACGTCCTTGTTGAACGCCTGGCGGTACTCGAAGGCCAGCCGGGCGACCCGGACGACGGCCTCGGGGTCGTCACCGTTGACGTGGAAGATCGGCGCCTGGATCATCCGCGCGACATCGGTGCTGTAGAGGCTCGACCGCGAGTACTCCGGCGCGGTGGTGAAGCCGACCTGGTTGTTGACCACCACGTGCACGGTGCCGCCGGTGCGGTAGCCGCGCAGCTGGGACAGGTTGAGCGTCTCGGCCACCACGCCCTGGCCGGCGAACGCGGCGTCGCCGTGCACCGCGAGCGGCAGCACCGTGTAGCCCTCCAGCTTGAGGTCTATGCGGTCCTGCTTGGCCCGGACGATGCCCTCCAGCACCGGGTCCACGGCCTCCAGGTGGGACGGGTTGGCCACCACCGAGACCTTCACCGAGTGGGCGCCGTCCGGGGTCGTGAACTTGCCGTTCTGCCCCAGGTGGTACTTCACGTCGCCCGAGCCCTGCGTGGAACGCGGGTCCAGGTGCCCCTCGAACTCCGAGAAGATCTTCTCGTACGGCTTGCCGACGATGTTCGCCAGCACGTTGAGCCGGCCGCGGTGCGCCATGCCGATGACGACCTCGTCGAGGCCCCCCTCGGCGGCCGCCTCCAGCACCTCGCCGAGCAGCGGGATGAGCGACTCGCCGCCCTCCAGCGAGAAGCGCTTCTGGCCGACGTACTTCGTCTGGAGGAAGGTCTCGAACGCCTCGGCGGCGTTGAGCCGGTTGAGCACGTGCTTCTGCTCGTCCGGCGTGGGCTTCTCGTACTTGCGCTCTATCCGCTCCTGGATCCAGCGCCGCTCCTCCGGGTCCTGGATGTGCATGTACTCGATGCCGACGCGGCGGCAGTACGAGTCGCGCAGCACGCCGAGGATCTCGCGCAGCTTCATGCGCTGCCGGCCGGCGAAGCCGTTGACGGGGAACTCGCGGTCGAGGTCCCACAGGGTCAGCCCGTGCTGGAGGACGTCCAGGTCCGGGTGCTTGCGGATCTTGAACTCGAGCGGGTCGGTGTCGGCCATCAGGTGGCCGCGCACCCGGTACGCGTGGATCAGCTCGTGTACGCGGGCCGTCTTGTTGATCTGGCCCTCGGAGTTGACCGCCACGTCGCGCACCCAGCGCACCGGCTCGTACGGGATGCGCAGCGAGGTGAAGATCTCGTCGTAGAAGCCGTGCTCACCGAGGATCAGCTCGTGCATGGCCTTGAGGAACTCGCCGGACTGCGCGCCCTGGATGACCCGGTGGTCGTACGTGCTGGTCAGCGTGATGACCTTGCTGACCGCCAGTTCGGCGAGGGTGGCCTCGGACATGCCCTGGTACGGCGCCGGGTACTCCATGGCGCCGACGCCGATGATCGCGCTCTGCCCCTGCATGAGCCGCGGCATCGAGTGGACGGTGCCGATGCCGCCCGGGTTGGTCAGGGAGATCGTCGTGCCCGCGTAGTCCTCCATGGTCAGCTCGTTGCGGCGGGCACGCCGGACGACGTCCTCGTACGCCTGCCAGAACTGCCGGAAGTCCATCTGCTCGCAGCCCTTGATGGAGGGGACCACCAGGTTGCGGCTGCCGTCGGGGCGGACCAGGTCGATGGCGATGCCCAGGTTGACGTGCTCCGGGCGGACCATGGCCGGCTTGCCGTCGACCTCGGCGTAGGAGTTGTTCATCTCCGGGTGCTGGACCAGCGCCCGGACCATCGCGTACCCGATGAGGTGGGTGAAGCTGACCTTGCCGCCGCGACCGCGGGCGAGGTGGTTGTTGATGACGATGCGGTTGTCGACGAGCAGCTTGGCCGGGACGGCGCGCACGCTGGTCGCGGTCGGCACGCTCAGCGAGGCGTCCATGTTCTGGACGATCTTCGCGGCGACGCCGCGCAGCGGCGTGGTCTGCGGGCCGGTGGCCTTCGGCGCGGCGGCGGCCGGCTTCGCGGGGGCGGGCTTCGCCGCCGGCTTGGCGGGAGCGGCCGGAGCCGCCGCGGCCGGCTTGCTCTCGGCCGGCTTCGCGGGAGCGGCCGCCGGCTTGGCGGGAGCGGCCGCCGGCTTGGCGGGGGCGGACTGCGTGACGGTGGCGACCGCCTCCTGCTGCTCGGCGGGCTCCGGGGCGGCGGCCGGGGCCGGCTTGCCGTCCGGTCGTGGGGTGGCCGCGCCCGGCGCCGGACGGTAGTCGGCGAAGAAGTCGTGCCAGGCCGAGTCGACGCTGTTGGGGTCGGCGAGATACCGCTGGTACATCTCCTCGACGATCCACTCGTTCGGGCCGAAACCCGCCAGTGGGTTCTCCTGCGAAGTCTGCTGGGTCGACACGGCCGCTAATCGCCTCTTTCACGCCGGTTCTGGTGTGGCACGCGGGCCCGCCCGGCCCTGTGTCAGAAGCCGGTGCGGGACGCCCCAAGGCTACGCCGTACGGATCCCCCAGGCATTTCCGCCTCCGTCGGGTGTTCCGTTTCACAGAAGATGCCAGAAGTTCAGTAAGCGCTGCGTGTCCCATTGACTCCTGCTATGACCGACGGCCCCGCGGGCGCTGGTGGGACACCACCGCCGCGGGGCCGTCGTGACCTGGCCGGACGCGCAGGTCAGGCGATGTCGCGCCGTCGGGTGATCAGGACGCCGGCGACGCCGCTGACGATGGCGTAGCCGACCAGCACGAGGGCGCCCACCCACCAGGCGGGCACGAACTCCGACTGCCCCTCGCTGATCATCACCTGGGACGCGACGGCGGGCCAGATCACCTGCCACTTGAGCACCGCCTGCGAGTCGAGCAGGTTCGACAGGAGCAGGAACAGCAGGCCGACCACCTGGGTGCCCACGAGGTAGAGCACGGCCGCGGTGATGACGGCCCCGAGCTGGTTGGTGATGAGCGTGCCGATGCCCACCCCGAGGATCGTCCAGATCGTGTACGCCAGCAGGTTGAACAGCAGCGCCCGCTGCACCGGCCACTCACCGAGCTGCGTGCCGTGGTCGTTGAGGGACAGGAACGTCGCGCCGGCCACGAGGTCGATCACCGTGGTGGCCAGCCAGAACAGGAAGCCCAGCAGGCTGGCGGCGGCCAGCTTGCCGAGGATCACCGACGTCCGCCGCGGCGTGGCGAGGAACGTCGTGGTCGCGGTCTGGTGGAAGAACTCGTTGGTGACCATCAGGATGCCGATGAGCATCACGAACATCAGCCCGAGGTACTGACCCGAGGTGTAGATGTTCGCCGCCTGCGCGGCCGGGGTCGCCTGCTCCCCGCTCACGCCGAGGGTTTCGGCGTCGCCGCCGAGCACCGTGCTGGCCATCCACGCGTTGAACGCGAAGGCCAGGGCGATCGACACGAACGCGCCGACGGCGAGCCACCACCAGGTGCTGGTGGTGCGGATCTTGAGAAGCTCGGCTCGGACCAGGTTCATCGGATCCCCGCCTTTCCGGCCGTCAGCTCCAGGAAGACCCCTTCGAGGTCGGGCCGTTCCGTGGTCAGTTCGTGCAGTTCGACGCCCGCGCCGAGGGCGGCCCGGCCGACCGTCGGGGCGTCCACGCCGGTGACGATCAGGGCGCCCTGCCCGTCGGCGTCCACGGTGGCGTTCTGGGCCTTGAGCGCGGTGACGAGGGCCTCGGCGTGCGGGGTGCGGACGCGGACCCGGGCGCCGCCGTGCGTCATCGACCCGATGACCTGCTCGACCGGCCCCTGCCGGACGAGCTGGCCCGCCGCGATGATGACCACGTCGTCGGCGAGCAGCTGCATCTCCGACAGCAGGTGGCTGGAGACCAGCACCGTGCGTCCCTCGTGGGCCAGGCCCTTGAGGAACCCGCGCATCCACCGGATCCCCTCCGGGTCCAGCCCGTTGGCCGGCTCGTCGAGGATGAGGACCCGCGGGTCGCCGAGCATGGCCGCGGCGATGCCGAGCCGCTGCTTCATGCCGAGCGAGTAGCCCTTGAACTTCCGCTTGGCCGCGGGGGTCAGCCCGACGAGGGCCAGCGCCTCGTCGGCGCGCCGCTTCGGCAGGCCGGCCGCCGCGCAGATCACCCGCAGGTGGTTGATCCCGGTGCGGCCCTTGTGCGCGCTGGACGCCTCCAGCACCGCGCCCACGTGCCGCAGCGGCTCGGTCAGGTCGGCGTACCGGTGTCCGCTGATGGTCGCCGTGCCACTGGTCGGCGTGACCAGGTTCAGCAGCATGCGCAGGGTGGTGGTCTTCCCGGCGCCGTTCGGGCCGAGGAAGCCGGTCACCCGACCCGGCTCGATCGTGAAGGACAGGTTGTTGACCGCCCGGACGTTGCGGTACTGCTTCGTCAGGCCGGACACCACGATCTGACCGTCACTGGTGGGGCTTCGCTGCCCGTCAGACATCGTTCTCCTCCCGTGCGGGTGGCGTCGAGGTACGCCGTTGCACAGCGTGACGGGCGAGCGCAACAAGGTCAATCAGGCGTGGTCCGTACCCGCGCCTCCACCTCAGGCAGGAGTCGCGTCCACCTCGCGGACTAGGAGACGCCGCCGGCGGTCACCCCGCGGCGGGCGGCAACGCGACCCAGGTGGCGCGGGCGCAGGCGAGCAGCGTGCCGTCCGGACCGTACAGGCTGGTGTGCACACGGGCCTTGCGCCCCTCGACGTCGACGGTCACGCCGGTCACCACGCAGTCGTCACCCGGCCGGGGGAGCGCGTCCACCCGCGCGGCGATCCGTCCCAGGACGTAGGGCCGGCCGGGGGCGATCACCGACCAGCCGCCCGGGCAGTCCAGCGCGGCCCAGACCGTCGCCTCGGTCACCTGCTCCGGGACGTGGAACGGGGCGGCCGTCCGGCCGTCGGGCAGCCGGCCGGGGAAGATCCGCAGCCCGTCGGCCCGGTCCGGGCCGCAGACGTAGCAGCCGGGGAAGGGGTGCGCGACCAGCCCGGGGTACGCGGCCGACGCGGCTGTCGCGGTGGGCAGGTCGACCGGCGGCACCACGGCGTCCACGGCGTCGGTGGGGCGCACCTCGGCGACCACGAGCCCGGCCGGGTCCCGGACCTCGCCGTCGGCGAGGACGAGGGGCGTGTCCAGCGGGGGCGGGCGGCGCAGCGTCACCTCGACCGGTCCGGGTCCTCCCGCGGCGGCGAACAGCCCGGCGCTCCAGCCGCCGTTGCCCGAGCCGGGTGGCCCGTTGTAGCGGGATCCGATGCGCATCGCCTGACCTCCCCGGGTACGCGGCCCGGCGCCACCGCCGGGTCCCGCCCGGCAGCCTCGCACGCCCGGCACGCCGACCGCACACGGGTGGCCGACCGGCGTTCACCGGATCGACACTCCTCGCCACCCGGGCCGGCAACCCCGGGGACCTACACAGGTCCCATGGCCGTTCTGCACGCCGCTGGGGCACCCCTGACGACCAGCGGTTACACCCTGCTGATCGCCGACGACCCGACCCAGGTCGCGGCCGCGCAACGCCTCCGCCACGAGGTGTTCGCCACCGAACTCGGCGCCACGCTGCGCCCGGACGCCGAGGGCCGGGACGTGGATCCGTTCGACCCGCACTGCGACCACCTGATCGTCCGGCAGGAGAGCACGGGAGCGGTGGTCGGCACCTACCGGCTGCTCCCGCCCGGCCGGACCGACCGGCGGTACGCCGACACGGAGTTCGACCTCGCCGCGCTCGCGCCGCTGCGCGACGACCTCGTCGAGGCGGGCCGCTCCTGCGTCCACCCCGACCACCGCACCGGCGCCGTCATCACCCTCATGTGGGCCGGCATCACCCGCTACCTGCACCTGCGCGGTTCCCGCTGGCTGGGCGGCTGCGCCTCGGTTCCGGTGGGCGACGGCGGCCGGGCGGTGGCCCAGGTGTGGGCGCGGGCCCAGGCCCGTCACCTGGCGCCGCCGCCGCTGCGGGTGCGCCCCCGGCGGCCCTGGTTCGCCGAGGCGCCGGCCGGGGTGACCCCGCCGGCGGACGGCAAGGGCGAGCTGGTTCCGCCGCTGCTGCGCGGCTACCTGCGGCTCGGCGCGTGGATCTGCGGCGAGCCGGCGTACGACCCGGACTTCGGGGTGGCCGACTTCTACGTGCTGCTGTCCCTGGACCGCATGAACCCCCGCTACCTGCGGCACTTCCTCGGGGAACAGCGGTGACCGCCGGGGCGGACGACCTCTGGCGTCCCGCGTCGGGCTGCGGGCCGGGGTGCCTGCCCGCGCCGGGGGAGGTGCCCGCCGTCGGGGTGGCCCGGCGGGCGGGCCGCCTGCTCGCGGGTGCGGGGATGCTGCTGCTCGGCACCGGGTTGGCCGTGCTGCTGCCGGTCCTGCCCGAGCGTGACGGGCAGGCGGCGGTGCGCGCCTGGGCGCGGGGGACGCTGCGCGCCTTCGGGGTGCGGCTGGCGGTCCGCGGCCGGCCGCCGCGCCGGCGGGCCCTGCTGGTCGCCAACCACGTGTCCTGGCTGGACGTCCTCGTGGTGCTGGCCGTCGCGCCGGCCCGGCTGGTGGCCAAGCGGGAGGTCCGGTCCTGGCCGCTGGTCGGGCTGCTGGCCGGCGCCGCGGGCACCGTCTTCGTGGACCGGTCCCGGCCGCGGCAGCTTCCGGCGGTGGTCGGCCGGGTCGCCGACGCGCTGCGGGCCGGCCGCCCGGTGGCGGTCTTCCCGGAGGGTACGACCTGGTGCGCCGGGGACGGCGCGGCCGGCTGCCGGCCGCGCCGCGGTTTCCGCCCCGCCGTGTTCCAGGCGGCGGTCGACACCGGCGCCCCGGTCGTGCCGCTGCGGATCGGCTACCGGTGCACGGCCAGCGGGGCCGCGACCACGGCGGCCGCGTTCCTCGGCGAGGAGACGCTGGTGCGCTCGGTACGCCGGGTGGTCTCGGTGCGGGGCCTGACCGTCCACGTGACCGTGGCCGCCGCGCTGCACCCCGGTGTGGACGCGGACCGGCGGTTGCTCGCCCGGGCCGCGGAGTCGGCCGTGCACCTGGTCCCCGTGCCGTCGCGCCCGCTGGCGGCGGTGCCGTCGCCACGCGGCGGCGTCACGGAGGCGGCGGGGAGCCCCGCCGGGGTCCGGGGGCTCGACCTGGCGGCCTGAGCACTCGCGACAGTCTTGCCGTATCGCGATGTATCGCGTTAGTGTCCTCCCGTGGGGCGCGCCGCTGGCGCGTCGCCGGAGGGGAGGACGAGATGACCGGTTGGACGGTCGACAGCCCGCAGCGGCTGACCCTGGACGGGCCGGTCACCCGGCTGGACGTACGCCTGTTCAGCGGCCGGCTGAACGTCGTGGCGACCGACGGGCCGGCCCGCGTCGACGTGTCCCGGGTCGGCCGGCGCCCGGTCCTGGTCGAGCACCACGACGGGCGGCTCAGCGTACGGCAGGAGCGGAACTGGCGGTGGTTCTGGCCGTTCGGCCTCTGGCCCCGCGTGGACGTCTCGGTGGCCGTCCCCGTCGACTCGGCGGCCGACCTGCGCCTGGTCGACGGTTCCCTGGTGGTCTCGGGCCTGCGCCGGCACACCCGCGTCGACGTGACCTCCGGGCAGATCACCCTCATGGGAATGCGGGGGGTCACGTCCGCCAAGATCGTCTCGGGGCCCGTGGAGGCCCTGGGGGCGGCCGGGGAACTCACGATCGAGACCGTCTCCGGCGAGGTGATCCTCGCCGACAGCGCGGCCGGCCAGATCCGGGCGCAGACCGTCTCCGGGGCGATCACCTGCGACCTCGACAACCCGCGGCGCAGCGAGATCCGGCTGCACACGATCTCCGGCAGCATCACCGTCCGGGTCCGCGAGGACAGCGACCTGGCCGTGCGGCTGCACACCACGTCCGGCCGGATCACCAGCGGCTTCCCCCAGGTGCGGACGACGTCGACGATCGGCGCGGTGTCCGACAGCGAGGGGGTGCTCGGAGCCGGCGACGGTAAGCTCTGGGCGTCCGCCACGTCGGGCAGCATCGCGCTGCTCGCCCGCCCGGTGGACGACGACGAGGAGGAGGAGCTGCCGTGACGTCCGTGTTCAGTCACGGGCGGCTCCGGCTCTACCTGCTCAAGCTCCTCGACGACGGCCCGAAGCACGGCTACGAGCTGATCCGGCTCCTCGAGGACCGCTTCCTCGGCCTCTACGCGCCGAGCGCCGGCACCATCTACCCCCGCCTGCAACGGCTCGAGGCCGAGGGCCTGGTGAGCCACACGGCCGCGGGCGGGCGGAAGACGTACGAGATCACCGAGGCCGGCCGCGGCGAACTGCGGCAGCGGGCCGACGAGCTGGCCGCCCTGGAATCGGACATCGCGGCCTCGGTGGAGGATCTCTCCGCCCTGGCCGGGGAGATCCGCAGCGAGGTACGCGGCTCCGTCCGCGACCTCAAGCGGGAGCTGCGCGAGGCGGCCCGGCAGACGCGGCAGCGGCGGAGCCGGTGGGAGCCGTCGTACGCCCCCGCGCCGCCGTTCCCGCCCGGTCCGCCGCCCCGGCCCGAGACCGGCGACGCGGTGCTCACCGAGTTCGACGAGCGGCTGGCCGCCTTCGCCGCCGAGGTGGGGCGGCTGGTACGCGCCCGCCGGTTCACCGACTCCCAGGTGCGGACCGCCATCCGGCTGCTCGACGGCGCCCTCGACGGGCTCCGCCGGCTGCTCCGCTGAGCCGCCCCGCTGCTCACAGGGTTTTTGCAGGAAGCGTCCAGCGCGGGCGCAGCCGGGTCACGGATGATGGGGCACATGCCCGCTACCCAGACCGAGGCGCGACTGCTCGTCGTCGAGGACGACCCGAACATCCTCGAGCTGCTCTCCGCGAGCCTGCGCTTCGCGGGGTTCGACGTGGCGACCGCGACCAGCGGCAGCGCCGCGCTGACCGCCGCCAAGGACCACCGTCCCGATCTGGTGGTGCTCGACGTGATGCTGCCCGACCTCGACGGCTTCGAGGTCATCCGGATGCTCCGCGAGGGCGGCACCCGTACGCCCGTGGTGTTCCTGACCGCCCGGGACGCCACCGACGACAAGATCCGCGGTCTGACCCTGGGCGGCGACGACTACGTCACGAAGCCGTTCAGCCTGGAGGAGCTGACCGCCCGGATCCGGGCCGTGCTGCGCCGCACCGCCAACGGCGAGCAGCCGCCGTCCCGGCTGACCTTCGCCGACCTGGAACTGGACGAGGAGACCCACGAGGTCTACCGGGCCGGCCAGCGGGTGCAGCTCTCGCCGACCGAGTTCAAGCTGCTGCGCTACCTGATGCTGAACGCCAACCGGGTGCTGTCCAAGGCGCAGATCCTCGACCACGTCTGGAACTACGACTTCCGCGGCGACGACAACATCGTCGAGTCGTACATCTCCTACCTGCGGCGCAAGGTCGACAACACCCAGCCCCGGCTCATCCACACGCTCCGCGGCGTCGGGTACGTGCTGCGCAAGCCGGCGGCGTGAACGCCGTCGACCAGGCGAAGGGGCGACTGCGGAGCGTACCGCTGCGGGTGAAGCTGGTCACCGCGGTCCTCACGCTGGTCGCCCTCGCCCTCCTCGTGATCAGCTCGCTGACCACGTTCTTCCTGCGCAGCTACCTGGTCGGCCAGGTGGACTCCCAGCTGCGCGGCGCGAGCCAGACGCTCGGCGAGGTCATCCCGCAGCTGAAGACCCGCCAGGTCACCGCGATGCTGCCCAGCCGCTACGTGGTGGTGCTGGCCGAGCCCGGCGGGGTCACCCAGCCGAGCTACGACCCCACGTCGCTGCAGTGGAGGCAGTTGCCGAGCTTCCCCACCGACGTGGCGGGCTTCGCCGCGCAGGAGGGGGAGCCGCACACGGTCACCTCCCAGGACCGCCGGATCCGCTGGCGCGTGTACTACGCGGCGGTGCGGGGCAACCCGGACCAGGTGCTGGCCGTCGGCCAGCCGCTCACCGACGTCGACCGGGCGGTGACCCGGCTGGTCTGGATCGACCTGCTGGTCGGTGGCGCCGTGCTCATCCTGCTCGCCTCGATCGGCGCGGCCATCGTCCGCACCAGCCTGAAACCCCTCGTCGAGATCGAACGCACGGCCGCCGCCATCGCCGGCGGCGACCTGACCCGGCGCGTGCCCGACCCGGAGGAGGGGCAGGAGTGCCCGACCTCCGAGCTGGGTCGGCTGTCCCGCGCGCTGAACGCCATGCTGACCCAGATCGAGGCCGCCTTCACGGCCCGCGCCGCCTCCGAGACCGCCGCCCGCTCGGCCGAGGCCGCCGCCCGGGACGCGGCCGCCGCCGCCCAGGCGTCCGAGGCGCGGGCACGGCGGTCGGAGGAGCGGATGCGGCAGTTCGTCGCGGACGCGTCGCACGAGCTGCGTACGCCGCTCACCACGATCCGCGGCTTCGCCGAGCTGTACCGGCAGGGGGCGGCCCGCGAGCCGGAGCAGACGGCCGGCCTGCTGCGCCGCATCGAGGACGAGGCCGCCCGCATGGGCCTGCTCGTGGAGGACCTGCTGCTGCTCGCCCGGCTCGACCGGGAACGGCCGATCTCCCTGGCCCCGGTGGAGCTGCCGGTGCTCGCCGGTGACGCGGTGCAGGCCGCCCGGGCGGTCGCACCCGACCGCCGCATCGAGCTGGAGATCGAGCCGGGCTCGGGCCCGCTCGTGGTCCTCGGAGACGACGCCCGACTGCGGCAGATCATCGGCAACCTCATGACGAACGCCCTGACCCACACCCCGCCGGACGCCTCCGTGACGCTGCGGCTGCGTACCGAGCCGGGCAACCTGGCCATCGTGGAGGTGGCCGACACCGGCCCCGGCCTCACCCCGGAGCAGGCGGAGCGGGTCTTCGAGCGGTTCTACCGGGCCGACGCCGCCCGGACCCGGCGGGCCGGCGGCAACACCGGCACCGGGCTCGGCCTGGCCATCGTGGCGGCGCTCGTGAGCGCGCACCACGGCACCGTCGAGGTGGCCGAGACGCCGGGCGGCGGGGCCACGTTCCGGGTGCGGCTGCCGCTGGTGCCGGAGGCCGAGACCGACGGCGAGTGACTTTCAGCCAACTCGCAGGCCAGTTCCAGGCTGATCGCAGAGGCGCGGGAGAAGGTGGTGACATGACCGAGTACGAGTCCGACCCGCAGCACCGGCCGGCCCCCGCCGACGCCGAGCCGTCGCACCCCACCGCCGAGCTGCCGCGCGGGGAGCGCGCGCAGTCCGACTCGGCGACCACCCAGCCGGTCGCCCCGCACACCGACCAGACTCCGGCCGGCTCCGCCACCACGGAGCCCGCGCGCACCGACGCGCCCGCCCCCGCCCCGGACGCCGACGCCACCACGCCGATGGCGGCGGTCCCCGGCGCCGACGCCACCAGGACGATGCCGACGGTGTCCGAGGCCGACGCCACCACGCCGATGGCGGCGACGCCCAGCGCCGAGCCGACCGTCCCGGTGGCCACCACGACCGCGGGCTACCAGCCGCCCGCGGGCGCTCCGGCCCACGCCGGCCCGCAGGTCCCCAGCCAGCCGGCCCCCCAGGCGCCGGGCCAGCCGGCCCCCGGGGGGTACGCGCACGGCGCCTACGCGGGCGGCCACTGGTACCAGAACCAGCACACCGGCTGGACCGGCGGGAGTCAGCCGGGTGCCGGGACGCATCCGTACGGGCAGCAGCCGCAGCACGCCGGCCAGCCCGTGCCGCCGTGGGCCCCGGCCCAGAGCAACCCGGCCGGACCGCGTCCGGGCCGGATCGCCAAGTTCGCGGGCGCCGGTGTCGCCGTCCTCGCGCTGATGCTGGGCTCCGGTGTCGCCGGCGGGGCGCTCGCCCTCGCCGTGGACGACGGCGGCGGCGTCACCCGCACCTACAGCGCCGCGCCGGTGATCAACAGTGCGGACCTGCCCCGGATCGCCGCCTCGGTGCAGGACAGCGTCGTCTCCATCGCCACCCAGAACGGCGAGGGCTCCGGCGTGATCCTCAGCGACGACGGCTACGTGCTCACCAACAACCACGTGGTCGCCTCGGCCACCGGCGACACCGTCCGCGTGGTCTTCGCCGACGGCAAGAGCGCGACCGCCAGGATCGTCGGCACCGACCCGAAGACGGACCTCGCCGTGGTGCAGGCGCGCGGGGTGAGCGGCCTCAAGCCCGCCACGTTCGGCGACAGCGACGCCATGCAGGTCGGTGACCAGGTGCTGGCCCTCGGCAGCCCGCTGGGTCTGCAGGGTTCGGTGACCGCGGGCATCATCAGCGCCCGGGACCGCACCATCCAGGCCGGCGAGAGCCAGCCGCAGGACATGCGCCAGGGCGCGACCTCCATCTCCGGGCTGCTCCAGACCGACGCCCCGATCAACCCCGGCAACTCGGGCGGTGCGCTGGTCAACACCCGGGGCGAGGTGATCGGCATCAACACCGCCATCGCCACCTCCGGGCAGAGCACCGGCAACATCGGCGTCGGCTTCGCCATCCCCAGCAACAAGGCCAAGGACGTCGCGGCCAAGCTCCAGCGCGGCGAGAAGGTCAGCCACCCGTCGCTCGGGGTCAGCGTGACCGTGGCGGAGGGCGGCGGCGCGCTGGTCGCGTCGGTCACCGAGGGCGGCGCCGCCGAGAAGGCCGGCCTCCAGCGCGGCGACGTCATCACCCGCTTCGGCGACAAGGTGATCACCGACTCGGACGACCTGGTCGGCGCGGTCCAGGCCGGCAAGGTCGGCGACCGGGTGGAGGTGCACTACAAGCGCAACGGCGCCGAGGCGACCACGACCGTCACGCTCGCCGAGACGTCGTGAGCGCCACCTGAACCTGCCTCCTCCCTCCGGCGGCGGGTGACGGGGCCAAGGGGGTTGGCTCCGTCACCCGCCGCCACCTCTTCGCGGACGGCGGTTCACCCGACCCGGGTGAACCGCCGTCACCCGTGCCGGGGACAGGCTGGCGGAACCGGCGAGGGGAGGACGCGATGGGCACGGCAGCCGCCGCCCGCGAGGACCAGCGGATCCAGCAGGACGTCCTGGCCGAGCTGGCCTGGGACCCCGAGGCACAGCCGAACGAGATCGGCGTGAGCGTCGACGAGGGCGTCGTGACCCTGACCGGGTGGGTCGACAGCTCGGCGCGGCGGTGGGCCGCCACACGGTGCGCGCAGCGCGTACGCGGGGTGCGCGCCGTCGCCGACGACATCGAGATACGGCTGCCGGGCAGCCCCGGGGCGACCGACGCCGAGATCGCCCTCGCGGTCAGCCGGGCGCTGGAGTGGGACAGCTACGTCCCCGCCGAGCGGCTGGACGTCACCGTGGCCAACGGCTGGGTGATGCTCCGCGGCGAGGTGGAGTTCGGGTGGCAGCGGCGCACCGCCGAGCGGGAGGTGCGCCGGCTGCGGGGCGTCCGCGGCATCACCAACCTCATCGACGTACGCCCGCCGGCTCCCACGGACACCGACCGGATGCTCCACGACGTGCGGCGGGCGCTCGGCCGCGCGGTCGGCGCCGGAGGGATCTCGGTGGCGGTGGACGGGGACACGCTGGTGCTCAGCGGCGTGGTCCGCTCGTGGTGGGAACGGGACCAGGCGCAACGGGTGGCGTGGTCGGCGCCGGGCGTGCGGGCGGTGGACGACCAGCTGCTCGTCTTGGAGTGAAGCATCCCGCTTGTCCGGTTTTAGTGGGGCCCGCAGGGGGAAACCGCTGCCACGCGTACCGGAACCGGCGGCCGGCGCGCCGGGGACCAACGGGAGGACTCGTGGCCGTGACCCATCTGACGGCCGACCGGGCGGCCGAACGGCCGCTGCGGGTCGCGATGGTGGTCCCGCCCTGGCTCTCCGTGCCGCCCCCCGGCTACGGCGGGCTGGAGCAGGTCGTCACCGGGCTGGTGGACGCCCTCGTCCGGCGGGGACACACGGTGACGCTGTTCGGCGCCGGCGAGTGGCACGGCACGGCCGCGCAGGACTTCGTCTCCACCGGCCCGGACCTCCAGTTCGCGCGGCTCGGCGAGTCGCTGCCCGAACTGGCCCACCTGGCCCGCGTACGGCACCTCGTCGACGCCGCGGACTTCGACGTCATCCACGACCACACCACGATCGGCCCGCTGGTCGCCGGCCGGCGCAGCGTGCCCACGGTGGCGACCGTGCACGGCAACCCGGTCGGTGAGTACGGCACCGTGCTGAGCGACACCGACCACGGCGTCGGCCTCGTCGCCATCTCCCACGCGCAGCGCCGCCTCAACCCGGCCCTGCCCTGGGTGGGCACCGTGCACAACGCCCTCGACCTGGCGGACATCCCGCAGAAGTCCGCCCCGTCGGCGGGCCCGGTGCTCTGGCTGGCCCGGTTCAGCCCCGACAAGGGGCCCGACGTGGCCATCCGCGCCTGCCGGGCGGCCGGGCTGCCGCTGCTGCTGGCCGGCAAGTGCAACGAACCCGCCGAGCGCCGCTACTACGACGAGGTCGTCGCGCCGCTGCTCGGCGACGACGTCGAGGTGGTGCTCAACGCCGACCGGGACGCCACCCTGCGGATGCTGGTCGGCGCGCGTTGCCTCATCATGCCCATCCAGTGGGAGGAGCCGTTCGGCATGGTGATGGTCGAGGCGATGGCGACCGGCACGCCCGTGGTGGCGCTCGGCCGCGGCGCCGTGCCGGAACTGGTCAGATCCGGGGTCACCGGCCTGGTCTGCGACGGGCCCGAGGACCTGCCCGCCGCGCTGCGGGCCGTCGAACGGCTCGACCCCCGGGACTGCGTGGCGCACGTGGCCGCCAACTTCTCCACGAGCCGGATGGCGCAGGGCTACGAGGCGATCTACCGGCAGGCCGCCGCGTCCACCCGGGAGCTGACCCGGCTCACCATCCGCTGACCGCTCACAGCCGTGCCGTGCCGAGCGCGGCGATCGCCGAGTCCAGCCGCTCGGCGTACACCGGGCTGATGGCGCCCTCCCGCAGCCGGACCGCGACCTTCTCGCGCAGCCGGGCCACCGGGGGCGCCAGGTCCTCCCGGCCGCCCGTCGCCGACGCGCTCAGGTTGCGCAGTTCGTTGCGGAGGTCCACGCCCACGTCGGAGCGGATCTCGCCGGCCGTCAGCCCCGCGTCGATGAGCCCGTCGAGCCGGAACGCCGCCGCCACGAGTCCGGTCGGGGCGGCGTCCGGCGGCTCCACACCGGAGGGTGCGGCCGTCCGCGCCGGCCCGTCGGGAGCCGGCGTGCCGACCACCGCCGGGGCGGCCGTCGTGCGGGCGGGCGACGACTGCGGCGGTGCGGTGCGGTCCAGCGGAAGCGCGGGCACGGCGACGGCCACGGCGACCGCCAGGCCAGCGGGGACCAGTGTCGCCCGCGGAACCCGCCGCCGGGGCGGTGCGCCGGCCGGCGCCGCGGGTCGCGGCGCGGTCGTCACCGGTCGCGGGTCCCGGTGCGGCAGGTGCTCCCGCAGGACGGCGGCGACCTCGCGCGCGGTGGGCCGGGCCGCCGGGTCGCGGGCCAGGCAGCGCAGCGCCGTCCGGGCGACCTCCGCCGGCAGGCCCGGCACCCCCGCCAGCGAGGGCGGGCGGCCTGCCGCGAGCGCCGCGCCCACCTGCTCCCACGTGTCCGCCGGGTACGGCACCCGGCCGGTGAGGGCCGCGTACAGCAGGACCCCCAGCGAGTAGACGTCGGTGGCCGGCTGGGCCGGTGCGCCGTCCAGCCGCTCCGGCGCGACGTACGCGGGCGTGCCGAACGTGGCGCCGTCCTCGTCCTCGTCGGGGGTGCCCACCCGGGCCGCGATGCCGAAGTCGAGCACCTTGGCGCCGGCCGGGGTCATCATCACGTTCGCCGGGGTGATGTCCCGGTGGACGATGCCCAGCCGGTGTGCGGCCGCGAGCGCGTCGGCGACCTGCGCGGCGACGTCCACGGCCTCGGCCCAGGGCAGCGGCCCCTCCGTGAGCCGCAGCTCCAGCTCCTCCCCGGTGAGCAGCTCCATCACGACGAACGACGTGATGGCGCCGTCGGCGGCCACCGTCTCGCCGTAGTCGTGCACCGAGGTGACGTGCGGGTGCACCAGCTGGGCGGCGGCGCGGGCCTCCTCGCGCACCAGGTGCCGGAACCGGGCGTCGGCGGCCAGCGACGGGGCGAGGACCTTGAGCGCCACCAACCGGTCCAGCACCTCGTCGTGGGCCCGCCAGATCACCGACATGCCGCCGACGCCGAGCTGGTCGAGGAGCCGGTACCTGCGGGCGAGCAGCCGGCCGGGATGCAGTGCAGCCGTCACGGTTCGCACCTGCCTCGAAGGTGGGGGCCGTATCAGGTTGCGCGAATGTGTCCGGCGTGTCAACGCTGGTCGCGGGCCGGTCGTGCCGGTGACCGACATCGATCAGGGTGACGCTCCGCAGGCCGCCGGGTCCGGCCGCGCGACCCGGCGGCGGTGCCCGCACGATCCGGCGGCGGAGCCCGCGCGACCCGGCGGCGGAGCCGGCGCGGCGCCGCCGTGCCAGGATGAACGGCATGGCGGGGGGACCGGTGGCGTTCGTGCTCGGCGGCGGCGGCGTGCTCGGCGCGGTCGAGGTGGGCATGCTCCGCGCGCTGTTCCGCGCCGGCATCCGGCCGGACATGGTGCTCGGCACGTCGATCGGGGCGGTCAACGGCGCGCTCGTCGCCGCCGACCCGTCCGAGGCGGTCACCGACCGCCTGGTCCGGCTCTGGGCCTCCCCGGAGGCCAGCGAGGTGTACGGCGACTCGGTCGCCCGGCAGCTGCGCCGGTTCGCCGCCCGTACGCACCTGCACTCGCCCCGCCCGCTGCGCCGGCTGCTGGAGTCGGAGCTGGAGGAGAAGACCACGTTCGAGGACCTGCGGGTGCCGTTCCGGTGCTGCGCCGCGCACATCGAACGGGCCGCCGAGCACTGGTTCGACAGCGGCCCGCTGGTGCCGGCCGTGCTGGCGTCCGCGTCGGTGCCCGGCCTGCTGCCACCCACGGAGATCGACGGCGCGCACTACATCGACGGCGGGATCGTCAACTCGATCCCCATCGGCGAGGCCGTGACCGCCGGCGCCACGCGCATCTTCGTCCTCCAGGTGGGCCGGATCGAACGGGAGCTGTCGCCACCCCGCCGGCCCTGGGAGATCGCCCAGGTCGCCTTCGAGATCGCCCGGCGGCACCGGTTCTTCCGGGAGATGGCGGCGCTGCCCGAGGGAGTCGAGGTGCACGTCCTGCCCACCGGTGGACTCAACCCGCGCGACGACACGCCGTGGGCGTACCGGGACATGGCCGCGGTGGGGCGGCGGATCAGCCGCGCGTACACCGCGTCCCGGCGGTACCTGGCGAACCTGGAGCACTGATGCCGCTGCCGCCCCGGTGGCTCCGGCGGGTGCTGCTGGCACCGGCCGTGGTCCTGCTCGCCGTCGTGGTGGTCACCACGCTGCCGGTCTGGGCGCTGGTCGCGGCGGCCCTCTCGCCGCTGGTTCCCGGGCGGCTGAGGCCGCTGCGGCTGCTCTGGATCGGCTGCGTCTACCTCGTCTGGGACGCCGCGGCGCTGCTCGCGCTCTTCGGGCTCTGGGTCGGGGCGGGCTTCGGCCTGCGCGTACGTTCGCCGGGCTTCCAGCGCGCCCACTACGTGCTCGCGGGCTGGTTCCTGCGGGTGCTGTTCTGGCAGGCCCGGTGGACGCTGCGGCTGAGCATCGACGTGGCCGGCGCCGACCCGGACACCGCGCAGCCCGGCCGCCCGGAGCTGGTGGTCTGTCGGCACGCCGGTCCCGGCGACTCGTTCATCCTGATCCACGCGCTCGTGAACTGGTTCCGGCGCGAGCCGCGGATCGTGCTGAAGGAGAGCCTCCAGTGGGATCCCGCGATCGACGTGCTGCTCAACCGGCTGCCGAACCGGTTCATCGCCCCCGCGTCCGACGAGGACCGGGGCGCGGCGCTGCTGCGCCAGATCGGGCACCTGGCCAGCGGTCTCGACGACGACGACGCCTTCGTGATCTTCCCAGAGGGCGGCAACTTCACGCCCAAGCGCCGGCTCCGGGCCATCGCCCGGCTCCGCGCGCTCGGGCTGGAGCGGATGGCGCTGCGCGCGGAACGGTTGCGGCACGTGCTCGCACCGCAGCCCGGTGGACTGCTGGCCGCGCTCGACGCCGCTCCGGAGGCGGGGGTCGTCTTCGTGGCACACACCGGCCTCGACCGCATGCTCACCGTGTCCGACGTCTGGCGTGAGCTGCCGATGGACAAGCGGATCGTCATGCGGTTCTGGTCGGTGCCACCGGAGGAGATTCCGGCCGACCGGCAGGAGCGCATCGACTGGCTCTTCGACTGGTGGGCGCGGATCGACGAGTGGATCGCCGCGAACCGCGACGGCGTGGCCGCCGACCCGGCCGCGTAGGGTGCGCTCGTGGACGAGATCAGCGTGGTGACGACCGTGGTGGACGCCCGCGCCGTCGCGGACGGCCTGGCGGCGGCCGCCGTCGGCGACCGGCTCGCCGCCTGCGCCCAGGTGGGCGGGCAGGTGGACAGCACGTACTGGTGGCGCTCCGCGGTGGAGACGAGCACCGAGTGGTCCGTGCAGTTCAAGACCGCCCCCGACCGGGTGGCCGCCCTGGTCGACCAGATCCGCGCCCGCCACCCGTACGAGGTGCCGGAGATCCTGGTGACCCGCGTGGAGTGCGGCGACCCGGCGTACGCGGCGTGGGTGCACGAGCAGACCCGTCCCTGAGTACGCGCACTCTGGTCCGGTGGCCCCGCCACCGTCCACGATGGCGCGGTGGAGAACACCCGTTACCCCTGCCCCGTGTGCCGCGCCCCGGCCGACCTGGTCAGCGGCTGCTCCGGATGCCGACGGCCACCCGACGCGGAGGCCGCCGAGGTCATCCGCCTCGACGCCGAGATCGTCGCGCTCGGCGCGGAACTGGAACGGGCACGCCTCGCGTACGCCGAGGTCGCGGACCGGTTCCAGCGGGCCCGGCAGCGCCGGGCGATGCTGGCGGCACGGGTACGGTCCCGGGTCGGCCCGGTCGCGCCGGTCCCCGTACGGCGGCCCCCGACCCCGCCCGGCCGCCCCGGACGTCCCGAGACGTCCACGCGTACCGTGCAGGGCCTGCTCTTCGTCCTGGGTGGACTGCTGCTCGGCACGGCCGCGGTGGTCTTCACCGCGGTGGCCTGGGCCGCCGTCGGGGTCGCCGGACGGGCCCTGATCCTCGCCGCGGTCACCGCCCTCGCCCTGACCGTGCCGCTCGTCGCGGTACGGCGGGGGCTGCGGGGCACCGCCGAGACCGTGGCCGCGGTGGGCCTGCTGCTGGTGCTGCTCGACGGGTACGCCGCGTGGTCGGTCGACCTGGGCGGCGTGACCGGTTGGCCGGGGACGCGCTACGCCGCGCTGGTCGGGGGAGCCGTGACGGCCGTCGCCGCCGCGTACGGCCGGCTCAGCGGGCTCACCGGACCGTGGTTCGCGGCGCTGGTCGCCGCCCAGCCGGTGCTGCCGCTGCTCGTCGTGGAGGCCCGACCGCCGGCGGCCGGCTGGTCGGCGGTGCTGGTCGGGGTGGCGCTGGTGGACCTCGCGGTCCTGCTCGTGCTCACCCGGCGGTTCGCCGGCGTGCCGTCCGCCCCCGGCACGGCCGTGCCCTCGGGGCCGGCTCCGGCGGGAGCCGCCGACGTGCCCTCCGGCCCGGCCTCGGCGAGGGACACCTCCGAGGCCGTCTCTGCGACCGCCCCCGCGGGGTCGGTCTCGCCGGCGGCCGGTCCCACACCGGGGGACGCGGCCGGCGCCACCAGCACCGTCCGGCCGGCGGTCACGGCGGCGCGGGTGCTGGCCTGGACCGCCTTCGGCGTCGCGCTGCTGGCCGCCGCCGGGTACGCGCTGGAGCCGCTGGCCCTCGGTCGGGTGGCCGGCACGCCCCTTCTGGCGGGACTGCCGCTGCTGCTCGTCACGCTCACCCTGGCCGGCGCGGCAGTGCTCACCGGCGACCGGACGTTCCGCCAGGTCGCCAACGGGCTGCTCGTGCCGGTCCTCGCCGTCGCGTTGCTGCGCCCCGTGGGCCAGCTGCGCCCGTCCCTGCTGCTGCTCGCCACCGCCCTGGTCGTCACCGCCCTGGCGGGCGCCGTGACGCTGCTCCCGCGCGGCTGGCGTACCGGTCCACGCATCGCGGCGCTCGCCGTCACGTCGAGCGTGGCGGTGTCGGGCGGCGTGCTCACGGGGCTCCTGGCGCTCGCCACCGCCGGCCGGTCGCTGCCGCCGTGGCGCGGTGCGGCACCGGGACCGGACCTCGACTGGGGCTGGCAGCTGCCGGTCGCCGTGGCGCTGAGCGTGGTGGCGGTGGCGGTGCTCGCCCCGCGCGCCGCGCGGCCGGTCGCCGCCCCGGTCGGTCTGGCGCTGGCCGTGCTCGCGCTGCCGGCGGCCTGGCCCGCCGCCTGGCCGGCGGTGCTCGCCGCCGACCTGGCGGGCGCCGTGGTGCTGGTGGCCGTGCTGCTGCGGCCCGTCGCGCGCTCCGCCGCACCACCGTCCGGCGAGCCGGCGGCGGCCTCGGCCGGGTCGTCGGGTGGTACGCCGGGTGGGCTGCCCGCGACGGCTCCGCCGTCCGGCGGTGTGTCGGGCGGGCTGCGGGTCACGGCTCCGCCGTCCGGCGGTGTGTCCGGCGCGGTGCCGGTCACGGCCCTCGCGGTGGCCGGCCTGCTCGGGCACGCGGTGCTCGTGGGGATGGCGCGGCCGGCGGGTGCGCTCACCGCCCTCGCGGCGGTCCTCGTGCTCGGCGCGGCGCTGGCCCTGCTCGGCCGGGCGTCCGTCGTGCCGCGCCCGGTCGCCGGGTGCGCCCTGGTCGCCGCCCTCCTCACGCTGCCGGTGGGCGCCACTGTCGCGCTGATCGCCGGTGGCGCGTCCCCCGGGTGGCAGGCACGGGCCGCGCTGGCCGCCGTGGGGCCGCTGCTCGGTGCGCTGCACCTGACCCGCCGCCACCGGCCCGAACTGGGCGGCTACGCCGCCGTCGCGCTCGCCGCCGCCGCGGCGGGCACCGGCCTCGCCCCCGTGCTGCCGTCCGTCGGTGAGCCGCTGGCGCTGTACGCCGCGCTGGCCGTGCTGCCGCTCGCGGTCGGCCTGCCGGTGTCCGCGGGACGTGGTCGCGGCCCCGGGGTCGTTGCCGCCGCCCGCCGGCGGGAAGGTGGTCCGGTCCTGCCGGCGGGCGGCGCCGTGGCGCTCCCCGTGACCGGAGCCGTCCTGCTGACCGTGGCCGTCGCGGCCGCCGCCCCGGAGGTGCTGCGGGCGCTCCTCGTCCCGTACGGCCGGGCGGTCCCCGCCTGGTCCGGGGCGCCGGCCGCCGAACCCGCGCCGGCTGCGCTGCCGGCCGGCGTGGCCCTCGCACTGCTGGCGCTCGCCGTGGCGGTCGCCGGTTGGACCGCCCGGTTCCCCCGGGCGGCGATCCTGCTCGCGGCGCTCCCGTTCGCCGGGGCGGTGCCACCGTTGCTGCTGCTCGCGGCGGGCGCGCCCTGGCCCGTGGGCCCGTCCGTCACGCTGCTCGGCGGCGTGGCGGCGCTGCTGGCCGCGGCCCTGGTCAGCCCGCGTCCCCTGCTCCTCCCCGTCACCGTGCCCGTGGGGCTGGCGCTGGCCACGGCCGGTATGGCGGGGCTCACCGCCACCCGGGCCGGAACGCTGGCCGGCCTGGGCGTGCTGCTGGTGGCGGCGGTGGTGGCCGGCGCGACCGGGCGGCGCGGCGAGACGCGGGTCGTCGGCTGCCTGGCGGCGGTCGGGGCGGCCACCGGGCTCGCGGTCACCGCGCCGCTCGCGGCCGGGCTGCCGTTGGCTGACGCGGCGTTCGCGGTGCTCGTCGTGGCCGCGCTGACCCTGGCCGTGGCCGCGCTCACCGCCCGACCGGCGCCGGGCACCGAGGTGCCCACCGCGCGGGGGCCGCTCCTCCGGTCGGTGCTGGACGCCGCGGCCCAGGCGGTGGCGCTCGTCGCGTTCCTGCTCACCGCCGACGCGCTCCGGCCGGCGGCGGCGGTCTGCGTCCTCTGGGGCGCCGCCGTCGGCCTACGCCTGCTGCGGGGCGGCGAGCCGGCTGGCCGGCGCTGGGCCTTCGCCGCCGTCGCCGGTGGCAGCGAGCTGCTCGGCGCCTGGCTGCTGCTGGCCTCCGGCCGGGTGGTGCTGCTGGAGGCGTACACCCTGCCGGCGGCAGCGCTCGCCCTCGGCGCGGGTCTCGTGGCGCTGCGCACCCGGCCGGGGCTGACGAGCTGGCTCGCGCTCGGCCCGGGCCTCGGCGCGGCGCTGCTGCCGAGCCTGGTCTCGATCCTGGTGGCCGCCGACCCGCAGCCGTGGCGGCGACTGCTGCTCGGCGCCGGCGCGTTGGTTGCCGTGCTGGCCGGCGCCGTCCGCCGCTGGCAGGCGCCGGTGCTGCTCGGTGGGGTGAGCCTGGCGCTGCTCGCCCTGCACGAGCTGGCCCGCAGCTGGGACCTGCTGCCACGGTGGATCTTCCTGGCCGTCGGCGGGCTCGCGCTGATCGCGCTCGCGGCGACGTACGAACGCCGCCGGCGGGACCTGCACCGGCTCCGGGCCGTGGTGAGCCGGATGAGCTGACGGTCGGGGGTAGGGCGGTCCCTACCACCGATCCGGGGGTTGCCAGGGTTACTCAGCGCAACGGATCTCTGGAGACTCGATGACGGGGGTCGAGCCGTACGGCCGGCCGGACGTCGAGGAAACGGAGGCGGGCATGGTGCTCGCAGCGGTGGCGGATCCGCCGGTACGGCGGGGGAGTGACTACGCACAGTTGTCGCGGCGGATCAGTCAGGCCGGGCTGCTGGAGCGGCGGCCCGGCTGGTACGCCGTCCGGGTCGCGCTCACCCTGGGGGTCTTCCTGGCCGGGTGGGTCGCCGTCCTCGCGGTCGGTGACTCGTGGTGGCAGCCGCTGCTGGCGGTCGGGCTCGCGGTGGCCACCACGCAGGTGGCGTTCCTCGGTCACGACGCCGGGCACCGGCAGATGTTCCGGCGGCGCGGCCCGAGCGAGGCCGTCGGCATGATCGCGGGCAACCTCGCGGTCGGCCTCAGCTACGGCTGGTGGGTCGACAAGCACAACCGGCACCACGCCAACCCCAACCACGAGGACGAGGATCCGGACGTGGGCGCCGGCGCGCTGGTCTGGACGTACGAGCAGGCGCGGGGCACCCGGGGATTCGGCCGGTGGCTGGCGCGGCGGCAGGCGTACCTGTTCTTCCCGATGCTGCTGCTCGAAGGGCTCAACCTGCACGTGGCGAGCGTGCGGGCGATCGTCGGCCGGGGGCCCGACGGCCGCTTCGGTACGCCGATGCGGCACCGGGGGATCGAGGCGCTGCTGCTCGGCGCGCACACCGCCGGCTACGTGGCGATCCTGCTGCTGGCCATGTCGCCCGGGAAGGCGCTGCTCTTCGCCGCCGTCCACCAGGGACTGTGGGGGCTCTACATGGGCTGCTCGTTCGCCCCGAACCACAAGGGCATGCCGATGCCAACCGCCGAGGACGAGCTGGACTTCCTGCGCAAGCAGGTGCTCACCTCGCGCAACGTCCGGGGCGGCTGGTTGGTCGACGTGGCGCTCGGCGGGCTGAACTACCAGATCGAGCACCACCTGTTCCCGAACATGCCGCGGGGGAACCTGCGCCGCGCCCAGCCGATCGTGCGGGCCTACTGCGCCGAGCGCGGCATCCCGTACGCCGAGACCGGGCTCGTCGACTCGTACCGGCAGGCGCTCGCCCACCTGCACGAGGTGGGTCGCCCGCTACGGGGCTGAGACGGGACGCGCACGGGGGCGGCGCCGACCGGCGCCGCCCCCGTGGGATATCAGGGCTTGGGTCAGTTGCCGCCGCCCAGGATCTTCGCCAGCTCGGCCGGAGCCTCCTGCACCTCGCTCGCCGGGGGCTTCTTGACCTCCACGTCCGTGCCGAAGTCGGAGTACGTGGTGACCATCTTGCCCAGCGAGGCGTGCAGCACGCTGGCGTCGATGACGAACTCGACGAGCCGGCCCTCGCCGTCCACCTTCGCGGTGAACGGGACGGCCTTCGCCTTGTCGCCGAGGGCCTTGATGTCCTGGTCGTTCGGCTGGCTACGGGTGTAGTCGAGGGTGCCCTCGAACGTGCCGTCACCGGTGCGCTTGACGTCGACGATGCCCGTCACGAGCTTGTTGGCGCCCGCCGGGTCGTCCTTCGTGATGACCGCCAGCTGGCCGCCCCCGCTGAGCGCGGACGTGTCGAGGTGCATCCACTTGTCGGACGAGCCGCTGGAGAGACCACTGATCTTCATGTAGGTGTCGTCGCCGATGGTGACGACCTGGAACTTGCCCTGGCCGCCCACCTCCATCGTCATGTCAGCCGCCATCTTCTTCGGGTCCAGGACACCGCTGGCCGTCATGGCGGACGACTCGAGCTTCATGCGTACGCTCTGCTCGTTGAGCTTCTTCGCGGCGGCGAGCAACTCGTCGCGCGGTTCCGCGGCAGCGGTCGTGGCCGCTGCCGAGGTGCCGTCGGCGGCCGGAGCGTCCGCATCCGTCTGGTTGCCGCAACCGGCCAGACCGAGTCCGAGCGCTGCGACGAGCGCGACCCCCGTGGTCGCCAGCCGTCGGGATTTCATCAGGGATTACTCCTCGTGTTGGTGGGGTCGGGCGACGACGTCAGTCGATTCCGACCAGGCCGTCCGGCAGCCTAGCGAATACCGTCCACTGCCGCGTCGGTCGCCCACCACGGCGTGGCGTGCGGGCGGCCGGCGCGAGTCGTCCGCGGGCCACGGCGGCAGGCCGCCGCGACACGGGCCGCGGCGGGCACCACCTGCCCCTGACCCCGCCACCGGTAGGGTCTTCCCATGGCAGACGTGCTCACCGCGGAGGCGGTGGAACAGGAGCTGGGTGGGCTGGCCGGGTGGTCGGGAGACTCGAGCGGGATCAGCCGTACGGTGGAGCTGGCCAGCTTCCCCGACGCCATCGCGGTGGTGGACCGGGTCGCCGTGGTCGCGGAGGAACTCGACCACCACCCCGACATCGACATCCGGTGGCGGACCCTCACGTTCCGGTGCGTCACCCACTCGGCCGGCGGTGTCACGGTACGTGACCTCGCGTTGGCCCGTCGGATCGACGAGATCGTTCGGAGTGCCCGATGAGATTCGAGATCAGCAAGGTGCTGGACGCCATCGAGGGGCGGGTCTGCACCGACCCGTCGCTGGCGCGGGCCGTGGTCGACCTGGCCGAGGTGATCCGCTACCAGGACATCGACGGTGGGCGGCCGGCGAGCCTGCTCCGGCTCGGCATGGTCATCGACGCCCTCTCGCGGCAGTTGGAGGAGGACGGCGTCCAGGTCTACGCCGTGGTGCACCGGGCGTTGCTCTCCGACGCCGACCTCACCTCGAACGAGCGGATGGTGATCCGCCGGTGGGCCGACGACGGGCTCGTCGAGGTGCTCGACAACCCCGGCGACCGGATCGTCGAGGTCGCCGACCTGCTCGGCGTGCCGGTGCTCAGCAGGAGGCGCTTCGACGGGCTGCGCGGGCGCTTCCCGTGGGTCGCCGAGGAACCGGGACGCGTGCTCGCACCGGTGCCCGGCGCCGGCGGGCCGGCCCTCGTCGCGCACGTCGGCGGGGGCGACAAGCCCGTGTCCGGCGCCCGGTCCGCGGCGGGAGCGAAACTGCTGGCCCGCCAGTGGAGGTGCCCGGAGGCCGGCTGCGCGCTCTTCGGCGGCGGCGGTGGGGGTGGCGCCTTCGCCGACCTGGCCCGGGTGCAGCGCAGCCCGGCCGCGCAGGCACCACCCACCCTGCGCGGTGGCGTGCCGACCTGCCCCCGGCACGGGAGCCGGCTGAGTGACGCGGGGCCGCGACCGCGTACGGAGGTGCTGGCCGTGCGGATCGGCGGACTGGTCCGGCGCCGGTTCGTCGTCAGTGAGGAGCAGCCGGTGCTGGTCGGCCGGGCGCCCGAGGGCGACGGTGGGATCATGCTCGGCCAGTGGCTCAACGACGAGGCGCGCCGCTGGATCAGCCGCAACCACCTCCGGTTGGAGCTGCGGGTCGGCGAGGTGATCGTCACCGACATCAGCACCAACGGCTCCGGCATCCGGCCCGGCGGCTCGCTGGCCGAGGGAGACCGCATCGCGCTCGCCCCCAAGCAGTCCCGGGTGCTCGCCGAGAACGACATGGTGGAGCTCTACCCCGGGGTGCAGGTCGGCCGGGCCGAGGAACTGCCCACCGACGCGACCTTCACCCCCGCCTCCGTGATGGCGGAGGCCCCCACGATGGCCATGCGGCTGCCCCGCCCCTGACCCGACCACCGCCGCCCGGGCCCGGTCCCGGGCGGGCCGGGCCGGGGCGGCTCTGGTCCGGTGATCATGAAGTTACTGCCGCGACACGCCGTCGTGCCGGCCGATAACTTCATGATCGACGGGCGGATCCGGGCCCGGGCCCGGATCGGGGCCGGGCGGGTCGGGTCGGGTCGGGGGGCAGGGTCAGGCGGTCAGGATGGCGGCCAGCTGGGTTACGGCGTGGTCGATCTCCTCCTCGGTGACCACCAGGGGCGGCGCGAGGCGGATGGTCGAACCGTGCGTGTCCTTGGCGAGCACGCCACGCTCGGCGAGCCGCTCGCACGCCTCCCGGCCGGTCATCAGCGCCGGATCGATGTCCAGGCCGGCCCAGAGCCCACGGCCCCGCACGGCGACCAGGCCCTTCCCGATCAGCTCGCGGAGACCGGCGTGCAGCCGGGCGCCCAGCTCGGCGGACCGGCGCTGGAACTCGCCGGTGGCGAGCATCCGTACGACCTCGACGGCCACCGCGCAGGCGAGCGGGTTGCCGCCGAACGTGGAACCGTGCTGGCCGGGCTTGAGGACACCGAGCACGTCGGCGTTCGCCACCACCGCGGACACCGGCACGATGCCCCCGCCCAGCGCCTTGCCGAGCAGGTACATGTCCGGCGTGACACCCTCGTGGTCGCAGGCGAAGGTCGCACCCGTACGGCCGAGGCCGGACTGGATCTCGTCGGCGATGAAGAGCACGTTGCGCTCGGTGCAGACGGCGCGTACGCCCGGCAGGTAGCCCTCGGGCGGCACCACCACGCCCTGCTCGCCCTGGATCGGTTCGAGAAGCACGGCCACGGTGTTCTCGTCGATGGCGGCGGTCAGCGCGTCGAGGTCGCCGTACGGGACCACGGTGAAGCCCGGGGTGTATGGGCCGAAGTCGGCGCGGGCGTCCTCGTCGGTCGAGAAGCTCACGATGGTGGTCGTACGCCCGTGGAAGTTGCCCTCGGCGACCACGATGTTGGCCTGGCCGGCCGGTACGCCCTTGACCTGGTAGCCCCACTTGCGGGCCACCTTGATCCCCGTCTCCACCGCCTCGGCGCCGGTGTTCATCGGCAGGACCATGTCCTTGCCGCAGAGTTCGGCCAGCTCGCGGCAGAAGTCCGCGAACTGGTCGTGGATGAACGCGCGGCTGGTGAGGGTGAGCCGGTCGAGCTGCGCGTGCGCCGCGGCGATCAGCGTCGGGTGGCGGTGGCCGAAGTTGAGCGCCGAGTAGCCGGCGAGGAAGTCGAGGTAGCGCCGGCCGTCGACGTCGGTCAGCCAGGCGCCCTCCGCCGACGAGATCACCACCGGCAGCGGGTGGTAGTTGTGGGCGGTCCAGCGTTCCGCGTCCCGGACGGCGCCCGGCGTCCGCAGCATGTCGTCGACGATCACTTGCTTGCCCTTCCCTGTCGGAGTCGCAACGTGCAGCACTTCGGTCCGCCGCCGGCCTTACGCAGCTCGGACAGGTCGACACCGATGGTCTCGTAGCCCCGGTCGCGCAGCTGGGCGGCCAGGTCGGTGGCCTGCGCGGGCAGCACCACGTGCCGGCCGTCGCTGACCGCGTTGAGGCCGAGCACCTCGGCGTCGGCCATGGTGGCGTGCACGGCGTCGGGGAAGAGCCGGCGCAGCACCGCCTGGCTGCCGGGCGAGAACGCCTCCGGCAGGTACGCCACCGTGCGCTCGTCGAGCACGGTCAGGGCGGTGTCCAGGTGATAGAAGCGCGGGTCCACCAGCTGCATGGTGACCACCGGGTAGCCGAAGACCTCCTGCAACTGGGCGTGCGAGGCGTGCGCGGTACGGAAGCCCGTGCCGGCGAGCAGCAGGTCGCCGACCAGCAGCACGTCGCCCTCGCCCTCGTTGACGTGCTTCGGGTCGTACAGCTCGAAGCCGGCGGCCTCGAACCAGGCCCGGTACGCGGGAGCCTCGTCGGCGCGCTGCGGGTCGCGGAACTGCACCGCCATCGCCTTGCCGTCGATCACCGTGCCGCCGTTGGCCGCGAACACCATGTCGGGCAGGCCCGGCACCGGAGCGATCTCCTCGACGGTGTGGCCCAGGTCCCGGTAGACCTGCCGCAGCTGCTCCCACTGGCGGATCGCCAGCTCCGTGTCGACGGGCGCGGTCGGATCCATCCACGGGTTGATCGCGTAGTCCACGGCGAAGTACGTCGGCCGGCACATGAGGAAGTGCTGGCGGGTGGCGTCCATCGTCATCTGTCCTGCTCCCACGGGTCGGGCGCGCCCGGCCACCGTCGGCCCACGGGCTGGCGCCGTCGTTCAACCGTATTCGGCACAACCCGGCGGGATCCACCGCAGGAAGTTGCACGGAGCAGTCGTTCGTTGCGTCTGAGGCCGAACGGAAGGCGATTCGTTGCGTGCACGCTGTCCCGGGCGCTCACCGACGGATCGCGCGCCGGGCTGCCCACGCGGAGCGGCTCCGGCGCGGCACGGGCCATGATCGTGCTGGATCCGCGATCGTGCTGGATCCGCGACTGCGCGGGACCCATGATCGCGCTGGATCCATGATCGTGCTGGACCCATGATCGTGCTGGATCGTGGAAGTAGTGGCCTCGGTCGCGTCGGGAGGGCACTACTTCCTGGAAGTAGCGGGTGTCAGCGGCGTCCCCCCGCGGCACGGCGGCGTCCCCTCGCGGCGCGGCGGCGTCCCCCCGCGGCGCGGCGTCCCCCGGCACGGCGGCGTGCCTCGCGGGCGCGGCCCGGGCCCGGACACACATCAGGGGCGGCGAACCGCCGCCCCTGAACCTGTGTCGCCCGGCTGGTGAACCACCAGACTGGTCGGGCTCGCCGGTGCACCACCGGCGCTGCCGGCGCACCGCCGGCGAGCCGGACAGTGCCCGTCA
The DNA here is from genome assembly GCF_036184225.1 of Micromonospora globbae. Classification (NCBI taxonomy): domain Bacteria; kingdom Bacillati; phylum Actinomycetota; class Actinomycetes; order Micromonosporales; family Micromonosporaceae; genus Micromonospora; species Micromonospora globbae. The sequence continues at coordinate 6,611,639 of NZ_CP108084.1, forward strand.
GAGCCGATCCACAAACTGTGAATCAAGCCACTCGCGGAACCGCTGCACCCAGTCGCCGTCGGTCGTGGGCCAGTCGAACTGACCCGTCATCGCGAGCACGCCGAGCACCACGGCCGCGAGGCCGAACCCCACACCGAGCAGCGCGTCCGTCGTACCCGCGACGTGCCGACGCCGGGTCGCGACGAGGCCGAGCACGGCGAGGACCGCGCCGATCGCGCCGAGCCCGATGCCGTAGCCGGCGAGGGTGCCGGTCAGCACGAAGAGGGCCCCGGCGATCCCGAGGACGAGTCCGAGGGTGGCGAGCAGACTGGTCCGCGGCCTGGGGCCGGGCGCCGCGGGCCCTACCGTCTCGTCCCGCTCCGTGACCGGCGCGACGGCACGGTCGCGGTCGAGGTCCCGGTCGACGGGACGCTCGAGGGTCGCGTCCGGGTCGGGCCGCCGCTCGCCCACCTCGGGACGCACCGTGGCGGCCCGGGCCACGGCGGCCCGGTCGGCGGCCCTCCGGTCGGCGTCCAGGGTCGTGCCGTCGCCCCGGTGGGCGTCCACGGTCGTGCGGTCGGCCACGCGCCGATCGGCGTCCGCGGGCGTGCGATCGCCCCGGTCGGCGTCCGCGGGCCTGCGGTCGGCCACGCGCCGATCGGCGTCCGCGACATCGGCCGCGCGTCGGTCGGCCGTCGTGACCCGCCCGCCGGTCGCCGCGGCGCCGCTGCGGTACGTCGTCCGGTCGGCGTCCCGGTCGGCGACCGTCGGGCCGCCCGCGAGGGAGCCGTCCGGCGTCCGATCCGGGTCGGCGTCCCGGGTGTGGCGGCCGTCGGCACGGCCGTCGAGGTTCTCGTCCCGCGTCGCCGGATCCGACCGGCGGGACAGCGAAGGAATCTTGACCACAACACACCTCCTGTCGAATGCGTGGTGGCCGTGGAACGGGGTGGCTGCCACGCGGTATCCACTACCGGTACCCAGCCGTGTGTTTCCCGACACACAGGACGTCGACGTGCGGCCTCCCGGGCGACGCCGCGCGGCCCGGCCCTGGCTGCGCCGCACCGGCACGGGCCCCGTCCTGGCCACGCCCGCGCGGGCACGCCGGTTCCCGCCCGGTCCCGGGAACGCCCGCGGGCACGCCGGTTCCCGTCCGGTCCCGGGAACGCCCGCCGGCACGCCGGTTCCGGCCCGGTCGTGGCTACGCTTGCTGGTCGTGCCAGAGGGACACACCATCCACCGCCTGGCGGCCCGCCACGCCGAACTGTTCGCCGGTGACAAGGTGCACGCCGCCAGCCCGCAGGGCCGCTTCGCGGAGGGCGCCGCCCGGCTCACCGGCACCGTGCTGGAGGCCACCGAGGCGTACGGCAAGCACCTGCTGCACCACCACGCCGGCGAGCTGACCCTGCACGTGCACCTCGGGCTCTACGGCAAGGTCACCGACGGCTCCGGCGAGCCGCCCGAGCCGGTGGGCCAGGTGCGGCTGCGGCTGACCAGCGACCGGTACTGGCTGGACCTGCGCGGCCCGGCCGCGTGCGAGGTGCTCACCCCACCGGAGGTGGCGGCGTTGCGGGCCCGCCTCGGCCCCGACCCGCTGCGCGCCGACGCCGACCCCGACCGGGCGTACGCCCGGATCTCGCGCAGCGCCACACCGCTCGCCGCGCTCCTGCTCGACCAGTCGGTGGTGGCCGGCACCGGGCTGATCTTCGTGACAGAGGCGCTGTTCCGTGCCGGCCTCTCGCCGACGCTGCCCGGTCGCGGGCTGGACCGGGCCGGCTGGGACCGGATCTGGGCCGACCTGGTCGACCTCATGACCCGGGCCGTGCGGCAGGGCCGCATCGACACGGTCCGCGACGAGCACCTTCCGGAGGCGATGGGCCGGCCACCGCGGGTCGACCGGCACGGCGGCGAGGTGTACGTCTACCGCCGCGCGGGCGCGCCCTGCCACGTCTGCGGCACCGCGGTCAGCCGGGGCGCGCTGGCGGGCCGCAACCTCTACTGGTGCGCCACCTGCCAGCCCGGCTGACGCGGCAGCAGTCGCAGTCAGGGATGCCGCGAGCGTCCCGAGGGGGACGGGCGAGGTCACCGGGTACGGGAGGCGGCCGACCCGGCACGCCCGCGCGCCGCGGCCCCGTCAGCTCACCGCGCGGAGGATGCCCCCGGACTGGTGGCGCAGCCGCTCCACGGCCTGCGCCGTCGACTCGTCGGCCGGGAGCAGCACGACCAGCTCCTGAGCGTCGGTGCTCGGCAGTTCCAGCCGCTCCCGGTGCCAGCGGAACTCGTGCCCGTCGGGGTGGCGCAGCCGCAGCGGCACCTGCGGCGGGGGCAGGTGGCGGTGGAGCCGTCGGGTGAACTCCGGCCCGGCGACGGGCGCGAGCGTGGCCCGGAACCACTCGGACGTCTCCGCCGAGGGCCCGAGCCACAGGTCGAAGACCTGCTCGTCGGCCACCTGGTCCCAGTCGGGCAGGAACGTGCGGGCGCGCGGATCGGTGAAGACGTAGGTCGTGAGGTTCGGCGTCTCCGCGTCGAGCAGTCCGGTCCCGCGCATGACCAGCTCGAACCCGCTGGTGTACGCGAGCACGTCGCCCAGGCGGTTGGTGACGAACGCGATCCCGGGTTCGAGCAGCCGGAGGGTGGCCAGCACGGTCGGCCGGACGTCGCGGTTGGGCGGTGCCGGCGGCCGGTGCCCGGGGCAGGCGCCGCCGGTGATCTTCGCGAGGTAACGCAGGTGGTGGCGTTCCCCGGCGTCGAGGCTGAGGGCGTCCGCGAGAGCGTTCAGCACGGCCGGGGACGGATTGCGGTCGCGTCCCTGCTCGATGCGGGTGAGGTACTCGACGCTGATCCCGGCGCGCATCGCCAGCTCGGTGCGTCGCAGGCCCGGGGCGCGGCGCCGGCCGTGATCGGGCAGCCCGAACGACTCGGGCTGGAGGCTGTCGCGTTTGGCGCGGACGAAGTCGCCCAACGGCGTGCTCATGCCGGGAAGTCTAGGCAGCCGCGAACGCCGTAGCGTGGCCCCGCGAGGGCCAGCCTGCGCCCGGTCTGGTTGCCGGCTTCGCGACGACCGACCGTGGAGCGCATGAGTGAGAAGCACACGTTGGTCATCGTCGTCGGGAGTGTCCGCGAAGGCCGGTTCGGGCCGGTCGTCGCCTCGTGGGTCGCCGAGCAGGCGCGCGAGCACGGTGGGTTCGAGGTGGAGGTCGTCGACCTCGCCGAGTTCGAGATCCCGCTGTCCCTGCCGGCGTCCTCGCCGAAGTACGCGGGCGACGCCTACCCGCGTCCGGAGTCGATGGCGCCCCTGACGTCCCGCCTCGCCGCCGCGGACGCGTTCATCCTGGTGACGCCCGAGTACAACCACAGCTACCCCGCCTCCCTGAAGGCGGCCATCGACTGGCACTTCACCCAGTGGACGGCCAAGCCGGTCGCCTTCGTCAGCTACGGCGGGGCGGCCGGCGGCCGGCACGCCGTCCTCCACCTGGAGAACGTCCTCACCGAGCTGCACGCGGTGACCATCCGCGACGGTCTGGCCTTCCCGAACTACTTCACCACCTGGCAGGACGGCCAGCCGCTGGATCCCGCGGCGCCCGGGTACGCCAAGACGCTGCTCGACCAGCTCGCCTGGTGGGCCGCCGCCCTGCGCAGCGCCCGGGAGACGGTCCCGTACCCGGCCTGAGGGACGCCGGTGCCCCCGGGACCGGTCACTCGCCGCCGAGCAACCAGCGGACCACCTCGACCTGGTTCGGGAAGACGGCGCCGTCGGCGATGCTCCAGGCCAGGGTGTGCACGATCGTCCAGCCGCGCACCCGCTCCCGGTCCAGCCCGAGGTCGTCGCTGAGCCGGTCCAGCCGGTACCGGACGGCCTCGGGGGAGTGCCCCAGCTCCGGGCCGCGCACCATCGGCACCGGGGCGAACTCCCGCTCCCCGGTCAGCGGCTTCGGGTCGATGACGAGCCACGGCTCGCGGGTGGCGCGGAGCACGTTACCGGCGTGCAGGTCCTGGTTGACCAGCACCTGCTCGCCCTGGGTGGGTACCAGGTCGGCGAGGAGCCCGAGGGCGGCGTCCAGCAGCCGCCGCTCGTACGGCCGGCCGGCCCGCTCCCAGGCGACCGGCATCCGTTCGGCCCAGCCGGCGGCCTCCTCGGCGAGGGGGGTGAACGGCGCGCCGGCGGGCACGCAGAGGCGGGGCAGCAAGGCGACCGCCGCGTCGAGCGCCGCGTCGGGCGGCTGCTCGTGCAGCGGCGTGCCCGGTACGCACCGCTCGACGAGCAGCGCCCGCCGGTGCGGGTCGTGCCGGAGGAGCCGGACGGCCCCGTCGCCGGCCCAGCACGCCAGGGCGGTCGCCTCGTGCTCGCTCTCCCCGTCGGGGTACTGGAGCTTGAGCACCGCCGGTGTGCCGTCGGGCAGTTCGGCGGGCAGGGCCAGCGAGGCGAACGCGTACGGGAAGGGTGGCCCGACGCGCAGCGACCAGTTCTCGGCGCACGCCGCGAGCCGGTCGGGCAGGTCCGCGAGCCACGCCCGTCCCTCGGCGGTGCGGCGCACCCAGTCCAGGCTGTCGGGGATCCGGAGGTCGCCACTCATCGGGCCATCCTGGACCGGGACGGGCCGATCCGCACAACCGATTTCGCCCGTCGTCCGCGCGCCCGGGCGCGCGGACGACGGGCGGCCCTCAGCGCAGCCGGCGGATGTCGCCGTACGCCCGGTAGAAGCCGCCGCGGCCCGACTCCCGGACCTCGGTGACGAGGTAGCGGGCCCCCGGCTCCCGGATCCCCTTCGGGAACTGCACGGACCAGTCCCGCCGGTAGCCGTCGGAGAGCACGTGCACGCGCAGCCGGCCGCCCTGCTCCACGCACTGCACGACGACGCCGCCCCGGTCGTCGGTGGTGACCTCCACGGTGGACCAGGCGGCCGGCTCGGGCAGCCGGGGCGGGGCCTTCACGTCGACGACCTCCGGGACGCTGCCCGCCTCGGCCGCCCGGATCGCCGGCTCACTGGCGTCGATGCAGGCGAGGTGGCCGCTCGTGGTGACGACGTAGAGGCGCTCCTCGTGGTACTGCATGGAGTACGCCGAGCCGCAGCCGGTGCCGAGCTTCCACAGCCGGTTGCCGGCCTCGTCGAAGCAGTAGATCGACGAGGCGCTGTCGCCGGCGAAGACGAACCGGCCGCCCTCGGCGGTCGCGCAGGAGAAGACGGCGGCGTCGCAGTGGTAGGTGCGCTCGGCGCGGCCGTTCTTGCGCAGGCGCACCACCTCGCGCGTGCCCGTGCCGGCGAAGACGGTCTCCCGCTCCTGCCACCCGAACAGCACCGGCCCGGTCCGCGTGTGCCACAGCTCCCGCCCGGTGCGCCAGTCGTAGCCGGTGACCCCCTGGGAGTGGCCGTGGTAGAGGGCGTCGGCGTCACAGCGCACCATCCAGGCGGACCGGCCGCGGCCCGGCCGGCGCCAGAGGAACTCGTCCTCGTGGTCGATGGCGGCGATGCCGCCCTCGCGGTCGGAGACGCCCAGCACGCCGTCGTGGATGTCCAGCCAGTAGATGTCGATGTCGGGCGTGATCGCGTACGCGACCCGCGGCACCTTGCCGGAGAGGTCGTAGACGTTGCCGTCGTCGCAGCCCGCGTAGATCCACGCGTCGTCGGCCACGATGCACTTCACGCCGTCGGGGAGCCGCACCTGGGCGAGCACCCGCGCGTCGTGGTCCAACGTCGTGATGACCCCGTGCTCGTTGCCGACCATGCACGTCCGCCCGTCGACGAAGATGCCGAACGCGGGCGCCCCCGAGTCGTAGCGCCAGAGCACGGGGGCGGTGCGGGCGGTGGAGCGGGTGCTGACGATCTGCCGGCGGGAGACGGGCCGCTTCTGCCGTACGCCGCGCACGGCCGGGGCGTACCCCTTGCGGACCTTCTCGCCGATCTTCTTCGCGGCGGCGGCCCGGGCGCGGGCGTTGTCCGGGAAGGTGGTCGTCTTGACCTGGCCCTGGTCGCCGATCCGGCCGTAGCGGACGGTCATCGCGGTGTCCTCGACCACCACCTCGTAGAACTTGTGCGCACCACCGTCCACTTCGGACAGTTCGAGGTAGGTCGTCTCCTGCGCCATGGGGTGCCTCCGGGGGAAGGGGTGAACGGCCGGACGATCGCCGTCGCCGACAACGCGCGCACGCTAACCGCCGCCACCGACACAATCGGGCGACGGCGGCGGCCGGTTCTCACGCGGTGGCCCCCGCACCGCGGGAGGCGTGGTTCCCTACCCGGCGCCGTCGTGCAGGGCGTCGACGGCCTTGCGGGCGGCGATGAGCACCGGATCCCAGACCGGCGCGTACGGCGGGGCGTAACCGAGGTCGAGGGCCGTCATCTCGTCGACCGTCATGCCGTTCCAGAGCGCGACGGCGAGGCCGTCGATCCGCTTGGCCGCCTCGGACCAGCCGACGATCTGCGCCCCGAGCAGCCGCCCGCTCGGTCGCTCGGCGATGAGCTTGACCGTCATCGGCCGGGTGCCCGGGTAGTACCCGGCCCGGCTCGTGGACTCGGCGACCACCGAGACGAAGTCGAACCCCGCGGCCCGGGCGTCCGTCTCCCGCAGGCCGGTCCGCCCCACCTCCAGGTCGCAGACCTTGGTGACGGCCGTGCCGATCACCCCGGTGAAGGTCGCGTACCCGCCGCCGATGTTGATCCCGGCCACCCGGCCCTGCTTGTTGGCGTGCGTGCCGAGCGGCACGTGCACCGGCATGCCGCTGACCCGGTGCAGGCACTCCACGCAGTCGCCGGCGGCCCACACCCCGGGCGTGTCCGGCACGCGCATCCGCCGGTCCACCCGGACCGCCCCGGAGGGGCCGAGCGGCAGGCCGGCGTCCGCGGCGAGGTCGGTGTTGGGGCGTACGCCGAGCCCGAGCACCACCACGTCGGTGGGGATCGTCCCCTCGCCGGTGACCACGCCCCGCACCCGGCCGTCGCGCTCCTCGAGCCCGCTCACCGAGAGCCCCGTCCGGATGTGGACGCCCAGGTCGCGCATCGCCTCGACGACCAGTTCCGCCATGTCCCCGTCCACCGTGGACATCGGCTGGTCCGCCTGCTCGACGAGCGTGACCGAGAGCCCGCGCAGGAGCAGTGCCTCGGCCATCTCGACCCCGATGTAGCCGCCACCGACCACAACGGCGCGGCGGGGCGCGGGATCGCTCTCCAGCCAGTCGCGCAGCGCGGCTCCGTCGTCCAGGGTCTGCATGCCGAACACGCCCTCGACGTCGGTCTGCGCCCACGCCGGCCGGAGCGGCACGGCGCCGGCCGCGTACACCAGCTCGTCGAAGCGTTCCCGCACCTCGCCGCCGCCGACCAGGTCTCGGGCCGTCACCTCGCGGCGGTCCAGGTCGATCGCCACCACCTCGTGCCGCATCCGGACGTCGATGTCGAACCTGCGGCGGAACGTCTCCGGGTCGCGGGCGACCAGCTCCTCCGGCCCCGACACCGTGCCGCTGATCCAGTACGGGATGCCGCAGGACGAGTACGACGTGAAGTGCCCCCGCTCGAAGGCGACGATCTCCAGGTCGGCCCGGTCGCGGCGCCGCCGTGCCTGCGAGGCCGCCGCCATCCCGGCGGCGTTCCCGCCGATCACGATCAGCCGTTGCGCCACGACGTCATCCTGTCACGCGCCGTGGCGCGGCAGGGAGTCATCCGTCACGCCCCGCGGGTCTGTCGTGCGACGTCCTCCACCACGTCCGCGAGCCGCCCGGTACGGGCGAACACCGCCCGCTGCCGCGCCGCGCCGGTGCCGTGCCGGCGCAACCCGCCCAGCAGGTCGGCCACGTCGTCCCAGTCGCCGTGCCGTTCGAGCGCCGGGCGCACCCGCTCGACGAACCGCTCCAGCAGGTCCCACGCGGGCCGGACGTCGCCCGTCGTGAGGTCCACCCCGGCACCCTCCAGACCGTCGTGGGCGGCCCGCCAGTGCGCCCCCACCAGCAGATGGTGGTCGGTACGGATGGCCGGCCGGCCGGCGTCGATGTCCTCGATGGCGGTCGCGACCATCGCCCGGACCAGCGCGGCGACCAGCACGGCGTCGTCCACCGACGGGCAGACGTCACCGATGCGGATCTCCACGGTGGGGTAGCGCGCCGACAGCCGGGCGTACCAGTAGAGCATCCCCTCGTCGAGCATCACGCCACTGGCGATCAACTGGCGGATCAGCCGCTCGTAGTGCTCGTGCGACTCCAGGTAGGGCGTCGGCGCCACCGACGGCCAGCGCTCCCACTCGACCGATCGCCAGCTCGCGTACCCGGTGTCCTCGCCCCGGGCGAACGGGGAGTTCGCGGTGACCGCGTGCAGCGTCGGCAGCCAGGGCCGGACGTGGTTGAGCACCTGCACGCCGGTCTCCGGGTCGGGCACCCCGACGTGCACGTGCATGCCGTTGTTGCCGGGCCCGGGCACGAGCAGGCGGAACCGCTCGACCATCCGGTCGAAGCGCGGCTTGTCGACCACCGGGGGCACGGGACCGTCCACCGGCCCGGTGCCGATGGCGAGCAGCCATACGCCGGCCCGCTCGGCGGCCTCGGCCAGCGCCGCGCGCAGCACGCCGAGCGAGTGCCGGATCGAGCGCAGCTCCAGGCCGGGCGGGCTGCCGATCTCGATCTGACTGGTCTGGAACTCGCGTTCCACCTGCCCGCGCAGCTCCGGGGGCACCTGCTCCAGCACGAGGTCGACGGCGGGGACCGCGGTGCCGGTGTGCGGGTCGACGAGCAGGAACTCCTCCTCGACGCCGACCGTGAGCAGGTCGGTGCCGTCCGTCACCCGCCCCGGCGCCTCCGCCAACTGGCCCGTCATCGCCCATCACCGTCCGTTCCCACCGGCCGCGGTCCCTCCGCGCCGGTTGGGTCCGGTGGTTACCCAGGGTGGCGACGCGGGGAAACGCGCCACCGGCGTGGCGGCGGCGTGTCGCGTTCCATCTCGACCGCGTGACAGCGGGTCCTACCCTGGTGCCCGTGCCGACCGGTCGGGGAATCGCGCTGGGGCTGTGGGCGTACGCCCTGGCCCAGCTGACCCTGCTGGCGGACCGGCCGGCCGGGCTGCTCGCCGGCGCCGCGCTCGGCGCGGCGGTGCTGCTCGCCGCCCTGTTGGCGGCCCGCGTCCTCGCCGTGGGCGCCCCGCCGTCGGCCCGGGCGCGGGCCACCGGTCTGCGCGCCCGGTCCCGCCTGCGGGCAGTGCCCCGCCAGGTCGATCCCGACGCGGCCGGGCGGCCGCGTCCCCGCGCACCCGGCCTCCGTCCCTCGGTCGCGTAGCGCCGTCGGGGGTCCGACCCGGTCGGCTCCGGCCCGGGCCGCGTGCCCGCCGGGCGTCCGGTCCGCCACCCCGGACGCCGGGCCCCGCCCGTCCGGCCGGAGACACCCGGTCCCGCGCCGCGGCCGATTTCCGTCGTCATCCGTCCCGCCCGGGCCCCCGCGCCCGCCGGGACCGTCCGGAACTCGCCACCGAGGGATCCCACATGCTCGCCTTCGCACCCCTGCAGGGCGCGGTCGGCGCCGCCGGCGCCGCGCTCGCCCAGCTCACGACCCTGCTCGAACCGATCGCCGGCGGCGCCGCCACGGCCGCCGCGATCGTGCTCTTCACCGTGGCCGTCCGGCTGCTGATCTCCCCGCTGACCGTCGCGCAGGTGCGCGGGGAGCGGCGCCGCGCGGCGCTCGCGCCCCAGGTCCGCGAGCTCCAGCGGCGGTACGCGGACGACCCGGCCCGGTTGCAGACGGAACTCTTCGCGCTCTACCGGTCGGCCGGGGCGAGCCCGGTGGCCGGATGCCTGCCGATGCTGCTCCAGGCCCCCTTCCTGCTCGTGACGTACCGGCTCTTCACCACCACCGAGGGCGGCACGGGGCTGCTCGACGCGCGGCTCGCCGGGGTGCCGCTCGGCCATCACCTCGGCGACGGGCTGGCCGGGGCGGCCGGGCCGCTGTTCGCCGTCCTGCTGGCCGCCCTCGCGGCGCTGGCCTGGTGGTCGTCGCGGCGAATGCGCCGTGCCGCGGCCGCCGGCGCGCTCGCGGCGGAAGCCGGCGGAACGGGGGCGTCGACGCCGCCCGAGGCGCCGGGGGCGGCCCTGATCGGCCGGTTGCTGCCGCTGCTGCCGTACACGACGGTGCTCGTGGCGCTGGTGCTGCCGCTGGCCGCCGTGCTCTACCTCGTGACCACCACGGCCTGGACCGCGCTGGAGCAGGCGGTGCTGCGCCGGCCGCAGGCCAGCCCGGCCGGAGCCGGGATCGATCGACGTTGACAACTGTCCGGGGAGCCCGTACAACTCGTGAGAGAGCGCTCTCTCGACCCGTCCCCGCAGAGAGGCACGTCCATGGAAGCTGCCCCGGCGGCCCGCGCCGCCCTGCCCGTACGACGCCGGACACGGCTGGCGGTCGCCCTGCTCGCCGCCGCCACCACCGCCTTGGCCGGCGTGACCGTGACCGCCCACGCGGCGGTGCCCCCACCCCCGTCCGGCTGGAGCCTGGTGTGGAGCGACGACTTCACCGGCGCGGCCGGCACGCTGCCGTCCTCCGCCAACTGGATCATCGACACCGGTACGAGCTACCCCGGCGGGCCGCCCAACTGGGGTACCGGCGAGATCCAGACGTACACGAACAGCACCGCCAACGTCAGCCACGACGGCGCCGGCAACCTGCGCATCACCCCGCTGCGCGACGGCGCGGGCCGCTGGACCTCGGCCCGGATCGAGACCGTACGGAGCAACTTCAAGCCGCCCTCCGGCGGCGTGCTCGCCATCGAGGGCCGGATCCAGATGCCGAACGTGACCGGCGCGCAGGCGCTCGGCTACTGGCCGGCGTTCTGGGCGCTCGGCTCGCCCTACCGGGGCAACTACCAGAACTGGCCCGGCATCGGCGAGTTCGACGTCATGGAGAACGTCAACGGGCTCAACTCGGTGTGGGGCGTGCTGCACTGCGGCGTCGCACCCGGCGGCCCGTGCAACGAGTTCAACGGCATCGGCGCCTCCCGGGCCTGCCCCGGCAGCACCTGCCAGTCGGCGTTCCACACCTACCGGTTCGAGTGGGACGCCGCGGCGAGCCCGCAGCAACTGCGCTGGTACGTCGACGGGCAGCTCTACCACACGGTCACCCAGACGCAGGTGGGTGAGCCGTACTGGACGCAGATGACCGGGCACGCCGGCTACTTCCTGCTGCTCAACGTGGCGATGGGTGGCGGCTTCCCGAACGGGGTCGCCGGCTTCACCACGCCGACCGCCTCGACGGTCCCCGGCCACCCCATGCTGGTCGACTACGTGGCCGTCTACAGCCGCGGCGGCGGCACCACCCCGCCGCCCACCGATCCGCCGGGTAGCGTCCGCGACGCGTACGCGACCATCCAGGCGGAGTCCTTCAACGCGCAGAACGGCGTGATCGTCGAGGCGTGCAGCGAGGGCGGGCAGAACATCGGCGCCCTGCGCAACGGCGACTGGGTGCGTTTCGACAACGTCGACTTCGGCACCACACCGCCCCGTGACTTCGTGGCCCGGGTCGCCTCGGGCGCCGGGGCCGGGGTGAGCGGCCTCGTGGAGGTGCGGTTGGACAGCCCGACCAGCGCCCCGATCGGCAGCTTCGCCATCGCCAACACCGGCGGCTGGCAGAGCTGGCGGTCCGTGCCCGGCAACGTCTCCGGGGTCACCGGCCGGCGCACGGTCTACCTGACCTTCAGCAGCGGTCAGCCGAACGACTTCGTCAACGTCAACTGGTTCACCTTCCGCCGCTGACCTCGCCGAGGAGGTCCGGGCTCCCGCCGCGGGCGGGAACCGACGAGGGCCGGGTTTCCGCCGCGGGCGGGGACCCGGCCCTCTTCTTTCCCGGGACAGCTGTGGACAGGAACAGTTAACAGTCTTAATAATAAGCGCCAACGTTGACGTCCGTGGATGTCTTTCGGCAGTGGAGGGTCGCATGAGACGTGCCAGATACCTCGTCCTGTCCCTGGTCACCGCGCTGGTCGCGGCGCTCGGCGCGGCCTGGGTGACGCTGCCCGCGTACGCCGCCGGGGCGACCGCGAGCTTCGTGAAGACCGCCGACTGGGGGACCGGCTGGGAGGGGAAGTACACGATCACCAACGGCGGCGGGACGCCCGTCACGGGGTGGACGGTCAGCTTCGAGCTGCCGCCCGGCACCACCGTCGGCAGCTACTGGGACGCGCTGCTCACCACCTCCGGGCAGAGGTACACCTTCACCAACCGGTCCTGGAACGGCAGCATCGCGCCGGGCGCCTCCGTCTCCTTCGGCTTCCTCGGCAACGGCAGCGGCTCGCCCGCCAACTGCCAGCTCAACGGCGCACCCTGCGGAGGCGGCACACCGACCACGCCGCCCACCACGACGCCACCGCCCACCACGCCGCCGCCGACCACTCCGCCGCCGACCACCGGCCTGCCCGCCCACGTGCTCACCGGCTACTGGCACAACTTCGACAACCCGGCCGTCGAGCTGCGGCTGCGGGACGTGCCCGCCGAGTACGACCTGGTGGCGGTCGCCTTCGCCGAGGCCACGGCCACCCCCGGCGCGGTCACGTTCGCCGTCGACCCCGGCCTCTCCGCCGCGCTCGGCGGCTACACCGACGCGGACTTCACGGCGGACGTACGGACCCTCCAGAGCCGGGGCAAGAAGGTGATCATCTCGGTCGGCGGCGAGACCGGCCGGGTGTCGGTCAACGACGCCGCCTCGGCCGTCGCGTTCAGCGACTCCGTGTACGCCCTGATCCAGCGGTACGGCTTCGACGGCGTCGACATCGACCTGGAGAACGGACTGAACCCGACGTACATGGCGCAGGCGTTGCGCGCCCTGCGGGCGAAGGCGGGCGCCGGCCTGATCATCGCGATGGCCCCCCAGACCATCGACATGCAGTCACCCGCCGGCAGCTACTTCAAGCTGGCGCTCGACATCCGCGACATCCTCACCGTGGTCAACACCCAGTACTACAACTCCGGCGCGATGCTCGGCTGCGACCACAACGCCGCGTACCCGCAGGGCACCGTGAACTTCATCGTGGCGCTCGCCTGCATCCAGCTGGAGGCCGGACTCCGCCCGGACCAGGTGGGGCTCGGCCTGCCCGCCGGGCCGGGCGCGGCCGGCGGCGGCATCGTGGCGCCCAGCGTGGTCAACGCGGCCCTGGACTGCCTGACCCGGGGCACCAACTGCGGCAGCTTCCGCCCGCCGCGCACCTACCCGGGCCTCCGCGGCGCGATGACCTGGTCGATCAACTGGGACGTCACCAACGGCAACGGCTTCGCCCGCACCGTGGCGCCGCACCTCGACACCCTGCCCTGACCGCACCGCCCCGGCCCGCCCGCGCGGGCCGGCGCACCGCCCCGGCCGGCCCGCGCGGGCCGGCGCACCACCCTCCTGCCGGCCTGCCCCTGCGGGCCGGCGCCACCCCCGCCCGCAGGGCGGGCCACACCCCCACCACCAGCGGTCCCAGGAGGCCACCCGTGAAACTCCGTCCCCCACGCGCGGCGACGTTCGCCGCCGCGCTGGCCGCCGCCCTGGTCGCGGCCACCGTCGTGGCGCCGCCACCGGCGTCGGCCGCCACCGCCGCCTTCGTCCGCACCGCCAGCTGGAGCACCGGGTACGAGGCGAAGTTCACCGTCACCAACGACACGGCCACCACGATCACCTCGTGGAACGTCCAGTTCGACCTGCCGGCCGGCAGCACCGTCGGCTCGTACTGGGACGCGCTGCTGACCACCTCCGGTCAGCACGTCACCGCGGTCAACCGGTCCTGGAACGGCACGCTCGCGCCCGGTGCGAGCACCACCTTCGGGTTCATCGTCGCCGGCACGGGCGACCCGACCAACTGCACGGTCAACGGCGGCCCCTGCGGCGGCGGAGGCCCCGGCCCGGGCACCCCCGGCGCCCCGAGCGGCCTGCGGGTCACCGGCACCACCACGTCGTCGGTCTCGCTCGCGTGGAACGCCTCCAGCGGCACCGTCACGGGCTACCGGGTGTACGAGGGCTCGACCGTGCGGGCCACCGTCACCGGCACGAGCGCCACCGTCTCCGGACTGGCGGCCTGCTCGGCGCACAGCTACACCGTGGCGGCGTACAACTCGGCCGGCGAGTCGGCGCGGTCGGCGCCCGTGTCGGCGACCACCTCCGGCTGCACCGGCGGTGGCGGCCCGATGGCGGCCGCGCCCTACCTCTACCCCGGCTGGGGCGACCCGCCGGCACCGGCCACGGTCATGGGCGCCACGGGGATCCGCTGGTTCACCATCGCCTTCATCCTCTCCGGCGGCGGCTGCACCCCGGCCTGGGACGGCTCCGGCCCGCTCACCGGCGGCACCCACGCCGCCACCATCGCCGCCATCCGGGCCGCGGGCGGCGACGTCATCCCGTCCATCGGCGGCTGGAGCGGCAACAAGCTCGGCCCGAACTGTTCGTCGGCGCAGGCGCTGGCCGGGGCGTACCAGCAGGTCATCGACGCGTACGGGCTGCGGGCCATCGACGTCGACATCGAGAACAGCGACGAGTTCGAGAACGAGGTGGTGCAGGACCGCATCCTCGGCGCGCTCAAGATCGTCAAGCAGAACAACCCGGGGCTGAAGACCATCATCACCTTCGGCACCACGACCACCGGCCCGTCGTACTGGGGCACCCGGCTGGTCAACCGGGCCGCCACGCTCGGGGCGGACATCGACGTGTTCACCATCATGCCGTTCAACTTCGGCGGCGGCGCGAACATGTACCAGAGCACCGTCAGCGCGGCCGAGGGGCTGAAGAACACCCTGAAGAGCGCGTTCGGCTGGTCCGACGCCACGGCGTACGCCCACATGGGGATCTCCGGGATGAACGGGCTCTCCGACCAGCAGGAGCTGACCTCGCCGGCCACCTGGACGCAGATCCGTGACTGGGCGGAGGCTCGCTCGCTGGCCCGGTTCACGTTCTGGTCGGTCAACCGGGACCGGCCCTGTCCCGGCGGGGGAGTAGTCGCCCACTGCTCGGGCATCGCCCAGAACACGTGGGAGTTCACCTCGATCACCGCCCAGTACGGCTGAGCGGCACGCGGCGCGTGCCACACCGGCCCCACCGGACATCCCGTCAGCGACCGGCGGTCACCGACCGCCGGTCGCGGCGCGCGCCCCGGCGGCGGACCTTCTTCACCACCCAGAGCGCGATCATGACGGCGAACACGGCGAGGATGCCGTAGTCGAACCAGGTGCTGTAACGCTCGACCTGCTGCCAGCGGGAGCCCAGGGCGTACCCGCCGCCCACGAAGAGGGCGTTCCAGACGCCGCTGCCGAGCGTGGTCAGCGTGACGAACCGGACCAGCGGCATCCGGTTCGCCCCGGCCGGTACGGACACCAGACTGCGCACCACCGGCATCATCCGGCCGAAGAAGACGGCCCAGTTGCCGTACCGCTCGAACCAGCGGTCGGCGCGCTCCAGGTCGTCCAGGTCCACGAGTGGCAGCCGGTCGAGCCACCGCTTGAGCCGGTCCTCACCGACGACGGCGCCGATCCAGTAGAGGACGAGCGCGCCCGCCAGCGATCCGGCGGTGGCGGCGAGCCCCACGACGACCACGTTGAACCGGCCCTCGCCGGCCAGGAAACCGGCCAGGGCCAGGACGATCTCGCTCGGGATCGGCGGGACGACGCTCTCCAGGGCCACCAGCAGCGCCACGCCGACCAGCCCGGCCGCGTCGATCACCCCGGCCACCCAGCCGGTCAGCCCGCCGAGCTGGGTCGGGTCGACGTCCTGGGCCAGTGACATGACGATCCTCTCCGCGGCGACGGGGATCGCACCTCCGTACCCCGTGGCGCGGATGTCACACCTCGCGTACGGCCGCCGTCAATCCTGCGGGTGCAGCGCGGCGTCGGCCGGCCCCCGGCGCCAGCCGGTGAACCGCACCCGCAGCCCGCCCCGGCTCGGCGAGCAGCAGAAGGGACCGGCGACCGCCTCCGCCTCCGGTGCCAGCGGGGCGAGCCGGACCAGCCGCCACGGCTCGCCGGCCACCCGCGCGCGGACGGTGAGCGCGTCGCCCGCCCGGCTGGCCCGGACGGTCACCTCGCGCCCGGCCCACTCCGGCACCGGGGCCACCGACCAGTCCGACACCTCCCGGGTCACCACCGCACCGACCTGCGGCGCGCCGTCGCTGACCTCCACGCCGGCCTTGATCCAGTTCCGCTCGTCGACCCGCACCAGAACGCCGGCCTGGTCGAACTGCTCCGTCCACTCCAGCCGGAAGCTCACCTCCACGGCCGTACCGGCCGGGAGCGGGGCCAGCAGCGCCGGGGCGTCGTCGTGGACGAAGCCGTAGCTCGTGTGCCGCCACAGGTCGCTGCCGGCGGTCGGCTCCACGACCAGCCCGCCGTCGGGCGTACGCTCGGTCCGGACCGGCGGGCGCAGCCACGCCCCGGCGGACCAGTCGACCGGCTCGGTGTGGGGTGTCTCCATGATCGGCACGGTACCCTCGCGGACCCGTCGCCGTTTGCCCGGGCGACGGATCGGAAAAGACAACCGGGCATGGGCGACAGGTGGTACTCGGAGGCGGTCGTCTACTGCCTCGACATCGACACGTTCGCGGACTCCGACGGTGACGGCGTCGGTGACATCCAGGGGCTCATCGGCCGGTTGGACTACCTCGCCCGGCTCGGCGTCACCTGCCTCTGGCTGCACCCGATCCACCCCTCGCCGAACCGGGACGACGGCTACGACGCCACCGACTTCTACAACGTGGACCCGCGCTTCGGCACCCTCGGGGACTTCGCCGAACTGCTGCACCAGGCCCGCAACCGGGGCATCCGGGTGATCATCGACCTGGTGGTCAACCACACCTCCGACGAGCACCCCTGGTTCCAGTCGGCGCGTTCCTCACCGGACTCGCCGTACCGCGACTGGTACGTCTGGTCCGCCGAGGAGCCGCCGGACCGCCGGCAGGGCATGGTCTTCCCCGGCGAGCAGCGGGAGACCTGGTCGTACGACCGGACGGCCCGGGCCTGGTACTACCACCGCTTCTACCGCTTCCAGCCCGACCTCAACATGGCCAACCCGGCGGTGCGGGCCGAGGTCAAGAAGATCATGTCGTTCTGGCTCCAGCTCGGCGTCTCCGGGTTCCGGATGGACGCCGTGCCGTTCATCATCGAACTCACCGAGCCGGGCAACGCGAACTCCCCGAAGGACCTGGACCTCCTCACCGAGTTCCGCCAGCACGTCCAGTGGCGCCGGGGCGACGCGATCCTGCTCGCGGAGGCGAACGTCGAACCGGACCAGCTGCCCGTCTACTTCGGAGACGGCGGCGGGTCCGCCAACCGCCTGCACATGCTGTTCGACTTCATGCTCAACGGGCGGCTGATGCTCGCGCTGGCCCGGCAGGACCCGGAGCCGGTGATCGAGGCACTGCGGGACACGCCCGCCCTGCCCGTCGGCGCGCAGTGGGCCACCTTCCTGCGCAACCACGACGAGATCGACCTGTCCCGGCTCACCGCCGAGCAGCGCAACCAGGTGTACGCGCAGTTCGGCCCGGACGAGGACATGCGCATCTACGACCGGGGCATCCGGCGGCGGCTCGCCCCGATGCTCGGCAACGACCGGCGGCGCATCGAGATGGCGTACGCCCTCCAGTTCTCGCTGCGCGGCACGCCGGTGCTGCGCTACGGCGAGGAGATCGGGATGGGCGAGGACCTGTCCCTGCCGGGCCGGCAGGCGATCCGTACCCCCATGCAGTGGTCGTTCAAGGAGAACGCCGGCTTCTCCACGGCGCCGCCCGACAAGCTGGTCCGTCCCGTCATCGACAAGGGCGAGTACGGCTACCAGACGGTCAACGTCACCGCCCAGCGCCGCGACCCGAGGTCCCTGCTCGCCTGGTTCGAGCGCATGATCCGTACGCTGCGCGAGGCCCCGGAGATCGGGTCCGGGTCGACCACCCACATCGACGTCCCCATGCCGCCGGGTGTGCTCGCGCACCGCGCCGACGGACCGACCGGGACCATGGTCTTCCTGCACAACCTCGGCACCGAGGACGTGGAGGTGGACCTCAGCCTGCTCCAGCCGGAGGCGGATCAGCCGATCGACGTGCTCAGCGACCGTGGCTACGGCGACGTGGGCAAGCTCGAACGCCTCCAACTGGCCGGCTACGGCTACCGCTGGATCCGGCTGCGCCGGGGCTGCTGACGCGGGCCTGACGCCGGCCGGCGGGTGGGGCTAAGCTCCTTCGATCGAGCCAAGTTACCGGGAGGTAGTCATGTCGGAGGAGCCCCGCGTCGCCATCGTCACCGGAGCCGCGCGCGGCATCGGTGCGGCCACCGCCCGCCGGCTCGCCGCCGACGGCATGGCCGTCGCCGTGGTCGACATCGAGGAGGCGGCCACCAAGGAGACCGTCGACGCCATCGTGGCCGCCGGGGGCCGCGCGCTCGGCGTCGGGGCGGACGTGGCGCAGCGGGGTCAGGTGGAGGCGGCGGTGGAGCGCGTCGCCGCCGAGCTCGGCGCCCCGACGGTGCTGGTCAACAACGCCGGCGTGCTCCGGGACAACCTGCTGTTCAAGATGACCGACGCCGACTGGGACACGGTCATGGGCGTGCACCTGCGCGGCGCGTTCCTGTTCAGCCAGGCCGCCCAGCGGCACATGGTCGAGCGGAAGTGGGGGCGAATCGTCAACCTGTCCAGCACGTCGGCGCTGGGCAACCGCGGCCAGGCCAACTACTCGGCGGCCAAGGCCGGCCTGCAGGGCTTCACCAAGACCCTCGCCATCGAGCTGGGCCCGTTCGGCGTCACGGTGAACGCGGTGGCGCCCGGGTTCATCGTCACCGACATGACCGCGGCGACCGCCGCCCGGATGAAGGTCGACTTCGCCGAGCTGCAGAAGCACGCCGTCGCGGAGATCCCGGTCCGCCGCGTGGGGCGCCCCGAGGACGTCGCCCACACCATCTCGTTCCTCGTGAGCGAGGGCGCGTCCTTCGTCTCCGGCCAGGTCATCTACGTGGCCGGGGGCCCCCGGGCCTGAGACGCGCCGGCGGTGGTCAGCGGGACGCGTCGCGGGTGCGCCAGAGCCAGGCCAGGCCCAGCACGGGCAGCACCAGCGGGACGTACCCGTACCCGCTGCCGAACTGCGACCAGACGGTCTCGTCCGGGAAGAGCGCCTTGTCGGCGAGGCTGAGGACGCCGACCGCGAGCACCCCGACCAGCTCCACCGAGCAGCAGGCCAGGGCCAGCCGCCGCCCCGCGTGGCCGGCCCTGGCCAGCCCGGCCGCCGCCACGATGTAGATGAGCGCGGCCACCGCGGACAGCGAGTAGGCCACCGGCGCCTCGTCGAACTTCGTGGCGATCTGGAGCGCGGCCCGCGAGGTCGCCGCGATGGCGAAGAGGATGTAGACGGCGATCAGCAACCGCCCCGGGCCCCGGTTGGTGGTGCGCCGAGGCGCGGCCGTCTCCGCTGTGTCAACCACCGAGCACCTCCCAGGTCTGCTGGAGCCGGACCACGACGACCGGGGTCACCAGGCAGACCGCGCAGACGATCCCGGAGCCCCAGCGCGTGGGTTCCATCCGGGCCAGCACCGCCGCCAGCGGCGGCAGGCAGACCAGCGTCACGAGGTAGCCGAAGAAGGCGCCCGGCTCGCCCGGCCGCTCGCCACCGGCGAGGGCGACCAGCGCCACCACGGCCAGCGCGAGCAGCGCCAGCTCCAGCACGCCCAACCCGACCAGCTGCCAGCGGTCCGGCGGCCGGTTGCGCACCGCCGACACGAGGCTCCACAGCGCGAGTACGAGCGACAGCACGATCGACGCGGTGGCGAGGAACCCGTCCACCGGCGAACCCGCCGCGGCGGCGCCGGTCATCGGGGCCACCCGGTCCTTGGCACGGTCACCGGCACAGCCTACTAACCGTCGTAGTAACCGCCGCCCTTGCCCGCCCCGACCTGCCGTCCCGGCCGCCCCGACCGGTCTCCGTGCCCCGTCCCGATCGGTCCCCGCGGCCGTTCCGACCTGCCCCCGCGCCCGTCCCGACCTGCCCCCGCGCCCGCGCGGACGGGGCCGGGCGACTAGCGTGGATCAGTGTCGCGGCGCCGCCGCGGCGGATGACACGGCGGGGGTTCTCGTGCTGCGCTTCGGTTTGTTCGGCACCGGTCACTGGGCGATGGAGACGCACGGCGCGGCGCTCGACGCGCACCCGCGCGCCGAGCTGGCCGGCGTCTGGGGTCGCAACCCGCAGCGGGCCGCCGCGCTGGCCGACCGGTACGGCGTACCCGCCTTCGACGACGTGGACGCGCTCATCGACGCGTGCGACGCGGTGGCCGTGGCCCTGCCACCGGACATCCAGGCCGACATCGCGGTCCGGGCGGCCACCGCGGGGCGTCACCTGCTGCTGGACAAGCCGCTCGCGCTGAGCGTCCCCGACGCCGACCGGGTCGTCGACGCCGCCCAGTCCTCCGGGGTGGCCTCGGTGGTCTTCTTCACCCAGCGGTTCCAGCCGAACGTGACGGCGTTCCTCGCGTCGACCGCCGCGGCGGGCGGCTGGCACCACGCGCGGGCCACGATGTTCGCGTCGATCTTCCAGCCCGGCAGCCCGTACGGCGAGTCGCAGTGGCGGCGCGAGCACGGCGCGCTCTGGGACATCGGGCCGCACGCCCTGTCGATCCTCCTGCCCGTGATGGGCCGGGTGGAGACGGTGACCGCGGTGAACGGCACCCGCGGTCTCGTGCACCTGCTGCTCACCCACGACGGGGGCGCCACCAGCAGCGCCTCGCTGACCCTGGACGTCCCGACCGAGGCGGTGACCCGGGAGTTCGCCTTCTACGGCGAGAACGGCATCGAGACCGTGCCGAACGGGCAGAACGAGCCGGCGGTGGCCTTCGGCGTGGCCATCGACCAGCTGCTCGAGGAGATCGACGCGGGTACCCGGGACCACCGGTGCGACGTGCGCTTCGGTCGGGAGGTGGTGGCCGTGCTGGCCGCCGCCGAGACCGCCCGCGCCGAGTCCCGCACCGTAACCGTCCCCGCCTGACCCGCCCCCCGACCCCCACCCGGGGCTGCCTGCTGCGGTCGATCATGAAGTTGTCGCCCGCCGTGTCGGGGTGGTTTCTAGGCTTCAGTGCAACTGATCTTGGTTGGGTTGGGGGTGCTGGTGGCGAGGCCGGGTGTGTTGACGTTCGGGCATCGGCAGGTGTTGGAGCATCTGTGGGGTTCAGGGCGGACGATTACGCAGATCGCGGGCGTGTTGGGGGTGCCGGTGTGCACGGTGTCGCGGGAGGTTGCCCGTTATCACAGTGCGCGGCATGGGACGAAGAACCCGCTCGGGCGGTCGTTGCCGCCGGGGCGGGCTCGGGCGTCGTATCGGTGGGGGTATCAGGCGCAGTGGGCGCAGCGGCGGGCGGACGCGGCCAGGCGTCGGCCGAAGACGTCGAAGCTCGGTGTGGGTGTGCGGCTGCGGCAGGTGGTGGCGGGGAAACTGGCTCGTAGGTGGTCTCCGAAGCAGATCGCCGCGTGGTTGCGGGCCACGTTCGCCGACCGGCCGGAGTTGCAGGTGTCCCACGAGACGATCTACCAGGCGATCTACGTGCAGTCGCGGGGGAACCTGCGGGTCGAGTTGACCCGGCAGGTGGCCCTGCGGTCGGGGCGTACCCAGCGGCGCCCGCGGTCACGTGCCGCGGGCGCCGCCCGTAGTCGGCGGCCCTGGATCGGGGACCTGCACATCAGCGCCCGACCGGCCGAGGCCGCGGACCGGGCGGTGCCGGGGCACTGGGAAGGTGACCTGGTCATCGGCAAAGCCGGCGGCTCGGCGATCGTGACCCTGGTGGAACGGGCCACCCGGTATGTGATGCTCGGCGCCCTGCCCCACGGCCGCGACAGCGAAGCCGTCATCGGCGTCCTCACCGCCCTGGCCACCCGGATGCCGGCGCACCTACGCCGCTCGCTGGCCTGGGACCAAGGCGTGGAAATGGCCACCCACCCGGTGTTCACCGTCGCCACCGGCTGCCCGGTCTACTTCTGTGACCCGCACAGCCCCTGGCAACGCGGCACCAACGAGAACACCAACGGGCTGCTACGCCAGTACTTCCCCAAAGGCAGCTACGACTTCCGCACCATCGACCAGACCGGCCTGGACGAGGTCGCCCACGAACTGAACACCCGACCCCGCCAGACACTGGGCTGGGCCACCCCAGCCCAGCGACTAGCCGAACTCATCACGCCCTAACAATTGCACTCACCACTTGACGCCACCCGGCGTGTCGTGACGACAACTTCATGATCAACGGAGCTCGCGGGCGGAGGCGCGCCCGGGGGCGGGGGCGGGGCGGGGTTAATGGGTCGTCGGGGCGGCCGGGGTCGGCTAGCCTGGCGGCCATGTGCGCATTCGCCCTGATCGAGCTGGTCGGCACGCCGGCCGGCCGGGGCCCCCTGTTGGCGTCCCGCCCGCGAGTCCGGCGTCCGGCCCTGGTCGGCCGGGACGCGACCCGCGACTGACCGCAGACGCACTCCCGCGCCACCTCCAGGGCCGTCCGAGTCCCCATCCACTCGGACGGGCCCCGCTCCGGGCTGCCCGTCCGGCCCGCCGCCGACGGCGGCAGACAGGACGACGACACGTGGCGCCCCGCCGTACCCGAGCAACCGAACGCGACCGGTCCCGTCGCGTACTCTCCCAGAACTTCCTCGCCGACCCGGCCGCGGTGGCCCGGGTAGTCCGGGCGGCCCGACCCGACCCGGACGGCCTCGTGCTGGAGGTCGGCGCCGGCCGTGGCCAGCTGACCCGGCCCCTGGCCGCCCGCTGCGGGCGACTCGTGGCGTACGAGGTCGACCCGTCGGTCGCCGACGAGCTGGCCGCGGTCCGCGCCGCGCTGCCGAACGTCCGGCACCGGCAGGCCGACTTCCTCACCGCCGAACCACCGGACGAGCCGTTCGCGGTGGTCGGCAACATCCCCTGGTCACTGACCTCGGCGGTGGTCCGCTGGTGCCTCGCCGCGCCGAGGCTGCGGGCCGCGACGCTGCTCACGCAACTGGAGTACGCCCGCCGCCGCACCGGCGACTACGGCCGCTGGTCCCGCCTCACCGTGGCGACCTGGCCGGAGTTCTCCTGGCGGCTCGCCGGGCGGGTGCCCCGGACGGCGTCCCGTCCGGTGCCCCGCGTGGACGCCGGCATCCTGCGTATCGAGCGGCGGCCCGAGCCGCTGGTGCCCCGGGCCGCGCTGCCCGCGTACCACCGGATGGTGGAGCTGGGCTTCGGCGGCGCGGGAGGTTCGCTCGCGGCCTCGCTGCGCCGGCGCCATCCGCCGGCGAGGCTGGCGGCGGCGCTGCGCGCGACGCGGCTGGATCCGGACACCCCCGTCGGGTACGTCTGGCCGGAGCAGTGGCTGGTGTTGTTCCGCCTGCTGCACGCCCGCTGAGCACCCTCAGGCGAGGGTGCCGAGCGCCTCGTGCAGTTCCGCGGGGGAGTCGAACTGTTCGGCCGGCAGGGCCCGCAGCATCTGCAACATCTCCGTGCTGGCCCCGTTCTCCTGGCCCCACCGGACGAGGTCCTCGCGGGAGACCGGGTAGTCGAGCCCGGCCAGGAACTCCTGCCACTGCACCCCGCTGACGGTCATGCCGGGCGGCTACCCGTTCCGGCGCGGCGCACACCCCCGGCGGTGTGCGTCGCGCCGGAACGGACGGCGGGCAGACCGGTCGGGGGCGGTCGTCCGGCCTGCGGTCCGGCGGGCCGGCGGAGGGCGATCCTCTCGCCCCGACCGCACGGCGGTTTGCCCGCCGGGCGGCCGGGTAGCCGCTGGCATGCTGGTTCAGCGGCTCGGCGCGCCGAGCGACTTCGACCCCCTGCTGGAGCGCGTCCGCGACGCCCGCGTGGTGATGATCGGGGAGGCCACCCACGGCACGTACGACTTCTACCGCCTCCGGGAGCAGTTGACGCGCCGGTTGATCGCGGAGTGCGGCTTCTCGTTCGTGGCGGTCGAGGGGGACTGGCCGGACTGCGACCGGGTGCACCGCTCGGTGACGGCCGCCCCCGGCGGCGCGGTCGAGCCCATGGCGGCCCTGGAGCGCTTCGAGCGCTGGCCGACGTGGATGTGGTCGAACGCCGAGGTGACCCGCTTCTGCCGCTGGCTGCGGTCGTGGAACGCGGACCGGCCGGCCGACGCGCGCGTCGGCTTCCACGGGCTGGACGTCTACAGCCTCTGGGAGTCGATGCAGGCCATCTTCGACTACCTCGGCGAGGAGGACCCCGGGTCGCTGGAGGCCGCCCAGGACGCGTACCGCTGCTTCGAGCCGTACGGCCGGCGCGTCGAGGAGTACGGCATCGCCAGCCGGTTCGTCTCCGCCCGCTGCGAGGAGGAGGTCGTCCGGCTGCTGGCACGTACGCGGGAACAGGCCCTCTCGGACGGGGCCGACCGCTTCTCGACCTGGCAGAACGCCGAGGTCGTGGCGGGCGCGGAGCGCTACTACCGGGCGATGGTGGCCGGGGGACCGGAGTCCTGGAACATCCGGGACACCCACATGCAGGACACGCTGGACCGGCTGCTCGACCGGTACGGCCCGGACGCGCGCGGCGTGGTGTGGGCGCACAACACACACGTGGGTGACGCCCGGGCGACCGACATGACCGCCGACGGGATGGTCAACATCGGCCAGTTGGCGCGGGAGCGGCACGGCGCCGACGCCGTCGTCCTCGTGGGCTTCGGCTGTTACCGGGGCACCGTCGTCGCGGCGCCGCGCTGGGGTTCGCCGTCGGAGGCCATGGTCGTGCCGCCGGCGCGACAGGGCTCGATCGAGCGGCGGCTGCACGAGCTGATGCCGGAGCGGGCGGTGCTGGTGTTCGGCGGCGACGACCAGCCCGGGTGGGCCACCGAGACCATCGACCACCGGGCGATCGGCGTGGTGTACGACCCCACGTTCGAGTCGTGGGGCAACTACGTGCCGACGCGGCTGTCCGAGCGGTACGACGCCTTCATCTGGTGCGACGACACCACGGCGCTGCACCCCCTGCCGGCGGTCAGCACCCCCGGCGAGATGGAGACCTATCCCGCCGGGGTGTGACCCCCCGGCTCCGCCGGGGCGCGCAGGACGCCGGCTCGGGCGGCGGCCGCCGCGGCGTCGGCGGCCCGGTCGGCGGTCGCCGTGTCGACGGGTTCCCCGCTCACGAACAGCCGGTAGTAGAGGGGGGCGACGGCCGTCCGGACCACCTCGGCGGCGTCGGTGTCGGCGGGTAGTTCCCCCCGTGCGACCGCCCGCCGGACGACCGGCGCGGACTGCTCGTGCCGGGCGGCGAGGAACGCGTGCAGGGCGCGGGCGGCGGCGGGATCCTGCACCGCCGCCGAGACGAAGGCCCGGGCGATCGGCCCGGTCTCCGGGTCGGTGAAGCCGCGCACGACCTCCCGGGCCAGCGCCCGCAGGTCGCCGGTGAGGTCACCGGTGTCCGGCACCGGCCACGGCTCGCCGCTGGCCAGTTCGAGAGCGTCCGCGATCAGCCCTTCGACGCCGCCCCAGCGCCGGTAGACGGTGGTCTTGTGCACGGCGGAGCGCTCGGCGACGGCCTCGACGGTCAGGCCCTGGTAGCCCTTCTCGGCGAGTTCGGCGAGGGTGGCCGCGCGGACGGCGGCGCGGACCCGGGCGCTCCGGCCGCCGGGGCGGGCCGCGCGTTCTGGTGACAAAAGCAACTCCGGTTGCGTTTGGCCGTGGCGGATGACATGCTGATGCTATCGCAACTGATGTTGCGTTTATGTCGTGCCGCCGTCGAGGCGGCGGGAAGGAGCCGCATGCCAGCCGTCCCCGACCCGATGACCCCCCACCCGCTGCCCGGGCTCGACCGCGTGGCCTTCCTCAAGCCCGTCGTCACCTCACCGACCATCGAGGTCGGGGAGTACACCTACTACGACGACCCCGCCGGGGCGACCGACTTCGAGCGGACCAACGTGCTGTACGCCTACGGGCCGGAGCGGCTGGTCATCGGCCGGTACTGCGCGATCGCCACCGGCACCCGGTTCCTGATGGCCGGCGGAGCGCACCCCATGGTCGGGGTCTCCACGTACCCGTTCGCCATGTTCGAGGGCGCCTGGCGGGACGCCACCCTGGACGTGGTCATGGGCATGCCGAGCCGGGGCGACACCGTGGTCGGCAACGACGTCTGGTTCGGCTACGGGTGCCTCGTGATGCCCGGCGTACGGATCGGCGACGGTGCGGTCGTCGCCGCCGGCTCGGTGGTGACGGCCGACGTCGAGCCGTACAGCGTGGTGGGCGGGAATCCGGCGCGGCTGATCCGGCGGCGTTTCGACGAGGCGGACGTGCGGCTGATGCTGGACCTCGCCTGGTGGGACTGGCCCGCGGAACAGGTGGCGCGGCACGCCCGCACGATCATGGCTGGCACCCCGGCCGACCTGGCGCGAGCGGTGCGCGGCTGACCGGAGGCCATCGTCTACCGCCCGGACGGGCGAGGCCCGCCCCGGTGGGACACCGGGGCGGACCTCGCCGGTTCAGCCGCGCTGCCCGACGTCGAGCCGCGTCGGCCGAGGTTGAGCGCGCTGGCCGAAGTTCAGCCGCGCTGGCCGACCGGGGCCGGAGGCTGGTCGGCGAGGTGGGCGCGCAGCCCCTCGCCCTCGATGTCCACGTTCGGCAGGGCGCGGGAGAGCCACCTCGGCAGCCACCAGGCGCCCCGGCCGAGCAGGGACATCACGGCCGGCACGATGGTCATCCGCACCACGAAGGCGTCGATGGCCACCCCGACGGCGAGCGCGAAGCCGATCGACTTGATGATCGGGTCGTCGAGGAAGAAGACGAAGCCACCGAACACCGAGATCATGATCAGCGCGGCCGCCGTGACCACCCGGGCGCCGTGGCCCATGCCGTTGATGGTCGCCTGCTGGGCGGTGTCGCCGTGCACGAAGTCCTCCCGCATGCGGGAGACCAGGAAGACCTCGTAGTCCATGGCGAGGCCGAACAGGATGCCGATCAGCAGGATCGGCAGGAAGCTGATCAGCGGGCCCGGCGTGTCCAGGCCGACCAGGTCGGCGAGGTGGCCCTGCTGGAACACCGCGACCGTGATGCCGAAGGTCGCCGCGACGGTGAGCAGGAAGCCCAGCGCCGCCTTGACGGGCACCAGCAGCGAGCGGAACACCAGCATCAACAGCAGCACCGAGAGGCCCACCACCAGGAACAGGTAGATCGGGAGCGCGTCGGCGAGCTTCTCCGACACGTCGATGCCGATCGCGGTGGCGCCGGTCAGCAGCACGTCCGCGTCCCTGATCCCGCCGACCGCGTCGCGGACGTCGTGCACCAGCGTCTCCGTGGCCTCGTCGGTCGGCCCGGTCTTCGGCACCACGCCGAGCAGCGCCGTCCGACCGTCCGGGCTGAGCTGCGGCGGGGCCACCGCGAGCACGTTCTCCGTGCGCTGGACGAGGGCGGTCACCTGGGGTACGGCCGCCGAGGTGGCCTGCGGCGTGTCACCGGCCACCACCACGGCGAGCCGGCCGGTGAAGCCCGGGCCGAAGCCCTCGGTGATCAGGTCGTTCGACACCCGGGCCGGCGAGCCGACGGGCGCGGTGCCCGCGTCGGGGAGGGCGAGCCGCATGTCCGACGCGGGGACCGCGAGCAGCCCCAGGCCGAGCAGCCCGACGAGGATGACCGGCACCCGGAGCCGGGTGACCAGCCGCGCCCAGCGGAAGCCGAAGCCGGACCGGTCCTCGGCCGGGCCGGCGGCGTCCTCGCCCTCCGTCGCGGCCGGGACGGCGCCGCGCAGGCGGCGGGGGAGCACCTTCCGGCCGGCGAAGCCGAGCAGCGCGGGCTGGAGGGTGATCGCGACCAGCACGGCCAGGGTCACCGTGCCGGCGGCGGCGAGACCCATCGAGGTCAGGAACGGGATGTCGACCACGGCGAGCCCGGCCAGCGCGATCACCACGGTCGCGCCGGCGAAGACCACGGCGGAGCCGGCCGTGCCGACCGCCCGGCCGACGGCCTCGTCCGGGCTCAGCCCTTCGAGCAGGTACTGGCGGTGCCGTGAAGTGATGAAGAGGGAGTAGTCGATGCCGACCGCGAGGCCGAGCATCAGCGCGAGGATCGGGGTGACGCTGGTCAGCTCGACGACGCTGCTGAGCGAGTACAGGCCGGCCATGCCGACGGCCACGCCGATGAGGGCGTTCAGCATGGTCATCCCGGCGGCCACGAGCGAGCCGAACGTGATCACGAGGACGACCGCCGCCACCACCACGCCGATGGCCTCGGTGGAACCGACCTCCGGCACGCTGTTGAGCGCCTCGCCGCCGGGTGCCACCTGCCAGCCCCGCGCCTCGGCCGACGCCCCGACTCGCTCGTACGCCTCGCGCTGCGCGTCGTCCAGCTCGTCGGCGGTGTCGGCGAACTGCACCTGGACCAGCGCGTACTGGCCGTCCTGGGAGACCGCCCCCACGGTGAACGGGTCGACGGCGCCCACGACGCCGGGCACCGCGGCGGCCTCCTGGACGATCTCCTTCACCACGGCCTGGCCCTCCGGGGTGGCCAGTTGGCCGTCCGCGGGGGCCTTCACGGCGATGGTGCCGGTGGCGCCGCTGGCCGCCGGGAACTGTTCGGAGAGCAGGTCGAGAGCACGCTGTGACTCGGTGCCGGGCATCGTGAAGTTGCTGGCCGTCGGGCCGCGCAGGAACGCGGCGGCCAGGCCGAGACCCACGAGTACGACGAGCCAGACCGCGACGACGAGTCGCCGGCGGCGCAACGAGCCCCGGCCGAGCCGGTAGAGCAGGGTCGCCATCAGGGTTCCTTGTCCGAGGTCGAGGATTGGTCAGGGACGAGTTCGAGGGTCCGCCGGGCGAGGGCGAGCAGCGCGGGGCGCAGCTCGTCGTCGGGTACGTCGATGAACTCGGCGCACGCCTCGGAGATGCCGGCCAGCAGCACCATGGGCGCGATCCGGGCGGCGGGCCGGTCGCTGCCGCCGGCCATGGCGGCCAGCAGCCGTTCGGAGATCTGCTGGATGTGGGCGAACGCGGGCTGTTGCAGCAGCTCGGGGAACTCGCCCCGGAGCAGGGCGATCTCCCGCCGGAACCGCACCGCGAGGTCGACGAACCCCTCGGCCGCGGTCTCCTGCGCCGCCCGGCCGGTGAGGCCGGCCAGGGTGTCGTCGAGCGCCCGGAGCATCGTGATGGCGGGCGCCATCAGCTCGGCGAGCAGGGCCTCCTTGCTCGCGAAGTGGTACAGCACCGTGGCCTTCGAACACCCGACCTCGGTGGCGATGTCCTGCAACGACGTACCGCGGTAGCCCGTGGCCGCGAAGCGTCGTGTCGCCGCGGCCAGGATCTCGTCGCGGGTCGTCGGTTCCGCCCGTCGCACGCTGGTCACCTCCGCCAACCAGCATGCCTGACCGATCGGTCAGATCCTGACCGATCGGTCAGAGCAATGGCGTGGTCTTCCCCACACCGGCCGGAGGTGTGGTGCGGCGGGCGCCGTCCCGGCGTCGGGACGGTGGCAGGTCAGGCCCGGTCGTGCTCCCGGTCGTACGCGGCGCGGGCCGCGGCGATCGTGCTCCGGTGCCGCTCCGCCCAGCTGGTCAGCGCGACGAGGGACTCGTAGAGCTCCAGCGCGATCGGGGTGGCGGTGTACTCGACCTTGGGCGGCACGGTGGGGTAGACCCGGCGGTGCAGCAGGCCGTCGCGCTCCAGGTTGCGCAGCGTCAGGGTGAGCATCCGGCGGCTGATGCCCTCGATCTGCCGCTCCAGTTCGGTGAAGCGGACCGGGCCCTGCGAGGCGGCCACGAGGATGCCGATGCTCCACTTGCCGCCCACCCGGTCGAGCACCTCGCGCACCGTGCAGGCCCGGGCCTGACCGGGTGTGAAGGGCGTGTCGGAGGCGACACCGGCGCACTCCACAAGGCCGCCGACCTGCACGGACACATCGCTGTTCCCCTGTGACACGACAGTGCCTCCTTCCGCCTCGCCCCATGGTCACAGAGCATGTCTTCGGTAACAAACCATGCACCTAGGGGGAGCGATGACAACCCGCACCGACCGCTGGCCCGCCCTGCTCGTGCTCTGCGCCGGCAGTCTGATGATCATTCTGGACGGCAGCATCGTGACCGTGGCGCTGCCGGCCATCCAGCGCGACCTCGGCTTCACCGCCACCGGGCTGGCCTGGGTGGTCAACGCGTACCTGGTGGCCTTCGGCGGGCTGCTGCTGCTCGCCGGCCGCCTCGGCGACCTGCTCGGCCGGCGGGCGGTCTTCCTCGCCGGCGTCGCCCTCTTCACCCTGGCCTCGCTGCTCTGCGTGGCCGCCGCCGGGCCGGCGACGCTGGTCGCCGCGCGCTTCCTCCAGGGAGCCGGCGGGGCGTTCACGATGGCGGTCAGCCTCGGCATGATCGTCCGGCTCTACCCGGAGCCGGCCGAGCGGGCCCGGGCCATCGCCGTCTTCAGCTTCACGGGCGCCGCCGGCGCCTCCCTCGGCACGGTGGCCGGCGGCCTGCTCACGGACCTCGCCGGCTGGCGGTCGATCTTCCTGATCAACGTGCCGGTCGGGCTGCTGATCGTCCTCGCCGCGCTACGCCGGATCCCCGCCGACCGTGGGCTCGGCCTGCGGGCCGGCCTGGACGTGCCCGGTGCCGTGCTCGCCACCGCGGGCCTGATGGCGGCGGTGCTGGCGGTCGTCGGCACCGGCGAGCACGGCTGGACCTCGGCGCGCACGATCGGGGCGGGCGCCGCGGGGGCCGCCCTGCTCGTGGCGTTCGCGCTGCGCCAGCGGGTCGCCGCCGTGCCGCTGCTGCCGCCCCGGGTGCTGCGTACGCCCGACCTGGTCGCCGCCAACACCGTCCAGTTCCTCGCGGTCGCCGCGTTCTTCGCCTTCCAGTTCCTGCTCGCGCTGGACCTCCAACTGGTGCTCGGGCTCGACGCGGCGGCCACCGGGTGGGCGTTCCTGCCCACGCCGTTGGTGATCGCGGCCGTGTCGCTCGGCCTCGCCGGCCGGCTCGTCGCCCGCCACGGCGCGCGGCGGGTGCTGGTCACCGGGCTCGCCCTCGCGGTGGTCGGGTTCCTGCTGCTCGCCCGCCTGCCGGCCGACGGCGCGTACCTGACCGACGTGCTCCCGGCGATGCTGGTCTTCGGTGCGGCCGGTGGCCTGGTCCTGCCCGCGGTCACCACGGCGGCCATGGCCGGCGCCGGCGACGCGGAGACGGGTCTCGCCTCCGGGCTGGCCAACACCACCCAGCAGATCGGCGGGGCGTTCGGTCTGGCGGCGCTCGCCACGCTGGCCGCCGGCCGCACGGCCGGACTGCGGGCGCGCGGGTGGGACGAGACGGCCGCGCTGGCCGCCGGCTACCGGACCGCCTTCGCGGTGGCCGCCGGGCTGGTCGTCGCGGCGCTGCTGGTCGCCGCCACGACCCTGCGCCGCACCCCGGCCCGCGGTCGTGGGGTCGCCGAGCCGGCCCGGGCCGGGGTGTCGGGGTAGGACGTGCGGGCCGGCTGGGGCCCGGGGACGGCGCGGAATGGCCCGTTCCATTCGAGGGGAATTGGCCGTCGGAACGGGCCCTCGCGCGCCGGAGAATCGTGGGCATGTCCGCCACCCTCGCCGACCGGGCGGAGGCGCTCCGCGCGCTGCACCGCCCGGGCGACCCGCTGATCCTGCCCAACGCCTGGGACGCCGCCTCCGCCCGGGCGGTCGTCGAGGCCGGTTTCCCGGCCGTCGCGACCAGCAGTGCGGCGGTCGCGGCCGCCCTCGGTCACGCCGACGGCGAGGCCACGCCGCCCGGGGAGATGTTCGCCGCCGTGGCCCGGATCGCCCGGACCGTCACCGTCCCGGTCACCGCCGACCTCGAACGGGGGTACGGGCTGCGCCCGGCCGAACTGGTCGAGCGGCTGCTCGCCGCCGGTGCCGTGGGGCTCAACCTGGAGGACTCCGACCCGGCCACCGGCCGGCTCGTGCCCGTCGGGGCGCAGGCCGACCTGCTCGCCGGTGTCCGGTCGGCGGCCCGCGAGGCCGGCGTGCACGTGGTGATCAACGCCCGGTTGGACGTGTTCCTGCGCCCCGGCGGCGACCCGGACGCCCGGCTGGCCGACGCGCTCGACCGCGCCCGCCGCTACCGCGCGGCGGGCGCGGACTGCGTCTACCCGATCGGGCTCACCGAACCCGAGGCGGTCCGCGCCCTCGTGGCGGCGGTGGACGGGCGGGTGAACCTCCTGGCCCGCCCCGGTGGCCCCGGCGCCGCCGAACTGGCCGCCCTCGGAATCGCCCGGATCAGCTACGGCCACCACCTGCACGCCGCCGTCCGGGCGCGTACGGCCGACCTGCTGGCCGCCGTCCGGGCCGGCGGCGACCCGTTCGTGCCGGCGCGTCCCGCCCGGTCCGGTTGACCACCGACCCCCGGGCCGGGAAGGTGGGGTGATGAGCGGCGTGGAGGAGACCCGGGACGGGGTGTCGCTGACCAATCTGGACCAGCCGCTCGTCGAGGGGGCCAGCAAGCGCGACCTGGTGGACTACCTGGATCGCGTCAGTGACCGCATCCTCCCGCAGCTGCGGGACCGGCCGCTGTCGGTGATCCGGTCGCTGCGCGGGCAGGCGCCGTTCATGCAGAAGAACCTGCCGAAGTACACGCCGGAGTGGGTGCGCCGGGTGCCGGTCTGGGCCGAGGCGTCGCAGCGCGAGGTGTCGTACGCCCTCTGCGACGACCGGCGCACGCTGCTGTGGTTCGCCAACCAGCGGGCCGTCGAGTACCACCCGACCCTGGCCCGGGCCGACCACCTCGACCGGCCGACGCACCTCGTGCTCGACCTCGACCCGCCCGAGGGTGACTCGTTCCCGGCGGCCGTCGCCGCCGCGCTGCTGGTGCGGCAGGCGCTCGGCGACTCGGGCCTGGCCGGGGTGGCGAAGACCAGCGGGGCCAAGGGCGTGCACGTCTTCGTGCCGGTGACGCCCGACGCCGACGCGGAGCAGATGGCCGCCGCCACCCGGGCCCTCGCCGCCCGCGCCGAGCGGCTGGACCCGGCGCTGGCCACCACCGCCTTCATCCGCGAGGACCGGGGCGGGCGGGTCTTCGTCGACTCCACCCGGGCCGGCGGGGCCACCGTGGTCGCCGCCTACAGCCCGCGGCTGCGGCCCGGACTGCCGGTGTCGTTCCCGGTCGACTGGGCGGACCTCCCGGACGTGACCCCCGCCGACTTCACCGTGCGGACCGTCCCGGCGCTCGTCGCGGAGCGCGATCCGTGGCTCGACCTGACGCCGCCGCCGCAGCCGCTCCCACCCGACCTGGTCGAAGAGGGTCGGACCATCCCGATCGCCCGGGTGCAGGCCATGCACGAGGGCAAGCGGCGGGCAAGGGCCCGCCGCCAGGCCGGCTGACGCGTGGACGGCCACCGGGTCGGCGTCCAGGTCGAGCGACGCCCCGGGCCCCTCACTCCGGCCAGTCGTTGCCGAGGATGATCTGCACGAAGTCCTCGCGGACGAACGACGGGTCGAAGTACGCGAGCACGTCGTCGTTCACGGTGCCGAACGTGGTCTCGGGGCGGTGCGCCACGCCCTGGTGGAACGCGGCCAGGATCCGACGCTTGAAGTCGGGGCGGGGGTGGGCGGCGGTCACCTCGGCGACCCGCGCCGGATCGAGGTCGCGCAGGCCGATGCCGAGCACGTCGGTCTCCACGCCGGCCGTGACCAGGGCGATCTCCGGATCCAGGTGTTCCGGCACGCCGGGCGTGGTGTGCAGCGCGATGGCGAGCCAGACCCGGCGCGCCTCCGCCGCCGAGCGGCCGTGGTCGAGCAGGAACCGCTCCGCCGCCTTCGCCCCGTCCACCTCGAAGCGCAGGTCGCTGCTGGCGTACGCGCCCGTCAGACCGAGGTCGTGGAACATCGCCCCGACGTAGAGCAGCTCCGGGTCGGGCGCGAGGCCCCGTCGCTCGCCCTGCAACGCGCCGAAGAGGAACACCCGGCGGGAGTGGTGGAACAGCAGGTCGTCGGTGGCGCCGCGGACCAGGTCCGTCGTGGCGGCGACGAGCGGTGTGTCGGGGATGGTGATCCCCGCGACGGTCTCGGGCATGGCGAGCTCCTTCTTCTCTCGGCGGCCGGTGGTCGGCCCGGCCCCCGATGCTTCCCCGGCTAGACTCGACGAACCATGTCCCTGGGGACGCCTATCCCTCGGAAACGGACATGGGTCGTCGCGCGGCGCGGGACGCGTCGGGCGGGGAGGAGGAACCGCGGATGGCCGGAGCGAGACCGCACCGGATCGGCGTGGTGGTCTTCGACGGGGTGCAGTTGCTCGACGTGTCGGGCCCTGTCGACGTGTTCGACGCCGCCGCCCGGCGCGGCGCCGGCTACACCGTCGAGCTGATCGGCTGGCGGTCGGCGCAGGTGCGGACGTCGTCCGGCGTACGGCTGGCCGCCGACCGCACCCTCGACGAGGCGGACGCGCCGGACACGCTCGTGCTCACCGGCGCGGACGACCTGTCCGCGCTGCCCGACGCGGCCGACGTCCGGGCCCGCCTGGGCAGGCTCGTCCGGCCCGACACCCGCCTCGCCGCGGTCTGCACCGGGGCGTTCGTACTGGCGCGCACGGGCTGGCTGGCCGGGCACCCGGCCACCACCCACTGGCGGCACGCGGCGCGGCTGCGGGCCGAGTTCCCGGAGATCGACGTACGGCCCGACGCGATCTACGTGCACAGCGGCCGCTTCTCCACCAGCGCCGGCGTCACCGCGGGCATCGACCTCGCGCTCGCCCTCGTCGAGGCGGACCACGGAGCCGGGCTGGCCCGCGAGGTGGCCCGGGAACTCGTGGTGTTCATGCAGCGCCCCGGCGGGCAGTCCCAGTTCTCCGTACGGCAGGACCTGCCGCCCAGCGGCGACCAGCGGCTGCGCCGGGTCGTCGACCGGGTCACCGCCGACCCGGCCCGCCCCTACCCGGTCGAGGCGATGGCGCGGGACGCCACCGTCACCCCGCGGCACCTGCGCCGGCTCTTCCAGCAGGAACTCGGCATCACGCCCGGTCGCTATTTGGAGCTGGCCCGGATCGAGGCCGCGCGGGCGTTCCTCGAACAGGGCGGCACGGTCACGGAGGCCGCCCGGCGCAGCGGGTTCGGCAGCGACGAGACGTTGCGGCGGGCGTTCGTCGCGGCCTATGGCGTTCCGCCCTCGGTCTACCAGCGCCGGTTCCGTACGACAGGGGTGCGCTGACCCGGGAACGGCCCGGTAAGCGTGATCATCGGCCGGGTCCGGGCGACCGAACGGAGAAGCCCGGGCGCGGTGGCCGCGAAACGGAGAAGCCCGGGCGGGCGGCCCGGGCTTCGACGTCTCTCTGGTGCCCCCGGCAGGATTCGAACCTGCGCTCCCGCCTCCGGAGGGCGGTGCTCTATCCCCTGAGCTACGGGGGCTCAGCGACTGGGAAAGACTAGCAAACGACCTCCACGACCGCCGAATCGGTATCCGCCGTGCGCGTCGCGCCAGCTCACCCGCCCCCCACCACCGCGTCGATCATGAGGTTGGCGGGGCCTGTGGAGATCGAGAAGGCCGCCAACCTCATGATCACCGGGCTGGGTGTGGGCCGGGGGTGGGTGGGGCCCAGGGTCCAGGGGGCGGGGTCCGGGGGCGGGGTGGGCCTGGGTTAGGCGGCTACGGCGCGGCCGCAGCTGGGCAGCGGGTGCAGCACGATCCGGCGGGGCAGCCGGCGCGGCCACTCGCTGCGGGTCCAGGACCCGTCCACGATGAGGTGGACCGTCCGCTGCTCCTCGCCACTCAGCCGCAGGACGAAGTCCCGGGGGAGTGGCGGGTCGACGTTGGGTGTGGTGATCATGAAGCGCACCCGACCGCGCGAGGAGACGGCCGAGACCACGTCCGCCGCCGGCATCGTGCCGCGCAGTCGGACCCGGCCGATCCAGTACACCTCGGCGAGGTGCTCCTGGGCCGCCCGGGTGATCGCCGGGTACTCGCTGCGCACCCAGCGCTCGACCGCCCCGACGCACAGGCCGCACGCGCGCTCCCGTGGCTCCCGCGGACCCAACCCCCAGGCCCGCAGGTACGCCCCGACGGCGCCGGCGTCCATCGACAGGTCGAACCGGCGCTGGATGAGCGCGGTCAGGCTCTGCCGCGTCCACAGCTCCTCGTCGAGACCGAACTGGTCCGGGTGGACGCCCCGCAGGGTGTCGATCAGTTCGAGTTCCTGTTCGCGGCTGAGCATTCCGGGCTCGCCCTGCCGCTGTCCGCGACGGACGGCTGCCACCGCCCCGTCACCGCCGATGGTGTGGCGCCGGCACCAACTGGTGACCGAACGCCGTGCGTCTCTGAGTGCAACCCCCACGTCCTGCGCAACGAGCCCGAATCGCATCTGGTCACGATATGTGGGGAGAAAACTCCCCAAGCAACGCAATCGGTCAGAGTTCCCAAACCAGACATAGGCCTAGCCGAGGCGATGACCGACGCCGCAACCTGCTCGGGCTGCCCCGGTGACCACCAGGGCGAGGGCGAGCACGGGCCAGGGTCAGCGGGCCCGGCCGGTGCGCCACCGACAGTCCCGGGGCTCGACCGCACGCCAGACGGCACCGCGCCCCGGCCGGTACGGCACGGGGCGCGGTGAAGGAAGGGGGCGGCCGGCGTCAGCCGCCGAGGCGCTTCCGGGCGTTCTGGAGATTCACGAGGTCGGTCTGCTGGGTGTTCTTCATGGTCTGCGCGGTGCGGACCACGTCCTTCTCGTCGCTGGCGTCGAGCACGCCGTCGATCATGTGGACGCCACCCACGTGGTGCTTGATCATCAAGTCGAGGAACAGGAGGTCGAACTCCCGGCCCTGCGCGGTCCGCAGGCGTTCCATCTCCTCGGGCGTGGCCATGCCCGGCATGAGGCCGTCCCTGACCATCTTCGGGCCGTCCGGCATCCAGGCCATCCGCGGCTGCGAGCCGGTCGGATCCAGGCCCCACTCGCGCAGCCAGGTCTGCATGGTGCCGATCTCGCCCTGTTGGTTGGTGGCGATGTCGCCACCGATGCCGCGCACCTCCGGATCCGTGGCCCGCTGGAAGGCCATCAGCCCCATCTCCACCGCCTGGGCGTGGTGGGCGGTCATGTCCCGGGCGAAGCCGGCCTCGACCGAGTCGTCCCCCGGGCGGGTCAGCCCGGGGGTGAGCAGGCCCCCCGCGTACCCGAGCAGGAGGGCGACCACGACGGCGACGGCCAATCCCACCAGGCCGATGCGTCGGCCGGACGCCCGGCCGCCGTCGGCGGCCGGGGTCTCGGGCGTGCTGTCCAGGGTGGCGGGAGCCGTCATCGGAATCCTTACTGGGTCGGCATCTGCGGCTGGAGGTCGTCACGCGGCGTCGTGCCGGTGGCCGTGATGCCCTGGTTGCAGAGGGCGGTCGGGCCCTCGATGGAGGCGTTCACCCGCAGCGTCTTGATGAACTCGTCGATCCGCTTGTCGTCGGCGTTGTCGACCTTGAGCTGGTAGCCCCAGGTCTGCAGCGAGATCGGCTTGTCGAGGCCCTCGAACGGGCTCATGAGCATCTTCTCGTTGCCGCGGACCTTGTCGGCCAGCTTGCTGACCTGGTCGGCGGGCAGGTCGGGGCGGTACGTGATCCAGATGGCGCCGTGCTCCAGGCTGTGCACCGCGTGCTCGTTGGCGATCGGGGCGGGGTAGACGTCGCCCATGCAGTTCTGCCAGGCCTGGTTGTGCGGCCCGGCCACCGGCGGGAGGATGTCGTACTTGATCTGGCCGGGCTGGTGGTTGCTGCCCTTGACCAGCTCCGGGTCCTTCTCGCGGTAGTTCACGATGCCGTCGATGGCGTTGGCCCGCTCCTCCCACGGCTTGGAGCCCTGGAACGCGGCCCACGCACCGTAGCCGATGATCGCGACGGCGATCACGCCAACGGCCACGAAGAGGGCGATCGGCCCCAGCGAACGGCCCTGACTGACCTTGACCGGGGTCACCGGCTTGCGCGGCCCCTTGCCACCGGAGGAGGCGCCCTTCGGCTTGCCGGCTCCGGCCTTGGCGCCGGACGCCGGCCGGCCCGCGGCCGGCTTCTTGCCCGTGCTGACCACGGTCGGACGGCGCTGCTCGCCGCCCGGGGTGCTGATGCTCATCGTGCCTCGTCAGGTCGGTCGGTCAGGGAACCGGCGGGTCTGGTGCACACAACGGGTCGCCGCCGCGGGCACCGAGTCTACCCCCGATACCATGGATCGGTGACTCCCGCAGAACTCGCCGAGGTCGTCCTCGCCGCAGCCCACGCCGTCTTCACCCAACGGGGTCTGGACCCCGCCGTGCTGCCCGGGGAGACCACCGTCGAGCGACCCCGCAACCCCGAGCACGGGGACTACGCCTCCACGCTGGCGTTGCAGCTGAGCAAGAAGGTCGGCGTGCCGCCGCGGGAGCTGGCGGGCGCCCTCGCCGACGAGCTGGGCAAGGCGCCCGGGGTCAAGTCCGTCGAGATCGCCGGTCCGGGCTTCCTCAACATCCGGCTCGACGCCGCCGCCGCCGGCCAGCTCGCCCGCGTGATCGTCGAGGCCGGTACGGAGTACGGGCGCAGTGATCGTCTCGCCGGCCAGCGGATCAACCTGGAGTTCGTGTCCGCCAACCCGACCGGTCCCGTGCACATCGGCGGTGTCCGGTGGGCCGCGGTCGGCGACGCGCTGAGCCGGCTGCTCCGCGCCACCGGCGCCGACGTCGGCACCGAGTACTACTTCAACGACGCGGGCTCGCAGATCGACCGGTTCGCCCGGTCGCTGCTGGCCGCCGCGAAGGGCCAGCCGGTGCCGGAGGACGGCTACGGCGGGGCGTACATCTCGGAGATCGCCGCGGAGGTCCAGGCCCGGCGCCCGGACGTGCTCTCCCTCGACGACGCGGAGGCCCAGGAGGTCTTCAGGGTCGAGGGCGTCGCGCTGATGTTCGACGAGATCCGGTCGTCGCTGCGCGACTTCGGGGTCGAGTTCGACACCTACTTCAACGAGAAGGACCTGCACGACCGCGGCGAGCTGGACCTCGCCCTGACCCGCCTGCGGGAGCAGGGGCACGTCTTCGAGGCCGAGGGCGCGACCTGGCTGCGCACCACCGAGTTCGGCGACGACAAGGACCGGGTGCTGCGCAAGTCCAACGGCGAGTGGACGTACTTCGCCGCGGACTGCGCCTACTACCTCGACAAGCGCGAGCGCGGCTTCGAGCGGGTCGTCATCATGCTGGGCGCCGACCACCACGGCTACATCGGCCGGATGCGGGCCATGGTCGCCTGCTTCGGGGACGACCCGGACCGGAACCTCGAGATCCTCATCGGTCAGCTCGTCAACCTGGTCCGCGACGGCGCCCCCGTGCGGATGAGCAAGCGGGCCGGCACGGTCGTCACCCTGGAGGACCTCGTCGACGCCATCGGGGTCGACGCCGCCCGGTACGCGCTGGCCCGCTACTCCAGCGACTCGCCCATCGACATCGACGTGGAGCTGTGGACCCGGGCCACCCGGGACAACCCGGTCTACTACGTGCAGTACGTGGCGGCCCGCACCGCCGGCGTGGCCCGCAACGCGGCCGAGGTGGGGCTGACCCGGGGCGACGCCGACGCGTTCCGGCCCGAGCTGCTCAGCCACGAGAAGGAGAACGAGCTGCTCAAGGCGCTCGCCGAGTTCCCGTCCGTGGTGGCCACCGCCGCCGAGCTGCGCGAACCGCACCGGGTCGCCCGCTACCTCGAGGAGAGCGTCGCGCAGGCGTACCACCGGTTCTACGACAACTGCCGGATCCTGCCGCAGGGCGACGAGGAGGTCAGCGACCTGCACCGGGCCCGGCTCTGGCTCAACGACGCCACCCGAACGGTGATCGCCAACGGCCTGCACCTGCTCGGCGTCTCCGCGCCCGAGAGGATGTAGCACATGCGTGCTCACGAGGCCGGTGCGCTGCACGGCGAGATCGGCAGCCGCGGGCCGGCCTGGTTGCGTACGCCGGTCGACGTCAACGCCCTGGTGCCGGACCTGTGGCCGCGCAACGTGGCGCGCGCCGCGGACGGCGCGCTCGCCGTCGCGGGGCTCAGCGTGCGCGACCTCGCCGCCGAGTTCGGCACCCCGGTGTACGTGCTCGACGAGGACGACCTGCGCTCGCGCTGCCGCGACTTCCGGGCCGCCTTCGCCGGCGTCGACGTCTACTACGCGGGCAAGGCGTTCCTCTGCCGCGCGGTGGTGCGGATGATCGACGAGGAGGGCATGCACCTCGACGTATGCAGCGGCGGCGAGCTGGCCACCGCGCTCGCGGCGGGGATGCCGCCGGAGCGGATCGGCTTCCACGGCAACAACAAGTCCGTCGCCGAG
Organism: Micromonospora globbae; assembly: GCF_036184225.1. NCBI lineage: Bacteria > Bacillati > Actinomycetota > Actinomycetes > Micromonosporales > Micromonosporaceae > Micromonospora > Micromonospora globbae. The sequence goes on from NZ_CP108084.1 coordinate 6,651,730, forward strand.
CTGGCCCGGGCGCTGGACGCCGGGGTGGGGCGCATCATCGTCGACTCGTTCGTCGAGATCGACCGGTTGACGGCGCTGGCCCGCGAGCGGGGCGTACGCCCCAACGTGCTCGTCCGGGTCACCGTCGGCGTGGAGGCGCACACACACGAGTTCATCGCCACCGCCCACGAGGACCAGAAGTTCGGCTTCTCGCTGGCCGGTGGCGCCGCCGCGGCGGCCGCCTTCAAGATCCTCGACGAGGACGTGCTGGAGCTGCGCGGCCTGCACTCGCACATCGGCTCGCAGATCTTCGACGCCAGCGGCTTCGAGGTGTCCGCCCGCCGGGTGCTCGCGCTACAGGCGCAGATCCGCGACGCGCGCGGCGTCGAACTGCCCGAGCTGGACCTCGGCGGCGGCTTCGGCATCGCGTACACCACGCAGGACGACCCGGCGACCCCGCACGACCTGGCCAAGCGACTGCGCAAGATCGTCGACTCCGAGTGCGAGGCCGAGCGGCTCGCCGTGCCGCGGCTGTCCATCGAGCCGGGCCGGGCGATCGTCGGTCCGGCCATGTTCACCCTCTACGAGGTCGGCACCGTCAAGGACGTCGACGGCATCCGCACGTACGTGAGCGTCGACGGCGGGATGAGCGACAACATCCGCACCGCGCTCTACGACGCCTCGTACTCCGCCACCGTGGCCTCGCGGGCGTCGGGCGCCGACCCGATGCTCGCCCGCGTGGTGGGAAAGCATTGTGAGTCCGGGGACATCGTGGTGAAGGATGAATTCCTGCCCGCCGACGTGCAGCCCGGAGATCTTGTCGCAGTGCCCGGCACCGGCGCGTACTGCCGGAGCATGGCCAGCAACTACAACCACGTGCCGCGCCCCCCGGTGGTCGCGGTGCGCGACGGCCAGGCGCGCCTGATCGTCCGGCGGGAGACCGAAGAGGACCTGCTCGCATTGGATGTTGGATGACGTCACCTGTGCGCCTGGCGCTGCTCGGCTGCGGCACGGTCGGCGGGGAGGTGGTCCGCCTGCTGCACGAGCAGTCGGCCGACCTCGCCGCCCGCATCGGCGCCCCGCTGGAGATCGCCGGCATCGCCGTACGCCGGCTGGGCCGTGACCGCGGCGACCTGCCGGTCGACCCGGCGCTGTTCACCACCGACGCGCTCGGCCTGGTCAAACGCGACGACGTGGACGTCGTGGTCGAGGTGGTGGGCGGCATCGAACCGGCGCGCGGCTGGCTGGTCGAGGCGCTGCGCGCCGGCAAGAGCGTGGTGACGGCGAACAAGGCGCTGCTCGCCGAGGACGGCGGGACGCTGCACGACGCGGCCGCCGAGGGCGGCGCGGACCTCTACTACGAGGCGGCCGTGGCCGGGGCGATCCCGCTGCTGCGCCCGCTGCGCGAGTCGCTGCACGGCGACCGGATCACCCGGGTCACCGGCATCGTCAACGGCACCACGAACTTCATCCTCTCCGCCATGGACGCCACCGGCGCCGGCTTCGCCGAGGCGCTCGAGGAGGCCACCGAGCTGGGGTACGCCGAGGCGGACCCGACGGCCGACGTGGAGGGCTTCGACGCGGCCGCGAAGGCCGCGATCCTCGCGTCGCTGGCGTTCCACACCCGGGTGAGCGCGGCCGACGTGCACCGGGAGGGCATCACCGAGGTCACCGCCGCCGACGTGGCCAGCGCCAAGGCGATGGGCTGCACCATCAAGCTGCTCTGCATCGCCGCCCGGGGCGTCGACGCCGCCGGCCGGGAAACCGTCAACGTCCGGGTGCACCCGGCGATGATCCCGTTGACGCACCCGCTCGCCAGCGTCGGCGACGCGTTCAACGCGGTCTTCGTCGAGGCGGAGGCGGCCGGCCAGCTGATGTTCTACGGCCGGGGCGCGGGCGGCGCGCCGACCGCCAGCGCGGTGCTCGGCGACGTCGTGGCGGTCGCCCGCAACCGGCTCGCCGGGGTGCGGGCGGCCAGCGAGAGCGCGTACGCCGACCTTCCGGTGCGGCCCATGGGTGAGGCGCTCACCCGCTACCACGTACGCCTCGACGTGGCCGACCGTCCCGGCGTTCTGGCCGCCGTGGCGGGGGTCTTCGCCCGGCACGACGTGTCGATCGCGACCGTACGGCAGGGATCGGCGGACGGCTCCGCCGGCACCACCGGGCGCGGCGGTGACGCCGAGCTGGTGATCGTCACCCACGTCGCGCCGGACGCCGCGCTCGCCGCCACCGTCGCCGAGCTGCGCGGCCTCGACATCGTCCGGTCGGTGACCAGCGTGCTCCGGGTCGAGGGCGGGTTCTGAGTCGTCGACCGGGTGACCGGCGGGGCCGGGTGGCCGGCTGGCGGCGGGCCGGTGGCCGGGCGGCTCAGGGACACGTCCGGCGCCGCAGCGGTGGGCGTGTCCCGCCAGGTGGGTATTCGCGGGCCTGGTCGGAGGCGCTCGGGCAGGCTGGTCCAGGCTGGACGTGTCCCCAGGTCAGCGGGGCGGACGAGGCGAGGAGAGCGACATGTGGCGGGGTCTGATCGAGGCGTACCGGGACCGGCTGCCGGTCACCGACGCCACGCCCGTCGTGACGCTGCACGAGGGGAACACCCCGTTGCTGCCCGCGCCGGTGCTGTCGGCCCGGCTCGGCTGCGACGTCCACCTGAAGGTCGAGGGGGCCAACCCGACCGGCTCGTTCAAGGACCGGGGCATGACGGTCGCCGTCTCGAAGGCCGTCGAGGCGGGCAACAAGGCGATCATCTGCGCCTCCACGGGCAACACCAGCGCCTCCGCCGCGGCGTACGCGGCCCGCGCCGGCCTGACCTGCGCCGTGCTGGTGCCGCAGGGCAAGATCGCGCTGGGCAAGCTGGCGCAGGCGCTGGTGCACGGCGCGAAGCTGCTCCAGGTCAACGGAAACTTCGACGACTGCCTCGCGCTGGCCGCCAAGCTCGCCCAGGACTACCCGGTCGCGCTCGTCAACTCGGTGAACGTCGACCGGCTGCACGGGCAGAAGACCGCGGCGTTCGAGATCGTCGAGGCGCTGGGCGACGCCCCCGACATCCACTGCCTGCCGGTCGGTAACGCCGGCAACATCTCCGCGTACTGGATGGGGTACTCGGAGGAACTCGCCGACGGCCGCGCCACGCGCGCCCCCCGCATGTACGGCTTCCAGGCCTCGGGCGCGGCGCCGCTGGTCACCGGTGCGGTGGTGCGGGAGCCGTCGACCATCGCCACCGCCATCCGCATCGGCAACCCGGCTAGCTGGACCCGGGCCATCGACGCCCGGGACGCCTCCGGTGGCCTGATCTCCGCGGTGACCGACCGGGAGATCCTCGCCGCGTACCGGCTGCTGGCGAGGGAGGTCGGGGCCTTCGTGGAGCTGGGCAGCGCGGCGAGCGTGGCCGGGCTGCTGCAGCAGGCCGCGGAGGGACGGATCCCGGCCGGCTCGACCGTGGTCTGCACGGTGACCGGGCACGGCCTCAAGGACCCGGAGTGGGCCATCTCCACGGCGCCCGCCCCGATCACGATCGCCAACGATCCCCTGGCCGCCGCCCGCAGCCTCGACCTGGCCTGACGCCCACCCCCTCCGCGCCCCCGCCCGTCCGCGCCCCCGGGCCCTCCGCGCCCGTCCGCGCTCCGGGGGCGCCTACGCGTTGATCATGACGTTGTTGCCACCCGCGCCGGCGTGTCGTGACGACAACTTCATGATCACCGGGACGGCCGGGGGGAGGGCGGGGACGGGCCCGGGGGATGGGCCGGGGCAGGGGCCGGGACGGGCGGGACTGGGTGGGGGCTGAGGGGTTGCTGGGGCCGGGCTGGACGGGGGCTGACGGGCTGTACCCGGCGCGGGGCGAGGTGAGCGGATCGGGCACACTTTGCGTGCCCCGCAGACTTTCCTAGGAGTGAGCCAGGCCGATGTCGCTGCTCGCCAGATTCAGTCTCGCCAACCGAGCGCTCATCGCGCTCATCGCGGTGGTGACCACGGCGTTCGGACTGTTCGCCGTGCCGTCGCTGAAGCAGCAGCTGCTGCCGTCGCTGGAGTTCCCCGCGGCGTTCGTCATGGCCGCGTACCCCGGCGCGGCCCCCGAGGTCGTCGAATCGCAGGTCGTCGAGCCGATCGAGAACAGCCTCCAGGGCATTCCGGGGCTGGAGCAGGTCACCTCGACCTCGCGCGAGGGCATGGCGACCGTCCAGGTGATGTTCGAGTTCGGCACCGACCTGGACGACGTCGTCAACAAGATGCAGACGTCGCTCAACCGGATCGACGCGCAGCTGCCGGAGAGCGTGGACCCGCAGGTGATCGCGGGCAGCACCGACGACCTGCCCGCCCTGGTGCTCGCCGCGGCCGGTGACGGCGACGAGCGGGCCCTCGCCGACAAGCTGCGTACCACCGTCCTGCCCGAGCTGGAGGCGATCGACGGCGTCCGTACCGTCGAGCTGACCGGCACCCGGGACGACATCGTCGTGGTCACGCCGGACATGGCGAAGCTGGCCGCCGCGAAGCTCCAGCCGACCGCAATCGGGGAGGCGCTGCGGACGAACGGCGTCACCGTGCCCGCCGGCACGGTCGGCGACGGCAGCATGTCCCTGCCGGTGCAGGTCGGCACGCCCGTGGCGAGCCTGGACGACCTGCGCGGCATCGTCGTCGCCCCCGGCCCGACCCCGGTCCGGCTCGGCGACATCGCCACCGTCGAGCAGTCGCTCGCCCCGGCGACGGCCATCACCCGCACCAACGGCCAGGACAGCCTGGGCATCGCCGTCACCGCCGCGCCGGACGGCAACGCCGTGGAGATCTCGCACGAGGTCCGCGACCGGTTGGACGCGCTCACCGACGCCTCCGGCGCCCAGTTGACCATCGTGTTCGACCAGGCGCCGTTCGTGGAGAAGTCCATCGAGAGCCTCACCACGGAGGGCCTGCTCGGTCTGGTGATGGCGGTCGTCGTCATCCTGGTCTTCCTGCTGTCGGTCCGCTCCACGCTGGTCACGGCGGTCTCCATCCCGCTGTCCGTGCTGGTGGCGCTGATCTCGCTCTGGATCGGCGACTACTCGCTCAACCTGCTGACCCTCGGCGCGCTGACCATCGCCGTCGGCCGCGTGGTCGACGACTCGATCGTGGTGCTGGAGAACATCAAACGGCACCTGGAGTACGGCGAGGCCAAGCGGGACGCCATCCTCAACGCCGTCCGCGAGGTGGCCGGCGCCGTGACCGCGTCCACCCTCACGACGGTCGCCGTCTTCGCCCCCATCGCGCTGGTGGGTGGCTTCGTCGGGCAGCTCTTCGCCCCGTTCGCGATCACGGTGACGGTGGCGCTGCTCGCCTCGCTGCTGGTGGCGCTCACCATCATCCCGGTGCTCGCGTACTGGTTCCTCAAGCCGCCGAGCGCCACGGCGGACCACGCCGCGATCCGGCGGGCCGCCGAGGAGAAGGAGCTGCGCAGCCCGTTGCAGCGGGGCTACCTGCCGGTGATCGGGTTCGCCACCCGCACCCGGCGTACCCGCTGGATCACCCTGGGGCTCGGCGTGCTCGTGCTCTTCGGCACGCTCGGCCTGGGCAGCCGGCTGGAGACGAACTTCCTGGACGACTCCGGCCAGGACACGCTGAGCATCCGGCAGGAGCTGCCGGCCGGCACGGGCCTGGCGGCGACCGACGCCGCGGCCCGCAAGGTCGAGGCGGTGCTGGAGCGTACGGCGGGCGTCGAGACGTACCAGGTGACGGCCGGCGGCGGCGGCGACATGGCGTTCTTCGGCGGCGGCCGGAACAACGTGGCCAGCTGGTCGCTCGCGCTGAGCGGCGACACCGACGCCGCGCGGATGCGGGAGGTGCTGCGCAAGGAGTTCGACGCCCTCGGCAGCGACGCCGGCGAGTTCACCTTCGGCGGCGGCCAGGACGCCTCCGCGAACCAGCTCGAGGTGATCGTCCAGGCCGACGACCCGGAGGTGCTGAGCCGGGCCGCGGACGCGGCGCGCGAGGCGATGGCCGGCACGCCGGACGTGGCGGACGTCACGACGAGCCTCGCCGACCGGGTGCCGCGGGTCGACGTGACCGTCGACCGGGTGAAGGCCGGCCGGGCCGGACTCACCGAGGCCGCCGTGGGCCAGCTCGTGGCGCAGGTCTTCCGGGGCGCCCCCCTCGGCCAGGTCCCGCTCGACGGCGGCCAGCAGGACGTCGTGCTGCGCCTGTCCGCCAAGGCGCCGGTCAGCGTCGAGGAGCTGCGTGCCCTGCCCGTCGGGCCGGTGCGGCTCGGCGACATCGCCACGGTCGAGCGGGCCGAGGGCCCGCAGCAGGTCACCCGGATCGACGGTGAGCGCAGCGTGACGGTGACCGGTACGTCCACCGGCTCGAACCTCGGCGCCACCACACAGGAGCTGCGCGAGCGGCTGGACGCGATCGACGTGCCGGGCGCGACGTTCACCATCGGCGGCGTCAGCGCGGACCAGGAGGATGCGTTCGCCGACCTGCTGCTGGCGGTGCTCGCGGCCATCGCGATCGTCTTCCTGATCATGGTGGCCACCTTCCGCAGCATGGCCCAGGCGCTCATCCTGCTGATCTCGATCCCGTTCGCGGCGACCGGCGCGATCGGCCTGCTGCTGGCCACCGGTACCCCGCTCGGCGTGCCGGCGTTGATCGGTGTGCTCATGCTGGTCGGCATCGTGGTGACCAACGCGATCGTGCTGCTGGACCTGATCAACCAGTACCGGAACCAGGGCCTGGGCGTACGGGAGGCGGTCGTCGAGGGCGGCCGGCACCGGCTGCGGCCGATCCTGATGACCGCGGTGGCGACCATCTTCGCGCTGCTGCCGATGGCGTTCGGGCTCACCGGCGAGGGCGGCTTCATCTCGCAGCCGCTGGCCGTCGTGGTGATCGGCGGTCTGCTCAGCTCCACGGTGCTGACGCTGATCCTCGTGCCGACGCTCTACACGATGGTGGAGAACACCAAGGAGTCGCTGCGCGAGCGGCGCCGGCGGCGTGCCGGCGGCCCGTCCGCCGGGCCGACCGGAGCGGGCACCCCGTCCGAGTCGGAGCCTCGGCCCGAGCCGGTCCCGGCCGGCGCGGCGGCGACGGCCCGCGCGGCGGAGCAGCCGGCGGGCGAACCGCGGCCCGTGCCCTCGGCCGCGCTCGTCGACGGTACGGACCAGTTCGAGGTGCTCCGGCTGCCGAAGAGCCGCACCTCGCCGTTGCCGCCGACCGAATAGGCGACCGGACGAAGGTCGCGCCCCCGGCAGGCCGGCGCCTGCCGGGGGCGCGCCGTCTCCGCCGGCGCCCCTCCAACCCGAGCGTCCGCGGTCCCGGCGGCCGCCGGCGTCGACCATGAGGTTGTTGCCACGACACGCCGTCGCGGGCGGCAACAACTTCATGATCAACAGGGTGGCCGCGCCGGGGGCGGCGCGCACGGGGAGACGTTCCGGGGCGGGGTAGGGTCCTGCTCCGTGGCGTCCACCCTGTCGGTCCTCACCCGGAACCGGAGCTTCCGCAATCTCTTCCTGGCCGAGCTGGTGGTCTTCGGGTCGGACTGGTTCGTCATGGTCCCGCTGCTCGTGCTGCTCCCGGACCTCACGGGGAGCGGCGTGTGGGGAGCGCTGGTCCTCGCCGTCGACACCGGGGTCGTGGCGCTGCTGCTGCCGTTCACCGGCACCCTCGCCGACCGGTTCGACCGCCGCAAGATCATGATGGTGGCCAACGTGGCGGCGTTGGCCGGGGTGCTGCTCCTGCTCGGCGTACGCAGCGCGGGCACCGCGTGGCTCGCCATGGTGGCGATCGCGGTGATCGCCGTCGCCAAGGGCTTCTACTCGCCGGCCGCCCAGGCGGCCCTGCCCAACGTGCTCGACCCCGACGAACTGGCGGCCGGAAACGCGGTCGCCGGATCGGCGTGGGGCACGATGACGGTCGTCGGCGCCTCGCTCGGCGGTGTGCTGAGCGACCGGGTCGGCGCGTACGCCTGCTTCTGGATCGCCGCGGTCGGCCTGGCGCTCGCCGCGGTCCTCGCCGCGACCATCCGGCGGCCCCTCCAGGCGCCCCGGGAGGCCGACCTCGCCCCGCAGCGGGCCTGGGCGGCGGTGGGCGAGGCGCTGCGCTACATCGGGCACCGGCCGCGCGTGCTGGCGCTGGTCACCGTGAAGTCGGCGGTCGGCCTCGGCAACGGGGTGCTGACCGTATTCCCGCTGCTCGCCGAGGTGTACGGGGCCGGCCCGTCCGGCACGGGTCTGCTCTTCGCGGTCCGCGGTGCGGGCGCGCTGGTCGGGCCGATCCTGATGCGCCGGGTGCTCACCAACCGGTCCTGGCTGCTGCCCGGCCTGGCGCTGTCGATGTCCCTCTACGGGCTGGCCTACCTCGGCACCTCGGTGGCGGGCTGGTTCCCGCTCGTGCTGCTGCTCGTGTTCGTGGCGCACCTCGCGGGCGGCAGCAACTGGGTGATGTCGAACTTCGCCCTCCAGGGCGAGGTGCCGGACCGGCTGCGCGGTCGCGTGTTCGCCACCGACATGATGCTGGCGACGCTCGCCGTCTCGATCAGTCAGCTCGTCGTGGCGGCGGTCGTGGACACCGTGGACGAGCGGGTGGTGCTCGCCGGCTGCGGGCTGGTCACCCTCGTGTACGCCGTCGGCTGGCGCTTCGCCACCCGCCGGCTCTCCCTCACCGACCCGGTTCCCGAACCGGCCCCCGACACGGCCCGCTGACCCCGCCGTCGTCCCACCGCTCGGGCCGAGATCCGGGACCGTCGGTCCCCGGTCCTAGCATGAGCCCGTGCCGACGAACTTCATCGCCGGGCCGGTCCGGGTCCGGGTCCCCGCCACCAGCGCCAACCTGGGGCCGGGCTTCGACGCGTTGGGGCTCGCCCTCGGTCTCCACGACGACGTGAGCGCCGAGATCGTGCCGACCGGGGTGCGCGTGACGGTGACCGGGCAGGGCGCGGGCGAGCTGCCCGACGACGACCGGCACCTGGTGGTCCGGTCGATGCGCGCGGCCTTCGAGCGGCTCGACGCGCGACCCACGGGCCTCGCCGTGGAGTGTGTCAACCGCATCCCGCAGGCGCGCGGGCTGGGGTCGTCGTCGGCGGCCATCGTCGCGGGGGTGTTGCTGGCCCGGGCGCTGGTGACCGACGGCGAGCGCCGGCTCGACGACGGGGCGGTGCTCCGGCTCGCCGCCGAGCTGGAGGGGCATCCCGACAACGTGGCGCCGTGCCTGCTCGGCGGGTTCACCGTCGCCTGGACCGAGCCCACCGGGGCCCGGGCCGTCTCCCGCGAGGTCGCGGAGGGCGTACGCCCCACTGTCTACGTGCCCACCGAGCGCGGGCTGACCGCGGAGGCCCGGGCGGCGCTGCCCGCCACCGTGCCGCACGGCGACGCGGCGTTGACGGCCGGGCGGGCGGCCCTGCTCGTGCACGCCATCACCACCGACCCGACGCTGCTGCTGCCGGCCACCGTCGACCGGCTGCACCAGGACTACCGGGCCGCCGGCATGCCGGCCACGGCCGCCCTGGTGCGTGCGCTGCGTGAGGCCGGTGTGGCCGCTGTGGTCAGCGGGGCGGGTCCAACTGTGCTCGCGCTCAGCGATCCGCCCGAGGGCTTCGACCCGGGAAGAGACTGGCAGGTCTGGCGGTTACCGATAGATGTCAGCGGTGCCCGGGTCGCCCGGGGTAGACTTGGACACGCCGAGCGGGACCCTGTTGCCGCAGGTCGGAAGAGTTGATTACGCTCTAGACTTAGCACAGCCGCGAAGCATGCGATCTTCCTGCGGGTCGGCGCACCCCCGAAGCTCTCGGCGGTCAGCCCGTCACCCCTGCCAAGGCCCAACGCCGCACCGCAGTTTCCACAGGTCGCCGCAGACGGCGAGACCTGCTCACCGATGTTGGTGAGTCGGGAAACCGACCGGCTGCTGTGTTACAGACTCCCGCGCCGCGTTCGTGCGAGGCGGGTGCACCGAGGCCGCCCGGCCACCTGCTCTGTCGACTCCGGGCAGTCCCGGCCTATCGAGGGAAGGAATCCATTGAGCGACACCACCGACGTGACGTCGGATGTTTCCAACGTCGCTGGCGAAGCCACCAACGCCGCTCCCACCCGTCGTCGGCGTGGCGGCACCGGTCTGTCGGCGATGCTGCTGCCAGAGCTCCAGAGCCTGGCCGCGTCGCTCGGCATCTCCGGCACGGCTCGCATGCGTAAGGGCGAGCTGATCAGCGCGATCACCGAGCGGCAGGGCGCCGCCGCCGGGACCCCTCGACCGCGGGCCGAGGTCGCGGCCGCGGCCGCTCCCGCGCGGGAAGAGGTGCACGCCGAGGTCCGGGAGACCACCGAGCGGCCGGAGGCCGAGCGGCGTACCGCCGAGCAGGCGCCCGCCGAGCAGGCCACCGTCGAGACGGAGGGCCGTGGCCGGACCCGGCGCCGGGGCGCCGCCGCGGAGGCGCGAGCCGCCGAGGCGCGTACGGCGGAGACGCGCACCGACGAGGCCGAGGCCGGCGAGCGCGCCGACCGCGGCGGACGCGAGCGCGGTGAGCGTGCCGAGCGCGGTGAGCGTGCGGAGCGTGCCGAGCGCGCGGAGCGCGGCGAGCGTGGCGAGCGTGCGGAGCGCGGCGACCGGGCCGAGCGCGGTGAGCGTGGCGAGCGCGGTGAGCGTGCGGAGCGCGGCGACCGGGCCGAGCGCGGTGAGCGTGGCGACCGGGCCGACCGTGCCGAGCGCGGTGAGCGTGGCGAGCGGGCCGAGCGCAACGACCGTGGCGACCGCAACGAGCGGGGCCAGCGTGCCGAGCGGGACACCGACGGCGAGGAGGACGGCGAGAGCGGCGGCCGGCGTGGCCGGCGCAGCCGCTTCCGGGACCGTCGCCGTGGCCGGGGCGAGCGCTCCGAGGGCGGCGACGGCGGTCGCGAGCCGCAGGTCAGCGAGGACGACGTGCTCGTCCCGGTGGCCGGCATCATCGACGTGCTCGACAACTACGCCTTCGTACGGACGACCGGCTACCTGGCCGGCCCGAACGACGTGTACGTGTCGATGTCCCAGATCAAGAAGTACGGCCTTCGCCGCGGTGACGCGATCACCGGTGCGGTCCGCGCGGCCCGGGAGGGCGAGCAGCGGCGGGACAAGTACAACCCGCTGGTCCGCCTCGACACGATCAACGGGATGGAGCCCGAGGAGGCCAAGCGCCGCCCCGAGTTCTACAAGCTCACCCCGCTCTACCCGCAGGAGCGACTGCGGCTGGAGACCGAGCCGCACATCCTGACCACCCGTGTCATCGACCTCGTGATGCCGATCGGCAAGGGCCAGCGGGCGCTCATCGTGTCGCCGCCGAAGGCGGGCAAGACGATGGTGCTGCAGGCGATCGCGAACGCGATCACGCGCAACAACCCGGAGTGCCACCTCATGGTGGTGCTCGTGGACGAGCGGCCCGAAGAGGTCACCGACATGCAGCGGTCGGTGAAGGGCGAGGTCATCGCGGCCACGTTCGACCGTCCGCCGCAGGACCACACCACGGTGGCGGAGCTGGCGATCGAGCGGGCGAAGCGCCTCGTCGAGCTGGGTCACGACGTCGTCGTGCTGCTCGACTCGGTGACGCGGCTCGGCCGGTCGTACAACCTGGCGGCGCCGGCCAGCGGCCGGATCATGTCGGGTGGTATCGACTCCACGGCGCTCTACCCGCCGAAGCGCTTCCTCGGCGCGGCTCGCAACATCGAGAACGGCGGCTCCCTGACCATCCTCGCCACGGCGCTGGTCGAGACCGGCTCCATGGCGGACACGGTCATCTTCGAGGAGTTCAAGGGCACCGGTAACGCGGAGCTGAAGCTGGACCGGAAGATCGCCGACAAGCGGACCTTCCCGGCCATCGACATCCACCCGTCCGGCACGCGCAAGGAGGAGATCCTGCTCGCGCCGGAGGAACTGGCCATCATCCACAAGCTCCGCAAGGTCCTGCACTCGCTGGACTCGCAGGCGGCGCTGGACCTGCTGCTGGACCGCCTGAAGCAGTCCCGCACCAACATCGAGTTCCTCATGCAGATCGCGAAGTCCACGCCGGGGGAGTGACCTCTCCCGACGGGGGAACCCACGAAGGGCACGGCCACGGCCGTGCCCTTCGTCGTGTCCGCGTCCGGTCGCTCGACGCCCGACGACCGCGTCCCCATCCGGTGTCCGTGCGCCGGTCCCGCTGTCGGATGCGCGTCCGGCGCCCGCCGGCAGCCGCGGCTCCCGGGTGAGCCGGCGGTCGTGGCTCCCGGGTGAGCCGGCGGTCGCGAGTGGACGGCGGCCGGGGCCACGACGCCGTCGAAGTTTTCCTTCGGTTAAGGCGTCGCCTATTGAAACTTCTATTCACCGTCCGGTTGACTGTCGTCCATGCGTACCCGCAGACGATCCCTCGCCGGCGTCCTGCTGCTGACGCCCCTGCTCACCCTGGCCGGTCCGCTCCCGGTCGGTGCCGCCCCACCGACGCCCGCGGCCGGCCCGTCCGGCACCCTCGCCGAGGACGCCCCGCGCGCCTCGTCCCTGACCTCCGAGCCGGTCGCCCTCGCCCCGTCCCGGCAGGCCGGTCCGGCCGCCGCGGGCGGTGTGGAACCGGCCGGCGGCCTGGAGACCGCGAAGAAGACCCGGCCGGTCGCGCCGGGCGTCCAGCTCACCTCGTTCGACCGCTACGACGCGGACGGCTGGCTGCGCGCCGACGCGCTCACCGCCGACCTGAGCGGCGGTGTCACCGTCGACTACGTCAACTCGGGCGCGGTGAGCCGGGCCGAACCCCTGCGCGCCGCCGTGGACCGCACCCGTGCCGTCGCGGCCGTCAACGGCGACTTCTTCGACATCAACAACTCCGGCGCCGCCCAGGGCGTCGGCATCCGCAGCGGCGAGCTGATCCAGTCGGCGGTCAGCGGGCACCGCAACGCGGTGGCCGTGACCACCGAGGGCGTCGGCCGGGTGATCGAGGTGAACTTCGACGGCACCGCGACCCTGCCCACCGGTCCGGTCCCGCTCACCCAGTTCAACAACATGGTCCAGGCCGGCGGCATCGGCGTGTTCACCGCGCTCTGGGGGTCGTACACCCGGGAACGTGCGGTGGCGGGCGCGGCGCGCGTCACCGAGGTCACGGTGGTCGACGGCCGCGTCACCGGCGTGGCCTCGGCCGCCGGCAGCGGCCAGGTGCCCGCCGGCACCACCATCCTGCTCGGTCGGGAGGCGGGCGCCGACGCGCTCGCCGGGTTGCGACCGGGTGACCCGGTGAGCGTGGCCTGGCAGCCGAAGCCGTCGGACGGCAGCCGCCTGCACGCCGCCGTGGGAGGCGGCAACGTGCTGGTCCGCGACGGCGTGGTGCAGACGATCGCCGACACGTCGCTGGCCCCGCGCACGGCCGTCGGCTTCACCGCCGACGGACGCAAGATGATCATGCTGACGGTGGACGGCCGCCACGTCGACAGCCGGGGCGTCACCCAGACCGAAATGGGCCGCATGATGGCCGAGCTGGGCGCCCACCACGCGCTCAACCTCGACGGCGGCGGCTCGTCGACGCTGCTCGCCCGCGAGCCCGGCGCGGCGACCGTCCAGGTCGAGAACACCCCGTCGGACGGCTCGGAGCGCCCGGTCCCCAACGGTCTCGCCCTCTACGCACCGCAGGGCAGCGGGCGGCTGACCGGCTTCTGGGTGGAGACGGCCAGCGACCCCACGGCCGCGCCGGGCGTCTCCCCGGTGCGGGGCGGCCGGCCCGACCGGGTCTTCCCCGGGCTCACCCGCCGGCTCACCGCCGCCGGACACGACGAGACGTACGGGCCGGCGGCCGGCGCACCCACCTGGCGGGTCACCCCGGCGGTGCACGGGCGGGTCGACCGCGACGGCGTGTTCCGCGCCCTGGTCCCCGGCGCCGCCACCGTGACGGCCAGCCGGGGCCGGGCGGAGGGCTCCCTGGACCTCACGGTGCTCGGGCCGTTGCAGCGGATCGACTCCACGGTCGAGCGCATCGGTCTGACCGGTCGCGACGGCAGCTCCCTGTTCGGCGTCGTCGGCCTCGACGCCGAGGGGAACACCGCACCGATCGAGCCCGCCGACCTGAAGCTCGACTACGACCGCGACCTGCTCCGCATCGCGCCGAACGCCGACGGCAACCTGGTCGTCACGGCGCTGCGCGACTCCGGTTCCGGGCTGGTCACCGTCCACGTCGGAACGAAGAAGACCGTGATCGCGGTGACCGTGGGCCTCACCGACCAGCCGGTGGCCGACTTCGAGGACGCGTCCGCCTGGAAGTTCAGCCAGGCACGGGCGAGCGGTTCCGTCGCGCCGGCGCCGGGCCACACCGGCACCGGCCTGAAGATGACGTACGACTTCAGCCAGTCGACCGGCACCCGGGCCGCGTACGCCGACCCGCCCGCCTGGATCGAGGTGCCCGGCCAGCCGCAGGCGTTCGGCATGTGGATCCACGGCAACGGCAAGGGGGAGTGGCCGAGCCTGCACCTGCACGACGCCCAGGACACCCAGCACGTGCTGCGGGGGCCGTACATCACCTGGACCGGATGGCGGTACGTCGAGTTCGCGGTCCCCGCCGGGGTGCAGTACCCGGTGCGGATCCGGCGGTTCTACGTGGCGGAGACCAACGCCGCCGCCCAGTACACCAGCGAGATCGTCATCGACGACCTGGTGGCGAAGGTGCCGCCGTCGGTGGACGCGCCCGCCGAGCCGTCGCGTACCGACCGGGTGGTCGTCACCGACGGCACGGTCGACGGCGCGCCGTGGCGCTTCGCCGTGATGTCCGACGCGCAGTTCGTGGCCGCCGACCCGGACAGCGAGCTGGTCGCCCAGGCCCGCCGCACGCTGCGTGAGATCCGGGCGGCACGGCCGGACTTCCTGGTCGTCAACGGTGACCTCGTGGACACCGCGTACCCGGAGGACTTCGCGCTGGCGAAGCGGCTGCTCGACGAGGAGCTGGGGGACGCCGTTCCCTGGTACTACGTGCCCGGCAACCACGAGATCATGGGGGCGCCGATCGGCAACTTCCAGGCCGTGTTCGGTGACACGTACCGGACCTTCGACCACCGGGGCACCCGGTTCGTGACGCTGAACACGTCCACCGGTTCGCTGCGTGGTGGCGGCTTCGACCAGGTCCGCATGCTGCGCGCGGCGCTCGACTCGGCCGCCACCGACCCGACGGTCGGCTCGGTGGTCGTCCTGCACCACCACCCGCCGCGCGACCCCACCCCGGCCAAGGCGAGCCAGCTCGGTGACCGCAAGGAGGCGGCGCTGCTGGAGCAGTGGCTGGCCGACTTCCAGCACCGCACCGGCAAGGGCGCGCTCTTCGTCGGCGGCCACGTGGGCACCTTCCACGCCGAGCGGGTGGACGGCGTCCCGTACGTCGTCAACGGCAACTCGGGCAAGACGCCGTCGACCCCCGCCGACCGCGGCGGCTTCACCGGCTGGACGGAGTTCGGGGTCGAC
Organism: Micromonospora globbae; assembly: GCF_036184225.1. Classification (NCBI taxonomy): domain Bacteria; kingdom Bacillati; phylum Actinomycetota; class Actinomycetes; order Micromonosporales; family Micromonosporaceae; genus Micromonospora; species Micromonospora globbae. The sequence goes on from NZ_CP108084.1 coordinate 6,667,081, forward strand.
CCGGTCACCGCCGCCGAGGCCGACCGGGCCCGGCGCAGCCCGCTCGCCGAGGGGCCGCGCTGGGTGGCGGCCGAGGTCCACGCCCACACGGACGCGGTCACCGTGACGGCGCCGGCGAGCATCGAGGTGGGCGTCCCGGTGACCGTCGCCGCGACGCTCCAACAGCCGGGCGGACGGGCCGTGCCGGTGGCCGCGCCGGTCAGCGCGGACTGGTCCGCCTCCCCGAACGTGCACGTCGGGCCGGTGACGGGCCTGCGGCCGTGGCACGCGGCCTGGTTCGACCCGGCCACCGGCCGGCTCGTGGCGCTGCGGTCCGGCGCCTCGCTGGTGCTCGCGGTGACGGTCAACGGCGTCCGCGCCGAGGCCACGGTCACCACCGCCGCCGCGAGCCGCGCCGCCGCCTGAGGTGGCCAGCGGGGCCCCTCCCCGGCCGGACCGGTCGAGGAGGGGCCCCGCTCGCACGGTCAGAAGTCGCCGTCGGCCACCTGGAACACGGTGAGACCCAGGGCGCGCCACATCCGGACCACCTGGACACGGTCGTCGAAGACGCCGACCACCCGGTACCGGTCCCGGATCTCCCGCTCGTAGATCTCCCGCTTGACCACCGAGTCCTTGCGGGAGTCGCCGACCGCCCGCAGGTGCAGGGCGAGGTACGGCACCCGGACGTGCCGGGCCAGCCACGCCACGGTGTCCGCCCGCGCCGAGGCGTCCCGACCGGAGCAGAACACCACCCCGTACCCGGCCGAGTGCATGGCGCGCACGGCCGCGATCACCGCCTCGTTCGGCTGGTCCTCGCCGACCCGGGTCATGTCGTACGGGCTGCGGGACACGTTCAGCGCCACGGTGCCGTCGATGTCCACGAGGACGATCTCCGGCGCCCCGGTCGGCGCCGGGTGCACCCGGGCCGGGCGGCCCGTGCGGGCCTGCGGCACCGGCAGCGGCAGGGGCCGTCCCTCGAGGTAGCGCGCGTGCAGCCGCCGGATGGCGGCCTCGCCGACCCGGTCCGCCTCGGGCCGCGTCGCGTCCCGGCGCAGGCACTCGTCCAGCGGCACGTCGGTGAAGTCGTGCACCTCGAACTCGGCGCCGTACCGGGCGGCCAACTCGGCCCAGTCGCGCAGCGTCCGCGCCCGCAGGTTGGTGTCGTCGACACAGACGTCGGCCCGGGCCCGCAGCAGCGCCTCGACCTGCGCCCGCTGGGCGACGGTCACCTGCGCCTCCGCCCACTGCGTGAAGAGGCGCTCGCCGTGCAGCATCCGCCGCAGGTCGTCCCGGTTCACGCGGACCACGGACGGCTGGAGCCGCCGTGCGAAGGTGGTCTTCCCCGAGGCGGGCAGACCTCGGGTCGCGATCAGGCGGGGCATACCGCTCACCTCCGTGTCCGTCGACCTCCGGCGGCCGTTGACCACCGCCGCGTTCCGGGTCGATCGTGCCCCGTCCGGGGTACGCCGGCCCGCACCGGAGCCCCGTGAATGCCCCGCCGGCCGGCGGGAATGCCGGAAGGATGCCGGGCGTTGTCGATGCCGGACCTGCTGTGCCGCCCGATGACGGGCCCGGCCCGCGCCCATGGCACACTGGTCAATCGGCCACCGGTTCCGGTTCACGCCCGAGCCCGTCGTACGGAGCGGCGGGTGGTGACGGCGACCCGGCGACCACCGACGAAAGGACCGAGGCGACATGAAGCCCAACATCCACCCGGAGTACGTGACCACCGAGGTCACCTGCTCCTGCGGCAACACCTTCACGACCCGCAGCACCGCCAAGGGCGGGGCGATCCACGTCGAGACCTGCAGCGCCTGCCACCCGTTCTACACCGGTAAGCAGCGCGTGCTCGACACCGCCGGCCGGGTCGCCAAGTTCCAGCAGAAGTACGCCAAGGTTCAGGCCAAGAAGGGCAAGTAGCTCCTCGTTCGGCGCCCGCGTCCGGTTCCGCACCGGACGCGGGCGCCGTCCGTATTGCGGCCGTTTCCCGGCCGCGCCGCCGGCCCGTACCCCCGTCCTCCCCGCCGTCGAAGGAGCATCCGCAGCATGAGCAGCGAGCGTCTGACCGCTCTCCTCGACGAGTACGCCGAGCTGGAGAAGCGGCTGGCCGACCCGGGCATCCACGCCGACCAGGCCACCGCGCGGCGGGTCGGCCGCCGGTACGCCGAGCTGGTGCCGCTGCACAAGGCGGCCGGTGAGCTGGCGCAGGCGCGGGCCGACCTGGCCGCCGCGCGGGAGCTGGCCGCCGAGGACCCGTCCTTCGCGGCCGAGGCCGAGTCGATCGCGGCGTCCCTGCCCGCGCTCGAGGAGCGCCTGGCGGAGCTGCTCATCCCCCGGGACCCGCACGACGCCAAGGACGTCATCGTCGAGATCAAGGCGGGCGAGGGTGGCGAGGAGTCCGCCCTGTTCGCCGGCGACCTGCTGCGGATGTACACCCGGTACGCCGAGCGGCGGGGCTGGCTGGTCGAGGTGATCGACTCGCAGGACTCCGACCTGGGCGGGGTGAAGGACGTCTCGCTGGCCATCAAGAGCAAGGGTGTGCCGGAGGGGGGCAACGGCGTCTGGTCCCGGCTCAAGTGGGAGGGCGGGGTGCACCGCGTGCAGCGGGTCCCGGTCACCGAGTCGCAGGGCCGGATCCACACCAGCGCCGCCGGTGTGCTGGTGCTCCCGGAGGCCGAGGAGGTCGACGTCACGATCGACCCCAACGACCTGCGGATCGACGTCTTCCGCTCGTCCGGCCCGGGCGGTCAGTCGGTGAACACCACCGACTCGGCGGTCCGGATCACCCACCTGCCGACCGGGATCGTGGTCTCCTGCCAGAACGAGAAGTCGCAGCTGCAGAACCGCGAGCAGGCCATGCGCATCCTGCGCGCCCGGCTCCTGGCCGCCGCGCAGGAGCAGGCCGACGCGGCCGCCTCGGACGCGCGCAAGGCGCAGGTCCGCACGGTCGACCGGTCCGAGCGGATCCGCACCTACAACTTCCCGCAGAACCGGATCACCGACCACCGGATCGGCTACACGGCGTACAACCTCGACCTGGCCCTCGCCGGCGAGCTGGACGGCGTGCTGGACGCGCTGGCCGAGGCCGACCGTGCCGCCCGCCTGGCCGGCGACGCCGAACTCGCCCGTCGCTGATCCCGCCCCGCGTCCGGTCCGGCCCCCGCAGCTTCGACCGCAGCGACGGGTCAGGAGGCGCGCGGGCGGGTCTTCGCGCGCAGCATCGCCCGGTCGGCCTCCTCGAACGCGGTGCTGAGCGCGTCGCGTAGCGCCGACCCGGTGCCGGAGACCTCGGCGAAGCCGACGCTCACGCCGACCGGCGTGCCGGGGACGAGCGCCTCCCAGTCCTCGCTGGCGACCGCCGCGCCGATACGGCGGGCCACCTCGGTGGCCTCGGCCATGCCGGCGCCGGGCAGCACCACGACGAACTCGTCGCCGCCGTAGCGGGCCACGAAGTCGCCCCGGCGCATCACCCGGTTGATCACCCCGGCGATGCGCTGGAGCACCAGGTCACCCGAGTGGTGTCCGTGGCGCGTGTTGACCGCCTTGAAGCCGTCCAGGTCGCAGACCCCGATGACCACGCGCTCGCCGCGGGCGACGACGCTGGCGATGTAGCGCTCCAGCCGGCGCCGGTTCGGCAGCCCGGTCAGCGGGTCGGTGAGCGCCTCGCCCTCGTAGCGCGCGGCCTCCCGGCGCATCTCCTCGTGGTCGATCCGGGCCGCGATGCCGTCGATGTAGACGTCCCGCAGCCGGTCGTTGCGCTGGGCCGCCAGCCGGAACGCCAGCCGGTCCACCCGGTGCGCCGCCGCGTGGTCGCCGGCCCGTGCCAGCGCGATGCTGCGCAGCCGCGCCGGCTCGGCGGCGCCGAGCGTCTCGCTCGACACCCGTACGGAGTCCAGCCGGGTGACCGCCTCGATGGGCCGGCCGGCGGCGATGGCGAGGCAGACCGTGCCGAGGTCACGCATGTCGCGGGCCCGGGCGCTGTCGCCGCCGTGGGCGAGCAGCCGGGCGGGCGCGGCCTCGTCGCCGGGCTCGATCTCGTCGCCGAGCGCGGCGCGTCGGGCCGCCGCGTAGCCGTACGCGGCGAGGCTGCTGGGGCGCAGCCGGCCGGCCCGCCCGCTCCGGAGGAAGCGGGCGAGGTCGGAGGCCACGTCGCGGAGCACCCGCAGGCAGCCGTCGCTGTCCCCGTTGTGGTCCAGCGCGACGGCGTTGCGCAGCCGGATGCCGGGTGCGGCGAACGTCTCCTCGGGGATGCCGGCCGTGAGGCCGAGTTGCCGGGCCCGCTCGATGGCGCCCAGGGCGTACCCGTGGAAGCTGAGGTAGGAGTACGCCATGGCGAGGTCGTGCCAGCCCCAGGCGGTGTCCCGGTCCGGGTCCTCGACGGCGTTCAGCGCGCGGGCGGCCTTGACCAGGTGGGTGACGCAGCGGTCGAGCGCGCCCTGGTGGTGGGCGGCGAGCGCGGCCAGCGCGTTGAGGTGGCCGTGCAGGTAGGGCTCCGGGAGGTCGCGGACGGCCGCGGAGGCCTCCTCGATGGCCCGGGTGAACTCCGCCGTACGTCCGAGATTGATCAGGGCGGAGAGGCGTTGCACGAGCGCGTCGGCGCGCGTGCGGGGATCGGTCGTGGTGTGCAGGACCCGCTCGAGCACCGTGTACGCCTCGGCGGAACGGCTGGACTCCTGCAACGCCCGCGACTGCGTCAGCGCGTCAACCTGGTCACCGACCCGGTCGAGCCAACCCACCAGCGACCTCCTGTCGGCTGCGCCTGACGCACCCGATCGTGACGTGACCCGCGACGCTTCATGATTATGTCGTGACCACCGAGCCGCAACACCCCTCCGAAGGGACGAACCGGATCAGGCCCTCGATCGCCGTGGCGCGGGCGGCCCGGATCCTCACCGACGCCGGGGTGGAGGCCGCCCGTACGGAGGCCGAGCTGCTCGCCGCGTACGTGCTGGACGTGCCGCGCGGGCGGCTGGCCCTCGCCGACGGGTTCGACGGCGACCAGCTCGCCACGTTCGACGCGCTGGTGGCCCGGCGGGCCGGCCGCGAGCCGTTGCAGCACCTCACCGGCAGCGCGGCGTTCCGCCGCCTGGAGCTGGCCGTCGGGCCGGGTGTCTTCGTGCCCCGGCCGGAGACCGAGCTGCTCGCCGGCTGGGGGATCGCCCAGGGGCGGGGTCGGGAGGCGCCGCTCGTGGTGGACCTGTGCAGCGGGTCGGGGGCCATCGCCCTCGCCGTGGCGCAGGAGCTGTCGCAGGCCCGGGTCGTCGCCGTGGAGCGGTCTGCGGCGGCGCTGCGCTGGCTGCGGCGCAACGCCGCGGACCGGGCGGCGGCGGGTGACCGGCCGATCGAGGTGGTCGAGGCGGACGTCACCGCGCCGGACCTGCTGGCGGACCTGGTCGGCCGGGTCGACGTGCTGCTGTGCAACCCGCCGTACGTTCCGGCGGACACACTCGTGGCCCCAGAGGTGGCCGGGTACGACCCGGCCGAGGCGGTCTTCGGCGGCACGGACGGCCTGGCCGTGATCCGCCCGGTCGTCGCCCGCGCGGGCGCGCTGCTGCGCGCCGGCGGGGTGGTCGGCATCGAGCACGACGACACGCACGGCGCGGACGTGCCCGCGCTGCTCGTCGCCGACGGCCGGTTCACCGACGTGGCCGAGCACCGGGACCTCACCGGGCGGCCCCGCTTCGCCACCGCGTCCCGACGGGCGGACGGCCGCCGTCGCGAACCGTGACCGGCGTGGCAGACTGACTCCTCGTGATGCTCTACGACTGCCGGTCGCCCGCCGACCGGGACCGCGGCATCGCCGCGGCCATCGAGGCGGTCAAGAACGGGGAACTGGTCGTCCTGCCGACGGACACCGTGTACGGCATCGGCGCGGACGCGTTCACCCCGTACGCCGTGAAGGCCCTGCTGGACGCCAAGGGCCGCACCCGCCAGATGCCGCCCCCGGTGCTGATCGGTTCCCGGCACACCCTCGACGGTCTGGTCCTCTCCCTGCCCCGCGCCGCCCGTGACCTGGTCGAGGCGTTCTGGCCGGGCGCGCTCACCATCGTGGTCGAGCACTCGCCGAGCCTGCAGTGGGACCTGGGGGACAAGACCGGCACGGTGGCGGTGCGCATGCCGCTGCACCCGGTGGCCCTGGAGGTGCTGCGGGAGACCGGGCCGATGGCCGTCTCCTCGGCGAACAAGACGGGCCAGCCGGCGGCGGTCACCGCCGAGGAGGCCCGCGACCAGCTCGGCTACTCGGTCCGCGCCTACCTGGAGGCGGGCCCCTGCCCCGACCCGGTGCCGAGCACGATCGTGGACCTGACCGGCGAGGTGCCGCAGGTCCTGCGCCACGGCGCGATCCCGATGGAGAAGCTGCGCGACGTGGTGCCGGACATCACCGAGGGGGCCTAGTGCCGCCGTTCACGGTCCTGCACGTCTGCATGGGGAACATCTGCCGCTCGCCGATGGCCGAGCGGCTGCTCACCCTGGCGGTGCGGGACCGGCTGACGCGGCGCGGCGTCGATCCCGCCCGGGCCGACGAGCTGCTGCACAGCCACAGCGCCGGCACGGGCGGCTGGCACGCCGGTGAGGAGATGAACCCGCCGGCGGCCCGGCAGGTCACGTCGCGGGGAGGCGACGTGGCGGGGTTCGCCGCGCGCAAGCTCCGCTCGGACCACATCGACGCCGCCGACCTGGTCCTCACCGCCACGGCCGACCAGCAGGAGTACGTGGTGGCGCTGCGTCCCGACGCGGCCGACCGCACCTTCGTGCTCGGGGAGTTCGGCCGGCTGCTCGGCGCCGTGGACGCGGCCGGGCTGCCGCCGGCCGAGGCGACCCCGGACGCGGTGTACGCGCGCGGGGTCGCGCTGGTGGCGGCGGCGCACGCGGCGCGCCAGGGCGCCGGACCGCTCTCGACGGACGACCTGGACGACCCGTGGGGTCGGGGCGACCAGTGCTTCAGCCGGGTTGCCGACGAGATCGAGGAGACGGTGCAGCCGCTCGCGGCGACCCTGCTGCCGTGACTGTCGCGCCTCGCGAAATTCCTCCGGGTTTGCCCTAAACACGGGGCGAATCGGCGCATTCCGGGTCATCCTGAACGGGTCCTAGCGTGACCGGCTCCTGCGGGGAGAGCTGATGATCCGGGCCCATCTCGACAAAGTGCTGACCGTGTTGATCGCCGGCGTGCTGGCCGGGCTCGTGCTGGCGGGGGCCGCCCTTCCGGTCGCGCTGGTGTTCGGGATCGGGTTCAGCGCGCTCTCCACGCCCTACTCCGAACTGCCGAACACCCTCCGGACGCCGCCCACCGCCCAGCGTTCGAACCTCTACGCCAACGACGGCACCACCCTCATCACGTCCTTCTACGAGGAGGACCGGGTGGACGTGCCGCTGCAGGAGGTGGCGCCGGTCATGCGGCAGGCCATCGTGGCCGCCGAGGACACCCGGTTCTACGAGCACAGCGGGGTGGACCTGCGCGGGGTGGCCCGCGCCTTCACGGTCAACCAGCGCGACGGGCAGACCCGGCAGGGCGCCTCCACGCTGACCATGCAGTACGTGCGCAACGTGCTGAGCAGCGATCCCCGCCTCTCCGAGAAGCAGCGCAAGGCGGCCACCGAGGTCAGCACGGCCCGCAAGGTGCAGGAGATGCGGTACGCGCTCGCCCTGGAGCGGGAGCTGAACAAGGAGGACATCCTCGTCCGCTACCTCAACATCGCGTACTTCGGCGCCGGGGCGTACGGGATCGCGGCGGCCAGCAAGCGGTTCTTCTCGAAGTCGCCGGCCGACCTCACGCTCGCCGAGGCGGCGTTGCTCGCCGGCCTGGTGCGCTCGCCGCACACCGACGAGCCGATCAACGGTGACGCGGACGCGGCGCTCGCCCGCCGGGCGTACGTGCTGGACCGGATGGTCGAGACCGGCCAGGTCCCGGCCGACGTCGCGGCGCGCGCCAAGGCCGAGCCGCTGAACCTGCGGCCCAGCGAGACCCCGAACGACTGCACGGCGGTGCCGGGGGAGCACAACGACTGGGGCTTCTTCTGCGACTGGTTCACCCGGTGGTGGAGCGCCCAGCCGGCGTTCGGCGCCACGGCCGACGAGCGGCAGCGCGCCCTGCGCCGGGGCGGCTACTCGATCGTCACGTCCCTCGACCCGGCCGTGCAGCGCGCCACCGTCGAGCAGGTGCTGAGCGTCTACCCGAAGACCGACCGCCGGGCCGCGCCCACGGCGGTGATCCAGCCCGGCACCGGCCGGGTGCTCGCCATGGCCGTCAACCGCACCTACAGCGTCGACGAGAACCCGGACGGTGGGGAGAACTACCCGAACACCGTCAACCAGCTCGTCGCCGGCGGCGGGACGATCGAGGGGTACCAGGCCGGCTCCACCTTCAAGCTCTTCACGATGCTGGCCGCCCTGGAGGCCGGCCTGCCGCTGCGGACCGAGTACGACGCGCCGGGCCGGCTCGTCACGAACTTCCCGGTCACCGGGGAGGCGAGCTGTGGCGGGCGCTGGTGCCCGGAGAACGCCTCGGTGTCGCTGGACGGGCGGCACGACATGTGGAGCGCGTTCGGCAGGTCGGTCAACACGTACTTCGCCTGGCTCATCGAGCGGGTCGGCGCGGACCGGGTCGTCGAGATGGCCCAGCGGCTCGGCATCGTCTTCCGCTCCGAGTCCGACGCCCGGCTGGCGCGGGAGGGCGCGAAGGAATGGGGACCGTTCACCCTCGGCGTCTCGGCCACCACGCCGCTGGACCTCGCCGGCGCTTACGCCGCGGTGGCCGCCGAGGGGACCTGGTGCGCGCCGCTGCCCGTGGTGTCGGTCACCGACGCGGCCGGGAGGCCGGTGGCGGCCGGCCGGCCGGACTGCCGCCAGGTGCTCGACACCGACGTGGCGCGGGCGGCCGCCGACGCGGCCCGGTGCCCGGTGGGCGACCAGTCGATGTACCAGGGGTGCGACGGCGGCACGGCGGAGTCGCTGCGGCAACGGCTGGGCCGGCCGGTCGCGGGCAAGACGGGCAGCTCCGAGCGGTACGCGACGGAGACGGTCGTGGCGTTCACCCCGCAGCTCGCGGTCGCCACGATGGCCACGAACCCGGACGATCCGCGGGACGCCGTGGGGCAGGCCGTGCAGTCGCGGCTGGTGGCGGCGGTCGGTGAGGTGCTCTCGTTCGGCCTGCGCGACGAGCCGGTACGGGACTTCGTGCCGCCCAGCGAGCGGATCGCGTACGAGGTCACCGGCCCGCGGACGGGGAACTGAGGCCGGCGGCCCGCTCGGCGCCGCGGGCGATGTTGCGGGCCATCCCGCCGAAGACCACCGCGTGGAACGGCGCCACCGCGCCCCAGTACGCGTGACCGGCCAGCCCGCGCGGCAGGAACACGGCCCGCTGCTGGTACCGGCTGCGCCCGCCGTCGCGCGGCAGCGCGCGCATCTCCAGCCAGGCCCGGCCGGGCAGCCGCATCTCCGCCCGCAGCCGCAGCAGCTTCCCCGGCTCGATCTCCTCCACGCGCCAGAAGTCCAGCGCCTCGCCGACCTGGAGCCGGTGCGGATCGCGCCGCCCCCGGCGCAGCCCCACCCCGCCGATCAGCCGGTCCAGCCAGCCACGGACGGACCAGGCGAGCGGGAACGAGTACCAGCCGTGCTCGCCGCCCACGCCCTCGATGACCCGCCAGAGCGCCTGCACGGGAGCGTCGACCTCCCGCTCCCGCAGGTCGGTGTAGGCGGTGCCGCCGGACCACCGCGGGTCGCTGGGCAGCGGCTCGGCCGGGGCGTGCGGGCCGCTCGCGGTCGACCAGCGCGTCTCCACCTCGGCGTTGCGGACCCGGGCGAGCGCCAGCTCGAGCGCCCGGTCGATGCCGGTGAGCCCCTCGGGCGGGTCGGGAACGAACGCGGCGATGTCGTGCTCGTGGGCGACCGCCTCGTGGATGAGGCTGCCCACGAGCGGCCGGGCGATCGCGTTCGGCACCGGGGTCACCAGCCCGACCCAGTACGACGACAGCGCCGGCGTGAGCGCCCGCACCGGGACGATGACGCGCCGGGGCAGACCGGCCACCCGCGCGTAGCGCTGGATCATGTCCTCGAAGGTGAGCACGTCCGGGCCGCCGATGTCGAAGGCGCGGTTGACCTCGGGCGGCAGTCCCGCGCAGGCGACGAGGTAGCGCAGCACGTCCCGCACGGCGATCGGCTGGATGCGGTTGCGCACCCAGCGTGGGGTCACCATGGCCGGCAGCCGCTCGGTCAGGTACCGGAGCATCTCGAACGACGCCGAGCCGGACCCGATGATCACCGCGGCGCGGAGCACCGCCGTGGGCACGCCGCTGGCGAGCAGGATCCTGCCTACCTCGGCCCGGGAGCGCAGGTGGGCGGAGGTGCCGCCGTCGGCGGCCGGTTGCGGCCCGCCGAGGTACACGATCCGGCGTACGCCCGCGGCGCGGGCCGCGGCGGCGAACGTCTCGGCCGCCTCCCGGTCGGCCGACTCGAACCCGGCCTGGCCCAGCGAGTGCACGAGGTAGTAGGCCACGTCCACGCCGGCGACGGCGGCCGGCAGCGTCTCCGGACGGCGCAGGTCACCCTCGGCGATCTCCACGTCGGCGGCCCAGGGCACGTCACGCAGCCGGCCGGCGTTGCGGGCCAGGCAGCGCACCTGGTGCCCGTCGGCCAGCAGTCGCGGGACGAGCCGCCCGCCGATGTACCCCGTCGCGCCGGTGACCAGGCATCTCATGGTCTCCAGTCTGCGGCCCCCTAGACTGCTTCGTCGTGGACACCGTGACGAGCACCTTCTGGGGGCCGGATTTCGACCAGCTCCGGGCCACCGACCCGGAGATCGCCGGGGTGGTGCTCGGTGAGCTGGACCGGCTGCGCGGCGGGTTGCAGCTGATCGCCAGCGAGAACCTCACCTCCCCGGCGGTGCTCGCCGCGCTCGGCTCGACGCTCACCAACAAGTACGCCGAGGGCTATCCGGGACGGCGCTACTACGGCGGGTGCGCCGAGGTGGACCGGGCCGAGGCGATCGGCATCGCCCGGGCGAAGGACCTGTTCGGCGCCGACCACGCCAACCTGCAACCGCACTCGGGGGCCAGCGCCAACCTGGCCGCGTACGCGGCGCTCGTGCAGCCCGGCGACACGGTGCTGGCCATGGACCTGCCGCACGGCGGCCACCTCACCCACGGCAGCCGGGTCAACTTCTCCGGCAAGTGGTTCCACACCGTCGGCTACACCGTCCGGCGGGACACGGAGCTCATCGACTACGACGAGGTACGCGACCTGGCCCGGGCGCACCGGCCGAAAATGATCATCTGTGGGGCGACGGCGTACCCCCGGCTGATCGACTTCGCCCGGTTCCGGGAGATCGCCGACGAGGTCGAGGCGTACCTCATGGTGGACGCCGCGCACTTCATCGGACTGGTGGCCGGCAAGGCGATCCCCTCGCCGGTGCCGTACGCCGACGTGGTCTGCTGCACCACCCACAAGGTGCTCCGCGGCCCGCGCGGGGGCATGATCCTCTGCCGGGAGTCGCTGGCCCAGCGGATCGACAAGGCGGTCTTCCCGTTCACCCAGGGCGGGCCGCTCATGCACGCCGTGGCGGCCAAGGCGGTGGCACTGCGCGAGGCCGCCCAGCCCGAGTACCGGGCGTACGCCGCGCAGGTGGTCCGCAACGCGCAGGCGCTCGCGGCCGGGCTGGCCGAGGAGGGGATGCGGCCGGTCTCCGGCGGCACCGACACCCACCTGGCCCTCGTCGACCTGCGTGAGGTCGGTGTGACGGGAGCGGACGCGGAGGCGCGCTGCGACGCGGCCGCCATCACGCTCAACAAGAACGCGATCCCGTACGACCCGCAGAAGCCGATGGTCGCCTCCGGGATCCGGGTGGGCACGCCGAGCGTCACCACCCAGGGCATGCGGGAGCCGGAGATGCGGCAGGTGGCGAGCCTGATCGCCCGGGCCGTGCGTACCGACCCGGCCGCTCCCGGCGGCACGGCCGAGCTGGCCCGGATCGGCGCCGAGGTGGCCAACCTGGTCGCCGCGTTCCCGGCGTACCCCCGTGGCTGAGCCGACGACCCGCGGACAGCGGGCGGCCGAGGACCGGGGCTGGCGGCTGCGGCACCTGCCGGTGCTGCTCGCGGCGTCGGCGGTGCTGGCGGCCGGCGCGGCCGTCCTCGGCGGGGTGACCGGCGGCGGCGACGCGGCGCTCGGCGCCGCGCTCGGTGTCGCCGTCACGGTGGTCAGTTACAGCCTCACCACCGTGGTGCTGGCCTGGGCCGACTCCCGGAACTCGCAACTGGTGCTGCCCTTCGGCCTCGGCCTGTACGTCGCCAAGTTCACGCTGCTCGGCGTCGTGATGGTCGCCGTGGCGTCCACCGGGTGGTCCGGCCTGATCCCCCTCTGCCTGGGCATCGCCGCCGGCGTGGTGGTCTGGACGGGCGTGCACATCTGGTGGCTGACCGCGGTCCACGCCCGACGAACGCGCGCCTGAGCCGACGGCGCGTCCCACCTTTCGGGCGACGCGCCGTCGTGTCCCCGATCGGTCATTCTCTCCCCGGCCGAAGGGGAGTACCGTGCCTTGCGACGACTTCGCCCACCCGTGTCCCACACAACCAGGTTGTGCGGGGGGTGAGGCACAGCCTTCTCTGCTCGACTGATATCGTTCGCCCCGTCATGGCCGGTGACCAGAAACCCCCCAACGCTGGCGGCCCGGGCGACGTTCCGTCCGGTGCCGGTCAGGGTTGGACCGCGCTCAGCTACCTGATCGCGGGCATGCTCGTGTGGGGCTTCATCGGCTGGCTGGTTGACGGATGGCTGGACACCGGCGGCATCGCCACCGGCATCGGGATCGTCCTCGGCATGGCCGGGGGCGTCATCCTGGTCATCCGAAACCTCGGCACGCCTAAATAGGAAGGGACGCGGTGTTCGGACAGTCGAACGTCCTGGCACAGGGCGAGGTTAATTTCCCACCCAGCGTGGAGGACTTCTACCTGCCCAGCATCGCCCCGTGGGGCGCGCACAACAACTACTGGTTCACCAAGATCACGTTCATGGTGTGGCTGGCGGTCGGGATCCTGATCCTGTTCTTCCTGCTCACCTACCGCAAGCCGCAGCTGGTGCCGACCAAGAAGCAGTGGATCGCCGAGTCGATCTACGGCTTCGTGCGGAACAACATCGCGGTCGACATGATCGGGCACCAGGGCGTGCGGTTCGCGCCGTACTTCACGACGCTCTTCTGCTTCGTGCTGCTGACGAACTTCTTCGCGATCGTGCCGTTCTTCCAGATCTCGCCGAACTCGCACATCGCCTTCCCGGCGTTCCTCGCCTTGATCAGCTACGTGCTCTTCAACTGGGTCGGTATCAAGAAGCACGGCTTCGGCAAGTACTTCAAGCACGCCCTCATCCCGCCGGCGCCCTGGTACATCCTGCCGCTGCTGATCCCGATCGAGGCGTTCTCGACCTTCCTCGTCCGGCCCTTCTCGCTCGCCGTCCGTCTCTTCGCGAACATGTTCGCCGGCCACATGCTCCTGCTGGTCTTCACGCTCGGCGGCTTCGCGATGCTCAACGCCAACGCCCTGCTGGCGCCGGTCTCGGTGCTGTCCTGGGTGATGACCGTGGCGCTCACCTTCCTCGAGTTCCTGGTCATCGTCCTGCAGGCCTACGTCTTCACCGTGCTGACCGCCAGCTACGTGCAGGGCGCGCTCGCCGAGGAACACTGATCCACTCGCACCAACCGTTGTCGTCCCGCGTGACCGTCACGCGTGATAACCAGGAGGAACCACACCAATGGACGCTAGCGTTCTCGCCGCGGTAGAGGGCAGCACCGCCGCCATCGGCTACGGCCTCGCCGCCATCGGCCCGGGTATCGGCGTCGGCCTGGTCTTCGCCGCCTACATCCAGTCGACCGCCCGCCAGCCGGAGTCGTCGCGGATGACCCTGCCGTACGTCTGGATCGGCTTCGCCGTCATCGAGGCGCTCGCCCTGCTGGGTGTCGCATTCGGCTTCGTGTGGCAGGGCCAGCTCTAATCCCGCCCTTCGACCGGGAGGTCTTCCATGTACTTCCTCGCCGCAGAAGGCGGTGAAGCGCACAACCCGATCCTTCCGCTGTGGCAGGAGATCGTGGTCGGTGGCATCGCCTTCGTCATCCTCTGCTTCGTGCTCATGAAGTTCGTCTTCCCCCGCATGGAGCAGACGTTCCAGGCGCGCGTCGACGCGATCGAGGGTGGCATCAAGCGCGCCGAGGCCGCGCAGGCCGAGGCGAACCAGCTGCTCGAGCAGTACCGCGCGCAGCTCGCCGAGGCGCGCACCGACGCCGCCAAGATCCGGGACGACGCCCGGGCCGACGCCGAGGGCATCCGGCAGGACATCCTCGCCAAGGCGCGGGAGGAGGCCGACCGGGTCATCCAGGCCGGCAAGGACCAGCTCGCCGCCGAGCGGGCCACCATCGTGCGCGAGCTGCGCGCCGAGGTCGGCACGATCGCGGTGGACCTGGCCAGCAAGATCGTCGGTGAGTCGCTCGCCGACGAGGCGCGTCGCAAGGGCACCGTCGACCGGTTCCTGAGCAGCCTCGAGAGCACGGGGGCCCGCTGATGCAGGCCGCCAGCCGGGAGTCGTACAAGATCGCGGCCGAGCGCCTCGACGAGTACGTCCGCGGCGCGGAGCCGTCGGCGGTGGCCACCACCGCCGACGACATCCTCTCCGTCGCCGCCCTGCTGCGGCGGGAGCCGCGGCTGCGCCGGGTGCTCTCCGACCCCGCCCGGTCCGGCGCCGACCGGACCGGGCTGCTGGGCGACGTGCTCCGCGGCAAGATCGATTCCGAGGCGCTCGACCTGCTCGCCTCGCTGGTGTCCGGCCGCTGGTCGGCTCCGTCGGATCTGCTCGACGGCACCGAGCGGCTGGGCGTGGAGGCGCTGCTCGCCAGCGCCGACGTCGCGGGCGAGCTGGGCGAGGTCGAGGACGAGCTGTTCCGCTTCGGGCAGGTCGTGGCCGGCCAGCCGGACCTGGCCGCGGTGCTGGGCGACCCGATCGCCCCGGCGGCGCAGCGGGCCGGGCTGGCCCGCCAGCTGCTGGAGGGCAAGGCCCGCCCGGTCACGGTCCGTCTCGTCGAGGTGGCCCTCGCCGGTTTCGGGGGTCGGTCCTTCACCGGGGCGCTCACCCGACTGGTCGAGCTCGCCGCCGACCGGCGCGACCGGCAGGTCGCCTACGTGACGGTGGCCGCCCCGTTGAGTGACGAGGAGGAGCAGCGGCTGGGCGCTCGCCTCTCCGCGATATACGGTCGGGAGGTATCCGTCCGACAGACGGTGAACCCCGACGTCCTGGGCGGCGTGAGCGTTCGGGTCGGCTCCGACCTGTACGACGGCACCGTCCTGCGCCGCCTCAACGAGACCCGCAACGCGCTCGCGAAGCGCTGACGGCTCCCGCCGCGCAGCGCCCTGAACGACAGACGCCACTCGGACCGGTCGGTACTAGGTATCCCGGGCCCCTGATACATAAGGAAGCAGAGGATGGCCGAGCTGACCATCTCGACGGAGGAGATCCGCGGCGCCCTGGAGCGCTACGTCTCCTCCTACTCGACCGACGTCTCCCGTGAGGAGGTCGGCACCGTCGCCGACGCCGGTGACGGTATCGCCCACGTCGAGGGTCTGCCCTCGACCATGACCAACGAGCTCCTGGAGTTCGAGGACGGCACGCTCGGCGTGGCGCTGAACCTCGACGTCCGGGACATCGGCGTCGTCGTTCTCGGTGACTACGCCGGTATCGAGGAGGGCCAGCGCGTCAAGCGCACCCAGCGGGTGCTCTCCGTGCCGGTCGGCGACGCCTTCCTCGGCCGGGTGGTCAACGCGCTCGGCCAGCCGATCGACGGCCTCGGCGACATCCCAAACGAGGGCTACCGCGAGCTGGAGCTCCAGGCCCCGAACGTGATGGCCCGGCAGTCGGTGTTCGAGCCGCTGCAGACCGGCATCAAGGCCATCGACGCCATGACGCCGATCGGCCGCGGCCAGCGCCAGCTGATCATCGGTGACCGGAAGACCGGCAAGACCACCGTCGCGCTGGACGCGATCCTCAACCAGCGCGAGAACTGGCGCTCCGGCGACCCGAAGAAGCAGGTCCGCTGCATCTACGTGGCCATCGGGCAGAAGGCCTCCACCATCGCCTCGATCAAGGGGACGCTGGAGGAGGCGGGCGCGATGGAGTACACCACCATCGTGGCCTCCCCGGCGTCGGACCCGGCGGGCTTCAAGTACCTCGCCCCGTACACCGGCTCCTCCATCGGCCAGCACTGGATGTACGGCGGCAAGCACGTCCTGATCGTCTTCGACGACCTGAGCAAGCAGGCCGAGGCGTACCGGGCCGTGTCGCTGCTGCTGCGCCGCCCGCCGGGCCGCGAGGCGTACCCGGGTGACGTCTTCTACCTGCACTCCCGTCTGCTGGAGCGCTGCGCCAAGCTCTCCGACGAGATGGGCGGCGGCTCGATGACTGGCCTGCCGATCATCGAGACGAAGGCCAACGACATCTCGGCCTTCATCCCGACCAACGTCATCTCCATCACCGACGGCCAGATCTTCCTCGAGACGGACCTGTTCAACCAGGGCGTCCGGCCGGCCATCAACGTCGGCACCTCGGTCTCCCGGGTCGGTGGCGCCGCCCAGGTGAAGCCGATGCGGAAGGTCGCCGGCTCGCTGCGGCTGAACCTCGCCCAGTACCGCGAGCTGGAGGCGTTCGCCGCCTTCGCCTCCGACCTGGACAAGGCGTCGCGGGCGCAGCTGGACCGCGGTGTCCGCCTGGTCGAGCTGCTCAAGCAGCCGAACTACTCGCCGTTCCCGGTCGAGGAGGAGGTCGTCTCCGTCTGGGCCGGCACCGAGGGCAAGCTGGACGACGTTCCGGTGGGTGAGGTCCGGCGCTTCGAGGCCGAGTTCCTGCAGTACCTGCGCCACAAGCACGCGGGTGTGCTGGCCGCGATCGCGGACAACCAGTGGGACGACGAGATCATCGGCTCGCTCGAGTCGGCCGTCACCGAGTTCAAGCAGGTCTTCCTGGGCAAGGAGGACGAGCGCCGGATCAACGAGGCCCCGGCCGCGCCGCTGGAGGGCGAGGAGAACCGCGAGACGGTGACCCGCTTCCGCGACGGCGCGACCGACCGGCCGGCGGAGTAGGGCTGATCGATGGCGGCCCAGGTACGCGTTCTTCGTCAGCGGATCCGTTCCGCGAAGGGGATGAAGAAGATCACCAAGGCGATGGAGCTCGTGGCGACGAGCCGTATCGCCAAGGCCCAGGCCCGGGTGGAGGCGTCCCTGCCGTACGCCCGGGCCATCACCGGCGTGCTCACGGCGCTGGCGTCCAACGCGCGGATCGACCACCCGCTGCTCACCCCGCGCGAGCGGGTGCGGCGGGCGGGCGTCCTGCTGGTCACCGCCGACCGGGGCCTGGCCGGCGGTTACAGCTCGAACGCGATCAAGACGGCGGAGTCGCTGCTCGCCCGGCTGCGCGAGGACGGCAAGGAGCCCGTGCTCTACGTCATCGGACGTAAGGGCGTGAGTTTCTACCGGTTCCGTAACCGGCCGATCGAGGCGAACTGGACCGGGTTCTCGGAGCAGCCGTCGTTCGCCGACGCGCGCGCCGTGGGTGAGACGCTCATCAAGGCGTTCACGGCGGGTGCGGACGACGTCGACGGCGGCGCCGGGGCGGACGGTGTGCTCGGCATCGACGAACTGCACGTCGTCTACACCGAGTTCCACTCGCTGATGACCCAGACGCCGGTTGCCAGGATCATCGGGCCGATGCAGGTCGAGGACCGTCCGCGGTCCGAGGGGCTGCTGCCGGCGTACGAGTTCGAGCCGGAGGCGGACGCGCTGCTCGACGCCCTGCTGCCGAGGTACATCAACACGCGGATCTACGCGGCGTTGATCGAGTCGGCGGCGAGCGAGTCGGCGGCGCGGCGGCGGGCGATGAAGAGCGCCACCGACAACGCCGAAGAGATGATCGAGAAGTACACGCGTGAGATGAACTCGGCCCGCCAGGCCGGGATCACCCAGGAGATCAGCGAGATCGTCGGCGGCGCGAACGCGCTGGCCGCGTCGGGAAGTGAAGTGTGATGACTGCCCCAGTAGAGACCAAGACGGCCACGGGTCGCGTGGTCCGGGTCATCGGCCCGGTCGTCGACGCCGAGTTCCCGCGCGACGCCATGCCGGACCTGTTCAACGCCCTGCACGTGGACGTGACGCTCTCCGGTGGCGAGAAGACGCTGACCCTGGAGGTCGCCCAGCACCTGGGTGACAACACGGTCCGCGCCATCTCGATGCAGCCGACCGACGGCCTCGTCCGCGGCTCGGTCGTGCGCGACACCGGCTCCCCGATCAAGGTGCCGGTCGGTGACGCCATCAAGGGTCACGTGTTCAACGCCATCGGCGAGGTGCTCAACCTCGCGCCCGGCGAGACCCTCCAGGCGGACGACTACTGGCAGATCCACCGCAAGGCCCCGGCCTTCGCGGACCTGGAGCCGAAGACCGAGATGCTGGAGACCGGCATCAAGGTCATCGACCTGCTCGCCCCGTACGTGAAGGGCGGCAAGATCGGTCTGTTCGGCGGCGCGGGCGTGGGCAAGACGGTGCTCATCCAGGAGATGATCACCCGTGTGGCCCGCAACTTCGGTGGTACGTCGGTGTTCGCCGGCGTGGGGGAGCGGACCCGTGAGGGCAACGACCTCATCGCCGAGATGACCGAGTCCGGCGTCATCGACAAGACCGCGCTGGTCTACGGCCAGATGGACGAGCCGCCGGGCACCCGGCTGCGGGTCGCCCTCTCCGCGCTCACGATGGCGGAGTACTTCCGCGACGTGCAGAAGCAGGAGGTGCTGCTCTTCATCGACAACATCTTCCGCTTCACGCAGGCCGGTTCGGAGGTCTCCACCCTGCTCGGCCGCATGCCGAGCGCCGTGGGTTACCAGCCGACCCTGGCCGACGAGATGGGCGAGCTCCAGGAGCGGATCACCTCCGTCCGGGGCCAGGCCATCACCTCGATGCAGGCGATCTACGTGCCGGCGGACGACTACACCGACCCGGCGCCGGCCACCACGTTCGCCCACCTGGACGCGACCACCAACCTGGAGCGGTCGATCTCCGACAAGGGCATCTACCCGGCCGTGGACCCGCTGGCGTCCTCGTCCCGGATCCTCGCCCCGGAGTTCGTCGGCCAGGAGCACTTCGCGGTGGCCAGCGAGGTGAAGCGGATCCTGCAGCGGTACAAGGACCTGCAGGACATCATCGCCATCCTCGGTATCGAGGAGCTCTCCGAGGAGGACAAGGTCACGGTCGGCCGCGCCCGGCGGATCGAGCGGTTCCTGTCGCAGAACACCTACGCGGCGGAGCAGTTCACCGGCGTGCCGGGGTCGACGGTCCCGATCAAGGAGACCATCGAGGCCTTCCGGAAGATCAGCGAGGGTGAGTACGACCACTTCCCCGAGCAGGCGTTCTTCATGTGCGGCGGTCTGGACGACCTGGAGCGCAAGGCACAGGAGCTGATGAAGGGCTGACGAGGCCCGAGAAAAAAGGCCGCCCCGGCAATGCCGGGGCGGCCTTTTGTTCATCTTCGGGCGCTACCGTCCCCGCTGATCCGTTTCCACCGGTCGGCGCAGGCGCAGACGCGAGGTACCGTTCATCGCGCCTCACCGGGTCAACGTGGATCGGTGCAAACTTTTGATGATCCACGCCGTATTCCTCGACAGGATGCGGCGTGACGGACGGAGAGTGTCGTGGCGAAGGCCGGAACGAACGGCCGCAAGCGGTCCATCTGGCGGGGTGTCCCGCGCTGGGCGAAGGTCTGCACCATCTTCGGCACCGTGCTCATGGTGCTCAGCGGCGCGGTGCTCGTCGGCACCGAGGTGCTGACGGCCCGGTACGAGGGCGCCGTCGGCAAGGCGGACCTCTTCGGCGACCAGGCCTCCGGTGCGACGCCGCGCAAGAGCGACATCAAGGGGCCGCTGAACATCCTGCTGGTCGGCATCGACCCGCGCAAGCCGGAGACCCCGCCGCTGGCCGACTCGATCATGGTGTTGCACGTGCCGGCCTCGATGGACCGGGCGTACCTCTTCTCCGTGCCGCGCGACCTCTACGTCGACATCCCCCCGTTCGAGAAGGCCGACTTCCCCGGCGAGACCACGAAGCTGAACGCCGCCATGTCGTTCGGCAGTCGGGTGCCCGGGCAGAACCCGGACGCGGCCCGCGGCTTCGAACTGCTGGCGACCACCGTCGGGCAGGTCACCGGCATCGAGCGGTTCGACGCCGGTGCGATCGTCAACTTCACGGGCTTCCAGAAGATCGTCGACGCCATGGGCGGCGTCACGATGTACATCGAGCGGGACGTGCGCTCCGAGCACCGGCAGCCCGACGGCACGCACCGCGCGCCCAACCCGAACGGGGAGGGTTACGTCGGGCCGCAGGCGGTGTACACGAAGGGCACCCACCACCTCAGCGGGTGGCAGGCGCTGGACTACGTCCGGCAGCGCTACCCGAAGAACGGCGTCCCGGACGCCGACTACGGCCGGCAACGCCACCAGCAGCAGTTCATCAAGGCGATGGTCGGCCAGGCGTTCAGCGCCGACGTGGTCACGAACCCGATCAAGCTGGACCGGGTGCTGCGCGCCGCCGGCCAGTCGTTGATCTTCAACGGGCGGGGCAACAGCGTCCTCGACTTCGCCCTCGCGCTCAAGGACATCCGGCCCAACACCATCCAGATGGTCAAGCTGCCGGGTGGGCCGGTCTACGAGGGCAAGACGTACAAGGGGGAGCGGTTCAAGCCGGAGGTGGACGATTTCTTCACCGCCCTGCGGAACGAGCAGCTCGACCCGTTCCTGCTGGAGCACCCGGAGTTCCAGAACAAGACCAAGTAGTCCACCCGCGTGGGGGACCCGGGCGGGGCGGGACTAGAATTTGCCCATCCCGCCGCCGCAGCAAGGAGACAGCGTGGCACAGCAGCTTCACGTCGAGCTCGTAGCCGTCGAGGAGAAGGTCTGGTCCGGCGAGGCCGAGATGGTCGTCGCCCGGACGACCGAGGGCGAGCTGGGTGTGCTGCCAGGGCACGCGCCGCTGCTCGGCCAGCTCGCCGAGCCCGGGCAGGTACGCATCAAGCTCCCCGGTGGCGAGCAGGTCTCCTACGAGGTGGCCGGCGGCTTCCTCTCGGTCACCGGTGAGGGTGTCACGATCCTCGCCGAGTCCGCGACCCCCGTCTCCGCCGCGCAGAGCCGCTGACCGTCACCGCCGATGGAGATCGTCGAAGGGATCGGAATCGGCATCGCCGCCGTCATCGGCGCGCTCCTGATCCTCTTCGTCCGGCGGGCCCTCTTCACCCGTAGCGGCGGCACCATCCGGTGCAGCGTCCGGGTCTCCACGCTGCTCGACGGCCGCGGCTGGTCTCCCGGTTTCGGCCGGTTCGTCGGCGACGAGCTCCGCTGGTACCGGATGTTCAGTTTCGCGCTCCGCCCGAAGCGGGTGCTCACCCGCAAGGGGCTCGCGGTCGAGCGGCGGCGACTTCCGGAGGGGCAGGAGCGGCTCTCGATGCCCGCCGACTGGGTGATCCTCCGCTGTACCAGTCACCACGCTCCGGTCGAGATCGCCATGGCGCGGTCCACCGTGACCGGCTTCCTCTCCTGGCTCGAGGCCGCCCCACCCGGGGCGGTCTCGCCGCGTCTGGCGTCCCAGGACTGGCCCGCGGCCTGACCTCGGTCACCGGTCGACGGCCGCGACCAGCTCCACCTCGTAGCCCTCGCCGTCGGCCAGGTAGGCCGCGTACGTCTGCGGGCCGCCGGCGTACGGGTGCCGCTCCGGGAAGAGCAGCGTCCAGCCGTACGCCGGCGCGGCCGCGACGAGCCGGTCCACGGCGGCGGGCGGGCCGGCGTGGAAGGCCAGGTGGTTCAGGCCGGGTGCCAGCCGGTCGTGCCGCCGCCCGCGCATCGCCGGTGACTCCTCCAGCACGAGGTACGTCGGGCCGAGCCGCCAGGACCGGCCGGCCGGCCACTTCTGGAAGGGCGTCCAGCCCAGCTCGCCGAGAAGCCAGCCCCAGGCACGTTCGGCGGCGGCCAGATCGGGGACCCACACCTCGACGTGGTGCAACCCGCCGGTCAGCGCTCCCCTCCGGGGACCCATACCACATCTCCGGCCGGATTTGCCGTTCTTGACAGGATAAAGAGCAGATCCGAGAGCCGGTTGAGATACTTGGCCGGGAGAGTGCTGGTCCGCTCCGGGTCGTGGCTGACCAGCGCCCATGCCGCACGCTCGGCCCGCCGGGCGACGGTCCGCGCCACGTGCAGCAGCGCGGCACCCGGGGTGCCGCCGGGGAGGACGAAGGAGTCGAGCTTGCGCAGGCGTGCGTTGTACTCGTCGCACCAGCTCTCGAGGCGCTCCACGTACTCCTCGGTGACCCGCAGCGGCGGATACTTCGGCTCCGGCTCCACCGGGGTGGCGAGGTCGGCTCCCACGTCGAAGAGGTCGTTCTGGATCGACCCGAGGACCGCCCGCAGGTCGTCGTCGAGCTGGCCGAGGGCGAGCGCGACGCCGATCGCCGCGTTGCACTCGTCCACGTCGGCGTACGCGGCGATGCGTGGATCGGTCTTCGGCACCTGCTCGTTGTTGTTCAGCCTGGTCGTGCCGGCGTCGCCGGCCCTGGTGTAGATGCGCGTGAGGTGGACGGCCATGACGCACAGCCTACGGATACCGGAACTGACGATCCCGGCCCGGCCGGACGCCCCCGGTTGGCCGGCCACGGTCGGTCCCGGCGACGCGGGTGATCCGGCGGTCAACGACGTCGACGTCATCCGGGTCCGCGGTGACGCCCGGCTGGCCGGGACGGTGCACGTGGTCGGCGCGAAGAACTCGGCGCTGAAGCTCATGGCCGCCGCGCTGCTCGCGCCCGGCCGCAGCGTGATCACCAACGTCCCCCGGATCACCGATATCGCGATCATGGGGGAGGTGCTGCGCCGGCTCGGCTGCGACGTCCGGTTCGACGCCGACGACCCGGTGGACCCGATGGTGGCCCGCGGCGGGGTCGCGCGGTCCCGGTCGGTGTCCATCGACGTGCCCGAGCAGCCCGGCACGGACGCCGACTACGACCTGGTGCGCCGGCTGCGCGCGTCCATCTGCGTGCTGGGGCCCCTGCTGGCCCGCCGGGGGTACGTGCGGGTGGCCCACCCGGGCGGTGACGCCATCGGCTCGCGCGGGCTGGACATGCACATCTCCGGGCTCACCCGGATGGGCGCGGAGATCTCCGGGGAGCACGGCTTCGTCATCGCGTCCGCGCCGCACGGCCTGCACGGCGCCGAGATCATGCTGGACTTCCCGAGCGTGGGCGCCACGGAGAACCTCGTCATGGCGGCGGTGCTGGCCCGCGGCGCCACCGTGATCGACAACGCCGCCCGGGAGCCGGAGATCGTCGACATCTGCACGATGCTCCAGCAGATGGGGGCGCAGATCTCCGGCGCCGGCACCTCCACCCTGCACATCGAGGGGGTGCCCGCGCTGCGGCCGGTGCGCCACGCCACGGTGGGCGACCGGATCGTGGCCGGCACCTGGGCGTTCGGTGCCGCCATGACCCGGGGGGACGTCACGGTCACCGGGGCGGACCCGGCCTTCCTGGAGGTCGCGCTCGACAAGCTCGTCGCCGCGGGCGGGCTCGTGGAGACCCGGGCGGACGCGTTCCGCATCCGGATGGACGACCGGCCGGCGGCGGTCGACGTGGTCACGCTGCCCTTTCCCGGCTTCGCCACCGACCTGCTGCCGATGGCCATCGGGCTCGCCGCGGTCAGCGAGGGTGCCTCGCTCATCACCGAGAACATCTTCGACGGGCGGTTCATGTTCGCCAACGAGATGATGCGGCTCGGGGCCGACATCAAGACCGACGGGCACCACGCGCTGGTGTGCGGCCGCGAGCGCCTCTCCGGGGCGCCGGTGCGCGCCACCGACATCCGGGCCGGCGCCGGCCTGATCATCGCCGGGCTCTGCGCGGACGGGGTCACCGAGGTGTCCCACGTGCACCACGTGGACCGGGGATACCCGGACTTCGTGGCCGATCTGCGGGCGCTCGGCGTGGAGGTCGAGCGCGGCACGGCGCCGGAGGAGCCGGACCTCACCATCTGAGCGCCGACCACGGCTTAGCCGTCGTTTAGCTCGCCGACTAGGGTGCTGGCAGACACCCAATCAGGCGAGGGAGAGAACAGATGGCGGGTCGACTCGCGGTCGTCGGGGCCGGGCTGATGGGCTCCGGGATCGCCCAGGTGGCGGCGCAGGCTGGCTGGCAGGTGACGCTCCGGGACCTGGACGACGCGGCCACCGGCCGGGGCATCGACGGCATCCGGCGGTCGCTGGAGAAGTTCGCCGAGAAGGGGAAGATCGAGGCGTCCGAGGTCGAGGCGACCCTGGGGCGGATCACCCCGACCACCGACCTGGAGGCCGCGGCCGACGCGGACATCGTCGTGGAGGCGGTCTTCGAGCGGCTGGAGGTCAAGCACGAGGTCTTCCGGGCGCTGGACAAGATCTGCAAGGCCGACGCGGTCCTCGCCACCAACACCTCGGCCATTCCCGTCACCCAGATCGCCGCGGTCACCGAGCGCCCCGAGTCGGTGGTGGGCACCCACTTCTTCTCGCCGGTGCCGATGATGAAGCTCTGCGAGCTGGTCCGCGGCTTCAAGACGAGCGACGCCGCGCTGGCCACCGCCCGGGCGTTCGCCGAGGAGATCGGCAAGACGGTGGTCGTGGTCAACCGGGACATCGCCGGGTTCGTCACCACCCGCCTCATCGCCGCCCTCGTCGTGGAGGCGGTCAAGCTGGTCGAGTCCGGTGTCATCTCGGCCGAGGACCTGGACACCGCCTGCCGGCTGGGCTTCGGTCACGCCATGGGCCCGCTGGCCACCACGGACCTGACCGGCGTCGACGTGCTGCTGCACGCGGCGAAGAACATCTACACCGACACGGCCGACGAGAAGTTCTTCCCGCCGGAGCTGCTCCAGCGCATGGTCACCGCGGGTGACCTCGGCCGCAAGACCGGCAAGGGCTTCTACACGTACTGATCGTGCGAAAGGGCCCCCTGTTGCCGCGCGGCGGCAGCAGGGGGCCCTTCGTGCGCCGTCAGCCGTCGCGGCGCGTGGTCCAG
This sequence comes from Micromonospora globbae, assembly GCF_036184225.1. Taxonomy (NCBI): domain Bacteria; kingdom Bacillati; phylum Actinomycetota; class Actinomycetes; order Micromonosporales; family Micromonosporaceae; genus Micromonospora; species Micromonospora globbae. The sequence goes on from NZ_CP108084.1 coordinate 6,692,146, forward strand.
CGGAACGTGGTCAGGCAGAGCACCAGGCCGATCACGCACCAGGCGGCGAGGACCACGGCGACGCGGCCCAGCTCGAACGAGCCGCCCGCCTCCTGTGCGCCGAAGCTGTCCGGCAGGAAGACGGCCCGCAGCCCCTGGCACATCCACTTGAGCGGGAAGAGCGCCGCCACCTGCTGCATCCACGTGGGCAGCTCGGTGAAGACGAAGAACACCCCGGAGATGAACTGCAGCACGAGCGCCACCGGGGTGACGACGGCCGAGCCGCTGCGCGCGGTGCGGGCCAGTGACGAGATCGCGATGCCGCAGAGGGTGCAGGCGGTCACGCCGAGCACCGCCACCCAGCCGAACGTGAGCCAGCGCCCGGCGGTCGAGGGCAGGTCGAGGTCGAAGAAGGCGACCGAGACGGCGAGCAGCAGCAGCGTCTCGGCGACACCGATCGCCACCACCATGATCACCTTGCCGGCGAAGTACACCCACTTCGGCATCGGCGTGCCCCGGTAGCGCTTGAGCACCCCGCGGTCCCGTTCGATGGGGATCCAGATGCCGAGGTTCTGGAAGCTCACCGTCATGAGGCCGGTGGCGATCATCCCGGTGATGAAGTACTGGGTGTAGCTGACCCCGGGCGCGATCTCGTCGTTGAAGATCGCCGCGAAGATCAGGATCATGATGACCGGGAAGCCCATCGTGAAGACGACGGACTCCCGGCTGCGCAGGAACTGGGTGATCTCCAGCCGGCCCTGCCGCAGACCGAGCGCGACCGGTCCGACCCGCCGGGTCGGGACGGCGGGGCGGGTCGCCGGCTTCGAGGTGGTGGTCGTCATCGGTGTCCGATCATCGTGAGGTAGACGTCTTCCAGGGTCGGCCGGGTCACGGTCAGGCCGGGCACCTCGCCGCCGAAGCGCGCGGCCAGCTCCGCGACCAACGCCGTCGGCGTCGCGCTCTGCGCGCTCTCCAGCGCCCCCTCGGGCGTACGCCAGGAGACCGTGGCCAGCGCGGCCTGCCGGTTGCCCAACTGGTCCGGCGCGGCGACCTCCACCACCTGCCCGCCGGCGATCACACCGACCCGGTCCGCGAGGGCCTCCGCCTCGTCGAGGTAGTGGGTGGTGAGCAGGATCGTGGTGCCGGCGGCGGCCAGGTCGCGGATCAGTTCCCAGAAGTCCCGGCGCGCCTCCGGGTCGAAGCCGGTGGTCGGTTCGTCGAGGAAGAGGAGTTCGGGCCGGCCGATGATGCCCAGCGCCACGTCGAGCCGGCGCTTCTGCCCGCCGGAGAGGGAGTGCGTGCGGGCCCGCCGCTTGTCGCCGAGACCGACGCGTTCGATCACCTTCTCCGGGTCGTCGGCGTCCGGGTAGAAGCCCGCGAAGTGCCGCACCACCTCGGCCACGGTCAGCTCGTCGAACTCGCCGGTGCCCTGGAGCACGATGCCCACGCGGGAGCGCCAGTCCGGGGCCGGCGAGGCCGGGTCGCTGCCCAGGACGCGTACCTCGCCGGCGTCGCGCCGGCGGTAGCCCTCCAGGATCTCCACCGTGGTGGTCTTGCCGGCGCCGTTGGGGCCCAGCAGGGCGAAGACCTCGCCACGGCGGACGTCGAGGTCGACGCCGGCCACCGCGACGTTGTCGCCGTACGCCTTGCGCAGCCCCCGTACGGAGATCGCCAGCTCGTCATCCATGCCGTCAAGTGTGCTTCGTGACGGAGGCCGAGCGGCGGGCGGGGTGTGGTGGTCGCGCCCATGTCACGCCCTTCGGGCCCGGGCGTCCCCTCCATGGACCTGTGTAATTTTCCACAGCCCAAGTGACTGAACGGTAACTTAGACTCCGGCCATGGACGAGAAGGGTCTCCCGGGCCGGTTGCCGGAGCGCGACCGCCCGTGGGTGATGCGCACGTACGCCGGGCACAGCTCGGCCGCCGCGACCAACGCCCTCTTCCGCCGCAACCTGGCCAAGGGGCAGACCGGCCTGTCGGTCGCCTTCGACCTGCCCACCCAGACCGGGTACGACCCGGACCACGAGCTCGCCGCCGGCGAGGTGGGGCGGGTGGGTGTCCCGGTCGCCCATCTCGGTGACATGCGGGCGCTGTTCGACGGCATCCCGCTCGCCGAGATGAACACGTCCATGACCATCAACGCTCCGGCCATGTGGCTGCTCGCCCTCTACGCCACGGTCGGCGTCGAGCAGGGCGGGGAGCGGGCCCGGCTCGCCGGCACGACGCAGAACGACATCATCAAGGAGTACCTGTCCCGGGGGACGCACATCTTCCCGCCGGCGGCGTCGCTGCGGCTCACGGCGGACGTCATCGCGTACACGCTGCGCGAGATGCCGCGCTGGAACCCGGTGAACATCTGCTCGTACCACCTCCAGGAGGCCGGCGCCACGCCCGTGCAGGAGGTGGCGTTCGCGCTGGCCACCGCGGTCGCGGTGCTCGACACCGTCCGGGACGCGGGTCAGGTGCCCGCCGAGCGGATGGGTGACGTGGTGCAGCGCATCTCGTTCTTCGTCAACGCCGGGGTGCGCTTCGTCGAGGAGATCGCCAAGATGCGGGCGTTCGGCGCGCTCTGGGACGAGATCACCCGGGACCGGTACGGCGTGGCCGACCCGAGGCAGCGCCGGTTCCGCTACGGGGTGCAGGTCAACTCGCTGGGCCTCACCGAGGCGCAGCCGGAGAACAACGTCCAGCGGATCGTGCTGGAGATGCTCGGCGTCACGCTCTCCCGCGACGCCCGGGCCCGCGCCGTGCAGCTGCCCGCGTGGAACGAGGCGCTGGGCCTGCCCCGCCCGTGGGACCAGCAGTGGTCGCTGCGGATGCAGCAGGTGCTCGCGTACGAGTCGGACCTGCTCGAGTACCCCGACCTCTTCGCCGGCTCCCACGTGATGACGGCGCTCGTGGACGAGATCGTGGCCGGGGCGCGGGTCGAGCTGGAGAAGGTGCTGGAGATGGGCGGCGTGGTCACCGCCGTGGAGACCGGCTACCTGAAGAGCGCCCTGGTCGCCTCGCTCGCGCAGCGGCGCCGCCGGATGGAGTCGGGCGCGGATGTGGTGGTCGGCGTCAACCGGTTCACCGAGACCGAGCCGTCTCCACTGACCGCGGCCGGCGCGCAGGCGATCGAACAGGTCGACCCGGCCGTGGAGGCGCAGGCGGCGAGCGCCGTCCGTGCGTGGCGAGCCGGGCGGGACGCGGGAGCGGTGGACGCCGCGCTGGCGCGGCTGCGGGCCGACGCGGCGACGGCCACGAACCTGATGCCGGCGACGCTGGAGTGCGTGCGGGCCGGCGTGACCACGGGGGAGTGGGCCGGGGCGCTGCGCCAGGTCTTCGGCGAGTACCGGGCGCCGACCGGCCTGGCCGGCGCCGGCACCGCGGGTGCCGACGGAGGGCTGGCCGCCGTGCGGGCCCGGGTCGCGGCGACCGCGCGGGAGTTGGGCAGCGGCCGGCTGCGCCTGCTGGTCGGCAAGCCCGGCCTGGACGGCCACTCCAACGGCGCCGAGCAGATCGCGGTACGCGCCCGCGACGCCGGCTTCGAGGTGATCTACCAGGGCATCCGGCTGACCGCGGGGCAGATCGTGGCGGCCGCCGTCGAGGAGGACATCGACCTCGTCGGGCTCTCGGTCCTCTCCGGCTCGCACCTGGCGGCCGTCCCGGCGGTGCTCGACGGGTTGCGTGCCGCGGGGCGGGGTGACCTGCCGGTGGTCGTCGGGGGCATCATCCCGGCCGGGGACGCCGCGCAGCTGCGAGACGCCGGCGTGGCCCGCGTCTTCACGCCGAAGGACTTCGCCCTGACCGGCATCGTCGACGAGCTGGTGACGGTGATCCGCGAGGCGAACGGGCTGACCTGACTCAGCGCTCGTCGTAGGTCATGCAGTCGGCCATGTCGTTGTCCGGGCCGACGCGGATCGCCGGGGCGCGGCACTCCAGCTGCTCGTTGTGCCGGCAGTCCGCCCGCTGGCACGCGCCGACCTGGGCGACCATCTCGGCCACACCGGCGCGTACCGGCATCTCCACGAACGTGTGGCAGTGGGCGTGGTCGGCGCTGCCGATCGTGATGGCGAAGGCGTGGCAGTCACCGGTGTGGTTGTACGCGCAGGCGGCGACCACACATTCCTCGACGCGCGGCATCTGCATGGCTGCGGTCATGCCGACCTCCTCTGGCCTTTTGCCCGATTCTATGTTTTCGCCCTGATTATCACGACCGATCCGTGACACGCGCGCGCGACGGTCTCGCGGAGTCACCCACCGTCTGTCCGGTTCCGGGTGATCCGCCGCCCCGGGGGCCGGTGTCCGGTACGGCGGGCGGACCGCCGCCCCACAACAGGCCAACCTCCGCCGGCATGTCCGCTTCGACGGTGTGACCGGCGGCACCCGAGGCCCGGAATCGTCGGCGGCCCGGGGCCGTTGACATCCCCGACGGCCGAGGGAGGACGCCGGTCGGGCCGCGGAGCCGCGAGCCCGGTGCGGAATGCCGACGGGACCCCGGTCGTTGGAGATGGACCCGGCGCCGTGTGGCACCCCCGCCCGCGGGCCGCCCGTGACGGCCGACGAGCCGGTCACGGATATCCCCCGAGTCTTCGAGCGCCCGACGAGGTGCTTACAGCCGCGTGCCCAACCCCCCGGTCGCGTGGCTGTCAACCCCCGAAGGAGCTTGTCATGAACACGATCCTGCGGAAGAGCGTGCTCGGTATCGCTGGTCTGGCGTTCGCCGGTGGCGTGGTCGGTGGCCCGATCGCGGCCCACACCAACGAGCACCACGCGGTCGACGCGCGGCCGGTGGCGGTGCTGCAGGCGGACAAGCCGGGCGTGGACACGGCGAAGCTGATCCCGCACGGCACCCAGGGTGCGCAGTCGCGTATCGAGCTGAACGACGAGCAGACCGCGAACGTCAAGGCGATCATCGCGGCGACGAAGAAGTCCGGTATGGACGAGCGGGCGGCGGTCATCGCGATCGCGACGAGCCTGCAGGAGTCGAAGCTGGAGAACCTGGGCCACCTGGGTGACGCCAACGACCACGACTCGCTGGGCCTGTTCCAGCAGCGCCCGAGTTCGGGTTGGGGTACGCCGGAGCAGATCACCGATCCGGAGTACTCGACGATGGCGTTCCTCAAGGGTCTGAAGCAGGTCGACGGCTGGCAGGACATGCCGCTGACCGAGGCCGCGCAGACGGTGCAGGTGTCGGCGTACCCGGACGCCTACGCCCAGTGGGAGCAGCAGGCCGCTGACCTGGTGGCCCAGTACTGGAACAGCTGACAATCGCACGACCACACGCTGGCCGGCACCCCCCTCGGGGTGCCGGCCAGTGTCGTGCCTACACCCGGAAACCGGCCGCGCGCGCGGCCCGCCGCTCCCGCCGGCGGTCGGCGCGGCGGCGCCGGAACCAGAGGACGACGGCGACCAGCCCGACCAGGAAGAGCAGCACCAGCACCGGCAGGAGGATCGCCACCACGGACATCAGCACGCTCGTCGCGTCCTCGGCCGTGCTGGCCACGGGGGCGCCGACCCCCGCCGTCGTGGCGTTCACCACCGGGCGGGCCGCCGACTTGAGCAGGTGCACGCCGAGGGCGATGAGCACGCCGATCGCCACCGGCACCCACTCGTGGGAGGAGAAGAACGTGCCGGGGTCGCTCACCGTCACCGTCTCGGCGGTCGACCCCGCGCCGAACGCGAGGCCGCCGGCGGTCGGCCGGACCACCGTCTGCACCACGTCGTTGACGTGGTCGACGACCGGCACCTTGTCGGCGACCACCTCGACGGCGAGCAGCGCCGCGAGGATGCCCAGGACCCAGCCGTCACCCAGCCAGGTCCAGCCGCTGGGCAGGTCGACCAGGTCGGTGTACCGGGCCAGCAGACCCATGGTGAGCAGGGGAATGTAGGCGTTCAGGCCCGCCGAGGCCGCGAGGCCGGTGCCGGTGAGGAGTTCGAGCACCGTCTCAGCATCCCACCGGCACGCCAGTGCCGCTCGCCGGCGAACCGGGGCTCCTCCGCTACCCTCGTCGGGTGCGGTTGGTGATTGCGAAGTGCTCGGTGGACTACGTCGGACGGCTCTCGGCCCACCTGCCGCCGGCCACCCGGCTGCTCATGGTGAAGGCGGACGGGTCGGTCTCGATCCACGCCGACGACCGGGCGTACAAGCCGTTGAACTGGATGAGCCCGCCCTGCCGGCTGGAGGAGGCCCCGGGTGTGTGGCGGGTCGTCAACAAGGCCGGTGAGGAGCTGCGCATCACCCTGGAGGAGATCTTCCAGGACACCTCGTACGACCTGGGCGTCGATCCGGGCCTCCGCAAGGACGGCGTGGAGGCGCACCTCCAGGAGCTGCTGGCCGCCAGCCCGGGCGTCCTCGGTGAGGGTTACACGCTGATCCGCCGGGAGTACATGACGGCCATCGGGCCGGTGGACCTGCTCTGCCGGGACGCCGACGGCGGCACGGTCGCCGTCGAGGTGAAGCGGCGCGGCGAGATCGACGGCGTGGAGCAGCTCACCCGCTACCTGGAACTGCTCAACCGCGACCCGCTGCTCGCCCCCGTGGCCGGGGTGTTCGCCGCCCAGGAGATCAAGCCGCAGGCCCGGGTGCTCGCCACCGACCGGGGCATCCGCTGCGTGGTGGTCGACTACGACAAGCTGCGCGGCATCGAGCGCGACGAGCTGACCCTGTTCTGACCCGCCCGCCGGCGGCCCGTCAGCGTCCGTACAGCGTCTTGATCACCTTGACGAGGCGGGCCACGTCGGCGGGGGTGCGCTCGAACGTCATCGACGGCAGCAGCGACCGGGCGCGCCGGCGCGTAATCGCCTTGGCCCGGCCGAACTCGCGCAGCCCGTCCTCGCCGTGGATCCGGCCGAAGCCGGACTCGCCGACGCCGCCGAACGGCAGGGTGGACATCCCGGCGAACGTCAGGGTGGAGTTGACCGAGGCCATCCCGGACCGCAGCCGCCGGGCCACGGCCACGGCGCGGCGCCGGCCGAAGACCGAGCCGCCCAGGCCGTACGGGAGGGCGTTGGCCCTCGCGACGGCGTCGTCCACGTCGCGTACCCGGTTGATGGTGAGCGTCGGCCCGAACGTCTCCTCCCGCACGGCGGCCGAGTCCTCGGGGACGTCGACCAGCACCGTCGGCCGCACGTACGGCGGCTGCACCGCATCGGCCCCGCCGAGCACGGCCCGCCCGCCACGGGCCAGCGCGTCGTCGATGTGCCGGCGGATCACGTCGAGCTGGGCAGGCATCGTGATCGGGCCGATGTCCTCGCCGTCGGGGCCGACGGTGAGCCGGCCGGCCCGGGCGACCACCTTCTCCACGAACGCGTCGAAGACCGGCTCGACCGCGTAGACCCGCTCGATTCCGATGCAGGTCTGCCCGGCGTTGGTCAGGGCACCCCAGACGCAGGCCTCGGCGGCGGCGTCCAGGTCGGCGTCGCTGTCGACGATCATGGCGTCCTTGCCGCCCGCCTCCACGAGCACGGGGGTCAGGGTCTCGGCGCAGGCGGCCATCACCTTCCGGCCCGTGGCCGGGGAGCCGGTGAAGGCCAGCTTGCCCACGCCGGAGCGGCACAGTGCCGCGCCCACGTCGCCGAGGCCGTGAACCGCCGTGAGCACCGGCTGCTCGGGCACCACCTCGGCGAAGCTGTCCGCCAGCCACTGCCCGACGGCCGGCGTGTACTCGCTGGGCTTGAAGACGACGGCGTTGCCGGCGGCCAGCGCGTACGCGATCGAGCCGATCGGTGTGAAGACCGGGTAGTTCCACGGGCCGATGACGCCGACCACCCCGTACGGCTGGTACTCCAGGTGGCCGGAGAACTCGGCGAGGATCAGCCGGGACCGGACCCGACGCGGGCCGAGCACCCGGCGGGCGTTGCGCGCCGCCCAGTCGATGTGTTCGACGGCCGTGACGATCTCGACGACGGCGTCCGCGATCGGCTTGCCACCCTCCCGGTGCACCAGGTCGGCGAGCTCCTCGATCCGGCGGGCGAGTTGTGCGCGCCAGCGCAGCAGCCGCTCCCGGCGACCGGTGAAGCCGAGACCGGCCCACCACTGCCCGGCGGACCGGGCCCGATCCACCGCCTCCGTGACGTCGGCGGGCGTGGCGACCGGGAACCGCCCGGCCTCGTCACCGGTGGCGGGGCTGGTGGAGATCAGCGTGCCGTGATCGATGACCGGGGCGCCGGGCACATGGACAGCCGTCATGGCGGAAGTCTAGACCCGAGCATTACTCGCCGGTAGCCCTGTGACCCCTGGCCGGCGGGGCCCCGTCGCGCCACCGCCGGCACCTCGGCAGCGGGCCCGCCCGGCGGTCGACGCCCGACCGCACGACGGGGTGCCGGTCGACCATCGCCGATCCGGTGATCGGAAGCTGGCCGGCCGGAGAGGCGGAGGTGTCCGCCAGGCGGTGGAACGCGACTACCGTCTGATGGCACGCTGGCGCGGGGAGTGACGGTGTGGGTGGGAGGGTGGACTGTCCATGGAGGAGTATCCGCAACTGCTGCCGTTGTTGACGATCGCGGGCGGACCGATGCGCGGGGCCAGTGTCCGCCTGCGGGCCGACGCCCAGACGATCGGCCGGGCGCCGACGGCGGACATCGTCGTACCGGACCCGCACCTGAGTCGCCGTCACGCCGAGGTCTGGCTGGCGCCGGAGGGCGCCTCGCTGCGTGACCTCGGCTCGACCAACGGCACCTGGGTGAACGACCGGCGGATCACCGGCGTGGAGCAGTTGGCCGACGGCGACGTGATCCGGCTCGGGCGTACCGAGCTGCGGTTCTTCGACCCGGGCGTGGCCCGTACCGACCCGGTCGGGCTTCGCCTCGGCACGTCCCGGCGGGACCACCACCGGCCCACGCTGCCGCTGCCGTTGCCGGCGCCTCCCGCGCTCCGCTGAGGCGGGCGGCGACGCCCGCCATGCCGGGCCTCCCCGCCGTCGCGTTCGGCGGTGGGAACATGTCCCGCCGGGTCGCCGGGGCCGGTGACCGGCCACATCTCCGCGCGGTCGCGGGTGGGGCGACGCCACATGGACGGCCGCCCGGCCGGGTGGCAGCATGCCGCGGATGAGGAGCGAGCAGCGCGTCGTCACGGCCAACGGCATCACCCAGTCGGTACGGGTGGCCGGGCCGCCGGACGGCGTACCCGTGCTGCTCGTGCACGGCAACTGCTCCTCGGCGGCGTTCTGGGAGCCGCTGGTCCGGCGCCTGCCCGACACGATGCGCGTCGTCGCTCCCGACCTGCGCGGCTACGGCGACACGCAGACCGCGCCGGTGGACGCCACCCGCGGGCTGCGCGACTTCGCCGACGACGTGGCGGCCCTGCTCGACGAGCCGGCGCTCTTCGGCGCCGCGGACGCCCGCCCGGTCGTGGTCGGGCACTCGCTCGGCGGGGGAGTGGCCATGACGCTGCTCGTCGACCACCCGCACCGGTTCTCCGGGCTGCTGCTCGCCGCTCCCGTGTCCCCGTACGGATTCGGCGGCACCCGGGACCTGGCCGGCACTCCCACCACCCCGGACTTCGCGGGCACCGGCGCCGGCACCGCGAACCCGGACTTCGTGGCCCGGCTGGCGGCCGGTGACCGGGGCGACGACGCCCCGACCAGTCCGCGGGCCGTGCTGCGCGCCGCCTACGTGGCGGACCCGGCGTCGCTCGGCGCGGACGAGGAGCTGTTGCTCGACACGATCCTGTCCACGGCGACCGGCGACGACAACTACCCCGGCACGGCGGTGGCCTCGGCCAACTGGCCCGGCACGGCACCGGGCGAGCGGGGTGTGCTGAACGCGCTGGCGCCGACCTGGTTCCGGATCGCGGACGATCTGGTCGCCGTCGCCCCGAAACCGCCCATCACCTGGGTGCGCGGCGACGCCGACGTGATCGTCTCCGACACCTCGCTCTTCGACCTCGCGTACCTCGGCTCGCTCGGCGCCGTGCCCGGCTGGCCGGGCGCGGCGGAGTGCCCGCCGCAGCCGATGATCGGGCAGACCCGGGCGGTGCTGGAGCGGTACGCGCACGCCGGCGGCGTCTACCGCGAGGTGGTGCTCCCCGGCTGCGGGCACAGCCCGCACCTGGAGCGGCCGGACGAGTTCGTCGCCGAGCTGCTGTCCCTGACCACCGTCCCCACCCCGTGACCCCGCCCGGCCAGCCGGCCCCTGCCCTGGCTCTTGCCCCGGCGATCATGAGGTTACTGCCGCGACACGCCGACGAGGCCGACGACAACGTCATGATCGACGGGGAGAGCCGTCGGGGGAGGCGGGGGTCGGATGGGACGGGGTGGGTGAAATAGGCCACGGCGTCTCGACAACGCAGCGTCGCATGGCAGACTCGCGCGCATAACCTTAGCGGCCGTTCATGCGGCCGTACGGAGTGTTTGGGGAGGCCGGTCGTGGCGCGCGAGTTCACCAGCGTGGGCGTTGTCGGGCTGGGCACCATGGGTGCCGGCATCGTGGAGGTCTTCGCGCGCAGCGGCATCGACGTGGTGGCCGTGGAGGTCTCCGAGGCGGCGCTGGAGCGCGGCCGGGCCACCCTCACCGGCTCCACCGACCGGGCGGTCGCCAAGGGCAAGCTCGCGCCGGCCGACCGGGACGCCCTGCTCGGCCGGGTCAGGTTCGCCGCCGGCCTGGACGCCCTGCACACGGTCGACCTCGTGATCGAGGCGGTTCCCGAGCACCTCGACCTCAAGCAGCGGATCTTCGCCGAGCTGGACCGGGTGTGCAAGCCCGACGCCATCCTCGCCACGAACACGTCGTCGTTGAGCGTCACCGAGATCTCCGTGGCGACCAGCCGCCCCAACCAGGTCATCGGCATCCACTTCTTCAACCCGGCGCCGGTGATGAAGCTGGTCGAGGTCGTCCGGACGGTGGTCACCTCGCCGGACGTGGTCGCCGACGTGGAGGCGCTCTGCGCCCGGCTCGGCAAGGTCGACGTGACCATCAACGACCGCGCCGGTTTCATCGCGAACGCGCTGCTGTTCGGCTACCTCAACCACGCGGTGGCCATGTTCGAGTCGAACTACGCCAGCCGGGAGGACATCGACGCCGCCATGAAGCTCGGCTGCGGCCTGCCCATGGGCCCGCTCGCGCTCATGGACCTTATCGGCGTGGACACCGCGTACGAGATCCTCGACACCATGTACCGGCGCGGCGGGCGGGACCGCCGCCACGCACCCGTGCCCCTGATCAAGCAGATGGTCACCGCCGGGCTGCTCGGCCGGAAGACCGGCCGGGGCTTCTACACCTACGAGCGGCCCGGCTCGCCGGTGGTCGTACCGGACGAGGCGACGCCGGTGGCCGACGCGGCCGCGCTCGCCGACGGCGCGCGCGGCATCACGAAGGTCGGCGTCGTCGGCTCCGGGACGATGGCCACCGGGATCATCGAGGTCTTCGCGAAGGCCGGGTACGAGGTCGTCTCGGTGACCCGGGGCGCCGAGAAGTCGGCGAGCGTCTGCGAGGCGGTGAAGACCTCGCTCAACAAGGGCGTGGTACGCGGCAAGGTCAGCGAGGACGACCGGGACGCCGCGCTCGGCCGGATCACGTGGTCGGCCACGCTCGAGCACCTCGCCGACGTCGACCTGGTGGTCGAGGCGGTGGTCGAGGAGCTGAGCGTGAAGAAGGCGCTCTTCGCGAGCCTGGACGAGATCTGCAAGCCGGGCGTCATACTGGCCACCACCACGTCGTCGCTGCCGGTGATCGAGGTGGCGATGGCCACCCAGCGGCCCGCCGACGTGATCGGGCTGCACTTCTTCAACCCGGCGCCGATCATGCCCCTCGTCGAGGTGGTGCGGACGATCCGTACGTCGCCGGAGACCGTCGCCACGGCCCGCGCCGTCTGCGCGGCGCTCGGCAAGACCGCCGTGGTGTGCGCCGACCGCTCCGGGTTCATCGTCAACGCGCTGCTGTTCCCGTACCTGAACGACGCCGTGAAGATGCTGGAGGCGAGCTACTCGACGGCCGACGACATCGACAACGCCATGAAGCTCGGCTGCGGCTACCCGATGGGGCCGTTCGAGCTGCTCGACGTGGTCGGCCTGGACGTCGCGCTGGCCATCCAGCGGGAGCTCTACCTGGAGCTCCGCGAGCCGGGCTTCGCGCCCGCGCCGCTGCTGGAACACCTGGTCACCGCCGGCTACCTCGGGCGCAAGACCGGCCGGGGCTTCCGCGACCACACCCACCGCTGATCCCGGGGTCGCCCCCGGCCGCCCGTACCCTTGACGACGTGAGTCCCCGTCGCAACCGTCCCCGCCGGGACGACGCCCCGCACCTGGACACCGACCGGGTACGCCAGGGCGTCGCGTCGGTGCAGCAGTGGCGCGACGGCGACTGGCAGGTGCGCGGCATCAGCGGCGGGGCCTCGGTCAAGACGTACCGCTGCCCGGGCTGCGACCAGGAGATCCGTCCCGGGGTGGCACACGTGGTCGCCTGGCCGGCCGACGGCCGGGGCGACCTCAGCGACCGCCGGCACTGGCACAGCGGCTGCTGGCGGGCCCGGGACCGCCGGGGCCCGGTGATCCAGCGCGGGCGCGGCGCGCCCCGCTACGGCTGAGCGATCTGGATCACGCTGATTCCTCCCCGGGCGGGCGGCGGGGGCGACTTCGCGCCAGACTTGACCGGTGAGCACACCGATCCGCGCGTCGTCCATCCTCCCCGGGCAGCGGGAGGACATCGAGCTGCACACCGCCGACGGGCTGCGCCTGGTCGGTGAGCTGGCCCGTCCGGTCGACCGCGAGCCGGCGGCCACCCTCGTCTGCCTACACCCGCTGCCGACCCACGGCGGGATGATGGACAGCCACGTCTTCCGCAAGGCCGCGTGGCGGCTGCCGGCCCTGGCCGACGTCGCGGTGCTCCGGTTCAACACGCGGGGCACGAGCAGCGTCCGGGGGACCAGCGAGGGGGCCTTCGACAACGCCGTGGGCGAGCGCTACGACGTGGCCGCCGCCATCGAGTACGCCGAGTTCCACGAGCTGCCGAACATCTGGCTGCTGGGCTGGTCGTTCGGCACCGACCTGGTGCTGAAGTACGGCTGCGACCCGGCCGTCTCGGGCGCGATCCTGCTCTCCCCGCCGCTGCGCTACTCCACCCCCGACGACCTGGCGCAGTGGGCGGGCTCCGGCCGGCCGCTGGTGGCGCTGGTGCCGGAGTTCGACGACTACCTGCGTCCGGCCGAGGCGCGGGAGCGCTTCGCGGTGGTGCCGCAGGCCGAGGTGATCGGGGTGCCGGGCGCCAAGCACCTCTGGGTCGGTGACGCCGAACGGGTCCTCGACGAGGTGGTCCGCCGGGTCAACCCGTCGGTGCCCGTCCCGCTGCCCACGACGTGGGACGGCCCGATGGAGACCGGCGACGTCAGCGCGTACGCCGACCGGACGGTCGCCTCGTTCGCCGACCGACCGGTGCCGGGCCCGCCGCAGCGGCGGGCCGACTGATCCGGCGGTGGGCCGACCGAGTCGGCGGCGGGCTGGCTGAGCGGGCGCCGGCCGGTTTCGAGCGGGCTCAGCGGGCCTGCTGGCGGGGCAGCACCACCTCGCGCAGGATGATCTGGATGGCGGCCACCGTGGGGATCGCGATGAGCGCGCCCACCACGCCGATCAGCCCGACCCCGAGCAGCGCGGCGAGCAGGGCGGCCACCTCGTTGACGTGCACCGACCGGCGCATCACCTTCGGGTAGATGAGGTAGTTCTCGACCTGCTGGTAGACGAGGAAGAAGATCACGCAGGCGATGCCGGCGGACAGGTCGGTGGCGAAGCCGACGAGGCTGACGATGATCGCGCCGAGGGTGGCCCCGATCTGCGGGATCAGGTCGGTCACGGCGACCACCACGGCGAGCGCCATCGGGTACGCCAGCCCGACGATCAGCGCGAAGACGAACGTGCTGAGGCCGGCCAGCACGGCGATGCACAGCGCGCCCACCATGTACGCACCCACCCGGGTGAGGATCTCGTCGCCGATCAACTGCACCCGCTCCCGGCGGGACCGCGGCACGAGCGAGTACGCGAGCGTGCGCAGCCGGTTGAAGTAGGCCAGGAAGTAGATGGTGAGCACCAGCACGGTGAGTGCCTTGAAGAGGGTGCCGAAGAGCAGTTGGGCGCCGCCGAGCACCCCGCCGAGGGCCCGTCCCACGGTGCCCGCGTTCACGGCGCCCTGCACCTTCTCCACCACGTCGTACCGCTCGACCAGCTCGTTGACCGTCTCGCTGCGGCGCAGCTCCTCGATGTACGTCGGCAACTGCTCGATGAACTGCCCGGACTGGGTGATGATCGGCGGCACGAGCGCCACCACGCCGCCGCAGAGCAGCAGCAGGACGGCGAAGGCGACCAGCCCCACGGACAGGGCGTGCGGCAGGCCCCACGACCGCAGCCGTACCACGGCGGGGTTGAGGCCGATCGCGAGGAACAGCGCGATCACCACCAGGACGAGGATGCCGGCGGCGTTGCGGATCCCGCCGTAGAGGGAGTACGCCGCGAGCGCGCCGAGCGCCCAGGTGAAGCCGACCAGGAAGCTGTTGCGCCGCAGGGGCCGCCCCGGCGGCCCGAACCGGCCCGAACCCGTCGACGGCGGTGCGATCGGGTCGTCCGGAGACTCGCCGGCGGGCGCCGCCTCGCCGTGCGGCGGCTCCGCGCCCTCGGGCCGAGGGGTGTGCCGGTGCGCCCGGCGTCCCTCGGCGGCCGGGCCCTCACTCCCGGCGGGCTCGGGGACGGGGTGCCCCGCGCCGGACCCCTCCGGCTCCGGTCCGTCGGCCGTCGGCCCGTCCTGCGTCACCAGTCCTCCGCTCAGGTCCGGCGGGTCCACCGCCCCGTGCGGGCACCCGGCCGCCTCCGGCCGGTCCTGCCCGGCAGACTACTGGCCGGCCACTCCCGCAACCACCCGTCCGCGGCGCCCTCGCCGTTACGGCACGGGAGGGGTGGCACGCCGGCACCGGCTGACCGTCGGACGGTCTACCCGCCGGACCACACGGTCGACGACCGCCGCGGTCATGCCCGCCGCGGGCGGTGACCGCCGGGGTCACCCCGCCGCGCCGCGACCACCGGCAGGCCCGCGCGGTGACCCGTCGCGGGCACAGGCGCCGGTCGCCACCTCGGACCGGCCGTCACTCCTTCTCGACGGAGACGGTGTTGGGCCGTGCGGCGCGTTCGTCGGTGGTCGGCTTGGTGGGCCGCTTGCCGTTCTCGCCCTTACTGGTGATCTTCGTGGGGGTGGCGCCCCGGCCGCCCTCGCCCGGCACCGCGGCGACCGTCGGTTCGCCGTCCACCGGGGCGCCCGCGTCGGCCGTGGTCACCGGCTCGGCCACCGGTCGCGCCTTCGGCTGGCCGCCAACCTCCGGCTCCGCCTCGGTCGCCGGCTCGGCCGTCGCGGCGGCCGTCGGCTCCGATTTCGCGGCGACCACCGGCTCCGGCTTCGCCGTGACCGCCGGCTCGGGCTTCGCGCCGTGCGGTGTGCCGGCGGGACCGGGCTTCGCGGGGCTTCCCGCGCCGCCGCGAGCGCCCGCGCCGGCGGGTCGTCCCGCACCCTGCGTCGGCCGGGTGCCGTCCGCCGGCGTCCCGCTGCCGGGCTGCGCCTTCGTGGCCTGCTCCGCCTTCCCGCCGGCCGGCTTCGCGGTCGGGTCGCTCGTCCCGCGTCCGGCGTCGACCGGCTTCGCGGCCACGGCGGGCCCGGCCGCCGAGGCGGGGGCGACGGTACCCGCCGGAGGCGGTGAGGTGGGGCCGTCGGAACCACCCGGTGCGGTGGCTACCTGCACCCGCAGCTCCGCCAGCCGCCGCTGGAGCTCGTCGGACTCCTGCCGGGACTTCCAGGTCTCCTGGCGCAGGTCGGCGAGCTGCTGCTGGGCCTGTGCGATCTCCAGCATCACCTGGGCGAGCTGCTGGCGGCCGGCCGCCACCTCCTGCTGCGTCGCGGCGAGGTGCTGCTGCGTGGTGGCGAGGGCCTGCTGGGTCGTCGCCGCGTACTCCTCGAACTGCCGTCGGGACGCCGCCACGTGCTCGTCGGCGGCACGCCGCTTCTCGGTGGCCTCCGACTCGGCCCGGCGCAGCAGCTCGGTGGCCTGCTCCTCGGCCTGCTGGCGCAGGGTCGTGGCGTCCCGCTCGGCGGCCTGGCGGATGCGGTCGGCGCCCTGCTCGATCTCGTTCTTCCGGGCCGTGTACTCGGACTCCAACCGCTCGCGCCGGCTGGTGAAGCCGGACTCCAGCTCCTGCTTGCGGCGCTCGAACGTGGTCTCCAGCTCCTGCTGGCGGGACGTGAACTGCTTCTCCAACTCGTCGCGGCGCTTGGCGAACTCCTTCTCGGCGGCGGCGCGGCGCTGGGCCAGCTCGCGGTCGGCCGCCTCGCGGCGGGAGTTCACCTCCTTCTCGACGCCGGCCCGCCACGCGCCCAGCTCCTGCTGGGTCTGCGCGCGCGCCTGCTGCACGTACGTCTCGGTCTCGCTGCGCATCCGCTGCACGTACGCCTCGGTCTCGGCCCGGCTGCGCTTGGCCGCCTCGGCCGCCTGCGTCGTGAGGCGCTCCGCCTCCTGCTGCGCCTTGGCGCGGGTGGCCCGGCCCGCCATCGAGGCGTCGTCGATGATCTGCTTGGCCTCCCGCTGGGCCTTGGCGTGGGTGGCCCGACCGGCCTCGGTCGCCTGGTCGATGAGGCGCTTGGCCTCCTGCTGGGCCTTGGCGTGCACCTCCTTGGCCGCGTCGCGCAGCTCGGTGGCCTCCTGCTGCGCCTTCGCCAGGGCCTCCCGCGCCGCCTCGCGCAGCTTGGTCGACTCCTGCTGCGCCCGGGTGTGGATCTCCTTGGCGGCCTCGCGCAGCTGGGTCGCCTCCTGCTGCGCCCTGGCCAACTCGTCCTGCGCGTTGCGGCGCAGCTTCGCGGACTCCTCCTTGGCGGCGCGCAGCGCGGTCTCCGACTCGGCCTTGCGCGCGGCGGCCTGCCGCTCCTCCTCGGCCCGCCGGGCGGCGAGGGCGATCTCGAAGTCCTTCAGCGCCTTGGCGGCCTGCTCCCGGGCGTCCTCGACGATGTGCTCGGCGGCGGCCCGCCGGGACTCGATCTCCTCGTGGGCGGCCCGCAGGATGTCCTCGGCCTGCTCCTCGGCGAGGGTGAGGATCTGCTCGACGCGGGGGCCGAGGTGCCGGAACGAGGCCCGGTCCACCACGCCCACCTGTTTGCGCACCTGGGCGAGGTCCCGCTGGAGCACCTCGACCTGACCGGCGAGCTTGTGGATCTGTGTGTAGGCCTGCTCCCGCTCGGCTGCGAGGGTCGCGATCTCGTGCTCCGCACGCGCGACGTAACGGTCGACCTGCTTCTTCTCGTACCCCCGCAGAGCGGACTCGAAGCTTGGCTCCGTGGCCACGTCCCCGCCGAGAGCGAACAGTTCCTCGCCGTGCGACATGCCCCCATCCTCACACGCAACCGGCCCTGCTGGGGCGATACGGACGCCCCTGTTGGCCTACTTCACTCGGTTCGTACCGGTGGATGACAGTGGGTGGTGAAAAGCGCGCGGCGCGGGACCGCACCGGTCACCCGGTGCCGCCCCGCGCCGCGTCATGCCCCGACCTGGCGTGGCGTCAGCTGTTGGACTCCGCGGCCACCTTGCCGTCGTCGCCGGCCTTGTCGGCGTCCGCCTTGGCCGCCGCGCCCCCGTTCGGCACGCCGGGCACGATGCCGGCGAGACCGGAGAGCATCTGCCCGAGCTGGGCGGTGACCGCGTCCTTCTGGCGGGTGAGGTCCTCGACCTCGCGGCGCGCGGCCTGCGTGGTCAGCTCCGCCTCCGTCCGGGCCTCGCTGAGCAGGCGCTGCGACTCGGCCCGCGCCTCGTTGAGGGTCTTCTCGGCCAGCGCCTTGGCCTTCTCGACCGTCTCGGCCGCGGTGCGCTCCGACTCGACCCGGCGGGCCTCGGCGCGCTGCTCGATCTCCTTGGCCCGCTCCTGGGCGGCCCGCGCCCGCTGCTCCGCCTCGTTGACCAGCTTCTGGGTCTGCGCGACCTGCGCGGCGTGCCGCTCGGACTCCTCGCGCTCGGCCTTCTCCCGGCGCTCGGCGAGCTGCAGCTCCAGCGCCTGGAGGTCCTTGTCGCGCTTGTCCCGCGCGTCGGTGAGCAGCTTGGTCGCCTCGGCGCGCTTCTCCTCGGCCTCGCGCGCGGCCTTCGCCCGCAGCTGGGTGATCTCCCGCTCGGCGGTGGCCCGCAGCGTCGCCACCTCACGCTCGACGGTGGACTTCAGCTCGGCCACCTCGTGCGCCGTCACGGTGCGCAGCTGCTTGGTCTCGCGCTCGGCGTCGGCGCGCAGCGTGTCGGCCTCACGGCGGGCCTGGACGCGCACCTCGGCCGCTTCCCGCTCGGCCGCGGTGCGGAGGTTGCCGGCCTCGCGCTCGGCGGTGGCCTTCATGGCGGCCGCCTCGGCGCGGGCCTTGTCGGTGATCTCACGCGCCTCGAGGCGGGCGGCGGAGAGGATCCCCTCCGACTCGCGCTTGGCCTCGTTGCGGTGGTCGTTGGCCTGCTCCTCCGCGAGCCGGAGGATCTGCTCGACGCGGGTGCCCAGGCCGGAGAGGGTCGGCCGGCTGTTCTCCTCGAGCTGCTTGCTGGCGTCCGCGAGCTTCTGCTCCAGCGTGGCCATGCGCTGTTCGGCCTGGCGGAGCCGGCGCTGCGCGTCGTTCATCCGCTGCTCGGCCTCGGCGCGGGCCTGCTCGGACTGGGTCAGCGCGGCGGTCATCCGGCCGATGAAGTCATCGACCTGGTGGGTGTTGTATCCGCGCAGGCCAACCGTGAAATCTGGCTGTGAGTTCGCGTTGTCGAAGAACGCGAGAGGGGAGGATTGCTGCTGGGGCATTGGGACATACTGGCAGACGCCCCAGGGTGCTCCGCAAGAGCGGTAGGAACCTTTCGAGTCCTCTTTACATGGTCAACTCCCGGTGGTCACGGTAGCCGGTCGAAGGGGCGATCTTGGCAGGTCCGGGCCGGGCGGATCGCGTGGCGCGGATCATGAAAAAGGACGGTGCCGGATGCCGGTGCGGCCCTTTGCCGCGTCACCCGTCGGGCCATGCGAACGCGCGCCGTCGAGCGCCGTGAATGGGTGCGCGCGGCCCCGGAGAAACGCGACGGCGTACGCCGCAATGCGCGCCCGCGACGGCCGTCCCGCTCCGGCCGTGCGCGCCCGCGACGGCCGTCCCGCTCCGGCCGTAGGGACGGCGGCCGGAGCGGGACGAGGCGCCGCGCCGGGACGCGGTGTCCCGTCGGGACGCGGCGCCGGAGGACGCGGCGCCGGAGCGCGACGGTGTCGTGTCGGGGCGCGGTGTCGTGTCGGTACTGCGGCGCCGGGGCGGGTCAGTGCCCCCGGAACCGGTTGATGGCATCCTCGTGACGGGAGCGCAGCTCCGGGTCGCGGACGCCCAGGCCGTCGCGCGGCGCCAGACAGCGGACGCCGACCTTGCCCTGGTGGGCGTTGCGGTGCACCTCGTACGCGGCCTGGCCGGTCTGCTCCAGCGCGTAGGTCCTCGACACCGTCGGGTGCACCCGGCCCAGGGCCACCAGGCGGTTGGCCTGCCACGCCTCCTGGTAGTTGGCGAAGTGGCTGCCGATGATCCGCTTGAGGTGCATCCACAGGTACCGGTTGTCGTACTGGTGCTGGAAGCCGCTCGTGGAGGCGCAGGTGACGATCGTGCCGCCCCGCTTGGCGACGTACACGCTGGCGCCGAACGTCTCCCGGCCCGGGTGCTCGAAGACGATGTCCGGGTCCTCGCCGCCGGTGAGTTCCCGGATCCGCTCGCCGAAGCGGCGCCACTCGTCGGGGTCCTGGGTCTCCTCGTCCCGCCAGAACCGGAAGCCCTCGGCGGCGCGGTCGATGACCAGTTCGGCGCCCATCCTGCGGCACAGCTCGGCCTTCTCCGGCGACGAGACCACGCAGACCGGGATCGCGCCGCCGTGCAGCGCCATCTGGGTGGCGTAGCTGCCCAGGCCGCCGGACGCTCCCCAGATCAGCACCACGTCGCCCTGCTTCATGTTGGCGCCGTGGTGGGACACCAGCTGGCGGTACGCGGTCGAGTTCACGAGGCCGGGGCTGGCCGCCTCCTCCCAGCTGAGGTGCCGCGGCTTCGGCATCAGCTGGTTGGCCTTCACCACGGCCAGTTCGGCGAGGCCGCCGAAGTTGGTCTCGAAGCCCCAGATGCGCTGCTGGGGGTCGAGCATCGTGTCGTCGTGGCCGGGCGCGTCCTCCAGTTCGACGGAGAGGCAGTGCGCCACCACCTCGTCGCCGGGCTTCCACCGGGTCACGCCGGGACCGGTGCGCAGCACCACGCCGGCCGCGTCCGAGCCGACCACGTGGTACGGCAGGTCGTGCCGGCGGGCCAGGTCGGAGAGCCGGCCGTACCGCCGGAGGAACGTGAAGGTGGGCAGCGGTTCGAAGATGCTCGTCCAGACGGTGTTGTAGTTGATGGCGCTGGCCATCACGGCGACGAGCGCCTCACCCGGCCCCAGTTCCGGCGTCGGGACCTCCTGGACGTGCAGCGCCTTGCGCGGGTCCTTGTCGCGGGTGGCCATGCCGTCGAACATCCGGGTCTCGTCGGCCCGGACGACGACGCCCCGGTAGCTGTCGGGCACGGGCAGTCCGGCGACCCCGGCGAGTTCCCGCTCCGGCCGGCTGGAGCCCTCCGCCGCCATGATCGCTTCGAGGATGTCCTGCACGGTGACCTCCCGTTCGTCCGCACCCGCGCGCGCGGGCCTGGGGTGCTGCCATCGTCGGCGCCGATGCGACCGAGCCGCCATGTCGGCGTCCGACACAGGCCGGTCGTGCTCCTGTTGCGGGCGGACGTTACTGAACGGTAGCTAGGGCGGGAAGTCCTCTGTGAAGAATTGCATCCGCCGATGCGTGAAGGTGTCCACGGGGCTGTCGAACCGCGCACCAGTAGGCGGCCCGGGCCGCGTCGATCATGAGGTTGACGGGGCGACACGCCGGCGCCCGCACCCGCCAACCTCATGATCGACGCGTTGGTCGCGCGGGACTTAGTGGGCGTCGGTGGCCGCCGGCTCGACCAGCTCCACCAGGACGCCGCCGGCGTCCTTGGGGTGCACGAAGTTGATCCGGGAGTTCGCGGTGCCGCGTCGCGGCGTGTCGTAGAGCAGCCGTACCCCGCGCTCGCGCAGCGCCGCGCACGCCGCGTCGATGTCCGCGACCGTGTACGCCACCTGCTGCACGCCCGGGCCGTTGCGGTCGAGGAACCTCGCGATGGTCGACTCCGGGGTGAGCGGGGCGAGCAACTGCACGCAGCCGCCCTCGGTGCCGGGGCCGACCGCCATCATCGCCTCGCGGACGCCCTGCTCGGCGTTGGTCTCGGTGTGCACGCACCGCATCCCGAACGTCCGCTGGTAGAAGTCGATCGCGGCGTCCAGGTCCGCGACGGCGACGCCGACGTGGTCGATTCGGCGGAGCCCAATGTCTGTGACATAGTCCGCAGCGGGCTCGACGGGGGAGTTCTCTGCCATGGCGCTAGTCTGGCCGAACAATCGTTAAGGCGTACAGGTCGGCACCCCCTCGGAGGCGGCTATGGCTTCGGTGATCGTCAGCGGCGCGCGGACCCCGATGGGGCGCCTGCTCGGCAACCTCAAGGACCTCCCTGCCACGAAGCTCGGCGGAATCGCCATCAAGGCGGCCCTGGAGCGCGGCGGCGTCAGCCCCGAGCAGGTGCAGTACGTGATCATGGGGCAGGTGCTCCAGGCCGGCGCCGGCCAGATCCCCGCCCGCCAGGCGGCCGTCGAGGCGGGCATCCCGATGTCCGTGCCGGCGCTGACCATCAACAAGGTGTGCCTCAGCGGCCTGGACGCCATCGCCCTCGCCGACCAGCTCATCCGTGCCGGTGAGTTCGACATCGTCGTCGCCGGCGGCATGGAGTCGATGACGAACGCCCCGCACCTGCTCATGGGCCAGCGCGGCGGCTACAAGTACGGCGACGTGGTGGTCAAGGACCACATGGCGCTGGACGGGCTCACCGACGCCTGGGACTGCTGCTCGATGGGCGAGTCCACCGAGCGGCTCGGCGCCCGGCACGGCATCAGCCGTGAGGAGCAGGACGCCTTCGCCGCCGCGAGCCACCAGAAGGCCGCCGCCGCGCAGAAGAACGGCCACTTCGCCGACGAGATCACCCCGGTGGTCATCCCGCAGCGCAAGGGCGACCCGGTCGTGATCAGCGAGGACGAGGGCATCCGACCGGACACCACGGTCGAGACCCTGGGCAAGCTGCGTCCGGCGTTCACCCCCGACGGCACGATCACCGCCGGCAGCTCGTCGCCGATCTCCGACGGCGCGGCCGCCGTCGTCGTCATGAGCAAGGCCAAGGCGAAGGAGCTGGGGCTGACCTGGATCGCCGAGATCGGGGCGCACGGCAACGTCGCCGGCCCGGACAACTCGCTGCACTCCCAGCCGTCCAACGCGATCCAGCACGCGCTGCGCAAGGCGGGTCTGACCGTCGCCGACCTCGACCTCATCGAGATCAACGAGGCGTTCGCCCAGGTCGGCATCCAGTCCATCCGTGACCTCGGTGTGTCCCCGGCCAAGGTGAACGTCAACGGCGGCGCCATCGCCCTGGGGCACCCGATCGGGATGTCCGGCGCGCGGCTGGTGCTCACCCTCGCCCTGGAGCTGAAGCGCCGGGGTGGCGGCACGGGCGCGGCGGCGCTCTGCGGCGGCGGTGGCCAGGGCGACGCGCTGATCGTCCACGTCCCCGCCCCCGCCGAGAGCGGTCGGTGACCGGGGTTGTGTGAGCTGGCTCAGTGAGCGGAACGATCGAGAACGTCCCGGCGGCGGCCACCGGCTCGGTGCGGCGCAGCCGGGACGTACCCATGCTGGTCGAACGGGCTCGCGCGGGCGACCACCGCGCGGTGGCCCGCCTCATCACGCTGGTGGAGAACGGCGACGAGCTGCTGCGCGACATCGCCGCGGCGCTCGCGCCGTACGCGGGTCAGGCCCAGGTGGTGGGGCTGACCGGCTCGCCCGGCGTGGGCAAGTCCACCACGACGAACGAGCTGGTCCGGGCGCTGCGGGCGCGCGGGCACCGGGTCGGCGTGCTGGCGGTCGACCCGTCCAGCCCGTTCACCGGCGGCGCCATCCTCGGTGACCGGGTGCGGATGCAGGACCACGCGACGGATCCGGGCGTCTACATCCGCTCGATGTCCAGCCGCGGGCACCTCGGTGGGCTCGCGGCGGCCACCCCGCAGGCGGTGCGGGTGCTGGAGGGCGCCGGCTGCGACGTGGTGCTCGTGGAGACGGTCGGTGTCGGGCAGGCCGAGGTGGAGGTCGCCTCGCTGGCGGACACCACGCTGGTGCTGCTCGCTCCGGGCATGGGTGACGCCATCCAGGCCGTGAAGGCCGGCATCCTGGAGATCGCCGACGTCTTCGTGGTGAACAAGGCCGACCGGGACGGCGCCGACGCGACGTACCGTGACATCCAGGGCATGATCGCGCTCGGCGAGCGCGGCCCGGGTGAGTGGCGGCCCCAGGTCGTCCGCGCGGTCGCCGCGCGGGGCGAGGGGATCGACGACATCGCGGCCGCCGTCGACAAGCACCGCACCTGGCTGGTCGAGCGCGGTGAGCTGCGCCGCCGGCAGGAGGCGCGGGCCGCCGCCGAGATCGAGGCGATCGCGGTGGGTGTGCTCCGCGACCGGATCGGGTCGCTGCGCGACGGTACGGAGCTGCCGTCGCTCGCCGCGAAGGTGGCCGAGGGGGCGATCGACCCGTACGCGGCCGCCGACGAGCTGCTCGCGCAGCTGGGCACCTGACGCGTCCACTACGGACGGGCCCCGCCTAGTACGCTCGCACCGCCCCACGGACGGCGTGGGGGCGGTGCGACGTGTGGGGAGACCATGGCTGACGAGGCGACGCAGGAGCTGACGGTGACGCCGGACGCGGTGGCGGGCGGTACGACGTCCGTCTCCGACGAGGTGGTGGAGAAGATCGCGGTGGCCGCCGCCCGATCGGTGCCGGGGGTGACCGAGCTGGGTGGCGACGTCGCCCGGTTCTTCAACTCGGTGCTCGACCGGGTCGGGCTGGACAAGGTCGGCGACGCCACCCGGGGCGCCTCGGCGGCCGTCACGAACGGCGCGGCCGTGATCAACCTGGTGATCGTCATCGAGGCGGGCCGGACGGTGCCCGAGGTGACCGAGGCGGTCCGGGCGAAGGTGACCGAGGCCGTCGAGGCGTACGGGCTGCGGGTCGACGAGGTCAACATCCGGGTCGACGACGTCTCCCTGGGTGAGCCCGCCGCGCCGACGGCCTGACCGGGCCCGGCGCGTCGGGGCTACCCGCCGGTACGACACTCCTTAGCGATCGTTCAGGCTCCGGCTCTACACTCGAGGGGCAGTCGAGGACTCGAGGAGGAGCCCCGCCGATGAACGCCGACGAGATCGCCGCCGGACGGGCCCGCTGGCAGGCCCGGTACGACGCCGCGCGCAAGCGGGACGCCGACTTCACCACCCTCTCCGGGATGAGCGTGGAACCCGTCTACGGGCCGCCGGAGGGGACCGACTACCCGGGCTTCGAGCGGATCGGCTGGCCGGGGGAGTACCCGTACACCCGGGGGCTCTACCCGACCGGCTACCGCGGGCGGACCTGGACCATCCGGCAGTTCGCCGGCTTCGGCAACGCCCGGCAGACCAACGAGCGCTACAAGATGATCCTGGGCGCCGGCGGTGGCGGGCTCTCCGTCGCCTTCGACATGCCGACCCTCATGGGGCGGGACTCGGACGACCCCCAGTCCCTGGGCGAGGTGGGCCACTGCGGCGTGGCGATCGACAGCGCCGCCGACATGGAGGTCCTGTTCGACGGCATCGACCTGGCCGGCGTCACGACCTCGATGACCATCTCCGGCCCGGCCGTGCCGGTCTTCTGCATGTACCTCGTCGCCGCTGAGCGGCAGGGCGCCGACCTCTCCACCCTGGACGGCACGCTCCAGACCGACATCTTCAAGGAGTACATCGCGCAGAAGGAGTGGCTCTTCGACCCGGAGCCGCACCTGCGCCTCATCGGCGACCTCATGGAGTACTGCGCGCGGGAGATCCCGCGGTACAAGCCGCTCTCGGTCTCCGGCTACCACATCCGGGAGGCCGGGTCGACCGCCGCGCAGGAGCTGGCGTACACGCTGGCCGACGGCTTCGGCTACGTCGAGCTGGGCCTCAGCCGTGGGCTTGACGTCAACGTCTTCGCCCCCGGCCTGAGCTTCTTCTTCGACTCGCACGTCGACTTCTTCGAGGAGATCGCCAAGTTCCGGGCCGCCCGCCGGATCTGGGCCCGCTGGCTGCGCGACGTCTACGGCGCGACCAGCGAGAAGGCTCTCTGGCTGAGGTTCCACACCCAGACCGCCGGCGTGTCGCTGACCGCCCAGCAGCCGGTCAACAACGTGGTCCGCACGGCCGTCGAGGCGCTCGCCGCGGTGCTCGGCGGGACCAACTCGCTGCACACCAACGCGCTGGACGAGACGCTCGCGCTGCCCACCGACGAGTCCGCCGAGATCGCCCTGCGTACCCAGCAGGTGCTCATGGAGGAGACCGGGGTCACCAACGTGGCCGACCCGCTCGGCGGCTCCTGGTACGTCGAGGCGCTCACCGACAAGATCGAGGCCGAGGCCGAGGCCATCTTCGCCCGGATCCGCCAGCTCGGCGGCGAGGGCCCGCACGAGATCGGGCCGATGACGTCGGGCATCCTGCGCGGCATCGAGGACGGCTGGTTCACCAGCCAGATCGCCGAGGCGGCCTTCGCGTACCAGCAGGCGCTCGAGAAGGGCGAGAAGAAGATCGTCGGGGTCAACTGCCACACCAACACGGTCGCCAAGGACCTGGAGATCCTGCGGATCTCGCACGAGGTCGAGCTGGAGCAGCGCCGGGTGCTGGCCGAGCGCAAGGCCGAGCGGGACGACGCGGCGGTGAAGGCCGCGGTGGCCCGGATGGTCGAGGTGAGCCGGACGGGCGAGAACATGATCCCGGCCATGCTCGACGCCGTCCGGGCCGAGGCCACCCTCGGCGAGATCTGCGACGCGCTGCGCGCCGAGTGGGGCACCTACCGCGAACCCGCGCGCTTCTAACCCGCCGCGCCCCCACCCGCCCCCGCGATCTTGCACTTTCTGCCCCGGCATACGGTACGAATGCCGCGAACCGCGGGCCGAAAGTGCAAGATCGCGGGGGTGTGGCGTCGTGTGGGCCGGGGGCGGGCTGAGCAGGGTGAGAACTGCAACTGTCGCCGTCGCGGTTGATCTGAGTTCGGCGACGTCCGTGCGAAACTAGATAACCATGAGCGACCCACGGATCACCTCGTCGATCTTCACTCGCGGCGCGGTCGACCTCAGCGCCCTGCGCACCCCCGCCCCCTCCTCCGCTCCGGCCCAGTCCGGCCCGCCCGCTGGCGCGCCGGGTGGCGCGGTCGGCGGTGTCACCGTCATCGACGTGACCGAGGCGACCTTCCAGTCCGAGGTGCTGGAACGCTCGCTCAACACCCCGGTCGTCGTCGACTTCTGGGCCGAGTGGTGCGAGCCGTGCAAGCAGCTCTCCCCGGTGCTGGAACGGCTCGCCGTCGAGGGCGGCGGCGCGTGGGTGCTCGCCAAGATCGATGTGGACGCCAACCCGCGCATCGCGCAGATGTTCCGGGTCCAGAGCATCCCCATGGTGTACGCGGTGGTCGGCGGCCAGCCGATCGACGCGTTCGCCGGCGTGGTGCCCGAGGCGCAGCTGCGGCAGTGGATCCAGGCCGTGCTCAAGGCCGGCGGCGTGAGCGTCGCCGCGCCGAGCGACCCCCGCCTCGACGAGGCCGACGACGCGCTCATGAACGGCGACCTCGACGCCGCCGAGCGGGCGTACCGCAAGATCCTGGCCGAGTCCCCGGCCGACGCGGCGGCCGAGGCCGGACTCGCCCAGGTGGGCCTGGCCCGCCGGGTGGCCGGCGCCGACCCGCAGGCCGCGCTCGCCGCGGCGGAGGCGAACCCCGACGACGTCGACGCGCAGTTGCTCGCCGCCGACATCGAGGTGCTCAGCGGGCTCGCCGAGCAGGCCTACAAGCGCCTCGTGGACACGGTGCGCCGCACCACGGGCGACGACCGGGAGAAGGTACGCCAGCACCTGGTCGGCCTCTTCACCATCGCCGGCCCCGAGGACCCGGCCGTCGCCTCGGCCCGACGGGCCCTGGCCAGCGCCCTGTTCTGACCACCCGAACGGTTCCGAGCACGTAGCACACCAGCGCGGGCCGGCGGACCGGCCGGCCCGCCCGACGACCGAGGACGGGAGCCCATGACGCGCCGGATCGCCGTCCTCGACGCGCCGACAAACCTCGGCCTGCGCCCGCCCACGCCCAGCTCCGTGCCGGGCTGCGCGAAGGCGCCGGGCGCCCTGCGGGACCACGGGCTGCTCGCCCGCCTGCGGGCCCGGGACGCCGGCTGC
Source organism: Micromonospora globbae (assembly GCF_036184225.1). Classification (NCBI taxonomy): domain Bacteria; kingdom Bacillati; phylum Actinomycetota; class Actinomycetes; order Micromonosporales; family Micromonosporaceae; genus Micromonospora; species Micromonospora globbae. Next base: position 6,719,456 of record NZ_CP108084.1, read on the forward strand.
CTGACCCCGCCCCGGTACGACCCGGGCGACTGGCGGCCCGGCGACGGCGTGTGCCACGCCCGGGAGATCTCCGCGTACTCGGTGGCGCTGGCCGACCGGATCGGGGGCATCATCGACCGGGGGGAGTTCCCGCTGGTGCTGGGCGGCGACTGCTCGGTGCTGCTCGGTTCGGCGCTGGCCATGCACCGGCTCGGCGAGGCGGTCGGCGGCAGGATCGGGCTGGTCTTCGTCGACGGCCACTCCGACTTCCGGCACCCCGGCAACGCGTCGTACGTCGGCGCCGCCGCCGGTGAGGACCTGGCCCTCGTCACCGGCCGGGGACAGGCCGACCTCGCCGCCATCGAGGGGCGCCGGCCGTACTTCCGGGACGTCGACGTGGTGGTGCTCGGCATCCGCGCGCAGGACGAGTACCGCCTCGACCTCCAGGCCGCCGGGATCGTCACCCGGCCGGTGCCGGCGCTGCGGGCCGAGGGCGCGGCCCGGACCGCGCAGTGGGCGCACGAGCAGTTGGCCGACTGCGCCGGCTACTGGGTGCACATCGACGTGGACGTGCTCGACCCGGCCGTGATGCCGGCCGTCGACGCGCCCGACCCGGGCGGGATCGCGTTCGCGGAGCTGGAGATCCTGCTCGCCGGCCTGGTGGACACGCCGCACTGCCTGGGCGTCGAGCTGACCGTGTTCGACCCCGACTACGACCCGGACGGCGCGTACGCCGCCGAGATCGTCAACACCGTGGTGGCGGGGCTGACGCCGGTGACCTCGCCCGGGGCCGTGCCGCCCCGGCTGCTGCCCGGCTCGACACCCCCGCCGGCGCCCGCGCCCCGCCGGGGCGCCGGCCGCCCGCCCGTCAGCGCCGCCGGCGGGCTCGACCCGGCGGACCGGCCCGCCCCGGAGCCGCAGTCGTCGGACGACGACAGCCCACGCTCCGCCGCCGGCTTCGCCTGACCGGTACCCGGACCGGGAAGGCCGGCAGGACGCGCGCGTCGATCATGAGGTTGGCGGGGCCTTCGATCTCCAGATCGCCCGCCAACCTCATGATCGACCGGGTCGGGTCAGCGGAGGGCGCGGAGGAAGCGCTCGGCGATCGGTACGGCGGACGCCGTGCTGGACCCGCCCTGCTCCACGAAGACGGCGAACGCCACGTCGCCCTGCCAGCCGACGAACCACGCGTGCGTGTGGGCGGGGTTGTTGTCGTACTCGGCGGTGCCCGTCTTGCCGTACACCGGCTGGCCCGGGACGTCCTTGAGGGCCGTGCCGGTACCGGCCGTCACCACCTCGCGCATCATGGCCCGCACCGCCTCGACCGACTCGGGCTTCAGCTCCGGGCCGGCCGCGGCGGGCTTGGCCGGGGCCGGGTCCAGCAGCAGCTTGGGCTGCGCGAAGCGCCCCCGCGCGACGGCCGCCGTGGCGGACGCCATGGCCAGCGGGCTCACCACGGTGGTGCCCTGGCCGAACGAGGCGGCGGCCTGCTCGGCCGGCGACCCGTTCGCCGAGACCTTGCCGGTGAACGCGTCGATGCCGAGGTCCCACTGGCCCTCCAGGCCGAGCGAGCGGCCGGCGACGGCGAGGCCGTCGGCCCCCAGCTTCGGGGCGAGGGCCGCGAAGGCCGTGTTGCAGGACTTCGCGAAGTCGGTGCGGAACGGCACCGAGCCGAGCGCGAAGTTGTCGGAGTTCTTGAACGACCGGCCGTCCACCGTGAACGTCTTGTCGCACGTCACCGGCGTGTCCGGGGTGACGGCGCCCCGGTCGAGCAGGCCCAGCGCGCTCACCATCTTGAACGTGGAGCCGGGCGGCACCTGGGCGGTGAAGGCGAGGTTCTCCCCGGCCGCCCCCGGACCGTTCGCCGCGGCGAGCACCGCGCCGTCGCTGATGCGGACCGCCACCAGGGCGGAGCGCCGCTTCTCACCGCGCAGCGCGGCGTCGGCCGCGTTCTGGGTGGCGACGTCGAGCGTCGTCTTCAACGGCTGGCCCGGCTGCGGCTCGCTGTGGAACAGCTCCGTGCCGGTCGGGACCAGCGTGCCGTCCTCGCCGGGACGCTCGACGAGCACCGTGAGACCCGGCCGGCCGCGCAGCCGGTCGTCGTAGCGGCCCTGGAGCCCGCCGTGGCCGACGAGGTCGCCGGCCGCGTACTTGTCGGGATGCTCGGCCAGGTCGTCGGCCTGGGCCGGGTCCACCGAGCCCAGCAACGCCCGGGCGAACTCGCGGGTGGGCGCGAGGTCGAGCTTGTCGGCGCGGAACTTGGTGCCGGGCAGGTCGTAGATGCGGGACTTGATCTGCCGGTACGCCTCGTCCCGCAGCGTCACCACCTCGACGAACGCGCCCGGATCGGCCTCGTCGAGACGCTTCGGCAGGTCGGAGAGGTCGACGGCCGGGACGAGCGCCGGACGGATCGCCCGGAAGGCGGCATCGAGCTGGCGGACGAGCGCCTTGGCGTCGCTCACCTCGCTGGGCTGCACACCGACCCGGACCACGGGACGGGGCGCCACGATCGGCTGACCGGCGCCGTCGAGCACCGCGGCCCGGGGGCCGGTGTCCCGGCGCAGCCCCAACCGGTCACCGTCGGTGAGCTTCTCGTGCACGACCCGCGGCTCCCACATCACCTGCCACTGGTCGTCGTCGCCGCGGACCAGGGTCACCTGCCGCTCGTATTCCCAGCGGGTGTCGCCGGGCAGGGTCCACTCGACCTGGACCGCCGCGGTGGCGGTGTCCGCGGTGACCTTGGCCTCACCCTGACGGCGTAGGGTGGGCGGCGTGTTCGCGAGCTCTCCCGAGAGTTCCTTGAGCTGCTTGGTCACCTCCGACGCCGCGACCTTGGCGCCGGTGGGGTCCACGAACCCCACCTTCTGCAGGTCGCCGGAGTGCCAGCCGGACAGGAAGGCGTCGACGCTCTGTTCGGGGCCGTCCCCGTCCGAGCAGGCCGTGAGCGCGCCGGCGGCGAGGACGGTGACGGCGAGTGCGACGAGCGGACGCCGGGTCCGGCCTCGGGCGGGGTGGCGCGGGTACGACAGGAGCATGAAGCGGATTCCCTCCGTTCTCGGGACGCCCCACCGTAGTACGTCCGCGCCGCCCCCATCGTCCCGGCATGGGTCCCGACGTGCGAAAAGACGGACCCGTGGCGGCGTGATGAACATCGCGCGACGGGGTACTCCCGGGTCGGCCAACCTCGGACCCGCAACGGGCGAAAGGACAGAGTCGCGATCCGGACGTCCGGCCCGTGGTCCGCCGGCAGAGGGGCAGATCGGCAGGGCCTAGGCTGGGCGGCATAGTGACCCACAACGCGGTGGGTCGAGGGGAGTGGCACCGATGGACCGGCGTCCGGCGATCAAACCGGAACCCGACCTCCGGCAGGATGACACCGGCCGGAACGACGACAGCTTCGACTCGGCGACCGACGGGGACGGCTACGGCCGGCTCGACACGGGCGTGACAGGGTTGACCGGGTCGAGCATCGACACCATCTACGATCTCGGTCTGCCGGCGGAGGCGCTGGCCGACGAGTCCGAGGACAGCGAGCTCGATGAGCCCGTGCCCAACGCGGAGCGCCTGGTGGCCCAGGCGGTCGCGCTGGCGGGCGACGACCACGAGGCGGCGGCGCTGGTCAGCCGCTTCTGGCGGTTCGCTCCGGACGAGGAGCTGATCGGTTTCACCGCCGAGGAGATGCTCGCCGCGGCGCGCGCCCACCGGGAGCTCGCGCAGCAGCGGGTGCCCGGCGAGCTGAAGCTGCGCATCCACGAGCCGGACGCCGAGCAGCACCACACGGTCATCGAGATCGTCGTGGACGACATGCCATTCCTGGTCGATTCGGTCACCGCGCTGCTCAACTCGCACCACCTCGACGTCCACCTGCTGGTGCACCCGCTCGTCGTCGTGCGCCGGGAGCCGCTCGGCCGGCTGACCGAGGTCGCCGCCGACGTCGAGCCGGACGACGCGATCGCCGGTGACCTGGTGGAAAGTTGGATGCGGATCGAGATCGATCCGGTCCGCGACGCCGCCGGACGCGACCGGCTCCGCCGGGAACTCCAGCGGGTCCTCACCGACGTGCGCGAGGCCGTGGAGGACTGGCCCAAGATGCGCCAGCGGGCGCTGTCGCTCGCCGACGAGCTCGCCGCGGCCCGGACCAGCGACAACCGGCCGCCGGTCCCGGAGAAGGACATCACCGACTCGGTCGAGCTGCTGCGCTGGCTCGCGCACGACCACTTCACCTTCCTCGGCTACCGCGAGTACCGGCTGGTGGACACGCCGGAGGGCGGTCAGGCCCTGGAGGCGGTGCTCGGCAGCGGGCTGGGCATCCTCCGGCAGGACTCGACGGAGCCCCGGACGCTGTCGTCCATGACGCCCGAGGCGCACGAGAAGGTGCTGGAGAAGCGCCTGCTCATCATCACGAAGGCCAACTCGCGGGCCACCGTGCACCGCTCGGCGTACCTCGACTACATCGGTTTCAAGGTGTTCGACGAGGCCGGCGAGGTCGTCGGCGAGCGCCGCTTCATCGGCCTGTTCTCCACCGCCGCGTACCGCACGAGCGTGCGGGAACTGCCGGTGGTCCGCCGCAAGGTGGCCGAGGTGCTCGAACGTTCCGGCCTCAGCCAGCGTAGCCACTCCGGCAAGGATCTGCTGCAGATCCTGGAGACCTACCCGCGCGACGAGCTGTTCCAGATCAAGACGGACGACCTCTACCACGCGGTCATCGGCGTCCTGCGCATGGCCGGCCGCCGGCAGCTGCGGGTCTTCCTGCGCAAGGACGCGTACGGGAGGTTCATCTCCTGCCTCATCTACCTGCCGCGGGACCGGTTCACGACGCAGAACCGCCTGCGCATGCAGGACATCCTGCTGCGGGAGCTGAACGGTGTCGGGGTGGACTACACCACCCGGGTCACCGAGTCGATGCTCGCGCGGGTGCACTTCATCGTCCGCACCGACCCGACCAAGCCGCCGAGCGAGATCGACGCCGACCTGCTCGCCGAGGAGCTGGCCGACGCGACCCGGCTCTGGGACGACGACTACCGGCTGGTGCTGGAGCGCAAGCTCGGCGACGAGCAGGCCAAGCACCTCTTCGCCCGGTACGCCGACGCGTTCCCCGAGGGCTACAAGGACGGGCACACGCCGTACGAGGCGATGAAGGACCTGGCCAAGCTGGAGCTGCTGGAGGAGCCCGGCCAGCTCGAGATGCACCTGTTCCGCAAGCAGCTCGCCCCGCGGGCGGGCGCGCGCGCCGGCGCGGACGTCGACGAGTCGATGGACGTGCGGTTCAAGGTCTACCGGTACGGCGAGCCGATGATGCTCTCCGCCGTGCTGCCGGTGCTGCACTCGCTCGGCGTCCGGGTGATCGACGAGCACCCGTACGAGGTGGACCGGATCGACGGCCGGATATGGCTTTACGACTTCGGGCTGCAACTGCCCGAGGGCCATCAGGAGCTGGCCGAGGTGCGCCCGCACGTGGAGAACGCGTTCGCGGCCGCGTGGCGGGGCGAGGCCGAGGTCGACCGCTTCAACGAGCTGGTGCTGCGCGCCGGGCTGACCTGGCGTCAGGTGGTCGTGCTCCGGGCGTACGCGAAGTACCTGCGGCAGGCCGGGACGGTCTTCTCGCAGGACTACATGGAGCAGACCTTCATCGCGTACCCGCAGATCGCCGAGCTGCTGGTGCGGCTCTTCGAGGCGCGGTTCGCGCCCGGCCCGATCGAGGCCGAGGAGCGGGAGCGGCACAGCGCCGAACTGGTCGCCGCGATCGGCGAGGCGCTCGACGACGTGGCGAGCCTCGACCAGGACCGGATCCTGCGCGCGTACCTCACGCTCATCCAGGGCACCCTGCGGACGAGCTTCTACCAGCGGCGCGAGGACGGCCGACCCAAGTCGTACGTGGCGTTCAAGCTGGATCCGCAGGCCATCCCGGACCTGCCGGCGCCGCGGCCGAAGTTCGAGATCTTCGTGTACTCGCCGCGCTTCGAGGGTGTGCACCTGCGCTTCGGGCCGGTGGCGCGCGGTGGTCTGCGCTGGTCCGACCGGCGGGAGGACTTCCGCACGGAGGTGCTGGGCCTGGTCAAGGCGCAGATGGTGAAGAACACCGTCATCGTGCCGGTCGGCGCCAAGGGCGGCTTCGTGCTCAAGCAGAAGCCGGGCGACCGCGACGAGGCCGTCATCTGCTACAAGGAGTTCATCTCCGGCCTGCTCGACGTCACCGACAACATCGTCGGGGGCCGGATCGTGCCGCCGCAGGACGTGGTCCGGCACGACGGCGACGACCCGTACATGGTGGTCGCGGCGGACAAGGGCACGGCCACCTTCTCCGACATCGCCAACGAGATCTCGGCGGCGCACAACTTCTGGCTCGGCGACGCGTTCGCCTCCGGGGGGTCGGCGGGCTACGACCACAAGAAGATGGGCATCACGGCCCGGGGCGCCTGGGAGTCGGTCAAGCGGCACTTCCGGGAGCTGGGCCACGACACCCAGACCCAGGACTTCACCGTGGTCGGCGTCGGTGACATGAGCGGCGACGTCTTCGGCAACGGGATGCTGCTGTCGCAGCACATCCGGCTGGTGGCCGCGTTCGACCACCGGCACATCTTCCTCGACCCGGATCCGGACGCCGGCATCTCGTACGCCGAGCGGAAGCGGCTGTTCGAGCTGCCGCGCTCGTCGTGGGAGGACTACAACCCGGAGCTGATCTCCGAGGGCGGCGGGGTGTATTCGCGTACGGCCAAGTCGGTGCCGATCTCGCCGCAGGTGCGGGCGCGGCTCGGCCTGGAGGACGACGTGACCCAGATGTCTCCCCAGGAGCTGATGCGGGCGATCCTCACGGCGCCGGTGGACCTGCTCTGGAACGGCGGCATCGGCACGTACGTCAAGGCGTCCAGCCAGACCAACGCGGAGGTGGGCGACAAGTCCAACGACGCGATCCGGGTGGACGGCAGGAACCTGCGCTGCCGGGTGGTCGGCGAGGGCGGCAACCTGGGCTTCACCCAGCTCGGCCGGATCGAGTACGCGCTGACCGGCGGGCGGATCTACACCGACTTCATCGACAACGCGGCCGGTGTGGACACGTCCGACCACGAGGTGAACATCAAGATCCTGCTCAACACCGCGGTCGCCGACGGGGAGCTGACCACGGAGCAGCGGGACGAGCTGCTCGCCGAGATGACCGACGAGGTCGCCACGCTGGTGCTGCGCGACAACTACGACCAGGCCCGGGCGATCAACAACGCCCAGGCGCAGGCGGCCTCGCTCCTTCCCGTGCACCGGCGCATGATCAACGAGCTGGAGCGCTCCGGTGCGCTGGACCGGTCGCTCGAGGCGCTGCCGCCGGACGAGGAGCTGGCGGTCCGGTCCGAGACCGGCCTCACCGCGCCGGAGTTCGCGGTGCTGCTCGCGTACGTCAAGATCGTGCTGGAGCGGGACATCCTCGCCGACGGCCTGGCGGACGAGGAGTGGACGACCGACGTCCTGGTCAACTACTTCCCGACGCCGATGCGGGAGCGGTTCGCCGACCGGATGTCCCGGCACCGGCTGCGCCGCGAGATCGTCACCACGGTGCTGGTGAACGAGGCGATCAACCGGGGCGGCATCTCGTTCGTCTTCCGGGTCATGGAGGAGACGGCCGCGTCGCCGGCGGACGTGATCCGGGCGTACGTGGTGGTCCGCGACGTGTTCGGGCTGCGGGAGCTGTGGGACGCGGTCGAGGCGCTGGACAACAAGGTCTCGCCCGAGTTGCAGACGACCGTCTACCTGGACACCCGCCGGCTGCTCGACCGGGCGGTGCGGTGGCTGGTGACCAACCGCCGCTCGCCGATCGACGTGCCGGGGGAGATCGCCCGGTTGCGGGACGGGGTGGCCCGGCTCCTGCCGGAGCTGGAGAACCTCTTCTACGGCAGCGAGCGGGAGGCCATCCGGGCCCACATCGACTCGATGACCGAGCGGGGTCTCCCGCGCGAGCTGGCCGAGCAGGCGACCCGGTTGATGTACAGCTTCGGCCTGCTCGACGTGGTGGAGACCGCGGCGAGCCGGGGTCGGGACGTCGGCGAGGTGGCTCCGGTCTACTTCGTGCTGTCCGACCTGTTCCGGGTGGACGCGCTGCTGTCGAAGATCTCCCTGCTGCCGCGGGAGGACCGGTGGCAGACTCTCGCCCGGATGGCGCTGCGCTACGACCTGTACGCCGCGCTGGCCGCGCTCACCGCGGAGGTGCTCGACTCCACGCCGGACAGCCTGCCCCCGCAGGAGCGGGTGCAGCAGTGGGAGCAGTCGAACGCCATCTCCGTCCACCGCACCCGCCGGGCGATGGGGGAGTTCGACGAGTCCCGGGCGGACCTCGCCGCCCTGTCGGTGCTGCTGCGCCAGATCCGCACGCTGGTGCGGACCTCGGCCGCGGCCTAACGCCGCCGGACGCGGTCCGGCCGGTCGGGACAACCCGACCGGCCGGACCGCGCCGTCGTGTCAGCCGACCAGGCTGGCGAAGACGATCACGTTGTTCAGATAGCTGCGGGCGGTCTCGTCGAACTGGCCGCCGCAGGTCACCACGCGCAGGCCGGGCCGGTCGTTCGGCCCGTACACCCGCTCCGTGGGGAACGCGTCCTTCGGGTACGACTCGACCGAGTCGATCCGGAAGGTGACCGACCGGCCGTCGTCCCGCTTCACCGTGACCGTGTCGCCGGCCTGCAGGGCGCCGAGGTCGAAGAAGACCGCGGGCCCCATCTTGGCCGAGTCGACGTGGCCGACGATGACGGCGTTGCCGACCTCGCCGGGGGCCGGGCCGGGCTCGTACCAGCCGGCGAGCTGCGCCTGGTCGAGCGGCGGCACCTGGACGGTGCCGTCCGGGTTGGTGCCCAGCTTCATGATCTGCGCGTCCACCCCGATCCGGGGGATCGTGATGGTGGTGGGCGTGGCGCGGGGGAGGCCGGTCGGGGCCGGCTGTCCCTCGCCGGGCTGGTCCGCCTCGTTCGGCCGGCCGGACTCGGGGGCGGCCTGGGCCAGTGGCTGGGGCGGGCGGGGTGCGGGGGTGGTCTTGAACGCGGCGCCGACCATGCCGGCGCCGGCCAGGGCGAGGAGGGCGACGACGCCGGCGCCGGCGGCGCGCCACGGTCTCCCGTGACGGCCGCCGGCCCGTGTCCCCGTCGCGTCAGGCGACGAACTCATCGGTCCGCCGGCGACGCAGCAGGACGATCCCGCCCAGGGCGGCGGCGCCCAGCAGGCTGGCGCCACCCGCGGCGAGGTTCATGTCGGCACCGGTGGCGACGCCACCGTCACCGCCGTCGACCCCGCCGCGCGGCGTGACGACCAGCTCGCCCTCGCCGCAGGAGCCCTTGAGCTCGTAGCGGCCCGGCTTGGCCCACTTGTCGACCTTCGCCTCGCCGTAGTAGACGAAGTCCCGCTTGTGCTCCCACTTGTCCTCGCCCTTGCCGTGGTCGCGCGAGTCCTCGCCGTTCCAGCCGCCGTCGCGGCCCTTGTCCTCCCAGGAGCCCTTCTCCTCGGAGCCGTACTCGTCCGAGCCGTACCCGTCCGAGCCGTACTCCTCGGAGCCGTGCTCGCGGCCCTTGTCCTCCCACGAGCCGCGCTCCTCGGAGCCGTACTCCTCGTGGTCCTTCTTGTCGCCGTGGTCACCGCGACCCTCGGCGTCCTGGCCGTGCTCGTAGCCGTTCCAGTCCTTGCCCTTGTCCTCGTCCTTGCCCTCGTCGGCCGCGTCGGCCGCGGCGCCGCCACCCTGGCCGTCGGGCTGCGCCTCGTCGGCCGGCGGCTGCGGCTTCGCCGTCTCGCCGTTGTCGCCCTTGTCCTCGTGGTCGCGGCCCTTGTCGTCCTTGCCGTGCTCGTCCTTGCCGTGCTCGTCCTTGCCCTTGTCGTCCTTGCCGTGCTCGTCCTTGCCCTCGTGGTCGCGGCCCTTGTCGTCCTTGCCGTGCTCGTCCTTGTCGTCGCGGCCGTAGGAGTCCTCGTCGCGCCAGTCGCCCCGGTCCTCGCCGTCCTTGACCGGCTTCAGGTCGACCTTGCCGGTGACCTTCGACCAGACGTACGCGTGCTTCTGCGGCTCGCTGCAGATCTCGAGGAGCTTGACCTCCTCGCCGGCCTTCACCACGTGCGGCTTGGCGAGGACCTTGCCGTCGCGGTCCTTCCCGTCGTGGTGACCGTCCGCGAACGCGACCCCCGGCGCGAACACCAGGAGGGACGCCCCACCGAGGGCGGCGCCCGCGACGACCTTCCCGAGCATCTTCTTAGCCATGACCTGCGTCACTCCATCCCTTTGTCCTGGACTCGGTGCCCCCGAGCTAGAGCTGACGTTAGACCGTTTCATGACCTATGAAGGAGAACATTCGTGTTTCTACGTGTATTGGGGATACGACCGTTCGGAGAGGTAAGTACCGTCCCGTACGGCCGGCCCTGTTGCGGGCCGGTCGCGGGGTTCCGGACCTGAGGCGCCGGCCTTCCGGCGGTGGTACGGACGGTCCCCCGCGTCCCGGTTCGACCCGCTCGGGATCGATGTCCTCGCTGGCCCGCCATCGCCCGACTTCCCGAGGTCGCGGACCGCCAAGGCATCGAGGGATTGCCATGGAAGCGCTCCCATGCAAGAATCGCTCCACGCGGTCGCGGAGCCACACCGCCAGGCAGGAGCCGTAGGGCACCCGGTCCACCGGGACGGTCTCCGGCCGCCGAAGCGACCGGCCGGGTCACGCCGGTCGCGCACCACCACCGCCCGTCCGGGTCGGGCACTCCCGAGCAATCCCGTCGGCGCCGGCGGCCGTCCCACCGCGACGTCCACCGGCCCCCCTCGCCGGGCCGTCCGCGGGCCCGGTCTCGCCCAAGGAGTTCAGTGGCAATGAACGTCTGGAGAAGACTGTCCGCCCCACGCCGGGCCCTCGCGCTCGCCGGCGCGGGCGTCCTGGTCGCCGGCGGGCTGGTGACCCTACCGGTCACCGTGGCGCACGCCGCGACCCGCTGCGACGTGACCTACTCGACCAACGACTGGCCGGGTGGCTTCACCGCCAACATCACCATCCACAACCTCGGCGATCCGATCAACGGCTGGACGCTCGGCTGGACCTTCCCGAACTCCAGCCAGCGGGTGCAGCAGGGGTGGTCGGCCGAGTTCTCCCAGTCCGGGAGCCAGGTGACGGCCCGCAACCTGTCGTACAACGGCAGCCTCGCCACCGGCGCGTCCACGAGCATCGGCTTCAACGGCGCCTGGAGCGGGAGCAACCCGAAGCCCACCTCGTTCACCCTCAACGGGGTGACGTGCGACGGCAGCACCCCGCCCACCACGCCTCCGCCCACCACGCCGCCCCCGACCGACCCGCCGGACGGCCGGGTCGACAACCCGTACCAGGGGGTGCGGGGCTACGTGAACCCGGAGTGGAAGGCGAAGGCGGACGCCGAGCCGGGCGGCAGCCGCGTCTCCAACAACCCCACCGCGGTCTGGCTGGACCGCATCGCCGCCATCGAGGGCACGCCGGACAGCAGCTCGAACGGCGCCATGGGTCTCCGCGACCACCTCGACGAGGCGCTGCGCCAGGGCGCCGGCTACATCCAGTTCGTGATCTACAACCTGCCCGGCCGGGACTGCGCGGCGCTGGCGTCGAACGGCGAGCTGGGCCCGGACGAACTGCCCCGGTACAAGGCCGAGTACATCGACCCGATCGCCGCGATCCAGGGCGACCCGAAGTACGCGAGCCTGCAGATCATCAACATCATCGAGATCGACTCGCTGCCCAACCTGGTCACCAACACCTCCGGCCAGCCCGGCGGCACCGCCATGTGCGACACCGTGAAGGCCAACGGCGCGTACGTCAACGGCGTCGGCTACGCCCTCGCGAAGCTGGGGGCGATCGGCAACGTCTACAACTACATCGACGCCGCCCACCACGGCTGGATCGGCTGGGACAGCAACTTCGGCCCGACGGCCGACATGCTGAAGACCGCCGCCACGGCCTCCGGCAGCACCGTGCGGAACGTGCACGGCTTCATCGTCAACACGGCCAACTACTCGGCGCTGCGCGAGCCGTACGTCAAGGTCACCGACACGGTGAACGGCCAGACGGTGCGGCAGTCCAAGTGGATCGACTGGAACCAGTACGTGGACGAACTGTCGTTCGCCCAGGCGTTCCGGCAGAAGCTGGTCTCGGTGGGCTTCGACGCGGGCATCGGCATGCTGATCGACACCTCCCGCAACGGGTGGGGCGGCTCCGCCCGGCCCGCCGGCCCCGGCCCGACGACCAGCGTCGACGCGTACGTCAACGGCGGCCGGATCGACCGCCGGATCCACGCCGGCAACTGGTGCAACCAGGCCGGTGCGGGTCTCGGTGAGCGGCCGCGGGCCAACCCCGAGCCGGGCATCGACGCGTACGTCTGGGTGAAGCCCCCGGGCGAGTCGGACGGCTCCAGCGAGTACATCCCCAACGACGAGGGCAAGGGGTTCGACCGGATGTGCGACCCGACGTACGGGGGCAACGCGCGCAACGGCAACAACCCGACGGGCGCCCTCCCGAACGCGCCGATCTCCGGCGCCTGGTTCTCCGCCCAGTTCCAGGAGCTGATGCGGAACGCCTACCCGCCGCTGTGAGTGTGCTGCCCGCCGGCCGCCGCGGGTAGGTGAGGCAGCGGCGGCCGGCCTCCCGGGTCCCTGGCCCGACCGTCCCCCGGTCGGGCCAGGGACCTCCTCGCGTGTGCCGGTGTCAGGGCACCGTCCGCTCCACGGCGGCCTGCCCCAGCTCGTCGAGGTCCCGGCGGGCCCGTTCGATGTTCTCCGGCGTGAGGTCCTGACCCCGGGCCATCACCAGGTCCTCCGGCTCCCAGGGCTGCTCGGCCCCGGTGCGGATGTTGTCCCCGCCGGCACCCGTGCCGGTCCCGGTGGCCCCGGTGCCGGCCGCGTACGGGTCGCCGAGAAGGTCCTCGGTCGGCGTGCCCGAGGCGCCGCCCTCGCCCGGCTGGGCGAACGCCGGGTTGTCCCGGTCCGCGCCGCCGCCGGTGCGGAGCTGCGGGACGGTGCTGTCGTCGTCCACCGCCGCGGCCATCTCCGGGCTCTCCTCCAGCGGCGGTTGGCGGTCGCGATCGCTCATGCTGCTGCCCTCCTGTCCCGAGGCGCGTTCCTCCCGTCGCGTACCCCGTGCGCGCGACGTCATGCCCGGACCGGCGCCGGCGAGGCCGGGCGCGGTGCGGCGGCGTGCCCGGGCCGTCCTCCGGGTGCCCGGCCGACGGCGGGGGCGTGGCGGGCCGAGCGAACGCCCGTCGGGTCAGCCGATCTTCGAGGAGCCGGGGCCGCTGTCCTCGGGCGGCCCGATCACGCCCCGCTCCTCGGGCTCGGCGGGCGGCTCCGCGGGCCGGAGCCACTGCCAGAGCAGCATCAGCAGGCCGAACGCGAGCATCGCGAGCCCGGACCAGAGGTTGATCCGCACGCCCTCGGCCTTGTCGATCTCGGCCTGGCTGTCGAAGACGCCCATCAGGGTCACGATGATCCCGTAGGCGACGAAGAGGGCGCCGATCACCCGGCGGATGTCGAACAGGCGTGCGGCGGCCGAACGCCGCTGTTCGGCCTCGGCCGCCGTGACGAGCGGATCGCGGGCCGGCTCACTGCGGTTGTCCATCTCGCGCGCACCTTTCCTAGAAGACCGGGATGTAGAGGACGACGGCCAGGGCGAGGGCGATCACGCCGAGCAGCACGGGGGAGCGGTACCAGGCGGTGTCCCCGGCCAGCACGTCGGCCTTCAGGTCGATGCCGCCGGTGCCGTAGACCAGCCCGCGCAGGTCCTCGTCGCGCTTCGGGGCGGTCAGCGGCGTGAGGATCACGGCGACGACGGCCACCGTCACGAAGGCGATGCCGGCGCCCCAGAAGCTCTCCTCCAGGTCCGAGTTGAAGTGGATCACGCCGCCCTTGTAGAGCAGGTACGTGAGCAGCGCCGCCAGGGTGCCGAGCAGCAGGGACCAGAAGCCGGCCAGTGCGGTCATCCGCTTCCAGAACATGCCGATGATGAACGTGGCGAACAGCGGGGCGTTGAACAGCGAGAAGAGCGCCTGGATGTAGTTCATGATGTTGCTGAAACCGGCGGCGATGAAGGCGGTGCCGATCCCGATGACCACGGCCGCCACCGTCGCGTACCGGCCGATCCGCAGGTAGTAGTCGTCCGGGCGACCGCGGCGGACGTACGCCTGCCAGATGTCGTACGTGAACACCGTGTTGAAACCGCTCACGTTTGCCGCCATGCCGGCCATGAACGAGGCGAGCAGGCCGGTGACCGCCACGCCCAGCACGCCGTTGGGCAGCAGGTCCCGCATGAGCAGCGGGATCGCGTTGTTGTACTGCAGGTCGCCGCTCGGGGCGCCGAGCCCCTGCACGGTCACGAGGGCAACCAGGCCGGGGATGACCGTCACCGCGGGGATCACCAGCTTCGGGTACGCGGCGATGATCGGCGTACGCCGGGCCGCGCTCATGTTCTTCGCCGAGAGGGCGCGCTGGACCTCGGCGAAGTTGGTCGTCCAGTAGCCGAACGACAGCACGAAGCCGAGGCCGAAGACGATGCCGATCCAGTGCGCCCCGAGCGGGTTGGCCGTGCTGCCCGTGTCCTGCCAGGCGTGCAGTCCCGCCTCGCCGAGCTTCGACTCGCGGACCGCGTCCATCAGGCCGGAGACGCCGCCGACCTTCACGAGGCCGATCACGGTGACCGGGATCAGGCCGGCGAGGATCACGAAGAACTGGAGCACCTCGTTGTAGATCGCGCCGGAGAGCCCGCCGATGGTGATGTAGACCAGCACGATGGCGGCGCCCACGACGATGGCCACCCAGAGCGGCCAGCCGAGCAGCGCCTGCATGACCAGTGCCAGCGCGTAGAGGTTCACCCCGGCGATCAGCACCTGCGCCACGGCGAAGCTGATGGCGTTCAGCAGGTGGGTCGGCCGGTTGAAGCGCAGCCGCAGGTACTCGGGGACGCTGCGGACCTTGGAGCCGTAGTAGAAGGGCATCATCACGATGCCGAGGAAGACCATCGCCGGCACGGCGCCGATCCAGTAGTAGTGGACCGTCATGACGCCGTACTGGGCGCCGTTGGCGGCCATGCCGATGATCTCCAGCGCCCCCAGGTTCGCCGAGACGAAGGCGAGGCCGGTGACCCAGGCCGGCAGCGACCGGCCGGAGAGGAAGAAGTCGACGCTCGTGCGGATCGCCCGCCGCGCCGCGAAGCCGACGCCGAGAACGGTGACGAAGTAGAGCCCCAGCAGCGCGTAGTCCAGGGCGTTCATGTTGAGCCGTAGTCCGCCGCCGTCCATCCCCGTCACCTTTCGTCCCGTCCGTCGCGTCCGTGGTGCGCGCGGCCTATTACCCCGATCGCGAAAATCCACGCCTGCCGCGGCGCGGCGCGGCACGCGGGCGGACACACGGGGGCGCCCCGGCCGTCCGGCCGGGGCGCCCCCGCGACGGTCAGCGGCCGAGCACCCGGTCCAGGAAGTCCCGGTACCGGCGTACGGCCATGCGCAGCTCCTCGGTGTCCGCCGAGCCCGCCTCCTGCCAGCCGCCGAGGGTGTCCTTCTGCGCGGCCAGCGCCGCGGAGAGCGCCTCGATGGCCTCCTCGACCAGCGCCTCGGCCTCGCCGGCCGCCGCACGCGGGTCGTCCACGAACCGCAGCTGGACGTCCCGCCAGCGGTCGCGGAAGGTCTGCGCGGTCCGCGCGTCGAAGAGGCTGGCCGGTTCGGCCGCCACGGTCGAGCCGGCCGGCCGGGCCGTCCCCGCCGACGCCAGGGAACCGGGTGCGCCCGCGGCGGCCGCCACGGTCCCGACGCCCCCGCCGGCGGCCGGGTCCGCGTCGGGGTCGACCATCCGGGGCGCCGGGCTGCCGTACGGGGCGGCGTCGGGGTCGGCGGCATCGGGCCGCCGTCCCGGGTCGCCGTCGACGGCGGGTGGCACGACACGGGCCCGGGGCGGTTCCTCCGTCCGGACCCGGCCGGGCTCGGCGGCCGCCGCGGTGACCGGGCCGCCGCGACGGTGCAGTTCGGCCGTCGGGTCGGCCCGCAGGCCCTCGCGCTCGCCCTCCTCCGCGCCGTCGCCCGGGCGGGCCGTCCGCTCCTCGCGGGCGTCCACCTCGTCCTCGGGACGCGGGCTGGCCAGGGCGGACGCGGCCACGGCGCCGGCCACGGTGGGGGCGCCGAGCGCGGTCGGCACCGGTGCGGGGTCGTGGAAGCCCCCCTCGTCGGCGTCCCGCTGCGCGGTCCGCGTCACCCGGGTGTCGTCGTCGGTCGCGCCGTCGCCGCCGGCCCGCGGGGACCGGTCGTCATCGCCGGTCCGGCGGGTCCGGTCGTCGCCGGCCACGGACGGGTCGTCGAAGGTGCCCCGGTCGTCGAGGGCGTCCTCGGGCACCTCGGTCCGCCCGCCGGCGGACGGCACGGGTACCGGGGCCGACCGGACGGCCTCGGGGTGGTCGTTGCTCACCTGCTGCTCCTCGTGGCGCATCGCGGTGCCCTCCTCAGCGGTTCGTGGCGTCCTGGGACTGCTCGGGCCGTCCCCGTTCCGGGTGCCGCCCGTCGGGCTGCCGCTCCGGGCCGGGCTGCTCCGGCACCCGCGGCCGTACCGGCTCCTCGCCGAGCAGGTCGGCGAAGAGGGCCCGGTAGTGGACGACCGCCTGACGCAGGTCCTCCGTGCTGGCCTCACCCCGGCTGTTGCGCAGGTGGATCTCGTGGGCGTCCCGGTAGTGGGACAGCGTGCGGGCGTGCTCGACGGAGAGATGGGCGATCTGGTCGGAGAAGTCACCCGTGGGGTAGCCCCGCTCGGCGATCAGGCGGGTGACCAGCTCGTCCGCGTCGCCGACGGTCTCGGCCGGTGCGTCGATGAAGCGCGCCTGGAGTTCCTCCCAGGCGGCGGCGTACCGGGCCCGGGACTCGGGGTCGAGCGGCGTGAGCCGCAGCTCCGCGTGCCGCCGTTCCCGTTCCCGCAGCTCCCGCTCGGCGGCGGCGCGGCTGTTCCGCTCGGCGACCACCCGGTCGTACTCGGGGCCGAACCGGTCGCGCAGCGACCGGCGGCGGGCGAGGGTCAGGCCGGCGACGACCAGCGCCGCGACCACCAGCACGACGACGACGATGACGACTATCTGCGTGGGTGACATGGCTCCTCCTTCGTCACCCGGTATTCCCTCCGTTCCCTGATCGGCAATCCCGATTCGCGGCACTTTCCTGGGTCGTCGCCCCGCAGGCCGCCGTGCGCCCGGCGTCCGTCCCCGCCCGCGCCCGGCGTCCGTCCCCGCCCGGCCGGGGGTCGTCGCGGCGGGCCGGTCCACGCGCCTGCCCAACCGGCCGCACCCGGCTCAGGGGACGCGCTGGCACCAGCACCCACTGGCGCATCGCCGTCAACGTCCGATCGACCGGCGCCGGGGACCCGTCGGGCCGGACCGCCGGGCGGCCGTGGGGCCCGCGCCTCCACATCGGAGCGTCGCGGTGGTCACAACGGCCGGTAGTGCTTCGGCCCCGGATTACGTATCCTGCCCAAGGCGCCCGTGCCGGTGCCCGGCGCCGGACGCCGGGAGCTGCCCGGTGGGAGCGCTGCCCGGCCGTCGCCGGCGCCCCTCCTGCCACACCTTCCGGGCGAGGTCCGATGAGAACGCGCGACTGGCCGATCCGCTCGAAGCTGACGGCGCTGGTCGTCGTGCCGGTGACCGCGTTGCTGGCGCTCTGGATCTTCGCGACCACGCTCACCTTCGGGCCGGCCCTCGACCTGCTCGCCGCCCGTACCCTCCTCTACGACCTGGGCCGCCCCGGCGAGGCGGTCGTCGCCGAACTGCAGCGGGAGCGGCGGCTCACCGTGGTGCAGCTGGCCGGCACCGAGTCGCTGCCGGCACTCGCCGCGCAGCGCCGGCGGACGGACCAGGCGATCGGCGAACTGCGCGCCCGCGTCGCGGGCGACGAGCTGCGGGACGCCGCCGACGCCTCGCTCGAGGCGCGCATCGACCAGCTGGTCACCGCCCTGGAGGCGCTTCCCGCCGGCCGGGGCTTCATCGACGAGCGGAAGCTCGACCGGGCGGGCGCCCTCGGCCTCTACAACGGGATGATCGGCTCGGCGTTCCAGGCGTTCTCCGCCATGGCGGTGCTGCCGGACCCGGACCTCGACCGGCAGGCGCGGGCGCTGACCGCCCTCGGCCGGTCCCGGGAACTGCTCGGGCAGGCCGACGCGCTGCTGGCCGCCGCCGTGACCGACGGCCGGTTCGCCCCGGGGGAGCACACCCGCTTCGTGCAGATCATCGGCAACCAGCGCTTCCTCGTCGAGGACGCGGTCGCCGACCTGCCCCCGGCGGAGCGGGCGGCGTACCAGCGGCTCACCGAGCAGCCGGCCTTCACCCGGCTGCGGAGCATGCAGGACACCATCATCGGCGCCGGCGCCACGGACGCGCCGTCGGTCGATCCGGCGGCGTGGCAGGCTGGCTACGACGAGGTCCAGCGGCAGCTGCGCGAGTTCGAGCTGGACGCGGCGGACGACCTCGCCGACCGGTCGGTGCCCACGGCCGTACGCATCCTCGTCCGGCTCGCCGCCGCCGGCCTGCTCGGCCTGGTCGCCGTCGTGGTGTCGGTGCTGGTCGCGGTGCGCGTGGGTCGGACGCTGGCCCGCCGGCTCAGCGGCGTACGGACCGCCGCCCTGGAACTCGCCGAGCAGCGGCTTCCCGACGTGGTGGCGCGGCTGCGCCGCGGGGAGCAGGTGGACGTCGCCCGCGAGGCGCCCCCGCTGGAGTACGGCGACGACGAGATCGGCCAGGTGGGGCGGGCGTTCAACGAGGTGCAGCGCACGGCCGTCCGGGCGGCCGTGGACGAGGTCACCCTGCGCCGCGGGCTCAACGAGGTCTTCCTGAACATCGCCCGGCGCAGCCAGGGGCTCGTGCACCGGCAGCTCGCCCTCCTCGACCGGATGGAGCGCGGCGCCGAGGACCCGGACGAGCTGGCGGAGCTGTTCCAGGTGGACCACCTGGCCACCCGCCTGCGCCGGCACGCCGAGGACCTCGTCATCCTCGCCGGCGCCGCGCCCGGCCGGGGCTGGCGCAACCCGGTGGCGATGGTCGACCTGGTCCGCGGGGCGATCTCCGAGGTCGAGGCGTACGACCGGGTGGACATCGCGGCCGTGCAGCCGGCCGGCGTCCTCGGGCGGGCCGTCGGTGACGTGATCCACCTGCTCGCCGAGCTCATCGAGAACGCCACCGCGTTCTCGCCGCCGTCCACCCGGGTCACGGTGTCGGGGGAGCGGGTGCCCGACGGGTACGCCCTGGAGGTCACCGACCACGGCCTGGGCATGTCCGACGCCGCCCTGGCCGACGCCAACCGGCGGCTGTCCCAGCCGCCCGAGTTCGACCCCGCGGAGAGCGCCCGGCTCGGCCTCTTCGTGGTGGCCCGGTTGGCGGCCCGGCACGCCGTGCGGGTGAACCTGCGCCGCTCCGGCACGGGCGGCGTCACCGCCGTGGTGCTCGTCCCCACCGACCTGATCACCGAGGAGCCGGCCCCGGGCGTGGGGGACGTCGTGGGCCGCGAGCCGGGACGGCCGGAACGGCGGCTGGCCGCCGCGCGCCGCCGCACGGTGCCCCGGCCCCGCGCGGGCCGCCGGGCCGGTGCGCCGACCCTGTCCGACCGCCCCGCGCCGGTGGACGTCCCGCCGGCCGGCGGCGCGGCCACGGCCACCACCCCGCAGCCGGCGCCGCCTGCCGGCGCGGAGCCTTCCGACGCCGAGCTCGGCGGCCTGCCCCGCCGGGTGCGCCGCCGCCCGCCGTCGGGCCGCCCCCGGCCGGCGGCCACCGACACGCCGAGCCCCCGCCCACCGGAGGAGGTGCGCCGGGTGATGTCGGCGCTGCAGGCGGGCACCGCCCGGGGCCGCGCCGCCGCCGAGGCGGCCCGCCCGACCGCTTCCGCCGGCCACGACCCGGTCCCGCCGTCCGACGCCCCGACGGCTGGCGACCAACCGACCGATACTGAGAGGGACGCCTAGTGCGGCAATCGACGAAGCAGAGCGCCGATCTCGACTGGTTGCTCGACGAGCTGGTGCAACGGGTACCGGCCGCCCGCGAGGCGGTGGTGCTGTCGGCGGACGGGCTGCTGCTCGGCGCCTCCGCCGACCTCGACCGGTCCGACGCCGAGCACCTGTGCGCCCTGGCCGCCGGCTTCGCCAGCCTGGCCCGGGGCGCGAGCCGGCACGTCGACGGCGGGCCGGTGCGGCAGACCGTGGTGGAGATGGAACAGGCGTACCTCTTCGTCACCGCCGCCGGCTCCGGCGCCTGCCTCGCCGTGGTGAGCGACGCCGACGCGGACATCGGGCTGGTGGCGTACGAGATGGCCATGCTGGTCACCCGGGTGGGCGAGTACCTCACGGCGCCCGCCCGGTCGGCGGCGGGTGCCGTCGATGCTGGCTGACCCGTCCCCCGGGCCGCACGAGTGGCTGGACGCCGACGCCGGCCCGGTCGTCCGCCCGTACACCCTCACCGGCGGCCGGGTCCGGCCCGCCGGCGACGCGTTCGACCTCGTGGCGTTCGTGCTGGCCGGGCGGGACGTCGACGCCGCCGACCCGTGGCTGGCGCCGGAGCACCGGCGTCTGGTCGAACTGGCGCACCGGCCCGTCCCGGTGGCCGAACTGGCGGCCGAGCTGGACCTCGCGGTCGGCGTGGTCCGGGTGCTGCTCGGCGACCTCCTCGCGCGCGGTCTGGTCGCGGTGCACGAGCCCCCGGCCGTGGCCGCGCGTCCCCACGACGACATCCTCAAGGCGGTGGTCAGTGGACTCCGTGCGCTCTGACGGGGCGGGCACCGGCGCCCGGCTCCCGCTGGCCCTGAAGATCCTCGTCGCCGGCGGCTTCGGCGCGGGCAAGACGACGCTGGTGAGCGCGTTGAGCGAGGTCCGGCCGTTGCAGACCGAGGAGGTCCTGACCGGCGCCGGCGTCGGCACCGACGACCTCTCCGGCGTGGAGACGAAGTCCACCACCACGGTCGCCATGGACTTCGGGCGGATCACCATCAACGACGACCTCCAGCTCTACCTCTTCGGCACCCCGGGCCAGGACCGCTTCTGGTTCCTCTGGGACGAGCTGGCCTTCGGCGCGCTCGGGGCGGTGGTGCTCGCCGACACCCGCCGCCTGGCCGACTGCTTCCCGTCGATCGACTACTTCGAGCAGCGGGGGATCCCGTTCGTGGTGGGGGTCAACTGCTTCGACGGCGCCCGCCGGTTCGACCTGGAGACCGTCCGCCGGGCGCTGGACCTCGACCCCGACGTGCCGCTCGTGCTCTGCGACGCGCGCGACCGGCAGTCGGGCAAGCAGGTGCTGATCTCCCTGGTCGAGCACGTGGCCCGGCAGCGGGGTGAGCCGGTGCCGGCGGCCTGAGCCCGCCGGCCGTCCGGCCGCCGGCCGTGCCCCGTCCGCCGCCGGCCGGGCGGCCGGGAAAATCGGGGGCGGCGCGGTTCACCGGGGCCGCGGCGCGGGAAGCCTCTGGTTGGATCGGACCGGAGGGACCGGCGCGGGAAGGACGGGACACGTGAACGGTCGGGGCGAGATCGTCCACATCGGGTGCTACACGGCGGAGAGCGACGGGCGCGGCACGGGCATCATGGCCGTCCGGCGCGATCCGGACTCGGGGGCGTTGACGCCGCTGGGCACCGTGGCGCCCACCGCCTCGCCGTCGTTCCTCGCCCGGCACCCGGAGGCGCCCGTGCTCTACGCGGTGAACGAGCTTCCCGACGGCCAGGTCAGCGCCTGGCGGGTGGACCCGGACGGCGGCCTGACCCTGCTGGGGAGCCGGGCCACGGGCGGCGGCGAACCCTGTCACCTGGCCGTGCTGCCCGGGGGTGGGCACCTCGTCGCCGCGAACTACGGCGGCGGGAGCGTGGCGGTCTTCCCCCTCGACCCGCGGGGTGTGCCGGGTGAGCGCAGCGACCTGGTGGTGCACGAGGGGCACGGCCCGGACCCGCAGCGCCAGGAGCGGGCGCACACGCACATGGTCTCGCCGGACCCGGCCGGCGGGCCGCTGCTCGCGGTCGACCTCGGCACCGACTCGGTCTACCGGTACGACGTGGACGCCCCCACCGGCCGGCTGGTGCCGCGCGGGCCGCGGATCCGTACGGCCGCCGGCACGGGCCCCCGGCACCTGGCCCGCCATCCCGACGGCCGGCGCTGCTATCTCGTGGGCGAGCTGGACGGGACGGTGACCGCGTACGACCTCGGCGACGACGGGTCGCTGCACGAGCGGGGCCGGTTCGACGCGAGCGGGTGGTCCGGGCACGTCCAGCCCTCGGAGGTCGCCGTACGCCCGGACGGGGCGTTCCTCTACGTCGCCAACCGGGGGGTCGGCACCATCGCCGTGTTCGACCTGCGGGGCGAGCGGCCGGAACGGGTCGGCGAGGTGGCGGCCGGCGGGGACTGGCCCCGGCACTTCGCGCTGATCGGCGACCATCTCTACGTGGCCGACGAGCGGGCCGACGTGGTCACCGTCTTCCGGGTGGACGCCGACAGCGGGATGCCCACCCCGGCCGGCGAGCCGCTGGCGGTGCCGAGCCCGACGTGTGTGCTGCCCTGACCGCGCCCGGGCCGGTGCGACGGGGGCCGTCACGACGACACGGCGAGGCCGGATCGTCACTCTCCGTCGCTCATTGTAGATCAACTGTTTCTGCTCCGTAACTTTCGTCCGAACGGACGTGGCAGTCCGGTGACGGGGTACGCAAGATGGTCTGCGTGTCTGCAGGCCGCCACCGCATGCGTTCAAAGATTCCCGGAGCAGCCGTCGCCGCATCGGCGCTGGCGCTCGTCGTCGTCGCGGCGGGCTCCTGGTTTGGTTACCGAGAGTTAGTGCAGCCCTCCTGCTCCGGGCAGATCCAGCTCACGGTGGCGGTCGCCTCCGAACTCGCCCCGGCCGTCGACGACGCCGCCACGCAGTGGGTCGAGGACGGCGCCGCCGTCGGTGGCACCTGCATCGCCGTCAACGTCACCGCCTCCGACCCGGTCGAGGTGGCCGCCGTGGTCGCGGCCAAGCACGGCGCCGTCCTCGCCGGTGTGGGCCAGGCCCCCGGCACGGCGGTGGCGCCCGACGTCTGGATCCCGGACTCGTCGACCTGGCTGCTGCGCCTCAAGAAGGACGCCACCGCGTTCGCGCCCACCAACGGGGCCTCGATCGCGCGCAGCCCCGTCGTGGTCGCGATGCCCGAGCCGATCGCCACCCGGCTCGGCTGGCCGAACGCGAAGCTGGGCTGGAACGACCTGCTCAACCAGGTCAACAGCAGCAAGCCGCTGCGGACCGGCATCGTGGAGCCGACCCGTGACGCGGCCGGCCTCTCCGGCCTGCTGTCGCTGGCCACGGCCGCCGGCGGCGACCAGCAGCGCCAGATCGGCGCGCTGCGGGCGCTGGCGACCGGCCGGTCCGCCCTCCGCAACGACCTGCTGGCCCGGTTCCCGACCTCGAAGGACCCGACGGCGATCGCGAGCGGGCTCGGCGCGGCGGCGCTCTCCGAAGAGGACGTCATCGAGTACAACAGCAAGCAGCCGCCGGTGCCGCTGGCCGCGCTCTACCTGGACCCGGCGCCGGCTCCGCTCGACTACCCGTTCGCCGTGCTGCCCGGCATCGACCCCGACAAGGCCGCGGCGGCCCGGGTGCTCTACGAGCTGCTCACCACCTCCAGCTTCCGGGACCGGCTGGCCGCCCAGGCACTGCGGGCGCCCGACGGCAACTGGGGCAAGGGGTTCGCCGCGCCGCAGGGCGCGCCGAGCCCGGCCGGCGGGCCGCCGACCGCGCCGAGCACCGGCGGGACGGCGGCCGGTGGATTGGACGCCGACTCGATCGACCGGGTCGTGTCCAGCTGGTCGATCGCCACCCAGACCGGACGCATGCTCGCCGTCATCGACGTCTCCGGCTCGATGAAGGCGGAGGTGCCGAGCGCCAACAACCGCAGCCGGGAGGAGGTCACCGTGGAGGCGGCCCGGCGCGGGCTCGGCCTCTTCGACGACTCCTGGTCGATCGGGCTCTGGACCTTCTCCACCAACCTCGTCGGCAACCGCGACTACCGGCAACTGGTCGACATCGGCCCGCTGTCGAGCAACCGCGGCAAGCTGGAGTCGGCGCTGAGCACGATCCGCCCGTCCAGTGGCGACACCGGCCTCTACGACACCATGCTGGCGGCGTACGAGGAGGTCCAGGAGGACTGGCAGGCCGGGCGGGTCAACTCGGTGGTGCTCTTCACCGACGGCAAGAACGAGGACGCCGACGGCATCTCGCAGGCGACGCTGCTCGCCGAACTCAAGAAGCGCGCCGACCCCGAGCGGCCCGTGCAGGTCATCCTCATCGGTATCGGTGACGAGGTCAGCAAGGCGGAGCTGGAGTCGATCACCAAGGTGACCGGTGGCGGCGCCTTCGTCGCCAAGAACCCGACCGAGATCAGCGGCATCTTCCTGAGGGCCATCGCCCTGCGCCCGCCGGCGCCGCGCTGACCGGAGCGCATCGTCCGATCCCGGTGCGGAAGGGTCCCCTGACGGGCCCTTCCGCACCGGCGTCTTGGGTCCTTCCGCACGGACGCCTCGGGCCCTCCCGCACCGACTTCGCCGGCCCTCCCCGCCGGCGCGTGCCTTCCGCTCGGCCCCGGCGGCCGGCAAAGTGACGGCAATACGTCGGAAGCAATCGCTTGCCACGCTTGGCGGGGCAGGATGTCGTCGGTGCTCCGGATCGGCGCCGTGCTGCCGGCCGGCCGGATGGTCGACCGGGGCGTCCTGAGCGAAGTGGGAGGGCCCGTGACCTCGGCTACGCTGTTGACCCCCGCCAGGACGCCGTCGGAGGCCGCGTCCACGGTCGCGAACCGCATCGACGAACGGGCCTACATCCGGGTCCTCGTCGTACTGGACTCCGCCGTGCTCACGGTCGCGCTGCTGACGGGCTACCTGGCCCGCTTCGGCGACGAGACGCCGGGCGGTTCGAAGATCCCGTACGTGCTGGTGGCTCCCGGGCTCGTGCTGGCCTGGCTGGTCTCCCTGAAGGCGCTGGGCTGCTACGACGACCGCGTGATCGGCTACGGGGCCGACGAGTACCGCCGGGTCGGCACCGCGAGCCTGCGGCTGGCCGGCGGCATCGCCATCGTCGGCTACGTCGCCGACGTGGGCGTCTCCCGGGGCTTCCTGGCCATCACCTTCGCGGTGGGCACCGTCGGCCTCGAGGTGGCCCGCTTCGCCGCCCGCAAACGGCTGCACCGGGCCCGGTCGCGCGGTGACGGCTGGTCCCGCCGGGTGCTCGTGGTGGGCGACACGGCGCACGCGCTGGACCTGGTGCAGACCCTCCGCCGCGAGCCGTACGCGGGCTACACCGTGGTCGGGGCGTGCATCCCGGACGCGCTGCTCGCCCCCGTGCCGCAACGGCTGGGCGACGTGCCGGTGGTCGGCTCGTTCCGGGGCATCCCGGAGGCGGCCACCGCGATCGGCGCGGACACGGTGGCGGTGACGGCGTCCGTCGAGCTGACCGCCGGACGCCTGCGCCGGCTCGGGTGGCAGCTCGAGGGGACCGGGATCGACCTGGTGGTCGCCCCCGCGCTGACCGACGTCGCCGGCCCGCGGATCCACACCCGCCCGGTGGCCGGCCTGCCGCTCATCCACGTCGAGGCGCCCGAGTTCCGGGGCGCCCGCAAGCTCGTGAAGGGCCTCGTCGACCGGTCCGCGGCCGCGGTCGCGCTGACGCTGCTGATGCCGCTGCTGGCGGCCATCGCGGTCGCCGTACGGGTGGACAGCCGTGGCCCGGTGCTGTTCCGCCAGACCCGGGTCGGTCAGGGCGGCCGGGAGTTCGGAGTGTGGAAGTTCCGCACCATGGTGGTCGACGCCGACGCGCTGCTCGGCGGGTTGGCGGCCCGCAACGAGACCGACGGCCTGATGTTCAAGATGCGCGAGGATCCGCGGGTCACCCGCGTCGGGCGCCTGTTGCGCAAGTGGTCGCTGGACGAGCTGCCGCAGCTGGTCAACGTCCTGCTCGGCCAGATGAGCCTGGTCGGTCCCCGTCCGCCGCTGCCGTCGGAGGTGGCGCGCTACGACGGGGACGTGGCCCGGC
Source organism: Micromonospora globbae (assembly GCF_036184225.1). Lineage (NCBI taxonomy): Bacteria > Bacillati > Actinomycetota > Actinomycetes > Micromonosporales > Micromonosporaceae > Micromonospora > Micromonospora globbae. The sequence goes on from NZ_CP108084.1 coordinate 6,745,424, forward strand.
GGCTGCTCGTCAAGCCGGGCATGACGGGGCTCTGGCAGGTCAGTGGCCGGTCCGACCTGAGCTGGGAGGACGGCATCCGCCTCGACCTGTACTACGTGGAGAACTGGTCCCTCGCCGCCGACCTCACGATCCTCTGGAAGACGTTCGGGGCGGTGGTCAACGGCCGCGGGGCGTACTGAGCGGCGGTCAGGCGTCCGGCCCGGTCCAGTCGAGGCAGACCACGACGGCGTCGTCGACCAGGTCGCCGGACACGAAGGCGCGCAGGTCGCCGAGGAGCGACCGGACGGCGTCCAGCGGCTCCATGGGCCCGGTCCGGCGCAGGAAGCGGTCCAGCGCCGTCTCGCCGTACCGGGCGTGCTGGCCGGCGGCCTCCATGACGCCGTCGCTGAGCACGAAGAGCCGCTCTCCCCGGCGCAGCGGGAACCGCTGCTCGCGGTAGTCGGTGCCCTCGAACATGCCGAGCGGGAACTGGGCCTCCAGCGGCTGCTCGGTGACCTCGCCGTCACTCACCCGTACCAGGCGCGGGGAACCCGCGTCGACGGCCGTCATCACGCCGCTGGCCAGGTCCAGCTCCATGAGCAGGGCGGAGAGGTACCGCTCGCCGCGGTGCTGGTCGTAGACGGCCTGGTCGGCGAGGGCCGCCTGGTCCGCGAGGGGGAGACCGGCCCGGCGCGCGTTGCGCAGGGCGCTCGTCGCCAGCGCGGTGAGCATCGACGCGGCGACCCCCTCGCCGGTGCCGTTGATGATGGCGAGCCAGAGCCGGTGCCCGTCGTCGGACCAGTCGAAGCTGTCGCCCCGCACCGCGTACGCCGGCTCCAACTGACCGGCCAGCCGGAACGCCGGGCGGTTCCGGCTCCGGCCGGGCAGCAGCTCCCACTGCATCTCGGCGGCGAGCGTCAGCCGGCGGGTGCGGCGGGCGGCCCGGTAGACGTCCGTGCCGGCCGCGACGGCCGCCAGCTCGTGGGCGAGCGCGGTGGCGATCTCGGCCAGCTCCGCCAGTACGGCGGACGCGTCGGGCACCGGGGCCAGCCGGAGGACGCCCCGCCGCTCGCCGCGCATGCTCACCGGGACGTAGGCGGTGTGCCCGTCCCGCACCGGCTCCTGGTGGTCGAAGCAGCGCCACGCGGGGTGGCCGGGGCTGGTGACCGGCTCCTCCGGGCCGAGCGGCACCAGGGCCGCGAGGCGGTAGTCGACCTGGAGCAGCTCGACGGCGGTGATCCCGTACGACCCGGCGAGCACGTCGGCGACGGCGTCGACCAGCCGGTCGACGGGCGCCTCCGTGAGGGCACTTCGTGCCCGGTCGACCGGTTCGCTCATCCCCGCTCCTCGCTCACCGGCCCGATCCGCCTCGCTGCGGAGTAGTCTCGGGCCACCATGGCCGAACTGCACGGTCCGCCGGACCCCGAGACGAGTATGGCCGCCGCGCTGGACGCGGCGGCGGGCGCCCTGCTGACCGTGTGGGAGGCGGCGCGGGAGCGGACGACCAGCCGGCTGTCCGGTGCCCAGTTGCGCGCCGTCATGGTGATCGAGCAGCACGACGGCATCAACCTGCGACGGCTCGCCAGCCGGCTCGACATGTTGCTCAGCTCGGCCAGCCGGCTCTGCGACCGGCTGGTGGCCGCGGGGATGCTGGAGCGCGAGCCCGGCCGGCTCGACCGCCGGGAGATCTCGCTGCACCTGACCCCGGAGGCCCGGCGGCTGCTGGCCGAGCTTCGCGAGGACCGGCGCGAGCAACTCGCCCGGATCCTCTCCGGCATGTCACCGGAGGGGCGGGACGCGCTGCTGCGCGGGATGCGGGAGTTCGACGAGACGGCCCGCCGGCAGGAGGCCGAGTCCGCGCCGGTCGAGCCGGTCCCGGTCCGGCCCGACGCCCTCGACGACGATGCCCGGGCGCTGCCCGCTCCCCGGGACTGGCCGGCGGGTGACCCGCCGGTGGCGCGGACGGCCTGACGCCGGTACCGCAGCACCACGCCGCGCGCCGGTGCACGCGGGATCGCGCGGCGCGGCCCGCCGGGGGTCCGGTGCTCAGGCGGCGCGGGCGAGCCAGCCGGAGGGCCACGCGATGATCCGGCGGACGACCGAGCCGGCCGCGCCCACCACGGCGGCGTCCGCGCCCAGCGCGGCGGGCCGTACGGTGACCGGCGACCAGGCCGCCGTGAGCACCCGGCGGGAGATCTCGGCGAGGACCGGTGGCCGCAGCCACGGCGCGAGCGGGGCGTACCCGCCGCCGAGCACCACGGTGTCGAGGTCGAGCAGGTTCACGACGGCGGCGACCGCCACGCCGAGCGCCGTGCCGGCCTCGTGCAGCGCGTCCAGCGCGGCCGTGGACCCCGCCTCGGCGAGTTCGGCGAGGCGGGTGGCGGCGGTGTCCGCCGGCAGGTCGGCCTCGGCCAGTCCGGCGGCGGCCAGGATGGCCTCCTGCCCGGCGTACCGCTCCAGGCAGCCGCGCCCGCCGCAGCGGCAGGGGCGTCCCTCGGGCCGGACGGGGATGTGCCCGATCTCGCCGCTCCAGCCCCGCGTGCCCCGGAAGAGGGCGCCGTCCAGCACGATCCCGGCGCCGATGCCGACCTCGCCGGTGATGTGCAGGAAGCTGGCCGGGGCCGCGGGGCCGGCGTGCAGTTCGCCGAGCGCGGCCAGGTTGGCCTCGTTGTCGACCACGAGCGGGGGCACCCCGTCGACCCGCTCGGTCAGTGGCGCGTGCCCGGCGAGCAGGGCCGGCACGGGGACGTCCCGCCAGCCCAGGTTCGGCGCCAGCCGGACGGTGCCGGCGTCGTCGACCAGTCCGGGTACGGCGAGTGCCGCCCCGGCCAGGGTGAGGCCCTGCGCGGCCGCGTCGGCCCGGGCCCGTACGGCCAGCGCGACGAGCCGGGTGAGCGCGTCGGCGGGGGAGAGCGGGCGCAGGTCGGCGCGGTGCACCGTGTGGTGGCGTACCCGGCCGGCCAGGTCGACCACGCAGGCGGCCAGGTAGTCGACGTTGACCTCCAGGCCGAGCCCGGCCGGCCCGTCGCCGGCCAGCACCAGTCCCCGGGCCGGGCGGCCCGCTCCGGCGCGTGGCGCCGGCTCGGCCTCGGTGACCAGTCGGCCGGTGATGAGGTCCTCGACGACCGCGGAGACGGTGGCCCGGGTGAGGCCGGTCTCCGCGGCGAGGTCGGCCCGGGAGGGAGGGCGTTCGGCGGCGGCTATCCGGCCGAGCACCACGGCGAGGTTGAGTTCCCGCAGGCTGCCCTGGCGGACCGCCCCCACGGGTCCGGAGGTAGTCGTCACCCCTTGACAGTGCCACAGGTCACGCAAATAATTCAATCGCTGAACAAATAGCCGACACCACCTGCGGAGGCCGCCATGGCACCCCGTCCCACCCCCGCCGACAAGTTCTCCTTCGGGCTCTGGACCGTGGGCTGGCAGGCCCGCGACCCGTTCGGTGACGCCACCCGCCCCGCCCTCGACGCGGTCGAGGCGGTGCACCGGCTCGCCGAGCTCGGCGCGTACGGCATCACCTTCCACGACGACGACCTGGTCCCCTTCGGCGCGGACGCCGCCACCCGCGACCAGCACATCGCCCGGTTCCGCAAGGCGCTCGACGAGACCGGGCTGGTGGTGCCGATGGTCACCACCAACCTCTTCACCCACCCCGTCTTCAAGGACGGCGGGTTCACCAGCAACGACCGTGACGTGCGGCGGTACGCGCTGCGCAAGGTGCTGCGCAACGTCGACCTCGCGGCCGAGCTGGGCGCGCGCACCTTCGTGATGTGGGGCGGCCGGGAGGGCTCCGAGTACGACGTGGCCAAGGACGTGCGTGCCGCGCTGGACCGTTACCGCGAGGCCGTCGACCTGCTCACCCAGTACGTCATCGACCGCGGCTACGACCTGCGGTTCGCGCTCGAACCGAAGCCGAACGAGCCGCGCGGCGACATCCTGCTGCCCACCGTCGGGCACGCGCTGGCGTTCATCTCCACGCTGGCCCATCCCGAGCTGGTGGGCCTGAACCCGGAGGTCGGCCACGAGCAGATGGCCGGGCTGAACTACGCCCACGGCATCGCCCAGGCGCTCTGGCAGGGCAAGCTGTTCCACCTCGACCTCAACGGCCAGCGCGGCATCAAGTACGACCAGGACCTGGTCTTCGGCCACGGCGACCTGCTCAACGCGTTCGCCCTCGTCGACCTGCTGGAGAACGGCGGCCCCCAGGGCGGGCCGGCGTACGACGGCCCCCGGCACTTCGACTACAAGCCCTCCCGCACCGAGGACTTCAGCGGCGTGTGGGCCTCCGCCGAGGCGAACATGCGGACCTACCTGCTGCTCAAGGAGCGGGCCGCCGCGTTCCGCGCCGACCCCGAGGTCGCCGAGGCGCTGGCCGCCAGCAAGGTCGCCGAGCTCGCCGTCCCGACGCTGGGCGACGGGGAGAGCTACGCCGAGCTGCTGAACGACCGCTCCGCCTTCGAGGAGTTCGACGTCGACGCGGTCGCGGCCCGGGGCTTCGGTTTCGTCCGGCTCAACCAGCTCGCCGTCGAGCACCTGCTCGGCGCGCGCTGAGGCGGTCGCCATGCCGCTCGTGGCGGGGGTGGACTCGTCCACCCAGTCGTGCAAGGTGGTGATCCGGGACGCGGAGACCGGCGCCCTGGTCCGCGAGGGTCGGGCGCCGCACCCGGACGGCACCGAGGTCGACCCGGCCGCCTGGTGGACGGCGCTGCGGGCGGCGGTCGACGCCGCCGGCGGGTTGGCCGACGTGGCGGCCGTCTCGATCGGGGGTCAGCAGCACGGGATGGTGGTGCTGGACGAGGCGGGCCACGTCGTCCGTCCCGCGCTGCTGTGGAACGACACCCGTTCGGCCGGCGCCGCCGCCGACCTGATCGCCGAGGCCGGCGGCGGCGAGGCCGGGCGCCGGTTCTGGGCCGACGCGGTGGGCAGCGTGCCGGTGGCGAGCTTCACCGCCACGAAGCTGCGCTGGCTGGCCCGGCACGAGCCGGAGCACGCCGGCCGGGTCGCCGCCGTCTGCCTGCCCCACGACTGGCTCACGTGGCGGCTGGCCGGTGCGCCGGGCCTCGCGGCGCTGCGCACCGACCGCGGCGACGCCAGCGGCACCGGGTACTGGTCGCCGGCGACCGGGGAGTACCGGTTCGACCTGCTGGAACGCGCCTTCGGTCGCCGCGTCGCGGTGCCCGCGGTGCTCGGTCCGGCGGAGGCGGCCGGCGAGCTGCGCCCGGACGCGCTCGGCACCCGGGCGTCGCACGCCGCCGGGAGCGGGGTGCTGCTGGGCCCCGGCACCGGCGACAACGCCGCCGCCGCACTGGGCGTCGGCGCCGGCCCGGGCGACGTGGTGGTCTCGATCGGCACGTCCGGCACCGTGTTCAGCGTCGCCGAGGGCCCGTCCGCCGATCCCAGCGGCATCGTGGCCGGCTTCGCCGACGCCACCGGCCGGTTCCTGCCGCTGGTCTGCACGCTGAACGCCGCGCGTGTGCTGGACGCCGCCGCGGCGATGCTCCGGGTCGGCCTGGACGAGCTGGCCGACCTGGCGCTCTCCGCGCCGGCCGGCGCCGACGGGCTCGTGATGGTCCCCTACCTGGAAGGGGAGCGGACCCCGAACCGGCCGGACGCCGCCGGGGCCGTGCACGGCCTCACGCTGCGCACGTCGACCCCGGCGCACCTCGCGCGGGCGGCCGTCGAGGGGCTGCTCGCCGCGCTCGCCGACGGGCTGGACGCGCTCGTCGCCCAGGGCGCCGAGGTGCGCCGGGTGATCCTCGTCGGCGGCGGGGCCCGGTCGGTCGCGGTGCGGCGGATCGCGCCGCAGGTCTTCGGCTGCCCGGTGGTCGTGCCGCCGCCCGGCGAGTACGTCGCCGACGGCGCGGCCCGCCAGGCCGCGTGGGTCGCCCTGGGCGGTGCCGCGCCGCCCGCGTGGCACCTCGCCGGCACCGAGGAGTACGACGCCGAGCCGGTCCCGGCGATCCGCGAGCGGTACGCGGCCGCCCGCGAGCACCACCTCGACCGGGTCGGCGCGGCGGGAGACGCCGGCTGACCGCCGGGCACGGGCGGGTGGCGGCCGTGCCGTCACCCGCCCGTGACCTTGGGCTGCTTGGCTTCGGCACATGACCTTGACCCGGGGTGGGATGGCACGGGCCTGGGGCGGGACGGCGGCGCACCGCGGCTACAGCGTGGTCGTGTTCGTGGTGCTCGCCTCGCTGGACAACGTGGCGATCGGGCTGGTGCCGCCGCTGTACGGTCCGATCGCCGACGCGTTCGGTGTGCCGCAGCGCCTCCTCGGCCTGGTCACCGCGGTCAGCTTCGTGGTCAGCGCGGCGGCCGCCGTCGGCTGGGCGTACGTCGGCGACCGCGCCAACCGCAAGCCGCTGCTCATGGTCGGCACGCTCATCTGGGCGGCGGGCACCGGTGGCAGCGCGGTCGCCGGGAACTACCCGCTCTTCCTGGCCGCCCAACTGGTGGCCGCCGTGGGGCTGGGCGCCGTGGGCTCGGTCGGCTTCTCCGTGGTCACCGACCTGATCTCGCCCCGCCGCCGGGGGCTGGTCATGAGCTTCTGGGGGCTCTCGCAGGGCGTCGGCACGCTGGCCGGGACGCTGGTGGCCGGCCTGCTGGGCAACACCGACTGGCGCCGGCCGTTCCTGCTGCTGGCCGTCGTCGGCCTGGCCGCCACGGCGGCGTACCTGTTCACGTACGACATCCGGCGTGGCCAGAGCGAGCCGGAACTCGCCGACGCGCTCGCCGCCGGCGGCGACTACGACTACCGGATCAGCCGGGCCGACCTGCCGCGCATCCTGGCCCGGCGCACCAACCGGTGGCTGATCCTCCAGGGGCTCACGGCGCAGGCCGCGTTCGGCTCCCTCGTCTGGCTGCCGGTGCTGTTCACCGAGCGGGCCGAGGACCAGGGCTACTCGACCGCCACGGCGGTGGTGGTGGGCAGCATCTTCGCGACGCTCTTCCAGCTCGGCGGCGTCTTCTCCATCGTGGGCGGGCTCGTCGGCGACGCGGTGCAGCGGCGTACGCCCCGCGGGCGCGGGCTCGTGGCGGCCGTCGGCGTCCTCGCCGCGGTGCCGTTCTACGTGGTGCTCTTCTTCGTGCCGATGCGCATCGACGTGCCCGACGGCGGGAGCACCGGCGCCGTGGTCGCCGCCGTGCTGGCCAGCGTGGTCACCGAGCCGACGGTCGGGCTCAGCCTGCTCACGGCGCTGTTCGCGCTCGCGTTGACCTCGGCCAACTCGCCGAACTGGTTCGCCCTGATCGCCGACGTCAACCCGCCCGAGCACCGGGGGACGATCTACAGCCTCGGCAACCTCGTCAACGGGGTCGGCCGGGCGGCGGGCAACGGCCTGGTCGGCGTCGCGTTCCAGGCGCTGCGGGGCGCGTTCCCGCCGCCGCTGAACTACGCCGTGGGGCTCGCCGCGTTCCAGCTCTTCTTCGTGCCCACCGGCGTCATGTACTGGCTCGCCGCGCGCCACTCACCGACCGACATCGGCGCGGTCCGCGACCTCCTGCACACCCGCGCCGAGCGCCTGGAGTAGGAGGAGGGGGCCCTGTCGACGCGTGGCCAGGGCCCCCTCCCGCCGATCTCAGGCGCGGAACCAGACGGTCACGTCGGTCGGGACGCCACCGTCGTCGGTGAGCGGGGCGCTGGCGTGCAGCACCTCGGCCCCGGCGGGCAGCGGCACGGGCGCCGCACCGAAGTTGGTGAGCACGGTCAGCCCGCCGTTGTCGAAGATGAGCACCTCGTCGCCGGACTCCCGCCAGCGCAGCGTGCCCCGGCCGAGCCCGTGCTCGCGGCGCAGCCGCAACGCCGTCCGGTACATCTCGTACGTGGAGCCGGGCACGTCCCGCTGCCGGTCCAGGGCGTACTCGGCCCAGACCGCGGGCTGCGGGAGCCAGCTCGCGTCGGTCGGGCCGAAGCCGTACGACGGGGCGTCGGCCTCCCACGGGATCGGCACCCGGCAGCCGTCGCGCCCGCGCTGCGTGTGCCCGCTGCGCTCCCACGTCGGGTCCTGGCGGGCCTCGTCGGGCATCGTCGTGTGCTCGGGCAGCCCCAGCTCCTCGCCCTGGTAGAGGTAGGCCGAGCCGGGCAGGGCGAGCATGAGCAGCGTGGCCGCGCGGGCCCGGCGCAGGCCGAGCGCCGCGTCGGGCTGCGGGTCGCCGACGCCGATGCCGTTCGGCCGCGGCGTGCCGACCGGCAGGCCCAGCCGGGAGGCGTGCCGCACCACGTCGTGGTTGGACAGCACCCAGGTGGTCGGCGCGCCGACCGCGTCGGTCGCCTCCAGGGAGCGGGTGATCACCGCGTACTGGGCGGGTGCGGTCCAGGAGGCGAGCAGGTACTCGAAGTTGAACGCCTGGTGCATCTCGTCCGGGCGCACGTACCGGGCCAGCCGCTCGGCGGGCTCCACCCACGCCTCGGCGACGAGGACCCGCTCGCCCGGGTAGGAGTCCAGCACGCGCCGCCACTCGCGGTAGATCTCGTGCACGCCGTCCTGGTCCCACATCGGCGGGGGCGGCCGGTCCTCCTCCCGGCCGGAGAGGATCTCCTGCGGCTCCTGCCAGTCGGCCAGGTCGGCCTGCTTCACCAGGCCGTGCGCCACGTCGACCCGGAAGCCGTCCACGCCCCGGTCCAGCCAGAACCGGAGGATGTCCAGGAACTCCGTCCGCACCTCGGGGTTGTCCCAGTTCAGGTCGGGCTGGCCGGTGTCGAACAGGTGCAGGTACCACTGCCCGGGCCGCCCGTCCGGCTCGACGACGCGGGTCCAGGCCGGCCCGCCGAACACGCTCTGCCAGTCGTTCGGCGGCTGCTCGCCGTCCGGTCCGCGACCGTCCCGGAAGACGTACCGGGCGCGTTCCGGGCTGCCGGGCGCCGCGGCCAGCGCCGCGGTGAACCACGGGTGCGCGGACGAGGTGTGGTTCGGCACCAGGTCGACGATCACCCGCAGGCCGCGCGAGTGCGCCTCGGCGATCAGCTTGTCGGCGTCCGGCAGCCGGCCGAACAGCGGGTCGACGTCGCGGTAGTCGGCCACGTCGTACCCGGCGTCGGCCTGCGGGGAGGGGTAGAAGGGGGAGAGCCACACGGCGTCGACCCCCAGTTCCACGAGGTGGTCGAGGCGGCCGGTGATGCCGGGCAGGTCCCCGATCCCGTCGCCGTCGGAGTCGGCGAACGACCGCGGGTAGATCTGGTAGATGACCGCCTCGGTCCACCAGCCGGTGATCGGGTCGCCGGACGGGCTGTGCTGCGTCACGTTGCTGCTCAGGGCCTTCTCCCGTGTTGTCGTGCGTGTGCTGCCGTGGGACTCCCGTCGACGCTGGCGGGCGGTCCCCGTTAGTGTGCCCGGGGCGGCGCGGTCGACTCGCGTACGACCAGCCGAGTGGGCAGGATCACCGGTGGGCCCGGCGTGTCCGGCGGGCAGGGGTGGTCGACGGGCCGGCCACCGACCCGGTCGAGGCCCTGACCGCCGAGCGGGTCCAGCAGGATCCGCGCGGCCAGCCGGCCCTGCTCGGCCGCCGGCTGGGCCACGGTGCTGAGACCGAGCACGCCCGCGAGGTCGTGGTCGTCGATGCCGACGACGCTGACGTCCTGCGGCACCCGCAACCCGGCGTCCCGCAGCGCGGCCATGGCGCCCATGGCCATCTCGTCGCACGCCGCCACGATCGCGGTCGGCGGTTCGCCCCGGGCCAGCAGCTCGGCGGTGGCCCGCGTGCCGCCGTCGATCGTGAACTGCGACTCCACGTCGAGGCTCGGGTCGGGCCGGAGCCCAGCCTCCCGCAGCGCCTCCTGGTAGCCGCGCCGCCGGTCGACGTGGGTGGTGTAGGCCAGCTCGTCGTCCGGGTCGCCGGAGATGTGCGCGATGCGGCGGTGGCCGAGGTCGAGCAGGTGGCGGGTGGCCGTCCGCGCGGCGGCCACGTCGTCGATGCGTACGCGCGGCCAGCCGGGCACGGGCGTGCCGGAGCTGATCGTGATCCCGGGCAGGTCGAGCGCGGTGAGCGCGGTGAGGTCGGTGGCGCCCAGCGGAGTGGCGACGAGCATGATGGCGTCCACCCTCTTGTGCAGGTTCGCCGTCCGCAGCACCCGCTGCCGCATCTGCTCCCGACCGCCGAGGTTGTAGAGCAGCAGGTCGTAGCCGGACTGGTGGAGGAAGTCCTCGACCGCCTCGACCACCGTCGCGAAGAACCACCGGGTGATGCGCGGCACCACCACGGCGACGGTGCCGGTGCGGCCGCCGGCCAGGCGCGACGCGCTCGGCGACACGGCGTACTGCAGCTGCTCGGCCGCGGCGAGCACCCGGCGGCGCGTCGCGGGTGAGACGGTGGGGAGGTCGCGCAGCGCCCGGGAGACGGTGGCCGTGGAGACCCCGGCCAGCCGGGCGACATCATCGATCGTCGTCACGGTTCCCCCAGCCTCGCTTCCGCGACCGCCGCCGCCCCGACCGGGGCGGCGGCGGGTGCGCGGTCAGCCCTTGACGCTGCCGGCGAGCAGGCCTCGCACGAAGTAGCGCTGCAGGGACAGGAACACGATCAGCGGTACGACGATCGAGACGAACGCGCCCGCCGTGAGGCGCTGCCACTCGTTGCCGCGGGTGCCGGCCATCTCGGCGAGCCGGACGGTGAGCGGCGCCGTCTCGTCGTTGCCGCCGGCGAAGATGAGCGCGACCAGCAGGTCGTTCCAGACCCAGAGGAACTGGAAGATGCCGAACGCGGCCAGTGCCGGCGTGATGAGCGGCAGGACGATCGTGCGGAAGATCTTCGGGTGGCTCGCGCCGTCGACCCGGGCCGCCTCCATCAGGTCGCCGGGCAGCTGCGAGATGAAGTTGTGCAGCAGGAACACCGCCAGCGGCAGCGCGAAGCAGGTGTGCGCGAACCACACCTGGGCGAACTTCTGCTCGTCGACCAGGTCCCACGCCGGCAGCACCTGGACGCCGGCCACGGTCACCCCGGCCGAGAAGAACCGCAGCAGCGGCACGAGGGCCATCTGCAACGGCACGATCTGCAACGCGAAGATCGCGATGTAGACCCAGTCCCGGCCGCGGAAGTTCATCCACGCCAGCGCGTACGCGGCCAGCGCCGCGAAGGCGAGCGGGAACAGCACCGACGGGATCGTGATCGCCAGCGAGTTGATGAAGTAGCTGGCGAGCTGTCCCGACGAGGCGGACCGCCCGAACAGCACCTCCTGGTAGTTCTCCAGGGTGAACTGGGGGTTGGTGAAGAACGTCCACCAGCCCGTCGTCTTGATCTCGTCCTCGGGGCGGAACGACGAGACGAACAGCCCGAACGTCGGGACCGTCCACACCACCGCGATGACGATCGACACGAGCGAGGCGACGGGGCTGTTCAGCCGCCTGCGTACCCGCCCGACCCGGGTCGGGGTGGCACCGGTGCGCTGCGTTCCGGTGGGGACCGTGGGGGTTGTCGTGGTCATCTCAGCCCTCCCGCTGCTGGCGCAGGTTGCGGATCTGGTAGATCACGATCGGGATCACCAGGATGAAGAGGACGACGGCCAGCGCGGAGCCCTGGCCGTTCTCGCCGTACCGGAACGCCTGGTTGTACATCTCGTTGGCGATCACGCTGGTGTCGTAGTTGCCGTTGGTAGAGGTGCGGACGATGTCGAACACCTTGAGCGTGGCGATGGTGATGGTCACCACGACGACGATCAGCGCCGGCCGGATGCTCGGGAGGGTGATCCGCCAGAACATCTGCCACGAGGTGACCCCGTCGAGCCGGGCGGCCTCGACGATGTCCGCGGGGATGGCCTTGATCGCGGCGGAGAGCACCACCATGGCGAAGCCGGCCTGGATCCAGACCATGATGACGATGAGCAGCAGGGTGTTCAGCGGTGACTCGAGGAGCCACTGCTTCGGCTCCCCGCCGAGGCTCACCACGATCTGGTTCAGCAGGCCGATCTGCTCCTGCTCGTCACCCCGGTAGGCGTAGACGAACTTCCAGATGATGCTGGCGCCGACGAACGAGATCGCCATCGGCATGAAGATCAGTGACTTGGCGACGGCCTCGAACCGGGCCCGGTCCACCATCACGGCGTAGAGCAGGCCGATGGTGGTGGCCACGAGCGGGACCAGGAGCACCCAGACCAGGGTGTTGACCAGCACCCGGACGATGGAGCCGTCGGAGAACATCCAGCCGTAGTTCTGCAACCCCACCCACTGGTCGCTGTCCTTGTCCATGAACGACAGCAGCGTCGTGCGGATCGCGGGGACGACCAGCCCGACGACGAGCAGCAGCAGCGTCGGCAGCAGGAAGAACAGAGCGAGGAAGCCCTCCCGCTGCCGGCGCCGGGGGAGCGGGGCCCCGCTGGCGGAGGCGGCGACGAGCTGCGCCTCCCGGCGGCGGGCGAACCAGGCCGGCACCACGTCGAGAAGCAGGAGCAGGCCACCCACCACCGCGACGAAAGCGATCAGCCCGTACATCAGCATGAGGAACTTCGGCTGTTCCTCCGCGAAGTCGAACTCCATCGACCCTCCCAGGTCCTCATGGCCGGTGGGCCGGCCCGCGCGTCACGCGGACCGGCCCACCGTCTCAGATCACTTCCAGCTGCTCTCGATGCCCTGGAGCACGGACGCGGTGTCCTTGCCGTTCACCCAGTCGACCATGCCCTTCCAGAACGTCCCCGCGCCGACCGCGGCCGGCATCAGGTCGGAGCCGTCGAAGCGGAAGACCGTGCTCTGGTCCTGGAGGATCTGGACCGAGAGCTTGTCGATCGGGTTGGCGACGTTGGCCAGGTCGAGCTGCTTGTTCGCCGACACCCAGTCGCCGATCTTGGCGCGGCTGTTGGCGTACTCGCCGGAGGCCAGGTAGGTCTGGACGGCCTGCACCTCGGGCCGGTCGTTGAAGGCCGCCACGAACTCGCCGCCGCCGAGCACCGGCTTGCCCTTGGCCGGGTCGATGGCCGGGAAGTAGAAGGCGAAGACGTCGCCGTCCTCACCCACCTTGGTGCCCTCGGGCCACTGGTTCGCGTAGAAGGACGCCTGGCGGTGCAGGGCGCACTTGCCGGTGGTGATCGGCACGCCGGCCTCCTGGAAGGAGGTGGTGGCGAGGCTCTTCACGCCGCCGAAGCCGCCGTTGACGTACTTCTCGTTCTTGAGGATGGAGCCGGCGCGGTCGAGCGCCTCGGCGACCTTCGGGTCGTTGAACGGGATGCCGTGCGTGGTCCACTGGTCGTAGACCTCGGGGCCCGCCGTCCGCAGCAAGACGTCCTCGATCCAGTCGGTGGCCGGCCAGCCGGTGGCGTCACCGGACTCGATGCCGGCGCACCACGGCTTGATGCCGCTCGCCGCGATCGTGTCGCTGAGCTTGATCAGGTCGTCCCAGGTGGTCGGGACGGTCCAGCCCTTCTCCTTGAACATCTTCGGCGAGTACCAGACGAAGGACTTGACGTTCGACCCGAGCGGGGCGCCGTAGAGCGTGCCGTTCACGGTGCTGTACTTCAGCCAGTCCGGCGAGTAGTTCTGCTCGGCCATCGCCTTGGTGTCGGCGCCGACCGGCTTCAGCTTGCCCGCGTCGGCGAACCGCTTGAGCAGACCCGGCTGGGGGATGAAGGCCAGGTCGGGCGCGTTGCCGCCATCCACCCGGACGGGGAGCTGGGCCTCGAACTCGCCGCTGCCCTCGTGGTCGATGTCGATCCCGGTGCACTCCTCGAACTGCTCCCAGGACTGGTCGAGGCGGTCGGCCTCGATGTCCCGGATCGACGAGTAGATGCTGACCTTCTTGCCGTCGTGGCCCTTGTACTTGTCGTATGCGGCGCACTCCGCGGAGTCCGCGTTGCTGCTGCTTCCCTTGTCGTTGCCGGTGCCGCAGGCGGCGGCGCTGAGCGCCAGCCCGAGTACGCCGGCGATCACGAAGGCCTGGCGTGGTCTGGCAAAGACCGCCATGCCGTCCTCCTTTCTTGCCGGCGCGGTCGTCCAGACCCGGCGCCGGTCCGATGGGCGTCCCCACATGTAAGCGCTTGCATCGGACCGGGTCCACCCCCTGTCAGACACGACCGAGTAACAATCCGGAAACCCGCCGGCCGCCCGTGGGCACGCTCCCGCGGCAGATCCCTCCCTCTTTCGATGTCTGGCGATATCTGTCACCCTGGACGCATCCGATCGAAGGTTTTCAACATAGGAGGCGCTGGATGCGTAGACGGTGGTTCAGCCTGATGGTGGCCGGTCTGCTGATCGGAGGCACCCTGGTGTCCGCGACACCGGCCATGGCCGCCCCCACCTTCAAGGTCCCCTTCCCCTGCGGCCAGGTCTGGTCCGGCCAGACCCGCACCAACCACAGCCCGGCCAACGCCATCGACTTCAACCGGACCGACGACCTCGGCGACCCGGTGGTGGCCAGCGCCCCGGGCACCGTCGACCGGGTGACCGACCTCGGCGGCACGAGCTACGGCAAGTACGTCCGCATCAGCCACGCCGGCGGCTACCACACGTACTACGCCCACCTGAACGGCTTCAACGTCTCGGTGGGTCAGAGCGTCGGCTACGGGAAGGTGATCGGCTGGGTCGGCAGCACCGGCGGGTCGACCGGGCCCCACCTGCACTACGAGCAGCGCCTCAACGGCAACGACATCCAGGTGCGCTTCAACGGCACGCTGGCGCTCTACTGGGGCACGAAGAACTACACGAGCGACAACGGCTGCTCCTCCGGCGGCACCGCCACCGGCACGGTGAACACCAGCGGCACCCCGCTGACCGTGCGCTCGGGCCCGGGCACCGGCTACACGGCCGTCGGCACGGTGGCCGACGGCACCCAGGTGACCATCCAGTGCCAGACCAGCGGCACGAGCGTCACGGGCACCTACGGCACCAGCTCGATCTGGGACCGCATCGGCGCCGGCCGCTTCATCGCCGACGCGTACGTCTACACCGGCTACGACGGGTACATCCCGAACCTGCCGCGCTGCTGACGACGACCGGCGGGGCCCCGTCGTGGGGCCCCGCCGGCCGGAGCGTGTCGCCCGGGGTGGTGGAACGCCGCCGTCAGCGCGGGGCGGTCGTGGAGACCCCGCCGGCGCGGGCGGTCGCGGTCCCGGACAGCACGAAGCCGGGGTCGTCGCGACCGGATGCCCCTGTCGGGAGGACGGAGCCCGGCCGCGGCGACCCCGGCGGGTCAGAGGTGCGTCCGTACGGCGTCAATTGAAGACGCTGACGCCGCCGGGGCCCACGAGCAGCCCCACGATGATGAGGACGATGCCCCACAGGATCTGCCGGCGGAACAGCGCCAGGATGCCGGCAACCACCAGTACGACCGCGAGAATCCAGAGAATCAGCTCCATGCGGTTCAGGTACCCGACACGCTCATCCGGGAAACCTCGCCCTGGTCGAGATGATCACCCAGGTGGAACACGCTGTACGCCTGCTTGATGACCGGGTGCGCGACGTTGCGGACCCGTACCCCGCCCGGCGTCGTACCGCGCTCGCTACCGGCGTGCGCGTGCCCGTGCAGGGCGAGCGCCGTCGGCGCCGAGTCGATCGCCTGGCCGAGCTGGTACGCGCCGAGGAACGGGTAGATCTCCAACGGCTCGCCGGCCAGGGTGTCCGGGACCGGCGCGTAGTGGGTGAGCGCCACCAGCACGTCGCAGTCCAGGCTCCGCAGGGCCCTCGACAGGCGGTCGGCGCTGTCGGTCGTGGTGCGGACGAACGCCTTCATCTCCGGCTCGCCGAAGTCGCTCGCGCAGCGTCCGGCGAAGCCGCCGCCGAACCCCTTCACGCCGGCGACGCCGAGCCGCCCGCCGGCGCAGTCGAGCACCACGCCGTCGCCCTCCAGCACGGTGATGCCGGCGTCCTCGAGCACCTTGACCACCTGCGGCACCTCGTCGCACTGGTGGTCGTGGTTGCCGAGCACGGTCACCACCGGCACGCCCAGCCCGCCGAACTCCTGCGCCACGCAGCGGGCCTCCGCCTCCGTTCCGTGCCGGGTGAGGTCGCCGGCGAGCAGCAGGACGTCCGCGCAGTCGGGAAGCTCCTCCAGGGCCGGCCGGAACCGGCCGACCACGTCCTCGTCCAGGTGCACGTCACCGACGGCAGCGATCCGGATCACGATGAGAACCTCCTCAGGGCAGTTGCTCGATCTGCGTCGGCGCCTCGGTGCGGATCACCCCGATCTCGGCGGTGACCGGCACGCCCGGGAACCGTTCCGCGACCCGGCGGAGGATCTCCTCCCGGCGGTGCGCGCTCTCCACCTCGCCGTAGAGCACGAGGCCCGTCTCCCGGCGGACGACGGTGATGCCCTGTTCGGCGACGGACGGGTCCTCGGCGAGCAGCCGGTGGATCTCCGCCTCGACGTACTCGTCCGGTGGTCCGATGCCGGTTTCTCGGTGCTGGCTCACGATGTCCCCTTCCCTGCCGGGGTGCCGGAGTACGGCACGACCTCGAGCCGGTCCAGCAGCACCAGGAACGCCTCGGCGTACGGCGAGTGCTGCGTCTCCTTCCGTACCCGTTCCCAGTCGATCTGCTCCCGCAGGGAGCGGGCGAGGGGCAGGCCCCGGGCGAAGTCGCAGTAGTGCTGCGAGAAGCTGAGCAACTTGTGCACCATGAGCTGGGTCGCGGAGAGGACCGGCATGTGGATCGCGTCGACCGGGCGTACCACGGTGTCGGCGAACGTCTCCTCGGTCACCGGCGTCTCGATCGGCCGGTGGATGAGATCCACCATGCGCCCGTCGTCGAAGACCTTGACCAGCCAGTCCTCCGGTGGCCGCTCGGCCGTGAAGCCCTCCGCCACCAGCGCCTCCAGCGCCCGGTCGACGTCCGACTCCCGGATGAGGAAGTCGACGTCGTGCTCACTGGAATGGCCGCCGTGCGCGTACACCGCGAAGCTGCCGCCGAGCGCGAAGGGGATCT
This sequence comes from Micromonospora globbae, assembly GCF_036184225.1. Taxonomy (NCBI): domain Bacteria; kingdom Bacillati; phylum Actinomycetota; class Actinomycetes; order Micromonosporales; family Micromonosporaceae; genus Micromonospora; species Micromonospora globbae. Next base: position 6,762,232 of record NZ_CP108084.1, read on the forward strand.
CGGACTGCTTGAGCACGGCGGCGACCTTCTTGAGGGTGTGCAGAAGACTCTCGTCCCCGCGCTCGGCCATCTGGTTCTCCCGTCGGTCGTAACAGGCGGATGATTCCGACTTCCGTACCCGGCGTTCCGGTCGGCCACACCTGCGGCGGTGGCGGGTGGGCGCGAAACGGGCGTAACAGGTACATAACGGCGCGGCCGAGAGCGCGGGTCCGATAGCCTGGGCAAGGTGGCCAGATCATTACGGGCGCGACGCCGCCGGGGCCGGTTGCGTACGGTCGCCCTGATCGGCATCGACGGCTCCGGCAAGACCACCCAGGCGCACCGCCTCGCCGACGCGCTCACCGCGGCCGGGCGCCGCGCCACCTACCACCGCAACGCGGGCGGGCGGCGCTGGCTCGGCCGTATCGCCCAACGGTTCGGACGGCCGGACGCGCAGCGGTTGGTGGGGCGGAACGGGCTGCTCGCCGTGGAGTCGGTGCTGCGCTGGCTCGCCATCGCCCTGGCCCTGGTGAGTTGCCTCGTCACCGGCCGGACGGCGGTGATGGACCGGTACGCCGTCTGCCAGTACGCCAGCATCCGCGCCCACGGCGGCCACCGCTGGGAACGGCTCGCCCGGGCCACCTACCGGGTCTTCCCGCAGCCGCAGGTGACCTTCCTGCTCTCGGTCGATCCCGCCGAGGCGTACCGGCGGATCGAGCGGCGCGGCACCGACCACGAGACGATGGGCTGGCTCACGGCCGCGGACACCGCGTACCGGACGCTGCCGGAGTACCCGACCTTCGTCGTGGTGGACGCCGGCCGGCCCGCCGACGAGGTGTCCCGCCAGATCCGGCACCACCTCGCCGACTGGTTCCCGCAGGCCGCTTCCGCTCCCGAGGACCCGGAGCCCGAGGACCCCGAGCCGGAGGAGCCGGAGCCGCGGCGCGACGTGGCGGCTCAGGCCCGGCCGTAGACCGGCACCGCCGCCCCGCTCGTCGGCGCGGACTCGTCGGAGGCCAGGAAGCGGATCACCGACGCGATCTCGGCCGGCGCCACCCAGCGCGAGTGGTCGGCGTCCGGCTGGGCGGCCCGGTTGGCGGGCGTGTCGATGACGCTCGGCAGCACGGTGTTGCAGCGGACGCCGGAGCGGCGGTACTCGACCGCCACCGCGTTCGCGAAGGCGAGCACGGCGGCCTTCGCGGTGGCGTAGCCGGCCGCGCCGGCGAACGGCGAGACCGCGGCCCGGGCCGCGACGCAGACGACGGCCCCGCCGCCCGCCGCCAGGAGGTGCGGCAGCGCCGCGCGCGTGACGAGGTGGGTGGGCCGCAGGTTCACCGTGAACATCCGCTCGAACTCCTCGACCGGCGTCTCGTGCACGAGCCCGCCGCTGGCGTACCCGCCGGCCAGGTTCACCACGGCGCGCAGCGGCGCCGCCGGGTCGTCCGCGGCGGCCCGCACCGCGCGCTCGGCGCCCTCCGGATCGGTGAGGTCCGCGACCAGCCGGTGCACCCCGTCGGCCGCCGGCCGCGTCCCGGGCCGGCTCGACCGCTCCGGTACGACCACCCGCCATCCCGCCTCGACGAAGGCGGCCGTCACCGCCCCGCCGAGCCCGCCCGCGCCACCGGTGACCAGCACACTGCGTCCCGCCATGCGGCCCACGCTAGCGCCGCCCCCCACGGGGCGTGACGCGGGTACGCCGGTGGACGCGCCGGGTCGTCGGATCCCGGTCCACCGGACCGGACGCCGCCCGACGCCGTACGGTTGGACCGGACCGGATGGCCGCGGCCCCGACCGCCGTGGGGGACAGCGGAGCCGACCCGGCGGCTGACGCGACGGCGTCGCCCGGATGGCACGCTGTTTCGGACGGAGGATTCCGGTCGGCGGTACTTTCGCCAACACGCGCAGTCATGGTTGACGCTCACGCCTCATGAAAGTAAGTTTCATCCGTGGCGAAGAGTCCGAAGATTTCTGCGAGTCACGAGCCCGGTGGGCTGATCGTCCACATCAGTGGCTTGCTCCCGTCGCTGTCGCCGGCCGAGCAGCGCGTCGCCCGCCTGGTCGTCGCCGACCCGGCCGACGCCGCCCGGCGGACCATCACCGACCTCGCCACCGCCGCCGAGACATCGGAGGCGACCGTCATCCGGTTCTGCCGGTCCGTCGGCATGGACGGCTACCCGCAGTTGCGGATCCGCCTGGCCGCCGAGGCCGCCCGCCGCGTCGAGCCGCCGGACGCCCGGGTGGTCGGCGGTGACATCCCGCCCGGCGCCGACCTGGCCCAGATCATCGCCACGATCGCCTTCAACGACGCGCGGGCCGTCGAGGAGACCGCCGAGCAGCTCGACCCCGCCGTCTGCGAGCGGGTGGTCGACGCGATCGCGGCGGCCGGACGCATCGACGTCTACGGCGCCGGGGCCAGCGGCTTCGTGGCCTCCGACTTCCAGCAGAAGCTGCACCGCATCGGCCGCACCGCCTTCTACTTCCCGGACGTGCACACGGCGCTGACCTCGGCCGCGCTGCTCGGCCGGGGGGACGTCGCGGTGGGCATCTCGCACACCGGCACCACCTCCGACGTCATCGAGGTGCTGGAGCAGGCCCGGGCCCGGGGCGCGGCCACCGTGGCGCTCACCAACTTCCCGCGCTCGCCGATCACCGAGGTGGCCGACTTCGTGCTCACCACGGCGGCCCGGGAGACCACCTACCGGTCCGGGGCGATGGCCAGCCGGCTCGCCCAGCTCACCGTGGTCGACTGCCTCTTCGTGGGCGTGGCCGCGCGCAACCGCGCCCGGGCGAGGAAGGCCCTGGAGGCGACGGCCGAGGCCGTGCAGTCCCACCGGGTGGGCGGCGGACGGAGGCGGGCATGACGGCCGGCGCCGTGGAGCCGGACGAGGTGTCGTCACCCAACCCGGACTCCCGCCCGGCGGTCCGGGTGGGCGCCCCCACCGAGCATCGCAACCCGCTCAGCGTCGACCTCGACCTCATGTCGACCCGCGACGTGCTCACCGTCATCAACGAGGCGGACCACCGCGTCCCGGCCGCGGTCGCCGACCTGCTCGACGAGATCGCCACCACCGTCGACCTGGCCGTCGCGGCACTGCGGGGCGGCAACCGCGTGCACTACTTCGGCGCCGGCACCTCGGGCCGGCTCGGCGTGCTCGACGCCGCCGAGCTCGCCCCCACCTTCAACTCGCCGCGGGGCTGGTTCTGCGCCCACATCGCCGGCGGGCCGGACGCCATGTGGCGTGCCGTCGAGGACGCCGAGGACGACGACCGGGGCGGTGCGGCGGAGGCCGCCGACTGCGTACGCGCCGGCGACCTCGTGGTCGGGTTGACGGCCAGCGGGCGCACGCCGTACGTCCTGGGCGCGCTCGCCGCGTCCCGCGCCAAGGGCGCCTCGACGGTGCTGGTGTGCGCCAATCCGGAGGCGGAGGCCGCGGGTTCGGTCGACGTCTTCATCGGGGTGGATACCGGACCCGAGGTGGTCACCGGGTCGACCCGGATGAAGGCGGGCACGGCGCAGAAGCTGGTGCTCAACGCGTTCTCCACCGCCGTGATGGTCCGCCTGGGTCGCGTCTACTCGAACCTCATGATCGACATGGTGGCGACCAACGCCAAACTCCGCGGCCGGATGATCTCCATCCTCATGGAGGCGACCGGCTGCTCCGAGGAGGTCTCCCAGAAGGCCCTCACCGAGGCCGACGGCGACCTCAAGACGGCCCTCGTGGCGCTGGTCTCCGGTGCGGGGATCCCGGCGGCCCGCGCCGCCCTGGCGCGCTCGGCCGACCAGGTGCGCGGCGCGCTGGCCCTGCTCGCCTCCTGACCCGGGGCGCCGGGCTCCCCGCCGGCCCGTCCCGCCGGCGGACGTGCTTCGCGTCACGCTCCCACGACGCCTCCCGGGGCGTTCGGGAGGGCTTGCGGCGGGCGGGCATAGAACCCGGCTCCGGATTGTTCAACCAGGCGCGGGGTATTACCAACTCCGTGGATGAACCGACCCGTTCACCGGTGCGTATTCGGCAGTGACCAGGATCGCACCACCGTGGTGACCCGGGTCGCTGTCTCCTCCGACGTGCGGTGCTGCCATAGACAGGGGCGACGGCGATCCGTGGATCCGCCGACCCGCACGTGGTGCCCATCGGCGAGCCACCCGGCGGGGTGCTGACAGCAAACATGGACCGTGCTTTCAGCTACTACTCAGGCATTCGTGACAGTTTCGACTCACGACATGGAATCCCCGACACGTCTCATCTGTTGTGTAGGTGTCAGCACCGACGGGCACAGCGGAAGTTACGGGGGAGGGCTGATGGACGTGGGGATGGCAAGGAACCGGGCAACCGGCGCGAGCGAGGGGACCGTGGGCAACGTGGACAAGAACATCGGCATGCGGACCGACGAGGTCGCCGAGGAGCGCGACCTGGTCGGCGTCTACCTTCACGAGATCTCGCGGACGCCACTGCTGGACGCCGCCAAGGAGGTCGACCTCTCCAAGGCCATCGAGGCCGGCCTCTACGCCGAGCACCTGCTCGACGAGGACCGCGTCCCCGCCGGTGTCGCCCGTGAGGAGCTGGAGCGGCTGGTCGTCGAGGGTGAGCGGGCGAAGGACCTCTTCATCCGCGCCAACCTCCGGCTGGTCGTCTCGATCGCCCGCCGCTACGTGCGATCGGGCATGCCCATGCTGGACCTGATCCAGGAGGGCAACACCGGCCTCGTCCGGGCGGTCGAGAAGTTCGACTACGAGCGTGGCTACAAGTTCTCCACCTACGCCACCTGGTGGATCCGCCAGGCGATCAGCCGGGCGATCGCCCAGCAGGAGCGCACCGTCCGACTGCCGGTGCACCTGGTGGAGGACGTCAACCGGATGCGCAACGTGGCCCGCCAGCTCACCCGTGAGCTGGGCACCGACCCGGAGCCGGAGCAGATCGCCGCGGCGCTCGGCGTCACCGTCGAGCGGGTGAACGAGCTGGTCCGCTGGTCGCAGGACACCGTGTCGCTGGACACGCCCGTCGGCGACGACGGCGACACCAACCTCGGTGACCTCGTCGCGGACAGCGACGCCCCGTCGCCGGAGGACATCGTCCTGACCGGGCTGGAGCGGCAGCGCATCGAGGGGCTGCTCAACCACCTGGACGACCGCTCGGCCGGCATCATGCGGGCCCGCTACGGGCTGGAGGACGGCCGTGAGCACTCCCTCACCGAGGTCGCGTCGCGGTTCTCGCTCTCCCGGGAGCGGATCCGCCAGCTGGAGATCCAGGCGCTCGGCCGGCTCCGCGAGCTGGCCCGCGCGGAGGGGCTCCAGGCGGCCTGACCTGGTACCAATGACGGCGAACGGCCGGCGTCCGATAGGGGGACGCCGGCCGTTCCTGTCACTACGGCGAGGTCAGCGCACCCGGCCGTAGCCGTGGATGGGCATCAGGTTCATGCCCCGCTTGAGGACGTTGCGTCCCGCGCTGGGCGCGTCGATCACCTGGCCGTCGCCGACGTACAGGGCGACGTGCCCGAGGCCCCGGTAGAACACGAGGTCGCCGGGGCTCAGCTCACCGCGACCGATGTGGGCGACCGCGCCCCACTGCATCCGGGCGTTGTGCGGCAGCGACTTCCCGGCCGCCCGCCACGCCGCCGAGGTCAGGCCCGAGCAGTCGTAGCCGTTCGGGCCGGAGCCGCCCCAGACGTACGGCTTGCCGATGGCGCCGTAGGCGTACCGGACGGCCACGCCGGCCCGGCCGGAGATGGACGGCGCCTCGCGGGCGGCGTCCGGTCGCGCGGCCGGCGCCTCGGTGGCCCGGCCGTACGCCTGGCGGCGCAGCTCGTAAAGGCGGGCGAGGTCCCGCTCGATGCGTGACTTCGTGGTGGCCAGCGCACGGGCCTGGGCGTCCTGCCGGGCCAGCACCTTGTTCAGCCGGGCCTTCTCGGCGACGAGTTCCCGCTGGCGGCTCGTGAAGCCGGCGATCCGTTCCTGGCGCTCGCGGGTCAGGTGGTCGATGGTGCCGAGGCGGTCGAGCAGCGCGGCGGAGCCGCCCGGGCGCAGCAGCGCGTCCGCGGTCCGCAGCCCGCCGGTCTTGTACGCCGTCACGGCGATCTCACCGACGTCGGCCCGGCTCTGCTCGGTCTGCCGTTCCAGCGGGGCGATGCGGGCCTGTAATCGGTCCACCGCGGCCTTGTTGGCCTTCATGTCCTCGCGGAGCCTGTTGTACGACTCGACGACCCGCTCCAGCTCCGCGGAGGAGCGCTCGATCCGGCGGTTCAGGTCGGCGGGGGACGGCTCGGCGTGGGCCGCCGCCGCCGGGGCGACCAGCGCGGCCGACAGGCCGGTGATCGCGAGAGTACGCAGCAGGTTTTTCAGGGATGGCAAGAGCGGAAGGCTCCTCTCCCACGGCCGCCGGCGGGTGCTGACGCCCCCGGCGGCACCGGTCCGGGGCCCTCCGGTTGGCGGGCGCTGGGCCGGGCCGGCTCGCCCAACCTAACCCGGGGCGGGAGTGGTCCGCAGTGGAAGCCGGGACGAATGTTGGCAAAGTGGCGGCAAGCGCCCGGTGCGACAGGTGACCTGCTGTGATCATCAACGAGGCCGTCCCCGCGCGGGGTGCGCCCGGGTTGCGGCATTTGCACAACCAGTGACATTCGTCGTTCTCACCGGATGGCGACGGATAGCGTCGCGTCAAAACCGATAAAGCCGGAAATGGATTCCCATTTCCCGCGAACCGCTCGCCGTCAATGCCGCGACCGAGTCCGATAACCGGCGGTTGCCCTGGCAGGACCCCAACACAATGAAGTCGCGTAGCCGGGATTCCCGTCGACCGGCATTGATGCCTCCAGCGGACGGGCCGACCCGGTGGACCGCCGCGGGAGGCAACCGTGAACCCTGAAGGCGCCACCACACGAGCGTCGGGATCACCGAGGGTGACCGGCCGACAGAAGACCACGCTCCTCTACGCGCGTCCCGGGATCATCGTGACGGTCGACCGGTTCACCGTCGGCCGCAACACCTTCCGGGTCGCGGACCTCACCCACCTGCGCAGCCGGCGCGGACCGCACGACCGGATCGCCGTACGGGCGGTGGCGACGAGCGGGGCGATGATCGCCGGGGTGGGCCTGCTGCTCGGCTTCACGGGCGGCTTGCAACGGCTCACCGCCGGGGCGTACCTGATGTTCGGGGCGGTCCTGCTGGTACCGGCGCTGCTCGGCCTCGCCGGCGACCGCTGGCGGCCCCCGGCGTACGAGTTGTGGGGCGTCTACCGGGGCGAGGAGATGCTGCTGTTCAGCGCCGACGACGAGCGGCAGTTCGGCCAGGTCACCCGCGCGCTGGTGCGGGCGCGGGAGATGAACCGGTACGGCGGGTGGAACGAGCCGCTCGCCTCGGTGGACCCGTGGCGGCCGAGCCGCTGACCGGGCCGCCGGGGCGGCCGACCGCCGGCTCGGGCGGCCTGACGCCGGGCGGTCGCACCCTCGCCCGGGCGGCCCGACGCCGGGTGGCTCAGCCGGCGACCGGCTCCGGGGCGCGCTCGGCGGGGCGGTGCACCCACCCGGTCACCCGGCGCTCGGCGTAGAAGGAGACGAACGGGATCGTCCCGGCGAGCATCACGGCGAGCATCCGCTTCAGCGGCCAGTCCGCACGGCGGGACAGGTCGAACGCGGCCACCAGGTAGACCATGTAGAGGAAGCCGTGGGCCGGGCCGACGGTCTCGACGACGGTCGGGTTGTCGAACGCGTACTTCAGCGGCATGCCGATCACGACCAGAACGATCAGCACCACACCCACGATCCAGGCGATCGCGCGGTACCGGGTAAGGGCTCCGCCCACCTCTGTCCGTCCTTCCTGGCCCGGCTCAGCCGGGGTAGTCACCGGGCCGGGCGCCCGGATTCGCGTTCAACCATGACAGGTAGCGGTTGTAGGCAGCCAGTTCGGCGTCGTCCTCCACGCCGTCCGCCGGCACCGGCACCCGGGCCACCCGGACCGGCCGGCGCACCGCCGGACGCGCCGACGGCGCCTCGCTCTCCCCGGCCGCCGTCTCCCCGCCGGTCCGCCTCGCCGGAGCGGCGTCGCCGCGCAGCGTGTGCCGCACCTCACGCCACCAGACGAAGACCACGAACCCCGCGAAGACCGGCCACTCGAAGGCGTACGCCCAGCTGAGCGTGTTGCCCCCGGCGGCCCGGCTGATCTGCCACCAGCCCAACGCGAGGAACGCGACGACCAGCGCGATCGCGGCCACGTGGCGCGCTATCCACGCCGGGGTCCAGAGCCGCTTCATGGCATCGAGGGTACCGGGACGGGCGGCGCTCTCCGACGCGGTGTCGTAGTTGTCGCGGCCACGGCATGGTTTGGTGCCACCCGGCGTGGGCATCCGTCTAGACGCCAGCCCAAACGAGAGCAGGGGGGCGATGATGACCGGATCCGTACGACAGGGCGGCTACCCGACGAGCGGTGACGCGGGTGCCAGCCCGGAGCAGCGGGTGACCGAGTGGAGCGGCGACCACCTGGCCGACCCGGCCACCGCCGGCCCCGACCCGGACGGCGAACTGGGTGTCGACCCCGCCGAGCTGACCGACGAGGACCTGATCCGCGAGATGCACAGCCTGCACCGCACGCGCCTGGACACGCTGCGGCACGCGGCCGACTCGGCCCTGGCCCACCACCTGCGCCGCACGGCGGAGTTGGAGACCGAGTACCTGGCCCGCCACCCGGGCCGGGAGGTCGACCCGAGCCGGCTGCGGGACGAGTGATGGCCGCCGAGCGCCACATGTCCGCGCCGCCGGAGGTGGTCTTCAACACGGCGACCGACCCCGCCCGGGCCTCCGCCTGGCTGCCTCCGGCGTTGCGCGTCGACGGCGCGCCGACCCCGGACATCGAGGGGGAGGAGCTGCGCGCCCGGTGGCGTGGCCCGTCCGAGGCCACGGCGGAGATCCGGGTGGACCCGGAGGACTCCGGCGGGGCCGTCGTCCGGCTCGACCTCGCCGACCCGCAGGACGGGCGGGACGCCGACCGGCTCGCCACCGAGGCGCTGGACAGCCTGGCCCGCGAGGTGGCCGACAACCTCCAGGCGGGCTGAGCCGGGCCACCGGCGCGGCGGGGCGTGCCTCGTCGGCCGCCGTTCGCGGCCCGGGTCCCACCGGCGGTGGCCTGGGGCAGGGTCCCGTCCGCCACGGGGCGGCGGGTGGCAGGACTGAGAGCGGAGGAGACCGGGTGACCGACAACGGCTTGAAGCAGAAGGTGACGCGGCTGCGGCAGGCGTACGCGCCGCACGAACACCGCCCGCTGGGCGGCTACCTGGCGGCCATGGGCACGTACGTCGGTGTGACCGGGGCGCTCGCCGGTCTCGTCCGGCTGACGGGCCGTCCGGTGCCGGAGCGCCCGTCGCCCGCCGACGTGGTCCTGCTCTCCGTCGCCACCCACAAGCTGAGCCGGCTGCTGTCGAAGGACGCCGTGACCAGCCCGTTGCGGGCCCCGTTCACCCGCTACGACCGGCCCATCGGCAGCGGCGAGGTGATGGAGCAGGTCCGCGACTCCGGCAGCGCCACCCGGCACGCGATCGGGGAGTTGCTGAGCTGCCCGTTCTGCCTCGCGGTCTGGGTCGCCACCGGGCTCACCGGTGGCCTCGTGCTCGCGCCGCGGCTGACCCGGCTGGTGGCCACGGCGCTGACCGCCGTGGCCGCGTCCGACTTCCTCCAGATGGGGTACGCCGTGGCCCAGCAGGCCGCCGAGGGCGGCGGGCACGACGGGCACGACGAGCACTGAGCCCGACCACGACGAAGGGCCGGCGATCCGCGCCGGCCCTTCGTCGTGCGTACGTCGTGGTCACGTCGGGGTGGTGCCGTGGTCCTCGCCGGCCCAGCCGCGGGCCGCCTCCGGCTCCCGCCGGCCCTCGTCCTCGCCGGTGATCACCTTCTTGTCCACCGAGGTCTGGTCGTGCTCGCCGGCGAAGTCCGGGTCGGGCAGGGTGTCCACGCCCTCCGGCGGCTGGCCCAGTGCCTTCTCCGGCTGCTCCTCGTGGTGGGACATCTCGTGCTCCTCTCGCCGGGGGGCGGGTTCACGTGACCGAGCCGCCCAGCAGGTCCGCCGCCTCGTCGACCGAGTACTCGCCCTCGGGCAGGGCGGCGATCCGGGTGAGCCACTGCGCGGGCATCTCCGCGGCGACCGCCCGCCGGTAGATGTCCGCCTGGCTGATCCGTTCCTGGCCGTGATACAGGTCCTCGAGGAGGTCGTCGAGGCGCCGGGTGTCCGGCATGTCGGTCACGGGTACGTCGTCGGTCACGGCGATCAGCTACCCGCGCCGGAACCGGTCAAACACCGGGGAGACAGCGGCGCCCCGGCCGCACGGCCGGGGCGCCACGTGTCGGTGTGCAGGTCGCCTCTCGGCGAGTGGCGCGACGCGGCTCCAGCCGGACGGTATTCCGCGAAGGCAATTGGGTGAGGCCCGGGGACACTGGACACACCGACACCTCACTCAACCCGGCCACCCCGCCCGATCTTCCGACCGGTGGTGTGCGCTGCGCCACACGCGGGGCGGAGCCCGGTCAGGCCCGGGTCGGCAGGACGGCCCGCCGGGCGCGTACGGCGGCGGCCAGCCGGTCGAGGATGTCCTCGGTCGTCTCCCAGCCGATGCACGCGTCGGTGATCGACTTGCCGTACTCCAGTTCCCGGGTGGGGTCGAGATCCTGCCGGCCCGGCCGCAGGAAGCTCTCCAGCATGATGCCGACGATGCCGCGCTGACCGGCGGCGAGCTGGGCGGCCACGTCGGCGGCCACCAGCGGCTGGTTGCGGTGGTCCTTGCCGCTGTTGGCGTGGCTGGCGTCGACCACCACCCGCTCCGGCAGGCCGGCGGCCCGCAGCAGTTCGAGCGCGCCGGCCACCGACTCCGCGTCGTAGTTGGGCCGGCCGCCGCCACCGCGCAGCACCAGGTGCCCGTCCGCGTTGCCGCGGGTGTGCATGATCGCCGGGGTGCCGGAGAAGTCGATGCCGGGGAAGACGTGCGGCACGCCCGCCGCGCGGATCGCGTCCACGGCCGTGGCGATGCTGCCGTCCGGGCGGTTCTTCATCCCGATCGGCATCGAGAGTCCGGAGGCGAGCTGCCGGTGCACCTGGCTCTCCACCGTCCGGGCGCCGATCGCGCCCCAGGCCACCGTGTCCGCGATGTACTGCGGGGTGATCGGGTCGAGGAACTCGCAGCCGACCGGCAGGCCGAGGCGCAGCACGTCGAGCAGGAGCGCCCGGGCGAGCCGCAGCCCGGTGTTGACGTCGCCGGAGCCGTCCAGCCGCGGGTCGTTGATCAGGCCCTTCCAGCCGACCGTCGATCGCGGCTTCTCGAAGTAGACCCGCATGACGACGAGCAGGTCGTCAGCGAACCGGTCGGCGGCCTCGCGCAGCCGCCGGCCGTAGTCCAGGGCGGCGGCCGGGTCGTGCACCGAGCACGGGCCGACCACCACCAGCAGGCGGTCGTCGGCACGGTCCAGCACCCTGCCGACCGCGCGTCGGCCGGCCAGCACGGCCGAGGCGAGCGTGTCGTCGAGCGGCAACTCGTGGTGGAGCAGGGCGGGGGTGGTCAGTGGCACGACGCGGTCGATCCGCTGGTCGCTGACCCGATCGGTCTCCGGGGTCGTCACGGTGGGCATCCTTCCGCCGACCGCGCCCGGGTGCCGGTGCCCGGGGTCGAGCCGGCTGCTCGTACACGAAAGGGCAGGACCAGAAGGCCCTGCCCAGCCGGCTCGAAGAGAGGTGACGTCAGATCATGGTGAAGTCACCGGCTCCTCCAGCCGGCTGCCTAAACCATCGATACGACCGCGTCACGCCGACCAGCCTACCCGACGTGGCGCGGGTGTTCACCCGGATGCCGGTGAGGTTCCCAACCTGCGGGCACGCGGCGTGGCCGCTGCCGCCGCGGGGTAAGGGGGACGCATGAGCGAGCGCAGCGAGCGAATCATCGGGCACAGCGCGGTGGAGCCTCGTGACGGCGCCGACCGGAGGGAGGTGGCGGCATGAGCGACGAGTGGAGCGAGGCCGACCGGGTCGAGTCCCGGGCCCACCTGTTGCCGGAGGAGGCGGCCGTGGGCAGCGACGACCCGGAGGCGCAGGCGGAGGCGATCCTCACCGAGTCCGACGTCCGCGAGGACCGGAACGTGGCGCCGGACACGGTGCTGGAGCACCGCACCTCGGATCAGACGGTGACGCCCAGCGAGCCGCCGGACTGAACGGAGGCACCGCGCGCCCGCCGGGAACCGCGGTAGGTGTGGTCCCGCAGCCACGCGAGCACCCCGGTGGCCCGCAGCCCGTCGGGGAGGTTGTGGATCGGGTCGAACGCCAGCACGGCGTCCTGCCGGGCGCTGAGCTGGGTGCCGATGCTGACCTGGCCGAACGGCCGCCACGGGCCGACGGCGGAGGCCGTCGCGAGCACCAGGCGCGGCTCGTCGACCCGGGTCGCGGCCGCCGCCTCGGCGAGGCTCCGGCCCAGGCCGGGGGAGTCCGGGTCGGCCAGCGCCGCGAGCCAGAGCCGCCCCCGGCCGCCGTGCAGCGGCACGATCGTGCTGTACGTCCCGGCGAAGCGGCGTCGGGGCAGCGGCACCGACCGCAGCACCGGCGGCGCGCCGCTCGAACTCACCAGCAGGTCGAACGGCCGGTCGCCCTCGGTGTGCACCCGCACGGCCAGGCCGAGCACGTCCGGCCAGCTTCCCGGGGTGGGCATCCCCTTGGACAGCCGGATCGTCGCCGGGTACCGGCCCGGCTCGTCGAGGAGCGGCACACCGGTGGGCGGGCCGCCCGTACCCCAGATCGTGACCTCGCCGGCGAACGACCGGCCGGCGGGATGCAGCAGCCGGGCCCGCCGCAGGCGGGTCAGGACCTCGGCGGCGTGGGTGAGGGCCTCGCCCGCGCGGGCCGCGACGGTGGACGGGGTGGGCACGGACATGCCCCTCCGGTACCCCGGCCCGGCCGGTCGATGCCCCGATCCGGGCTCCCGCCGCGGGACGCGGCGCGACCGCGCGTCACCTTTCCGCCCGGGAGATCGGATAGCGTCGTCCCATGCCCGACAGCGGTTACCCCTGGCCCATCGAGACGACCCGACTGGACAACGGCCTGCGCGTGGTGGTGAGCGAGGACCGCACCGCGCCGGCGGTCGCGGTGAACCTCTGGTACGACGTCGGTTCCCGGCACGAGCCGCAGGGGCAGACCGGCTTCGCCCACCTGTTCGAGCACCTCATGTTCGAGGGGTCGGTGAACGTCGCGAAGACCGAGCACATGAAGCTCATCCAGGGCGCCGGCGGTTCCCTCAACGCCACCACGAACCCGGACCGGACGAACTACTTCGAGACGGTCCCGGCCGAGCACCTGGAGCTGGCGCTCTGGCTGGAGGCCGACCGGATGGGTGGCCTGGTGCCGGCGCTGACCCAGGAGACGCTGGACAACCAGCGGGACGTGGTCAAGAACGAGCGACGCCAGCGCTACGAGAACGTGCCGTACGGCGACGCGTGGCTGCGGCTGCTGCCGTTGCTCTACCCGCCCGGGCATCCGTACCACCACGCCACGATCGGTTCGATGGCCGACCTGAACGCCGCCGACCTGGCCACCTTCCAGGCGTTCCACCGGACGTACTACGCGCCCGACAACGCCGTCCTCACCGTGGTCGGCGACACCTCCGCGGCCGAGGTGTTCGCGCTCGCCGAGAAGTACTTCGGGGGCATCCCGGCGCGGGGGGACATCCCGGCCGCGCCGGACGGCCGGACGGTGCCGGCCACCGGCCGGCCGGTCGCGGAGACGGTCACCGCCGACGTGCCGGCTCCCCGGGTGTACGTGGCGCACCGCACCCACCCGTTCGGCAGCCCCGGCTACGACGTCATCACCGTGCTGGCGGCCGTGCTCGGCAGCGGCCGGGGGAGCCGGCTCTACCAGCGGCTCGCCGACGGGGAGCGGATCGCCCAACCGGACCTGGTCGGGGCGTACGGGGTGGACCTGGCCCACGCGCCGGCGCCGCTGATCGCGACGGTGACCGCCCGGCCCGGGGTGGGCGCCCAGCGGCTGGCCGACGGGCTGCACGCGGTCATGGACGAGCTGGCCACGGTGCCCGTCACCCCCAGCGAGCTGGACCGCGCCAAGGCGCTGCTCAGCACCGCGTGGTGGCGGCAGATGTCCACGGTGGACGGGCGCGCGGACACGCTCAGCCGGTACGCCACCCAGTTCGGCGACCCGGCCCGGGCCGCCGAGCGGTTGCCCGCCTGGCTCGCGGTGACCGCCGAGCAGATCGCCGAGGCCGCCGCGGAGGTGCTCGCCGCCGACGACCGGGTGACCCTGACCTACCTCGCCGAGGAGAAGCCATGACGCTCATCGCCACCCGCCCCGGGCCGGGTCCGGCCCGCCCGTACCGGTTCCCGTCGGTGGTCCGCCGCGCCGTGGCCGGCGGTCAGGTCGTCGCCGCGCACCTGCCGGGACAGAACCTCGCGGTCGCGCTGCTGCTGCTCGACGCCGGCGCCGAGCGGGAACCGGTCGGTAAGGAGGGCCTCGGCGGGGTGCTCGCCAAGGCGCTGGAGGAGGGGACGGCCCAGCGGGACGCGGCCGCGTACGCCCTCGCCGTCGAGGGGCTCGGCACCGAGCTCGTGACCGCGCTGGACTGGGACTCGTTCCAGGTCAGCGTGCAGGTCCCGGTCGACCGGCTGGGCGCCGCCGTCGAACTGCTCGCCGAGGCGGTCCGTACGCCCCGGCTCGACCCGGCCGACGTGGTCCGGGTCCGGGACGACGAGGCCACCGCGCTGCGGATGGACTGGGCCAACCCGGGGCCGCGGGCGGACGCCGCGCTGCGCGCCGACCTGTTCGGCGCGGAGAACCGTTGGGGCCGCCCGATGTACGGCGACCCGGAGTCGGTCGCCGGCCTGGACGTCGAGGACGTGCGGGTCTTCCACTCGGAGTGGTTCATCCGGCCCGGCACGCTCGTCGTCGCCGGCGACCTGGACCGGGTGGACCTCGACGCGCTCGGGGCGGCGGCGTTCGCCGGCACGGGTGGGGGGCCGGTCGACCGGGCCGGCCCGATCGACGTCCGGCTGCGCGAGGGGCGGCGGATCATCCTGGTCGACCGGCCCGGGTCGGTGCAGTCCACGCTGCGACTGGGGCATCCGTCCCCGCACCGCGCCCACCCCGACCACGTGCCCATGACGCTGGCCGGCACGGTCCTCGGCGGCGCCTTCACGTCGCGGCTCAACCACCTGATCCGCGAGGTGCGCGGCTACACGTACGGCATCCGCGGCGACTTCGCCTCGTCCCGGCGCTTCGGCCGGTTCGCGGTCAGCTCCGGGGTGCAGACCGCCGTCACCGCTCCCGCCCTCACCGAGGCGGTCGGCGAGATCTCGCGTACGCAGAGCGGCGGGGTCACCGAGGAGGAGTTGGCCGTGGCCCGCTCCTGGCGGGCCGGGCAGCTCTCGGTGGAGCTGCAGACCCCGCGGGCGATCGCCGCGGCGCTCGTCACCCTCGTGGTGCACGACCTGCCGGACGACTACCACGCGCGGCTGCGGGAGGCGCTGCTCGCCGCCGACGTCGACCAGGTGAGCGCGGCGGCCGCCACGCACCTGCACCCGGAGTCGCTCACCCTCGTCGTCGAGGGCGACGCCGCGGTGATCCGCGACGAACTCGCCGCGACCGGCCTCGGCGAGATCGTCGAGTCCTGACGGCCCGCCCGCGCGGCGCCCGCCGGTCCCGCCTCCGTTCGGCGCGGGATCGGCGGGCCGCCGCCCGATCGGCCGTGCCCGGACCTGATGTGATCTCGGTCGCGCCTCCCGTGGCGGCGGGCGCCGGGCGGTCGCCCGTGCCGACGGGAACGGCTGCGGCCGGACGGCCCTCCCGCCCCGGGATCTTCCGTACGTCGGGCCGCCGCGCGCGTACGTTTGCGGGCCGCCGGCCGTCCCCGTGACGGCCGTGACGGGGAGGCGGGGCGTACGGCTGGTGGGAAACGGTTCCCGGTTCCGGTGGCCTCCTGGGTAGCCTCGCGAGCATGAGGATCGGCATTGTGGGGGCCACCGGGCAGGTCGGTGGCGTGATGCGGCAGGTGCTGGCGGAGCGGGAGTTCCCGGCGGAGCAGGTGCGGTTGTTCGCCTCGGCGCGGTCGGCCGGTCGGACCCTGCCCTGGCGGGGCGACGAGATCACCGTGGAGGACGCGGCCACCGCCGACTACTCGGGTCTCGACATCGTGCTGTTCTCCGCCGGCAAGGGCACGGCGAAGGAGCTGGCCCCCCGGGTGGCCGCCGCGGGCGCCGTCGTGATCGACAACTCGTCGGCGTTCCGGATGGACCCCGACGTGCCGCTGGTGGTCGCCGAGGTCAACCCGCACGCCGCCGCCGTACGCCCCAAGGGCATCATCGCCAACCCGAACTGCACGACGATGGCCGCCATGCCGGTGCTGCGCCCGCTGCACGCGGAGGCGGAGCTGGTCAGCCTCGTCGTCGCCACCTACCAGGCGGTCTCCGGGGCCGGCCTGGCCGGCGTCGCCGAGCTGGACGAGCAGGTCCGCAAGGTCGCCGAGCACGCCGCCGGGCTCACGTTCGACGGCGACGCCGTGGAGTTCCCCGCCCCCCGCTCGTTCGCCGCGCCGGTGGCGTTCAACGTGCTCCCGCTCGCGGGCGCGATCGTCGACGACGGCTCCTTCGAGACCGAGGAGGAGCAGAAGCTCCGCAACGAGAGCCGCAAGATCCTCGAAATTCCGGGTCTGAAGGTCTCCGGCACCTGCGTCCGGGTTCCCGTGTTCACCGGCCACTCCCTCCAGATCAACGCCCGGTTCGCCCGGCCGATCACCCCGCAGCGCGCCCGCGAGCTGCTCGACGGCGCTCCCGGCGTGACGCTGTCCGACGTGCCGACGCCGCTTCAGGCGGCCGGCAGGGACCCGGTCTACGTCGGCCGGATCCGCGCCGACGAGACCGTCGCGCACGGGCTGGCCCTGTTCTGCTCGAACGACAACCTGCGCAAGGGCGCCGCCCTCAACGCCGTGCAGATCGCCGAACTCGTCGCGGCCGAGCGGCGCTGACCGGGGCGGGGGTGGAGAAGACCGTGGCGGACGAGCGTACGCGGCGGGCGTTGACGGACCTGGTCGCCGCCCGCCGGCTGGGCGTGCTCGCGACGATCAAGCGGGACGGGCGGCCGCAGCTGTCCACCGTGATCTACTCGTACGACGCGGACGCCGGCCTGATCCGCGTCTCGGTGACCGACGACCGGGCCAAGACCGCGAACCTGCGCCGCGACCCCCGAGCCACCTTCCACGTCGCCAGCGAGGACGGCTGGGCGTACGCGGTGGTGGAGGGGCGCGCCGAGCTGACCCCGGTGGCGGCCGATCCGGGTGACGCCACCGTCGAGGAGCTGATCGCGCTCTACCGGTCGATCCAGGGCGAGCACCCCGACTGGGACGACTACCGGCGCGCGATGGTCGCCGAACGGCGTATCGTGCTGCGCCTGCACGTCGAGCGCGTCTACGGGCTTCCACCCCGCGGCTGACGCGGCGCGGCTTCCGCCACGCGGCTGACGCGGCGCGGCTTCCGCCCCGCGGCTGACGCGGCGGCGTTACCCCGCCCGGCGGGACGGGTAGACGGCCGGTGCCGACACCGAGAGGGGGCACCATGACAACGGTCGGAGAGTTCATGACGACCCGGTTGGTGACGATGGACGGCGACGACACGCTCACCGCGGCGGCGCAGGAGATGCGCGACATGGCCATCGGCGACGTGGTCGTGACCGACGGCGACAACGTGGTCGGCATCGTGACGGACCGCGACATCACGGTACGGGCCGTGGCGGAGAACAAGGACCCGAACACCACGCGGCTCAACGAGATCACCTCGAAGGACGTGATCACCGTGAGCCAGTACGACGACGCGGTCGCGGCCGCCGACCTGATGCGCACCTACGCGGTGCGCCGGCTGCCGGTCGTCGAGGACGGGCGCCTCATCGGGCTCGTGTCCATGGGTGACCTCGCCGTCGAGCGTGAGCCCCAGTCGGTGCTCGCCGACATCAGCGCCGACGATCCCAACAACTGACCGTCCGCCGCGGGCGTACGCCGGCCCCCCGCACCGTCGGGGAGCCGGCGTTCACGTCTGCGCCGGGGCGGCCGTGCCCGCGGCGCGCCGGCTCGCCGCCGCCCCGAGCGCTCCGGGCTCTCCACCCCTCGCGCCGCTCACCCGAACTGGGCGAGGTTGACGGCGTCGCGGGCGGGGACTTCTGCTCCGATGCCGTGCGGCCGCCCGGAGGACCACCCGCCCCGGCCGGGCGGGACCGGGCGCGATCGACCGGGAGGAGGGGACCCTTGGACGCCACGACGAGGTTCTTCGAGGAGATCGACCGGCGGGGGTACGAACCGCGGCTGGCCAAGACGACCGGCAGTCTCCGGATCGACCTCCAGGAGGGGCCACGGACGATGCACTGGTTCCTGAAGATCGACCACGGCCGGATCGAGGTGAGCCAGCAGAACCAGGAGGCGGACACGGTGGTGGGGACCAGTCCGCAACTGTTCGAGGAGATCGCTTCCGGCCGCGAGCACGGGATCGCGGCCATCCTGCGCGGCGACATGACGGTGTCCGGCGACGCCCGGCTGCTCGTACAGGTGGAGCGGATCTTCCCCGGCAACCCGGACGCGCGCGGTCCCCGGCGGCGGTTCCAGCAGGAGGTGCGCTGATGGCTTCGAACAGCACGATCCGGATCCTGGACGGCAACACGTTCGTCGTCTCCGAGGACACGGGGGACATCGAGGCGACGCCGAGCGAGCCCACCGGCCTCTTCTCCCTCGACACCCGCTTCCTGTCCCGCTGGGTGCTGACGGTCAACGGCGAGCGCCTCAACGCCCTCTCCTACGACGACCTCCAGTACTACGAGGCGCGGTTCTTCCTCGTGCCCGGCATGGCGACGCACTACATCGACGCCA
This sequence comes from Micromonospora globbae, assembly GCF_036184225.1. Taxonomy (NCBI): domain Bacteria; kingdom Bacillati; phylum Actinomycetota; class Actinomycetes; order Micromonosporales; family Micromonosporaceae; genus Micromonospora; species Micromonospora globbae. Next base: position 6,781,071 of record NZ_CP108084.1, read on the forward strand.
AGTTGTCGATCATCCGGGAACGGACCGTCGGCGGCAGCTTCCGGGAACAGATCATCATCCTGAACCACGACGAGAAGCCGGTCGACCTGGAGATCCGGCTCGACGCCGGATCCGACTTCGCCGACCTGTTCCAGGTGAAGGACGAGATCGTCAACAAGAAGGGCGAGCTGTACAGCGAGGCCGAACCGGACCGGCTGCGGCTGGGCTACCGGCGGGGCAACTTCGTCCGGGAGACGTCGATCAGCTCCTCCGCCCCGGCCCGCTACGACCGGGAGGGCCTCGCGTACACCATCCACCTCGAACCGAACGAGCAGTGGGAGACCCGGATCGAGGTGCAGACCACGGCGGTCGGCCCGGGCGGGCGCGACCTGCGCATCGGTGTGCAGGCCCACGGGGGCGAGCGGCCCGCGCTCCAGCACGACCTGGAACGCTGGATCGCCGAGGCGCCGAAGGTGAACAGCCAGCACGAGGACCTCGCCTCGACGTACCGACGCAGTCTCGTCGACCTGGCGGCGCTGCGCTTCTCGCCGCTGTCGCTCGGCGGCGCGACGCTTCCCGCCGCGGGGCTGCCCTGGTTCATGACCATGTTCGGCCGGGACAGCATCCTGACGTGCCTGCAGACCCTTCCGTTCACCCCGGCGCTGTCGAAGACCACGCTGCGGATCCTCGCGTCGTTGCAGGGGACCCGGTTCGACGACTTCCGCGACGAGGACCCGGGCCGGATCCTGCACGAGATGCGGTACGGCGAGACGGCCGCGTTCGAGGAGCAGCCCCACTCGCCGTACTACGGCTCGGTGGACGCCACCCCGCTGTTCCTGATCCTGCTCGACGAGTACGAACGGTGGACCGGGGACGTGGCCCTGGTCAAGGAGCTGGAGCAGGAGTCCCGGGCCGCGCTGCGCTGGATCGACGACTACGCGGACCTCGTCGGCAACGGCTACATCTGGTACGAGCGCCGCAACAGCGACACCGGCCTGGAGAACCAGTGCTGGAAGGACTCGTGGGACTCCATCTCGTACTCCGACGGCCGGCTGCCGCCGTTCCCCCGCGCCACCTGCGAGGTGCAGGGGTACGCGTACGACGCGAAGACGCGCGCGGCGCGGCTGGCCCGGGAGTTCTGGAACGACCCCGCGTACGCCGACCAGCTCGAGCGGGAGGCGGAGGACCTCAAGCAGCGGTTCAACCGGGACTTCTGGGTGGAGGACGGGGAGTACTTCGCGCTCGCCCTCGACCCCGACGGGCGGCAGTGCGACGTCCTGAGCTCCAACATCGGCCACCTGCTGTGGAGCGGCATCGTCGACCACGCGCGGGCCGAGAAGATCGCGCAGCATCTGGTCGGGCCGCGGCTGTTCTCCGGCTGGGGCGTGCGGACGCTCGCCGTGGGGGAGGTCCGCTACAACCCGATCGGCTACCACAACGGCACGATCTGGCCGTTCGACAACTCCTTCATCGCCTGGGGTCTGCGCCGGTACGGCTTCGCCGAGGAGGCGTCGACGATCGCGAGCGGCATCCTGGACGCGGCGACCTACTTCGACGGCCGGTTGCCCGAGGCGTTCGGCGGCTACGAGCGGGAGCTGACGAAGTTCCCGGTGGAGTACCCGACGGCCTGCAGCCCGCAGGCGTGGTCGACGGGAACCCCGCTGCTGCTGCTGCGCACGATGCTCGGGCTGGAACCGCACGAGGGGCACCTGGCGGTCGACCCGCGGCTGCCGGTCGGCATGGGGCGTATCGAGGTCCTCGACATCCCCGGCCGGTGGGGCCGGGTGGACGCCTTCGCCCGGGGCCGGATGGAGATGCACAAGCTGGTCGACTGACGCGCCGGCCGGCGGGGTCCGCCGCGGGCGCGAGGGCCGGGCCGGTCAGCCCGCCGGCAGGACGGTGTCGAGGAAGGCGGCGGTCACCCCGCGCAGGTCGGGCCGGTCCAGCGCCAGCGCGTGCCCGCCGTGGGTGAGCCAGCTGTGCACGGGGTGCCCGGCGGCGAGGAGCGCGGCCGTGAGCCCGACGGTCTGGCTCGCCGGCACCGAGCGGTCGTCGACGCCCTGCACGAGCAGCACGGGCACCCGGTTGCCCAGGTGGGTCGCGACCGTGGCGTCGACGGTGACGGGGTCGCCCGCGGCGGGCGGGCGGCCGAGCAGGCCCTCCCACGGGTCGTCACCGGCGCGCAGCCGCTTCCAGTCCGCGGCGAGCGGGTCCACCGGCGGCCAGTACGCCAGCACACCCGCCACATCGTCCGGCCGGTCGACACCGCGCAGCGCCAGGTGGAGGGCGAGCATCCCGCCGGCCGAGTCACCGGCGACCAGCAGGGGCAGCTCGCCCGCCTCCGCCCTGGCCCGGCGGGCGGCGGCGCGGACGTCGTCGAGCTGCGCCGGCCAGCGGGCCTCGGGCACCAGCCGGTAGTCGGCCGGCACCACCCGCAGCCCGTGCGCCGCGAGCGCCGCGCCGTCCTCGCTCGCCCGGGCGCGCCAGCCGCCGCCGTGGATCCAGAGCAGGACTGCGCGTTCGGTCATGCGCCCATGCTGCCGCCCGCGACCGCGTACGCCCAGGCCTTCCGCTACGGGCAGAAGTGCCGCCGGGCGGCGGTGCCCGCTGGCACAAGCGCCGCCCGGTGGCGGCGCCCGTCACATTCAGGTTGACCACAGCTGGAGCGGGTAGGTTCCGCGAATGCCGGAGCTCGTGTACCCGCCCGTGATCGCCTTCGCCAAGACGATGTTCCGCGTCCTCGACCTGAGGATCACCGTCGAGGGAGCCTGCCACGTGCCCCGCTCCGGCGGGGCGGTGCTGGCCAGCAACCACGTCAGCTACCTGGACTTCATCTTCTCCGGGCTCGGCGCCCACGAGTCGCGGCGTCTGGTCCGGTTCATGGCCAAGCAGTCGGTCTTCCGGCACCGCGTCTCCGGCCCGCTCATGCGGGGCATGCGGCACATCCCCGTCGACCGGTCGGCGGGCGCCGAGTCGTACGCGGCGGCCGTGGACGCGCTGCGCCGTGGCGAGGTGGTGGGTGTCTTCCCCGAGGCCACGATCAGCCGGTCGTTCACCGTGAAGGAGTTGAAGAGCGGGGCGGCCCGGATGGCCCGGGAGGCGGGCGTGCCACTGCTGCCGGTGGCGATCTGGGGCACCCAGCGCCTGTGGACCAAGGGACGCCCCCGGACGTTGACCCGGCGGCACACCCCGATCACCATCCTGGTCGGCGAGCCGATGGACCCGGCCGGTTGGCCGGACGCCGCCACGATGACGGCCGCACTCAGGGAGCGGCTCACGGCTCTCGTCGACCGGGCGCAGCGGGAGTACCCGGAAACGCCGACCGGCCCGGAGGACCGCTGGTGGCAGCCCGCGCACCTGGGCGGCACGGCGCCGACCCCCGAGGAGGCCGCGGCCCTGGACGCCTCACCGCGCGAGCCGTCGACCGCCTGACCCGGCCGCCCGGTCTCACCGGCGCCCGAAGGCCGCGTCCCCCGCGGAATCGTGGGACGGCGCGTCCACGGTCCGGTAGTAGTCGTCCCGCGAGCGGAACTCCACCGGCAGCGACCCGGGAAGCATGATCCGGCCCGCGTCCCGGCCGGGCCCGGCCGCGCGTTCCGCCAGCGCGTCGCGCTCCTGGGCGGAGAGGTCGACGAGGTGCGGACGGGACAGCCGGAAGGTGGCCACCGCCCGGCACACCTGCCCGGCCAGCTCCCGGACCTCCCGGTCGGGGCCGCCGAGGGCGAGCGCCGGTTGCCGGATCGTCCGCAGCGCGTCGCAGACGATGAGCACCTGGGCCGGATGATCGGGCCCGGCCGGCAGCAGCTCCAGCCGGGACGGCCACTGCCAGCGGATCTGCCCACTCATCAGGCCGGGCAGCCGCAACGGCGGACGGTGCCGGGCGATGCCGACGGCCCGGCCGCCGGGCACCACGGCGAGCTGGGACCCCTCACCCACCCAGACGAGCCGCTGGTCGGTGACGGTCACCGCCACGGCACCGGGCAGCGCCCACACCCGCCGCACCTCGCTCGGGCCGAGCAGGTGGCCCGCCACCTGGAGCCGGTGCCGCCCGAGCACCCGCTCGCCCCCGACCGGCACCAGCTCGTACCGGCGGTCGAGCACCGGTCCCACCTCGTCATCGGCGGCGTCGAACCGGTACGGACCGATGAAGAAGGGGGACGCGTCAGCGTGCATCGTCACGACCTCCCGCAGAGTTCACCGTCGCCGTGCTTCCCTCGGGTCGAGGGTGGCGGATCCGCAGACCAGGTGTCATGACAGCCGTTAGGGGGTCGGCCGGTCGTACCGCGCCTGCGACCGGTAGATGCCGATCTCCTCCGGCCGGATGAGGCCGTCCTCGATCGCACGGGCCAGCAACGCCGCCTTCGTGGCGGCCGGGCGGCCCGCTCGGGTGTACTTGATCCGCGCACGGTCGACGTACTGCTTGACGGTGTGTTCGCTGATCCGCATCCGACGGGCCACCGACGCCTTCGACATCGACTGGAACCAGAGCAGCAACGCCTCGCGTTCCTTGTCGGAGAGGACCGGCCGGTCCGGTCGCGGGTCGCCGACCATCGCCCCGGCGAGCGCCGGCGGCACGTACGGGCGGTCGCTCGCGGCCGCGAGCACGGTGGCCACGCAGTGCTCGCGCCCCTCGTGCTTCGCGAGGAAGGCCACCGCACCGGCGTCCAGCGCGGCGAGCATGGTCTCCGGGTCGCTGTGCTCGGAGTAGACCACCACCCGGCGGCCGGCCGCGCTCAGCTCCGACAGCTTGTCGAGCACCATGCGGCCGTGCAGGCGCAGGTCGAGCAGGACGACGTCGGCGTCGGGCGCGGACCGGAGCACCTCGTCCGGGTCGTCCCCGGTGGCCAGCACGGTCAGCCGGGGCTCGGTGGCCAGCCAGGCGCGTACGCCGTCGACCACGACCGGGTGGTCGTCCACGATCGCCACTCCGACCGGCCGTTCACCGCTCATCTCCGCCACCGGGTCTGCGCCCATCTGATCTCCCCGTCCCGCTCGTAGAGCTGATCCACCCGACCGTCGTCCGTGTCCTCCCACCCGGGCGGCGGACCCGTCGCGTCCGGGCCGTCCCGGTCCGGGGTGACGAGGCTGACCACCACCTCGTCCGGGGCGGAGACCACCGTGAGCCGGGCCCACCCCCGCGCGTCGGCCAGCGTGGCGGTGAGGGGTTCGGCGAGCCGGCGGCGGACGTCCACCGGCAGCGGCGGTGGCGTGCCGATGGTCACCAGGTCGATGGGTACGCCGTTGCGCTCGGCCAGGTCGGCGGCGGCCCGCAGTTCGTGCAGCAGAGGGTCGGGCACGTCGTCCGACTCGGCGATCAGCCGCCGCAGCCGGGACGCCGCCAGCACCGCCCGGCGCTGCACGTGCGGGTCGGCCGGGTCGGCGCGCCCCTCCGCCAGGTCCGCCAGCACCGCCCCGGCGGCGCCGCTCACCAGGGCCAGCCGCTCGCGCCGGTCGCGTCGGGCCCGCTCGGCGGCGTCCCGTTCCGCCGTCGTCGCCCGGGTGGCCGCCGCGGTGGCGGCCCGCTGCCGGGCCAGCGCGGCGATCACGGCGCTCCCCGCGAACGCGGCGATCGGCAGCGAGACCGTGCCGTAGACGTACATCGCGTAGCGGGCCAGGTCGGCGGGGGCGGTCGCGCCGTACCCGACGACCGCGGCGAACGCGATGAGCGAGTGCGCGGCGAGCAACGCGACGAGCCCCACCACCCGCCGGCCCCAGAGCGCGAGCACGAAGAACCAGCCGAGGGTGCTCCACACCCAGTTCGCCGCGGTGAAGAGTTGCGTACCGCCGACGGCGGCGAAGACCGTGACGTCGACGGCGAGCAGCAGCCCGGCCAGCGGCCACGCCGGCAGCGGCGTGTCGTGCAGCAGCCGGACACCGGTGAGCACGCCGAGCACCGCGACGAGCGCCCAGGCGGCGAGCACCACCCCGGGCGCCGCCAGGTCCGCGTGGCCGGCAAGCACGGCGGGCAGCGCGACGGCCGTGTGCCAGGCCAGCGCGATGGTGATGGCCGCGACGCGGGCGCCACGGTCGGAGGCCCGGGCCACGGCCGCCGCGATCTGACCCACGGCCGCACGGACCGGCGCCTCCCCGACCGGCGGCACCTCGACCGGCGGCGCCTCCCCGACCGGCGTGCGCGAGACGGGGAGGGCCGCCGCGCCGGGCCCGGTGGCCGGCACGGCGGCGTCGAGTGGGGAGGGCGTGGCGGCGTTGAGGTCAGCCGACACCGGGCCACTCCAGCCGGATCCGGGTGCCCGCGCCGGGGGCCGAGTCGATCCGTACGCTGCCGCCGACCGCCGTCATCCGACCGCGCACCGACTCGCGCAGCCCGTACCGGTGCGGCGGCACGGCCGCCGGGTCGAAACCGGGACCGTCGTCGACCACCTCGACCACGACGCCACCCCCGTACGGCGTGAGGCGCAGTGCGGCCGCCGCCCCCGGCGCGTGACGGACCACGTTGGACAGCGCCGCGTACACGCTCGCCGCCATCGCCTCGGCCACCGCCGGGGGCACGGCGCACGGCGTCAGGTCGGTGTCCAGCGGCAGCTCCGGCAACCGGTCACGCACCGACCGCAGCCGCTCGTCGAGCGGTACCGGACCGTCGGCGGGCACCGCGCGCGCGTCGGCCAGGGCGGCGAGGGTACGCAGGTCGGCCGCGCACCGCCGGCGCAGCGCCGCCGACGGGCCGGGGATCGCGCCGAGGCCGACCATCGTGAGCGTGCCGAGCACGGTGTCGTGCAGGTCGCGGTTCTGCCGGCGTTCCGACTCCCGTGCCGTACGCGCCGCCAGCGCCTCCCCGACGAGCCGCTGGTGTGCCGCGAAGGCGCGGTCGGCGCGGCCGATCCGGCGGCGCATCACGGTGCTCATCACGGCCGTGCACCCGGTCTGCACCAGGAGGGTCGCCGCGTGGGCCGTGGCCTCGCGCGGGTTCCCCGCGCCGTGCGCGCCCACCGCGTAGGCGGCGGTGACCACGAGGGCGGCCGGGACCGACCAGCGCGCCGGTGCGGTGACCTGGGTGTTGATGACCGTCGTACTGGCCAGCACGGCGATCCAGCTCCCCTCGCCGGGCAGCACCTCCGGCGCCACGAGATGGGGGATGAGCAGGCAGGTGGCCGTGGTGAGCGCCACGTCGCCGGCCACCAGGAGCGGGGTGACGCCGCCGCGCAGGGCACGTGCCGCGTACCAGACGGACCACGCGGTCAGCACGGCGACGGCGGGGAGCAGAAGCTCCACCCGCACGGGAGGGGTGCGTACGGAGACGGCGACGACCGCGCCGACCAGGCCGCAGGTGAGCCGGAGCAGTGCCGGCAGGGTGGCGAAGATGAGGCTGAGCGCGCCGCCGGCCGGGCTGTCCAGCACGGCAGGGGTCACGGTCCGAACGGGAACGGCCGGCATCGGGTTGAGGCGTCCTTCCGGCGACGACCCGATCCGGGGTCGCGCGGCATAGATCGACGCCGAAGAATAACACGCGGGCGGAGCGTACGATCACACACGGTGTGCGACACGCGGTCGTACGGCTGGCGGTCGCCCGTCTGTGCTGGCCGCGGCTCCGGGTTCCCCCGCCGGCCCGGTTACGGCGCGTCGCCCCGCCGCTCAGTTGATCGGCAGCACGGCCGGCCCACCCCCCGCGATCGAGCGGGTGAGCCGGCGGCCACCGGACCAGAAGTAGCACCGCACACCCCGGTCGCCGCGCTCCCACGCCTCCTGCGACGGGAAGCGGAAGGTGGTGCCGGTGCGGTAACGGAGCATGCGGTCGACCGGCACCTTCGCGTACGCGGCGACGACCGTGCGACAGCGGGCGTGGACGGTCTCCCCGTCGCGCTGCGCGACCTCGTACGGCCGCTCCGGCGCGGTCCAGACGCCCACGTACTCGTACTGGTGGGGAGTCGTGCAGGCGGTCGGCAGCAGCCGCCGCCAGCCGTCCTCGGCCATGCAGCCGAGCCGTACGCCGGATCCGCTCCGCACGGCGTCGCGCAGGCTGCCGGCGCGGCTGACCGCCGTGTCATCCTCCCCGTTGGCGCCCGTCACGGCGTTCAGTTCGTAGAGGTCGCAGCGGAACCAGCGGGAACCGGCGGTCCAGCCCACCGCCGAGGCGGCCACCGCCCGCACGGACAGCCGGGCGCCGCGCCAGTCGCCGCCCACGAACTCCCTGGCTCGCGCGTCGCACTCGCGGAAGGCCTCGCGCATCGGCGCCGACCCCGGCGGGGGAGGGTGCGGACGACGGGCCGTGTCGCCGGTGAACGTTCCGACGTGGAGCGTCTCGACCAGGTGCACCTCGCCGCAGTCCACCGGGGCGTGACCGCTGAGGTGGCCGGACTCGCCGGCGACCGTGTGGCACTCGCCCGGCCGCGGGGTGAACTGCCGTGCCTCGGCCGCCGGGCGCCAGTCGTCGGTGAGGTCACCGTCGATGCCGGTCGGATCGCCGCACCCCGCCAGCGCCATCATGATCAGCGCAGCCCCCACCGCCGCGCGCCGCCGGCGTCGCATGCCACCCTCCCGCAGGTCCCCCGTGACACGGCGGAGCATAGGCCACCGCGGGGACCGTCCCCCCGACCGAGCGGTGTGACCCGGCGCACGACTGCGGCGACGACGCTCCCGTGTGGACGCTTCCGCCTCGCGCCCCGCCCACGAGGCGGGCGGTGGGCGGCTTGCGGGCCTGCGGCTGCGGACGTTCGCGGGCCGAACCGGGGCGGCCGGAAAACGCGTTGAGCGAAGGCCGCCCGAGGGGCAGGGTTGCCGGCATGCAGCAGGACGAGATCTGGGACGCCGAGACCGCCGAGAGCTACGACACCCCCGGCACCGGCATGTTCGCGCCCGATGTCCTGGGGCCGACCGTCGACCGTCTCGCCGAACTGGCCGACGGTGGGCGCGTCCTCGAATTCGCCATCGGCACCGGCCGGGTGGCCGTCCCGCTGGCCGAGCGCGGGGTGCCCGTCACCGGCATCGAGCTGTCCCAGCCGATGATCGACCGGCTGCGGACCAAGGTGGACGAGGCCACGATTCCCGTGGTCGTCGGCGACATGGCGACGGCCGTGGCCCCGGGGGAGTACACGCTCGTCTACCTGGTCTTCAACACCATCTCGAACCTGCTCACACAGGACGAGCAGGTCGAGTGCTTCCGCAACGCCGCCCGGCACCTGGTGCCCGGCGGTCGGTTCGTGATCGAGCTGTGGGTGCCGGAGCTGCGCAAGCTCCCACCCGGCCAGCAGGCCGTCGTGTGGCACACCGAGCCCGGCTACCTCGGACTCGACACGTACGACGTGCTCAACCAGCAGGTCGTGTCGCACCACGTGCGTTTCGACGACAGCCGGCAGGCCCGCCTCACCCGCAGCCCGCACCGCTACATCTGGCCCGCCGAGCTGGACCTCATGGGCCGGCTCGCCGGGTTCGAGCTGGAGAGCCGGCACGCCGACTGGACGGGCGGCGAGTTCACCGCCGAGTCCCGGTCGCACGTGTCGGTGTACCGGCTCTCGTCCCGCGCCTAGCGGCGCTGCCCAGTGGCGCGGGACGCCAGCCTCAGCCCGGGGCCTTGCGGCTGAGGTGTTCCCAGGCCCGGTACTCGTCGGCGCGTGCCTGCTCCATCTGCTGGACGATGTCGTAGGAGACGCTGCCGACGATGAGGCGCAGTGGCGGATCGGGCAGGTCCACCAGCTCCATGACGACGGGCGCGGCGGTCTCCGGGGCCGGGCCGGCGTCGTCGCCCCACATCTCGGCGAGCCGTGCCCGCAGCGGCTCGTAGACGGGGTTCGGGTCGGTGGCGGTGGTGCCCACCGTGTAGAGCCCGGTGTCGTAGCCGCCCGGCTGGACGATGGTGAGCTTGACGCCGAACGGCTCGACCTCCATGGCCACCGACTGGCTGAGCGCGTCGAGGGCGGCCTTGCCCGCCGCGTAGAACCCCACGGCGGCCACACCGCCCCCGCTGCCCATCGAGGTGACCTGGAGGATGTGGCCCGACCCCTGTGCCCTCAGGTGCGGGACGACCGCCTGGGTGACCCACACCGCGCCGAAGAAGTTGACGTCGAGGTGGGCGCGGATCTGTTCCTCCGTGGCCTCCTCGAGCATGCCGTAGAGCAGCCCGCCGGCGTTGTTGACCACGATGTCCAGCCGGCCGAACGCCGCCACCGCCCGGTCGACCGCCGTACCGACGGCGGCGCGGTCGGAGACGTCGAGCGGCAGGCGTACGAGCGCGTCGGGGTGCTGGGCGGCGAGGTCGTCGAGGGGCGCCACGTTGCGGGCGGCGGCCACGACGCGGTCACCGGCGCCGAGGGCGGCCTCGGCGATGGCCCTGCCGAGGCCCCGGGACGCGCCGGTGATGAACCATACGCGTGAGGTCATGTGACCCCACCTCCTCATCCTTGGAGAGACGAGACGATCCGTCTCGTTGGATGACGGCAGTCTGCCGTACCTCGATCGCACTTGTCAAGACGGACCGTCTCGTCTTGCTTGCGGTACGCTCCCGTCATGCCGTCCGTGCCGAGGAAGCCCGACCCCACCCGCCGTAGCGAGCGCTCGCGGCAGGCGATCCTGGAGGCCACCCGCGAGCTGATCTCCGAGGTCGGCTACGCGAAGCTCTCCGTCGAGGCCATCGCCGCCCGGGCCGGCGTCGGCAAGCAGACGATCTACCGGTGGTGGCGGTCCAAGGGCGCCGTGGTGTTCGACTCCTTCCTCGCGCTGAGCGAGGGCGTCGACGGGATGGCGCTGCCCGACACCGGCGACATCGAGGCCGACCTGAAGGCCGTCATACGGGCGACCGTCGCCGAGTTCGCCGACCCCACGTTCGAGGCGCCGATCCGGGCGCTCAACCTGGAGATCGCCAGCGATCCCGACCTGGCCGCCCAGTACCGGGAGAAGCTGGCCGGGCCGGTCGACGAGGCCAAGAAGGAGCGGCTGCGCAGCGCGCAGCGGGCCGGCCAGATCGCTGCCGACGCCGACCTGGACCTGGCCCTGGAACTGCTGTACGCCCCGCTCTACCAGCGGTGGCTGCTCCGCTCCGGGCCGCTCACCCCGGAGTACGCCGACGCCGTCGTCGACCACGTACTCCGGGCGCTACGCCCGTGACCCGTCAGTGGTCGTCGAGCCTGAAGAGCAGGATCCCGCGCTCGACGTCGAGGAACGCGACCCGCCACCGCGTCGACGGTTCCGACTCGTTGTAGATCCGGCTGTACCGCCACCGGGGCTCGGCCGGAAGGAACGGCACCAGGCCAGGCCACGTGTCGGCGGGGCCACTGTCGGGAAGCTCGGCCGGGTCGACGGAGTCGTACGGGATGAACGCGTACCGCTGCGCCAAAGTCCGGGCGTCCTCCGGGCGTAGCGTGACCACGCCCTGGTACGCCCACTCCGTCGGGCCGGGCCCCCGCGAGCAGGGGTTGCCCTTCGCGCGGACCTGCCAGTGGATCTCGGGGTAGTCCCCGAGACCGGGCAGGTCCTTCGGAGGATCCCAACGGTCGGTGCGGATCTTCGCCTCGTCGGCGCGCAGGGCCTCCTGGCAGGTACGCGACGGACCCGCCTCGTCGCCGCCGACCGCGGCGCATCCCGCCGTCACCAGCAGCAGGCCGAGGCTGGCAGCCCACCCTGGTCCACGTTCCTTCACCGGCATGAGGATAGGAGCTGATCCCGTCGTCGGCGGCCCCGTCGTCGGCCCGCCTCGCCGGCACGGCTGGCGCGGGGCGGCACCGCCCGGACACGTGAGGAGACGGACGTGGTCGACGACTCGTTCCGCCCGCCGCCGTATGCCGCCTCGTGTCCGCCGCGTGTGGACCGACCGCGACGGTGCTCGGCGTCGAGCGGCTGAGGGGCGGCTCGAAGAAGGGGCGACCCATCCGACGTTCGGCAGGGTAGGCGCCCCGATGACCACGTTCCGGCGGCACCGGCAGTGGCGCAAGCCGAATCGCCGGGGCTGAACGAGGCATGTCAGACGGTCGAGCGCAAGGTGTACAAGGACATCCGCGAGCTTGTCACCATCGACCTGGACACCGCCTCCAATGTGGAGGTGCGGGTATTGGCCAACCAGATCCTGGCCGCGGCGAACGCCGATTCGTTGCCCATTCTGCCTCGCGTAATCCAGGAGCGGCTGGACGGCACCGCGGATGACCTCCGCGCGTTCCTCACGACGGACCTGCAGAACGCCTGGTCAACGGATCTGCGAATCACGGTGGTCCGCACGTTGACGGACGCTGGCGCCAACGTGAAGGCGGCCGCGCAGAAGGCGCTCGACGAGGGCACCATCGATGCCTACCTGGCTCACCTGAACGACGGCCTGTACGCCGCGCGTGAGCTTGACTGCGCGTCTCAGCCCACACCGACGCCGAGCGCCACGCCCAGCGCGACGCCCAGTGGGACGCCCAGCGCCACGACGACGGTTGCACCGACGCCTACTTCCTCCGCCAGCCTGGACGCCCCCGGCGGCGAGGGAGGTGGGCTGCCGGTGACCGGTGCCGACACCGCGACCGTGGCCGGCATCGGCGGTGTGCTTCTGCTTCTCGGCGGCGTGGGCTACCTGATCGGACGCCGACGCCGTTCCCGCTTCGTGGCATAGCTCGCTCCTCGCGCCCGGCTCGATGCTTCGTCGGGCTGGGCGCGATGAGCGCTGTGCAACGTCGGTCTCCCGACACAGCCGTGCGGTGAGTTCCGATGACCTCGTACCGGCGGTCGGACCGAAGGGCGCTACGGGGGCCGTGGTGATCGACCGGGCCGGGAGCGACAGGCCGTTGACCTGGGGTGACGTGGGTGCGCCCGGCAGGATTCGAACCTGCGGCCTTGGGATTAGAAGTCCCCTGCTCTATCCGCTGAGCTACGGGCGCGTGGCGTGGCGTTGCGCCAAGAGGGTACCGCCCGACCCTCGGCTGATCGACGTAACGGTCCGGCAGACGTACGCCGGTCAAGGTTCGCACGGGCCGGCGGGGTCGGACATCGGGTTTCCGGTTCGGTGATCTTCCCGCGAACGGCCCCGGCCAGGCCGGGTGCCGGCGGCGCGCCCAGGGCGGCCACCGCGGTCGCGCCGGCAGCACGCGCCGGGACGTACCCTCGGCGACGTGCTGCTTGACCCCGACGCCGAGGACGCGGTCGCCTACGAGCTGTGCCAGCTCGTAGGCCGCGCCATCCTGCCGTACCGCCGCACCGACCAGCCCGACCCCGGCGGGCCCGGTGGTGACGGCACGGCCTTCTTCTTCCAGGACGCGAGCGGTGAGTACCTCCTGACCGCCGACGCGGTGACCGGCGGCACGGGTGACCTCGGCCTGCGGGCGAGCGTCACCGAGCCGGTCGGCGTGGCTCCCGCGACGCTGGGGGTCGGCGGCTGGACCCGGCGTCCGGAGATCGGCGTCGCGATCCTGCCCGCGAGCGAGCTGCACCGGCAGGCGGGGGAGGGCGGCTGGGCGTGGCGCGTCCAGCCGGTGATCGACGTGATCGCGGCCGACGCCGCCGTGGTCGAGCGGGTCGGCGCCGCGCCGGCGTCGGCGTTCGTGCTGGCCCATGGCGTACGCGAGGACGGCGACCGGCCGCTGGAGGTGGCCGTCGAGCGGGTGGTGCGTGCCGACGGCGTGGTCCGGGTCGCCGCCGAGCTGCCGCCCGGCTACGTCGGGGCGCCGGTGTTCAGCGTCGAGGCGGACGACGACGGCGGGATGCGCCTGCACTGCCTGGGCCTGCTGCTGCCGGGCAGCGACGGGCATCCGGTGGCGACGTTCGACAGGATCCGGGCGGCGCTGCCGGACGCGGCCTGACCCGGCTCCGGCCGCCGGAGGGCCCTGACCGAGGTGCCCCTGACCTGGGTCAGCCGCCGGAGGCCGCCGCGTCGGCCGGGTCGGCGGGCCGCCGGGGTGCCGGCGTCGTCACGGTGTCGGCCGGTGCCGTCGGGCCGGCGCCGAGGAACGCCTCGGCCCAGCGGCCGACCTCGGTGAAGACCCTCTCCCGGACGGCGGGGCCGGAGAGCGTGAGGTCGTGCATGCCGCCGTCGAACCGGGACACGGTCACGTGCCGGCCGAGGCGCGGGGCGTACCGGACCATGTGCGCGACGTCCAGGACGGCGTCGGCCAGCGCCGCCGACTCGTGCCACCGCTTGCCCCGGAACGAGCGGGTGGAGCAGGCGAGCAGCACGGGCACCGGGATGTCCAGCCCCGCGCGCAGCTGCCGTTGCGCGGCCCGGATGGCACGCAGCCAGCCGGCCCGGACGGGGAACCCGGCCAGCGGCTTCCAGGTCAGGTCGTAGCTCCACTCGCCGCGGTGGTCGGCGTGGATGCTCTCGCCGTACACGGTGCCGAGGCCGAAGGGGACGACGCGGTGCGGCGCCCGGCGGCCCAGCCCGGACACGGCGGCCACGAGGGGGCGCCGCACGACCCAGGGGGCGTTGAAGTCGAAGAACGGGCTGTTCAGGAAGATCCCGTCGACGATGCGCGCGTCGCGTCGGGCGTGCGCCCAGAGCGACACGATGAGGCCGCCGGTGGAGTGACCCACGGCGAGCAGTGTGTCGTGCCCGTCGTCCGTGCGGATGATCTCCGCGGCGGCGTCCAGCTCGGGGAAGTAGTCGGCGAGGTCGCGGCAGAAGTTCGGGGTCTGGTGGGGCAGCAGGCTGCGGCCGTACTTGCGCAGGTCGAGGGCGTAGAAGTCCCAACCCCGCTCGGCGAAGAAGTCGGCCAGGTGGGTCTGGAAGAAGTAGTCCACGAAGCCGTGCACGTAGAGCACCGCCCGGCGGGTGGGGCGGTCGGCGCGCCGCCGGACCAGGGTGGCGACCACCGGTCCCTCGTCGTCGGCGCCCAGGTCGATCGTCTGCCGCTCGTAGGGCGGGCCCAGCACGTCCGGTTCCACGACCCGACGGTACGCCGGCACGTTACCCGGCGGTAGGGGTCGGCGGCTCCGCGCGTGCGCAGTGGGTGGGTGTGTGCTGTCGACCTGCCCCAGATGTGGGGCAGCACGGTCATCGTGGTGCGGGCGGGCGCGCCGCCGGGACCCCCGCAGCATGCCACCCGGCGGCCACCGCACGACGCCCTCCCCATGCGGGTCACTCGTCAAGATCGCGCAATTTCCTGGATGTTGTCGCATCGAGGGGCGATCGAGGCCACAACATCCCGGATGTTGTGGCCTCCATCGCCCCGGGGCACATCATGCCGTGAGGCGCGACTCGGCCTCGGCGCGCACGCCGAGGCTACGGCGTCCCTGCCGCCCGGCCGGGGCACGACAACGTCCCCGAATGCCGGCGGATCGGCGCGCGGTGGGCGCCGACTTCCGGGACGTTGTCGGGTTGGGGCCGCCGTCGAGGGCCGGTGGTTCGGCGGGGACCGGTTGTCGAATCGTCTACGACCTCAGCTCCGAAGGATCCGACCACCACACTCGCGCCCCTGCCGCCCCGTTGAGCAACCAACATGGCGGCGCGGCGGTCAGCGGGAGCCGCCGGGATCCCCGCAACGGAAAGCCACCGGATCCCCGCAACACGCTGATGCGGTTGCGGATCCGGGCGACCAGCTCCAGGAGACCAGCGCGTTCCGATCCGCCTGGCCGCGAGCCTTGTCACCGGTCGCCGAGGGCCGGTCGCGTAGCAGATTCGAGCTTGATCAGGGCGTTGTCCACAGGCACTCGCGTCATCCACAGAACGGGCATGGGCGGTGGCGCCGGGTCGCGGCGCGGCGGAGGCTCGGCACGAGTCGACTCGCGATGGCAGCCCCGGATCCCCTGGAGGGACGATGTTCGACACCTACGTCACCGTCGTCGGCAATGTGCTGACGGCGCCGGAGTGGCGGCGCACCACCCAGAGCAACACCCTGGTGGCCAACTTCAAGGTCGCCTCGACGGCCCGGCGCCTCGACCGGGACAGCGGCCGCTGGGTCGACGGCAACAGCCTGCGCGTCCGCGTGAACTGCTGGCGGAAGCTGGCCGAGGGGGTGGCCGCCTCCGTGATGGTCGGCGACCCGGTGGTGGTCTGCGGCCGCCTCTACACGCGGGACTGGACCGACGACGCCGGCAACCACCGCACCCTCTACGAACTGGAGGCGGTGGCCGTGGGCCACGACCTGTCCCGAGGTCGGGCCCGGTTCCTGCGCAACCGGCCGAGCACGACCACCAGCACCGTCGAGGACGCGGAGGCGGAGACCCGCGTGCACGGCGAGCCCACCGAGCCGGTGCCCGACGGCCAGGCCCCCGCGCTGCCCGAAGACCGGTCGCTCGACGACGAGTTCGAGCTGCCGGACTTCAGCACCTCGCGGCCCTACCGTGACCCGGGCGAGCTCGACGGACCGGCTGACGCGGGCGCGGGTGACGGGCAGCTCGCGGGCGACACCGAGGAGCTGGTGCCCGTGGCGGGCGGGTCCGCCGGCGACGGCGACCTCGACCCGGTGCCCGACGAGCCGCTGGAGAGCGGCGCCGCGCCGGCCCGTGGTCGCCGGGGTCGGGGGCGGGTGCCGCAGCCGGCCTGAGCCTGCCGCCGGCGGCGCGACGGGGGCGGGGTGGCGGCGGAGAGCCGACGTCACCCCGCGCGCCGGGCCGTTCCCCTCAGCGCCGCCCTGGCGTTGACTCGTGGACCTTGTCGGCATCGCCGAGACACGCGACATGCTGGGCGGCGTATCGCGGCAGCGTGGTCACACCCGCGACGAAGGGTTCCCAGACCCCTCGGGCGGCGGCTTCGGCTCGATCCTGATCCACCTGTGGCGGTGCTGAGGATGGGCATGGTGTGGCGTCGGCGCGACGTCGAGGAACTGGATCGCCCGGCATCGACCGGCGGCCGAGGACTGACCGCGGGCGGCTTCCTGGCTGCCCCGGCGGGACGGGGACCGGCCCACCCGGAGCCCCCGCACCGGCGGGTCTGTTCGGGGCGCTCGTCTAGGCTGGCCGGCCGGAGGTGATGCGCGTGCGGCACGCGCCGGTGGCGAACGCGGCGGGACTGGCGGCGGGCTACGCCCTGGACCGGCTGTTCGGCGACCCGCGCCGGTGGCACCCGGTGGCCGGGTTCGGTCGTGCGGCCGGTGCGTTGGAGCAGCGGATCTACCGACCGGACCGCACCGCGGGCGCGGCGTTCACCGCCCTGGCCGTCGGTGTGCCGGTGCTGCTCGGCGCGGCCGCCACGGTGGCGACCCGCCGGCGGCCCGTCGCCCGGGCGGCCCTGGTCGCCGCGGGGACCTGGACGGTGCTGGGCGGTCGCACCCTGCGCCACGAGGCGCACGTGATGGGGCGTGCGCTGCGTGACGGAGACCTGCCGGCCGCGCGGCAACGCCTCGGGCACCTCTGCGGTCGGGACCCATCCGCCCTCGACGAGCCGGAACTGGCCCGGGCCACCGTCGAGTCGGTCGCCGAGAACACCTCCGACGCCGTGGTCGCCCCGCTGCTGTGGGGCGCGGTGGCCGGGCTGCCGGGCCTGGTCGGCTACCGGGCCGCGAACACCCTCGACGCGATGGTCGGGCACCGCTCGCCGCGGTACGCGCGCTTCGGCACCCCGGCCGCCCGCCTGGACGACCTGCTCAACCTCGTGCCGGCGCGACTGACCGGGCTGCTCACCGTGGCGGTCGCCCCAGTGGCGCACGGCGACCGGGAACGGGCGTGGCGCGTGTGGCGGCGCGACCGCAACGACCACCCGAGCCCCAACGCCGGCCAGTGCGAGGCCGCGATGGCGGGTGCGCTCGGCGTACGGCTCGGTGGCCGCAACGTCTACTTCGGCCGCTCCGAGGTGCGGCCGTTCCTCGGCGACGGGCCGCGTCCGGAGGCGCGACACCTCCTACGGGCGGCCCGCATCTCCGGTGCCGTGGGGTTGGCCGCCCTCGCCGTGGCGGCCGTCTACCCGCTGACCGCCGGACGGCTGGTGGCCGCCGCCGGCCGCCGTACGCTGCGGGCCGTGGTGCCCGCCCGCACCCGACGGGCGGCGCTCCGCCCCGCACGTTCCGACGACGCGCCGGGCGGGAGCCGGTGGGCGCGACCCGGCGTACGCGACCGTGCCGAACCGGCGGCCCTGCCTCGGGGTGCGGCGGCGACCGGGAGGCGGCGGTGAGCGGCGGGCTGCTGGTCGCCGGCACCACGTCCGACGCCGGCAAGAGCGTGCTCACCGCGGGCATCTGCCGGTGGCTGCACCGCCAGGGCGTGAAGGTGGCGCCGTTCAAGGCACAGAACATGTCCAACAACTCGGCCGTGGTCGTGGGGGCGGACGGGCGCGGCGGCGAGATCGGCCGGGCCCAGGCGATGCAGGCCGCCGCCTGCGGCCTCGCCCCGGACCTGCGCTTCAACCCGGTGCTGCTGAAACCGGGCAGCGACCTCGCCAGCCAGGTCGTGCTGCTCGGCGAGGCGGTCGACACGGTCACCGCCGGCACGTTCCGGGAGCTGCGACCCCGCCTGGCACAGACGGCGTACGCGGCGCTCGCCGAACTGCGCGAGGCGTACGACGTGGTGATCTGCGAGGGCGCCGGCAGCCCCGCCGAGATCAACCTGCGCGCCGGTGACTACGTCAACATGGGGCTGGCCCGGCACGCCGGGCTGCCGACGATCGTCGTCGGCGACATCGACCGGGGCGGCGTCTTCGCGTCAATGTTCGGCACGCTGGCGCTGCTCGACCCGGCCGACCAGGCGCTCGTCGCCGGCTTCGTCATCAACAAGTTCCGGGGCGACCTCGGCCTGCTCCGCCCCGGGCTGGACATGCTGCGCCAGGTCACCGGCCGCCCGACGTACGGGGTGCTGCCCTGGTCGCTCGACCTCTGGCTGGACGCGGAGGACTCCCTCGCGTACGGCCGGGTGCTCGGCCGCCCCGCGGCCCCGCACGGCACCGACTGGCTCGACGTGGCCGTGGTCCGGCTGCCCCGGATCAGCAACGCCACCGACGTCGAGGCGCTCGCCACCGAACCGGGCGTCCGGGTGCGGCTCACGGTCGAGCCCGCCGAACTGGCCGCCGCCGACCTGGTCGTCCTGCCCGGCTCCAAGTCAACCGTGGCGGACCTCGCCTGGCTGCGGGAGACCGGCCTCGCCGACGCGGTCCTCGCCCACGTCGCCGCCGGCAAGCCGCTGCTCGGCATCTGCGGCGGCTTCCAGATGCTCGCCCGGGAGATCCACGACCCGGTGGAGAGCCGGCGGGGCAGCGTAGCCGGCCTCGGCCTGCTCCCCATCGAGATCACGTTCGACCCGCGCAAGACCGTCCGGCAGTCGGTGGGCACCGCCGGGGAGGGGGTGCCGGTCCGCGGCTACGAGATCCACCACGGGTACGTCTCCACGGCCGACCCGGGGCTCACCCCGCTCATCACCGCGGCGGACGGCACCGGTGAGGGTGCCGTCCTCGGCGCGATCCACGGTACGCACTGGCACGGCACCTTCGAGTCCGACGAGTTCCGCCGCCGGTTCCTCACCGAGGTGGCCCGCCTCGCCGGCCGGCACGGATTCCGGGTCGCCCCGGACACCGCGTTCGCGGCGGCCCGGGAACGGTCGCTCGACCTGCTCGGCGACCTGGTCGAGGAGCACCTGGACACCGACGCCCTCTGGCGCCTCATCGAGTCCGGCCCGCCCGCCGACCTGCCCTTCATCCCCCCAGGCGCCCCACACCTCTGAGACGCCAACCGACGCGCAACCCTCACCTGACCTCACGCCCGGCCCCGGCAGCCGGCGCCAGATTGCAGGTGCCCCAGCGCCGGCAGCGGGCTCCGGGTTGCCGATGCCCGGTGCCCGGGTTGTCCGGTGCTCGTTGCAGAGGTGCTCGGCGCCCACGTGCGCGTGCTCGATGCCCGGCGGCCGAACGGGCAGCTGCTCGATGCGCGGCGTCCGAGGCGTGGCCATCCAAGGGGCCGCAACTTCGCGGAGTTGTCGTCACTGGGCGCGTGGGAGGTCGCTGTTTCCTGGATGTTGTTGTCTCCCGGGATGGTCGAGGCCACTCTTTCCGGGATGTCGTTGTCTCCCTGTGCAGTGAGGCCACTCCTTCCCGGATGTTGCCTCGTTCCGCACCGGGAGGACACCTCCCGGGTGTTGCCCTCGCCGGACGCAGAGCCCACTACTTCCTGGATGTTGTTGCCTTTCCGCACCGCGGAGGCCACTACATCCATGATGTTGCGGTCGCTCCGCCCGGAGGCGACTCATCAGGGATGTCGCGTCATTCAGGGACGTCGCGGTCGTCCTGCGCGAAGGTTGCTCGCTTCCGCGGATCACTCGGCGTGCGGGATCCCACTACTTCCTGGGAGTTGTCGCCTCCCTCGGCGGCGGAGGCCGCCACATCCAGGATGTCGCGGACCAGCCACCTCGCTCGGCCGGAGGCCACTACCTCCAGGGTGGTGCGGGCCAGCCGTGTCCCGTCAGGGGCGGACGTCGGCGGGGCCGTCGGAGAGCGGCAGGCCGGCGGTGATCCAGTCCTGCACACCGCCGATCATGTCGGTCGCCCGGCGTAGCCCCAACGCCTGGAGGCTCGCCGCCGCGAGGCTGGAACTGTAGCCGTGCCGGCACACCACGACGATCTCCCGGTCGTACCCGGTGGCTTCCGGGATGCGCCACGGGCTCGCCGGGTCGAGCCGCCACTCCAGCACGGTCCGGTCGATGACGATCGCGCCGGGCAGGTCGCCCTGCTCCCGGCGGTGCCGATCGGTCCGGATGTCGACCAGCAGCGCGCCACCGCGGACCGCCTCGACGGTCTCGTGCGGGGTCAACCGGTGCAGCCCGGAGCGGGCCTGTTCCAGCAGGGCCTCGACGCCGGGGCTCATCACGTCACGGAGCACGTCTCGATCATGCCGAGTGGACGGCTGTCCCACCCGGCGAACGGGTCGGCGGCAACCGGTGGGTGACGTGATTCCCCCGGACGTGATCGGCGCACCGGACGGCCGTACCCCGAACGGGGCGGCGGACCCCAGGCCGAGGGAGATCCGCCGCGGCCAGCGCGTCGCGCCCCGGGCATACTGGCGCCGTGCTGACCACGCTCCGAGCCGCCGCGACCGGCGCGTGACTCCGGTCGCGGTCGTCGAGCCGTACGCCGATCTGGCCCGGCGGGTGCTCGCGGGCCCGCCGCGGCTGGGGCGTACGCGTCTGGTGGCGGTCGACGGGCCGAGCGGGGCGGGCAAGAGCCGGTTCGCGACGCACCTCGCCGATGCCCTCGCCGCGCTGCCCGGCGGCGGTCGGCCGCCCCTGGTGCACACCGACGACCTGCTCGACGGTTGGGACGACCAGTTCACCTTCTGGGCGCGGTTGGAGGAGCAGGTGCTCGCGCCGCTGCGTGCGGGGCGGGCGGGGGCGTACCGCCGGTACAGCTGGGTGCGGCGGGAGTTCCTGCCCGACGTGGTGCCGGTGCCGGTCGGCCCGGTGCTGCTCCTGGAGGGCGTGAGCGCGGCCCGCGCGCAGGCCCGGCCGGAGCTGACGCTCGGGGTCTTCGTCACGGCGCCGGCGCCGCTGCGCCTGGCCCGCGCCGTGGCCCGGGACGGCCCGGAGATCCTGCCGCACCTGCGCCGCTGGCACGTGGGGGAGGAGGCGCACTTCGCCGCCGACCGTACGGCCGAGCGCGTCGACCTGGTGGTCGACGGGGCGCCGGGCCTGCCGCACGACCGTGCCCGCTACTACGTGCGCCTGCCCTGACCGGCGTGGCGACCGCCGGCCCGGGCCCGCCGGCTCGGGTCGCTGCGCAACCGCGCCGCTGCCTGCCCTGACCGGCGCGGCGACCGCCGGCCCGGGCCCGCCGGCTCGGGTCGCTCCGCAACCGCGCGTCTCAGGACCGGCCGCGCAAGGTACGCCGCACGACCGCGCTCGACGGCGCGTCGCCAGCCGTCCGATCGCTCTGTATCCCTCCACCGGCCCGGGCGGGCACGGTAAGGCCGGCATACGATGCCGGTCATGACCACACCGATCATGTCCGAGTCCGAGATCCGGGCCGCCGTCGAGCGGGAGATGCCCGGCGTCCGCGCCGACCTGGAACGCCTCGTCCGCATCCCCGGCATCGCGTTCGACGGCTTCGACCACTCGCACGTCGAGCGTTCCGCCGAGGCGGTGGCCGAGCTGCTGCGCGGCTGCGGCCTGGACGTCACGATCGCGCGTTCCGGCGGGCAGCCCGCGGTGATCGGCAGGAAGGCCGCCCCGCCCGGCGCGCCGACGGTGATGCTCTACGCCCACCACGACGTGCAGCCCGTCGGTGACCTGTCGCTGTGGGAGTCGGACCCGTTCGAGCCGGTGGAGCGCGACGGCCGGCTCTACG
The DNA here is from genome assembly GCF_036184225.1 of Micromonospora globbae. Classification (NCBI taxonomy): domain Bacteria; kingdom Bacillati; phylum Actinomycetota; class Actinomycetes; order Micromonosporales; family Micromonosporaceae; genus Micromonospora; species Micromonospora globbae. The sequence continues at coordinate 6,803,158 of NZ_CP108084.1, forward strand.
GCCGCGGCGCGGCCGACGACAAGGCCGGCATCATGGCGCACGTGGCGGCGCTGCGCGCGTACGGCGACAAGCTTCCGGTCGGCGTGGTCCTGTTCATCGAGGGCGAGGAGGAGTACGGCTCGGACTCGCTGGAGCGGCTGCTCGCCGAGCACCGGGACGAGATCGCCTCGGACGTGATCGTCATCGCCGACTCGGGCAACTGGGACATCGGCGTGCCGGCGCTGACCACCTCGCTGCGCGGCATCGTCAACTGCTTCGTGGAGGTCCGCACCCTCGATCACGCGGTGCACAGCGGCATGTTCGGCGGCGCCGTCCCGGACGCGCTCACCACGCTGGTCCGGCTGCTCGCGACGCTGCACACGGACGCGGGCGACGTCGCCGTCGAGGGTCTGGTCGGCCGGGAGGGCGCGACGGTCGACTACCCGGAGGAGCGGGTCCGCGCCGAGGCCGGGCTCATCGAGGGCGCCGAGTTCATCGGCACGGGCCGGCTCACCGACCGGCTGTGGACCAAGCCGGCCCTCTCCGTGCTGGGCATCGACGCGCCGCCCACCGGGGAGGCGCCGAACGCCCTGGTCCCGGCGGCGAAGGCGAAGCTCAGCGTCCGGCTCGCGCCGGGCGACGACCCGAAGCGGGCGTACGCGGCGCTGCGCGCCCACCTCGAGAAGCACGCGCCGTGGGGCGCCCGGGTGACGGTCACGTTCGAGCACGACGGCGAGCCGTGCGTCATCGACGCGTCGGGGCCGATGTTCGACGCCGCCCGCTCGGCGTTCCGGACCGCCTGGGACGGCACCGACCCGGTCGACATCGGCGTGGGGGGCTCGATCCCGTTCATCGCGACCTTCCAGCAGATGTTCCCGCAGGCCGCGATCCTGGTGACCGGCGTGGAGGACCCGCACGCCCGGGCGCACGGCCCGAACGAGAGCCTGCACCTGGGCGAGTTCGCCCGGGTCTGCCTCGCGGAGGCGCTGCTGCTCGGCAAGGTCGCCGAGGTGGCCCGCAGCCGGAGCTAGGTGTCGAAACCGTAACGCCCGGGTCGATTCTGGACTTTGCGGCGTGTCGCGGGCCGCGGTGGTATAGCCTTTCGAACATGAGTACGAACGAGGTGATGGCCCGGTTGCAGGCCGCCGTCAGCGCTCTGGGGGACGTCGACGTCTCCGCGTGGTCCGAGGACACGCTCAAGGAACAGCTCGGTGAACTCTCCGCCTCCCTGGTCGCGCTCGACTCGCTGCTCAGCCGGGTGGCCGACGAGGTCCGGGCCCGCGGGCTGCGGATCGAGGAGCCGGTCTCGGCCTGATCGGCGGCTCCGCCGCCGCGCAATCTCGGGGCGATGTCGGAGGTGGCTGGCAGGATGAACCCGTGCGGTTCCTCGACCTGGCAGCCACCTCCGCGGCCGTGGCCGCCACCAGCGGCCGGCGGGCCAAGGTGGAGCTGCTGGCCGGTGCGCTGCGGGCGCTCGACCCGGCCGAGGTGTCGGCGGGCGCCGGCTGGCTCGCCGGCGAGCTGCGCCAACGGCAGACCGGCGTCGGCTACGCGAGCCTGCGCGACCTGCCACCTCCCGCCGCCGAGCCGACGTTGACGGTGGCCGACGTCGACGCGGCCATCGACGAGATCGCCGCGGTGCGCGGGGCCGGCTCCCAGGCGCGCCGTCGGGCGCTGCTCGGCGCGCTCTACGCCGCCGCCACGGCCGAGGAGCAGCGGCTGTTGACCGGCCTGTTCAGCGGCGAGCTGCGCCAGGGCGCGCAGGCCGGGCTGCTCGCCGACGCGATCGCCCGGGCCGCCGAGGTGCCGGTCACGGCCGTACGTCGGGCGCTGCTGCTCGCCGGTGACCTGCGGGCCGTCGCGGCGGCCGCCCTGTCCGGCGGCGCCGCCGCGCTGGCCGACTTCGGTCTCCAGGTGGGGCGTCCGCTCGCCCCGATGCTGGCGCAGAGCGCGCCCACGGTCGACGAGGCGCTCACCGCGACCGGCACGCCGGCGGTGGTCGACGTCAAGCTCGACGGCATCCGGATCCAGGTGCACCGCTCGGGGCAGGACATCGCGGTCTTCACCCGCAGCCTCGACGAGATCACCGCCCGGGTGCCCGAGGTGGTGGCCGCGGTGCGCGCCCTGCCCGGCCGGGAGCTGGTGCTCGACGGCGAGGCGATCGGCCTCGACGAGGTCGGCCGGCCGCTGCCCTTCCAGCAGACGTCCAGCCGGGCGGCGCGGCGCACCACGCCGAGCACCACCGGCCGCTCGCCGGTCGCCCCGGCGGTGCTCGCCGCGGCCGAGACCACCGGCGAGACCGTGCTGACGCCGTACTTCTTCGACCTGCTGCACCTCGACGGCGAGGATCTGATCGACCTGCCCGGGCGTGACCGGTGGGCCGCCCTGGCCGGCGCGGTCGACGAGTCGCTGCTGGTCGGCCGGGTGGAGGTCGACGGGCCGGAGCAGGCCGGCGCGGCGTTCGCCGCGGCCGTCGACGCCGGCCAGGAGGGGGTCGTGGTCAAGGCGCCGGACGCGCCGTACGACGCGGGCCGGCGGGGCTCGGCCTGGGTGAAGGTCAAGCCGCGGCACACGCTCGACCTGGTGGTGCTCGCGGTCGAGTGGGGCAGTGGCCGGCGCCGGGGCTGGCTCTCCAACCTCCACCTGGGGGCCCGCGACCCGCGCACGGGCGACTTCGTCATGCTCGGCAAGACGTTCAAGGGCCTCACCGACGAGATGCTGCGCTGGCAGACCGAGCGCTTCCTGGGCCTGGCGGTCGAGAAGGGCGACTGGGTGGTGCGGGTCCGCCCCGAGCAGGTCGTGGAGATCGCGTTCGACGGGGTGCAGACCAGCTCCCGCTACCCGGGCGGGATGGCGTTGCGCTTCGCCCGGGTCGTGCGCTACCGCACCGACAAGTCGGCCGCCGAGGCGGACACGATCGACGCCGTCCGGGCCATCCACGCGGGCCGCCCGACCGGCTGAGCGCCGCCGGTCCAGGGGCACCGCCGCCCGACCGATCCGCCGGTTCACGGGCATCGCCCCGCCCGATCGAGTCTCGGCGGACCCCGCAGCGGCGGGCGCCCGGCGCCGGGTCAGACGGAGGTGCTGGTGGCGGGCTCCGCGGCCCGGTCGACGGGGCGGGGGTCGTGGCCGGCCGCACGGCGGGCCTCCCGGCGGGCGGCCCAGCCGTAGCCGAACAGGGTCATCCCGGCGAAGAGCCACCACTGCACGACGTAGCCGAAGTTCTGCCAGTTGTTGGTGTGCCCGATCGGCACCGCCGTGAAGGCCGGGTCGGCGGCCGGGGTCTGCTCGTCCAGCAGCAGGTACGCCCCGTAGACCGGGTACGGCAGCTCACGCGCCAGCCGGGGGACGGCGATCCGCCGCGTCTCCAGCCGCCCGTCGCGTCGCTCCACCGCGCCCGCGCCGCTCTCGCTCTCGTGCACCCGGCCCACCACGGTGACCTCGCCGGACGGCGTGGCGGGCAGGTCCGGCCGGGCGGTCGCCCCGCCCGGCGCCGGCGGGATCCAGCCCCGGTCCACGAGGACGGCGGTGCCGTCGCCCAGCACCAGCGGGGTGACGACCTCGAAGCCCACCCGGCTGTCGACGGTGCGGCTGCGGACGAGGACCATGTTCGACGGGTCGTACCGCCCGGTGACGGTGACCCGGGTCCAGACCTTGTCCTCGGCCGGGGCCGGCCCGGCGGTGCCCGCGCCACCCGTCGGGGCGGACAGCGCGTCGCGCAACGGCGTCGGGGCCATCCTCGCGCCCGCGTCGATCCGCTCGTTGATCTCGGTGCGCCCCCGGTAGCGGTCCAGCTGCCAGTTGCCCAGGAACACCATCACGGTGGCCGCCACCAGCGTCAGCGCCAGGATGCCGAGCCAGCGCGGGGTCAGCAGGAACCGGTACACAGCCACGAGGCTACTCGTATGACCGGCACCACTGCCCGCGACCGCCCGGCTGCGCGTCGCGACAGGACATCGGGTGCCGCTCGCCCGGCGGTCCGGACCGGTATCGTCACCGGGCGGGCAGCCGCCCCGCGACCGCGTACCGCACGCGAGGAGTCGATGATGACCGTCGTGCCGCGCCTGGTGCTCAGCGCGCCGTCCTCCGGCCACGGCAAGAACGCGCTGGCGATCGGGTTGCTCGCCGCGCTCGCCGACCGCGACCTCACGGTCGCCGGATTCAAGATCGGCCCGGATCCGGTGGACGCGGCCTACCTCGGGCTCGCCGCCGGTCGGCCCGGGCGTGTCCTCGACCCGCGGCTGGTCGGCGCCGACCGCCTCGCCCCGCTGCTCGCCCACGGCGCCGCGGGGGCCGGGCTGGCCGTCGTCCAGGGCAGCATGGGGCTGTACGACAGCGTGAGCGGCCGGCCGGAGCACGACTCCACGGCCGCCGTGGCGACGGCGCTGCGCAGCCCGGTGGTGCTGGCCGTCGACGTCGCCGCGATGGGTCAGTCGGTGGCCGCCCTGGTGCACGGCTTCCGGTCGTACGACGACCAGCTCTGGCTGGGCGGGGTGATCCTCACCCGGGTCGCCTCGTCCCGGCACGAGGCCATGCTGCGCGAGGCGCTCGACGACCTCGGGGTGCCCGTCTACGGGGCGCTGCGCCGGCAGGACCTGCCCGCCGTGCTGCCCAGCCGGGGGCACGGCGTGGTGCCGGCGATCGGCGGTTCCGCCGAGGCGGGCCGCGCCGTACGCCGGCTGGGTGAGGCGGTGGCCGCCACCGTCGACCTGGACCGGCTGCTCGGGCTGGCCCGGTCGGCCCCGCCGCTGCCGGCCACGGCCTGGTCGCCCGGCGACGAGCTGGGTGACCCGGTGGCCCCGGCCGAGCCGCCGGTGGTCGCGCTGGCCGGCGCCGCGGGCGGGAGCTACAGCCCGCCGGAGACGGCCGAGCTGCTCGCCGCCGCCGGCGCCGAGGTGGTGACGCTCGACCCGCTCCGCGACGAGGCGCTGCCCCCGGGCACCCGCGCGCTGGTCGTCGGCGGGGCGCTTCCCGAGACGTACGCCGAGCAGCTCTCGGCCAACCGGCGGCTCTGCATCGCGGTGGCCGAGCTGGCCCGCACCGGCCGTCCGGTGATCGCCGAGGGGACGGGCCTGCTCTGGCTGGCCCGCGAGCTGGACGGGCTGCCGATGTGCGGGGTGCTCGACGCGGTGGGGACCAGCCGCGACGGCCTCGTGATCGGCTACCGGGAGGCGACGGCCCGCGCCGGCAGCGTGGTGGCCGCGGAGGGGTCGGTCGTGGTCGGCCACAAGCAGCACCGGGCGGTGCTCGATCCGCGCGCGGGCCGGCGACCGGCCTGGAGCTGGGAGGGCGGTACGCCGGAGGGCTTCGTCTGGCGCAACGTGCACGCCTCGCAGCTCGCCGTGCACTGGGCCGGCTACCCCGGGATCGCCACGCGCCTCGTGGCCGCCGCGGTGGCCGATCCGGCGCCCGATCCGGCCGAGACGGGTTCCGGCGGGGTGCCGGCGTGATCGGTCAGGTCGCCGTACGGCGCTTCCCGGCACTGACCGTCTCGACGCCGCGTACCGAGGTCCGCCAGCTCGTGGCGGCGGACGCCGCGGCGGTCGGGGAGATCCTCGCCGACAAGATGACCCGGCGCTGGCTGCCGCTGGCCGACGACTCCGGGCCGATCGACGGGCACGCGTGGTGCACCGACCTGGCCCGGCAGCGCCGGGACAGCGGGGAGGGCGACCACTACGGGATCATCCGCCGGGAGGACGCGCGGCTCGTGGGCTGCCTGTGGACCCGGCGTACCGACTGGGGCGCCCGGGTCACCGAGGTCTCGTACGCCGTGGCGCCGCACGCCCGGGGCTTCGGCCTGGCCGCCGAGGCGGTGGACGCGGTGGCCATCGCGCTGATCCTGGAGCACGGCTTCCAGCGGGTCGAGCTGCGGGTGGCGCCGGGCAACACGGCTTCTCGGCGCGTGGCCGAGAAGGCCGGCTTCAGCTACGAGGGGCTGCTCCGCAACGCCGGCTACGTCCGCGGCGCCCGGGTCGACCTGGAACTGTGGTCGTTCGTGGCCGCCGACCTCCGCTAACCCGCACCCCACCCGCCCCGCCCCGCCCCGCCCTGCCCCCCCGCCCCCCGCCCCCCCGCTCACCCCGGTGATCATGAGGTTGGCGGGCGGATCCGTCCGGATCCGGCCCGCCAACCTCATGATCAACCAGGAGTGGTCGCGTGTCAGCCCACTATCGCGTCGGACGGGGGCGTGAACTGCCGGGTGGGTTTGCCCTTCAGCGCGTCCCGGAGGGTCTCCGCCACGGCGCTGATCGGGATCTGGGACTGGCCGTCACCCACCGCGTTGAACGGGTTGTCGGGGTCGGAGATGAAGCTCGCCGCCGCCAGCTCCGGCGTGTAGCCCACGAACCAGGCCGACCGGGTGCTGTCCGTCGTACCCGTCTTGCCGGCCACCGGCCGCCCCACCGTGCCCCGGACGCTGTCCGCCGTCGACCAGCCGCCGCAGCTTCCCCGGGCCGGGGTGTCGCCGGTCGGGCAGCGGGCCGCGTCGGTGGCCGCGCGGGCGGCGTCCGCGCTCACCACCTGCCGGCAGCGGGGCTTGGCCACCTCCCGGGTGATGCCGGACGCGGTCGTGTACGTGGTCGGCGTACCGTCCCGGTTGTAGATCGCCTGCACCGGCATGGCCTCGCAGTACCGGCCGTCGGCGGCGATGGCCGCGTACGCGTTGGCCATCTCCAGCGGGGTGGCGTCGGAGACGCCCAGCGTGAAGGCCCCCCACTTCTTCACCTTCTCCGGTGAGGCCTGGTCGCGGTCGACGTCGGTGCGCCAGCGCAGCCCGAGCTGTTCGGCGAGCCGGACGCCCGCCTCGGCGCCGATCTGCTCCTCCAGCCAGACGAAGTACGTGTTGACCGACTTGCCGAAGCCCGACCACATGGTCTGCAGGCCGGACATCGCCCCGCTCGCGTTGGACGGCGCCCACCCGTCGAAGACCTTCGACTGGTACCGGTACGGGGCGTTGAACGAGGTGGACAGCGGCATGCCGGCGTTGAGCGCGGCCAGCATCGGGAACATCTTGAACGTCGATCCGGCCTGGTAGCCCGGCAGGTCGCCGCCGCCGAGCAGGGGCGCCACGGTGTTCGGGTAGTTGGCCTTCACGTTCGGCCCGGCCTCCGGGTTGGAGCTCTGCGGGTTCTCGTTGAGGTCCAGGGAGTAGGTGCGGTTGACGGCCATCGCCTTCACCCGCCCGGTCCCGGGCTCGCTCACGACGATCCCGTTGGCGAACGGGCTGCCGGTGCCGGCGCCGAGGTTCTTCTCCGCCGCTTCCTGGATCTTCGGGTCGATGCCGAGCACGATCCGGTAGCCGCCGCGGCGGAGCTTGTCCATCCGCTCCAGCCGGTTCGCCCCGAACGCGGGCTGCGCGCTCCACCAGTTCTTCAGGTAGTCGCAGATGAAGCCCCAGCTGTTGTACTTCTTCGGGACGGCGGCGCAGTCGTTCGGCGGGTCGGTCAGCTTGAGCCGGATCGGTTCGGCCTTGGCGGAGGCGGCCGCGTCCGGCGAGAGGTAGCCGAGCTGCGTCATCCGGTCCAGCACGTAGTTGCGCCGTGCCGTGGCGTCCTTCTGGTCGGAGGTCGCCGGGTCGTACTGGCTGGGTGACTTGACCAGGCCGGCCAGCGTCGCCGCCTCGACCGGTGTCAGGTCCTTCGGCGTCTTGGAGAAGAAGATCTCGCTGGCCGCGTAGATGCCGTACGCGCGGTGACCGAAGTACGCCGAGTTGAGGTACCGCTCGATGATTTCCTCCTTGCTCAGCTCCTTCTCCAGGTCGAGCGCCAGCCGCATCTCCTTGATCTTGCGCAGGCTGGTCTGCTGGGTGGCCTCCTGCACCTCCTTCGGTGTCGTGGCGCTGTCCCGCAGTGCCATGCGGACGTACTGCATGGTGAGCGTGGACGCGCCCTGGGAGACGCCGCTGGAGCGGGCGTTGGCCACGAACGCGCGGACGACGCCCTTCGGGTCGACGCCGTGGTGCTGGTAGAAGCGGGAGTCCTCGGCGGCCACGATCGCCTGCTGGATGTACGGCGACATGTCCGACAGCTTCGTGTACTGCCGGTACTCCTCGTAGAACATCGTCAGCACGGTCTTGCCGTCGGGCAGGTAGAGGTAGGAGGTCTCGGCGGGCAGGGCCTTGGTCAACAGTCTGGTCTTGTGCTCCGTGGCGTGCGCGGTGGCCTTCGCGCCGAGCCCGGTGAACGCGACCACGGGGTAGGCGACGGCGGCGATCACGATGCCCGCGATCAGTCCGGCGCGAAGGAGAGGAATGGCACGACCAGCGGTGGCAAGGGGTCGGTTGCTCACAGGGTCAAGCTATGACATTTCCGATTCGGAAATGAGAAAAATTCATAAACGGGCGGACGGCAATCGAGTGGTGACGCGGCCCACGTCGTGATCGGCTGTCCCGCACGCCGCCTTCCCGGCAGGATCGCGGACATGCGTGGTCAGCCGATGGGGACGCCGCCCGGCGCCGGAGCGCCACCGGCCCCCGCGCCGGCCGCGGACGGGCCGGACCTCGGTCACCACGGCGACGCTGAGGTCGGGGAAGGGCTCGTGGACCTCGCCGTCAACGTCCGGCACGCCGCGCCGCCGCCGTGGCTGGCCGAGCCCATCGCCGCCACCCTCGGCGACCTCGCCCGCTACCCCGACCCGGCACCGGCCCGGGCCGCCGTCGCCGCCCGGCACGGCCGCGCCCCGGACGAGGTGCTGCTCACCGCGGGTGCCGCCGAGGGGTTCGTGCTGATCGCCCAGGCCCTGCGCGGCGTACGCCGCCCGGTGGTGGTGCACCCGCAGTTCACCGAGCCCGAGGCGGCGCTGCGGGCGGCCGGTCACCAGGTCGAGCGGGTGCTGCTCGACGCCGCCGACGACTTCCGGCTCGACCCGGCCCGGGTGCCCGCCGACGCCGACCTCGTGATGATCGGCAACCCGACGAACCCCACCTCGGTGCTGCACCCCGCGGCCGACCTCACCGCGCTGGCCCGCCCGGGCCGGGTGCTCGTGGTCGACGAGGCGTTCGCCGACACCACCACGGTCCCCGGCCGCCCGGGCGAACCGGAGTCCCTCGCCGGCCGGCGGGACGTGCCCGGTCTGCTCGTGGTGCGCAGCCTCACGAAGACGTGGGGGCTGGCCGGGCTCCGCATCGGCTACCTGCTCGGCGCCCCGGACCTACTGGCCCGGCTCGCCGCCGTCCAGCCGCTCTGGGCGGTCTCCACGCCCGCGCTGGCGGCCGCCGCGGCCTGCGCCAGCCCCGTCGCGGTCGAGGCCGAGCGCGCGATCGCCGCGCGACTGGCCGCCGACCGCGAGCACCTGGTGGCCCGCCTCGCCGGCCTGCCGGGCGTACGCGTCGCCGGCCGGCCCGCGAGCGCGTTCGTCCTGATCCACCTGCCCGGCGCGGCGGCGGTCCGCGTCGCCCTGCGCGAACGGGGCTGGGCCGTACGCCGCGGCGACACCTTCCCCGGCCTCGGGCCGGACTGGCTGCGGGTGGCGGTCCGCGACCCGGCCACCACCGACGCGTTCACCCGGGTACTGGGCGAGATCCTGGAGGCATGATGCTGGAGAGCACGATCGCGGCCATCCGACCGCTGGACGACGCCGCGATGGCCGCGGCCCGTGAGCTGCACGGGCGGCTCACCAAGCCGGCCGGTTCACTCGGCGCGCTGGAGGAGCTCTCGGTACGGCTCGCCGGCCTGGCTGGCGCCTGCCCACCCCCGCTGCCGGAGCGGGCGGCGGTGGCGATCTTCGCGGGCGACCACGGCGTGCACGCGCAGGGCGTGAGCCCGTGGCCGCAGGAGGTCACCGCCCAGATGATCGCCAACTTCCTGGCCGGCGGCGCCGTGGTCAACGCGTTCGCCCGGCAGGCGGGCGCCGCGGTCACCGTGGTGGACGTCGGGGTGGCGACCCCGATCCCGACCGCCGGCACGGAACCGCTCGACCCGGCCGGCGGCGCGTCGGTGCTCGATCCCGCCGGCAGCGCGCGGCTGCTCGACCCGGCCGTGCCGCGCCTCGTCGACGCCAACGTCCGGCCCGGTACGGCCGACCTCACGGTGACCGCCGCCCTCACCCGCGACGAGGCCCGGGCTGCGGTGGAGACCGGTGTCCGCGTCGCCGACGAGCTGATCGACGCCGGCGCCGGGATCCTGCTCACCGGGGACATGGGCATCGGCAACACGACCCCGGCCGCCGCGCTCATCGCGGCCTTCACCGGCGCCGACCCGGCCGCGGCGACGGGTCGCGGCACGGGCGTGGACGACGCCACGTACCAGCGGAAGGTCGACGTGGTGCGGGCGGCGCTGGAACGCCACCGGCCGGACCCGACCGACCCGCTGGGCGTGCTGGCCACGGTCGGCGGCCTGGAGCACGCCGCGCTGGCCGGGCTGATCCTCGGTGCGGCCGCGCGTCGGGTGCCGGTGCTGCTCGACGGGGTGATCGCGGGCTCCGCCGCCCTCGCCGCCGCGGCGTTCGCCCCGGACGCGGTGGGCGCCATGGTCGCCGGGCACCGGTCGGCCGAGCCGGGCGCCACGCTCGCGCTGCGGAAGCTGGCCCTCGACGCGCTCATCGACCTCGGCCTGCGCCTCGGCGAGGGGACCGGCGCCCTGCTCGCGCTCCCCGTGGTCACCGGTGCCGTGCGGGTGCTGCACGAGGTCGCGACGTTCGACTCCGCCGGCGTGGCCGAGAAGTGACCGTGCCCGTCGACCTCACCCTCCGGCCGCGCCGCACCGCGCCCGTCCGCGCCGCGACGGCGGGCGGGGCCGCCGTCCCTTCGGGGAGCGTCGCACCGTGAGCGGTCGCGTCGAGCCGTCGGGCGGCAACCCGTACCCCCTGGGCCTGCGCCTGCGCGGCCGGCGGGTGGTCGTGGTGGGCGGGGGGACGGTCGCCACCCGGCGCGTGCCGGCGCTGCTCGACGCGGACGCCGACGTCCTGCTGGTGGCCCCGGAGCTGACCCCGGCGCTGCGCGCCCACGTCGACGCGGGACGGCTGCGCTGGGAGGCACGCCGGTTCGTCCCGTCGGACCTCGACGGCGCGTGGCTGGTACAGGTGGCGGTGGACGACCGGCGGGCCGCCGCGGCGGTGAGCGCCGCGGCGGACGAGCGGCGCGTCTTCTGCGTACGCGCGGACGACCGGGACGCGGCGACCGCCTGGACGCCGGCCGTCACCCGGCACGGTCCGGTGACCGTGGCCGTGCTCGGCGGCGGTGATCCCCGCCGGGCGATGAGCGTGCGCGACGCCGTCCGGGCGCTGCTGGAGGCGAGGCCGGGCCCCCTGTCGACGGATCCGGCAGAGGAGGCGGGCCCTGTCCACGCCCCCGGCGGCCGGGTCGCCCTCGTCGGCGCCGGGCCGGGCGATCCCGAGCTGATCACCGTGAAGGGCCTGCGGATGCTCACCGAGGCGGACGTGGTGGTCGCCGACCGGCTGGTGCCCGGGCTGCTGCTGGACGAGCTGCGCGCCGACGTGGAGCTGGTCGACGCCTCCAAGATCCCGTACGGGCCGGCCCGGACGCAGGAGGAGATCAACCGGATCATCGTGGACCGGGCCCGGGCGGGGCGGTTCGTCGTACGGCTGAAGGGCGGCGACCCGTACGTCTTCGGCCGTGGCGGTGAGGAACTGCTGGCCTGCGCGGAGGCCGGCGTGCCGGTGACGGTGGTGCCCGGGGTGACGAGCGCCGTGGCGGTCCCCGCGGTGGCCGGCATCCCCGTCACGCACCGGGCGGTGGCCCACGAGTTCACCGTGGTGTCCGGGCACGTCGCGCCGGACTCGCCGGCGTCGCTGGTGCGTTGGGACGCGCTCGCCGCCCTGCGCGGCACGCTGGTGATCCTCATGGGGCTGAAGAACCTGGCGGCGATCACGGCGACCCTCGTCGCGCACGGACGACCGGAGGGAACCCCGGCGGCCGTGGTGCAGGAGGGCACGACGGGCGGGCAGCGGGTGCTGCGCTCGACGCTCGGCAGGGTCGCCGCCGACGTGGCGGCCGCCCACCTGCGCCCACCCGCCATCGTGGTGGTCGGCGAGGTGGTAACCACACTCCCGCCCGGCTAACCGACCCCCGGCCCGCCCCGGGGCCAGGGCCGTCGATCATGAAGTTGTCGTCACGACACGCCGTGTCGGACGGCGATAACGTCATGATCAACGGGGTCGGGCGGGGCCAGGCCGGGCCAGGCGGGGCCAGGCGGGGCCGAGCGCGGTGGCCTCGGGGCGGCCCGACGGGCGCCCCGAGGCCACCGCCGGTCACTGCTTGAGCATGTTGTCCAGCAGCAGGGCGCAGCGGATCAGGCCGAGGTGGCTGTACGCCTGCGGGTGGTTGCCCAGGCCGCGCTCGGCGAGCGGGTCGTACTGCTCGGGCAGGAGGCCCGTCGGCCCGGCGGTGTCGATCATCTGGGCGAACAGCTCCTCGGCGTCACCACGCCGCCCGGTGCGCAGGTACGCCTCGATGAGCCACGCCGTGCAGATGTGGAAGCCGCCCTCCCGGCCGGGCAGGCCGTCGTCCCAGTGGTAGCGGTAGACCACGGGGCCGCTGCGCAGGTCCGCCTCGATCTTGAGCACGGTCGAGAGGAACCGCGGGTCGTCGCCGGGCAGCAGGCCGGACAGGCCGATCCACAGCGACGAGGCGTCCATGTCCTCGTCGCCGTACGCGACGCTGTACGCCTCGGCGTGCTCGTGCCAGCCGTACTCCAGCACGTTGTCGGCGATCCGGTCGCGCAGGTTCACCCACTCCGGCCGGTCCTCGCCGCCGTGCCGGCGTACGACGTGCAGGGCCCGGTCCACGGTCATCCAGCACATCACCTTCGAGAAGATGTGGTGGCGCGGCGGGAGGCGCGCCTCCCAGATGCCGTGGTCGGGTTCGTGCCACCGGCGGCTGACCGCCTCGACCATGGACTCCAGCACCCGCCACTCCGTCTCGCGCACCGAGCCGCGCAGGTCGGCGACGGCGGCGATCAGGTCGGCGACGGGCCCGAAGACGTCGAGCTGGAGCTGGTGGTTGGCGAGGTTGCCGACCCGGACGGGCCGGGAGCCGGCGTAGCCGGGGAGGGTGTCGATGACGGCCTCGGCGCCCAGCTCGTACCCGTCGACCGTGTAGAGCGGGTGCAGCCGCTCCGGGTGGCCGCCGGTGCGCTCGACGACCCCGTCGATCCACCGCAGCAGCGCCTCGGCCTCCTCGGTCGAGCCGAGGTCGACCAGCGACCGGGCGCTCAGCGCCGCGTCCCGCAGCCAGCAGTACCGGTAGTCCCAGTTGCGTACGCCGCCCAGCTCCTCGGGCAGCGAGGTGGTGGCGGCGGCCAGGATGGAACCGGTCGCCTCGTGGCAGAGCCCCCGCAGCGTGAGCGCGCTGCGGATGACGAGGTCACGGGCGGTCGTGGGCAGCCGGAGCGAGGCCACCCAGTCCTTCCAGGGCTGCTCGGCCGCGGCCTGCCGCTCGTGCACGGGCACCCGGTGGTGTTCGAGGCTGTGCGTGCCGAAGCGCAGCTCCAGCACGACCTGCCCGCCGGCCGCCCGCAGGTCCACGACCGCCTTGGCGCTCTCGTAGACGCCGTCGCTGACGACCTCCCACTCCACGCCGGGGGAGTAGAGGGCCACCGGCTCGTTGGAGCCGAGCACCAGCAGCCCGTCGTCGAGCGGTTGCAGCTGTACGGCCACCTGGCCGAACTCGGGCCGGGGTGCGAACTCGATCCGGGCCCGGGCGGTGCCGCTCAGCACCCGGACGAGCGTCGAGTCGCCGCTCATGACGGCGGGACCGTCCGGCGTCGTCTCCCGGGCCGGCTTGTCGAGCCAGTCGGTGACGGTGAGACCGGACCAGCGGGTCTCCACGGTCATGGTGCCCGGACGGTACCGCTGGCCCAGCGGGATGCCGCCCCGCTCGGGCGAGACGGTGAAGTGGCCGGCCGGGCTGCCGCCCACGAGGTCGGCGAAGATCGCCGCCGAGTCCGGCTTCGGGTGGCACAGCCAGGTGACCTTGGCCGCCGGCGTGAGCAGCGCGACGGTGCGGCCGTTGGCCAGCATCGAGTGCCGTTCGATCGGCACGGCCCGCTCGCCGAAGAGCCAGTGCCGGCGGGTCTCCAGGAGCAGCCCGAGGGCGCGGGCGGCGTCGAGCGGTTCGGCGACCCGGTAGTCGGCCTTGGTGTCGCCGGGACCGATCTTGATCCCGACGTCCGGGCCGTGCAGGTTGCCGAAGGCGTTCTCGTCGGTGACGTCGTCGCCGATGAACAGCACGGCGCTGGCGGAGAGCTGGGTGCGCAGCTGGTCGACGGCGGTGCCCTTGTGGGTGGCGACCACCGACAGCTCGATGACCTCCTTGCCCTGGGTGACGGTGACGCCCTCCCAGGTGGCGGGGCCGCTGCGGACCGCCTCGATGGCGGCGGCGGCGATCTCCGGGTCCACCCCGCGGGTGTGCACGGCGACGCTCGCCGGCTTGCGTTCGAGGCGGATGCCCGGGTGGGCGGCGGCGATCTCGCGCAGCGCGTCGCGCAGCCGGGTGCGGATCGCGATCAGCTCGGGGGAGAGGCGCTCCACGAAGCCGATGTCGAACTCGGAACCGTGGCTGCCCACCAGGTGCACCTCGCTGGGCAGCCGGGAGAGCGCGGCCAGGTCGCGCAGCGCCCGGCCGGAGACCACCGCCACGGTGGTCTGGGGCAGCGCGGCGAGCGCGCGTACGGCGGCCACGGCCTCGGGCAGCGGCACGGCCTTGCTCGGGTCCTCGACGATCGGCGCCAGGGTGCCGTCGTAGTCGCAGGCGACCAGGAGCTGCGGCACGCGGGCGATCCGGCCGATGGCGGCACGCAGCTCGGGGTCCATGACGTCGGTGAGGACGGTGGACCCGCCGGGGACGGGGGTGGTCACGCGGCCTCCGCCTCCGGGGCGCCGAGCTCGGTGAGGAAGGACTGGGCCCAGTGGCCCACGTCGTTGGTACGCAGATGGCGTTGCATTGTCCGCATGCGGCGGCGGGCCTCCGGCTTCTCGACATGCACGGCCCGCAGCAGGGCGTCCTTGACCGCGTCCGGGTCGTGCGGGTTGCACAGGAACGCCTGACGCAGCTCGGTGGCCGCGCCGGCGAACTCACTGAGCACGAGCGCGCCACCCTGGTCGGCGCGCGATGCCACGTACTCCTTGGCCACCAGATTCATCCCGTCTCGCAGCGGGGTCACCATCATCACGTCGGCAGCGACGTACAACGCGGCCAGCTCGCTGCGACTGTACGACTGATGCAGATAATGCACCGCCGGCACGCCCACCCTGCCGAATTCGCCATTTATCCGACCAACTTCGCGTTCCACCTTGACGCGGAGTGCCTGGTAGTGCTCCACCCGCTCCCGGCTGGGCGTGGCGACCTGCACCATGACCGCGTCCGGAACGCTCAGCTTGCCGTCGGCGAGCAGTTCGCGGAAGGCCTTGAGACGTAGCTCGATGCCCTTCGTGTAGTCCAGCCGGTCCACGCCCAGGATGATCGTCCGCGGGTTGCCCAGCTCCTCGCGGATCTCCTTGGCCCGGGCCTGGACGGCCGGGTCGGCTGCCATCCGCTCCATCTCCTTCGTGTCGATCGAGATGGGGAACGCCCCGGCCTTCACCTGCCGGCCGTCGACCTGGATCATCTGCCCCTCGTAGCGCAGGCCGAGCAGGTGCCGGGCCAGCCGGACGAAGTTCTGGGCGGCCAGGCGCTGCTGGAACCCGACGAGGTCCGCGCCGAGCAGGCCGCGCAGGATCTCCGTGCGGAACGGCATCTGCATGAACAGCTCGATCGGCGGGAACGGGATGTGCAGGAAGAAGCCGATGCGCAGGTCCGGGCGGAGCTCGCGCAGCATCGCCGGCACGAGCTGGAGCTGGTAGTCCTGCACCCAGACGGTCGCGCCCTCGGCCGCGACGTCCGCCGCGGCCTCCGCGAACCGGGCGTTGACCAGGCGGTACGTCTCCCGCCAGCGCCGCTTGTAGACCGGCGTCTCGACGGCGTCGTGGTAGAGCGGCCAGATCGTCGCGTTGGACTGGCCCTCGTAGTAGCGCTCCAGCTCGTCGGCGCTGAGCGGCACCGGGTGGAGCCGGATGCCCTCCAGGTCGAACGGTTCGGGGGCGGCGCCGGTGCCGCCCGCCCAGCCGACCCACGTGCCCTTGTGCGCGGCGAGGACGGGGTGCAGTGCGGTCACCAGCCCGCCCGGGCTGCGCCGCCACTGCCGTCCC
Source organism: Micromonospora globbae (assembly GCF_036184225.1). Lineage (NCBI taxonomy): Bacteria > Bacillati > Actinomycetota > Actinomycetes > Micromonosporales > Micromonosporaceae > Micromonospora > Micromonospora globbae. Next base: position 6,819,277 of record NZ_CP108084.1, read on the forward strand.
TCGGGTGTGCTCACCTCGTCGACCGGCAGGCGGTTCGCCACTACGACAAAGGAGCTGCGGACGGTCACGTTCGGCCACCTCCGGTGCTGACGGGTCAACCGCATGAGCGTACTGAGCGTAGCTGCGGCGTCTGGACCCCCGTGCCGGAGTTCCCTACCCGTCCCACGCTCGCCGAATCCCAGATCGTGATCTTGTCAACAGCCGGGGCCCGGGGCGCGACCGGGGGCCCCGGTGCGCGGGCCGGCCGCGACGCGGACGTACGCCCGGCGGGGTGATGTGGGCGCTGCGCCGCGTACCTGTCAGGATTGACGATGGCGTGCGTGCGGCCGGCCCCGGCCGGCGGCCCCGGAGGCACCCGTCGCCCGGGCCCATCGCCCGCCGGCTCCCAGTCGAAACCTACGGAGGTAGCCCGCACCGTGGCCCAGTTCATCTACGTCCTGGAAAAGGCGCGCAAGGCGCACGGCGACAAGGTCGTGCTGGACAACGTGACGCTGAACTTCCTGCCGGGGGCCAAGATCGGTGTGGTCGGGCCGAACGGCGCCGGTAAGTCCAGCCTCCTCAAGATCATGGCAGGGCTGGACCGGCCGAGCAACGGCGAGGCCCGACTGATGCCCGGCTACACCGTCGGCCTGCTGGCCCAGGAACCGCCGCTCAACGACGCCAAGACCGTCCTCGGCAACGTCGAGGAGGCGGTGGCCGAGACCAAGGCCAAGCTGGAGCGGTTCAACAAGATCGCCGAGCAGATGGCGACCGACTACTCCGACCAGCTCATGGAGGAGATGGGCCGGCTCCAGGAGGAGCTGGACAACGCCGACGCGTGGGACATCGACTCGAAGCTCGAACTGGCCATGGACGCGCTGCGCTGCCCGCCGCCGGACGCCGACGTGACGACGCTCTCCGGTGGTGAGCGTCGCCGGGTCGCGCTCTGCAAGCTCCTGCTGGAGGCGCCCGACCTGCTCCTGCTCGACGAGCCCACCAACCACCTGGACGCGGAGAGCGTGCAGTGGCTGGAGCAGCACCTGGCCAAGTACGCCGGCACCGTCATCGCCATCACCCACGACCGGTACTTCCTCGACAACGTGGCCAACTGGATCCTCGAGCTGGACCGCGGCCGCACCTACCCGTACGAGGGCAACTACTCCACCTACCTGGAGAAGAAGGCCGCGCGGATGGCGGTCGAGGGGCGCCGCGACGCCAAGATGAAGAAGCGCCTCGCCGAGGAGCTGGAGTGGGTGCGCTCCAACGCCAAGGCCCGGCAGACCAAGTCCAAGGCCCGTCTCGACCGGTACGACGAGATGGCCGCCGAGGCGGAGAAGACCCGCAAGCTGGACTTCGAGGAGATCCAGATCCCGCCGGGCCCCCGCCTGGGCAACACGGTCATCGAGGTCAAGAACCTCACCAAGGCGTTCGGTGACCGGGTGCTGATCGACAACCTGTCGTTCTCGCTGCCGCGCAACGGCATCGTGGGCATCATCGGTCCGAACGGCGTCGGCAAGACGACCCTGTTCAAGACGATCGTCGGGCTGGAGCAGCCGACCAGCGGCGAGGTGCGCATCGGCGAGACCGTGTCGCTGTCGTACGTCGACCAGAACCGGCAGGGTCTGGCCGGCGACCGGACCGTCTGGGAGACGGTCTCCGACGGGCTGGACCACCTCATGGTCGGCAAGGTCGAGATGCCGTCGCGCGCCTACATCGCGGCGTTCGGCTTCAAGGGACCGGACCAGCAGAAGCCGACCAAGGTGCTCTCCGGCGGCGAGCGGAACCGGCTCAACCTGGCGCTGACCCTGAAGATCGGCGGCAACGTGATCCTGCTCGACGAGCCGACCAACGACCTGGACGTGGAGACCCTCGGCAGCCTGGAGAACGCGCTGCTCGAGTTCCCCGGCTGCGCCGTGGTCATCTCCCACGACCGGATGTTCCTGGACCGGGTCGCCACCCACATCCTCGCGTGGGAGGGCGACGACCAGAACCCGGCGAAGTGGTTCTGGTTCGAGGGCAACTTCGAGGCGTACGAGAAGAACAAGGTCGAGCGGCTCGGCGCCGAGGCGGCCCGCCCGCACCGGGTGACGTACCGCAAGCTGACCCGTGACTGAGGACGGCCGACCGGTACCGCGCCATGAGTGACCGTTTCGTGTACCACTGCACGCTGCGGTGGTCGGACCTGGACGCCTACGGTCACGTCAACAACTCGCGCTTCCTCACCCTCTACGAGGAGGCGCGGGTGGCGATGATGTTCGCGGGCGCCCGGGCGTGGGGGGTCGACTCGTTCGCCGAGGGTGTCGTGATCCGCCGGCACGAGGTCGACTACCTGCGCCCGGTCGACTACTCCCTCGACCGGGCCACCGCCGAGGCCGCGCCCACGGTGCGGATCGAGCTGTGGGTGGAGGAGATCCGGGCGTCGCGCTTCACCGTGGCGTACGAGCTGTACGACGGCGAGGTGCTGGCCGGGCGGGCCCGTTCCGTGCTCGTGCCGTTCGACCTGGGTCGGCAGGTGCCCCGGCGGATCACCGAGCGGGAGCGGGAGTTCCTGCTGAACTACGCCCCCTCGGGCGGGCCCGCGTGACCCGCCCGGGGGGCTCGACCGGCGTCCCCGGCCGGACCGGTCCCGGCGGGGGTTCGTCGACCGGCCCCGGCCGGGCCGGTCCCGGTGGCCGCCCGACTCTGCCCGAGCAGCCGGGCGGGGGCGCGGCGCCGGCCGGCGGCCACGGGATCGTCGGGGTGGCCGACGCGGGTGCCTTCCTCGCCCGGCTGGTCCGCCTGGACCCGGCCGCGCCGGTCCGGTTCCGCCCGGCCGGGCCGGACCGGACCGCGCTCTGGGCCCGGCTGCCGTGGCGCGTGCTCGTGGTGCGGACGGTGGCGGGGGCCGGCCCGGGTGACGCGGCGGTCGCGGCGGGGGAACTCCTCGCCGAGCTGGAACGCTCCGGTGCCGCCCTGCCGCCGCGCCGGGACGCGCTGTGGCGCTGGCCGCTGCCACCGGCCGCGAGCCGGCCCGTGGAGACGCTGCCCGCGGACGACATGTGGCGGATCGCCCGGGCGGCGGCGGGCACGCTGCGCGTCGCGAGCGAGCAGGGTGTGGCCGGGCGGGCCGTGGGGCAGCGGGCGCTGCGCGACGCCCTGCTCGACCACGTGGCCGTGCTGGTGACGCCCGAGGATCCGCCCGGTCCTCCGGTGGAGGTGCCCCAGCGGCTCGTCCAGGGTCTGGTCCGGATGGGCTTCCTGGGCTCGCCGGACGCGGCCCGGCCGGCGGCCGACGTGCAGGTGCGCGTCGTCGGTCGATGGGTCGGTCTCGTGGGACCGTACGGAGCGGCCTGGTTGCAGAAGGGCACCGATCTTGCCCTGACGCCGATCGCGCCTCATCCGAACGGATGACCACCGGTCATCCTTCCGGTTTGGGGCGGCCGTTGGGGGGATGCTTCAACCCGGCTGTCCGGGTACCGTCCATCCTCGGATCCAACGCACGGTAGGCGGCTGGATCCGCTGGGGAGTGAGGTGCGCGTGCGATGCCGTGGTGGTCATGGCGCCCCGGTCCCGCCAACGGCGGCGACCCGGAAACTCGAAGCGGGATCACAGTGGAGGGCACCGTCCGGGTCGGAGCGCCGACCCCGCGCAAGCCGGGAGACGACTGCACGGGCAACGAGCGGCCCGTCCTCGCCGAGATGCCGGCCACCGTCGCGCCGGTCACCCTGAGCCGGGTCTGCGACGCGCTCGACCTGCTCGACGTCCGCTACCTGGCCGACGGCGACGGCAACCTCCTGGCCATGTGGGAGCGGCACGCCGTACTGGTCACCCTCGAGGGCCCCGAGGACGAGATCCTGGTCATGCGGGCCCGTCCACACGCGACGGTGCCGCCGGACTGGGCCGACCGGGCCTACCGGGTGGTCAACGAGTGGAACCACACCCGCCGGTTCTGCAAGGCGTACGTCGGCGACCCCACCGAGCGCGGGCAGTTGCCGATCTACGCCGAGCTCCAGGTGCCGCTGGGCGCCGGGACGCACGACGCGCTCCTGGTGGAGATGCTCGACTGCGGCGCGGCCGTGGCCACGAGCTTCGTCGACTGGCTGCACGACGAGGGCGCCCTGCTCTGAACCTCCGGCGTGGGGCCCGGCCCGTCAGGCCGGGTCCTCCATGACGTTGACCATGAAGTACGCGGCCCGCTCCAGGTAGTCCCACAGCACCGTGGCGTGCTCCTGCGGCAGGTCGAGCCGGTCGACGGCCCGGCGCATGTGGCGCAGCCAGGCGTCGCGCTCGGCCGCGCCGATCCGGAACGGAGCGTGCCGCATCCGCAGCCGCGGGTGCCCCCGCTGGGCCGAGTACGTGTTCGGGCCGCCCCAGTACTGCATGAGGAAGAGCGTGAGCCGGTCGGCCGCCGGGCCGAGATCCTCCTCCGGGTACATCGGCCGCAGCAGCGGGTCGGTGGCGACACCGGCGTAGAACTCGTCCACCAGCTTCCGGAAGGTGGGCTCGCCTCCGATCGCCTCGAAGAGGGTCTTCGTCGGCCGGGAAGTGTCGGATTCGCCTGCGGGATTCACCGTTCCATCCTGCCAGGCGCCCCCGTGGGTGGCGGTAGGCAGGAGACCCGCTTCGCTGTGCGGCCGGTCACGAGGTCCGTCGGAGCGCGCCGAGGGCGTGGGGGAGCGCTCAGCTGACCGCGTGCCGTGGCCGTCCGTCGCGGGACGGGCCGCCGACCGGATCGGCGGCCGGGCCGGGGTCGTCGCCCACGCCGGCTTGGGCGGGACGGGCGGCCGCGGCCACGGCCGCGGCGATCGTCTCCCGACTCGGCCAGCTCAGGCTCACCAGCAGCATCAGCAGGACGCCCGCGATGCTCCACAGGCCGACGACGGACGGGATGGCGAAGCGGTCGGCGAGGACCCCGGTGATCAGTACGGCGGCGCCCTGGATCACCTGGATCCCGGTGGCCATCACGCCGAAGGCCCGAGCCCGGAAGGCGTCCGGCAGGGCCTGGACGAAGAGGCCGTTCGCCGTCGGGATCATGCCCGCCACGGCGAAGCCGCAGGCGGCCGCGAGCAGCGCCACCACCAGTGGCGACGGGTCGAGCAGGGCCGGCACGAGGGTGAGCGGGGCGAGCACGGCCAGCGGCCGCATGAGGGCCAGCCGGCGGGCCGGGCCGAACGCGCGGCCGATCAGCAACCCGCCGAGGATGAAACCGACCGGGTTGGCGGCCATGATGATCGCCTGCGCGACGCCCGTGTCGAGATCGTCACCGGCGCTGGTCTTGGCCCAGCCCGCCGCGAGCCCCTCCGGCACGATCGAGAAGAGCATGGCGCTGAACACCAGCACGGCGATCGCCCGCAGCACGGGGGCCCCGAACACGAACCGGACCCCTTCGGCGGTCTCCCGCAGCAGTCGGGTGCGGTGGGCCTCGCTGAGCGCCGGTGGCCGCTCGTGCACGCCGAAGCGGACCAGCACGGCCGAGACGCCGAACGTCGCGGCGTTGATCAGCAGCGCGATCACCGGGTTGAAGCCGCCGATCGCTCCGCCCAGCAGGTAGCCGACGACCTGGGCGGCCTGGCCGGCGCTGGCGTTGAGCGACAGCCCGAGGACCAGCCGGTCACCGGTGAGGATGTGCGGCAGCAGCGCCGACTTGGCCGCCTGGCTCGGCGGGTTGGCCAGCGTGGCGAGGAAGAGGAGCGCCAGCAGGACCGGCACCGGCAGGCTGGGGATGGCGATGAGCAGCATCAGCACCATCCGGATGAGGTCGCACGCGACCATCACCCGCCGGTAGGGGTGCCGCTCCGCGAGGGCGGCGAGCAGCGGCCCGCCGACGAGCCACGGCAGGTAACTGACCGCGAAGGCGGTGGCGGAGAGGGCGACCGAGCTGGTCTCCTGGTAGACGAGCAGGGTGACGGCCGCCTTGGCGAGGTAGTCGCCGACCCAGGAGAGCGCGCCAGCCGCGAAGACGGCCCCGAACTCCCGCTGGGCGAAGACCTCGCGGAAGGTTGCCGGCCCTTCCGGAGAGGGTCGCTCGTCGGACACCGTCGCCTCCATCGTTCCCCAGGGCGGGCCACTGATGGCGGCGCCAGCCCGGGAACTCTCGTCAGATCTGCGGATCAGCGAGGACGCAGCACGCTTCTGGCGGGAACGCGTGCCCCGGATTCTGCCCGATCGTCTGACAACTGGCTAGGGCGAACGGATAGATCGTCGCATCTCCGACTGAACGAACGGACGATACCTGAGGGGCCGCGCGGCTCGCGACCCCTCGATCCTCGGTCAGCCCCGGTGTCAGGTCGCGCCGCTCTGTCCCGTCCCGCCGTCGGCCGGCGGCCGGGCCGGCGCCACGGGGTAGAGGCGGGCGGCGGCGATCTGCGCGGTGATCCCGGAGTTCTCCAGCGCCTCGGCGAGGCGGCGGCGCAGTTCCCGGCCGACCGCGAACTGCCCCTCGGCGGTCGTCTTCACCACCGTCCGGATCACCGCGCCGTCCACGGTCATCTGCTCGACGCCCAGCACCTCCGGCGCCTCGACGATCTCCGACGACAGGTCCGGGTCGACGGCCACGGATGCCGCCGCCGTCCGCAGCACGGCCGTCGCCTCCTCCGTGGGCGCGAAGCCGATGGGCAGGTCGACGACGACCAGCGCCCAGCCCTGGCTCTTGTTGCCGACCCGGACGATCTCGCCGTTGCGGATGTACCAGAGGACGCCGCGCCCGTCCCGGACCGTGGTCACCCGCAGTCCGACCGCCTCGACCACACCGGTCGCCTCGCCCAGGTCGACGGTGTCGCCGACGCCGTACTGGTCCTCGATGAGCATGAACAGGCCGGCGAGCAGGTCCTTGACGAGGCTCTGCGCGCCGAAGCCCAGCGCCACGCCGGCGATCCCGGCGCTCGCCAGCAGCGGCGCCAGGTCGAAGCTGAACTCGCGCAGGACCATCAGCAGCGCGATGCCGAACACGAACGCGGTGGTGAGGCTCCGCAGCACCGACCCGATCGCCTCGGCCCGCTGCCGGCGCCGTTCGGGGACGAACTCACCGGGCTCGGTGGCGGCGGTCGGGATCCGCTCCCGCAGCGGCCGGAGCATGGTGGGCACCCCGGCGTCGCTCGTCGTACGCACGAGCCGGTTGATCGTACGGTGTACGGCCCACCTCGCGACCACGGCGAGCAGCAGGATCAGCGCGACCCGCAGCGGCTTGACGAGGATCCAGTAGCTGCCCTCGGCGAACCAGACCGAACCGGTGAGCTTCCAGACGGCGTTGCAGACCGCTTCGTTCAGGCAGTCCGGGCTGGGGCTGTCGCCCTGTCCGGGGGCGGCCGCGAGGAGCGTCAGAGCGGAGGCAGTCACCCTGTCTTCGTACCGCAACGGGCCGGGCGGGCCGCCGCCGACCCACCGCCGGGTGACGCGACGGCGGTGCGGCCCTGGCCGGAGGGTGAACGCGCGGGGCGAAACCGGTCATCTTGTCACGGTCGGAAATCGCTTCACGAGGGACCCCGGATTAGTACGTGCAATCGCGGGTCCGATCAGGGACGATTGGCGCAACGGACGTCGGTGATCCGGCCGGCGTCGACCCTGGTGGCCGTCGTGCCCCGATCTGGGTCGGCGGCGCGCGAGGTGGCCGCTGAACCGGGAGGGTGAGCGCGATGCCTGACATACGACCCACGGTGGGCTCCGGTGCGCTGGTCCTGAATGCCACCTACGAGCCGCTGTGTGTCGTGTCCGTGCGTCGTGCCGCGATCCTCGTCCTGTCCGCCAAGGCCGTCTGCGTCGCCGACGGCGACGGCATCCTGCACAGCGCCCGGGAGGCCCTTCCGGTGCCCTCGGTGGTCCGCCTGACCCGCTACGTCCGAGTGCCCTACCGCACCCACGTGGGCCTCTCCCGTCGGGCCGTCTTCGCCCGGGACGGGTGGCGCTGCGCCTACTGCCGCGGCCCGGCCGAGACGATCGACCACGTGTTCCCCCGCAGCCGGGGCGGCCGGCACGCCTGGGAGAACGTGGTGGCGGCGTGCGCCCGCTGCAACCACACGAAGGGCGACAAGACCCCGGCCGAGATGGGCTGGCGCCTGCACTCGCTGCCCGCCGCCCCGAAGGGGACGGCCTGGCGGGTGCTCGGCCACCGGACGCCGGACCCGCGCTGGGCCGACTGGCTCGACCTGCGCGAGCCCGAGGCCGCCTGACCCCGGCCCGCTCACGTCCGGCGGGCCTTCACGAGGGACGCGAACACCACCACGTTGTCCGCGTAGCCGGTCTCCCCGCCGACCCAGCGTCCGCCACAGGTGATGAGGCGCAGGTTGGGCCGGCTGAAGTCGCCGAAGACCTCGTCCACCGGCAGCTCGTCCTTGTCGAACCGGTGCAGCGAGTTCACCTCGAAGACCGCCACCGTGCCGTCCTGCCGGGTCACCTCCACCCGGTCGCCGGCGCGCAGCTCCTTGAGCTGGTGGAAGACCGCGGGCCCGGTCGTCGTGTCCACGTGCCCGACGATCACCGCCGGCCCGTACTGGCCGGGCGTGGGGCCCTGGTCGTACCAGCCGGCCTCCTGCGCCCGGGCCGCGTCCGGCACCCCGATGCTGCCGTCCGGCGCGATGCCCACGTTGTGCACCGGCGCGCGCAGGTCGATGGTCTGGATCGTGAGTTCCACCGGCTCGCTGGCCGGCAGCACCGGGAACTTCTTCGGCGGTGGCCGCAGGCCGGCGCCGAGCTGGTCCGGCAGGACGTCGAGCCCCGTCACGCGCTCGACGCCGAGCATCGCGACGATCAGCACCATGAGCGAGGCGACGAAGAGGACCGGCAGGCCGGGGCCGGCGCCCGCCCGGCGGCGGACGACGCGCTGCTGCCGCCGTGCCGGCAGGGGCGGCGCCTTCGGGTCGGTCGTGGCGACGCTCGCCGACATCGCGTGGTGGGCCACCCGACCCAACCGGCGCGAGGTGGACGCCGCCCACCGGCCGGACGCCCGCAGCGCGGTCCGGGTGGCCGCGCGGACTCGGCCCGGATCCGGCCGCCTCCGACGTGCGGTTGCGCGGGCCATGGCGCTCCCGGATCAGGAACCGGCCCCGGTCCGCCGGCGGCCGCCCGCCAGGCCGAGGGCCACCGCGGCGCCCGCCGCGGCCAGCCCGCCGATCAGCAGCATCCTGCCGGTGCCGCCCATCGCGGTGCCCCCGCCGCCGGTCGCCGGCCCCTTGCTGGGCTGGGCCATGTTCAGCACGGTGAGCGTCGTGGACGCCGTGTTGTTGTTCGGGCAGCGCAGGTTGACCGGGTAGTCGCCGGGCTCCTTGTTGGCCGGCACGGTCACGGAGCCGGTCAGGAAGCCGTTGTCGGGTCGTACGGTGACGCGCCCGAACGCGTCCGACTCGACCTGCGCCTGCCGATTGTTGTTGTTGTCGCAGCTGGCGCGGATGTTGACCCGGCTGCCGGCCTGGACGCTGTTGGGCGTCACCTCGACGAAGACGTTCTCACCCGCCCGGGCCGGCGCGGCACCGACCAGGACGAACGCCACGAACAGCGCAACGGCGCCGAGCATCCGCACGATGGTCGACGGGGCGGAAAGCGCGCCACCGTCCGGTCGCAGACCCCGCATGATCCTCCCTCCCGGCACCGGTGCACCGGTCCTGCTGGGGCGACCCGCGGTGCTTTCCCCCTGGTCTGCCGGCTAACCCGGCGCGCCCGTCGGGCGGGAGCCCCCGGCCGGCGCCCCGCGCCGCCCGCCGTACCGCGCCACGCCGACCGGCGCCGGGTCAGCGACGCCGGGCGGTGTCCGGTCCGGCGGGCGGCAGCGGGGTGACCGGGTGCCAGTCCAGGGGAGTGGAGAGGACCATGGTGCTGGAGGGCTGGCCGTACGGGGCGAGACGGTCGATGACCCGCTCGAACGCGTCGATCGAGCCGGCCGCGACCTTCAACATGCTGCACGCGTCCCCGGTGATCCGGTGGATCTCCAGGATCTCCGGCCAGCCGGCCACGTCCGGGTCGTAGAGGATGCAGCGGGAGCCGTAGCAGGACATCCGGATCAGGGCCACGACGCTGCGACCGGCCCGGCTCAGGTCGACGTGGGCGTGGTAGCCCGTGATCACCCCCGACTCCTCCAGCCGGCGTACGCGCTCCGCGACGGCCGGCGGCGAGAGGTGCACCCGGCGCGACAGCTCGCTGAAGGAGAGGCGGGCGTCGGCCTGCAACTCGCGCAGCAGGGCCCAGTCCATGTCGTCCATGAGCAGACCTTACTTTCCTGAACCGGAATCGCCTTCATGGCTTCCGATCGGTAGGTCGATGCCGGCCAGTCCCGTTGATCGGGCATTCCGCCGGGCGATCCGCCCGCGACATCATGACGTGATCCGGCTCATGGAGGAGACGACGGTGGAACAGACGGAGCTGCGGGGCCGCACCGTGACCGCGGCGCTACGTCCGGTCACGCCCAAGCAGCGGGAGGCGAAGGCGGCGCGCACCGGCGGCGAACCCACCCTGGAGTTCGACGGCCGAACGCCCTACGACGTGTACGTGAACGCCAGCACGTTGCACCGGCTGCAGCAGCCGATCAGCGACGACCCGGGCGAGATGTCCTTCCTGATGGTCAGCCAGATCATGGAGCTGTACTTCGGGCTGACCCGCTACGAGCTGTTGCAGGCCCAGCGGATGCTGCGCGCCGACCGGGTGTGGGACGCCCTCGCGCCGCTGCGCCGCGCCGGCCTGCACCTCGAGGCGCTCAACGCCGCGTGGCGGGGGCTGCGCTGGATGACTCCCGCCGACTTCAACCGCTTCCGCGACCTGCTCGGCGAGGCGTCCGGCTTCCAGTCCGCCATGTACCGCCAGCTCGAGTTCCTGCTCGGCCTCCGCGACCCGGCGCTGATCCGGCCGTTCCGCCGCCAGCCGGACGTCTACGCGGAGCTGCGCGAGACGCTCGCCGCGCCGAGCCTGTGGGACGACGTGATCGCCCTGCTCGCCCGGCACGGCTTCGACATCCCCGCCGACCTGCTCGACCGGGACGTCTCGGTCGAGCACGAGGCCCACCCGCGGGTGGAGGCGGCCTGGGTGCGCATCTACGCCGACGACGGCCCGGAGAACCAGCTCCGGCTGCTCGGCGAGGCCCTCACCGAGGTGGCCGAGCAGTTCGGCGACTGGCGCTGGGAGCATGTCAAGGCGGTGCAGCGGACCATGGGGGCCAAGGTCGGCAGCGGCGGCTCCGCCGGACTGGCGTGGCTGCAACGCAGCATGGCCCGGGTCGTCTTCCCCGAGCTGTGGTCGGCCCGCACCAGCATGTGACCCGGAAGCGAGACAACTGCATGAACGCCCCTCACCCCCCACCCCACGGGCTCGACGAGGCCCAGGCGCTCCGGCTGGACGCCGAGGACCCCGGGCACCGGGACCTGTTCCACGTGCCGCCGGCTGACGGCGGCCGCTATCCCGACGCCGCGTACCTGGCCGGCAACTCGCTCGGGCTGCAACCACGGGCCACCCGCGACGAACTCCTCGCCGACCTGGACGCCTGGCGCCGGCTCGGCGTCGAGGGGCACCTCGAGGCGGAGCGGCCCTGGCTGCCGTATCACGAGCTGCTGACCGGGCCCGCCGCGCGACTGGTCGGCGCACTGCCGTCGGAGACCGTGGTGATGAACTCGCTCACGGTCAACCTGCACCTGCTGATGGTCAGCTTCTACCGCCCGTCCGGCCGGCGTACCCGGATCGTCATCGAGGACAGCGCCTTCCCCTCGGACAGCTACGCGGTTCGCAGCCAGGCCCGCTTCCACGGCCTCGACCCCGACGAGACGGTGGTCCGGCTGCGTCCCCGGCCGGGCGAGGACACGCTGCGCACCGAGGACGTGACCGGCTACCTCGCCGCGGAGGGCGACCGGGTGGCCCTCGTGCTGCTCGGCGGCGTCAACTACCTCACCGGCGAGCTGATGGACATCCCGGCCGTCACGGCGGCGGGCCGGGCGGCCGGCGCCGTCGTCGGCTGGGACCTCGCCCACGCCGTGGGCAACGTGCCGCTGGCGCTGCACGACTGGGACGTGGACTTCGCCGCCTGGTGCTCCTACAAGTACCTGAACTCCGGGCCCGGCGCGCTGGCCGGCGTGTTCGTCCACGAGCGGCACCTCGGCGACCCGTCCCTGCCCCGCTTCGAGGGCTGGTGGAGCACCGAGGCGGCCACCCGGTTCGAGATGACGCCGGTGTCCCGGCCGCCCGCCACAGTGGAGGCCTGGCAGATCTCCAACCCGCCGATCTTCGCGATGGGGCCGGTCCGTACGTCGTTGGAGCTGTTCGACCGGATCGGCATGCCGGCGCTGCGGGAGCGGAGCCTGCGCCTCACCGGCTACCTGGAGCGGCTGCTCGACGAGGTGACCGCCGACCGGCCGCTGACCGTCGTCACCCCGCGCGACCCGCAGCGGCGCGGCTGCCAGCTCTCGGTGCGCATCGGCGCCGGCAGCGCGGCCGAGCTCACCAAGCGCCTGCGCCACGAGCACGGGGTGATCGCCGACGCGCGGGAGCCGGACATCGTGCGGTTCGCCCCGGTGCCGCTCTACTCGACGTACCACGACTGCTGGCGGGCGGCGGACGCGCTGGCCGCGACGGTGGCGGTGGCGCGGTGAGCGCGACGAGCGGGCCGCGACCCGCGCGGACGGAAGGCGGAGCGGGGCGATGAGCACCGGACGTGACGAGATTGCGGTGGTCGGCGCGGGACTGGCCGGTTGCCTGCTGGCCTGCTTCCTGGCCCGCCGCGGCTACCGGGTGGCGCTGTACGAGCGGCGGCCGGACCCGCGCACCGGGCGGGTCGAGCGGGGCCGCTCGATCAACCTGGCGCTGTCCGAGCGTGGCCTCGACGCGCTGCGCCGGATCGGCCTCGACGAGCAGGTGATGGCCGACGCGCTGCCGATGCGCGGCCGGATGATCCACCCGGTGGCCGGCGAGCCGCAGTTCCAGTCGTACAGCGCGACGGGCGACCGGGCGATCAACTCGATCAGCCGGGGCGCCCTGAACAACGCGCTGCTCGACGCGGCCACCGCGCTGCCGGGCGTGCGGATCGCCTTCGACCACCGGCTGGTCGGGCTCGACCCGGCCAGCGGCGAGATGACGTTCGAGACCCCGCAGGGCAAGGTGACCGCGTCCGCGCCGGTGGTCCTGGGCGCCGACGGGGCCGGGTCGGCCGTACGCGGGCAGCTGCTCGCGCACGGGCTGCTCACCGAGAGCCTGGACTTCCTCGACTACGGCTACAAGGAACTCACCATCCCGCCGCTGGGCGGCGACTTCGCGCTGGAGCCGGACGCGCTGCACATCTGGCCGCGCGGCACCTCGATGATGATCGCGCTGCCCAACCCGGACCGGTCCTTCACCTGCACGCTCTTCTGGCCGACGCACGGGACCGCGGCGTTCGCGTCGCTGGGCAGCCCGGCGGCGATCGAGCGGCACTTCGCCGAGCAGTACCCGGACCTGATCCCGCTCGCGCCGAACCTGGTCGACGACTACCAGCACAACCCCGTCGGGGTGCTCGGTACGGTCCGCTGCGCTCCCTGGCAGGCGAACGGGGTCGTGGGCCTGCTCGGCGACGCGGCCCACGCCATCGTGCCGTTCTACGGCCAGGGCGCGAACTGCGCCTTCGAGGACGTGGTCGAGCTGGACCGCTGCCTCGACGACTGCGACGACGACTGGGCGGCCGCGCTGCCGCTGTTCGAGCGGCGGCGGCAGGAGAACGTCGAGGCCATCGCCCAGATGGCCCTGGCGAACTTCGTGGAGATGCGGGACAAGGTGGCCTCGCCGCTGTTCCAGCTCGGCCGCCGGGTGGAGCACGCGCTGGAGCGGGCGCTGCCCGGCCGGTACGTTTCCCGGTACGAACTGGTGTCCTTCTCCACCACGCCGTACGCCGAGGTGGTCCGCCGGGTCCGCCGGCAGCACCAGGTGCTCGGTGCCGTCGCCGCGGGCGCGGCGGCGCTGCTGGCCGGCGCGGTCGGCACGGTGCTCAGCCGAGGGAGGCGTCGATGACCGTCACCTGGGACCCCCGCCTGATGACCGGCCGCGCGCCGGACGGGCCGGGGCTCCTGCGCAACTTCGTCGCCGGCGAGTTCGTCGCCGCCGGTCAGCGCTTCACGAAGGCCAGCCCGGTGACGGGCGAGCCGGTCTTCGAGGTCGTGGAGGCGGACGCGTCCGCTGTGGACGACGCCGTGGCGGCGGCCCGGGCGGCGCTGCGCGGCCCGTGGGGCCGCATGGGCGAGCGGGAACGCGCCGAGGTGCTGCGGCGGATCGCCGACGAGCTGGAGCGCCGCTTCGACGACCTGGTCACCGCCGAGGTGGCCGACACCGGCAAGTCCATCTCGCAGGCCCGTACGCTCGACATCCCGCGCGGCGCCGCCAACTTCCGGGCGTTCGCGGAGATCGTCGCCACGGCGCCCACCGAGTCGTTCACCACCGTCACGCCGGGCGGCGGCCGGGCGCTCAACTACGCCGTCCGCAAGCCGGTCGGGGTGGTGGCCGTCATCGTGCCGTGGAACCTGCCGCTGCTGCTGCTCACCTGGAAGGTGGCGCCCGCGCTGGCCTGCGGCAACACCGTCGTGGTCAAGCCCAGCGAGGAGACTCCGGCGTCGGCGACACTGCTCGCCGAGGTGATGGCCGCGGCCGGCGTGCCGGCGGGGGTGTTCAACCTCGTGCACGGCTTCGGGCCGGGTTCGGCGGGGGAGCACCTCACCCGGCACCCCGGCGTCGACGCGATCACGTTCACCGGCGAGTCGGCCACCGGCAGCGCCATCATGCGGGCCGCCGCGGACGGCGTGAAGGCGGTCAGCTTCGAGCTGGGCGGCAAGAACGCCGGGCTGGTGTTCGCCGACGCCGACCTGGAAGCGGCGGTGGCCGGGTCGGTGCGGTCCAGCTTCACCAACGGCGGCCAGGTCTGCCTGTGCACCGAACGCATCTACGTGCAGCGGCCGGTCTTCGACGAGTTCACGGCGCGGCTCGCGAAGCGGGCCGGTGAGCTGGCGTACGGGTGGCCGACCGACGAGGCCACCGCCACCATGCCGCTGATCTCGCACGGTCACCGGGCCAAGGTGCTGGGCCACTACGACCTCGCCCGCGCGGAGGGCGCGCAGGTGCTCACCGGGGGCGGCACGCCCCGCTTCGGAGACGCCCGCGACGGCGGCGCGTACGTGCAGCCCACCGTGCTGACCGGGCTCGGCCCGGACACCCGGACCAACCGGGAGGAGATCTTCGGCCCGGTCGTGCACGTGGCGCCGTTCGACGACGAGGACGAGGCGTACGCCCTCGCGAACGGCACCGAGTACGGTCTCGCGGCGACGGTGTGGACCCGGGACGTGGGTCGGGCGCACCGGGCCGGCGCCCGGCTCGACGCGGGCATCGTCTGGGTGAACACCTGGTTCCTGCGCGACCTGCGTACCCCGTTCGGCGGGGTGAAGGCGTCCGGCATCGGCCGCGAGGGCGGCGTGCACTCCCTGGACTTCTACTCCGAACTCACCAACGTCTGCGTGGACCTGTCATGACCGGCATCTCGATCGACCTCGAGGCGGCCAACCGCGAACTGGCCGAGGCCCGCACCAGCGGGAAACCCTGCCCGCCGTTACGCGGGCGGCTGCTGCCCGAGGGGGACGTCGAGTCGGCGTACCGGGTGCAGCAGCTCCAGACCCGCGCCTGGCAGGGCCGCGGCGAGCGCCGGGTGGGCGCGAAGATCGGGCTGACGTCCCGGGCCGTGCAGGAGAGCCTCGGCGTCTTCCAGCCGGACTTCGGGGTGCTCACCGACGCCATGGCGGTCGGCGACGGCGTCGAGGTGCCGATACGGCGGCTGCTCCAGCCCCGCGTGGAGGCGGAGGTGGCGTTCGTGCTCGGCGCGGACCTGACCGACGAGCGGGTCACCACGGCCGACCTGATCCGCGCGGTCGACCACCTGCTGCCGGCCATCGAGATCGTCGACTCCCGCATCGCCGGCTGGGACATCTCCATCGTGGACACCGTGGCGGACAACGCCTCCAGCGGGCTGTTCGTGCTCGGCACGACGCCCCGTCGCCTCGCCGACGTGGACCTGCGGCTGTGCGGCATGGTGCTGGAGCACGCGGGGGAGCCGGTGTCGGTGGGCGCCGGCGCCGCCTGCCTGGGCAACCCGCTGCACGCCCTGGAGTGGCTCGCGCGGACGCTGGCGCGCACCGGCGACCCGCTGCGGGCGGGTGACGTCGTGCTCTCCGGTGCGCTCGGTCCCATGGTGCCGGTCACGCCCGGCGCCGCGTACGAGGCGCGCATCTCCGGTCTCGGCTCGGTGCGCACCTGCTTCTCGAAGGAGGGTGAGCGATGAGCGTCGGGGTGGCGGTGCTCGGGTCCGGCAACATCGGCACCGACCTGATGATCAAGGTGCTCCGGCTCGGTGACCGGCTGCGGATGGTCGCGATGGCCGGCATCGACCCGGACTCCGACGGTCTGGCCCGGGCGCGCCGCCTCGGCGTGGCCACCACGGCCGACGGGGTGGACGGGCTCGTCGCCATGCCGGAGTTCGCCGACGTCGAGGTGGTCTTCGACGCCACCTCGGCCGGGGCGCACCGGCACAACGACGCGGTCCTGGCCGCGCACGGGCGGACGGTCGTCGACCTGACCCCGGCCGCGATCGGCCCGTACGTGGTGCCGCCGGTGAACCTCGACGAGCACCTGCACGAGCGCAACCTCAACATGGTCACCTGCGGCGGGCAGGCCACCGTGCCGATCGTCGCGGCCGTCGGCCGGGTCACCCCGGTGGCGTACGGGGAGATCGTCGCGTCGATCGCCTCGAAGTCGGCCGGCCCGGGCACCCGGGCCAACATCGACGAGTTCACCGAGACCACCGCCCGGGCCATCGAGGTGGTGGGCGGCGCCGAGCGGGGCAAGGCGATCATCGTGCTCAACCCCGCCGACCCGCCGCTGCTCATGCGGGACACCGTCTACTGCCTCTGCCCCGACGCCGACGCCGACACCGCGGCGGTCGCCGCCTCGGTGGCGGAGATGGTGGCGACCGTGCAGGAGTACGTGCCCGGCTACCGGCTCAAGCAGGACGTGCAGTTCGACCGGGTGGACACCTACCTGCCGTCGCTGGGCCGCCGCGTGTCCGGGCTGCTGGTCTCGGTCTTCCTGGAGGTCTCCGGCGCCGGGCACTACCTGCCCGCGTACGCCGGCAACCTGGACATCATGACCTCGGCCGCGCTGCGTACCGCGGAGCGGCTGGTGGCGCTGCGCGGCCAGGAGGTGACCGCGTGACCGACCTGTACATCCAGGACGTGACGCTGCGCGACGGCATGCACGCCATCGCCCACCGGTACACCGTCGACCAGGTCCGCACGATCGCCGCGGCGCTGGACGCGGCCGGGGTGGCCGCCATCGAGGTGGCGCACGGCGACGGGCTCGCCGGGTCGAGCGTCAACTACGGCCCCGGCGCGGCCAGCGACGCCGAGTGGATCGCCGCGGCGGCGGAGGTGCTCACGAGCGCGAAGCTCACCACCCTGCTGCTGCCGGGCATCGGCACCATCGCCGACCTGAAGGCCGCACGGGCGCTCGGCGTGACGAGCGTACGCATCGCCACCCACTGCACCGAGGCGGACATCGCGGCGCAGCACATCTCCTGGGCCCGGGAGAACGGCATGGACGTCTCCGGGTTCCTCATGATGTCGCACATGAACGACCCGGCCGGCCTCGCCGCCCAGGCCAAGCTCATGGAGTCGTACGGCGCGCACTGCGTCTACGTCACCGACTCCGGCGGCCGGCTGCTGATGTCCGACGTGGCGCAGCGGATCGACGCGTACCGGCAGGTGCTGGAGCCGGAGACGCAGATCGGCATCCACGCGCACCACAACCTGTCGCTCGGGGTGGCGAACAGCGTGGTCGCCGTCGAGCACGGGCGGATCCTCGGTGACGCGCCGGCCGGGCCGGACGCCCCGCACGGGCGGACGGTGCGGGTGGACGCCTCGCTGGCCGGCATGGGCGCGGGCGCCGGGAACGCGCCGCTGGAGGTGTTCGTGGCCGTCGCCGAGCTGCACGGCTGGAAGCACGGCTGCGACGTGTTCGCGCTCATGGACGCGGCCGACGACCTGGTGCGGCCGTTGCAGGACCGGCCGGTGCAGGTCGACCGGGAGACGCTCTCGCTCGGCTACGCCGGGGTGTACTCGAGCTTCCTGCGGCACGCCGAACGCGCCTCGGCGAAGTACGGCGTGGACGTCCGCTCGATCCTCGTCGAGCTGGGCCGCCGCCGGATGGTCGGCGGCCAGGAGGACATGATCGTCGACGTGGCGCTGGACCTGGCCGGCCGGCGCGACCAGGACCCGGCGGGCGACCAGCTCCCGGCGGGCGACCAGGACCCGGCGGGCGACCAGCTCCCGGTGGGCCGGGGCGACCGGGAGGAACGGGCATGATCGGACCGGACGTGGCGGGGATCGCCGAGAAGCTGGGCGCGGCCGCCGACACGGCCACGGCCATCGGCCAGCTCGCCGCCGAGACCGGCCTCGACGTCGACGCCGCGTACGCGGTGCAGACCGCGCTGCTGCAACGCCGGCTGGACCGGGGTGAGCGGCTCGTCGGGCTCAAGATGGGGCTCACCAGCCGGGCGAAGATGGCCCAGGTCGGCGTGGACGAGGTGATCTGGGGGCGGCTCACCGACGCGATGCGGGTGCCCGACGGGGGCGCGGTGGACGTCGGCGCGTACATCCATCCGCGGGTGGAACCGGAGGTGGCGTTCCTGCTGGACCGCCTGCCCGGCCCGGGCGAGCCGGTCGGCGACTTCACCGACGCGGTCCGCGCGGTCGCCCCGGCGATCGAGCTGATCGACTCCCGGTACGCCAACTTCACGTTCTCGCTGCCCGACGTGATCGCCGACAACACCTCGGCCGCCGCGTTCGTCATCGGCCCCTGGTCGCCCGTGCCGGACGGCCTGGACAACCTGGGTGTGCTGCTGGAGATCGACGGGCGGGTGGCCCAGGTGGGCTCGACGGCGGCGATCCTCGGCGACCCGCGCCGCGCGCTCGACGAGGGGATCCGGCTGGCGGGCCGGCACGGGGTCCGGCTGCGCGAGGGCTGGGTGTTCCTGGCCGGGGCCGCGACCGCCGCGGTGCCGCTGCGCCCCGGCGCGCACGTGCGGGCCGTCGTCGAGAAGCTCGGTGCCGCGTCGCTGCGGGCGGCGTCGTGACCCGCGCCGGGCGGCCTACCCCGCTGCGGGCGGTCGGGCCTGACGCCTCGACCCGGCCGCCGGCCCGCAACGCCGGGGGGCCCGCCGGGAACCTCGTCGTGGTCACCGTCCCCGCGTCGGAGGCCGGAGGTGGTCGACGTGGGTGACGGCGCGAAGGTGGTGCCGGGCAAGGCCGTGCCGCGCGGCGCGTTCCCGCACGTCAAGGTGGCCGGCGGGTTCGTCTTCGTCTCCGGTACGTCGTCCCGGCGGCCGGACAACACGTTCGCGGGCGTCGAGGTGGACGAGTTCGGCACGACCAACCTGGACATCCGGGTGCAGACGCGCGCCGTCATCGAGAACGTCCGGGACCTGCTGCGCTCGGTCGGCGCGGACCTGTCCGATCTCGTCCAGGTGACCACCTACCTCGTGAACATGAACGACTTCGGCGGCTACAACGAGGTGTGGGCGGAGTTCTTCGACGCCACCGGACCCACCCGGACCACGGTCGCCGTACACCAGTTGCCCCACCCGCACCTGCTCATCGAGATACAGGCCGTGGCCCTTCTTCCCTCAGGAGGTCAGTCGTGAGCGAGATCGCCGAGCCGTTCAGCTTTCCCGGGTGGATCGCCGAGAACCAGCACCTGCTCAAGCCTCCGGTCGGCAACAAGGAGATGCTGCCGGGCAGCGACGACTTCATCGTCATGGTGGTCGGCGGGCCGAACCAGCGCACCGACTTCCACGTCGACCCGTACGAGGAGTTCTTCTACCAGGTCAAGGGCAACATGCACGTCAACCTGATGCTGCCGGAGGGGCCGCGTACGGTCCACATCCGCGAGGGTCAGA
The DNA here is from genome assembly GCF_036184225.1 of Micromonospora globbae. Classification (NCBI taxonomy): domain Bacteria; kingdom Bacillati; phylum Actinomycetota; class Actinomycetes; order Micromonosporales; family Micromonosporaceae; genus Micromonospora; species Micromonospora globbae. The sequence continues at coordinate 6,839,156 of NZ_CP108084.1, forward strand.
TGTGGATGCTGCCGCGCAACACCCCGCACTCGCCGCAGCGGCCGGAGGCCGGCTCGATCGGGATGGTGATCGAGCGGGTACGCGAGGAGGGCACGCTGGAGAAGTTCCAGTGGTACTGCCCCGAGTGCCACCACAAGGTGCACGAGGTCGAGCTCCAGGTCCGGGACATCGCGGCCGACCTGCCCCCGGTGTTCCAGGCGTTCTACGCCGACGAGAAGGCGCGCACCTGTGACAACTGCGGTGCGCTGCACCCGGGCAAGGGCTGATGGGCGCACCGGTGGTCGACGTGCACACGCACGTCGTACCCAGGGGATGGCCGGACCTCGCCGCGGCGTGCGGCGGGTCCGGCTGGCCGTGGCTGCGGATCGACTCCGAGCGCGCCGCCATGATCATGGTGGGGGAGACGGAGTTCCGGCCGGTCGGCGCCGAGTGCTGGGACGCGCCGACGCGGCTGGCCGACATGGACACCGACGGCGTGGACGTCCAGGTCGTCTCGCCCACACCGGTCTTCTTCAGCTACGACCGGCCCGCCGACCAGGCCGTGAAGGTCGCCCGCGTCTTCAACGACCTCACGCTGTCGGTGACCGCCGCCGGTGGCGGCCGGCTGGTCCCGTTCTGCCAGGTGCCGCTCCAGGACCCGGACGCCGCCTGCGCCGAGCTGGACCGGTGCCTCGCGGCCGGCCACGTCGGCGTGGAGATCGGCAACCACGTCGGCGACCGGGACCTCGACGACGCCGGGATCGTGCAGTTCCTGACCCACTGCGCGCAGGTGGGCGCCCCGGTCTTCGTCCACCCCTGGGACATGCCGGGCGGGCCGCGCCTGGACCGCTGGATGGCCCGCTGGCTCACCGGCATGCCGGCCGAGACGCACCTGTCGGTGCTGGCGCTGATCCTCGGCGGTGTCTTCGACCGCGTGCCCGACACGCTGCGGATCTGCTTTGCGCACGGCGGTGGCAGCTTCCCGTTCTGGCTCGGCCGCGCCGACAACGCCTGGCACCGTCGCGGCGACCTCGTCCGCGGCGCCTCCACGGCGCCGCCCAGCGCCTACGTCGACCGGTTCCTCGTCGACTCGGTCGTCTTCGACCCGGCGGCGCTGCGGCTGCTCGTGGACACCATGGGGGAGGACCGGGTGCTGCTCGGCAGCGACTACCCGTACCCGCTGGGGGAGCGGCCGGTCGGGCAGGTGGTCCGCAAGGCCGACTTCCTCACGCCGGACCAGCGGGAGAAGCTGCTGTCCCGCAACGCCCTGCGTTTCCTCGGCCGGTAGCGCGGCCCGGACGACGTGTCTTTCCCGCCGGCCGGCCCGCCGGCGGGCAGGATGGGGGCATGGCCGAGCCGCACGACCTGACCGCGCTGGAGCAGGCCGCCGCGATCGCCCGCGGCGAGCTGTCCAGCGTGGAACTGGTCGAGCATCACCTGCACCGGGTGGCGGCGCTCGGCGACACGGTGGGCGCGTTCGTGACCGTCACGCCCGACGCGGCCCGCGCGGCGGCCCGCGACGCCGACGCGGCGCCGGCGGACGGCCGCGGGCCGCTGCACGGCGTACCGACCGCGTTCAAGGACCTGACCCTGACCGCCGGTGTGCGGACGACCTTCGGTTCGGCGGCCTTCGCCGACTTCGTGCCGCCCGTCGACGCCGACGTGGTCCGGTTCATGCGGGCCGCCGGCATGGTCAGCCTCGGCAAGACCACCACGTCGGAGCTGGGCTGCTCGCTCTACTCGGAGGGCCTCGTGGCGCCGCCGGCCCGCAACCCGTGGGACCTCGCGTACACGGCGGGCGGGTCCAGCGGAGGCGCGGCCGCGGCCGTGGCGGCCGGGCTGGTGCCGGTGGCACAGGGCTCCGACGGCGGCGGGTCGGTGCGCATCCCCGCCGCACTCTGCGGCCTGGTCGGTTACAAGCCGAGCCGCGGCCTGGTGTCCGGCGGCCCCCTCGGGTTCGGCGCGTTCGGCCTGCCCACGCCCGGCCCGATCGGGCGTACGGTCACCGACGTCGCGGCCCTGCTCGACGTGATGGCCCAACCGGTGCCCGGGGAGCCCTACCTGCCGCCCGTCGCGCCGCCGGACGGCTACCTCGCCACCGCCCGCGCAGCCTCGCCGGGCCGGCTGCGGATCGGCCGGTTCACCACCCCCATGCTCGCCGAGGAACCGGTGCACCCGGACTGCGTCGCCGCCGTGGACCGCGCCGCCGCGCTGCTCGCCGCCGCGGGCCACGAGGTGGTCGACGTGCCCGCGCCGCTCGGGCCCGCGGCGTGGCCGCTGTTCGAGGTCGTCTGGTACGTCCTGGCGCTGTCCCCGGTGCCGCCCGAGCGGGAGAGCGAACTGCTGCCGCTCACCCGGTTCCTCCGGGCCCGGGGCGCACAGATCTCCGCCGGCACGCTCTCCGCCACGCTCGGCGAACTCCAGGCCCAGGTACGCCTCGGCGCCCGCCGCACCGCCGACTGCGACCTGCTGCTCTGCCCCACCCTGGCCGCACCGCAGGCGCCCGTCGGCTGGTTCACCGCCGACGGTGACCCGGAGGCGGATTTCGACCGCCAACGCCGTTTCTCCCCGTACTGTGCCATCTTCAACGTCACGGGCCAGCCGTCCGTATCGCTGCCGATCGGGACGACGGGGACCGGCCTGCCCGTGGGAGTGCTGCTCACCGGCCGGTACGGTGACGACGCGCGCCTGATCGCGACCGCTGCGGAACTCGAGAACTCCAGTGGCGGATGGGATCGCCACCCCGCGATCTGGCGGGCCGTGGACTCCGCTAACGTGAATGGCAGCGGAGTCGGGCGGTCGACGCCTTGAACCTGTCCACCCGACCTTGATGCCTGAGGTCTCTTCTTCCGCCTGGGGGCGTTGGGATTGTCTGTTACCGACACGTTGCTGGTCTACGTCGGCATCCCGGCGGCGGCCGTACTGGTGATCGGCGGCCTCGCGTACGCGGCCAGTCGTGGCAATGGTGGGCGCGGCGCGAAGCGCTACCGCCCGGGCCGGCCCTTCGACTTCACGCCGGTCTGGTTCCTGGCCCGCCCGGAGCACCTGGCCGACTCGGCCGGCACCGCCCTGGCAGCGGGCGCGCAGGCACCCGCGCTGACGAGCCGCAAGCAGGAGCAGGCCGGCCGCGAGGCGCCGGCCGGGGGAACCGGAGGCGCAAGTGACCGTTGGTGAGGTTCAGGCTGGCACGGGCAACCCGCCGGAGGTGCTGGACGGCCCGTTCTCGACCCGCCAGCTGCTGCGCATCGACGAGGCGCTCCGCCTCGCCGACCAGGGCACCGGCCTGGTCTTCTCGGTCTTCGTGGGCGGCCTCGACGAGCCCGTCCGGGAGCACGCCGAGCGGCTGCACCGCCAGCTCGCCGACCCGGACCGCTCCGTCCTGATCGCGGTCTCGCCCAACCAGCGACGCCTGGAGATCGTCACCGGCCGCCACGCGCGCAAGCGCATCCCGGACACGTACGCCAAGCTGGCGGCGCTCTCCATGGTGGCCTCCTTCGGCGGCGGCGACCTGGCCGGCGGCATCATCAGCGGCCTCGACCAGCTCGCCAGCCACGCCGGCCGGGGCTGACCCGCTCGCGTACGACGAAAGCCCGGCCCGCGCACACGCGGGCCGGGCTTTCGTCGTCCTGACGGGGCGGATCGACCGGCCAGGACCCGGCCCCCTGCCGGGCGCGGGTGCTCGGGTCCCGCTGGAACCGCGGGCGGGCCGTCGAGCGCACCGGCCGAGGCCCGGCGGCGGTCCGGCAGCGCCAAGGAACCGTGCGTCGGAGGCGACGCCGTCGCGTCCCCGCCGGACGAGGACGGCCCGGGCGGGTGCGGGCCTGCGCCCACGCCCGCCCGGGCCGCGTCCGATCCTTCGCGTCAGGCGCTGCGCGCGTCCCTCTCGCGGGCCCTGAGGGCGCGCACCACGCCGTCACGCCCCTCGGCCACCAGCCGGCGCAGCGGCGCCGGGTTGCCCTCGGCGGCCAACCAGGCGTCGCTGGCCGCCACGGTGTCCTCGTCCACCAGGTACGCCGGGTACGCCAGCTGGGCGAACTCCTGCGCGGGCTCGCTGTCGCGGCTGGCCCAGACCTGGCCCACCGCGGCGAAGTACCGCTCGCGGTACGGCGCCACCAGCTCGACCTGCGTCGGGTGGGTGAAGCCCTGGAGCAGGGCGCGGTGCCGCCAGTTCGGCAGCGCCTCCGGGCCGGTGAGCTGGGCCCACACGGCCGCCTTGTTCTCCGCGGTGGGCACCAGCGCGTGCACGTACGCGGCCTCCCGCTCGCCGCTCGCCGTCCGGTCACGGGCCAGCTCGGCGTCCACGTCGGCCGGCCCGGCCGCGCCGTTGGCCACGAGCGCGGCGAGCAGGCCCCAGCGCAGCTCGGTGTCGATCGTCAGCCCGTTCGGCACGTCCGTGCCGTCCAGCCAGCCCCGCAGGATCGCGAGGTCCTCGCTGGAACGGGCCGCCGAGGCGTACGCCCGGGCCCAGGCGAGCTGGAAGCCGCTGCCGGGCTCGGCGGCGGCGAGCGCGGCCTTCGCGGTGCGGGCCAGCTCCGCCCAGCCGGTCGGCGCCCAGGCCGGGTCGGCGTAGAAGGTGAGCGTGGTGGTGGCCTGCCGCAGCGTCGCCGTGACCAGGTTGATGTCGCCCTCGGCGGGCAGCCCGGCGAGCACCAGCGCCACGTAGTCGCGGGCGGCGAGTTCCGCGTCGCGGGTCATGTCCCAGGCGGCGGTCCAGCAGAGCGCCCGGGCCAGCGACGACTCGAAGCCCGCGATGTGCTGCACGACCGTGGACATCGACCGCTCGTCGAGGCGGAGCTTGGTGTACGTGAGGTCGTCGTCGTTGAGCAGCAGCACGTCGGCGGCCCGGACACCGGCCAGGTCGCCCAGCTCGGTCCGCTCCCCGGCGACGTCCACCTCCCACCGCTCCCGGCGCACCAGCCGGCCGTCGGTGAGGTCGTAGAGGCCCACACCGATGCGGTGGGTGCGCAGCGTCGGGTGCCCGGCCGGGGCCTCCTGCCGGACGACCACCTGCTCGTAGGTGCCGTCGGGGGCGATGGTCACCTCCGGCCGCAGCGTGTTGACCTGGGCGGTCTCCAGCCACTGGGCGGCGAACTTGCGCAGTTCCCGACCCGAGGCCGCCTCCAGCTCCGAGAGCAGGTCGTCGAACGTGGCGTTGCCCCAGGCGTACTTGCCGAAGTACGCCCGCAGGCCGGCCAGGAACGGCTCCTCACCGACGTACGCCACCAGTTGCTTGAGCACGCTCGCGCCCTTGGCGTACGTGATGCCGTCGAAGTTGACCTCGACGGCCTCCAGGTCGGGCATCTCGCAGTAGACGGGGTGGGTGGAGGAGAGCTGATCCTGCCGGTAGCCCCAGTTCTTGCGGATGGACAGGAACGTCGTCCAGGCCTCCCGGAACCGGGTCGCGTGGGTGTTGCACCAGTGGCTGGCCCACTCGGCGAACGACTCGTTGAGCCACAGGTCGTTCCACCAGCGCATGGTGACGAGGTCACCGAACCACATGTGGGCCATCTCGTGCAGGATCGTGTTGGCCCGCTGCTCGTACTCGAAGTCGGTCACCTGCGAGCGGAAGATGTAGTGCGACTCGGCGTGCGTGACGCAGCCGAAGTTCTCCATGGCGCCCGCGTTGAAGTCGGGCACCCAGAGCTGGTCGTACTTCGGCAGCGGGTAGCGGACGCCGAACTGCTCGTGGAAGAAGTCGAAGCCCTGCTTCGTGATGAGGAAGAGGTCGTCGGCGTCCATGTACTGCGCCATCGACGCCCGGCAGAAGACGCCCAGGTCGATGCCGTCGTGGCTGTCGCGCACCTCGTGGTACGGGCCGGCGCAGAGCGCCGTGATGTAGGTGCTCATGCGGACCGACTGCGCGAAGTGGACGGTCTTGAGGCCGTCGCCCGCCGGCTCCTCCCGCTCCACCGGCATGTTCGACACCACCCGCCAGTGCTCCGGCACCGTGGCGTGCCACGTGTAGACGCTCTTCAGGTCGGGCTGGTCGAAGCAGGCGAAGACCCGCTGCGCGTCGGCGGTCTCGAACTGGCTGTACAGGTACGTCTCACCGTCGACCGGGTCGACGGTGCGGTGCAGGCCCTGGCCGCTGCTCGAGTACGCGAAGTCGGCGTCGACCACGAGCGTGTTCTCGCCCTTGAGGTCGGTCAGGGCGAGCCCCTTCTCCGCCGACCAGCCGGACAGGTCCACGGGGGAGCCGTTGAGCGTGGCCGAGCGCACCGACTCGGCGGCCACCTCGATGAACGTGCTCGCGCCCGGTTCGGTGCAGCGGAACCGGACCTCGGTGGTGGACCGGAAGGTGCGACCCTCGGCCGCCTGCACGGCGGTCGACAGGTCCAGGCTGATGTCGTATCGGGTCACCTCGAGCAGGCGGGCTCGCTCGGTGGCCTCGACCTGCGTCAGGTTGCGCACTCCCGGCACTGTTGTCTCCATCCCATTCGCTTCACGCCGCGGCGGCGCCGCTCGCCGACCGGCTCGTGGTGGTCGGCCCGGAACGAGTCTTCCATGCAGCGGCAGCCCGCGGTGGCCGAGGTCACGCTCTCATTCCACTGCCGCTCCCCGCATCCCGGGGTGAAGATCGGGTGGGACGCCGCACGGTACGGCGTCAGCCGTCGTGGAGGGACCGCGCCGATGAGCGAACGCGTAGCCGTTGACATGTGGTTCGATCCGATCTGCCCGTGGGCCTGGATCACGTCCCGCTGGCTGCTGGAGGCCGAACGGGTCCGTGACCTGGACGTCCGGTTCCACGTCATGAGTCTGTCGGTGCTCAACGAGGGCCGCGACCTGCCCGAGGAGTACCAGGAGCTGATGCGGACCGGCTGGGGCCCGGTGCGGGTGTGCATCGCGGCCGAGCAGCGGTACGGCGGCGACGTGCTGCGCCGCCTCTACACGGCGCTCGGCACGCGCATCCACCTCGGCAAGGAGAACCGGGGCCCGGAGCTGTACGCCGCCGCCCTGACCGACGCCGGCCTGGACCCGGCGCTCGCCGCGGCCGCCGACAGCACCGAGTACGACGAGGCGCTGCGGGCCAGCCACGAGAAGGGCATGCGACCGGTCGGCCAGGACGTGGGCACCCCGGTCATCCACGCTCCCGGCCCGGACGGCGGCACCGTGGCCTTCTTCGGCCCGGTGATCACGCCGGCGCCGAAGGGTGAGGCGGCGGGGCGGCTGTGGGACGGTGTCCTGCTGGTCGCCGGCACGCCCGGCTTCTACGAGCTCAAGCGGACGCGGGAGCAGGACCCGATCTTCGACTGAGGTGCGGACAGGGGCCCCGTCGACGCGGTCGGTCGTAACAGGGGCCCCTGTTAACACCACGCCACGTACCGTCACCGCCCCGCCTCCGACCTCGTTTGGCCGGATGTCCGCCGCAGCCAGTCGCAACCCGCATCTCGCAGCTCGTGGAGGCATCCCGATGGCCAAGCACCGCCGCGTGTCCGGTGACGATCCGCTGAACCAGGAGGAGGCGGCCGAGACGGCCGCGTACTGGTCGGTCGACGACTCCCGCTGGCCGACGGTCCGGCCCGACCTGCCCACGGACGTGGCGGACCTGCTGGCCCCGCCGATCGTGGTGGGCGTCGCCCGGGTGGCGGCGACGTCCCGGCTGACCCCGCCCGGGGCCACCGCGGCGTCCGCCCGGCTGACCCCGCCCGGGGCCACCGCGGCGATGTCCCGGCTGACCCCGCCCGGGCCTACCGCGGCGCCCGCCCGGCGGAACCAGCCCCGCCCGGCGGCTCCGCCCGTCCCGGCCGCCCGCCCGGCGGGCCCGCCCGCGGCGGCCGCCCGTCCGGCGGCTCCGCCCACCCCGGCCGCCCGTCCGGTGCCCCCGCCCGTGTCGGCGACCTCCGGCGTCCGCCCGGTCCTTCCGTTCCCCCCGGGTGTCCGCCCGGCCGGGGCGCCGGTCGGCCGGCACCGCCGCTCGGCCGAGCAGAGCCGCTGAGCCCTCCGCACGATGACCGGACGTGCCGGGTCGCCGCTTTCACCTGGTGGACGGCGGCCCGGGTCCACGTCGCCGACCGGTACGGCGACGGTAGCGTCAGCGGGCATGACGGTCGTGCATCCGATCGCCCGGGCCTGGATCACCACTGGCGGCACCGGCGCGCAGAACTACGACGAGTTCGCCGACGACGCGGAGATCACCGCGATCATCGAGGCGAACCCGCACAGTGCCCTCGGCATCGAGATGCCGCACCGGGCGCCGGGCAGCCTCGGGAAGTCGTTCCTCGACGCGCTGCCCGACGCGGTCGCGCGGCTCGCCGAGGCGAAGGCCGACGGCAGCTACACCCCGGCCGAGCAGGTGGTCGTCCTCTACCGGATCACCGCGCCGGGGGAGGAGCCGGCGTACGGGCTCTTCGCGATGGTGGACACCGACCAGATCTCCACCCGCGCCGACGAGCCGGGCCTGGTGATCCGCAACGAGGACGTCTTCATCGCCAAGGTGCGAGAACGCGTCGCCCTGGCCGAGGCGCTCGGCCACCTGCTCTCCCCGGTGCTGCTGCTCCAGACCGGGCGGGGCGAGGAGCTGCACGAGGCGCTCGCCGCGGCGACCGAGTCCGCGGGCGCGCCCGCGGCCACCGACACCGACCAGGCCGGGCGGACGCACGCGATCTGGCTGGTCGGTCCCGGCCCCGAACAGGACCGGCTCACCACTCTCGCCGGGGGTGGCGAGCTGGTCGTCGCCGACGGCAACCACCGCAGCCTCGCCGCACAGACCGGCAACCTGCCGCGTTTCCTGGCGGTGGTCACCACGCCCCGGTCGGTCGCCATCCAGCCGTACAACCGGTTGGTGAGCGAGCTGACCACCAGCGGCGCCGAGCTGCTGGACCGGCTCCGCGCGGCCGGCGCGGAGGTCACCCCGATCGACGGCCCGGTCGAGGTCCCGGCCGCCGGCGGCACCGTCCACCTCCGGCTCCCCGGCCAGGGGTACGCCGTCCGGCTGCCCCACGTCGACGGTGGGCCGCTCGACAACCTCGACCACACCCTGGTCGAGCGCCTGCTGCTGCGCGACGCCCTCGGGCTCGACCCGGGTGACAAGCGGATCACGTACGTCGGCGGGGACTACCCGGCGAGCTGGCTGACGGGCGAGGTCGACGCGGGACGGGCCGAGCTGGCCATCCTCATCGCGCCGGTGACCGTCGACGACTTCGTGGCCGTCAACCTGGCCCGGGAGAAGATGCCGCGCAAGAGCACCTGGTTCACGCCGAAGGCGCGCGGCGGCCTGGTGGTCGCCGAGCTGGCCGGCTGACGCTGTGACGAATCGCCCCGGTGACGCCGCCCGCGCGTCGTCACCGGCGGCGGCCTGACAGACTGCGCGGTATGCGCGTCTACCTGGGATCCGACCACGCCGGCTACGAGCTGAAGGTGCACCTGGCCAGCTACCTGGCCAACCAGGGCTACGAGGTGGTGGACGTGGGGCCGCACGTGTTCGACCCCGACGACGACTACCCGGCCTTCTGCCTGCACACCGGTGACCGGGTGGTGGCCGACGCGGGCAGCCTCGGCGTGGTCATCGGCGGCTCCGGCAACGGCGAGCAGATCGCCGCGAACAAGATCGCGGGGGTGCGGGCGGCGCTCGCCTGGAGCGTCGAGACGGCGCAGCTGGCCCGCGAGCACAACGACGCCAACATCGTCGCCGTCGGGGCGCGCCAGCACACCCTGGACGAGGCGACCGCCATCGTCGAGGCGTTCCTCACCACGCCGTTCTCGGGCAACGACCGGCACGCGCGGCGCATCGGCCAGGTCGCCGCGTACGAGGCGAGCCGGCAGCTGCCGCCGCTGCCCTGACGGGTCACCGACGCGCCGGGTGACGTGTCGCGGGGCGAGAGTCAGTGGCGCGGGAGTCAGCGGGGCGAGCGGGGCAGTTCCTCGCGGGGCACCCAGTTGCGCCGTACGACGACCACGCGGGCCTCGGCCTCGGCTAGGTCCCGCTCGGTCGGTCGGGCGGCGTCCCGGGCCCGCAGGGCGGCGCTGAGCCCCACCTGTGACGAGCCCGAGCCGACGAGGCCGCGCAGCCCGCGCTCGCCGTCGCGCTCGTCGGCGGCCGGGCCGCGGCGTCGGGGCGGGTCGCCGTCGTGGACTCCGGACGTCGTGGCCGACCCGCCGGTGCCGCCCCGCCCGGGCCCGTCGTCGCCGTGGTGCCTCAGCCGTCGTCGCCGTCGCTCCGCATCGCCCACCCCCCGACCGTACCGCCCACCCCCGCCTCTCCCCGCGATCTTGCACTTTCGGCCCCAGGTTCGGGGCTTTTGTCCGGTACGCCGGGGCGTAAAGTGCAAGATCGCGGGCGGTGGTGCATTTGCCGGGTGGCTACCCTCGGACTCAGGCGGCGGTGAATGCCGCCGGTCAGGGGGAGGAGAGAGATGGCGGACCAGACCCAGCCCTGGGCGGAGCGGACCGTCGAGCCGGGCCAGACCCAGCCCTGGGCGGAGCGGACCGTCGAGCCGGACCAGACCCAGCCCTGGGCGGAGCGGACCGTCGAGGTGCCGCCGCGGCCCGGGGCCGTGCCCCAGCAGCGGGACGGCTTCCGCCGGGGCGTCGCCTCGGTCGGCCAGCCCCGGGCGCCGCGAACCGAGCCGTTCCCCGCCGTCGGGCAGGAACCGACCGGCATCGGCTGGCCGGGCGAGCCGGCACCGCGCCGGCCGATGAGCTGGCACCTGGCGCAGCTGCGGCGCGGTGGCGAGTGGAGCGCCGCGGGGGCGCTCTTCGCGTTCGTCTGCTGGGGGATCTGGGCGATCTCCGGGCAGGGGAACCTGACCGGACCGTTCCTGATCCTCGTGCTGAGCCTGCTGGTCGCGGTGGGCCTCTTCGCGCTTTCCCGGCTGGTCGGTCGCGTGATCCTCGAACGCCAGCTCGGCCGGGTCCGGCGCAGCGCCCGCGGCGCCCACCTGATCACGGCCGTCTTCCTGGTGGGGCTCGGCGTCGCCTGGTTGCAGCAGACCGACTGGGTGGTGTCGGCCTGGAACTGGATCACCGGCCACTGACGCCGCCCGGGAGCGACGCGAGAAGCTGACCGCGGGCGGGCGGGCCACGCCCGCCCGCCCGCGCCCGGTCGCGGAGTCGCCGCGACGTCGTCGTCCTCCACCAGGCTGGGCCGCTGCTTACCCGGACCGCCGCGGTTCATCCACGGCAGGAGACCGGGCACGCCGGCAACTGCGCGCGGTCAGTGCCCGCCGGCGCCGCCCTCCGCGTCGGCGCGCGGCGACGCCACGCGGGCGGCCGGGTCCTCGACGCCGGGCTCGCCGCCGCCGGGGGCCACCATCCCGTCGTACGTGTAGACGGTGCCGCCGTCGTCGTGCCGCTTCGTGGTGCGGATGTACCGGTGGATCATCCCGTCGATCTCCAGCTCCAGCAGGGCGCTGTCACCCGCGTCGTGGGTGCTGCCGTCCCGGGGGCCGCCGACGAGGTGCGCGGTGTCGTTCGTGTCCATGTCGATGCCGTACCCGGGCCGGGTCCGCGCAAAACGGACGCGGCCCGGGACCGGCCGGCCGGACGACCCGGCCGGCCCGCCCCGGGCACCCGGGTCTCGGGGCGGCGGCCCGTCAGCCCTCCTGGGCGGCGGCGTAGTCGCGGGCCACCCGGACCATCTCGACCAGCCCGCCGGCGTACTCCTGGGACTCGGCGTGCGCCTCCTCGAACGGCGGCTGGAAGCCGACGCCCTCCCACTGGCCGGTCTCGTCGTTCCAGCGGTCGTTGCCCACCTCGAAGTCCCACGCGAAGATCCCGAGCTCGTAGTAGAGCTCGTCGGCCGAGTTGCCGGCGGCCGAGTAGAGCACGTCGGCGACCGGACCGGTCTGCGACGGCCAGGTGACGGTGCCGCGTTCCTGCGCGATCGCGCCCACGATCCGCCGGGCGCTGTCCAGGAAGAGCTTCGACTCGTCGATCGACGGCCGCGGCAGGGTGACCCGCCCGTCGGCCTTGTACGCCCCCGGCGGCCACATGAAGTACCCGCCGTAGGAGTGCACGTTCATGGCGAACCGGATGTTGCGGTGCTCCCGGGCCAGCGCGATGACGTTGCGGCTCTCCGCCTCGGACAGCTCGCCGGAGCCGGCGTACGTGCCGGAGAGGCAGTTGCCGCTGCCGCCCACGTACCCGTCGAAGTACGAGCCGACCGTGTAGTTGCGGTTGAGGTCCACGCCCCACGCGTCCCGGTTGCGCGGGTCGCGGCTGGTCCCGGTGCAGTGGTTCACCAGGTTCTTGCGCTGGAAGTTGAAGTCGTGGAACGAGTAGTTCGCCCCGTCCGGGTTGACCGTCGGGATGACGAAGATGTCCACCTGCTCCAGCAGCTCGCGGGTGGCCGGGTCGGTGCGGGAGTTGGCGAGCATCCGCTCGGCGAACTCCAGCGTGACCAGCGGCGTGGCCCACTCCCGGGCGTGCTCCTGAAAGTACGCCAGGACGCCGATGCGCGACCCGTCGCGGTGCTTGCCGATGCGCAGCGCCTGCACCGTCCACGGCTTCGTGGGCACCTCGGCGCCCTCCAGCCCGTCGTCGAGGCGGACCGGTGCCACGACCGGCATGGGCAGCCCGGCGGAGCCGTCCTCGACGAACGCGCGGAACCGGTTCGGGAACCGGGCGTTGATGACGGCGGCGACGTCGTCGGTGGTGCTGACGACCGCGCCGGAGCGGTCGGTGGCGAGCGAGACGGTGAGCACCCGGTCCCGGTAGGTGGCGGTGAGCGGGCGGTTCCCCCGGCCGGGGTCGACGGTGCGCACCTGGACGCCGTTCATGCCCTGGTCACCGAAGCGCACCGACTCCACCACGACGGCCGCGACCGCGGGGTCGCCGAGGTACGCGGTGGCGGTCCGCCGGTAGCCCTGCGTCTTGTACGGCAGGTCGATGACGTCCACCAGGCCGCGGTACTGGCGGGCCAGCCGCTTGATCCGGGCCTGGATGTCCACGGGCGTCAGGTACGCGTCGATGAAGTCCTTCTGGTAGCCCTCCGGCAGCGGCGGCGGAGCGGCGTTCGGCCACAGCGCCGGCGTGACCGGCCGGCTCACCCCGCCGAGGCTGGAGGTGGCCGTCACCTGCACCGGCCGGCTCGGCACCGGCACGGGGAGCGCGTAGTGGTACTGGTACTCGCCCGAGTCCTCGAACCGGGTCAGCGGGAACGAGCCGGTGGCGCCGTCGGCGGCGCGCCAGCTCACCGTGATCTCGACGTCCGGGTCGTCGGTGGCGGTCGTCGCCACCTGGGTCTGCACGAACGTCCGGCCACCGGTGGTCCACCAGTACGCCTGGAGGAACTGGAGGGTGTCCACGGCCGTCGCGGCGCTCGTCGTGCGCTGCCCCGCGGCCGGGGCGCGGAGTCCCGCCGCCGTACGGGCCTGCGCGGCGCGGACGCTCTCCGCGAAGTGCCGGGCCCCGTCGCCGGCGCGCTGCACCACCTGGACGGCGGTGGCCCCCTGCGCGGTCAGCTCGGCGAGCTGGGCGCCGGTCAGCACCAGGTCCGCGAGGATCCGCCCGTCGGCGGACCGGGGGCGGTTGGCGAGGTCCGCTCCGCGGGCCACGAGCTGGTCGAGCTGCGCCTGGTCCCGCAGCTGCACCCGGACCAGCGCCGTCTCGTCGCCGGCCAGGGTGACCGCGGGCCGGGGCGCGGGGGCCGGCGCGGCGGCGCCGGAACCGGAATGGGACAGGACCGCGCTGATCAGGATCGCTGTGGTGGCGGCGGCCGTCCACCGTCGTCGGACGATCATGTGCCCTCCTGACGGACGTCGATGTCTCCGGCCCTCCACACCAGTCCACGGATCGATTTCTGTCAAGAAGGCTTCCCGTGGTGCGCCGGTGTTTGGCCCGGCGGGGCCCCGGGAACCCGGCGGGGCCGGGGAGGCCGGGAAGCCGGCGGGCCTGGTGGGGCCCGGGAATCCGGCGGCGCCGGGAGGCCGGGAACCGGCCCGGTTCGCCGCCGGCCGCTCGGGCCGGCAACGCCGCCGATCACGTCACAGGCCGGGAGGACGCCGTGGCACTGCCGACCCGGGAGGACGGGCGCGTGACGCCGGTCGTCGCCAACGACCGCGTCTGCACGGGGGTCACCACCGTCGACGGGCGCATCTTCGTGAGCTTCCCCGGAGCGGACGAGCCCGGGGTGCAGGTCGCCGAGGCGCTGCCGGACGGTCGGCGGGTGCCGTGGCCGGACGAGTCGTGGAACGCCGTCCACGACGAGCCCCGCCCCGACGGCGCGTACGTGCACGTCAACGGCCTGCGCGCCGGCCCGGACGGCCGGTTGTGGATCGTCGACTCCGGCGCGCCCGGGCTCGGCCGGCCGCAGGTGCCCGGTGGGGCCCGGCTGATCGTCACGGACCCCGGCTCCCGCGAGGTGACCCGGATCTACGACCTCAAGGTGGCCGTCAGGGAGCACAGCTACGTCGACGACGTACGGTTCAACGGCGGCACGGCGTACCTCACCGACGCGGGCGTGGGCGGCCTCATCGTCCTCGACCTGGCCTCCGGGCGGGCCCGCCGGGTGCTCGACGGGCATCCCAGCACGCGGGGGCGGCCGCTGGTCGCCGACGGGGAGGTGCTGCGCGGCCCCGACGGCGCCGAGGTCGTGCTGCACGTCGACCAGCTCGAGGTGTCGCCCGACGGGCGGTACCTGTACTACCAGCCGGCCTCCGGCGGCCTGTCCCGCATCGAGACGCGGTGGCTCGACGACCCGTCGGTCACCCCCGCGACGGTGGCCGCGCACGTCGAACCCTGGCTCGACACCCCGACGACCGGCGGAACGGCCATCGACGCGGCGGGCACCATCTACCTCGCCGACGCCGAGCGGCGGCGGATCCTCACCGTCTCACCGGAGCGCGAGGTGGCGACGCTGGTGGCCGACCCCCGCCTGGCCTGGGTGGACGCGATGTGGGTGGACGCCGACGGCGACCTCTGGATGCCGGCGGCCCAGCTGCACCGGACCCCCGGGCTCGCCCGCGGAGAGCAGCGCGTCGAGTACCCGGTCTGGATCTACCGGATGAGCGTCGGCGTCCCGCCCGCGCCCAACGACCACGCCTGAGCCGGGCGCCGGCGGCGCGGCCCGGGTCAGCCGCGCGACGTGGCCTGCGCGGACCGGCCGGCGAGCCACTCCTCGCGGGTGATCGCGTACTCGACCTCGCCCTGCTCGGTGCCCGGCAGCGGGTCGTCGAAGTCCTGGTGGAACGTGCGGACGTACCGCAGCCCGACCGAGGCCATCGTGGCCCGTGACGGCGTGTTCACCGTCATCGTCTCGGCGAAGATCCGGGTCAGGCCGAGATCCTCGAAGCCGTGCCGGATCAGCTCGCGCGCCCCCTCGCTCGCCAGCCCGCGACGCCAGTACCGGCGCAGGAGCCGGTAGCCGAGCTCGGCCTGCCCCTGGACGGGCCCCTGGTCGGGGCGCTGCGGCGGTTCGAGGATCCACCAGCCCACGAAGTCGGAGTCCACGAAACCGGCCCAGAAACCCAGGCCGGGCACCTGGTCCGCGACCGCGAGCCGGCGGCGGTGGAACTCCTCGACCTCCGCCCGGGTACGCGCCGGGCCGAGGTACCGCATCACCTCGGGGTCGGCGTCGAGTTCGACCTCGTGGTCGAGGTGCTCGTCGGCGAGCGGCACCAGTCGGATCCGGGCGGTGTGCAACGTGGCCTGGGACATGGGCGGGATTCTCACCCGCCGGTCGCGCATGGTCAGCCGAATATCGCCCGGCCGGGCGGCCCATATTGCGGTGCCGCCGGCGCCGGCGCTGCCTACCATGCCGTCCATGGTCCCTGAGCACTGGATTCCCCACCGACGGCAGGACGACGGTGAACTGCTCGGCTACCTCGTGCCGGTGGAGGAGGGCGTCTTCGCGCCGGTGACGGTCTTCGGCCACCCGCTCGGCGAGGCCGGCGACCGGGAGGACGTGGAACGCACGCTGGACGCGGTCGGCCTGAGCTACCTCGCCGACCGGTGGATGCTCCAGCTGCCGGAGCGCGACGAGCCCATCGCGGTGCAGCTCGTGGAGGCGAGCCCCGAGCGCCTCGTGGTGCAGAACGTCGACTTCGGCTACGAGGGTGACTACGGGAAGCGCTTCCACCTCGACGTACCCGAAACCGGGCGGCTGCGCCGCGCCTGACCGCCACCGCGCGACGTGGGGGCCGCCGCTATCGTCGCGGCATGCCGGAGCTGATCGCGCCGACCGTACGCCTGCACGCCGCCTGGCTCGCGGCGCACCGGGAGTGGGGCCCGGGCCTGCACGAGGACGGTTTCGGGCTGCGGCCCTCCGACGAGGTGACCTCGCCCGCCGGGTTCGCGGCGTGGGTGGCCCGGCTGACGGACCAGTCGGACCCGGCGAAGCCCCTCGACGGTCGCGTGCGGTGCACGTACCGGTGGATCGTCGAGGGGGACGAGGTGCTCGGCGGGATCGCGCTGCGGCACGAACTCGACGACTTCCTGCTGCGCGTCGGCGGCCACATCGGCTACGGCGTCCGGCCGTCCGCCCGCCGGCGCGGGATCGCGAGCTGGGCGCTCGGCCGGATGCTCGACGAGGCGCGGCGGCTCGGCCTGGACCGGGTGCTCGTCACGTGCGAGGTCGACAACGCCGCCTCAGCACGGACGATCATGCGCAACGGCGGCGTGCTGGAGGACATCCGGGACACCGAACTCGGCACCGTGCGGCGCTACTGGATCACGCTCTGAACAGCGTCCGGTCGCCTCGGCGAGCATCGGATCATCGTGCCGTCTGCCGCTGTCGTCGTGGTTCCGCTCGACGGGCGGTGGACGGCGGAGACCCGTGGGGGAGGATCTCCTCCTCGGGCTGCTGGCAGCCCTGGTGGTGCTTCGTGGGTGGAGCGGGCGACGGGAATCGAACCCGCACCGTCAGTTTGGAAGAGCGTGCTCAACCGGTCGTGATGCCCGAAACGCCTGCGGCCGGCGGCAGAGCCGAATGCCGCTCGTGCCCGCTCATGACCGCTGCGTGCCACGGTTACTGGCCCGTGGATGGCCCGCGCTACCTAATCTCCATGGGTTGGCCGTCGTGATCAGCCTGCAACTTGAGGTCATCCGGAGTGAGCGAGAAGAGGACCAGGTCGACGCGGCCGGCGTGGGTGAAGCCGGCATTGCGCATGATGCCTTCGCGTTGCAGGCCAGCCTTGAGAGCGGTCCTCTGTGAGGCCAGGTTACCGGTGGCGGCCTTGAGTTCCATGCGCTGGAAGCCGTGGTCAACCAGTAGCCAGTGACCGACGCTCCGCGTGGCTTCGGCCGCGATGCCTCGGCCGCGAGCCCAGGGAGCAACCGAGTAACCGACCTCGCTGACCAGGCCGTGCCAGTCGGTCTTCTTCAACCCGACGGTGCCGAGGAGGCGGTCTGTGTCCGCGTCGACGATCGCGAAGTGGATCCCGTCTCCGGTCTCCCGGAGGGAATGGGAGATCTTGGTGCACCAGTCAGCGGAATCCTGGCGGGTGTAGGGCTGGGGCAGGGGGAGCCACTGCTGGATGAGCGGGTCCGCGCAAGCGATCTGGTTCTCCTCGATGTCGCTTGCGGAGAAGGGCCTCAGCAAGAGATCAGCCGCTAGCAGGCGGGTCTCGGGGAAGGCGGTCATTCCTCCTGGCCTCCGGCTGATCCTCTGCGTGCGGCTGACCCTAGCAGGTGCTAAACATCCCGTGTGGGGGGTAGCGGATCTCCTCGTCGGGCAGTCGTAGACCGTCCAGCCTCCCCGGGCGGGGACAAGGTGGAGCGCCCAACCGGACGAACGACCTTGGCCCCGTCCGGGGAGGCTGGTAGCCCTTGTGGTGCCCGACGAGGTGAGCCGCGGCGGCATCTCCGAGGAGGGCCGGGGTTCGGGGCGGAGCCCCGAGGTCTTCAAGGTCTGACGCTCTCCAAGCGTGGCCGGCCGGCCCGGCCGATGCCGGCCGAAGGTCGCCAGCAGGCCGGGGCCGGGCCGGCGCGGCCCGCTTGCGGGCCGCCTTGAATTCGGGCCGCCCAAATCGGCGGCCGGGGTCCGGGTCGTCGCCCTGCCGGCCGCCGCCGTGGAGGCCCTGCGGGAGCATCTGGCCGAGTTCACCGCCGCTGACGCTGACGCCCTGGTCTTCACTGGCGACAAGGGCGCACTACTGCGATCCGGCAACTTCGGCCGTGCGGTCAAGTGGACGCGAACAGTCGCAGCGCTCGGACTGCCCGGCTTCCACTTCCACGACCTGCGCCACACCGGCAACACCCTCGCCGCAGCGTCCGGGGCCAGCACGCGGGAGCTGATGCACCGCATGGGGCACGCGAGCATGCGCGCGGCGTTGATCTACCAGCACGCGACCAGCGAGCGGGACCGCGAAATCGCCTCGGCAATGGACCGGCGGATCGTCCGGCAGGCGCGGCGCAAGGGCGGCCAGAGCAGCTAATGGCCCGTGGATGGCCCGCAAGATCGGAGCGGGGGAGTGGCCGACCGGCCCAGGTTCGGGGGACGCAACCTCTGACCTGGGTCGGAGGCCGTTGGAGCGGGCGACGGGAATCGAACCCGCACCGTCAGTTTGGAAGACTGAAGCTCTGCCATTGAGCTACGCCCGCGTACGCCCCGACACACGCGGGGCGCGCCCGACAGCCTACCCAATCTCCCCGTCGCCCGCGCAGCCCCACCCGCGGCCCCGGCTCCGCCGCCGCCGGCCAAGATCCGCACTGTTTCCGGGAAGTTGTGGCCTCCCCGACGCCCGGAGACAGCACTATCCACGAAGTTGTCCCCTCGGAGCGCCCTCGGAACGCCCTCGGAACGCCCGCGCGGCGCCTCTCGGGCGCCCGCGCGGCGCCCGCCGGCCGGGTGGTAGGGGATGAAGTGTCGGGTTGGCCGTGCCCCGAGGCCCGGGCCGGGGCGCGACGGCATACACTCTTCGACGCCACGGGGTGTGGCGCAGCTTGGTAGCGCACTCGCTTTGGGAGCGAGGGGCCGTGGGTTCAAATCCCGCCACCCCGACTGTCGTCCGCGGCCGGGTCGCCTCCCGGGCACCGCTCGATTCCGGGCGGTCCCTGGGCGCTGCCGGAGGGCCGGGCCGGCTCGCCTACACTCGATGGGCTGAATCCACGCCCAGACTCAACTGAGATCCGTCAAGGAGTACGCCTGTGAAGAGCACCGTCGAGACTCTGAGCCCGACGCGCGTGCGGCTCGCCATCGAGGTGCCGTTCGTCGAGCTCGAGCCGAGCCTCAAGAAGGCGTACCGGGAGATCGGCCAGCAGGTCCAGGTTCCCGGCTTCCGCCGGGGCAAGGTGCCGCCCGCGGTGATCGACCAGCGGGTCGGCCGGGGCACCGTCCTCAACGAGGCGGTGCAGGAGGCTATCCCGCAGAACATCCTCGCCGCGGTGCGCGAGCACGACCTGAAGACCCTCGGCCGCCCCGAGGTCGAGATCACCGAGTTCGCCGACGGCGACTCGCTGAACTTCACCGCCGAGGTCGACGTACGGCCGGAGATCACCCTCCCCGACCTCGCCACCGTCGAGGTGACCGTCGACGAGCTCAAGATCGACGAGAGCGAGATCGACGAGCAGGTGAAGAACCTGCGCGAGCGGTTCGCGACCCTCAAGACCGTCGAGCGGGCCGCCCAGGAGGGCGACTACGTGCAGATCGACCTGCACGCGACCGTCGACGGGGAGGACGTGCCGGGCGGGTCGGCGACCAACATCTCGCACGAGGTCGGCAGCAAGCAGCTCCTGCCGGGCCTGGACGAGGCCGTGGTCGGCCTCGCGGCCGGCGACAGCACCACGTTCAGCACCCAGCTCGTGGGCGGCGAGTTCGCCGGCCGTGACGCCGAGGTCTCGGTGACGGTGCGGACGGTGAAGGAGAAGGAGCTGCCGGAGCTGGACGACGAGTTCGCCCAGATGGCGAGCGAGTTCGACACCATGGACGAGCTCCGCGCCGACCTGCGGGAGCGGGTGAGCCGGGGCAAGCAGGTCGAGCAGATCTACGCCGCCCGTGACAAGGCGCTCGAGCAGCTGGTGGCGGCGGCCGAGGTGCCGGCCCCGGAGGGGGTCGTCCGCGAGGAGGTCGCGAGCCGCAAGCAGGCCATGATCGACCAGCTGGAGCGGATCGGCGCCACCCTGGAGGACTACCTGGCCTCCGAGGAGAAGACGGAGGAGCAGATCGACGCCGAGCTCACCGAGGCGGCGACCGAGGGCGTGAAGATCCAGCTGCTGCTGGACACCCTGGCCGACGCCGAGGACGTCCAGGTCTCCGACGACGAGTTCGGCCACGAGATCGTGCACCGGGCCCAGCGCGCCGGGATGGCCCCGCAGCAGTACTACGACCAGCTGGTGCGCTCCGGCGCGGCGCCCGCCGTCTACGGCGACGTCCGGCGGGGCAAGGCGCTCGCCTCCGTCATGGAGCGGATCACGATCAAGGACACCGCCGGCAACGAGGTCACCCTCGACGCCCTGCGGGCCGCCAACGAGGCCGAGCACCAGCACGACCACGAGCACTGATCGTCGGGTGAGGCCGCCGTCCGCCACGCGTGGCAGACGGCGGCCGAAACCCTTTTCCGGGTACGTCCCGAGGGTGGCTGCGCTGTGAGCGAACAGTGCCACGACCGGGACTCTGCCGCCCGGCCGAGCGGTTAGGGTCGGGTAGGACGGTACGGAGAGCGAAGGGCTGCCATGACCGACATGCACATCCCACCGAAGCCGCTCCGGGCGATCGACGCCCGAGGTGGCGACAACATTGGCAACCTCGACGACTCGGTCTACAACCGGTTGCTCAAGGAGCGGATCATCTTCCTGGGCAGCGAGGTGACCGACCAGGTCGCCAACCGCATCTGCGCGCAGCTGCTGCTGCTCGCCGCGGAGGACCCGGACCGCGACATCAACCTCTGGATCAACTCGCCGGGTGGCTCGGTCTACTCCGGCATGGCGATCTACGACACGATGCAGTTCATCGACAACGACGTCTCGACCGTGGCGATGGGCATGGCCGCCTCCATGGGGCAGCTGCTGCTCTGTGCGGGCACCAAGGGCAAGCGTTACGCCCTGCCGCACGCGCGGATCATGATGCACCAGCCGTCGGGTGGCGTGGGCGGCACGGCCGCCGACATCGCCATCCAGGCGGAGCAGATGCTCTACACGAAGCGGATGTTCCAGGAGCGGGTCGCCTTCCACACCGGTCAGACCCCCGCGCAGATCGAGGCGGACTCGGACCGCGACCGTTGGTTCACGGCCCAGGAGGCCGTCGACTACGGCTTCATCGACAAGGTCATCACCGGAGCCGCCCAGGTTCCGGAAGGTGCCGGGACTCTGAGCTGAGGAGCTGACGATGACCGACCTGAGCTTGCCGCCCCAGTTCGCGGCCGTGCACAACCGTTACGTGCTGCCGTCGTTCGTCGAGCGCACGTCGTACGGGGTGAAGGAGTCCAACCCGTACAACAAGCTCTTCGAGGACCGGATCATCTTCCTCGGCGTGCAGGTGGACGACGCGTCGGCCAACGACGTGATGGCCCAGCTGCTGACGCTGGAGGGCACCGACCCGGATCGCGACATCATCATGTACATCAACTCGCCGGGTGGCTCGTTCACGGCCATGACGGCGATCTACGACACCATGCAGTACGTCCGGCCGGACATCCAGACCGTCTGCCTCGGGCAGGCCGCCAGCGCCGCCGCCGTGCTGCTCGCGGCGGGCACTCCGGGCAAGCGGATGGCCCTGCCGAACTCGCGGATCATCATCCACCAGCCGGCCACCGAGGGCGGCTACGGGCAGGGCTCGGACATCGAGATCCAGGCCCGGGAGATCCTCCGGATGCGTACGCAGCTGGAGGAGATGATCTCGCGGCACGCCAACCAGTCGATCGAGAAGGTCCGCAAGGACATCGATCGTGACAAGATCATGACGGCCGAGGAGGCCCGTGAGTACGGGCTGGTCGACACGATCCTGACCAGCCGCAAGAAGGGCCTGCTGGCCGCCAACGCCGCCAGCTGACCAGTGCCGGGTCGGAGGTCGGTCGGGACGGCGATCCCGGCCGACCTCTGACACACCCGTTTTGGGGGTCGGAGAAAACTCCGCCAGCGGGTAACGTCGGGTCTGTACCGCTTCGCTGGTCGGACCGGCGGGGTGAACAAGACGGCGGGGCGCAGCCGCCGCGGGTCATGGCCGGGTCCCCGGCCGGTTGAGTGCAGGGAGAACGTAGGTGGCACGGATCGGTGACGGCGGCGACCTACTGAAGTGCTCCTTCTGTGGCAAGTCGCAGAAGCAGGTCAAGAAGTTGATCGCGGGCCCCGGGGTCTACATCTGCGACGAGTGCATCGATCTCTGTAACGAGATCATCGAGGAGGAGCTGGCCGAGTCCGGCGAGGTGAAGTGGGAAGAGCTTCCCAAGCCGATGGAGATCTGCCAGTTCCTCGACAACTACGTCGTCGGGCAGGACCAGGCCAAGAAGGCACTCTCCGTAGCGGTCTACAACCACTACAAGCGGATCCAGGCCGAGGCGGCCGGCGGGCCCGGCTCCGACGCCGTCGAGGTGGCCAAGTCCAACATCCTGCTGCTCGGGCCGACCGGCTGCGGTAAGACGCACCTGGCCCAGACCCTCGCGCGGATGCTGAACGTGCCGTTCGCGATCGCCGACGCCACCGCGCTCACCGAGGCGGGCTACGTCGGCGAGGACGTGGAGAACATCCTCCTCAAGCTCATCCAGGCCGCCGACTACGACATCAAGCGCGCCGAGACCGGCATCATCTACATCGACGAGGTCGACAAGATCGCCCGCAAGTCGGAGAACCCGTCGATCACCCGGGACGTCTCCGGCGAGGGTGTCCAGCAGGCGCTGCTCAAGATGCTCGAGGGCACCGTGGCGAACGTGCCGCCCCAGGGCGGCCGCAAACACCCGCACCAGGAG
The DNA here is from genome assembly GCF_036184225.1 of Micromonospora globbae. Taxonomy (NCBI): domain Bacteria; kingdom Bacillati; phylum Actinomycetota; class Actinomycetes; order Micromonosporales; family Micromonosporaceae; genus Micromonospora; species Micromonospora globbae. The sequence goes on from NZ_CP108084.1 coordinate 6,861,910, forward strand.
TTCATCCAGATAGACACCACCAACGTGCTTTTCATCTGTGGTGGGGCCTTCGCGGGTCTGGAGCAGATCATCGAGGCGCGCACCGGGCACGGTGGCACCGGCTTCGGCGCGCGGCTCCGGGCCGTCTCGGACCGCTCGACCGACGACATCTTCAGCCAGGTGATGCCGGAGGACATGCTCAAGTTCGGGCTGATCCCCGAGTTCATCGGCCGGCTTCCGGTGATCACGAGCGTGCGGAGCCTGGACCGCAACGCCCTGGTGCGGATCCTCACCGAGCCCCGCAACGCGCTGGTCCGGCAGTACCAGCGCCTGTTCGAGCTGGACGGGGTCGAGCTGGAGTTCGAGCCGGCCGCGCTCGAGGCCATCGCCGACCAGGCCATGCTCCGCGGCACCGGCGCCCGCGGACTGCGGGCGATCATGGAAGAGGTCCTGCTCTCCGTGATGTACGAGGTGCCGAGCAACCCCGACGCCGCCCGGGTCCTGATCACCCGCGAGGTCGTCCTCGAGAACGTCAACCCGACGATCGTGCCTCGCGAGTTCACCGGCCGGCGCGCCCGCCGGGAGCGCGAGGAGAAGTCCGCCTGACCGGGGCGCCGCAGGCACGGGTACGCCGCCGCGAGGCGAGTGAGGGCGGCACGTCCGTCCCTGTCCCGGTCGGCTGCGTCCCCGTACGCTGAGGCTCATGCGTGTCGCCGTCTGCCAGCTGAACGCGCGGGAGGACCGCAAGGCCAACCTCGCCGCCGCGGAGTCGTTGCTGGAACGCGCCGCCGTCGGCGGCGCGGACCTCGCCGTCCTTCCCGAGTACGTCGACTACCTGGGTCCGGCGGCGGGCATGCCCGAGCCGGAGCCGGTCGACGGCGAGGTCGGCACGTTCTTCGCCGGCGTCGCGCGCCGGCTGGGCATGTGGCTGGTCGCCGGATCGTTCCACGAGGCCGGGCCGGACCCGGAGCACACGTGGAACACGTCGCTGGTCTTCGACCGCACCGGGGCGCTCGCCGCCAGCTACCGGAAGATCCACCTGTACGACGTGGAGATTCCCGGCCGGGTCTCCTACCGCGAGTCGGCGACGGTGGCCCCGGGCGACCAGCCGGTGGTGGTGACGGTGGAGGATGTCCGGGTCGGGCTGTCGATCTGCTACGACCTGCGCTTCCCGGAGCTGTACCGCCGGCTGGCCACCGACGGCGGCGCCCGGGTGCTGGTGGTGCCCGCCGCCTTCATGCTGCACACCGGGCGGGACCACTGGGAAGTGCTGTTGCGTGCCCGTGCCATCGAGAACCAGTGCTACGTGCTGGCCGCCGGCCAGATCGGTGACCACGAGCCGGGGCGGACGTGCTTCGGGCGGAGCATGGTCGTCGACCCGTGGGGCACCGTCCTCGCGCAGGCGCCGGACGAGCCCGGCGTCACCTTCGCCGAGCTGGATCTCGACCGGCTCGCCACGATCCGGGCCGAGCTGCCCAGCCTCGCCAACCGGCGGCTCTGACGCGGCGTCCGCCGTCAGCCCTGCAGGAGCACCCCCACGACCGCGAATCCGACGATGGCGGCGGCCGTGACGAGGAGGGCCGTCGTCATGCGGGACCGGCCCCGCCGGGCCAGGCGACGGACGGAGAGCAGCAGTACGACGAGGACGAAGGCGCCGATCACCAGCTGCCAGAACGGCAGAAGGAGCCCGAGCAGCGCCTCCTCGGCGAGTGGGGCGGCCGGCAGCCGGTGGACGTCATCCATGCCAGACACTGTGGCACGCGGGAGCGCCCGGTGCGCAGGGCCGCGCTCGCGAACGACCAGCCCGGCGGGCGGGAACAGCCTCGCGGGCTGTGGCGTTGGACCTTCGCGACCGGTCGCACCAGGGCCGCGGGTCGGACGTGCCGCCGGGGACCGCGGGCGGTCGTTCGGGCGGGCAGGGACCGCCGGACAACCGCCGCCGACAGTGCGCGGCGTGCCGCCGGCGGTCTGGCAGACGGGTCGCGTACCGAGCAGTGACGGACGTTGATTTGCCTTCTCCGGGCCGTCCGCGTAACTTTCTCTCTGCACGCGGGAGGCCGGGCAAACCGGCCGACAACGGGCACCAGGCTCGGGGCGGAGACGCCGACCGAGGCTGGACCGGGCGGTGCGGGGCAGTTCCGAGAGATTCGGGGTTGCGGCCGCGAAGCCGACCGGGTAAAGTTCTGGAGCCGGCAGGAGCCGGGCGGGTGGCCGCGAAAGCGGTGCCGGCCGGTCTGCGGTTCTCCCACGACAGCAACGACCGCCGACTTTCGGCGTGCGTCGGCGTGGGATCCCGAACCAGTCAGTTCGATCACCCCACGCGGGGGTTGGCGTTCCTGACCGGGACGGGTAGGTTGGAACGGTTGCCCCGAGAGGGGTCCCGCAGCGCGGGGCCTTGATC